>NZ_CP150309.1:0-3195000 GCF_051524395.1 Sorangium sp. So ce117
ATGACGATTCCGAAACACGAGCCGCGCGAGGTCTTCGATCGGGCGATCGAGCATACGCGGACGCTTTCCCCGGCCACTTTCGATCAGTGGTTCGGGGGAGTTCAGTTCGATGATCTGACCGACGGCGTCCTGACGCTGCGTGTCCAGAACGAGTTCGTCCTCGAGTGGGTCAGGGACAATTTCCTGCCAGCGCTCACGGACAAGATCCGAGAGCTCACCGGCTGGTCGGTCCAGGTCGCGTGGACGGTGGATCAGAACCTCGACGCGCCCATTGCGCAGCGTGTGGAGCTCACCCCGGTGCGTCCGCGGGCGCTCGTTGTGCGTCCGTCGAGCGCGGCGCCGGTGCCGGCGCCCCGCCCCGAGCCGACGCTCCGGCGCGTCCCGTCGATGCCGGACGACCTCAACCCGAAGCACACCTTCGCGAGCTTCGTCGTGGGCCCCTCGAACCAGCTGGCGCACGCGGCCGCGATCGCGGCCGCGGGCGGCGGGGGACGCCGCTACAACCCGCTCTTCATCTGCGGCGGCACGGGGCTCGGCAAGACCCACCTGATGCACGCGATCGCGCACCGCGTCTTCGAGGGCAGGCCGGACGCGCGGATCATCTACGTCTCGGCCGAGAAATTCACGAACGACTTCATCACGGCCATCCAGCACCACCGGATGGACGAGTTCCGCACGCGGTACAGGTCGAGCTGCGACGTGCTGCTCGTCGACGACATCCAGTTCCTGGCCGGACGCGAGCAGACGCAGGAGGAGTTCTTCCACACCTTCAACGCGCTCCACACGCTCGACCGGCAGATCGTGGTGACGAGCGACAAGTACCCCCAGAACCTCGAGCGCATGGAAGAGCGGCTCGTCTCGCGGTTCTCCTGGGGGCTCGTCGCCGACATCCAGGTGCCGGAGCTCGAGACGCGCGTCGCGATCGTGCGGAACAAGGCGGCGCTCGAGGGCATCGCGCTCACGGACGACGTGGCGCTTTACCTCGCGCAGATGGTCCGCTCCAACGTCCGCGAGCTCGAGGGGACGCTGATCCGGCTGGCGGCCAAGAGCTCGCTCACGGGCCGCCCCGTCGACCTCCCGTTCGCGCGCGCCGAGATCACGGCCACGTCGCCGCCGCGCGCGCAGATGATGAGCGTCGAGGACATCCAGCGCGCGGTGTGCCACCACTTCCACCTGCGCTCGATCGACCTCACCTCGAAGGACCGCCACAAGAGCGTGGCCTTCGCGCGCCACGTCGCGATGTACCTCTGCAAGCAGCGGCTGAAGTGCAGCTTCCCGGAGATCGGGCGGGCCTTCGGCAACCGCGATCACACGACGGTGATGAGCGCCGTCCGCAAGATCGAGGCGCAGCGCGACTCGGATCCGCAGGTCCGCGCCCACCTCGAGGCGCTCGAGAAGAAGCTCGCCGACGAGTGAGTTGCGCGCGCGTGACGTGGAAGACGCGCGCGTGATGCGGAAGACGCGCGCGCGGCACGAGAGCGACCTGCCGGCTACCGGGCCCTCGGTGCGCTAGCGGGCCGATCGCCGCGCGACGCGCGCGCGAGGTCAGAGCTCGGACAGCGCGGAGCGCGCGTCGTCCGCGACGAGCTTGTTGCCGTATGCGGACGCGAGATCGAGCACCTCGGCGAGCTCGCGCCGCGCCTCCTTGACCAGGCCCCGCTGCTTCAGGAGCGCGCCGAGCAGGTACCGGCTCTCGAGGGCGTCGGTGCGGTAGGAGCGCGCGTCGGCGTAGCGCGCGAGCTCGCGCAGGAGCTCGCCGGCGCCGACCGCGCCGCTCAGCCCGTCCAGGTAGGCGAGGTGCGCGCGGTTGATCGAGGCGAGGCGCTCGTGGCCGCTCTCCTCGGCGAGCTCCTTCGACTCGGTGAGCGACGCGTAGGCGCGCGGCAGATCGCCGAGCCGCCGGCTCGCGTCGCCGAGGTTGTGCAGCGCGGCGGCCGTCTCGAAGCGCAGGCCCGCGGACCGGGCGAGGTCGACGGCGCGGGTGGAGCTCTGCACCGCCGCGTCGAAGTCGCGCAGGAACACGTGCACGAGGACGCGCTGCTTCTCGCGCTCGCTCGCCGCCGCGAGGTCGCCCGGATCGCCGAGCGCCTCCGCCCGATCGAGGGCGCGGAGCGCCGCCTCGATGTCGCCCGTCGCCGCGCGCGTCTGGGAGATCGCGAGCAAGAGCCTCGGATCGTCGATCGCGCCGGTCGCCTCGAGCTGCTCGACGGCGCGCTCCGCGCGCGCGAAGTCGCCCGTCCGGACGCCGATCTCCGTCTCGCAGGCGAGCGCCTTGCGGCGGAGGTCCTCCCGATCGCCGGCGAGGGCGTAGGCCTCCTCGAGCCTCGCGTACGCGTCGGCGAAGAGATCCACCGCGCCGAGGGCGCGCGCCAGGTCGACGCGGGCCGAGAGCTTCTGCTCCGGCGTGCCGGCCTCGTCGATGCGCCGCAGCGCGCGTGCGGCGACGTCGGCGAGATCGGGCGCGGAGCGCACGCGCACGACGACGTCGGCGAGCGAGCCGAGCCACGCGGAGAGCTCCGCCGGCGAGCGGTGGGCGTGGTCGCCGAGATCGAGCGCCTGGAAGATGAGCCGGAGCGCCGGATCGAGCTGGCTCGCGCGGATCTTGTGGAGCGCCGCGCGCGCGTAGAACGTGGCGGCGCGGTCGCGATCGCCGGCCTGGTAGAAGTGCTGCCCGATGCGCTCGGCGTGCTCGGCGCCGTCCTCGCCGACGACGGCGACGTACGCCGCCGCGGCCGCGGCGTGCAGCTCCCGGCGGAGCTCCGGGGGGATCGCGTCGAGGACGATCTCCCCGTGCATGGGCGACGCGAAGCTCGCCTGCGCGGGGCCCTTGAGCCGCAAGAGGTCGCGGGTCGCGAGCCCGGAGATCGCGCGGTTCACGGCGGGGAGCTTCTGCTGGAGGAGCGCGGCGAGGACCTCGGTCGGCACCGGATCGCCGAGGATGGCCGCCGCCTGGAGCACGGCGCGGTCGCTCGGATCGAGCCGCCGCACCCGGGTCGCGATGAGCGTGCGCAGCGAGCGCGGCACCGCCGACGCGCCGTCGAGCCGCGCCTTCACGACGCCGCTGACGACGCTGAGCGCGCCGGAGTCGAGGAGCTCCCTGATGAGCTCCTCGAGGAAGAGCGGGTGGCCGCCGGCGCGCTCGCGGCAGAAGGCGACAACGTCGGGCGGCAGGAAGTTCGTGCCGATGCGCGCCGACATGAGGCGCGCGCTGTCGCTGTCCGAGAGCTCCCCGACCTTGAGCCGGTAGAAGTGGGGGTGCGCCTCGAGCAGCGGCGGCGGGTCGCTGCGCGTCGCCAGCATCAGCACGGCGCGGAGCCCGCCGGCGCGGCCCGCGGTGGCGAGCAGCGTCTCGGCGGTGAGCTGGTCCATCGCCTGCGCGTCGTCCCACGCGAAGCAGTGGAGGCGATCCTCGCAGAGGCTCTGCACCATGCGCGGGAACGCCGTGCGCAGGATCGCGGTCGTCCCCTGCGGCGCCCGCCTCTCGGCGAGCGCCGCGCCGAGCTGACCGAGCACGGCCGCGGACTCGTCGTCGCGCAGGCCGAGCGCCCGGAGCCGCGGCAGCACCGCGCGGATGCGCTCCTCGTCGTCGCCCTCCTGGATGCCGCAGAGCACCTGGAGCATCGCGGTGAGGCCGCTCCACGGGACGTCGGCGCCGTTGTGCGGGCACGAGGCGACGTAGACACCGACGTTGTAGTCGCCCTTCGAGAGCCGCCGCTCCATCTCGGCGAGCAGCCGCGTCTTGCCGATGCCGCGCTCGCCCTGGATGACGACGATCTGCGCGCGCTTCCTCGTGGCGTCGGCCAGGATGTCGCCGAGCTGCTTGAGCTCTTCACGGCGGCCGATGAAGCGGCCGTACGCGCCGTCCGGGGGCTGCGCGGACGTGACGACGCGCCCCCCCTCGGGCGCTGTCCGGCCCGCGCCCGGCAGCTCCTCCGTCGCGAACGCGTTGCGGAGGACGCGCCCGGTGAGGTTCGACACGGCGACCTGGGACTCGGTCGCGCGGGCGAGCGCCTGGGCGGAGGCGATGAGCGAGGTGAGCCGCTCGTCGCGGATCGGGGCGCCGGCGCTGTCGACGAGGATGCGGGCGAGGTGGATGCCGGCGGAGACCGCGGCGCCCCCGCCGCGCGAGCGCAGGATCACGAGGGCGGCGCGCGCCGCGGCCTCCGTGTCGCGGCCGTCGGCGTCGCCGAGCCCGAAGACGGCGACCAGCTGCGACGCCTCCTGCTCGAGCAGCAGCGCGCCGTAGCGCGCCAGCACGTCGCGGGCCCGCGCCATGCGCCTCGCCGCGTCGTCCTCGGATCCCGTGAAGATGAGCACGAGCGCCGTGACCTCGCGCCGCTCGCCGAGCCCGCGCGCGGCCGGGCCGCTGTCGGCCTTCTCGAGCAGCTGGAGGAGCCCCGACGCCGAGCGGCTGCGCGTGCTCGTCGTGTGCGGCACCTCGACGGGCGTGCGCTCGTTGGCCCCGTTCGGCTCCTCTTCGAGCACGGCGCTCGCCTGGATCTCGGCGCTCTTCTCCTCGTGAAACGGCTCCAGGAAATCGGCGAGGTCGTTCGCCCCGAACCGCTCGGCCGTCGCGTAGAAGAAGCCGAGGAGCGCCTCGTGCAGCCGCCCGGCGTCGGGGAACCGATCCTCCGGGTTCTTCGCGAGCATCGTGCTCACGACGTCGACGAGCGACCGGGGCACGTCGGGGCGCACGAGCGCGAGCGGCGGATACTCGCTCGCCTGCAGCCGCCGCATGATCTCGAACGCCGTCGGCGCCGCGAACGGGTTCGACCCGGCGAGCATCTCGTAGAGCACCGTGCCGAGCGAGAAGAGATCGCTCCTACCGTCGATCGCGCCGGCGCGCGACTGCTCGGGGCTCATGTAGGCGAGCTTCCCGCGGATCCTCCCTGCGCGGTTCTCGCCGACCTCCTCGTCGGTCATCGATTGCGTCGCCTTCGCGATGCCGAAGTCGGTGACCTTCACCTCGCCCTCCCAGGAGAGCAGGATGTTCTGCGGAGAGATGTCGCGGTGGACGATGCCGAGGGGGCGCGACTGCTCGTCGCGCCGCCGGTGCGCGTGATCGAGCGCCTTCGCGATCTCGGCCGTCATGAAGACGGCCATGGCGAGGGGGATCGGCTTCTTCGCCCTCCGGCAGCGGGCGAGGAGCGTCGCCAGGTCGAGCCCGGGGACGTACTCCATCGCGATGAAGTAGCTGGTCGGATCGCCGTTCGGATGGTCGACGCGGCCGAGGTCGAACACCTGCACGATGTTCGCGTGCGAGAGGCGCACGGCGAGCTTGGCCTCGTGCACGAACATGTCCACGAAGCGCCCCTGCTCGGCCAGCTTGGGGAGGATGCGCTTGATGACGAGGACCTTCTCGAACCCCTCGACGCCGAAGCTCTTCGCCTTGAAGACCTCGGCCATGCCGCCTTCGCCCAGGCGCTCGAGCAAGCGATACCGCCCGAAGGTCTCGCTCAGCATCGCCCCGCCTGCGCCCCACGCAGCCTCGCGCCTTTGGCGCGCGCGGCGCTCCGGAGGGGACGGCCCGCGATCGGCGCGCGCGCCGGCGCCGCCGCGCCGGCCGCGTCGCCTAGCCGCGCGTCATGTCTCGACGGCCTTGTTTGCGCCGGCGTCATCGTCCCCTCCATACATCGACTCCGCGATCCGGAACGCCGCCCCCTCGAGACGCGCGTACGCGTCCCGGAGCGCGTCGAGGTCGCCGCCGGCCTCGAGCAGCTTCCGCAGCGCCGCGCACTCGGCGTGGACCTCGCCGAGGAGCTCGGCGTCGAGCAGATCGCCGTAGCCTTCGAGGGCCTGCTCGGTCGTGTAGACGAGGGTCTCGGCCTGGTTGCGGAGCTCGGCGAGATCGCGCCGGAGCGCGTCGGTCTCCTTGAACCGCTCGCCCTCCGAGACGAGCCGCTCGACCTCGTCCGGCGTAAGGCCGCTCGTGGGGGTCACCCGGATCTCCTGCACCCGCCCCGTCCCGAGATCCCGCGCCTCGACGCGGACGATCCCGTTCTCGTCGATGCGGAAGGTGACCTGGATCTTGGGCAGCCCGCGCGGGGCGGGAGGGATGCCTGTGAGCTCGAAGCGGGCGAGGCTCCGGCAGTCCGCGGCCATCTCGCGCTCGCCCTGGAGCACGTGCACGGGGACGAAGCTCTGGTTGTCGACGCTCGTCGTGAAGATCTCGCTCCGCTCGGTGGGGATGGTCGTGTTGCGCGGGATGAGCTTGAAGCTCACGCCGCCGCCGGTCTCGACGCCGAGCGACAGCGGCGTCACGTCGAGGAGCAGCACCTCGTCCACCTGTCCGGAGAGCGCGGCGCCCTGCAGCGCGGCCCCGACCGCGACGACCTCGTCGGGGTTCACGCCCTTGTTCGGCTCCCGGCCGAAGAACTCGCGCACCGCCGCCTGCACCGCGGGCATCCGGGTCATGCCGCCGACGAGGACCACCGTGTTGACCGCGGAGACGGGGAGCTTGGCGTCCCCGAGCGTCGCGCGACAGACGTCGATGGTCCGCCGGATGAGGCCCTCGCAGAGCATCTCGAGCTCGTTGCGCCGCATCGTCCGCTCGAGGTGGAGCGGCCCGCCGCCCGGGCCGACGGCGATGAAGGGGATGTTGATCTCGGTCTCGAGCGACGACGAGAGCTCATGCTTCGCCTTCTCGGCCGCCTCCTTGAGCCGCTGCAGCGCCATGCGGTCCCGGCGCAGATCGATGCGGCTCTTCCCCTCGAACTCGTCGGCGAGCAGGTCGATGATCCGCTGATCGAAGTCCTCGCCGCCGAGGTGCGTGTCGCCGCCGGTCGCCTTGACGCTGAAGACCCCGCTTGCGATCTCGAGGATCGAGATATCGAACGTGCCTCCGCCGAGATCGTACACCGCGATCGTCTCGGCCTTCACCTTGTCGAGGCCGTAGGCGAGCGCCGCGGCGGTCGGCTCGTTGATGATCCGGCGCACGTCCAGCCCGGCGATCCGCCCTGCGTCCTTCGTCGCCTGCCGCTGCGCGTCGTCGAAGTAGGCGGGGACGGTGACCACCGCCTCCGTCACGGGCTCGCCGAGGAACCGCTCGGCGACCTGCTTCATCTGGCCGAGGATCACCGCGGAGATCTCGGGCGGCGAGTAGTTGCGCCCCTTGACCTCGACCCACGCGTCGCTGTTCGGCGCCTCGACGATCTTGTAGGGGGCGAGGCTGATCTGCTTGCTGACCTCGGGCGCTGTGAACTTGCGGCCCATCAGCCGCTTCACCGCATAGATGGTGTTCTGCGGGTTCGTGACCGCCTGGCGGCGCGCGACCTGTCCGACCAGGCGCTCACCGCTCGCGGGGAAGCCGACCACGGACGGCGTGGTGCGCGCGCCCTCGGCGTTCGGGATCACCCGAACATCGTTGGCCGAGGAGACGCCTGCCCCTTCGACGACAGCCACGCACGAGTTCGTCGTCCCGAGATCGATGCCGATCACCTTCCCCATATGCGGCGAAAGATACTACAGGCCTGGATGCTCGCCGGGTGGGGAGACGACCTGGGCGCCCGCGATATTTGGGGAGATCGTGCGGCGAGGTAGCGGGGCGCGGCAGATCCCGGACAGGATCACCGCCAGGATGCGCACCGTGCCGGGGGTGTGCGCCGAGGGAGCCGGCGCGACGCCGCGCGGAGGCTCAGTTCGCCGCGGGCGCCGGCTCGACGGGCGAGCCCTTCGAGACGACGACCATGGCCGCGCGGATCAGGTAATCGCCCAGCATGTATCCCGGCTGGACCTCCGCGATCACGACGCCGGCGGGGTGCTCGGTCGAGTCGAGCTGCTGGATGGCCTCGTGCACGCTGGGATCGAAGGGCTTGCCGACCGCGGCGATGCGCTTGATGCCCATGCGCTCCAGCGTGTCGACGAACTGCTTCGTCACGATCCGGACGCCCTCGGCGACCGACTTCACGTCCGGCGCGCTCTCGGCGTGGCTGGCGGCGCGCTCGAGGTTGTCGAAGACCGGGAGCAGATCCTTCAGGATCGACTCGCGGCCGCGGCGCTGCGCCTCTTCGACCTCGCGCCGGGAGCGCTTACGGAAGTTGTCGAAATCCGCGGCGGTGCGCAGCAGCTGCTCGCGCATCCGCGCGGCCTCGGCCTGCACCTCGCCTAGCTTGTCTTCGGGGGTGGGCGCCTGCTGCTCCGCGGCCTCTGCGCGCTCCGCGTGCGCCTCTGCCGTCTCCCCCGTGTTCTGGTTCGACCCATTTTGTTCCGAATCGCTCATAGGACGGCGGCACTATAACCAGCCGCGATCCGCTGGCAATCGCCAGGCCCATGGTCGGCCCGGAGGCGAGCGCCGCCGTCCGAGCACGCCGGCGCTCGCCGCCGCGCCGGCCCAGGACGCCCGCGGGGGGCCGGCGCGCGGGCTCGGGCCGCGCTCGGGCCGCGCTCGGGCCGCTCAGATTGCCCGGGTCTCCACGATCCGCTGCGGGCGCTGCATCGAGCGTTTGCTCCGACCCCCCGCCCGGCGTTAGATCGCCCCCATGAGCATCGCCACAAGCCCCGCCGCCGAACCTCCTCCGGCGAACGCCTCGACGCCGGTCAGCGCGCCGCTCCTCGCGGCGCAGAAGCACCTGCTCGGCAACTACCGCCAGCCGCCGTTCGTCCTCGACCGCGGCAGGGGTTGCGAGCTCTTCGACACGGAGGGGCGCCGGTACCTTGACATGTGCGCGGGGGTGGCAGTGGCTTCGCTCGGGCACGCTCACCCGCGGCTCGTGGCGACCATCTCCGAGCAGGCGGGTCGCCTGATGCACGTCTCCAACTATTTCTTCAACGCCGAGAACCTCCGCCTCGCCGAGGAGCTCTGCGCGAAGACCGGCTTCGACCGCGCCTTCTTCTGCAACTCGGGCGCGGAGGCGAACGAGGCGATGCTCAAGCTCGCGCGCCGCCATTTCTTCAACCGGGGCGAGGAGGGGCGCTACCGGATCATCGCGTTCGACAACGCGTTTCACGGCCGCACCCTCGGCGCGGTCGCCCTGACCGGGACGCCGAAGTACCGCGAGGGCTTCGGCCCTTCGCTCGACGGCGTCACGCACGTGCCGTACGGAGACGCGGCGGCGGTGCGGGCGGCCATGGGCCCGGACGTCGCGGGGATCCTCGTGGAGCCGGTGCAAGGGGAGGGCGGCGTGCTGCCGGCCCCGGCCGGCTTCCTCGCCGAGCTGCGGCGCATCGCCGACGAGCACGGCGCGCTGCTGCTCATCGACGAGGTGCAGACCGGCATCGGGCGCACGGGGCACTGGCTCGGCGCGATGTACGACGGCGTCCAGGGCGACGCCGCGGCGCTCGCGAAGGGGCTCGGCGGCGGGTTCCCGGTCGGCGCGCTGGTGCTGCGGGAGGGGCTCAACGGCGCGCTGCCCCCGGGCTCGCACGGCTCGACCTACGGGGGCAACGCGCTCGCCTCCGCCACGGCGCGCACGGTGCTCGCGGTCATCGAGGAAGAGAAGCTGTGCGAGGCCGCCGTGAAGCGCGGCGAGCAGCTCGGCCGCGGCCTCGCCGCGATCGCCGCGCGCCTGCCGGGCGTGTGCCTCGGCGAGCGCGGGCGCGGGTTGCTCCGCGGGCTCATCCTCGCGCCGACCGTCGACGCGCGCGCCGCCCTCGGCCGCGCGCGCGATCGGGGCGTGCTGCTCACGATCGCGGGCAGCAGCGTGCTCCGGTTCACGCCGCCCCTGATCGTGAGCGAGGCGCAGATCGACGAGGCGCTGGCCGAGGTCGAGGCCGCGCTCGCCGAGACGCCGGCTGCAGGTTGAGGTGGTCGCCTCGCGCGCCGCGGGTCCCGCCGTCGCACCCGTCCCGTGCTCGGGCTGCAGCAAGCTGATCGATCCCCTGCGCGCGGGGCAGGTGGCGATCTTCGATCAGCGCTTCCATTACTTCTGCAACGCGCGGTGCCGCCACGCCTTCCTCGGTGAAGCGCCGCCTGCGCCGGGGGACGGCCGGCCTTCGGGCCTCGCGGCGTCGGGCGCGCCCTTCGCCGGCGCTCCTCCCCGGGGGCTGCCGTCGGGCGCGCCGCCCGGCGCCGGAGGGCACCACGCCTCCACCCCGCGCACCCCGCGCGCGGAGCCCGCGCGGGCGATCGCCGACGAGGGCGCGGCGCGCGTCGCCGATCTCGACGCGCCGATCGTGAACGCGTTCCCCCCCGTGCCGCTCGACGAGAAGCTCCCCGATCTGCCCGTCCTCGACGACGATCGCGCGCTGCTCGAGCCCATCGGGAACACCATCCTGAGCGAGGATCCGCAGCGCTACGACGCGCTCGAGGCGCGGGACATCGGCGCGCTCCTGCTCGTGCTCGCGATCATCGCGGGGACGCTGGCCGTCGCGCTCACCCTCGCCGGGGACGCGAAGCTCGTCATCGGCGCGCGGATCGTGCTCGCCACGGTGAGCGCCGGGATGCTCCTTGGCCGCGCCGCCACGACCGCGCGCGACGCCACCGATCCGCACCCTGCGCCGATGCTCGCCCCCGTCCTTGGCGGGCTCGTCGCCGCCGTCTGGGCCCTCTTCGGTCAGGACCGCGCCCTCGCGGCCGAGGCCGCGTCGCTCGCCGGTGTGATCGCCACCGCCAGCGCGATCAGCGCGTGGCTCATCGAGAGCGCCCGACATCGCGTGTTCGCGGAGCGGGCGTGGATCGGATCCGTGCTCTCGACCCCGGCGCGCCGGCCGCCTGGCGCGTGGGCGCAGGGCCAGGCGCCTGCCGACCGCGCCCCTCAGCGCGGCGGCGACGGCGGTCCTGTCGAGGGCGCCGGGGATGAGCTCTACGAGCTGCGACCGGGCGAGAGCGTCCAGGTCGACGCGGGGGAGATCGTCCCCGTCGACCTCGTCGTCACGGGCGGCGACGTCGAGGTGCTCCCCTGGATCGGCGCGACCACGCCGACCCGCCGCCGCGACGGCGACCCGGTCGTCGCCGGGGCCACCGTGGTCCGGGGTCGCCTCGTCGGCGCGTGCACCTTCTCCGGCGGCGATCGCGCGGTCGCGCGCGTCCTGCTCGACGCCCGCCGGCGCGCGGACGCCCTCGCGCCCATCGCGCAGGCCTCCCGCGCCCTGACCGAGCGCTGGGCGATCGGCGCCGCGGCGATCGGCGCGCTCTCCGCCTTCGTCGCCGGGCGCGCTCCGGTCGAGATCGCGATGACCGCGGCCGCCGTGCTCGCCGCGCTGTCCACGGCGATCACGGCGTCCATCGCCTCGGTGCACGTCGCGCGGGGCATCTTGCTCGGGCTCCGCCGGGGCATCGTCTACAAGAGCGCCGACGCCTGGGATCGCGCAGGGAAGACCTCGGTCGCCGTGTTCTGCGCCCGCGGCACGCTGCTGCTCGGCGAGCCCGAGCTCGCGGAGCTGGAGGCGACCGGCCAGAAGCTCAAGCCGAGCGACGTGCTCGCGCTCGCGGCCGGGGCGGAGCGCACCGAGGAGCACCCCGTCGCGACGGCGATCGTCCGCGCCGCGCGCGCCCGCGGCTTGCGGCCCGACGGCGTGCGCAACCCCAACTTCCATCCCGGCCTCGGCGTGACGGCCGTCACCTCGTCCGGCGAGGAGCTCTGCGTCGGCAACCGCGCGCTCATGCTCGAGCAGCGGATCTCGATCGCGGCGGCCGAGAGCCGCGTCGCCGAGCTCGAGGCGCTGGGGCGCACGGTGGTCCTCGTCGCGGTCGGCGCTCGCCTCGTCGGCATCATCGGCCTGCAGGACGGGCTGCGCCCCGGGGCGCGGGCCGCCATCCAGCACCTGCTCGACGCGCAGATCGAGCCCGTGCTGATGTCGGGCGACGCGCGCGAGACGTGCGAGGCGATCGGCCGCTCGCTCGACATCGATCACATCCGCCCCGAGATCCTCCCCGCGGATCGCGGCACGGAGGTGCGTCGCCTGATCGACGCGGGCACGAGCGTCGCCGTCCTCGGCCACGCGGGCGTCGACGACGCCGCGCTCGGCGCCGCGGACGTCTCCGTGGCGCTCGGCGCCGCCGGCTCGGCGCCCGCCGATTTCTCCACGGTCCTCGCGTCGGACGACGTCCGCGACGCCGCGCTCTCCCTCGCGCTCGCGCACCGCACGCGCCTCGAGGCGCGCGTCGGGCTCGCGCTCAGCGTCGCCCCGGCGCTCGTCGGCGCCGCGGTCATCGCCGCGTTCGTGCTCCCGCCGGCCTACGCGCCCATCGCCTCGCTGCTCGGCGGCGTCATGGCCGTCGTCCACGCCCGCGCGCTCGACGCGAAGAGCTGAGCGCCGGGCGCGGTCGCCGGCGCGGGGCTCCTCGCCGCGCCGGGGCGGGCTACGAGACGTCGGGCGTGGTGTCCTTGGCGTCGCGGCAGTCCGCGCAGACGCCGTACATCTCGTGCTTGTGCCAGGTCACGTCGAAGCCGTACTTCGCGGCGATCTCTTCCTGGAGCGCCTCGATCCGCGGCTCCTCGAACTCGATGATCTTTCCGCAGTTGACGCAGATCAGGTGGTCGTGGTGCGCGCTGGCGTCGTCCGCCAGCTCGTAGCGGCTAAGGCCGTCCCCGAACCGTCGTTCGGAGGCCACGCCGCACTCCGCGAGCAGCTTGAGCGTGCGGTACACCGTCGCGTACCCGATGCCTCGGTCGTGCGCGCGCACCTCCGCGAGCAGGTCCTCGATGGTCATGTGCGGGGCGCCGGAGAAGAACGTGTCGACGATCAGCCGGCGCTGCGCCGTCGATCTCAGCCCCTTCTTCGCCATGTACGCCTGGAGGCGAGCGCGGAGCCGGTCGAGGGCAAGTTGGTCCACGTGGCTGGCGCTGCTCCCCTCTCTCTCCATGACGGCCATGGCAAGTTTATCCCGTTCGCGGCGAACCGCGTCAAGGCCGGTGACCGAGCCCACGTGGCGCGACCTCGCCGATGCTGCCTGTGCTCCGCTCGTCGGCGCTACTCGCCGACCTGCGCCATGTAGCTGATCTGAGCCGCCGAACCCCCGAGGGGGCTGAGCAGCGTGATGGGAGGCGCGACCAGGCCGGCCGCCGCCGTGTTGTCGATGACGACGTAGTAGAGGCCCGGGCGCAGCGCGTAGCGGCGGGTCTCGATGATCCCGGGCTGGAGAGGGCCGCCTGCCTGCACCGGGCCTGGCGGGGGGCCGAGCGGCTTGCCGGTCTGGTACGCCTCGCGCCACGCGTCGCCGGTGGGCTTGTCGACGATCATGAGGTCCACGGGCGCGCCCTGCGCGCTGACCTTGAGGTAGAGCGCCTGGTCCGAGTCGGCGACCTCGAACGGCCCGAGGTAGTCGCGCTGGTTCGCGTACACCTCGACGGTCTCGTTCGCGAACGTGTACCGCTCCTCGTCCTCCGCCTCGAACGGGTGGTGAGGTCGCTGGGGCGGCATGAGGATGCCCAGCGTGAAGTCCTTCCCGGTCTCCTCGTTGTAGAGGACGGTGAACCCGCGGGTCAGCTCGCCAGCGACGATCTGGTTGCCGAGCAGGTTGGCGAGCCCTCCGAACGGCGGGACGTTGGCCATCACGTCGATGACCGGGTTCTCGACGTAGCCCAGCTGGAAGCTGGGGCCTTGCACGATCCGGTTCAGCCGTCCCCACACGTAGACGTTATCGTCCGCGAGCTGGAAGTCGGGCCGGTACTCGACGGACGTCGTGAGCGAGAAGCCCACCCGCTTGGCCGGCTGCATGTAGCCGTAGCCGGTGCCGGCGATGTGGACCGTGATCGTCTGGGCCGCGTCGTTGACGTCGTACGAGCACTGCATCGGGAAGAACCGTCCCATGGACGCCGATCTGTCCTGCAGGCGCAGCGAGACCCCGCTCTTCAGCATCTCGGGGCAGATCTTGCTGGCGCCGAAGTTCGAGAACAGGAACCAGCGGAGGGCGGGGCTCGCGTTCACGGGACCGCTGACGCACGGGCAGCCGACGAACGTGAACGACAGCGCGACGGCGGCGAGCGCCAGCGCGGCGGACGCGCGGGAGAGCGGGGGTCTTCGTGCGGGCACGCGGGCTAACATAGCGGGTCGACCTCGAAGGGAGAGCGGGTTTGCGCGCGGGAGGACGGAGGACGGCCCCTCCCGGATCAGCGCACGAGATGCCATTGGACGCCGGGGGTCACCTCGAGATGCAGGTGATTTTTGTGCGCCCGGTCGTAGTTGGGCGTGAGGATCGACGTGAAGATGTGCTGGTCCACGGCCTCGCACACGATGGATCGCAGCTCTCGCGCCGCCGCGTCCGCTGGAGGGCCGCCGACCGCCCCCTTGCCGGCCCCGCGGGGCCGCCCGGTCGGGCCGGCGCTTTCGCCGCAGACCGGCGCGCCGCGCCTGCCGACGAAGTCGCGCTCCACCTCGATCCAGTCCTCCGCGAACCCGCCGCCGACGCGCTCCTTGACGAACCTGTAGGGGTCGATCGCGAGCCCGCCGGGGTGCCTCGTGGCGAGCCTGCCCTCGGGCCACATCCTGGCCGGAGGCCGCCAGGCCGAGAACATCAGCACCTCGTCGATGTCGTGCGCGCGGAGGATCCGGCTGAAGTCCGAGAGCGCCAGCGCGAGGCGGCAGTCGAAGACGTCGTGCGGGTTTCCCGCGCGTTGATGGGCCGGCAGCGCCGTCCGGTAGAGGACCCCGCCGACCCCCTGCATCAGCCGCACCGGAGCGAGCACCCCCGGCGCGCGCTGCACCGGCTGGAACGCGATCTTCCGCTGCGTGAGCGCCGCACGGCATTGCTCCGCGCTCATCGCCGCGTAGCGCGCCGACGGGTGCTTCGCCCAGTCCTGGTGGTACCTGACCTTCGGCTTGCCCTGCGCGCTCGGCGCGACGGCGAGGGGGCCGAGCGCGAGGGCGAGCGCGCAGGCAGCGGCGGCATGGCGTGCGGGCGGCATCGTTGCGGTACATCCCTCGTGCGAAGCAAGGCAGGCCGACCCTCTCGGGGGGGCAAGTGACTACGACCACGACCACGACCACGTGGCCGAGTGGCCGGCCGCGCCGCCATCCGGTGGAGCGGGGCCCCCCGTGCGCGGGGTGGCTGGCTAGCGGCTACTGCCCGATCCTACCGCGACATTTGACCGGGCCGCGCGATCCCCTCAAAATGGGTCGCATGCGCGTCCGTGGGTCAAGCGCCCGCACGCGCAGCTTGACGTACGGAAGCGAAGGTCCGGCCCGCATGGCTTCCCGGTCCGGGCGGTCCCTGGTCCAGGTAGCCACCGCGCCGCGCTTGTGCGCTGCATGCAACTGACATGGGTGATCTTTCCAACCGAGCTCGAAAGATCCTGTTCGCCGCGGTCACCGAGTTCATCGCAACGGGCGACCCAGTTGGCAGCAGGACGCTTGCCCGGAAATACGGGCTGGATCTCTCGGCCGCTTCGATCCGCAACGTGCTCGCCGACCTCGAGGAGGCGGGGTACCTCCACCAGCCGCACACCTCTGCCGGGCGGATCCCGACCGATCGCGCGCTCCGGCTGTTCATCGACGCGCTCGTCGAGCTCCGGTCGCTGTCCCCCGAGCAGCAGGCCGAGCTGAGCGCGAGGTTCACCGAGATCTACGCGGGGGCGAACGATCCGCTCCGCGAGACCGGGCGCTACCTCTCGGAGCTGTCCGGCGCCGCGGCCGTCGTCGCGGCGCCGCGGGCGGAGCTCCGCGCCCTCGCCCAGCTGCGCTTCATCCCGACCAAGCCCGGGCAGCTGCTCGCGGTGCTCGTCTTCGCCGACGGCTCGGTCGCGAACCGCTTCATCTCGGCCGACGAGGCGATCAACGAGGGCGAGCTCACCCGGATCCACAACCTGCTCACCGACGTCATCGAGGGGCGCACGCTGGGCGAGATCCGGGACCTGTTCGCCCGCCGCCTCGCCGACGAGCGCCTCCAGATCGACGCGCTGAGGCGCCGCGCCTTCGAGCTCGGCAGCAAGGCGACGGCCGACGTGACCCGGCGGAGCGAGGTCGTCATCGAGGGGCAGAACCGCCTGATCGATCTGCCTGAGTACGCCGACGTCGACCGGCTCAAGAAGCTGATGAAGGCGCTCGAGGAGCGCGAGGAGCTCGTCGATCTGCTCGACCGGACGCTCGCCGCCGGCGCGGGTGAGGTCACCGTGTTCGTCGGCAGCGAGGCGGGCGACCTTGGCGGAGGCCAGCTCAGCCTCGTCGCCGCGCCGTACATGGAGAACGGCCGCGTCGCCGGGACCGTGGGCGTGCTCGGCCCGACGCGGATGGACTACGCGAAGGTCATGCCGCTGGTCGACGCCACGGCCGCGGCGATGACCGAGGTCCGCGGCAAGGTCAAGTAGCGCCCTTCCGCTGCGGCGCGCGGAGCCGCTCGAGCACGTCGTCGAAGTCCGGGGGCGGCGGCGTCTGGAAGCGCATCGGCCGATCGTCGGCCGGGTGGTTGAAGCCGAGCTCGGCCGCGTGGAGCATCAGCCGCGCGGCCGGGATCCTCGTCCCGCGGTAGTCCCGCACGTAGACGGTCTCGCCGACGAGCGGGTGCCCGGCCTCCGCGAGGTGGATGCGGATCTGGTGCGTGCGTCCCGTCTCGAGCCGGCACGCGACGAGCGTCACGCCCCCGGCGCCGGCTCCCTCCTGCGGCCCTCGGAGCACCTCGATCGGCTCCACGTGCGTCACCGCGAGCTGCCCCTCGCGCCGCCCGTCTCGCGCCGAGCCGCGCAGCCCGTCGCCCCGATCCTCGACGAGGTAGCTGCGGTAGGTGCCGCGCGGGACGGCGCCGTGCGCGAGCGCCAGGTACTGCCGGTGCATCGCGCGGACGCGGAGCTGCTGCGCGAGGTGCTTCTTCGCGGCGAGCGTCCGCGCGAAGACCAGCAGCCCGCTCGTCCCCTTGTCGAGGCGCTGCACCACGCCGAGCGGCGCGCGCCCGCGCAGGCGGTCGCGCCTGGCCAGCACCTCGCGCACCAGCGCGTCGAGGGTCGCGGCCTGCTCCGCGGGGGCCTCGTCGCCGTACGGGATGGTGCTCACCCCGGCGGGCTTGTTCACCACGACGACGCTCGCGTCCGCGTAGACCACGAGCTCGCCCTCGAGCTTGCGCCGCCGCACCGTCTCGGGCCTCGGCGCGTGCAGGCGGATCTCGAGCAGCTCCCCGCCGAGCACCCGCCGACGGGCGCTCGTCGCCACCGCGCTCCCGACCAGCACCTTGCCGGTCTCGATCAACCGGCGCGCGTCGGACCACGACACCTCGGCCAGCGCACGGACGGCCCCGTCCAGCGGGCGCCGATCCAGCTCGGCGGGCACCGTCCAGCGGCCATCCTGCGGAGGTCGTACCTGGGCGGCCGGGTGGACGCCGGTCGTTTCGGCGGCTTTGTCTTCGTGGCTCGGCGGAGTGGCGGGTCGGAGCGGACGCATGTAGAGCTCATCGGGGCGCCTCGGCTCCGCCCACCAGCGTGGGACCGGGCTCTACCGGCGCGGAAAAACGCCCATCCGCGGGGCCCGCGGGGGCGAAATACACCGCGAATGTTGACACATCGCGCGACGGGAGCCGAAGATATCCAGAGCCGTCGCCGCTTTCTCGCCATCTGAGAGGAGACCCGTTCGTGGCCAGCACCCTTCTCGCCGTAGACGACAGCGTGACCATGCGCAAAGTGCTCGAAATCACCTTTGCGGGTCAGGATTTCCGCGTCGTGACGGCGAGCAGCGCCGACGCTGCGCTGCAGAAGCTCAAGAGCGATAAACCCGACCTGGTGATCGCCGACGTCACGCTCGAGCCGAAGAACGGCTACGAGCTGTGCAAGGCGATCAAACAGGCCTCACCGGCGACGCCCGTCCTGATCCTGTCGTCCAAGCAGAACCCGTTCGACCCCGCGAAGGGATCGGGCGCGCAAGCGGACGATCACATGGACAAGCCGTTCGACACCCAGCAGATGATCGACAAGGTCAAGAAGCTGCTGGCGTCGCGCGGCGAAGCGAAGCCCGCCGCCGCAGCGGCCCCTGCCGCCGCGGCGCCTGCGCCCGCGCGCTCTCCTGCGGCGCAGCCCGCGGCCGCCGCGCAGCCCGCGGCCGCCGCGCAGCAGGCGGCAGCGAGCCCGCTCCAGCGCGCGAAGACCCTCATCTACACGCCCAACGCGCCGGCCACGAGCGCTGCGCCGGCCCAGGCCTCCGTCAAGACGGCGCCAGGCGGCTCGGCGAACGTGCCGGTCACGACGACGATGGCCTTCTCGCCGACGCCGGTGTCCGGCGTGCCGAAGACCGCGACGGGGCCTGCCGCCGTCGCCGCGACCGCCTCCGCGCAGGTCAACGGCCAGATGGCGAGCAAGCTCGAGGGCCTCGGCCTCACCTCCGAGCAGGTGGAGGCCGTGATGGCGCTGTCCCGCGACATCGTGGAGCGCGTCGTGTGGGAGGTCGTGCCGGTGCTCGCCGAGACGATCATCAAGGAAGAGATCGCGCGCCTGACGAAGTAGGCGCCCGCCGCGGCCGCTGCCTGGCCGTGGGTGTCGACCCGCCCCTGCTCCTGTCGCGCCGGCCAGGCACGCGAACGGGGCGGGGCGCCTTCCTGGGCGCGTGAGGCCCACCGATCCATCTACGGTACAGCGCGCGTCGCTCGCGGGGGCGCGCGCGGTCGGGATCGCAGCGCGGGCGCATGCGACCGCTGCTTTGCCCGGCGACCTGGAGTTGCTACGCCAGGGCCGCGCCTCGTTCCGCGGTTGGCGCAGCCATGAACGACACACACGACAAACGCAGCGGTGCGCCCGCGGACGCCCGCGACGGGACGGCCGCGGGCGATCTGGAGAGCCCCAGCGCACCTGAGCCGCGCGCGCCTTCCGCTGGCGACGGGTCGGCAGAGAGCGACGGCAGGGGCGGGATGGCCGAGGCCACGGCCGACGCCGAGGAGGCTCGCCTCGTGCCGCAGGGCAACCCGCTCCGCTGGCGTGGCGCTGCCGTGTCCGCCGCGGGTGCCCTCCTCACGTTCGTCGTGATGGCGCTCGCGCCTCAGCTGCGCTGGGGTGTCCCGATCGGCGCGCTCGGCGTCGCCATCGCGGCGATCGGTCTGCTCGATCTGCTCGGCACGTTCGACGATCCCCCCGAGCGCGTCGCCACGCGCGTCGGGATCCGCGACCTCCTCGGCCCGCTCGCGCTGCTCGGCGGTGGGCTCGTCGCGCTCTTCGTCCTGATCACGCTGAGCGTCGCGGGCTTCTTCTCGCCGAGCCCCCTCTCGTCGGACGGCGCGCCGACGCTGCTCTCGCTGGCGGTGCCCGCCATCGCCGTCCCTGCCGCGTTTCTCACGGCGGTCATCGGTGCGTTCCGGTTCGGCGAGCGCCTCGGCCCCTGCCGCGTCGACGAGGCGGGAACTCCGCGCCCCCTCGGCCGGCGGCACGGCTTCTGGCTCGTCGCCGTCGTCACGCTGCTCTACCTGCCCATGCTCGGGAGCCACTCGCTCACCGATCCCTGGGAGACGCACTACGGCGAGGTCGCGCGCGAGATCCTGGCCAGGAACGACTGGATCTCGCTCTGGTGGGCGCAGGACGGCTGGTTCTGGTCGAAGCCGGTGCTCGACTTCTGGATGCAGGCGCTCGCGATGGCCGCGTTCGGCGTCCGCTACCGCTCGGGCGAGATGCTCTCGGCGGCCGCCGAGGGGCGCACCCCGTGGCCCGAGTGGGCCGTCAGGCTCCCCGTCTTCGTGCTGACGCTCATCGCCGTCTATCTCCTCTACAAGGCCGTCTCGCGGATCTTCAGCCGCCGCGCGGGGCTGCTCGCGGGGCTCGTCCTCGCCACGATGCCGCAGTGGTTCCTGGTCTCCCACCAGACCATGACCGACATGCCGTTCGTCGCGACGATGGCCGCGGCGATGGCGCTCCTCCTGCTCGGCATCCACACCGACGACGCGGAGGAGGCGCGCGTCTACGAGGTGGATCTCGGCCCGCTCAAGGTGGGCCTCTCGGCCTATCACCTCGTGCTGGGGGCGATCCTCGTCTGCGCGCTGCCGCAGATCCTCTACCTGCTCTCGCGTCACGTCGAGATCGGCCTTTCGCCCTTCGGCCTCCACTTCCGCGGCGACGTCTTCAGCTCGGGCTCACCGGGCAACTGCGGTCTGCCCGGCAACGAGGCCTGCCGTTCGGTGTTGCCCGTGCTCCCCGGCCTTCAGCCTGCGCTCCAGGCGCTCGTCTGGGTGCAGACGCTCGGGATCGTCCTGTACGCCAGCTGGGGCGAGCGGCGCGTCCAGCGGCTCCTCTTCCTCGCGGCGTGGTTCTTCGCTGCCCTGTCCACGATGGCCAAGGGGCCGGCCGGCTTCGGGCTCCCGGTGCTCTGCGCGCTCGGCTACGTCGTCGTCTCCCGCCGGTACCGCGACGTGCTCAAGATGGAGATCCCCGTCGGGCTGCTCGTGCTCGCGTGCGTCGCGTTGCCCTGGTTCGTCGCGATGTACGCGCGGCACGGCCAGCCGTTCACCGACAGGCTCCTGTTCCACGACATGTTCAAGCGCGCCTTCACCCACGTCCACGACACGAACGAGGGCGACGACGTGAGCTTCCGCTATTACGTGTGGCAGCTCGGCTACGCGATGTTCCCGTGGACCGGGCTCGTGCCGGCGTCGCTCGTGTGGTGGCTCAGGCGGCGCGAGGGGGCGGCGCCGGGGGAGCGCGGCTCGGCCGACGTCCGCCAGGGCGACGCCTCGGTGTTCCTGGCGATGTGGTTCCTCTTCGGCTTCGCGCTGTTCTCGCTGATGCTGACGAAGTTCCATCACTACATCCTGCCGGCCGTCCCGCCGGCGGCGATGCTCACGGGGATCCTGCTCGACGACATGCTGCGCCTCGATGGCCGCGCGGGAGGGCTCGCGCGCCGCTCGAACGGCGCCCCATCGCCGGTGCAGCCGGCGCGCTCCGCCGCGGTGGTCAGCTACGAGCGCGCGATGCTCGGCGCTGTCGCGCTCGGCGCTGCGCTGCTCGTGTTCCTCGTCGGGCGCGATCTCGCGATGGTGCGCGAGGGACAGCCGAGCCAGGCCAGGCTGCTGCACCTGTTCACGTACAATTACAAGCGCCCCTGGCCGCAGTCGCTCGACTTCTCCGCGGCCCTGTGGGCCTTCACCGCCGCCGCGGCTGCCCTGTGCTTGCTGCTGATGGTCGCGCGCTGGCGCCGCCTGGTCGTCTACGCGCTCCTGTCGCTCGCCGTCGTGTTCACGGCGTGGGGCATCGACGTGTACTTCGTGCGGACGTCGCCTCACTGGGGACAACGCGAGACGTTGCTCGCCTACGTGCGCGCGAATCAGCAGATCCCAGGGCCGCTCGTCGCTTACCAGCTGAACTGGAAGGGCGAGAACTTCTATGCCGGCAACCGGCTGGCGGCCTTCGTGTCGAGCGGAAAGAAGTTCCAGGATTACATCAACGAGCAGAAGAAGAAGGGCGTGAAGACCTTCTACTTCGTCACCGAGCACGGACGCACGGGCTCCTTGTCGAACGAGCTCGGCAGCCCTCGCATCTTCGAGAAGCTCACTTCCATCGAGCTCAACAACAAGTTCCTCGTGGTGCGAGCGACGTTCGAGTGAGCGGAGCGGCGCCGGAGGGCGCTCATCTCACAAGCGCTGTTCGGCTGTGACGCTGTACGCCTGCTCCCGCCCTGGGAAAGCCGCTGTCGATGTTCGACGGTCATGCTGAATCAGGAGTGTCCTTGCATCTCTGTCGCCGTGGCGGCGCAGCAGCGCAAGGGGACTCCTGCCAGGACGTCCTAAGTACCTGAATCGACTTGAAGAAGTCGCAGGCACGCGCCCTGCTTTCCCCTGGGATCGAGCGTCGCGGCGGAGACCTTTCCCCCCCAGGTCCGCTGCGACGCTCTCTTTATTTCCGCAGCTGCGCCGGCCGCACATCGTGCGACCAGCTCATTCGCTCCCGGCGCCCCCAGGGGTCGCTTGCATTGCAGTGAAATGTCGATCCAGCGCGTCCAGGAGACCTGCTGTGGTGCTCACCTCGGCGGTCACGCCGATCCGGAGCCCCCGCTTCTCGGCGGTCGCGGTCGTGATCGGCCCGATGCTCGCGAGGAGCACGCGCTCGAGGCGCGCTGCGGCGCCCTCGCCGAGGAGATCGCAGAGGCTGTCGACGGTGCTGCTCGAGGTGAGCAGCACGACGTCGATCGCGCCCGCCGAGAGCGCCTCGATCAGCTCTTCGCGGCGACCGGCCGACGCAGGGCGGGTCTCGTAGACAGGCACGACATCGACCTCGCAACCGGCGGCGCGGAGGCGCTCGGGGAGCACCTCGCGGGCGACCAGCGCGCGCGCGAGGAGCACGCGGATTCGAGGGGACGCCGCCCGGCGTCCGGCCAGCACTGGGTCGGCCAGGATGGCCTCCGCGAGCTCCTCGCCGCGGAACTCCCGCGGGACGATGTCGGCGCGGACGCCGCGTGCGGTGAGCGCGGCGGCGGTCCCGACGCCGATCGCGGCGAGGCGCGCGGGGCCGAAGGCGCGCGCGTCCAGGCCGAGCCGCTCCATCTCCTTGAAGAAGCAGGCCACCCCGTTCTCGCTCGTGAAGACGACGGCGTGGTAGCCGGAGAGGCCGCGGACAGCCTCGGTGACGCGCGCGGGGTCGGGGGGCGGGTGGATCTCGATGGTCGGGAGCTCCACCGCCTCGCCGCCGCGGAGGCGCACAAGCCTCGACGTCGAGCGCGCCTGGTGGCGCGGCCGGGTCACGAGCACGCGCTTGCCGAAGAGCGGCTTCCGATCGAACCAGCGGAGCGTGTCGCGCAGGCCGGTGACGGCGCCGACGACGATGACCGCTGGGCTCTCGATCTCTGCCTCCTTCACGCGGCGAGGCAGGTCGTCGAGGCGGCTCGAGACGACGCGCTGATCGGCCCGCGTCCCCCACTGGATCGCCGCAGCCGGCGTCGCGGGATCACGGCGCCCCGGCCCCATCAGCCCCGCGACCACCGCGTCGAGGGCCTGCATGCCCATCAGGACGCAGATGGTCCCGCGGACGGAGGCGAGCTCGCTCCAGTCGAAGGATCTGCCAGCCCGCGTGACGCCGCTGACGATCATCACGCTGGAGGCGATGTGCCGGTGCGTCAGCGAGATACCGGCGTAGGCCGTCGCGCCGAGCGGAGAGCAGACGCCCGGCACCACCTCGAACGGCACCCCGGCCCGCGCGAGCGCCTCCGCCTCCTCCGAGCCACGCCCGAAGAGGAACGGATCGCCGCCCTTCAAGCGAACGACGCTGCGGCCCGCGAGGCCGAGCGCGACGAGCTCCGCGTCGATCTCCGCCTGCTTCGCGTCCTTCACCACCCGATCGCCGCCGCGCTTGCCGACCGAGCGCACGTCGGCGCCTTCCCGCACGCGGTCGAGCAGCGCGGGGTGGACGAGCTCGTCGTGTAGCACGACGTCTGCCGTGGTGAGGAGCTCTGCGCCGCGCAGCGTGAGGAGCCCCGGATCCCCCGGGCCGGCGCCGACCAGGTACACGACGCCTGGCCTCGCCGCGCCCGGCGCTCCGTCGTTCATTGCCCCCGCAGCCGCCGCGCCGGGGCCCTCCTCGGAAGGATCGTTACGCCTCGGAAACACAGTCAAACTCCCGTCATTCTCTCGTTCATGCATGACAGACGTTGATTGTCATAGCGATTCTGCAGTGATGTTGACCCGGTGCGTTATGCGATTAGAATCGCTCCGGTCGATTCAACGTCCGGCGGTTTCTGGAGTCCATTCGATGAGATCTGTGAAACTGGTCGAGGAGCTGCTGAGCTCGGAGCGCGGCTTTCCGGACCGATGGTACGTCACCAACGGGGAGCGCTCGGTCGGGCCGGTCAAGCTCGACCAGCTCGCGCGCGGCATCGAGAGCGGAGTGGTCCCTCTCGATAGCTTCGTCCGCAATGAGGCATGGACCGTGTGGTGCCCGCTGTCCGACATTGCAACGGTCACGGTCGCCGCCACGGCGACGCCTGCGGAGCAGCCGGAGGAGGGCTCGGCAGCCGATGACGACGACGACACGCTTCCGCTGTCGTCCCAGCAGGCGCCCCAGCCGATGACGCCGCGCCCCGGCCCGGCGGCGCGCTCGGCCGCGCGCTCTGGAGCGGCCCACCGCTGAGCGATGGCTGCGCGCGCGGGCCGCGCCCGGCGCGGGCTCCGCGCGCGGCGGGGCGAGCGCGGCCGCAAAACGGGAGGTGGAGGGCCGTTCTCATGTTGGCGGTTTCGGGCGAACACTAACCGATTCGCAGCGCCCAGGCGATCCACGGATCGCGCGCTCCTCTGGACCGGAGCGGCTCACGCGGGCGCAGGGCTGCTATGCTCCGCCGCCGTGTTCCCCACGAAGAGACCGCGCCGGCTCCGTCGCTCGCCCGCCCTCCGCGCCCTGGTGCGCGAGACAACCCTCCATCCGGGAGATTTCATCCTCCCCCTCTTCTTCAACGAGGCGCTCGACGCGCCTCGGCCGGTCGGGACGATGCCGGGGGTCTCGCAGCTGCCCGTGAGCGCCGCGGCAGCGCAGGCGCGGCTCTGCAAGGAGCTCGGCATCGGCGGGACGATCCTGTTCGGGCTCCCGCGCGCCAAGGATGCGTCGGGCACGAGCGCTTACGACCCGGACGGGCCCGTGCCGCGCGCCGTGAAGGCGATGAAGGAGGCCGTGCCGGAGCTGCTCGTGATCACCGATGTGTGCGTGGACGAGTACACCGATCACGGCCACTGCGGCCTGCTCCGGCAGGACGCCTCCGGTGCGGTGGACGTCGACAACGACGCGACGCTGGAGGTGCTCGCGCGGGCGGCGGTGGTCCACGCCAAGGCGGGGGCCGACGTGGTCGCGCCGAGCGACATGATGGACGGCCGGGTCGCCGCGATCCGGCGCGCCCTCGACGCCGAGTCGCTGACGGGGACGGCGCTCCTCTCCTACGCCGTGAAGTACGCGTCCGGCTTTTACGGGCCGTTCCGCGAGGCGGCCGACTGCGCGCCCAAGTTCGGCGACCGGGCGGGCTACCAGATGGACCCCGGGAACGCCCGCGAAGGCCTGCGCGAGGCGGCGCTCGACGAGGAAGAGGGGGCCGACATGCTCATGGTCAAGCCCGCGCTCGCGTACCTCGACGTCATCGCGCGCGTGCGCGAGGTGACGACGCTGCCGCTCGGCGCGTACAACGTCAGCGGCGAGTACGCGATGATCAAGGCGGCCGCGGAGCGCGGAATGATCGACGAGAAGCGCGCCGTGCTCGAGCTGCTGACGTCGATCCGGCGCGCCGGGGCGGACTTCATCCTCACCTACCACGCGCTCGACGCCGCGCGCTGGCTCGGCTGAGCGATGCGGAGCCAGGGCGCAGGCGGGAACGCCGCGCAGCGCTTGAGGTGGGCCGCCGCTTGGGCGGTGGGCGCGTCGGCGGCGTTCGCGGCGGGGTGCTCGCCGAACAGGTGCGACCGGTCCGAGGAAGCGAACCCGCCGATCGAGTTCGTCGAGGCCACGCCGGAGGGGGGCATCTACGAGACCTCGGCGCCGGACGGGGAGCTCCTCTACTTCCCGGGCGGCATGCGGTACGCGCTCAAGCATCACCTCGGCGCGCGCCCGCGGTGGTGGCAGGTGTACCTGTCGTTCGAGCGCGACGGGACGAAGAGCGGCGGGACGCTGGCGCAGGCGGCTGGCAACCAGGCCGAGGTGCCCTGCGTGGACGACCAGCACCTGATCGTCGTCAACGGCAGCTGCTCCGAGTACTGGCTGCGGGTGGTCGCCGGGGGCGCGGTCGGCGCCGCCGACGGCGCGACCGGCGCCGCAGGAGGCGCGGACGGTGATGGGATGGGAGCCGCCGGGGGCACCGTCGTCGGCAGGTGCTTCGGCGACGACGGTGCCCCCGGCGGGGGGAGCGCGGAGCCCTAGGGTTTGCGCTCCTAGGCGTTCGTCGCTGCCTGCCGGGCGAACTGCAGCCGGTAGAGCTTGCTGTAGACGCCGCCCGCGGCGAGCAGGTCCTCGTGCGTGCCCTGCTCGACGACGCAGCCCTTGTGGAAGACGACGACGCGATCGACGGCGCGGATCGTCGAGAGGCGGTGCGCGATGATCAACGCGGTGCGCCCCTCCATGGCTCCCTCGAGGGCGCGCTGGAGGCGCGCCTCGGTGTCGCTGTCGACGTTGGCCGTGGCCTCGTCGAGGATGAGGAGCGGCGGGTCGCGGTAGAGGGCTCGGGCGAAGGCGATCAGTTGGCGCTCGCCAGCGCTGAAGTTGCTGCCGCGCTCGAGCACGGGGGCGTCGAGCCCGCCCTCGCGCCGCTCGAAGAGGTCGAGGGCGCCGATGCGGTTCAGCGCGTTCACCACCTTGGCCCGATCGGGGATCGCGTCGCCGGCCGCGATGTTGGTGAGCACCGTGCCGGGGAACAGGAACACGTCCTGAGGGACGACGGCGAACTGGCGGCGCAGCTCGTCGCGAGGGTACGCGCTGACGTCGCGGCCGAAGACCCGCACGACGCCCTCATCGACGTCGTAGAGGCGGAGCAGCAGCGACGCCACGGTGCTCTTGCCGGCGCCGGTCGCGCCGACCAGCGCGACCTTCTCGCCGCGCCTCGCCGCGATCGACACGTGCCGCAGCACGGGCACGCCCGGCTTGTAGCCGAAGCCGACGTTGTCGAGCTCGAACGCGACGCCCTCGTCCGCCACCCTCGCCGCGTCGCCGCCGCTCGTCGCCGCCGCCGTCGCGTCCTCGTCCTTGTTGTCGAGCAGCTCGAAGACGCGCTCCGCGCCGGCCATCGCGGACTGCAGCAGCGTGTACCGAGCCGAGAGATCGCGGATCGGGACGAAGAACATGTCGATGTAGGCGACGAAGGCGAACAAGGTCCCGAACGAGATCTCGTCCTTCAGGCTGTTCACGCCGGCGTACCAGAGCACCGCGGCGATGCAGACGCTCGAGACCATCTCGATGGCGGCGTCGAGCGTCGCGTCGAGCACGATCGAGCGGTTGTTCGCGTTGCGGTACGCCGCGTTGATCTCGTCGAACTCCTCGGCCGAGCGCTCCTCCCGGGCGTAGGCCTGCACGACGGCCATCCCGGACACCTGCTCGTTGAGGTACGCGTTCATCCGGGCCGTCTTCGCCCGCACCTCGCGGAACGCGTCGCGCATCCGCCGCCGCGTCCAGTTGACGCCGAGGGCGACCGGGGGGACCGCCGCGAAGGCGAGCAACGACATGCGCCAGTCGAGCGACACCATCACCGCGACGATGACGGCGAGCCGGAGGAGATCGCCGAACGCGTTGAGCGCGCCGGACGCGAACATCTCGCCGATCGCGTCCACGTCGTTCGTGACGCGCGTGACGAGCCGGCCGACGGGCGTGCGATCGAAGAACCCGAGGCGGCGGGTGTGCAAGAAGCCGAAGACGCGCACGCGCAGGTCGGCCATCGCGCGCGCGCCGGCGAGCTGCATCAGGTAGAGCTGCGGGAAGGCGAGCGACTGCTCCAGGACCATGACGCCCGTGAGCAACAAGCCGCTGCGCGTGAGGTGATCGAGCCCGCCGGGCGTGTCGAAGGCGTCGAGCGCGTCGCGCATGATGAGCGGGCGCAGCAGCGCCAGCAGCGCCGTGACGACGAGCAGCGCCAGCGACAGCGCGAGGTGCGTGCCCTGCGGGCGCACGAACGGCCACAGCCTCAGCAGCATGCGCGCGTCGTACGCCTCGCCGAGCCGTGACTCCTCGTGGAACCGGCTCAGCACGTCCTCCGTGCGGCTCGCCTTCGTCGCCCCGCGGCCCGTGGCCGCCGCCGCCTGCGCCGGCCGCCGTGGGCCCGCGCCCGCCTCGCCCGCGGCGCCGCCCGATTTCGACCGCATCGTCGCGCTGTCTCCGTGAGCCGGCTGTGTCACGAGAGCCCCACCGGTTGCGAGGACGGCGACGCCTCGAAGGTCGCGAGATCCTCTTCGAGCTGCTGCTCCTCGGCGAACGTCGCGTAGATCCCGCCCGCGCGGACGAGCTCGTCGTGCGTGCCGCGCTCGACGACCCGACCCTGCTCCAGCACGACGATCGCGTCACACCGCCGCGCGGCCGCGACCCTGTGGGTGATCAGGATGACGGTCCGTCGCGCGGCCTGCCGCTCGATCGCCGCGAGGATGGCCTGCTCGGTCTTCGCGTCGACCGCGGAGAGCGGATCGTCGAGGACGAGGACGTTCGGCTCGCGCACGAGCGCGCGCGCGAGCGCGACGCGCTGGCGCTGCCCGCCGGACAGCTGCACGCCGCGCTCCCCGACCACGGTATCGAAGCCGTCAGGGAGCGAGAGCACCTCGTTCAGCACCTCGGCCTCCGCGGCGGCCGCGCGGATCGTCTCGAAGGCGGCGGGCGAATCCGGATCGTCGAGGGAGTAGCCGATGTTGCGGGCCACGGTCGTCGAGAAGAGGAACGCATCCTGCTGCGCGTAGCCGATGCTCGCGCGCACGGTGTCGAGCGGCAGGTCGCAGATGTCGACGCCGTCCAGGAGCACAGAGCCGCGGGGCGTGGGCATGAGCCTGGCGAGCAGCGTGGCGATGGTGCTCTTGCCCGAGCCGGTGCGCCCGACGATGGCGAGCGAGCTGCCCGCTTCGACCTCGAAGCTCACGCCGTCGACCACCTTCCTCGCGCCGTGGGAGAACGTCAGGTCCTTGACCGAGATGGCGCCGCGGACGACCTCGGGGGAGGGCATCGGGCCGCTCACGACCTCGGGGATGGCCTCGAAGATCGCCTTGAGCCGGTCGTAGCCGGCGCGACCGCGCTGGACGATGGCGGCGACGAAGCCGAGGGCGAGCATCGGCCAGGTGAGCCGCAACAGCGCCAGCCAGAAGGAGACGAAGTCTCCCCGCGTCATCTGCTGCTCCAGCACGAGCCGCCCGCCGTACCAGAAGACGATGAGCACGCCGACGGAGCTGATGGCCCCCATGAGCGGCGCCATGGATCCGCGCAGCTTGGCGAGCGCGAGGCTCTTCTCGAGGTAGCCCTGGTTCGTGCTCGTGAACGCGGCCATCTCGGACGCCTCGAGCGCGAACGAGCGGACGACCCTGACCCCGGCGAGGCTCGCGAGGACGCGGTCGCTCATGGCGCCGATCGCCTCCTGGTTGTCGCGGGTGCGGACGAAGAGCTTGGTCGAGAACGACCGGGTGACGAGCATCAGCGCGGGCATCGTCAGGAGCGCCGCGAGCGTGAGCCTCTTCGAGATGTGGAGCATCACGTACAGGGCGCTCGTGAACGCGAAGATCGAGCCCACGACGTTCAGCAGGCCGAAGCCGAGGAGGAGGCGGACCTGCGTCAGATCGTTCGTCGCCCGGCTCATGATGTCGCCGGTCGGCATCTTGCGGAAGAACGCCGGCCCGAGCTTGTGCAGGCGCGCGAGCAGGATCGCCCGGAGCTCGTACTCGACGTTGCGGCCCGCCGTGAAGATGGTGACCCGCGAGAACACGCGCATGATCGCGGCGCCCACGCTGACCGCGAGCATGAGGAGCGCCGCATGCGCGGCCTCGCTCGACTGCGCCTTCACGGCGGCGTCGACGGCGTCCTTGACCAGGAAATCTCGCCTGGCCATGAGGAACTGCTGCGCAGCGAGCAGCGCCGCGCCCGTCAGGTAGAGCGGAAGCTTGTGGCGGAACTGCGCGCCGAGACCGACGGGGTAAGTTGAGGGATCGCGCTTGACCATTGCGTGGGGGGGGCCGCGCGGCGACGCTCAGCGCGCCTTGCGCGGCGTCGGCGCGAGCGGCTTGCGGTGCGACGTCGAGAGCGCGGGCCGATCTCTTCCGTCGACCACGAGCTCGAGATCGTCGAGCTCGAGCCTCGTCGAGAGCAGGCCGAGCAGGACGCGCGCGCCTCCGCGCCCATCGAGCTCGCTCACCACGCCGATCTTGTCGCCGAAGGGGCCTCGTCGCACGCGGACGCGGCTGCCCTTCTCCAGCACGCCGCCCTTGGCGGGATCGGGCGCGATTTTCGCGGCAGCTTCCGGCTCGCCGGACGGACCACGTTGCGCTCGCGGCGCGTGATCGGTCGAGGGCTTCTGCGGAGCCTCCGCCTTCGCTTGCGGCTCCGCTTCGCCGTGCGGCGCTCGCCGGGCCGGGGCGTTGCCCTCTCCGACCCGCTTCAGCGAGGGCCGCGGCTCTCCGCCGCGGCCAGCGCCGGCGCCGGCGTTGTTCGGCGCCTTGAACAGCGTCGCCAGGGTCGGTCGACGGGCGGGCAGGGCGGCCTCGACGCGCTCATCGCCGCGCGCTCGAGCCTGCTCCATCGAGCGCTCTCGCGCCCGGGCCTGCTCGGAGCGCCATCGCTCGTTCTCGGCCTCGAGCTCAGCGTGGGCGCGCGCCCGCTCCTGCTCGATGCCCTCGAGCTTGCGGTCGAGCGCGATGCGGTCGTTCTCGCGCGACCACGCGACGAGCCGGTAGATCGGGGCGAGCGCGACGAGCGCGTCCTCGAGCTGCTCATCGAGGATGTCGGCGTGCTCGACCGCCGTCTCGCGCGGGATCGCCCAGCCGATCCAGAGCGGCACCTGGCCGTCGGCGGCGCGGCGGAGCATCTCGGCGATCGCGTCCGAGGTGGCCGCGCTGCAGGCGACGCGATCGCCGCCGGCGGCGCCGAACGAGAACTGCTCCGGGAGCGCGTGGAGCGCGCTCGTGAGCTCGGCGGAGAGCGGCGAGGCTGGCGCGCTCGTCGCCTCCTCCGTCGCCGAGAGGCGAGCCCGGAGGTTGTCGACGTCCACCTTCGCGTCCGGGTGGACCGCGAAGCACACCTGCACCTCGCTCTCCGAGATGCGCAGCGCGAGGAAGGCGTGCCGCGTGAAGGGGCTCGGATCGTCGATCGCGTCGGAGATCGAGCGGCCGCGGTCGAGGAGGCGATCGAGCTCGTCGCGCGCCGCCTGGTCGCGCCAGAAGAAGACCCACTGGCAGTCGGCCCGGTGCTTGTTGCGGATCGAGGGGTGCTCGTCCGAGCCATGGACATCGACCGAGATGCCGAGCTCGGCCAGCCGGGAGACGACGCCGCGCGCCCAGGCGAGCGCGCGCTGCTTCACCTCGAGGCGGGGGCGTGAGTAGGCCTTCGAGGTCGCTTTTTCGGCGGCGTACGCGTCGAAGTCACGAGCGGTGAGGTGCAGGGAGGGATGGCTCATTGCTTCGACTGGTTGCGATGCGCGGCGTGGGCGGATGCTGCTCGTGGTCCGTCACGGGAGGAGCTGTGCTCCTCGTGAAAGTCGCGCGGATGGTATCGTGAGGAGCTTCGAAATCAAAGCTCCGCGCCGCGCGATCGATCCTGGCGTTGCGTGGAGGCGGCACGCTTGACCGCCCTGACAAGCATGTCACCGTAGGCACTCCCGTGCCCCATCAAGAGGGCGATCCCACCGATATCACGTAGAACCCCGCGTAAATCGCGCTTCTCCAGCGCAGCGGTGCAGCTCCCGGGCGCTCCAGTCACCCGAGTCATCCGAGTTACCCGAGCCCGTGAGCCTGCGAGGCCCGTCGGCCTGACGAAAGAGGAATCATGGAACAGCATCGAGACGAGCACATTGTCTGCGCGAGCTGCGGCACGTCGTTCCTATTCTCGGCTGCGGAAGCTGCCGTCTACGCCGAACGGCAGCTCGCTGCCCCGCCCAAGCGGTGCCGGACCTGCCGCCGTGCGCGCAAGGACAATCGAGGGGCGAGCGAGAGCGGATCGCCGGTTCGCGCTGCGGAGCGCCAGCGCCCTGGCCCGCCTCGGGGTGCCGGGGGGCATCGCGGCCTGGCGCGCGGCGACAGCCAGGCTCGGAAGCCCCGCTACACGGGCGACGTGAACGAGTACCGCAGCCCGATGCAGGACGCGTACTCGGGGCTGACGCCCGCATGGGCGGTGCAGAGCCACTACCCGAACCGCCCGCGCGGCGGCGCGCCCTCCCGGGATGACGGCAACTACCGCGCCCCCTCGTTCGCCGGTGAGCGCCGCGCTGCCGCGCCGAGCCGCGGTCCGGCGCAGCAGCCTCGCGCGCCGCGCACTCGTCCGACGTTCTCGATCACCTGCAAGTCGTGCGGCTCCGAGGGAGAGGTCCCGTTCAAGCCGGTCGAGGGCCGCGACGTGTTCTGTCAGGCGTGCTACCGCGCGCGCAAGCCTTCCTGAGAGACGCCTCCAGCGACGCGCAGCCATCGCGCTGCGGCACACCCCCGAGCGTCGGTCGCTCCTCGTGCGGCCGGCGCGGCCGGCGCGGCCGCGAAGCGGACGCCGGGGTGCGGAGCCCCAAGGAAAAAGAGCCAGGGCGCGCCCGCGCGAAGCCGCCGCGAAGCGTCGCCGAAGCCCGGCGATCTCTGGCCGGGCTTCGGGCGGGCGGAACTAGAGGCTGATCTCGCAGGCGAGCTCGGAGGTGAAGCCGAGCTCGCCGAGCGTGATCGTGACCTTCACGCCGCCGCCGGACGCGCGGCGCGCTGTCTCCTCGACCATCCCCACGACCCACAGCCGGAGCGGCAGCGAAGCAGGGTCGAAGTCGCCGATGTGGAGCGTGACCCGCCCGGTCGGGCCCGTCGCCACGCGCCACGAGCCGAACGTGAAGAGCCGCGACCAGATCGAGGTCCCGCGGCGCATGAGCGACGCGATGTCGGTCAGCGGGCGGGCGAACAGCGTGCGCACGAGGCTGTGCAGCTCGCCGCCCACGCCGAGCCTGCCGATGTCGCGCCAGCGCTCGAGATCGCGCAGGACCAGCGATGTCGCGAGCTCCATGTAGGCGTCGAGCGCCTCGAGCTCGTACCCGACGAGGGCGTTGATCGAGTCGTGCTTGAAGTCGTCGGCGTAGCGGAGCGGCATCTGCGAGACGACCTCGTCGCGCGCGCTCCTCCCGTACTCATCCACGATGGTGCGATCGACGCTCCGCAGGACGGGGCCGCGCACCTGGTACTGCCCGGCGAAGCGCGCCGGCAGCGGCCGGACCGGGGTGACGTTGGGCCGCCGCGTGTCGCGTGTCCGGTTCATCAGGGAGCCGAAGTCCGCGCTGCGGACGGTCGGCTCGGCCCGGTGCCCGAGGTCGGCGCTGCGCACCGTGGGCAGCGACTCGCCGCGCTGCGAGAGCATCGTGGGCTCCGAGCCGCGGCTCCGCAGCGCGTTCGAGAGCGTCACGCCGGGCGCGGGCTTCGCTGGCTCCGAGGACGACGGCCGCATCCCGGGCGGCGCCTCGGTGACGCGCCCCCCCGGCACGATCGACGGCGAGATGCGCATCGGCGGCGGGGGGTTCACGTCGAACCCCGGGCGCGATCGATCGCGCGAGGACGAGAGGCGATCGCGCTCGTTCTCCGGCGCGTTCCCCAGGCTCAGCGCCATCCGCCGCTGCACGTTGATCAGCCTGCCGAGCGCCGTCGTCCGCCGGGGCGGATCAGGCGCGACGCGCTCGAGCTCGCGGACGACGTCGCCGGCCGTCTGGAACCGCTTCGCGGGATCCTTTTGCAAGAGCCGCTGCACGATCGCCTCGAGCCGCGGGTCGACGGTCACGCCCGCCGAGGCGAGCGTGGGCACCTCGGCGTGCACGACGCGGAACGCGGTCGCCACGGCGGTCGGCGCGCGGAACGGCCGCGTGCCGGTGAGCACCTCGTAGAGCAGCACGCCCACCGAGAAGAGATCGCTCCGACCGTCGAGCGGCGACTCCCCCGTGGCCTGCTCGGGCGACAGATAGTCGGGCGTCCCGAACACGACGCCCGTGCGCGTCCGCGGCGAGGGGCCATCGGAGTCGAGCACCTTGGCGATGCCGAAGTCGAGCAGGCGGACGACGGCCGAGCCGCGGCTCGGATCGAAGGCGATGAAGATGTTCTCGGGCTTGAGATCGCGGTGGATGATCCCGGCGCGGTGCGCGGCGTCGAGCGCCTCGAGCACCGGGATCGCGACGCCGACGGCGGCCTCCATGTCGAGGCGACCGAAGCGCGCGAGCGCCATGCCGAGCGACTCGCCGTCGAGGTGCTCCATCACGATGTACGGACCGAGCTCGCCGACGCCGGCGTCGATCACGTCGACGATGTTCGGGTGGCGGATCCGGTTGACTGCCTGCGCTTCCTGGAAGAAGCGGTGCGAGAGCTCCGAGTTGTCCGCCAGCTCTGGGTGGAGGAATTTGATCGCAACGGCGCGACCTGCGAGCACGTGCTCCGCCCGGAACACGTCGCCCATGCCGCCCCCGCCGATGCGCTCCGCGAGGCGGTACTTGTTGTCGACGAGGAGGCCGGGGGTCGGGGGTCGAAACGCCATCTGCTGCCGCTGGCGGGCGAGGGACCAACGTCATGGTCCCCGAGAACACGCGCCCCTGTAAAGGGTTGGGAGGCACGGCCCTCCCGAAAGACAGATCCTATTCCTTCGGTGCCTGCCGCGGCTAGGTTACCTGCGTCAGGTGTGGGGCGGATCGCAGCGCGAAGTGACTTGCGCGCGGCAAGATCACGGTTCGGGTGCATTCTTCCGCAGTTCGGCGATCTGCTGGGCGATCTCCGCGAACCCGCGGCCCATGGGAAGGGACGCCACGAACTGCGGCGGTACGGACAGCTTGCCGAGGTGGGCGCGGACGTTGGCCACCCCGAAGGTCAGCACAAATGCGGCGAAGGCGACGCCGTCGTTGCCGCTGTCGCCGACGAACGCGTAGCGGTGCCGCGCCCGGGTGGGATCCTCGCCGAACCGAGCGGAGAGCAGGCGCACAATCCCCGTGGCCTTGTCGGACGGCTCGCGCGTGAGGTGGAGGTGGACGCTCGATAGCAGCGTCCTCACCCCCCGCTCGCGCAGCTCGGCGCGCATCTTCTGCACGTCTTCCGGCGGGACATGCCGGTGCTCCCCGATGTCGATGGTGACGTCGGTCACCCTCTGGTCGTTGTCGTCCGCGAGCGCCGCCGCCGGAAAACGACGCACCATGTCATTGGCGAGCCCGATGAGCTCGGCCCGACGGGCTTGCCGCGCTTCGCGGTCCAGGTCGTCGAGCGTGACGACGCGGCTTGCGCCGGCGCGCGGGGCGTGCCCTTCTCGATGGCCGGCGACGTCGCTTTCCACCTCGCGGACCAGCGCGACGGCTCCGTTTTCGACGATCGTCGCGTCGATCGGCCACTGCCGCTGGAGCACCTGGCCCCAGCCGGCGGGCCTGCCGGTGCAGGCGATCAGCGCGAGCCCCGTCTCGCGTAGACGGAAGAGCGCTGCGTACGCCGCCTCGGTGAGGGCGCCGTGATCCAGCACGGTGTCGTCGAGATCGAAGATCACCCCGGCGAGGGCGCGGGCGGCGTGGCGAGGGAGGAGGGAGAGCGGCTTCATCGGGCGATCGTCAGAGCGCGTCGATGCGCGCGATGAGGCTCTTCAGGTAGAGCCCCTCGGGGAAGGCGGCGGGGACGGGGTGATCCCCTCCCTGGAAGTGCCGGTCGAACACCGCGGCCTGCATGCGCGCATCGCGCGCGCCGAGCGCGAGCACCCGGGTCAGATCGTCGAGGCTCACGGCGCTGGAGCAGGAGCAGAGCACGAGGACGCCGCCCGGGCGCGTGGCCCGGCACGCCCCGGCCGCGAGGCGCCGGTACGCCGTGAGCGCGGTGTCCTTGGTGGCGCGCGTGCCTGCGAGCTTCGGAGGGTCGCAGATGACGAGATCGTAGCCCGCCTGCCTCGACGCGTTCTGCAGCGCCTTGCGGGCGTCGTCGCGCGTGAACTTGATCCGGTCGAGGAGCCCGTTCTCCCGCGCGCACTCCGCCCCGACCTCGATCGCCGTCGCGCTCTCGTCGATCGCGAGGACCTCGCTCGCCCCGCCGCGGGCCGCCGCCATGGCGAACGTGCCGACGAAGCAGAAGGCATCGAGCACGCGCCGGTTGTGGGCGAGCTGCTCGACGCGGGTCCGCAGCGTCCGCTGGTCCAGGTAGAACCCGGTCTTGTGGCCGAGCGCGAGCGGGATCGTGTACCGCAGCCCCCGCTCGACGAACCGGAGCTGATCGAGCGCGGGATCGCCGCGGACCACGCCCGCGTCGGCGGTGAACCCCTCGAGCTTCGCGAGGGATTCCGGGGTCCTGTCCACGATCGCGCGGGGCGAGAGCGCCGCCTGGAGGGCGTCGAAGATCACCCCTTCGCGGCGCTTGATCCCGATCGTCCCGAGCTGCACGACGACCACGTCGCCGAACAGATCGACGATGAGCCCGGGCAGGCCGTCCCCCTCCGCGTGGATCAGCCGGAAGGCGTCGGTCTCATGGCCAGGCGCCCGCGCGGGCAGGCCGAGCTCGCGGCGGTGTGCGATGGCGCGCTCGATCCGGTGCCGGAACAGGGCCGCGTCGATCGGCCTGTCCTCGCGCGTGTACATGCGCACCGGGATGGCCGAGCGCGGTGTGTAGAGCCCGCGCCCGAGCACGCTGCCGTAGGGGTCGGTGACGACGACCTCGTCCCCGGCCACCGCGCCGCCCTCGATGCGCGCGATCGCCTGAGCGAACACCCAGGGATGCCCCGACCACACCGGCCGAACATGACCCTGCTTCAACGTAACCGTAGGCATGGTGGAATCCGATTGGTCTCGATGTTGGCAGGGCTCCCGACGGGGGCGACCGCGCCGTGACCTTTGCCGTGGGAGCTAGTACCCTGCGGAACGGCGCGCGTGTGAACCTTCCGCCACAGCGTGCCGTGGCGGCCGATGCACGCCGGCGTGCTGCGTGGCCATGGTGACGACGATCCCGCAAGATGGTCGATGGCATCCCGGTTGCTAACTTCCCTGCACCGAAGAGGAGTCGCCCGATGCGCCGTTGCTTGACCCATGCCCTTGTTGCGGTGGCGATGACCGCGCCGATGAGCGCGTTCGCGCAGGAGGACAGCAACTGTCCTCCCGGCGCGTGGTTCTGCGAGGAAGTGGAGCCGCCTCGCGATCCCGTCGCAGAACCGCCGCCCGCCGCTCCTGCCGAGGCCGCGCCCGACGAGGCGCCGCCGCCCCTGCCGCCGGCCAGGGGGGCCGCCCGCCGGGCCCCGCCGGTCGTCGTCTACGAGACCTCGCCGTCGGGCCCGCCTCCTCAGGTGATCGTCGTGGCGCCTGGGGCGGCCCCTCCGCCGCGCGTGATCGTCCGCCGCGTGGCGCCCCCGGCGCCGCCCCCGCCGGTGAAGCGGCGCTGGCGGCGCCACTGGGGGATCAACCTCCGCATGGAGGGCGTCATGTTGGGGCGCGAGCACGGCGGAGCGGAAGACGCTGGCATGGGAGGCGTCGGGATCAGCCTGCGCTACCGGCCTGTCCCGGCGTTCGCGATCGATGCGGGCGCCGACTTCCTCGCGGGCACGGACTACAACGGCGACCAGCGGACCGAGGTGCCGCTCTCGCTGAGCGGGATGCTGTTCGTCAACCCGCGTAGCCGCACCCAGTTTTACTTCATGGGCGGCCTGAACATCGCGCACGCCGAGGTCGATCGCTCCTCGAGCGAGGTCGCGGCCGGCGGCGCCGAGTTCGCTCCGGACACGGAGTACGACTATTTCGGCGCGCACGGCGGCATCGGCCTCGAGTTCCGGCTTTCGCCCCGCATCGCCCTGAACGTCGATGCGCTCGGCTTCGTGCGCAGCCGTACGGACGATGGGCTCGTTCCCGAGTTCACGGATCCCGACACCGGCCGGACGACCAACACGTCGGGCGGGGGGCTCTTCCGCGGCGGGCTCAGTATTTACTGGTGAGCGGCTCGTCATAGCCTCCCGTCCACCCTGACCGCGCGGTGTTCGCGTCCGTTCTGCTCTCGACCAGGCGGTCGCGGTCCGGACCGTCTCCACGCGGTATAACGCACGCATCGTGCCCCAGGCCTCGATCATGCGCGCGCTCCGTGGCCGCGCCCCGCTGTTGCTCGCCCTCGCTGGCGGCGCGACGTTCGCCCTCACGGCGCCGCCGACGGATCTGGTCCCCGCCGTCATCGTTGGGCTCGCTCTGCTGGCGGCCGCCGTCCACGACGCCCCGACGATCTGGCGCGCCTTCGGGCGCGGCGCTGTCTGGGGAACGGCGGCGGGCGTCGTGGGCCTGCGCTTCGTGCCGGAGGTCATCCAGCGGTTCACACCTCTCGGCTCGGCGGCCTCGTACCTCGCGCTGGTGCTGCTCGCGGCCGCCCAGTCGCTGGTCTGGGCGATCTGCGGCGGCATCACGAGCGCGCTCCTCCGGCGGCTGCGCGTTCCCCTCGAGCTCGCCTTTGCGACCGGCGTGTTCGCCGCCGTGGCCATCCCGACCGTCTTCGGCTGGACTCCTGCGGGTCTCATGAGCCCCTGGCCGGCGCTCGTGCAGCTCGCCGATCTCATCGGCGAGCGGGGCGTCTCCGTGCTGTTCGCCGTCGGGGCGGCCTTGCTCACCCGCGCTGGCCTGGCCGGCTCGGGGAGGGCGCCGGGCGGGCGGGCGATCGAGCGCGCGCCTGCGCAGGAACCGCGGCCCACCCGCCTTCGGTTATCCCGCGCGATCCTCTACCCGGCGCTCTCGAGCGTCGCGCTGTTCGGGCTGCTCGCGGTTCACGGCGCGCTGCGGATGGCGGCGGTGGAGCGCGCCAGCGCCGGCCTGCCGACCGCGCGCGTCGCGCTCGTCAACCAGGCGGTGGGGCCTCACGAGCGATGGCAGGCGAAGAACCTCCCGCGGATCCTGCGAACCCTGCACGAGCTCACCCGGGAGGCCGAGGCCGGCGGCGCAGAGCTCACCCTCTGGCCCGAGGCGGCGTACCCTTACCCCCTCTCGCACAGCGCCCGGCAGGCGCCGCGCGGCGGTCGCGCGATCCTGGGGCCCGGCATCCGTGGCCCGATCCTCGCGGGGCTCATCACCCAGGCGCCGCCCGTGAAGGCCGCCGACGGCGTCGAGGAACGGAACAGCTACAACTCCGCTACCGTCGTGCTCCCCGACGGGAGCATGCAGCCGACGCAGGACAAGCTGCAGCTGCTCTGGTTCGGCGAGACGGTCCCGGGCGGCGCTTACCTGCCCTGGCTGCGGCGCATCTTCCAGAAGAGCGGCGGGCTCGTCCCGGGCGCGGAGCCGCGCGCCCTCACGTTGCCCCGAGAGCACGGGCCCGCGCTCCGGATCGGGGTGCTCAACTGTTACGAGGACACGCTCACCGGGGTGGGGCGGCGGATCACCGGGGCGCTCGCCCCGAACCTCCTCGTCAACATCACGAACGACGCCTGGTTCACCGGGAGCGCCGAGCCCGAGCTGCATGCGAGGCTCGCGGTCATGCGCGCCATCGAGCTGCGCCGTGATCTCGTGCGGGCGGTGAACCTCGGCGTCGTGTCATGGATCGACGCCCGAGGCGTGGTGCGCAGCCGCGATGAGAGCGCTGCGCCGGGGGTGACCTTCGCGACCCCCTCGGTCAGGGACACGCCGCTGACGCTCTATACTCGTCTGGGCGACGCCCCGATGGCGTTGCTGCTCGCCTTCGCGAGCGTCGCTTGCGCGCTCCGGGCGCGACGCTCCATGGCGAAGGCCCCGCGGCAAGCCCGGGGCGTCAGCTCGGGGGCGCGAACGCCTGCGGGGCCCCCGGAGCTCGCGCCGCCCGATGCGGCGACGCAAGCTGCGGCCACGGACGCGCCGCTCAGCCGTCCTTGAGCGCCTTGACGGGCGCCGCGCGGAGCTTGCGGCTCGCCGGCTTGCCCTTGATGGTCATCGGCTGCTTCGTGAACGGATTGACGCCTTCCCGGTCCTGCGTGGCCGGGATCTCCTTCGCCTTGATCTTCACGAGGCCCGGAACCGTGACCTCACCCGGCCCCTCCGGACCGAGCTCTTTCTTCACCAGCTCGCCGAGCGCATCGAGCACGCTGGCCACGGACTTCTTGTCGAGGTGGGTGGCCTCGGCAAGACCGACGATCATCTGCGCCTTGGTCAGCTTGTTCGAACCGGGCATGTCTCCTCCAAGTCGAAAGGGGGCGTCCGTTTAACAAGCGAGGTTTCGCATCGCAAGCGATAACTCATCGCGCCCCCGTCTTCTTTTGCCTCGCGGTGCTGCGATGCAGCTTGATTACAGTGTTGCTGTTGCCTCGTGACGCCGCCGCGGCCTCGAGCTCCCGGGTCAAATCCGTCATTTCCCGTTCTTCTGCGTCGGTCTTGTGGTCGTAGCCGAGCAGGTGGAGCAGGCCGTGCCCGAGCAGCATCGTGATCTCGTCGAGCAGCGGGCGATCGCGCTCGGCGGCCTGCCGCGCGGCCGTGTCGATCGAGACGATCACGTCGCCGAGAAGACCGCGCCATAACGACGGATCCACGGGACCTCGCCGGCCGCGCCTGCGCGAGTCGGCCCCGTTCTGGTCCAGCATCGGGAAGGCGAGGACGTCGGTCGGCTTGTCCTTGCGCCGGTAGCTGCGGTTGAGCTCGTGGATGGCCTCATCGTTCACCAGGGCGACGGAGAGCTCCACGCCCTGCAACGCGAGGTGGGAGAGCATCTTGCTCGCCCGCCGGCGCACGACCGCCGTCGACACCCCCTTGAAGGGCCCTCCCTGCGTCGTGACGGACACGACCGCGGGGGCCGCCGGGCGGCTCCCGCGGCGCGTCGTCCCCGAGCTCTCCTTGCGCTTCTCGGCCACGGGATCGCTATACCAGCTCGGGGATCTTCTTCGCATCTGCCAAGAACTGCGCGAGCCCGACGTCGGTGAGCGGGTGCCTGGTCAGCTGCTTGATGACCTTGAGCGGCATCGTCGCGGCGTGCGAGCCGATCATGGCGGCCTGCACGAAGTGGACGGGGTGCCGTACGCTCGCGGTGAGCACCTGCGTCGAGAACCCGTAGTTCCTGAAGATGGTCACGACCTGCAGGACGAGATCCATCCCGTCCCCGGCGGCGTCGTCGACGCGCCCGACGAACGGCGACACGTACGTGGCCCCAGCCTTGGCCGCGAGCAGCGCCTGGGCGGCCGAGAAGCAGAGGGTCACGTTCGTCTTGATGCCCTCGGAAGCGAAGATCCGGGCGGCCTTGAGCCCCTCGTCGATGAGCGGCACCTTGACCACCACGTTCCGGTGAATCTTCGCGAGCTCGCGACCCTCGCGGAGGATCGCGTCCTTCTCGACCGCCACCACCTCGGCCGAGACGGGACCGTCGACCACCTCGCAGATCTCGGCGATCGCCCGCTTCGTCGGCTTGCCGGCCTTGGCGAGGAGCGACGGGTTGGTCGTGACGCCGTCGATGACGCCCATCGACTGCGCTTCCTTGATTTCCGCGATATCCCCTGAATCGATGAACACCTTCATGATGCTGCCTCCGGGAACCGATGGATCGGCCCTTCGGCGGTGTTCATGCTGGGGTCAGATGCCGAGGAGCAAGGGCCTGACAGGGGCCCTCGCTGCCTCGTTCTGGCTGTCAGGCGGAGCGGGCAGGGGGCGCCGGCTCAGGCCGTCGCCTCGTCCTCACCGCCATGGCACTTGTTGAACGGCTTGCCGCTGCCGCAGGGGCACTCCTGCTCCTGCATGACGGCAGGCTGCGGGAGCGCCGGGGCGGGGTTCGCGCCGATCGGGAGGGACTCGTCGTGCTGCGCGACCGCGTCGAGCAGCGCCGCGGCGTGCCGCTCGCGATCCGCAGCCTCGATCTGCGCCTCTTCCTGCTCGGCGCGCCTGACATTCACGCTGAAGAGCTTCGTGACCACGTTCGAGGAGACGCGGGCCACCATGTTGACGAACATGTTGTAGCCCTCCTTCTTGTACTCCTGCTTCGGGTCCTTTTGCCCGTAGCCGCGCAGGCCGATGCCGTCGCGGAGGTGGTCCATGTCGGTCAGGTGGTCGACCCAGGCCTTGTCGAGCTCCTCCAGGTAGAGGTGGCGGAAGATGCGCAGCGACAGCTCGACGCCGATCTCCTCCTCGCGCTTCTCGTACGCCTTCTCGGCGCGCTCGTAGAGCTCCCGCGCCAGCGTCTCCTGGTCGCCGATGTGCGCGATGTCGTCCGGCAGCTCGACGCCGAAGTGCTCGCGGAAGCCCTGGAAGATGCCGCCCCAGTCCCAGTCCTCCGGCGGCTTGCGGGCCGGGCAAGACTCCTCGACCATCGCGCCGATGATCCGGTCCATCAGATCGAGCAGCCGCTCGCGCTGCTCGGTGAGCGCCAGGGGCATGAGCTCGGAGCACTCGTCGTAGATCTCGAGGGCCTTGTCGGCGCGCGTCTCGAGCTCGATCTTCACGCCCCAGCGCGTGTAGATCTCGCGCTGCATGTTCTCGAGCTCGACGAACCGCTCCGTCTTCTCGAAGTCCTTTCGCACGATCTCGCGCCGGTTGCCGTCCGCGTCGAGCGGCATCACCGGGTCGTTCGCGAACATGCCGAGCAGGTAGCCGACGTCCGGGCGGACGAGCTCCACGATGGACGCGAGCGGCTTGATCGCGCGCTTCTCGCCCGTCGGCTTCCCCTCCTCGTCGAGGATCTCGGGAGAGTAACGGCCGACGAGCAGCGACTGGCGCATGTCGTAGATCGTCTTGCGCTGCGCGCTCATCACGTCGTCGTACTCGAGCAGGTTCTTGCGGATGTCGAAGTTGCGCTCCTCGACCTTCTTCTGGGCGTTCTCGACGCTCTTCGTCACCCACGGGTGCTCGATGGGCTCGTCGTCGGGCATGCCCATCCGCTCCATCAGGTTCTTCACCCGATCCCCGGCGAAGATGCGCATGAGGTCGTCCTCGAGGGACAGGTAGAACTTCGACGTCCCGGGGTCGCCCTGGCGGCCGGCGCGGCCGCGTAGCTGGTTGTCGATGCGGCGCGACTCGTGCCGCTCGGTGCCCAGGATGTACAGCCCGCCGATCTCGCGCACCTCGTCGCCCTCGGCGGAACACTCCCTCTTGAGCTCGTCGACCAAAGCCTCGAACGCGTCGGGCTCCGCCTCGGGCTGGCGGTTCTGCTCCTTGAACTTGAGCTTGGCGAGCATCTCCGCGTTGCCGCCCAGGATGATGTCCGTCCCGCGACCCGCCATGTTCGTGGAGACCGTGATGGCCCCTTTGCGGCCCGCCTGCGCGACCACGTAGGCCTCGTTCTCGTGGTGCTTCGCGTTCAGCACGTTGTGCTTCACGCCGCGCTTCGTCAGGATCCGGCTGATCGCGGTGCTCTTCTCGACGCTCGTCGTGCCCACCAGGATCGGCTGGCCGAGCTCGTGCTTCTCGAGGATCTCGTTGATGACCGCGGTGAACTTCTCCTTCTCGGTCTTGTAAACGAGATCCTCGTAATCGACGCGGACCACCGGCTTGTTCGTGGGGATGATGACGCAGTCGAGCTTGTACGTGCTGTGGAACTCCGCCGCTTCCGTGTCCGCGGTGCCGGTCATCCCGGAGAGCTTCTTGTACAGCCGGAAGAGGTTCTGGAAGGTGATCGTCGCCATCGTCCGGCTCTCCTCCTGGATCCGGACGTTCTCCTTCGCCTCGACGGCCTGATGCAGGCCGTCCGACCACCGGCGCCCCGCGAGGACGCGGCCGGTGAACTCATCGATGATGAGCACCTTGCCGTCGCGTACCATGTAGTTGACGTCGCGCTTGTAGAGCGTGTGCGCGCGCAAGCACTGGTTCAGGATGTGCAGCGTCTCGAGGTTCACCGGATCATAGAGGTTCGTGCCCTTGAGCACCTGGAGCGAGGCGAGCAGCCGCTCTGCCGTCTCCACGCCCTCGTCGGTCAGCGTCACCGAGTGCGCCTTCTCATCGACGGCGTAATGCTCCTCGTTCCGGAGCTGGGGGATCACCTCGTTGATCGTGCGGTACTTGTCGCTCGAGCGCTCCCCCTGCCCGCTGATGATGAGCGGAGTCCGCGCCTCGTCGATGAGGATGGAGTCGACCTCGTCGACGATCGCATAGTGCAGCGGGCGCTGAGCGTACTCGAGCGCCGAGAACTTCATGTTGTCGCGCAGGTAGTCGAAGCCGAACTCGTTGTTCTGGCCGTACGTGATGTCGCAGCGGTACGCGTGGCGCTTCTCGGCGTCGCCCTGCTGGTTGACGACCACGCCCGTCGACAGGCCGAGGAAGCCGTACAGCTTGCCCATCCACTCGGCGTCGCGCCGCGCCAGGTAATCGTTCACCGTGACGACGTGGACGCCCTTGCCCTCGAGGGCGTTCAGGTAGCAGGGGAGCGTCGCGACCAGGGTCTTGCCCTCGCCGGTGCGCATCTCGGCGATGCAGCCGTTGTGGAGCACCATGCCGCCGATGAGCTGCACGTCGTAATGGCGCATCTTGAGCGCGCGCTTCGACGCCTCGCGGCAGACCGCGAACGCCGGGACCAGGATGTCGTCCAGCGTCGCCCCGTTGGAGAGCTTCTCCTTGAACTCCGCCGTCTTCGCTCGGAGCTGGGCGTCCGAGAGCTTCTGCAGCTCCGGCTCCATCCTGCTGATCACCTCGACCCGGGGTCGCATGCGGCGGATGGCACGCTCGTGCGAGGTGCCGAAAATCTTCTTCATCGCCCAAGTGAACATCTTTAGGTGCCTTGGCTCCGCGGCGGTCAGGTGGGAGGAGAGGGTCCGGCCGAGGAACGCGAACGTAGTCGCGCCGCGGGCGTCGCGCAATTCCAGGACCGCGCGCGCGGTCGACGACGCCGCCGACGCGATCCGCCCGAGGCTCCGCAGCCCGGGTCCCCGTCACGCGTTCGTCGTCGGATCCGCGCGCGGGCGAACGCTCGTCCCCGCGCCGCGCGCCCAGCGGACCACGACCGTCCCGGGCCACCAGGGGGGCGCCCCGGGGCGGCGCGTCACGTCGCCAGGTGGAGGCGTCAAGCCGTGGTGCACGAGGGGGGACTCGAACCCCCAAGCCTCCCGGCGCCGGAACCTAAAACCGACCGGACGGACGCGATGGGGGCCGATGCCCCGGTTTCGGCCGTGGATTTCGGGAGGCTGACCGTCCGATCAGACGCCGCGGCGCATCCGTCCGCCTCTTCCGGGCCGCCGTCCGCCCTTTCGCCAGAACCCGGAGAGGTGGCCGAGGTCACTGCGCCCCCTTCGCCGCCCACCCGGCCGTCGCCGCGCATGACGGACGACCACAGCCGGAATGAGCGCGGGGCGCCGCCCGTCGCGGTCGCCCCGCCGCCCAGGCTGGAGCCGATCGCTCCCGAGCGGGCAGCCGCCCCGGTCGGGTCTCAGGCCAGCCTGCTGGAGCAGATCACCGGCGCGCTTCGGACGGCGGCCGCGCACGGAGAGCTTGACACCGCTCGCGCGCTCCACGCGGCGCTCGGCCGCGCGCTCGGGGCGGCGCCGCCGGACGAGTCGAGCGGCGCGAGGGTCGTCCCGCTGCGCGGGCGTGGGAAGCGCGGAGCACAGTGAACGATGAAGGTCAACAGAAAAGAGCTTCGTGGTCGCTCGTGGTCTCTGGCGGTCAGCGAGGAGGGCGACCGGCCGGCCGCATGCTCTGCGCGCGGTGAAGACGGGCCTTGCGCGTCGAGCATCGATATGGCCTTCGGCCACAGTAGCCGACGTTCTATGTGCGTGATGGCCTGTTTGCTCGCGTTAGATTGCGAGTCGCTGCGCCTGACTGTGGCCAATCGAGGCCAATGCGACACCGCGCGTCGATGCCTCTGGTGTTCTCTCGTGACCAAGCGGACCAGGGTGCTTATCCCGGGTCCGCACCCGCGATTCGTGCGGGTCCGTCAAGCATCACGAGCGCATCGCGATAACAAAGCGTTCACAAGTTGCTTGTTAATATTTTCTGGGGCGAAGGCCCATTGTTTTGGGTGACAGCGCGAGGCGCGACGCCACAATAGATTCGTCAAGGAGGCAGCATGTATACGAAGGGTGCAGTTGCAGGGGACGCGAGGAGCTCTCGGAAGTCGCACAAGAGAGAGCCGGTGCAGGTGGACACAGCGACGCTCCGCCAGCTTGCCGTGAAGGCCGAGGCGGACCCGCGCACGGTCGCCAAGATGCTCCGGAACGAGGTCGTGCGGGGGGTGGCTGGTCAGCGGGTGCGCAGGACCCTCATCGAAGCCGGGCTGATCAAGGAGTAACCCGCGGCGCCGCCGGGCAGGCGGAGCCGCTCAACGTGGGAGTGGGCGCGTGCCGTGTGTGAGCCGGCGCAGCGTTGTGAGGTGACGTGTATGCAGCGGAGGAATGCGACGGCCGCGCCGGGCATGGCCGGCGACATGAAGGCGAAGGCGCCGCCCGGGGGGAAGGGCGGCAAGGACATCACGGCGCGCGTGCTGGCCACGCTCGCGAGCCCGGACGGGCCGGCCGCGGTTCTGCTCCCGATGCTGGTGCAGGTCGTTCAGGTGGTCGTCCAGGAGGTACAGCAGGCCGAGCAACCCGAGGACGATCCCGTGCTCGACGCGGCCGGCGCCGCCGCGCTCCTCGTGGTCTCCCGGGAGACCGTGATCCGGATGGCCAGGAAGGGCGAGATCGCCGCGGTCAAGCTCGGCTCGCGCCGCGGCTGGCGCTACCAGCGGTCGGACCTCCTCGCGTACCTCGAGGCGAAACGCCGCCGGCCGGCGCCGGTCGCCGCGAACGACGCGGAGGGCCCCCCTACGGACGGCGCGGGCGTCTTGGCGGAGATGAACCTGCCCGTCCTGCGGGGGCGCCGATGAGCCGCGCCAGGGCCGCCCGGCGGGCAGCGTGGCGCGCAGCGAGGAAGACGCGGGGGGTGCAGAACGACGACGTGCCGCGGGAGCTCAAGGCGACCGTGGGCGCCCTCCTGGAGCACCTCGAGCGGCAGGGCCCCCCGGCCGTCGAGACGAGCGGGCTTGTGCTCGTTGCCCATAACATCGATGGCGAGCCCCGGATCGGCCTGATCGACCGGCTCGAGATGAGCGACGCGCTGCGCATCGCCGGAGACACCAGCCTCGCGTGCAAGCTGGCGGAGCCGGTGCCGAGCGGCTCGATCACCCTCCTCGCCCTCGCGCGGGGAGGGCTCGCCTACCGCATGCGGGCCCGCTGGGCAGGGGCGCGTACGGATATCAACGCGCGCGGAGGGGCGGCCTGATGTCCCGCTCTTCAAGCGCGCGGGTCGCCCGACGCATCGCCCGGCGCTCGGCAGCCCCGCACGACGTTCCCACCGCTGAGCGGTGGCACATCGCCCCTGCGTACCTACCGCGCGTCCCTGCGTGGGCGCGCTTCGGAGAGCAGGCCGGCGCCGAGCACGAGGCCGCGCACGCTGCCATCTCGGACGCCCTCGCCGCGCGCGGCCCCTCGCCGGACCTCGACGCGATCGTCGTCGTCGGAGTCGACCTTGGTGATCGGGTGCTCGTCAGCTTCGAGCCGATCGAGGAGTACGCTGCGAAGATCCAGCGGGCGGGACATGCGGACGTCGCCGGCGCGATCCGCCGGCCGGTCCAGAGCGGCATGGTGCGCACGCTCGCCGTCTCTCGCTGCGAGAGCTTCCAGGCCGGCGCCGCGTTCTGGCCCGACAAGCCGATCAACACCTGCACCAGAGGAGCAGCATGAGCGCGCCGACGTTCGATGACGCGTGCGCTGAAGCCGCCGAGTACGGGGCCGAGCCGGGCGAGCCCTGGCCGACGCCGCGCGCCGTCGAAGACGAGCCGGCCAACGATCGCGCCGCGCGTCCGGAGCCCGCGCACGGCCGCCAGGAGGCCGCATCGCCGCCGGCGCAGTGGAAGCCCAGGACGATCCATGTCCCGCGGCGGATCGAGCTCGATCACGAGGGGTGGCTCGACAAGCTCCAGCGCGGGAAGAAGAACGCCGTGCTCGCGACGACCGCGAACGCGATCGCCATCCTGAGCCACGATCCGGCGTGGCGCGGCGTGCTCGCCTGGAACGAGTTCACGTCGTTGCTCACCACGACCGCACCGCCGCCCTGGGATCCAGAGGACATGCCCGGAACGCAGTCGGACGGCTGGTGGTCGGACGCGGACACCACGCGCCTGCAAGCCTGGCTGAGCCGCCGCTACGGGATGAACCTGGGCGAGGTGGCCTGCTACAGGGCGGCCGTGGTCGTTGCGCAACAGCAGGCGTTCCACCCGGTCCGAGAGTTCCTGCTGAGCCCCACGTGGGACGGCGTGAGCCGCGTCGAAACCTGGTTGATCACCTACGCGGGCGCCGAGGACACGCCGTACACGCGCGCCGTGGGCCTATGGTTCCTGGTCTCCGCCGTCGCTCGGATCTTCGAACCCGGCTGCAAGGTCGACACCATGCCGATCCTCGAGGGGCCGCAGGGGCTCCGGAAGAGCACGTTGGTGGCGGTGCTGTTCGGCCGGAAGTGGACGAACGACAGCCCGATCGACCTCCAGAGCAAAGACCGCTTCTCCTCGCTGCGCGCCAACTGGTTGATCGAGTTCGCCGAGCTCGACGGCTGGAGCAAGGCGGAGGCGTCGCGCGTGAAGACCTTCGCGTCGAGCCCGGTCGACAAGACGCGCCTGCCCTACGACCGCGCGGACAGCGCGCTCCCGAGGCAATGCGTGTTCGCCGGCACGGTCAACCCGAACGGGCGCGGCTACCTTCCGGACGAGACCGGCAATCGCCGCTTCTGGCCGGTGAAGTGCTCGCCGTGCGGCTCCGGACTCGCGATCGGGCAGCTCGCCATCGCCGACATGGAGCGCGACCGCGAGCAGCTCTGGGCCGAGGCCGTGGAGCTCTACAAGCAGGGTGCGCCGTGGTGGCCTGAAGGCGCGGAAGAGAACGAGCTGTGCAAGGAAGCGCAGGACGAGCGCGTGTCGACGGACGCGTGGCAATCGATGATCGGGGCCTGGCTCGCGAATCGCACGCCCGGCGCGTTCGTCACGGTCGCGGAAGTGCTGCAAGGCGCACTCCACATGGAGCCCGCGAAGATGGACCAGAGCGCGCAGAATCGCGCAGTGCGGTGCCTGAAGCTCGCTGGATGGGATCAGAGACAGCGGCGTGTGAACGGCAGCGCAGGGAAGCGAGAGCGCGGCTACGTGCGGGCGAGCGAGGACGAGGCGCCGACGGCGTACGTCGACAACGTGGTGCCGCTCCACGCTCCGGAGCGGCGTGCGCCGGTGCGCCCGCCCGCGCCCCACGTCGAGCCGGAAGACGTCGAGCGCGCGGCGATCCAGGAGGAGGGACGCAAGCGCGGTCCCAACGGCTGCGCGATAGAGGGCTGCGGCTGCACACCGTGCGTGACGTGCGGCGGCTGCAAGACGCTGAGCGCTACCGGCAGGAAGGCTCGCGCCCCGGAGCGCGGCGGGTGCAGGTGCACGGGCCGCTACGGCTGCGCGTTCGAGGATTGCGACTGCCGGCCGTGCAAGAACGGCCACTGCAGCAGATCCGATCGTCCGCTGGACGGCGGCGGCTGCTACTGCTGAAGGGCGGCACGATGACGGCGGCAGCTGCCGAGATCCGATGCGACGTGTGCGGCGCGGAGCTCGCGAGCGCCGAGGCCCACCGTCGGGCGTTCGTGCGGTGGTGGGAGCGGTGCCGCGACGACGGCCTGGGGACGTCTCGCGTGGTCGTCGCGTTCGACGTCGTCTGCGCCGGTCGTTGCGCTCGGCATGAGGAGGCAGCGCGGCGAGCCGAGCTGAGCGCCCCCGGCTTCGTGGTCCTCGAGCTCGACGGCATGCTCGGCTGGTTCGCCGGTCGACACGCGATCCATGGGCTCGCGCGGCTGATGCGCGACTACACGTGGTCGGACCGCGCCGCGCTCGAGCGCTGCCTCGACTTCTTCGTCCGCGCGGCGTCCCTCCCCGATGGCGAGGGGCCGCCCTCGCTCGGCTGACAAGCGCCCGATCACGACCGCGCCCGCCCTCGCTGCCCCGCGAAGCCCTACGACCACCGCCACCCGGAACGCCATCGAGACGCGCGTCGAAGGGGCTGTCACGGGTGTCACGGGTCCAAATCGAACCCGTGACGCTACCCGTGACACCTTCAAGCTCTCGGAATCAAAGGCTTTTCTATACCCGTCACACCTGTCACGGGTACGATCACACGTATATGCGGGAGAGATGACGGGGTAGATATAGGGGGGAAGTGTTGACCCCCTACCCGTGACGCCGTGACACCCGTGACGCCCACGATAAATCTGTGTGGTTACGGACAGATGGGGCGTCACGGGTCAGAGGGCAGCAAGGCGTGACACCCGTGACGCCCATAGGGGCTGGCTCACACTCATGCGGTTGTAGGTGCGTATCCTACAGTATATGGGGGATTCCGGGCCCAGGGGTCCTGACTTTTCCGCGCAAGGTTTGCGCGTTTGCAATCTGGGTGAACAACCAGCGCCCCCGAGCAGGCCGAGGTTCGCCCTCGCCGCCGCGGTTAACAGCCGGTTCACAGGTTCACCAGCGGCCTTCACCAGCGCTCGATGCCTGGTTGATGGTCAACCCGGGCCGGTTGATGCCGTGTCGCACGCGTGGGGGCCTCCTACAGCTCTGGGGCTCGCGTGGCCCTGGGGGCTCGGTCCTCGTGCGCGACCGGTTCGGGCTGTGGTGAGCGATCCACCCGTCTCTCGCTGCCGTGGATCTGATCCGGATCCGGTCCATGCGTGCCCGGTCCACCCTCGAGAGGCTGCTCGTCGCCCTCGGCTCCGAGCCCGCTGGATCGGGTAGGCTCGCGCCGTGCCCCGTCTCCGCTCCTCCGCTGAGATCCTCCGCGCCGTGCCGCCCCGCGACCGCGCGGTGCTGCGGCGGTTCGGCCTCGACCTGGAGGACCCCGCGCAGGCGAGGTTCTTCGTCGAGGGCGTGCGTGTCGCCGACGAGTTCATCGCGGAGGAGGCCGCCCTCGCCGCTCACCCCTCGCCGCCGGCCGCTGCCTGGGCAGGAAGGGGCCGCCCTCGCGCCGCGTCTGGTGCTCGCGGGGGTGACGTCGCCCGCCGGCGCGCGCGCCGCCTGCTGGCCTGCCCCGGGCGCTAGGCGGGCCCGCGCGGGAGCTCCCGCCGCCGCTCGGCCCTCGAGGCGCAGCTCGCACCTGGGCTTCACCGCCCGCGCTCGGCACCTTCCCGGGCCGCCGTCGAGCCGCGCCTCGTGATGCTTCACGTGTGAATGGTTCGTGTGCGAAGCATCGCGCGCCGCTCGCCGCGACCCTGACGGGGCGCCGCGCTGCGATGGGTTGTGATGAGTCGTGATAGCCGACCTTGTGAACGTCTTTTCGCATCATATCAGGAACATCGCTTGATTGCAGACTGCGAGCCTTACAGACTCCGAATCTATGAGCAGCAAGAGGCCGGTTTCGGTGTTCATGGGCCCCGAGCTCGAGCGGCGTGTGAGCCGCCATCGGATCGGCGGCGACAAGATCCGTTCGTTCTCCGATGTCGCCCGCGAGGCGATGGAGAAGGGCCTCGACGTGATGGAGCGCGAGCGGCGGAGTCAGGCGGAGGCCGGCTCGCCCGCCGCGGCGTGAGAGGAGCGAGAGAGCATGTCGACGAAGAGGGCCAAAGCAGTCAGCGTGGCCACGCAGCAGAAGGGCAAGCGAGATACCGATCGCGCCGCGGCGCGGACCACCCCGCGCCAGACGACCGAACGGCCGAGCGGCCCGCGGAAGCCCCCGAGCTCCGGCGCCGTCGCGAAGCGCGCGCCCGCCAAGCGGGCCGCACGAGGCGACCGATGAGGTCGATGAGGTTGTGGAAGCCCTTGACCGAGGGCACGTCGACGCAGCTCGAGGCGGACGCTGAGGTCGACCGCGCGCTCGGCTTGTCGTCGGCCCCGCCGACCTTCGACGGGTTCGGCCCGCCGGAGCGCGGCGCCCGGAAGCTCTGCGCGATGACGCCGACGCAGGCGCGCGCCCGTGCCGCGGCCCGAGCTCTCACGTCGTCGGGCGTGCGCGCGAGCGCCGCCGATCTCGAGGTCGACCGCGCCCTCGGCTCCGGCGTGCTCGGCGTGGAGCCGCCGGCGCCGTCGCCGACGCGAGCTGGCTTCGGTCCCCCCGAGCGCGGCGCCAGGAAGATGTCGAGCATGACGCCGACGCAGGCGCGCGAGCGCGCGCTGAGGCGGGAGGCGTCGCCGTCATGTCGATGACCGCAGGGAGGCCCCGCAGCGGGGAAGGTCCGCTGTTCCGCGCGGCTCAGGTGCGGTCGGTCAACGAGGCGGAGCGGCGGATCTCGGCGGTCGCATCGACCGAGGCGCTCGACGCCCACGGCACGATCCTGCGCGCCAACTGGGACTTGACCCGTTTCATCGCCAACCCGGTGCTGCTCTGGGGGAACGACGACGGGGCGCTTCCGATCGGCCTCTGCGAGAACGTGCGCGTCGAGGGGAAGTCGCTTCTCTTCGACGCCGTCTTCGACGACGCGACCGAGTTCGACCAGCAGGTCTGGGAGAAGTACCGGCGCGGCGTGCTCCGCGGGTTCGCGGTGCGCTTCAACCCGCTCGAGCGCAGGAGCGTCGAGCACGAGGGCCGGCAGGTCATCGAGTACACGCGCGCCGAGCTCATGGCGATCAGCTGCACGCCGGTCCCGTTCAACCCTCAAGCCCTCCGGAGGTCGGCGGGCGATGTGCAGAAGCACCCTGGAGACACGATGAAGAACAAGACGACCAACGGCGCCGGGCGGTCAGCCGTGCGCCTGCTCGTGGATGGCTATCCGCAGATGTTCCCTGGCGAGCTCCGTTCGTGGGCTCTCAAAGAGCCGCTCAGCGTGGTGCAGAGCTTCATCAACGCCGGAGGGCACCAGAGCGGGAGCATCCCGCGGGAGGACGCGGAGAAGATCGACCGCCTCCTCGGCATCCGTCCCGCATCGGACGGCAAGGTCGGCTATGGCGACGTTGACCCGATCCGCGGCGTGCGGGTCTTCCACGCGCCGGCGCCCGGCGAGATCCGCGCGATGGCCGCGATGGGGCGCCGATAGGCGACAACGTGATCGAGACGGGGCGAGAGCGCCTCGAGGAAGACAGGGGACGATGAGCATTCGATCGATGTTTGGGGCCCTTCTGAGCTTGGGAGAGGCGCGCCCGAGCGATGCGGCCGCGCAGGTGGACGGCGCCCGCGCGGTGCTGGCCGCCGCGGAGCGCGACACCGCGGAGACGAGCGCGCGCCTGGCCGAGCGGGAGGCGCACGTCGCGAAGGTCGAAGCGGCGTTCGATGAGGACCCGAGCGACGCGAACGGCGACGCCGTTCTCGCCGCGAGGAACGCCCGCGACCTGGCCAAGCTGCAGGCCGACCGCGCCGGTCGTCGCGAGCAGCAGGCCCGCGAAGCCCTCGCCCAGGCCGAGCACGAGGCCGCGCGCGCCCGCCTCGAGGCGGAGCTCGAAGAGGCCGAGCGGCGCCACGTGGCCGCCATCGAGGCCGAGCGGAGCGCCAGCGCCGCCCGCCTCGCCGCGCACCCCGCGCGGGAGCTCCTCGAGGTCATCCGTCGAGCCGAGGAGCGCCAGCGCCGGGCCCAGGCCGAGAACGAGGCCGCCGGCGCCGCCCTCGACGCCAGCGCGGTGGAGCTGGCCGAGCTCGAGGCCAAGGTGATGGCCATCGCGCCGGAGCGCGCCGAGGAGCTCCGCGCCCGCGGCGAGCGGCGCGCCGGCGAGCTGCGCCAGGCCCAGGCCGAGCGGGCATCCCTCGCCGCCGCCAAGGTGCGGTTCAGCCCGAGCGTCGAGCTCGTCATCGCCGGGGAGGCGCTCATCCGGAGGAGCCTCGCCGACATCGACGCCGCGGTGGATGACGCCCGGGCCGCCGCGGCGCGGGCGCAGGAGCTCGGGGCCGACATCAAGCCGATCGATGACTTCCACAAGGTCTGCCACGTGCGGCACGCGCAGTTCCTCGCGCTGCCCGAGGCGGTAAGAGACTGGAACGGCCACTATCAGGACATCGGGTCTCTGGCCGGCATCAGCACGTCTTTCAGTCGCACCGATCGCGCGTACCGCTTCCAGCTGGAACAGCCGAAAGAGGCTCGGCGCGATGGCGATGTGTCGGACGCGATGAGTCGGGTCTCCGTGATCCTGAACAGCCCCACGACAGATGAAGTGCGCGCGGCGGACCAGGCCATCCGCCAGCGCCAAGAGGCAGAGGCCCAGAGGCACTTCGAGGAAACCTACATCCCGCCGCCGCCTGGCGGTTTCGTCGTGAGATATGAAGGGGACAGGCAGGTGCTCAAGCCGCGTTACGCCGAGGACGCCAGGCACCCGTTCTTCACGCGCAGGAGGGAAGCGCCGGAGCCGCAACCCTCCCTGCGCGAGAGCGCCTCGAGCGCGTTCCGGTCGCTCTTCTCCGCGAACGACGGCGAGCCCCCGGCCGCGTGATGGGAACGGATTACACGGCGCAGCTCGCCGCCGCGCGCGCGGCTGTGGCGAAGGCCGAGCAGGACGAGCGCGAAGCGGCCGCTGAGGTGAAGGATCGCGAGGTCCGGCTTGGGTGGGCTGAGGAGGCGCACAGCGACCCGGCGAAGCGATCAGGCGACATGACCTCGGAGAGAACTTCTTGTGCCGTGATCGACGGCCGCAATCAGCTCCACGTCGCCAGCCGACGCCACCGCGAGACGACGGCGAGCCTCGATGAGGCCCGCGCTGAGCTCACTCGACTCGAGGAGACGGGCTCTCGCCCGAGCTGAAGCATATGGCAGCCATCGACGCGCGCAGCGCCTTCGCGACGTAAGCACAGGAGCACCATGCCCAACCCGATCGAACAGGCAGACCTCTATGACGTGATCGTCTTGGCGGGCCAGCGCTCGCCAGGGCAGGCGCAGGTGAGCGGCGCCGGCTCGCCGCGGAACTGGGACGAGCGGAAGGGCTACGGGCTGTCGGGCGCCTTTCTCGTGTTCACGGGCGACGGGCTCGCGACGTTCCAAGTGCGGCTGCTCTTCTGGGAGCCGCAGCACTTCGCGCAGTGGGACACGTTCTCGCGGCTCCTCGCGCGCCCGCAGCTCGGCGCGCGCCCCAAGGCGCTCGACTACTACCACCCGTATCACGAGCCGCTCGGCATCAAGTCCGTGGTCGTCGAGGACGTCCTGCAACTCGACCAGATCGAGCCCGGCCTCTGGGCGCAGGACATCAAGTTCAAGCAGTACCGCTCGCCGAAGCCGACCCTTTCGAAGCCCGAGGGCAGCACGGCGCAGCTGAACGAGCCGAAGGCCCAGGACGAGTTCGATCAGAGCATGGTGTATCTCGAAGGGCAGATAACGAATCCGACCGACAGCGTCGTGACGATAATTGGAAAGGTGTTCGGTCGATGAACACCATTGAAGCGCACGAAGCGGACGTGTTGCGCGCTCGGCTCACGCTGGAGACCGCGGAGCGCGCGCTGCTCGAGGCCTGCACGAGGCTGGCCGCCGCGGAAGCGTCGCTCGGCGCTGCGCGTGGGGCCGACGTACCCGCTGCACGAGATGCTCGGGACCTCGCCGCAGCGAAGGCAGCAGCGGCCAAGCGCTGGGAGCACGAGGCTCGCGCCGCCCTCGCCGCTGCGGAGGTGGAGCGAGTGCGCGGTGGGCTCGAGGCGCAGCTCGTCGAGATCGGACGCCTCGAGGCATCGGCTCGCCGCCGCGTGGACGGTGGCCAGGAGGATCAGGACGCCGTCCGCATCGTCCTGCATAGCGCGGTCCGAATCCGCGAGACCCTCGAGGCACAGCTCGCCGCGCTCACCCTCCCCCCCGGCGCTCGTCTCGCCGACCTGAACTGAACGCCGGGCGAGCCCTCAGCGCTCATCGACGCAGGGCCACGACGGCGACCGCCAGCGCGAGCCCGAGCGCATGCACGTGCGGATGCGGCGGCTCGATGATGGCGATGCCGGGGTACGGCGGATCGACGATGCAGGCGACGCCGGGATCCGGCGGCTCGATGCTCGCGGTGACGTTGGGGTTCGGCGGGTCGATGACGTCCGCGTCTTGGGGCGGAAGGATCATGCGGCGAGGCTACCACGATGCAGCGCCGCTCCTCACCCTCGCCGCGGGCGGAGCGCCCGGGTCAGCGCAGCGATGCCGCGCGCGCGCCACCGGTACGCTGTGCTCACAGGCGCGTCCTGCTGCTCGGCAGCCTCCTCCATCGACATCTCGAAGACGTCGTGCGCCACGATCACCGCGTTCTCGTGCTCGGGCAGCTGGTGCAGGGCTTCGAGGAAGGCCCGGCGCATCTCCTCGCGCTCGAGGGCTTGATCGGGAGTCGGTGCCTCGTGCGCCGCGCGCGGCGGCTCCGCACAGGGCTCCTCGCGTCGCACGCGGGCCGACGCCCTGTGATGACGCACGCGGTGATAGGCCAGCGTCCGCATCCAGACAGCCAACGCCCGCGCGGGCTCCATGCTCGGATCCGGGCGGTAGCGCCCCGCCTCGCTGGCCTCCCATGCAGCGAGAAACACGTCTTGCGAGAGGTCTTTGACGTCCTCGCGTGTCGCCTGGGTACCGCGAAGGCCGCTCGCGATGGCGGCGTGCACGAGTCTCACCTGCCCGAGGAGCTCCTTCGCGGTGAGCCGCTTCGCAGCGAGTTCGCGTTGCTTGCGGTAGACGACCGCGATCGCGAAGAAGACGAAGTGCCAGAGCGTGAGCGCTACGAAGTCCGGCGCCATGCGAGGACTCCCTGTGTTGGAGTGAGGGCGAGGTAAAGCGCGAAGAGGATCGAGCGCGCGAGATCCCACGCTCCGAAGATGCCCACCCGAAACGGGCCGGCGAGCATCGTCAGCTCAGCAACGACGATGAGGCCGCTGATGAAGTGGTGAGACTGCGCGGGCTCGCGTCCGAAGTACCATCGAAGGAGGCACCCGACCGACACGCAGAGCGCGGCGAGCTCGCACGCGGTGTAGGCCTTCGCGAGCAGGGCCCCGCGGAAGGTGGGGTATCCGGCGGCGAGGACCGCGACCGCGACGACGTAGACCGCGAGCACACCCCAGGGGCGCCGCCGGCCGAAGATGAACACCGCGAGCGCCGCGACGCCAGCCATCCAGCCGAGGAAGAGGGCTGACTCGAAGTGGAAGGCGACCCGAACCCAGCCGGTGAACGGCGCGCCGGCGAGCTCGGCGCGAGCGGGCCGGAGCACCTGCGCGCCGATGAGCTCTCGCACGGCGTCCGTCACGAGGCCGTAGGCCAGCAGCCACGCGATCGGCCGGTGCTCGGGGCGATGCCGCGCGACGATCCAGGCGAGCACCGTCACGAGGACGGAGAGGCTCCACAGCGCCGGGATCACGGCGCAGCCTGGGCTCGGGGGTGAGGGCGGGCTCGTTCGCGGTCAGGCGCGCGCGAGGGCTCCGCGCGCCGCGCTGTCAGGGCTCCGGCGGGCGAGGCGGCAGGCACGGCGCCGACGGTACGCGTCGCCTCCAGGAGGGCCAAGAAAGGGCGGCCCCCAGGCCGAAGAGGGCGAAGAGCTGGAGCAGCCTGCCTACGAATCCGGGGTCGGGAGGGGTGATCGGCATGGCCGGCAGGCTACCAGCGCCCGGCCGCTGACGTCGTCCGCTTTCTTGGCCCGGCGGGTCGACCTGTGGCACGCGCGCACGCGCGCGAGGTGGCCCCGCCATGTCAAGCGGGAGATCGCGCCCGAGCGCCGACCTTCGCCGCGACCGCCGGCCCGACCGACCAGCGCGCGGCAGGCTACCAGGGCTTCCGGCCGGTGGGTGTCGATTTCGTGAGAGGAGATCGGGGGCATCCGTAAGCGGTGCCCGGGTCGCCTCGGCGGCGAGCCGCGTCCCACGGCGAGCTCGGCCTCGACAGCGCCGAGGAGCCGGCCGCGTGCGCCGCGACATCAAGCCGGCGAACCTGTCCCAACGCGCCACCATGGCGCGCCGGCCGCCCGCTCCACCTGCATGGTGTTGAACACGGCGCAGCTCGGCGCGGCGCTCGCCTCGCCCGCGCGCAGCGGCGACCAGTCATCAAGATGAACTTGATAACTGCCTAGAGCCGCGGGCCCTCGCCCCTCGTCGCGCTGGATCTCGGCCTCGAGCGGGCCGCCGGCTCGGTCGACGCGACCGCGGGCCGGGCAACCGCGGTGATGAACACCGTGGTTCGGTTGATATGTTCAACAGATCAACTCAAAAACCCGAGTGATTCCGAGGTTCGCCGCACCGTACAGCAAACCTCCACCGCGGGGGCGGCCCGGTCTGGAGCTCGCCGGCGCGCAGCCCGACGCGCCTCCTCGCCGCCCGCGCCGTGGCCAGCGCTGACACGGCGCTCCGGACGCTCCGCGGTAGACGCACAGCGGCGTACACAGCGCCGTCCGTCGGCTCCAGAATCGACCCGCCCTGGCCGAACGCGCTTGCGTCAGTTACGAACGCATGCGATTGTTTCGGACGATGGCGCAAGCTCCGTTGACCACCGTATCCGGGCGGATCCTGCCTGCCACGGTCGAGCGGCTCGACCGCATCGCCGCAACCCTGGCACAGCGCCGCCCTGGAGAGATCGTGCAGCGGTCAGACGCACTGCGCGCCGCGATCGAGCGAGGTGTGGAGGTGCTCGAGCGAGAGCTCGGGATCCAACCGGCCGAGCCGTCGACCGACGCGCCCGCGACACCGAAGGGGGGGAAGAGCGCGGCGCGGACGCCGATGAAGAAGAAGTAGGCCCCAGAAGTAGAGCGGGCCGCCCGGGAGCTTGGACCCTCCCGAACGGCCCTTGATCGAACCCCTGTGCAACCAGGAGACGACCCATGGCTTCCGTACATCGCGCCACGCGCGGCGCCAAGAAGACGACGAAGAAGATCACCCCGAGCCGCCGGCAGGCATCGAAGCGCCCCGCCGGCAAGCCGCGCCCGGCCTCGCCCGGCAAGGCGGCGCGCACCGCATCCGCCGATCGGCCGAGCGTGCGGAGCACCATCAACAAGGTGCTGCGCGGGGCGCTCGAGCTCGCGGAACGGTTCGGCGCTCGCGAGGACGTGAACGGGCCGGCGACGCTGGCGCAGCTCGTCCTCCGGACCCTGATCTTCATGCTGGATCGCGCGGACGAGCCGCGCCTGCTCGCGTACCAGCGCGCGGTGCTCGCGTTCTCGGAGGCCGTGCGCGCGGCGAGCAGCGAGGCCTCGGGGCAGGTGGACGGCGCGGGCCGTGGTGATGGCAGCGCGCCCCCGGCGTCCGCTCCCTCTTCGCCGCCCGGCGGGTCTGCTCGGCGCCCGGAGCCAGCAGAGGAGCACCTGCGCGCGATCGGCTTCAAGTGCAAGCCGACTCAGGACGTATGGGACGCGGAGCTCGTTGACCTGATCCCGCACCTCTTCCCGGGCGAGTGGGACCCCGTGCACGCCATCCTCCAGGGCATCCAACGAGACGCGATGCTCATCCTGTCGGCCGTGCGAGATCCAGAAGGCGACATGACCCCGGAGGTCGAGATGGGGCTGTACACGCTGAGCCAGCGCGCCGAAGTTGTGCGAGCGCTGTACCAGCGCATCGTGGGGGCGTTCGAGCGACGAGTGCGCGCCGGTGGTGCGGGCAACGATGGAGACCGCTCGTGAGCCGCGCGTGTGCCGCCCAGCTGCGCCAGCGCACGACGTCGAGGCTCACGTCGAGCAAACCGCCCTCGGAGCCGCGCACGGCGCGGGCGCTGCGCCTCGACGCGATCACATACTTCGGCGTGCAGGCCGAGCACGGCGTGATGGTCATCCGGTCCAGCGGAGCGCGCGCCGGGCTGCTGACCGCGCGCGACGTGGACGGCACCCCCGTGTCCCTCGGGTGGGGCTACTTCGGGACGGGGCCGCTCGAGCTGGCGAGCGCCCTCCTGGCCGACGCGATCGGACCGGAGGCGGCTCGGCGGTTCGGGTGGGGCTTCTGCGTGCTCGTGACGGCGCTGCTGCCAGGCGACGGCGGGTGGTCGCTGACGAGGAGCGAGGTGCGGGCGCACGCGCGCGCCGCAGGGTGGAGGTGACCATGCGGGCGATCTTCGCGAGGAAGTTCAAGAGCGGGTACGAATGCTGGCCGGACGAGGCGGAAGGCCTGTCGGAGCTGGCCGAGTCCTTCCCCTCGCTGGCGGACGCGCCTGGCGTTCGACCGTTCCGCCCGCTGAAGCTCGCGCGGTGGGCGGACGAGAGGCTCCGGAGCGCGAAGGAGCCGCACGAGGCGGAGGGCCGGTCGCTGCTGGCGAGGCATCCGGAGCGGTTCGCGGTCCTGCACCGGGGGCGGCTCGAGGCTTCGCTTCTCGCAGCGGAGCGCGCGTATCAGTCGGCCGCATTCGTGCTCTCGCTCTACCCGGAGCACTACGCGCACGGCGCTGACGAGGATGTGCGGCGCGTGGTGGCGGGCTTCTCGCTGCTCGAGGCGACGCGGCTGCGCTGGAGCACATCGACCGATCCGGCGACCGACGAACCGAGCGACGCGCTGCGGGTCTGGGATCGGGCGCACCGCTCGGCCTTCGCCGCGTGGGCTGCCGAGGCGTGGCGCCCGCGGGGACTCATCCAGCGCTGGACCACGGAAGGAGAGCGGTAGCCATGCCGCGACGCGCGACGGGCAACGTCTACTTCAGCGCGGGGCGCTGGTACGCGCGGGTGAAGCTCGGGGAGAAGCTGCGCCCTAACATCGCCCTCCCGACCTGCACCACGGAGCAGCAGGCGATCGCCCGCAAGGACGTCCTCGCCGCTCTCGCGGCGAAGCTGCGGGCCGCGCCGCACGTCGCCCAGGACGTCGCGCGGGGGCTTCTCGAGCGCGCCGCGCAGCGCGACGGGAAGGCGCTGACAGCGGTCGTCGAGGCCGTCGAGATGGTCTGCCGAGCTCACCCGGGGGATCTCCCCGCGGTGGGCCCGGCAGGGCTCTCCCTGTCACCCTCGATGTCGTTCCAGGCCTTCGCCACGCTCTGGACCTCGGGGGAGCTGGCGAAGCGCTACCCCGACCACGTGAAGCGCAAGCGCAGCGTCTCGGACGACGTCTACCGCCTCGAGGCGCACGTCTACCCGATCGCCGGCGCCGTTCCGGTCGGGTCGTTCCAGCTGGACGACGCGGAGCGCGTCATGCGCTCGCTGCCGAGCGCCAGGGCGGCGAACACGCGGCGGCACGTCGCGCAGCTGATCGGGCGCGTGATGTCGCTCGCCGTCTTCCCGGCGCGGCTCATCACCGCGAGCCCGATCCCGAAGGGCTTCCTCCCGAAGCTCGGCGCGGCGAAGGCCATGGCCTACCTGTACCCGGACGAGGACGGGCGTCTCATGGGCTGCCGGGCGGTCCCGCTGTGCTTCCGCGTGCTGTACGGGTTCCTGAACCGCGAAGGCCTCCGGGCGAGTGAGGCCGCCGGGCTGACGTTCGGCGATCTCGACCTCGAGCGCGGCGCGATCCGGCTGGACGTGAACAAGACGGATGAGCCCCGCGCCTGGGGTCTCGGGCCTGACGTCGTGAGGGCGCTGAAGGCGTGGCGCGCGCTCCGGGGCAACCCGCCGGCCGACGCGCTCGTGTTCATCGACACGGTGGGCAAGGCCATCAACGTGGACCGCGGCGCGGAGCGCTTCCGGGGTCACCTGCGCGCCGCGGGCGTCGACCGCGCGGAGCTGTTCGAGCGGAGCGACGCGCGCCAGCCCATCCGGATCCACGATGCGCGGGCCTGCTTCATCACCGTGAACCTGGCCAACGGCCGCTCGGAGACGTGGATCGCTGACCGGACCGGACACCGCAGCTCGATCATGATCAACCGCTACCGGAGGGCGGCGCGCACCTTCTCGGAGCTCGGCTTGGGGCAGCTCGCGCCCCTCGACACGGCCATCCCGGAGCTCTCACCCAGCGGCGGCGGAAAGGGCGCGGGAAAGGGCGGAGAGGGGGAGAGCGCCTCGAGCGGTCCAGCGCGAAACAGCGGCAATCACCGTGTGGTGCACGAGGGGGGACTCGAACCCCCAAGCCTCCCGGCGCCGGAACCTAAAACCGGTGCGTATACCAATTCCGCCACTCGTGCGCGCGGACGCTTTTGGCACCCTACGCCAGCCTCATCAAGCGGGAAAATCAGTTTGGCGCGTTGCGCCGAACGCGTCAGGGAGGGGCAGCGCGAGCGGCCCGGACATGTGGCCCGCGGTACGTCGAGCCTGGAGCAACCGGCGGATCGGCGGACCGCGCCGCCTTGGCGGGGCCGCAAACCTGGGCTGGCCCGTGCGCACGAACCGCCCACCGACGGCCAGCGACGCGGTGGGTAAGCCGACAGGGTGGGGGGGCGCTCTTCGTCGGGGCGGAGAGGCGCTGCGGAGGGAGCGCGAAATGGGCACAGCGGCGGCCCCGGGGTCGGCGGGGCAGCCTCACCGGCAGCGACGCTCGAACGAGCGCGTTGCCGCCGAGAACAGGGGAAACGAGGCCCAGGCGACGGCGGCGCCTCGCCTTCGGCACGTGCGTTGCGAAGGGGGGACCGTCCGCGGACGCGGATGCTGCCGCTGAACGACGGAGGGGGCGCGCTCATCGCCGTCCTCGTCGATGCGGCGCAATTCGACTGCAAGCCGCAGGGATACCCGATGACGTACCAACCGAACGTTCTCCTCCTCGATCAGGACCATGTCCTCCGGAGGGCCACGGCGCTCCTCCTCTGCAACCGCGGCGCGCTCGTCAGCCCGGCCGCGACCTTGGAGGAAGCGATCTCCCTCTCCCGCGAGCGCGTCTACGACGTCGCGCTGATCGATCTCGCCCCTGGAACGAAAGGCGCCCGGGAGATCCTGGGCCGCCTGCGGCGCGAGGGCACGATGCCCCGGCGGGTCATCTTCTGTGCCGACGAGCCGGTCTCGTGCGACGGCACGGACGACGTCAGCGAGGTCCTGCTCAAGCCGTACGCCTTCGGTCGGCTGCTCAGCACGATCTTCGTCGACCTCAGCCCCCGGCCCTCCACGCAGTCCGGGGTCTTTCCTCGCCTCCGCCTGGTCCAGGGCGAACGCGCCGACCTGGAGGGGAGCCTCCCGAGCGCGCCTGGCGCTGCGACGGGTATGGAAGGCGTGGAAGGCCACCGCGCCGAGCGGCGCACCTTCATCGAGGCGAACGGCGCCGCGGTATACAGGCTCCAGCGCAGGCCGCGCAGCGGCACCTCCGGGCGGACGCTCAGGCCGTCGCGGCGAGCACCTCGAGGTGCTCGCCATCCCGGATGACGATCCGCCGCCGGTCGAACGCGATCAGGCCGGCGCGCTTCAGCTTGCCGAGCAGCAGGGTGACCGTCTCGCGGGTGGACCCGATCAGCAGCGCGATGTCCGCGTGCGTGAACGGGGCCGACACCAGCTGGCCGGCGGTGTGGGGCTGCCCCCATCGCCGCGCAGCGGCGCGGAGGAACTCGATCAGGCGCGCTTCGACCGTGCAGAGGAGCAGGGAGCCGAGGCGCGCCTCGGTCTCGAGCTTGCGCGCCACGAGCGCCGCCGCGAGCGCGCCGCGGAGCGCTGCGTCGGAGGCGAGCTGCCGCTCGAGACCGGCGAGCGGCACCACGAGGGCGTCCCCCTCGTCGAGCACCGTCGCGCTCTCGGAGGAGACCGTCGCGCCCGCGAGCGCGCCCTCGCCGACGAGGTCGCCAGGCCCGCGGTGCCCGAGCGGAACCACCCGACCGTCGGCGACGCGCTCGACCTTCACGCGACCCGCCCCGATCAGGAACAAGTGCCTCGGCGGCGCGCCCTGCTGGCAAAGGCACTGCCTGCGCGCGAGCCGCTCGACCCTGCCGAGCTCGAACAGAACCCGCCGGCTCGGTGAGGCCAGCGAGGCGAGGGGCGAGCGAGACAGGATCCGCTCCTTCTCGGCATCCTGCGAAGCCCCGCCGCGCACGCCCTCCACCTCCATCCCGTGCCCGTGCGTAGGTCCGCGCACCTTCGGCTTTCCCATCGCGCCTTCGCCCAACCTTTCGGGATTTCAAGCCTCCCGATCGGCGGCCGATAGTGCAACGATCGGCAGATGGGGGCCAATCCGAACTGGCTGCGGGCAGAGCTCCGCGCGGGGCGAAAAATCTACCGCAGCGAAGGCTGAAACCATGTTCAGCGGTGTAGGATGCAAGCCCCGCGCTATTTTTTGGTGCAGACGTGAAAGCAAGACCCGGGCCGCTGCCCCGTTCGATGCTACGTTGGGGGTGAGGCCACCAATGAGACACTCGATGGCACGAACCTCGCGCAATGCCCCGGCCCCCGTTCGGCGGGTGGCGCTGGCGGCGAACTGAGAGAAGGAGCTCCTCATGGGCATGGAGATGAAGCTCCAGTTCAAGCTGTCGCAGCAGCTTGTGATGACCCCGCAGCTGGTGCAGGCCATCCGGCTGCTGCAGCTCTCACGGCTCGAGCTGGTCGACGAGATCAGGAAGGAGCTGGACGGCAACCCTGTCCTCGCGGACGACATGACCGACCCGAAGGCGCGGGACGGCGACAAGGGGGATCAGCGGGGGAGGAACGCGGACCTGCCGACGGAGCAGCGGCTCGAGAACGGCGAGCGGTTCGACCGAGACACCGACATCGCGGCGCGCGAGACGGAGAAGCGGGTCAAGGAAGTGGACTGGGAGCAGTTCCTGGAAAACAGGCAGCTCCAGCAGGCTATGCCCGCGCACCGGGGCGGCTTCGAGGAGCTGCCGCCGATCGACCAGAACCTGACCAAGCCGTCGAACCTGCGTGACCACCTGCTCTGGCAGCTCCAGATGAGCGATTTCGTCGAGAACGAGCGGCAGTTCGCGCTGCTCGTCATCGGCAACCTCGACGAGAAGGGGTACCTCGACCTCAAGGGGGGCGAACGTCCGGACGGCACGAAGGGGCCCGACATCAGCCTCGTGGACCTGGCGCGGGAGGCGGAGCTCCACCCCGAGGACGCCGAGGAGGTGCTGTCGATGATCCAGCGCTTCGATCCGGTCGGGGTCGCGGCCCGCGACCTGTCGGAGTGCCTGCGGGTGCAGGCCGAGGTGCTCGGCTTCGACGCCATCGAGATGGCCATTATCAAGGACCACCTCCACAACGTGGAGCGGCGCAACTTCCCCGCGATCGCGAAGGCGCTGAAGATCCCGCTGGAGGAGGTCTACGACGCGGTCCAGGAGATCCAGAAGCTGGAGAGCGTGCCGGCGCGCAACTTCGCCGAGGTCGACGAGAAGACCATCGCCATCACCCCGGACGTGTACGTCATCAAGGACGGCACCCAGTTCGTCGTCACCGACAACGACAAGGGGCTCCAGCGGCTCTACATCAACGAGAACCTCGCCCAGCGGATGCTCAGGGACCCGAAGGCGAAGGAGTTCATCAGCGAGAAGCTCCGGAGCGCGCAGTGGCTGATCCGGGCCATCGAGCAGCGGCGGCGCACGATCATCAAGGTGACCGAGTGCATCGTCGAGAAGCAGCGCGAGTTCCTGGAGCGCGGCGTGGGCTACCTGAAGCCCATGATCCTCAGGGACGTCGCCGAGTCGGTGGGCATGCACGAGTCGACCATCTCCCGCGTGACGTCGAACAAGTACGTGCACACGCCCCAGGGGCTCTTCGAGCTGAAGTACTTCTTCAACTCATCCATCCACAGGGTCGCCGACGAAGACATCGCCTCGGAGAGCGTCAAGCAGGCGATCAAGAAGATCATCGTGGCCGAGGACAAGTCGAATCCCTACAGCGACCAGGCGATCGTCAAGATCCTCGAGGAGACGGACGGCATCAAGATCGCCCGCCGCACCGTGGCCAAGTACCGCGAGATGCTCGGCATCCTGAGCTCGTCGAAGCGCAAGAAGATGTTCTGAGCCGCGGCGGCCGGCCTCGGTCGCCCGCCCCTCTGCCACGCCGATCCTCATCACGGCCCCGAGCCATGCCCGCCGAACCGATCACGGCCGCCCAGATCTTCGAGCGCTTCTTCGCGCCCCACTACCCGCCCGACGCGCTCGCCGACCTGGCAGGCGCGCGCTCCACGGACGCGAACCCGGCTGGAAACCCGTCGATCCTGGCCCAGATCGACCACGCAGCGGAGGTGTTCGCCCGCCTCGCGCCCGCGGCGTTCGGCGCGCCCGACCTCGGGCTCGACTTCTCCGATGCGTCGGTCCACCGGCTGGGCGCGGCGCTCACGCGCGAGCGACGCGACGCCTGGCTCGCGCCGGCAGGCGGATCGAGCGGCGCGTCGGCGGCGAGCGGGGGCGGAGAGCCTCCCATGCTCGTCACCCTCGTGACGCACGGGGCGCTCTACGTGGGGGCGTGCGTCGTCAAGAATCACGGCGGAAAATGGCAGGTCCGGAGGCCCCTGTGGGAGTCGCTGGTCCGGCTCGAGTCGAGCGCAGGGACGGGCGATCTCGCGATCTTCCAGTGGTGGCTCAAGGCGCTCAGCGACGAGGAGATCGGCCGCGGCAGGCTCGTGGATCGCTACCGCACCCACGTGGAGGTGCCGACGTTCGACGCGGAGCGGCTGCCGATCCTCGCCGCGGGCGACCGGCGGATCCCGAAGCTCGCGAAGGTCCGTTACGACACGCTCTACAAGCACCTCCGCGCGCACCTGCCGGAGCTCAGGTCCGTGGGCGACGATTTCCCGTCCCCGGAGCGCTTCGAGGAGCTGGGCTTCAAGAGCATGGAGTTCGCGCTGCTCGGCGGCGGGCGGATGCTCCTCATGCACGGGGCGACCGCGGACGGGGTGCACCTGCTCTGGCTCGACGCGAACGGCTTCGTGAAGTCGCTTTACTACCCGGCGGACAGCTTCCCCGCCCACGTGGTCCAGATCGAGGGCCAGAAGATCCGGGTGATCGTGCCCGTCCGCGGCGAGAGCCAGGTGCACGAGATGCTCTGGTGGGGGGCGTAGCCGGCTCGCGCACGGAGCGCGCCGGCGGTAGGCTCGCCCCGTGCTCTCGCCCGACGTCCGCTTCGAGGGGTTCACCGCGACCGACTGGGTTCGCGTGCTGTCGTTGTTCCGGCCCAGGCGCGCGGGCATCGACGAGCGCGAGGTCGGCCGGCCGCGCGGCGGCGTCGTCGCGGTCCACGCGGGCGGCAAGCTGAGAAAGCTCGTGCACACGGACGCGGGCCGGCTCCGGATCGACGACGCGCAGCGCGCCCTCCCGCTCTCCGCGGAGGAGCTCGCCGCGAGCCACCACGCGAGCTGGGCCGCCGTGCTCGAGGCGGGTGTCCTCGAGGCCATCGTGGAGCGGTTCGGGGCGCGGGTGCGGCGCGGTGACGATCTCATCGGCCAGTCGCTCCTGCTGCTGCAGCTCGCGCGCGAGGAGCTCCTCGCGGGGAGGATCGATCTCTGGCCGGCGAGGCTGCGCGGCGTGCCGATGCCCTCGGCGGGCGTCGTGCGCGGCACGCTGGAGTCGCTCGCAGGGGTCGGCAAGACGGTGGTGATCGGCCTGTTCGAGGGCGGGGAGCTCTGGACGAGCGTCGCGCTCCGCCGCGACGCCCGCGGGATCAACCTGATCCTCGGGCCGGACGAGGTGCGGGAGGACATGGGGCTGCTCGCGGGCGACTGGCGGCGCGACTACAGGCACCTCTCGCGCGCCATCGAGGAGCGGGCAGGGGAGCTGTCGCTCGGCTGCTTCGCGGAGGCGGAGACCATCCGGCAGCTCGAGGTCGACCCGAGCCCGGGCGCCTGGGCCAGGGCGGTGGCGGTGCGCGACGTGATCCTCGCGCCGGTGCCGGCGGCCCTCGCCATCCCGCTCGGGATCGACGCGGGGCGCGCGGCGCTCAGCGCGCTCCGCGCGCTCGTGGAGCGGATCGACCCGATGGGGATCGTGGCGCCAGCGGTGCGGGCGGTGCTCGAGCGGGCCGGCACCGACAGCGACATGGCCGCGATGCTGCCGTTCCACCCGCTGGAGCTCCTCCGCAAGCTGATCAGCCGGGATCGCTGAGCCGGCGCGGCCCCGCCGCAGCGCAGCGCGCACCTCCAGCGCGGCCGCGCTGCCTGGCTCAGGGGTGCGCGGTGCTCGAGTCGCCGCCCTGGACGGCGGGCGCGAGCTGGAAGCGGCGCTCCTCGCAGGCGTACGCCGTCGGGGTCAGCTCGATGACGGTGTGCAGCGGGATCGGCAGCGTGGGGCACGAGGGCGCGGGGCGATCCACGAGGTAGGCGTAGAGCGCGCGCAGCACCGCCTGGTGGCCGATCACGAGCACGGGCGAGCGCTGGCGCTCGAGCTGGATGATCAGCGGGTCGAGGCGCTGGATGACGTCCTCGTACGACTCGCCGCGCGGGTAGCGGTAGCGGAACTTGTCGGCCGCGCGCGCGTGGAAGACCTCGGGCATCTGCTGGCGGATCTCCTCGTACGTCATGCCCTCGCAGACGCCCGCGTCGATCTCGTCGAGGGCGCGCCAGGCGACGTGGTTCTGCGTCATCGGGCGCGCGGTCTGGATGGTGCGGCGCAGCGTGCTCGTCCAGACGTTGACGTGCTCGTCGCCGGCGCGCTCGCGGATGAACGCGGAGAGGTTCTTCGCGTACTCGTCGCCGCGCGCGCTGAGATCCGAGTCGCCGCCGAGCAGCCCCTTCTCGTTGAACACGCTCTCCCCGTGGCGCGTCAGCCAGATCGGGTGCGGCGTGAGGTGCATGTTCATCAAGAGCGGGACGAGGCGCGCCGGCAGGTAGCCGTGGATGCGGTTCAGCACGACCTGGCGGCCGACGTCGATGATCTTGATGTAGCTCCGCTCCGGCTCACCGAGCGGCTCGTACGCGCGGGCGTAGTGCGCGATGCGCGCGCGGAAGTCGCGCAGCGCCGCCTCCGGGTCGACGCCCTGGTAGTCCGGCGAGCGGAGCTTCGTCTCGCGGACGTTGGTCTCGATGATCGACTCTTCGTTGCAGATCGACTCGATGAAGACGACCGGGAAGCCGTGCGCCTGGCAGCGCTCGGTGACGAGGTTCCGGCGAGCGCGCGTGCTGTTCGTGGCGTCGTAGATCGCCACCTCGCCGCCGGAGCTGAGCCAGCCGATGAGGTCGTCGAGGGCGGTCATCGCCATGCCGAGGAGCGCCTGGCGTCCCTCGGTGTTGTTGGGGTCGAAGAACTGGTGCGGCTGCGCGGTGCCGAGGTGCGCGCGGCGGTAGTTGCCCACGTTGAAGAGCCGCGTGGGGTGGCCGAGCCACGACAGGTACCGCGCGATCTTGCGGGCGATGGACGTCTTGCCACGGGCGGGCAGGCCCACCATGGCGAGCACGATCGGCGAGGAGTCACGCGCGAGCGAGACCATGGGAGCGTTCTAGCCGATGACGGTACGGCCGGCGACGATGACGGAGAGCAGGCGGCCGCTGCGCTGTCCGTCGCGCCGGTACGAGAAGAAGCGGGCGGGGTCACACGCGGTGCAGCCAGGGACGTCCTCGACCGAGGTCGCGTCCAGGCCGACCTCGGTGAGCTGGGCCTTGAGGATGCGGCGGACGTCGACGTGCGGGCGCGCGCCGGGCGCCCCGCGGACGACGGCGGCGGCGCCCGCGCTGGAGGACGCGGCGAGATCGGCGGCGACGTCGTCGCCGACCTCGAAGCAGCAGGCCTCGATGTGCGGGCCGATGGCCGCGACGAGATCCGCGCCGGTGCCGGCGAGCGAGCGGAGCGCGCGGGCCGCCTCGACCACGACCCGACGGACGGTCCCACGCCAGCCGCTGTGGACCGCGGCGACGGCGCCGGTCCGGCGATCGGCGAGGAGGATCGGGGCGCAGTCGGCGCTGCGGACACTGCAGCCGACGCCGGGTACACGCGAGAGGGTCACGTCCCCCACCTCGCGGACGACGTCGTCGCGATCCTCCTCACCGGTGAGGACCCGCGCCTCGACGCCGTGGACCTGGCTGAGGAAATAGAGCCGCGCGGCCGGGATGCCGAGGCGCCGCCCGGCGCGCTCCAGGTTCTCCCGGACGGCGGCGGGGTCGTCGCCGAGGGCGATGGCGAAGCTCAGGGTGTCCCACGGGGGGGCGCTGACGCCGCCGCGCCGCGTGAAGAAGGCGTGCGAGAAGCCGGCGGCGGCGAGGAGCGGGCTCTCGAGCGCCTCGGCGGCCCCGGGGGCGTCGATTTTTACGGTCATTTTGGCTCCACGGCGGGATCCGCTGCGTCGGCTGCTTCGGTCATAGACGATACGGGTGGGTTGCGTGGTATTTTCCGGCTCCACGCATGGCTGCCGGTCCGGACCCGAATATCGGTCGAGATCTGCTCGGAGGGCAGTTCCAGATCCTTCAGAAGATCGGCTCCGGCGGCATGGGGTCGGTCTACAAGGCCGCGCAGCCGGCGATGAACCGGATGGTGGCGGTGAAGATCCTCCACCCCAAGCTCGCGAACCGGAAGGATCTCGTGTCCCGCTTCCGCCGCGAGGCGCGGGCGATGAGCCACCTCACGCACCCGAACACGGTCAAGGTGCTGCTCTACGGCGAGCTCGAGGACGGCTCGCTGTACATCGTGATGGAGTACCTGGAGGGCAAGAACCTGAACCAGGTGGTCCGCAAGGAAGGGCCGCTGCCCGTCGAGCGCGCGATCCCGGTCCTCATCCAGGTCTGCGGCGCGCTGCAGGAGGCGCACATCCAGGGGATCGTGCACCGCGATCTCAAGCCCGAGAACATCTTCCTGTCGACCAACGGCGGGCTGAAGGACTACCCGAAGGTGCTCGACTTCGGCCTCGCGAAGGTGACGGAGCGCGAGCTCAGGCCGGGGTCGGTGATGCTCACGCAGGAGGGCATGGTCTTCGGGACGCCGGAGTTCATGTCGCCCGAGCAAGCGCAGGGCAAGGTGCTCGACGCGCGGAGCGACATCTACTCGCTCGCGACGATCTTGTACGAGGTGCTCACGGGCAAGCTGCCGTTCGAGGCGCGCACGCCCATGGAGTACATCCAGCACCACGTAACGAGGAACCCGATCCCGCTCGATGACCGCGTCCCCGGGAAGCAGTTTCCGCCGGGGCTCAGCGTGGTGCTCGCCAAGGCGCTCGAGAAGCGGCCGGAGGATCGGTTCGAGTCGGCCGCGGAGTTCGCGGACGCGCTCAAGCCGTTCGCGGGCGGCGCGGGCAAGGGCTACACGGCGATGATGCCGAAGAAGGCGAACGCGGTGCTCGAGCAAGCGTCGAAACAGCACGCCGCCGCGCTCCAGGCGAACAAGTCGTCCGCGCCGTCCGCGTTCAAGTCGCCCGCGAAGACGGTGAAGATGGTCCAGCAGCCGCCGGCGCCGTCCGCAAAGCCAGCGCCCGCGCCGGCGCCCCTCGCCAAGCCGCCCAGCAAGGCGCCGGCCAAGGCGGAGGCGAAGCCGCTGCTCCTCGTCGGCATCGCGGCGGGCTGCCTGATCGCAGGCATCCTGATCACCATCGTGGCCATGCGTCTGTTCCAGGGCTGATCCTCCGCGAGCGCGCCCCGGATCGAGGCGGGCCTTCGCGGGCGTGCTAGCGTCGCCGCGCCGGCGCGCCGGGCGCTCTGGATGCGCATCGCCTGCGCCAGCGTTCACGGGGACGGCGTCATGGCCTCGGAGCAATCACGGAATCCAGGGGGAAACGAGAACGATCCGGTCAGGAAGACCGATGCGCCGGATCGGGCGTCGGAGCCGCTGCGTCAGGCATCGGACCCGTTGCGTCAGGCGTCGGATCCGCTGCGTCAGGCGTCGGAGCCGCCGGCGCGGCGGTCGGGGCCGCCGGGGCGAGGGAGCGAGCCGCCGGAGCGGATCAGCGGGGCAACGCGGCCGGCGAGCGCGCCGCACATCGAGGGCGCGCAGCGCTTGCCCAGCCAGCCGGAAGGAGCGCCCCCGCAGGACAGAGGCCCCAGGATCGCGACGTGGGCGAAGCGCATCGGGATCGCGCTCGCGGCGCTGCTCGTCCTCGCCGCCGCCACGATCGCGCTCGTCATCCGGCACTACGAGGCGGATCTCCCCTCGACCCACGAGCTCAAGGACTACCGGCCCCCGCAGGTGACGCGCATCCTCGCGCGCGACGGGACGCGCCTCGGCGAGGTCTTCACCGAGCGGCGCACCGTGGTGCGCATCGGCGAGATCCCGAGCCAGGTGAAGCTGGCCGCGCTCGCGGCCGAGGACGCAGGCTTCTACGAGCACGCAGGGCTGAACTACCTCGGCATGCTCCGCGCGCTCGCGGTGAACCTCCGCTCGACCCGGGCCCGGCAGGGCGCGAGCACCATCACGCAGCAGGTCGTGAAGAACGTCCTGCTCACGCCGGATCGGACCTTCAACCGCAAGGCGCGCGAGATCATCCTCGCCCGCAAGATCGAGCAGGAGCTCACCAAGGACGAGATCCTGGAGCTCTACCTCAACAAGATCTACTTCGGCCACGGCCGCTACGGGGTCGAGGAGGCGAGCCGCTACTACTTCGGGAAGAGCGTGCGCGACGTGACGCTCGCCGAGGCCGCGCTGCTCGTCGCCATCGTGAAGGGGCCGTCTGTGTACTCGCCGCGGGTGAACCTCGAGCGCGCCGCGGCGCGGCGGGACTTCGTGCTCGATCAGATGCAGCGCAAGGCCTTCGCGGACGAGATCCAGGTGGCGCAGGCGAAGCAGGAGCCGGTCGTGCTCGCCATCGAGACCGAATCGCTCGCCGAGCTCGCGCCCGAGGTGGTCGCCGAGGCGCAGCGCCTGTTGCGTGAGCTCGTCGGGCCCGCCGCGCAGCAGGGCGGCTACACGATCACGACCACGATCGATCCGGCGATGCAGGCGGCGGCGCGCGCGTCCGTCCGCAAGAACCTCGACGCCTACGCGAAGCGGCACAAGCTGCTCGGCCCGCTCGCGCGGAGCAAGAAAGAGCCGCCGGCCTTCGACGGGACGCCCGCCGGCCACAAGGTCTTCCGGGGGGTCGTGACGGGCGCCGACGACGCCCGAGGGACGCTCTCGGTGCGCGTGGGCACGCTGGAAGGCACGGTCACGCTCCGCGGCGCGCAGCGGTACAACCCGAGCGGGCTCCCGCCGAGCAAGTTCGCCGACGTCGACAAGGTGGTGCGCGTCAGCCTGATCGGCCCCGCGCCGGAGCCGGTCGTCGAAGCGGCCGCCGCAGGCCAGGAAGAGGACGAGGACGCCGCCGGAGAGGCAGGGCGCGCCGCGCCCGCTGGCAAACCGGGGAAGCCCGCGGCCCCGGTGCCGCTGCGGCTCGAGCTCGGACCCGAGGGGGCGCTCGTCGCGATCGACGTGCGGACGCGCGAGATCGTCGCCCTCGTCGGCAGCTACGAGGCGATGCGCGGCGGGCTCGACCGGGCGACGTTCGCGCGGCGGCAGCCAGGGTCGACGTTCAAGGCGTTCGTCTACGGCTACGGCATCCACGCGCGCACGCTGACGCCGGCGACGATCCTCGACACCGATCCGCTGGCCATCGCCGGGTACAAGCCGCAGAACTACGACGAGAGCGAGGGGAAGTCGCCGGCGCGGCTCCGGGAGGCGGCGGCGCACAGCGTGAACGTGGCCGCGGTGTCGGCGCTGTCGCGCGTCGGCGCCTCGAACGTGGTCGCCTTCGCCGGCGCGCTCGGCGTCCAGTCGAAGCTCGGCGCAGACCTGTCGCTCGCCCTCGGCGCCTACGAGGTCACGCCGCGAGAGATGGCCGCCGCGTACGCGAGCATCGCCGCGGGAGGCGTCCACGAGCAGCCGGTCCTGATCACGAAGATCGTCGGGCCCGGCGGGGTGGAGATCCCGCTGCCGCCACGCCGTCCGGGGCACCGCGTGATGGAGGAGGCGGAGGCCTATGTGCTCACGAGCGTGCTGACGTCGGTCGTGCAGAGCGGGACCGCCAGGCAGGCGCGCTCGCTGGGGCGCCCGATCGCCGGCAAGACGGGGACGACGAACCAGTCGAAGGACACCTGGTTCGTGGGCTACTCGACCGACATCGCGTGCGCCGTGTGGACCGGTTACGACGACGCGGCGCCGCTCGGCAACGGCGAGACGGGCGCCATGGCGGCGCTGCCGGCGTTCGTGGATTTCATGAAGCAGGCGCACGCGAAGCGCCCGGCCGTCGATTTCCCGGTGCCGAGCGGGGTCGTGCGCGTGAAGATCGATCCGCTGACGGGTCTCCTCGCGCGCGAGGGGCAGGAAGACGCCATCGAGGAGGTGTTCGTCGCCGGGACGGAGCCGACCGAGGAGGCGCAGGTCCCCGAGGCGGACGCGGGCGCGGAGCCGGCGGACGGCGGGGCGCCAGCCGAGCAGCCGGGCACCCCGCCGGCGGCAGGCGAGGGGCCGCGGCCGGTGGAGCCAGGGGCCGCGCCAGCGCCGGTCGAGTCGGAGCACGCGCCGGAGCCGGGCCCGCTGCCGACCGGCGAGACGGCGCCGCCGCCGTTCTGAGGGGCGCGGGCGCACGAGCGCTCTGATCGGCGAGAGGGAGGGGGAGGCCGAGGCGGAAGGAGAGAGTCCACTCCGCCCGGCGCTCCAGGCGCTCGGACCGGCCGCCGCCCTACCCGGCGCCAGGCGCCGACATGCCCGCTCGGATCGTGGCGCCGGCGCCGGCGCCCACCTCGGGGAATGGGCCCATGACCGCCAGCGTGAGGCCGTCCTCCTGCATGTTCACGAAGAGCGCCTTGCCGTCGGGCGAGAAACACACGCCGGAGAGCTCTCTCATGCTCCGCGCGTTGCGCGCGAAATCGAAGATCTGCCCGTCCAGCGTCACGCCTCGAAGGTAGCTCCCTCGATAGCCATCCTCCGCCATGAAGAGCTCTCGAAACCAACACATGCCGTCCGGCCGGCCAGGAACTCGGTACCGAAAGGCACGGAAGGCAATTGCCACATGGGCGCCACGGGGCCGATGCACGAGAGGAACGCAGGGCCGCGCGCAAGGAGAGGTCGAGTCGGTCAGCGCGCTGGCCGGGACACACGCCACCTTCGTGGCGTCATCCCACCTGGCCTTCGCCAGCGACGTTACGGGCCAGGACCTTCGAGGATACCCGGCCGACGAGCCGCCGCAGGAGCTGCTTCGCGCCGATCGCGCCGCCAGCGCCGACCGCGAAGACGAGAGGCGCCGCGGCGCCGCCGGTCACCGCGACGAGGCCCGCCGCGAGCAGCACGCCGGCGCCGGTCGCCACCGCGCCTGTCGAGGCCTCCTGCGCCGCGTGCGCGAGCGCTTCCTTCCTCGTCATCTCGCCTCGTTGGTAGGCCGTGACGCCCTCGTAGGCACCGAAGGCGCCGTCGATCACGAACCCGATACCGGCCGCCTTGCCCGCGCCCTTCAGGACCTCCCGGCCCGCGGCCCTCATCGCCTCGCGGGCCAGCCCCTTCGCGACCGCGGCCGAGACGCCGTCGGTGAGCGCGGCCTGGCCCGCGTGCCGCCCCGCTGCCTGCGCGACGATCGCGGCGGCCTGCGTTCCGCCCTGATCCGCGATGATCTTCGCCGCCGTCTGCGCGCCCAGCGAGAGCCCGGGCGCGAGCGCGTCCACGACCGCCGTGGTGTTCTCGACCATCACGCGCCGCAGGCCCTCCCGCGCGCCGTCGTCGAGGAGCCTCTTGCCCGCCGCCGAGAACAGCGCCTCCGCCGCCCCGCGGACGGCGACCGCGCCGCTCCCTGCAATCGAACCAAGGATCTTGTTTCGCTGTGAGCTCATCTCGACCTCCCCGCCTCGCGCGCCCTCGCCTCGATCATGGGGTAGCGCCCGGGTGCGGAAAGACAAGCTCAGCGACGCGCGCTCCCACGCTGCCGTGTCGCGGCGCCGGCCGCGTCCGATCGCCGGACCTCAGAACCTCACGAGCAGGCGCGAGCCGAGGCCGCCCGGCGCTGGCGTGAGGACGAGCTCTGCCGCCGGCTTGCCAGAGGCCGGCGCCGTGGGCTCTGAAGGGCTCAGCAGGAGCAGCGTGACGCCGGCGCCGATCCCGACGAGGCCGACGCCGGCGAAGACGCCGGCGAGCGTCGAGGCGGTCTTGCCCGTGTCGTAGTCGCCCTGGAGCGACGGCGGGCACTCGTAGGCGCCTCCGCCGGCGGGGGAGCACCCATCCTCGACCGCGGACAGCGCGCCGGCGCGCACGGCCAGCGCCACGACGGTCGCGATCGCGCCAGCGCCGCCGACGCCGAGCGCGACGTAGCCGCCCATGCGAATGCCGCTGGCCGGCGTGCCGGAGGCGCTCGGCGCGGAGAGCGCGTCGCGCCCCGGGAGCGGCGCGGGCACGGTCAGCGTCACGACCTGACGGGCGCCAGGCGTGAGGTTGGCGCGCTCCGCGATGGGCGCGGCGCCGCCGTAGAACAGCTCGACCGTGTGGGCGCCGAGATCGCGCTCGAGCTCGACGCCGAGGAGCCTCGGGTCGAGGGGCTTGCCGTCCAGCACCACCTGGACCGGCGGCCGCCCCTCGGCGCCTTTCAGCCGGACGGTCAGCGTCCCGACCTTGCCGCCGAGCGCCCGGTAGCGGGCCTCGGCGTCATCGCTCCACCCGGCGTACTTCGCCTCGTTGGACTGGAGCGCGGCGCGCCGGAGATCCCACCAGTCTCGCCTCGCCGAGGCATAGCGGCCGAGCTCCTCCTCGCACTCGGCGATGTTCCGGAGCGCGCCGAGCCCCTCGGGGTAGATCTCCAGCGCGCTCCGGAAGGCGATGACCGCCTGCTCGCACTGTCCGGTGCTCCGCAGCTCGCGCCCCCGGGCGAACAGCGTCTTCGCGTCCTCCTCGGCCCCGATGGCGAGCGCGCGCGCCGGCGCCGCCGCGAGCATGGCGACGCCGCAGAGCGTGATGAGCCGTCGCTCAAAAGGTCTCACTCTTGTCGATCTCCTTGCGGCGCCGGGGCACCGTGGGCGCGGCGGTCGCCGTCGCGCGCGGGGTGGCCTTGTCAGCCCCGGGGCGGCGCGTGGACGAGCGCGGTTGCGCGGGCGCTGCGGAGGCAGGCGGCGCGGGCGCTGCTACGGAAGCAGGCGGCTCGGCCATGGCCGGCGGCTCGGCCGCGGCGGGCTGCTGCGGCTGGGGCGGCGAGCGCAGCGCGACCGCCTGGAGCGCGCCCCGTACGCCGGGGGCCATGAGCCGCGCCGGCTGCTCCAGGCGCGGCCGATCGAGCAGGCGCGCCGCCAGCGCGGCGGTCCCCCCGAGCGCGGTCAGGCAGGCCAGCGCCACGGCGGGCGCCACCCGGGGCCGCCGCGGCGGCGCGACCTCCGCGGGCGGCTCGGGCGGCGGCGCCGAGAGCGCGGCGTGGTACGCCCCCACCATCTCGCGGATCGAGGCGAACCGCTGCGCCGGCCCCTTCGCGAGGGCGCGCGAGAACCAGGCGTCGAGCCCCTGGGGAAGCGACCGCCGGACCTCCGTGGCAGGCTCGAAATCGCGGGTGCTGACCGCCACGATGATCTCCGCGATGCTGTTGCCTTGAAAAGGCGTCCAGTCCGTCAGCACCTCGTAGGTCAGCACGCCGAGCGCCCAGACGTCGGCCCGCGCGTCGACCGCGAGCGGCGAGGCGAGCTGCTCCGGGCTCATGTAGTTCGGCGAGCCCAGCATGACGTCGGCCTCCGTCTCCTGCGGTCGATCCAGGCCTAGATCGCCGTGCAGCGCCTTGGCGATGCCGAAATCCGCGACCTTCACCGTCAGCTCCGCGCCGGGCGTGCCGACGAGCATCACGTTCGAAGGCTTCAGGTCGCGGTGCACGATGCCCATGTCGTGCGCCACGGTGAGCGCGTCCCCGATCTGATCAAGGATGTGCCCGAAGCGCACCGGATCGATCGGCCCCTTCTGGCGCACCTCGGCGAACAGCGTTTGCCCCGGGATGTGCTCCATCACCAGGTAAGGGATGTCGTCGTGGACCCCTGCGTCGTGGACCGCGACGATGTGCCGCGTGCGCGCGCTCAGGCGGGCCGAGATCTGGGCCTCGAACCGGAACCTCTCCAGGACGGTGCGGCTCCGCTCCGCGTCGCCGGTCAGCGAGGCGCTGAGGAACTTCACGGCGAGCTCGGTCTTGAGCGTGACGTGCACGGCGAGCCAGACCTCGGCCATGCCCCCGCGCCCGAGCGGTCGGACCAGCCGGTATTTGCCGTCGACGACCTCGTCGGGGGTGTGCTGCCAGATGTCCGACTCGTCGGCGCCGGCCTGACGAGCCGCCGCGCTCGGGCTGATCCGCACGGTCGGCGGTATGCGGGGCGTGGCGGCGTCCACGCCCGAAGGATAGTGGATGCCGCGCGCGGGACTGGCACTTTTCGACAGCCCTCGCCGCCGTCGCCCTCTGGCCAGCGCGGAATGGCGGCAGCCGGCAGCCGCGCGCCCGGCGAGTACACGAGGAGCGCGGCCGTTTCACTCGGCGGCGTCGGCGAAGAGCTCCGCAGGCGGCGCGTCGAGCGGCGAGGCCGCCCGCGAGGCCGCGCCGCCCACGCCGCGGTCGAGGGCGTCGCAGAGGAGCGCGCCGACGCCGGGGACGACGTTGGCGATCGCCTCGTCGGCCTCGCGCGGGTTCAACCACCAGAACGGGTTCAGCAGCCGGCGGAGGTCGCGAAAGGAGCGTGCAGGACGGCTGACCTCCACCGTGAAGGCGAGCGTTCCGAGGTTGGCGTCGAGCCAGTCGTCCATGTCGCCGACCGTGGGGTACCAGTGCGCCGCCTGGCGGATCTCGTACCGCTCGCGCGGCAGAGCCCGGCAGAAGGCGTCGCCGAGCGCCCGGTACAGCGGCTCGCGCGGGTTGGGCACGTCGGTGTGCGCCCACGGGTAGAGCAGGAGGTTGCCGCAGCTGTGAAAGCCGATCGCGAGCGCAGGCCGCGTCTCCAGCGCGACGTCGCGCAGGGCGCGCGACTCGGGCTCCGAGAACGCGTGAGGCCCCGTGTAGTGCGGCGACCACCGGAGCCGCGAGCCCGCGAACGGGTGCAGCGGCCGCGACGAGGACAGCGGCGCGAAATTCCGGTTCAGATCCACGCCGCGGGCGTTGCAGCGCTGTGACGCCCGCCGCTCGCCGCGGAGGCGCTCCAGGTTGTCGGCGAACGCGTCGGGGTTGACGACCGGCACCACGACGAGCCGCGCCCGCGCCGCCGCACCCGCGCGTCCGCTCGCCAGGATCGACCGGACCGCGTCGAGCAGCGCGAGCCCGCCGATCACCTCGACCCCGTGCATGAGCGACGTCAGCAGGAACGTCGGACCCAGCGGATTGCCGAAGTCGTAGCGCCGCAAGGGTCGTCCGTTCGCGGACGTCCCGATCGCTATTTCCCGTCCGCCGTGGGTGTGCGCGAGGCGCGTCCAGGCATCATCGAGCTGCGGGAGCTCGGCGTAGCGGCCGCATAGATCGGGCGAGCGTGTCATCCCAGTGTCTCTTATGTGACACCGGAATGGCGGCGGGCGCCAGCGGATTGAGTGGATTCATGGGTCGCGATTCCGCGGTTCCGCGATTCGCGTCGATTCGCGTCGATTCGCTTCGATTCGTCGATTCGTCGATTCGCGTCATCCGCGCGGCTGGTCGCGCTTGTCGCCCTTGCGCGTCGCGAGGAGAGCCAGGCCCTCGAACAGGAGGTGCGCGCCGAGGTGGAGGGTGACGTCGGCGTGATCCAGCGCGGGGCATACCTCGACGAGATCCATGCCCACCAGGTTGATCCCCGCGAGGCCGCGGAGCAGCTGGATCGCCTCGCGTGAGGTGAGCCCGCCGGGCACGGGCGTGCCGGTGCCCGGGGCGTAGGCCGGGTCGATGCCGTCGATATCGAAGGAGATGTAGACGGGCGACTCGCCCGCGGCTGCCCTGATGGCGGCGGCGATCGCAGGAGCGCCGTCGCGGTCGATCCGATCCATGCCGTACAGGGTCGCCCCGGCGTGCGCCGCGAAGGCGCCTTCCTCCGGGTGGCCCCACGTGGCGCGGATGCCGATCTGGTGGAGCGCGCTCCGCCCGATGAGCCCCTCTTCGATCGCGTTGCGGAACGGCGTGCCGTGGTGGAACGGCTCGCCCCACACCTCCGAGGTGCTCGTGTCGAGGTGCGCGTCGACGTGAACGACCGTGACGGGGCCGTGGCGCCGCGACAGCGCGCGGAGCACCGGGAGCGCGATCGAGTGGTCGCCGCCGACGACGAACGGGACCGCGCCGGCCGCGAGCACGTCGTCGACCGAGGCCTGGATCAGCTCGCGAACGGAGTCTGCGTGAAACGGGGGAAAGGGCACATTGCCCCCGTCGAGCACGTGGATCGCGCGGAACACGTCGATGCCGTGGCCGGGGTGATACGACTGCACGAGCGCGCTCACGCGGCGCAGCTCGTAGGGGGCGAACCGCGCGCCCGGGCGGTACGTGACGCTCCCGTCCCACGGGACGCCGAGGAGCACGGCGTCGGCGCCGGAATAGGCGGACGCGCCGGCCTCGTGGAATCCCGCGGTCGGGAGGCGAAAGAACGGCGTCTGCCCGTGCCGCAGGTACGCGGCTGCTCGTTGTTGGGACATGAGATCTCCTACAGGCTCAAGAGGTCCAGGATCACGGCGCGGGCGCGGTCCGCGAGATCCGCCGCGCCGCCGTGATCGCCGAGCGGCGGGCCAAAGGCGATGCGGGCGCTCGCCTCTCGGCGGCTGGAGAAGCGGATGAAATGGGGGAGGAAGGTGTCGTCGCCCGCCCAGCAGAGCTCCGGATCATCGTAGGTGATGGCCGCGGGCACGATCGGGACCCCCGCGAGCCGGGCGACGCCGAAGATGCCTTTCCGGAACGGGAGGACCTTCTCTCCGCGGGTGGTCGAGCCCTCCGGGAAATTCAGCACCGGGACGCCATGGCGCAGGGCCCGGAGCGCGCTCCGGAGCACGCGCGCCCCGCTCGCCGGGCGCTGCCGATCGACGAGCAGCACGCCGAGATCGCGCGCGCGATCGCCGATGATCGGCCAGCTGCCGATCTCCTGCTTCGCGATGGCGGTGCAGGGGGTGAGCGACGCGAGCAGGATCGGATCGAGGTAGCTGACGTGGTTGGCCACGACCACGAACGGCGACGCGGGGAGCGCGCCGGTCACGCGGACACGCAGGCAGTGCAGCGCGCACAGGTCCCGCGCGATCCCGTGAAGGAGGCGCGCCCTCTCGCGGTGGCGCGAGGCGGGCAGCGTGGGCAGCAGGCTGGTCCGGAACACGGTGTCGAGCGCGAGCCCCATCACGCCGGAGACCCGGCTGGCGATGGAGAGCGCCTCGGTCCAGGGCCGGTCGCCCGCCGCCGGCGCGCGGCGGCCGTGGTCGAGCGGAGCGGTGGTCGTCATGGTCCGTCGGCCTCAGGCCACCGCGGCGATGCCGCCGCTCTCCGCCGCGCGCGGCTCCTTCATGTCGGCCTGGCGATCGACGAGCCCCACCTTCTCGAAGCGGGCCCGGAGCGCCATGAACGCGTCGCGATCGATGCGCGAGATGATGCGCGGGTGTCCGGTGCCATAGAAATCGGGGCGGACCTCGATCTCCTTGGCGCCGAGCATGGCGTGGAGCGCCCGCGCGGCGTGGTTGTCCTCCTCGACGGTGAACCAGCACGACTCCGCCCATCCAAGGATCGACCCGACGAACGCGCGGAGCAGCGTGTGCGTCGCGCGGGAGCCCTGATACTCGGGCAGGACGGCGAGGGTCGTGCAGTAGACCTCCTTGCCGCGCGTGAAGGAGAGCAGGTAGCCCGCGGGCCTCCCAGCGGCCTCGACCATGAAACAAGAGTCCTTGAAGAAGTCGCAGCAAAGACGGATGTAATACCGCCCGAGCTCCCCTTCGCCCGCGCTGCCGAAGAGGGTCGTCTCCAGTTCCATCAGAGTCGAAAAGTCATCGCTCCGGAGCGTGCGCGCCACATAACGGCTCATTGTTGCGCCTCCTTACTTCAATTGAATCGTTGCTGTGGGCGCAGCATGCCGGGACTCGGTGGAGAACAGGTCACAGGACCCCCTAGGTTGAGAGACACGTCGGGGGCGATGGCGCGTCAAGATGGCTGGGGAATCGCGTATGGAAGGTGCCAGGACGGCAATGTCATCGTGGCCTGAGGCGCTCTGCCGCCGTGGACGGGAGTGCGAGCGCGAGGCCGGCGAAGGCCCGGGCGGTGTCGAGGAGCGCGGCGAGGCCCGAGGAAGCGCGCCATCCGCCGGTCACGCCGGTCCAGTGCTTCATGGGCACGAAGAGGTTGCCGTCGGTGTGCGGCGCCGCGCGATCCAGGAAGGTCGCGCGGAGCGTGTAGGCCGCAAACAGCCGCTCCATGAGGCCCGGGAAGGCGACGAACGCCGCGGCGGTGATGCGGCCGGCGGCGCCGACGTAGACATCTCGCCGCGGCCGCTCGGCGAGGGAGACCATCGCCGCCGCGACCCGCTCGGGGTCGACGATCGGCCGGATCGGCTGGACGGCGCGGCCGGTGAAATTGCCGGCGTGCTGGTAGATCGGGGTGTCGATTGTGGCGGGCAGGAGGTTGCAAACGTGGATGTCCGGCGTGCTGGAGAGCTCCTGTCTCAAGCAGGACGTGAGTCCGAGGACCCCGAACTTGGAGATGACGTAGGCGCTCATCGTCGGCGCGCCGAACTTGCCAAGAACGGAGACGTTGTTGATGAGCACCCCGGCGCCCTGCGCGCGGAAACAGGGCAGCACAGCCCGCGCCCCGTGCACATAGCCGAGCAGGTTCGTCTCGATGACCTGGCGGTAGGCCTCGTAGGGCGCCTCGTCCGCTCGCGCGTAGAGGAACACGGCGGCGTTGTTCACCCAGACGTCGATCCTGCCGAACACCTCGACGGCGGCGCGGGCGAGCGCTCGGACGGCTTGCTCGTCCCTCACGTCCGTCGCGACGGCGAGCGCCGGCGCGCCGACGCTGGCGCACTCGGCGGCGACCTCCTCGAGGGCCGCCTCGTTCCGAGCGGCGATGACGACCCGCGCGCCGCGCCTCGCGAACGCTAGCGCGGCCGCCCTGCCAATGCCCGAAGATGCCCCGGTGATAACGACCACCGCGTCACGAATGCACTTCCGCATGACTGGCCCCCTCCCGCGCGGTCTGTCCCTCGCCGAGAGGAGAGCAAGGCGCGGGCCATCAGGGCCGGGGGCCGGGTCGGATGTGGCCGCGGAGCTCGATTGAAACGGCGAGCGTGGTGGATGGATGAAGAATTTCAAACGCAAAGGCGCAAAGGCGCAAAGACGCAAGGAGAAGAAGAAACAAATCTCTCTCTCTCCCTTGCGCCTTTGCGCCTTTGCGCCTTTGCGTTTTTTTCTTCTCTCTCTCTTCAGCCGTAGAAGGGCTTCCCGGTCCTCGCCGCCTCGACGAGCGCCGGGGCGGGCGTCCAGCGCTTGCCGAAGCGGCGCTCGTAGATCTCGATGCGGCGGAGCACCTCCGCGGCGCCGAGGCCGTCGACATAGCGGAACGGCCCGCCGCGGAACGGCGGGAAACCCAGGCCGAAGATCGCGCCGATGTCGCCGTCGCGCGGGCTCCGGAGGATCCCCTCGCCGAGGCAATGCAGCGCCTCGTTCACGAGCTGGAGCGAGCAGCGCAGCTGGATCTCCTCGACGGGCACCGGCGGGCTGTCCTTCGCCCTCGGCACCGGCAGCCCGAGCACGCCATAGACGCCCTCGTCGGCGTGCTTGCCCTTGCCCTTCTTCTTCGCCGCCGCGCCGTACAGGTACATCCCGCGCTCGTTCTTGCGGCCCCTCCGGTCGTCGGAGACCAGCCTGGCCATCGTGGGAGGCGGCGCGAGGCGGTCGCCGAACGCCTCGAGCATGATCGGGCCGACGTGCGCCGCCACGTCGATGCCCACCTCGTCGAGCAGCGCGAGCGGGCCGACCGGCCAGCCCCACGCGACGAGCGCCGCGTCGACCTGCTCGATCGCGACCCCCTCGGCGAGCAGCCAGCTCGCCTCGTTCATGTACGGACCGAGGATCCGGCTCGTGTAGAAGCCGACCCCATCGTTCACGACGATGACCGTCTTGCCCTGGCGCTTGCCGACCGCCACCGCCGTCGCGACCACCTCGGGCGACGTCGCCTCGGTCCGGATGACCTCGAGCAACGGCATCTTGTGCACAGGGCTGAAGTAATGCATCCCGACCACGTTCTCCGGCCGCTTCGACGCGGCCGCGATCCGCGAGATCGGGATCGACGACGTGTTCGACGCGAAGATCACCCCGTCCTTGCCGTGCTGCTCGACGTCCCGCAGGACCGCGTGCTTCACCGCCAGATCCTCGAACACCGCCTCGATCACCAGATCGGCGCTCCGGAGGCCCGAGCCGTCCGTCGTCGCGGTGAGCAGCGCGAGCTTCTCGTCGCGCTCGAGCGGCGTGAGCTGCTTCTTCTTCACCCGCTCGCCGAGGATGTCGGCCACGTACTTGAGCCCGCGGCCGATCGACGCGTCGTCGCGATCCCGGAGCCGCACGGAGATGCCGGCGTTCAGGCTGACATAGGCGATGCCGGCCCCCATCAGGCCGGCGCCGATCATCGCGATCTTCTCGACCTTCCTCGGCTGCACGGCGGGGTCGTCCACGCCGGTGTCCTTCTTCATCGCGTTCGTCGCGAAGAAGAGCTCCATCAGCCGGTGCGCCGTGCTCGACGCGACGAGCTCGCCGAACGCGCGCGCCTCGACCTCCTTCGACGCCTCGAAGCCCTTCTCCGCATAGGTCCTCAGCACGTCGATGATCCGCTCGGGCGCCGGGTAGTGCCCGCCGGTCTTCTTGCGTGTCTGCCGCGCTGCCTGCTGGAAGAGCAGGGCACGGCCGATCGGGTTCCGCTCCAGGGCAGCGCGGGTGAGCGCGGCGGAGTCGAGCTTCGGCGCGCTCGCCCGCTTGGGCCGGAACGGCGGGCCGGCCGCAGCGAGCTTGAGCGCGAGCGCCGCGGCCGTCTCCCTCAGGATGGCCGCGGGGACGACGTCGTCGGCGACGCCGAGCTGCCGCGCCTTCGAGGGGCGCATGTTCTTGCCGGTGAGGCCGTGGTCGAGCGCCGCGTTCAGGCCGGCGCGCTCCGCGAGCCGCTGGAGCCCGTTGATCCCGGGGAGCAGGCCGAGCTGCACCTCGGGCAGGCCGAGCACCGTCTTCCGGTCGTCGCTCAGCACCCGGGCATGGCAGGCGAGCGCCACCTCGAGGCCGCCCCCGAGCGCGGCGCCGTGGATCGCCGCGACGATCGGCTTCGGCGAGCGCACGATCCGCAGGATCGCCTCGTGCCCGGCACGGCACATCGCCTCGGCCTGGGCCGCCGTGGAGACGCCCTTCAGCATCTCGATGTCGGCGCCCGCGATCCAGGTGTCGGCCTTGCCGGACACGAGGATCGCCGCCTTGATGAGGGGGTTGCTCGCGATCTGGCCCGCGATCCGCTCGAGATCGCCGGTGAACGTGGGCTTCAGCGTGTTGACCGCCTCGCCCGGGACATCGTAGGTGACGACGGCCACGCCGTCGGGGCGCACCTCGAGGGACAGCGGGCTCGCGGCCGCGGGGGCCGGCGTGGCGGCGGCGGATGTCGTGGTCATGCGGCCTCCAGGACGACGGCGGCGCCGAGGCCGCCCGCCGCGCAGACGGTGAGGAGCGCGTGATGCCCGCCGCGCTTCTTGAGCTCTCGGAGCGTGGAGAGGACCATGCGTCCTCCCGTGGCCGCGAAGGGGTGGCCGAGCGCGATCGAGCCGCCGTTGACGTTGAGCTTCTCCGGATCGATCTCGCCGACGGGGGCGGACCGGCCGAGCTTCTCCGCGGCGAACGACGGCGACGCGAGCGCCTTCAGGTTGGACGCGACCTGGGCGGCGAAGGCCTCGTGCATGTCGACGAGATCCATGTCGGCGAGCGAGAGGCCGGCGCGCTCGAGCGCCCGCGGCACGGCGAGCACCGGGGCCATCAGGAGCTGCCAGCCGGGGTCGACCGCCGCGTAGGACCACGACTTGACGTACCCGAGCGGCTGGTAGCCGAGCGCCTTGGCCTTGCCCTCGCGCATCAGGAGCAGGGCGCTCGCCCCGTCGGTGAGCGGCGACGCGTTGCCCGCGGTGATCGTGCCGTGCCGCCGATCGAAGGCCGGCGACAGCTTCGCGTAGGCGTCGAGGGTCGAGTCGTCCCGGACCACGTTGTCGCGCTCGACCGGCTTGTCGTAAGGCGGGGGGATCACGTGCATGACCTCGGCGGCGTAGGTGCCGTCGCGCCAGGCGCGCGCGGCGTTCGTGTGCGAGCGGTGGGCGATCGCGTCCTGCTCGGCGCGCGAGATGCCGTTCTGCTTCGCCATCTTCTCGGCGGCCTCGCCCATCTGCTCGCCCGTGGTCGGCTCGCGCGAGAAGCCCGGGATCGGGGGCACGAGGTCCTTCAGCGAGAGGCGGGAGACGATCTCCAGCCGGGCGCCGAGCGTCCTGGCCTTCTGGAAGTCGGTCAGCGCGGAGGCGAGCTTCCGGGAGACGCCGAGCGGCACGTCGCTCATGCTGTCGGCGCCGCCGACGAGGGCGACGTGGTGCTGGCCGGCGAGCATCGCCTCGGCGGCGCTCGTCATGGCCTGGAGCGACGTGGCGCACGCGCGCGAGACGCTGTAGGCGTCGGTGTCCTTGGGCAGGCCGGTCCGCAGCACGACCTCGCGCGCGATGTTGAGCCAGTCGAGCGTCGGCACCACCTGGCCGTAGACGACCAGCGTGACGTCGCGCGGGGTCACCTCGCTCCTCTGGAGGAGCTCCTTGACCACCGTGGCCGCGAGATCGACCGTGCGCAGCGCCTTGAGCGCCGTCCCCGCCTTGGTGAACGGCGTGCGCAGCCCGGCAACGACCGCCACCCGGTCCTTGCCGCCCTTCCCATTCTTGCCTGAAGCCATGTCGACTCCTCTGCTGCCGGAGAGCCCATCGCGAGCCCGCCCCGCGCGCCCCGCGCAGCCCCCCGGATCCCGGCGTGCCAGCGCACACCGGTTGGGGGTATTCCCTTAGGTGCGCTAACGCGTCGTGTCAACCGTGGGCGGCCAGGGGCGTCGCAGGCGGCGAGGCGCTCCACGAGAAAGCGACGTGGGAGGAAGGACGGTTGGGACAGCCTGGGCGCTAATTTGGCCCACGCCTGAGCTTGCCGATAGGGTGGTTGGCCATGCGGAAACTCATTCTATGCAGTGCGTTGCTCTGCGGCGCTCCGGCGCTCGCCGGGTGTGCGACGTTTGCAAGCGACTCGGCGCCGGCGGCGCCGGGTTATGTGTATGTGGCCGGTCACAAGAACAACCAGCCTGCGATGTGGATGTGCCCTGACGCGCCGGGCAAGGCGGAGTGCACCGAGGTCGAGGTAACGACGGAGGCAGGCGAATGAAGCGTTCTTTGATTTTCGGGCTCTTGCTCGCGAGCTTCGGCGCGATCGGCTGTCAGGGGAGCTACACGAGCATCCGGCAGATCGACGGGACGCGGTACCACGTCACGCGCACGAAGCAGGGCTTCTTCAACGCGTACGGCACCGTGTTCGACTGCCAGGCCAAGGGCGACGCGATGACGTGCGTCGAGATCAGCGATCTGTGAGCTCCGCGCGGGGTCGCAGCTCCGCGCAGGGTCTCTAGATCGCCGGCCGGTCGAAGAATAAAAACGCGAAGGCGCGAAGGCGCAAAGGCGCAAAGGCGCAGAAAGACGTCGAGAAGAATTTTTTCTCGCTTCTTCTTGCGCCTTTGCGCCTTTGCGTTTCATTCTCTCTCTGCAGCTCCGGCTCGCGCGTCACCGGCAGCCCCGCCCGCTCACGCCTCGCGCAGGAAGGCCTCGAGCAGCGCCGCCGAGACGTCGAGGAGATCGCGCTCCGTCACGATGCCCAGGAGCCGCTCGCCCGCGACGACGGGCAGGCAGCCGACGCGCTGCTCGCGCATGATCCGCATCGCCTCCAGCGTCGGCGTGTCCGGCGCGACGGTCACGGGGTCGGGCCGCATGATCGACGCCACCGTGGGCGGCGCGGAGCCGCTCGGCGCCGCCGCGGCGCCGCGGGCGACGAGCCGGAGCAGCGCGCGGTGAGAGACGACGCCGACGAGCCGGCCCTGCTCGTCCTCGACCGGGACGTGGCGCACGTGCCGCCAGTCCATGACGCTCGCCGCGAAGTCGACGATGTCGGTGGGCCGCACCGTGAACAGATCGGTCGACATGAACTGGCCCACGGTCCGGTAGCTGTCGCGCATGAGGTCCAGGTCGTCTTCGAGCGCGGCGGGCTCCCACGCGTGCACCGGGCGCCTGGCCCCGCCGCCCCGGGCCTCCTCCCGCTGGTGGGCCAGCATCGCGGCGCAGAGGGCGCGGCTTCGCAGCTCCGGGGTGCCCCGCCCGGCCATGGCCGCGAGCGAGCCGAGCGCCCACTGCGCGCCCGTCTGGCCGCTGCGGACCCGCTCCTCGACGACGCCGAGGTACCGGTCGACGTCGGCGGCGTCGATGCTCGCGGCCAGGAGGCCCGCCCGGGCGGCGGGGAGGAGGTGCGAGAGGATGAGCTCCGGGGCAGGGAGGCTCCGGCCGCCGAGCCACGTGAGCTGCGCCTTGAGGCCGTGGCGGGCCGCCGCGAAGAAGTTCGTCTTGGCGTCCTCGAACGGCATCTCGAGGTCGATGCGCGGGTGCTCGTCGGCGAGGCCGGTCATGAGGCCGAAGAAGAAGGCGGCGTTCGCGACCTCGTCGAGGATCGTGGGCCCCGAGGGCAGCGCGCGGCTCTCGATGCGCAGGTGCGCGACCCCGGCCAGGGCCCCGTAGCAGGGGCGGTTCCAGCGGTAGACGGTGCCGTTGTGGACCCGCAGGGCCTTGAGGTCCGGCACCTCCCCGCGCGCGAGCACGGCCGCGGGGGGCTCGCCGGTCTCGGCGGTCATGATCACGCGGAACCGCGCGATGTCCTCGCGGAAGAGATCGAGCACGCCGCCCTGCACCCAGCCGTCGCCGAAGTGGACGCGGGGCCTGTGCTGCCGGCCCTCGAGCGTGTTCGGGCGGGTGTCGACCGAGGTCTCGAAGAGGGCGATCCGGGTCTCGTGCCAGAGCCGCTGCCCGAGGAGCAGCGGCGAGTTGACCGCGGCGGCGAGGACGGGCGCGGTCACCGCCTGGGCGAGGTTGTAGAGCGACGCGAACTCCCGCGCCCCGACCTGGAGGTGGACCTGGAAGCTCGTGTTGCACGACTCGAGCAGGATGTTGTCGTGGGTCATCTCGAGCTCGTCGAGCCCGTGGATCGAGACGCGGAAGTCGCCCTGGCGCAGCCGCAAGAGCGCGCGGTTGAGCTCGTGGTAGCGAGGCGCCGGCGTGAGGTTCTCGAGGCGGAGGTCGCCGGCGCGCAGGGTGGGGAGGATGCCCGTGAGCAGGACGTCGGCGCCGACGGCGCGCGCGGCCTCGGCCGCCCGCCCGATGACCTCTGACAGCTCGGCCTCGAGCCGCCGCAGGCAGTCGCCGCCGAACGGGAGCGGGGTGAGGTTCGCCTCCAGGTTGAAGCGAGCGAGCTCGGTCGTGAGCCGATCGTCGGCGGCCCGCTCGAGCACCTCCAGCGCGAGCGGAGCGGGCCGGAGCGCGCGGTCGACGAGGAACATCTCCTGCTCGGCGCCGATGCGGCGCACGCCGGACTCGATGCGATCCTCCAGGAGGAGGCGCTCGAGCGCCTCCACGTCGTCGAGCAGCGCCCGCATGAACGCCTTGTGCTGCTGCTCGCTCGCCTGCTCGGAGACGTGCTGCTCGCCCATGGTGATCGCCCCGCCTTTCGCTTGCTCTCGCTCCAGGGAAGCCTACGACGGCGAGCGGCAGGGGGCGCGGGGGATCCCCCGGCGGGGAGGGCGGGCGTCTGGCTCGGCGCGGGCGGCGCGGCGGCGGGCGAAGGCGGGCGACGCCGGTCAAAAGCTGCGGCCGGCCGCGAGCCGCAGGGTGGCGACCTTGTCCTCGGCAAGGCCGAACCCGAGCGGCGGGTCGAGCGCCACGAGCAGCCCTGCCCGGGCGTAGTAGCCAGGCTGCTTCAGCGTGTAGGTGAAGAACGGCTCCATCGCGAGCTGCATCCTGTCGTCGCGGGTGAGCGTCAGCGCGGCCTGGAGGCGGAGCCCGCCGCCGTAGGGGCCTCGGCCGCGCAGCTCGAGCTCGTCGCCCTGCTCGACCACGAGCTCGACGCCGGCCCTGCTGGTCGGGAGGGCGAACATCACCGCCGTGTCCGCGCGGTAGACGAGCCGCGCGGCGAGCTCCGCCTCGACGCCGCCGCGGACCTTCAGGGGCAGGTGCCCGACGGTGAGCCGGTGCAGGTCGAAGGAGGCGCGCGCGGGGGCGGTCGCCTGCAGCGTGGCGCGGGCGTCGGCGTCGGGGGCGCTGAGGACGGGGATCGAGAGCGCGCCGCCGCCGAAGACGGTGAGCTTGCGCGAGAGGGCGCGCGCATAGTGGGCGCCGACCGTGGGGTTGCCGAAGAGAAGGCTGCCGGCGCTGCTGCTCTCGTCGACGCCGAGCCGGGTGGACCGGAACGAGGCGGAGACGTCGCCATAAGCGAGCGGGAGATCCACGTCGAGGTGGAGCCGGCCGAACCACTCGAGCTGACCTCGGAGATCGAAGGTCAGCCCGAACGTGCTCACCTCGGAGGTGACATCGTCCATGGCCCATGAGGCCGACTTGCTCAGGACGTCGAGCTCGAGCTCCGCACGCGATCCCTGGGATTTAGCCCAGCTGTTCTTTTCTGCCGGAGCGGCAGGTGGTGCCGTGAGCCAGAGCGAGAGCAGGAGAGCGGAGGAGAGCAGTGATCTCGCGTTCAATCAGGCCCACCTGCGAGGACTACCATGGCTCGGCTCGGCCGTGGTTATCGAACGGCGCCCTCGGCGCCCGCGGCCTCCTCGTCGTCGTCCTCGTCCTCGTCGTCGTTCTCCTCGTCGTCGTTCTCCTCGTCGTCGTCAGCGTCGCCGCTGCCGTCGAACAGCAGGGAGGGAGCGTCTTCGTTGCCGTGTTCCGCGAAGATCGCGTCGGCGGCGATCACGAGCTCCTCCATGCGGTCGGCGTCGACGGGGCCGTACACGGCGAGCGCCATGGCGCGATCCTGCACGAACAGCCACGCGTCGGGGAAGTCGAGCAGGGCGTCGCGGATGCTCTTCGAGAGCCAACGGCCGATGGCCTTCGCTTCGGGTCCCTCGACAAGGAACTGCTCCATGAACTCCGGGTCCTTCTTGAACTGGACGCCGGTGTTGGGGGCACGCCTGCCATCGACGATCGGCAGCGGGCACACGGTGAGCCGGGGCCCGGCCTTGGCCAGCTTTGTGAGGACCACCTGGTACTCGCTGCCGTTCTTCGCGTCCGGGCCCACGACCGCGACGTAGGCGAGCTTCGGGACGAGCTCGTAGCGGGCGAGGACCGCGCCGCCGCCCGTCTCCTGCAGCGTGTGCTCGAGGCTGGACGGCAACGAGCGCACCGGACGAGGGCCGTCGCCGCCGGCGCCGGCCTTCCGGCCGCCGGGCTTCGCGCCGGGGCGGGCCGGGGCCGCCTCGGGGGTCATCAGGGCGCGCCAGCGCGCGAGCTCGCGGTCGCGCCGCGCCTCGTGCCGACCGCGCAAGCCGGTCAGGAACCAGACGACGAGCAACGCAAGGGGACCTACGTACCAGAGCCAGGGCATGGGGCGGCGATGCTAGCAAACCTCGCGGGGCTGCGGTGGGGTCGCGCGCGCCCGCGGTGAGGCGAGGCTGTCGTGGCGAGCCTCGGCGAAGCAGCGACGCGCGGCTGTCGCGGCGACGCTCAGGGCGCGGGGGCGGGAGCGGCGTCGCCCGGCCGCTCGAAGACGCACCAGTAGCCGTTCTTGCTGTGGCGCACCATCCCGGCCACCTCGTACACGCCCCGGAAACGCCGGTCCTTGCGGAGCTTCTCCTGCGCCGGGAACGGGAGCTTGTCGCACGTGTCGGCGCCGCCGACGAACACGAAGTAGCGCGGCATCTTGTCGAAGACGTGCTGCACGTAGCCGGGGCCCGTCTTGCGCGTGTAGCCGCCCGGGAGCTTGGAGATCACGGGATCGACGAGGCCGAGGAGATCGAGCACCGGGTAGTCGGTGACATACCCGATGTACCCGATGTCGCCCACGGCGACCTCGCCGGGCTTGCCGTGCTCCTTGAGCCAGTTGGCCACGCCGCCCGCGGCGCTGTCCCAGAACCGCTTCTCGTCGTCGAGGATCCGGTGCTGGGCGCGCTCGATCCGCTGCGCCCGGAAGACGCCCAGCGCGATGAGGCAGCCGAGCGCGAGCACGCCGGCCCCCGCGGCGAGGGCGATCGGCCCGCCCTCGGGCGCGTCCGCGGCGCGGGCCGAGAGCTGGGCGAGCAGCGGCTCGAGCAGCGCGCGCGCGCCGAGGCCCGCGAGGAGGAAGCAGAACGGCTCGAACGGGCTCATGAAGCGGTAGTACGGCATCCAGTCGCCGCCCACGAGGAGCACGTAGCCGCCCACCGCGAGCGCGAGGGCCGCGACGCAGAGCGCGTCGCGGTGGCGCGCGACGATCGCCACGCAGAGGCCGAAGAGCCCGAGCAGCAGCGCCGGCCACGTGTGCCCCGCGTACTCCGCGAGGTAGCGCTGCCCCCCGGCCAGCTGCTCCGCGAGGCTGCCGGTCTTGGCGCTCAGCGTGTTCGGCAGCCACGTGCCGTAGTAGCTGTGCCGCCAGAGCATGTGGCACGCGATGGGCGCGGCGAAGACGACGCCGCGGAGGAGGTTCTGCCGCCCGAAGAAGCGCAGGCCCAGGAAGAGCATCGGTATGCCGATGAACATCGGCGCTTCCGGGCGCGTCAGGCCAGCGAGCCCGAAGACGAGGCCCGAATACGGGAAGCCGGTCCCCCGGTCGCGCTCGCGGAACATCATCTCGGTGCCCGCGAGGACGAGCAGGACGAACAGCGGCGTCTCCAGGCCGAAGACGGCATATCCGCTCTGCACGATCGAGCTCGCGAACAGCCACGTGGCGATGCAAGGGACCGCGCCGTGCGGGCGGAGCCGGGCCGAGAGGAGGTAGAGCGCGCCGAGCGAGCCGCAGGCGGCGAGCCCGCCGAGCACCTTGGCGACGACGTCGGGGTCGAGGCCGAGCTTGATGCCGCCCGCGAGCAGCACGGTCCAGAGGAAGTTCGTGTACCCCTCGATGCGCTCGCCGGCGTTGTAGACGAGCCCGAGGCCCCGGGCGAAGTTGCGCGCGTACCGGTACGAGATGTACGCGTCGTCGATCGTGAACGAGCGCACGCGCACCATGTTCACGACGAGCAGGAACGCCGGCAACACGAGGCCGAACGCGAGGTGCAGGCGCTCGGAGAGCGGCGCGCCTCGCAGCCAGTCGCGCCAGCTTCGGGCCGGGGGCGCGCCTTCGACGCCGTCGCCCGCCGCTTCCATGTCGCCGTCGGCCTCGCCGCTCGGAGGGGCGACCCCGAGTTGCCCGTGCTCTGCTTCTTCCGGTTCCAGGAAAGCCATGTGAAGGCTCTCCCTACCATGGATGGTTCATGTCGGGGTCGTTTCTTGGTCGAGGCGCTCATCCCAGCTATCCTCGCGACATGCGTGCAGCCATGTTCGCTCTTGCCGCCTCCTCCGCCCTTTTCGTCGCGCCCCCGGCGCTCGGTGCCCGAGGCGTGCCGTGCGGCTTCTATGGCATCGATCCAGGGGCGCCCGTCGACGCAGGGGAGGTGATCCTCGACGACGATCACGCGAAGCGGCTCGCGCGCGCGGGCGCCGGCGCCGTGCGCGTCGAGTTCCTGCTCGATGACGCCGAGGCGTGGGACGACGACAAGCTGGAGCAGTACGACGCCATCATCGACGCGGCGCGCGCCGCCGGCCTCGAGCCGGTCGGGCTCCTCTCTCACCGCACGATCGGAGAAGGACAGGACGTCTGGAATGACGATCCGGACCGGGACGGCGACAACGCGTACGTGGAGGCGTTCGCCGAGACGGCAGAGGCGCTCATGACGAGGTACGCCGGGGACGTCGTCCAGTGGGAGATCTGGAGTCAGCCGAACTGCGCCGAGCTCCCCGACCCCGCGCTCGACCCGGAGCACGCCGGCTGCACCTTCATCCTGCCCCGGGTGCTCGCGCAGATCCTCGCCCAGATCCGCATCCGCAACGAGGCGCTCTTCAACGTCGACGAGCTGTCGCTGACCACGGGCGGCCTGCTCGCCTCGGACGACGCGGCCGCGCCGTTCTCGGGGGTCGATTACCTGCGCGAGCTCTACGCGCAGCCGGTGTGGGACGAACTCGAGGCGCGCTTCGGCGAGCGGACGCCGTGGTCTCGCCTCGGTCAACAGCTGTTCTTCCATCAGGGCACCGAGGTCGATCCGGTGACGCTCAACGATTATCTCGACGCGCTGCGCGACCTCGCCGACGAGGAGGGGGACGAGAGCCCCTTCGCCGTGACCGGGATGGCGTGGTCGAGCGCGCTCGCCGGCGAGGAGCTCCAGGCGGCGAACCTGACAACGTCGTTCGAGGTCCTCTCGGAGCGCGACGACGTCGCCGGCATGGTCTGGGCCAGCTTCCAGGACGCGCCGCTCGATGAGCAGCCCTTCGGCCTCGTCGATGAGGCCGGCGTGGAAAAGCTGGCGCTCGCCGCGTTCAGCGGGTCGGCCGACAACTGCGAGCCGACGGTGCAAGGCGGGGGGTCGGGGAGCGGCGGCGGGGGGAGCGGATCGAGCGGCGGCGGCGTCGTCGCCGGTTCGCCGCCCGGCACCAGCGGACAGATGGGGCGGCCGATCGACGGAAAACGGCGCGCGAGCTCCTGCAGTTATGCCGCGGGCGCAACCAGCGGAGGCGGAACGCGGTCCGATGTGGGGTGGCTCGCATTGTTCGCGATTGGCGCGATCGCGATGGTGCGCTGCCGCCGCGTCATTTGAAGGCAACTCGAGCGCTCTCGTCGCCGACAGGGGAGGCATGCCTCACAGCTCGGCGCGCTTCGCGCGGCGGATTGCCGTGCACGTCGGACTTTTGCTCTTCAATGGTTGCGGGCGCGACGGCGCGGGCGATCGCTTCGGTGTCTGCGGCGACGGCGTGGTCGACGAGGGCGAGGCGTGCGACGACGTCAATACCGCGGAGGGCGACGGCTGCTCGCCGACGTGCCAGCGCGAGGCGCCAGCGGCGCCCCGCTGCGGCGACGGCGCGCTCGACGCGGGCGAGGCGTGCGACGATGGCAACACGGCGGCCAGGGACGGCTGCTCGCCGGCGTGCGAGGTCGAGGTGCCCCCGCGCTGCGGCGACGGCGCCATCGATCCGGGGGAGCAGTGCGACGACGGGAACGTCGCGACGGGCGACGGCTGCGAGGTCGATTGCGCGAAGACGCCGGCCGAGGAGACCGTCTGCGAGGAGCTTTTGCCGCTCGCGCAGGGGACGTGCGAGGTGGTCGCCGGCGTGGGCGCGACGCTGATCCGGGGCGTCGTGCTGGCCCCGGACAGGGTGTACAGGGGCGGGCGGGTGCTCGTGGACGAGCGGGGCGCGATCGCGTGCGTCGGCTGCGATTGCGAGGCGGCGGGCGCGACGGAGATCCTGTGCCCGACCGGCGTCGTCTCCCCGGCGCTGATCAACACGCATGATCACATCACGTACACGCAGAACCGCCCGTATACCCCGACCGAGGAGCGCTATGAGCACCGGCACGACTGGCGCATCGGCAACAACAAGCACACGAGGATCGACACGCCCGGCATGGCCAACGAGGCGCAGATCCGCTGGGGCGAGCTCCGCTTCCTGATGGGCGGCGCGACCTCGATCGTGGGCTCGGGGAGCGCGCCAGGCCTCCTCCGGAACCTGGACCGGGCCGACCAGGAGGGCCTGGGCCAGAGCGCGGTCGGTTTCGACACGTTCCCGCTCGACGACACGGGCGGCCGCGAGCTCGTGAGCGGTTGCGGCTACTCGGCCGACATGGTGACAGGGAAGGACGTCGAGGGAGAGGACGCCTATTGCCCGCACGTCGCCGAGGGGATCGATGCGTCGGCGCGCAACGAGTTCGCCTGCCTGAAGGCGGAGCCGAACGACGTGCTCGAGCCGCAGAGCGCGTTCATCCACGGGATCGGCCTGACCGCGCCCGACTACGCCGCGATGGCGGCGGAGGGCACGGCGCTCATCTGGTCTCCCCGCTCCAACATCACGCTTTACGGCGACACCGCCGTGGTCACCGCCGCCGCCCGCCTCGGGGTGCAGATCGCGCTCGGCACCGACTGGATCGCGACCGGATCGATGAACCTCCTGCGCGAGCTCCGGTGCGCGTCGGCGCTCAACGAGACGTATTACGACGGTTTCTTCACCGATGAGGAGCTGTGGAGGATGGTCACCGGGAGCGCCGCCGCGGTCACCGCGACGGACGACGTGATCGGCGCGCTGTCCACGGGGAAGGTCGCCGACATCGCGATCTTCGACGGCGGAGAGCGCGAGGGCCACCGCGCGGTCGTCGCCGCCGATCCCGAGGACGTGGTCCTCGTGATGCGCGGCGGAAAGGTCCTGTATGGCGACGCGGCCGTGGTGTCCGCGGTCCGGGGCGCGGGCGCATGCGACGCGGTCGATGTGTGCGGCGTGTCGAAGCAGGTCTGTCTGCAGGACGAGATCGGGATGACGCTGGAAAACCTCGAGCAGCAGGCGGGCGAGATTTACCCGGCCTTCTTCTGCGGCGAGCCCGAGGGCGAGCCGCTCTGCACCCCGTCGCGCGCGGAGAGCGCGCCCCTGAACGCCTCGGTGAACGGCTCGACTGTCTACACCGGGCAGCCGACGGACGCGGATCTCGACGGCGACGGCATCGAGAACGGCGCGGACGACTGCCCGAGCGTCTTCAACCCGATCCGGCCGCTCGACGACGGGGTCCAGGCCGACTTCGACGGCGACGGTGACGGCGACGCCTGCGACGCGTGCCCGCTCGACGCGGGCAGCACGCTCTGCTCGCCGCCGGACCCGAACGACGCCGACAACGACGGCACGCCGAACGGCGCGGACAACTGCCCGAACCTCCAGAACCCCGGCCAGGCCGACGCGGACGGCGACGGCAAGGGCGACCCGTGCGACCTGTGCCCGGACCAGGCGAACCCAGGGGCCCTGGGCTGCACGGTGGCGATCTACGATATCAAGGACGGCACGCGCGCGGAGGGGGACACGGTGGCCCTGGAGGACGTGCTCGTGACCGGGAAGCACGCGAGCGGCTTCTTCGTCCAGGCGAAGCCGGGCGACCCGGGGTACGCGGGGCCGGCGCACTCCGGCGTCTACGTGTACAGCCCGCAGAACACGGTGCTGGCCGGCGATCGCGTGCGGATCACGAGCGCGGTGATCGCGAATTACTTCGGGCAGATCCAGCTCGGGTCCGCCGTGGTCGAGGTGATCGCGTCGCTCGGCGAGGCGGGGCCCGCGCCGGAGCCCGTCGCGCCGGCCGACATCGCGACGGGCGGCGCGCGCGCCGCCGAGCTCGAGGGGGTCCTCGTCGAGGTGGAGGGCGTCACGGTGATCGGGCTCGATACGATGGTTTATGAATTCGTCGTCACAGGCGATCTGCGCGTGGACGACCTCCTGTACCAGGCCAACCCCTTCCCGGCGGAAGGCGATCATTTCGCGAGCATCCGCGGCATCCTCACCCACCGGAGCGACGACGCGAAGGTCGAGCCGCGCGGCGTTGAGGACCTCGTCGCGGTGGCCACGACGGCAGGGCTCGTGATCAACGAGGTGGATTACGATCAGCCGGGCGGAGATGGAGCCGAGTTCATCGAGATCTACAATGGCGCCGGCGTGCCCGTGAATCTCAGGGGCCATGCGCTCGTGCTGGTCGATGGATCCAGCAGCGCGCCCTCCGCCTACAGAACGCTCGATCTGAGCTCCGCCGGTACGCTCGCGGCTGGCCAGTACCTCGTCGTCGGCAGCACGGCGGTGGTCGGCACCGACACCATGCCAGGCGTCGTGGCGGAAGGTGCGGTGACGATCGCCTTCTCGGGCGCGCAGACCGACCGGATGCAGAACGGGGCTTCCGACGGGATCGCGCTGATAAACACCAGCTCAGGGGCCGTGATCGACGCGCTCTCCTACGAGGGGAGCATCACCGCCGTCACGATCGGGGGCGCCAGCGTGAGCCTCGCCGAAGGCGACGCGTTGCCGGCCACGGTGGCGGACGGCGGCATGGCGGCTGGCTCGCTCTGCCGCCTGCCCGACGGGACGGACACGAACCAGGCCGCCGCCGACTGGGCGCTCTCCGCGACGATCACCCCTGGTGCGGCGAACGTGCCGTGAGCCCGGCCGAGACGCTGCGCTCCTCGGCGCAGCGCACCCAGCGCCACGCGGTCCACGCCGCGCGCGCCGGTGTCTTCGTCCTGTCAGCTGTGTCCGGAGAGAGTGAAGAGAATCAAGGAGGAATGAGCCGTGAGCGGGCGCTCACAGGCAGCCGCAGAGCGGGTCGCCCGCCTTGCACACGCACTTTCCGCCCTTCTTGGCCGGCGCGGCCGCGCTCGCGCTCCGCGCCGCGCTGGCGCCCCGCACCGCCTTGCCGGACGTCGCCGCTCGGCCGCGGAGGGTTGCGGCCCCCTTGGTGTTCGACGTCTTTGCGTCGGCCACGTCGTCGCCCTGCGCCAGCGCCTTGGTCGTCTCCGTCGCCTTGTAATCGGAGAACGCCTTCTGCGCCTTCTCGGCGTCGCTCTTGGCGGCGTCGAGCGCGAGGGTAAGCTCGGTGATCTTCCGGTTGCGCTCGTCGAGCTGGAGGTTGAGCTGCGCGATCCTGTCCTGCTCGGCGACGCGGGCGGCCACCGCCTCGGCCTGAGCCGCCTCGGCTTCCTTGACCTTGCCGGCGAAGGTGGTCACCGCGACCGCGGCCACGGCCGCCACGACCAGACCCACCCCGAACACGAACCGACCCCGCCGCTTCTGTCGCACGCCCTGGGCGATCGCCTCGAGCTCGCGTTCAAGGTCCCCCGAGCCCGACATGGGCGGCACGCTGGCAGCGACCGGCGCGATGCTGGCGGGCCCTCTCGTCCCCTGGTAGAGCACTCCCGGGCTTTGCTGCGTGTTCATCATCGCGCGAGACCTCCTCCTGCGTGAGCGATTCCTCCTCTAAGCAAGTGGGGGGCCTCTAAGCAAGTGTGGTGCCAGGTGAGCGCGCCCCGAATTGGCACCGTGGGCATCGTCCGTGAAGCAAACGGCGGTGCAAAGCGAGGACTCCCACCGCAAAGCGGTGGCTCGCACCGCAAAACGAGGACTCACACCGCAAAACGACGACTCTCGAGGTGCTCCAGAGGCGAGCCGCGGGAGATCCGGGTGGATCACTTGTTCTGGTGCATGGATCGCTCACCGGACCTCGATGCGTCCCCTGGTCCAACGGAGGTCCTGCACCACGCGCCGGCAACACCGGTGCTGCCGGCGGGGAGGGAGGGCCGCCTCAGGGGAGCGACCGAAATCGCTCCAATTGAGTCAACGATTCCGACTACTTGCGGCCGTAGACCGGCCACGGCCACGGCCGCGGCTCCGCGGGATCCGAGGACGAGAGCGCTTCGTGACGAGGTGGCCGTCAGGGCTGCAGTTTGGCGACGAAGGCGTCGGCGCCCCCGGAGCTCATCATGGGGTCCCCCCCGAGATCGATCCTGCCGCTGAAGCTGCCCGTCAGCGCGATGGCCCCCAGCTCATCCACGGCGACGGCCCGGGCGCGCTGCTCCGCCGCGTCGCCGAACGATTTGGCCCAGGCCGTATCGCCGTTCGGTGCGAGCTTCGCGAAGAAGGCGTCGTTGCCGCCGAGGGACTGGAGCCTCGGGCTCGGGGCGCCGAAGTCGATGGAGCTCTCGAACTCTCCGACCACGATGACGTTGCCCGCCTGGTCGACCGCCACCCCCAGCGCCCTCTGATCTTCCTCATCCCCGTACAGACGGTTCCAGAGGTGCTTGCCGTCCGCGTTGAAGGCGGCGACGACCGCGTCCTTTCCTCCGACGTATCTCCGCGGCGCTCCGTCGAAATTGATCGTTCCCCCGGTGCTTCCCGCGACGACGATGTCCCCCTCCGCGTGCACCGCGACCGCCGTAAATTCCTGGCTCATGGTGTCGCCGAAGATCTTGGCCCAGAGCGGCGTCCCGTCCCCGGCGAGCTTCGCAATGAAGGCGTCGTCGCCCTGAGCATTGAGGAGCGTCGTCCCGAAGTACACCCTGCCCGCGATGCGGCCGACCAGGACCACGCCTCCGTCGGGCGTGACGGCAGCGTCGTTCGCGACCTCGGCGGTCGTATCGCCAAAGTTCCTGCTCCAGGCGAGGTTGCCGAGGGCGTCCATCTTCGCGACGAAGATGTCCTCTCCACCTTCGCTCGTCAGGTGGTCCCTGCCCAGCACGTCGGCCCGGTCGGTGAAGCTGCCAGCGACGACGATGTTGTCGTCCGAATCCACCGCGAGCCCGTAAACTCTATCGACGCTCGGACCGGCGATGGTCTTGATCCAGTCCAGGCGGCCCTCTGCGTCGAGCTTCGCCACGAACACGTCCGAGCTGCCTTGGCTCGTGAGCGGCGTCCCGTCGAAGTTAAGCGTGTTTTCGAAGGTCCCGGCCAGGATCACGCCGCCTTTCTTGTCGAGCGCCACGCGATTGCAAAAGTCCGAGCCGTTCCCCCCGAACGCTTTCGGCCATTCCGTCGCGCCGCCAGGAGCGAGCTTGACGACGAAGCCGTCGTTCGCTCCCTGGCTGCCGACGGAATCCAGGCTGTTGCTGAAGGCACCCGCGATCAGGAGGTTTCCTTCCCTGTCGAAGGTGACGTCATGACCGATCTGCTCGCCGTTCACTCCGAGCTGGGTGCTCCACTCGTGCGTTCCGGTGCACTCCGCCACACGATCGCAGTTCTCGTCATTCGCCTTCGTCGTACAGACCTCGGTCTTGGGGAGCACCTCGTCGACGCACGAGCTGCCGCGCAGGCAGCCGTCCTTGCACTCGCCGACTCCCCTTGTCGACTCGGGGCCTGTATAACAAGGATCGCACGGCTCGCTGCCGCCCGCGCCGCCCGTGCCGCCCGCACCTCCCGCGGCGCCCGCGCCTCCGACGCCGCCCGTGCCGCCCGTGCCGCCCGCGCCTCCCGCGGCGCCCACGCCGGCCATCCCGCCTTGCGCGGCGCCGCCGCCGCTGATGGCGCCCGGCACGAGCACGCCTTGATCGAAGCACCCGCCCAGCGCGCCGGACACGCCGAGCGCGCCGCAAAGGATCATGAAGCCGTTGCGTTTCATCAAAACACCCCCGCGATCCCGGCGCCCCACGGCGATATCCATGGACGGACCGCTGCGCCCTTGGGCCTCGCCGCCGCGGACGGTGCGGTGAGGAGCAGCGCGACGCCGCCCGCGGCGAGCGCCCCGCCCACGATGAACGCCGGCGCAGGGACGAGGCGCATGTCGTTGTACGAGCCCAGCTTGGCCCGCGTCTTCGGCGTGTCCGGGCACACGACATCTTCGGTGCACCCGAGGTCGATCAGCTCGCTGCGCCGCGCGCTCGTGATGCCGAACGTGATCCCACCGACCACGAGCGCCGCGGCGCCCGTGCCGACGGCGGTCCAGCCGAGCACGCGCTGCGTGGTACCCGGCGCCGGGCCGGCGGGCGCGGGGAGGACGATGGGCGGGGGGACACCGACGGAGAACTCGAGCGCGAGCGCCGCCTCCTGCCGCTCCTGCAGCGCGACCTCCCGCCGGACGACGCGCCCCGCCCACGCGGCCTCGACGACGTGCTTGCCAGGATCGACAGGCTGGCTGACCCCCACCAGCGCGGGCGGCATCGGCTTGCCGTCGATGGTGATCTGCACCTCGCGCTCCGGGGCGCCGCGCACCCCCACAGAGAGCCTCGGGATCCGGGGCTTGAGATCGTCGTACGCTTTCCCGGCGTCGGCGACCGCGGCCTCGAAGACGTCGCTGGCCGAGGCGTCGAGCGAGGTGCGGCTCACTTGCAAGTAGCGCTCGGAGGCCTCGATGAGGCGCCCGAGCTGCTCGAGGCACCGCGCGGCATAAAGGTCGATCGTCGGCGCCTGGATCAGCTGGTCCGCGCGCCCGAACTTGTCGAGCGCCGCCGCGTACTGGCCCTTGTCGAAGAGGTCGAGGCCCTCTTCGGCGAGGGCCCGGGCGGCGTTCATGGTGGCAGGGTCGACGTCGGCCGCCCGCGCGGTGGTCGCGAGCGCGAGCGCGAGCGCGAGCGCGAGCGCGATGGTGGCGGTGCCCGAGACCCTCGATCGCGCGCGCATTCGTCTCCTCAGAAGCCGAGGCGGTCGGACCTGGGGCGCGTCGCGCTGGAGGCCGCGGGGGCCGCCGACGAGGGCCTGGGCCGCGGGGGGGAGGACGCGGCCCTGCCCGGGCGAGCGGGCGCCGTCTGGACGGAGGAGGCGGCCGCGGCCGGAGCGCTGGTCGCCAGCGCGGAGCCGGCGCGGGGCGCAGGCGTCGAGGTCGCCGCGGCCGTCGTGTCCTGGGGAGGCGCGAGCTCGGGCGCCCCCCTGGGCGAATTCGCTTCCGCCGGCGGATTGTTCGCGGGGGCGGCGACAGGCGGTGTCTCGAGCGTCACCGGCGGCGAGGCCGCGCCGGACGGCGGCGGTGCGTGCGGGATCGGGTCGTCCCCGAGCGCGCGCCAGCCGATGAAGAGCACCCCGCCGAGGACCGAAGCCGCGAGGCCGAGCGCGACGGCCGGGATCGGCATCCTGCGGCGAGGTCTCGAGTCGGCCCCGGCCTCATCGTAGAGGCCCGGCGGCGAGGCGACGCTCCCTTCCGGCGAGACGGAGAGCGGGGAGGTGGAGATCGGCGGACCGGAGAGCGGCGCGGCGGAGAGCGGCGCAGCGGAGAGCGGCGCGGCGGAGAGCGGCGGGACGGAGGGCGACGTGGTGCCCGCGCCCCCGGGGATCGAGCTCGCCGAGGCCCGCCCGCCGTCCTGCGCGTCGCTGGGCGGCAAGAGCGCGTCGCGCAGCGCGTCGACCATCGCCGTCGCCGAGGCGAACCGCCCGTTCGGGTCACGGCTGCACGCCTGCATGAACCACTCATCGAACGCCGGCGGCACGGGCACAGACGCCACCTTCGAGGGGACAGGCAGCGGATCACTGCATATCTCGAGGATCATCGCGCCAGGCGCCTCGGCCGTGATCGCAGCCCGGCCGCACACGCATTCGAACGCGATCACCCCGAGCGCCCAGAGGTCCGACCGGTAATCGACGGTCGCGCCCTGCGCCTGCTCAGGGCTCATGTACGGCAGCGTCCCGATCAGCACGCCAGCCTGCGTCCCGATGCCCTCTTTGCCGGACATGCGCGTCTTGGCGACGCCAAAATCGAGGACCTTGGCCACCTCCCGGTCGTCGTCGCGGGCGAGGAAGATGTTGTCGGGCTTGAGGTCGCGGTGGACGATGCCGGCGTCGTGGGCCTTGCGCACGGCGCGCGCGACGTCGGCGAAGATGCGCGCCGTATCGGCCGGATCGAGCGCGCCGACACGCTCGAGCCGGTGCGCGAGGTCCTCGCCCTCGAGGAGCTCCATCGCGATGAAGGGGACGTCGTTCTCGACGCCGTGATCGAGGATCTGCACGACGTTCGGGCTGCGGAGCGCCGCCGCCGCCTGCGCCTCCTGGTAGAAGCGCGCGCGGACCGTCTCGTCCTTCGCATAGAGAGGCCCGAGCATCTTGATCGCGACCGGCGAGCCCAGCGTGAGATCGTCCGCGCGCCAGACGGTGCCCATGCTGCCCGAGCTGAGAGGGCGGAGCAGCCGATAACGGCCGACCAGCACCTGTCCCTCCAGCCCGAACGCGTTCGTCGTCATTGTCGCAGGACCTGTGGAGCGCGCGTGGCCTTCCCTACGCTGGTGGTTGTTCAGTGCTGGTCAACAACAACAACGGGTAGACTGAAAGTCTACGGGGCGTGGCGCGGAGCGTCAATCGGTGCACCCGCCGCGTGCTCGCAGGGCGTCGCCAGAGCACCGAACAGGTTGAAACGCCGCGCGAGAGAGAGTTTGAACCACAGAGACACAGAAGCGACAACAACAAAACCTCGGCGCATCCGTGGTTCGTTTCGTCAATTTTTCGATCGGCTCGGTACCCTAGATCAACACGAAGTCCTCGGCCACGGAGACCTCCTCGGCCATGATGCTCGTGGTCTCATCGTCGCGCTGGACGGCGAGCTTGTAGAGTTGCGCCAGCACGGCCGGGTGATCCTCGACCAGACCCATGAACTCGGTGGCCGGCAGGTACAGCGTCACGGTGGGGTGAACGGCGATCACATCCGCGTTCGCCGGGCGGCGGAGGACCATCGCGATCTCGCCGGCGACGTCGCCGGGGCCGAGCGTCGAGAGCACGAGCGGCTCGCCGCGGGCGTCGTCCGCCGCGTCGCGCCGGACGACGGCGACCTCTCCGGAGGCGATGAGGAACAGGCCGGGGGGCCGCTCATCCTGGACGAGCAGCCGCTCGTTCTTCTCGAACGTGCGCGTGCGGAACCGCTTCACGAGCGCGGGCCTGTTGGCCTCGGGCACGACGCGGAGCACGTCGCTCATCCGGACGAGGTTCTCCACCATGCGGTCCCGGCAGTAGGCCGCGAGCTCCAGGCCCACCTCGGGCTCGCGCTGCGCGATGTCGTCGATCGCGTCGCGCTTCACCTCGAGCACGATGGAGGGCCGCGTGGCGATGACGCTCCCGGTGCGCGGGGCCCGGGAGAGCAGCGCCATCTCGCCGAACATGGCGCCGTTCGCGAGCCGGGCGAGGAGGATCTCCTCGTCCCCGCGCCGGCGCCGCGCCTCGAGCTCCCCGCGCGCGACGAAGTAGGCCTCGCTGCGCGCGGCGCCCTGCTCGATCACGGTCGTCCCCGCCGCCACCCAGATGGGCGTGAAGGCGGCGCACAGGGCGCGGAGCGCGTCGCGCCCGACGGACGAGAAGACCGGCTGGGGCGCGATCCCGGGGTGATCGGCCTGGGCGGCCAGCCTGCGCGTGGCGTCGTGGAGGATCTCCGTCGCCTTGTTGAGCAGGAGCGCGCCGGTCAGCACGGAGGCGAGCGGCTGGAACGCCTCGGCGGCCGGCAGGGGCGGCGGCGGCGGCGCGCCCTCGCCGAGCCGCGGCGAGTCCCGGCAGAACGCCTCGGCGATCAGGTCGAGCCCGGGCCCGGCATCGCCGCCGAAGCGCTCGCTCTCGCGCGCGGCCGCCACGGCGAGCGGCAGGTTCTCGAGGTCGATCGCGCGGGCGATCGCGGTGGAGCACGCCTCGCGCGCGGCCTCGTGCCGGTTCAGCTCGCCGAGGAGGCGCCCGCAGAGGCAGAGCGCCGACGGCATCGTCGGGTCGTGCCGGACCAGCGCAGCGGCCCAGCGCAGCGCGGCGTCCCGCTCTCCCGCGAGCGCCAGCGAGAGCGCGCGGTCGATCGGCGACTCCGCCTGCTGGATCGAGCCCGGGAGTACCGGGGGGAGGGCCATGTAAGCGTGTATATCAGGGTTCATTGCGCGGCGGCAAAGAACGCGCCCGGTTGACGGCACGCACGCCCCCGCGCGCCCTCCGCGCCCTGCGCGGATTACCCCGGGAAGGACCGAGGCGTCGTGCTCAGGCGAGGTGCTGCTTCAGGAACGCGATGCTCCGCTCCCACGCGAGCTTCGCGGCCTCGGGGACGTAGACCTCGGGGCGCGTGTCGTTCGCGAACGCGTGGTCGGCGTCATAGACGTGGAGCTCCATGGATTGGCCGCGGGCGGCGAGCTCCTTCTGGATCGCCTCGGCGGCGGCCGGCGTCGCCCAGCCGTCGCGCGCGGCGAAGTGGGCGAGGATCGGCGCCTTGACGCGCGTGTAGTCGGGCGCGGGGCTCGGGACGCCGTAGAAAGGCACCACGGCCGCGAGCTCGGGGATCGTCGCGGCGGCGGCGAAGCTCAGCGCGCCGCCCATGCAGAACCCGATGACGCCGACCTTGCCGGTCGACCGCTCGTGCGCCGACAGGAAGCGGGCGGCGCCGGCGATCTCCTCGAGGGCGCGCGGCTTGTCGAGCTCGGTCATCAGCCGGTTGGCCTCGGTGGGGTCCTTGGTGGTCTTGCCGTGGTAGAGGTCGGGCGCGAGGGCGATGAACCCGGCGGCGGCGAGCCGGTCGAGCAGGGAGCGGATGTGGTCGTTCACACCCCACCACTCCTGGATCAGGACGACGGCAGGCGACTTGTCCCCCTGCTTCGGCCAGACGATCTCGCCGGTCGCCGACGACCCGTCCTTCGCGGGGAACGAAACCTTTTCGGACATGCGACTCCTCCCTTTCGAGACGGGGATGGGCTGCGCCGTCCTCGTCAGCAATCGGGGATCGGCTGCGCCGTCCCCGTCAGCAATCGGGGATCGGCTGCGCCGTCCCCGTCAGCAATCGGGGATCGGCTGCGCCGTCCCCTCATGGCGCGGCGCAGGATAACCGCCCCGCGCACGTTGCGTAGCGCAAACTGCCTGGCATGCGCTCCACGCCGGGACGCCGGCGATGTAGATTGACGGCGTGGATGCGCTGGCGGGACGATGGAGGCGAGCCGTCTCGTCCTTGAAGGAGCTCCGGCTGCGGGTCGCGTTCCTGCGGAGCGAGGTGCTGCGCGCCGATCTCCCCTCCGTCGCCCGCGCGCTCGACGACCTCTGCCGCGACGCCGAGCAGGCCAACCCCCTCGCGCGCGACGTGCTGGGCGCCGTCGTGCCGGTCCTCGTGGATCCTGCGCTCTCGGAGCGCGTCGAGCAGCTCCGCGAGCTCGCGTCCTCCCATGCCCTGCTGCCGCTCTCGCGCCTCCTGCGCCGCAAAGCGCGGCGGCCCGAGGCGCAGCCGGCCTCGCCGGCGCCCGACGAGCGGCTCCTCGCCACGTCGAGCGCCGGTCGCGCGCTCACGCTCGGCGAGCGGCGCGCGCTGGCCCGGCGGCCGACCCGCGCGGCCTTCGACGCCCTGCTCCGGGACCCGCACCCGCTGGTCATCCGCAACCTGCTCGCCAACCCGCGCCTGACCGAGGATGACGTCGTCCGCCTCGCGGCGCGCCGCCCGGCGAACGCGGAGGTCCTGACGGAGATCGCGAAGCACCCCGAGTGGCCGCAGCGCGCGCGGGTGCGCATGGCGATCGTGCAGAACCCGGGCGCGCCGCAGGAGATCGCGGTGCCCATGGTGCGCCTCCTCCTGCGGCCCGAGCTCCTGCGGCTCGCGGCGGCGGCGGACGTGCCCGCGGTCGTCCGGGCCGCGGCGCGGGAGCTGCTCGATCGCCGTCCGCCCGTCCCGCACAAGCCAGGCGGCCCGCTGGCGCAGTAAGGCCGCGCCCTGCGCGGGGCCGGCGCCGTGCGCGCAGGCGGCCGCCGCGGTGTTGCGAGAGGAGAAGAGGGCAGAAAGGGAGTGAAGGAGAGAGGGAGTTGAAGGAGAGAGGGAGTTGAAGGAGAGAGGTCGTGCAGAGCGCTTTCGTGAATCGGCGCCCGCCGGAGAGGCTACGCGACCTCGGCCCAGCACCGCGCGAGGCGACGCACGCCCTCGTCCAGGTCCTCGTCGCACGCCACCGAGGAGAAGCAGAGCCGGAGGGCGAACGGGCTCACGGCGCCGTGAGCCCGGAACAGCGAGCCCGGGTCGAAGGCGACGCCGTGCTCGATGGCGGCGGCCAGGAAGAAGGCCTCGTTCGGCTCGGCGTCGGGCTCTACCCAGATCGCGAAGCCGCCGACGGGGGGATCGAACCGCCAGCCGGGCAGGTGCTTTCGGAGCGCCCGCTCCATGCGGGCGGCGCGGCGACCGTAGAACTCCCGCAGGCGCACGAGCCGCTGATCGAAGTCCTCCGTGCGGAGGTAGTCTTCCAGGATGGCCTGCGGCAGGCTGGCCGCCTGCTGATCGGCGGATTGCTTCAGCTGGAGGACCTCGGCCCGGAGCGAGCGCGGGGGCACGAGCCAGCCGACGCGGAGGCCGGGGCAGAGCGTCTTCGAGAACGTCCCGACGTGGAAGACGCGATCGGGCGCCTCGGCCAGGAGCGGCCGCGGGGCGGCGCCGTCAAAGGACAGATCCGCGTAAGCATCGTCCTCGATGATGGGCCGGAGGGTCGAGAGGACCCTGGCTCGCTCGCTGCGTGACAGCGTGCGTCCACGCGGATTGGAGACGGCGGGCATGAGATAATAGGCATCGACGTTGCTGCCGCCGTCGACGACCGTCGCGCCGAGCTCCTGGAACCGATCGAGCGCGCCGGGGGAGCTCTCGCGATCGACGCCGATCCTGGCGCGCGCGCCGCGGACCAGCTGCGCGGCGAGGGACACGGCCTGCTGTGCGCCGCTGGTCACGATGACGTCGTCGCGAGCCACCTGCGCGCCGCGCCGGCGCAGCTGCCCGGCGATCCAGGCGCGGAGATCCTCGTCGCCCTCGGGCCAGCACCACGGGAGCGCCGGGCAGCCGGGGTTCTGAAGAGCGCGAACGAACGAGGCCGCGAGCTTCGAGCGCGGGAACTCGCCCGGGGCGGGCAGCCCGCCCGCGAAGCTGATGAGGCCAGGTGTGTCCGCGGCGCGCCGCTTCAGGGGGTCGAACCGCTCGAGGCCGTGTCCGAGCCGCGGTCCGCTCCGCGGCGCATCACGCGAGATCGGGGCCTGCACAGGCCGTGTGTGAGACGACGGGGGAGGAGGCGTTGCGCGCGCGGTGGCATCCATAGAGTTCAGGGTCCGAGCGAGGCCATTCAAGGATGGTGCCGCCCGGGCTGCCCGTCTCCAGATGGAGCGGAAGCGCTCGGGTCTCATGACGGGACGGAATTCCATGGAAAATTGGTTACATCGCGGCAACCTGGGACGGGCCAGGGCGTGTAACGGCATGTTGCGGGGTGTGGCGTGCGCGCGCGGCGAGTCAGGCCGCCACAGGGCACCGAAGGGCGTGGAGGGGCGCGCGTCCGCACAGGGCGGCAGGCCCTGGAGCCAGGTCGGGCTGGCCTGGCCGGCGGGAGATCCGTCCTGAGTTCGATCTCCGGAGCTGACCGTACGCCGAGGTCCGGCGAACGTTCGCCCGGGGCGGCTATCGATGTGGAGCTTGCTCCCGCAGGCCGTAGCGCTCGTTCTCGTGGCCAGTCAAGGCTCTGTTCCCCAGGCGAGCACGCCGTCGTGGTACACGGTGACCCGCTCAAAAGGCATGAAGGCGGTGTTGGTGCCGAAGGAGTAGTCGTCGGTCTGCGTCATGCGGTCGTAATTGACGCCGTTGTAGATGCGGATCTGCACGTTTCCGGACGTGACGTTCGGGGCGATGCTACCTGCGGCGGCGAGGAAACCGAGCTCGAGATAGTGATCGGCCTTCGTGCCCGATGCCTCGCCGAACGTCCTTGTGACGTTGGCGCATCCGCCGATGATCGACGAAAAGTCGCACATGCTCTTGAGATCCACCTTCTCGACGTCGGCCGTGAACCAGTAGCGAATCGTCAGCTCGCTGAGCGCGATGCTCGCATCGTCCGTGTTCTTGACCTGTACCATGAACGACAGATGCTGGGACTCGGACATGGTGTCCCTCGAAGCATATTGCAGCTCGAGCGCCGGTGTGGTCACGCCGCCGGTGGTGGAGCTCGCGGTGGTGGAGCTCGTGGCGCTGCCGCCGCCGGTGCCTGTCGTGCTGCTCGTCGTGGAGCTGGCCGAGCTGCTCGCCGAGGAGCTGGTCGCGCTGCTCGTCGTAGAGCTGGCGGAGCTGCTCGCCGAGGAGCTGGCGGAGCTGCTCGCCGAGGAGCTGGCCGAGGCGCTCGCAGCGTCGTCCCCGCCAGCGCCGCCCAGACCCCCAGCGCCGCCGGCACCATCGGCGCCACCTGAGCCAGACGAGCTGCTCACCGTCGCGCTCGTGACCTCGCCCGCAGCGCTGGACGAGCCGCTCGTTGCAGAGCTCGTCGAGCTGCTCGTCGCAGACACGGTGGAGCCAGCGCCGGCTGAGCTGGACGAAGGTGCCCCACCCGAGCTGGCGGAAGCGCCGCCCCCACCTCCTGTGTTCTCGCCGTCCAGGCTGGAGCCTTGGGCACATGCCACGAGCGCCAGGAGCGAGATGGCACAGAGCGCGGTGGTTCCCTTCGGCCAGGAGCTCGATCGGTTGACTCGGTTGACCCGATTGCCTCGACTGCCCAGCTGCGGCGGCGCTCCTGCCCTCGTCGACGCCTTTCCCCTGGAACTCCGGATACGAGCTGCTCCTGAGGTCATCGGGCCGAGCAGCGACGCACACCTTGCCATCGGTCGCATCTTGAACACCCCTGCGACCGCTCGACCAAGTCCGAAGGCCGAACGGAAGGAAGTTGAGGTCAACAGCTTATAGAGAACTGCCTGGTATCAGCAAGAGGCTTGCCACGGGAACTTTCTGTCGATGTCGTAGATGATGGGGTATTCGTCTACATGCATTGCCCTCAGATCGGGCGGATGAATGCTGGCCATGCACTGGACGACGCTTCATGTGTTTGCGGACACCGCGCCAGCGGCGTCCATGTGGCGCCCCTGGCGCCGGTCATGTGAAGTGACGGGGCCGCGCTACGCGTCCTCCAGCGGAGGCGGCGCGTGGGGCTGGTTGAACTCGGAGTCCGCCATGAACCGCGTTGACCACGGCGCCGGTCTCTCCCCGTTGCCAAACGAGAGCACCGAACCGCAGAACGGGTCGCACGTGCCCTCCGTGGACGGCGCGCTCCAGCGAGAGGATCGGTCCGCCCAGCCGTAGTTCACGTCCAGGGGAAGGGGCATGAAGACCAGGCGCTGCCTGTCGGCGAGCGCGCGAGAGGTCACGTGGCGCGCGCGGGCTGCGAGGCCTCGAGCCGCGCCTTTTCAGCGAGCAGCAGTTCGGTGAACGCCGCGATGAACATGCGCCTGGCGAGCGATCCGAGCGGCTTGCCGACGAGCGGCAGCGGGATGTCGAAGCGCGATGTCCAGTCGATCTCCGTGCCCTCGCCGCGCGGGGTGAAGCGGAGACGCGAGCCCTGGTGCCGGAGCGGCTGCGTGCTCTCGATGATCTGGTAGTCGAACGAGGACGGCCGCTCGAAGGCCGTGATCTCCTCGACGTAGCGGATCCGCTTCCCGACGCGCACCTGGCGGAGGGCGCCGAGGCCGTTGTGCTCGGTGAGCCCTGGCCGGACGACCTTCGTGCGGGTGCCGTCCCCGGAGCGCAGGAAGCGTTCGTGGTCAGCCACCGCATCGAAAACCCGCTCGACCGCGGCGTGGATGTAGACGTTGACGTGGACCTCTTGCATGCGGCGACCATCGCACGAGTACCTCGCCGAGCGAGCACGCAGGCGCGGTCTGCCGAGCGAGGGCGGGGCGGGGGGCGGGGAGTTCGGTGGTGGGCTTCAAGATCCGTTCCTGTCGAACGTTGCGGCATCGAGCTGAGCCTCAACCAGGGGGCGATCGTTCGTCCCCAGTTGGCGGCTCAACCTCGGTCGGTCGGCGGCTCAACCTCGGTCGGTCGGCGGCTCAACCTCGGTCGGTCGGCTCAACCTCGGTCGGTCGGCGGCTCAACCTCGGTCGGTCGGCTCAACCTCGGTCGGTCGGTCGGCGGCTCAACCCCGGTGCAGTCGACGGCTGGGCGAGCTCAACCTTGGTGCGGTTGACCGTGTGGATGTGTGTCAATGTGAGACAATGTTTGCCTTGATGCCTTGCCAACCGACTGGGATCTTCACATAAAGTGAGTGAACGCTCACTCACCAATCCGGAGGCGGCCTATGACAGAAGCTGTGGATGCGCTGGTCGTCGGTGGAGGTCCGACGGGGTTGACGATGGCCGGAGAGCTTGCTCGGCGCGGGCTCACCGTGCGCATCGTGGACAAGGCATTGGAACCGCCGCCGGATCACTCGCGAGCGCTCGCGGTGCAGACGCGGACGATGGAGATCTTCACCAGCATGGGGATCGCAGACGCCGCGCTGGCGCACGCCACGCGCGTCGGAGGGCTCAACGTCCTCCTCTCGAACGGCCAGCGCGCACGCTTGCCGATCTTCGACTTCCCGGAGCTCTCCACGCCCGTTCCAGGCATCTTCGTCATCCAGCAGTTCGACACCGAGCGCGTCCTCGGATCGCGCCTCTCGGAGCTGGGCGTGACGGTCGAGCGCGGCGTCGAGCTCGCTTCCTATACCCAGGACAGCGCCGGCGTCACATGCACGCTCCGCAGGGTCGACGGGAACACCGAGGTGGTGCGCGCGAAGTGGCTCCTCGGTTGCGACGGCGCGCGCAGCGCCGTCCGCCAGGGCGCAGACATCGCCTTCGAGGGCGACACCTACGACGATCACTGCATGCTCGGCGACCTCGTCATCGATTGGCCGCTGCCGGACGGCGACATCTATATCAGCCCTTCGCGCCGGGGCCTCGCAGCGGCCTTCCCCGTGCCCGGAAGCCACCGGTTCCGGATCGTCCTTATCCTGCCCGAAGCGTCGCCGGCGCGCGGCGCGTCGCTCTCGCTCGACGAGTTCGAAGGCGTGATGCGCTCGATGATCCCCACGCCGTTCAAGATACAGAAGGCGATCGTCCTCTCGCGCTACCGGCTGCACCACCGCGTCGCAACGCGGCTGCGCGAGGGGCGCGTGTTCCTCGCCGGCGACGCGGCGCACATCCACAGCCCGGCCGGCGGGCAGGGGATGAACACGGGAATCCAGGACGCGTACAACCTGGCGTGGAAGCTCGCGGCCGTCGAGCAGGGCAAGATGCCAGCGTGGCTGCTCGACACCTACGAGATGGAGCGGCTGCCCGTCGCGCGCCGGCTGATCGACTTCACAGACCGCCTCTTCGGGCTCATGGCCGGACACGGTCCCATGGGCCGGGCGCTGCGCCTCGTCGCGCCGCGCCTGATGACCCGCGCCATCGGCGTCGCTGCCGTGCAACGCCGGATGCTGGGGTTCGTCTCGCAGCTCAAGATCCGATACCGGAAGAGCCCGCTGTCCATCCAGATCGGCCACCCGCCGGAGCGCGGGCCCCGCGCCGGAGATCGCGCGCCGGACGCCGCGCTGCGCAGCGCGGCGGGACAGCAGGTCCACCTGTTCGAGCTGATGCGCGGCGTCGACTCCACGCTGCTGCTCTTCGCCGGTCCACGCCAGGGCAGCGCGAACACCGAGGCGCACGGGCACGTCCGGCGGCTCGCCGCGGAGCTCATCCGGCCGGACCTCAAGGTGCTGGTCATCGGCGCGCCCGAGGCCGGAGGGTACGCAGATCCGGACGGGCGCGCCCACGCGGCGTACGGCGCCGAGGCGGCAGCCGCCGTCCTCGTCCGGCCGGACGGCTACGTCGGCGTGCGCTGCGACCCGCTCGACGAGCGCGAGCTCAGGCAGGCGCTCGACCGGCTCTTCACCCGCAGGGCCGAGGCCGCATAGCACACGCCGACCGCAGTGCGCCCGAGCCGCCGCGTGGCGCTGCTAGATGTCGAGGAGAGAGGACACCGATGAGCCGACGCCCGCGCCCGCACGACACGTTGACCGAGGCGCAGAAGAAGATCGTCGACGCTGCGGTGGCCGCCTTCGCCGAGCAGGGCTTCCACGGGACCGCGACCAAGGAGATCGCGCGGCGCGCAGGGGTCGCCGAGGCGACGATCTTCAAGTACTTCCCGAGCAAGCGGGACCTCCTCCTGGGCGTCATCGGTCCCGCCGTCGAACGGCTCGTCGGGCCCGCGCTGGCGCGGTCCATGGACCCGCTCTTCGACGCGACGTACCCGACCTTCGAGGCGTTCTTGCGGGCGCTCCTCGCCGAGCGCATCGCCTTCGTGCGCGCGCACCCGCAGCTGGTGCGCATCCTCGCGCAGGAGCTGCCGTTCGACGCCGAGCTGCGGCTCGGCATTGCCGGCAGGGTCTTCGGGCCGCTCCTCGAGAAGGGGATCACCTTGATCGAGCACTTCCAGCGCGAAGGGCAGATCGTCGGGTGGCCGCCGCCCCTCATCCTCCGCTGCGTCGCCTCGACGTTCGTGGGGTACATCGTCCACCGCGTGTACATCGCTCCCGACGCGGCGTGGGACGACGAGGCGGAGATCGAGCGGGTCATCACCTTCGTGATCCGCGGCCTCTCGCCCCGCGAGCCCGCGTGACCCCGTGCGCGGGTGTGGAGGCCGCGCGGGCGCGCGGCGGCTCAGCTCGTCGTCAGCAGCGAGCGGAGCTGCGACGGCGACACCTGGTAGTCCTTGCCGCAATAATCGCAGCGGATGTCGAGGACCTTCCCGTCCGTGACCATCTCCTCGATGTCGCTCCGCGGCAGGCTCGCCAGCGTGGCCATCACCCGGAGCTCGCTGCAGCGACAGCTGAAGCTGAGCGGCGAGTCCTCGAGCCGTGAGAACGGCATGCCGTAAAGCAGCTCCCCGAGCAGCACGTCCGCCGAGGCTCCCTCGTGCGCGAGCACGTCGTCGAGGCGCTCGAAGTCCTTGAGCCGCTCGGTCATCACCATGAGCGGACCGCGCTCGACCTCCGGGAGCAGCTGCACGAGGTAGCCGCCGGAAGCGCCGACGCCGTCCTCGCCGATCAGCGTCGCCACCGCGATCATCGAGACGACCTGCTCCGATTCCTGCATGTACGTCATCAGGCCCGCGGAGATGCCGCCCTCGGTCGGGATCTCGACGACCCCCTGGTGGAGCATGCCGCTCGGCAGCGTGCGCATGACCTGAAGCAGCGACCCTTCGCCGATCTCCACCGCGCTCTCCGCCGTGGCCCCCTTGCCCAGGTTGACCAGGCCGCGGCTCGTGCCGTCCGGGTGCGAGTCGGCCACCAGGCTCCCGTTACCGGCCGCGCCCTTGACGATCGCCTGGACTCGCAGGTTCGGCGCCATCGCTTCGCGCACGAGGATGGCGCCGGTGATCAGCTCTCCCAGCCGCTGCGCGGTCGCGCCGGTCGCAGATTGCACTGCGATGGCCCCCCGCACGGTCTCGGTGGTCAGCGCCGTGATGACGCGAAAAGCGCCATCCATCGTGATGGCGCGGACGACGGAATCAGAAGGTCGGGGCAAGATGCACTCTCCCGTGGGAAAACATCGTTAGGCCACGGACGGCCGATGGCAACCCGCGGCGCATCGGTCGCCGCAGGCGGAGGCGCCCTGCAGGCGGGCGCGCCTCGCATAAAAGCACAGTTATTCCGTTGGCTTGTAGCACAGGCGCCCCCCTCCTGCGCGGCGCGGGGGGGCGCGGCCCGGGGGGGAGAGCTCAGCTGCGTCGGCGGCGCCGGTGCAGCACGGCGGCGCAGGCGCCGGCCGCGAGCAAGGCCCACGGCGCCGAGCGGCTGCCGTCGCCCTCCGCGCCCACCGTGCAGGCGCAGCCGCCGCCTTCCACCACGACGCCCTCACCGGGGAGCGGCGCGGTGCACGGGCCGATCGTGTTGTCGGGGTTGCGGCAACCCGGGACGCACTCCTTCGTCTCCTCGTCGCACACCATCCCAGCGTCGCAAGCGCTGTCCTGCTCGCACTCCGCGGGCTGATCGTCCGCGGGGTTGTTCGGATCGCGCTCGCCCTCGTCGACCATCCCGTCGTGGTCCGTGTCCTCCTCGCCGTCGCTCGCTCCGCCGCCATCGGTGTCGGCCTGCGTCGGCGAGGTCGTCGTCTCCCCGTCGTCGCCGTCCGGCACGCAGGTGGCCGCGTCGGCGTCGGTGTCCTCGTGCGAGCAGCCCTTGCCCAGCTCGGTCCCATCGAGGAGCCCGTCCCCGTCGCTGTCGGGATCGAGCGCGTTGATCTTCCCGTCCTCGTCCGTGTCGACGCCGGGCTCGACCTCCTCGCCGTCGAGCGCGCCGTCGTCGTCGCTGTCGGCGTCGTCCGGATCGGTGCCGAGCGCCGTCTCCTCGCTGTTCGAGAGGCCGTCGCCGTCGCGATCGCCGAGATCGTCCCCGGCGTCGTTCGGATCGGTCTCTCCCTCGTCGACCTTGCCGTCGTGGTTCAGGTCCTCCTCGCCGTCGCTCTGGCCGCCGCGGTCCGTGTCCGGATTCACCACGCTCGTCGTGGTGGTCCCGCCATCGGCGTCGGGCGTGCAGCTCTCGGCGGCGGCATCGGTGTCCGCGTCGGCGCAGCCCTTCCCCGCCTCGGTGCCGTCGAAGAGCCCGTCGCCGTCGCTGTCCGCGTCCAGGACGTCGGCCTGGCCGTCGCCGTCGCCGTCGTCGCTGGGGTTCGGCTCCTCGCCGTCGAGCAGGCCGTCGTTGTCGGTGTCGCGATCTTCCGGATCCGAACCGAGGAACACCTCGAGATCGTCGCTCAGCCCGTCGTCGTCTCCGTCGGCGTTCTGGCTGTCGTCGGCGCCGTTGCCGGCGGTCGGGTCGGTCTCGCCGGCCTCGATCGCGCCGTTCAGGTTGGCGTCCTCCGAGCCGTCGGTCGCGCCGCCCCGGTCGGTGTCACGGCTCAGCGCCGACGTCGTCGTGGCCCCGCTGTCCCCGTCCGCCGTGCAGTGCTCGGCGTCCGCGTCGGTGCCGGGGCCGTCGCAGGCAAGGCCGAGCTCGGTCCCGTCGTAGAGGCCGTCGTCGTCGCTGTCCACGTCGAGCGGGTGGATGAGCCCGTCGCCGTCCGCGTCGTCCGCCGGGTTCGGCTCCTGCCCGTCCTGCACGCCGTCGTCGTCGGAGTCCGCGTCGTCCGGGTCGGTGCCCAGCGTCTCCTCGAGGTCGTCGCTCAGCCCGTCCTCGTCCTCGTCGTCGTTGTCGCCGTCGTCGCCGCCGCGCCCGCGGGTCGGTTCGGTCTCGCCGTTGTCCGCGACGCCGTTCAGGTTGGCGTCCTCGGAGCCGTCGCTCGCGCCGCCGTCGTCCGTGTCCGCGTCGAGCGGCGACGTCTTCGTGGCGCCAGCGTCCTCGTCCGGGGCGCAGCGCCGCGACGGCGCGGTGCCAGGGCCGTCGCAGCCCAGGCCGAGCTCGGTCCCGTCGAAGAGGCCGTCGTTGTCGCTGTCGACGTCGAGCGCGTTGAGGAGCCCGTCGCTGTCGGTATCGTCCGCCGGGTTCGGCTCGAGCCCGTCGCGGACACCGTCACCGTCGGTGTCGGCGTCGTTCGGGTCCGTGCCGAGCGCGACCTCGAGATCATCGCTCAGCCCGTCGTCGTCGGTGTCCGTGTTCTCCCGATCGTCGTCTCCATGACCGGAACGGGGGTCGGTCTCGCCCGCGTCGAGCACGCCGTTCAGGTTGACGTCCTCGGAGCCGTCGCTCGCGCCGCCGCGATCCGTGTCGGCCTCGAGCGGCGACGTCCTCGTGGCGCCCGCGTCGCCGTCGGCAACGCAGTTGCCCGCCGTCGCGTCGGTGCCCGGGCCGTCGCAGCCGAGCCCGAGCTCGGTCCCGTCGAAGAGGCCGTCGTTGTCGCTGTCGACGTCGAGCGGGTTGATCAGCCCGTCGCCGTCGTTGTCGTCCGTCGGGTTCGGCTCGTCGCCGTCGCGCACGCCGTCGTCGTCGCTGTCGGCGTCGTTCGGATCGGTGCCGAGCGTCCCCTCGAGATCGTCGCCGAGCCCGTCGTCGTCGGCGTCGGCGCGCTGGTCGTCGGCGCCGTGCCCGGCCGCCGGGTCGCTCTCGCCCGCGTCGAGCACGCCGTTCAGGTTGACGTCCTCCGAGCCGTCGAGCACGCCGCCGTTGTCGGTGTCCGCGTCGAGCGGGTCGGTTGTCGTCGCCCCGGCGTCGCCGTCGGGCACGCAGTGCCCCGCCAGCGCGTCCGTCCCCGGACCATCGCAGTCCGTCAAGCCGATCTCCGTCGCGTCGAGCAGCCCGTCGTCGTCGCTGTCGACGTCCCGCGCGTTGACGAGGCCATCGCCGTCGGTGTCGCGATCCCAGAGCTGCTCGTCGCCGTCGCTCACGCCGTCGTCGTCCGTGTCGGCGTCGTTCGGGTCCGTGCCAGCGCCGTTCTCGGCGCCGTCGCTCAGCCCGTCGCCGTCGCTGTCGACGAGGATCTCCGTGGGCGGCGTGCCCGGCTCCGCGCCGTTGCCGTCCGTCGGGTAGTCCTGGGGGGCGCCTCTCACGGGGCTCTGCCCGGTGATGGTGGCCTGGTTCGCGATCTTGCCGTCCGTGCCCGCCTCGATGGTCACGCGGAACCGCACCGTCGTGGTCTCGCTGACGCCGAGCGACCCGCCCTGGGCCGCGTTGGCGCCGTCGCCGAGCCGGACGCTGATCTTCCGCATGTCGGCGTCGTACTCGCCCTCGTCGTCGCCGGGCGCGTCGGTCACGCCGCCCATGTTCGGGCCCGAGGCGATCTCGATCGAGCCCGGCACGAAGGTGACCCCGGCGGGCAGCGCGTCGTTCAGCACGACCGCCGCGGCGTTGTCATCCCCGGTGTTGGCGACGAGGATCGTGTATTCGAGCGTGTCGCCAGGCGTCACGCCGCCGCCGTTGAGGTCGAGGACCGACTTGGTCGACGTGGAGAGATCCGGCAGGCGCGTCGGAATCGACGTGATGAGGCCGCCGAGCAGGTAGCTGCGGGTGCCGTTGACGGACGCTCTGAACTCGGCCTGCGTGGAGCCGGCCGTGAGCAGCGCGGCCGGCACCTGCGTCACGTCGATGTCGATGCCGCTCATGCTCTGCGCCATGCCGGTGAGCCTGGGCAGATCGCCCACCGAGGACATCGGCGCGCCGAGGAAGGAGCGGGTGCTGTTGAAGAAGTTGTTTGCCGGGTTGAGCTCGTCGAACAGCGCGGTCCCGTTCCACGCGATCGCGTCGCCGGTCGAGCTGTCCCCGTCGTACCCGATGATGCCGACCTTCGCCTGGCCCGCGCCCGTCGGGACGACGAACCCCGAGATCGTCGAGCTCACCGGCGTGCCGTCGACCACCTGATCCATCCCGTCGAAGATCGCGAGGTTCCGCGCGGGCGCGGTCGTCAGCTCGTAGAACACGACCATCCACCACCCGGCCAACGCGATCTGCAGGCTCGCGCCGTTCAGCGCGGTCCCGTTGGAGATCCCGCTCAGGCGATACGCCCCCGCGCCGCGCAGCTGCACGATCGAGGTGACGTTGGCGAACGTCTGGACGTGGGCGAGTCCCAAGATCTCCGTCAGGCCCGAGACCTCACCGGTCACGTTGGAAGAGAAGACGCCAGGCCGGTCCAGGGTCACGCTGACATCGGTCGCGATGTCGATGTCGTGGCTCGCCGTCCAGTAGAGGTACGCGTGGGTCACCCGCGCGCCCGGGGGGAGGTTGAGGACCGCGGTGCTGCGGGCCGCCGAGGGAGCGATGTTGTTGTTCGCCTCGGCCTGCCCGGCGAGCGGGCTGTCGGACCTCCAGTAGATATCGGGCGCCGAGTCTCCCAGCGTCGCGGCCGTGCCGCACGTCCCGACCGAACCCACCAGCGGCGTGGGCGTGGACGACGCGCAGTCGTGCGCGAGCGTGTTGCCGATGAGGACGAAATCACCGCGCTGCGCCACCTGGACCCGCGGGATCGCTGGAGCCGCGCTCGCGGTCCCAGAGAGCGCCCCGAGCAGCGCGGCGCTTGTGAGCCCCGTGAATGCCAATCGCTTTGCCATCGACGCCTCCAGCCTAGGGCTGCTTCTTTTCCTTCTCGATGATGTTGAACTGGACGCGCCGGTTCTTCTGGCGACCCGCCTCGGTCTTGTTCTCCGCGATCGGGACGTCGGGGCCGTAGCCCTTCGCCTGCAGGCGCTGGGCCGCGATGCCGCGCTCGACGAGCGCCTTCAGCACCGACTCCGCGCGGGCCTGGCTCAGCTTCGTGTTGAACTGGCGCGTGCCGCGGTCGTCCGTGTGGCCCTGGACCTCGATCTTGAGGATCTCCGGGTGGTCGTTGAGCACGCCGGCGACCTCGTCGAGCAGCTCGTTGCTCACCGGCCGGATGGTCGCCTTGCCGATGTCGAACTGCACCTGCTGCAGGATGACGATCTCGGTCTCGGTCACCCGGACCGCGACCGGGCACCCGTTCTGCGTCGGATCTTCGTTCGGCTTGCCCTTCTCGTTCGGGCAGGCGTCCTTGTCGTCGCGGATGCCGTCGCCGTCGGTGTCGCCCGGGCAGCCGTTCGTGGCCGGGTCGGTCGTGGCGAGGCCGGGCAGATCCGGGCAGGCGTCCGACGCGTCGGGGACCTTGTCCCCATCGCGATCGGGCGGCGGCGGGCACCCGTGCTGCTTCGGGTCGTCGTTCGCCGGGCCGGCCTGCTCCGGGCAGGCGTCGACGTCGTCCGTGATGGCGTCCTTGTCGCGGTCCCCCGGCGGTGGGCAGCCGTTCTTCTTCGGGTCCGGCGAGGCGACGCCGGCCACGGCGGGGCAGGCGTCGACCGCGTCGAGGATGCCGTCCTGGTCCGCGTCCTTGGGCGGCGGACAGCCGTTCTTCGTGCGATCCGGGCTGCGGACACCCGCGGTGTGCGGGCACGCGTCGTCCACGTCGGCGATGCCGTCGGCGTCCTGGTCCTGCACGGGCGGCTTCACCTCGGGCGAGTAGGCGACCATGGCCACCGCGCGGAACGAGGGCGTGCCGACGCCGGGGGTGAGGCCAGGGCCCACGCCGAGCCCGGCCTCGAAGTCGTCCGCGAAGCGGTAGCGCCCGCCGAGCAGGGCTTCCAGGTTGGTCGTGCGCTGCTGGACGTCGGTGACCGTGATCGCGCCGGTGATCTCGGGGCCGATCTGCAGGCGTCGCTCGTCGTCGAGCAGCAGCCCGACGCCGGCGCCCCAGTGCACCGTCATCCCCTGCTCGACGTTGGCGAACTGCTTCGTGGACCGGAACTCCGGCCCCGCGGCGAGCGACCACACCGCGCGATTCAGGTGGCCGCCGAGGATGAGCTGCGGACCGCCGCGCACGCTGCCGTCGCCCGAATAGGCCTCGGGGTCGCCGGTCGGCAGCCACACGTAGCCGCCGAGGGCGATCTGGAACGGATCGAAGTAGCCGCCGAGGAGCGTCGCGCGCGCGCCGAGCCGGAGATCCCCGAGGGCGCTGCTGGTCGGCGGCGGCAGCAAGGCGCCGGAGGCGGCGCCGCCGTCGCCCGACTGGAGCGCGATGGGCAGATCGACGTTCACCGTGAGGCGCTCCCACAGAGCGAGCGAGGCGCTCAGGTGGAGCAGGAGCTGGCTGCCGACGACCTTGCCGTCGCCGATGTCCTCGTTCCCGGACAACCGCCGCAACACGAGCGGATCCTGGGCATAATCGCCGAGGAGCATGATGTGGGGTACGGCGCTTCCTGCCGTGTAGGCGGACTGGACTCCGAACATCCTGTCGCCGGCGGGTGCAGGCTGGAACCTGTCGAGGGCGAAGCCTTCGGGTCTCTCGGGTTCCTGCGCCTCGGCGTGAGCCGCTGCGCCGAGCAGGCACAGCGCCGCCGCGAGCGCGGCCGTCGGATGGGTCCCCTGTGTACGAGCCGGCATGAACGAGGTCGCCTCCCTGCGCGAAGGAACAGCAAGCACCAGGAGTATCGACCGAAACGGCGGCGGCGTTCAACGTTTCACGAGGTTTTCGGGCGCGGGCCGGCCGATCGGGCCAGCTCGGGCGCAGCGCCCTGCGGCGCGCGGGGGTCGTGGCGTCTCTGCGCGGGATCACGGCGCGGTCAGAGCCGGCGTCCGGAGTTTCCTGCGCGGAAGGTCAGGCCCGATGGCGTCGTGAGTCGGCGGTGAGTCACGTCGCACGGCAGGGTTGCTACCAGAGAGCGGCAGCGGTAGAGCGGCCACCTGACCCCGCGGCACGCACTGCTTGCGGTACTCGTTCAGGAGGGACCATGTCACGCGAACCCAAGAGTTTCGACAACCTCCTCGGCGGCAACGCCAAGGGCTTGAGCGACCTGCAGCTCAAGGCGCACTTCACGCTGTACCAGGGCTACGTGAAGAAGCTCAACGAGATCTGGGAGCAGCTTGGCAAGGCCGACCGCAGCGCGCCGAACTACTCGTACAACGCGTACAGCGAGCTGAAGCGTCGCGAGCCGGTCGCCTTCAACGGCACGGTGCTCCACGAGCTGTACTTCGAGAACATCGGCAACGGCTCGACGCAGCCGAGCGCCCAGTCGAAGAAGCTCATCGAGGCGTCGTTCGGCAGCTTCGACGCCTGGCTGGCCGACGCGAAGGCGTCGCTCCTGAGCGCGCACGGCTGGACGGTGCTCGTGTACGACTACCAGGAGCAGAAGCTCTTCAATAACCTCGTCCGGACCGAGCACGATGTCGGTCTGTTCGCGAACACGCATATCATGGTCGCCATCGACGCCTGGGAGCACGCGTACTTTGCGGACTACCAGACCAAGAAGGCGGACTATGTGGTCAATGTGCTCTCGGGCCTGAACTGGGACGTGATCAACGCGCGCCTCGCGCAGATCGGGCCGCACGCTCAGCAGGGGTAGTTCCGTTGTCACACGGCGGGGGCACGGGTCCCCGCCGCCCCCCATCGGAGAGTTCGGCGCTCCCGCGCCACGCGGCGACCACCTTCCCCTCGGGCCGGACTGCCCGGAGACGCGGCTTTCCAGATCTTGCCTCGCCCCCAGTGCCGCGTCCGCGTTCGTCCTGTAGACTGGGCGCGGCGATGAGCAAGGCCGAGTCGAGCACCCGCGCCGCCGGGGAAGAGAGCCTCATCTACGTGCGCCGGATCCACCGGCGCGACCTGAACCGGGTCTGGGAATTCCTCAAGAAGGTGTTCCGCGACGTAAACCGGGAGACGGTCGAATACCAGCGGCCTCGCTCGAAGAAGCGGTTCCTCGAGGTCTACGAAGAAGAAGGGGTCGAGCAGCTCCTCTTCGAGGTCCGGGCGGCGCATGGTCAGGAGATCGTCGGCTACGCGGAGTGCGCCTTCGAGATCACCGGGACCGATAACTGGATGAACGAGCGCTACTTCACGAAGCACGACATGCGCCCGCTCTTCGTCGAGGAGCTCGCGGTCCACCCCGAGTACCAGGGCCGCGGCGTCGGCGCCTTCATGCTCGAGCAGCTCGAGCACCTCGCGCGCATCCACGGCTGCACCCACCTCGTGCTGGAGGTGGCCGAGAACAACGACGGCGCCCTCAAGTTCTACCGGAAGCGCAGCTTCTACCGGCTCGACGCCGCGATCTTCATGGCGAAGAAGGTCGCTGTCGACGCGGAGCTCCTGCCGCCTCGGGCGCTCAAGAAGCCCCGCAACCCGGAGGCGCTCGGCGCGCCCGCGAAGCCGAAGCGAGCGCCGCGGAGGCCGCTGAAGGCGCGCAGCGGCGAGAAGAGGTCGAGCGCCCCTCCGCCGGCGTCGCGCCCGCTGCCGGCGGCGCGCCCGCCGGGCCCCGCGACGGACGAGGAGATCGATCCGCTCGACGAGGCGGAGAACGACGGCGGCGGCGACCCGCCCTGAGCCCGAGCGCGGCGAGGCGCGCTCGGCGGGTCGGGGCGGGGTCAGACCGTGCCGTGCTGGCGCAGGGTTGCCGGCAAGGACAGCGCGTGATCGATGCAGGCGCGGATGTCGTCGAAGCTCGACAGGCCGTACCAGAACACCGTCCAGTTCTCGTTGCGGTAGCTGCCCTCGGCCTGCTGGAAATACCAGGGGTTGATCTCGTTGCCGTTCCGGGCGCGCCAGAACAGCTTCGGGTTCTCGCTCTTCATCCGCGTCCAGAGCGAGCCGCCGATCCCCACGCCCTGCGCCTCCGAGGTCACCGCGAACTTGTCGAGGTACGGAGTGAGCGGGGCCCTCCCGCGCGGGTCGAGCGTGAGGATCGCCGTCGCCCGGTAGGAGTCGGACAGGTAGATGCGATAGAAAGGCTTCTTGTCGAAGTAGTGCTCGTCGAGCTTCCGCTCGAAGCACGCCTCGAGCAGATCGCGGAGCCGGCCGCGGTCGATGCCGTCCAGCGTGTCGTGCCGGAGGATCCGCTCGCCGCGGCGGACGAGCGTGCCAGAGCCCGTGTGCGTGAAGAGCTCCTTCGCCAGGTGATCCGGCGACGTGATCGAGACCGAGGAGGTCGCCGGCAGCCCGTCGAGCAGGAGCTTGATCTCCTGCAGCTTGAGGCGCATGCCGTCGTTCAGCGAGGGCTGGGCCATGAGGCCCGCGAAATCCTCCTCGAGGTTGATGGCCGAGATGATGCGCCCGTGCTCGTCGAGGAGGCCACCGGTGCTCGTGAGGAAGATCATCTTGAACGGCTGCGTCGCGAGCGCGAGCTCGCGCGCGGCGACGTCGGCGTTGATGTTGAGGATCTGCCCGCCCGGCGTCTCCCCGAGGCAGGCCAGGATCGGCAGGTGCCCGGCGCGGAGGCTGGACCTCACCGCTTCGACATGGACGCGCTCCACCTTGCCCACCAGCCCGAGGCGCGGCTCGTCGAGCAGCGACGCCTCGAAGACGCCCGCCGTGATCGGCCGCGTGCGCGTGCCCATCTCCTCGAGCGCCTCGACGAGCCGCAGGTTCTCGCGGAGGAAGACGCGGCGGGCGATCTCCAGGATGCGGGGCGTCGTGACGCGCAGGCCATTGACCCGCTCCGTCGGGATGCCCGCCTGGGCGAGCGCCCGATCGAGCTGCGGCCCGGCGCCGTGGATGACGACGGGATACAGCCCGACCTGGTTGAGGAACACGAGCGAGGTCGCGAGCGCCTCGAGGTCCTCGTCGAGGATGGCGCCGCCGACCTTGATGATCGCAAACTTCTGCTGATCGACGGCCGCGTACTGCTTCAGGTACTGCTCGACCTCCTTGCGGCTGCCGAGGTTCCTGAGCAGGCGGACGATGACGTCTTGCGTCGAACCCATCGTTGTCACCACCCGTTGGCCAGCACGTCCATCACGGCCTTCTGGACATGCAGCCGATTCTCTGCCTCGTCGATGACCATCGATGCTGGCGAGTCGATCACCGCGTCCGTGACCTTGACGTTGCGCCGGACCGGCAGGCAGTGGGAGAAGAGCCCCCCCGCGGTGAGCGCCATCTTCTGCTCATCGACGATGAAGTGCTTGTTCTTGTCGCGGATGGGCTTCTCCTGCTCCCAGCGCCCGAAGTAGGGAATCGCGCCCCAGCTCTTCGCGTACACGACGTGGGCGCCCTCGTAGGCGGACTTGATGTCGTAGGTGATCGAGAGCTTCTGCCCGTTGCCTTCGGCGCTCTTCCTGGCGGCGTCGAGGTAGCGCTCGTCGAGGTGGTACTCCTCGCTGGGGCAGAGGAGGGTGACGTCCATGCCGAGCTTGGACGCGATGAGGACGGCCGAGTTGGCGACCGCGGTGTTGAGCGGGCGCGGGTGATACGTCCAGGTGAGGACGAACTTCTTGCCGTCGAGGCGGCCGAGGCGCTCCTTCATCGTGAGCGCGAGCGCGAGCTCCTGGCAGGGGTGGGTGATGGTCTCCAGGTTGATGACCGGCACGGTCGCGTGGCGGGCGAAGCCCTGGAGCACCTTGTCCAGGCGATCGTCCTCCCAGCGCTGGAACTTGGGGAACGCGCGTACGCCGATGAGATCGGCGTAGCGGGAGAGCACGCGGGCGACCTCCTGGATGTGCTCCTCCGGCTCGCCATCCATCGCGATGCCTTCCTCGAACTCGATGGGCCAGGCGCCCCGGCCAGGCTCGAGCACGACGGCGTGGCCGCCGAGCTCCCGGATGCCTACGTCGAAGGAGGTGCGCGTCCGCAGCGATGGGTTGAAGAAGACGAGCGCGATGGTGCGGTCCTTGAGGCGCGGCTCGATCGGCCGCCGCTTGAAGCGCTGCGCGCGCTCGAGGAGGCCCTCGATCTCTGCGCGGGTGTAGTCCATCGTGGTCAGGAAGTGCCGCATCGGATGCCTCCTCGTGTGAACGGCGCGGAGCGGGCACTCGCATTAGGAGCAAGCCTGGCGGTGATGTCAACGCTGCTCGCGCCGCGCAGCGCGCGGGCGATTCAAGGGGGCGGCCCTTCGCCTACGGCGAGCGGGGACCGCTGCGCGATGCGACGAGAAACCGGTGAGCGTGGTTCGCCTCGAGAACCTGTCGGGAGCGGGAACCGACGCCGGTGGCGGGCACGGTCTCGTGTCGGCCCCACCCCCCGCTGGACGAGCTCCTCGGCAGTGGCGGGGACACCAGGATTGCAGGTGCTGATTTCAGGAACGAAAGGAGTACGCAGGTCCCCTAGGGAAAGACTCGCGGAAATCGGGGGTGCAACCCTTGGCCTGCATCCTGCTAAACAAGTAGGGCAGAGCGCCCGTGACGGTTTCCCCCCCCCACCGTCGAATGGGCGCTCTTTTTTTGTGCTTTGGTGGTGGGGTGGCGTGAAGGAGCGGCTGTTCCTGTGACGCTGGTCGTGATCCTCACGGTGCGGTGCGAGGCGCTCGACGCGTTCCGCGCGTACGAGAGGAAGGCCGCGGCCGTGATGGCGCGGTACGGCGGCGCGATCGAGAGGACGGTGGTGACCGCGCCCGACGGCGCTGGGCTCACCCTGAAGGAGATCCACCTCGTCACGTTTCCGGACGAACAGGCCTTCTCGGCATATCGCGGCGACGCCGAGCTCGGGGAGGTGGCGCACCTGCGGAGCGCGTCGGTCGTTCATACCGAGATCCTGCGCGGGGAAGAGGGACCGGACTACCACGTCGCCCCTGTCTGATCGGCGCCGCGGTGGGGCGCCGCATCACGTTCCTAGGACGGAGCCGCTCTCCGCTTGCGCGGGCGGTTCTGCGATGCACGCGGTGGCGACGCGCCGGAACCCGACCCGCTCATAGACGCGCGCGACGCGGTCGTTCTGCGCGGACAGGAACACGGTGCGGAGCCCGGCGTCCAGCGCATGGCGGGCCAGAACCGCGGTGACCGCGGCGGCGAGGCCGCGCCCCCGGGCCGCCGGCAGCGTCCCCACGCCGACGACCTCGGCGACGTCCCGCGCGTGCTGGTAGCTGCCGGTGCAGAGCGGACCGGCGAGCGCTCCTTCGCGGCCCCGAGCGGCCGCGTGCACAAGCGTCCCCTCGATCAGCGACGCGTGCCACGCGGCCGCCTGTCCGGCCGGGAGCACGGCCGCGGCGGCCTCCCGCTCGGCCGGTCCCGCTGGACCGACCGCGGTGTCGAGCGCGCCGAAGGCGACGGGCGCGACGGCCTGCACGGCGGCGAGATCCGGGTCCTGGGCGGTGATGATCGAGAGCGAGACGTCCTCCGGCAAAGGCGTCTGGTGGGGCTCGCCGCAGAGCACGAGCAGCGGGCAGCGCCGGACATGCAGACCAGCGGCCTCGGCCGTGGTGTCGAGCCCAGGGGTGGTCTCCAGCACCCACTCGAACGCCTCCGGGATCGAGAGCTCCCGCTGACGCGCGCGCACGGCGGCCACGTCGTCGACCGATACGGGGCCGGGATGGCCGAGGGCGGGGCGGGCGTAGTAGGGCCAGCCGTCGCCGCGGCGAACGAAGAGGGTCAGCGGTCCGTGATCCTCTGCGTCGGCGCGCCAGCGAGGGACGGCATCGTAAAACCGCTCGATGGCGGCGAGGAGGGCGCTCACAGGCCGCGATTGTGTCACCGGATGCGCTCCGGTGCGAGGAACACCGGGCTCCTCGGAGAGGCCCTTGGGTGCCGGCGTCGAGCGGCGCCGACGCCCGCCGTACACCGCGCGTCCAGGGGGCCGGCGCCCGCCGCTCGGGTGTAGACTCGCCTCATGTACCGACGTGGCTTTGGCGCGACCTGCGCCGCCCTCGCGCTCGCGACGCCCCAGCTCATCGGCTGCGGTCCCTCGCCAGCTCGGCTGTCGTCTGGGGCCGCCCCGGTCGAGGTCGTGCTTCCGCCCGCGCGCCCTGGCGCGCCCGAGCCCAAGCTGGCGGCGGATGAGCCGGAGTCCCGGAGGGGCGAGACACAGCGCCTGCCCTTCGTGGGCACGTGGGTCAGCGAGGATGACGGCTCGCTCCTCGAGCTGAGCGCGACGAGCTTCCACCACCGCTTTCCGTACATGGGCGCTCCGCGTGACCTCTACGCGCGCGTCACCTCGTACAACACGGAACGTGGCCACATCGCGCTCGAGTACACCCGCATCCTGCAGGATGGAGTCGAGGAGTCCATCGAGGAGCCCGTCGTGTACATGCGCTACGAGATCCGCGACGGCGACCTGTACAAGCACGTCGACGCCGAGGATTTCCCCACCACCGTGGACGACGAGCGGTACGTGCGGACCCCCGGCCGGCGGTGAGCGCCCGTCGGACCCCGGCGCCCAGGACCCGCTGCGTGACATGTCACGGCCCGCTGCGTGACATGTCACGGCCCGCTGCGTGACATGTCACGGCCCGCTGCGTGACATGTCACGGCCTTGCGGCCGCTCGCGCGGGCAGCGCTCCGGCTTCTTGGCGCGGCGCGAGGAGCTCGCTTCGGGCTGGATTTCCCGTGTCGAGGGGCGGCACCGGTCCGGCTTCGGGGGCCCGGTGATGACGTTGAAGCCGAGGGGGCCGGGCTGGCATCTCTGTTGCGAAGTGCCCCTGCGGCGACGACGAGCCGGGCGAGGGAACGCGCTGCTGAAGAGGCGATTCGCCTCCGCACCTTCGGCTGGGCGAACCAGCGCATCATGAACTCCGCGGTCCCCCGCTGAAGCTCGAGACGCCGTACTCATACGCTTTGTACATGGAGAGTGGCACGATGAGCCGAACTCATGCCGTGGTGGGTTGTCTATTTGCTTCGATGGCGGCGATGGCCGCCACGGGTTGCGCCGTGGAGATGCAGGACGATCAGGTCGACGGGGTCGATTCGCTCGATGAGGACGTCGCTGAGGTGGAGCAGGCATACAGCGAGGCGACGTGCGCTACCGTCGCGCCGGTGACGACCTATATCGGTGGCTACAACTACACCTCGCCGCAGACGTACACAACGACGGCCTGCTACAAGAGCCTGGCGGTCGACGTTGTCGGCTACGAGGCCGGTTTCACTCCGGCGCCCGGCCCCAACCACGAGCTGAATACGTACGTGGATTGGGCGGACACCCTGCCGACGGACCCGGAGGCGTGCCGCGATCTGTTCATGGCCGCCACCCTGTACTACGAGGATGACGGGGTGATGGTCCCCGTGGAGATGGCGCAGAGACGCGGCAACTACGTCGCCGGCAGCGGCTGCAACGTTGGCATCAGCCACGGACTCAAGTTCTATACGCCCATGGTGGCCACCCACAGCTACCGCCTCGTCGTCACCGCCCGAACCGACAATGGCAGCGGCTTCCCGACGCGAAAGTTCAGGATCCGTTCGGTGTGGGAGCCGAACTGAGCCGCCGATCGCAGGCGCCTGGCGCTGGCGCCGCTCACACCCTGAGCACAACCCCTCTCGCGCGTTCCCCCGTCGCCTCCGCGATGGCCTGCACGTAGAGGCGCACCTGCGCCTCCTGCGCTGCGTGCGCCGTGCCCGCGTCGGAGCCGGTCTTGAAATCGACCACGGTCCAGATCCCCACGTCACCCACGCTCTCGCGGAACGAGAGGTCGACGATGCCCTCGGCGATCGTCCCGTCCTCGAGCCGCAGGAGCAGCGGCGTCTCCCGCTCGCACGCCCCGCGCGCGGCGCTCTCGGCCGCGCGCCGGAGCAGCGGGTGCTCGAGCGCGGCCATCGCCGCCGAAACCGCCGCGTCGATCTCCTCGGCCGGCGCCCCGAGCAGCCTCGCCTGCGCTGCCGCCACCGTCCTTACCTCGTCCTCGCCCGCCCGGAGATCCACCTCGGCCAGCACCGCGTGCACCAGCGTCCCGAACCGCTTGCCGTAGGGCCGCCCCTCGCGCGCGATCTCCGTCTGCTCGAACGAGATCACCGGCAGCGCGTCCGCCCGCTCTCCCCGCGCTGCCCCGCCGCCGATCGGCCGCGCGTCCGCCGCTGCCGCTTCCGCCGCCTCGTGGCTGATCTCCGTCGCGGTCTTCACGCGGACCGCCGCCACCGCGCCGTCCAGGATCGCCCGCTGCCGCGCCTCCAACCACACCTCGTGCCCGCGCTGTCCGAGCTCTCCTGCGATCACGGCGCTCGACGTCGCCCCGGCGCTTCCGATGATCCCGGCGCCCGCGGCCGCCGCGCCGCTCGCGTCCGCCTGCAGGATCCGCTGCTGCCGCAGCCCCGCCTCCGGCTCGCGATCCAGGTCGAGCGCCCCCGGATCCCACCACACAACGCGGTGCGATCCGGCCATCGGCGCGTGCTCCCCGGGCGCGACCGCGTCCCGCTCGTCGGCCTCGCACCGCGCCGGGCGCTCCAGCACCGTGTCGGTCCCGAACGGCGGGCAGCCGAGGTCCTCGCAGCGCCGAGGGCTCCGTCGCTCGCGCGGCGCCGGGTAGAGCACCGGGTGGAGCACGTCGAGCCAGCCGTCGCTCGTGCCGTCGCCCGGGCGTGCGTCGCCCACCGCGGGCACGACCAGCAGCTCGCGCGCCCGTGTGGCCGCCACGTACGCGAGCCGCACCGCCTCCTCGCGATCGCGGCGCAGCACCTCATCGCGGCGCTCGACGAGCTCCGCGGGCACGCAGCCGGCGATCGGCTCCGCCCACAGGCCGAGCTCCGGATCCACGTGCCGCGACGGGAGCTGGTGCGCCGCCGGCGACGCCGGATCGGCCAGGATCACCACAGGGAACTCGAGCCCCTTGGCCCGGTGCACCGTCATGATCCGCACCCCCTCCGTCCCCTCCTCGACGACCGGCGCCTCGGCGACCTCACCCCGCTCGGCGTCGAGCTCGAGCCGCTCCACGAACGCGCGGAACGACGTCGCGCCGGCCGCCTCGAAGCGCCGCCCGAGATCCATCACCCGCAGCACGTTCGCGAGCGCTTGCTCCCCCGTCGGCCAGATCGCGATGCCCGCGTGCGCGCGCGTCTCGTCGAGGAGCCCGCCGAGGGTGTCCGCGATCGGCCGCCGGTTGCGCTCGCGGTGCAGCCGCCCGAGCACCGCGAGCGCCTCCGCGACCTCCCGGAGCGGCCGCGCCTCGCCCTCCACCGCGAGATCGAGCGCCCCGTCGTCCGGCGGTTGAAACAGCGGGTGCAAGCGCCGGAAGCGGTCGCGGTAGAGCAGGAGCACGTCGTCCGTCAGCGCGAAGAGGGGCCCGCGCAGCGTCGCGTAGACGCTGAGCTCGTCGTCCGGCCACTCGATCGCGAGCAGCGCGCTCCGCACCGCCATCACCTCCTCGCGATCGTGGAACGACCGCCCGCCCACGAGCACGTGCGGGATCCGCCGCGCCTCGAGCGCCCGCACGTAGGCGCGGGTCGCGTCCTCCCCGAACGTCTGGAACCGCTTGAACAAGAGACAGATGTGCCGCGCCTCGAGCGGCACCCGCTGGCCCGGGCGCTCGCGCTCCGTCACCGTCCAGCGCCGCGCGCCGTCACCGTCCAGCGCCGCGCCGGCGCCCGCGCCGCCGTGGATGAGGTGGTGGACGAAGGCGCCGACCGCGTCCGGGATCGACTGCCGCACACGGAAATCGGAGATTCTGCCGAAGTCGCCGTAAGGCCGCGGCACCGGGAGCGCGATGACCGTCGGCTGCTCCGGCGGATCGTCCCGGAACCGCTCGAGCGCGACGTACCGCGCCTGGGTCGCCGCGCGCTCGCCCTCCGCGGTGCCTCCCTGCATCAGCGGCGCGAACGCCGCGTTGACGGCCTCCTGGATCGACGGGGCGCTGCGGAAGCTCGTCGACAGGTACAGGACGCTCGCGCCGCACGCGACGAGCCGGGCCTTGGTCGCCTCGTAGAGCGCGACCTCGGCGCGGCGGAAGCGGTAGATCGACTGCTTCGGATCGCCGACAACGAAGAGCTTGCCGGGCACCGGGCGCGCCCGCGTCCAGTCGGCCTCGGAGAGGTCGTCGGCCGCGAGCAGTAGCAGGATCTCCGCCTGGAGCGGGTCGGTGTCCTGGAACTCGTCGACGAAGAGGTGCGAGAAGCGGAGGTTGAGCTCCTCGCGCACGCCGCGGCTCGATCGGAGGAGGTCCCGGGCGCAGAGCAGCAGGTCGAGGAAGTCGAGCTTGCCGGCGCGGGCCTTGAGCGCGTCGTACGCCTCGATCGGCGGCCGGAGCTCGCGCGAGAGGCAGGCCGCGAGATCGGCGCTCGCGGCCGTGAGCACGGCGTCGAGCTCGACCTTCACGCGGTCGCGCTGCGCGAGCACCTCGGCGCGCGTGAGATCCCCGCCGAACGCCTTGCCTGAGCCCTTCCAGCGCCATTCCTTCCAGCGCGCGACGTCGCCGAGCTCGGCCTCCAGGCCGTCGTGGTCGCGCCCGCCCGTCACCTCCTCGCGGCGGCGGAGCTCCGCGAGGTAGCGGTCGAGGTTCCGGAGGCTCTGCGCGAGGTAGTCGCCTTCCCGGTCGGCCTCGGCGCCCAGGTCGGCGAGCGTCGCGAGGCGCTCCAGGATCTCGTCGATGGCGCGCTCGCGATCGAACGGGTCGCGCCGCCAGGGGCGCGTGAAGTCGCGGTGCTCGGCGAGCTTGAACGCCGCGCTCCGGAGCAGGTCGCGCGGGCCCTGCGCGCCGTCGCGCGGGCGCCGGCGAAGGATCCGGCGCACGCCCTCGGGCGGGTCGTTCAGGGTGCGCTGGAACCAGGCGTCGAAGGCCTGATCGAAGAGCGCCTCGGCCTGATCCGCGGCCGCCACCTGGAACAGCGGGTCGACGCGCGCCTCGACCGGCCACTCGCGCAGGAGGTCGGCGCAGAAGGAGTGGATGGTCCCGATGCGCGCCGCCTCCAGGTGCGCGAGCGCCTCGTCGAGCCGCGCGCGCTCCGCCGGCCCGGCGCCCGGGTCGCTGCGCGCCCGCTCGATCTCGGCCCGGAGGCGCAGCTTCATCTCGCCGGCCGCCTTCTCCGTGAAGGTCACCGCGACGATGCGATCGAGCGTCCCGCCGCCCTCCTCGGGCGCCCTCCGCAGCACGGCGACGATCCGCGACACGAGCGCGGTGGTCTTGCCGGTTCCCGCGGCGGCCTCGACGACGAGCGTCGTCCGCAGATCATCGCGGATGCGGCGGCGGGCGGGCTCATCCGCGAGCTCCCGCGCGCCGCGCGGTCGGGTCGCGTCGGCGGTCACGCGCGCCTCCGCGCGGGCTCGTGGCGCTGCCCGGGGGCGCGCGGCAGGAGCGCGCCGGCCAGGCTCGGGGAGGGGAGGAGGACGTGCCGCACTGGGTCGCGTGGGGAGGCTGTCGGGGGAGTAAGGTGGCGCAGATCGGCGTGGAAGGAAACGCTGCCGTGCCCGGCGGAAGGCGGTCCGTTTTTCCGGACGGACTCATGTAGCCCCTGAGCGTGGATGTTCTTGTGCTAGCAGCAGAGAGAACTGATCCATGCGCCTCGAGTCGATGAGCCCTGGAGCGCGGTGGGCGTACGCGCTCAAACCCGCGAGCTGGCCCAAGGTGCTCGTCCCGGCCGTATGCGGGCACGCGGTCGGCGCGGCCGTCGCCGGCCGGCTGTCCGCAGGGGCCCTCGCCTTCGGCGCGCTGTGGATGATGGCCGACGTCGCCTTCGTCGTGCTCCTGAACGACTGGGGCGATCGCGAGGTGGACGCCCTCAAGCGACGCATGTTCCCGGACGGCTGCTCGCCGAAGACCATCCCGGACGGCATCCTTCCCGCCAAGGCCCTCCTGCTCGCCGGGTTCGGGGCCGGTGTCTCCGCCTTGCTCATGGCCTGGGGGGCCGGCGTCGCGCTCGATCGCCCGCTGCTGCTCCCCCTGGCCGCGCTCGGCCAGCTCGTCTTCGTCGCCTACACGCTGCCGCCGATCAGGCTCAATTACCGCGGCGGCGGCGAGCTCCTCGAGATGGTCGGCGTCGGCGGCGTGCTCCCCGTGCTGCACGCGTATGCCCAGTGCGGCGTGCTGGCGCCGGCGTGGCTCGTCGCGCTCCTGCCGGGGTTGCTCCTGCTCGCGCTGGCGAGCGCGCTGGCCAGCGGGCTGTCCGACGAGCAGAGCGACCGCGCCGGCGGCAAGCGCACCGTGGCCACGCTGCTCGGCAATGGGGCCACGCGCCGGGTCACCGAGGCCCTCGCCGGCCTCGGCCCGCTCCTCTGGCTCGCGGCGCCCCTCCTCGTCGAGGGCGCGCCGCCGCTCTGGTCGGTCGCGCCGGCGGTGGCCGTGGCGCTGTTCTTCAGGGCGCGGCTCCTCGAGAAGAGCCCCGAGGCGGTGACGAACGCGTTCGCCGCGCAGGCGGCCTACAAGCGCGAGCTCCACCGCGCGATCCAGTGGGGCATCGTCGCCCTGTCGGCGGCCGTGCTCGCCGCTGGGCTCCGCGCCGGGGGAGGGCCGACATGACGGGCGTCGCGGTCATCCCCCCGGAGGAGCGCGACGCGCTCGCGCGCCTCACGCCCCTGCTGGGCGCGCGGGCCTCGGTCGCGCCGGGCCGGCCGTGCGCGCCCACCCCCGTCGCCCTTGTCGAGCAGATCGTGAACGGCAGCGACGACGCCGAGCGGGCGCGCGCCTTTGCCCGCGGGCTCGGCGAGGTGATCTGCGCGGTCGCCGACAACTTCCCCGACAACATCTTCTGGGATGTCGACTACCTGGCCTGCTGCCTGTGGCAGGCCGGGAGCGCGCCCGCGATCGGCGACTTCGCCCGCCGCGTGGTGTCGCTCTGCCTGGGCTTCGGCAACAAGTCGAAGCTGCGCTTCCGCTACGCGCACGACTTCCTCTACGGCTACGACTGGGCGCGCTGGGTGATGCGCAAGCCGGAGGAGCGCGCGGGCATCGGGCCCTTCGACGTCTCGTTCTTCGACTACCTCGACGGCCGGCAGAGGACGCTCGTCGAGCTCGTGGTCAGCAACGACCGCAAGTACTCGCAGCTGAACGGCCGGGAGTACCGCAACCCCTTCTCGTTCATCCGCGAGCCGCCCGAGGAGTCGCAGCTCCACTGCCTGCTCGCCCAGGTCGACCTGATCCCGCTCAAGGCCTGGCGCCTCGACGGCGAGCGCCGCTGGGACCTCCCCTTCACCGATCTGCGCGCCAAGCTGGCCGATCGCCTCGGCCTGTCGCGGGGCGAGGGGTGATGAGCGTCCGGCCGGGCGCGCTTCGAGCGTGGCTCGATGCGTCTCGGCTGGCCTCGCAGCCGAGCATCGCGCTCCCGCTGCTGCTCGGGCAGCTCGTCGGCGCGCGGGCGGCCGGCCGACCGCTCGACGTGGGGACGCTCGCGGCGGTCCAGCTGTTCGGCCTGCTGAACCAGCTCTTCATCGTCTACGCGAACGACGTCGCCGACCAGGAGACCGATCGCCGCAACCGGACCGCCACGCCGTTCTCGGGCGGCTCGCGCGTGCTTGTCGAGGGGCGCCTCTCGCCCCGCGCGCTCGGCGCGGCGGCCGTCGTGTGCGCCGCGGCGCTCGTGGCCGTCTCGGCGGCGCTCGCCGCGGCGCTGGCGACGGCCGCCGCGCCGCTCCTTGTGCTCCTCGCGATCACGGCGCTCGTGCTGCTCTGGGCCTACAGCTACCCGCCGCTTCGCCTGTCGTACCGCGGCGGCGGGGAGCTGCTCCAGATGGTCGGCGTCGGCGCGGTCCTGCCGCTCTACGGTTACATCGCCCAGGGGGGCGACCCGGCGCGTTTTCCCTTCGCGCTGCTCGCGTTCCTGCTGCCGAGCCACCTCGGCTCCGCGATCGCCACCGCGCTCCCGGACGAGCCCTCGGATCGCGAGAGCGGCAAGCGGACGCTGCCCGTGCGCGTCGGCGGAGAGCGGGCGGCGCGGTGCGTGGTCTTCCTGAATGGGCTCTCGCTCGTGCTCGCGCCGGTCGGCCTGGGCGCGGTGGGGCTGAGCCCCGGGGCGGGGCTGCTCGTGCCGGCGGCGGCGGCGCTCGTCGTGCTGCTGGCCCGCCCAGCGCCGCCGGGCTCGCGCCTGCTGCTGGTCCGGGTCGCGGCGGCGGGCGCGGCGACGCTGTCGCTGGTCGGCTCGACCGTCATCGCCCTCGCCGCGCGCTGAGGAGCGAGGGCGCGATGTCGTACGAGTTCCTGCTGCTCTCGTCGCTCTTCCTCCTGCCGGGGGGCGTCATCTGGCTCGCGCGCCCGGATCTGCGCCTCCTGATGAAGCGGATGGCGCTCGCCTCGCTGCCGTTCGCGGCGACCGAGCGGCTGTTCTACCCGAGGTACTGGGCCCCGAAGTTCCTGTTCGACCTGGCCGATCGGATCGGGTTCGGCATCGAGGACGTGCTGTTCGTCGTCGGGCTCAGCGGATTTTCCTCGACCGTCTATGCCGTCGTGCTCCGCCGCGCGCCGGTGCCCTGCGCGGCGCAGGGGGCGCCGCGCGTGCGACCGTGGTTGCGGGCCGCGGCGGTGATCGCGCTCGCGCTCGCCGCGGCCGGGGCGCTGGTCGCGGCGGGGGTGCCCGTCCTCTACGCCGCGGTGGCGGCGATGACGGCGTTCGCCGCGGCGCTCGTGGGGGCGCGCCGCGATCTGCTCGTGCCGGGCCTGCTCGGGGCGCTCCTGTCGGCGACGCTCTACCTCGGCCTGTGCCTCGTCTTCGCCGCGCTCGTGCCCGGCGTGTTCGAGCGCACCTGGCGGCCCAGCGTGCTGCTGCCGGGGAGGGCGCTGCTCGGCGTGCCGCTCGACGAGGTCCTCTACGGGCTCGGCGCGGGCTTAGCGGGCACGGTGTTCCCGGCGTGGGCGTTCGGGTTCAGGTACGGGCACGCCGGAAGCGACGGGGATTGAAATTCCCTCGGCGCTTCCGGCGCGCCTCTTCGGCGCGCGACGCCGTCCATCCGCCTGGACGTCGACGGCCGTAGCTCAGTTCGCGGTTACAACCACCTCTGAGCCATCGTAGGTGACCACTTGATCAGGAGCCGCGGTGACGTCGACGCCGACGCCATGGTTGGAGCCCACCCGCACGATCCTGAACGTCCTGCTGGCCGGCATTCCGGTGTAGCTCCCCTTCCGTGCGCCGATGGTCAACCTTCTGGCGGACTCGCTCCACGTGAATGAAATCGTCGAATATTGACCGTCCTCATAGTCGTAGCTGTCGCCCTCGTCCTCGTAGAGGGTGAACGACCCGTCTTGGCCTGTGTAGATCCGGATCTCCAGCGGGTCGATGCTCTGCGTCGCATACTGGATGCTGGGGCCCATGGGGACGATCGATCCCGCTTTGACGAAGAGCGGCAGCTCGCTCAGCGGCGCGGGAACGGAGGCCGTACGTCCGCCGTCTGTCGTCGAGCCCGTCCAGAAATCGTACCAGGTCCCCGCGGGGAGATAAACGGAGCGGCTGGTAGCGCCCGCGGTGGTCACGGGATTGACCAGGAACGCAGGGCCGAACAGGAACTGATCCTTGATGTTGAATACATTCGCATCGCTGGGATAGTCGAAGACCAGGTGCCGCATCATGGTGTAGCCGTCGCTGGTCACCTTCCATGCCAATGAATAGATGTAAGGCATCAGCCGATAGCGCAGATTGTCGATCTTGAGGAGGTTGGCCTTGGTGGCGGCGCTCCAGCTGTTGCTGTACAGCTCCCTCGAGCCGCCTCCATGAATCCGGAAGATCGGGGAGAAGGCGCCGTACTGAAACCAGCGGGTGAAGAGCTCATTGTTCGCGCTGGTGGTCCAGTCCACGTTGTGGCCCCAGTACCCGCCGATGTCCGTGGTCCAATAGGGCATCCCCGCGAGCGAGAAATTGAGCCCAGCGGGGATCTGCTTGGCGTAGGTCGCGAAATTGCTGTCGATGTCCCCCGACCAGCACGTCGTGGCGTATCGCTGCTGGCCGGCGAAGGCGCTGCGGGTGAGCACGTAGACTCGCTTCTGCTTCGGGCCGGTGCTGCGCCAGTGCTCGTACACTCCCGCGGCGTGTCCCAGGGGATAAGCGTTCAGGTACAGCGCGCCCTTGCCGAGCGCGGTATCCGCCGCCCGCACGTTCACGGGGTCCGGGTAGGCCTGGGGTTCGGTGTTGTCTGCCCAGATGCCGTCCCAGCCGTGCGGCCCCAGCAGGCGATCGTGGATCTGCTGGTACACCAGAGCTCTGGCGGCGGGGTTGAACGTGTCGTAGAAACGGTGGGTGCCGCTGCTGGGGTACAGCGCGCCAATTTCATCGAGCGCGTTGTAGTTGTCCAGCTCTCCCGCCTTCCGCTCGGTGTTTACGCGTTGATACACCGGCCAGATCGATATCATCGTGTGGACGTTGGCCTTGTGCATCTCGGCGATGAGAGCCGCCGGATCCGGATAGCGGCGTTCATCCATGAAGTGGGAGCCCCACGCGTACGGGGTCCAGTAATCCCAGTCTTGAACGATGCAGTCGACCGGAATGTCGTTGTTGCGGTAGCCGTCCTTGATCCTCAGCAGCTCGGCCTGGCTGCCGTACTTGTCCTTCGACTGGAAGAGCCCGTAGGCCCACTTGGGGAACAGCGGGGCTGCGCCGGTCGCGGTGCGGTACTGGGCTACCACCTGGTCGATGCTCGGACCATAGAAGAAGTAGTAGTCCACCATGTCGCCGGCTTCGGACGAATAGCTGTACTTGCTGTTGCTCGACCTGGTCCCGTCGAAGTTCGAGGCGGAATAGTTGTCCCAGAAGATCCCGTAGCCCCTGTTGGACACCAATACAGGAACGTTGATCTCTGTGTTGACGTTGACGATGCGCCGCGTCGTCCCTTTGCGGTTCGCCACGTTGTCCTGGTGCTGGCCAAGACCGAACAACGCTTCGTCGGCGGGTGAGTTGAAGACGGTCTCGACGCGGTTCGTTCTGACCCCCTCGACGGTCGCGGGGGTCAAGGTCTTGCTGTCTTCCGACAGGATGACGCCGTCGTTCAGGTCGGCATATGTGACCAGGCCGCTGGTCGTGTCGACGTTGACCTTCAGCCGTGAGGTGGTGATGGTCACGGTCCCCTGGTTCTCCGCGACGCAAAAGCTCGGTTTGTCCCACTCGTTGTTGACGGATAGAGAATTCTTGTCAGGGGGCGAAGCGGCGGTTGTGTACTTGACCCTGATGATGCTCTCGTTGCAGACCTCCAACCTCAGCAGACCGCTCACCAGATTGAAGGTGACGCCGGCGGCATCGGCGGCATAGAGCTCGGTCTCTGGAGGGGCAGGCGGGCAGACCAGCTGGTCGCCGTCGCCTCCCTGGCCTCCGGAGCCGCCGCCGCCGCCGACCCCGGCCGCGCCGCCTGCACCGGCTGCACCGCCGCCGCCCGCCCCGCTGGTCGTGGTCGTGCCAGCGGCGCTGGATGACGCGCCGCCGGCGCCCGGACCGGGGTTGCTGGACCCGCCCGAGCACGCGCCGCCCAGCGGCAAGAGGCCGATCAGCGCCGCGCAGAGATAACGGTCCATCAAGTTTCGCATGATTCCTCGCAAGCAACAGAGTTCATGAGTGCTCCCGACTTCAATGGTTCATGCCAGCTGTAAGAGCGCGGACTGTCTCCATGCGGTCGGGGCGCGGAGCTGTCTTCGCCCGCGCTTCGCGCCGCTGAATCAGCATGAGAGCGCCTGGCGACAGCCCGCTTGGCCCCTCGCTCGGGAGAGGCGGAGCGCGCGGCGGAATACGGCGCGGAGAAGCCGCTGGCGCCGGACGAACGCTGGGGGCGACCTGAATCGCTGCTTTCGAAGACGGAGCCCAAGGCGCAGGGCGGCCGGCCGCGTACTCGTGATCAGATCGCCCTGACGGGGATCTTGTTCGTGCTCACGGCGGGTCCCTCGAGAGCACCGACCGCAAGAGCTCGGCTACAGCGGCATGGCTCGCTGGCGCGGACTGCGCGGCTGGCAGCAGGCTGGCGCCCTGGGGCGCAGCCTGGCTCCGTGATGAAGAAGCGCGATGAGCGCGGTGCGCACCCAACCTCCCGCGTGGCTCAGCCGAATCCCCGGACGGGTCGATGTGATGACACCGGTGCGCCCGAGGAGCGCCTGAGCGTGGCCCGCCGCAAACTACGTTACTCCGCTCCCGAGGTTGCCATCCGGCCACACCGCCAGGTTCGCCGGATCCTTGACGAAATCATGTCCGGTGGACAGCATCCAGGCTTTCACGACAGGCGTCGAATACGCGATGTCTGTCGTGTCCTCTGGCGGATCGCCCTCGGCACAACGCCAATCACCCTCGATCAGCGATCGCTTTCTCGAAGGCCAGGCGAATAGAACTGGTGCAAAAATCGATGAAGAGCGAACAGATGACGAAGATCTCGGTGCCCAGGGCGACCGAGGAGGCCGAAGCGAAAGGATACCCCTCGACTGCAATGTGAACGCTCACATTGCCGATGTCAATTCCAATCTACCGGCCCGCGGGCATCCTCGAATCCGGGGGAGGACGAGGCTGGCGGGGCTCCTCCGGAGCGCCGCGTCAAGAGGGTGAGCGCTGGATCGCGGTCATCGCCGGACCGTCAGACCCGCTCGCAGCGTCGGAGGCAGCCCGATCAACCGTCAAGAAGGCGTGCGCGAAGAGCGCGAGGGGGGATGTGGCGGTGCCCGCCGGTGAAACAGCGAGCCTCATCGTGGTCACGGCGGACCTCGCCCGTCGCCCTCTCTCGAAGCGCCCTTCAATCGATCAGCGACCTTCAATGGCACGGATCACGTCGATCGATCGGGCACGCTTGCTTCAGGGCCTGCTCTACCGTCTTCAATGCGGGTCGCGGCCTGGTCCCGAGCGTTGTGCTCTCGGGCGCTCCGTGCGTTGGTATCGGGTACGATCCTCGGTGGATGACAGCCGCGCAACGCCGCGGCGGTGCCATCCTTGAACGCCGAAACGCCGGGAGCGCCAGGGGATCGTGCTTCCCCTGGCGCTCCCGGCGCCTTCGTCATCGGATGGGAGCGGCGGCGCTCCAGGGCGCGGGCGGCGGCGTTTCGCTCGCGAAGCCTCCCGCGGTCAGGGGGATCGCCCGCGCCCGTCGCGTCACGGCAGCATCAGGACGCACTCGGTCCGGCAGACGGGGCCGCCGGCGCCGCCGCCGCTCGGCTCCTCGCAGATGGTCCGGACGATCGCGCCGGGGGGGCAGGTGGCTCCCTCCACACACTCGATCCAGCAATCGCCGGGCGGGTACGCGTCGGCGCCGCCCATGCCGGTGCCGGTGCTGCTGCTGCTGCTCTCGCCGGAGCAGACCTTCTGCTCGATCATGCCCGCGGGGCAGTAGGGCTCGACGGGCACGCACTCGGTCCAGCAATCGCCGGGGTAGGGCATGGCGCCCGCGCCGGTGCCGGAGCTGCTGGAGCTGCCGACAGCGACGGAGCTGCCGCCGCCGCAGACGGTCTGCGGGATGCTGTTCGGCGGGCAGTAGGGCTCGGTGGGCACACAGTCGGTCCAGCAGCTCCCGCCGGGGAAGGGCATGCCACCCATGCCGGTGCCGCTGCTGCTGCTCGTGCCGGGCACGGGCTCGCCGTCCTCGCAGATGGTCTGCTGGGTCGTGCCCGGCGGGCAGTAGGGCTCGACAGGCACGCACTCGGTCCAGCAGTACTCCTGGCCGGGGTACGGGCTGCCGCCCGCCATGCCGGTGCCGGAGGAGCCGCCGGCGCCGCCGGCGCCGCCGTAGCCGGTGCCGGTGCTGCCGGAGCTGCCGACAGAGACGGAGCTGCCGCCGCAGACGGTCTGCGGGATGCTGTTCGGCGGGCAGTAGGGCTCGGTGGGCACGCACTCGGTCCAGCAGCCGCCGCCGGGGGGGCGCGGCGCGGCAAAGCCTGGATCGGCGCCAGCGGTGTTCCCGCCGGCGTCGCCGGTGCCCGCCCAGCCGCCCGAGCCGCCGACGCCCACGCTGCTGCTGCTGGTGACGGTGGTGCCGCCGTCGCAGTAGGTCTGCGGCGTGGTGCCGGGCGGGCAGTAGGGCTCGGTGGGCACGCACTCGGTCCAGCAGCCGCCGCCGGGGGGGCGCGGCGCGGCGAAGTCTGAATCGGAGCCGCCGATGCCCCCGCCAGCGGTGCCGCCGCCGGTGCCCGCCCAGCCGCCCGAGCCGCCGGCGCCGCCGGTGCCCGCCCAGCCGCCCGAGCCGCCGACGCCGACGCTGCTGCTGGTAACGGTGGTGCCGCCGTCGCAGTAGGTCTGCGGCGTGGTGCCGGGCGGGCAGTAGGGCCCGGTGGGCACGCACTCGGTCCAGCAGCCGCCGCCGGGGTACGGCGGGCTCGCGCCCGCATCGGCGCCGGCGGTGCCCGCCCAGCCACCCGAGCCGCCGACGCCGACGCTGCTGCTGGTAACGGTGGTACCTTCGTCGCAGAAGGTCTGCGGGGTGGTGCCCGGCGGGCAGTAGGGTTCGACGGGCACACACTCGGTCCAGCACGGCTCGGAAGGCATCGGCATGCCGCCAGCGCCCCAGCCGCCGGAGCCGCCGACGCCGACCGTGGTGGTGCCGCCGCACACGGTCTGCTCGATCGTGCCCGGCGGGCAGTACGGCTGCGGCGGGATGCACTCGGTCCAGCACTCGCCCGGATCGACGGGGATGGCGGTGCCGCCGGCGAAGCCACCCTGGCCCGAAGAGGTGGTGCCGCCGCTGCAGATGGTCTGTTCGCTCCAGTCAGCAGGACAGATGCTGTCGGGCACACACTGCTCCTCGCACATCTCGCCGATCTCGCACGGCGAACAGACCGTCTCCCAGTGAAAGCCAGGTCCGCAGTCGGGCTCTGGTGGCGGTGGGGGCTCGTCCACGCCCCCACAGCCCTGCCCCTTGGCGCCGGTGAGCACGACGAGCGCGGAGAGCGCAACCAGACCCTGGAGAGAGGAGCGAGCGGCTGACGAACGCGAGATAAGAGAGGAGAAGATCGCGAAACGCATGGGGGTACTCCATCCTGCGTGCCTGTGCGAGACACGCGATCAAGGAACGATGGCTCTGCGCCGCAGCATGCGAGCGCTGCTGCGCGCGGCGTCTCAGCGCCGACTCGGAGAGCTCGCGTGGAGATAAAGCACTGGACATGCCAGGCGCGTCCGCCTGCTCGGTGGCGTCGCCGGCCGCACGGAGCGACGCGTATCGGCCGGCTTTTCGCGGTCGCGCGGCGCCCGCTGCGCGCATCCGCCCAGCGCGACGGGGCCGCAGTGTGACGGGGAGCGCTGGCTACGTGTCACGTTGAGCCAACTGGCGCCACAGGGGGTGCCGGCAGGCAAGGGGATGGAAGGATGGGGGAATTTTTCTTGAGTGAGCTGGGTTACGCGACGCAGGGGGGATGACCCGACCCAGGTTGAGGTTCGGCCGGGGATGACCCGACCCAGGTTGAGGTTCGCCCCGGAGGTTCGCGGAGGTTCGCGAGGGCGGAGGCGGAGGAGCGACCCGACCCAGGTTGAGGTAGCGGAGGTAGCGACCCAGGTTGAGGTGCTCGCGCCCCAGGTTGGGGCAGCGCCCCGCTCGAGCGCGGAGCTACTGCGCGGAGGCGGGCCGCACGTAGGGCAGCCGCGCCGCCACCTGCCGGACCTCCGCGGCCCCCTCGAGCAGCTGGGCGATCGGATCCCAGGTGCCCCGGATCAGCGACTCGCGCGCCCCCGGCTTGATCGTGAAGGGCACCGTGAGATCGCTCCCCGCCCGGACGACCTGCCCCTGCAGGTCGACCGTGACGGGGGTCGTCGGGTCGGCGTTCACGCGCGCCACGAGCGCGGCGCGGTCCTCGCGGCTCACCGAGACGCAGGGGATGCCGAGCGTCGTCGAGTTGCCGAAGAAGATCTCGGCGAAGCTCTCGGCGATGACGGCCTTGAAACCCGCCTTCGCGATCGACTGCGGCGCGTGCTCGCGCGACGACCCGCAGCCGAAGTTGCGATCGGCGATCAGCACCGTGGCCCCCGCGAAGCGCGGGTCGTTCAGCGGGTGCTCCCGCTTCTCGCCGCGCTCGTCGAAGCGCACGTCCCGGAAGAGGTGCTCGCCGATGCCGTCGAAGGTGACGCACTTCAGGAAGCGCGCCGGGATGATGCGGTCCGTGTCGATGTCGTCCCCCGGAACGTGAACGGCGCGACCGGTGACGGATTGAATCAAATCGAGTGCCATTGGGATCTCCCTCGGGTGCGAGCGTCGTCAGATTCCGAACACGTCACGAGCGTCGGCGATCTCGCCGCGGACGGCGGCCGCCGCGACCATCACCGGGCTCATGAGCACGGTGCGCCCGGTGGGGCTCCCCTGCCTGCCCTTGAAGTTGCGGTTGGACGAGGACGCGCACAGCTCATCCCCGATGAGCTTGTCGGGGTTCATCGCCAGGCACATCGAGCAGCCCGGCTCGCGCCACTCGAAGCCCGCGTCGCGGAAGACCCGGTCCAGCCCCTCGGCCTCGGCCGCGCGCGCCACCTCCATCGACCCCGGGACGGCCAGCGCGCGCACGTGCGGCGCGACCCTGTGCCCCTGGATGCGCCGCGCGACCTCCCGGAAATCCGAGAGGCGCCCGTTCGTGCAGCTCCCGATGAACGCCACGTTGATCTTCGTCCCCTCGATCGGCTTGCCGCCCTCGAGCCGCATGTACTCGAGCGCCTCGCGGATCAGCGCCCGCTCGGACTCGTTCGCCACGTCCTCGGCCGCCGGGACCTTCTCCTTCACCGAGATCGCCTGCCCCGGCGTGATGCCCCAGGTGACCGTCGGCGCGATCTCGCTCGCGTCGATCCGGACGACGTCGTCGTAACGCGCGTCCTCGTCCGAGGCGATAGAGCGCCAGTACTCGAGCGCCTTCTCCCACGCCTCGCCCTTCGGCGCGTACGGACGCCCCTTCATGTACTCGAACGTCACCTGGTCCGGGTTGACGTAGCCGACCCGGGCGCCGCCCTCGATCGACATGTTGCACAGCGTCATCCGCTCCTCCATCGAGAACCCCTCGATGGTCGACCCGCCGTACTCGTACGCGTAGCCCGTGCCGCCGGACACGCCGAGCCGGCGGATGATCTCGAGGATGATGTCCTTCGCGTAGACGCCCGGCCCGAGCTTGCCCTCCACCTGGATCCGCCGGACCTTGAGCCGCTGGAGGCTCAGCGTCTGCGTGGCGAGGACGTCGCGCACCTGCGTCGTCCCGATCCCGAACGCGATCGCGCCGAACGCGCCGTGCGTCGACGTGTGCGAGTCGCCGCAGGCGATCGTCATGCCCGGCTGCGTGAGGCCGAGCTCCGGGCCGATGATGTGCACGATGCCCTGCTTCCCCGACTCGAGATCGAAGAAGGTGACGCCCTGCTCGGTGCACGCCTTCTTGAGCGCGTCGACCATCCCCTCGGCCAGCGTGTCCTTGAACGGCCGCTTGCGGTTGTCGGTCGGGACGATGTGATCGAGGGTCGCGAACGTCCGCTCGGGCATGCTCACCCGCAGGCCGAGATCGCGGAGCATCCCGAACGCCTGGGGGCTCGTCACCTCGTGGATCAGGTGAAGGCCGATGAAGAGCTGGTCCTCGCCGCTCGGCAACGTGCGGACTTTGTGGAGGTCCCAAACCTTGTCATAGAGACTCTTACCCATGATGGCCTCTCGCGGTGCGCTGGAATCGGGTGAAGGGGGGTGAAGGGGACGGCGTGCGAAGCGAAGCGGACCGCCTGACGCCGGCGCCAGGGCGCGCCAGCGGCCTCCCTCGAAGGCGGCCGGCCGCCGCCGGTCTGGCGGTGCAACGTCGGGCGAGCGGCATGACTATGCGGGCGCGAGAGAATTAAGTCGAATGAAACTTTTTTCACGATCGATTAAGTAAAGCTACATGGACGCGTCGCTGCTCCCCGCGCTCGAGGATGTGCTGATGGTGGCCCGGTCGGGCTCGGTCGCCGAGGCGGCGCGGCGGCTGCACAAGACGCCGTCGGCGATCAGCCAGCAGGTGCGCCGGGTGGAGGAGCGCTTCGGGGTGGCGCTGTTCGAGCGCGACGGGCGCGGCGTGCGGCTGAGCCCGGCCGGCGAGGCGGCGCTCGGCGCGATCACGCGGCTGTTCGACCAGGCGGAGGGGGTGTTCGAGCTGCTCTCGGAGCTGGCGGGGGAGCCGTCGACGACCCTGCGCGTGGCGGCGAGCGACTACCTCGGCAAGGGGCTGCTCGTGCCGGTGATCCGCCAGATGCTCGAGAAGCGCGCGCCGGTGCGGTTCGCGATCACGACGGCGAACTCGGTCGACGCCGCGCGGGGGGTGGAGCGCGGCGAGGTGGATATGGGCCTCGCGTCGGCGTCCTCGGCGGGCGGCGATCTCGTGAAGCAGCCGCTGTTCGTGCAGCCGTTCCTCTGGGTGGGGCCGCGCCTCAAGGGCACGGCGCCGGCGCTGCGCGAGCGGCTCCGGCACGAGCCGCTGCTCCGGCTGGCGCCCGGCAGCGTGGGGCGGCGGATGCTCGACGCGTACCTGGATCGCGAGCGGATCCGGCCCATCTCGACGATCGACGTGTCGAGCGTGTCGCTCCTCGTCTCGTACGTCTCCGGCGGGCTCGGCATCGGCCTCGCGCCGGCGCTCGCGCTGACCGAGGTTGCGCGCTCGCGGCTCGACGTCGAGGTCGCGGAGGTCGACCCGCTGCCCGTCGAGCTGATGATGCGCGAGAATTTCCGGCGCAATCCGATCGTCGAGCGCTTCGTCGAGCGGCTCGCCGCCGAGGGGCGCCGCGCGGAGCAGCGGACGCGCGCGCTCCTCGGCGGCTGACACCGCGCGAGGCGCGCCGCCGCTCGTCAGGTGGACGGGGGCGCGACACGAGGGGCTTGCTTCGTTGACCGGAGCGCGCGCCCGGGGCGCCAGAGGGACAGTCGGCGCGGCCGGCCTGTGTGGCTCAGGGCTCGCGCGTGTTGCCGCGCGTGTCCTTCAGCATCACGTCGTGGACGCCGCCCTCGTGGATGCTCACCGCGGACGCGACGGTCAGGCGCGCGCGCATGTACAGGTCGCGCAGCGAGGTGGCGCCGCAGTTGCACATCGTCGAGCGCACCTTGGCGAGGGTGACGTCGAGGTTGTCCTTCAGCTTGCCGGCGTACGGCACGTAGCTGTCGACGCCCTCCTCGAACTCGAGCTGATCCTTCTTCTTGCTGGTATCGCCGTGGTCGTAGCGCTGCCAGTTGCGCGCGCGGTTGCTCCCTTCGCCCCAGTACTCCTTCATGAACTGGTTGTTCACGCGCACCTTGCGCCCGGGCGACTCGTCGAAGCGCGCGAAGTAGCGGCCCATCATGACGAAGTCGGCGCCCATCGCGAGGGCGATGGTGATGTGGTAGTCCTGGCTGATGCCGCCGTCGGAGCAGATCGGCACGTAGACGCCGGTCCGCTGGAAGTACTCGTCGCGCGCCTTGGCCACCTCGATCACGGCCGACGCCTGGCCGCGGCCGATCCCCTTCTGCTCGCGCGTGATGCAGATCGAGCCGCCGCCGATGCCGACCTTGACGAAGTCGGCGCCGGCCTCGACCAGGTAGAGAAAGCCCTCGCGATCGACGACGTTGCCGGCCCCGACATAGGCCGGCTTGCCGAGCGACTTCACGAAGGCGATGGTGTCGCCCTGCCACTCGGAGTAGCCGTCCGACGAGTCGATACAGAGCACGTCGGCGCCCGCCTCCACGAGCGCCGGCACGCGATCTCTGTAGTCGCGCGAGTTGATGCCGGCGCCGACGATGAGGCGCTTCTCGTGATCCACGTTCTCGAGCGGGTGCGCCTGGTGGGACTCGTAGTCCTTGCGAAACACCAGGTACTGGAGGTGCTGCCGCTCGTCGATGACGGGTAGGGTGTTGAGCTTGTGACGCCAGATGAGCTCATTCGCCTCCTGCAGATCGAGGCCGACCTTGCCGCAGTGGATCGACTTGAACGGCGTCATGATCTCGCGCACCGGCGTGCTGAGCGGCGTCTTGCCGAGCCGGTAATCGCGGCTCGTGATGATGCCGACGAACCTGCCCGTGGGCGTGCCGTCCTCGGTGATCGCAATCGTGGAGTGGCCCGTGCGATCGGTGAGCGCGAGGACGTCGCCGAGCGTCGCGTCGGGGCGCAGGTTCGAGTCGCTCACGACGAACCCGGCCTTGTAGTTCTTCACGCGCCGCACCATGGCGGCTTCCTCCTCGATGCCCTGCGAGCCGTACACGAACGACAGGCCGCCGCAGCGCGCGAGCGCGATCGCGAGCTCGGCGCCCGAGACCGACTGCATCATCGCGCTGGTGATCGGCACGCTGATCGTGAGCGGCGCGAGCCTCGGATCCGGCGGCGTCGCGCCCGGATCGGCCTTGAACCGGACGACAGGGGCCGTGAGATCGACGTTCGCGGGGACGCAGCCCTTCGTCGTCAGATTCGGGACGAGCAGGTACTCGCCAAACGTCCTGCTCGGCTCATCGTAGATGAATGCCATGTCGGCTCCTAGTGCAAGGACCCCCGGCTGTCAAACGCGAGCGACGCCGATCTCCCGTGAAAGCCGTGTAATATCGATGGTTTGCGGGGCAACGGCGGGCTCTGAAGGGCGGCGCGAGGGGCGAGGCGACCGGGGCCCGGCCGCCCGCCAGCGTCGGGGCGAGGCGGTGCAGGAGCCCGGGCGGATGACCGGGCTCCCTGGGGGGCGGAGCTAGAGCGGGCGCACCGGCAAGCAGAGATCGCAGCGAAAGTTGTTGGTCTTGGGATCGTGGAACTCGCCCTGGTAGAGCTCGAAGCAGGGCCGATGGTCGGGCTGATAGCCGCTCTCAGGGAGCCACTTCCCGAAGAGCTGGTCCCAGGCGGCGCCGATCGTGCGCGCGTCGCCGACCCACGCGCCCGCGGCGTACTTGCCGCCGGCGATGTCGGTCACGTTGACGTCGCCGTCCGCCTTGAAGTCCTGCGGGATCACGATGGCGGCGTCGAGGCGGCACTTGGCAGGCTCGGTGACCTTGGGGTTGTCGTGCGCGATGTTGAGGCAGATGCGGTCCGGGGTCCACAGATCGCGCGCGCTGGCCCAGCGGATGAGCCGTTGCCAGGCCTCGCCGACGCTCCCTTCCGGGCCATAGGGGCCGACGGTTCGGACATAGGCCACGTGGTAGCTCGGCAGGGTCTTCACGGTCACGTTCATGATCTCCTCCTCGTCTTGGCGGGCGTCCGTGCCCGACGAGGAGGCATCTTGGTCAGGCACGCAGGCGGCTGCTTTGCACGGATTGCGCTCGACTTGACCCGGCTTGCGATCCGCTTGCCGCGCGTTGCGCGCGTGCGCGGCGCCGCCGTTGCGCCAGGCGGAGGCGCTCATGCCGAAGCGCTCCTTGAAGGCGCGCGCGAAGGCGCTCGCCGAGCTGAAGCCGTTCTCGAGGGCGATCTCGAGGATGTCGGCGCGCGGCCGCTGCACGAGGTGGCTCGCCGCGGTCTCGAGGCGCGTTCGCTGGATGAACTCGCGAAGGTTCTCGCCCGTCATGGACTTGAACACGCGGTGGAAGTGAAACGGCGAGAACGCCGCCACCGCGGCCAGCGTGTCGAGGGAGAGGTCCTCGGCGCGATGGGCCTGGATGTAGTCGACCACGCGGTTGACCCGCCGCTCGTACTCGGCGCGGCTCCTGTCGGACGTTGCCACAGGCGGAGGGTAGCTGATGGCTGGTTGCAGAAAAAAGTGCCTCGGCGGCGACCGCACCCAGGTTGGGCGACCGCACCCAGGTTGCGGCGACCGCACCCAGGTTGAGGGGGCACGGCCGCACCCAGGTTGAGGTGATCGGGCAGAAGACGACCACACCCGGGTTGCGGCCGACGACGGTCGAGGCCAGGCGACCACACCCAGGTTGCGCGCACCCACCCAGAGCGCGCGCCTCGGTTTGTGTGAGCCGCAGGTTCCGCTATCCAGCCGATGGCGCCAAGGCTAGCAGCCGTCGCTGCGACAGCGGTCCAGGTGGCGGACCACGTGGCGGCCGCCACCCGTCGTACCCGTCGCGTCGGCGTAAGTCATTGAAATGATTGATCACGATCCGTGGTACGGCATTTGTTCGTATGCCCCGGCCATGAGCCAGCCTCGTGAAATCGCTCCCGGCGCCACCTACCTCATCACCCGTCGCGTCCTGCGCCGGCATCTCCTTCTCCGCCCGGATGCTGCCCTCACCCAGTTCCTGGTCTACACGCTCGCCGTTTCGACCCGTCGATTTGGCATCGAAGTCCACGCTCTTTGCGCGATGTCAACGCATCTGCACCTCGTCGTGACCGATGTGCAAGGCGTTTTGCCGCGCTTCTTGCAGTTTTTCCACCGCATCGTCGCGCTTGGAACGAAGGTCCTCCGCACGTGGGAAGGACCGGTGTGGGACCACGAACCCACGAGCGTGGTGCGGCTGCTGACGCGCGCGGCTACGGTGGAGAAGATCGCCTACGTCCTCGCGAACCCCGTAGCCGCTGGCCTCGTCCGCCACGCGCACGAGTGGCCGGGGGCCAAGTCGGATGTGAGCGAGCTCGGCGGTGGCGTGCTCCGTGCAGCGCGTCCCTCCGTGTATCTTGATCCAGAGAATCGGCAGTGGCCGGAGGAAGCGACGCTTTCGTTCGCGCTACCACCCGCCATCGAGCACGACAACGCGGAAGGCTTTCGCCGTGAAGTCGCGGCCGAGCTTGAGCGACAGGAAGCGCAAGCCCATGCGGAGTTGCAGCGGCAAGGGCTCCGATTATTAGGCAACAAAGGCGCCTGTACGGTCTCCCCTTACAGCCGCGCGACGAGCTTCGAGGCGCTGCGCGATCGCAATCCGACGTTTGCCGTCGGCCGTAACCAGGGCGATGCATGGCGAGTCGCTGGTGCCGCTGTGCGAGCGTTTCGTGCGTCATACCGTGCTGCGCTCGAACGATGGCGTGCCGGGGTACGAAGCGCCGTCTTTCCGGCGGGGACGTGGTGGATGCACATCTATCATGGCGCCAGCGTGGCGGACGTCGTGCTCACGATGTAGGCACCTCGGCGGTGCGTCACAGCACCACAGCAGGGCGGGCTAAGGCGCCGTCGTGGGGAAGGTCCGTCTGGGGAAGGTGAAGCGAGCGGGAGCGTTCTCGAGGCGCTGGGGATAGATTGCCGCGCTGGGCTCGCGCGAAGCCGGGTGAAGGTTGTGGTCGGATGGGTCTGAGCGAGAGGCACCTTCGGTGCCGCAGACCTCAACCTGGGTCGGGTCGGGCGGTCTGGATTGGGTCGGGCGGCGTCCGGCAGCCCACAGGCCTCAACCTGGGTCGGGTCGTCTACTGGAGCTCCAGCTCGTCTACTGGAGCTCCAGCTCGACGAGTCGGATCTCTCCCTCCAGGAACCCCGTCTCCCGGAAGTACGTCACGTACTCCACCCGCCCTCCTTCCCGCGCGAGCTCCGCGTGCACGAGGCCGGCATACGGCCACGCCTCCGGGATAGGCGGGACCTCGGCGGTGACAACCACCGCGCTGTCCGACCATGGCCCCTCCGGCGCCGGCGCCGTCCGGAGCGAGATCTCCGACGATACCGGCTCGCTGTACAGCGCGATGTACCTGCCGACGTGCTCGTTCCAATGCACCGACATCATCGGTGCCCCCGCCATGACCGGCTCCGCCTCCTCATAGCCCTCCACCCAGCGCCCGTCCGAGAAGAACCGCCACGCGGCGCGCTCCGTTGCCTCCGCGAGCGCGGCGCGCGCGACGAGGCACGGGCACGTGAGACCCGAGCACGCGCAGGCGTAGGCGTAGAGCATCCCCCCGCGGACGAGCGCCGCCGACGTGAGCGAGGGCTCATCCGCGCCGAAGAGGAGCGTCGGATCCGCAGCGCCCGGGCGTACCTCCGGGCGCGCGAGCGGCGCATCCAAGCTCTCCCAGACCGCGATCGACGAACCCTGCATGTCGAAGTCGAACACCCCGAGCCGCCCCGTCACCTTGCTGTAGAAGACGAGCGCACGGCCGGTCGCCTCGTCGACGACGATGGGTCCCGGCCACAGCGCATAGCGCGCTCCGCAGTCCTCATCGCACGTCTCCTCCGCCCGAGGGTCGGAGTGCGCGAGGTTGAACTCGAGCTCCTCCTCGGTGAACGGGAGGAACTCCCGCGGCGCGCCGGCCGCGTCGAGCGGCTCGGTGAGCGACGAGAGCCCATCCGACGCATCCAGATCGTCGGTCGCGCAGAAGGTGCTCGACCTCCACAGCGCTCCGTCTTCCCCCGGCATCTCCAGGGTCGTGTCGCCGAACACCCAGACCGATCGGTCGCCCCACCGCGCGCTGTAGCCGCCGTCCCGCCCTCGAATCGCCGGGGCAAACTCCAGCGCACCCAGGTCGCGCACCGCACGCACCGCTGCCTCGGGCGCGTCCCCGCCACACCCGGCGCACAGGAGAGCGAACCCGGCGGCTCCCATGGTCCTTCGATAACGCATGCGCGCGAGGGTACCATGGGGAGCCAGAACGCCGCCGCCGTCGGCGTCGCTCCGCCGCCGGACCACACGCGACCGCGGCGCCGACGGGCCGCCGCGCGCGCGAGGGCTCTGGCGCGGAGGACGGCGGCGATCCGCAAAAGGCGAGGGGAGCTACTCTGCTGCTCGGCTCACGGTCCGGAAGACCACGATGTCTCCGCCGCTCTCAGATCTGCCGGCAGGCGGCAGCGCAGCGGCGGCACTCGTCAGCGCACGTCTTCATCTGCGTATCACCCGTGAGCTTATCGCAGCTCGCCGCGCACTGTTCGCAGAGGCTCGCGCACACGCTCATCATCTGGGTGATCTGCGGCGAGCTACGCAGGAGGAGCTTCGACGTCGCCTCGCAGATGTCGGCGCAGTCCTGGAGCAGCCGCATGTGCGGGGCGCTCACGTGAGAGCCTCCCATCTCGAGGCAATACTGCGCCGCGTGCGTGCAGATCGAACCACAATCCTGGGTGAACCGGGCCACCTCCCGGAACGATCTGTCCCCCGGAAACTTGATCATGAGAACCCCCCTTGACCCAACTGGCCGCCTCTCGCCGCGAGTAAGCCTCGCGACAAGGCGGCAACTTCGGTATCTGGAGGGTGCATGGATTCGATGGCTTTCGCATGTCGGGCCATCCCGCATATAGGCCTCGGAACAGCGACCGACGCCGAGACCGCCGTGCCCTGAACGCCCCTCGCGAACGGCCGGGACGCCGCGAGGCATGCGCGAACGCCTTGCCCGAACGGCTGTTCCCGCCCTGGTCGCTCTCTCTGCGCGACAGCGCGACACGCTAGCTCGCGATCGACGCCCGGACGTCGACGGTCAGATCGGCGAACCGCATCGGAGCGGCTGGATCGAGCAGGGTGGCGGTCCGTCAAGACCGCGCCTGAACACTAGCACCCGGGCGCGCGGCAGATACCCATCTTCAGGCGGGCGATCTCCTGGAGCTCCTCGGCGATCTCGAGCGTGCGCATCGCGGCGGCGCGCGCGAGCGCCTGGGCCTCCTCGGTGACCGCGAGGCGCGTGAGGAGCCGCCGGCCCATCTCGTGGTGATGGCCCTCGTCCGGCTGGATGACCTCGCGGTAAAGACGCGCGGTCTCGGCGTCGCCTTGCGACTCGCAGTAATCGATGAACGCCTGGTTGTGCACCTTCGCGAGCGCCTCCCGCGTGAACTGGCCCGCTGCGACGCGCTCGACCGTGGAGCCGAGCCCCTTCAAGTACCCGAACATCGGCGTGGGCGGCCCGAACTTCGCCGGGATGGCGGCGGGGTCGACGCCGAGCGCGCGGAGCCGCTCGGCGATGAGCCGGTAGTGCCTCGCCTCGTCGCCGCACTGGCGGGCGAGGGCGAGCTTCACCTCCACGTCCGTCTCGGTGGTGAGCCAGAGCGCAGCCTCTTCGGTCGCCTCGAGCTCCTTCTTGAGCGCGGTCGCGAGCAGCGCCGGGATGCCGACGCCGCTCGCCGGCTCCGCCGCGCGGGCCACTGCGCCGATGTGGGCGAGGCGCTCACCGACCTTGCGGTCGAGCTCGTCGAGGAATTCCTCTGGCTTCATGCGGGGCATGATGGGCGCGCCCCGTGCGGCGGGTCAATAGGCCGCGCTTCCGGCGGCCAGGGGGGTGTACCCTCCTCGAATGGCCTGGAGCTTCCTGCCGTCGTGGATCGATCTCGAGTCGGTCTCGATCTCGTTCGACCTCCCCGCTCGCGCCGTCCTGAGGCGCACCGGAATCGCCGCGCTCGCCACGTCGAGCGCGACGGCGCTCCGCCTGACGCTCGCGCCGGCGCTCCTGCGGATCACCTTCGAGCCGTACCTCGTCATCAACCTGCCGCCGCCGCTCGGCGACATGGGGCTTCAGCAGGTCGAGTACGACTTCCGTTCAGGCGCGATGACGCCCAACGTCTTCTACACGGGAGGGCTCGTCCGGGTCGGAAAGGGATCGGCGGAGGACGAGGCGCGCGCCTTCATGCGCGGACTGGTCACCTCGACGCCCATGGCCATGCCCCCGTACGACCCCACGAGCGATCCCGATCTCGTCGTGACGGTGCGTCAGGTGCTCTCGAACCTCGAGGCCGGCGGCAGCACGGCCGTGCGGGGCGCCCGCTTGTCTGCGCGGCTGACGCTGCACCAGGAGCTCGCGGGTGGGGTGGGCTCGGACGGGTTCCGCATCCCGGCCGGCGCGACCATCGCGGCCAGCGTCGATATCGAGGGCACGCGGCAGGAGATCGAGACCGCGCCGCGCGTGCAGCGCATCGAGGTCGACTGCTCCTCGGCGGTGCTCCACAAGGGGGGAGTCGACCAGGCCGACGTCCGTCGCTTCGTCGTGAAGCGCGGCGGCGAGATCGCCGTCGAGCGGGTCGAGCCCCTCGGCGCGGCGCGCCAGGCAGCGGGCGCCGAGTCGCTCGTGCGCCTGTTAGGCGCCCTCGTCGCGGGCGGCGGCGTCGCGCTCGACCCGCAGCGCCTGGGGCCGAGCGCCGTGGAAGGGCTCGTCAAGGAAGAGATCGCGCGCGCCCTGCGCCCCGCGCTCGTCGAATGGGTGCAGCAGAACGCCGACGTCGTCGTGGGGATGGACCTGCGGCAGGTGCTCGGGATACCGGCGGAGGGAAGCGCCGTGGCATGACGACGGGGAGCGCGGGCGCTCGGAATGTGCGCGCCGCGCTTCTCCGGGCGCCGAGCGCCGGAGGGGTGTTATAAGCTCCGGAATGCGACTCTCCGCGATCCACATCTATCCCGTCAAAGGTTGCCGGGGCCTCGCGGTCGACGCGGCCGCCGTCGACGCGCTCGGCCTCGCGGGCGATCGGCGGTTCATGATCGTCGACCCCGAGGGAAAGCCCCTCACGCAGCGCCCGCTGCCGCGCATGGCGCTCATCGAGACGCAGCTCTCCGAGAGCGCGCTCACGCTCGGCTTCGCCGGCCGGCCGCCGATCTCCGTGCCGCGCAGGGCCGAGGGCGCGCGCCTGCTCACGGTCGAGGTCTGGAGCAGCAGCGGCCTCCTGGCCGAGGATTGCGGTGACGAAGCCGCCGCGTGGCTCAGCGGCGTGCTGGATCACCCGGCGCGTCTCGTCCGCATCGGCGAGGCGTTCCGGCGGCCCGTCCTCAAGGCCTCGGTGGCAGGCCCGGAAGACGTCGTGTCGTTCGCCGACGAGTTCCCGCTGCTCGTGATCTCCGAGGCCTCCCTCGCCGATCTGAACGCTCACCTCGAGGGCCGGGGCGCCGCGCCGTTGCCGATGGATCGCTTCCGGCCCAACCTCGTCGTGAGCGGCTGCGCTGCCTTCGACGAGGACCGGTGGGGCCGCGTCCGCATCGGAGACCTCGTGCTCCGTGCCGGCGGCCCGTGCGGCCGCTGCGTCGTCACCACGACCAACCAGCTCACCGCAGAGCGCGGCCCGGAGCCGCTCCGCACGCTGGCCACGTACCGGCGCGATGCGCAGAGGCCCGGCGAGGTGAACTTCGGACAGAACTACATTCAGGAGACGAAATCCGGCACATTGCGCGTGGGGGACGAGGTGACGGTCGTGTGACCGAGCGCCCGAACGGCTGCTGCGTGGCGGTTCCTCAGGTGTCGCGGCGGCTCCGGGGAGGGGATGCGGCGGGCCTGCCTGCGCGGCGCGGATCGCGGCGCGGTCGTGATACAAAGGGCCCATGAAAAAGCACGCGCTTCGTTCATGGATCGTCTCGCTCGCCGTTGTGACCCTGCTCTCCTTCGTGTCGCTCGGCAGCGCGTACGCCGGAGAGGCGGAGAAGAAGCTCGCCCTGGAGCTCACGCACCTCGTCATGCCGAAGGACGTCTACAACGCGCTCCTCGATCAGCTGATGACCAACATGGGAGCCTCGATGCAGCAGGCGGGCGCGAAGATCTCGCCCAGGGACGCCAGCAAGCTGAAGGCGGTGGTCGCCGAGGTGCTGCCGTACGACGAGCTTGTCCAGTGGAACGTCGAGATCTATGCGGGGAAGTTCACCGCCGATGAGCTGAAGGAGCTCATCAAGTTCTACGGCACCCCGGTCGGAAAGAAGGCCGCGAAGCTCCTCCCGGAGATCAGCGGCGAGGTGGGGAAGAAGGTCGGGACGGTCATCGTCCAGCGGATGCCCGCGGCGATGAAGAAGGCCGGGATCCAGTAGAGGGCGCGGCGCTCGGCGGTGCGCTCTGCGCGCTACCGCCTCTGGGCCAGGAAGCCGGCGATGGCGTCGAGCAGCGCCCGCGGCTCGTCAGCGCGCACCCAGTGGCTGCTGCGCTCCAAGATACGTAGATTCGCGCCCGGGATGAGCCGCGCTATCTCCTCCGAGAGATCGGGTGGGCAGATCCAGTCGTGTCGGCCGGCGATGACGAGCGTGGGCACCGCGATCTCGGGGAGGCGCGGCGTGAAATCGAATCTCCGCATGAACCCCTCCAGGCCGACGTTCCACGCGTCGACGCTGTAGATGGTGCGCGCGCGGGCCTCGGCCGCCTTCTGTGGATCGAAGGTGGTCGAGTAGAGCGGTCCCAGGATCTGGAGGAGGTCGGCGAACCGCTCGTCGCTCTCGATCTGGCCGGCCCACAGGCGTTCGCACGCCGCTCTCTGCTGCTCCGTGCCGCGCTCCGCGACGATCCGCTTCGCCCGGTCGATGAGGCGATGGCTGGCCGCCGTGGCCACCAGGATGAGATGAGAGATGTTCCGCTGGTATTCGAGCGCATAGGCCATGGCCACCATGCCACCATAGGAGTTGCCCATCACCACGATACGATCGAGGCCGAGGTGCAGGCGTAGCGCCTCCATGTCCTCGACGTTGTTCTCGAGGGTATACGTCTCCTTTGGCCCGCGCGCGGAGCGGCCCTGTCCGCGATGATCGAAGTAGACGAGCTGCGCCTGGTCGGCGAGCGGCGTCATCCCGCCCTTGTGCGAGGAGTGATCTGCGCCAGGTCCGCCATGTACGACGAACATCACCGGCTTTTCGCGCATCCGCGAGCCGTCGGGGACGAGGCCCACGCCCTCGACGTCGAAGTAGAGCTCGGTGTCTCGGATCCTGGCGCGCACCGCGTCAGGGTATCCGATCGCGGGGCGCGGTGGCGCGGGCGGGGGTGCGTAAGGAGTAGCAGCGGAGGCGCACCTTGTTGCCGGGGCAGCAGGGATCGCCGGGGCGCTGTCGCGGCCGGTCGCCGTCAGGCAACGCCGTGTCGGGCCAGCCAGTCGAGCTGGCGCTGCCAGGCGTCGGCGGCGGCTTCCGGCCGGTAGCTCGGCCGGTAGTCGGCGTAAAAGGCGTGCGGGACGTCAGGGTAGACCCGGATCTCGGAGTGTGCGGCGCCGGGCGCGCTGGCGGTCTCGGAGGCGGTACGGAGCGCTTCCTGCAGCGCGGTGACCGTCGGGAGGGGGATGCCCTGGTCCTGTCCGGCATAGAGGCCCAGCACAGGCGCCTTCAGCGCGCTCGCGACGTCGATCGGGTGCTTGGGCTGGGCCTCGGTCCGATCGCCGGTCAGGCGCCCGTACCAGGCCACCGCCGCCTTCAGCGCCGGGTTGTGCGCGGCGTACAGCCACGTGATGCGCCCGCCCCAGCAGAAGCCGACCGCGGCCGCCTTGCGGACGTCGGCCTTCCCGGAGGCTTCGGCGAAGGCCACGCTCGCATCGAGGTCCGAGAGCACCTGACGGTCGGGCACGCGGCCCGCCAGGGTCCGGAACTCGTCGACGGTGCGGAGGTGGCTCGGATCGCCTTGCCGAACGAACAGATCCGGGGCGAGGGCGTAGTAGCCGCGGTGCGCGAAGCGACGGACCACGTCGCGGATGTGCTCGTGGACGCCGAAGATTTCCTGGATCACCAGCACCAGAGGGAAGGGGCCACCGGAGGCGGGGTGGGCGCGGTAGCCGGGGAGGTCACCGGCGGGCGCGGGAAGGGTGATCGCGCCGGCGATGAGTCCGGCGTCGTCGGTATGGATGGGCTTCGGAGCGTTGCTCTCGGCGAGCGGCGTGGAGGCGGTCATGGCGGGCGCTTAGCAGCCTCCGTGCCATGACGGGACCGACCCGACCCAGGTTGAGGTTCGAGATTCCGACCCGACCCAGGTTGAGGTTCGAGATTCCGAGATTCCAACCCGACCCAGGTTGAGGTTCGGGGTTCTGACCCAGGTTGAGGTGCCAAACCCGACCCAGGTTGGGGTGCCAGAGGTGCCAGCGACGGAGCCGCAGCTACCCTGCAGCGCGCGCACCCTCGCCGGCGACGGCCTGCGGCCGCCATTGCCCGACGTTGCCGGTGCGCTCGGCGAAGAACTCCCGCGTGCGTCGCCACGAGAGCTGCGCCGCGTCGGCGTGGTACGCCGGCCGCGTCTCGTTGAAGAACCCGTGGCGCGTCCCAGGGTACACGAACGAGATCAGCTCCCGCCCCGCAGCCCTGAATGCCTCCCCGACCGCTGGCGCCCTCGGGGTGATCGCCGGATCCTCCTCCGCATAATGCACCTGCAGCGGAAACCGCACGTTCTTCACCTGCTCCAGAGCCGGCGCCTGCCCATAGAACACCGCGCCCGCCGCGAGCGCCACGCCTGCGACCGCGAGCTGCCCCACGAGCCCTCCGCCCAGCGAGAACCCGACGGCGGCGACGCCCCCCGGCCGCACGTCCGACCGGCCGACGAGGTGCGCCGCCGCCGCCCTCGCGTCGGGCAGGTACGTCGACGTGTCGCGGCTACCGAACCAGGCGAACACCTTCTTCAGCCGCTCCTGTTCGTTCGCCGGCAACCGCACGACCACCTCGTCGCGGTCGGCCGCGCGGAGCAGGCTCACCCCCCGGGCCACCTCCGCCTCGGTGAAGGTCCGGTGCGTCGCGTCGTGCGAATACAGGTTCGGCGCAAACGCGAGGTACCCTTCCTGCGCGAAGCGCCTTGCCAGCTCGATCGTATGGACCGTGAGCCCCAGCCCCTCGTGGAGGATCAGCACCGCCGGCGCCGGCGAGCGCCCGCCCGACGCCGGGCGGACCTGCACCGCCTCCACCGGCCCGTGGGGCCCCTCGAACGACGTCCTCTCGACGCCTGCGCTCGCGGCGCTCATGCCTGCACCTCCGCCTCGGGCGCCTTGTCCTTGCGGGCGGGCTTTACCTTGCTCGGAGGCCGCTTGCCGAATGGCTCCCCGGCCACGATCTCGGAGCGGACCCCGTCGACCCCCACCGGGATGTCTCCGGTCAGCGTCACCCGGTAGAGGACGCGATCGACGTCGAGGTGCCCGAGGTCCTGCGGCCCCAGGTGCGCCGTAGCCCGGTTGTCCCAGAACGCAATGCTGCCCGGCTCCCACCGGAACCGCACCGTGTACGCCGGGCGGCTGATCTGCTCGAAGAGCAGGTCGAGGATCGCGCTGCTCTCGCGCGGCGACAGCCCGACGATGTGGCTGGTGAAGCCCGGGCTGACGAACAGCGCCCGCTCGCCGGTCTCGGGGTGGACGCGCACCACGGGGTGGATCGAGATCAGCGGGTTCTCGCGCACCTTGCGCAGGTACGGGCTGTCCTGGTCCTGCGGCGCGAACCGCAGCCCGAAGCGGTGCTCCGCGCGCAGGCCATCGACGAGCGCGCGCAGCGGCGCGGACAGCCCCTCGTAGGCTGCCACGAGGTTCGTCCAGGTCGTGTCGCCGCCGTAGGGTGGCAGGATATGCGCCCGCAGGATCGACGCCGCCGGCGGGTTCACGGCCGCGGTGACGTCGGTGTGCCAGCGGTTCTCGTAGCTGAAGCGCCTGCCGTAGCGGCGATCGTAGCGGCGGCTGTCGATGGCGAGGATCTCCGGGTGCTCGTCGAACGGCTCGTCCTCGTGCGGATGGGCGTAGGTCACCTCGCCGAAGCGCGCGGCGAAGGCGATCTGCTCGGCGTGGCCGAGCGGCTGGTTCCGGAAGAAGACGACCTTCCACTTCAGCAGCGCCGCGCGGATGGCCGCCACGGCCTCATCGGGCAGCGGCTTCGAGATGTCGGCGCCGTGGATCTCGGCGCCGATGTGCCCTGCGAGCGGCTTCACCTGGATGGCTTGATCGGATGCTCTCTGGCTCATGGGTCTCCTCCGCGTGGTCCCCCCCGCCACGTCCTTCGTGACGCCCGATATGCGGGCGCCGTGCCAGGGAGCGAGCGGCGGCGTGCGCGTGGGGACACCGGAGGCGGGGCGCGCGTGCGGAGGTCCGTTTGGTGGGGGACCGAGGTGGCCGGGGCGTCGTGACGTCGCCGCCCGCGGCGAGCGCGTCGAACACCTTCGTCCTCTCCGCGAGTTCGCCAAAGTGCAAGCAGACCTCGGTGTTGCTCTCCTTCGCGGCCGGCGTGCCGGGCATCGTGTCGCTGACCAGGATGACGCCAGGACCGATGTGCAGCGTGGCGTGGATGATCCGGTCGTTGCTCTCGGGAGATGGGTTGTCGCCCGGCACATCGCCGAAGCGCATCACGCCCTCACACTTCGCCCCGAGCGCGCTCTCGTAGAGAGCTTGATGGCCCTCTCGGCGGCTCCGTCGAACATCAGACAGGGATCCAGGCGCTTGAACGACATGGGTGTGCCCCGTGCGGCCCGGGAGCGAGCAGCGTCGCTCCGGGAGCGATTTCGATGCGTCGACCCTTTGAGGAGCTCCAGAACCTCCATCGTCGCGGAGATGACGCGGCGGACGAGCGGGAGGGGCGTCCCGGAGGCGTCAGTCCACTGCCGCCGTCACGATCCACGCGGCGCTTGCCATGCGCACGCCCCCGGGGCCGTCGTGCGGCGCGACCGCCTCGCGCACGGCGGCCCGCACGCGGTCGACGACCGCCGGCGTGGGGCTCGCCTCGCGCAGCGCCGCGGCCGACGGGCCCATCTGCAGGAGGAAGTCCACGGTCTCATCGAGCGACCTCCCGCCCGCCACGAGGAGCTCCCGATCGAGCGGCTCGTGATGGATCCGGACGAACCCCGCGCGCGACAGGATCTCCCGGACGCGCGCGGCGTCGGCGAACGCGAACGGGCCTGGCGCGTGCGGCTCGGCCTGCGGCATGGGGATGTGCCGGGCCGTCGCCATGGCCGGCACGTGCAACCAGGGGTTCTCCTGGAGCGGCCGCCAGCAGACGAACGCGAGCCGCGCCCCGCCCCGCAGCGCCCGCCGGAGGTTCGCGAAGGCCGCCTCGGGCTCGGTGAAGAACATGACGCCGAAGCGCGAGTAGAGGACATCGAACAGCCCGGGCAGCGCCGCGGTCTGCGCGTCCGCGTTCTCGAAGGCCACGCGCGTGGCGCCTGCCGCCCGTGCGTCCTCGCGTGCCCTCTCCAGCATCGGCGCGGAGATGTCGACGCCGAGCACGGAGCCGCCCGCGCCGACGCGCCGGGCAAGCTCGAGCGTGGTGTCGCCGAGCCCGCAGCCGACGTCGAGGACGCGCTCGCCCGCGGCGATCCCCGCGCGATCCATGGCGAGGACGCCCAGCGGCCGGATCGACGCCGAGATGGCATCGCCGAGGGCCACCCATTTCGGTCCGCCGACCTCGTTCCAGTAACGGATCTGCTCGGCGTTCGGTCCGGCAACCTCGATCATTGTTCGAGCTCCTTTCGATTTTCGGCTGGATACGCGCGACCCGCTCGTGCAAACGGCGCGACGTCATTCGCTTTCCTGGGGCGCCACCACGATCTCCGTCCGCAGCCGGACGCCGCGCGCGCCCTCGGCGGTGCCCCTGAGGGGCGCGACGTCATCGTAGTCGCGTCCGTAGCCCAGCACGATGTGCCCGGGCGCGCCCAGGCGCCCGAGCGTCGGATCGAGGTCGTGCCAGCCGCCCGACGGCAACCACACCGACGCCCACGCGTGCGAGGCGCGCGCCGGCGCCGAGGCGGAGCCGGCCACGTAGCCGCTCGCATAACGCGCCGCGAGGCCCATCGATCGCAAGCACGCCACGGCGAGGTGCGCGAAGTCCTGGCAGACGCCGCGCCGGAGCTCGCAGAAGACGGCGATGCCGGTGTCCGCGGCGGTGACGCCCGGGGTAAAAGTGAAATCCCGTCGGATCTGGTCGACCAGCCCCTCCAGCGCGCCGCCGAGCGGGAGGCCTTCCCGGAAGCACCCCCGCGCGTAGTCCGCCATCGCGCCGCTCCGCGGCGCGCGCGCCGTGCCCTCCACGAGCGCGCGCAGCGCCGGGTCCTCCGCCGCGGCGGCCGCCGTGCGCGCCGCCACCGCCCGCCAGTCGTCCCCGAGATCGCCGGCGCCGCCCGTCGCCTCCTCGCAGAGGCGCACCAGGCTGAGGGCCGTGACGTCGATCGCGCCGAAGCTCCCGCAGATCTCTATCCGCGCGCAGAGGTTGCCGAAGGCGTCCTCCTCGACCCGCCTCGAGCGCGGCAATGGCCGCACCACGAGCTGGTGAAACTCGACCGCTTGATGCGGCAGCGCGCGCGGGGTGAGGTGCGCGTCCAGCCGGCACGTGACCGCGCCCTCGGCCCCGAGCTCGTACCGGCTGCGGTGAACCACGCGGTAACGACGCGCTGCCACGTGGACCCCCTCCGCCAGCCGCGCGGCCCCTCAGCCGCTCACGATCACCTTCGCCTGCGACGGCGCGACCTGCACGCCCATGGGCATGTTCGGGCTCTTTCCGTTCTGCGCCACCGCGCACGCGTGGAACACGACCGGATTGCCCTCGGCCTTCACCTTTGCCGAGAAGCTGCGGAACATCGCCTCGCCCTTGATCTTGCCGCTCACGACGCCGCCGGCAGCGCCCGCCTCGTCGCCGGTCGACATCGGGATCTCGCTCTGCTTCGTGAGCACCGGCTTGCCCTCTACCAGCACCTTCAGGGCGCAGGTGCTCGGGAGCGCCTGGTTGCACATCGCCACGTTCGGGTACGGCAGCGGCACCGGCGGACCAGGCGGCGCAGGGGTCTTGCACGTGTCCGGCATGGCCTGGCAAATCCCGGCCTGCGTCGTGGTCACAGGGAACATCGCCGCGCCCTCCTAACCCAGGTTGATCCGCTGGCCATCGATGCTCACGTCCTCGCGCGCGTCCACCGATACCTCGCGCCCGCGCAGCTCGATCACGTCCTCGACCAGCGCGCGCACCCGCCCGGCGCGGAGCTGGTGCAGCTCGCGCACCTCCTGGAAGAGATCCCCCGCCCGCGCGATCACCCGCCCGGCGATCGACTCGATCTTGCCCACGGTGGTGTGCGCCCGCTCCAGCACGGCGGTGAGCGCCCGCCCCTCATAGCGCGCCTCGGCGATGCGCACGTCGCCCCGCTCGGCGACGGCGGCGAGCGCCTCTCCGGCCACGGTGACGCGCCCGGGCGCGACCTGCACCGTCGCCCCGCGCTCGCCGTCGCGCGCGCTCAGGGTCGCGCCGCTCCGGCTCGTGATCGCGACCTCGCCGGCCGCCCAGCAGCGGATGGCGCCGCCCGCCACGAGATCGATGTCGCCCCCGGGCGCCGCGAGCGAGAGGCCGCCCGCCGCGACGAGGCTGCCCCGACCGGTCTCCGCGTCGTACTCGAACAGCAGCCGGCCGGCCCGGTCGTGCACCGCGACGACCTCGTGGCCGTCGCGCTCGACGATCGACGCCGAGGCGCCTGCGCGCGCCACGATGCGCAGCGGGCGCTCCTCTGACAGCGCGCGCGGCGCGCCGTCGCGGAGCCCCTCGGGGCGCGCGTCGGAGGGCGGGGGCTCGACGGGGAGAGCAGGGAGGGCGGCGGTGGGCATGGCGGTGGTCCTCGGGTCGTGGCTTCGCGGCCGTCGTCGGCCGTTCATAACAGCGTGGGTGGGCGCCAGTCCTCGGCGCGGGCACGATCCGGATCGGTCCCGCGGGCGCCCTCGCGCTTCGCGCCGTCCCAGCGCGCGTGCGCGGTGGCCGCCCGGTGCAGGTTCACGCCGCGGCAATCGGCGCCCGACAGATCGGCGCCCGACAGGTCGGCGTGCGACAGATCCGCGCCGACGAGCGAGGCGCCCTCGAGCCGCGCGCCGCTCAGATCCGCCTTGCGCGCCATCGCCTCGTCGAGCCGCGCGCCGCCGAGATCGGCGCGCGCGAGCGCGGCGCCGTCAAGGCACGCCCGGGAGAGATCCGCGCCGGCGAGCCGCGCGCCCCGGAGGCTGGCGCCGGTCAGGTTCGCGACCCCGAGGCGCGCCGAGACGAGCGAGGCGCCGCCCAGCTGGGCGCCGGCCAGGCTCGCTTGCGCCAGATCGGCCCCGTCGAGCCGCGCGTCCCGGAGGTCCGCGCGCGACAGGTCGCAGTCGCGGAGCACCGCGCCCGAGAGATCCATCCCGCCGAGCTTCGCCTCGACGAGCGAGCTCTTCGCGAGCCGCGCGCCGGCGAGCCGCGCGCCCCGGAGATCGAGCCCGAGCAGCGAGGTCCCCTCGAGCGAGGCCCCCCCGAAATCCGCGCCGGAGAGGGCGGCGCCGGCGAGCTGCGCGCGCTTCAGCGTGGCGCCGTGCAGGCGCGCGCCGGACAGGTTCGCGCCGCGGAGGCGCCCGCCCGCGATGCGCGCCTCGGAGAGATCGGCGCCCGCGAGGTCGGCGTCCGAGAGATCGACGCCGGTGAGCTCGGCCCGGGCGAGGCGGGCGCCCGGGAGGCGCGCGCGGCGCAGATCCGCGCCGTCGAGCGCGGCGTCCTGGAGCGACGCCTCGGCCAGATCGGCGCCCGTGAGCTCGGTCCCGCGCAGCGCGGCGGCCGCGAGCAGCGCGCCGCGCAGGCGGGCGCCGCGCAGGCGCGCGCCCGAGAGATCGCAGCCCGACAGGTTGGCGCCGGTGAGGTCGGCCCCCTCGAGGCCGGCGCCGTCGAGCCGGGCGCCGTCGAGGTTCGCGCGCTCGAGCACGGCGCCCTCGAGGTCAGCCCCGCTCAGCGTGGCGCCGGCGAGGCGCGCGCCGCGCAGCGAGGCGCCGCGCAGCGAGGCGCCGCCGAGCGCCGCGGACGGGAGCTGCGCGCCGTCGAGATCGGCCGCGTCGAGCTTGCAGCCGCGCAGGTCGAAGCCGGACAGGTCCGCGCCGGCGAGGTTCGCGCCCGTGAGGTCGCCGCCGGCGAGGTCGCGCGGGAGCGCCGCGCCGCGGAGGTCCTGGTTCGGAACGCGGAGCCCGCGGACGAGGCGCGCGCGCGACAGGTCGAGCGCGCCGAGCGCGACGCCGACGAGCGTCACGGCGGCGAGCTCGGCGTCGATGAAGCTCGCGCCCCCGAGCGCGCAGCGGTCGAGCTCGACCTCGCGGAGCGTCGCGCCGTCGAGGCGCGCGCCGTCGAGAGCGCACTCCGCGAGCGCGGCGCCGGTCAGCGTCGCGGCCGAGAGATCGGCGCCGGCGAGGTCCACGCCCTCGAGCCGCGCGCCCGACAGATCGGCCCCGCGGAGCGACGCGCCGGCGAGCGACGTGGCCCCGGCGGCGTACCCCGCGTACCCGGCGGCGCGCAGCGCCTCGACGGACTCGGCGCCGAGGTCGCGATCGGCCTCGAGCGGCAGCGTCGCGGCCGCGGCGTCGCGGGTGAGCCGCGCGTGGCGCGCGAGCACCGCGCGCTCGAGGCGCGCGCCCGACAGATCGGCCCCGCGGAGCGTGACGGCCAGGAAGACGGCGCCGGCGAGCCGCGCGCCGGCGAGCCGCGCGTCGCTCAGGTCGACGCCGTTGAAGAGCACGCCCGAGAGATCGCGGCCCGCGAGGTCCACGCCGCGCAGGTCGAGGCCGACGATCATCGGCGGATCGAGCGGTCCGGCGTCGAGGCGCGCGAGGAGATCTTCCTTGTCCCGCGCGAAGCCCGCGGAGGTGGCGGCGGCGCCGGTCACGTCGCGCCTCGATCGCTCGTGAGCAGCGTGGACGCGAGCTGCGCGTCCTCCAGGTCGGCGCCCTCGAGCCGCGCCTGCCACAGGGCGGCCTCGTACAGCCCGGCGCCGCGCAGGTCGGCGCCGCGCAGGTCGGCGGCCTCGAGGCGAGCCCCGTGCAGGTTCGCCCGCTCGAGGCGGGCGCCGCCGAGCCGCGCCCGCGTCAGGTCGGCGCCCGCCAGGTCGGCGCCGCGCAGGTCGGCGCCGCCGAGCTCGGCCCGGCCGAGATCCGCGCGGCGCAGGCTCGACAGCGCGAGGTCGGCGCCCGTGAGGTCGGCGTGCATCCAGCGCGAGCCGTCGGCGCGGGCGCCGCGCGCCTGGGCGCGCGGCAGGCGGGTGTGCTCCGAGGCGCGCAGCCCGCGCAGGTCGGCGCCGCGCAGGTCGACCGCCTCGCCGTGCGCCCCCTCGAGGCTCGCGCCCTCGAGCGCCGCGCCGGCGAAGGACGCGCGGTCGAGCGCCGCGCGCGCGAGGCGGGCGCCGGCGAGCTGCGCGCCGTCGAGCCGCGCCCCGGTGAGGTCGGCCTCGAGGAACGAGGCGCCGGCCGCGGCCGCGCCGGTCAGGACGGCCCCGCGCAGCGCCGCGCGGTCGAGGCGCGCCTTGCCGAGCGCCGCGCCGGTCAGGTCGGCGCCCGCGAGGTCGGCGCCGGAGAGGTCGGCGTCGTTCAGCCTGGCCGCCGGGAGCCACGCGCCCGCCATCCTGGCGCGAGCGAGCGTCGCGCCGTCGAGGTCGGCCCCGGCGAGGCGGGCGCCGGTCAGGTCGGCGCCGACGAGCAGCGCGCGCGGGAGGCTCGCCTCGCTGAGGTCGAGCCCCGACAGGTCGAGCCCCGAGAGATCGGCGCCCGCCATGCTCTCGCGGATCGACACGCAGAGCTCCACGCGCTCGCGCGTCCACGGCGCCGCGCGCTCCGTGGCTGCCCGGTCCCGCGCCTCGTCCTCGCGCTCCAGCGCGTCGAGCTGCGCCGGGTCGTGCCCCCCGGCCTCGAGCGCCTTCTTCATCTGCTCGCGGCTCTTCCGCTGGATCTCGTCGAGCTGCGCCGGGTCCCCGCCGAGCTTGCCCAGCCACGCCTCGAGCTCCGCGCCGGGCGGGCGCGGGCCATCGACCGACGCGCCGAGCGAGTCCACGAGCGCCGCGGGGGCGCCGCCCCGCTCGAGCGTCGCGCGGATCTGCGCGAGGAGCTCGGCGTCGTCGACGCCGGCCAGGGGAGACGCTCCGTCGTTGTCGTTGCCGGGCGGCGCCGCCGCGGCGGGCGCCTCCGCCACGGCAGGGCGCGCCTCCAGCAGCGCGAGCGCGAGCCGCTCGCGGTAGCGCGCGGCCGCGACGCGGCCCTCGCCGAGCGGCTCGCTCTCGAGGAGCACGTGCCGCACCTCGGGGTGGTCCTCGGCGGAGACGGGCGCATGGCCGCGCCACACGAGGATGAGCGCCTCGGCCTCCATGTCGACCCGGACCGTGTCGAGGTGCAGCTGCACCTCGCGGAAGCGCTCCGCGCCGCCCGCGAGCTCGTCGAGGAAGCAGCGCATCCGGACGCCGGGGAGCCGCGCGCGGTACTCGCGCCGCGCGCGGTGCAGGTTGTGGCAGACGATGTCCTCGTCGCCGCGCGGGTACTCGGCCTGGAGCGCCGGCACGGCCGCGTTGAAGTGGCTCCAGTCGAAATCGTCGGGGAAGAAGGGCCAGCGCTGCTTCAGCCAGCGCTCGTCGTAGGTGCCGAGCTTGCTCGCGCGCAGCGCCCAGGCGGCGGCGAGCGGCCCGAAGCCCGCGGGCGGCGGCCGCGCCGCGGGCGAGTCGACCGGCGCGCGCGGATCCTCGATGTTCGGCAGCGGCCGTCGCCTGAGATCGCGCTCGCTCGGGTCGAACACGCCGCGCCCAACCGGGTTGGCCGCGAAGCCCTGGCCCCCGAAGGCGCGGTCGAAGCCGAGCGGCATCTCGACGAACGGCTGCGGGTCGGTGCGCTTGCCGGCGGCCGGGTCGGTCCAGTACCGGTCGCCGGTCACCTGCAGCGCGAGCGACGCCTTGCCGACGGCGAAGCTCACCGGCAGGGAGCTGACGGGCCGGCGGCCGGGCGCGTGGGCCTTGCCGGTCAGCAGGAGATCCGCCTTCGGCTTGAAGGGGGAGAAGTCGGACGCCTGGAGAAGCGCCCCGCGCGGATCGTCGCCCTCGTGCACGTCGCCGAGCGGCGGCTCCGGGGCGTCGGCGGGGATCGCCGGCTCGCCGGGCACGAGGCGGTAGGTGCCCTTCGCGATCAGGCACAGGGCCCATTGCGGGGGCCGGATCTGCCAGGCTACCGCGGCGAACGTGGTGGGGGTGTGGTTGACGATCTTCATGGCAGCTCTCGACGCGCGCAGGCCGCGCGCCCGCCGAGCGGGCTCCTCCTAGAGCGCGTGGAACTGGGCGCCCTGGATGAGGGCTCCCGCGGCGTCGATCTGGACCTGGTGGACGCCGAACCTCAGGACGGAGGACGCGGCTGTGCTGCTCAGCTCCAGCTTGGCGGTCCCAGTTCCGGCGATCACGCTCGTCGCGTCGATCCTGAGGCTGCTGGGACCGCAGGCGAGCTCGATCGCGGCGGGCTCGATCTTGATGTACGCGCCGGCCGGCCCGCCGCAGCGCAGCAGGAGCTGGGTCGGCTCGATGATCAGCTCGGCGTCGTTCACCGGGTTCGCGTGGGCGAGCTTGTGGACCAGGTACGTTCCGACGAGCGCCCCGAGCGTCGCGATGCCCCACGTCGCGCCCGTGAGCCCGCCGCCCTTCTCGAGATCGTCCTTGCCCGCGGAGGCGCCGAGCGGGCCCGCCACCGCGCCCAGGGCGCCCGCGACCACGGCGGCTGCCCACGGCTTCGCGGCTTCGACCGTCGGGGCGTCGGTGCTCCGCACGCGCAGGTGCACCTTGGAGCGCGCCTTGATGTCCTGCTCGTCGGCCGTGGTGAGCTTCTTCGTGCTGCCGAACTCGAGCACCGGGCCGTACGCGATGTTGCAGCTCATCCCGGCCGTGATCCCCGTGCTGAGCCCGAGGAAGACGTTGCCGTTCACGCCCGCCGCGATGCTGTAGTTCCCGCCGAGGCTCGCCCCGAAGTTGACGCCGGTGAAGAAATTCGAGTTGTCGCCGTACGTGAGGTTGACCGTCGAGACGTGGCTGCGCGTCGTCTTCCGCCAGCCCTGCCAGTCCTTGCTGAACGTCATCGAGTAGAAGTCCACGTCGAAGATGCCGAGCGTCCGGTTCGGGATGACGAGCCGGTAGTTCCCGAGGACGACGTCGGTGCGGTTGCCCGTGGTGACCGACTGGTAGTCCCCCTGGGTCACGACCGTGCGGTTGCCGTCCGTGTGATCGTAGACCCCGTCGCTCGCTGCCCAGCCGAAGTGCGCCGCTTTCCCCTTGTCATTGGCGTCCGAGCTCGTGTCGTAGCCGTTGTCGAGGCTCGACCACGTCCAGCCGCTGTCGCCGAACCCCGCGGTCGGATCGAGCCGCGCGGACTCGGTGAACGTCCCGGCCGCCGCGGTCGCCCGCTCGCCGTAGCGCAGGTAGCTGTACTTCCCGTCGCTGTGGGGGACCGCGATGCGGATCCAGTCCTCCGCGCTGCTCGCGGTGGTCGTCATGTCGTCCTGGCCGAGCTGCTGCTCCGTCGGCAGCGCGCCCTCGGCGCCGGCGCGCGTCGCGGGCCCGCCGCGCGCGCGCCCGAAGCCGCCTCCCATCTCGACCATCGCCCCGTTCGGCATCCGGATGCGGCCGCGCCCCTCGTCGGCGCTCGTGACCACGCGGCTCTTCGCGTTGGGCACGACGCCGGTGATCACCGGCCGCTCGGGGTCCCCGCCGACGCCGGTCCACAGCACCTCGGCGCCCTTGCGCAACGTGAAGTGCATGCCCTCGTCGGCCCCGCCATAGGGCGTCGCCAGGCGCATCGGCACCGAGCCCTGCGCCTCGGCCGCGCCGCTCAGGTCGAACGGCATCACCACGCGGTAGCGCCCCTCGGCGTCGACCGCGGCGACGCCCTCCGGGCCGCGCGCGTCGACGTGGGCGACCATCGCGCCCTCGAGGCGCGGCCTCGGCGTGGCGCGCGGCGGGCGGTAGCGCGTCGAGGCCGGGATGGCCTCGAACTCGCAAGCATAGCGCGGCCCGTCGCCCGCCCCGGCGCGGTGCACGGCGCGCGTCACCAGGTAATCGCGGTTCCAGTCGGCCCGGAAATGGCCTGAGAGCCCGAGGCGCTCGCCCGCGGCGAGCGGCGCGCCGATCGCGCCGTCGTACACGGTCGCGCGGCAGCGCAGCTCCTCGGCGCGCACGGCGGCGATCGCGGCGCCCTCCTCGGGCGCCGCGAACGAGCTGCCCTCGTCGACGAGCAGCCCGAAGCCGCGCGCGTCGACCTCGGCCTCGGCCTCCAGCGGCACCTCGGGCGTGCGCTCGTTGTAGTCGAGCAGCACGAGCGCGCGCGGCGACATCCGGCGCCGGCAGCGCAGCGCGCGCACCCCTCCGGCCTCCCCCATCGCGGCCTCGACCGCGCCCCGGAAGCCGTCGGGGTGGTCGCAGAGGACGAGCCGCTCCGCCCCCCCGCGCGGCTCGATGAAGTAGCTGACGCCCGCCTGCTCCAGCTGCCGCGACACGAAGTCGAGCGCGCTCTCCTGGTACTGCACGGCGTGCTCGCGCGGCGGATACGCCCGCTCGAGCCGCCGCTCCACCTCGATCCCGAGGCCGCTCCCGGCGATCACCGCCTCCACCAGATCCGGCACGCTGAGCCGCTGGTAGATGCGCGTCTGCCGCGCGAGGCCGAGCAGGGCGAGGCGCGGCACGAGCACGACCCGGTAGGCGTACTGATCGCCGCCGAGCGCGCCGCCCTGCTCCACCTCGGCCACGACCCCCGGGACCGCGCGGCCGGCGAGATCGAGCTCTCCGGCCGCGCCGACGAGGTCGTCGAGCGGCAGCGCGGGATCGGGCGACGCGAGATCGATCTCGAAGCGGTACGGGCGCGACAGCGCCTCCTCGCCGCGGAGCCCCAGCACCGTGAACGCCCCGGCCGGGGCGGCCTCGGAGCGGAAGTGGATCCCGACCGTCGTGGGCTTCGTCATCGCTTCTCCGAGATCTCGAGCATGGCGCCGGACGCCGTGGTGATGCGGCTCTGGTTGGCGTTGCGGGCCGTCACGGGCGACGGCGCGAGCGGGTTGAACATGGCCCCGAGGATCACCGGGCGATCCGGGTCGCCGTTGGCGAACGCCACGAGGACCTCGGTGCCCGGGCGCAGCGGGAAGTGCATACCGTGGCCCACGCCGCTGAAGGGCTGCGCCATCCGGACCGGGCGCGAGGCCTTCTGCTCGCCCGGCTCCGCCGTGTCGAAGTGGAGCTGGACCGTGTAGCGCCCCTCGGCGTCGAGCTGAGCGACGCCGTTAGTCTTTCCCCCGTGCCCCGGCTGCACGATCCCTGTCACAACGCCGGAGATGCGCGGCCTCGGCGTCCGGCGCGGCGGCCGGTAGGCGACGCGCGCCGGGATGGCGCGGAATGCGTTCCTGTACAACGGGCTCTGCTCGCCGGCGTCCTTGAACGCGGGAAACCTCGCCTCGTGCTCCACCTCGACGAGGAGCAGCTCCTCGGGCTCCGGGAAGCGCGGGTGCTCGATCAGGGTCACGCGCCGCCCGGCGGACAGCGCCGCGCGGCTGGCCTTGCCCTCGTACACGCGCTGTTGCGACAGCCGCTCGTCCGCCCGGATCTGCGCCAGCTTCCCGGCCTCCTCGGGCGTCTTGACGTGGCTGCCGTACTCGACAACGCCGCCGCCGTCGCCCGAGCCCAGGCTGGCGTAGGCCGTCAGGTCGAGCTGCGGTGCGCGGTAGTTGTAGTCCTGCACGACGTAGCTGGTGGGCACCAGGTCGGTCGTCACCTCGAGGGCGAAGATGCCCGAGGCCTCGCCGCGGGCGCGGAAGGGCACCGTCTCCGCGCCCAGGGCGGGGCGGAAGCCGGACGGGTGGTCGGTGAAGACCATCCTGTCGCGGCCGCCCTCGTGCTCGAAGAAGAAGCTGATGCCGACGTGCTCGGCCAGGCGGCTGATGAACGCGAGATCGCTCTCGCCATACTGCACGACGAACTCGCGCTCGGGATAGCTCTCGAGCAGCCGCAGCTCGACGTCCTCGGAGCCCAGGCCGTGCCGCTCGAGCTTGCTCCGGAGGATGTCGGGAACGCTGCGGTCCAGGTAGATCTCCTGCGTCTCGACGAGGGTGAGCCGGAACGCGCGCGGCACGAGGCGCAGGCGGCAGGTGGCGCGCTCGGCCAGCGGCTCCAGGCGGTCCCGGATCGGGCCGAGCATGCCCGAGACGCGGCGGATCTCCTCACCGTCGGCCTCGAAGACCAGGCTGACCTCGGCGCCGGGCGCGGCGTCGGCCGGGAGCTCACGGCCCTCGTCGATCACGACGTCGAGGTCGAACGAGAAGAGCTGCGAGATCGCCTCTCGCCCGGAGAGCTCGCGGACCTTCACGTGGTCCCACGGCCCCCGCGCTGACTCGATGCGAACGCTCAACGTCCCGGAGGCTTCCTTCATCGCTCGTTCTCCGATTCCGCCGCGGCCTTCCCTGGGGCACCGGAAATGTGGAGAGGCCGCGTGGGCGTGCGCGCCGCGGGGGCGCCGGGATGGCCGCATGAGGGCTGCTGGCACCCTGCGCCACCGGGGCTCGTTCTTCGGGGTTTCACGGGCATCGGAGCGTCAGCCTCGCCCCTTGCCGGTGCCGTACAGGAGCGCCCGCACATCGAGCTTCGCGGGGCGCTTCGGCGCTCCGGGGGGCGGCGGCTCCGGGGGCGGCGGTTCGGGAGGCGGCGTCGCCCAGGCGAAGGCGCCCCCCGCGGCCGCAGGGCTCGCCGGCTCTGGCGTGGGGATCGCGGGCGCGGCCGCGGGGCTCGCCGGCTCCGGCGTGGGGACCGCGGGCGCGGCCGCGCTGGCGGCGGGAGCGCTCGGCACGGACGCCAGCGCAGGGGGCGGCTCGGCCGGCGGCGCGTGTGGCGGTCCGGCCGGCAGCGCGCGTGGCGGCTCGGCCGTGAAGGGAGTCGCCGGCTGGCGCGCCGCATGGCTGCCGACGTCCTTCGGCATCTGCATCGTCCCCGACCTGCCGAGCGGAGCCTCGGGCGGCGATGGCGCGGGCCGTGTCGGCGGCGACGGCGAGGCGCCTGCGGGGGTCGGACGAAACGGCAGCGTTGCCGGGACCGCGAGCGCCCTGTTCGGCGCGATGTCCAGCGTCCCGGTGGGACTCGTGCTCGGCGCGGCGGACAGCGCGACGGTCGACTCGAGGGCGGCGTCGTGCTCGTCGCCCGCCGCGCCCGCCGCGCCCGCGCGGGGCGCCGTCGCTCCGGCCCTGCTGACCGCGGCGCCCGGAGCGGGCCACGCGATCGGCTCGCCCGGGAGCTCGACGCCGGCGAAGATGCGCATGCGCGGGAGCACGTCCTCCGAGGGCACGGGGAAGCTGCTGCGCCACGTCACCGTGCAGCGCTGCTCGTCGCCGTCGATGCGCAGCACGTCGGCGCTCAGCGGGAGCTCCTGGTGCTCGGCGAGGCCGAGGCCCGCAAGGCCGTGGATGCGCGCGAAGCCGCGCGCGCCGGGCAGGCGCATGCGCATGCGCGGCGCGCTCGGGTGCAGGCCGTCCATCACGATCCACTCGTCGCCCCGCAGGAAGTGCGTGCGCTGATCCGGCGGCGCCGCCTGGAAGTAGTCCCAGCTGAGCTCGTCCGGGATCTCGCGGATACCGCGCTCCAGCAGGGCGCGCGGGGTCGCGCCGAGCAGCCGCCGGCGGGCGGGGCTGACCTTCGAGATCGGGCCGAAGCCAGCCACGCGCCTCGCGTCGGCCGGATCGAGGATGTTCGGCTCGCCCGAGCCCTGCGGATGGCCCTCCCCGAACGGGTTGTCCGGGAAGCCGATCCCGCCAAAAGCATGCTCGTAATCGATGGGGAGCCGCACGAAGCCGCCCCGCTTACGGACCATCAGCGTCTTGTCCAGCAGCGTCCAGCTGCCCGAAAAGAGCCCAAGCCGAACATGCGCCGCCTCGACGGGGCGGCCGTGCGGCGCGTGCGCATGGCCCGTGAAGAGCACGTCGGCCTTGAGCAGGCGAGGAACCAGATCGGTCGTGAACCGGATGCTCCGCGAGGGGAGCCTGCCGTGATGAACCTCCTCCCCAATGATCTCCTGCGGCGCGATGCGCTGCATCATCGTGTCGCTGGCGAACCCGAAGGTGGCTTTCACCATCGCGGTCACCCAGAGCTTGCCCTTGAACCTCCATGCCAGGGCGGCGGCGGTCGCAGCGCCGACCGGCGTCGCGCTCACATGCGGAGGGCTGCTCGTCGCCATGGATCCACCAGCGATGAGACCCGCCCTCCGACGCTGCTGTCAAGCCGTTGTGGCCGTCACGCGGCGCAGCGATCACCGGTTCAATCGACAAGAGGATCGCGCCGCTCCGCTTCTGGCGAGCGCGTCCTCGAGATTCGATGTCATCGACGTACCGAGCGGAGCCTGCGAGCCGTTGAATCGCCGCTCCGAGGGGCTCGTGAGCCGTTCGGGTCGGCCGCGATCGAGGGCGCCGGAGACGCCGCCTTGCGGCGCCGGACGCAGAGGCCGCGCCCGAGCGCCCGCCACCCGCGGCGAACGCCGTGCGCTGTGCCATACTGCGCGGCCATTGTGGCCCCGGCACATCGCATCCACTACACGTACGCCGAGTACCTGACCCTCGAGGCGTCCAGCAACGTCAAGCACGAGTACCTGGACGGCCAGATCTACGCGATGGCGGGAGGTACGCCCGAGAATGCCGCGCTCGCTGCGGCGGTCATCGGCCTCCTCTTCCCCGAGCTTCGCAGAGGTCGATGCCGTGCTTACGACGCCGCTCTTCGCGTGCGTGTGCCGTCGACAGGCCTCGCCACCTACCCCGACGTCACGGTCGTGTGTGGGCCGATCGAGCGCGACGCCCAGGACGAGCAAGCCGTGACGAACCCCACGCTCATCGTCGAGGTGTTGAGCCGCAGCACCGAGGAGTACGACCGAGGCGACAAGTTCGAGCATTACAAGAGCCTCGCCTCATTGCGCCAGTACGTCCTGGTGTCGCACCGGGAGCGCAGCGTGGAGGTGTGGACTCGCGACGTCGACGGCGACTTCACGTCTGCCATCGCGCGGGATGGCGACGTCGCGCACCTCGCGTCGATCGGCGCCCGGCTCGACGTCCGCGAGCTATACGAGGCTGCGGCCGAGCCGGGGGCCTGAGGACGGCGCTATCGACAGGACGTTGTGACAACCTGGCGGTCGAGCGCTCGGGCGGCGCACGCCCCGTGAGCCATGAGTGCCTCTCCGCCTCTGGAATGCGAGCGTCGGCCCTCTATCGAGGCAACCTCGGCTCGCGCTCACCCGTCGAGCTCATCGCGGATTCAGGCGTCGAGCGCAGGGACGCCGCGCTCTGTCAACCTGTCATGGGCTGCGCCATCCCAGCACATTTCTGCGTGGCAGCGGGTATTGACTCCGTGGCTCGTTGGGCGACCATCGCATCATGGCGCGCACAGCTCCGGTTCCCAACATCCCCGCGATCCCTGGGATGAACCCGGGTGTCTTCATCCTCGGCGGCGGCGGCGCCGGCGGTGGCAGCGGCGGGCGGGGCGGCAACGGCGCCGGCGGCGATCAGGGCGCGGGCGGCAAGAACGGCGGCAACGGCGCCCAGGGCGGCGGCAGCAACGCCGGCAGCTGCGGTCAGGGCAGCGGCGGCGGCTGCCCCAACCCGACGCATGGGGGCGGTGGAGGAACGCACGCGGGGCACCCCATCGATCCGGTCACGGGCCGCGTCTACACCCTCGCCGTCACCGACATGGCGCTGCCAGGAGCGTTCCCGCTCGTGATCGAGCGCGCCTATAACTCTGCGCAGCGCGACCTCGACTACGGCCTTGGCTATGGCTGGAACCATTCGCTCGGCTGGCGCGTCATCGAGCTCCGCCGCCGCAGGGTGCGCGTCGTCACCGCGACGGCGCTCGCGTGCGAGGGCCGCTGCCCCGAGGAGGGAGAGACCGTGAAGCTCCCCGTAGGCTTGCTGACGCGCACCCGCGACGGCTATCTCCTCAAGGCCGACGACGGGATCACGCGGGTCTTCGAGGACGTCTTTGCCATCGACAACGAGTTCCGCCTCAGCGCGCTCGTCGATCACAACGGCAACCAGGCCCGGCTCTTCTACGAAAACGGAACCGGTCCGCTCCAGTTCGTGAACGACAGCGTGGGCCGCCTGCTCCGTGTGCGGCGGCACCGCGACGGCCGCATCGCCGCGTTCGAGGTGAAGAACGCGTCATCGAGAGGCGCCTGGACGTCCTTCCGCACGTACGACTACGATGAACGCGGAGATCTCGTGGTCGCGCGCGACGCCCTGGGGCACGCGATGACCTTCGCGTACGACGGAGACCATCGGCTCGTGCTGGAGCGCTGGCCCACGGGCCTCGAGGTGCATTACGGCTACGATGACCGCGGCCGCTGCGTGGAGACGTGGTGCAACGATCCCAAGGAACGCGCGCTCCTGGCCGAGGGCGTGCCTGAGGTGCTGGCGGACGGAAGTCGCGCGAAGGGGTTTCTGCACGCGAAGGTCGAGTACTGCGGGGACGAGAACAACGTCATCACCTCGCGCGCCCTGCGGAGGATCGGGGTCAACGCCTTCGGAAAGGCGGACCGGATCGTCTGGGCGGGGCAGGTGCACGAGAATGTGTTCGACGATGCAGGCGAGCTCGTGGGGTATCGCGACGGCCTCAGGCGCATATGGCGGATGGGCGAGGCCGACGGCGCGTACCGCGTTGTCGACCCGCTCGCTCATGTGACGGAGTACCGCTACGACGATCGCGGCAACGTCGTGACCACGCGCGGCCCTGACGGCCTGGAGACGCAGCACGCGCGCGATCCGAACGGCAACCTGATCTACCTCTCCGACGCGATGGGGCTCGTCGCGAGCTTTCGTTACGACGAGCGCGGCTGCCTTGTCCACGCCGAGACCGCTGACGGCGGCAAGACGGCGATGACGTATGACGCGCTCTGCAACCGCGTCGGGATCGTCGAGCCGGACGGCGGCGCGCGGGCGCTCCGCTACGATTTCCTCGGGCGACTCGTGGAGATGCGGGACGAGAAGGGCGGGGTCCACCGCTGGATCTACGACGCGATGGGGCGTGTGGTCGAGCACCGCTCGCCGCTGGGCGCTCGCACGGTCACGAGCTACGACGAGGCCGGCCGCTTCGCCGGCGAGCGCGACGCGGATGGCCGCTGGTTCCGGCTGATCTACGCGGGCCTCCGTGAGGTGATCGCGGTCGAGCTGAGCGACGGCACGCGCGTCTCGTACGCCTACGATCGAGAGCTCGACATGGTACGCATCGTCAACGAGGAGGGCGACGTGCACACCATCGAGCGGGACCTCGAGGGTCGGATCCTCTCAGAGCGCACCTTCGACGGTCGCTTGCTGCGGTACAGGAACGACCAGGCCGGGCGGCTGTCGAGGATCACCTTCGAAGATGGCGAATTCGTCGAGCTCGCTTACGACGACCTCGATCGGCTGATCGCACGCACCTTCTCGGACGACACATCCCACAAGCTGGAGTACGAGGAGCGCGGGCGCCTCCTGAGCTTCGAGACGGAGGCTGTCTGCACGCTCTATACGTACGACGAGCGAGGGCGTTGCATCCGCGAGGACACGGAGCGGAAGGACGATCCCTCGTCCGCGACATCGCTCCGGCACGTCTACGACGCCGGCCTGCATCGCACGAAGGTGGAAGCGCTCGGCGCTTTGGCGATCGCCGCCCCGCGCGACGCCGTCGGGCGATGCGCCGCGCTCGTCTTCTCGGATCTTTCGGGTACCCGGGGTGCGGACCAGCCGATCGCGAGGTTCGCGTACGACCCGACGGACGGCGAGACGGGGCGCTTCTTCGCCGGCGGTGGCCGTATCGAGCTCACGAGGGACGCGCACGGCAACGTCCTCCGCTCGGCGGTCTTCGGCGGTGGCACCGCCGTCATCCGACCGGGCGAGCCCATGTGGGTCGGCGGCCTGGCCGGCCCGGAGACCCTGCGGTTCGACTACCGATGGTCGCCTGCCGACGAGCTCCAGGTGCTCGCCGATCGCGATCGCGGGGCGCAGTCCTTCCTGTACGACGCGCGCGGCCGAATCGCGCAGAAGCAGCATGAGGGGCGGGCCAGGACCGAGGACTACGTGCTGTCGCCACGAGGCGACGTGCGCTGGATCGACGGCCGCGCGCAGTCCCACCTCAGCGGCGGCCGGCTCGTGACCACCAACGGCGCGGCCCTCACGTACGACGCGCGCGGCCGGCTCGTGAAGAAGGTCGAGGGCACCGCGGTGACCACCTACGCATGGAGCGCGCTCGGCTTGGTCTCGGGCATGACGCTGCCCGATGGCACGCGCCTCGAGTTCGTCTACGATGGGTTCGCTCGGCGGATCGAGAAGCGGTTGCTGCGGCGGGACGCGGCGATGGTGCGGCACCGCTACCGCTGGGATGGCGAGGACCTCCTGGAGGAGACGGTGGAGCGCCAGGCGAGCGCCACAGGCGCATCCGCGCCGTTCACGCTGGTGGAGCGCCGGCGTTACGCGTACTCACCGGGCTCGCCGGCGCCGGTCGCGCAGGCGATCGACACCGAGGCGGGCCCGGGCGCCTGGAAGTACTTCGTGCACCGGGACGGGGCGCCTGTGCCGCTCGGGCTCGTTAATGCTGACGGGAGCATCGACCAGGTCTCCGAGACAGACGCGTACGGTCGGGTCATTGCGGGCGACGCTGCTGCCACGCTGGTCCGGTTCCCGGGCCACTGGTACGAGCCGGAGACGGGGCTCCACTACAACCGGTGGCGGTACTTCGATCCGGCGAGCGCTACGTACCTGAGCCCGGAGCCGCTGGGGCTCGAAGGGGGGCTCGAAGCGTACGGGTACGTGAGCGGGAGGCCGCTCGCGCTGGTCGACGCTGACGGGCTGATGGGCTCCGACCTCAGCACCCGGCGCCTTCCGCGATCTCAAGGAGGCGGCACGCGGGAGTTCACCGGACAGTCAGCCCGCTACCGCAACCCTCAGGGCCAGGGGCCGCTGTACGATCTGCATCCTGCCGTTGCCGCCGCGCTCCCTCAAGACTCCGGGCGCGGCCAGGGCAGGGATCCGTCCTGGTGCTCCGAGCCCCATGCGATTAGCAACTATCTCCGTGATTACGAAGACCGAAATGGGGTGAGATGCGATCCGGGTACATCGGAGGGCCAGCGGCACCTTCGCCGCGCCTTGCGTCGCATGGGACCGATCGGAAGCACCGACGTGAATGAAACCGCATGCGCACCGTGTCCGAACTGCTCGCAGACCTTGGCTCGTCTGCATGCGCTGGCAGGCACAGGCCAGCAGCCCGAGACGATTCCCGCGTCGCCCCCGAGAGGCGGACCGCCCCTCAACTTCAGGCCCGCAGGGGCGGGGGCACCGCTGGATCGCGCGCGGCAACAGGCTGCCCAGGGAAACACAGCGCCCCTTGACGACGCTCGCCGGGCCAACGCGATGCGGTACCGAGCGCAGCTGGAGGCTGAGCGGGCAGCAGGGCGCAATAATCTATCCAATGCGGAGATCCAGCGCCGCACCAATCGCGTGACCGGAATGACTCCGGGCGTATTCGGAGGCACCGGGGAGAACAACGATTGGGGGCCGACGTGAAAACTCGATTCAGCCATCCGCTTCTCGGAACCATCGCGAAAGGTACGTTCAGCCCCCAGCTCCGATCCATCTGCGGGGCCAAGCAGCTCACGGCCTCCCTGGCGCAGCTGAACGAGGTGGCGGAAAGGCTCGAGCCGTGGCGTGCTCCGAACTTCGAGCTGCGCGCGCGTGTCGATCTCGGGAACTTCTATCCCAAGACGGGGCCGGTCACCGCGCTCGACAAGACGACCGCCCTTGTCAATGGCGTTGCTCACCGGATCGGCCAGGCGAGTCGTTCGTCTCGTATGCACGGCTTCGCATGGCATGTCTGCGACGGGGTGCTTGCCTTGCGCGACGACGTGTTCTTGCGCGTGCTGGGCTCCACGGCGGGCAGCCTTCGGCCCTGGGTCGAAGAGTGCGCGGCCCTGCGGTTACAGTGCGTCTTTCCGGTGGTGCGAGCGGCCGGCGAGCCGCTTATCGCGCCGGAGTCTGGCTGGATCGAGTTTCGCGACGATCTCGTCGATGCGACCGGGCGAGCAGCCCTGGAGAACGAAGCCTGGCATCTGGATCTCCCGCTTGCGGCGCCAGATAGGCGATTTCGACAGAGCGTGGTCGGGTTTCTCTCCGCAACCGTAGATCCAGCGTCGAGGACGCTTCCGTTGTCACCCCGCGTGAGAGAGGCGGCGTCGCGTTGGCTGTGCCGGCTGCACGCTCCCGGAGATCCCTCGCGGCTCGCCTCGTGGGTGCGGGAGAACGGTGGCAGCGAGGCGCTCGCCAGGGCGGCAGAAGACGCCGAGAGCTCGTTTGGCGGTCTGCGCAGCGTCGATCGGATCCAGCGCTTCGGCGGGATCCTGATGCTCGATCGTGCCCTCGCCGAGGGGAGCGTCGCGGAGTGGCCTATTCAGCAGACTCCCGGCGGCCCTGCGATTCTCCTGAGCCAGGATGACCTCGAGAACCAGGATACGCTCGCCTGTATGACGGAGGATGGCAGCATGTGGGCATACGATTTCAGCTGGGGCGAGTGGGAGCGTACGAGCGACTCCGTGAGCACGTTCGTCGCCCGCCTCGCGCTGTGGGGACACCCCAAAGAAATGCCGACCCATATCGCGCTGTCGCCGCTTGGCCGTGAGCTCTCCCGGGCGCTCGGCCTGAGCGAGGTCGAAGAGGCTAGCGACTCCATCGGCACGTTCTACGCGGGCGACGCGGCGCTGGTGTTCGAGCGGAGGCGACCCGACCGAACCGTGACGCGTATGCGCGAGCTGCACCCCGAGGCGGTGCTTGCCTGGGACGACCTCACCTCGTCTGCCTGATGTGCCGCGGTGGACGACGCTCGTCGGGCCAACGCGACGTGGTACTCAGAGTAGATCGAGGAAGCTGTGACCTCACCGCAGACGTTACAGAGGCTCGATTTCCCTGCGCTCCCTGGCGTCCCATCCAGGGACCGCGAGCGGCTCCGTTCGCGCTTCGCGGGCTGGGAGGACAGCTACCTCGCCTGCACGGGCGCCCCCACCGTCGCTCGCGATGAGATCCTCGACGCCGTTCGCGTGCGCGGTGGTGATGTGCCATCTGCTCCGGAGACGTGTGGTTCATTCAGATGGTATGAGGGCTCCGTGCTGGTCACCGAGAGCCGGGACACGTGGTGCCTTTACGCGCGAAGCGCCGAGCGGCTCATCCCCTGGATCCAGGCTTTCGGCGAGCGGCGGCCACACAAGCCGATCTGGTTCCCTGCCTACTCGACCGTGCTCGCCGAGGGCGAACCAGTGGAAGGTGAGGGGCCATCGTTCGACGACCGGGAGCGGGGCGTCGAGGGATCCTTTCTTGTGCGCAATGGCAACGCGGCCGTCCGCTACCGCCTCCCTGGCGGAGGGGTATCGCTGGGGCTCGGGAGACGGGCGATCGTACGCTTGCACGCTCCGTGGCAATCGTCGTTTAACGACGTGACCACGGTCCCGCGGTTCGTGGTCGTCAACAACGACGGCATCCCCACTTTCCTCGCATGGTTCCACGCACAGGGGGCATCGTCTCGCCTTGGCGATGCCGTCTCGGAAGCGCTCGGCCTCGCGCACGGCGTCCGGCGGTTCGATCGAACTGCCATGTGCGGTCCTGTGCTCTGCCACGCCGAGTTCTTCGCGGGCGCGGCTTCCGCGCAGGCGTTCGAATCGCCGCTCCTCGTCTCCGGCGACGCCTGGCTCCCGCCCGGTGAGCCATCGCGATTGCTGGTCGGCTACTGGGACATCGGGACGTCGGACGCGTTCGTCTACCTCGGTGAGGACCGCCGTATCCACCGGTACGCGTTCGAGGAGGGCCTGTGGTCCATCTCGGCATCGAGCTACGCCGCCTACGTCGAGCGAATCCTTCGCTTCGACGCGAGGGTGGCGGCCACGCGCGAGTCGGATCTCCCGATGAACGAGCTCTGCGAGCGCCTGGAACTCGTTGTCGACCCGATTGGAACAGACGACTACGCCTCCTTGGCGATCTCTGCCGATATCGTAGCGTTCCAGCGCTCCGGTGAGCGAGCGCTGTTGAAGTGCTTCACCCCACAAGCCGAGGCACGGGTGTGCGAGACCCTCGCGGAGTAGGTCGTCCGTTGCGGCGCTCTCCGCTCCCCCTGGCGGCACAGCAGCGCATGCTCCCGGTCGGCGGGCATGCGTACGCCTGGCCCGACCAGGAGCGCGGAGCGAGCCACCTGCCGATCATCCGCCAACCAGCGCGCGATCTCGATCCGCCCCGCGCTCACCGCCCGTCGCGCCGCCCGGCCCGTCGAGTAAGCTGCGCCGCATGAAGGTCCCCCGACTCACCGGCCGCGCGCTCACCGCGGCGCGCCTCGCCGCCGAGGCGCCCGGATCCTCCGCCGCGCTCCGGGAGGTGATGAAGCGCAGCCTGGGCATCGATCGCCTCGCCTCGCTTCCGGACGCCTTCCGCGACGACGTCCCCGCAGAGGCGCGCCCCCTCCAGGCCGCGCCGCCGCGGCGCTGGGAGGACGCCGGGCTCGGCGCGCCCCCCGTCCGCGACTGGCCCAGGCCCTCGGTGGCCTACGCGGCGGCCTACCGCAAGGGCGCCACCACCCCGCTCCGCGTCGCCGAGCGCGCGCTCTCGGCGCTCGAGGCGCTCGCCGCCGAGCGACCGTGCATGAACATCGCCGTCGCCACCTCGCGGGAGGCGACGCTCAGGGACGCCGACGCGGCGACCGCGCGCCACGCCGCGGGGCGGCCGCGCGGCCTGCTCGACGGCGTGCCCCTGCTCGTCAAGGACGAGTTCGACGTCGAGGGCCTCCCGACCACGCTCGGCTCGCCCTGCGGCCCGCAGCCGCCCGCGCCGCGCGACGCCGCCGTGGTCGCCCGGCTCCGGCAGGCGGGCGCCGTGTTCCTCTGCAAGACCGTGCTCACCGAGTGGGGCATGTCGCCGATCGGCAACAGCGTCCACCAGCGCATGCCCCACAACCCGCACCACAAGGAGCGCGCCGCGGGCGGCTCCTCCACCGGCTCCGCCGTCGGCGTGGCGCTCGGGCTCGCGCCGCTCGCGGCCAGCGGCGACGGCGGCGGCTCCATCCGCGCGCCCGCCGCGCTGAACGGCGTCTTCGGCATCAAGCCGACCTTCGGCCGCGTCAGCCGCGCCGGCGACGGCTTCAAGGGCTCGGTCGCCCACGCCGGGCCGATCGCCAGCAGCACGGCCGATCTCGCGCGCTTCCTCGACGCCGTCGCCAGCGAGCCCGACCCCGACGACGACCTCACCGCATGGGCGCCCCCGCCGCCCCCCGGAGGCTTCGGCGCGCGCCTCGGCGCCGGCGTGCGCGGCCTGCGCATCGGCGTCGACGAGGCGGAGTGGCGCGACGCCTCCACCCCGGTCGCGAGCGTGTGCTGGGGGGCGCTGCGCGCGCTCGAGCGCGAGGGCGCGACCCTCGTCAACGTGAAGATCCCCCTCGCCAGGCACGCGGCCTCCATCGGCTACCTCGTCATCGGCCCCGAGTCGCTCGCGGCGTTCCAGCGCGCCTGGAGGGAGCAGCGCGACCTCATCAGCGAGGACCTGCGCGTCACCTTCAGCCTCCTCTCGGGCGTCACCGCGCTCGAGCAGATCGACGCCGCGCGGCTCCGCGCGGGCATGCGGCGCGAGGTGGCGCGCGCCCTCGCCGGCGTCGACGTCCTCGCGCTCCCGACGACGGCGATCACCGCGCCCCGCTACGCGCAGGCCGAGGAAGGCCGCGCCTTCCTGGATCCCATCGCCCTCGACGGCATGTGCCGCTTCGCCTTCCTCGGCAACCTCACCGGCCTCCCCGCCGGCACGGCGCCCGTCGGCGTCGACGCCGAGCGCCTGCCCATCGGTCTGCAGATCCTCGGCGACGCGTGGGACGAGGCGGCCGTCCTCGCCGTCCTCGCCCACCTCGAGCGATCGGAGCTCGCGAGCGCGCGGCGCCCCCCGGGGGCGATCGATCTGCTCCAGTAACCTGATCCCATCGAGCCCGAGGAGAGGTCGTGATGAGCCAGAGCGCCGGAAGTCATCCTCCCGACGTCAAGCCAGCGCCAGCGCCGTGGACGCTGGCCGGCGATGCAACCATCGTGATGCTCGAGCTCCCGGAGCGGCTGCTCCAGGAGCAGAGCTTCATCCCGGAGGCGCTCCGCCCCCGCTTCGAGGGGCGCTACAGCCTGCTGATGGCGCTCGACTACACGTCGTCCAACGTGGGGCCTTATCGCGAGCTCCTGTTCATCCCCGGGCGCTTCCGCACGCGCCGCGGCCTCTGCTGGTCCATCAGCAAGATCTACGTCAGCTCGTGGGACAGCGTGGTGAACGGGCAGCTCAACTGGGGTATCCCCAAGGAGCACGCCGATTTCGAGATCGCGCGCGAGGCGGACGGGAGCGAGCGCTTCCGGGCGTCGCAGGGCGGCGACGTCTTCGCCGATCTGCGCTTCGCGGCCGCGGGCCCGAGCCTGCCCGCCACGAGCGCGCTCGTGCCCGCGCGCCTCCGCCGGCTGGTGCACCACCGCGACGGGCACGACTATTTCTGCGCGCCGACCGCGCGCGGGAGCGCCCGCCACGCGCGCCTGCTCGAGGCGCGACTCGATCCGGCGCGCATGCCGCGCGTCGACGAGGGTCGTGTGGTGTTCGCCGTCCGGCTGTCCGGCTTCAAGGCCGAGTTCCCGGTCGCCGACGTCGAGCCCCCTCGCTCGCTCTGATCTCTCACCGCGGGGAGCTGCCCCGCGGCGGCGTCAGGGCCGCGCGGTCGCTCGGGCGCGCAGATCAGCCGAGCGCGATCATCGCGGCCGTCGCCGCGTAGTCGACGCGCTGCGCGCGGTAGGGGTACGTCGGCGGGAAATGCTCGAGCGCCGCGCGGAGGCGCCGGCTCGACGCCCTGTCGAGCGGGTCGAAGCGCAGGCCCACGGCGCGCCCCGGGTCGCCCAGGCGCCGGCCGTGGAGCGTGCGCGCGATCGTCGCCGTCGCGTCGATCCAGACCTTCGTGTCCGGGATCCGGAACGAGACGATCACCGGCTCACCCGTGAGCGGGCGGGCGCTCGTCAGCACGAGCATGCCGTCGATCGACAGGTCGATCGCCCGGGTCCCGAGCAGCCGGAAGCCCCGCTCGCGCACGGCCTGGCACTCCACGATCGCAGCGCGGCGCGTGGCGCGGCGCTCGCTGGCGAGCAGCATCTCCATGGTCGTTCTCCTTGGCGCGGTACGCTACGGAGGACGGCTACAGGTGGACAAGAAACTTACACGCTGGCGCCCAGCGCCGCGGGGGGCGAGGGCGAACGCAGGTAGCAGGAGAGGGTGGGGGATCTCGGCGCCCCTGAGAGGGCGCTCGCGGTGAGAGGCGCCCGCGGCCGCTGGAGGGGTCGCCGCCCCGCCAGGTGGGCGGGGCGGCGCGCGGCCGTGGGCCTCTCTATCCGCCGGTCAGCGGCCCGCGCGGCGCCGGCGCAGGGCGAGGCCGGCGAGGGCGGCGAGCATGGGCAGGAGCGCGGCGGCGCCGCGGGTGCTGCCCGCGGGCGTGGGCCGTGCGGCGCAGAAGCCGTTGCCCTCGGCGAAGATGCCGGTCGGGTCGTTGTCGCTCTCGGGCGCGCAGGTGCCCGCCGTGCTGTCGGTCGAGCTGCACACCTCGCCGGACGGGCAGCTGTTGCCGTCGCTGCCGCGGCAACCCTCCACGCAGGCGTGATCCTCGCAGATCATCCCGCTCGTCGCGCCGCCGCAGTCGCTGTCCTGCCGGCACGCCGTCTGATCGTCGTCGCCGTTGTTGGGATCGGTCTCGCCCGCGTCGATGGCGCCGTTGTGGTTCGCGTCCTCCACGCCGTCGGTCACGCCGCCGTCGTCCGTGTCCGGATCGAGCGGGTTCGTCTTCGTCGTGGGATCGGCGTCCGCGATGCAGGTCCCCGCGGCGGCGTCGGTCGCCGCGTTGTCGCAGGGCAGGCCGAGCTCGGTGCCGTCGAACAGCCCGTCGCCGTCGCTGTCGGGGTCGAGCGCGTTGATGAGGCCGTCGCCGTCGTGGTCGTCGCTGAAGTTCGGCTCATCGCCGTCGACCACGCCGTCGTCGTCGCTGTCGGCGTCGTTCGGGTCGGTGCCGATCTCGTCCTCGATCGAATCGACAAGCCCGTCGCCGTCGCTGTCCGCCGGCGTCCCGTCGTCCTCGCCGACGTTGGGATCGGTCTCGCCCGCGTCGACGACGCCGTTCAGGTTGATGTCCTCCTGGCCGTCGGGCACGCCGCCGTCATCGGTGTCGGCGTCGAGCGGGTCGGTCTTTGTCGCGCCGGCGTCGCCGTCGGGGCGGCAGTGGCCCGCCTCCGCGTCGGTGCCCTCGCTGTCGCAGGGCAGGCCGAGCTCGGTGCCGTCGAACAGCCCGTCGTTGTCGCTGTCGACGTCGCGCACGTTGATGAGGCCGTCGCCGTCGGTGTCCTCGCCGGGCTTCGGCTCCTGGCCGTCGGGCACGCCGTCGTCGTCGGTGTCGGCGTCGTCCGGATCGCTCCCGATCGCCTCCTCCTCCGCGTCGGGCAGCCCGTCGCCGTCGCGGTCCTCGTCCACCGCGTCGTCGTCGCCGTTGTTGGGATCGGTCTCGCCCTCGTCGATGGCGCCGTCGTGATCCGCGTCCTCCGCGCCGTCGGAGATGCCGCCGTCGTCCGTGTCCGAGTCGAGCGGGTGCGTCGTCGTCGCGGGGTCGGCGTCCGCGACGCAGTTGCCCGCGGCGGCGTCGGTGGCGGCGTTGTCGCAGGGCAGGCCGAGCTCGGTGCCGTCGAACAGCCCGTCGCCGTCGCTGTCGGGGTCGAGCGCGTTGATGAGGCCGTCGCCGTCGTGATCGTCGCTGAAGTTCGGCTCGTCGCCGTCGATCACGCCGTCGTCGTCGCTGTCGGCGTCGTTCGGGTCGGTGCCGATCTCCTCCTCGATCACGTCGATCAGCCCGTCGCCGTCGCTGTCCGTCGGCGTCCCGTCGTCGGCGCCGTTGTTCGGATCGGTCTCGCCCGCGTCGATCTCGCCGTCGAGATCGAGGTCCTCCTGGCCGTCGGGCACGCCGCCGTCGTCGGTGTCCGGATCGACCGGCGAGGTCTTGGTCGCCCCCTCGTCCGCGTCGGCGCGGCAGTGGCCCGCCTCCGCGTCGGTGGCGGCGTTGTCGCAGGGCAGGCCGAGCTCGGTGCCGTCGAACAGCCCGTCGTTGTCGCTGTCGACGTCGCGCACGTTGATGAGGCCGTCGCCGTCGGTGTCGTCGGCGGGGTTCGGCTCCTGGCCGTCGAGCGCGCCGTCGTCGTCGGTGTCGGCGTCGTTCGGATCGCTCCCGATCGTCTCCTCCAGATCGTCGCTCAGCCCGTCGCCGTCGGTGTCCGTCGGCGGCACGTCGTCGGCGCGGACGTTCGGATCGGTCTCGCCCGCGTCGACGACGCCGTCGAGATCGAAGTCCTCCTGGCCGTCGGGCACGCCGCCGTCATCGGTGTCGGCGTCGAGCGGGTCGGTCTTTGTCGCGCCGGCGTCCCCGTCGGCACGACAATGGCCCGCGGCGGCGTCGGTGGCCGCGTTGCTGCAGGGCAGGCCGAGCTCGGTGCCGTCATAGAGCCCGTCGTTGTCGCTGTCGGGGTCGAGCGCGTTGATGAGGCCGTCGTCGTCGGAGTCCTCGCCGAAGTCCGGCTCATCACCGTCGATCACGCCGTCGTCGTCGCTGTCCGCGTCGTTCGGGTCGGTGCCGGCCTCGACCTCGTCGGGATCGTCGATCCCGTCGTTGTCCGAGTCGCAGCCGTTGTTGAACACGCCGTCGCAGTCGTTGTCGATCGAATCGCCGCAGACCTCGGCGCCCGTCGGCTCGCAGACGCAGGCGTGCGTGTCGGGATCGCACGTCGGCGAGAGCGGCCCGCAGTGCGCGTCCGTGAGGCACTCGACGCACTCGTTGGGCTCCGCGGCCGTGTCGCAGTGAGGCGTCGGCGCGGCGCACTGCGCGTTGGTCTCGCATTCGTCGATGACGACCTCGGTCGGCGGCACGCCGTCGGTCGGGCCGTTGCCGTCGGTCGGCGTGTCCTCTTCGGGCGCGCCCTGCTGCCCGGAGGCGCGGACGATCGCCTGGTTCGCGATGACCCCCGAGGCGTCGGCGTTGACCGTCACCTGGAAGGTCACCCGCGACGACATCCCGGCGGGGATCGACCCCCCTGCCGTCCCGTTCGCGCCCGTGCCGAGCCGCACGCGGACCGTGCGCGTCCCGGCGTCGTACTCGCCCTGGTCGTCGGCGGCCGCGTCCGTCTTCGCGCCCATGTTGGCGCCTGCCACGATGGAGAGCGAGTTGGGCACGTAGCTGACGCCCGCGGGCAGCGGATCGGTGAGCACGGTGCCCCTCGACGCGTCGTTGCCGCTGTTGACGACCTCGATCGTGTACTGGAGCACGTCGCCCGGGAGCAGCAGCCCGCCGTTCACGTCGACGGCCGACTTCGAGGAGGACGTGAAGTCCGGCCTGAAGGTCGAGATCGACGTGATGAAGCCGGCGAGGAAGTAGAGGTCCATGCTGCTCGACGCCACGATGGGCGCCGAGGTCTGCCTCGGGGTCACCAGCGAGGTGATATCGAAGACGTCGATATCCATGCCCGCCATGCTCCCCGCGGTCCCGGCGAGCTGCGGCAGGTCCCCGACGTTCGACACCGGCGCGTTGAAGTAGGAGCGCGTGCCGTTGAAGAAGTTGTCGGCCGGGTTCTGCGTATTGCCGAGCGCGGTCCCGTTGAAGAGGAACTGGTCGCCCGCGTGGGCCACGTCGCCCTCGAACGCGACCATGCCGATCTTCGCGTCGTAGCCCGCGTTCGGCACCAGGAACCCGTCCAGGGTGGCGTTCTGGGTCGAGCCGCTGGCCACCGTGTCGAGGCCGTCGAAGAGCGCCAGGTTGCGCGGCGGTTCGGAGGCGAGCTCGTAGAACACGACAAGCCACCACCCGGCGAAGTGGTTGTCGAAGTTGTTGTTCGTGAAGCTCGCGCTGTTGACGCCGCTCAGCCGGTACGCGCCGGAACCTCGCTCCTGCACGAGGGCGGTGATGTTCGCGACCGACTGGTAGTAGACGCGGCCCGAGCTGATCGTCTCGACGAAGTCGTCGGCGGTGACCTCCTCGGAGAAGCTGCCCGTGCCGGGCCGCTCCAGCGTGACGATCTGGTCCGCGTTCCCGGTGGTCCCGAGGTGCGCGCCCCAGTAGAGGTACGCGTGGGTGACCGTCGCGCCGGCCGGCACCTGGAGCACCGCGGTGGTGCGCGCCTGCGCGGCGGTGATGGAGGTGCTCGCCTCCGCGTCGCCGACCGCGGGCGAGTCGGAGCGCCAGTACGTGTCGGGCGCGCTGTCGCCGATGTTGTTGCCGCAGGCACCGATATCGCCCAGCACGGGCGAGTCGATGTCGTCCCTGCCGCACTCGTGGCCCAGCGTGTTCCCGATGAGGAGGAAGTCGCCCCGCTGGTCGACCTGCTCGCGCAACTCGGGCGCGGCATGCGCGGCCCCGCGCTGCCCGCCCACGCAGGCGAGCCCCACAAGACTACCTATGACCCAACGTCTCTTCACGGCGCCTCCTGCTGCTGCTTCGGCTTCTTCTCGAGGATCTTGAACTGCACGCGGCGGTTCTGCTGGCGTCCCTCGTCGGTGTCGTTGTCCGCGATCGGGACGTCGGGCCCGTAGCCCTTCGACGCCAGCCGCTCGGCCTCGACGCCGCGCTGGACCAGCGCCTTCATGACCGACTCGGCCCTCGCCTGGCTGAGCTTGATATTGTACGCGCGTCCGCCGCGCGGGTCTGTGTGCCCTTGCACCTCGATCCTGGTGATCTCCGGGTGCTCCTTCAGCACACTCGCCACCTCATCGAGGAGCGGATCGCTCACCTTCTTGATGGTCGCCTTGCCGGTGTCGAACTGCACCTGCTGGAGGATGACGATCTCGGTCTCGGTCATGCGCACGGCGACGGGGCAGCCGTTCTTCGTCGGATCCGGATCGGGCTTGCCCTTGATCTCGGGGCAGGCGTCCTGATCGTCGCGCACCGTGTCGCCGTCGCGGTCGCCGGGGCAGCCGTTCGTCGCCGGATCCGAGGTGCGGATACCGGGGATGTCGGGGCAGGCGTCCTCCGCGTCGATCACGCCGTCGCCGTCCCTGTCGGGCGGCGGCGGGCAGCCGTGCTTCTTCGGATCCTCGTTCGCCGGGCCGGCCTCGTCCGGGCACGCGTCGACGTCGTCCGTGATGCCGTCCTTGTCGCGGTCCCCGGGCGGCGGGCAGCCGTGCTTCTTCGGGTCGTCGTTCGCGATGCCGGGCGTGTCCGGGCACGCGTCGACGCGATCGAGGAAGCCGTCCTCGTCGCGATCGGACGGCGGGCAGCCGTTCTTCTTCGGATCCGGGTCGCCGACGCCGGGCACGTCGGGGCAGGCGTCCTTCTCGTTGACGATGCCGTCCTTGTCGCGGTCCGGGTCCGCGCGCCGGACCTCGGGCGAGTACGCGAGCATCGCGACGGCGCGGAAATCCGGGGTGCCGATGCCCGAGGTGAAGCCGGGGCCGGCGGCGACGCCGAGCTCGAAGTCGCGGAGCGTCGGCGCGAAGCGGTAGCGCAGGCCGAGCAGCGCCTCGACGTTCGTGTTGCGGGCCTCCGGGTCCTCCAGCACCGTCGACACGGTCGCCTCGGGGCCGATCTGGAGCTGCTCCTCCGAGCCCAGCAGCAGGCCGACGCCCGCGCCGCCGTTGAACATCAGGCCTTGCCGCACCTGCGCGAACGTCTGCGCCGGGCGCAGATCGACGCCGGCCGCGGCCGACCACACGAAGCCCGGGATCCGGCCGCCGGCGAGGATCTGCGGCAGGCCGCGGACCGACTCCTCGCCCACGAACGAGCCGTCGCGGTCGCCGGTCGGCACCCACACGAAGCCGCCGACGGCGAGCTGGAACGGGTCGTAGTAGTCGCCGAGGAGGCGCAGGCGCAGCCCGACCCGGAGATCACCGAGCTGCACGTCGCTCGGCGACCTGAACGAGAGACCCTCGGCCGCGGGGCTGTCGCCCTGCTGCAGCACGGCGAGCGGCAGGTCGACGTTGACGTGCAGCCGGTCCCAGAGCGTGAGCGAGGAGTTCAGGTGCAGGAACAGCTGGTGGCCGACGATCGCGCCGAGGTGCTCGTCGCTGCCCTGCCGCGTGAGCACGAGCGGGTTGTGCGCGTAGTCGCCGAGCAGCATCACGTGCAGCGTCGCGCTGCCGTCCTGGTTCGGCGAGGCTGCGTACGGCGACGGCACACCGAACATCCGGTCGCCGGCGGGCGCGGGGCTGAAGCGGTTGAGGGCGAGGCCGCGCGCCGGTCCCGCCTCCTGAGCGGACGCTGGCGCGGCCCACGCCGCCGCGGCTAGGGCGGCGGCGCCGCAGATCCATCGAGGGGGCAAGGGGGCTCTCATGCGCAGGATCACCTTGGGTGCTTTGGGCGAGCGGCCGTCGACTGCTCCGGCGCGCAGGCAAGTTGGGGGAAACGCTGCGTACTCGACGCGGATGATCGTCGAGTACGCAGCGTTTCCCGGGCCGTCTTATAGGCTTCGCGGGACGCTACCGGTGGACTTTTCGATGGGCGGCCGTCCGAATTCGGATCGGCCTCGACAGGGCGGCTCACCTGCGAGCCGGCCTTCGCAGCGCGTCGCAGCGCGGTCTATGCAAGGCGTGTGCACGCCCCGCCGTCGCGTGGGGCGGGTGGTTTGTCTGGGATCTCGCGGCTCCAGCCGGCTCTGCGGCGGGCCGATTGAGGCCTACAGACATCAGCACTGCGGCCTCGGTGCGGCGGTATCGACGGGATCGAGTCGGGGCGCGCCGGCGCGCCCGGCCGGCGGGCTCTGCGGTGCTCGCGGCCCCGGCGCTGCGTTGCCGGAGGCCCGGGTTCACCGTGGGATCAAAAGTTCGTTCGGACGGTGCCGCTGAACTGAAAGATGCCAGGGTTCGAGCCGATCTTGCCAACGGCGGTGAACCTGGATCCTGGCGTGACGGCCAGCATGGGCGAGCGGAGCGCGTCGATCGGTGAGGTCGACTCGGCCTGGCTCGTCGCGTAGGGCGAGCTCCTCGTGATCTCTGCCCGGAGATACGAGCTGCCGCTCGTCACGACGGTCCTTGCCCAAGCCGCGTTGCAGCTCGCCGAGTACCGGATCACGATCTTCCCGACCGCGGTGGTGCCCGACATGATGTCGCTCGACGCCCGCGTGACCGCGTCGGCCTCGCACCCGGTCGCCCCAGGGTCCTGCCCGGTGCACGACGCGCCGTAGCAGCTGCCGAGCGCGGCAGCGGCCTCGCCCACGTCCTCCTGCGCGGAGCCGTCTCCGTCGAGCGGCTCGGGATCGGACGTGTCGGCGATGCAGCCGGCGAGGGCAAAGGAAGCTCCGAGGGCGGCGGCGGCAAACGAGGAGGCGATACGCATGGTCCATGTCCTTTCGAGCCCTGGGGACGCGGGCATCGCGCTACCGAGCGGCGCCGGCGCGTCGAGGTCTCGGCCTGGGTACGGGCGCCGGGCCCCGACCGGTTCCCGCGTCCGCGCGAGAGGACCCGTGTCAGGCGCCGCCCGGGACTCGCTACGTCAGGCGCCGCGGGCTCATCCGGGGCCGCCGGTGGCTCGCGGTGGTCAGGCGCCGCGTCCGTCCGGGTCGTGTCGACTGGCGCATTCCGCGCGGGACGCGCGTTCCAGCGCTCCATCTCGTGGGGGCATCGATTACCATCGTCTCCGAAGGGCGGCTGCCGCCGGCGACTCCAGACGACGGAGGTTTCGACGATGAACCTTTTCCCGGACGAGATGCGGCGGGATCCTTATCCCCTCTATGATCAGCTGCGGACCGGCTCTCCCGTGTTCCATGTCGCTCCGCTCGATCTCTGGATGGTCTTCGATTACGACGGGGTGAAGCGGGCGCTGACCGATCATGACGCCTTCAGCTCCGCGGTGACGCCTCCCACCGGCAAGGCGCCGGACTGGATCGTCTTCTCCGACCCGCCGCGCCACACCAAGCTTCGATCCATCATCCTGCGGGCGTTCACGCCGCGCTCGATCGCGGGCCTGGAGCCGCGCATCCGGGAGCTGTCTCGCGATCTCCTGGATCCGTGGATCGAGCGCGGCGAGATGGACATCGCGGCGGACTACGCGGGGCCGCTGCCCACGATGGTGATCGCGGAGATGCTCGGCATTCCCTCCGAGGACCGGGCGCGGCTGCTGCGCTGGAGCGAGGTGATCGTGAACCTCAGCCACGCGATCTCCGGCGGCGAGGAGGCGGCGAGGGCCGTGAGCGAGCACGCCGTGGTGAAGGAAGAGATGAAGGCGTATCTGGCGGACCTGATCGAGGCGCGCCGGAGCGCGCCGGCGGAGGACCTCTTGACCCGGCTCGTCGAGGCCGAGGTGGACGGCGAGCGGCTGACCGAGGGAGACATCCTGAACTTCTTCCAGCTCCTGCTCGCGACGGGCACCGAGACGACAACGAACCTGATCGACAACGCGATCTTGTGCTTCCTCGAGAGCCCGGCGGAGCTCTTCCGCCTCCGGGCGGCGCCCGAGCTCTTGCCCTCGGCGATCGAGGAGGTCCTGCGCCACCGCTCGCCGCTGCAGATGGTGTTCCGCGAGACGAGGCGCGCCGTCGAGGTGCACGGCCAGGTGATCCCGGCCGGGAAGCTGGTGCTGCCCGTGATCGGCTCCGCGAACCGGGATCCGCATCAATTTCACGACCCTGGCCGCTTCGACATCGGGCGCGATCCCAACCCGCATGTCGCGTTCGGCCACGGCATCCACTTCTGCATCGGGGCGGCGCTGGCGCGCCTCGAGGCGCGGATCGCGCTGCCGGATCTCCTCTGCCGTCTGAAGGGCCTCCGGCGCGCGAGCGACGAGCCGTGGGAGCCGCGCAAGGCGATCATCGTGCACGGTCCGGCGCGCTTGCCGATCCGCTTCGAGCCGGGGAGGCGCGCCGCGGTGCACGCCGCGGGGGCGCACACGCCGTGCCCCGGGTGAAGGCGGCGCCGCAGGAGGCCTGCGACCCCATCAGGTCTTGTCCGCTCCGCTGGACGGCGCCATCAAATCGTCCACGAACCGGCGCATCAGGCGCACCAGGTCGCTGAAGTCCTCCTCACTCCACCTGGCGAGGATAGGGGCCGCAATCCTCTGACGCGCGGCGTCCAAGGCGTCCGTCATCTGCCGCCCCTTGTCGGTGATCACCGCCTCATGGATGCGACGATCGGCTGGGCTCGGCCGACGCTCGATAAGCCCCAGGCTCTCGAGCTTCGCGACCTGGCGGCTGACGGTCGTGTAATCGCGCCCGGCTCGGTTCGAGAGCTCGACAACGCCGATCGGCCCGAAGCGCTCGATCCCCACCAGCAGCCGAAAGAGGGCTTGATCCAGGGAGATGCCTGCCTCCGCGAGCAGCGCCTGATCGCGCTGCGGCTGGTTCATGAGCGCGACCAGATCGACCATGGCTCCGTGGAGCTCGCGGAGTTTCTTTTTTGCGATGCGTGTATTTTGCACAAATTCCTTGACGCTCCGGAGGGCGCGGTTATATGCATGATACACATATATGAAACGCGGTCCAACAAAGCGGAGCTCGCTGTGGAATCTACTTTTTCAACGGATGTCCTGATCGTCGGCGCAGGTGCTGCTGGGTTGACCCTCGCCATTGAGCTCGCCCGTCGGGGCGTTGCGTTCCGGCTCATCGACAGGCAGGACGGGCCCTTTCGCGGCTCGCGGGGCAAAGGGATCCAGCCGCGCAGCCAGGAGGTGTTCGAGGATCTGGGCATCCTCGACCGCGTCGTTGCGACCGGCGGCCTGTACCCACCCCCGCGGGTATATCGCGACGACGGAGGCTACGAGGAGTCGCAGATCATGGAGCCTCAGGACCCGACGCCTGGCGAGCCCTATCGCCTGCCGCTCCTCGTGCCTCAATTCCTGACCGAAGCCGCGATGCGCGAGCGTCTGGCGGAGCTCGGGAAGCACCCGGAGTTCGGCCGCGAGCTGAAGAGCTTCGAGCAGGATGGCGAGGGGGTCAACGCCCGCATCGCCGGCCCGGCGGGCGAGGAGACCGTCCGCGTCCGCTACCTCGTCGGAGCGGACGGCGGCCGCAGCGTGGTACGGCACGCGCTCGCGATCGGCTTTCCCGGCAAGACCCTGGGGGTGCGCGCGGTCGTCGCCGACGTCGTTTTGGAGGGACTCAGCAGGGCCGCCTGGCATCGCTTCAACGAAGGGTCGATGGAGAGGCAGATGTCGCTGTGCCCGCTCGTCGGCACCGACATGTTCCAGTTGCAGGCGCCGATTCCTCTCGAGGGTGATGTCGACCTCTCCGCGGAAGGCCTTACAGCGATGGTCACGGGCCGCACGGGCCGAGGCGACATCGTGATCCGCTCGGTCTCCTGGGCCTCCGCCTACACCATGAACGCGCGCCTCGCCGACCGTTACCGGGACGGGCGCGTCTTCCTCGCCGGCGATGCCGCGCATGTCCACCCGCCGACGGGTGGGCAGGGCCTCAACACGAGCGTGCAGGATGCCTACAACCTCGGCTGGAAGCTCGCCGCCGTTCTGGCAGGCGCACCGGAGGCGCTGCTCGCGACCTACGAGGAGGAGCGCCGGCCGATCGCCGCGGAGACGCTCGGGCTGACAACGAAGCTCCTGGACGCGGCCAAGCGGGGCGTCATGCGCCGCGGGCGCGAGGTGCATCAGCTCGATCTCGGATACCCGGAATCGTCGCTGGCCATGGAAAAGCCGAAACGCAGCGGCGGCATCCGCGCGGGCGGTCGAGCGCCGGACGCGCCCGTCCGCGGCGTGGCGGGGATGCCGACGCGGCTCTTCAAGCTCTTCCAGGGTCCGCAGTGGACCTTGCTGGGTTACGGGCCGGACCGGCTCTCGGCCGTCGAGCCGCGCCCCGGACTTCACATCCACGCCGTCGGGCCGCGCGGCGACATCGTCGATGATGGCGGCCATCTCCGCGCTGCTTATGGCGTGTCGCCCGGCGACTGGGTGCTCGTCCGGCCGGACGGAGTTATCGGCGCCATCGTGTCGTCCGACCATGCACCCGCTCTGGAAGCCTACCTTGCCAGCGTCGGCCTCCCATCACGGGGATGACGCGTCGGGGCCGTTCACCGAGCCAGCGGCGCGGCCCCTCGCGTCAGGGGAGACGGAACATCGACCAGGGCACCTGGACGCCGGTACCACCGTTCTGGCCAATCAGGTTCTTCCGCGCCACCTCGAGCGCAATCCTTACGTGGCGCGGTGCACCTTCCGCGTCTTCAGTGCCTCGCAGGCCCTCGGCGGCACGTGCGCTCTCCGCAGGGCGGGCCGCGACGCCTGGCGCGTGCCTTGCTGTGCTTGCTATGTTTGCGCGACGAGCCGATGCGCCGCATAAAAGCCACGCCCACGACGCCGCCCAGCTCGCCCGCCCAGGCGGAGCCGGCCCCCCAGCGCGACGGCCGGACGACGAGCACACCGCGCCGCGAGGCTCGCCTCGGCCACGTCCTCGCTGCGACCGATTTCTCGCCGGGCGCTCTCGCGGCGATCGAGCGCGCCGCGCGCCTCCCCCTCGCGGCGGGCAGCACCTTGCACCTCGTTCACGTGCTGCCAGCGCCCGCCTCGCCCGCGGAGGGCGAGAGCGCGGAGCAGGCCGCGCGTCGCTCGCTCGACGAGATCGCGGCCCGGGCCCTCGATGTCGCCCGAGGCGCGGGGAACGCAGGTCTGCAGGTCGCCCCGAGCGTGCTCGTCGGCAGAGAGTTCGTCGAGATCATCCGTCATGCGCGCAGCCGCGGCGCGGAGCTGATCGTCCTCGGCAGGCACGGGGAGCGCCCGATCCTCGATCTCCTGCTCGGGTCGACGGCCGAGCTCACCGTCCGTCACGCGGACACTCCCGTGCTCGTCGTGCAGCGACCCCCCGCCGGCGCCTACAGGCGGCCGCTGCTCGCCGTCGAGCTCTCGGACGTCGCGCTCCGGAGCGCCGCGCTCGCGACGAAGGTCATCGACCCCGAGGTGAGCCGCATCCGGGCGATCCACGCCTACCACGTGCCCTTCGAGGACAGGATGGCGCTCGCCCTCCCCTCGATGGAGTTCGCGGCCTACAAGGCGCGATACCATGACGACGCGCGCGCCGGCCTCGGGCGCCTCCTCGACTCGTTCGACGGGCTCGGCGTGACGTGGGAGTCGTCGGTCCGGCGCGGCGACGCGAGGCGCGCGATCGTCCGCGAAGCCGCGCGGTGGAAGGCCGATCTCATCGTCATGGGCACGCACGGGCGCACGGGGATCTCGCGCGCTCTCCTGGGCAGCGTGGCCGAATCCGTCATGCGCTCGGCGCCGTGCGACGTGCTGATCGCGCGCCCCTCCACGTTCGTGCTGGAGCTGCCCTGAGCGGCGCGGCAGCGAAGCATGCTCCGGCGGCGCCTCGACGCGCGCGTCGACTCGACCCGCCGAGGGCAAGACGGCGTGAGCGCGGGTGAGACGATAGGGGGTTGGCTCTCCGGCCCCCTCGGCTAGGCTCCGCCGTCGCATGATGCCGGAAGCTGCCCTCACGTTGGCCATCCTCGGGGCCACGATCGTCCTGTTCGTGAGCGATCGCCTGCGGCTCGACGTCGTGGCGATGATGTCCTTGCTCGCGCTCACCCTCTCCGGCGTCACCACGGTCTCGGACGGGCTCGCCGGGTTCAGCAACCCGGCCGTGCTCATGATAGCTGGCCTGTTCATCGTGGGGGCCGCGCTGACGGACACAGGCGTCGCCGACTGGCTGGGCCACCGCCTCGAGCGCGTCGCGGGATCGGGAGAGGCGAGGGTGATGGTGGTCGTGATGGGGGCGACGGCGCTCCTTTCCGCCTTCATGAGCTCCACAGGGACCGTGGCGATTCTCCTGCCGGTGGTGGGGACCCTCGCGTTGAAGCGTGGAATTGCGCCCGCGAGGCTCCTCATGCCCGTGGCGTTCGCCGCGCACCTCGGGAGCAACCTGACGCTCATCAGCACGCCGCCGAACCTGCTCGTGAGCGACGCCCTCCGTGAGGCGGGGCGCGAGCCATTCCGCTTCTTCAGCTTCATCGTTCCAGGCCTCGCCGTGCTCGTGATCGGTGTGGCCTACGTCGTGTCGTTCGGTCGTCGCCTGCTCCCTGGCAAGGCGGACGCGGCGGACGCGGGCGCGCCGCGCTCGCTCACGCTGAACGATCTCGCGATGGACTACGAGCTCGGCACGTCGCTGCGCGCCTTGCGCGTCACCGCGCGCTCGAAGCTCGCCGGCCTCACGCTCGGCGCCGCGAACCTCCGCGCCGACTTCGGCGTGACCGTGGTGGGGATCGCGCACGACGGGCCTCGTGGCCCCTTGGCCAAGCGCGTCGTTCCGCACGCGGTGTTTGTCGTGGGCGACGAGCTGCGCGTGCTCGGGAGCGACAGCGCGATCGCCGCGCTCGCAGAGCGCTTCGGGCTCGAAGCGCTCCCGGAGCGCCCCGTCTTCTCGTTGCCCGACGAAGAGTCCATGTGTGAGGTCGTGCTCCCGCGGCGCTCCCGGCTGGCGGGACAGACCCTGCGGGAAGCCAAGTTCCGCGATCGCTACCGCGCCAATGTGCTCGCGATCCGCCGAGGCGGAGGATCGCTGCCGGTGTTCCATGCGACGCCCGAGCTGCGCGATCTCAAGCTCCGCGCCGGCGATACGCTCCTCGTGAAAGGGCGGCAGAAGCACCTGAGGAACCTCCGCGACGAGCGGCGGGATCTCGTGCTCGTCGCCGAGCCCGACGCGCCGAGCGCCGTGCTCGTCGATCGCGGGCGCGCCCTCGCCGCCGTGGGGGTCACCCTGGGGATGCTCGTCATCATGGCGTTCGGGTGGCTGCCCAACGTGGTCGCCGTGCTGCTCGCCGCGGTCCTCCTGGTGCTCGCGCGGTGCGTGCGCCCGGCGGACGCCTACCGCGCCGTGAACTGGGAGAGCGTCGTGCTCATCGCGGGGATGATCCCCGTCTCCACGGCGCTGGAGCGCACCGAGGCGATGGGGGCGGCCGTGTCCGCGGTCGAGCAGCTCCTCACGGGGGCGCGGCCCACGGTGGTCCTCGGTCTGCTCGTCCTCTTCACCTCGGCCATCGGGATGGTCCTCTCCAACACCACGACGGCCTTGCTCGTGGCCCCCCTCGCGGTTCGTCTGGCCGAGGCGCTGGGCCTCGCGCCAGAGCCCTTGCTCATCGGCGTCGCGTTCGCGTCTTCCGCGGCGTTCGCCACGCCGATCGCTTCTCCGGTGAACGTCCTCGTGATCGCGCCGGGCGGCTATCGATTCAACGATTTCACGCGCGTGGGGCTGCCGCTGCAGCTCCTGGTGCTCGCGACCACCGTCATCGTCGTCCCGCTCGTGTGGGGCTTCTGACCGCGGGAGGCGCCGCTTCAGGCCGCCCGGCGGCGCGCCGGGCGCGGGACGCGGCCCTCAAGGCTCCTTCTTCTTCTACTTCTTCTTTTTTGGCGGCGGCAGCTTCGTCTTTCGATATCCTCGGCGCGATCGTCCTCCGGACCATCGCCGGCGAGCCATTCATCCATGCCTGATCCCGTCATCCGCAATCCGATCCTGCCGGGCTTCAACCCCGATCCGTCCATCGTCCGCGTCGGCGACGACTACTACGTCGCGACCTCGACCTTCGAGTGGTACCCCGGCGTGCAGATCCACCACTCGCGCGACCTCGTGCACTGGCGTCTGCTCTCGCGCCCGCTCAACCGCGCGAGCCAGTTGAACCTGCTTGGCGACGGCGATTCGTGCGGCGTCTGGGCGCCGTGCCTGACGTATGCGGATGGCCTGTTCTGGTTGATCTACACCGACGTGAAGCGCTACGGCCGGACCACCGTCGGTGGGGCGTCCGGCGCGTCGATGCGCGACTTCCACAACTACCTGGTGACCAGCCCCACCATCGACGGCGAGTGGTCCGATCCCGTTCATCTCAACTCGAGCGGCTTCGACCCCTCGCTGTTCCACGACGACGACGGCCGCAAGTACCTGAGCAACATGCTGTGGGACCACCGGCCCGGCCGCGCTCGCTTTGCCGGCATCGTGCTCCAGGAGTACTCGCACGCCGAGCGCAAGCTCATCGGGCCTGTCACGAACATCTTCAAAGGCACGTCGATCGGCTACACCGAAGGTTCGCACATCTACAAGCGCGGCGGCTTCTACTACCTGATCACCGCCGAGGGCGGCACGTACCAGGGCCACGCCGTCACCATGGCGCGCTCCCGTGACCTCACCGGCCCGTACGAGCTGCACCCCGAGACGTACATCCTGACCTCGCGCGCTCGCGCCGACGTCGCGCTGCAGCGCGCGGGCCACGCTGACCTTTGCGATACGCCGTCGGGCGATGTGTACATGGTCCACCTGTGCAGCCGTCCCATCCCGAACCGCGGGCGCTCGACGCTCGGCCGCGAGACCGCGATCCAGAGGATGGTCTGGTCGGACGACGGCTGGCTTCGCACGGCCGATGGTCAAGGTATCCCGCGCGTCGAGGTCCCAGCCCCCGGCCTGCCCGCGCATCCGTTCCCCGCCCCGGCCGCGCGCGAGGACTTCGATTCACCGCAGCTGCCGATCGACTTCCAGTGGCTGCGCTCGCCCTACCCCGACGAGCTGTTCAGCCTCACCGCACGTCCCGGTCATCTCCGGCTCTATGGCCGCGAGACGCTCGGCAGCCTGTTCCGCCAGTCGCTCGTCGCGCGTCGCCAGCAGGCGCACTGCTACACAGCGGTCACGTCGGTCGACTTCGCGCCCGAGCGTTATCAGCAGATGGCCGGGCTCATCTGCTACTACAACGCGAGCAAGTTCCATTACCTGCACATCTCGCACGAGGAGACGGTCGGGCGCTATGTCCGGATCATGTCGGCGATCCCGGATGGGGTCATGGCGGACGCCTTCACCGCACCCGTCCCCATCCCGGGCACCGCGCCCGTGCACCTGCGCGCCGAGCTCGACCACGACCGGCTCTACTTCGCTTACAGCCTTAACGGTGCGGACTGGAGCTGGTTCCCGGAGCACCTGGACGCCAGTATCCTCTCGGACGAGGCCTCCGCGCCGGGCCTTCCCAACTTCACCGGTGCGTTCGTCGGCATGGCGTGCCAGGACATGTCCGGTGCCGGACGCCCAGCAGATTTCGACTACTTCGAGTACCGCGAGCGCGAGTACCTGATCGACCCCAGGCGCCCGCAGCGTGACTTTCCCACGAGGGAGGCGGGTAAAGAACCTCGTTGTTGACCGCGGGTCGCTGGATTGGCCCTCAAGGCTCCTTCTTCTTCTTCCACTTCTTCTTCTTGGGCGGCGGGAGCTTCGTCTTGTTCGGGTCCTTGGGCGCCCACGGAACGCGCGTGTCGATCGGCAGGATGTCCTCGTGCGGCAGGGCGCGCTCGCCCTCGCGCTTCACCGCGAACGACGCCGAGACCACGTTGACCTTGTGCGCGCCGACATCGGACAGATCGCCTTTGACGCGGAGCCCGACAGGGATGCAGAACCTCCTCTTTCGCTCTTCTTCATCCATGTCGCCTGCCGGCGGCGCCCCGTCGCCCGGGCCGCGCAGCTGGCCGAGCCGACTCGGGTCCTCCATCGCCAGCTGGAGCTGCTCGAGCACCTCCTCGGCGCACACGAGCTCCGGCTTGGGCTTCTTCTTGCTGCCGGACGGATACTGCACCTTGGACTGGACCTTGACCGTCACGGTGACCGGCTGCCGGTCAGGCCCCATCTGCAGCGCGCTCCCCGCGAGCGCGCCCTTGGCCCCGTCCACGATGCGATCCCACGTGGGGCCGTCCCCGGCCGACGCGCTCACCAGCCGGACGCCGAGGACCTGGCCGTCGGCGCCGAGCTTGACCTCGAAGGTCGCCCGCGCGTCGAGGGGCGCGGCCGAGGAGCGGACCATGTCGGCCAGGGTGCTCGCCACAGCGCCCGCGGCGGGGACGCTGATCCCCACGCTCTTGTCCTTGCTGTGCAGCGTCTCGTTCAGCACCGTGCCCGCGATCGCCGGATCCACCGGGCGAGCGCGCGGGGCGGCCGTCGGGGCGGCGCGCGGCGCGTCGGGGCCGGGGAGCACGCCGGGCACGCTCCAGAGGGGCGTCCCGAGCCCTGGCGCGAGCGCGATGCCCCCGCCCTCGGCGGGCGGTGCCCCGCCGTACTCGTCGCCGGGCGGCGCCGTCGCCGGGGCTCCCGGGGCCTCTGCGGTGGGCGCCGGGGCCTCTGCGGTGGGCGCAGGAGCCCCGGGAGCCTCGACGGCGGGCGCGGGGGCCTCGGCCGCAGGCCGGGCGGCGGCTCCGGGGGCGGGCGGCGCCGTCTCCGGAGGCGCGGCCTTCGGCTCGGCGGCGGGGGCTGCCGGCGCCGGCCTCGCGCGCTCCACCGAGGCGACCTTGGCCGCTGCGGCGCCCGGCGCGGGCGCGTGCGCCTTCTCGGCCGGAGCGGCCTTGCCGATCTCGCCGGCCGTCTCCGGCTCGCCCCCGGCCGGCGCCGCGGTTGCGGCCTGGGGAGCCGGTGGTTCCAGCTCGAAATCGATGCCATCCACGATCGCGGACGGCTCGGCAGGGCCCTCCGGAGGCCGCTCCGGCGTCGGCGCGGCGAGGATCGCGGCGTGCGCCGCGACCGCCAGGGCCAGGGCCACGGCATCGCGCCCCCGCAGGGAGATGCTCACCGCCTCCTCGTGCCAAGGCAAGCGCGCATTGACCAGGTCTAGCACGCCCCCCGGCGCGCGGACCGGCATCCCCGGGGGTCCCCTGCCCACCGGCGTGAAAAGCACGATCGCGGCGCGGCGACCGCGATCTCGCCGCGCGGCCGCTGCGGCCGGTGTTTCGCTCCCGTCGTATCGCTGAGCTGTGAATCGCGTGCCGGCGTGCGGTATCAGAGCACAGGCGTGCCCGGCGCGGCGTCCTCGACCGTGATGGTGCGGACTCGCCCCTCGACCTCGGCGGTCAGCAGCATGCCTTCGGACACGAGCCCTTTGCCGAAGTCGCGCGGCGGCAGGTTGCAGATGACGACGATCCGCTTGCCCACGAGCTCTTCCGGGGCGTAGCTCGCCGCGATGCCCGAGATGATGCGCCGCGGAGCGCCGTCGCCGGTGTCGACCCGCAGATCGAGCAGCCGGTCCTTCTTCTTCACGCGCTCAGCGCTCGTGACCACGCCGATCCTGAGGTCCAGCCGGGCGAAATCGTCGAACGCGACAGGGCTCTTGTCCTGGCGCGCCGGCGGGGCGGCCACCCCGGCACCGCCGCTCGCCGCGGGCGCGGTCTTCGCCTCCGGGGCGGCCTGCGCATCGGCCTTCGCGCCAACCTTCGCATCGGCCTTCGCGCCAACCTTCGCATCGGCCTTCCCCGGCTCGGCGTCCGGCCGCGGCGGGGCGAACCGGGCGAGCAGCTCGGCCTCTTTCTCCTTCTCGAGGCGCGGGAAGATGGGCGAGCCCCTGCGGAGCTTCTCGCCCGGCGCTCGCGAGGGGAGCGCCATCGGCCAGCGATCGCTGCCCTCCTCGAACGCGATCGGCGGCAGCCCGAGCTGCTCGCGCATCCTGCCCGCCACGACCGGCATCACGGGGGAGATCATCACGCTGATCGCCTCGAGCTGCTCGACCAAGGTCGCGATGATCGTCCCGAGGCGCGCCGGGTCCGTCTTCTTGGCCACCCACGGAGCGGCCTTGTCGATGTAGAGGTTCGCGGCGGCGATCACCGTCCAGATCGCGTCGAGCGCGCGCGTCGGCTGGTTCGCGTCGAACGCCGTCGCCGCGGCCGCCGCGGCCTGCCGCTGCGCCCCGGCGAGCTCCTCCTCGAGCGGGCCCGAGGCCCCCTTCGCGGGCACCTCCTCGGCGAACGGGAGCACGCGATTCAGCAGGTTGCCGAGCGCGTTGCCGAGCTCCGAGCCATACCGCGACAGCACGTCCTGGAGGCTGAAGTCGCCGTCCTGACCGAACGAGATCGCGCGCATCAGGCAATACCGCACCACGTCCACCCCGACGTCCGCCGCGCCCGGGCCGCCGGGCAGGGCCGCCGCGGCCGCCTCGGAGAGGGCGGACGCCACCTCGACGGGGCTGATGGTGTTGCGGAGCGTCTTCGACATCTTCTGGCCGCTGTACGTGAGGAACCCATGGGCGAAGACCTGGCGCGGCAGCTCCGCCTCGCTGTAGCCGGCCGAGAGCAGGAACGCAGGCCAGTAGACGGCGTGGAAGCGCAGGATGTCCTTGCCGACGAGGTGCACGTCCGCGGGCCAGAAGCGCGTGTTGTCCTCCGGCTCCCGGAGGGCGGTCATGTAGTTCGCCAGCGCGTCGAACCAGACGTACATGACGTGCTTCGGGTCGTCGGGGACGGGGATGCCCCACTGGAACGTGGTGCGGGAGACCGACAGATCCTGGAGCCCCTCGCGCACGAAGCTCGCCACCTCGTTCAGGCGGCTCGCCGGCTGCACGAAGGTCGGGTTGCGCTTGTAATAATCGAGCAGCGCGTCTCCGTACCTGGACAGGCGGAAGAAGTAGCTCTCTTCCTTGACGCTCTCGGCGGGCTTCTTGTGCAGCGGGCAGACGTTCCCCGGCTGCTCCAGGTCCTTCTCGGTGTAGTAGGCCTCGCACCCGACGCAGTAGAGCCCCTCGTAGTGGCCGAGGTAGATGTCCCCGCGCGCCTTGATCCGGCTCCAGAGCTCCTGCACGGCCTTCTTGTGGCGCGGCTCGCTCGTGCGGATGAAGTCGTCGGGAGCGCAGCCGAGCTTCGGCCACGTGGCGCGGAAGACGGCGGCGATCTCGTCGGCGTGGGCGCCCGGCGCGACGCCGCGCGCCTCGGCGGCGCGCTGGATCTTGAGGCCGTGCTCGTCCGTGCCGGTGAGCATGCGGCTCTCGTGGCCGCGCAGCCGGTGGTAGCGGCACAGCACATCCGCGGCGATCGTCGTGTAGGCGGTGCCGAGGTGCGGGACGTCGTTGATGTAATAGATGGGCGTCGTGACGTAGAAGCGGCTCGCCATGGCAACGCCCTCTTAGCATGGGGCGCTCTCCCGCGGCGAGCCGGCGCGGCGCCGATCAGATCAGCGCGTCCTCGGGGAGCTCGGCCTGGTGCAGGACTCCATCCGTGAACACCTGGCCGTCGATCTCGTAATAGAGCCGGAGCTGCACCCTGCGCGCGTCCGGCCGTGGCGACACCGAGCCCGGCGTCGCGGTGGATCCCTGGAAAATCTTGCCGGCGAAGCTGAACTGCTGGTTCGGGCCCCACCCGGTATACGAAAGCGGGATCGTCTCGGCGTGGACGAGCGCGTCGTGGCCGTCGAACACGTGGACATCGATCCATGCCCTGGCGCCCCACGCCGAATGGCTGACCCACGCGTCGAGGTCCACGTGGGTCTGGATGTCTTTCCCCAGGATCGGCCCCTGCGCGGGCCTCGGGAACGCGTTGACCTTCGAGACCCGCAAGGCCCGGACGTTGGTGATGTCGGGTCGCCGCTGCGCCCCCGCGCGGTAGACGACCGGCTGCGCCGGGATCCGCGGCGGCGGGCCGCCCACGTCGAACCAGTAGTTGTCGCCGAAGCGCGTGTCCCACGCCTCGCACCGGCGGCTGGTCTGCGAGGAGCCGTGGAACCAGATCTCCGCCTGGGTCGCGTCGTCGGGCACCGAGATCTCCAGGGCCGCGGCCCTGTGCGCGACGACGTGCCCGGGCGGGTTCCCCGGGGCCCGCACCTCCTCGACGACGCTCCCCTGCACGATCGCGCCGCGCGGGTGAAAGCGGACGTAGGCGGTGATGTCGCCGATCTCGGCGCCGCGCCACGTCGTGAAGCAGCGCGACAGGCGGCTCAGCTCATACTCGATCTTGAGCTTCCCCCCGCGCTCGATCGGACCCTGCTGCGCGTGCTGCCAGTCAGGCAGGAACTGGAGAACAGCGGTCATTGCCATCGGGACCCTCCTTGCATGGACGGGTAGCCAGGAACGGGCAGCCGATGCAAGCGGGGCGACGTTTCGGCCGGCGTGCAGGCCGATCGCGCGCCGGCCGAGCGGCGCGGGTGGGGCGCCGCGGCGAGCGACGAGGAGCGGCAGAAGGCAGAACCATGTCCTCATTGTCTCCCTCCACGGCGCGGCGCGTGTCAACCGCGCCGTGCTGCCGCCGGCGACGCGGCGGCAGCACGGCGCGGCCTCCTCGTCGACGTGAGCAGCATCGCGGGCCGGCCCGTGATGCCGCTGGGTCGGTCCCGCGATCGGCAGCTGAATCGACGGAGACGCAGGCCCGGTCCAGGTTGTGCGGGGGGGCGGGGAGGTGGCTATCCAGCATGACCAGCGGCTCATGGAGCGTCACATGTCACAACGAGGGCGTGACATGTCACAACGAGGGCGTGACATGTCACGCTGCCGCGCGCCGGAGCCAGGCCGCTGCCGGATCTGAGCGCTGGTGACTGGCGTGCCGCTCTTTTTCGGGATTCTACGGGCCGTACAGGACCCTGGCACGGCCTCTGCAAAACGCTGCGGCGAACGTCGCGCTCTGTCTCGAAGACTCTCGCCCGCTGCTGGACGAGCGCCTCAGAGACACAGGCTGCCACGACGCTTCGTGGCCCCGCGGCGCAGGCCCCGGCGCCGAGGACCGCGTGGACATGCACGAACATTTCTTTGGGAGAATAGCCATGAAAAGCTTTCGTTATCTCACCTTCAGTGCCGCTGCCATCCTCTTGGGCCTCGGCTGCAGCGCCGGCGACGGCGTTGCTCCGTACGACAGCGAAGACGGCGCCGACATCACCGAGGCGCACCAGGAGCTCTACGTCGATACGGGAAACATCTGGGATACGCTCTTCATCCCCGTGTGCTGGGAGAATGGCGCAAGCTTCACGACCGAGAAAGGATGGGTGCGCGACGCGGTGAGCGACACCTGGGAGGCGGCCTCCGGGGTGCGCTTTCAGGGCTGGGGCACCTGCGGTAGCGGCGACGATGGAATTCGCATCAGGATCGCTGACGTCGCTGACCCGGGGCCCCACACCAAGGGCCTCGGCGACGCGCTCGACGGCGAGCCCGCCGGGATGGTGCTCAACTTCACCTTCAACAACTGGAGCCAGGACTGCCAAGCGACCCGCGAGAGCTGCATTCGAAGCATCGCCGCGCACGAGTTCGGCCACGCCCTCGGCTTCGCGCACGAGCAGAACCGCTCGGACACGCCGAGCTGGTGCAACGATGTCGACGGCAGTGATGGCGACTACACCGTCGGCGCGTGGGATCTGGACTCGATAATGAACTACTGCAACCCCGATTGGAACAACGGCGGGGTGCTCAGCGCGACCGACAAAGAAGGCGTGATGCGCTTCTATAGCGGCTGGGCCGTGTCCTGGGCGGGCACGAGCGGGTGGGATTCCATCAACGCGTCGGAGATCCCGCTGTCCGACCTCCGGGTGGGTGATTTCAACGGAGATGGCAAGGACGACCTGTTCCGCGCCAACGGCTCGGGGTGGTACATGTCCTCCGGCGGCACCGGCGGCTGGACGCTGCTCCGCAGCTCTGGCTACACCCTCTCGGACCTCAGGTTTGCGGACTTCAACGGGGATGGCAAGACCGACGTGTTCAACGCCGACGGCTCGCACTGGTGGGTGTCCTACGGCGGCACCGGCAGCTGGGTGCAGCTCAACACGTCCAGCTCCGCGCTCTCGGACCTCCGGTTTGCGGACTTCAATGGGGATGGCAAGGACGACGTGTTCCGCGCCGACGGCTCGAACTGGTACATGTCCTCCGGCGGCACCGGCGGCTGGACGACGCTCAACTCGTCTGGCTACACCGCCTCGGACCTCAGGTTTGCGGACTTCAATGGGGATGGCAAGGATGACGTGTTCCGCGCCGACGGCTCGCACTGGTACATGTCCTCCGCAGGCACCGGAGGCTGGACGACGCTCAACACGACGAGCATCACCGTCTCGTCCCTCAAGTTTTCGGACTTCAATGGGGATGGCAAGGCCGACGCGTTCCGCGCCACCGGCACGACGTGGTACGTGTCCCTCAGCGGCACCGCCGGCTGGTCGACCCTGAACACCGCCAGCGCCACGCTCTCCCAGGTCGCGCTCGGCGACTTCAACGCCGACGGCAAGGCCGATGTCCTGAAGACCTGGCACTGAGCCGGTACATACGTCCCCCCAGCGGGGCATGCCGCGGCCACCCTCATGGTCGCGGCATGCCCCGCACGCCGTGGAGTGACGGCGACCCCTTCGATGCATCGATAAATTGTTGATAGGGCATCCCGCGGAGGCGACGGGTGCATACCGCCGCGAAGCGCGGCGTGTAGCCAACCGCTTCCTGGAGGGCGGCATCGAGCACGCGCCGAGCGAAAAGAGCCGTCGCGTCGGGCTGCGGTGGCCGCTCGCCCGCGGCGCTTTCATGAGTCGGGCGCGCGACAGGCTCGGGGACGAGGCCGCTCAGGAGCTCGCCCTGAGCGCGGCGAACTCGCCTGGATCGTGGATGGTGGGGGGATGGGTCCCGCCACCGATGAAGTCTTCCGTCCGGTCGTACATGCCGAAGTGGGTCACCGGCGCCGAACCGCCCTTTGCCGGGAAACCATCCGCCCCTGCCTTGACCCCGAGGGCGTTCATCAAGCTGCAGAAGTACTTGTTGATCGGCGCGTTGGCGAGCGACGGATCGGTCCCCGTCTCCTGGGAGTACCCGTCGACCTCTTGCGGAGCGCCCTCGGCACACGTGATCTCGCTGTTGCCGGTCGTGAGATCGGGCGAGCCGTCATCGACGTTCACGGCCCAGCCGGTCTTGAAATAGCCGCCGGCGCTGCCGGCCTGGATGATCGGCAGGTTGTTGAGGTTGAGGGCGCAGCCGTCCGACATCTCCTGGAACCAGACGGCCGCGCAGTTGTCGAGGAGCGTCCCGTCGCCCTCGTCGATGCTGTTCAGCTGCCCGACGAGGTGGGCGAACTTCCTTGCATAGAAGTCGTCGATCTTGAGGAGCATGTCAATCACACCCGGGACGCAGGGGCCCTGCACTCCCGCGCTGTCCAAGCGACTCGAGAGACCTTCGCTCTCTTGCGTCAGGCCGAGCCCCGTAAAGCTGTAATTCCCGGGGTACTTCAGGAAGATGACGGGGTTCGCGTTGCACGCCGCCGCGAGCACGGCGAGGTTCGAATAGAGGTCGGCTCCGTCCAGGCTGTTCGAGATTCGCTGCATCAGCCGGTCTTCGCCGAGCGGGGTTGTGCTCGCCAGGTCGATGTTTTCTTGCGTCACGCCGAGCGCCGTGGCGAGGGACGTGTCGCACTGCGCAGAAGCCACCCCATTTCCTGTCGAGTTGAGGAGCTCCTTCCAGGCTGCGAGCTTCTGCTTGTCGGCACGGCTCATGTCGAACCGCTCGAGCCTCTGCAGATCATCCTTCACGATGTCGAGGACGCTCTTGCCGCGCATCGCCGCGTAGGTGTCCGGAGACGTCGGCTTCCCCGCCTCGAAGAGGCCCGTGAGGCTGCTGAAGGCCTGCGACACGTTGAGGCCCCTGAAGAGGGTCTCGGCGGCGGAGTAGGAGATCGCCGACTGAGAGTTGTCATTCTGACCACCCGTGTTCAAGAGCAACGGAGTGCCTTGCGGGCTGAGCTGTCGTGCGATGACGTGATCCAGCGAGGCACCGGTCGGCATGGCGTTGAACTTCGTCGCCGTGTTGAAGCTGAACGGGTCGTTGCTGTTGGGAGTGACCGGGTGGCAAGTGAAGTACGACCCGACCACCTGCGTGTGGTGATCGTTCCCCTGCCCCCGAACCATCGTCGCCGTCCACTCGTTCATCGCGCGGATGCCTCGGGGCATGAGGAGCTTGTCGACGTAAGGCGCGAGGTGCTTGAGCGTCGTCGACTCGAGGTCCGCGGCGGTGAGCGGGCCGTGCGACTTCTTCGGGAACCACCGCGTCGTGATGCAGCCATAGTGCGTGTACATCACGATCAGCCGCTTCGGCGGTGTGGCCGGCTGCGCCATCACGGACCGGTCGAGGATCGAGCCGAGGAACGGCGCCGCGACGCAAGCTCCGCCCAGCCCCCGGAGGAAGATTCTTCGGTTCACGCGCTTTGCCATGATCGTATTTTTCCTGCATCAGTGGAGATGGCGCCCGGCTGACACCCGGAGCGCCCTCCGGATGCCCGCGTTCGCCACCTCTCCGTCACCCCTACAATGCCCGCAGGCCCGTGAACCTATTTGGGTTTCGCTCGGCCGGGAGCGCTCTTCGAGCGGAACGATGCCTCGTGACGACGCGGATCGGCCGCACCGTCCATGTCGCCGTGTAGAACGCGAAGGCAACGGGGAGCGTCGACATCGTGCTCGGCGGTGAGCTCGAGATGGCGCCGCCACCGGTCGCCCTTGCGATCCGTCCACACTCCGAAAAGCGTGTCCGGTTCGATCGTTCCTTCATCGCCGGGTCGACGGGGCTGTCTTCACGCCGCCGCCTGCGGGGCGTAGCATGTGCCAGGGCGCGTCGACTCCAGGGCAGTCTGCCCTCGAGCGCTGCGCCGCGACGTCACCCAACCCGCATCGAGAGGTCTCATGAGTTCTCCGACCGCCCAGCCCGCCGAGAGCTACAACCCCTACGAGGCACCCAAGGCAGACGAACCCGCGGCGCTGCAACCGGAGGAGCGCTCGCGGTTGCGGCTCGCGAGCGGCGGCCGGCGGTTCGCGAACCTCATCGTCGACTACATGGGATCGATGCTGTTCACGTTCCTCGCGGGCGCGATCCTAGGGCTGCTCGGGGGCGCCGAGGTGTTCGAGCAGGTCAACGATACGTTGCTCGGTCTCGTGATGATGTTCGCGTACTATGTCTCGATGGAGGCGATCTTCGGCGCCACGCTGGGCAAGCTCGTCACGGGCACGCGGGTCGTGATGGAGGACGGCAGCCGCGCCGGCATCGGTCGGATCGCGATCCGCACCCTGTGCCGGTTCATCCCCTTCGAGGCGTTCACGTTCCTGAAGCGGGGCGACGCGCCCGTGGGCCTGCACGACGGGCTGTCGAAGACGCGCGTCATCCTCGTGCGCGGCGCTGACGACGCACGTTGAGAGGCGGTGCGCCGAGCTCCTGTGGGACCGCCTCGCGACGGGGCAGGTCAGGGGACGGCCTGCTTGCGAAGGCGAGCGAGAGAACGAGAACACTGGAGGGCCATGGCGCCGAACCCGAGAAAGCAGACACCCACGTCAGACCAGCTCCGGAGGTCGAGGGCTTCGACGCGTACGAGCAAGAGGTACGCGAAGGCGAGGTTGGCCAGCGCCCAGGCCACGTTCACCGCCGGCGGCGACAACCCCTTGAATGGCGGTGATGCAAACGGGGTCTGCAACGGCTGGCCGGACACGCCGGCGATCAAGTGGGGGAGCGCATTGGCGAGGAACGCCCCACCGAAGAAGTACGCGAAATAGACATACCACGGCATGGTGATCTCCTCGATCTGTTCGAGCGGAGACGGCTCTCGCACCAAGAAGTAGGTTGGGCGGCTTTCCCACGCAAGGAAGAAGACGGGGCCACCTTGTTCACGTGCCGGTCAACCTAGGGCGTGAGATCGATCATCGATTCGGTGCCCTTCAGGGTCACGGAGATCTCCGCGCCGAGGCCGGCCCCGCCGGCGAACGCCGGCGCATCGACGCGCACCGCGCACCTCCCATCGGCGATGACCTCCGCGGAGCGGGTCAGCATATCCCCGCGAGGGACCTCGCTGGAATCGCAGAACTGGCCATCGACGCAGGCCTCCGGCGTGGAGGACCTCACCTCGAAATCCTCGGTCCTCGCCTCGCTGCACAGCGGAACACCGCCGGACGCGAGCCCGGAGATCACGGCGACCACCCGGTTCCCCGTGCGGTGGAACCCATCGAGCGTCTCGCCATCCACGAGGGCCCTTTCGCCCCCCGCGACGCCCGGGAGCGCGAACACCACGTCCATGGCGTCGATGCGGGCGGCAGGGATCACCGAGACCTCGCGCGATGCGCCGCCGTCGGCCGCGGTGATCACGACGCTGCCGTCCCCGGTCGCGACGATATCGGAGGGCGCGCCCCCCTCGCGCACCCGGAGCCCCACGCCGGTCCCCACCACGTCGACCGCCGGGCGCTCGACGTTCTGTGGAGAGAAGCGCTGGCCCGCCGCGTCGAACGCCGCCGTGGTGATCGGGAGAGGCCGGTTCGACTGGATGACGGCGCTCGCGCCGCACTCCGCCGGTGTCTCGATCTGCCAGCGCGGGCGCGCCACCTGGACGGTCATCAACAGCGTGACGGGGAGCTCGCGGGTGTCGTCGTACGCGGAGCACGCGTCGAGGCCGCCCTCCGGCACCGCGAGCACGCCCGAGACCTCGAAGGTCGACGTCCCCTCCTCGCTCACGCGGACGGAGAACGTCGTGGGCCCCGTCTGCTCGACGGCGATCGCACCCTGGATGGCGCCTATCTGGTCAATGGTGATCGCGCCCGGGATCGGACTACAGCAGCAGCGCGGGTCGACGACCGAATCCAGCGCCATCGTCACGGAGCTCGGATAGTCGGGCCCGAGCGCCAGCGCGGCCTGGCCCTCCACGACCATGCGCGTCCGCGTCGAGCGCTGGTCGCTCGCGATGTAAGCGCCGGCCAGCGTCGATACCGTGCGCGCCGGGAGCGAGAGCGCCGCGACCTCGCTGGTGTCGGGCTCGACGGGGCCGGGGCAGAGCGGGTCGGGGTCGCTGCCATCGTCAGGGAGCGGCTCCTCGACGCCCGTGTCCGACCCGGAGGGCACCGGCTGGCACGCGAGGCCAGCGCTCATGAACAAGAGAAACGGGAGTAAGCCTCTTCGCATGCCGTAGAAGTAACAGACGTAACCTGCGGAGAGAGGCAGCGGCAAGGTTGCGACCGGGTCGATCTGTGAACGGCATTCACAGATCTTCGTCGCCGCGCGTGGATTGTCCGTCGCGCCGGCGAGGGTCACCTTGCGGCGCGTGACGGGGCCTCTTGCCGGCCCCGCAGAGGAGCAACGCCATGCATGCCGTAGGAGTCCACCGCTACCTTCCCATCGAGCACCCCGAGAGCCTGCTCGATCTCCAGCTGCCGGAGCCGGCGCCGAGGCCGCGCGATCTGCGCGTGCGGGTGTGCGCGGTGGCCGTGAACCCGGTCGACGTGAAGGTCCGCGCGCCGAAGCCCCGGGTCGAGAACCCGCCGCGCATCCTCGGCTGGGACGCCGCCGGCATCGTCGAGTCGGTCGGCGCGGACGTCACTGTGTTCCGGCCGGGAGACAAGGTCTATTACGCCGGCAGCATCGCGCGGCCGGGCAGCAACGCGGAGGTGCACCTCGTCGACGAGCGCATCGCCGCGCCGATGCCGCGGTCGCTCGGGTTCGCCGACGCGGCCGCGCTGCCGCTCACCTCGCTGACCGCGTGGGAGGGGCTCTTCGAGCGCCTCGGCGTCGACCCCGAGGGGCGCGACGCGGGGAGCGCCGTGCTCGTCCTCGGCGGCGCCGGCGGCGTGGGCTCGATGGTGGTGCAGCTCGCCAAGGCCGCAGGGCTGCGGGTCGTCGCGACCGCCTCGCGCGAGGAGAGCCGGGCGTGGGCGCGCTCCCTCGGCGCGGACGTCCTCGTCGACCACCGCGCGCCGCTCCGTCCGCAGCTCGAGGCCGCGGGGATACAGCACGTGGAGCTCATCTTCAACACGCAGAGCACCGAGGCGTGGTGGGACACGATGGCGGATCTCGTGGCGCCGCGCGGGCGCATCGTGGGGATCGTCGAGGCGAAGGCGCCCCTCGATCTCGGGAAGCTCATGTCGAAGAGCGCGACCTTCGCGTGGGAGCTGATGTTCACGCGGTCCCTCTACGAGACCGCGGACATGGCCGCGCAGCGGGCGATCCTCACGCGCGTGGCGGCGTGGGTCGACGAGGGGCGGGTCCGCACGACGCGCCGCGAGCACTTCGGCCGGATCAGCGCGGCGAACCTGCGCGCCGCGCACGCCCGCATCGAGTCGGGGCAGGCGGTGGGCAAGCTGGTGCTGGAGGGGTGGGGCTGACCGCGAGGCGCGCCGGGCCGTTGGCTCACCTGCCACAGGGTGTCACGTGACACCCTCGTGGCGATGTGTCACCCGCGGCGCTCCTGGCCAGCGGCGCGTGCAGGCGCCCGAGGGCTGGGCGCGAGCACCTCCGCGCAGCGGAGGCGGGCGGCGCGCGGCCGAGACGAGGCTCAATCTTCGCGGTTCGGCGCGAGTTCGCCTCTGGCCTGCCGGTTGCTGAGGTCCCTGCGCGAGCGAGCCGTCGAGAGGCATCGACGGCAGCGCCACCACAGGAGAACTCGCCATGATGTTCGAACGACATGTGCTCATTCGCCGGACCTTGATCGCCGCTGCCCTCGCGTTGCCCATCGGGGCCGCGATCGCCGCGAGCGCGCCGAACGACGCGGTGGCCGGCTGCCAGATCACGGTGCGCGTGCACAACTCCGGCAGTCGGGCGTTCACGGTCGACTGGGACGAGAGCAAGGTGAAGGTGTCCGGCGGCACGTGGGACAAGCTCGCGAAGACCTCGTCCGAGTCGGTCGGCGCCGGTCAGACGAAATCGATCGTCTATGGGGCGCTCTTCAACTGCGGAGCGAATCGCCGGTATCAGATCCACACGACCCGGGGCGGCGACGAGGAGACGACCTACTTCCCGGGCGTCAGCGACTGGACGACGGCCCAGTCGCCCACGATCAACATCTCGATGTGACGCTGCCTCGAGCGCGGTCCGGGCCTCTCGCGCCGTGGGTCGACGTCAGCGGGCGAGGAGCGCGATCGCGTCCTGGATCCCGGCGTGGGTCAGCCGTACGCGGACGTCGACGTGGGCCGCGCCGGATCCGAGCACCTCGGAGGTGACGGCGAGCGGGACGGCGACCCCGCCGCGCGCCGGCAGCGCCGCGAGCGCGGCGAGATCCCTGGCGGCCTCGTCCAGCGCCTCGGGCGTGTCGCCGTTCGCCGCGAGCAGCGTCAAGCCAACCAGCGAGAAGAGCCCGCCGGCCAGCGTCCCGCGCCTCCGCAGCACGTCCATGTCCGGCGCCGCGCCGAGCGTGCCCTCGTCGCGCCCCGGATCCACCGCGACGCGCAGCCGAGCCACAAGGGCGGCGTCGTCCTCGCTGATCCCGAGCCACGTCCGCTGGCCGGCGGGGACGACATAGAGGTGGGTCGTGTGCGCGGGCGGGGCGTCCTTCGTGAGCGGCTTGGAGCGGAGCTCGACGTGGAGCGTCCCCGCGGGCAGCGAGGCGGGCGCGCGGACGATCGCGTGCGTCGTGTTCTGCTTGTCCTCGTCGTCCTTCTTCGGCTTGCCCGCGGCCTGAGCGGTGTTTCCGTCCTTCGGCGCGCTCCTCTTGAACCTGTCGAGCTCATCGCCGCGCTGGAGGAGCTCCTTCACCCCGGAGATCCAGGTCTGCGCCGGCTCCTCGACCGAGGCCAGCACCCACCCCTGGAGCGCGAGGCGCGCCGCCTTTCGCGCGCGCGGCGCGCCCTTGTCGCGCTGGTAGGCCGCGAGCGCCTTCTCCGCCGCCGCGCCGTTCGCGCCCGCGCCGACGACGAGGGGGCCGCCCGTGAGGGCCAGGGTCTCGAGGCGATCGAGGACCTGATCGAGCCGCTTCTCTTCGTAGCCGTCGTCGATCATGTCGTCGCGCAGCGCCTTGAAGACGGCGTCCCGCAGCGGGGTGAGCTCGGCGCGCGACGCGCCCTGCGTGTGGAAGGCGACCGCCGTGTCGGCCGGGAGGCGGAAGAACGCCGGCGGCGGCGCGGCGTCCTGCGCGGCGGCCGGCGCGAGGGCCAGCGTGAGGGGCGAGCGCCGGCTCGCGAAGCGCAGCGTGAGGCCGACCTCGACGTCCGCGCGGCCCCACGTGAGGTCGACGTTCAACCGCTCGATGTCGCGCAGGAACCCCGCGGCGAGCTCCTCGCCGAGCGCACCGGCGCGGCCGTCGTCCTCGTCCGCGTCGCCCGCGGCGCTCGCCTCCTCCACGGCCTGGCGGAGCGTCCGATCCGAGAGCTCGATCCGCGCGTCCGCGTCGAGCGGCTCCCGGGCCACGACCTGGACGAGGTAGGCCGCGGCGGCCTCGATGTCCTCCACGTCCTCGCCGCAGAGCAGGCGCGCGCCGTCCCGCCGCTCGCCCGGATCGAAGGCGCAGGCCCAGGGCGGCGCCTCCTCGTCGGGATCGGCGTCACGCGCGCGCTCGACGCGCAACAGGCCCGGGTGCTCCTGGAGCTCCTTGAGCACGAAGCGATCGGCCAGCCGCGGCACCTCCTGCTCCGCGACCGACAGGGAGGCAACGGCGTGAGCGCCCGTGGTGCCCAGGAAGGCGACGTCGATCGGCCTGTCCAGATCGACGATCCCGGCGAGGTCCGGGCCCACCGCTCCCTCGAGCACGCTCGTGGGTTCCGTCGAGCCCATGGTGAACACTAGCGCGCTGCTCGGCACGAGCTGCGCGGCGTTGGCCCAGGTCCGCTTCGGATGGGCGATCCTCAGCACGAAGGTGAGCTCTGCCGGCGCGCTCGCGGGCTGCGCCGCCACGACCGCGGGCGCGGCGACGGCGGGGCGCGGCGCCGCGGGCAGCGGCGCGACGGGAGCGCGCTGGGGAGCCGGGGGGCCGGCGCACGCGGTGAGGAGGGCGATCGGGAGAAGGGCGGCGCGCTTCATGGCGGCGCCGATCGTCGCGCTCGAACCGGGCCCCTGGCAAGCGGGGTGTCACTTCGGGAGCTTCATCACTGTGCCTGCGGCGCTGTTCGTCCAGTAGACGCTTGTCGCGTCCACGGTGATGCCCAGCGGATGATCTTGCCCCGTCGCGAGCGTCTCGGGATCGCCGCCTCCGATGGGCACCTTCTTCACGCTGCCGTCGTCGTTCGTCCAGTACACGCTCTCGGCGTCGATCGCGAGCTTCCGCGGGTTGCGCTGCCCCTCCGCGAGCGCGAAGGGGGGGCCGCCCTCGAGCGGAGCCTTCATCACGGTCCCTCCGTCATTGGTCCAGTAGACGGCGGCGGCGTCCACGGCGATGTCCTGCGGCTTGACCTGCCCGTCCGCGATCGCGCTCGGGGCGCCGCCCGCGACAGGCACCTTCATCACCGTGCCTCCTTCGTTCACCCAGTAGACGTGGGTCGCGTCGACGGCGATGCCGAGCGGCGAGTCTTGCCCCTCCGCGAGCGCGACCGGGGCGCCGCCCGCGACGGGCACCTTCATGACGGTGCCCTGGTCGGCGCTCGTCCAGTAGACGTTCTCGGCGTCGACCGCGATGCCCATGGGGTATGTCTGCCCGTCCGCGAGGATCGTGGAATCGCCCTCGTACGTCGCCATCATGATGATCTCGAGGCCTGAGTCGGTGAAATAGATCTGGCCGGAGGGGTCGAGCGTGATGCTCTGGGGGGCGAAGGGGGGGTCTCCCATGAAGAGGAACTCCGCATTGCCGCCGCGGACAGGCACCGTCATCACCTGTCGAGCGACGGGATCGACCCAGTACGCCGTGGTTTCGTCGACCACGATGTCCGTCGGCTCGACGCCGCCCGACGCCAGGAGGAGGGGCTGGCAGCGCGATGCCACGCACGGCGCTCCCAGGCAATAATGGCCGCAAGCGCCGCAGTGCTCCGGATCGGAGGTCTTGTCCGCGCAGGCGCCGGCGCAGAAGGACAGGCCATCCTGGCAGCCGGGCGCGTCGTCGCCTCCGGTCCCCGCCGCGGCCACGGCGACGCCTCCGCCCCCGCCGGAGGTCCCCGAGCTCGCGGCGTCGGAGCTCCCAGGAGCGAAGTCCCGAGCTTCGGGGCTACACGCGGACAAAGCAAGCACACTCATCAGCAGGAAGCGGTTCATGGCGCGCAGTGTACACGGAACGCGGGAGCACGTCGGCAAGCCTCCCTCGGAGCGCTCGTGATGTTCGCTGCTGTCGGGCGCTGTCGTATCAGCGGGCCAGCGCGACGAGCGACTCGGGCATGCCGAGGTCGACAAGGGCCGGCCGCACGAGGGAGAAGAGCTCGATCCAGACGCGATCGAACGCCGCCTCGAGCGGCGTCGCGGCCCGCCTCGATACCGACCGGCGACGTTCGATGAGCCCATCTCCGGCGCGGCACCGGATGTACCGGACAGGAGCGTCGTCGAGCGCCCACCGCTGGAGCTCCTCGGGGAGATCGCGGAGCGCGCCGCTGAGCCTCTCGAAGGCTTCCGGGGTCAGCGAGAGATCGTGGCGTGTCCCGGTTCGCTCCTCCGGGCCCGACGGCCCGATCCAGTGGCACCTCACCGCGCCATGGCCGCTCACGCGCAGCGTGGCCTCCCAGCCGGCGAGCGACGCGGAGAAGCCGGGGACGAACGCGAGGTCGATCTCCATGATAGAGCGGGCGGGTGCCGCGGGGCGCGGGCCTCAGCGCGCCGGAGTCATGCCCGTGTCGTCGAGCGCCGGCCAGGCTGGCCGGAGCGGGAGGACGAGCGCATCGAACGGAGCGGGCAGCGATACGGAGGTCGCCGCGTGCAAGCAGAACTCCCGGCCGGGCCCGAGCACCATCTGGCGCATCCACAGGCCGGCGCTCGCTTGCTCCAGGATCGGCGTGAGCCGGGCGAACAGCTCACCGTAGGACACGCCGTCGGGCTTGCCGAACCAGTGGGCGTAGCCGGGCGCGTTCAGCGCAACCCCGCCCCGCAGGCGATACAGGCCCCCGGCCCCGCCGCCGGCGACCGCGGCCGCCGCGTCGTGCGGCGCCGAGCGGCTGGCGGAGACCGCGGCCTCGTTCAAGGCGCCGAGCGCACCGAAATCCTGCACGAGGTACCAGTCCTCGTAGACGTCGCCGCCGCCGGCCGCCCAGGGGGCCCCGGAGAGCCCGACGCTGAACGACCGGAGAAAGCCCGGCGCGGGCGCCGCGGCGAGCGCCGCGTGGAAGGCGCGCTGCCGGCGCTCGTACTCGCCCGCGGCGGCCTGCGGTTGCCTCCAGTGCCAGAACACGTAGGCCAACATGGACTCGCTGTTCCCTTCCGCGGGATAGCTCACGTCTTCTCCGATGCCGGATGCTTCATGTTCATGTAAACACCGCCGGCTTCGAGCTCATCCAGCATCTGGCAGAGGCGCTTCTCCCTGGTCTCCTGCCGCTTCGCTTGATTGATCCACCCGATATAATCGTTTTGCTGGTAGGCAGGGCGCGCCTTGTAAGCATTCATCAGGCCACGCTCGTTCAGCGCGGTCTTGACGAAATCGGGGATCGGGTGCCTGGGCCGTCTCAGGCCTGACGGGTCGGCGCTCATGGCTTCCTCGTTATACCGATGCACGGCGTGGAGGTGAAGCGGAGGGCCGAGCCCCTCGCCGCTCGCCGCTCGGGGCTCGCCCCGGGCGATCACGGGCCGGGCGCGGCCCTCGTGGTCGATGAAACTTTCACCGCCGTGGGGCGTCTCAGCTCCCCGGAGGTTCCGCCCGATGCCCAGACGTCGTGGTCTCTTCCCTGCGTTCTCCCTTTTTTGTCCGGCGCTGCTCTCCGCCGGGTGTGCCCAGCCGATCGACGCTCCGGACACGACCGCGTACGTGCTGCTCGATCCCGCGGCGCGCGCTCGCTGGACCGTGGCCAGCGACGGCTGGCAAGGGGCGCCGATCCTGCCGGTCGCCCTCGATGTGGGAGAGACGGCCGTGCTGCGCGGCCCGGAGGGCGCGGAGCGGATCGCGCTGCGCGGGGGCATGCTCGCGCACGTCCGCGGCGCCGAGGGCGAGATCCGATGGCTCGCGCTGGGGGAGGAGGCGCGGGACGACCGCCTGACGCTGCACGCGAGCAAAGCGGCCGCGGCGGCGCTCGCGGCGCTCGTCGGCGGCGAGATCTCCCCGCGCCGCGACGGCATGTGGACGCTCACAGCGCCGGATCTGCTGGAGCGCGGCTCCTTCCTCGATCCGCCCGAGGGGGTGATCGAGGCCCTGCCCGACGCGCAGCGCGAGCCGGGCGATCCTGCCGCGTTCGCGCCCTCGGCGGCGCAGGACGCCCTGGACGCGCTCGCCGCGGTGCCTGCGGCCGCCAGAGGCGGCGCGCTGGAGCCTGGCAGCGCGGAGGCAGAGCTGGTCGGCCTCTACGCCGCGGGGCTGCGGACGCTCCTCCTGGACGCGTCCGGGGGCTTCACGCTCGAGGACCGCTGCTCCGGCGAGGTGGTCGCGACGGGCGAGTACTCGGCCGCGGGTGATCGCGTGATGCTGCGATCCGCGGGGGCGGCGCCGATCCTGCTGGGCCGGGATCGGGATAGGCTGGTGCGGCCGGGCTGGGAGGCCTTCGCGCCGCTCGCGCCCGAGCCCTCGGGGCGCGGCGAGGCGGAGAGCGAGCTGCTCGGGAACGGCGGTGAGGAGTGACCATGAAGCGCAGGCATTTGCTGGGAGCGACTGCAGCAGGGCTCGCGGCCACCGCGTGGCCCGCGTTCATCCGCGACGCGTTCGGCGACGGCGCCGCGTGCGACGAGACGGGCAAGCCGGCGGCCGCCGCGGGGTCGCTGGTCCAGGTGTCGGCCGCGTTCCGCCGCGCCCGGCAGGCGAGCAGGGCGCTGCTCGTCTTCGTCATCCCCGCCGACGACAGCGCCAAGTGGGAGCGCGGCCACGCGTTCGGCGAGCTGCTCAACTTCGGCGCGGACGGGGATCTCGCCCCGCTCGCGGGCGTCGAGGTCGTCTGCGCGACCATGGCCGATCTGAAGAAGCTCGTGCCCGGCGCCGGCAACGGGGAGCCGCTCATGGTGGCTGTCAGGACCGACAAGGTGCCTGTCGTCGCGACGCAGCTCGACGTCGCGCTCCCGAGCTACGACGGAATGCGCCGCATGGCGGGCGGCGGCCGGGAGGAGCAGCTGAAGCACGACGACAAGATCGCCGCGCAGCGGATCGGCGCGCTCGGGGCGCTGCTCCGGAAGGGCCTTGGCGCCGATGCGCGCAACGTGGAGGCCCGGGCCGCGAGCGTGCGCGCGCGGCTCGTGAAGGCGCCGCCGGCGGGCGCGCGCTGGGCGATCGCCAGCGGCTGCGGGATCGACGTCGAGGGGGCCAAGGACAGCGGGCTCATGGCCTGCGGCATGGGGCACGTGCCCTCCAAGTCACGGCGCTTCCTGTACTTCTTCTCGGTCGACGGGCGCGGGGCATCCACGCGTTGATCCCGGTCGGCCTCACGCTCCAGCCCGACGCGGCGTTCCTCGACCTGCTGGCCGAGGTGATCCTGCGCGACGCCGACTACTACGAGGTGGCGCCCGAGACGCTCTGGCGCGCGCCGGACGCCGCCGAGGCCGATCTCCAGGAGAACGGCTTTCACCGCCGCTTCGCCGAGCTCGCGCGCCGGTCGGACCGGCCGTTCGTCGCCCACGGCGTGGGCTGGTCGCTCGGCGGCGCCTCGGCCGCCGACGCGGGCCGGCGCGCCCGCTGGCTCGCGGCCCTCCGGCGCGACCACGCGATCTTCCGGTTCCGCTGGTACACCGATCACCTCGGGATCAGCGCGCCCGCCGGGCTCTCGGCCGGGCTGCCGCTCCCGATGCCCATGAGCGCGCACAGCGCCGCGGTCGCCCGCCGCGCGCTCCGGGCGATGCAGGACGTCGTGGAGGACGTCGGCGTCGAGAACAGCGTCAGCTACTTCGTGCTCGGCGATCCGCTGGACGAGCCGCGCTTCCTCGAGCGCATCCTGAGGGCGCCGCGGACGCACCTGCTGCTCGACCTGCACAACGTCCACACCATGGCGGAGAACTTCGGCTTCGATCCGGCCGAGTACGTGGCGCGGCTCGATCTGGGCCGGGTGATCGAGATCCACCTCTCCGGCGGCGGCCCGAGCGATCCGGGCTGGCTGCCTTCGGGCCGGGTGTTGCGGCTCGACGGCCACGACGACGCCGTGCCGGAGCCGGTGTGGCGCCTCCTGGACGAGGTCGCGCCGCGCTGCCCGAACCTGCGCGGGGTGACCCTGGAGCGCATGGAGGGCACGGTGCACGGCGCAGACGACGCGGCCGCCGTGCGGGAGGAGCTCCGCCGCGCGCGGCGCGCGCTCGGCCGGCGCGGGAGGCGCGGGTGACGCGCGCGGTCGGCGGCAGGTCAGCGGGGCGCGCGGCGCGTGGCGGGGCACGGGAGGCCCGCGGCGGGGCAGGGGAAGCCCGCGGCAGGGCAGCGGAGGCCCGTGGCGGGGCAGCGGAGGCCCGCGGCGGGGCAGCGGAGGCCCGTGGCGGGGCAGCGGAGGGCGCGGCGGCGCGGCTGAGCGGGGCGCAGGCGCACGCGCGTTACGAAGCGCTCGTGGCCCGCGCGATGACCGCCGAGGATCCCGTGGCCGCGCTGCGCGCCGCGGCCGAGGATCCGGCGCTGCCGCCCGCGCTCCGGAAGGCGCTGCTCGGCGCCGACGAGGACGGGGTGAGGATGTCGGCACTGCTCGTGGCGCGGCTGCGCTTCGAGCGGCTCCTGCGCGGCTCGCCCGAGGCCGAGGCGTGGTTCGACCGCGATCCTGCGGACTTCAGCGCCGCGTTCCGGCGCTACCACGCCGAGGTGCCGCCCACCGCCTTCTTCCCGCCGGGCGAGGCCCGCCTCTTCCGCTGCTGGATCGAGGCGCCCTCCGCGCCTGCGCGCGCCCGACGGCCCCGATGACCCGTGGGCGTCAGCAGCGCTTCCTCGCACCTCTGCCGGGCGTCAGCAGCGCTGCCTCGTCGGAGATGGTGAAGTTGACCCGGTGGATGCCGACGGGGTCAGCCGCCTCGTCGGCGGAGCTCGGCCTCGAGCTCGGCGATGCGCCGCTCCGCCGTCGCGCGGGCGGCCTGCTCGGCCTCGGCGCGGCGTCGCTCCGCCTCCTCAGGGGTCGGGACGAGCTCCGCCCCGTCGGGGGTGCGGGCGAGACGGAGCGCCGCCGGCTGGCCTGCGGCAGGGACGATGACCCAGTGCAGATTGAGCACGGTGCACGGGCTGCGTTCCCCTTCGACGACGCGCTCGATCAGATCGTCGTCGATGCGATCCCAGACCCGCAGCCGCTCTCCTGGCGCGGCGTCAGGATCGAACGCGACGAGCTCCAGCACGCCGAGCTCGTGGTACTTGCGGAGCTTGTCGGCCCACGTCTGCGGATCCGCGTCGTGCTCGCTCACGATCTCGACGGCGAGCTCAGGGGCACCGCGCTCCCACGTCTTCCAGGAGCCGAACGGCGTGTCAGGGGTGCCGAGCCGGACAAAGGCGTCCGGCGCCAGACACCGGCTCGGATCCGACGCGGACCAGTAGACGAACTGGTCGGATCCGATCGACGCGCGATCCGCGAAGGTCTTGAGCACGACATAGAGCAGGGTCCTGATCTCGAGGTGGCGCTTGGTCTCCGGCACGAGGGCCTCTTCCGGGAAGTGGAGCGGGGAAGGCGCGCGAACATGGCGGAGCCGGCGCGCGAACATGGCGTGCTGCATGGGGACAGTATCCACACGCCGTGTGTGTACGTCGACCGCGACGCGGCTCGGCTTGCTCGCTTCGTCAAGATCGCCGCGAGTTCGTTGCGGCGCGCGCCGGTGTAGCCTGGCAGCGCGGCGGGGCAGGGGAGGGCCGTGGCGGAGTAGGGGAGGCCCGTGGGCGGGGCAGCGTAGGCCCGCGGCGGGGCAGGGGAGGCCCGCGGCGGACCATCTCTGCGAGGAGAGCGTCCGTGCGCTGCACCGGCGGCGCGAACACGCTCGTCGTCGAGGTCAGAAGGTGGCGCACGTGACGGTGATGTCGCCGTTCGCGTCCGCGAGGCAATGGAGGACATCGAGGCACTCGTTCGACGCGTCGACGCACTCATTGCAGCTGGCACTGCCGCAGCCCTGGGGCAGGTCGCGGCACTCGTACCGGGTGAACGCGCAGCCGTCGGGAACGTTCTCAACACATATTTGAGCCGCCTTCTCGCAGAACACATCGCCGCACGCGAAGCGACCTTGCGGCGCGGGCCCACAGTTTCCGAGGATCGACGTGCCCACGCCGGCGGAGTCCGCGAGACACGCGTTGTCGTAGATCTTGCCGTCGCAGCCGCAGGCAGGTGGACCGCCCAGGCCGCTGCATGAACTGGGCACAGCACAGTACTCCGCCGGGCAGACGTCGTTGGGCGGGCTCGTCCCGCACGCAAGGTCGCCGAACAGGCAATGCGATCCCGGCGCGCAAGGCCCATTCATCCCGCACGCCTCACCAGCTGTCCCCGAGCCGGAGCTCCCGCTGGCGCCGGTCGTCCCGGAGCTCCCGCTGGCGCCGGCCGAGCCGGAGCTCCCGCTGGCGCCGGCCGAGCCGGAGCTCCCGCTGGCGCCGGCCGAGCCGGAGCTCCCGCTGGCGCCGGCCGTCGACGTGGAACTCAAGGTATCCTCAACAACGGTGACAGCGTCGCACGCCGCGAGCAGTGCGGCCGTCAGCAGCGCGCCGGTGACAGCAGCCCATGATCTTCGCATCGACGATTGGTGTGGCATACGTTCGCCCCAGGCAAAGCCCACGCCATGCGCGTTGTGCCGCGATTGCTGTTGTTTCTCCATCTGGCGCGCGAGGTTCGTGTCGCCTTGTGCCGAAGTTGGCCATGGCACCCCCAGGGCCTCCGGAGGGTGTTCACTTCCTCATTCAGGCACCCCTGATGCCTCCTGCCCCGGAGAACTGGACCTGGGTCCCGTTCAGCGCTGCCGCGCGCTTCGGTGTAGCCTCGCCGCATGGACGCCCGCGGCCTCCGTCGCGCCCTCGCCCTCGCCGCGCTGGTGGCCGGCACCGGCATTGCCGGGTGCTCGTGGTGGTCGTCCGAACGCCCCTCCGCGTCGCGCCAGGATGTCGGGAGGGCAGGGGGGCAGCCGTCCGCCGCGCCGTCCTCTCCGGCCGCTTCCGGCGGCTTCGCCGCGGGAGGGCCGCAGCCCGCCGCCGCGCCGCAGGGAACCCCGCCGCAAGCGCGGCCTCTCCTGCTCCTCACGGACCCTGCCGTGCTCGCCGAGCTCGAGGCCGCGGGCCTCGACTTCGGGTCGGTGCTCACAGGCGCGCCGCGCGCGCCGGCCTCGCTCTCCGCGCTCTCCCGTACCGCCGAGCTCGGCTCGATCGCGCGCGTGCTCGCCGACGACCTGCGGCATGTCCAGCGCGCCGATCCGAGGAGCGGGACGAGCATCGCGCGCCACGCGCACCGCCTCTTCGACGAGCGGTGGCTCTCGGCCGAGGGCGCCCGCTTCGAGCTCATCGGCGTGGTGAACCGGATGGATCGCCGCCCGTTCGACGCCTCCGCCTGTGGAGAGACCCGCCTCGTGTACCGGCTGGCCTACGCCGCGAAGACCCCGGGCGGCGTGGCAAGCGCCACGTCCGCTGCGGGCGCCTCCGTCGCCACGCCGGCCCCCGCCGCTGCCTCGCGCCTCCCGATGACCGTGTCGTTCGAGCTGCTCGCCCCCGCCGGCGATGCTCGCGCGTGCCGCCGGCTCGCGCAGGCCTGGTCGCGCGCCGGCGCGTTCTCCGGGCCGGATCTCGTCCGCTTTCTCACCTCGCCTGAGGGCCCGCTTGCCCCGGGCGCCGCCGATCGCGCGCACCTCGCGCGGCTCGTTGTGAACCTGCAGAGCGTCCGCTGGCCCTCCACCGTGCGCCCGGACCTCGGCGGGCACGCGGAGTACGTGCTCCGCGCCTTCCGCTGGGACGCCCGCGCCGGGCGCTACGCGCCGCTCGCCCTCGAGAACACCCCCGACGTCGCCCGGCTCTCGCGCGACCCGGCGCGGCGCGAGCGGCTGCGCGCGTGGCTATCGGCCCCCGAGAACCTCGCGCGCCTCGACGAGGGCACGGCGCTCCTGCCCGAGGAGTTCCTCGCCACGAAGGCGCTGTCGGCGACGCCCCACGGGCTCGCGCGCCGCGCCAACCGGCCCTTCCGCGTCCTGTTCGAGCCCCGCGACTTCGCAGGCGTCGATTTCGGCGGCCTCTCGCGCGTCCGCTCGCCGGAGGGGCTGCTCCGGCGGCTCGATCAGATGACCTGCCCCGGGTGCCACCAGAGCGGGTCCGTCGCCGGCTTCCACCTGCTCGGGCAGGAGCCTCCCGGCCGCGTCCACGACGCGCTGTTCACCGTCGAGTCCGCGCACCTCGCGGGCGATCTCCCGCGCCGGCGGGCGGTGGTCGAGGCCGTCGCGCGGGGCGCCGCCCCGGACGACGAGGTGCCGTATCCGGAGCGAGGCGACGGCGCGCGCGGCGGGTATGGCGCGCGCTGCGGGCTCGGCGACCCGAGCTTCGCGGATTGGTCCTGCGCGGAAGGGCTCGTGTGCTCCGCGTACGACGCCCCTCAGGAGGACCGCGCGACCGTCGGCGTCTGCCTGCCGGCGGCGCCGGAGGTCGGCGACCCGTGCCAGGTCGGCGCCGTCGTCCCCCACGCCGACCCGCACCGCGATCGCGCCGCGGCGGCGCAGCCGGGGGCGTGCCCGCTCGCGGCGGTGTGCAACACGAGCCCCGTCGGGTTCCCCGGCGGCATGTGCACGAGCAGCTGCGTCGCGCTCCCGGAGGAGGGCGTCTGCGGCGCCATCGCCGTGCTCGACCCGTTCAACCGCTGCCTCGCCCGCGGGACGGTGTTCACCGAGTGCCTGAGCCGCCACGTCACCCCAGCGGGCCTGCGGCGCTGCTCGAGCGAGGCGCCCTGCCGCGAGGACTACGTGTGCGCCAGGACGAGCTCGGGCGAGGGCGCCTGCATCCCGCCGTACTTCCTGTTCCAGCTCCGGGTCGACGGCCACGCGGTGCCGTGACCGCTAGCGCCCAGCGCCGGGGCGCGCCAAAAAGCCGGTCTTCTCGTCCGCGCGGAAGCCGCACGCCTCGTAGAAGCGGTGCACCCCGGGCCGGCGGGACCCGGTCATCAGCATGACCTTGTAGCACCCGGCCGCCCAGGCCTCCGCCAGCGCATGGCGCACGACGCGCGCGCCGAAGCCTCTCCGCCGGTGCTCGCGGTGGGTCACCACGTTCTCCAGCAAGGCATACGGCCGGCCCCCGCGCGTGAGGTTCGGAATGACGATGAGGGAGCAGCAGGCCACGAGGGCGGCGTCGCGCTCCAGGACGACGAGGTGGTACCCAGGGTGCTCGAGCATGCGCTTCCAGAGCGCCGAGAGCTCGGGCTCGGGAGGGAACGGCGCGTCTTCGGGCTGGAGATCTCGATAGAGCCCCAGGACCCCCGGAAGATCCCCTCCCTGCGCCCCACGGACGATGCCGTCCAGCATTGCCGAGCCCGTCCGCTCATCGCCGCCCTGTCGCATCTTCATTCGATATCACCGGGTCCCGGACGACAGAAGTCCTGCCAGTGCGCTGCGAAACAAAGTCCTTGCTTGATCTCGTCCGTTATAGTAGACGTTTGTCCCATAAAGCGGATGCGGCGGATAGGCCGCTGTCCGCTACTTTCCTGGCCTCGTCGGCGCTCGACGCGCGCGTCGCCGGAAGCTCGACCTCACCGTCTCCGCTTCCGGGACGACGCGCCGCGATCTGAGCTCAGAGGCCGATTCTCGCGGGTGCCTGACCGCGCACGCCGCGGCGGACGCGAAGGTCCATCCAACGAACGGAGCTGAACGCCATGACCATCGATTCTCATGACAGCGATCACAGGAGCGACGCTTCGACTCCCGACGCCACGAAGCCCGTGGGCTCCGAGGGCGCCGCAGGGCGACCGGTGGCCGAGAAGGTCGCAGGCCGGCGCGCCTTCATGAGTGTCGCCGGCTCGCTCGCCGTGGGAGGCGTCCTCGCCGCGAGCCCCGGTGTTGCCAGTGCAGCGCGGGGCAGGGGCATCGACGAGCTGCTCGACGGGTTCGATTCGTCGCGCCGCGATCCGCGCGCTTCACCGCTCGACCACGAGCTCCGCCTGCGCGCGTTGCGCGTGCGCGTGGAGGCCGCGGTCGACGATTTCGAGGAGCCGATCGCGCCACACCCGGACAACGGCGACGAGGCGCGCTATCGGAACAAGATCGGGACGGACACGCGCGGCCTGCCGCACGACGCGCGAGGCGAGGTGGATCTGGCCGCGTACCGCGTCGCGGCGAGGGCCCACGCGTCGCGCGAATGGGACGATTTCGAGGCCATCCCGCTCGGCGGCACGCGCAAGTTCGTCAATCCGATCGGCACGCTCGCCGTCAGCCTGATCGGAAAGACCCCGGCCCAGATCGGCGTGCCCCCGGCCCCCGCGCTGGCGAGCGCCCAGAAGGCCTCCGAGGCGGTCGAGGTCTACTGGAAGGCGCTTCTGCGGGACGTGCCGTTCGAGAGTTATGCCGACAGCAGCGACGTGGAGGACGCGCTCGACGAGATCGACCGCCTGTCGGGCTACACCGGCCCCCGGGTCGGCGGCCGCGTCACGCTGGACACGCTGTTCCGCGGCAGCGTCACCTACGTCGATCCCCGCGATCGCTCGGGCAGGACGGCCAGGCACGTGGTTCCTCCCGGCGTGCTCGACGGCCCTTACATCTCGCAGTTCCTCCTGCGGGACATCCCCTATGGCCCGCAGGTGATCGGGGGCGCGATCCGCACGGCGCTGCCGGGCAACGACTTCCAGACCGATCACGCCGAGTGGCTCGCGGTGCAGAATGGGCGCGCTCCCACCCGGTCGATCGCCTTCGACCCGGTGCGCCGCTACATCTCGACTGGGCGTGATCTGGCGGAGTACGTGCATGGCGGCGCGTCCAGCTTCTGGGGCGCAGCGCTGCTCCTCGGCGCGGCGCGCAGCCCGAACCCGAGCGCCCCGGGGGGCATCGCGGCCCCCCTGAGCCCCACGAACCCCTACCTCACGTCGCAGACGCAGGCCACCGCGGCCGCGACCTTCGCGCTCGCCTACCTGCAGGGCCTGCTCCCCTTCGGCACGTCGCGCGCGATCCGCGCCGCCTACTGGCAGAAGTGGTTCGTGCACCGCAGCATCCGCCCCGAGGCGTACGGCGGGTTGGTCCACCGCCGGCTCGCGAACGACGCGCGAGAGTACCCGCTGCACGACGACATCCTGAGCTCGCTGGCGGTCGAGCTGACATTCGACACGTTCGGGAGCTACCTGCTCCCGCAGGCCTTCCCGGAGGGCGCCCCGATCCACGGGTCCTATCCGGGCGGCGCCGCCGCGATCGCGGGCGTCAATGTGACGCTCCTGAAGGCCTTCTTCGACGAGGACCACGTCATCGAGGATCCGTTCGTCCCCGATCCGGCCGATCCGACCCGGCTCGTTCCGTACAGCGGGCCGCCGCTGACCGTGGGCGGTGAGCTGAACAAGCTGGCGACCAACGCCGCCTTCGGGCGCAACTGGGCGGGCATCCACTGGCGCACGGACGCCGCGGCGTCGCTGGCGCTCGGCGAGGAGGTGGCGATCAGCCTGCTCCGGGACGAGCGACGGACCTTCCGCGAGCCGTTCGAGGGCTTCACGTTCACCCGGTTCGACGGCACGCGGGTCACTGTGTGAATCGACCCCTCGCCGGCGTCTGAGCCCGAGGAGGCCAGCGGCAGCTCAGGGGCAAAACACGATGTCGTAGTCTTCCCCGGCGCAGGCGGCCATCGACTCCTGGTCGTCCCCGGACCACGAATACGCGTCCTTGCATTGCGCTTCGAAGTACGTGGCCACGGGGTTCGCGGAATCGTCCCGATCGGGGCTCACGCAGGAGACCGTCGCGCCGCCCGCGTCCTTGTAGCGACCCACCTCAGGGCACCCCGCGAGCAGGCTCGTCGGGCACGACAGCGTCCGGCAGTCCGGCAGGCCGACGGGCACGATCGCCATCGGGAGGTTGTGCGCGTCCACGTGGCTGATGTTGTACCAATCGAAGTCGTTGAAATCGGTGTTGAGGGTCATCTCGGCCAGCGTGTGTCGGCCGCCGCCGGGGTCCGACCCGGCGTATGCCCAGTAGCGCAGGGACGACAGCGGCTCCTCGCTGGTGCCCACGTCGCGGCACGCGAACTGCCCCGGGCCGAGCTCCCCGCCGTCGATGAGGCTCCCCAGGAACTGGAGCGGCTGGTCGCACTTGTTGACGAAGGCCAGGGTGGACTTCCCGTCACCGGCGGTGCGGCAGTCGACCTCGCCCGGATTGACGGGCGGCTGGCCTGTCGACGCGCTGCTGGCTTCGCTCGACGACGCTCCGCCGCTCGCGCTGGACGCGGAGCTGACCGAGGTGGAGCCGCCGCCCGTCGCGCCGGAGGACGTGTCCTGCTCGGGGGACGCGCAGCCGGCATCGAGCAGCGCCATGGCGAGCAGCGCGGCCGCAGCCTTCCTGTGTTGCGACATGATGGTCCTCCTTGCGGGCTCGGTGGTGGAAGGAGGATGAGGATACCGAAAGCCTCGTTCACCGAGAAGCCGTGTCCTCATCGGGCCGCGAGCCATGACCCGCGCGGACTCGGGACCTCGATCGCCGCTCAGGGCGCCTGGCAGGACACGCGGTGGATCGGCTCCTCTTTCCCTTCACCGACCGTCACGTAGTCCCATCCGCCGGGCACCCACGCGATCGCCTCGGCCTGCTCCTCGTCGGGCGACGGCAGCACGCAGGGCGGTTCGGCCAGCGCCTGCGCCACCGTCTGATCCGGTGTCATGGGGTAGTAGAGCACGTGGGATGAGGTGCGCAGCAGCACGCCCGTGCCGTCCGGGTGGACGTCGCCGCTGGTGAAGCGCGCGCTCCCGGCGGGCGGCTCGATGGAGCCCGTCCGGACGAGCGTCGCCGGCGTGCCCGCGGCGGGCAGCGCTGGCAGCTCGTAGACGCGCGAGGTGCCCTTGTTGACCTTCGTCACGATGGTGACCGCTCCGGTGGCGGGGTGGATGAGCAGCGTCTCCGCGTCGTGGCCTCCGTCGGGGTACGAGAGCACGAACACGTCGGCGGTCGAGGCGAGCGGCGCTCCTCCGAGCGTGTCGGGCTCCGGCACGCCGTAGATCGTGTAGCTGTCGCGCTCGCCGTCGTTGTCGCCGATGTCCGCGAGGAAGAGGCAGCTGCCCCCGCCCGAACGGCAGGGTCCGCGCGCGATGTCCTCCCAGTCGACCGCGGCCGCGCCGGCCACTGTCACCTCGGTTCGCAGCGCGCCGTCGAACCCGATCGCGAAGAAGCGGGGGTCATCGCCGTGGTCGTTGTGAACATAGAGCGCGTCCGGGTGCAGCCCGCTGGCGATGACACCGGAGCACTCGTCGATGTCGCCCGGCGGGAGCGCGCCGATTCGCGCGGCTCCGGTGCAACGAGGGCAGCCCGTCTCCCGCACCTGCGGTGGATCCGAGGCCCCGCAAGCCGACAGGAGCAGCGAGAGCGCCGGCGCCGCCCAGCGCGCCAAGGCGCCTGGTGCAGGCCGGGACGCCCGGAGGCCAGGCGGCAGCGGCCGCGGGGAGCGGAGGATCTCGATCGCGGACGCCGGTGAACGGCGCATCGCGGTTCGGTGCAGAGAGAGAGTTGAACGCAAAGGCGCCAAGAGCGCAAAGACGCCAAAATGCATGATATTCATTCTTTCTTTTGCGCCTTTGCGCCTTTGCGCCCTTGCGTTCACTCTCTTTCTCCGGATCCCTGGTGGGCTGAGCTAGGGCGCCGCGTTCTCCGCCCCGGGGGTCGGCGCCGTGGTCGCGCCGTCGCCGGTCAGGTCGGGCAACCTGCCCCACGTCTCTCCATCGGCTGCCGCCTCGATCGGGTACTCGAGCCGGGCGAGCACCTCGTCGCTCTCGGAGATGAGGTAGACGGTCTCGCCCCTGGAGGCGCTCACCTTCCAGGTCGCATAGAAGCAGCTGCTCGGTCCGCCGTCCGGCAGGCACGCGGTGTGGGGCCCAGGGCCGTCCTCGGGCAGCTGGTCGCCGAGGATGAGCAGGTACGCTCCCGGGGCGAGCTGCGTGCCTTCGGGGAACCTGAGCGCGTCGGCCGTGTTGCACTCCCCGCTCTCGTCGGAGTCGCACAGGCCGAGCCCGCCGAGGTCGGCCGAGCCCGGGCCCGGGTTGCCGAGCTCGATCCAGTCGCCGCCCTTGGCCGAGATCTCGTTCACCACGACGGTCGTCGTCGCGGTCCCGCCGCCCGTCCCCCCTTGGCCGTCGCCGCCTGCGCCGCTCGAGCTCGAGCTCGAGCTCTGGGAGGTGGTGGTCGCGCCCGTGCCGCCCGCGCCGCCCGTGCCCGTGTCCCCGGGCTCTTCGCTCGAACCGCAGCCTCCCGCGCAGAGCGCAGCGAGGCAGAGCGCGGCATATCGAAATTGTCCCATCACGATGTTCTCCTCGGCCCCAGCACACGGCGATCCCGGCGGTGTGTCAACGGTGTGTCGACGGGCGGCGCGCGCGGGCTCCCGTTTGCGACCGCCCCCGCCGTGGACGCGCGCGTCTGCGAAGCGCGCCGCCGCGCCCCTCAGCGCGCCCGCGTCCCGTGGTCCGCGATCACGCTCGCCACGCAGCAGGTCAGCTTCTTCCCCATGCCGAGGTGCAGGAACTCGTTCGGGCCGTGCGCGTTCGATTGCGGCCCGAGCACGCCGGTGATCAGGAACTGCGCCTCCGGGAACTTCTCTCCCAGCATCGCCATGAACGGGATCGTCCCGCCCTCGCCGATCCCCATCGCCGGCCGGTCGAAGAACGTCTTCGACGCCTTGCGCACCGCAGCCTCGAGCCAGGGCGCCGTCGCCGGCGCGTCCCATCCGGACGACGGCTCGCTCACGTGGAACCGGACCTCCGCGCCGTAGGGCGGGTCCTTCTCCAGGGCCTCCTTCAGGGCCGCCGCCGCCTTCTTCGGGTCGAGGCGCGGCGGCAGGCGCATCGAGAGCTTCGCCCTCGTGAACGGGCGCAGCACGTTGCCCGCGCTGGCGATGGGCGGCAGGCCGTCGGCGCCCGTCACGGAGAGCGCGGGGCGCCAGGTGCGGTTCAGGAGGAGCTCCGCCGTGTCGCCGGTCACCGGGCACGCGCCCTTCACCCACGGCAGCTCGCACACGACCGACTCGCCCAGCACGTCGGCCGCGGCCCGCGCCTGCGTTGCGCGCTCCTCCGGGATCTGCACGTGCAGCGCGTCCACGAGGACGCGCCCGGTCCGCTCGTCCTCGATGCGCGACAGGAGCTGCCGCAGGATCCGGAAGCTCGAGGGCACCACGCCGCTGCCCACGCCCGAGTGGACGCCCTCGCGCAGGATGTTCACGTCGAGCGTGCCCTGGAGCAGCCCGCGGAGCGACGTCGTGGTCCAGAGCTGGTCGTAGTTGCCGCAGCCGGAGTCGAGGCACACGACGAGGCTCGGCTTGCCGATGCGCCCCGCGAGCGCGTCGATGTAGGCCGGCAGGTCCGGGCTGCCGCTCTCCTCGCAGCCCTCGATGAGGATCACGCAGCGCGCGTGCGGGATCCCCTGCTCGTGCAGGAGGCGCAGCGCCGCGAGCGACGCGAAGGCCGAGTAGCCGTCGTCGGCGCCGCCGCGGCCATAGAGCTTGTCGCCCTCGCGCACGGGCTCCCAGGGGCCGAGCCCCTCGCGCCACCCCGTCATCTCGGGCTGCTTGTCGAGGTGCCCGTAGAGGAGCACCGTGTCGTCGCGCGTGCCCGGCACCTCCATCAGGATCACCGGCGTGCGGTTCCCGATGCGCACCACCTCCACCGTGAGCCCGGGGATCGGCTGCGCCTCGCACCAGGCCGCGATGAGCGACGCCGCCCTGTCCATGTGGCCGTTCTCGCGCCAGGCAGGGTCGAAGGCGGGCGACTTGTTGGGGATGCGGATGTAGTCGTGCAGCGCGGGGACGATCTCCTGCTCCCAGCAGCGCTCGCAAGACGCGACGGCTTCACGCTCGTTGAGCTTCGTCAGCATGAACCTCTCCAGGGGCTTGAGGACGGCGGCGATCTCCGGGGCTCGACTCTACAGCGCCCACGACGTGGGTGTACCGCGGACATGGGGGGTTGACATCTTCGACGTTCCAGAGCGCCCAGGCGAGGAGCGCGGGGCCGGCGAGCGGGCGCGGGGCCGCGACGGGCGGGCGCGGCGCGTGGACGGGCGGGCTCAGCAGGCTCTTTCGGCGTCAGGGCCGCTTTTCGAAGGTCACTTCCGGGTACTCCGGTGAGGGACCGTCGAGCAGCGGGGCCGCTTCGCCGCGCACGTGCGCCTGGACGAAGGCGCGCGTGTACGCGTTCGTGATCTCGACCGCGCGGGCCGGATCGAGCGTGCCGAGCAGCTCCGGGAGGACGCCTTCGCCGAGGAAGTGCTCGACGACGATCGGCAGGTCCGAGAACGTGAGGTGGGCGGCGTCTTCGACCCGCGCCCGGTAGCCTTGGCCGTTCAGCGCGTTGTAGGTCTCGTCGATGCTCGGATCGTCGGGGTGGTCCGCCGCGAGCATGATGAAGAAGGGCTGCGCGAGGCCCCTGCCGCCGGCGCCGTCCTGCGGCCCGAAGAGCCTGCCGTCGATGTCGAGGCCGGCGTCGAAGCGGTCGTCGCGGGCGCATACCTCGGCGGCCATCGCGCCGCCGTAGGAGTGGCCGAGCACGCCGAGCCGATCGAGGTCGAGCCGGCCCGTGAGCAGGCCGCCCGGGTCGTCCTGCGCGGCGGCCGTGAGCTCGTCGAGCACGAAGAGCGCGTCGTCGGCCCAGACCGCGACGTGCTCGCCCATCGCCTGAGTGAAGGCCTCGATCTCCTCCGGAGGCGCGTCCATCGCCGGCGTCAGGACGACCGAGCCGAAGGGCACGGCGCGGCCGTCGGGGAACACCGTGAGCTCGCTGTCGTAGGTGTGGCTGATGGCGGCCACAACGAACCCGTGGCTCGCCAGGTCCTCGAGGAGGCTCGTGTAGTCGGCGCGGAGCATCCCGAACCCGTGCGAGAAGAGGAGCACCGGGTGCGGCGCGCCGTCCTCGGCGACCGGCACGCCCATGCGCGCGTGCGTGAGGATGCGCGCCTCGAAGCCGTCCTCGGCCGGGAGGCCGCCGGTCGTGCGCCGGCTGTCACCTTCCTCCGGCGACAGGTACGGCGCGAGCTGCCCTGTGCCGCAGGGATCGGCCGGGTAGAAGAGCTGCACCATGAGCTCCCGGCGGTCGTCGGGATCTTCCGTCGCCTCTTCTCCACGCGCGCTGTCGGTGAGGGCGCGGATCTGCGTGCCGACCGGGTGCGGGCCGGTCGGGCGGGGCAGCTCGAGGACGCCGTCGGCGGGCGCCTCGTCGCCCCAGCCGGTGCAGGCCGGCTCGCCCTCGTGCGGAGGCAAGGCCTCGTCATCGGCGCAGCCGGCGACGAGCGTGGAGGCGGAGAAGGCTGCGAGCAGGCAGAGGGCATGTCGAGAGACGTCGCTGTGGAGCATGCGCGCATCGTTCTCACGCCCTGGCCGAGACCGGCGCGGCGAGCACGATCGTGGCGCGGAAGGACCGCGCTCGGCAGATGCAAGGCTCGGCCTGACAGAAGCCGCAGACCCCTGTAGTATCGGTTACGTGCGGGCAGTTCTGGAGGCGTGGCGCGGCCGAGGCGCGGCGCCCTGCGGACCAAGACAGCGGAGCGGGTGAACGAACATGGAAGAGCTCGAAGAAATAGCGCTCGCCAGGAGTGAAGACGCGCACGACATCCTTCCGTTGATGGTCGCCTTCAACGAGGCCGAGGGCATTCCCTGGAGGCCCGAGGCCATGATTCCCGCTCTGCACCGTGTGCTCAACGACAAGGACCTCGGGCTGATCCTGGTTGCGCGTGTCGGCGCGCGTCGCCCCCTCGTCGGTTATAGCCTGGCCACGTTCGGGTATGATCTCGAGTTCGCGGGGCGTGATGCCTTCGTGACAGAGATCTTCGTGGAGCCTGGGTCCCGACGGCGGGGCCTCGGGCGGACCCTGCTGGAATCGACCGTACAACACCTGCGGGAGCGCAGCGTGAACGCCGTCCATCTCATGGTGCGACCGGACAATCAGCGAGCGATCGCTTTGTATGAGGGGCAGGGGTTCAACGTCTCGCCGCGGATCATGATGACCAGGGAGCTGACCCCCTGACCGAAGACGCAGTTCAACAAGGTGTTCCATCGGGCAGCGCTTCGCGCCCCGCTGAGCGCCAGATCATTCGCAGGAGCCTTCCAGATGCTCGAACACAGCCCCGCATGGCCGCATGGCGAGGTACAGGACGCATTCCCAGAGGTCTTTTACGTCGTGGGTACGAACAGGACTCACCACGCCGGGATCGATCTCCAGACGAGCCGCACGATGACCGTGCTCCGACAGGACGGAGAGCTCACGCTCGTGAACACCGTGCGACTGACCGAGGAAGGGCTGCGCCAGCTCGACGCCCTCGGCCAGGTCCGCCACCTCGTGCGGCTCGGCGCATTCCACGGCCGAGATGATCCCTTCTATCGCGATCGTTACGGCGCCGCCCTGTGGGCGCTCCCCGAGGCAGCGGCGGCCGACGGCCGACCTGCCGACCGAGCGCTCGCGGCAGGGGGCCCGTTTCCGGCTCACGGAGGCATCGTATTCGAGTTCACGACGGCGCGGTTCCCTGAAGCCGCCGTTTTGCTCCCGCGGGAGGGCGGAATCCTCATTACGTGTGATGCCGTCCAGAACTGGTCACACGTCGATCCCTTCTTTTCCGATGAGACCGGCGCGCTGTTCCTCGCTCAAGGGTTGATCGGTGCGGCGAACATCCCCGCGACCTGGCGAGAGGCGTGTACCCCCGATATCTCAGATTTTGGCCGCTTGGCGGATCTGCCGTTTCGCCATCTCATCAGCGCACATGGTGAGCCGCTTCGTGACGACGCCAAGAGGCTACTCCAGGCCCGCATAGACGAAGTATTTGGCCCGCGAGAACAGGCGCCTACGTGAGGCCGGTGACGCTGCCAACCAGCCGTCGCGGATGACGCCCTCCCTCGCCACGCTCGGCCTGGCACCCGCAGCTGAACGACAGTATCGCCACGGGCATCGGGGAACGCAATGCACAGCGCACAAGCATGCTACCGTGAGCTCTACGACTCGCTCCTCGAGTACGACGAGGGATCGCTCTATCCGGATGTACTCGCGCCCTGGCTCAAGGCGAACGCCGACGAGCGGATCTGGCTCCGCGCCTTCGCTTCCCGGCGCGGAAGCCCCGTTCCGTCCGCGGACGTCGAGGACCTGTGGCGGCTGTATGCCTTGAGTCGCGTCAACGATACATTGCTGTTGCGGTTTCAGCGTGGGACGGCGGACGGATCGGATTGGCCGGGGCCCTTGATCTCGCGGGCCGAGTATGTCGCGTTCGCGGAGGCGCTGGGGCTCACCATCGCCGAGACGTCCTCGTTCTCGCCGTTCTATCATGAGATCGTCGAGGTCGAGTACGCCGATGACCGCCGTCAGCCGGTGTCGATCGCAAGTTACGCCTGGCCGTGCCTGATGCTCGGCGACCTGCTCTTCTCTCGGGCCGGAGCGCGCGTGCGCGGCGGCAGCGAGATCATCCGCAAGGACATCGCCGAATCATCTACCATGTACTGGACGTACCGGCGGAAGAACCGCCCCGTGCAGGACCTGTCCCATGGCTGGGGCAGCAACTCGCAGTGGCGTACCGCCTTCCGCAGGGACTATCGATCGGGCCAAACATTGTGCTACAACGTCGACGGCAAGCGCGATCTAGGCGCGCTGGAGTCAACGGCCGAAGATGACGATGGCCTGACGCGGGAGGAGCGCGTCGAGCTGCTCACCAACCGCTGTTTCATCTTCACGATGAAGCCGCACGATGATCTGTGGCCCTATGATGACAGGTTGCAGCTCGAGTGGTCGTGAGAGCTTACTGGCATGTCGGGTATCTGGATCGAACTGTCGGGCAGAGTGGCAGCCAGCGACGGCGTTGCTGATGCGCGTTCTCAGTGTTCGTTCTGCCGGCGCGAGGTGGCCGTTCTCGAGCGCCTCATCGCTGCCGAGGATGTCAGCATTTGCAGCGCTTGCGTTCAGGAATGTGCCCGCCGTCTTCGCCGCCGCAACGTCCTCGGATGGCGCCCCTGGTGGCGATTCTGGGAGGACGGCGAGCCGAGCAAGACGGGGACCGGGCTCAGCTACCGGGACCCGTATCTTGCGTGCTCGTTCTGCAAGCGTTCGCTGGTCGATGTGCCCGCGCTGTTAGGGGGCGGCCGGATCAACATCTGCAGTCCCTGCGTGCGCCTCTGCATGGAGATCCTCCGCGAGGAATCTCGGTGAACCGATCCGCCAGGACTGCGCGCCGAGGCCTCGGAATAGCTGCTCGCCGTAGATGGTTGACGTTGCCCGACCCATGACCTCCCCGACCCCTGGTCGCCGCGCGCGGGAAGCGCTCCTCCTGTGCCTGGCGGTGCCGTTCATCGGGATCCTGTTCGGCGGGATCTACTCCGTGCCCGCGATCCAGCTCAGCCGCGGGCGCGATCCCTGGCTCAGCGTCCTCCTGCTGTCCGGCCTCGCTCTCACCGTGTTCGGCGCCGGGTCTCTCCTGCGAATCCCGGCCAGTCTCCTGGGAGGCGTCTACGTGGTAGCAGCGGTCGCCCTCTTCGTGGTCCGGAGGGCCTACGGCGGGCTCGATGGGAATCTGGAGCGCTTTGGCATCGTGCACCTGTTCGCGCTGGCGCTGGTTTCCTTCGCGCACACGGCGATGCTGGTGCAGAGACATCCGTGATTAGTTAGCCAAACTAAGCGTCATGGGACTATTCGACATCGTCATCGCCCGAGCGGACTGCCCCAGCTGTGGACATTTCCAGGAGTGGCGCGTCCAGTACAAGTACGGCTACTGCCGGCTTCATGAGTACAGGCTCGGTGACCGAATTTGTTGGTTCGATCCGCCGGGGCGCCCGGCGCCGCTCAGCGATGATGGAGAGAACGTGGGCGGGCTCGTCACTGTCCCCGGGCTCGTCGAAAGCGGCTGCTCGAAATGTGGCCTCGGCGAGGGCGCAGCCCTCTGGTTCCGGGACAACGTTGTGCACGCGATAGAGATCACGCTCTCGGAAGGCAGCGGCGAGTGGGAGCGGCTCGAACCTCCCTCTGGCTGGATGCGCTTCTGGTCACGCCGCGTGGCAGGTAGCGCGAACGAGGATCGTCTCGAACTGAGCTGCCGTGGCGATCGGTGGACCGTGGCCGTCGCCGACGGGGCGGGGGGGCTGTCGGGCGGCGCGGCCGCCGCCCGCTCGGCGACGAGCGCGCTGGTAGCGCTCGGCGCCGAGACGGAGCTCGACCCGGACGGCTGGTGCGAGCGCCTCAGCCAGCTCGACCGTGAGCTGGAAGCGGAGCCCAGATGTGGTGAGACGACGCTCGTCGTGGTCCAGGTTAGCCGAGGCGAGCTCTGGGGCGCCAGCGTGGGGGACTCGGGCGCGCTCCTCGTCACGCCCGACGGGCTGATCGAGCTGACGGGGGCGCAGCGCCGCAAGCCACTTGTCGGCAGCGGCGCGTGCAGGCCCTCAATCATTCCCCATCAGCCGCTCTCGGGGCGCCTCCTGGTCGCAACCGACGGCCTGCTGAAGTACACGTCGCTTGCGACCATCAACGCTCTTGCGCGTACAGGCGACGTGACTACAGCGGTCGAGGCGTTGATCCAGGCGGTGACTCTTCCATCCGGCAACCTGCAGGACGATGTGGCGGTGGTGCTCGGCGAGCGCGTCGGCTAACCTGGCGCCGCTTCACTGCGCGGAAGAATCGCGGTAGCTGAGCGGAGGGGCACCCTGTCATTGCTCGGCGTTTCGCACGCCGGCGCGTCGCCATGGCACCTGCGTCGTCGGAGCGCGGTGTCCACGGGCAGCGCGCCCGGTTGTCCGGCCGGCGCTCAGCCCTGCTTGCGGGGGGCCTTGAGCGAGAGCTTCAGCAGCACGTCGTCGCGGATCAGGTCGTCCTGCTTGCCCGGGTAGACGATGCCGAAGTCCTTGCGGTTGATCACGAACTCCGCGCTGCCCGAGACGGCATCGGCGCCCTCGGTGATGGTCGCCGGGAAGGTGATCGTCTTCTTCACGCCGTGCAGATCGAGCTCGCCGGTGATGGTGTGCGTCGCGCCCTTCTCGCCGCCTGCCTTGATCTCGGTCGAGGTGAACGTCGCCTTCGGGTACTTCTCGACGTCGAAGAAGTCCGGCGACTTGAGGTGGCCGTCGAGCTTCTCGGCGTCGGTCTTCACCGACGACGCGTCGGCCTCGACGGTGAGCTTGCCGCCCGCGGCCTTGCCGCCGGCGAGCGTGATCGAGCCCGAGATCTTCTCGAATTTGCCCTCGTGTTTGCCCGTGACCTTCGAGCCGACGAAGCCGATGGTCGAGGCGGCCACGTCGAGGGGCAGCGTCTCGGCGGGGCCCGAGGGCGCGGCGGCGGCCTGGGTCTGCGCGGGCACGGCGGTCGAGATGGTCGCCTTGGGCTTGTCCTTGGTCGGATCTTCGCACCCCGCGAGCGAGAGCACGAGCGCGGCGGGGAGGGCGATGCGAGCGAAACGAGCGGTGAACATGAGAGACAATCTCCTTATTGGTCAGCCAAACTGCACAGAACGTTTCGTGAACGAGCCATAGGTGAGCCCCGTGATGGGGAACTGCACCGGCTCGCTCACGTCGATCGACGCCCCCATGGCGGCGACGACCGGCACGAAATGCTCGTGGGTCGGGAGCGCCATCCGCACGCCCGGCGCGCGGGCGCGGTACTCGATGAGCGCGCCCACGTCGCGGCGAGAGAGGACCTCGGCGCACCATGCGTCGAACTCCGTGGCCCAGGGCTGCGCGACCGCATCTCCGCGCCAGTCTGCCGCGCGGAGGTTATGGGTCAAGAAACCGCTGCCGACGATCAACACCCCCTCGTCGCGGAGCGGCGCGAGCGCTCGCCCCATCTCGAGGAGCGGAGCTGGAGAGAGCGTCGGCAAAGAGATCTGGAGCACCGGGACGTCCGCGCCCGGGTACATGCAGACGAGCGGCACATAGGCGCCGTGGTCGAGCCCGCGGCGAGGAGCCTCGGCGACCGGCCCCAGCGGGCCGAGCAGCTCCCGGACGCGCCGCGCGAGCGCGGGGGCGCCGGGCGCGGGGTACGTCACCTGATAGTACTTCTCGGGGAAGTTGTAGAAGTCGTAGACGAGGGGCACGGCCTCGGTGGCGCCGAGCGTGACCGGCGCGTCCACCCAGTGGGCCGAGATCATGAGGATCGCCGTGGGGCGCGGCACCGCCTGCGCCCAGGCGGCGAGCTCGGCGACCCACGCGCGATCGTCGAGCAGGAAGGGAGAGCCGTGCGCGAGGAACAGGGCCGGCATGCGCCCCTCGCGCGCCTTGTGCTGGGTGTCGGACATCGAACCTCTCTCGGCCGCGGTGGATGTGGAGCTCGACGCCGGAGCCGGGCCGGGCGCGGCCGACGTCGAGCGCCCGCAGGCGCCGGCGATCGGTACGGCCCCGCCCGCGGCAAGGAGGAGCCTTAATGCAGCCCGGCGATCCATGATGAGTTCACCCTAGGTCGTTTCCGGGAGTGGTACAATGACCCTGAAATGAAACGCCAGGTTGCAGAAACGGAAACGATCGACGCGAATGTGAGCGATTTGCGGGCCTTCTGCCTGGTGGTCGACCTCGGATCGATCACGGCGGCCGCGAGGACGCTGGGCGAGACGAAGGGCAGCGTCAGCCGCCGCATCACGCGCCTGGAGCACGCGCTCGGGGTGGAGCTGCTCCGCCGCAGCCCGCGGCTCGTGCAGGCCACCGAGGACGGCCTCGCCTACCGGATGCGCGTCGGCCGGGCGCTCGAGCTGCTGGAGGACGCGAACGTGGCGGTGCAGCAGGCGCGCTCGAGGCCGCGCGGGCACCTGCGCGTGACGGCGCCGTTCGATCTCGGGCTGAGCATCCTGGCGCCGCTCTCGGCCGGCTTCGCGGAGCGCTTCCCCGAGATCTCGCTGGAGCTGCTGCTCACCGAGGCGCTCCTCGACTTCGACGCCCACCAGGTCGACGTGGCCCTGCGCGCGACCTCGAGCCTCCCGGACTCGTCGCTCATCGCCCACAAGCTGCAGCACATCGAGGTCGGCCTGTTCGCGGCGCCCTCCTACCTCCGCAAGCACGGGGCGGTGCGCCGCCCGGAGGACCTCGCGGGGCACCGGCTGCTGCTCGCACAGACCGCGCGCGGGCACGCGACGATCGCGCTCTCGGCGCGCGACGGCCGCGATCGCGCCGAGCTCCGGGTGCGCGCGGCGATCTCGGCCTCCGATTTCTCGTTCTGCCGCGAGGTCGCGCTGGCCGGGGGCGGGATCGCGCTGGTCCCCGCGATCAACGTGCGGGGCGACCTCGACGCGAAGCGGCTCGTGCCCGTGCTCAAGGACTACGCGATCCACGGCGCCGCCTCCCTGTACCTCGTCCACCCGGGGACGCGCTTCCTGCCGTCCAAGATCCGCGCCTTCCGCGACTACCTGCTCGACGCGTTCGGCGTCCAGGGGCGGCGCGAGGCCCCCGCCGCGGCGCGGTAGCGGGCCGCCCCCGCCGGAGGGAGGCGGGCCGTGCTCGCGCCGGAGCAGCGGATCACCACCGGCTGTTGCTGGGGAAGCAACGCGGCCTTGGCCCGGCCGTCCCGTGGCCGGCGAGCGTGGCGCGACGGCGGGCGCGGGACGCTGGACGGCGCCGTCCACGGGCGAGCGGCGCGGCGGCATGGGCGTTGCTGGTCAGGGCGAGACGATCCCGAGGACGGGCCGCGAGCCATCGGCTCCGCGAGGCCCATCTCGGCGTCTCCCGAGCGCTCCTCTCCCTCGCCGGCTGGGCGGCGGGCGGGGCGGCGCCTGGGCATCCGCGAAACGGCACCGCTTCCAGCCGCGCACCGAGGTCCATCTGCGCTCGTTCATCGACAGAATTCGCTCACTCGCGACGTTCGCGGCGCTCTCCGCGCTTCCTGCGCTGATTGCCTCGTCCGGGTGCAAGCGCGACGGTGAGGCGAGCGCCGCTGCCACGCTGGCCCCGGACGCCCCGATCCCGGCCGAGATCCCGCGCGAGACGCGGCTCAGCATCGGTGATCCGACGGTGCAGAAGCAACTCCAGCTCTCCGGCGATATCGACAGGCTGCCGTTCCGCGTCGACTGGCAGAACATCAGCGGAGGACCGCAGACCATCGAGGCGTTCCGCGCCGGCGTGCTCGACGCGGGCGCGGTCGGCGACACGCCGCCCATCCACGCCACCTTCACGGGGGTCGACGTGAAGATCCTCACCGTGCAGGTCCGGGAGAAGCCCATCTACGATCTGGCCACCGCGCCGGGCGCGCAGGTCGCGTCCATCGACGATCTCCGCGGCAAGAAGATCGCGTATTCGCCGGGGCAGGCGCAGGGCGCGCTCGTGCTGCGCGTGCTGAAGAAGGCCGGGCTGTCGCAGAAGGACGTGACGCTCGTCCAGCTCGGGAGCACCGAGTTCAAGGAGGCGCTCACCAGCCGCCAGGTCGACGTCGCGCCGCTGTCCGGCGTCACCCTGCTGCGTTATCTCAACGAGTACCGCGCCGAGGGCGCCTCGTCGATCGCGCACGGCGTCCGCGACAACCTCGGCTTCCTTCATGTGCGCGCCGAGGTGCTCAAGGACGCTCACAAGGCGGCCGCGCTGGTCGACTACGCGAAGTGGCGGGCCAGGGCCCAGCTGTGGGCCTACGCGCACCCGGAGGCGTGGATCGAGGCGTATTACGTCAAGGATCAGGGCCTCTCGGCGAAGGAAGGGCGATTCCTTATCGAGGCCGCCGGCAAGCCGCAGTATCCGCGCGACTGGTCCGAGGCGATCGCGCTGACCCAGGAGACCGCCGATCTGCTCGCCGAGGCCTCCGGCCAGAAGCGGTTCGAGGCCAGGACGATCTTCGACCTTCGATTCCAGACGATCGGAGCGGAGGTGGCTGGCGCCGCCGAGGGCGCCGGACCGACGGACCGGCCGGCGACGGCCGACAGGAGCACTCCATGACGACCGCACTGCCCACGAGCGCCGCCTCGCCGCGCCTCGCCAGCTTCCCGGATCTCACCGCGAGCGCGGACGTCTCCGCGCCGCCGTCCGGCGCCCCGACCGGCCGCCGCGTGTCCAGCCGCCGCTTGCGGCGCCGCCTGGGCCCGGGGCGGCGCATCCCGTACGGCCTCGCGCTCGGCCCGGTGCTGCTGCTCGCGCTCTGGGCCGCCGCCTCGGCGACGGGCGCGCTCGACGCGCGCGTGCTCTCCGCGCCGTGGACCGTGGTGACCACGGCCCACGAGCTCATCGCCGACGGGCGGCTCCTGTCCAACCTGCTCACGTCGGCGCAGCGGGCCTTCCTGGGGCTCGCGCTCGGGGCCGGCCTGGGCACGGTGCTGGCGCTCCTTGCCGGGCTGACGCGCGTCGGCGAGGCGCTGCTCGACGGGCCGGTGCAGATCAAGCGCGCGATCCCGACGCTGGCGCTCATCCCGCTGCTGATCCTCTGGTTCGGCATCGGCGAGCAGATGAAGGTGCTCACCATCGCCCTCGGCGTCGTCATCCCGGTCTACGTCCACACCCACGCGGCGCTGCGCACCATCGACGCGCGCTACGTGGAGCTGGCCGAGACGGTCCGCCTGACGAGGTGGCAGTTCATCCGGAAGGTGGCGTTGCCGGGGGCGCTTCCGGGCTTCCTGATGGGCCTGCGGCTGGCGGTGACCGGCGCGTGGCTGGCGCTCGTGGTGGTCGAGCAGATCAACGCGACGAGCGGCATCGGCTACATGATGTCGCTGGCGCGCTCGTACGGGCAGACGGAGATCATCCTCCTCGGCCTCGTCGTGTACGGGCTGTTCGGCCTGGCCTCCGACTCGGCCGTGCGGCTCATCGAGCGAAAGGCCCTGTCATGGCGCCGCATCCTGGCCGGCTGACGGCGGCCCCGCCCGCGGTGCGGATCCGCGGCCTGGTCCGCCGCTTCGGCGCCCGCGTGGTGCTCGACGGGATCGACCTCACGATCGAGCGGGGCGAGTTCGTCGCGCTGCTCGGCCGCAGCGGATCGGGCAAGAGCACCCTGCTGCGGGCGATCGCCGAGCTGGACGACGAGGTGACCGGCTCGGGCGAGCTGAACGTGCCGGACAACCGGGCGGTCGTGTTCCAGGACACGCGGCTCCTGCCGTGGGCGCGGGTGCTCGACAACGTGATCCTCGGGCTCGATGTCCCGCAGGCCCTGGAGCGCGGCCTGGACGCGCTCGCGGAGGTGGGGCTCGCCGGGCGGGAGCGCGCGTGGCCCGTCGAGCTGTCCGGCGGCGAGCAGCAGCGGGTGGCGCTGGCGCGGTCGCTGGTGCGCGATCCGGAGCTCGTGCTGGCCGACGAGCCGTTCGGCGCGCTCGACGCGCTGACCCGCGCGCGCATGCACGACCTCCTGCGCGAGCTGTGCGCGCGGCACCGGCCGGCCGTGCTGCTGGTCACCCACGACGTCGACGAGGCGATCGCGCTCGCCGATCGGGTGCTTGTGCTCGAGGGCGGCCGCATCGCCGAGGAGCGGCGGATCGATCTGCCGGCGCCGCGCCCGCTGCGCGATCCGCGGTTCCTCGCCCACCGCGAGTCGCTGCTTTCGGCGCTGGGGGTCGCGCCGGGCGCGGCCGCTGCCGGAGATCCTGACGCGAACCCTGAACTGGAACGGAGTTCCCCGTGACCCAACGACCCGGACAGCTGCATCTCAACGCGTTTCTCATGAGCGTCGGCCACCACGAGGCCTCGTGGCGCTTGCCGGAGAGCGATCCGTTCGCGAACACGAGCGTCGCGCACTTCAAGAACCTGGCCCGCATCGCGGAGCGGGGGAAGCTCGACTCGGTGTTCCTCGCCGACAGCCCGGTGCTGTGGAACAACGTCGGTCGCAGGCCTGCCGGGACGCTCGAGCCGACGGTGCTGCTCGCGGCGCTCGCCGGGGTGACCGAGCACATCGGGCTGATCGCGACCGCCTCGACGACGTACAACGAGCCGTTCAACCTGGCCCGGAGGTTCGCCTCGCTGGACCACCTCAGCGGGGGTCGGGCGGGCTGGAACATCGTCACGACGGCGGGCGTGGACGCGGCGCGCAACTTCAACCTGGACGAGCTGCCGGCGCACAGCGACCGGTACGCGCGGGCGGCGGAGTTCATCGATGTGTCGCTGAAGCTGTGGGACAGCTGGGGCGACGACGCGCCGCTCGGCGACAAGGAGAACGGCGTCTGGGGCGATGACCGCAAGATTTACCCGCCGCGGCACGTGGGGCGGTACTTCAAGGTCGAGGGGGCGCTCAACGTGCCTCGCTCGCCGCAGGGGTATCCGCTGCTCGTGCAGGCCGGCTCGTCGGACGACGGCAAGGAGCTGGCGGCGCGGTACGCGGAGGCGGTGTTCACGGCGCAGCAGACGCTGGAGGAGGCGCAGCGGTTCTATGTCGATCTGAAGGGGCGTGCGCGCGCGCTGGGGCGCGATCCGGGGTCGATCAAGATCTTGCCGGGGATCGTGCCGGTCATCGGCACCACGGAGGCCGAGGCGCACGCGCTCGACGCCGAGCTCGAGCGGCTCATCAAGCCGGAGTATGCGAAGCGCCAGCTCGCGCAGACGCTGCGGGTGAAGCCGGAGGAGCTCGACCTCGACGCGGAGCTGCCGCGGGATCTTCCGAGCGAGGATCAGATCGAGGGGGCGAAGAGCCGGTACACGCTGATCGTGAGCCTGGCGCGGCGGGAGCGGCTGACGGTGCGCCAGCTCATCGGGCGGCTGGGCGGCGGCCGCGGCCACCGGACGTTCGCTGGCGCGCCCGAGCAGGTGGCGGACGCGATCCAGCACTGGTGGGAGCAGGGGGCGGCCGATGGCTTCAACGTGATGCCGCCGGTGCTGCCGTCGGGGCTCGAGGCGTTCGTCGAGCACGTGGTCCCGATCCTGCAAAAGCGCGGGCTGTTCCGGACGGAATATGCGGGGAAGACGTTGCGGGATAACTATGGGCTGCCGAGGCCGGCAAACCTCAACCCCGGTCGGGAGCTGGTCGCGGCGGCGGAGTGAGTTGTATTACAATGAACCTCAACCTCGGTCAGATAGACCTCAACCTCGGTCGGGAAACGGACCGCGCAAACCTCGGCAAATCTCAACCTCGGTCGGGATCTGGTCGAGGTGCAGAGTGAAATAGACCACAATTGGCCGCAACCCCGGTCGGGGCTCGCCCCGGTCGGTGAACCCAACCCCGGTCGGGACGAACCGCCAATCCAACCCCCTTCAGGGGCCAACCTCGGTCGGGGATCGACCCGCAACCCCGCTCGGGCTGCTGGCCAACCCAACCCCGGTCGGGTCGAACCGCCAACCCGACCCAGTTGCTCGCCCTTTCCGTTTCGTGGTGTGCTGAGGCGCATGGTCGCCTCGAAGCTCGTCGCGGTCCTCTCCGCATGCACCCTCGCGCTGGCCGCCGCCGCGACGGGAGGCTGCACCGCCTCGGACGGTGACGCGGAGCCAAAGGCAGACTGCTCGCTGCAGGGACAGAACCAGTTCCTGTTCGAGCTGATGAAGGACGCCTATCTCTGGTACGACGGCGTACCCGACCTGGACTACCGGGCGTACCCCTCGCCCGAGGCGCTGCTCGTGGATCTCGTCACCGAGCCGCGAGACCGCTGGAGCTACATCTCGACCAAGAGCGTCGACGACGCCTTCTTCCGGGAAGGGCAGACCCTCGGGTTCGGCATGCGGTGGAGCTTCGACCAGGAGGACAGCCTCCGGCTCGCGCTTGTCCAGCCGGGCTCGCCTGCCGGAGAGGCCGGCCTCCGGCGGGGCGACGCGGTGGTGGCGATCAACGGGATCGACGTCGAGCAGGTCGTGAGCGACGACCTCTGGGCGGAACTCGCGGGCCCCGACGAGGAAGGGTACGAGATGTCGCTGACGGTCGAGCGCGCGGACGCCGAGGCCTTCACGGTCGCGCTCCGGAAGGCGTGGTATGGCATCACCACGGTCGTGAGCCCGCGTGTCCTGCAAACAGGGTCCGCGACCGTCGGATATCTCATGCTCACCACCTTCATCGAGCCTTCGGTGAGCGAGCTCGACAGCGCCTTCGCCCTGTTCAGGGAGAGCCAGGTCGACGAGCTGGTGCTCGACCTGCGCTACAACGGCGGTGGGCGCCTCTCCGTCGAGAGGCACCTCGCGAGCCTGATCCACCGTCCGGCGGAGGCCGGCGCGCTGCTCGACATCACCGCGCACAACGACAGGCACGTCGACTGGGACAAGCGGGAGACGTTCGACGACCTCGACCAGCCGCCGCTCACCCTGTCCCGGCTGGTCGTCATCACGTCCGGCGGGACGGCCTCCGCGAGCGAGTCGCTGATCAACAGCCTGCGCGCCTACATGGACGTGAAGATCGTCGGCTCGACCACGCACGGCAAACCCGTCGGCATGTACGGATGGGACAACTGCGACATGGTCGTGCACCCGATCGCGTTCCGCGTGCTCAACGCCAAGGAAGAGGGCGATTTCTACGATGGCCTCCCCCCCGACTGCGCCGCCGACGACACGCTCGGCGCAGAGCTCGGCGACGCGGGCGAGACGTGCCTCGCCGAGGCCCTGCACCTGCTGGAGCACGGCGAGTGCTCGACCGCGGCGCAGCCGGACGGGGCGAGCGAGCGCCGCGCCTCGCGGCCGCGGGAGATCCCGTGGCGCGGCCTCCGCCGCGAGGTCGGCGCGCTCTGAGGCGCGGCCGTGCCGGCCAGGCGCGGCGCGGCGCGGTCGAGCGCGCCGGCGGCGTCCCGGCGCGAAACACCGCCGCTCCCGGCTTGACACCCTGAGCGGCCTGACGGAGATTCCTCCGCCATAGCGGAGACTGGGCCGCGGCCAGGAGGGAATGTCATGAGCCTGCAACTCGGAAGCATCGCGCCTGATTTCGAGCAAGAGTCCACGCACGGGACCATCCGATTCCACGAGTGGGCCGGGAGCTCGTGGGTGATCCTGTTCTCCCACCCGAAGGATTTCACCCCGGTGTGCACGACCGAGCTCGGCGCGGTCGCCAACCTCAAGGCGGAGTTCGACAAGCGCGGCGTGAAGCCCATCGCGCTCAGCGTCGACGACGTCGACTCGCACAAGCGCTGGTCGGTGGATATCGAGGAGACGCAGCGAACGAAGCTGAACTACCCGATCCTCGCCGACGTGGACCGGAAGGTGTCGGGCCTTTACGGGATGATCCACCCGCAGGCGAGCGACACGCTCACGGTGCGCTCGGTGTTCGTCATCGATCCGAACAAGAAGATCCGCGCGACGTTCACGTACCCGGCGAGCACGGGGCGCAACTTCGACGAGATCTTGCGCCTCATCGACTCGCTCCAGCTCACGGACAGCCACTCCGTGGCGACGCCCGCGAACTGGAAGGACGGCGATGAGGTGGTGATCGTCCCCTCGCTCCAGGACCCCGCCGTCCTCGCGCAGAAGTTCCCCAAGGGGTACAACGCCGTCCGCCCGTACCTGCGCCTCACCCCGCAGCCCAACCGCTGATGCGGCGTGGCGCCGCTGGCGCGCGCGGGGCGTCGATGCGACGCCTCGCCGCGCTCGCCCTGGTGTTGCCGGCGGCGTGCTCGCGCGCTCCCGCGCCCGAGGCGCTCGGGGCGAGCGGCGGCGGGTCGAAGCCCGCGGCGCGGGCCGCCGGCGCCGGCTGGAAGCTCGTCCACCACGAGACCTTCGATGCGCCGTTCCAGGAGCCCGCCGCGTGGACCGAGGATCGGTATGGCGACGAGAGCCCCTATCACGTCGATGTCTTCGACGAAGATGGTGAGTTCTTCTCCGTGCGGGGCGGCGAGGTGTTCCGGGAAGGCCTGCGGAGGTTCCGATCGTTCCGGAAGTCCTTCACCTATGGCGAGGGCGGCTGGCTCACGGTCGAGCTGTATGGCCGCGACAGCGACCGCGACGGCGTCCCCGAGACAGGCGGCCGCTTCGAGGCGACAGGCGGCAAGGCGAGGCTCGTCTCCACCCGCCATTACGACGGCGCGATCCTCCGCTCGACCGCGCCGCTGCCCGCACGCTACCGCGTGGAGGTGACCGTCTCGAACATCGACTTCGGCGGCCTGCGCGAGGGCAGCTGGACGCACGGGGGCAAGACCAACGGCTACGACGGGGACGAGCTGGCCGACCCGTGGCGGTTCAGCGATCGCAGCACCGCACCGCAGTCGGCGGTCTTCGGTAACGGTGTTTATTTTCTCTGCATCACCGATCATCCGCGGCCGGCCCCTCACAACAACGTCTTCATCCATCACCACCGGAAGGTCGTGATGGACACCGACAGCAACTTCGGCGAAGACGGCCCCTGGTCGCAGGTCTGGAACCCCTCTACCGGCCGCGCCGAGCAGGACGGATCACGTTATGTGGGCATGATCTGGCTCCGCGGCGACGCGTTCGGGAGCCCGTGGACCGGAAATAGGCTCACGTCGTACACCGCGGGCGGGTGGAAGGACGGCCCCATCTTCGTGGACAAGTACCTCGACAGGGAGGCTTACGTGTTCACCGTCGAGCGCGACGGCCGGGGTTATGCGATGTCCGCGGCGGGCAGGTTCCACCACGGCGGCCGCACGACGTACGCCGCGCGGAGGGATTTCCGCGAGCCGCCGGTGACGTGGCACTACAACCAGCGCCCCGACGAGCTCGAGGCGCACGGTCACAACGAGACGGTCGATTTCGGCAAGACCTTCGAGACCTGGCCGGCGGGGTCGGCCTACCCGGATCACTTCTTCTTCGGTGATCCGCACATCAACTATTACGAGGGCACCGCCGAGTTCGACGACGTGAAGCTCTACCTGCCGGACGACGGGTAGCGCCCGCTCCGGTGGGCGGCGCTGGCCGGGCGCGGCTCCGGCGGCGGCGGTCTCACCCGGACGAGCCGACCCGGAGCCTCCGGTCGAGCGCGTTCACTTGGGCGTGCACGCCGGCGAGAGCTTCAGGAGCGGTCCCGGTGTGCAGGAGTCCAGGCCGAGCCGGAGGTCGGCCACCAGGTGATCGAGCGCCGACAGAGGCGCAGGCGCTTCGGCGTACTCGTAGAGGTGCGACGTCTCGAGACCACCGCGGCGCAGGCGTACGGACGTTGCGCCGCCGTCGGCGCAGTCGGGGCAGCCGTAGCGGCCGTCGAGGGCGACGCCCGAGAGCGCGTCCTCGATCTCGTCGAGCTTTCGCGCGCCTTCCTCCGTCAGCGTCGCCAGGTTCGAGCGGGGACAGCCCTGGTTGCGCGTGCAGGCCGTGAGCGAGAGATCGACGCCGTCGCGGGACACCGTCGTGATGCACTCGCCGGCGCAGAACCCGAAGGAGTATTTCGTGGAGAGCCAGATCCCCTCGGCCTCGGACGAAGCGCCGAGCGACTGTTGCTCAGGCGCCGCCTCCTCCTCGGAGCCGAGAGCGCAGCCGGCGGCGAACGGAAAGCTAGCGACCAGCGCAAGGACCTTGAAGAGCGTGTTCGGTTTCATGTCGGCGCCAGACGGCAATCGCTGTGCCACGAGCCAGGACGCCGCGTGTGGCTCCGGTGCAGGCAGCGTCCCGCGGCCGGGCAGAACAAGACTGCACGCCCGCCCGGTTGCGCGAGGCAGGCGAGCTCGCCGGAACGCGGCGTGCGGCCTGGCTCAGCCTGCGCAGCGACATGAATGTCAGACCTCGCACTTCTCGCGAGCGAAGCGGTGCTGATCCCACGGCAGCTCGATGCGCTCGCCGGCAGGCGTCTCCACGGTGACCGGCGCTGCGCCGAGCGCGGCGACGGCGTGCATCTCTTCCTCTCCCGTGTTCGCGATCTGGTGAGGGACGCCCGCCGGCACGATGAGCGTCGAGCCCGGGCCGAACGTGAGGGCCACTCCATCGATCTCGCATGTCCCGGAGCCGCGGAGGACGACGATCACCTCCTCACATGCGTGCCGGTGACGCGGCGTTTGCGCGCCCGGCGCAATGGTCTGCATCCACACCTCGAGCGTCCGGAGGCCGTCGCGAGGGCCGGCGAGGGTCTGGTGGGCGAGCCCGGGCAGGCTGAGCTTCTCGATCGAGGCGATGTTCAGGACAGTCATGGCTTGATCCTCCACGGCAGCGTCGGGCGCGGGTCTGCCCATCGCGACAGGCCGTCGCGACAGGCCGCCCTGCTTGCTGGATACGGCAGCCCTCCGCCGCCGTTTCGCTGGTCGAGCCGAAATGTCGATGCGGCTCCGGGGGCCAGGCGCGGGCGATGGCCGCCCCGACGTCGCCGCGCGTCGGCGTCGGCGTCGGCTCAGCCGGCCGCGGCCGCGACGATGTCGCGCACGAGCGCGGCCACCTCGTCCGGCTGCGACAGGAACGGAGAGTGGCCCGCGTCGAGGCGCCGCACGTCCCTCGCGCGCCGCGACATCGCCTCCTGCGCGAACACCGGAATGGCGTTGTCGCGCTCGCAGATCACGTAGGTGGAGGGCAGCTCCTGCCAGGCCGCGGTCCCCAGCGGCTCCGCGAAGGACGCCCTGGACTGGGGCCGCAGCGCCGCTGCCGCGGCGGCCGCGACCTCGTCGCTGCAGTCGTTGTAGAAGATGTCGCGCGCGCGGTCGGGCATCATCGTCCGGCCATCCGCGGAGGTGATCCACCACGGCGGCTCCTGGCCTCCGATCGCCGAGAGCAGGGATTCCCCCGGGCCGAGCATGAACGCGCACACGTAAACGAGGTGGGCGACGTTGCCCGCGCGGGCCGCCACCTCCGTGACCGGCAATCCCCCGTAGGAGTGCGCGACCACGACGGCCTCGCCGGGCGCCTCGGCCAGCGCCGCCCGCACCGCCTCCGCGTCCCCCGCGAGGCCGCCCGCGGCGGGCCCGACGCTCTGCAGCTCTGGCACCCGGACGTCGAGCCCGCTGGCGAGCAGCCGACACGCGACCTGGGACCAGCAGGACGGGCTGTGCCAGGCGCCGTGGACGAGTACGACCGATGAGATCTTGCGCATGTGCTCCTCTCCTCCGCAGCTCACGGCGGGACCGAAGACGCTATCCGACCCCCTCGAGCGACACCAGCGCGCGTCGCCCGCAGCGCTGAGCCCGCTCTCCCCGCGCCTCCGCCGGTCCCCGCGCGCCTCCGCCCGCCATCCCGCCGGGATCCCGCGGCGCCGCGCCGCGCCCGAGCCGCGCCCGAGCCGCGCCCTCGACCGAGGCACGGGATGGAGCTATACCAATAATCGGAACGTCATTCCGAATAGTGGAACGAGCATGGAGCGATCCGGGACGGTCGACAAGGCGGTGCGCGCCCTCGAGGCGCTGGGCGAGGGCGGCGGCAGCGCTTCGCTCTCGGAGCTCGCGGGGCGGCTCCGCATGCCGAAGGCGACCCTGCACCGGCTGCTCGCGTCGCTCGCCGCGCACGCGCTGGTGGAGCAGGACGGGGAGGGGCGCTACCGGCTCGGCGTCGGCCTGATCCGGCTCGGGCTCGGGGCGCAGGGGCTCGACGCGGTCGCGCGCGTCGCGAGGCCCGAGCTGGAGCGGGCGGCGCGCGCCTTCGGCGAGACGTTCTTCCTCGTCGCCGCGCGCGCCGGCAGGCTCGTCGTGCTCGACAAGGCGGAGGGCACGGGGCTCCTCCGCGCGGCGCCCACCGTCGGGGCCGAGGTGCCGGTCGACGTCACCGCGAGCGGCCGGCTCTACCTCGCGCACGCGCCGGAGCTCGTGGGCGCCTCGGGCGCGGACCCGGCCATGCTCCGCGCCGCGCGGCGCGCCGCGAAGCGCGGCTACGACGTCAACGAGGGCGCGTGGATCGACGGGCTCACCGTCATCGCGGCCCCGGTGCTCGCGCGCGGCGGCCTGCACGGCTGCGTCGCCTGCGCCGCGGCCGCCCAGAGCCTGCGCGGCGATCGTCGTGACGCCGCGGTGAATCACACGCGCGACGCCGCCGAGCGGGTCGCGCGCGCCCTCCAGGGCGAGGGCAGGAGGTGAACGGCATGAAGACATGGATCGATGGGCGGATCGTCGACGCTGCGGACGCGACCGTGAACGTGACCGATCACGGGTTGCTCTACGGCGACGGCGTGTTCGAGGGCATGCGCGTCGCGGCGGGGCGCGTCTTCCGGATCGAGCGCCACCTCGCGCGGCTCGAGATCGGCGCCAGGGCGCTCGGCATCGCGCTCCCGCGCTCGCTCGACGGGCTCCGCGCCATCGTCGAGGAGACGGCGCGCGCGCACGGCCAGCCCGAGGCCTACGTGCGCCTCGTGGTGACGCGCGGCGTGGGCCCGCTCGGCGTCGACCCGACGACCTGCGAGCGGCCGGGGCTGTTCTGCATCGTGGGGGCCATCCGCCTCTTCGACGACGAGCAGCGGCGGCGCGGCCTCGAGCTCATCACGTCGAGCCACAGGAGGCCCAACGCGGACGCGCTCGACATGCGGATCAAGAGCCTGAACTACCTCGGCTCCGCGCTCGCGAAGCTCGAGGCGAGGCAGCGCGGCGCCGACGACGCGCTGCTCCTGAACGCGCGGGGCCACGTGGCCGAGGCCTCCGTGGCCAACGTGTTCGCGCTCCGCGGCGACGTGCTCGCGACGCCGCCGGCCACCGACGGGTGCCTCGAGGGCATCAACCGCGCGGCCGTCATGGAGCTCGCGCGCGGCGTCGGGCTCACGGTCGTGGAGCGCTCGATCGGGCGGCTCGACCTCTTCGCCGCCGACGAGGCGTTCCTGACCGGCACCGGCGCCGGCGTGATCGCCGTCAGGAGCCTCGACGGGCGCACGATCGGCCGCGGCGAGCGCGGCCCCGTCACGGCCCGCCTGACCTCGCTCCACCGGCAGCTCGCCGAGACCGAGGGCGCCCCGTTCATCGCCGCGCCCGGCGGCCCGGGTTGAGCTGAAGCCCGGATTCACCGGTTCATTTTTGCGTCACTCGGCGCGTCGGCTCGCCCCTGCTCCCGCGAGACCTGGCCGCCGCGCGGGAGAGCGCGTCAGCTGTCGCGGGCGATCTCCGCGAAGACGCCGCGCAGCCAGGTGTGCGCCGGGTCCTTCGCGTGCCGCTCGTGCCACACCTGATCCACCGAGAACCCGCCGAGCTCCACGGGCGGCTTCATGACGTGCAGCTCCTCCATCTCCGCGAACACGCGCGCGATGCGCGCCGGCACGGTCAGCACGAGATCGGTCTGGGCCACGATGTGGGCCGCCACGAGAAAATGCGGGATCTGCAGCGCCACGCGGCGCGAGAGCCCTCGTTCGGCGAGGACCTCGTCCACCCGGCCTCCGCCCTCGCCGCGCGGGCTGATGAGCGCGTGCGGCAAGCTCGTGTACGTCTTGAGCGTGAGCTTGCCCCGGACCGCGGGGTGGCTCCTCCGCACGACGCACATGTAGCGCTCCTCGATGAGCCTTTGCCGGTAAAACCCCGCGGGCAAGGCGGGGAGCAGGCCGATCGCGAGATCGACCTTGCCTGTCTCCATGGCGCTCCACATCTCGCTGTCGTAGGGGCGCGCGACGAGGTCGATGAAGGGCGCCTCGGAGACGAGCTTCTGCACGAGCCGCGGCAGCAGGATGAGCTCCACGTAATCGACCGTGGCGACGGTGAACGAGCGGCGCGCCGTCGCGGGCTCGAAGCGAGGGCTGCGCGCGACCGTCGCCTCGATCTTGGCGAGCGCCTCGCGGATGGGGCCGATGAGCTCCTGCGCGCGCGGCGTCGGGATCATCCCCCGCGGCGTGCGCACGAGGACGGGATCGTCGATCAACACGCGGAGGCGCCCGAGGGCGTGGCTCATCGCCGACTGGCTCAGCCCGACGCGCGCCGCCGCGCGCGTGACGCTCCCCTCCGCCAGCAGGGCGTCGAGGACGACGAGCAGGTTCAGGTCGATGGAAGCGAGATGCACGGAATGCATGGGGCCCATGCTACTAATGAGTTGGAAGGGCGCCATCGGCCGACCTAAAGGTTGGCCATTGAGCCGGCACGGTCACTGACCTCACCGAGAGCGGTGGGGGGATGCCGCCGGCCTCCGCGCCCATGTCCCGCTTCGATCTCCCGAGCACGCCCGCGGAGCCGGGCTCACGGCTCCTCCTCGCGCCCGCTCCGCCCGCCGTCATGGCGATACCCGGCGATGCTGCAGGCCGATCCGCCGGGGAATGTCGTCTCGTGGTCCTGTTTGTAAAGGTTCGTTAAGAAGTCAGATTTGTGCTGCGAACGTTTGTGAACGTTGCCATGTCTGGTCCGGTCCGCTAAGTAATCGCCGCCTGAGATCGCCTGTGGCGCGATCCCCGCAAGGGGTCGTATCGAGGCGGAGCGGCCCGAGCGCGCTTGTCGCATGGAGCGCGCGAGGACCGGGCCTCGAGCCTCCGGAGTGCTTCCAAAGGCGCGCGAATGGCCTGGATCGGCCATCTCGCCCGCAGCGCCGGACCCGTGTCGGCCGTCGTCGCAGCGCCAGGTCGGTTTCACCTGTGTTTCGTCGGCGCTGCCGCCGAACGGCGCGCCGCATCCATGAACGCCGTGGTTCGAGATCGGTGTCGAACAACCGTAACAAGAAGAGAGAGCGTCATGCCAAGTTTGAGATTGAGTTCCTTGATCCTCGCTCCCATCGTCTCTGTTTCTCTCCTCGCCTCGTGCGCCCCCGCCGCGCCGGAGGGCGAGGGCGAGGTAGAAACCCTCGGCGCGGCGTCGAGCGCGCTCACGGCTCAGCAGCGGCTCGCGGCGTGCGACCAGGATCCTCGCGTGATCGCCGGGCTCGTCACGAGGGAGATCTGCGCGGGCGCCGACATCTTCTTTCGCGAGACCTTCGAGGGCAACGGCCGCTCCTGCGGGACGTGCCATCCTGTCGGAAACAACTTCACGATTGACATCCCCTTCATCGATGCTCTGCTCGTGGATAACCCCCTCGACCCGCTGTTCGTCTTCGAGCAGGACCCGGGGCTGACCGATCTCGAGACGCCCGAGCTGAAGACGCTCGGCCTGATCCGCGAGAACATCGACGGCTTCGACGATCTCGACAACAAGTTCTCGATGCGCGCGGTCCCCCACACGCTCTCGCTGGCGACGAGCATCACGCCGGACCCGGTGGACGGGATAACGAGCCCGCCGGTCCATCGCACGGGCTGGTCGGGCGACGGCGCCCCGGGCACCGGCTCGCTGCGCGAGTTCCTCACCGGGGCGATCACGCAGCACTACCCGACGGATCTCGGCCGCGAGCCCGGGGTGGCCTTCCGGCTCCCGACGGCGCAGGAGCTCGATCTGACGCTCGCCTACCAGATGAGCCTTGGCCGGACGAACGAGCTCAACCTCACGCAGGTGAACCTCGCCGATCCCGAGGCGAACGAGGGGCGGCAGGCGTTCCTCGACCCGGCGCGGGGCCGCTGCAACGTGTGCCACTCCAACGCGGGCGCGAACCACCTGGACACGGGGCGCAACCGCAACCTGGACACCGGCACCCGGAAGGCCCCCGCGACCGGCAGCATCGGCGCGTTCGACGGCGGCTTCGGCGGCTCCGGGCTGGCCTCGCCCAACATCGATGTGCTGGACATCGGCTTTCTCAACGGGTTCGGCGACGGCACGTTCAGCACCCCGCCCCTCATCGAGGCCGTGGACACGCCGCCGTTCTTCCACACGAACGCCTTCGGGGACCAGATCGAGGGCGCGGTGGCGTTCTATCTGTCGAACTTCTTCAGGGATTCGCCGGCAGGCCTGGAGCTCGAGGCGCGGTTCGGCAGCCCCGTCCAGTTCCCCAACACCGACATCAACAAGATCGGGCGGTTCCTTCGCGTGCTGAACGCGGCGTTCAACCTCGACATCGCAAGGCAGCGCCTGAACGCCGCCCAGGTGCTCGTCCAGCAGTTCCACGACACGCGCGCCGACGTCCAGAGGCGCCTGATGGAGCTGGCCGAGGCCGAGATCGACGACGCGCTGGAGGTCCTCGACGCCGGCGGCACGCCGCTGCACCCCGTCTCCACGGATCGCCTCCAGCTGGCGAAGACCGAGATCGCGGCGGGCCTCTCGGCGGCGACCTGGTCGCAGCGCCAGGGCCGGATCTCGAACGCGATCTCGCGCGTCCAGAACGCGCGCGATCAGTTCGGATCGAACATCAACTTCCAGCTCGGCAAGGGCAACCTGATGTACTAGCGGAGCGCCAGGAGCCCTGTCAGGGCGCTGGCCCGGCGGTCCGGGCGACACGCGGGCCGCGCCCCGGGGTTCGTGTCCCCGCGGCTGGCGAACGCCGCACAAATCGGTAGGTTACGGGCCCCGGCATGGCCGGTATGCCAGGTGCCCTGCGCTGATGTTGTCCGGTTCACGTCCTGATGTCGTTTCCCTCGCTTCGCCTGAAACAGGGCGCTCCCGCGAGGGGGGCTCGCTCCTGCTGCGGCTCCTCGGGCTGAGCTGGGCATACCGGGGGCGCGTCCTCCGTGTCCTCGGCTACCAGATCATCCTGCTCTCGCTGGGGCTCGCCGGGCTCGGCCTGACCGGGCTCGCCATCGACATCCTCCGCCACCGGCTCGATCCGTCGATCCACCTCCCCGAGCTGCCGGCCGGCCTCGGCACGCTGGTCGACACCGAGCGTGAGCCCATGCGCGCGGTCCTCTCGATCGGCGCGGCCATCCTCGCGATGGCGGCCGCGCGCGCGGTGATCAACTACGGTTACGCGCTCTCGGTGGGCTACCTCGTCCACATGGAGATCGTCCCGGATCTCCGGGCGCGGGTGTACGACAAGCTCCAGCGGCTGAGCTTCCGGTTCTTCGACGCCAACAAGAGCGGCTCGCTCATCAACCGCGTCACAGGCGATGTGCAGCTCGTGCGCTCCTTCGTGGACGGGGTGCTGCTCCCGAGCGTCATCATGGTCCTGTCGCTCGGCGTGTACGTCGCGTACATGCTCCGCGCGCACGTCCTGCTGACGCTCGCGTGCCTCGCCCCGACGCCGCTCCTCTGGATCGCGAGCACGCTCTTCGCCCGGTGGGCGCAGCCCGCCTACCTGCGCAACCGGGAGCTCGTGGACCGCATGGTCCTGAGCTTCACGGAGGGGCTGCAGGGCATCCAGGTCATCAAGGGGCTCGGGCGAGAGCGCGAGGCCCATCGCCGCTTCGACGAGCGCAGCCGCGAGGTGCGCGAGCAGCAGCAGGACACGTTCCGGACCGTCAGCGTGCTCAGCCCGACCATCGATCTGCTCGGGCAGGTGAACCTCGTCATCCTGCTCGGCATGGGCGGGCTGCTCGTCACGCGCGACCGGATGACGCTCGGGCAGCTCGTTGTGTTCGCCGGCATCCTGCAGCAATTCTCGGGGCAGATCGCGAGCATGGCGACGATCGTCAACACCGCGCAGCAGAGCTTCATCGGGGCGAAGCGCGTCTTCGAGGTGCTCGACACCCCCGTCGAGATCACGAGCCCCGAGGCGCCGGCGCGCCCCGCGCGGGTGGAGGGGCGCCTCGTGTTCGAGCGCGTCACGTTCGGGTACGATCCGGAGAGGCCCGTCCTCCACGACGTCCACCTCGACGTCGCGCCCGGGCAGTTCGTCGCGGTGATCGGCCTGACCGGCGCGGGCAAGAGCACGCTGCTCAGCCTGATCCCGCGCTTCTACGATCCGACGTCGGGGCGCGTCCTCCTCGACGGCATCGACCTCCGGCGCCACGACCTCGACCAGATCCGGCGGCGCATGGGGGTCGTCTTCCAGGACAACTTCCTCTTCAGCAACACGGTGGCGGCGAACATCGCGTTCGGCGCCCCGCACGCGACGCGCGAGCAGATCGAGCGCGCCGCGGTCATCGCCTGCGCCCACGAGTTCATCCGGGAGCTGCCCGAGGGCTATGACACCGAGCTCGGCGAGGCGGCGGCCAACCTCTCGGGCGGCCAGCGGCAGCGGCTGGCCATCGCGCGCGCGGTGCTGCTCGATCCGCCGCTGCTCCTGCTCGACGACCCGACAGCGGCGGTGGACGCGAGCACCGAGCGCGAGATCCTCGACGCGATCCTCAGCGCGACGCGGGGGCGGACGACGATCATGGCGACGCACAGGGCGCACCTGCTCCGCCGCGCGCACCAGGTGATCGTGCTCGACCGGGGCCGCATCGCCGAGCGGGGGACCCACGAGGAGCTGCTCCGGCGGCGCGGCCACTACGCGAGCGCCCTCGCGCTGCACGACGCCCACACCTCCGGGGCGCGGGCCGACGACACCCCCTCGCGCCGCGCCGCCGCGGCCGCGCGCCCTGCAGAGGACCCGGCGTGAGCCGCGCGGTCGACGCGCCGAGCCGCCCCGCGACGGCGTCGGGGGCGGCGTCGGGGGCGGCCCGCTCCGCGGCCGAGGCGGCGCCGATCGACGCGCGCCTCGGCCTCGCGCGCGTGGCGCTCGAGGACGAGGCGGACCAGCACCACCGCACGCTCGATCTCGGGCTCGCGCGGCGGGTGTTCGCCTTCACCCGCCCATACGCACGCAAGCGGAACGCGCTCTTCGCCCTCGTGGTGGTCAGGTCGATCCAGCTCCCGATCCTGACCTGGGCGGTCGGCGCCATCATCAGCGGCCCGGTGGCCCGGCGCGACGAGCGCGCCACGCTGCTCGCCGTCCTCGGCTTCGCGGCGCTCGTGCTCTTCACCGAGATCGTCTTCCACTACCGCGCGCGGCTCGCGCTCGAGCTCGGCGAGGCGGTGGTGTTCGACATGCGCGATCGGCTGGAGAGCCACCTCCTGCGCATGCCGATGCGCTTCTTCGTGAAGACGAAGGTGGGGCGCCTCATCGGCCGCATGACGTCCGACATCGACGCGATCCGGGTGGCGGTGCAGGACGTCGTGTTCGTGAGCACGGTGAACCTCGGCACCATGGCGGTCGCGATGGCGCTGATGGCCCACGCGCACTGGCAGCTCTTCCTCGTGGTGGTCGCGATGGTCCCCGTCTTCTGGGGGCTGATCGTCTACTTCCACAAGCGCCTCGGGGCCGCCCACCAGCGCGCGCAGGAGAGCTTCACCCGCGTGACCGCGACGCTCGCCGAGTCGGTCACGGGGGTGCGCGTGACGCAGGGCTTCGTGCGGCAGGACATCAACGGCGGGCTGTTCCGCGCGCTGATCTTGGACCACTCCCGCTACAACATGGATGCGGCGCGCCACTCGGCGACGTTCCTCCCGCTCCTCGAGTTCAACGGGCAGCTGTTCCTGGCCGTCCTCGTGGTCGTCGGCGGCTATCAGGCCCTTCACGGCGCGATCGAGCTGCGCGTGCTCGTGGAGTTCTTCTTCCTCGCGAACCTCCTGTTCAACCCGATCCCCGTCCTGGGCAATCAGTACAACCAGGCCCTCACGGCGATGGCGGGCGCCGAACGGCTCTTCCGCGTGCTCGACACCGCGCCCGACTGGCCCGACGAGCGCGGCCTCCCGGCGCTGCCCCCGGTGCGCGGCCGGGTCGTGTTCGAGCGGGTCCACTTCGCCTACGATCCGGGCAAGCCGGTGCTCCACGGCGTCGATCTCGTCGCCGAGCCGGGGCAGATGATCGCGCTGGTCGGGCACACGGGCAGCGGCAAGACGTCGATCCTGAACCTGCTCGCGAAGCTCTACCTGCCGACGGCGGGGTCGATCACCGTCGACGGGCACGATCTCGCGGCGACCTCGTCCGCCTCGCTGCGCGCGCAGCTCGGGCTGGTGCTGCAGAGCAACTTCCTCTTCAGCGGGACGGTGCTCGACAACGTGCGCCTGGGCAACCCCGCCGCGACCGACGCGGAGATCCGCGACGCGGCGCGGGGCCTCGACGTGCTCGACATGCTCGACGCGCTGCCGGACGGCCTGGGCACCGAGGTCGGCGAGCGCGGGACGGCGCTGTCGCTCGGGCAGCGGCAGATCGTGTGCTTCCTGCGCGCCATGGTCGCCAATCCGCGCATCGTGCTGCTCGACGAGGCGACGAGCGCCGTGGACGCGCTCACCGAGGCCCGGCTTCAGGCGGCGCTCGGGAGGCTCTTGCGAGGGCGGACGAGCTTCGTCGTGGCCCACCGGCTGAGCACGATCCGGCACGCCGATCGCGTCGTCGTGCTCGACCACGGGCGGGTCGTCGAGCAGGGGACCCACGCGGAGCTGCTCGCGCGCGGAGGAGCGTTCGCGGCGCTCCACCGGGAGCTCGTGAATGAGGGGCCGGCCCCCGTGGAGGGGGCGCGCGGCGTCAGAAGGTCAGGCGACCTCTAGGCGGACGGGGACGTTGTTGCGGGTGGCGTTCGAGTAGGGGCAAACCTGGTGCGCCTTCTCGACAAGCTGCTCGGCTTGCGACCGCTCCAGGCCCGGCAGCGCGATCCGCAGGCCGATGTCGAGGCCAAACCCGCCCTCGGAGCGCGGGCCGATGCCGACGGTCGCCGTCACGGTGGCCTCGGCCGGAATGCGGGCCTTCTCCTGCGCGGCCACGAACTTGAGAGCGCCCAGGAAGCAGGCCGCATAACCCGCCGCGAACAGCTGCTCCGGGTTGTTCCCCTCGCCGCCAGCGCCGCCGAGCTCCTTCGGAGTCGAGAGCTTGACCTTGAGAGCACCGTCGGCAGTGGCAGCGTGGCCATCGCGGCCGCCATTGGCCGTGGCTTGCGTCGTGTACTTCACGTCAACAGGCATTGGAGCGTTCCTTTCGTGGCGATGAGCCCGGTCACGGGCAGCGCGTCCCCGCCGGGCACGGCCCGACCGGGCAGCGCCGTTCGGGTACGCTCCCATAGTGCCCACGCTCCTCCCGGGCAACCGCGGGAGGAGACGCCACCCGGAAATCACGTCCGGCATCGACCGCGCGGCGTCATCCGCCTGTCATCAGCTTGCAGTCAGCTGGCAGTCCGCTGAGTGCAAGCTCGCAGCTCACCGGCCAGCCCAGGTGTAGCTCAGCGCGGAGACGTCGGGCGCCCCGACCGGTATCTCCCCTGTGAAGCCGAGCGTGACGAGCTCGAGGCGGTTGCCGAATGGATCGTTGAAATAGAGCGACGCCTGGCCCGGTGGACCGAGCCGCGTCGGGCCGTACGTCGGCACCGAAGCGGCGTTCAAGCGCTCCTTCCACGCGAGCAGCTTTCCAGGCGCGACCCAGAGCGCGCAGTGCGGATGATCCGCCCCGCGGGGCGGCTGCCCGATCGGCGACTCGAAGAGGTCGAACCGCGGGCCCCCGGCGAACACGACCGAGAGGTGGACCCCCCGCGCGATCTCGTCCGCAGGACGCCCCATCCGCTCGAGGAACGGGACGTCGACCCGCATCACCACGCGCGCGCCGAGCAGCCCGACATAGAACCGCTCGGCCACCTCGAGATCGGCGCACGGCAGCGTGAGATGATCGACCGCGCGCAGCTTGCCGCCCCACGGCGGAAGTAGGCGATACGCAAGGTGCGACCAGGCGAAGAAGAGACGCATCCCCACGCCTATCGCCTTTCGCTGGACCCGGGCGGCGAAAGGCGCGGTGGTGAGCTCCAAGGACATCATGCATTTCCTCCATGCGATGGAAGTCAATCAATTAGTTGATTGACAATACGCGACGGCGGCCGGACGGTCAAGGCGCGCGCCGCGGGCGCTTGCTGGGACCGGAGAAAACCTGTAGCTTTGCGCGGACTTGGCGAAGACGAGACACGCCGCCTCGGCCAGCAAGACCTCGGCCACGGAGCTCGGTGCAGCGCGGCGGCGCGACCTGCTCGACGCGGCGTATACGCTCATCGCCGAGAAGGGCCTCGAGGGGCTGCGGACGCGCGACATCGCGGCGCGCGCAGGGGTCAACATCTCGACGCTGCACTACTATTTCGGGACGAAGGACGAGCTCCTCGCGGCCATCGTCACGCACGTGACGGACAAGTTCGTGGAGGCGCAGCGCCGCCCGGCAGGCCAGGGCGCCGCAGGGCCGGCGGACGCGCGCGCGATCCTGAGAGCGCACCTCGAGAGCGCATGGCGCACCTTCCAGGACACTCCGCACCTCGCGGCCGTGCTGCAAGAGCTCTCCGTGCGCGCGCAGCGCGACCCGGCGGCGCGGACCGCGCTGAGCGCCGTCCACAAGGAGTGGAACCTCGCTGTCGAGCACCTCGTGCGGCAAGGCGTGCGCGGCGGACAGCTGCGCTCCGATCTGGATCCTCGCGCCGCGGCCCGCGTGGTCACGTCCTTCATCATCGGCGCCATGACCCAGCTCGGGATCAACGCCGAAGCGTTCGACTTTCACCTCGTCTCGGGCGAGCTCGAGCTATGGCTCGCACCCGCGGAGGGCAAGCGGGCGCGCAGCCGCGGTTGAGCGGCCCGACAGCCGTCGAGCGACGCAGAGGCGCTCCCCGCCTCCTCACGTCAGCTCGATCGCGCGTCGATGCGCGCCAGGGCGGCTCACCGCGCGCCCTCGGCGCCGCAGCGCGAGAGCGCGTAGCGCAAGGCGCTCTGGAGCACGCCGAAGGTCTTGAACCCTCCATCCGCCGCGCCGAGCTCCGTCATCGTCCGCGCGATCTCGGGCGAGATCCCGGAGACGAGGCAGCTGCTGCCGAGGAGGTTCGCCGCGCGCACCACGGCGAGGAGGTGCGCCACGGTCGCGGCGTCCACCGCGTTCACGCCGGTCAGGTCGAGGATGGCGAAGCGCGCGCTCGTCCGCACGATCTCGGTGAGGAGCCGCTCCATGATGTCATTCGCCCGCCCGGTCTCCACGGTCCCGATGATCGGCAGCACGAGGACCCCCTCCCACGCCTGGATGATGGGCGTGGACATGGCGCGCATCGTCTCCTGCTGCCGCCGCATCAGCGCCTCGGCGCGCTCGCGCTCGGCGTTCTCCGCCGCGAGCAGGCGGTTCTTCTCCTCGAGCTCCTCCGCGTGGATCGCCCGGCGCTGGAGCGCCTCCCTGAGCTCGGCCTCCAGCTGCTTGAAGGGCGTGATGTCCCTGATCGTGATCGCGACACCGTCGCTCAGCGGGATGACCTGATGCTGGAACCACCGATCCTTGTGCGCTGGACTCTCGCTCTGCTCCTCCTCGAGGAGCCGCTCGCCGGTCCGAACGACGCGCGCGTACTTGTCCAGCTGCTGGCGCGCGTCGGGCGAGAGCTCGCTGAGCCGCTTGCCGACGATCTCCTCGCGGAGCATCGACATCCCCGCGAGGGCCCTCTGGTTGGCGTCGGTGATCACGAAATCAACGAGTGTCCCGGCCTCGTCGAACACGCTCCGGAGCACGAAGAAGGCGTCCAGGCTCCCTTCGACCGCCGCCCGGAACCGGGACTCGGCCTCGAGCAGCGACTCCTCCGCGCGCTTGCGATCCGTGATATCACGAGCGACGAAATAGACGAGCTCCTCCTCCGGGTGAACCGACGAGTTCCACTCGATCCACCGGTAAGAGCCGTCGCGACACCGGTAGCGGTTCGTGAACGTCACGCTGCCGCTGCCGCCGAACACCTGCGCCGACTCGGCCAACGTGCGCTCTCGATCGTCGGGGTGCACGAAGTCGATGAACGGCGTCGACAGGAGCTCTTCGCGCGAGAACCCGAGCGTGCGCTCCCACGCCTGGCCAACCCGCTTGAAATGCCCGTCAAAACCGGCGGTGCCGATCAGATCCACGGACATCTCGAAGAAGCGACCCAGCTCGTCCGTTTGCCACGCTTGTTTCATGGTAAATTCCATCGCTACCAGATCTGGCGTCCATGATCGAGCCTCTGGCGCGACGCGAGGCATGGCGCTGCGGACGCGCCTGCAAACGGTCGGGAGCGGCGCGCTGGACGACCGCGCTCCCGGTCAGTCGCCCTCAACGCCTGAAGGAGAGAGCCCCCCGATGAAGCACAGTGCCATGCTGGTTTGGCCGGGCTTCACCGCGCTCGAGACATCGCGCTCTCCCGACCGGGCAGGTCAGCTCGTCCGGTAGGCGCGGTAGAGCTCGTCGCGCCACGTCACCAGGTCGTCGTAGCGATCGCGCAGGTCGGGGTCGGAGAAGCACCGGCGGCTGGCGGCGCCGAGCTTCAGCTGGGCGGGCGGCGCCACGTTCACGAGGACCTGGCTTATCGCGATATCCGCGAACGTGAAGCGGCCGAGGAGCGTCCGCGGCGCGTCTCCGGACGGCGCCGCCCGCGCGAGTGTCTCGCGGATCTCCTCCAGCACGGCGACCTGCGTCTGCCTGTGCGCCTCGCCGTCGGTCTTGTGGCCGTCGTACTTGCGGAGGGTGCGGGCGACCCCCAGCGCTCCCAGCCGCGAGGCGAGGGGGCCGAGCGCGCGGCGGATCGGCCGCGGCGCCATCTCGGCGAGCGCCTCGTCGTCGGCCAGCATGCGCGTCAGCGCGCGGGCGCGCCCGGCGGCGAGGCCGCGCTCCGACAGGTCGATGAGCCGCGCGATGTCGGCCTCGTGCTCGACGGGGAACAGGGTCGGTCCCGCGCCGCGCCCGTCAGCCCAGCGCGCGATGTCGGCCGAGTCCCCGAGCACGCGCCCGTCGTCGGTGGTGAGCACCGGCACCGAGACACGGCCCGTGAGCCGGCGGAGCTTCAGCCGGAGGGCCGGCTCACCGACGAGCGGCTGGTAGTGCCGGAAGGTGTAGGGGACGCGCCGGACGTCGAGCGCCCAGCGGGCCTTCTCCGTCCACGGCGAGAAAATGAGGCCAAGTAGCTCGGTCATGGCGCCGGCAGGCTACCACACACCGCCGCGCGCCTCCGGCCGATCGCCCGCGGGCAGAGGGCGCGGCCCGTCGGTGGGCCCTTGGCTCACCGCGAGCGATCTCACGGGCATGCGTCGGTCTCGTCGGTCTCCACCCAGATCGACTCGAGGTCGTCGAACCCCTTGAGTCGGAACGCGCCCGCTCGGCGGAAGTCCGCGCGCGACGGGTCGGGGAGCGCGGCGGCCGCGGAGCGCGAGAGCGTCACGCGGCCGGGGCGCGGCAGGCCGATCCCGGAGCTCGGCTCGTCCGCGCGATCCTCCTCGGTGACCGCCTCGATGCGGAAGAGCCGGTGGACCTCCGTGCCGATGACGTCGTGATCGCTCATGCGCACCCAGCCCCAGTGGACGACGAGGCGCAGCTGGGCGGGGTCGTCGACGGCGCGGCGGAGCACGCGGGCCGCGTCGACGGCGCGGGCCACCGTGGGATAGACCGCGAGGTACCCATCGCCGGTCCCCTTCAGCAGGCGCGGGTTCGTCGCCCCTCGGAGGGAGCCGCGGAGCCGGTGAAGGTGGTCGACGAAGCCGGTGTCGCCGATGCTGCGGATCATGTGGGTCGACCGGACGATGTCGATGAGCAGCATCGCCACCTCCACCCGGTCGGTCGGCTCCGTTTCCTCCCGCCGCTCGTCGGGGAAGAGCTCGAGGAGCGTGAGGTGGAGATCGTCCCAGTGGATGCGCTCGAGGTGCGCGCTGAGGCGGGCGAAGGTGGGGGAGGCGGCGATCGCCCGCCGCGCGGCGTCAGGGCTCTCGCCGTCGGCGATCTCCGTCGCGAGGCGGTCGAGGAGGGAGAACACCGCCCCGCCGATCTCCTCGTCGGCGTCCGGGCGCCGGAAGAGCTCGCGCTGGACGTCGACAACGAGGTCCCAGTGGCGGGGCCAGGGCTCCCCGTGGCCGATGATCACGTGGCGGATCGCGTGGAACCGGCCGCCGCCGGGGAGCGGCTCGATCAACGCGCGGAGGGAAGGGTGGAGCAGGTAATACCGCGAGCGCGGCAGCTCGTGGCGCGAGCCGGCGACGGCGTCGTGCGGCTGGCGAAAGCGCTGGACCTGGCGCTCGGCCCCCGGATCGGCGCCGAGCACCCCGAGGAGGCCGCACTCGAAGAGCTCGCGGAAAGGGTGGTAGACGTCGTCGGCGTCCCTGCCGTGGGCGTCGTAGAACGCGCGGTCGACCTCATGAAACCTGCACCAGACCTCGACCACCTCGTCGTGGGTGAGGACGTCGCAGGGGAGGAGGCCGAGGAAGCGAGCCCGCTTGTCGCGGTGACAGAGCACCTCGAGGAAGACCCGCATCTCGTCGAAGATGTTGGCCACGAGGAGGCCGGCGCTCGTGCGCTGGACGATCTGCGTGAAGGTCCGCTCGTCGAGCGCCTTTCGGTTGCGCGAGATCTCGGAGGCGAGGATCACGAGGTCGCGCGGCCGCCCGAGGGTGTGGCGGTGGAGGAAGTCGAAGGTCGACTCGCCGCGGGCCGAGCGCCCCGCGCTCACCACGTCGAGGTGGATGAACTCGCGGAGCGGCAGCCGCTCGTAATAATACGTGAGCATCTCGAGCAGCTCGAAGAGCTCGTGCTTGGCGTAGCGGAGCGTCGACGTCGCGCCGTAGAGGTTGGTCTTGATGTCGGACTCGTAGGCGGAGAACGCCTCCTCGCGGATGGCGGCGAAGATCTTGACGTGCCGGTTGGCGTTCATCAGATCCCACGCGGCCTCGATCATCCCCGCTTGCATGTGGATCCACGCGGCCCGCGGGAGCCGCCGGAGCGCCTGATCGAGCTTGTCGATGAAGATGAAGACGCCGCTGTGGAGCGAGCGGAGCCGCCGCTCGAGCGGGCGCTCCATCGCGTCGACGACCTGGTTGATCTGGCGAACGGTCAGCGAGAGCAGCTCCTTCAGCACGATCGTCGGCTCGACCGGCCGGCCCTCCAGGAGCCCGCGCAGGCTCCGGGGGAGCGGCGCCAGATCCGCGGGATCGTCGGCGCCGGCGGCCGCGGACTGGTAGGAGACGATCGACATGCGGAAGCTGAAGCTCCAGAGCCGCTTGCACTCGTGGAGGCCCGACATGAGGTCGCTCCGGGTCTGATCGACGCTGGGCAGATCGCCCATGAGATCGAGGTACGGCCGCCCCTCCGGGATGAACTGCACGGCGGCGTGGCGGCGCTCGCGGCCGGTCGCCGCCAGGTAGATCTCGCTGAGGACCGAGCGCTTGTACGTGAGGAGGAGGGTCTTGCCGAGCCCCTTGCTCCCCGAGACAAAGTGCTTGTTGGCGCTGTCGAGGAACTCGCGGACCACGGCGTTCTTGAAGGTCAGGTCCTTGAGGGCGCCGATATCGATCTGGTTGGCGTCCGAGGCCCAGCTCTGGTTCGTGGGGAGCTCGGGCGGCGTGGGCCGGGGCTGGGGCGGCTCCGGCGGGCGCCCGGCGAGCGCCCGGAGGGCCTCGATGAGCTCGCGGGCGGAGGTGAACCGGCGGTCGAGGTCGCGGTGGGTCGCCCGGGCGAACCAGGCGTCAAAGCCGCTCGGGACGTCCGCCAGGCGCGACGGCGGGGCCGGGACATCGAAGCAGATCTTGTGGACGAGCTCGAAGAGCGACTCGCCGCGGAAGGGCCGTTGCCCGGTCATGCACTCGTAGGCGATCACGCCGAGCGACCACAGGTCCGCGCGGAGGTCGACCCCACGGGCGTCGGCGATCTGCTCCGGGCTCATGTAGCTCACCGTGCCCAGGGTGGCGCCGGCGTCCGTCTGCGGCGCTCCCTGGGGGTCGAGCCCGAGGTCACCGAGCTTGACGATCCCGAAGTCGAGGACCTTGCAGAGCGGGCCATCGTCGTCCTCGACGAGGAAGACGTTGGCCGGCTTGATGTCGCGATGGATGATGTCCATGCGGTGGGCCTTGGCGATCGCGCTGCAGACATCGCCCAGGATCGCCTTCGTCTCTTCATAGGAGAGCGGCCCGCGGGCGATCCGCTGGGCCAGGTCCTCGCCGCGAAGGAGCTCCATGGCGATGTAGGGCACCTGCGTGGCTGCATCGACGTTGAAGTCGAGGAGCTGCACGACGTTCTTGCTCCGCAGCCTCGCCGCTGTCTGCGCCTCGCGGAAGAAGCGGGCGCGCGCCCGCTCCGTGCCGACGATCGCCGGATCCATCAGCTTGAGCGCGACCGGCTCGCCGAGGCGAAGATCGGTTGCCCGGTAGACCCGGCCCATGCCTCCCTTCTTCAGGAGCTCGTCGATCCGGAAGTGCTGGCCGACGACATCCCCCGGGCCAACGCTCCTGGCCCCTGTCGAGTCGCTCCCGCGAGCGGATGGCTTGGTGGCCTGGTGCGGACGGCGGGCACTCTCATCCGACATGTCGCCCAGCGTACCAGCCTTGGCGCCTCAGGAGAACCTGCGCGCCCGCGCCTACATGAGCGCCGCGGGCGGCGCCGTGGGCCCGCTCTCGACCATCGCGACGCCGGTCACCAGGCCCCAGGCGGCGACGCCGAGCGACACGTGAAGCATCTCGCGCGCGCCGCGGCGGAGCTCGGGGGGGCGCGGTGGCGCGGGTGCGGACATAAGCGCGCTCCGGGTCAGGGGAAGCAGAGCAAAGGTAGATAGGGCCTCCGTGCTCCACAGCGCATCACCCCGGTGCTCTCCGTAGCGCGCATCTCCTCTCGGTAGGCCGCCTCCGAGGGCCGGGCGGCTCGTGGCTACGTTGCATCCCGGCGCGGCGCCGCGCCCACCGGAAGCGTGAAATGGAACGTCGTGTGGCCCCCCTCGGGGCTCTCGACCCAGATCTTGCCGTCGTGGGCCTCGACCAGCCCCTTCGCGATGTACAGGCCGAGGCCGAGGCCGACCACGCGCTCCTGCTTCGCCTTTCCCCGGAAGAAGCGTTCGAACAGGAGCGGGAGGTCCTGGGCCGGGATCCCGCGGCCGCTGTTGCGGATGGAGATCTGCACCGCGTCGTCGCGCCGCTCCAGCGCCACCTGTATCGGCGTCTCTGGATCACCGTATTTGACGGCGTTGGAGATGAGATTGCTGAGCACCTGCTCGACGCGCCCGGCGTCCGCGTGCACGATCGGGATCTCCCCGCGGCTCTCGACGTCGACGGCGCGCCCCTCGGTCTCGCTCTCCATCCGCTCGACGACCGCCTCCACGAGCGCGCGCGGGTCGATGGGGGCGCGTTCGATGGCGAGGCGACGCGACTCGATCCGGGAGATGTCCGTGAGATCGGAGACCATCCGCCCGAGCCGCTTGGCGCTCGCCAGGATGTGTCCCGCCCTCGTCTTCACCGCGGTCGTGATCTGGGGCTTCCGTTCGAGCTGGGTCGCGTAGCCGATGATCGTCGTCACGGGCTGCTTCAGGTCGTGCGCGACGACCGACGTCCACTCTTCCTTGAGCCGCTCGAGCTCCTTGAGCCGGGTGATGTCGTCGAAGACGACGACCGCGCCGAGCAGCTTGCCGTTCCCGTCGACGATGGGGCCGGCGCTCGCGAGCACCGCCAGCATGCTGCCGTCGGCGCGCCGGAGCGACAGCTCCCTCGAGCTCGTGACCTCGCCTCGCAGCGCGCCCGCCGACGGCTGCTCCTCGTCCATAAGGGGCTCCCCGTCGGGGAGGCACAGGCACCATGCGCCCGGGAGCCCGGGCGGCGAGTCTGTCCCGGCGAGCTCCTGGGCGCGGCGATTCCGGGCGATCTGAGCGCCGGAACCGTCGAGGAGGAGGATGCCGACAGGCGAGCGCTCGATGACCGCGTGGAGCCAGCGCCGCTCGGCCGCGAGCTGTCCGAGGAGCTGGTCGCGCTCCTCGTCGGCGAGCTTCTCCGTGGTGACGTCGCGCGAGATGCCGATCCCGGCGATCGGGTTTCCGTGCTCGTCGTGCTGGATCGTCATGTGGGTCGAGACCCAGCGGGTCCGGCCGCTCCTGTCGATGATCCGGAAGGTGAGCCGGCCGCCGGCAGCGGCCATGTGCTCGACGAACGCATGATAGCGCCCGACGTCCTCGGGATGGATCAGGGTGACGAACAGCTCAGGGTTCTCGTACCAGGCCGCGGGCGGATAGCCGGTGTGCTCGAGGACGGCGGGGTTGATGTACTCGTAGCCCCCCTCCGGGCCGAGCCGTATATGGAAGATGACGTCGCTCGCGTGCTCCGCGATCAGCCGCAGGCGCTCCTCGCTGAGCCGCAAGGCGCGATCGGCGCGCCGCTGCTCGGTGACGTCGAGGGCCGTGCCGATCATCCGCAGCGGAGAGCCGTCCTCGGCGCGGATCACGTCCGCCTCGGTGTGGAGGAAGCGCTCTTCGCCGTTCGGGCGGACGATCCGGTAATCGACGCAATAGGGCAGGGTGCCCTGGAGCGCGAGGTCGACGGAGCGTATCACACCCTCGCGGTCCTCCGGGTGGATGCAGGCGAGGAACCGCTCGTACGTGAGCGCGCCGGCGTCGCGGGACACGCCCAGCATCCGATAACACTCGTCGGACCAGAGCAGCTTATTGCTCGGAATGTGCCAGTCCCAGTTGCCCAGCTTCGCCAACCTCTGCGCGCGGGCGAGGCTGTCCTCGCTCAGCCGGAGCGCGGCCTCCGTCTGCCTGGCTTCCGCGAGCGTCGCGTGGAGCTGCTCGCGCGCGCGCTCGAGCTCGTGGTTCTCCCGCTCGAGCTCCTCGATCCGTGCGCGCTGAGCGTGCAGCTCGGGGGCGGCGAGCGCCATCCCGAAGAGGCTCGACAGGGCGCCCGCGATCTCGACCAGCTCGGCCTGCGGGAGGGCGGGCTGCGCGGTGGCGCAGAGCAGCACCGCGCGCAGGGTGCCGGCGAAGGCGATGGGGATCGCGAACGCGCGGGTGCAGCCGCAGCGTCGGCGCAGATGGCCGGCGTCCAGGAGCGCGTCGGCGCTCTCGTCCTCGGGCGCGACCTGCGCGACGTTCAAGCGGGCGGCGGCGCCGGCGAGGCTCGGGGCGTCGAGCGGCAGGCGCCGGAGGGCGTCCAGCGAGCCCGCGCTGCCGCCCGCGGAGGCGACGAGCCCGAGCGTGTGCGGCGCCTGCGCGACATCGTAGAGGCAGGCGATGTCGACGTGGAGGAGGCGCGCCGCCGCCGCCACGAGCGCTTGCTGCGGACTGTCATCGCCGACGCGCGAGGGGGCCATCGACGCGTCGGCCACGGCGCGGGCGAGCGTGTCGCCCGACGCCGGCGGATCCCCGCGGTGTCGCTCCCTGGACGGTCCACCCCGTTCGGCTCCGCGCCCTCTGTCGTCGCTGTTCAATCCGCCCCTCGCGCCTTCCACCCGGATCCTGGTGGGCGCGAGGCGAGACTATCACGAGCCTTCGCGCCGCAACCTGGTTCACGAGCCTTCGCGCCGCCGCGCCGCGCCGCCGCGCCGCAACCTGGTTCACGAGCCTTCGCGCCGCAACCTGGTTCACGCGGCCGTCCATGGCCTGGGCCGGTGCAGGCCGGCGGCGGCTCTGCCGCGCCCGCGCTGGCTGAGGACGCCGGGGAGGAAACGCGCAGCGGCCAGCGCGCTGGGAGGCGGCTACTGGGCAGCGTCGCTTTCTCGTGGCGAAGGCCAAGCGCCCTCGCACCTCTCGAAGTGCGTGGGCGATTTGCATACTGACGGCAACCTCTCATCGTCGCTGTAGGGGTCGAACGCCGTCGCGCGCACCCCGGCGCGCGGAGGTGGCATACCTCGGTTGCGCCGCACAGGCGCGTGGGCTCGGGCTTTGTGACGGCCAATCACACCGGGACAGGGGAATTCCGGTGAACCATCGAACCGAGAGCGGCGCTTCCACGCGGGGGGGCGGAGACGCAACCCATGATTCACGCGATGCAGGAAGACCCCCGGCCTTTGCGCGGCGAGGTTTCAGGTGGCTTTCATCCTGCCCCACTCAGAAGGTCTTCGCGACCCGTCGATGCCCTACGGCTTCGATGCCCTACGGCTGGGCGACATAGATGCGCAAGAGAAAACGTGAATTACAGTGTGAACGTTGGGCGGACCCGGACCCGACCCAGGTTGGCGGCCCGGCTCCTGTGGACCGACTAGGTGCAGCGGATCCGATACCGGTTGGCGGCGGTGGTGGCCCCGACCAGGTTGCAGCCGGACTAACCGCAACCCAGGTTGGGCTAGTAGTCGCAACGGCTCCCGCTCGGGTGGCGGACCGCCAGGCGGCCGCCACCCACGAAGCTTGGTCGAGCCGCGAAATGATTGATGAAAATCCCTGGCACGGCGCTTGTTTTATTGCGCCTGTCATGAGCCAGCCCCGCGAGATCGCTGCCGGAGCCACCTACCTCATCACCCGTCGCGTCCTGCGCCGGCACCTGCTCTTCCGCCCGGATGCGGCAATCACCGAGCTCCTGGTCTACGTCCTCGCGATGTCGACCCGCCGTTACGGCATCGAGGTCCATGCGCTCTGCGCCATGTCAACGCATCTGCACCTGGTCGTGACCGACTCGAGGGGCGTGCTGCCGCGGTTCTTGCAATTCTTCCATCGCATCGTCGCGCTCGGCACGAAGGTGCTCCGCGGGTGGGAAGGCCCGGTGTGGGACCACGAGGCCACGAGCGTGGTGCGGCTGCTGACGCGCGCAGCGGTGGTGGAGAAAATTGCTTATGTCATGGCGAATCCTGTCGCCGCTGGCCTGGTGCAGCATGCTCGCGAGTGGCCGGGCGCCAAGGTGGATGTGGACGATCTCGGTCGCGGCGTGCTGCGCGCGGCACGGCCTTCGGTGTATCTCGACCCCGAAAACCCCCAGTGGCCCGAGGAAGCGACGGTCTCGCTCGCGCTGCCGCCGGCCATCGAGCAGGACAGCGCGGAGGGCTTTCGCCAGGACGTCTCTGCCGAGCTCGAGCGACACGAAGCGCGGGCCCGCGCGGAGGTGCAGCGGCGAGGACTTCGCTTCTTGGGCGCCGAGAGAGCCTGCAAGGTGTCCCCTTACGAGCGCGTGACGAGCTTCGAGCCGCTGCGCGACGGCAATCCGACGTTCGCGGTGGGTCGTGAGCAGGGAGATGCGTGGCGAATCGCTGGTGCCGCTGTGCGCGCGTTTCGAGCGTCGTACCGTGCGGCACTGGAGCGATGGCGTGCCGGCGTACGCAGCGCTGTATTCCCCGCGGGGACGTGGTGGATGCGCACGTTTCACGGCGCCAGCGTGGCCGACGTCGTGCTCACGGTGTAGAGCCCTAGCGGCGCCGTGGCAGGCAGGGCGGGCGGGACGGGCGAGGTATCAGCGCCTTGTCGTGGGGCGCGTCCGTCGGGGACCTGCGGTGTGGACGGCCGAATCTCGTGCGGCGGTGTACCCGTGCCTTCGTACGTCTGCAGGCGGTGCCAAACGCGGAGGAAGCGGCGTCAGGACAGAGCGCTGTACGCGATGGGTGGCCGAGCCGAATGATTCCTCTCCAAAGATGGACCCATGGGATAGTCATTCGGGGGTGGGGTGCCGCCGCGCCACGGTTGCAACGCAACCTGGCCGCATCCCAAGGTAGGTCGGTCGTTTTCGGGCGCGGCGCCGGGCGCGGCGCAACCTGGGTAGGGTGTGTTGGGTAGGGTGGGTTATGCAGGTACGCGCACGAGGCGAATGATGATCGGACGAAGAGGTTTCATCTCCCGACGGTGGGCGGCCCCCTCGCTGCTCATCAGGGCGCCCCTCGCCGGTGGCTGCTCGGAGGACTACCACTTCATCCCCGTGCGCGTGAAGGCGCTCGAAGCCGCGGCGCAGGTCGTCGCTGGTGCCTGCCATACCTGCGCGATTCTCAGGAACGGTAATACCGCGTGCTGGGGCACAACGACGCGGACCAGCTTGGCGACGTTTCCATCAGCTCGCTGAGTACCTCCCCGAGGTAGGTCTCGCTCGCCGCGGACCCCGTGCGTCTCGCCGCTGGTCCGCGGCACACGTGCACGCTCTTCGACGAGGGGAGGGGCAGGTCTGGGGGATGAAGTGGGCGGCTTCCTCGGCATCGTGCCGGCGGGCTGCGCCGACATTTCCGGGGGCGCTGACGTCGTGGCTGGTGGGCGTTGCCCGGTGCCACCGCGCGATTTGCCGGGCCTAGAGGGCGTGGTTGAGCTCGCGGCCGGCTGGCTCGTGGAGCGGACGACCCGTCGCTCGAGTTCACGTGCGCCGTGCGCGGTGCCGACACCGTGGTCTGCTGGGCGACAACCGGAGCCACCAGCTCGGCTTCGATCCCGAGGCCACCGTGAGGAGCGAGCCCGCGCTCGTCCTCCTCGTCATCAACCCGGGTGGGTTCCCGCTGCGACGCGCCAGGCGACGTGTGGTGCTGGGGAGATGGTGCCGTCGGAGCTGCCCGCAAGGAGGGCGTGCGCGGCGCGACCGACGTTGCGGCGGGCGTTGGGCGTGCGCGGCGCGACCGACGTTGCGGCGGGGGCGGCACGACCGACGTTGCGGCGGGCGGGGGCGGGCGCCACAGCTGCGTTGTGCTCGGCACGGGACAGGTGGCGTGCTGGGGTTGGAACCTCAACGGCCAGAGCGGCGGCGGGCCCATCGTCGACAGCGCTGACGAGGTCGTCGGCGTCACCCTCGTCGAGGGCGTCGCCGGTGCGAAGGCCGTCATCGCCGGCGGGCGGCACGGCTGCGCGCTGCTCGACGACGGCCGCGTCGTGCGCTGGGGCTCCAACCAGAGCGGCCAGCTCGGCTCCGAGGAGACCAACCTGGTCTCCTCGCCGGTGCTAGCGGCGCTCGACGTGCGCGCGGTCGCCCTCGCTGTCAGGCGAGAGCACACCTGCGCGCTCGACGAGCAGGGCGGGGTGTTCTGCTGGGGCAGTGACGGCCAAGGTCAGCTACGTCTATCTGGCCGTCGCGCCGGTCTACCTCTTCGCCGGGATGCTGAGCGACAGGCTCCCCGAGGCCGGCGGCGCGCTCGGCGCGCGCGCCGCCCTCGGCCTCGGCCTGCCCGTGACGTGGCGCATGATCTTCGGGAGCCGGGACGGACGGCTGTCCGACGGCAAGGACGAGTGCCTGCTCGTCGACGCCATCGTCCCCAACCATGTCGAGGTCGCATACGAGAACGCGGCCGGCTCGTCTCACCGGCTGGGCGGGGCGGTGGGGTGCAGCTTCTGAAGCGCGCTGGCGCTTCCCGCGCCCTCACCCCTCGAGATAGGAGCCGAGCTCTCGCTGCCGCGAGCGCGTCCGGAGCTTCTCGAGCAGCTTCGCCTCGATCTGACGGATGCGCTCCCGCGTCAGCGAGAACGACTGCCCGATCTCCTCGAGCGTCTCGTCCTCGTTGCCGTCGAGGCCGAAGCGGCGCCGCAGGAGCTCGCGCTCACGCGGCTGCAGCGAGTCGAGCAGCTCCCGCGTCTGCTCGATCAGCCGGCGCCGGGCCAGCATGTCCGCGGGCGTGGGCTCGTCGTTGGCCAGCAGATCGCCGTACCGGGTATCCCCCTCCTCGCCGACGGGGGCGTCGAGGCTGAGCGGCTCGAGCGCGAGCTCGCTGATCACCCGCACCTTCTCCACGGTGAGGCCGCTGCGCTCCGCGATCTCCTCGACGGAAGGCTCGCGCCCCCGCTCCTGCACCAGATCTCGCCGGGCGCGCACCACCTGGCTCCGGATCGCGGTGAGGTGGACCGGCATCCGAACGGGCTTTCCCTGGTTGAGGATCGTCCTCTTGATCGCCTGCTTGATCCACCACGCGGCGTAGGTGCCGAAGCGGTGGCCGCGGCGGTACTCGAACTTGTCGGCGGCGCGGATCAGGCCGAGGTTCCCCTCTTGCACGAGGTCGAGCAGCGGGACACCGAAGCGCTGGTGCTCCCGCGCGATGGCGACCGCGAGCCGGAGGTTCGCCTGGACGAGCTCGGACTTCGCCTGCGCGACGGCGCGGCGCCCCCGGGCGATCGCCGCGATCGTGGCCTCGATCGAGGCGCGCTCCGCCTTGTCCGCCTTGTCCGCCTCGGCCGCTGCTGCGCGAAGGCTCCGCTCGATGCGCTCCTCGAAGGTCGGATCGAGGCGCAGCTCGGCGAGGCCCGCGGCGAGGCCCGCGAGGGCGGTCTCGACGCCGTCCTCGGTGATCTGCCGGCCGAGGAGCGAGCGGGCGAGATCGAGCAGCGCATCGAGCCGCTTTGCGGAGGCGTCCGCCTCGGGGTCACCCGCGTCGGCCTCGCACAGCAGATCCCGGAGGCTCAGCGCCCCGACCTGGACGTCCTCCGCCGTCGAGGCGAGCTCGCGCAGCGCGACGGGCGATCGGACCCACGCCTCGAAGCAGGCGAGCGCGCCCGCCTCGATACGACGGCCGATCGCGACCTCGCCCTCGCGCGTCAGCGGCTGGCTGCCGGCGAGCGCCCTGAAGTAGAGCTCGGTCGCGCCGAGCGTGGCTTGCGCGCCGGCGGCCTTCGCGCGCCGAGCTGGCGCGCGCTCGCCCGCGCGTCCGCCCGCGGAAGCGATGGAAACGGGATGACTCGATTCGGACTCGCTCGTCGAGAGCGAGGGACGGAACCTCATTCAATGCGCTCCAGTGTTGCCGCTGCGTCGTACCCGACCGCGAAGGGTGTGAGGGGGCACGATCATCAATGCGCCTCGATATCCTAACCGCTGAGGACGTAAATAGGAAAACGAATCGACCGCCGACATGGCGCATTTCCACGGCGTTTTTCGGTGTTGTTGCCCCGCTCGGCGCGGCGCGTTCTCGTTGTCCTGGGATGGCGGCGCGCGCGTGTGCGTTGCCGGACGAGTGTACGTCGCCGGGCGAGCGGACGCGTCCCGATCGAACGCGCTGCGGGGCGGAGAAGCGGGCGTTGGAGGGCGCGACGTGAGGGCGCTGGCGGAGGGCCTCGAGAGGGGGCGCTCTCGAACCGACACGGGCGGCCTCGGAGGGGGCACGGCGAGGTCGCGAGTTGCCGGGACCGTCCGGCGGAGGAGCGGGGCCGGCCGAGACCGGAGCGGGCGGCCTCGGAGGGGGCGGAGCGAGGTCGCCATCTGTCTGGTGGAGCGGCCGCGACGGGGCGCATCGATCCGAGACGGCAGCGGACGGCAACGTAGGTCGGAAGAAGCGACCCTTGCGCGCGGTGGCGCTGCTGCTGAGCCGCGCTTCGGGGCGATGCGCTTCGCTTCGGGCACGACGCGGAGCGTCCCGCGCGCCGCTGGCCCTGCGCCGTCCGGGCAGCGGTTGCTATGCTCCACGCCCGCGCTGCCCTCCGGAGCGCGCAGTAGCCATTCCACCGAGGAGCGACGCGCATGATCCAGATCTTCGGCACGGCCAAGTGCAAGGCGACGCGGGCGGCGCAGCGGTTCTTCGCCGACCGGGGCATCAAGGTGCAGCTCGTCGATCTGCGCGAGAAGGGCCTCTCCAAGGGGGAGCTCGCGAGCGTAGCGCGCGCGGTGGGCGGCGTGCGCGCGCTTTACGACGCGGAGAGCGCGCGGGTGAGGGAGCGTGGCCTCCAGCACCTCGGCCCGAGCGATGCGCGGCTCGCGGAGCTCCTCGTCGACGATCCGCTCCTGCTCCGCACGCCCATCGTGCGCGACGGGACGCGCGCCTGCGTGGGCGCGGCCGAGGCGACCTGGAAGGCCTTCGCCGACGCCGCGAAGGGCGGGTAGCGGAAGGGCGGGCGAGGGGATCGGGGGAGGCGGGGCCCGTGCGCGGGCCGAGGCGGCCTCGAAGGGAGCGCGGTCATACCGCGACTCCCGCCGCCGCCTCGTCGCTGGTGTAAGCGCAACGTCTGTGCCAACGCCGAGGCGGCAGTCAGCGCTCGGGGCGCCTCTCCTCTACGTGGTGCCGTCGACGCTCCACGCGATGCTTCTTCGCCGGCTTCGGCTTCGCCGGAGTCACCGGCCTGACCGAGGCCCCCGCCTTCACCGTCGCCCCCGCCCTCACCGAGGTTGCCGGCCTGACCGAGGTTGCCGGCCTGACCGAGGCCCCCGCCCGGACCGAGGCCCCCGCCCGGACCGTCGCTGCCGGCCTGACCGTGGTTGTGCGGTGCACGTGGTGATGGTGATGGTGATGGTGGCCGTGTCGCTCGAAGCCGACGCGGTAGCGGACCAGGGCGCGCGGCTCGTCCCGGTAGTAGACCCAGCCGTGGTGCGACGGGTAGTACCAGCGGCCGTCCACATAGTAGACGTAGGTCCCGCGGTAGTACACGCGCGGGTAGGTCTCGACGTGGACCGGCGCCGCTGCGATGTGAACGACCGGCTCCTCGTACACCGCGAACTCCTGGTACGTGACGGTCGCATGCGCCGGCGCAGCGGCCCTGGTGTGGACTTCTGCCGCGCACCCGGTCGCGCCGAGGAGCGCGAGCGCAACGAGCGCGGCCAGCACGGCGAGCCTGCTGCTGCGCTGCCGAGTGCGCGCCGCAGCTCTGGGGGAGGAAACATCGAGGACTGGCACGTTCATCTCCATGGGGGTTCACAGGAGCAACTGCGGTGCCACCCGGCGAAGGCGGAGCGCCGCCGCGTGGCACCGCAGGGCGCCGCTCGCTGGTATAGCGCTTGCTGCCGTGCCGCGCATCGGCGCGACAGCGCCAGACTTGGATAAAGGAAGACGATCCCCATGAAACTTTCGAAGGTGCTCACCGGTCTCGCTGGCTGCGTCCTCGCCACTGCCTCGCTCACGGGGTGCATCGTCGTCGATCATGACGATGACCACGATCACCTCACGCGCGGCTCGCTCACCGTCGCCCTGACCATCGACGGCAGCGACGACCCGTGGGCGTGCTTCGATCACGACGTGAGCGGGGTCGCGGTCAGCGTCGAGGACGAGGATGGCTTCCTCGTCCTCGACGCGGTGGGGGACTGCGATGATCTCGGCCTCACCATCGACGGCCTCTCCGAGGGGTACTATGACGTCGATGTCTGGCTCGTGGATTTCGACGGAGACGCGATGAGCGACATCGTGCGCGTCGAGAGCGTCGACGTGCTCGACGGCGCCGACACGCTGGTGGAGGTCGACTTCCCGTGGACGTGGATCGACTCATGACGCGCGCGGCTCGCCTGAGCGACGGCGCGCAGGCGCCTACTCGCCCGCGATCGCGGTCACGAGATCATGGACGCCGTTCCTAGATCGGGTAGGCGGGGTCGCGCTCGGGGAGCTCGGCGCTCGCGAAGGCCGCGAGCAGGCGCCGCCGCCCTGCCGGACATGAAGCCCTGTTACTGGGACTTCTGCGATTCCCCTTGCCGCTGCGCGTAGGCCTGGGGGCCTTGCTGCTGGCCGGGTTGCTGTCGGCCGAACTGGTCGCCTTGCTGTTGGCCGAGCTGGGCGCCTTGCCGCTGGCCGGGCTGCATCTGGCTGACCTGGCCGCGTTGCTGCTGGCCGAGCTGGGCGCCCTGCCGCTGGCCGGGCTGCATCTGGCTGGCCTGTCCGCGTTGCTGCTGTCCGCGTTGCTGCTGGCCGAGCTGGGCGCCCTGCCGCTGGCCGGGCTGCATCTGGCTGGCCTGTCCGCGTTGCTGCTGGCTGGCCTGGCCGCGTTGCTGCTGGCCGACCTGGATGCCCTGCGGCTGTCCGACCTGGATGCCCTGCTGCTGGCCGGTTTGCGCCCAGCCGAACTGGCCGCGTTGCTGCTGGCCTGGCTGCGTGCCTTCCTGCTGGCCGCGTTGCTGCTGGCCGCCTGCCTGCTGCTCGTGGAGCAGCAAGCAGAACAGCTGCTCGGCCTCGGTCAGGTGCTGCTCGACGTCCGCTCGCATCGCCTTCACGCTGGTTCGTATCCTGGCGTTCTCCGCGTTCGCGACGCCCGGCACGTCGAGGAGCTCGAGGGCGCGGCGATGGAAGGAGATCTGAGCCCAGATGAAGGCCGTGTCGAACTCGGCGCCTTCCTCCTCTTCCAGCGCTCCGCTCACCTCGGTCGAGCTCTCGTCGAGCTCCCGGCAGCGCGAGCACGACTCCATCTTGATGCTTGAACCCCTCGAGCCCGCGCCGAGCTGCTCGGACTGGGAGTGCTCCTCGACGATCTGCTCGGCGTAGCGCTTCACATCCGGGGACTCGGCCTTGTCCAAGGCGATCTGCGACAGATCCACCTCCTTCTGGTGGATGAACGAGATCAGCATCGTGAGCTCCGCGTCCGACGGCTGCTGCGTCGCGCTGCGCTCTCCGCGGCCTCCCTGCCTGTCGCCCTGACTGCCGATCTGTCCGCGGCCCCCTTGCCTGCCGCCTTGATGGCCGGCCTGCTCGCCGCACATCTGCCTGTCGCCCGCGCGCTGTCCGCCGCCCTGTCGGCCGCCTTGATGACCGGGCTGCTCGCGGCCTCCCTGCCTGCCGCCGGCCTGCGCTCCACCGCCCCTCCCGGCGCCTCGCGCGCCGTCTCGGCCCGTCTGTCCGTGGCTCCTGCCGTCGGGGCCCGTGCCGGTCCGCTCTTGCCCATCCCTTCCATCGCGATTCGCCTCGGCGTCATCGTCGCTGCCGATGCAGCCGCCGGCCCCCGCGAGGACAAAGCTCCCAGCGAACATGATCGCCATGAGGCGACCTGAACGATTGCCCATCATTGCTTGCTCCTTGGCCGACACCGGCGCGCTGTCGCGCTCACCTGCCGGTTATCGGCCCCGAACATCTGGGTTCGGGAAGCGAGGATGGTGAGCGAGGTGGAGCCCTAAGCCAGCATCGTCATTTCCCCGAGCGCCCCTGCGCCCCCTGCGCGATCGCGTCGAGAGTCGCAGTCCCGCTCGGCGTTGACCCAGACCCAGCCGGCGCGCAGCGGCCGGCCCGACGATCGACCGTGATCCCAAGGACCCGCTCGGGCACTCGCCCGCGAGGGCGCGCCGGCGCCGTCCGCCCGCGCCTGCGCGCCGCGCGCTGAGGAACCCGCTCGGCCGGGTCGCGCCGCCTTCCGCCGCGCCATCGATGCGCGTAAGCTCCGGCGACGTCCGACCGAGCGCCGCCTCGGCCCTCTGCCGAGGCGCCGGTCGCCGTCATCCTATGAGAACCTCCGCGCACAACGGCCCGTCTCCCGGGCCCGCAGCCCGCGTCGATACGACGGACATCGAGGCCCTGAAGCGTGAGCTCGAGCGGCTCCGCGCCGTGGGGTCCCGGGATCGCGGGTGGCTCGACGCCGTGCTCGAGCACAGTCCGCACGGGGTCATCCTCTGCGACGCCTCCGGGAAGCTCGTCCTGCACAACCGGGCGGCGGAGCGCATCTGGGCCGGCAGCGCCTCGACCGAATCGATCAACGACTGGACGCTGTATCGCGCCTTCCACGAGGACGGCCGCCCGTACGAGGCGAAGGACTGGGCCATGGCCCGCGCGATGTCCGAACGGCAGGTCATCGAGAGCGAGGAGACCCGGATTCAGCGCTTCGACGGGACGTATGGCATGGTCCTCGGGAGCGCCGCGCCCATCATCGGGCCTGGCGGCGAGCTCGAGGGCGGCATCTCGGTGTTCGCCGACATCTCGCGCCTCAAGCAGGTCGAGGCCGAGCGCGGCGAGCTCGCCGCGCAGCTTACGAGGCGGGTCGAGGAGCTCGATCGCCGCGCCCGGCTCACCCAGGCGCTGCTCGCGGTCAGCACCGCGCTGAGCGGCGCCGTGACGGTCGAGCAGGTCTCCGCCGCCGTCGTGAGCGACATCCACCGGGTGCTCGGCGCCTCGACGACGATGATGTACACGGCGGACGAGGCGGCCGGCGTCGCGGCGCTCGTCGGCCACTCGGGGCTCGAGGAGCAGCGTACGAGCCCCTACGCGAGGGTGCCCCTCGACGCCCGACTGCCGCTCTCGGACGCGCTCCGGGAGCGCCGCCCCATCTGGGTGGACACGAGGCAAAGCCTGCACGCCGCGTACCCCGAGCTCGCGGCCCTGCGGCCTGTCCGCGACGACGTGAAGGCGCTCGCCGTCCTGCCGATCGTCGCCCACGCGGCGCTGCTCGGCGGCCTCGCGTTCTCGTTCGCGAACGATCGGGCGTGGAGCCCAGAAGAGCGCGAGTTCCTGCTCAGCGTGGCGGCGCAGTGCGCGTCGGCGCTGGACAGGGCGCGCCTCCTCGAGCGGGAGCGCGAGGCCCGGGCGCGCGCGGAGATGCTCGCGGCGGAGCTCGAGCGGCAGCAGGCGACGCTCCGCCTCCTGAGCGAGGCGGGCGCCGCGCTCTCCGGCTCGCTCGACGTCGCGTCGCGGCTCACGCACCTGACCCACCTGGCGGTCCCCACCCTGGCCGACTGGTGCGCTGTCGACATGCTGAACGGCGATTCCATCGAGCGCGTGGCCGTCCACCACGGCGATCCCGCGAAGATCGAGCTCGCCGAGCGCCTCCGGGCGATGGCCCCGCCCCGGCCCGACGCCCCGGCGGGCGTGCCCGCGGTGATCCGCGCCGGTCGCTCCGAGTGGATGGCCGACATCCCGGACGCCGCCATCGAGTCTGCCGCGCTGAGCCCCGAGCACCTGCGCCTGATCCGGTCGCTCGGGCTGAGATCGTATGTCGTCGTCCCGCTCCGGGGGCGCGACCGGACCATCGGCGCGCTGACGCTGGTCCACGCGGAGTCGGGCCGCCGCTTCAGCGAGGCCGACGTCGCGCTCGCCGAGGAGCTCGCCAACCGCGTCGCCCTGCTGATCGACAACGCGAGGCGGTTCCAGGAGGCGCAATCGCTCATCCGCGCTCTGGAGCGGACCAACGCCGAGCTCGACCAGTTCGCGTACGTGACGAGCCACGATCTGAAGGCGCCCCTCCGGGGCATCGCGAGCCTCGCCCAGTGGATCGAGGAGGACCTCTCGGACAAGCTCACCGCGGACACGCGCCATCAGATGGAGCTCCTGCGCGGGCGCGTGCGGCGCATGGAGGCCTTGATCGAGGGGATCCTGGCCTACTCCCGCGCCACGAGGTTCCGCCAGAAGCCGGAGAGCGTCGACCTCGACAGGCTGGCGCGGGAGGTCGTCGAGCTCATCGCCCCGAGGCCGCCCGCGCGGGTGACGCTCGACGTGCCGCCGACGACCCTGCGGACGTACAGGGTGCCCTTGCAACAGGTGCTCATGAACCTCATCACGAACGGCCTCAAGCACGCGGGCCGCGAGGACGCGGCGGTCTCCGTGTCCGCCCGGGAGCAGGGCGACAGGGTCGAGGTCTCCGTGTCCGACAACGGGCCTGGGATCGCGCCTGCGTTCCAGGAGAAGGTGTGGGTGATGTTCCAGACGCTGCAGGCGAGGGACAAGGTGGAGAGCACGGGGATCGGCCTCGCCATCGTGCGAAAGATCGTGGAGAGCCGCGGCGGGCGGGCGTGGGTCGAGTCGGACGGCAAGAGCGGCGCGACGTTCCGGTTCACGTGGCCCAGGAGGGAAGAGGCGGAGGGCGCCGGGTAGTCGTCGCGCCCGCCGAGCTGCCCGGGAGCGCGCTGCCAGCGACGGAGTCGGGGGACGAGGTGCTCAGTTCGAGGGCTTCGGCATCTGGAACACCACGCCTTCCTCTTCGTCTTCCACGTTGTTGACGTTCCAGTAGATGGACCCGCAGTCGACGGCGATCTCGAAGAAGTACGGCTGCCCGGTCGTGAGGGTGATCATGTCCCCCATGCCGAGGTGCGCCCTCCGCACCTCGCCTTTCCCCTCGCTGTTCATGTAAACGGTCCAGTAGACGAACTCGTCGTCCACCGCGAGCGACTTGGCGACGGCCTGAGCGTCGACCGTGGTGGTGAAGGGCGGGGCGCTCGGCGCCGCGCTCGTCGCCTTGGACTGGACCGCGCCGTTGGTGTCGGTCACCCAGTGCACGACGCCGTTGGCGAGGACGAGCGTGGTCGGGTTGCCGTTCGTCTCCGCGAAGACCTCGGCGGTCTCGCCGAGCGGATCCCTCGTCTTGCGCAGGATCTGGCGCGACCAGTAGTTGGACCAGTAGACGTGCGTCGCGTCGACGGCGACGCCGATCGGATGGTCGTCGGGGGCGACCAGCTCGGCGACGGCCTGGCTGCCGTCGGCCTTGGCCCGCCAGACGGCTGCGGGCGTCTGCGTCGCCCAGTAGACGCTGTCGCCGAAGGAGGCGATCCGGCCGAAGGACGTGACCGCCGGATCGCCGTTCTCCTGCAGGGGGACCTGCGCGATCTGGATCGGGCTGGAGCTCGGCGGCTCGATGGAGATCCCCAGCACGTCTCCGTTGCTCCAGTTGGTCCACGAGAGCTGCCCGCCCGAGTAGGTGACCCAGGCGGTATCCCCGAACCCGAGGGTGCCCGGGAGCGTGCGCGCGGCCCCGCCGTCCTTCGGGATGGCGACGATGGCCTGGTTGTTGGCCATGAGCACGAGATCCCGGGTGACCACCATGCCTTTCACGTTGGACCCGAGCTCCCCTTGCATCTGCGTCACCGGGCACTCCCCCACGGCGCAGTTCGACGGGGGGCACGAGGGCGTGCCCCCGGCGCTGCCGCCAGCGCCATCGCCACCGTCGCCGCCGGTTCCATCGCCGCCGTCACCGCCGTCGCCGCCCGACGTCGTCTGGGCAGAGCCTCCGTCACCAGGTCCGCTGCTCGTCGTCGTCGAGGAAGCGGCGGAAGGCCCCTCCGTGCCAGGCTCGATGCCGAAAATGAGATTGCAACCGGTGCCCGTCGCCGCGAGCGCGAGCAGGGCGCAGGGCAAAGCGATCTTGCTGTGCATGATGGAGTGTATACATCCCTAGCCACGCCCGCGGCGATCGCGGGCCGCCGTCTGGGGGCGACGCTTCCGTGCGACACCCGCGCTCACGCGAGCCGCCGGAGCTGCTCCAGCCGCCGCCGCGGCTCGATGTCGCGCCGCTTGATCTTCCCGGTCCTGAGCTCCTCGTAGGGCCCGCACACCGGCCGGTAATCGCACTGCGCGCACGCCCCCTCCGCCGGCATCGGCAGGAGGGCCGCCTTGTCGATCGCGTCCCCGATGATCCCCGCCACCTGGGCGGCCGCGTCGCGCGCCCGCGCGTCCAGGTAGATCGGCACCTCCGTGAACCCGCCGGCGGAGGTGCAGTAATAGAGCCGCCCGGACTCGACCTGCGTGCCCGGGGGCATGAGCTTCTCCAGCGCGAGCGCGTAGAGGACCGGCTGGAGCGTGCCGCCGCCGCTCACGACCGCGTCGCGCGGCGCCCGCGCCTTGCCCGTCTTGTAGTCGGTCGCCCGCATCGCGCCCCACACGCTCCGCTCGACAAGGTCGATCGAGCCCCGGAGCCGGACGCCGCAGTCGAGCTCCACGGGCGCGTCCGAGCTCCCCGGATCGCGGGTGGCGAGGCGGCGCGGCAGCCCGAACGACAGCTCGAAATGGATCGGCTCCCAGTCGCGGTCCTCCGCGGCGCGCCGCAGCCACTCCCGGAGGTCGGCCCGCACCGACGCGATGCCGTCGTCCCAGACGCGCCGGATCGCCGGCGCGAGCTCGTCCGCGTAGCGCGCGGCGACGCGGTCGAGCGCCCGATCGAGCTCGGCCCGCGCCTCGTCGAGCGAGGGCAGGCCGAGCGGCAGCTTGCCCGCGTCGCGGAGGGCGACCAGCACCTCGTAGAGCACGTCGTGCACGAGCCGGCCGCGCTGGAGCGGGTCGAGCTCCTCGATCGCCTCGGGCGCGGGGCGCGGGGCGAGCTTGTGCACGGCGTAGAGGAAGAAGCGGTAAGGGCACGCGGCGAAGTGCTGGAGGGCGGTCGGCGAGAACGACCTGCGCCCGAACGCGTGCTTCGCGAGCGCCTCGCGCGCCTCCGCGATCGGCTTGAACAGCCCGTCGGCGCTCGTCCAGCCCGGGATCCAGCGCCGCGCGCGGAACCGGAGCGCCCGCGCGAGGTGGGGGTTGGCGTTGAGCAGGTAGCGCGCGGTGCCGACCGTCTGCGCCTCCGGCAGGCTGAAGAGCGTCTCGAGGAGCGCGAGGTCGTGCTCGGCCGCGTCGATGGCGTCCTCGGGCCGCGCGGGCGCGGGCCAGCCGATGCGCGCGGCGCCGCCCTGCTCGGCGCGGCGCTCGAGCTCCCCGAAGCCGGGCAGCCTGCCCTCGGCCGCGCGCAGGAGCTCGAGGCCATAGAACGAAGGCACTCGAGGGCGGGACTGATCCATGTCCACGCGCGGGTACGACACGACGAGCCGCTGGCGGGCCGCGCCGACCGCGAGCCGGAGCGCGAGGCGCTCGCGCGCCACGCGGTCGTCGCTCGTGTCGAGGCCCGAGTCGCCCCCGGCGATCGTCCGGCGGAGTGCGTCGCGGAGGATCGGGTCCTCGGTGACCTTCTGCGGGAAGATCCGCTCGGCGAGCCCGGGGACGAAGACCACGTCGAACGAGCGCCCGCGGGCGCCCTCGATGGGCGAGACGAAGAGGCGCCCGTCGCGGCGGGCGGCCGGTGGCAGCACGAGGTCGGTGAGGCGGCGCGAGAGGCAGAGGCGGATCTCGCCGAGGTCCACCGGGCCGACGTGGGCCATCGGCGCGAGCTCGGCGAGCACGGCGAGCACGCGCTCGGGCCGCCGGAGCGCGCGTGTCGCGAGGGCCGAGAGGCGGCGCTGCCACTCGCCGAAGGTCGCGCGCTCGCCCGGGCCGGGCAGCGCCGCGAGCAGCGGCAGCGCGAAGGCGCGGAGGGCCGAGAGGTCCGCGAGCGTCCGCGCGATGCGCGCGGCGTCGCGGTCCTCGGGGGCGCGGGAGAGCGAAAGCCGGAGCTCCCGCTCGAAGCCCGAGAGCCGCGCCTCCCACCGATCGAGCCCGCCGATCACCGCCGCGTCGACGAGGATGCGCTCCCAGCGCCGCGGGGCGCGCAGGGTGCCGTCGTGCACGGGCGCGTCGGGGCTCTGGGCTGTCCGATTGGGGTTCTGGGCGGACGGACTGAAGCTCTTCCCTGGCGGATCGAACCCGAGATCTTCCCCCGCCAGCTCGTCGTCCGGAGGCGCCTCGTCGAAGCCGCCGCGCAGGAGCTCGGGGAAGAGGTCGTCGTCCGGCGGCACCCAGCGATCGGCCTCGGGCGCGGCCGGCGGCGGCTCGCCTGCGGGCGTCGCATCGGGGACCTGCCCGAGCGAGAGGTACTCGGCGAAGCGCGACGCCGACAGGTGCTCGGCGGCGCACGCGAGCAGCGCGAGCAGCGCGCGGCCCGCCGGGTCGGGTTGCACCGAGCCCTGCGCGAAGTGCGCTGGGATCCCGGCCCGGCGCAGCGCCTCGACGAGGTGCGCGCGGTACTGCTCGGGCGCGCGCAGGAGGATCGCCATCCGCTCGAACGGCACGCCGCGGGCGGCCTCGCGCAGCGCGATGCGCGCGAGCTCCACGCACTCCCGGCTCTCGCCGGGCGCGGAGAGGATCTCGACCTCGTCGCCGAGCCCGGGGGCCTCGTCGGTCAGCGGGTCGAACAGGTGCTCCTGCAGGCGCGCGAGCGAGGTGCTGGGCGCGACCGGCGGCGGCTCGTCGCCAGTGCCGTCATCGGCGCCGTCGTCCACGCCATTGCCCGCGCCGGCGCCGTCGTGCGCGGCCGAGACCGCGGTCAGCGAGACCCGCCGCGGCGGCGATCGGAGCGCCGCATGCAGGTGCCGCAGCGACGCGGCGTCGCCAGCCGGCACGGTGGCGAGCGCGTCCGGCGAGCGCGAGGCGACGGCCTCGAGGAGCTCGCGCTCCAGCGCGAACCGCACGGGCAGGTCGAGAAGGAGCATCGGCAGCCCGAGCAGCGGGTGGCGCGAGCGGGGATCGCCGTCGTCCGCGGCCCGGGCGCGCTCGGCCGCGAGGCGCAGGACGATCGCGCGATCGGCGAGCCCAGCGTCGTCCAGGGCGGCGTCGAACGCGTGGGCGATGCGGTCGAGATCGGCCGGCGCGAGCGCGTCCGGCGCGACGCCGGAGAGCCGCGCCTCGTCGAGCGTCCGCGCGACGGCGCGCGGCAGCCCGGGTCGATCCGCGACGCGGGCGAAGCGGCCGAGCTGCCCGTCCTGCGCGAGCCCGTCGAGGGTGCGCGCGCAGAGCGCCTCGATGGCGAGCGGGCTGGCCGGGACGAGGCCGCGCTCGGCGAGCGCCGGCATCGCGAGCGCGGCGGCGAGGCGCCCCAGGGTCAGCCGGTGCCAGCCGAACGTGGCGCGGCGGCCGCGGATCGACGCGCGGGCGAGCTCGCTCACGGCCTCGACCGAGGCGCCGACGAGGAGCACGCGCTCCGCTGGGCGCCGGCGGCGCAGCCAGCCCACGGCCCGATCGATGCGGGCGGCGGCGCTGGGGGAGGTGATGACGGCGTGGGGCACCGGGTGGCTCGGGAGGCGGCGGAGGCCGCGGGGAGGTGATGAGCGACGCTTACGAGCTCGGCAGTCTGCCGTTGGCTGGCATCGCTCAGCTCAGGTCCGGGAGCACATCGGCGATCGATGCAGCGACGATGGCCCGTTCAAGCCACCGCTCCAGGAGCTCAGGATCCTTCTCGATCAGGATACGCTTGCGCAGGATGTCCGGCACGGCGATGCCGCGAACCCGGAGCGCGGTCAGCACGGCACGCGCCGCCTCCTCGGCGCGCCCCTCGTTGCGGAGCTGCTGCTTGTATTCCTCGAACCAAGCCTGGATCGCTGCGCTCACATCGTCCTCCTCGTCGGTCGTCGGCTCCTGCTGGTCGAACCCGAAGTGTAACAGCAGCGGCACGGCGACGCTCTTCTCCCAGGCATCGCGGGGCAACGCCGCCAGATCCGCCACCGCTTCGCGAAAACGGCGGCCCGAGCCGAGCAGCCGCAGCAGCAGGGTTGCGCGCGTCCGGGGCAGCTCCGCGAGCACCACCACGCGCATCGCCAGGCCCGGCACGGCCTGGTAGACGCCAGCCTGCACCGGCTCGCACCGGTAGGCGTCGAGCACCGTCTCGGGACGCCCCGGGCCGATGACGACCAGCGCAGGGAAGGCGACCGCCGGCTGCGGCGGCGTGTCGGTGTCCTCGTCCGGCGCGACCGAGCGGGCTGCAGAGCGGACGCGGCGCTCGAGCTCGTGATGCCACGTGAGCTGCTTGCGCAGGCAGTGCCGGACCTGACGAAGGCTCGGCGTGCCGTTGAACGGTTCGAACAGGCTCGGCTCCGCCGAGAGCTCGCCGAGCAGTCCCATGGCGGCGCGTTCGGACTCCCGCGCGGGATCAGGCACGCTGTAGACATCGATCTTCTGTGTCGCCGCCAGCACCTCGACCTCGGTCTCGGCCGCCGAGGCAAGGCTCAGTCCGTCCCGCAGCAAGCTCTTGGTGAACTGGTCGGAGCGGTTGTGCACTGGCGCGGGACTCTAATCGAACATCGCGGCATGTCCAGCCTTGTTCGATGCGAAGGGGCGAATCGGAGAGCCGCAATTTGGACTGCGAGAGTGGAGCTGTGCACGTAATGCAGCGTGCGAGAACAAGCGCTTACCGGAAGGCAGAGCAAGTCGTGTGGAAATGCTTGTCGGCCGTACGAGATTTCCGGTCGGCTGTGGGGAATGAGCACGACGCCCGGCTCACGGCCTTCCAGGCCAGTACCTGACGACCGTGTGACAGTCGCCGACCTGCCAGCCCTTGGCGGCATCCCAGCGGAGCTTGAACACCTCCCCGCTGGCGTCGAATTCGTCATCGTACTCGCCTGCGTCGAGCTGCAGCAGCTCCGCGTCCGGGCCTGTGCGGCGGAAGGCCACCACCTGGAGCCGCGCGCTGTCGCCGGGCGAGTAGCGGAGCGAGGCCTCCGAGAACGCCCCGAGCTCCGTTAACGGTACTCCCACCTTCGTGCAGCCCCGTTTCGTGAACGGCTGCAGCTCCCCTATCTCCGGGAAGCCAGCGACGCGGACGGATGGCCTGAGAAACCATCCGAGCGCAAAGGAAACGACGGCGACACCGAGGACTAGGAGGTAGCGCGTTTTTGCGGATTGGAAGGAGGTATGCACGTCGTGTCCCGATCGGCTCAAGGCGTCTCTCTCGGTGGGATCAACCCCAGCATGGCCCCGGAACGAGGCTCGATGGGAGGTCAGCGGCGGCGGGGGGTGAAGCGGACGAACAGCCCTTCCGGCTTCATCGTGAACCCGAGGAGCTCCTTCACGGGCCGCGCCGGGTCGACAAGCGATACATCGAAGTCGCGCGCGACCATGGCGCCCACCATCGCGCTCTCGACAAGCGAGAGCGCGCGCCCGGGGCAGACCCGCGGGCCGCTGCCGAAGGCGAGGGCGGCGCGCGGGTCGTGCTTGCCGGCGCCCGCTGGCCGCGGGGTCAGCCAGCGCTCGGGCATGAACGAGGCCGCGTCGTGGAAGTGCTCCTCCTTCAGGGCGATCTGCCGCGTCAGCAGGATCATCCGCGTCCCCGCCGCGAGCCGCAGCGAGCCGACCACCGTGTCCGCGCAGGCCTCCATGAACAGGATCGGCGCCGCGGACTTCAGCCGCAGCGTCTCCTGCGCCACCGCCCCGAGATAGCGCAGCCGCTGCGCGTGCTCCGGGCTCTCGGGCAGATCCGCGTCGCCGAGCTCGGCGTCGACCTCGGCCCGCATCCGCGCCTGGACGTCGGGGCGCAGGGCCATGAAGTGGAGCATCCAGGCCATCGTGTCGGCCGTCGTGTCCTCCCCGGCGAGCAGCAGCGTGAGCACGTTGCCGAGCACCTCCTGCTCCGATAGCCGGGCCTTCGGGTCGTCGGCGTCGCGCGCCACGAGCAATGCCTCGAGCAGCGAGCGAGGCGCCGCGGCCCGCGCCGGATCCCTGTCGAGCTCCGCGCGCGTCGTCCGGAGGATGTCCAGCATCCGCGTGCGCACCTCCGAGAGCGCCTGATCGAGGGCCCGATCGGCGGGCAGCTTGACGTGCCGCCAGTACGGAAATGGCGCGAAGATGCGGCGGTTGAGCGCGGCGAAGACCGTCTCGAGCTGGTGCGACAGGGGGTCGGTGCCGCGCTCGACGAGGTTCATGTCGAGGCCGAACGCCACCGCGGTGGTGACATCCACCGTGTAACAGGCGAGGTCTCGCCGCGCGTCGACGGGCGCCCCCCGCGCGGCCGACGCGCGCCATCGCTCCCGGAGCCGGCGGGTGATCGCGGAGAGCGTGCCGTGGCTCTCGCGCAGCTGCCCGGCGGTGAACGCGCTCATCACGAGCCGCCGCTGCCGCGTCCACTGGTCGCCCTCGGCCGAGAAGACGCCGCCGAAGCCCATCTCGTCGATGAGCTCCTGCAGCGGGCTCCAGCGGCGGAACTCCTTCGGCCTCTCGCGCAGGATGCGCTGGACGAGCTCGGCGCTGCCGATGACGACGACCGGCGTGCGGCCGAGCCAGAAGGTGTAGAGATCGCCATACTTGCGGTTCCAGCCCTCGAGCGTGAGGTGGAACTGGGTCGGCCGGATCTCGAGGAGGTTGCCGAGCAGCGGCAGCCTCCGCGGTCCTGGCAGCGTCGATAGATCGCGTATGCCCGCTGAAGGGGCGACTTCTGCTCTGGCGGTCTCCATGGTCTCCTTTCGAGAGAGCGAGAGCGGCCAGCGCTGGCGCCGCCGCGGTCAAGGTGCAACGTAGCTCGTCCTGGGGTGTGCGTGGGCGCTCGCCGGCGCGCCGCCTTCGTCACGCGCCGGCATCGCGAGCGCGGCGGCGAGGCGCCCCTGGGCGAGCCGGCGCGTGACGAAGGTGCGCGGCGGTCGCGGCTCGACGGGCGCGAGCTTGCCGACGGCCGCTGCCCCGCCCCTGGTCCTCCGCTGTCGTGGCATCGGTGAGCGCGCGAGGGCCGCGACCGCGGCGCCATGGGCCGCGATCGCGGCGCCATGCCCTCTCCGGAGCGGAGCGAACGTCCGCGCCGTCCCTCCAGCGGCGATCGCCCCGACGAGATCCCCCCGCTCGCGCGCCATTCCAGGACTCCCCGGCGCGCCCCGCGGCCGACTCGCGCGCTCGCCGAGCATGGCGCTGGCACTGCGCTTGTTATGCCCCCCGCGCGCCCGCGGGGCCGAGCGGCGCTGAACCGCGGGCGCCTCCGCAATCCGCCGCTCTAGACACCATTTCTGGACGGAAAGGTTGCAGTATGAAGAATGCCATCCCGATCGCGATCCTGTGCCTCGGTGGGCTCGGCTGCGCGGACGCACCTCCCGGGGGCGACGGCGAGCAGCCATTGCTCACGTCCCGGCAGCGCATCGTTGGAGGCGCTGTGGACACGACGCACGCCTATGTCGTGGGCGTGGGCAATCGGAACCGGGCGTACTGCAGCGGGACCGTCATCTCGCGGCGCACCGTGATCACGGCGGGACATTGCCACGGCGCGCTCACGCGCGTCTTCTTCGGCCCGACCCTGGGGCGGCGGTCGGAGAGCGTGCGGATCGAGACGTCGAGGAGGCACCCCGCCTTCGATCCCGCAAGCCTCCAGAACGACCTTACCCTCATCCGGCTGGAGAGCGACGCGCCCGTGCAGCCCGCGCCGCTCCTGCGCGAATCGATGGAGAATACCACCTGGTACGTCGGGCCGGAATACACCTTCGTCGGTTACGGTGTCTCCGACGGCGTCGCGGGGACGGGGTTCGGCATGCGCCGCGCCGTGACGTTCCCCATCGTGGCGGTCGGCCCCGCCCAGGTCGGCGGGACGCCGGGGACGATCGACGCGACCCAGTTCTATTACCAGGTCCCCGACATGAACACGTGCGCCGGCGACTCCGGAGGTCCGGCGTTCCTCGTGCGCGGGGGCGTCGAGCGCCACGCCGGCGTGACCTCGTTCGGCGACGACCCCTGCACGCTCGACGGGGTGCAAGCGCGCACCGATCTCGACCAGATATCTCGCTTCATCCAGCCGACGATCGACGAGTTCGAGCCGGACAACCCGTGCCGCGCGGACGGCCTCTGCGAGGCGGCCTGTGACGTCGGGCCCGAGATCGTCGACCCCGATTGCGCCGATCTCCACTGCGGCCAAGATGGGGTGTGCGCCCTCGCCTGCGCGTTCCCGGCCGACCCGGACTGCGCGCTCCGCACCGGCGTGCAGGTGAGATGACGGGACAGGTGAAGGCCAGCGGGCGCCGGGCGCGCGCCGCGGTGCGAGGCGGAGCTCAGGGCGTGTCGGCCGGGTCCGCCGGGTCGCTGCCGGCGCTCCGCTCGTCGCCGTCGAGGAAGCCGTCCTCGTCGCGATCGAGGCCGATGCGGTAGCCCGAGCCCGGCGGCGTGCACGTGTAGGTCAGGGGTCGCCCCGTCGCGAGGGCGATCTGGCGGAGCACCGCGTCCGGGATCGGCGGCAGCGCCATCCGGTCGGCGACGAACTGCCCTGCTCCTGTGTGAAGGAAGCCGATCTCCTGCAAGGTCAGGTGGCTCTTCGCCACGAGATCACACTCGCCGGCGTCCGCCCTGGCGATCAGGAGATCGACGCGCGGATCGGCGGCGGCCCGGTTGCCGGACGTGAGCGTGACCTGCTGGCCGACGATCGGCGCGACGTTCGAGTCGAAGGCGAGCAGGAACGACTCGAGCTGCCGGCGGACCGCGTCGCCCGCCGGCGAGTCAGGCAGGCCGTTCGGGTTGTCCGGGAAGGTGCCGAACTGGTTGGTGAAGCCGGTGAACGGCGAGAAGCCCATCCCGCGGAAGAACCGGAACAGCGTGTCGAAGCTCCCGTCGTGCAGGAAGCCGAACCCCCGCACCTGGTCTCCCATGGGATCGTTGTCGCCGGGCAGGATTCCGAACAGCGGGGCGGCCATCCCGAACATCCCGACCTTCTGGTACATGTTGCGCAGGTGCGGCGTCTTGATGAGCTGCGGCTGGAAGTCGAACGTCATGTTGCCGTTCGCTCCGAAGAATCCCGGCTTGTCGACGCCGGGATTGCCCTCCGGGTCGAGGACGTGACATCCATTGCAGATGGCGGTGCCGTCCAGGTTGCCGCTCGTGAAGGTGTCGCGCCCGGCCTGCTGATCCGGCGTGAGCGAGTTGTCCAGGCGGCGGATCGGGTTGGGCGGATAGGTCACCTGCAGGATGAAGTCCGCGAACGCCTCCATGGAGGCGGCCGGGATCGGGCCGCTCCGGCCGAGGAGATCGGTGAAGCCGGCCTGGAACTTCATGAACGCGGCGCGCTCGTCGAACGAGCCGCTGTCCGGCTGCGCGGTGGGCGCGTCGTTGCCGCCCGTGCGATCGCCGCGCCAGTGCATGGGGCCGTGGTTGGCCATGCCGCGCAGGCTCTGGGTCGTCGTCGGGCCCTTCATCGGGTGGAACTCCTGGGGCATCGGCTGCTGCGTGAAGAGGTTGAGCAGCGGGCCGACGAAGGGGCCCGGGTTGGTCGTGACCGGCTCGTCCGGATTGCCGAGATCCCACCCGAGGCTGTCGAAGTCGCCGAAGATATGGCAGCTCGCGCACGAGGAGTCGCCGTGCGCCGAGCTCACGCGCGCGTCGTAGAGGAAGCGCCGCCCGAGCGTGACGCTCGGCGGCTCGGGGCTGTACATCGCAATGTGCGCTGTCTCGGCCCGGGTCGCGGTGTCGACGATCGAGATGGAGTTGTCGAAGCGGGTCAGCACGAACAGCTGGCCTCGCGCCTCGTCGAGCGCGAGCCCCGACGGGCCGCCGCCGCTCACCTCGATGTGGTCGGAAGCGTCGGGCACGAACGTGTCGCTCTCGAGCGCGGCCGTGCCGAGAACGCCGACCTTGCTCGACCCGAGCGCGGCCACGTAGAGCGTCGCGCCGTCGCTCGTGACGGCCATGTCGACCGGCTGGGCCAGGCTCGCCTCGCTCTCGGCGTTCGGCGTGGGGGCGCAGCAGACCGAGGTATCGATGTGTTTGTTGAGGTGCCGCGGCGCGACGCGCGGAGGGGCGTTGCCGGGGCGGAGCACCGTGATCCGGCTCTCGTGGAGGTGGCCCCGCAGGCTCTGCCCCGCGAAGACGCCGGGGCCCTCGAACCGCTGCTCGTTCCGCGCGTCGGTGTTGGAGACGTAGACCTTCCCGTTCACCGGGTTGACGACCATGTTGAAGAGGATCGTCCCGACGCCGGTGAAATGGCCCGAGGGCCCGGCGATCGGCCTCGGAGGGTTCGCCATGGCGTTGATGGCGAACACGTCCTTGTCGGGCAGCGAGAGCCGCACCGTGTCGTCCCAGGTGCGGCCGAGCTCGTCGACCCAGTGCGCTCCGTCGAACTTCACGATGAGGCTGACCTCGGGCGCCGGGTCGCCGAACGCATTGGTCATGGGGCCCGGCGAGCCGCCGTTTACCGCGCCGCCGTCGGGCACGAGCAGCTCGGTGACGACGGTGCTCCGGTTGCCCGAGTGGAAGCCGGCGGCGTAGACGCGCGCGCCGTCGGGCGTGGCGGCGAGCGCGCGCGGCGTGTCGGTGAAGAGCGTGAGGATCGCGAGCGGCTCGCCGCCGAGCGACGCGCCCAGGTGGTTCGCGTCGAACACCCAGACGTCGGCCCGGCCCACGCCCGGCGTGGTGAGCTGCGGATCGTTCGGGTTGTTCTGGCCGCGGTGCGCCGCCGTGATGAAGGCGCGGCGCCGCCCGGGGCCCGCAAACACGATGTCTCTCGGCTCATCACCCACGAGCAGCGTGCGCTCGACGCGGCCGCCGTATCCGCCAGGGGACAGCTCGACGACGCTGACGCTGTCGGACAGGTGATTCACGACCCACACCTCGGTGTCGCTCCGCGCCGCCACGGCGACCGGATCCAGCCCGACCGGTATCGAGCTCCGGTGGACCAGCGCGCCGTGATGGACGCGGAAGACCTCGAGGCGGCCATCGGGCGTGTTGAGCGCGAAGAGCAGGTTTCCGCCGGGAGAGAGCGCGAGCGGGCGCACCTGCCCGCTCTCGAAGAGCGTGTAAGATGGCTCGGCCAGGGCGGGGGCGCTGGCCGCGAGGACGAGAGACGACGCCGCGGCGGACAAAAGGCCGCCGGCGACCCTTCGCAGGGCGAACGGTGACTTCATATGACCTCCTCGAGAAAGCGACTTCAGGAGCGATCGGGGATCGAGTGATCATTCAACAACTAACACGGACACGCTCTTTGGGGATCCAGGAAAGAGCATTTATGTTTCAATGTTGAAATGCGCGCAGCGCACAGTCCACAGCGCACACCGCCCCACGATCATGACCCTTCTCAGGGGTGCAACGCGTCATGAGGCAAGCATTGAATGGCGACGCGCGCAGCCCACCGGCGCACCCGAGCGACGAGTGGTGAGCCCATGTGCGTTCTAGCGGTGCGGGAGATGAGATAAGGAGAGGACGGGGCGCCGCCGCGCGCTACGCGGACGAGCTCGCGTCGACCCCGGGGCCGCGGCGCGCGACGCTACTTCTTCGCGGTCACGTACCGGAAGTCGCACCGCTCGGCGCCCGTGCCGAGGGTGCCCGTGCGGCGGAGCTCGACGCCGTGGAGCTCTTTCACCTTGAGGTCGTCGAGGCGGCAGATCATGGGGACGATCTCCGGCGCGCCGTGCCGCCGCGCGAACGCCACGATCGGGCACGCGCGCACGTCGAAGGCCAGGAGCGCGCCGGTGCCGCTGGCCTCGTCGAAGCGGATGCCCTCCGGCTCGTCCGCGCGCAGGCTCATCATGAGCAGGCTCCGCGCTGGTTTCAGCCGGAACACCACATCCATCGCGGCGCCGAGGAGCGGGCTCCGGTTCAGCTGCTTGCGGTAGAAGGCCAGCAGGATGTCCTCGGCGAGGCGCAGCGCCGGCTCCCGGTCCACGCCGAGGTCGTGCAGGAGCGCCTGGTAGATCGCGAGCACCGGCGGGCCGAGCTCGAAGAGCTTGCGATTCATGCTGCTCCGGAACCGCGGCATCGTCGCCTCCAGCGCGAGATACCGCTCCTTGGCGCGCGTGTGGAGCTCCGCCGCACACTCTTCGCCGAGCTCGCGAGTCGCGATGACTCGGCCTTCCGCAAGGATCTGCGCGAGACGTTCGGACGGCGACGACATGCTGGAAATTTACCACATGCGGCGCCGTGGCAAGCCTCGTTGTGAGAGCTCCTGTGAGCGGAGTGGCCGGCTGAACTGGCCCGCTGGCCGGCCAATCGACTGGCCGGCCAGCAGGCCAGTCCGAACAGCGGGCGCAGCCTGTTCCAGCCGGCCTGGTCGGCCAGAGGGGCAGCGATGCTCCTGCGATCGGGGGGAGTTCGGTAGGGACGCAATATGGCTCTGCCGGGATGCGCGGAGCACCGGACAGGGCGTCTGGTGAAATGAGACAGAAACCTCTCAGCAACAGGCCCAGTCGGCTCCCGGGCGGCGATGCGCGCGCGGGCTCGGCAGGAGCCGGGCGTCCGTCTGTGCGGCGCTACGGCGCCGCCGGTCCCCACAGCCCGGGCACGCGCGTCCCGCAGGAAGGGCACGCGCCGCCGGAGAGGAGGACCTCCTGCGTCTCGTAGTTGAACCGCCGCACTACGACCTCGTGGCAGGCGGGGCAGCGTGTATGCGAGAGCTCACGGACGCGGTCGGCAACGTTGCTGACGTAAACGTACTTCATCCCCCGCGCATAGGCGACGCCCGCCACGTCCACGAGGAACGCCGGGTCGGTCGTCATGCGATCGCGCATCTTGTAACGCGGGTAGAAGGCGTTGAGGTGCCAGGGGATGTCGGGGTCGACGCCGGCGATCTCGGCGCCGAGGGCGCGGAGGCCGGCCGCCTTGTCGTTGAAGCCGGGGACGACGAGCGTCACGACCTCGACCCAGTAGCCGAGGCGCCGGGCCTCGCCGATCGCCGCGAGCACCGGCTCGACGCGGCCGCCGAGCGTCCGGTATTGATCCGCGCTCCACCCCTTCAGGTCGACGCGGAACACGTCGGCGACCGGGCGCATGTACGCGAGCGCCTCGGGCGTCGTGTTGCCATCCGAGATGAGCGCCGTGACGAGCCCCCGCCGCTGCGCCTCGGCGAAGACGGCGCGCGCCCACTCGGCGGTGATCATCGGCTCGTTGTAGGCGCTCGCGAGCACCCCGCAGCCCGCCGCGACGGCCACCTCGACGATATCCGCGGCGCTGATGTCGATGGGCTCGCCGTCGCCCTCCGGCTCGCGCAGGGCCTGGGAGACCTTCCAGTTCTGGCAATAAGGACAGCGCAGGTCGCACCCGAACATCCCGAAGGTGAGGGACCTCGCGCCGGGGCGCACATGGAAGATCGTGTTCGTCTCGACCGAGCGCACGTAATGGCGCGCGACGTAGCCGAACGGGACGCGCAGCTCGCCGTCCTTCTCGAAGCGGATCCCGCACGCGCCCGCGCGACCCGGCGCGAGGACGCAGCGGTGCGCGCACGCGGTGCACCGGAGATACCCCTCCTCGGGGCCGGGCTCGTAGAGCGCGCCGGGCACGGTGCGGCGGGCGAGCTTCGCCGTGAGGGGCTCGCCCGCGGCGCCGCCCTCGCCAGGCCCGGCTGCGGCGCGCTCGCACGCGGGCTCGTTCGCGGCGCCGCGAACGAGGTCCTCCACGCGGACGTGCGGGCGGGCGCCCGGATCGAGCGCGTCGAGCGGAGCGTCGATCGCGGCTTTCGGGGCGCTGCGTCCGTTCGTCTCCATGAGAGAGCGGGCATCGCTAGCATCGCAGCCGCGAAAAACAAGGGCCTTGTGTTGCGGCGGTGCGGTGGCGCGGCTGGGCAGCGGCGCTGCGGCGGGCAGCGAGGTGGGCCGGCGCGGGAGCGCTTTGTCAGGCCGGGAGCGCGCCAGCGCCCTGCGCGAGGCGATCGAGCTCGTCCTGACCGAGCTCGCGCTCGCCGGCGAACGCGATCCCCACGACGGCGCGCACGCTCGCGGAGGCGTCGCGCACGGGCAGCGCCACCGCCGCCTGCGCCGCGACCGCCCTGGCCCCGGGCCGCACGTCGCCGGACGTGTCCGTCTGCAGGTTGCACGTCTGCACGGGCTGGTCGCGCTCCCAGGCGAGCCCGGCCATCCCCTTGCCCCGCGGGACGCGGCGCGTGATCTCCTGCACCTTCTCGGGGATGTTCACGGCGGCGGCCAGCGCGAGCGCATCGCCCTCGACGAGGTGCACCGTGCCAGCGATACCCCCGTTGTCGGCGACGAAGCTCCGAAGCCACGGCTCCAACGACTCTCGGCGCGCATGCATGCCCGCACCTTCGGCCGTCGCGGGGCCTGCGTCAACCCGGGGCAGCTCGCGGGACGCGCCGGATTTGTCAGGCCTCGTCCTTCACCCGCTTGGGCCAGCGCACGATGAAGGTGGCTCCTGCGCCGGGGCGCGACGAGACGGACACACTCCCTCCGCGGCTCTGCACGATCTTCTTCACGACGGAGAGCCCTATCCCGGTGCCTTCCACCTTGTCGCGCGACTCGAGCGTATGAAAGAGATCCCAGATGCGCTCGTGGTACTCGGGCGCGATGCCGGGCCCGTTGTCGCTCACGGCGAACTCGACGTAGGCGCCGGCGTCCTCACACGTCACCTCGACGCGCGCGTCGCTGCGGCGCGCGTGCTTCAGGGCGTTGCTGATGAGGTTCTGGAACACCTGCTGCATCGGGACGCGCTCCGCGGCGATCGTCGGCATCCCTGGCGCGATGTCGACCCGGGCGCCCGCGGGCGGCGAGAGCAGCTCGACGACCTCCGCGAGCAGATGGCCGGTGTCGACGCTGACCACGTCGTCGCGCAGGCGCCCTGCCCGCGAGTAATGGAGGATCCCGTCGATGAGCGCCTCGAGGCGGCGCACGCGCCCGCGCAGGAGGTGGATGTACTCCTGCGTCTCGCCGTCCAGCTTCCCCGCCAGCGACTCCTCGATCCACTCGGACAGGTTCGCGATCCCCCGGAGGGGCGCCTTGAGGTCGTGCGAGGCGACGTAAGCGAACTGGTCGAGCTCCTGGTTCGTCTTCGCGAGCGCGGTGATGAGCTCCTCTCGGTGCTGGCTCAGCTGCTCGATGTGGCGCCGCGCGAGCACCTGATCGGTGATCTCGAAGCCGACGACCATGACGCCCGAGACGGCGCCGGAGGGGTCGCGGATGGGCTGAGCGACGTAGTTGAAGACGGCCTCGTGCACCGCGTCGCCGCGCTGGACGGGGATGCTCAGCTCGGTCATGCGCAGCGGCTGGCCGGCTTTGCGCGCGCGGTCCAGCATCGCGATCGCCTCGTGCTCGCCGAGCTCCGGGAACACCTCGCGCACGCTCTTCCCGATGAGGTCCCGCCGGCCGACCATCTCGCAGTACGGCGGGTTCGCGACCTCGTAGCGGTGCTCGGGGCCGGCGAACACCGCGATGGGGACCGGCGCCTGCATGAAGAGATCGTGCAGCTTCTCGCGCTCGCGCTCGGCCGCTACCCGCAATCGGGCGAGCTGGAGGTGCGTGGCGACGCGGGCGACGAGCTCGCGCGCGGAGAACGGCTTGGGGAGGTAGTCGTCCGCGCCTGCCTCGAGCCCCTCGACGCGCGACTCCTCCCCGGCGCGCGCGGAGAGCATGACGACCGGGACACCCCTCGTGCGCTCGTCCGCGCGCAGCGCGCGGAGCAGGCCGAATCCGTCGAGGTTCGGCATCATCACGTCGGTGAGCACGAGATCGGGCGGGCTGCGGCGCGCCGACGCGAGCGCCTCGGCCCCGTCGGCGACGGCCTCGACCGTCCAGCGCTCGCGCAGCACCCGCCCGACGTACTCGCGCATATCGGCGTTGTCGTCCGCGAGCAGGACGCGCCCCGCCGGCCCGGCCTGGGTCGCGGCGCCGTCGGACGACGTCCACGCCGCCGGGGAGAGGTGCTCGACGGCGTTATCACCCTCTGCGCCGGGGGGCGAGTCACCCTCTGCGCCGGGGAGTGAGTCACCCTCTGCGCCGGGGGGCGAGTCACCCTCTGCGCCGGGGGGCGAGTCGCTCTCCGCGCGGGGCAGCCAGCGGAGCGCCTCCTGCACATAAGGCGCTGCGCCCGTCGTCGTCGACGCCAATGTCCGCGCGGCGTTCACGCGGTCCTTCGGCAGGTGCCCGGCCCCGCGAGGCAGGGAGACCGTGAACGACGTCCCCACGGAGAGCTCGCTCGTGACGTGGATGGTCCCGCCCTGGAGGCGGACGAGCTCGTGGACGAGCGCGAGCCCGATCCCGGACCCCTCGTGCGTGCGAGATCGCGCGCCCTGGACCCGATGGAACCGCTTGAACAGGTGCGAGAGCTCGCGATCCGGGATGCCCGTCCCGGTGTCCCGCACGGTGAGGTCGGCGCGATCGCCGTGCGCGCGGAGCGAGATCGAGACCGTCCCCTCGAACGTGAACTTGAGCGCGTTCGAGAGGAGATTGAGCACGATCTTCTCCCACATGTCGTGATCGACGTAGACGGGCTCGGGCAGGGGCGGGCAATCGACCTCGAAGGCGAGCCCCGCGCGCTCCATCGCCGAGCGGAAGGCGCTCGCGAGATCCGCGGTGAGCGCGGAGAGATCGGTCGGCTCATACGACGCCTGGATCCGGCCCGCCTCGATGCGGGAGAAGTCGAGCAGCGCGTTGACCAGCTTGAGGAGCCGGACCGCGTTGCGGTGCGCGGTCTCGAGATCCGCGCCCGACAGGCTCCGCCCCGCCGACGCGAGGGCGTCCTCGAGCGGCCCGAGCATCAGCGTGAGGGGCGTGCGGAACTCGTGGCTCACGTTGCTGAAGAACGTGGTCTTCGCGCGATCGAGCTCGGCGAGGGCCTCCGCCCGCCGCTTCTCCTCCTCGTACGCCTGCGCGTTCGCGATGCTGGCGGAGATCTGGCCGGCGACGAGGTGGAGGAAGCCGCGGTAATCGTCGTCGAAGAGGCGGAATGGATTCAGCCCGACGATCAGGACCCCGGCGCGCCCCGTCTCGCCCGAAGGGGAGATCGCGAGCGCGGCCGCCCGCGTCGGCGGCCTTTGCCATGCGCCGGTCGGGAGATCGCGGAGGTGAGCCGGTATCTCGACGACGCGGCAGGACTCGTGCTCTCGCAGCACCGCGGCGAGCGGCCACGGCGACGCGTCCGTGAGCGCGATCGTCTCGGGGGCCGCGGCGTGCCCCCGCTCGAACCCCGCGCTGCCGGCGAGCTGCACGCGCCGCCGGTCCGGGTCGACGACGTAGAGGAGCGCGAACGGGAGATCCTTCGCGTTGGTCGCGAGCGAGCTCGCGCTGCGCGCGCACACGTCTTCCCACGAGCGCGCGTCCGCGGTCCGCGCCGCGAGGTCGCGGAGGAGCGAGAGCTGCCGCTCTCCGATGATTCGCCGGGTGTCGTCGGTGTTGGCGCAGAGGATGCCGCCCGTGCCGCCCTGATCGTTCGGCACAGGGCTGTAGGAGAACGTGTAATACGTCTCCTCCTGGTAGCCATTCCGTTCCATGATGAGGAGGAGCGCCTCGTCGTAGGTGCCCTCGTCCCGGCGCATCGCGGACGCGGCGCGCGGCCCGACCTGGCCCCAGATCTCGCGCCACACGACGGACGCGGGCTGCCCAAGCGCCTCGGGGTGCTTGCCGCCGACGATCGACTTGTAGGCGTCGTTGTACAGATTGATGAGCGAGTCGCCCCACCAGACGAACATCGGCTGGCGCGACGTCAGGACGATGCGCACGCACGTCTTGAGGCTCTGCGGCCACGACGAGACCGGCCCGAGCGGCGTCTTCGACCAGTCGATCGCGCGCATGCGCGCGCCCATCTCCCCTCCGCCGGCGAGGACCGCGCGAGCGTCCGCGCGATCCGGCGGCGGGCCATCCAGCTCGAGCGACATGGACCCTTTGTAGCGTGCTGTAGGTGGCGGGAGAAGGGCAGAAAAACAACGTGTTTTGGTTGCCCGGGTGATCCGCCGCACCGCGGAGAAGCCGGCGCGCCGGCGCCGCTCACGGCGGCGCGTCGAGCACCGCGCGCAGCGCCCGGCGCGCCACGTCGGGCGAATAGCCCTGGCGCGCGAGGAAAGCATAGAGCTTCTGCCGTTGCTCCGCCGGAGCGAGCCCCGAGAGCGAGCGGAGCTTCTTGCGCGCCGCCCGCTCGGCCACGGCGGACTCGTCCGTTCCCTCCTCGGCCATGACCTGCCGTATGGCCGCGTCCGCCACGTCGCGCGAGACGCCTTTGCGGGCGAGGTCCTGCTCGATCCTGCGGCGCGACCGCGGCTTGCCCACGATGCCGGAGCGCGCCTTGGCCTCCGCGAAGCGCGCGTCGTCGAGCAGCCCGCTCGAGGTGAGGCGCTCGATCGCGGTCGTCACGTGCTCCCTGGGCTCGCCCTTCTCGATCAGGCGCTTCTCCAGCTCCCTGGCCGATCGCGCCCGGAACGACAGGAGCCGCAGCGCCCGCTCGTAGGTCTTCTGCTCGCTCGCGGCGGTCTTCCGGGGCGGCTCCGCCGCGGCCCCGGGGCTGTCCTGGCCGGGGGTCAGGCCGGCGGCGGCCTGCTCGGGCACCGTGGCGAAGGGGACCCCATCCACCAGGATGACGACGTGGCCGGGCTTTTCGGGCGAGGGGACGATTCCCGTGATGAGCGGCATGCGCGAGGGACGATGGCGCACCTGGCGCGGGCCGCAAGCTCCCGCTCACCCCGCCTGCTTCCGGACGCGGCGGGGCGCCTGCGGGCTCACCTCACGGATCGAGCACGAGCACGCCAAACGCCTCCGGGACATGGAAGTTCGGCTTGCTCGTGCGGGGCGGGCTCCACGCGAGGTAATGCCGTGGGTCCTTGCCCTCCATCCGGTACAGGTTCATGGGCAGCCGCGCGTTCGGGGCGAGCGCGCCCACGATCCCCGGCGCCGCCAGCAGCGCCTCGATGACGGCCGTGCGCGCCTGCGCGTCCTGGCTCGTCGCGATCGTCGCGCCGCTCGACCACGCCGTGTCTTCCAGGCGCGCGTCGCGGTCGATCGCGATATCGAAGAAATGGCCGAACGGCCCGATCTCCACCTCGAAATACCGCCTCGGCGAGCCCGGGGCCGGCGTCAGGAAGAGCTCGATGCAATCCTCCTTGTAAAGCCCCTTTCGCTCCGTGCCGACGGGCTTCGAGCGATCCGTGTTGAGCCCCGCGTTCGAGAGCTCGAAGAGCGCGTGGAGCCCTTGCTTCGACCAGAGGAATCGCGCCCGCGTGGGGAACCCGGCGGGCTTGCCGGCATAGTCGGTGTCCCACTGCACGGCCTTCGCGCGGCTCCATGCCGCGTCGTCAACCTTCCCGTCGAGCACGATCTTCTCTCCGGGCGGCAGCGACGACGCGTGTGCCTCCGGCTTCGCGGGGACTCCGCCCGGCCCTTCGCCCTGCTTCCCCTCGGGCGCCTTCTGCGAGGCCGGCGGCGCTGGATCGAGCCCCTTCGCGGGCCCGCCGGGCAAGGGCGCCTGTCCGGGCTCCCAGTCGAGCCGGAAGGGCGCCATCGCCTTGTAATGCACGGGCCTCGGGCTCTTCAGGAGATCTGCCCCGTCTCCCGTGATCGCCGTCGCCTTGAGATCCAGCCCGAAGCGCTTCGCCGCGGCGTCGATGAGCGGCGAGGTCCGGTGGCCGCCGAGCTCGCGCGCGAGCGCGGGGCTGTTCCACACGCCGAGGAGCTCCGCCGCCACGCGGTCGACCCGCACCGGGTTCGTGCCGCCGACGGCCACCATATCCGCCGTGGGGTGGAGGACCTGGAAGCCGTCTCCGCCCATCGCCGGCGCGCCGTCGCCGAGCACCGCGTCCGGCGCGGATATCTCGAGCACGTCGACCATGCGCTCGGCGAAGACGCGGAGCGACGATAAGTAAAGAGCTCTATCCTCCTGGCCGGCGGACTTCGTGTCCAGGTACGCCTTGAGCTCCCTGTGCATCCTCCACTTCTGCTTGTAGGCAGGCGCGCTGTCCGACAGCATGACCGTGCCCTGCATGCCCTTGATACCGACGGAGATGACCGAGTACCGGTGCATCTTGAGCCGGGGGAGCGACAGGAAGAGCCCGTTGTCGAGGTGCTCGGCCAGCACCTTCGGCATCAGCAGCGTCGGGACGTGGGTCGCCTGGATGCCGCGGATGGCGAGGGGCTTTCCGGGCCTGTCGCCGGCGACGTCGTAGACCCCGTCGTCGTCCATCGCGACGAGCGCGGCGCCCTCCTCGGCGGCCATCGCCTCATAGCCGGTGCGCTGCGCGATGTCCTTCCAGAACTTGTGCGAGTGGCCGCAGCCCTCGGCGATCGTGATCTTCGTGTGTCCGCGCGCCTTGAGGCACTGGACGACGCCTCGAACGAACTCCGGCTGGGTGATCCGGCCGGTCACGCCGTCGTCGCCCTTCGACTTCGCAGGGTCCTTCACGCTGTCGAACCCGCAGATGTTGGGCTTGAGGAGCACGGGAGTCGCCGCGGGGCGCCTCGGCACCACCGCCTCGCAGATGCGCTTGCCGAGCTCCAGGGGACCCTGGCCGCGGAGCACGGTGACGGGCGAGTCGTCGGCCTTGATGCGCTCGACGTGCCGCTTCCTGAGGGCGGCGCCGTCGATGCTGTCCGACGCGATCACGGAGGGCCCGGACTCGTACCGCTGCGACGCCCCCGCGACCACGTCGCTCGACGCGCTCGGGACGGCGGTCGGGACGGCCGGGTGCGCGGACGCGGCGGCGAACGAGGAAGCGGTCTGCGCCGGCGCGGGCGCCGACGATGAGGTCGCTGCGTCGGGCGGCGCCGCCGCGGCGACGGCGGGGCCGCCCTCGCTGGTAGGTCCGCCCGGCTGTTGCGGCCGGTCCCCGCAGCCCGCGAGGACGGCGACAAGCGCCGCGATCACGAAGGAAGAGCGCCGCGCCCGGCGGCCGTGGATCGCCCGTGTCGTGTTCATGCTCGCGGAGCACGATGGGGCGAAACGACGGCGGCGAGAAGGAAGAATTTGATACAGCTCATGTATTCCAGTGCAGGGGCGGAATGAACGGATGTGGGGCCTTGCTGACGTGGAATTTACTTCCAATAGCGAATTCTTACGGATGGAGGATGGGATGAAATCCGCTTCTGGCGTGTTCTCGGCCGTGATCGTGACGACCCTGCTGACGCTGTCCGCGTGCGGCGGCAGCGTCGACGTCGAGGGAAACAGCAAGGAAGAGGGCCCCTCCTGCGGGCTGGTCGCGGCGTGCGGCGGCGATCCGACAGGAACGTGGACGATGGATGAGGCGTGCCTGGATCCCTCGATGTTCGAGGACCTCGACGAGGGGTGTGACGCGGAGATCGACGTCAGCGGCATGGTGGTGAGCGGACGCGCCGAATTCCGGGCCGATAACACCCATGTCACGACCATCACGCAGCAAGGGCCGATCAAGGCGGTGTACCCTGCGGCGTGCCTCGCGGCCGAGGACATCCCGATCACGTGCGCGCAGCTCAGCGTGAAAATGCAGCGGGTCGCAGCCGGGAAGGAGTCGCCCTTCACCTCGGCGGAGTGCGCTCATGCGGGCGCCGACTGCGCGTGTACGTTTGTCTTCGGGCGGGACACGACGACGTCGATGGGCACCTGGTCGGTCTCCGGCTCCATCTTGGCCATCGAGTCCGAGGGCGAGGAGCCCGAGGAGAGCCCGTTCTGCGCGCAGGGATCCTCGCTCACGAGAGGCTTCCCGGTATCGGCGGGAGCGGACGCCTCGGGGCCCATCCAGCACTACATGCGGTTCACGAAGGAGTGAGCCGCGGCGAGCCCTGTCGTCGGGGCGCCGCTCAGCGCCGGTCGAGCCCCACGATGCGGTCGAGCAGCGCCCGGTCGAGGCTCGCCTCCACCGCATTCGCGAGCCGGTCGTACTCCTCGTGCCGGCTCGGTATCGCCGGCTCGCCCGCGGCCCTGGGGAGCCCCCTCCGCTCGCGCAGCGCCGCGAGGAGCGACCGCCTGAGCCCGTCGTTGTCGAGGATCCCGTGGATCATCGTGCCGACAACGGCGCCGTCCGCCGACACGGCCCCGTCGAGCGCCGGCTCGGCCTTGCCGCCCCGCGACCCGATCGCGAACGCCGCGGCCGCGCCGCCCACCCGCTCCACGCGGCCCATGTGGATCTCGTAGCCGGTCAGCTCTCCCGCGCCCTCGCTCTCGGCCTCTCCAGCGCTCGCCGCGCCCGCCGCCCCCAGGAACGAGCCGCCCGCGAGCCGTGCCCGCACCTGCGCCACCGTCTTGGTCCGCTCGAACCGCGTCCACACATCGAGCAGCCCGAGGCCCCGCGCCGCCGGCTCGGCCGACTCGACGCCTTCCGGATCCTCGATCGCCCCGCCGAGCATCTGGCAGCCGCCGCAGATCCCGAGCGTCCAGCCGCCCTGCCGGGCGCGCGCCGCGACCGCCTCCGCGAGGCCGCTCGCGCGCAGCCACGCGAGATCGGCCATCGTGCTCTTCGTCCCGGGGAGCAGCACGAGGTCCGCATTCCCGATCTCGTCCGGTCGCTCGATGAACCGCACCACCACGCCGGGCTCGTGCTCCAGCGGCTCCACGTCGTCGTAATTCGATATCCGCGGCAGCCGGACCACCGCGATGTCGAGCTGGCCCGGGCCCGCCGGCGGCCGGCGCCGCCGGCCCTCCAGCGACACCGAGTCCTCGTCCGCGATGCGCAGCTGCTTCAGGTAAGGCACCACGCCGAGCACCGGGACGCCCGTCCGCGCCGTCAGCATGTCGAGCCCCGGCTCGAGCAGCTTGATGTCGCCGCGGAACTTGTTGATCACGAACGCGGCCACGCGCGCGCGCTCGTCGGGCTCGAGCAGCGCCATCGTCCCGACCAGCGCGGCGAACACGCCGCCTCGGTCGATGTCGCCGGCGAGCAGCACCGGCGCGTCGGCGACGCGCGCGACGTGCATGTTCACGATGTCGCGGTCCTTCAGGTTGATCTCCGCGGGGCTGCCCGCCCCCTCGATCACCACGACGTCGTGCGCCTCGCGCAGCCGCCCGAGCGAGCGGGCGATGATGTCCTTCAGCTCTCCCCGGTACGCGAAGTAGTCGCGCGCGTGCAGGCTGCCGATCGGCTTGCCGAGCACGATCACCTGGGAGCGGGAGTCGCCCTCGGGCTTGAGCAGCACCGGGTTCATGTCGACCGTCGGCGCGACGCGCGCCGCCTCGGCCTGCACCGCCTGCGCCCTCCCGATCTCGCCGCCGTCCAGGGTCGCGAACGAGTTCAGCGCCATGTTCTGCGACTTGAACGGCGCGACCCGGAGGCCCCGCCGCTGGAAGATGCGGCAGAGCGCCGCGCAGAGCAGGCTCTTGCCGACCGAGGACGCCGTGCCCTGGACCATCACCGTGAGCGCCGTCATCGGAAGAGCTCCTGTCCAAAGGAGGCCGCCGCCAGGAGGGCCGCCGTGAGCCCGGCGAAGAGCAGCGCGGCGAGCAGCACGATCCGGCAGGCCTCGTCGATGAGCCCCCGCCGGAGCGGCTCCACCGCGTCGCCGAGGCGGTAGTGGCCGCGCTTCTCGAGCTCGACCCGGAGCAGCCCGGCCATCGCCGCCATGGGCCGGCCGGCGTTCGGGCTCTCGGTGAGGCCGCCGTCGCGCAGGAGCACGGCGAGCCCGCGGCGCGCGTCGGCGCCGCGGAGCCACCCGGCGGCGAGCAGGAGGAGCGCGGTGAGCCGCGCCGGCACGAAGTTCAGCGCGTCGTCGAGCCGCGCCGAGGCCTTGCCGAGGTACTCGTAGCGGCCGTGGTAGCCGATCATCGCGTCGAGCGTGTTCACCGCGCGGTAGAAGAGCGCGCCCGGGAGCCCGAAGAGGGCGAAATAGAAGAGCGGCGCGACGAAGCTGTCCGACGCGTTCTCCGCGACCGACTCGACCGACGCGGCGACGAGCGCGGGCTCGTCGAGCTCCGACGGGTCGCGGCTGCAGAGGCTGCGCAGCGCGCCGCGGGCCGCGGGGAGATCGCCCGCCGCGAGGGCGTCGCGCACGCCGAAGGCCGCGTCGCGGAGCGCGCGGAGCGCGAAGGTCGGCTTCAGCAAGAGACCTGACAAAGCGAGCGCGAGGACGGGGTGCGGGGCGAGCAGCGCCGCGACGCCGGCGCCGAGCGCGGCGAAGAGGCAGGGGACGGCGAGGGCCATGAGCGCGCCGAAGAGGAGCTCCGCAACGCGGCCGCCCGTGGGCGCGGCGCGCTTCAGGGCCTGGATCGCGGAGCCCATCCACACGACGGGGTGGACGGCGGAAGGGGGCTCGCCGCAGGCGAGGTCGAACGCGACCGCGACGAGCAGCGCGGCGGCGGCCGTCATCGCGCGTCCTCGCCGCCGCCGTCGACGAGCGCGACAGGGCCGGGGCGCAGGCGGAGGATCGCGCCCATCACGGCCACGTAGAGCTCGCTGGCCGAGCGGCCGAGCCGCTGGTGCGCGCGCCCCGCGAGGTCGCGGAACGCCCGGCCGAGCCGGCTCTCCGGGACCACGCCCATGCCGACCTCGTTCGAGACGAGGACGACGTGGGGCGCCGCCGACTCGACCGCCGCGGCGAGCGCCTCGATGCGCTCCTCGATGGGCCCGAGCGCGCGGCCCTCGGTCTCGTCGCGGAGCAGCAGGTTCGAGAGCCAGAGCGTGAGGCAGTCGACGACGACGACGTCGACGCCGGAGAGCGAGGCGATGCGCTCGGGGAGCGCGATCGGCTCCTCCACGGTGAGGAACGCGCCGCCTCGCTCGCGGACGTGCGCGTCGATGCGCGCCCTCATCTCGTCGTCGAACGGCTCGGCGGTCGCGATGAAGGCGCGGCGCTCGCCGAGCGAGCGCGCGAGGGAGAGCGCGAACGCGCTCTTGCCGGAGCGCACGCCGCCGCCGATGAGGGCGACCCGGCGCGGCGCCGTGCCCGGGCCGCTCATCGCGCGCGCTCCTTCCGGTGCGCGGCGGCGCTCGCGACGAGCCCCTCGGGGACGAGCGGGTTCGAGGCCCAGTGCGCGTGCACATACGAGGCGAGGACGCTCGCTGTCCGGTACCCCTCGCGGCTGACCTGCCCGCCGCGCCGGCGTCGCACGGAGTAGGCGTGCTCGATCGGCAAGGGCGCGTGCTCGGGCGGGGACGCCGGCGCCTGCGCGGGCGGCTGCTCGACCGGCGCTGGCGCTGCGGACGGCTCGACCGGCACAGCGCGCGTCGACGGGCGGAGCTCGGAGTAGCGGAACTGGTGCCCGCGGAAGCGGAGCCCCGCGCCGCCCAGGATCGTGCGCGCCTGCGTCTCGACCTCCACGTACCCGAGCGCCTGCAGCTTCTCGCACATCGCGGCCTCCGCGGGCACGAGCCCGACCATGGGGTGCGCGCGCCCGTCCAGCGTGCGGATCGCCTCGGTCAGGTACATGAGCCCGCCGCACTCGGCGTAGATCGGGCCCCCACGGCCGGCGAACGCGCGGATCTCGCCGCGGAGCGCGGCGTTCGCGGCCAGGCGCTCCGCGTGCACTTCGGGGTAGCCGCCCCCGAGGTAGAGCGCGTCGACGTCGGGCAAGCGCGCGTCGCCGATCGGCGAGAACCGCACGAGCTCGGCTCCGGCGGCCTCGAGGCGGCGCAGGTTGTCCGCGTAGTAGAAGTGGAAGGCCTCGTCGAACGCCAGGCCGATGCGCGCCCGGCCGCGCTGCGCGCCGGCGGCTGCGCCGGGCGTCGCGGCCGCGCCGGCCGCCGGCAAGGGCGGCGCCGCGCGCGCGATCTCGAGCAGCGCGTCGAGCCCGATCCACGCCTCGGCCTGCGCGCCCCAGTGGTCGAGGCGCTCCTCGGGGAGCGCGGCCTCGTCGGCCGTGCGCAGGCCGAGGTGGCGCTCCGGGAAGCGCTGCGCCTCGTCCCGCGGCAGGCCGCCGAGGACCGGCAGCGACCGGTTCACCTGCGCCTGCGCCTGTCGAAGGATGTCGAGGTGGCCGCGGCTGCCGACCTGGTTGCACACGACAGCGGCGACGCGCAGCGCCGGATCGAAGCCCGCGAAGCCCTGAACGAGCGCCGCGACGCTGCGGGCCATCCCGGACGCGTCGACCACGAGCGCGACCGGCGCCTCGAGCCATTTCGCGATCTCGGCGGTCGAGCCCTCCTCCCCGGTCGGGCTCGCCCCGTCGAACAGCCCCATCACCCCCTCGATCAGCGCGACGTCGGCGCCGGCGGTCTCCGCCGCGAACGTCGACAGGACCGCTTCCCGGCCCATCATCCAGCCGTCGAGGTTGTGCGATGTCCCGGCCACGGCGCGGGCGTGGTACGTCGGATCCAGGTAGTCGGGGCCGCACTTGAACAGCGCGACCTGGAGGCCGCGGGCGCGGAGCGCGCGCGCGATCGCCACCGTGGCGGTCGTCTTGCCGACGCCGCTCGCCGTGCCGGCGACGACGAGCCGGGGGATGGCCCGGGACATCAGAAATCGACTCCGATCTGGGCCTTTTGCCCCTGCTCGAACGGGTGCTTCACCGATCTCATCTCCGTCACCAGATCGGCGAGCGCGAGGAGCGCGTCGGGCGCGTTCCTGCCGGTGATCACGACGTGCACGTGCGCGGGCCTCGCGCGCAGCGCCGCGAGCAGCTCGTCCTCGGCGATGAAGCCGTAATGGAGCGCATACGTGATCTCGTCGAGCACCACGATGTCCTGCTCGCCGCCCGCGATGAGCGCCGCGGCCTCCTGGAAGGCCGCGCGCGCCGCCGCCTTGTCGCGCGAGAGATCGTCGCTCTCCCAGGTGAAGCCGCGCCCCATGACGAGGAACGTCAGGTTGGGGAGCGTCTCGGCGAACAGCCGCTCTCCGGTCTTCCACTTCCCCTTGATGAACTGCACGACAGCGACGCGCATGCCCCGGCCGAGCGCGCGGAACACCATGCCGAGCGCGGCCGTCGTCTTGCCCTTGCCGTGGCCCGTATAGACGATGACGAGCCCTCGTCGACCTGCCGCCGCTCCGGCGCTCTCCTCCGCGCTCACGAGCCCTCCTCGGGCTCGCCAGGGACGAGGAGCTTCTTCTCGGCCTTGCGGAAGCGGTGGCTGAAATCCGGATCATAGAGCCGCGAGTCGGCGAAATCCGTGGACGTGAGCACCCGGCCGACCAGGATCATCGACTGGCTCTTGATGCCCTCGGCCCGCACCTTCTCCCGGATGTCGGCGAGCGTGCCTCTCACGATCTTCTGATCGGGGCAGCTCGCCTTGTGGACGACAGCGACCGGGCAATCCGCGCCGTAGGCCGGGATGAGCGCCGCGGTCACGTCCTTGAGCAGGGTGATGCTCAGGAACAGGCACAGGGTCGCCTGGTGGCGGGCGAGCTCCTCGAGCCGCTCGGCGGGCGGCACCGGCGTGCGCCCCTCGGCGCGCGTCAGGATGACGGTCTGCGAGAGCTCGGGCAGCGTGAGCTCGCGCCCGAGCGCCGCGGCCGCCGCGGTGAAGGACGAGACGCCCGGGATGATCTCGTACGGGATCCCGAGCGCATCCATCCGGCGCATCTGCTCGGCCGTCGACCCGAAGAGGACGGGATCGCCCGTGTGGACGCGCGCCACGTCGTGCCCTGCGTCCCTGGCCTCGACGAGGACCTCCACGATCTGGTCGAGGGTCATGCCGGAGGAGTCGATGACCCGGGCGTCCGGCCGCGCGGACGCCACGATCTCCCGGGGGACGAGCGAGCCCGTGTACATGACGACCGGGCAGCGAGCGACGAGCTCGGCGCCGCGCACCGTGATGAGCCCGGGATCGCCCGGGCCCGCGCCGATGATGTAGACGCGCATGAGGGTTCTTTCCTTGCTCCGTGCGCCGGCGATCCCGGAAGGGACCGCGGGTGCGCGAAGCTAGAGCGGTCCCGAAGCGGGCGCCAGCGTTCATGATGGAGCCCGTGCGCTCGGCGCGAAGGCCTGAGGAGATGCAGCGTGGGCGCGAAGATGACGAAGACGACGCGCTGGCCCTAGGACACGAACCTGCGGTGTGTGCCGGGAGGCTCCCGTCTTCTCCCTGGACGTGCTGGTCCGGGGCCTTGCTCGGGGCATGCGCCTTGTGATGCGATGGGAGGTCGCACCCCTCTTCAAGGAAAGGCCATGGACCAGAAGAACACCGGGTCTCAACCCTCGGCGCCCATCCTGTGCGCGGCAGCCCTCTTCGAGCCGACGCTCCCGGCCGCGTGGGGACCCACGCTCGATCTGCTCGCCGACATCGAGGAGCTGCAAGACGCGACGAAGGGCAGCCGCGAGGAGCGGGAGGCGAGGGGGCGCGATCTTCGCGAGCGGCTGATGCGCGGCATCGACGCCCTGAGCGAGCCGCCCCCGGACGAGTTCCACGCGGCGAGCGCGTCGTTCCGGGCCTGGTTCACCGAGGCGGTGCTGCTCTGGCTCCGGTTCGCCGGCAGCAGCTCCGCGCCGCTCATCGATACGGTCGCGTCGCGCCCGCTCCTCGATTTCCCGCTCGATCTGCCGGCGGGCAGCGAGGGGATCCCGCGCGTCCGGCGGGCGCTGCGAGAGGCGCTCGGGTGGGACGAGGCGGAGCTCGCGCAGGTCGAGGCCGCGATGGATCATATGACCTCCAACCTCGCGGTGAAGCACGCGATCACGAAGGCCATCGCCTCGCAGCTCGCGGCGAAGGGGGGCGCGTCGCCCGCCGCGTGCGCCGAGCTCATGAGCGCGATCTACGGCCCGTTGCCGTGGCGCCCGGGCGACGTGGATCTGCTCATGACGTCGACCGCGATCTTCCTGTGCATCCGCGCGTCGGCGCCGGCGACCGGCTCGCCCGGGGCGGCGGGCTCCGGCGAGGCGCCGCGGCTCGAGGTGCCCGGCTGGGACGAGCGCCCCGAGGAGGAGCGGCGCGCCATCTCCGCCTTCATCGCCCGATGCGACGACACCAACACCGCGGCGACGGCGCGCTTTCCCGCGTTCGGCTACTTCGAGCGCGCGGCCATCGATCCGGCGCTCGCGCGCTCCCTCGCGGACGCGGCCTCCGTCCCGACGGAGGTCGTCACACAGACGCTCGCCACCATGGTGATGGTCCTCCGGACGCCGGAGGTCGAGGACTACGTGGTTCATGACGCCTGGGGCCATGCGTGGCAGGAGGCGCTGGCCGAGTTCGAGTGGGAGTACGCGGTGCTGCCGCGGATCGAGGAGCCCCTCGCGCTCGACACCGTGTTTCCCGGGGCAGTCGGCCCCGGCATCGCCTCGGCCTTCGTCGAGCGGGGGGGTCGCACCGAGCTCGACGAGGCGGCGCTGCTCCGCTTCGCCGAGGCCGACATCAGGGCGCGGATCCAGGTGGCCGCGAGCAACGGTATCGCCGAGATGCTCGCCGATTTCATGGAGAGCAAGTACGCGTGGCACAGGCCCTCCCTGAAGCTGCCGGACGCGTCGCTCCTCCCCATCACGGGGCTCAAGCTCGATCTGACGGTGGGCGACGTTCGCCGCCAGGTCGCCCGCTGGTCGAAGCCGTACCGCGCGCTGGCCGAGGACGAGGGGGCGCGCGCCCGCCTCGTCGACGCGCTCTCGCCGCGCGTTCCGGCTGCGGGGCTCAAGGAGGCGGTGGATCAGGCGGGCGCGCTGCTGTGGCGCGAGCTCGCGACGGCGTTCGACGACACGCTGCGGCCGGTGGCTGCCAGGGGCGGAGGGATCCGCGCGAGCGCGTGCCGCCGGATGGTGCTCCAGCTCGCGCAGGTCGCCGCGGTGCTCGAGCGGACGCTCGCCGCGTCGTGCGCGGGCGGGCCGCGGAGCGGGTCGCGGAGCGGGCCGCGGACGGAGCTCGCCTGGCGCGACCCGGCGCTGTGCGTGGACCTGCTCCTGGTGACGATCGCCCGGTTCTACGAGCACGAGCGGCAGAGGAACTTCTGGCACCTCGACCAGGTCCTCTCGACCGGGTTCGTCGAGGCCTGCGGCCGGCTCCGGGCCGCCATGGCGAACGCCGAGTCGCCCTGAGTCTGTCCTCCGGAGATGGCGTATACTTCCGCCGATGTCCGGCGCCCAGCGCGACGTATTTCGGCTCTGCGGGACCACGATCGACGGCAAATACCGTGTCCTCTCCGCCGTCGGCGCAGGCGGGTTCGGCGTCGTCTATCGCGGCGTGCACGAGGGGTTCGACGCGCCCGTCGCGATCAAGTGCCTCAAGCTGCCCGACGAGCTCTCGCCCGAGGCGCAGCAGGATTTCATTCGACGGCTGCGCGACGAGGGGCGGCTCCTGCTCCAGCTCTCACGCCTCTCGCCCGGCATCGTCCAGGCGCTCGACATCGGCGCCTTCACGACCCAGGACGGCGCTCGCGTGCCCTATCTCGTGCTCGAGTGGCTCGACGGCGAGACGCTCGCCAGCCACCTCGAGCGCCTGCGCGCCGGAGGCGGCGGCGCCCTGTCCCGCCGCGAGGCGATCCTCCTGCTCGACCCCGCGGTGCGCGCCCTCGCGGTGGCGCACGAGCAGAACATCGCCCACCGCGACGTCAAGCCGGAGAACCTCTTCCTCGTCGAGGCGGGGGGCGCGAGGACGCTCAAGGTCCTCGATTTCGGCATCGCCAAGATCATCGGCGATCAGCGCTCGCGCACCGCGGCGCTCGCGAGCACCGCGGAGGGGCCGTCGGTGTTCACGCCCCGCTACGGCGCTCCGGAGCAGTTCGACAAGCAGCGGGGCGCGACGGGGCCATGGACCGATGTCTTCGCGCTCGCGCTCGTCTTCGTGGAGCTCGTGACGGGCGCTCGGGCGCTGGAGGGGGAGGGGATCGTCGAGCTGTATTCGGTGGTCGTCGATCCCGCGCTGCGCCCCACGCTGCGGGCGCGCGGCGTCTCGGCGCCGGACGCGGTCGAGCGCGTGCTCTCGCGGGCGCTCAGCGTCTCCCCGCGTGACCGGTACCCCGACGCCGGCGCGTTCTGGCGCGCGCTGATCGCCGCCGAGGGGCTCGAGGCCGAGCTGCCGAGCCTCCCGCCGCGCTCGCCGCCCGCGGCGCGAGAGGCCGAGACGCGGGTCGAGAGCGGGAACGCGCGGGGCGGCCCTGCGCCGGGCGCCGAGCACGCGGGCACGCCCGCGGGCATCGGCTTCGAGCCGACCGTGCCGCACCGGACCGACCCGGCGTCGCTGCGCCCCGATGGCGCGCCGTCCGCGGCCGCCGTTGCGGAGCCTGCGCAGCGGCCGGACCATGGGGCTGGCGCTTCGTCGGGCGAGGCCGTCGTTGTGCGGACCGCACGCGACGAGCGCGCGCGGCCGGGCCGGCGCGGGCTCGTCGCGCTCGCGCTCGCGGCCTCGGCGGTCGCAGGCGCCACGGTCGCGGTGCTCCGGCGTCCCCCGGAGCCGCCGCCCCGGCCGAGCAGCGCGGCAGTCGCCGCCCCGGAGCCGCCGCGCCCCGCCTCGAGCAATCCGGAGGCCGCGGCGCTCTACCAGGAGGCGCTGCAGGCCTACCGTGACGGCGCGCCGGACGTGGCGGCGCGCTCGATGGAGCGCGCCGTGGCGCTGGATCGTGGCCTCGGCGCCGGCCACCTGCGCGTGGCGATCTGGACGTTTCGACAGAGGCCGGCCGTGGCGCGCGAGCACTTCCAGCTGGCGCTCCGGCACCGGGCCGTCCTCGGCGAGCGCGACATGGCGCTGCTCGACGCGGCCGAGCCGTACGTGCGCCAGCCCTCCGACGCCGTCGTATGGGAGCGGCGGCTCGAGGCCGCGGTCGCGAGGTTCCCGGCCGATCCGGAGCTCCTCGTGTACCTCGGCGCGGCGAGGTTCGCTCAGCTCCGGTTCGACGCCGCCATCGAGGCCTACGATCGGGCGCTCGCCCTGGACCGGGGCCACGTGCTCGCGTGGGGGTCCAAGGGAGAGTCGCTCGGGATGAAGGGGGATGTCGCGGCCGAGCTCGCGGCCTACCAGGCGTGCGCCGAGACGGCTCCCGGCGCGACGCTCTGCCTCGCGAACCGGGTTCGCCTCCTCCATCGCCAGGGCGATTGCCAGCAAGTCGAGGAGCACGCGCGCCGCTGGCTCTCGATCGATCCAAAGGCGGCGCCGGCGCACCGGCACCTGGCGCTGGCGCTCCACGCGCGGGGCGCGCCGCGCGAGAGCGTGCTCGTGGCGCTGGAGCAGGGGTGGGCGGAGGTCCCCGAGGGCGAGCGGAGGGCGAAGGAGCTGCTCGATCGGATCTCGCTCGCGGTCCTGGACGGCGATTTCGAGCTGGCGGTGGAGCACGCCCGCGCGTGGCAGCGGGAGGTCGCCGGCAGGAACGATCAGGATGCGCACGCGAGCCCGGCCCTCAGGCTGGCGGAGCTCTACCGTGAGATGGGTTTGCCGCGGGAGGCGGGGCGTGTGGCGGACGATTTCCTCCGCCGGATGAGCGCCTGGTCCGAGCCGGCGACCACGGCCGACTGGACCATCGCGTTCTTGCCGTACAGCCGCCGGGCAGCGTCGATGACGCAGGAGGCGTACGACGCGGCGCGCTCGGCGTGGGTGGAGCGGGTCCAGGCGAAGTGGCGCGCCGCGGCGCAGGAGATCAAGCCGGAGCACCGCTGGCTGCTCTGGACCGAGGCGTACGCCGCCGGCGTGGAGACCGCGGCCGACGCGGCGGCGGCGTTCAAGACGATGCCGCTCGACCAGCCGCTCCCGTCGGAGAGCGGCCGGTGGCTCCTGCTCGATCTGCATATCGGCAAGGTGTACGCGCTCGCGGGGAAGGGGCAGGAGGCGATCGGGCCGCTGACGCGCGTGGCGCGCTCGTGCGCGGCCCTGGCCGACCCGTTCTCGACAACGGAGGCGCGGCTTTATCTGGGCATGGCCCTGGAGGCGACAGGCGATCTGCGCGGCGCCGCTGCGGCGTACGAGGCTGTTCTCGAGCGCTGGGGCAAGGCGCGCCCGCGATCCATCTCCGCGGAGCAGGCGCGGGCGCGGCTCGGCGCGCTGCGGGCGCGGCGTTAGCTAGGGAGGGAGGTCTCTAGCGCAGCGCGCGCTGGTCCAGGGGCCGCGCACCGTCGGAGGGTCGGTGCCTCGGTGCGCGTTGCTCACCGTGTATTCATCCGAGGCGTAGTAGCCGCCTCGACGGGTGCGTTGATTGTCAGCAGCCACGTCCGAGAGCTGGGCCTGGTCGTTCCAGGGAACGGTGTAGTTGACGGCCCAGTCCAGCGCCCATTCCGAGACGTTGCCGCTGAGATCGAACTGGCCCCACCGTCCCCGTCCCAGCGGCAGCGAGCCGACCTCCAGGAGGCTGCTCAAGGCGCACGGCATCGTGCAGGCGTACGCCGCGTGGTCATGGGTGATCACGTCGCCCCAGGGGAACTTTCGCTGCATGTTCCCTCCGACAGCTGCGTAGTTCCACTCGGCATCGGTGGGCAGCCGCCCGCGGTCCCAGATGCAGAACGCGAACGCCTCGTACCATGTGATGCAGTTGATCGGCAGCGCCTCGTTATGCTCAGCCGTGGGGGTCCACGTCGCGGTCATGCTGGTGCAGCGCAGCGCTGCCGAGAGCGAGGTGACGTCCGGGCGGAGCGCCTCGTTCCATGCGGACTGCCATCCGCTCCCCGGGATCTTCGGGTGCTCTCCCGCTGCGGCGGCGGGCGGCGAGGTCCGCACGCCGTGCCCGCTCTCCATGAAGGCTCTGAATCGCCCCACGGTGATCTCGAACGTATCCAGATGGAAGCTGCTGACCGACGCAGCGAATGCAGGGTTGTTGTTCCGGTTGAACGTGCCGCCCGGGACCTCGCGGCTATCACAGCAGCTGATGCCGGGAGGAGGCCCGCAGAGGGGGCCTGTCTCAGGCGGGCTGGTCGCACAGCTCGGGGCGGTCACGCCGCCGCCGGAGCCGCCGCTGCCGTCGCTGCCGCCGGCGCCACCGCCGGAGCTGCTGGTGCTGGTGCTGCTGCTGGTGCCATTGCCACCGCCGGAGCCGCTGCTGCTGGTGCTGGTGCTATTACCACCGCCGGAGCCGCCGCTGCCGTCGCTGCCGCCGGAGCCGCTGCTGCTGGTGCTATTGGCACCGCCGGAGCCGCCTGTGCCGTCGTGACCGCCTGTGCCGCTTCCGCCGCTGCCGCCGCCACCGGACGCGTCGCCTCCGGCCACTCCGCCGCCGCCCCCCTGCTCGGGGCCGCCACTCTGGCCACCGTGGCCAGATGCGGAGCCGCCGCCCGTGCCACCTCCCCCGTGCGCTCCGGGAGGCGTGTAGCTATCCCAGTCCACGCCCAGGATCTGGGCACAGCCAGCAGCGAGCACCGCCGCGAGCCACCCCGCGGTCCACCGTGCTGCGCCACGCGCCTGAGGCATCGACACCAAACTCCGATCTTTGCCCGGCATTTGTCAAGTCACCTTCCGAACCGGGCGGATGACCCAGTTCGGGGTAGTGCGCCTTGAGCCCGCATCGGACAATCGACCCGCCACTCCGGATCGCGCCGATCTCGTTTACCACCCTCGTCAGACATCGTTGATCGTGATGCGCGCGCCCGATGCGACGTCGTTGCGTGTCACCACCGAGCCGTCGGGGAACGTCACGCGGATATCGACCGACGCCGCGGCCCCCATCCCGATGACCAGCGGGAGCTGGCTCTGCTGCCGGTTGCCCCACTGGCCGGCGCCCACGAGGTAGGTCGCCACGCGATCGGCCCCTGTATAGCCGCCCGCGCGGAAGTCGCCGTCGCCGTCGAGGTCCACGTCGACGCGCGCGCCGATCGCGTCGCGATCTTCCCTCACGTTCGCGTCGGTCGCATTGCCGTCGCGATCGGTGAGCACTCGGACGACCGCGTAGCCCGGCGCGCGGCAAGGCATTCCGGTCACGTCGCGGCGGTAGAGCGCCGTTTCTCCGAAGCTCGTGGTGAGCAGGTCGAGGTCGCCGTCGCCGTCGACGTCCGCGAACGAGCCGACCTGCCGCGCGGTGATCCCGAGCGAGGCGCCGGCGGCCGCGAACGTGCCCGCGTCGTTGCGGTAGAGCGTGCCGCCCGCGTACGCGTCGAGGTCGCCGTCCTGATCCCAGTCGGCCCATACGCTCGCGCTCATGAACGATCCGTCTCCGAGCCCGACGCTCTCCGCCATGGCGCCGGAGAACGGCGCGCCCGCGCCGGCATTGTAATAGAGCAGATCGTCCGCGTCCCCGTCGCGCACCGAGAGGAGATCGAGGTCGCCGTCGGCGTCGATATCGATCCAGGTCGCGCCGCCCCAGCGGGAGCTGGCCGCCGGCGTGTCCTCGAGCCCCGCCGATGTCGCGACGTCCGTCCAGCTCGGCGATGTAAAGCGGAAGAAGCGGTTGCCGTCTCCGGTCGAGCCGGTGGCCATGTAGAGGTCGAGATCGCCGTCGGCGTCTGGATCGGCCCACGCCGCGCTGTCGCCCTGGAGGAAGGTGCTGAAGCGCGCCCTGTCATCCGCGAACGGCAGGGCTCCGTCGTTCCGGAACATGCCGGACGTGCCAAACTCCGAGCCGAAGAACAGATCGAGGTCGTTGTCGCGATCGTGATCGATCCACACCGCCGGGCCGGGCGTCGTCATCGTGAGCTCGAGGTTGGCCGAGAGCGCGACGTTCATGAACGTGCCGCTGCCGTCGTTGCGATAGAGCCGGTTCGGGATCGTGCCGTACCGGGTGTCGTTGGCGACGAAGATGTCCATGTCGCCGTCGTTGTCGAAGTCGGCGGCGATCACCGGGTAATGCTCGGAGGTGGTGCCAAGGTCCCTGATGCCGCGCGCGGCGGCCCCCTCCGTGAACACGCCCGCGCCGTTGTTGATGTACAGGCCGCTGCCGCGCAGGAACACGTCGAGGTCGCCGTCGTTCTCGACGTCGAGCCACGCGACGACCGAGCTGCCTGTCGTCGCCGGCAGGCCCGAGGCGGCGGTCACGTCGGCGAAGCGGAGGCCGCAGGTGACCGCGGGCCCATCGGCGCACACCCCCATCGCGCAGCCGCCGCACGCCCCGCTCGGGCACCCCGTGCACGCCGTGCCCTCCGGCGCGCGGTTCGCGACGCACTCGCCTGCGCCGTCGCACGTGTCGGCCGCGTCGCACTCGCCGGCCGCGGCCGCGCACTCGGCCCCCGCTCGCCGCGGCTGGGCGAAGCACTCGCCCTCGATGCACACGCCGCGCATGCAGCCGCCGTCGAGGTGGCTGCAGTCCACCCCGACGCACAGCGGCCCGCCGCCGTCGTTCCCGCCGCCGCCGTCGCTCCTGCCGCCGGTGCCCGCGTCGCCGCCGCCGTCGTTTCTGCCCCCGCCGTCGTTCCCGCCCGCGCCCTGGGGCTCTTCGCCGGAGAACGTCCTCGACTTCGCCGAGCAGCCCACCGCGAGCAACGCCGCCGCGAGGGCGAGGAAAGACCGTTTCACGTTCGACCTCCGATCGTCAGGCCCGCGGTCGCCGCGGGAAAAGCGATCCGGTCGAGACTACAGGCAGCGCAGGACGTTGTCGCGCACGAGCTGCCAGATCCGTCGCGCGGCGGCGCCCGCGTGCTCGCAGCCTGATCCTGGCAGAATGGGCCGCGATCAATCGAACCTAGCGATGGGGCGATGTGGCAGGGATGATGTTGAACGAAGCCCCTTCGCGGCAGCTGTTGTCCGTCACGCCCCACGTCCGACGGGTCCTCGCGGCAGCCTCACTCGACGGGGAGCGCGACATCACGGCAGCGGCAAGCCGAACATCGCCTCGCAGACGGCGACGTGCGCGCCGCAATTACCGGCGGCTCCGTGGTCGCCGTCCTTGAGCGCGAGCCGGTGCGACCCGCCGTACGGCGGCGCCGCGCCCGGGACGTCCACCTCGACGAGCTCGCCGGGCAGGCCGATGAGGTCGAATGCTTTGAGGTGATCCGGGTGCTGCTCATCGCGCTCGCCGGTCAATCCGAACACGCGATCCACGGGCGTCGCCGACGGCTCCGAGAGCCAGGTGGCGCTCACCGGGTTCGTGTCGCGCGGCCCGGCCAGCGACACCACCCGATCGAGCCGGACGACCTTGCCGATGCGGGCGGCCGAGCTCGCGCCGTGCGAGTGGCCGCTGAAGATGATGACCGACCAGCGCGGGCTCCCGTCGTCTTCGAGGAAGTAGCCCCAGTCGCCTCGCGGGTGGACCTCTTTCAAGTGCGCGAGCGCCTTCGCCAGCCGCGCTTCGATGCTGTCGGCCCTTGTCACCTCGATGAGCGCGGTGTGGTCCTGACCGTCGAACGCCTCAAGCCGCGCGTCGCCGAACGTGTCCGGATCATTTTGAACGATGTTGTAGTCGTTCTTGTAGGCGACCGCGAACGCGTGAAAGCCGCGCGCGGCGACGAAGCGGGTGAGGTCGAGCGGGCCAGGAGGCTGGCTGCTCCCCGACAGCGTGACGACGAGCTTGCCCGCGAACCGCGCGACCCGAGTGTCGAGGAGGGCCACCTGCTCCAGGTCGCGGTCGGAGACCTCTGGATCGAGCCCGCTGGGCTTGAACCGGATCTCGCTGAGCTCGGGTGAGCTCGTGTCCACGTGCAGCTCGCGCGGCGCGCCGCCCGCGCCGCCCGCGCCGTTCGCGCCGCCCGCGCCGCCCGCGCCGTTCGCGCCGCCCGCGCCGTTCGCGCCGCCCGCGCCGCCCGCGCCGTTCGCGCCGCCCGCAGAGCCACCGACTCCGGAGGTCGCGGCGGCGCCGCCGGTCCCGGTAGTCGCGGTGCCCGTGGCTGCTCCGCCGCCAGCGCCCGGGGGGCCGCCGTCGCTCGACGAGCCCCCGCACGCCACGCACCCGAGCGTCCACCAGGCGCAACCGATCCACGCCGTGATCCGCATGCTCGAAACGTTACCAGATCACCTCCGGCGCCTCGCGGTGGACGAGCCGGATCTCCCGACTTTCTCGGTCATGCAGCGCGGCGCGGGCGCGCACGGCGGGGCTTCACCGGCCTCGCCGTGGCGTGAGCGCCGATCCGTGGCGGCGGCTCCGTGACGGGGCCTCTCCGCGCCAGCGCCGCCACGCGCGCGTGAAGGAGGCCTGTTCGGCGAACCCCACACGGGCGGCGATCTCGCCGAGCGTCAGCGCCCCTTCGTCCAGCAGTTGCTCCGCGCGATCGCGGCGCACCTCGTCCAGCACCTCCACGAACGAGGTGCGGCTCAGCGAGAGCTTGCGCTGCAGCGAGCGCACGCTGAGCCCCAGCGCCGAGGCCACGTCGCCGAGGGGCGGCGTGTCGGGCAGGCGCCGCAGCGCAAGGGCGCGCACGGCCACGAGCAGCGCGTCGCTGGTGCGCTGCTCGGCCCCCACCGTGGCCTCGAGGGTCGCCAGCAGCCGCGGGTCAGCGCTGCGCAGCGGCGTCGTCCAGTCGCCCGACGAGAAGCGCAGCGCGGTGCGCCGCGCGCCGAACCGCAAACGGGCCACGCCGAGCAGCTCGACCCACCGCGCGCGCGGCTCGGGGCTGGGTTCGGCCAGCTCGAGCGACGGCATCTCGAGCGGCCGGCTCGCCAGCGCCCGCATCCGCGCCAGCACGATGCCGAGCACCAGCAGGTCGCTCTCGAGCTCCCCCGGGAAGGGCGGCTGGTTGACGATGACCACGCGCCGCACGCCGCTCCGCAGCCGCTCGAGGAGCAACTGGACGCCGGGCGCGACGAGCGGGAAGAGCCGCTGGGCCACCGTGAGCGCCGCCCCCACCGTCGCCGAAGACGCCGCGAGGTAGTCCACCACGCCCATCGTACCCAGCGGCATCGTCAGCCCCACCTCGAGCGGGAGGGTCCGCCGGCCCGTGCGCGCGATCGCCCGGGCCCACAACGTCGCGAGCGCCAGGTCGTCGTGGATGGGGCCAATCTTCAGCCGCGGAACATCGACCCCGAAGCGACCCAGCGCCTCGGAGATGGCCTGTGCTGTGGCGGCGACGACGGGCACGCCGCGAGGTTACCACGTGGCGCACGAAGACAAGTGACTGGCGTACGTGGACAAACGCCCGAATGCATAGTGGGCGCATGACTGCTGCGCAGATACTGGCCAGGGCGTTTCACGAAGATCCCTTCATCTCCTGGGCGGAGCCCGACCCCGCTCGGCGACAGCAAACGATGACCACGGTGTTCGGAGCGATGCTGGCGCACGCGGACCGGCACGGCGGGCGGCTGTTCGAGCCCGGGGTCGGCTCGGTGGACTGGAAGCCTCCCGCGCACGCGGGCATGGGCCTCGGAGACGTCGTCCGCAGCGGCCTGTGGCAGGTGATGCTCGTCGCCCCGCCGGCGGTGTGGTGGCGGCTGTCGGCGCACGAAGACGCCGCGATGGCCCGCGTTCGCCCCTTTCTCGGGCAAGGCAGCGTCTACCTCGGCACGCTGGGCGTCGAGCCGTCGCTGGCCGGGCGCGGACACGGGGGCCGGCTGCTCCAGCGCACCCTCGCCGCGCTCTCGGAGCGGTGGACGACCTGCGTCCTGCGTACCGAGCAGCCGCGCAACGCCGCGTTCTACCGCAAGCACGGCTTCACGCTGGTGGACGAGAGCGTGGTGCCGGTGAGCGGGCTCCCGGTGCTCGTCTTCTCACGCCCGCTCGAGAAAACGAGGTGACGCCTGCAGGAGCTGGCGTCTTCCGGCTCCAGCACCGACGCCGAGCAGCAGCGCCGGCGCTGCCACGGCCTCCGAGGCGAGAGGGGGCTTGCGTCCCGCCCGGACGCGCTGCGTCCGCGGGAGACGCGAGCCTGTTCGTTCCACCTGGACCCGCCCCCGTTCTCCTGCTCTTCTGCTCCCCACCGTGACCGCGTCCCGTGACGAGAGCTTCATCTCCCTCGTCCCCCGCCTGGTGTCGGCCACGTACTTCGACGAGGCTGCCACGGCGGTCCTCCACGCCATGTTCACCTGCGTCGAGGAGGCGCTCGCCGGCAGCCAGTTCGCCAGCCGCGCCCGGATCCTGCGTGGCGTCGTCCACCTCCGTCCCGAGGACAGCTACCAGCGCCTCTTCGGCATCGACCGCCCGAGCGGCGCGCGCATCGAAGGCACCGGCTATCTCACCTCCGGCAGCGTCTGGAGCTGGATCGAGAAGCACCGCTGTTCCGTTTCGATCGACGTCCAGCGCGCTTCGCTCCGCTCGTGGATGCCGGACGGGGCCGTCGCGCTCCGCCACGCGCCGGAGGCGGCCGGTATGCCCGGCGACGCGACGCGCGAGCGGATGCTCGGTCGCGACGCGACCCACGTCCATGTCGTCCCGCTGCGCGCGCCGGGCGGCAGCGTCGACGGCATGATCGCGATCGAGGTGAGCTGCAGGGAGGCCGCCGGACTCGAGCTCCCCTGGGCGGAGTGCCACGAGGAGCTGGCGATCCTCGCCAGCATCGCCGGGGCCTTCATCGCCGCCCGCGCGCTGCCCGTTCGCTCGGACGAGCCGGCGAGCCCGGACGAGTTCTTGCCGGTCGTCGGTCAGAGCACCGCGCACCTCGTCGAGCTGCTCCGCGCCTTCGCCCCGCGGGACGACACCATCCTGATCACCGGCCCGACCGGCGCCGGGAAATCCAGGCTGGCGCGCTGGTGCCACGAGCACTCGCAGCGCCGGGGCCAGCCCTTCGAATCGCTGGATCTCCTCGGCGTGCCCGAGGACCTGCAGATGGCCGAGCTGTTCGGCTGGAAGCGGGGCGCCTTCACCGGCGCGGTCAAGGACAACCCGGGCGCGGTCGCCCGCGCCGCGAAGGGCACGCTGTTCCTCGACGAGATCGACAAGCTCTCGCTCAAGGCCCAGGCGGGCCTCCTGCGCTTCATCGAGGAGCGCGCTTACCGGATGCTGGGCGATGACGGGGCGGGGGAGCGCCGCGCCGACGCGCGCCTCCTCGTCGGCACCAACGCCGATCTGCGCGCCGCCGTGCGCGCCGGCCGCTTCCGCGAGGACCTGTACTACCGCATCAACGTGCTGCCGGTGCGGCTGCTCCCGCTCGCCGAGCGGCTCGACGAGCTCCCGCGCTGGGCCGACTACATGCTGAACCGGCGCCATCAGGAGGCCGACGGCAAGGGGGCGGCGCGCTTCGAGCCCGACGCCATGAAGCTCCTCGTGTCCGCGCCCTGGCCGGGCAACCTGCGGCAGCTCGACAACATCGTCCGGCGCGCTTACGCGCTCCAGCTCGCGGGGCAGAGCGGCCTCGGCGGCGATCTGGTGATCCAGCGGCGCCACGTCGAGCGCGCGCTCACCTTCGACGGCGACGCCGAGCCGAGCGCGCTGACCAGGCTGCTCTGGCGGGCGGCGCTCAGCTTCGTGAACGAGGCCGAGCGGCGCCGGGGCGGCGGCGCCCCGCTCCCGCTCGAGCTGACCGACGCATTCCGGGGCATGGTCCTCGGCGCGGCGGTGCAGCGGACGGGCAACCGTGACGACGCCTTCACGCTGCTCGGCCAGGAGATGCTGCTCAAGAACCGCAACCATCATCGGACGCTGCGGCGCGAGCTCTCGCGGGTGCGCGAGGTCCTGGACCTGCTGGGAGGTGAGGTCGACCCGGAGCTCCTGGCGGTGCTCGACGCCGACAAGGAGCCCTGAGGGCGCGGTGCCAGCGCTCTCCGAGCGCCTCCAGCGACCACGAGATCGAGCATGCAGTGCTATGCCGCAGACGGTGCCGCGCTCGCGCCAGGCGCCACGTTCGACGGGCGTTACGAGATCCTCGCCAAGCTCGGCGAGGGAGGCTTCGGCGTGGTGCACAAGGCCCGCCAGCTCACCACCGGGCAGCCGATCGCCCTGAAGATCCTGCGCCTCGCCGAGCAGGGAGGCGCCGCGCAGGCCGACCGGCGGACCGCGCGCTTCCTGCGCGAGACGCGGCTCTGCGCCCAGCTCCACCACCCCAACATCGTCCAGCTCGTCGACGCGGGGCAGGCAGGAGACGGGACCCTCTACGCCGCGTTCGCCTTCGCGCCCGGCGACGACCTCGCCGCCCTGCTCGAGCGAGAGGGCGCGCTCGCGCCGTCCGAGGCGCGGCACCTGATGCTCCAGGCGCTCGACGCCCTCGCCTGCGCCCACGCGGCGGGCGTCGTCCACCGCGACCTCAAGCCCAGCAACATCATGGTCATCCCCACGGGCGCCCGCCGCAATGCGCTGGTGCTCGACTTCGGGATCGGCGCCACGCTGGAGGACGGGCGATCCACGCGCCTGACCGGCAGCCACGACGCGCTGGGCACGCCCGGCTACGGCGCGCCGGAGCAGTGGCGCGGCGCCGAGGCCTCGCCGCGCGCGGATCTGTTCTCGTGGGGCCTCGTCTTCCTCGAGTGCCTCACGGGCAAGCCGGCGTACGGCGGCACGGAGGCCGAGATCTTCTACCGGCTGCTCGGCCCCGATCCCGTCCCGATCCCCGCCGCGCTCGAGCACCACCCCCTGGGCGACCTGCTCGCCCGTGCTCTCCGCAAGGACGAAGGCGCGCGCGACGTCACCGCCCGCGGGCTCTTCGAGGCGCTCGAGGCCTGCAACCTGCGCGGACTCTCGCGCGAGGCGATGCTCGCCGCCGGCGGCCGCCCGGCCGGCGGGGACACGCGGTCTCTGTCCTCGATCGCGAGGGTCGCCACGTCGCTCGACCGGCGGAGGGAGCCCGCTCCGCCCGCGCTCGACGGCGAGCGCCGGCAGCTGACGGCCCTCTGCTGTCACGTGAGGGCGCGCGCGGCCGTCGCGCAGGCCCTCGACGCCGTCGACGTCGAGCGGCTGGACGAACCCCTGCGCGCGGCGCTCGCCCGCTGCGCCGACCTCGGGCGCCGCCACGGCGGGTACGTGGCCGCGGCGTTCGGCGACGATCTGCTCGTCTACTTCGGCTACCCCAGCGCGGCGGAGGACGACGCCAGGCGCGCTGCCCGCGCGGCGCTGGCGATGGCAGGCGCTGAGGACGCCGAGGACCCGCGCAGCGCCGCGCCGGGCGCGCGGATCGACGTGAGCGTCGGCCTCCACACCGGCCTCGTCGTCGACGGGAACCTGGGGGACCTCGACGGCGCGTGCCTCGTCACCGGCGCCACCCCGCGGCTCGCCGCGCGGCTCGCCGCGCTGGCGCCGCCGGGATCCGTGGCGGTCAGCGCCGCGTCGCAAGCGTTGCTGCGCGCCTCGTTCGACCTCGAGAGCGAAGGGGGCCGCGCCATCGAGGGGATCGCGGCGCCGGTGGAGACCTACCGCCTCGGGCAGGAGCACGGCGCCGCGGCGAGCTGGCCGACCCCCGACGGCTCGAAGGCGCCGCTCTCCGGCCGAGATCAGGAGACCGGGCTCCTCGTGGAGCGGTGGCGCCGCGCGTGCGAGGGGGCGGGCCAGTCGATCCTCATCACGGGCGAGCCTGGCATCGGCAAGAGCCGGCTGGCGCGCGCGCTGCGCGATCGGCTGGCGCGCGAGGCCCACACCTTTCTCGAGGCGCGGTGCTCGCCCGACACGCAAACCAGCCCCCTCCGTCCGGTGGTCGATCTGCTCGAGCGCACGCTCGGGCTCGATCAGGAGCCCGACGCGGGCGGCAAGATCGCGCGGATCGAGGGCGAGCTCGCCGGCCACGGCTTCACGCTGGCCGAGGCCATGCCGCTCTTCGTGCCGCTCTTCTCCCTGCCCCTCGGCGAACCGTACGCCCCGCTCGACGTCTCGCCGCAGCGGCACAAGGCGCTGACGCTCCAGGCCGTGGCGTCGCTGCTCCTCGCGATCGCCGACGAGCGGCCCGTCCTCCTGGTGGCCGAAGACTTGCACTGGGCCGACCCCACCACGATGGAGTTCCTCGCCCAGCTCGTTCGCGAGGCGCCCGCGGTCCCCCTGTGCGTCATCATGACGGCTCGCCCGGAGTTCTCACCGTCGTTCTCGACGGCCGACATGCTGCTGCTCCCTCTGAGTCGCCTGGAGCGCCCGCACATGGAGGAGATGCTCACCGGGCTCTCGGGCCACAAGGCGCTGCCTCCCGCCGTGATAGAGCAGGTCGCAGACCGCGCGGACGGGGTGCCGCTCTTCGCCGAGGAGCTGCTCCGGATGATGATCGATGCGCGGCTCCTGGTGGAGCGGGAGGATCGCTACGAGCTGACCCGGCCGCTCTCTGGCGCGGCGATCCCGGGGACGCTGCGGGCGCTGCTCACGGCGCGGCTGGATCGTCTTTCGCGCGCCAAGCAGACGGCCCAGCTCGCGGCGGCGATGGGCCGGGAGTTCAGCGTCAAGGTGCTCTCGGCCGCGAGCCCGCTCGGCCCGGCGGCGGTGGCAGAGGATCTGGAGCGCCTGATGAGCGCGGGGATCGCGCTGCGCAGGCGGCGCGGCAAGGAGGTGGTGGGGAGCTTCAAGCACGCGCTGGTGCGGGACGCGGCGTACGAGTCGCTGTCCACCGGCGCGCGGCAGCGGAGCCACGCGCGCATCGCGAAGACGCTGGAGGAGGGGTTTCCGGAGGTGGTCCGAACGCGGCCGGATCTGCTCGCGCACCATCACGCGGCGGCGGAGCAGATGCGGGAGGCCATCGGGTACGCCCGGACGGCGGCACATCAGGCGCTCGGGCGCTCGGCCTACGCCGAGGCCAGCGCGCACGCCTCCCACGTCGTCGATTGGATCGGGGCGCTGCCGACCGGCGAACGGGTGGACGCCGAGCTCGGCGCCAACAGCATCCGGTTGCAGGCGCTGATGTCGATGCAGGGCTGGGCTTCCCCCGACGTGCGTGCGCTGGCCGAGAAGTCCCGGGCGCTGCTCCCCGCGAGCAAGACGACCGAGCACACCGTCTCCACCCTCTTCGCCCTGTACATGCACTACCACGTGGCGAGCGAGCGCGCGGCGTGCCGGCGGGTGGCCGACGAGCTCGTGGCGTTCGCCAACCGGATCGAGGACCCGTCGCTCCAGTGCGTGGCCGCGACAGCCAAAGGCGTCGGCTTCCACGCCGAGGGGCGGTTCTTGGACGCCGAGGCGTGGTTCGACGAGGCGATCCATCTGTACGACCCGGCGCGCGACGGGCAGCAGGGCTCGGTGTTCGGCATGGACTGCCGCGTCTGGGCCACGGGACAGCTCGCGTGGGTGCAATGGGGTATGGGGCGGACGACGCGGGCGTTCCAGCTCGCGAACGACGCGATCGCCTGGGCGCGGGAGATCAAGCACGTCCCGTCCCTCGGGATCGCGTTGCTCTACCTCGGCCAGATCCAGCACATGAACGAGGACAAGCCCGCGGTGCACAAGACGACGGGCGAGCTGCTCGCGACCTCCCAGGCATACGGGCTGCCTGCCTTCGAGGGCTACGGTGCGGCCCTCGCGTCGTGGGCCGCGGGGGATCTGCAGGGGGTCGAGGTGATCATCCGGACCCTCGAGTCCCTCCACTGCAACTTGGCGCTCACCTACTACGGGTCTTTTCTGGCAGACATCGAGGCAGACGCCGGCCGTCTGCACCAGGCGATCGCCCGCGTGGAGACCTGCCTTTCGATGTGCACCGAGCTCGGCGAGCACTTCTTCGAGGTGGAGCTCCTGCGGCGCCGCGCGCGCTACGAGATGCGCCTGCCGAAGCCCGATCGGGGCGCCATCCGGGAGATGCTCGCCCGGGCTCGGCTGCTGGCCGGCGAGCGAGGCATGTACCGCTTCGAGGCAGCGGCGATCGAGGAGCACCGGCGTGTCTTCGGGGACGACACCGCGCTCGTGGACCGATTGACGCAGATCCATGACTCGTTTCCTGATCTGAAGTTACTTTCACCGAGGAGTGATCCATGACGACCAAGCCCTCTGAAGCATGGGAGACCGGCGGAACAGGCAGCGCCGCCCCCTTTCCCCGCCTGCGCACCGCCTACCTGCGAGCCATCGCTCGTGCCTGGCGCGATCGGGACTTCCTGAAGCAGCTGGTCAGTGCGTCCAAGAAGGATCCTTATGGCGTCCTCCCCCTCCTCGAGAAGGAATATGGCTTCAAGTTCCCTTTCAGCGTGAAATTCGCCATCTCCGACGAGCCCAGGCCGCAGTGGCGGCCGAATGAGATGCTCGGCTGGCTCGCCGACGGTGACGAGATCGATATCACCTTGCCGGGCCCTCCGACGGACGGCACGCCGCCCGCGGACGCCCTTGCTCTCTATTGCCAATGGTTCCCGTCGATGCTTGGTCCGCCGACGGACGGGACGAGCCAGCCGCCCGATGATTTCGGCGAGTTCGGAGTGATCACGTCCCGCCTCCTCGCGATGACGTGGTACGATGAGAAATTCAAAGAGCAGCTCTTCGCCTCGAAGGATGCTCGGCGCCTCGTGCAAGCATCGATGGGCATGATCGTTCACTGGAACTTCAAGCTGAAATTCTCCTCCCTCCATTGGGAAAAGTTCTGGCACAACATCCCTTATCAGGGTCAAGGTGACGGCCAATCTACGAGCCGGATCCCCGCTCGGGTGACGATCACCGTCAACATCCCTCAGGCTCCTCCGGACGATGCCATCTGGCCGATCGCCCTCGCCGCGTACAACGACACGGGTCCCCAGTACCCCTTCACCTGCGCTTGACGCTGCGATCGCTGGCTGGACCGGGAGCGAAGGAGGCGCTCGCGTGATCCCGTGCCGCCGGACGGATCGCAGCGCGTCCTCCGCACCGCATGGAGCTCCGGAGCTCTGCTCGTAGGAAGAGGGAAGCGTGCGCGACGGGATTGCCATCATCGACATCGACCGCCACGTCATGGAGCCCATGGGGCTCTGGCCGGAGTACCTGCCGGCGAGGTACCGCGACGTCGCGCCGGACGTCCGCCCCCTCTCGCAGCAGGACGAGCCCCTCCGGGCTCGGCTGGACCGGCTGGGAGACCATGCCCTCTTGCCGACCCCGCCGGTGGTCACGGTCGCAGGAAAGCCCATCTGTCGCGGGATGACCGAGGTGGGCTACATCGAGGTCGGGATCCATGCGGAGGAGCACCGCCGCGAGCTGATCGCCGCGGAGACGGCGGCCGGCCAGCTCGCAACGATGGACGAGGCGGGGGTCGACGTCGCCGTGCTGCACCCGACCTACACGGGGTTCCTGGTGTACGACGAGGAGATCGACGCGGATCGCTCCCGCGCCTACGCGGGAGCCTACAATCGCTGGCTCGCGGACCAGTGCCGGCGAGACCCGACCCGGCTCAAGGGGGCCGCGCTCATCTCGCGCCACGATCCCGCGCAGATGGTCGCGGATCTCGAGGCCGGCCTCGCGGACGGCCTCAGCGCCGCCGTGGTCCGGCCGAACCCGGTCCGCGGGAGGACCCTCGGCGCGCCGGAGCTGGAGCCCTTCTTCGCGGCCTGCGAGGCGAACGACATCCCGCTGCTGCTGCACGAGGGGACGCACACGCGCGTGCAGACGGCCGGCGCTTCGCGCTTCCGAACGCACTTCGCCCAGCATGCCTGCTCCCACCCGCTCGAGGCGATGATGGCGTTCCTCGCCCTGCTCGAAGGAGGCGTCCTCGAGCGCCATCCGGGCCTTCGCGTCGGCTTCCTCGAGTCGGGCTGCGGGTGGCTGCCCTACTGGCTCTGGCGCCTCGACGAGATCGAGTATACGCAGCTGAGCAACGAGGTCAGCGGTCGCGTGAACCAGCGCCCCTCAAGCTACTTCCGCCGCCAGTGCTGGATCGCGTTCGAGCCGGGCGAGGCGATGCTCGCGCACTGCGTCGGCGTCATCGGCGAGGATCGCGTCGTCTTCGGCACCGACTTCCCCCACGTCGACCACGATCCCGCGATCGTCGCCAGGCTGTTCGACGGGGGCGGGCCGCTCGCCGAGGACGTGCTCCGGGCAGCCTTGTGGGACAACCCTGCGCGGCTCATGGGGCTGCCGGAAGCAGCGCGCCCGCGCGGCGCGTGAACGGGCGCGACACCGACCCGCGCACACTTCATCGCGAACGACGGTCAAGCAAAGAGGGGCTCATGAGCACGAACCAATTGATGGAGTTTCGCTCGACGTACCTGCGCGCGATCGCGGAGGCATGGGCCGATCCGAACGGTTTTGGCAAGGAGTTGACCGGGGGCAACCCCGCTTCCGCGCTCAAGGATCGATTTGGCTATATCTGGCCATGGCCAGGGACGTGCGAGCTTCAGATCACACGAGCCGACGAGGACTTCAGGTGGATCCACGATGAGTGGGTCTGGCCCAGCGACCTGCTCGACTGCTTGACGCTGCGCCTGCCGCTCGCGCCCAAGTGTTCCGCAGCTCGTCCAGGGGACGATGATCTGAGGGAAGACCTCCGTCCGGAGGACTACGCGAGGGCGCTCGGGGATTATTACAAGCAGCGCCCGTCGCTGTTCAGCGATCAATCGAGCCGGGAGCACGATCAGCACGGGGTTCATGCGCGCTCTCAGGACAGAGGGGGCGGGTTCAACGTCCGGGCGGACCACGGGGTGCAGCACGTCGGTCGCCGCGAACGAGGGCGGGAGCTCGCGGGGTGCTGTCATGAGGGCGAAGAGGCGGGTCAAGAGCGCGTCGGCCTCCACAGCGGCCCTCCTGCGGGGGGCTTCGTTCCCGACGACAGCTTGTTCGCCGAGTTCAACGTCGTGCTGCTCGCGGCGATGGCCAAAGCCTGGAGCGACCAGGAATTTAGACGAGCGCTCACGATCGACCTTGCCTCAGCGCTGCGAACCATCCGAGGTTACAGGCTACCTTGGACGATGAGCCTGCGCGTCGAGGAGGACGGCGCGGCCCGGTGGCATCCGCCGGGATCTCCGCTCGACAAGGACCATCAGTCGTACTGGGATTCGCTCCAGCCTCATACGCTCAAGCTCTATCTGCCCACGAAGCCGAGCAACGTCGACTCCGAGCCCATCGCACTCGCCGTATACAACGCGACGGGAGCGGCGTACCCGTTCACTTGCTGCTGCTGATCGGGGGGCGAGACCAGGACCGACGATGGATCCTCTGGAGCCGGGCCAGGCGCTGAGAGCCGCCCGAGGAGCTGCGCATGAGAGATGGCTTCCGGATCCTGGATGTGGATCGTCACGTCTCCGAGCCCGTCGCGTTGTGGGCGGAGTACCTGCCGCCAGCGATGCGGGCGTATGCTCCTCGGCTCGCGCCCTTCGGGCCGCCCGAGTCGCTGGCCAGGCGGATGAACCGCCTGGGCGAGCACGCGCTCCTGCCCACGCCCCCCATCCTCTGCGTGAACGGCGAGCCGATCCTGCGTATCTCCGAGGCGGCCTACATCGAGCTCGGGCTCGCCGCCGAGCGCCGCCGCGAGCTCCTCGCCGCCTCGGAGAGGCCTGACGGGCACCTCGCCGAGATGGACGCTACCGGCGTCGATATCGCCGTCCTGCTTCCGACATACGCGTCCTATCTCGTCCACGACGACGGCATCGATGCCGAGCGCTCGCGCGCCTACGCCCGCGCCTACAATCGATGGCTGAGCGACTTCTGCGCGAGCGCGCCGGACAGGCTCCTCGGCCCTGCGCTGCTCTCGCGCCACGATCCGGAGGCCATGGCGGGCGATCTGGAGCAGGCGGCGCGCGACGGTGCGCGCGCCGTGGTGCTCCGGCCGAACCCGGTGCAGGGCCGCACGCTGAGCGCGCCCGCCCACGCGCGGTTCTGGGCGGCGTGCGCGCACCACGGTGTCACCGTGCTCCTCCACGAGGGCACACACGCGCGCGTCGCCACGGCGGGGGCCGATCGCTTCGAGACGCGGTTCGGCCAGCACGCGTGCTCTCACCCGATGGAGGCGATGATGGCGCTGCTCTCGCTGATCGAGGGCGGCGTGCTCGAGGCCCACCCGACGCTGCGGGTGGGCCTGCTCGAGGCGGGGTGCGGCTTTCTGCCTTACTGGCTCTGGCGGCTCGACCACGTCGAATACGCGCAGATGCGCGGCGAGGTGCGCGGCCGGGTGCGTCGGCCGCCCTCCGAGTACTTCCAGCGGCAGTGCTGGATCGCGCTCGAGCCCGGCGAGGCGATGCTCGACCGGGTGGTGAGGGAGATCGGCGCGACGCGGATGATGTTCGGGACCGATTTCCCCCATCTCGACCACGGGCCCGGGATGGTCGACGAGGTGATGGCGCTGCGGGGCGCGCTCGGGGATGATGCGCTGCGGGCGATCCTCTGGGAGAGCCCTTGCGGCCTCATGGGGATGTAGTGGAACGCCCGCGTGCGACGCCACTCCGCCAGGATTCTGACGGGTCTTGGGAGCGAGGCGATCCCCGGCCATCCAGCGGTCGCTCTCCTCGAGCGCGCCACTTGCACTTGCTCATCGGCGGGTGAAACCAGGAACGACGATGGATCCTCTGGAGCTGAGCCAGGTGCTGGCGTTCAAGCCCACCCTGCGCGTCGAGCGCATGGATGCGGGCGTGGTCTTCCTGATCGGCGAGCGCGAGCGCTTCGTCGTCTCCGGCGCCTGCGCCGCCGAGGTGGCCGCGCTCGTCGACGGCCGGCGCACGGTGGACGAGATCCTGCGCGCCGCGCGCGATCGGTTCTCCGAGCCTGAGACCCTGTATGCCCTGAGCCGGCTCGCGGCGCGTGGCTACCTGGTCCCCGCAACGCCGGAGCTGCCCTCCGAGCACGCGGCGTTCTGGCGCGGGGTAGGTCTCGACGGCAAGGCGGCCGCCGAGGCCCTGAGCCGGACTCCGGTGTCGGTCCTGGCCGTCGGCGAAGCCGCTCCCGCCGGGTGGATGACCGAGGCGCTCGAACAGGCAGGCGTGCGGATCGACGGCGAGGCGGCGGTGCAGGTGGTCGTGGCCGACGACTACTTGCAGCCCGAGCTGGCCTCGATCAACCGCCGCGCGCTGCGCGGAGGAGCGCGCTGGTTCCTGATCAAGCCTGCCGGCGTCCAGCCGCTCATCGGGCCCGTCTTCGCGCCCGGCGCCGGCCCCTGCTGGGGCTGCCTGGCGTTCTGGATCCGCCAGAACCGCCCGGTCGAGGAGCTCGTTCGCCGCCGCCGGGGGCACGAGGGCCACGTCTCTCCCCCCAGGGCGGCCACCGAGGCGAGCGTACGGACCGCTTGCGGGCTCGGCGCCTCGGCCATCGCCCGCGCGCTCGCCAGGGAGGACACCAGCGCTCCCCAGGCGCTCGGTTCCCGGGTGCTCGCCCTTGACCTGGCCACGTTCGAGATCACCGCGCATGCGGTCGTCCGGAGGCCGCAGTGCCCGGCGTGCGGCGATCCGGCGCGGATGGCGGCCGTCGGCGAGCGCCCGGTCGAATTGCAGCCGGTGGAGAAGGCGCATTACGAGGACGGTGGATATCGCCGGCAGACCCCGCGGCGGACCTACGAGCGCTATCAGCACCTCGTCAGCCCGATCACCGGAGCCGTGACATACCTCGTGCCGATGCCGGGGCGGGACACCGAGCTCCGCGCCGTGTACGCGTCCGGCTACCTGGCCTGCCCTCGGGAGGACGTCCCGCGCACCAACGTCTTCGACAAGGCCTGCGCCGGCAAGGGGCGCAGCGCGGACCAGGCCAGGGTGAGCGCGCTCTGCGAGGCGCTCGAGCGATACAGCGGCGTCTACCAGGGGGACGAGGCGCGCGTCCGCGCGAGCGAGGCCGAGCTCGGCCCGGCGGCGCTCTCGCTCGGCGATCTGCTGAACTTCAGCGAGGCGCAGTACCGCGAGCGCGCTCACCTCAACGCGCGGGCAGCGGATCGTCGCCAGTGGATACCCGAGCCGCTCGATGCCGGCACCAGGATTGACTGGACCCCGGCGTGGTCGCTGAGCAAACGCGAGCGGCGCTACGTCCCGCTGGCCTACTGCTACGCCGAGGCCCCGCCCGAGAGCGGCACCGCGTTCTGCGGGCCCTGCAGCAACGGCGTGGCGGCCGGCACTTGCCTCGAAGAGGCCGTGCTGCAGGGCCTGCTCGAGCTCGTGGAGCGCGATGCCGCTGCGATGTGGTGGTACAACCGGGTCGCGCGCCCGGCCATCGCGCTCGACAGCTTCCGGGACCCGTACTTCGAAGCCCTCCAGGCGGACTATGATCGCCTCGGCTGGGCCGTCTGGGTGCTCGATCTGACGCACGACCTCGGTATCCCCACCTGCGTTGCGCTCGCCCACGAGGCCCGGGAGGATCGATTCACCATCGGGTTCGGCTGCCACCTCGACCCGCGCCTCGCCGTGCAGCGATCGCTCACCGAGCTGAACCAGCTCTTCGATCCCGGCGGCGCGCGCCGGGCGCCGTGGGACCTCGAGCGGCTGCCTGACCGCGCGCATCTCTTCCCCGGCCCCGATCTCCCCCGGGTCGCGGCCGAGCACCTGCCCCGGATCGGCGGCGCCGACCTGCGTGCCGACATCGAGCAATGCCTGGATCGCCTCGACGGGGCGGGCCTGGAGCTCGTCGCTGTGGACAAGACCCGCCCCGACATTGGCTTGCCTGTGGTCCAGGTGATCGTCCCAGGGCTGCGCCATTTCTGGCCCCGGTTCGGCCCGGGAAGGCTCTACCAGGTGCCCTGCGCGCTGGGGTGGCTCGCCGGTCCGCTCGCCGAGGGCGAGCTCAACCCGGTCCCTCTGTTCGTCTAGCTGCCGAGGATCCGCGCAGGCGAGGTGACATGATGGCCCAGCGGGTCGCGCTGGGCGATGAAGCGCTGCGAACGATTCTCCGGGATAGCCGGTGCGGCTCGATGGGCACGGCCCCTGGCGCGTGGTCGAGCGCGTAGGCGTCTGGCGCTGGATGGGGCGCGCGTGGGCGTCGCCCGCGCGGCCGCGACATCAGCATTTCACACGATGACGTTGGGACCGGCCTGAGCGCCGGTTCCTTGTACGTTGTTCTTCGTGACCTGCACGTGATACGACGCCGAATTTGCGGTCAGGTAACCCTGCGCGGTTCCTCCGCCGTTCGACGTCACCCACCATTGCCAGGTGCCTGCGTTGTAGGGGGTGTAGGAATTCGGGGTAGGGGGTACAAGCAGCCCGTTCGGAGGGGTGAGGGTGAGCTGATCCGTCAACGTCTCCTTCCATCGAGTGCGGAAATTGCTGTTGTTGTTGGGTTCCTGCTTGGAGACCTGGAGGACGATCGAGTCCACCGTCAACTGGTACTGTCCGCTGTTGTAGAACTTGAGGGTGACGAGGGACCCTTCCCAGTCGCCCTGCTGATTCATCGAAATTGTCTTGGGGACAGTGGCCTTGATCAGGAGAGCCCCGTCCTCGAAGATCGTGATGTCCTGGCTTCCGATGGAATCTTTATCCGACGCGCCCATGTTCTTCCTCCATGTCGAGGCGTGCTTTGCGAGGAGCGAGGTGCGGCAGCACGCGGGGAGGAGCGTTCAGCACGAACGAGCCTCCCCGATCGCCAAAGCGGCTTTGACGCCGCACCGGCCTGTTTCCGCCTCGAGCAATCGCAGAGGTTCGCAAGCGATGTGCCACCTGGGTCGGCCCTCGGGGTACCCAGGACAGGGGCGATTCCTCCGCGGTATCCGCCCACAGGCGCGTGGTCGTCCGGTGGTCCCGCGGGATCCCTCGGGGGGGATGGCGAGGCGTCGCGTCACCCGATGAAGCGTCGCTTCACCTGGTGACGCAAGGCCGGCATCGCGAGGGGGGCGGCGGGCGCGCCAGATCCGAAGCCGAGCTCAGAGGCAGCGCAGGACGTTGTCGCGCACGAGCTGCCAGATGGGCTTGGGGATGCCGCCCGGCCAGCGCACGTCGCGCTCGACCGGCGCCTCGGCGTCGTGGGGCGGCTCGTCGGGGCCGTGGCTGTAGACGAGCCGCCACAGCCGCTCGCTCACCGAGCCGTTCCGGTCGATCACAAAGCGATGGACGAGCTTCTTCGCGAGCTCCTCGCCCTCGACGTCGAGCAGCAGCACCGGCGGCGCCACCTTGAGCTCGCTCGCGTCGCGCAGCCGTGGCAGCGGGAAGCAGGCCCCCCGGCGGGCGTCTGGTAGCTGGTAGCGCGGCGTCGTTCCGCTCCTGCTTCCACGCGCGAGCGCACCAGCCCGCCCGGCCTCGGGGCCCGCGCGGCGTCACGCAAGGGGCCAGAACCAGGGCTCAAGCGTGAAACGGCGATGGGGCCGCTCTCTCATCCGTCCCGTCGTCCCCTCGGTCCGTCCGCATCCGCAGGATGGACCTTCGACGCTCGGTAGCGCATCCTGTGCGCATGGAAGCCCTCAAGATCCACGTCGTGGTGGACGAGTCTGTCGTCCGCGCTCTGCCTGGCCTCTCGCCGCTCCGTGGGCAGCGCGTCGAGCTCATCGCGCTTGGGGAGGCGCAGCCGCCGTCCCCTGCGGCGCCGGTCGCGGGCGGCTTGCTCGGACAAATCAAGCTCAAGGAGGACTTTGACGCCCCACTCCCTGACGACGTCCGGCGTGCATTCGAGGGAGACGAGCCTTGAAGTGGCTCCTCGACACGCACGTCGCGATCTGGTTCGCCGCCGACCCCAACCGTTTGCGGAGGGAGGTCGTCGATGCGGTCCAGGATCCCGGTGCGCAGATACTGATTTCTGTCGCATCCTGGTGGGAGCTGGCGATCAAGCACGCCATCGGACGGCTCGAAGGCACTCTGCCGCCGGAGCAGCTTCGGACTTGGTGGCTTGGCTATCCGACGGTGCGGGAGCTGGCGATCGAAGCGGCGCACGTCTGGAAGGCGACTTCCTATCCGATGCACCACCGCGATCCGTTCGATCGAATGCTGCTGGCGCAAGCCCAGCTGGAAGATGCGACGCTCATCACTTCGGATGAGTCGTTGCGTGCGTACCAGGTGCCCATCCTGTGGGCGTGCAGGTGATCGAGCAGGCGTTGCTCGCGTCCGATCGCCAGAGGGCTCGCCTCGTTCGGCGCTCGTCCCCCCGCGGACCAGCCGCGGCGGAAGTTGCACCGCACCTTGGTGCTGCCGATGAGATGATGAGCCATCCTCGACCGGGCAGCGTGACCTCACGCTCGAGCGCGGACGCGGTGAACAACGAGACGCCGGGGATGAGCTCGTACGGCATCCCGAGCTTATCCATCCGGCGCATCTGCTCGGTCGTCGACCCGAACAGGACCGGATCTCCCGTGTGTACGCGCGTGACGTCGTGTCTCGCGTTGCGGGCCTCGACGAAGACCGCGATGCTCAGGTCGAGGATCATGCCGGAGGAGTCGATGACCCAGGCGTCGGGCCGCGCGGAGGCCGCGACCGGCTGCGGGACGGGGGAGCCCGTGCACATGACGACAGGGCAGCGGGCGACGAACTCGGCGCCGTGCACGGTGATGAGCCCTCGATCGCCCGGGCATGCGCCGATCATGTAGACGCGCACGGGAGCTCGCTCCTGTTTTCGTGCGCCAGCGATATTCTGCGAGAGACCTCGGGCGCGCGAAGCTGGGGCGATCGCGAAGCGGACGCCAAGGGTCGGAGCAGAGCCTTCGGGGCGGAGCCCGGAGCAAACTGACCCACCGCGTGCGCCGGACGGCTTCCGGCGCCAGAGGGAAGGTCTTGCGCGTGCGGCCGGCGCTTCCAGCGTGGAGCGGGTCGTGAAATCGCCGAAAGAAGTCGCCCTCCAGAGTGCGCGCGGTAGTACCGGGGTGCCGCCGACGCCGCGCGCGTCGGGGCATATCGGGGCGTGCCAAGGCGTGCACGCTGCCCGCTCGACTTGACGCGGCGTCGGTTCCTCCCGATCCTGAGCGAGAGGCCACGGCATGATCCTGCAGCACGACGCGCTCCCGAGGTCCGTTGGGCGGATCCGCGCGACACTTAATCGAGGGGGTTCGGTTTGCGGCACGGGTTTCCTCGTGACGCCGACGCGCGTGCTCACCTGCGCGCATTGTCTGCGAGGGCCTGGGGACGAGAAGGCCGCGCAGGGGAGCATCTCCTTCACCCAGGCGCGAGGCGCGCCGGAGGTTCCGTTCAAGGTCGTCTTCGAACTCTTCGAGCCGGACGTCGGCCTCGACATCGCGGTCCTCGAGCTTCCGCGCGCGGTCGAAGGGACCGTTTGCCTCCCGCTCTCGGGGGAGGAACTCTCCGAGCATCCTGATTGGAGGAGCTTCGGTCACCCGCTGTCCATCGAGCCGGCCCCGCTCTGGCTGGGTGGCAAGGTCGACGGGCCGATCGCCCGGCGCGCCGCGGGCACCGACGGCTGGCTCCTCTCGCTCCACATCGACGGCGATCCGGCTCCGATCGAGGGCATGTCCGGCGCGCCCGTCCTCACCGAGCAAGGGGTCGTCGGCGTGGTCAGCCACCAACTTTACCGGCGCGTCGTGCCCGATGGCGGCGGCAGGCCCTCGATAAGTCCCGCCTTCGCAAAGGCGTTCGCGGTGCCGACCCGGATCCTCCAGGCGATCCCCTCCTTCCTTCGCTCGATCGCCGGCGCGTCCCGTGTCTTCCTTGCCTACCGACGCCATACCCCGGAGACCGCGCTCGTCGTGGAACTCCAGCGCGCCCTCCGGGCTGCGGGGCACGAGCCCTTCGTCGATCTCGACATCAAGGTCGGAGAGGACTGGGCCCGGCGCATCCGGACCATGCTGGAGCAGGCCGACGTGTTCGTCCCCGTCCTCACGTCCGCCTCGATGGAGAGCCCGATGCTGCTGGAAGAGATACGCACCGCGTACGCCCGATGGCGGCAGACCGGGCGACCGCTCCTGCTCCCTGTCCGTGACCCGGCGATCGAGGAACTCCCCTACGAGTTCGACAGATACTTCGACCGGCTCCAGTACGCGGCATGGAGCGACGAGCAGGACACGCCCGGCGCCGTTCACGCTATCGTGGCGGCGATCGGCCACCAGGCCGTCGAGCCCATCGCCGCACGGGCATCGAACGCGCCGCCTTTGCTCCCGAAGCCGGATTTCAAGCGCATCCGGATGAGTGCGACCGCGCTCGATCCGAAAGATCCCTTCTATCTGGAGCGGCCCGGGGACGCCGAGGCGCACGATCGCATCGGCTCGGAGAAATTCGTGCTCACGATCTTGAGCCCGTCCGGCTTTGGCAAGACGAGCCTCGTCCTGCGGCTGCACCAGCGCTGCACGCGTGAGGAGCGCCCGGCGCTGCTGATCGACTTTCGCACGTTCGGACGCTTGCCAAGGGACGAGGGCGAGAACCGCGGGTACGTGACGTTCCTGAACGACTTCGCACGCGTCTTCTGCAAAGGGCTGAAGCTCCCGGTCCCCACGCAGCCGCTCCAGAGCCCGACAGATTTCGAGGAGGTGCTCGTGATGGCTCTCGACGCCATGCCTCGGCTGGTCCTCATTCTGGATGAAGTCGATCGCGTGATCGGGCGCTCCTACGCGGAGGAGTTCTTCTCGTTGCTCCGCTCCTGGATCGACAGCGTGAACCTGAGCTGCAGCTTCGTGCTGTGCATCGCGACCGAGCCGTCCGACCTCATGACCGACCTTGCACGATCGCCGTTCAACATCGACAGGGCGCCGATCGAACTCGACACGTTCGCGCCTGACGACCTCGCGATCGTCACGGAGCGCGCGAACTGCAAATTGGGGGCGGCGGGGGTCGATCTGATCCATCTAGCCACGGGCGGGCATCCCGCCCTCGTGCGGCAGGCGCTGGCCCACGTGCTCGCCCCCACGAAAGACAGGCCTTCCACCCCGCCGGCGCCAGCCGATATACGTGACCGCGTCACCTTCCTGCACGAGCACTGTGGGGCCTCGACTGGGCCCTTCTCCACGAGCCTCAAGGCACTTCTGAAGCGAATCGAGAGCCTCCCGCTGCAGCGCCCGAACGATCCGACGCTCGTCTCCGTGATGCGCAAGATTGTCCGCAACAAGAAGCTCTCCTCGGTGGAAGAGAGAGCCGCCGCCGTGCTCGTGCGGCTCGGGCTCGTGCGGATCGAGGGGCGCCCCAAGCCGCGCTTCGTCCCGTTAAACCTCGCCTACGCGCGGTTCTTCGACTCCCTCCCGTGAGCCCGCAGGACGACATCCGTCGGCCGCCGACGATCCAGCTGGGGGGCACAGTCCCCGATCAAGCGCTCTACATCACCCGACCCGAGGACGAGGAGGTGTATGACCTCCTCGCGGCCGGCAGGTACTGCAACATCCTCACGTCGCGTCAGATGGGGAAATCGAGCCTCGTCCATCGGGTTCAGCAGCGCCTTCACACGGCGGGCATCCGGGCGGTGTCGGTCGACCTGAGCACGCTCGGCGGAAACCAGCTGAAGGACGGGACGGCGTGGTACCGATCTCTTCTCCAGAAGCTGACATTGCTCGTGGGCGCGACCAGGTCCCTTAAGGCGTGGTGGGACGAGCGACCAGTGGAGGAGACCATGGGCGCTCGTTTCCAGGCGTTCGTCGAAGCGTACTTTCTTTCCGATCCGAGGCCGCTCGTCGTGGTCCTCGACGAGGTCGATGTCACGCAAGGCCTCGGCTTCACCGACGACCTCTTCCTCACCATCCGTGCCCTCCACAACGAGCGCGCCTCGCGGCCGGAGCTCGAGAGGCTGACGTTCTGTCTGGTCGGAGTCCTCACCGCGGATGATCTCATTAAGCGCTCGACCAGCACGCCGTACAACGTGGGCAGCACCGTCCGCCTCTCCGACTTCTCGCGCGAGCGCTGCGATCTGACGCCGCTCGAGGTCTACCTGGCTGCACACGGGCTCCTGGGCGCTTCTGTCGTCGACGAGATCCTTGCCTGGACGTCGGGACAGCCGTTCCTCACGAGCTCCCTCTGCGAAAAGGCCGCGCGCGCGCGAAGCGCCGACGTCAAGGCCTTCGCGCTCGCGGAGGTCAACGACCCGACCACGTTCAAGGTCCACTTCAACCGCATCGAGCAGATCGTTCGCGAACGCATCGCCGGATCCTCGCGGGTGCGCGGGCGCTATCTCTCCATGCTCAAGAGTAAGAGCGTGCGAGGCGTGCCCGAGCGCGACGAGGAATCCCTGCTCCTCGCGGGCCTCGTCCACCGGAACATCGACGGCAGCCTCCGCGTTCGCAATCGCATCTACGGGCTGAGGTTCGACGAGCGCTGGGTCCGGGCGATTCTTCCCGCACCGCCCGTGCCGCGTTGGGTCTGGGCGCTGCTCACCGCAGTCGTCGTCGGGGCGGCCGGAACGGGCGGGCTCGTGTGGAAGCTCAACAGGGATCGCGCGGAGCGGGGCGCCGAGGAGATCCGGAACGCAACGGATGATGACATGGCGTCAGCGACCTGGAGCAGCCTCCAGGCCGATGGGCTCGTCGGCGAGGATTCCCTCGTGCGTGCGGCGGCGCGGCTTTACTGGGATCGGCGTGGGCGCGAGCTCGATGAGCTTGCGCACGCGCTGGAGATCGCCGCATGCTCCGAGGAGGCGGCTGTCCTTCGAGCGTTCGCCGCCGCGCGTCACGGACAGGTCCTTGCGCCCTCGGCGCCGGATATCGCTGCCACACTCTGGCTCACAGCGCAGATCAATAAGGGCACCGAGGTGGACCGCTGCAAGGAGCGGCGCACGGCGGCCTGTGATCGGCTGGAGCTCTCGGATGGCGCGCTGACGGCCTCGTGCTCGGGGAGCCTCATCGTCTTTCGCCCCGACCACGCGCCGGTGTTGAACACCGGATCCGGGAACCAGCGTGTGCAGCTCAGGCCTGACGGTAGCTGGTCGATCGGCACCGCGAACGATGCGCTAGTGATCAATCGAGGAGGAGAGGCGATAAGGCTGCCGGTGTGTCCTGCGCAATCCGAGCGTGATGCGCGTCGCTCGTCACACGTGATCACCTTGGAGGTCCAGCCTTCCGGCGATGGTGCGAAACTCGCTTATGTCTGTTCCAATGGGACCTACGGGCGGCAGTCGATCGACCGTCTCGAGGCATGGTTCGAAGGTCTAACAAAAGGAAAAAGGTCACCTCCGGCGGAGGGGGGGTACGGCGTCAGCGTAGCGGCGTGGCTCGATGGCGGGCTGATCACCGCGACGGGCGGACGCAACGGTCAGGTGGCGGTGAACAGCGGCCCGGGGAGCGGCATCCCCTATGTCTCCACGTTGGCAAGCGTCGCGGGGAATCCGCGCCTCGTCGCATTCGGCACGGAGGGCTACGTTGATGGTGGAGGCGTATTCGCCCCTCTCCTCGGGCTACTGGCACTATCGGCCGATCGCCTCGTCATCCAGCAGCGGTGGCCCCTGACTATCTGCTATGCCCCGTTGTGCCTCGTTCGGGCCGTGGCGGGCGCCGACGAGGGGCATGTAGCCGGCCTCTTGGCCGGCGTGGTCGATAGCCAGAGCACGCCTCGCAGCTGGCTGGTGCTCGTGCGGGAAGGCCGGCCCGACGCAATGAGCCTCGGGGACGAGGGCCCGAGCGACCTGGCGGTCGGGGATTGGCAGGCGCAGACCGTGGCCGCGGTCCCGCTCGCCGGGAGGATGCGGCTGTATGCGTGGGAGCGCTCGACCGATGGCTCGTGGGAGGCAGCTCAGCGCCGCTTCGGCCTAACGATCCGTTACGGAGAGAGCGTGCGCATCGAGCGGTTCGAGGAGGCGGGCCTCCAGCGTGTCCGGCGCTTCGAGGACGTGTTTCCAGAGCCATAAGCCATCATTCGGTATAAGTTGTTGCCGTGCTACTCCGGAGTAAACTCGAATGGAATACCAGGGCGAGTCCGACGCCTATGAATGGGTGCACGGCGCCGCCCTGAGGCATGCGCTCGTTGCCGCTGATTGACACGACCCGCGGAAAGCGTGCGACCCCGCCACGACCGCAGAGCTGGAGAAAATAGTACCTTGTCGACAAAATCTCTAGGTTCAGGTCGAGATAGCCCCCGGCGGTGGAGGCAGAGGCCGTGTAATACCCGGTCACGAAGGCGGCGAGATCAAACTGCAACGGAGCAGCCTTGACTGAGAGCCCGACGTCAAAGCCGGCTCCCACGAAGCCGAAGTCCCCGCGGTGCCCCCCTGGCCCGTTCTGTGTGGGCAGGAAGGCGATGTCGAGTGGACGAAACGCAATATTTAACCCGAGTGGATCCCAGAAATACATTCGATTTGAGAAGGCTAATGAGGTCATGAAGCCAGACCCCTGCTGGAAGGGCAGAGCCACGACAACACTGGCGCTGATCTCCATGCCCATCTCGTTGTTCTGGAACCATGCACCGTGTTTGAGGTAGAGGAATTCGCTCCCGTCGCGCGAACGCTGCCGACGTCGCACGCACGCGAGCCAGGTGAGGCTGGCGTCGGAGACTGGGCTACTGGTGGTGGCTGCGTCAGCATTTTGCTGACATTGTGTATCGAGCCTCTGGAGATCGTCTGCATCCAAGACAGGCATGGCTACGCAAGAGGCGAGATCGTTCTTCCGACAGCCGACCTCGATGAGTTTCTTGACGTCCGCGTCCAACGGGGCCACGTGGTCCTTGTGGACGCGCAGGTAGGCTTCGCTGGCGCAGTGCGAGCCGTCGGATGACTCGCTATCGAGACATTCCGCTGTCATCCGCGTGCGATCCATGTCGATGCCTTCGTCTCCGGACTGGAGATCGAGCCATACCTCCCACTGGGTTGGCGCCTTGGTCATCTTATCGGATTTGTCCGCCTTGCCGGCTCTCTGGGGTTCACGCCGAGCGTGCTTTTCCGGTACGCGCTGGGTATAGCCACCATCTGCGAACACCCAGATGTCGGCGACATCCCTCGGCCGCGCGGGCACGTCGATGGCTTTGGGTCCGACGGGGGCCTTGCCGCTCCACAGTACCAGTCCATCTCGATTCACCAGCTGGATGAACAGGCCGTCGAGCGGGTGTTTCTTCTCCCGATTGCGAATTGTGATTCGTGTCGCCGGCTCGAGGCAGATGGGGGCGTGCAGGTCCGGACCGCCCGGCTGCCCCACCGGCACGGTGATCTCCTTCTTTTCGAACCCATCCGCCGCCACGACGAACCTGTGATCGCCCTGCGAGAGCGACATGGGATCGGGCGGAAAAGGTGCTTTCCACGGCTCGATCTTCGCGTTGGAAGGCTCCGGGGTGACGAGGATCCACTCGGGTTGGCCGTGATATGCGCACGCTGGGTCCCACACGAACTGGACCCTCACCAACCGGGCCAGCATGATGGGAGGCTGTCTGGTGAGCCCTGACGGCGCGACGTTCACCGAGACGGGCGTCGGCCCGAATCCCGCCGCCTTCAGGCAGAATTTCTGCGTGCCTGATCTCAACCCGCTCTTTGGAGTCAGCGTCAACGGCGTTTTCCCGAGGGATCGTTCCTGGGCCGATTCGCACCCTTCCAGCGCCGCGGGGATGCGGTAGACTTCCGCCCCGGTCGGCGAGCTGTCGAGCACCAGCGTCGGAGGAGGTGGCGGCGGTCTGGCCGGCTCGGGGAGGCACTTCAACGTCGCGCGATCGCGGCCCCACGGGCATGGCCCTGCCGGAGCCTGACCGGAGGCCTTGCCCGCGAGGGCGGCGAAGCCCAGCACGAGCCCGATGCATCCGAATACGCGAGACAGGCGTGGGGCGCATGCGGTCATGCTGCGAGGATACCCGCAGTCGCCGCGCGCGGGCAACCTGGGCGGCGCGCGGACCTTGCCCCGGCGGGCCGAGTCGGCTCTATTGATGCGTGGAGGTGTCGATGAGCGAGGTCACCGCAATGCTGCCGGCCGACGCCATGGCAAGCTGGGAGGAATCGCTCCGGGCCGCCGCGGCTCGTGGTGACGGCGAGGCGCCCGTCGGGCCGGAGCCCGAGGCCTTCTTCGACCCGTTCCGGCCCGTCGCGGCGATGCGTTCGGATCCGGAAGACGCGATCGGGCTGGTCCGGCGGGGGGTGCGCGTCGCGCCGTTCGCCGAGACGACGCCGCTCCTGCCCCTCTATGCGGCGCTCGGTCGAGAGCTCCCTCCACCGCTCCGCGTGGCGAGCGAGGAGCAACGCTATGAGTTCCTCCTCGTGGCGCTCACGTTCAGCCTACGCCTCGACGACGACGAATCGCCAGACCATGCCGAGTTCGTGGTGAAGATCCGTGACGGTGTCGACGGGCCGCGCGCGTCGCGTGCCGTCGAGGTCTTCCCGCAGCGCGTTCATGCCACGTATTTCCAGGCCTCGGCTCAGCTCTCCGTCGCGCTGGAAGCGTCTATGAAGTTCTCGGTCGAGGCCGACGCTGCAACCCGCGTGGGCGTCGACGCGGCGGCGGAGGCCAAGGTGCTGGCCGGACCGTTCAAGATCGACATCGGCCAGACCGAGCTAGACGTCTCGGGCGAGGGTGATCGCGACATCGGGTGGGTATATCGCGTTCGACGCGCTCTCGAGGGCAAGAACGACTTCAGGAGCTTTTTGGTGCTCAAGGTCGCGCGCGAGACGGAGAAGGTCCGACTGCTCGTGAATATCGGGGTTCGCACGTACCGGCGCACGTGGAAGACGCTATGGCTTCGGGAGAAGCTCCCGATCCTCTATGCGAGCGCGGCGCTCGACCTCGAGCTACCAAGTCGCGATTGAACGAGACTCGGTACATGCTTCACCATCAGACGACCCAGAAGACGCCTGCAAGCAGGCGAAATCGCAGTTCGGCTGTATAAATTGAGCCGAGTCGGCGTGGAGTCTGCTGGCCGCGGGCCGAGCTCGCATGGTGCAGCGCGCTTTCGCCTCAGCGGTTCTTCTTCACGTCCTTCGCGTGATCCAAGCTGGGCGGCTTGCCGCGCAGGCAGCTCCAGACAGCGAGCACTCCGATGAGGCGCATCTCCGGTTCAACCGCGTAATATACATAGTACTGCGTCCGCGACAGCAAGACACGCTGCACTCCATCCTTCGCCTTGGGGCCGTAGAGGGCTCCCATCTCCGGCGTATGCCGGAGCGTGCGGAGCGCTGAGGCGAGCTCATCGGCGAACAGCGACGGCGCCGCGGGACGGTTTTCGCGCCACCATGCATCCACCGCGCGCGCCTGCTCGGCCGATCTCCCCAGGAATCGGACCTTCACCCGCGCGCCCGCAGCTCGGCGAGCAGCACGTCGGCCTCGATACCTGCCCCTGTTCGCATCTCAGCGAGCCCCTCTTCGAGGGCTGCGTGCAGCTCTGCGCGCTCCTCGTCGTCGAGCTCGTCACCCGGATCTGCGATGACGAGATCGAGCACCATGCCCTCCGGTAAATCCGTGGGCTCGTCCACGACGATGCGACCGTTCTGGACGCGGGCCTTGAGCGCTTGCACGTCGCGAAGCGTAGCGCCGTCATCACCTTGTTGCACCAAGGAGCAGCGGCATCCCGCCTTCGTGGCCACGGTGCGCCATGGAACAGCGGCATCCTCGACGTCACAGGAGCCCGGGCGTGGGACGCACCTCTTCCCGGGTTTCCCCGCGCGGCCAGCGTGCGGGTCGCCTCGAGCACCCCGACATCAGGCGAGCTGCCTGAGTGTCCTCTCCGTGCCCGATCGAACTACAGGCAGCGCAGGACGTTGTCGCGCACGAGCTGCCAGATGGGCTCGGGGATCCCGCCCAGCCAGCGCGCGTCCCGCTCGACCGGCGCCTCGGCGTCGTCGAGCGGGTCGTCGTGGCTGTAGACGAGCCGCCACAGCCGCTCGCTCACCGAGCCGTTGCGATCGATCACGAAGCGATGGACGAGCTTCTTCGCGAGCTCCTCGCCCTCGACGTCGAGCAGCAGCACCGGCGGCGCCACGTTGATCTCGCTCGCGTCGCGCAGCGGCTTGAGCCGGACATAGGCCCCCTTCACGAGATCGACCTCGTCCGGCGGCTCGAACCCCGCCGCGCGGAAGTCGCACGGCGCCTTGGTGTTGCCGATGAGGTAATACGCCCCCTGGGTCTCGGCGAGGATCGCGCCGCCCAGCCTCCCTACGCGTGCCATCTAGACCTCCTCCGCGGTGCCGCTCTCGTCCGAGAGCACGAGCGAGCGCCCCGGCGTCTGGCCGGGGAGCGCGGCTCCATCCCATGTGTACTTGTTGGTATACCCGCGCGGGGTGACCATGTACCCCTCGAACATGAAGGTGTTGGTCGACCCGACGAGCACCGTGGTCAGCATCCCGATCTCGTACTCGAGGAAATGGTCGAGATCGGTGAGCACCGCGCTCTCCAGCTTGCGATAGGCGCTCTTCACCAGCGCGACCGGCGTCGTGCCCGCGCGGTGCTGGCGGATGATCTCCTGCGCCCGCACGATCTGGCGCGTGCGCCGCCCGCTCGCCGGATTGTAAAGGCCGATGACGAAGTCGGCCCCGGCGGCGGCCTCGAGCCGCCGCTCGATCACGGGCCATGGGGTCAAGAGGTCGGACAGGGAGATGGCGCAGAAGTCGTGGCCGAGCGGCGCGCCGACGAGCGACGCGCACGCGTTGAGCGCGGTCATCCCGGGCACGATGCGGAGCTCCGGCGACTCGCCCCGCTTCCAGCCGATCTCCTCCAGCACCTGGAAGACGAGCCCGGCCATGCCGTAAACGCCCGCGTCGCCCGACGAGATGATCGCCACGCGCGCCCCGTCCCGCGCCCGCTCCACCGCGGCGCGCGCCCGGCCGATCTCCTCGGTCATGCCGGTCTTGATCACCTCCTTGCCCTCGATCAGGTGCTTCACCAGCCGGATGTACGTCGTGTACCCGACGATGAGGTCCGAGGCCGCGATCGCCTCGAGGGCGGCGCGGGACGCGTGCTCCTCGGCGCCAGGGCCGATCCCGACGATCGACAGGACTCCTTTGCTCTCACCCATGGCTCTCCTCCACGTTGCGCTTCGAGAAGGGGACGCGCGCCACCGCGAGCGTCATGGACCGCCCCACGCCCTCCTCGGTGTACGCCCGCTTCGGCACGAGCAGCTTGGCGGCCCCCGCCGCCCGCAGCGCGGCCGGCTCGGCGACGCCCCGGGCGCCGACGTGCTTCTTCACCGTCTCCGACGGGTTCTCGATGCCCTCGGTCGCGTCGAGCTCCTCGGGCGTGAACGTGACGAGCGGCCACCCCCGCCGCGCCGACAGCGCGAGCAGCGCCTCCTCGTCGGCCTTCTTGTCGATCGTCGCCAGCGCCTTCACCGATCTCGCCGATAGCCCGTGCTCCTCGAGCAGCCGGTCGACGCCGCGCTCCACCATGTCGAGCGGCGCGCCGCGATCGCAACCGATACCCAGGACCAGGCTCTTCGGCCGGTAGACGACGGCGCGCTCGACGATCTCGGGGTGCGAGCGGGAGAGATCGCGGTCGCTCGCGACGAGCAGGATCTCCCACGCGCCGGGGTCCACGCCGTCGAGCGACGTCGCGTAACGCACGCCCGGCGGCAGCGGCGTCGCCTCGGGCCAGAACGAGGGCTCGCCGGTCTCCTGGACGAACAGCACCGGCGCGGCGTTCACGACGGCGGCGCAGCCGCGCGTCACGTTGCGGTCGGGATCGTCAAGGGTCCACCCGAGGTCCCGGCCGAGGATGTCGACAGTCAGCGTCCCGAGCGCGTCGGACGCCGTGGTCACCACCGGCTGCGCGCCGAGCAGCCCGGCCACCTTCTCGGTGAACGCGTTGCCCCGCCCGACGTGCCCGGAGAGCACGCAGATCGAGAAGCGCGCCGTGTCGTCGACGCACACGACCGCAGGATCGACCTTCTTGTTCTTGAGCAGCGGCGCGATCATGCGCACGACCGCCCCGACGCTGATCACGAAGACGTGGCAGTCGTAGGCCGTGAACGCCTCGTTCAAGAGCGGCCCCATCGGCAGCGGCAGCGGCTTCGCACCCGCCGGCGCCCCGTCGAACAGCTTCTGCGACACGTAGAGATCCGCGCCCGGCAGCCCCTCGATGAGCTTGCGCGCGATGGAGATCCCGTGCCGCGTGATGGCGTAGATGGCGTAGGGCTTGCGCTCGGCGATCATGGGGCCTCCGGTTCGGTAACAGCCTTGTCGAAGCCGCCCGGCGGCGAGGCCGGGGCCTCCCCGACGAGCAACCCGCTCCGCTCCCCGCGCGTGACAACGACCATGGCGAAGCAGTCGCCCCGCTCGCCCTGCGCGGCGCGGAGGTCCCGGACGATCCGCTGCTCGGGCATCGTCGCCTTGGACACGAACACGGCACGATCGAGGAGGCCAGCGCGCGTGAGCGCCTCGGTCACCTTCGGCATCTCCGAGCCGATCTTCATCAGGACGACGGTGTCGAAGCGCTGGAGGACGTCGGTCAGATCGTCGACGCCGTACGTGGCGGGCAGGATGGCGATGCGCTCCTGCCCGTCGGCGAGCGCGAGCCCGCTCACGGCAGGGACCGCCGTGACCGAGGTGACGCCGGGGACGACCTCGACCTCGAGCCCGGGGAAGCGGCGGAGCGCCTCGCGGCGCACATAGACGAAGGTGCTGAAGAGCGACGGATCCCCCTCGGTGGCGAACGCCACGGTGAGGCCGCGCGAGAGCCGGTCGCCGATCTGCTCGACGGCCGCGTCCACGTAGGGGCGGACGCGATCCGGATCCTTGCTCATGGGGAAGGTGAGGAGCAGCCGCTCCTTGTCCCGCTGCTTGCCGACGACGGGCTCGAGGATCCGGTAGGCCATCGAGGCGCCGAAGTCCGAGCTGCGGGGGAGCGCGAGCACGTCCGCCTCCTGCAGCACGCGCACGGCGCGCAGCGTGAGCAGGTCCGGCGCGCCGGGGCCGACGCCGACGCCGTAGAGCTTGCCGAGGCCGCTCATGACGCCTCCGAGGTGGACCGCCGCGCGCCGCCGGCCGCAGGCTGGGTCGGCGCTGCGCCCTCCACGGCCTCCTCGGCGTTCGCCGGCTTGGTCGCGGCGAAGATGTGGATCGGGTTCAGCGCCTCGTACCGCACGTAGCGCGCGAGCGGGACGCCGCGCGAGACCGAGAGCAGCGTGACCTCGGGGTCGAGCCCCCGCGCCCGCAGCGCGCGGTACGTCTCGGCGACGTTCTCCATCGTGATGGCGTTGACAACGAGCCGGCCGCCCGGCCGCAGCCGATCGAGCGCCACCGTGACGATCTCCTCCATGCTCCCCTTGCTCCCTCCGACGAACACCGCGTCCGGGTCCTCGAGCGCCGCGAGCGCCTCGGGCGCGCGGCCCGCGACGACGCGCACGTTGTCGACCCCGTGCGTGCGGACATTGTCGCGGCAGATCTCCACGCCCTCCGGGTCGACCTCGATCGCATAGACCCGCCCGAGGGGGCAGAGCATCGCCGCCTCGATCGAGACCGACCCCGAGCCGGCGCCGACGTCCCAGACGACCGCGTCGGGGCGGATCGCCATCGAGGCGATCGAGAGCATGCGCACCTCGCGCTTCGTGATCAGGCCGTTCTTTGGCATGCGCTTCGCGAACGCGTCCTCATGCAGGTAGGGGACGGCCGGCGGCGGGCGCCACACGGGATCGCTCCGCAGGAGCAGGAGCACGTTCAGCGGGCCGATGTCCTCGCAGGCGGCGAGCGCGGCGAGATCGAACGCGCGCACGCGCTCGCCGGCGCCCGCGAGGCTCTCGCAGACCCACGCCTTCCAGCCGGCGTCGCCGTGCTCGAGGAGCCGCGCCGCGAGGCGGGCCGGGCTGTTCTCCCCGTCGGTCAGCACCGCGACCTTCGTGAGGCGGCGGAGGCGCGTCGCGAACCCCTCGGGGGAGCGCCCGTGGACCGAGACGAACGCGGCGTCGTCCCAGGCGATGCCGGTGCGCGCGAACGCCCACTGGACCGAGCTCAGGCTCGGGATGATCTCGACGTGCTCGCCGCCGAGCTTCCGGACGACGAGCGCGCCGACGCCGAAGAACAGCGGGTCGCCCGAGGCGAGGATGCACACGTTCTGCTCGGCGGACAGGGCGTCCACGCGGTCGAGCGCCGCGGACAGGCCGCCCTTGAGCGCGATCTTCTCGCCGCGGAACTGCGGGAAGAACTCGAGGTGCCGCTCACCCCCCACGAGCACCTCGGCGCGGGCGACCGCGGACGCGGCGCGGCTCGACAGGCTGGCGCACCCGTCGTCGCCGATGCCGACGACGGTGACGGCGCGGCGCGCGCTCATCGCGCCACCTTGGCCGGCTCGGTCGAGCCGGCGGAGCCCGCGGATGCTGTCGGCTCCGGCCATTCCGCCGACAGGAGCAGCAGCGCGTGGACGATCGCGACGGCGATGGGGCTGCCGCCCTTGCGGCCGCGCGCCACGATGAAGGGGAGCCCGGACTCGAGAAGGGCCTCCTTGGACTCCGCCGCCGACACGAAGCCGACCGGCACGCCGATCACGAGCGCCGGCCGCGCCCCCTCCTCCCGGGCGAGGCGCACGACCTCGAGCAGGGCCGTCGGCGCGTTGCCGATCGCGACGATCGCGCCGTCGAGGAGCCCGAGCCGGTGCGCCTTGCGCATCGACTCGATCGCGCGGGTCGAGCCGGCCGCGGAGGCGGCCTGGATGACATCGTCGTCCGAGATGAAGCAGTGGATCGCGCAGCCGTAGGACGCGAGCCGCTGCTCGTTCAGGCCGACGCCGATCATCTTCACGTCGACGAGCACAGGCGCGCCGCCCCGGAGCGCCGCGATGCCCCGCGCGATCGCCTCGGGGTGGAGCCGCATGAGCGACGAGAACTCGAAGTCCGCTGTCGCGTGGATCACGCGGCGGACGACCTGCCACTCGGCCTCCGGGAACCCGTGCGCGCCGGCCTCCTCGTCGATGATCGCGAAGCTCTTGTCCTCGATGCGCCGCCCGAGCGCGGTCATCTGCCGCATGTCGTTCACCGCGCGCGCCTCATCACTGCTCATGGCTCCTCCGCTCTCTCCGCACCGATGGCACCGGCGTCGCCGGCCGGATATCGGCCGAGCAGCGCCCCGTTGAAATCGACAAGGCAGGCGTGCACCTCGAGGGCGCCGCCCGCGTGACGCGAGGTGTGCTCGACGACGCGCCGGCAGATCCCCCCCGGCACGCCGGTGAGCCCCTCGCGCTGGCACAGCTCGAGCACGTGCCGCGCGGTGTTCGCCTGCCGGATCTCGGCGGCGATCTCGGGCCGCGCGCCGAGCTCCTCGGCGATCTGCGCGAGCAGCTCCATGCTCACCTCCGAGCCGGCGGCGTGCGTCATCATCTTGCCGTCGGCCATCTTCGAGAGCTTGCCGATCATGCCGACGATGATCGCCCGGGCGATCCGCCGCCGCGCGGCGTGGCGGACCCCGGTGCCGATGAAGTCGCCCACCTGGATGAACGCCTCCTCCGGGAGCTCCGGGTAGAGCTTCATCGCGTACGCCTCGGATTTGCCGCCGGTCGTCAGCGCGAGCGCCGCGATGCCGCGCTCCGCGGCGACGTCGATCGCCTGCACGACGCTCGCGCGGAAGGCGGCGGTCGAGTACGGCTTCACGATCCCGCTCGTCCCGAGGATGGAGATGCCTCCGATGAGCCCGAGCCGCGCGTTGATTGTCTGCTTCGCCATCTCCTCGCCCTGGGGGACGCTGAGGGTGACGGTGGCCCCGGCGAAGCCCGAGCCCTCGAGCTCCTCGAGGACCATCTCGGTGATGTTCCGGCGGGGCACGGGGTTCACGGCCGGCGCGCCGACGGGCAGCCCGAGCCCCGGCTTGGTGACGACGGCGACCCCGGCGCCGCCGCGGATCTCGACGCCCGGCTCGCTGCGGAGCTCGACCTCGGCGACGAGCTCGGCGCCGTGCGTGCAGTCGGGATCGTCGCCGGCGTCCTTGATGATGCTGCACGTGGCGCGCGGCCCGTCGCGATCGCAGCGCTTCAGCGGGAAGGTGACCTTCTGCCCGTTCGGCAGGGTGGTCTCGATGGCGTCGACCGCCGCGCCGCGCGCGAGCACGCGCGCGGCCGCCTTGGCCGCGGCGGCCGCGCACGCGCCCGTCGTGAACCCCTCGCGCTGCCCCTTCGGGTCTCTCGGCCGGACCTCTACCATCCAGGGAGCCTGAACGATTACGAGGATTTCTTCATCGGGTTGTTGAAGAAGCTCTCCAGGAGCACGCTGCCCTCGGGCGCGCCGAGCGAGGCGAGCCGGTCGCGGAGCGGGTAGAGGATCGCGCCGTCGCCCGCGCAGAGCACGGCGTCGTGGGGCCCCGCCGCGAGCTCTCGCTCCACGAGGGCGCACGCGCGCGCCGGCCGCTCGGGGTGGCCGATCGGGGGGAGATCGCGGGCGACCGTGAGGCGGACGGCGGCGGGGAGGCGCTCGCGGACGAACGGCTCGGAGGCGAACGTCTCGCCCGGCTCGACGAGCCAGAGCAGGTCGAGCTGCGCCGCGCCGGCGGCGGCCGCGCTCCGGGCGATCCCGAGGGCGGCGGTGATGCCGGTGTCGGTGGCGATCACGAGCGCGCGGCCGGAGAAGCCCGGCGCGAGCCGCAGCTTGCCCCAGGGTCCGCTGAATTCGAGCTCGGCGCCGACGGCGATGTCGTTGAGCACGTTCGAGCCCGGCCCGGCCCCGACGCGCTTCACCGCGATCTCGACCGCGCGCTGCTCGGCGTCGCTGGAGAGCATCGAGTAGGCGCGCTTCGCGAGCTTGCCGCCGGGCAGGGTGACGCCGGTGTTGATGATCACGTACTGCCCGCCGGCGAAGCCGATCTCCGCGCCGTCGACGCGCTCGAGCCGGAGCAGCCGGGCGGCGTCGCCGAGCGGCGTTGCGTGGGCGATCCTGATCTTCGGGTTGCCTTGTGTTGCCATGACGTCACTCCTGCTTTCGCGCGGTCGCAATCACGCGCCCCATGGTCGCTCCGGTGGGCGGCGCGCGCCTCATTCGGCCGGGTAGATCTCGTGCACGAAGTCGTGCATCTCCTCGAGCTCCCGGTAGAGCCGGCCGAGCCCGTCGACCTGGGCGCGCAGATCGAGCTCGACCTGCTTCGTGAGGATGAGGAGCGAGCGCAGGTAAGGCAGCTTCGGGTCGCCGGCGGGGGTCTTCGCGACCTTCTCCTGGAGCTCCACGAGCGACCCCTCGAAGAGGCGCGAGAGGTTCTTCAGGTCCCCGGCGCGCAGCATCGCCGAGACCGGCCCGGGCTCGGCGGCCGCGGCGCCGAGCTCGGCGAGCTCGTGCGTGCGCTCGGCGGGGTCATCGATGCCCAGGATGTTCATGAGCCCAAGGCGGAGCGCGGCGATCTCGTGACAGGCCATGTCGGTTCTCTCCTATCCATCCTTCATTGCATGATGTCGTCGACGAGCCGGGCCACCAGCCGGTCGCCGAGCAGGTGCTCCTCGACGAGGTCCTTCGCGTCCTCCTCGCGGACGCCGCGGTACCAGACCCCGTCGGGGTAGACGGCGACCGTCGGCCCCTCGCCGCAGCGCCCCATGCATGACGTCCTCGTCACGCGGATCTGCTGCTGCTGGCCGGCCTGCTTCACGAGCCGGCGCACCGACTCGAGCAGCGCCAGGCTGCCGCGGTCCACGCAGTCGGCGTTGCCGCAGACGAGCACGTGCTTGCGCAGCGAGCGGTGGGCGTGCGGGTGGTTCGACGCCTGCGTGTGCGTGAGCGTGTGGCGCACGCTGTAGAGCATCGCCTTGAGCCCGCCGACCTCCCGGGCGAGCCCCGGTAGCGCGGTGCGGTACATGCACGTGTCGCAGGGGAGCGGCGCCTCGCCGGCGAGCGCCTGGCGCGCGCGCTCGTCGATCAGGCCCGCGAGCGCGCTCGACCGGCCGAGGTGCGGCGCGAGCGACGCCCGGATCCACGGGTACGTCGAGGAGAATCGGTCGACCTGCTCGGCGAGCTTCGTCATGAGCCGCCCGGCGAAGAGGAAGTAGGGGACCACCACGACGCGCTCCGGCCGGTGCCGCGCGACGCGCTCCAGCGTCTCCTCGACCGAGGGCCGGGTGACGCCGATGAAGGTCGGCTCGACGAGCTGGAGCCCGCGGCCCTCGCCGATGAGGCGCGCCGTCTTGCAGAAATCGCCGTTCGCGTCGGGGTCGCTCGACCCGCGCCCCACGACGACGAGCGCCGACCGGGCCCGCGCCGCCGGGTCGGCCGGCAGCGCGGTCGCGGCGCGCTCGAACGCGAGCTCCGCGAGCGCCGGGTGCACGCCGAGCGGCCGCGCCGCCGAGAAGCGCACGCCCGGGTGCGCGGCCCGCGCCCGCTCGAGCGCGAGCGGGATGTCGTTCTTCACGTGCCCCGCCGCGAACAGGAAGAGCGGCACGACCGCCACGCGGGACGCCCGCGCCGCGAGCGCCGCGAGCGCGTCGGCGAGGTGAGGCGTCGCGAGCTCGATGTAGCCGTGCTGCACGGCGATCTCGGGCCGCGCCGCGGCGTAATCGGCCACGATCGCCTCGAACTCGGCGTTCGACGCGGCGTCGCGGCTGCCGTGGCCGATCAGCAGGAGACCGTCGTCATGCACGCGAGCGCCTCCTCCAGGGTGAGCGGGAGGCCCGCGCCGCCCCGCGGCGGCAGAGGGCTCATCCGGGTCCAGAGCTCGGCGACCCATGGCCGCCGCATCCGCGCCCGCGCGAGGAGCTCCCCCCGCGCGAACACCTCCCGCGGCGGCCCGTCCGCGAGGACCTGGCCGTCGCCCAGCAAGACAGCGCGCGAGGCGAAGAGCGGCACGAGATCCACCGCGTGGGTCGCGGTGACCAGCGTGGTCCCCTGCTGCTCGGAGAGCGCGCGCAGCGTCTGGCACAGGGCGAGCTCGCCCTCCGGGTCGAGCCCCGCGGTCGGCTCGTCGAGCAGCAGCACCCGCGGCCGCATCGCCAGCATCCCGGCGATGCACGCGCGCTTGCGCTCGCCGAAGCTCAGCGCCTCGATGGCCCGGTCGGCGAGGTGGGCGATCTGCACGGCGGCGAGCGCCGCCTCGGCGCGGCGGCGCGCCTCGGGCGCGGGCAGGCCGAGGTTTCGCGGGCCGAACAGGACGTCGTCGAGGAGCGTCGCGCCGAGCAGCTGGTCGTCCGGATCCTGGAGCACGAGCGCGGCGCCCGCGGCGACGGCGTCCGAGGGCGAGCCCACGCGGCGGCCCGCGATCTCGACGCCGCCGCCGGGCGCCGGGAGGAGCCCGACGAGCGTCCGGAGCAGCGCGGTCTTGCCGGCGCCGTTGCCGCCGAGCACCGCCACGGACTCGCCCTCGGCGACGTCGAGGCGCACGTCGCGCAGCACGGGCTCGCCGCGCCGGTAGCCGAGCCGGGGGGCGCGCAGCGCGATCATCCGGCCTCTCCCGCGGCGACGCTGAGCCCGAGGGCCGCGAGGGCGGCGGCGGCGAACGCGACGTTCGCGGCGGGCGCGCTCGTCCTTCGGTCGGCGACGGGGAGCTTCCCCTGGTAGCCGCGGAGCTGCATCGCGAGCGCGGCGCTCTCGGAGCGCTCGAGCGTCCGGAGCGCCACGACGCCCGCGACGGCGCCGGCCGAGCGCGCGGCGGCGCCGGGGCGGGTGAACCCGCCGCGGAGCGCGGCGGCGCTCCACGCGCTGTCGGCCGCGCGCTGGAGCACGCCGGCGAAGCGCCGCGTCAGCGCGAGCAGCTCGACGAGGGCCGCGGGGACGCCGAGCCCGGCGAGCGCCGCCTCGATCTCGGCGGGCGCGGCGGCGCCGGCGAGCCACCGGAGCACCGCGGCCGCCGCGAGGACGCGCGCGCCGATGGCCACGGCGCGGCGCGCCCCCTCCGCCGTGATCGCGTCGACGGGGAACGGCGCGCCGGGGAGGAGCGGCGCCCCCGGCGTGAGCGCGAGCGCGAGCGCCGCCGCGACCGCTCCGATCCACGCGGCGGGCGCGGCGGCGCGGAGGACGTCGCGCGCCGGCGTGCCCTGGAGGCGGAGGGCCGCGCACGCGAGGAGGAGCAGCGCGGCCGGCGTGAAGGGCGAGCGCGCGCCCGCGGCGACGCAGCACGCCGCCACGGCGGCCCCGAGGCGGAGCCGGGCGTCCACGTCGCGGAGCCGCGCGGGCGGGTCAGTCCGCACGGAGGCCTTCGTCGCCGGCCTTGCCCGCCGGCGCGCCCGCGCGCTCGACGAAGAGCACGCGCGAGAAATAGCCGAGGGCGAAGCCGGCGAGGAGCCCGGCCCAGAGGAACGCGAAGAGCAGGAGGTCGCCCTCGAGGCCCGCGAACAGCGGCCCGGTGTCGTGGCGCCCTGCGTCCTCGGCGACGCGGCGCACCACGGCCTCGTCGACGCCGTCCCAGGACGCGTTACCGCAGGCGGCGAGCCAGAGGGAAGCGGCGAGCCGGAGCGCCGCCGCGCACGCGCGCCGCGCGAGCGGCGCTGGCAGCGGGCGCTGTCCGAGCCGCCGCGTCACGACGCCCCCGGGGCGAGCCGGACGACCTGGAGCCGGTCCAGGATGTCGGGCCGCCGGGCGCGCAGGAAGGCGAGCGCCCCCGCGGTCATGACGCCCTCGAGCAGGCCGAGCGGCAGCTGGGTGGGGACGAAGGCGAGGGCGACGCCCGTGAACATGGACGTCACCGAGCCTTCGCCCGAGAGCCCGAGCGCGAGCGCGAGCGCCGTGGTGGCGTAGGTTGCCCAGTCCGACGTCACGCCCGCCAGGAAGCCCGCGACCCAGAGGTTCGCGCCGCAGCGCCGCGCGAGGTGGAAGGCGAAATATCCGGTGAAGGCGCCCGCGATGCCCATCGACGCGACGTCGGCGCCGAGCGTGGTGATGCCGCCGTGCGCGAGGAAGAGGGCCTGGATAAGGAGCGCCGCCACGGTGACGAGGACGGTCATCCAGGGGCCGATGAGCACCGCCGCGAGCCCTGTGCCGCACGGGTGGGAGCAGGTCCCGGCGGTCGGCACCGGCACGGGCATGCACGAGATCGCGAAGACGGCGGCCGCGATGAGGCCGACGAACGGCTTGTAGAAGGCGTCCTGCTCGGTGCGGCGCCGGAGCAGGTGGAGGGCGATCGCGACGAAGGGCAGGGCGAGCGCGTTCCAGAAGGCGCACCAGCCGAGCGGCAGGACGCCTTCCGCGAGGTGCATCGCGGCCGCGGGCCGGGGCGCGAGGAGCGTCCCCATGGACACGGCGGCGATCGATAACGCGCGGCCGTGAAGACCGATTTCGGCGCTCCGGGTGAAGTCCGCACCCGAACGCCACGAAGACGTGCGCAAGCTGCACCTCGTGGGAGGCTCGGGTAGGTCTCCCGGCTCATGGGTTCAGGGAGCTGATCGAGCTCCCAGCGCTGCGTCCACCTTCCCAGGCCTCTTCACAATGAGGCCCAGTGGTCTTCGGAGGCAGCTCCCCACTCACGGTGGCGGGACCGCGCCGGTTTTGCACCGGCTTCCCTGTTATGCCCCGGAGGGCACCCGAGGAATGGATTGTCAGGCCGGTGCTCGGTAATCCCGTTTCGAGCCCGGCGTCAAGGACGTCGCGCCCCGATCGCGGAGGATGTGCTCAGCGGGCGCTGCATCTGGCATGGCGTGTCGGACGAGCTCCCCGTCGAGCGCGGGCCAGCTCCGCCTCGCGCGCTGCTCCGCGCGTTGGCCCGCGTATCCAGGCGGGCGCGATCGCGCGAGCCGGGCGCGTACCCGGGAGCGCGGACCCCGGGGGCGCGGACCGGGCGAACCCGGGTGCGTCGACCGGGGGCGCGAGCTTCCGCCTTGCGCGGTCCGGCCCGCCGCGAGCGCCCTCGTCCGCGGCGTCGGTGCGGCGGTGATGCCTGCCGCTTGTGGACACCTCGCCCTCGCGGGCACTGCCGAGGCGCACGAAGCCATCACTGCCGAGGCGCGCCGCGCGCCCGTCGGTGCCCCTCATCGAGCAGACATGGGCGCGCCGACGAGCGATCGAGGCCCTGCGATGCGATGGCCGAGGCCGAGAAATTGACCCAGACGCATCACGTGAAGAGTCGTCGAGCACACGTCTTGGATTATGTCCCCTTAGATAAAATCTGTTTACTTTATCGCCGCGCGGGTGCAGCGCCTGTCGCGGGCCGCGACTGAGCGGGGTCTTTCGTGCGCTTGAATACAAGGCGCCGGCGCGTTCTTTCCGCAGTGTGCTTTGTTCGTCCTGGCTCTTTACTCGGGAGCAGGCGTCCGGTGTACGGCCCGCTGCCTCGTGGCATCTCTTATTGAAGAGATGAGGGATTTCGTGTTCGCTCGTCTCGGAATGCACAGCGAACGCTGCGCTGAGCGCTGTCTCCGGTGGAGGGGTATGCCCGGCTCGAACGTGAATTCCCGCAGAGCTGGTGTGTATGGGTCGCGCGTCCGCCTGGCCGCCTTCGTGTCTGGAGCGCTCTGCTCGCTCGGCGTGCAGGCATTGCACTTTGTTATCGACAACGCGCTTGCGGGTGCCACAATCTGACTACCGCATGCGCACCGGCGCGGACCCCCCAGCCCGGAGCGCATGCGGTCTTTTTTCTTAGCACCGTGGCGGACGTTCAAGACTCCGGCGCGGTGTCCCTGCCGCGGTCATTCTGGGCCCCCCTCCAGCGTGATGCGCGGTATTTTTTTGCCCTCGAGCGCGCGGTTCGCGCCTCCCGAGCCTTCACTTGCCGGTGAACGTGGCCTGCGATTTCGCCAGAAACGCTTTCATTCCGAGCTGTTGATCTTCGCTGCCGAAGAGCGCGGCGAATGCCTGGGCTTCCAGCTCGTTGGCGGCGGCGAGGTCGAGGCTCTCGCCGCGCAGGAGGACGCGTTTGGCGGCGGCGACGGCGAGCGGCCCGCGCGAGGCGATCTTGAGGGCGGTCTCGCGGGCGCGCGCGAGCAGCTCGGTCGCCGGGAAGACGGCGTTGACGAGCCCGATCGACAGCGCCTGCTGGGCGGTGATCATGTCTCCTGAATAGACGAGCTCGCGCGCGCGTCCTGGCCCGACCCGTCGCAGCAGCCGCTGGGTCCCGCCGAACCCCGGGATGACGCCCAGGTTCACCTCGGGCTGGCCGAGCTTGGCGCCTTCGGCGGCGTAGATGAAGTCGCATGCGAGGGCGAGCTCGCAGCCGCCGCCCAGCGCGAAGCCGTTGACGGCGGCGATGACGGGGAAGGGGGCAGTCTCGATGAGCTCGGCGAGCCGGTGGCCTGCGTCGGCGAACCGTTTCGCGGCGATGCTGTTCATGGTCGCCATCTCCGCGATGTCGGCGCCGGCGACGAACGCCTTGCCGGCGCCGGTCAGCACCGCCGCGCGGACCTCGTTGCCGGCGGCGGGCGCGAGGAGGTCGCGGAAGGCCGTGGTGAGCTCGCCGAGGACGGCGGGGTTCAGTGCGTTGAGTTTGTCGGGCCGCTGGATGGTCACGGTGGCGACGTGATCCGCGCGCTCGACGGCGACGAACTGGAGCGTACCGCGAGCAGGGGCCCCCGGCTGCTGTTCTTGAGCGGTCATGGAGCGTGGTTAGCAGCGCCCCGCGCCGGGGGGAAGCGCCTGCCGTGGGCCGGGGAGGGCGTCATTCCGTGTCCTCTCGGGCCTGCTATGCTGAGCCCGTGGACGAGCCGACGAGCGAGCGATTTCCAGGGGACGTCACGCGCCTGTTCTGGGACACGGACCCGGACGCCGTCGATCTGGAGCGGCACCGCGACTACGTCATGGAGCGGGTGATGAGCCGGGGCGGATGGGGGGCGATGCGCTGGCTGAGGCAGGCGTACTCGGCGGAGGCGCTCGCTGACTTCTTGCGCCGGAAGGGGCACCGGCTTGCTCCGCGGGAGCTTGCGTACTGGGCGGTCATCGCAGGCATCGATCTGCCGATCCCCCGTGGAGGAGCGCGGCCGACGTGGGCGGGGCGATGACCGAGGTTCTCTCCAGCGCGCAGCGCACGGCGCTGGAGGTGCTGGCACGGGCCGTCGAGCCATCGACCTACCTGGCCGGCGGCGTCGCCGTGGCGCTTCGGCTGCATCACCGGCAATCGCGCGATCTCGATCTGTTCACTGCCGAATCGGATCCAGCGGCGTTGGTGTCGGCGCTCGTCGATCCGACGATCCGGGTCCTGACGCGCGCAGAGGGGACGTTGTACCTGGAGGTCGGGGGGGTTCCGGCGAGTATTCTGCGGTATTGCTATCCGCTGCTGGGGCCGCCCGAGTGCCTGTCCGGGATCCCTCTTCCAGTCGCGTCGCTCGACGATCTGGAGTGCATGAAGCTGTCGGCGATCGCGGGGCGCGGGGCGCGCCGGGACTTCTGGGACCTCCACGCGCTGCTCACGTCACGAGGGCGCAGCGTGGGGGAGGCGCTCGATGCGTATGCGAGGAAATATGCAGCCGAGGATGTTGGCCACGTGGTGCGCAGCCTCGCGTATTTCGCCGACGCCGAGGCGGAACCGATGCCTGCAGGGATGACGGAGGAGCGGTGGACGCAGATCCGGTCCGATCTCGTAGCGTGGGTGCGCGCGACATGAAGACCCTGTCGCGAGCCCGCGTGCGATCGTGGTGAGTCGAGCAGACCGCCCGTCCTCCGACCCGCACACCCGTGTTCGCCTTGCGCGGCCACCGTCGTCGCTCCCCCGTCATCATTCCCCCTGGAGAGAGCCAGGGAGGGAGGGGGCGGCGCGCGGGGGGCCGGCGGGGTAGGGCCCCACGAACCCGAGCGCCGGCCCGCTCCGTGCGACGCCCTCCCGGATCGCCTCCGCCGTTCAGCCGGCCATGGCCCCCCAAAAGGCGCGAGTTCGTGGGAGGGGCCCCCGCCGGCCCCCCGCGCGCCGCCCCCTCCCTCCCTGGCTCCGCAGCAGCCGCCTACACCGCCCGCCCGCTCTTCTGCCCCTTCTCGTCGTACACGTAGAACCCCCGCCCGCTCTTCTTCCCGTACCACCCCGCCGCCACCAGGTTCCTGAGCAACGTGGCCGCCCGGTACTTCGAGTCCCCGAACTCCCGGTGCAGCACCTCCGCGATCGACAGCACCGTATCGAGCCCGATCAGGTCGGCGAGCTCCAGCGGCCCCATCGGGTGGTTCAGCCCGAGCCGCGCCCCCGCGTCGATGTCCTCCGGCGTGGACAGCCCCTCCTGGAGCGCGAAGCACGCCTCGTTGAGGAACGGGATCAGCATCCGGTTCACGATGAACCCGGGCTGGTCCTTCGAGGTGATCACCGTCTTGCCGAGCTCAACCGAGAGCGCCCGGACGGCCTCGTACGTCGCGTCCGACGTCTGGACCCCACGGACGAGCTCGACAAGCTTCATCAGCGGCACCGGGTTCATGAAGTGCATCCCGATGACCAGCTCAGGCCGGCCGGTCACCGCCGCCAGCCGGGTGATCGAGATCGACGACGTGTTCGACGCCAGGATCGCCCCCTTCGGCAGCGCCGCGTCGGCGAGCTTGAAGATCCCGCTCTTCACGTCGAAGCTCTCGGTCACCGCCTCCACGGCCAGGTCGACCCCGGCCAGGCCCGCCATCCCGTCGGCCACCGCGACGCGGCCGAGGAGCGCCTCCCGCGCCTCCGCGGCCAGCTTGCCCTTCTCCACCTGCTTCGCGAGAATGGCGGCGATCTGGGCCTTGCCCGACTCCGCCAGCGCCCTCGAGACGTCGCACAGGACCACCTCGAGGCCCGCGGCCGCGGCGACCTGGGCGATGCCTCGCCCCATCTGGCCCGCGCCGATCACCCCGAAGCGCTTGATCGTCGTAGCTTCCATGCCCGCGGTTGATAGCCGAAGCCGAGAGCGCGGTGAACCGCCCTCGGCCGCGGCCCGGCGGCCCGCCCGCTCGGACGTCCACGCGCCACAGAAGCAGAAGCGCGCGAAAGCTTCGCCCGACCTTCCAGGCCCGCGGGGGCGAGGAACCTTGAAACCGTGTCGTCCGCCCGGCTATCTTCGCCCGGCCCGTGAACGGACCGGACCGAATTCGCGAGGTCCGCGGAGAGACGATGAGCGTTGAGACGATTCGGATGGCCCTTGGGCGTCTGCAGGATGAGCCCGAAAACGAGGCAGCCTGGAACGAGCTCGCGGAGGCCGTGACCGCTCCGAACAACGGCGCGGGCCCCGGGGACGTCGAGCGCCTGCTCGGCGCGGCGCGCGGGCGGCACGAGCAGCGGAAGGAATGGCAGGCCGTGGCCCGCCTCCTCGAGCTGGAGATCGCCCTCGCCGCAGGCAGCGCCGTCGAGCCCGCGATGCAGGCCGAGCTCGCCCGCGTCTACCACGAGGAGCTCATCGACGTCGACCGCGCGGCGGCCGCGTACAAGCGGCTGCTCGAGCTGCGCCCCGACGACGACGCCGCGGCCGAGGCGCTCGAGACCGACGCCTCGAAGCGCGAGCGGTGGCGCGACCTCGTGGACCGGTACGTGGCCGAGGCCGAGGGCGCGACCGACGGCGCCTTCAAGAGCGCGCTCTACACGAGCGCGGCCGACATCGGCTACCGCTACGGCCGCGCCGAGCTCGGCGCCAGGGTGGCCGAGCTCATCGAGCTCGCCCTCATGCTCGACCCGAAGAACCTCCGCGCGGCCAACCTCGCCGAGATCGCCTTCTCCTCCGCGGGGGACTGGGACGCCGTCGTCCGCGTCCAGTCGCTCGTCAAGGGCGAGGCCCAGCTCAAGGAGGACCGCATCGCGGCGGCCCTCCGCGCCGCGCGCACCACCAAGGCCCGCTTGAACGATCCGGCCCGCGCGGTCGGGGCGTACGAGGAGCTGCTCGACCTCTCGCCCGGCCAGCCCGAGGCGCTCTCGTTCCTGACCGAGGCCTACTCCGCCGCGGGCGACTGGGACCGCCTCGTCGCCCTCTACGAGGACCAGCTCCGCAGCGGCGGCGTGAAGCCCGGCGAGGAGCTCGGCATGCTCGTGCAGATCGCCATGGTCCACTGGCGCATGCGCGGCCAGCCCCAGGCGGCCGAGCCCTATTTCGACCGCGTGCGCCGCGCCGACCCGGCGCACGCCGGGATGCTCAACTTCTACCGCGAGGTGCTCGATCAGCGCGGCGACAAGCCGCGGCTCACGACGATCCTCACGGACGCGCAGCGCGCCGTGCCGGACGGCCCCGAGAAGCGCGCCATCGCCACGGAGCTCGCGCGCCTCGCCGAGTCGCAGGAGAACGCCGCCAAGGCGATCGAGCAGTACAAGTCCGTGCTCCGGACCGACCCGGAGAACCGCCAGGCGCGCGACGCGCTGAAGCGCCTCTACCTGCAGACCGAGGGGTACAACGCCCTCGTCGAGCTCCACCGGCAGGACCTGGAGCGCACGCCCGCCGACGACGTCGCCGGCAGGGTCGCGGTGCTCCGCGACATCGCCGGGATCTACCGCGATCGCGCCAAGAACGACGCGGCCCTCGTCACGGTCCTCACCCAGATCGTCCAGCTCGACGACAAGGACGTCGACGCCGTGCGGGAGCTGACCCGCATCTACGAGTCGCTCGGGCGCTGGCGCGACCTGCTCTCGTACCAGCAGCGCCTCGCCGAGCTGACCGAGAGCCCCGCCGAGAAGGCGGGGCTCTACCGCGCGGTCGCGCGGCGCTGGTTCGACCAGTTCTCCAACGTCCAGAACGCCATCGCGGCGTACGAGGCGCTGCTCACGGTCGAGCCGATCGACGAGGAGGCGCAGCAGAAGCTCCGCGAGCTGTACCTGAAGCGGCGCGCCTGGCCGCAGCTCTACTCGCTCTACGAGCGCAAGCTCGAGGGCGCCGAGGGCGCCGCGAAGATCGAGCTCCTCGGCGAGATGGCCAAGCTGGCGGCCGAGCGGCTCGACCGCGGCGCGGACGCGATCGCGCTGCAGAAGCGGATCCTCGAGCTCGACCCGAGCGCCCCCGGGGTGCTCGACGCGCTGGAGAAGCAGGCCGAGCGCGAGAAGGACTTCGGCACGGTCGCCGAGGTGCTCGAGCGCCGCGTCGACCTCGCGCCCGACGACGCGGCGCGGCTCGTCTCGCTGCAGAAGCTCGGGGCCGTCTACGCCGAGCGCCTCAAGGATCCGGCCCAGGCGGCGCGGACGTGGCGGCGCGTGCTCACGCTCTCGCCGGGGCACGCGCGCGCGCTCCGTGTGCTGCGCGACGCGTACTTCGTCGCGGGCGACTGGGACGGGCTCGAGGAGCTCTACGCCTCGCAGAACGACTGGGAGGGCCTCGTCGACTTCCTGTCGGGCGCGGCGGACAAGGCGACCGATCCGGCCACGAAGCTCGACATCTCCTTCCGCGCGGCCCGGATCTTCGAGGAGCAGCTCAAGGCGCCCGAGCGCGCGGCGCGCTCGTACGAGCGCGTGCTCAGCGTCTCGCCGAAGGACGCGCGCGCCGCGGCGGCGCTCGTGCCGATCTACGAGGAGGAGGAGAAGTGGGCCCGGCTGCCGGCGCTCTACGAGATCCTCCTCGACGCGACGGACGACGCCGAGGCGCAGGTCGGCATGCTGCGCAAGCTCGCGGCGGTGACGGGCGGGCCGCTCTCGGACAAGCCGAGCGCGCTCGGCTACGCGCGCCGCGCCTACGAGCTGAAGCCGGACGACGACGGGCTCGATCTGCTCGAGGCCTGGTCGCGGGCGGCGGGCTCGTGGGGGCCGTTCGTCGAGGCGGTCGAGGGCCGGCTCCGGACGGCGGAGGACCTCGAGACCGACGTGCAGCGCACGCTGCGGCTGAAGCTCGCCGAGGTGTACGCGCGCGAGATGGGCAAGCTCGACGAGGCGGTCACCGTTTACCGCGGCCTCGTCGAGGACGATCCGTCCGACGACGCCACGGTGCGGGCGCTCGACGCGCTCCTCCGGGCGAACGAGCGGCAGGCCGATCTGCGGTGGCTGTTCGAGCTCAGGGCGAGCCAGGTCGGGGGCGAGGACCGCGCCGAGATCCTCGAGGAGTGGGCGACGCTCGAGGAGGAGGTCTTCGGCGACCCGGCGAAGGCGATCGAGCTCCTGCGCAAGGTCATCGCGCTGACGCCCGGGCGCATCAACGCGCTCCGCGTGCTCTCGCGCCTCCTGAACGCCGCGGGCGAGTACGAGGCGGCGTCCGTGATCGTGGCCACGCACCGCGACGTCAGCGAGGGCGACGAGCGGGCGCGCCGCGAGATCGAGCTCGCGACGCTCTACCTGGACCGGCTGGATCGGCCGGCGGACGCGTTCGAGGCGGCGGTGCGCGCCCTCGATCTGGCGGCGCACGACCCGGACGCGATCACCGTCCTCTCGCGGCTCGTCGAGCTCCCGGAGACGCGCGTGCGCGCGGCCAAGGTGCTCGCCGTCGAGTACGCCGAGACGGGCAACCACCGGCGCGAGGCCATGGCGCTCCGGGTCATCCTCGAGTCGGAGCGGGATCCGGCGCGGCGGCGGGAGCTCTACCTCACGCTCGCGAGCGTCGAGGAGACGAAGCTGCACGCGGCCGGGACGGCGTTCGACGCGCTCCTCCGGGCGCTGCACGAGTTCTCGGACGACATCGAGCTCTGGGATCGCGCCGCCGAGCTGTCGCGGCGCGCCGGCCGCCCGACCGACCTCGCGGAGGCGTACCGCGTGCACCTCGTCGCGGGCCGCACCGAGGGCGACAAGGTGCTCGGCAGCTCCGTGGAGGTCGAGCTCTGCGAGCGCGCGGCGAGCCTCCACGACGAGCAGCTCGGCGACCCGGAGGGCGCGAAGCCCTACCTGGAGCGGGTGCTGAGCCTCGACCCGAACAACCACCGCGCGTTCGAGCGGCTGAAGCAGATCCTGACGGCGGCCGAGCGGTGGGGCGAGCTCGAGGAGCTCTACGACCGCGCCGCGAAGGGCACGACGGACCAGAGCGAGCGCATCGAGCTGCTCAACGAGGTGGCGCTCATCGCCGAGGAGATCATCGGCGATGCCGCCAAGGCGATCGGCTACTACGAGCGCATCCTCGAGCTCGATCCGTTCTACACGGCGGCGCTCGACTCGCTGGAGAAGCTCTACGAGCGCGAGGGCCGCTTCCGCGACCTCGCGGCGCTCCTCGAGCAGCGCCTGAAGACGGCGACCGAGGCCGAGAGCGTCGAGATCAAGCTGTCGCTCGGCAGCATCTACCTCGACCGGCTGCACGAGCCCGATGGGTCGCTCGGTCACCTCGAGGACGTGCTGCGGATCCGCCAGAACGACCCGAAGGCGCGCGAGCTCGTCGAGCGGCTGCTCGACATCGGGGCGCTCCGGCTCCGCGCGGCGCGCGTGCTCGAGGCGGTGTACGAGGCGCGGGACGAGATCCGGCAGCTCGTGCGGGTCCTCGAGATCCGGCGCCAGGGCGCCGAGACCGAGTCGGAGCGGCGCGAGCTGCTCCGCCGGGTCAGCGTGCTCCAGGACGAGCGGCTCAGGGACGACGCGGGCGCGTTCGCCAGCCTGTCGGAGCTCCTGCCGCTCGAGCCGGAGGACCTCGCCGCGCGCGAGCGGCTCATCGAGATCGGCCGGCGCCTCGGCGAGCACGAGCAGGTCGCCGAGGTGCTCACGGCGGCCGCGGACGCGTGCGGGACGGCGACCATCCGCGGCGAAATCCTGATGGAAGTCGCGAGGATCTGCGAGGACCTCCTCGGCGACGCCGACCGGGCCGAGAAGGTCTACCGGCGCGTGCTCGCCATCGATCCGACCGATCCGACGCTGGTGATCCCGGCGGCGCAGGCGCTCGGCCGCATCTACGCGGCGAAGGAGCAGCACCAGGCGCTCGCGGGCGTGCTCGCGATCGAGGTGCGCCTCGAGGAGAACGTCGAGACGCGGCGCTCGCTCTACGAGCGCATCGGGACCCTGCACGAGACGGTGCTGGACGACCCGGCCAAGGCGATCGAGGCCTGGCAGGCGCGGCTCGGCGACGACGGCGCCGACGTGGCGGCGCTCGCGGCGCTCGAGCGGCTCTACGAGCGGACGTCGCAGTGGCGGGAGCTCGTCTCCGTGCTCCGGGCGCGGGAGCAGTCGACGACGGAGCCGGAGGAGCGGCGGCGCGCCATGACCAAGGCGGCCGAGACGCTCGCGCAGAAGCTCGCCGACGTGCCGGAGGCGATCAACGCGTGGCGCGCGGTGCTCGACGAGTTCGGCCCCGAGCGCCCGACGCTCGCGGCCCTCGAGGAGCTCTACGAGCTCGACGAGCGCTGGGTCGACCTCGCCGACACGCTGGAGGTGGACCTGTCCCTCGCGGTGGAGACGCCCGCCCGGCTCGATCTGCTGGCGCGGCTCGGCGACGTGCGGCGGCTGCACCAGGCCGACGCGACGGGGGCGCTCGAGGCGTACCGCCAGGCGCTCTCGCTCGACCCGTCGAACGCGCGCTGCCGCGCGGCGCTCGAGGCGATGCTCGAGCGGGAGGACGCGCGGCGCGACGCGGCCGAGACGCTCGAGCCGCTCTACGAGGCGGACGGCGACGCCGAGCGCCTGCTCCGGGTCCTGGAGATCAAGGTCGAGACCGCGGATCTCCCGAGCGAGCGGCTCGCCACCCTGCAGAAGTCGCTCCGCACCGCGGAGGGGCCGCTCGGCGACACGTCGCGGGCGTTCGGCTACGCGCTCCGCGGCGTGCGGGAGGCGGCGGGCGAGCCCGAGGTGACGACCTGGATCGCCACGGTCGAGCGGCTCGGCGAGGCCACCGGGCGCTGGTCCGAGGTGTGCGAGCTGTTCCAGCGCATCGCGCCGGACATCCTCGACGGCGACGTGCAGCAGAACGTGCGGCTGCGGGTCGGCGAGCTCGCGCGGCACAAGCTCGACGACCGCGAGCTCGCGGTCGAGCAGTACAAGAAGGCGCTCGAGGCCCGCGGGGACGACCGGCGCGCGATGATCGCGCTGGAGGAGCTCTACGGCGAGGCGCGCGACGCCGGGCGGCTGCTCGAGATCCTGAAGCTCCGGGTCGAGAACGCCGAGACCGACGAGGAGAAGACGGGGCTGCTCTTCCGGATCGCCGAGCTCGAGCGGGGCCCGCTCGGGGACCAGGCCAGCGCGATCGCGACCTACGAGACGATCCTCGACATCGCGCTCCACCCGGACGCGATCGCGGCGCTGGACGGCCTCTACCGTGAGGCGGGGCGCTTCCAGGACCTCATCCGGCTCTACGAGCGGCAGCTCGACGTGCGCGCAGGCGACCTCGCCGAGCTGCACGTCAAGATCGCGCTCGTCGCGCACCGGCACACCGAGGATCTGCAGCGCGCGTTCGACGAGCTCTCCGAGGCGCTGCTCATCGATCCGGCGCACGAGGGCGCGGTCTCGCTGCTCGAGGTGATCCTCGAGGGCTCGGCCGAGGCGGAGCACAGGGCGCGCGCCGGCGAGATGCTCGAGCCGGTGTACCTGCGCCGGGCGGACTGGAACCGGGTGAAGATCGCGCTCGACGCGCGCCTCGCCGCGAGCCAGGACCCGGTCGAGCGCCGCGATCTGCTGCAGCGGCTCGCGACGCTGCACGAGGAGCAGCTCGAGGACTACCGCGCGGCGCTCGAGACGGTGGCGAAGCTCCTCCACGAGGACCTCACCGACGAGGGGGTCTGGGCGGAGCTCGAGCGGCTCGCGAAGGTGGCGAGCGCGGAGCGGCGGCTCGCGGAGATCTACGCGGCGGAGCTCGGGGAGCTCACCTCGGACGACGCGTCGAGCGCGAAGCTCAGCCGGCGCACCGGCGAGCTCTACGCCCAGCTCGGCGACGTGGCCGACGCGCTGCGGTGGTACCGGCGCGCGCACGAGTTCGAGCCGGACTCGCGCGAGCTGTTCGACGCGATCGACGGGCTGCTCGTCAAGGAAGGGCGCCACGCGGAGCGCATCCAGCTCTACCGCGCGGCGCTCGACTACCGGAAGGACGAGGACCGGCTCGACGCCCTCCACACGATCGCGCGCCTGGAGCGGACGGAGCTCCGCGAGCCCGCGCTCGCGATCGAGACGTACCGCGCGGCGCTCGACGTCGACGAGAACGACGCCCGGGCGCTCGACGCGCTGACGGAGCTCTACCGCGAGCTCGACCGGCCGCGAGACCTCGCCGACCTCTACCTGCGCCGGGCCGAGGCGGCCCCGAACGGCGAGCGGGCGGCGCCCTACCGGCTCGCGCTCGCGGCGCTCTTGCGCACGCGGCTCGAGGACACCTCGGGCGCGATCGATCAGCTCGAGGCCATCGTCGGCGAGGTGCCCTCGCACGCCGAGGCGATCCGGGCGCTCGAGGCGCTCATCCAGGATCCGCAGCACAAGGCGCGGGTCGTCGAGATCCTCGGCCCGCTCTACGAGGGGGCGGACGACTGGCGGCAGCTCGTCCGGCTCAACGACGAGCGGTTCGGCCTCGCCTCGGACGCGCGCGAGAAGGTCGCGGTGCTCCGGGAGACGGCGAAGCTCTGGGAGACGCGCGGCAACGACGAGCTGCGCGCCTTCGACGCGACCCGGACGGCGTTCGGCCTCGATCCGGACGACGGCGAGACGCGCGGCGAGCTCGAGCGGCTCGCCGAGCAGCTCGGCGCCTGGGAGGAGCTCGCGGACAGCCTCGAGGCGGGGGTGACCACCACGTCGGACGAGCTGACGAAGCGCGAGCTGCTCTCGTCGCTGGCCAAGGTCTACGACACGCGCATCGACGACCCGCGCCGGGCGCTCCGCGCCTACGCGCGGCTGTCCGCGCTCGACCCGAGCGATCCCGAGCCGCTCGAGCAGATGGACACCCTGGCCGTGCTGCTCAGCGACTGGGACACGCTCATCTCCGTCCTCGAGAAGAAGAGCGAGATGGCGTCGGACGAGGAGAACGCCTCGATCTGCCGGCGGATCGCCGAGACCAAGCTCGAGATGCTCGAGGACACGGAGGGCGCCATCCAGGCGTACGAGCGGGCGCTCGAGCTCGATCCGGAGAGCGCGATGACGATCGACGCCCTCATCGAGCTGCACGAGCCGCGCGGCGCCGCGAGCCGCCTCGTGGAGCTCTACGGCCGGCGCGTCGAGCTCGCGGGCCCCGACGAGGAGGAGCTGCGCTACGACCTCAACGTGCGCGCCGCCGAGCGCTACGAGCGGGATCTCTCGAGCCCGCGCGACGCGATCGCGGCGCTCAACGCGGCGCTCGAGGCGAAGCAGGGCGATCCGGCGGTGCTGTCCTCGCTGGAGCGGCTCTACCGGGCCGAGCGGATGTGGGACGAGCTCCTGTCGAACCTGATGCTCCAGGCGAGCGCGGCCGCGGACAGGGGCGCGCGCATCAAGCTGCGGACGGCGATCGGCGACCTCTACGCGGGGGAGCTGGAGAGCCCGAGCGACGCGATCGAGCAGTACCGGCTCGTCCTCGACGAGGACGCGGTGAACGACCACGCGATCCAGGCGGTCCGCGCCATCGGCGAGGGCCGGGAGGAGCTGCGGCTCGACGCCGCCGAGGTGCTCGAGCCCGTCCTCCGCGCGGCCGGCCGCCACGAGGAGCTCGCGGCCGCGCTCGAGCTGCGCCTGCGCGCGCAGACCGAGCCGACCGACCGGGCCGCGACCCTCCGGGCGATCGCCCTCGTGCAGGACGTGCAGCTCGGCCGCCCGCTCGAGGCGGAGCAGGCGCTGCTCCGCGCGCTGGAGGACGCGCCGGACGACGCGTCGCTGCACGGCGAGATCGAGCGGCTCGCGGAGCGCACGGACGGCTTCGGCCGCTACTGCGACGCGCTCGCGCAGCGCGCCGCGGCGACGTTCGACGCGACGATCGCGAAGGACCTGTTCCTGCGGATCGGCCGCATCGCCGAGGAGAAGCTCGGCGACGACCGGCGCAGCGCCCAGGCCTACGCGAAGGCCGTCGAGCACGCCGGCGACACGCCCGAGCTCCTCGAGGCGCTGGATCGGCTCTACGGGCGCCTCGCCGACGAGCGGTCGCTCGCGGACGTGCTCGAGCGCCGCGTCGCGGTCACGCCCGGCGATCGCGACCAGGCGGATCTATTCTACCGGCTCGCGGTGATCCAGATCGGGTCGTTCGGCGACAAGCCCCAGGGCCTGAACACCCTGCGGCAGGCGCTCGATCGCGCGGTCGATCACGAGCGGGCGAGCGGCGCGATCGAGGCGCTCACCGAGGACACGGCGCTCTTCGACGAGGCGGCCGAGGCGCTCGAGGGCGTCTACCGGACGCGGGGCGACAACGCCGCGCTGGCGCGCCTCTACGAGAAGCGCATCCGCTTCGCGCCGGGCGGCGCGGAGCGGATCCGCATGCGCCTCGACCTGGCGAAGGTGCTCGAGGTGCGCTCGAACGACCCGAGGGCGGCGCTGGAGACCCTCGAGAAGGCGCTCGCCGACGACCCGTCGGACCCGGACGTGCTCGGCGAGATCGAGCGCCTGGCCCCGCTGACGGGCGGCTGGGCGAGCGCCGCCTCCGCCCTGGAGCGGGCGGTCCGGGCCGGGACCGAGCTCGACGGCGACACGGCGCGCGACCTCTGGATGCGCATCGCCGAGTGGCAGAAGAACAAGGTGGGCGACGCCAAGGCCGCCGAGGCGGCGTACGAGGCGGCGCTCACGCACGATGCCACGAGCGAGCACATCCTGCGCTCGATCGAGGAGCTGCAGCGGGCGCCAGGGCGCGAGCGCGACCTCATCGGCACGCTGCGCCGGATCGCCGCCCTCGACGGCATGGAAGGGAGCGCGGGCGAGCTGCGCCGCGAGGCGAAGGAGCTCGCGGAGCGCGCGCTGGGCGACCGGGAGCTCGTCGAGGCGATCCTGCGCGAGATGATCGCCGCGGACGAGGGCGACACGTGGGCGCTCGCCGAGCTCACGAAGGTGCGGGAGGAGGCGGGCGACCACAAGGAGGTCTTCCGGCTGCTCGTGCGCCAGTCCGAGCTCTACGCGGAGGCCGAGCGCATCCGCGACGCGCGGCACGCCGCCGCGGCGGTCGCGCGCGAGCGGCTCGGCGACGACGCCGCGGCGATCGAGCTCTACGAGACGCTCTTCGAGGCGGATCCGGGCGACGCGCGCGCCGCGACGGCGCTGCGCGAGCTCTACGCGAAGGCCGGCAAGCACAAGGAGCTGCTCGCGCTGCTCGAGCGGCTCACCGACCTGGCGGAGTCGCCCGAGGCCCGCTCGGCGCTGCGCCTCGAGAGCGCGGAGATCTGCCTCTCGCGGCTCGACGCGGTGAGCGAGGCGACCGAGCACCTGCGCGCGGTCCTCGACGAGCAGCCCGACAACGAGAAGGCGACGGTCCTGCTCGCCCAGCTGCTCGAGAAGACCGGCCGCGATCAGGAGCTGTCGGACCTGTTCGTCACGCAGATCGAGCGCGCGAAGGACCGCGGCGACGTCGCGGCGGAGCTCTCGTACAGCGTTCGCCTCGGCGAGGTCTACGAGGCGCGGCTGAACGACACGGCGCGGGCGATCGAGACCTACCGCGCGGTCCTCGAGCGCGAGCCGCGCCACCACGGCGCGCTCCTCGCGCTGGCGCGCCTGCACGAGCAGCGCGGGGAGAAGGCCGAGGCGGCGCAGCGGCTCGAGGTGATCCTCGAGGACGCCCGCGCCGCGGAGGCGGTGGCCACGGCGCTCCGGCTCGCGGATCTGCACCGGTCCCTCGGCGACGAGGGCGCGGTCCGGCGCGTGCTCGAGCGGGGGCTCGCGGCGGACGGGTCGGCGCAGGAGATCAGGAAGCAGCTCCTCGCCCTCTACGAGAAGCAGCAGGCCTTCACCGAGCTCGCCGATCTCATCACCGGCGACGCCGAGGCGGCCGCGCAGCCGGCCGAGAAGGTGGCGCTCTACCGCAAGGCGGCCGGCATCCACCTGGCGAAGCGGAACGATCCCGGCCGCGCGGCGGACCTCCTGGTCAAGGCCACCGAGCTCGTGCCGGGCGACCGCGAGCTCCTGCTCGCGCTGTGCGACGCGTACAGCGCCTCGGGCCGCGGCCAGAAGGCCGCCGAGGCGCTCCAGCAGATCGTCGAGTCCTACGGCGGCCGCCGCTCGAAGGATCTCGCCGCGATCCACCACCGCCTCGCCAAGGCCTACCTGGCCGAGGGGCAGCGGGAGCGGGCGCTCGCCGAGCTCGACATCGCCTTCAAGATCGACCCGGGCTCGATCGCCATCCTCCGCGACCTCGGGGTGCTGGCGCTCGATCTGTCGGAGTCGGGCGACGACGCGGCGAAGGCGGCGCACATCGATCGCGCGCAGAAGACCTTCCGCGCCCTGCTCCTCCAGAAGCTCGACGAGGGCGCGCCGATCAGCAAGGGCGAGGTCTTCTATTACCTCGGCGTGATCAGCCACCGTCAGAACGACGACAAGAAGGCGATCCAGATGCTGGAGCGCGCGCTCGACAACGAGAGGGACTTCGCCCCGGCGAAGGAGCTCCTGGCGCAGCTCAAGAAGTGACGTAATCTCGCCGCGTGACGCGGCTAGTCAGCATCGATGGTGTCATCCACCGGCCGGAGGAGGCCAGGGTCTCGGTCTACGACCGCGGCTTCCTCTACGGCGACAGCGTCTTCGAGACCATCCGCACCTACGGCGGCGAGCCGTTCGCTTTGGAAGAGCACCTCGCCCGCCTCGAGCGCTCGGCCGAGCGGATCGCGGTCGCCCTGCCGATCCCGCGCGACGAGCTCGGCCGCGAGGTCGTCGCGCTGCTCCGGGCAGCGACGGCGGCCGGGAGCGCCGGGGCCACGGCGGGCTCGGCGGGCGCTCAGGGCTCGGCGTCCGCCGCGGGCTCGGCCGCGCCGCTCGAGAGCACCCTCCGGGTGATGCTGACGCGCGGCAGCGGCCCGCTCGGGCTCGATCCCTCGCTCGCGGGCGCGCCTCTCCGCGTCATCCTCGTCGAGCCGCTGAAGCCGCTGCCGGGCGGGCTCTACCGCGGGGGGATCTCGGTCATCACGATCTGCACCCAGCGGGCCGGCGACGCGGCGCCCGGGGCCAAGGTCTCGAACTACCTCGAGAGCCTGCTCGCCCTGCGCGAGGCGCGGGCCGCGGGGGCGCACGAGGCGCTGATCCTCGACCCGTCAGGTCATGTCGTCGAGGGCACGACGTCCAACGTCTTCCTTGTCGAGCGGAGGCCCGCGGCGCTCGAGGGCGCGGAGGACCCGGGGCACCTGCTGATCACGCCGCCCAAGGAGGCGGGGATCCTCGTCGGCATCACCCGGGCTCACGTGATGCACGTCGCCGGCGAGCTCGGCATGCCGGTGTGCTGCGAGCCGGTCACGATGGCCCGGCTCCTCGCCGCCGAGGAGGTGTTCATCACGTCGAGCATCCGGGAGATCGTCCCGGTCGTTCGCGTGGACGCCCACACGATCGGCGCGGGTGTCCCCGGTCCGAAGACCCGGGCGCTGCACGCGGCTTTCCGCAGGAGGGTGGGTGCTGGTGCGATGCCCCTCCCGTGGGAGACGCCCTGAGCCCGCTGCGGCCGGCTCGACAGCGTCGAAATCTTGCGATCCATGACGTGCCGCTCGGAGCGCGCGTCCAAGGAACTGGCCGGCACGTTCCCTGCGCGGGTCGGATGGGGCTCGCACTTCGCCCGCCGTACAATCTGGCCGAGAGGAATCCATGATGAATCGCTCGCTTCGAATCGCCTGCTTCCTGGTGTGCTCCGTGTCCGCTGCAGCGACGGCCGGGTGTGCCCTGAGCATCGACGACAACTCCATCACCGCTGAGACCCTCGTCCGTTACGAGGGCACCGAGGAGCGCGCTCGGGTCGAATACCTACCGACCCAGAGCGTCCGCATCGTGAGCGAGAACGGGGACGTCGAGGTCGTCACCGGGGACGTGAGCGCGGTCGAGGTCACCTTCTCCCCGTTCACGATGCGCAAGAAGGACGAGAACCAGATCGCGGTGGAGGAGATCGAGAAGGACCTCAAGCTCGCCGCGATCACCGAGGGCGATGTCGTGATCTCGACGCGGCGCATCTCGGGCGGGTGGGGAGGGCTGGGCGCCGACATCCAGGTCGTCCTGCCTGCCGCGTTCGACGGCGGGCTCCGTGTCGAGCAGGACAACGGCGGCGTCGAGATCAACCTGGATGGCGCCCCGTCCCGGGGCACCACCGTGGTGAGCGACAACGGCAGCATCGACGTGGTCGGCGCGCGCGGCGCGATCGACGTGACCACCGACAACGGCCATGTCTTCGTCGACCTCGACGCGTGGAGCGCCTCCGATGGCGCGATCAGCTCCGGCAACGGCGCGATCGAGCTCTCGGTGCCGGCCGGGGTGGACGGGACGATGACCGCGCAGACGCTCAACGGCGACGTCGTGGAGCAGGGCATCCCCTCGACGTGGGCCACCGCCGGCGAGGGCAGCGCGACGTCGTACACGATGGGTGACGGCGACGGCGGCCTGCTCGAGCTGTTCACCGAGAACGGCGACATCACCATCGCGGTGAAGTAGCTCCGCCAGGACAAAAGCCGAGAGGCGAGCGCCGGGTCGCCCCGGGCTCGCCTCCTGGTCTTTGGGTCACCGGCTTCGTGTCGCCGGCGCGCCGGCGAGGCCGGCGCTCCCGATCAGCCGCCGGTCGACGGCTGGGCCTCGGGGCCGGAGCCCTCGGCGGGCTCCTCGCTGCCCGCCGCGGCGTCCCTCGCGGGCGGGACGGCGCCGGCCGGGACCGGGATCCGCAGCTGCCCGCCGCCCTGCTGGGCGAGCACGCCGAGCGCCTTCTGGAAGAAGGCCGCCAGGAAGGGGATTTCCCGCGGCGGCGAGGTGATCAGCCCGGCGTCCCTGATGGCGCGCGCGACGGCGAGGGCGGTGGTGGCCGCCGCGTCGCCCTTGCGCGCCCGCAGCGACACGGCGCTGCTTCGAATCCGCGTCGCGAGCTGCCCGCGCACCTCGGGCGAGAAGAACCGATCGGTCGCGAGGTCGATCTCCTCCCGCAGGGCCGTGTTCACCAGCCCGGGATCGCGCATCCCGGCGGCCCCGAGCCGCTGGCCGACCTTCTGCAGGAGCTCGTCGAGCGCCGGCCGCGAGGGCAGCCAGTGCCGGAACTCGGGCTCCTCGTGCAGCGCGGCGGAGCCAGCGATCTGCGCCGTCACCAGCTCGTCCGTCAGGCTCTCTTCGAGGTCCGCCACCGGGTGCCTCGGCTCGGCGTCCGGCGCGGGCTCGATGAGATCGCGACATCCCTCGAACCCGAGCGGCACGATCTGCCCCGACACCGCGTTCTGCCGCTTCGCGGCCGCGATCCGGTGGCGCGCCCACTCCAGGGAGACCGGCACGGGCGCCGTGCCCAGGTTCTCGTACGCGCGCGCGCGGCCCTCCTTGATCTGCGAGCCGCTGAGCCACCCCGCGCCGGCGTGCAGCACGCCGACCGAGTCGCGCACGATCACCTCGGCGATCCGGTAGCGGCCGCTGGTGTCGCGGCTCGTGATCGCGATGGCCTCGGTCCCGCTCGAGTCGGGCGGGATGAGCGTCGCCTCGACCACCTCGGCGCGCTCCTCCGCGAGCCGCACAACGCGCGGGCGCGTCGGGATCGTCGTCCCGCGCGACTTGAGCACGTTGAGCGCGCGCCGCGCCGCCTTCCGCGCCGCGCCGGAGGCGTCCTCCGACTCGGCGGCCGCCGCGATCGCCTCCGCGTTGGACGCGCCGAGCCAGGCGTCGACGAGCGCCGGCGCGGCGTCGCCCGCCGACTTCAGCGCCTCGAGCGCCCGATCCCAGCCCGCCGCGAGCACCTCGGCGTCGAAGTCGACCTTCGTCGCCCCGGCGCTCGGGCTGCCTTCCGGGCGGGCGCCGCTCTCGGCCTTGCTCTTCGCGGTGGCCGCGGCCTGCTGGGCCTTCGCGGTGCGCGCGCCGAGCGCCTCGCGCGCCGTGAGCGCCGGCTTGTCCGCGGTCGCGACCGGCTTCGCCTTGGCCGCCGGGAGCGCGAAGAGGAGGTGCGCCGGCTTGGCCGGGCCCTGCGGCTGCCGGGCGCTCTTGCCCGTCACGACCGTCGCGGTCGCGCCCTGGCCGACCACGGTCACCATCCGGTCGCTCTGCTGCTGCTTTGCCGCGGCGGGCGCTCGTCCTTCGGCGCCCCCGGGGCCCTGCGGCCGACCGCCTTCTGCTGCCGGCCGCGCCGAGAAGCCGCGGTCGGGCCTGGGCCCGCGCTCGGGGCGCGGCCCGCGGTCGGGGCGCGGCCCGCGGTCAGGCCTCGGTCCACGGTCGGGCCTGGGCCCGCGGTCGGACCAGGGGCGGTCGGGGCGCGGCCCGCGGTCGGGCCTCGCGCCCTGCTCTGCGCCTGCTACCTGCGCCGCTCCAGGGCCCTGCTCGGGCCTGGGTCCACGGTCGGGCCTGGGCCCGCGGTCGGGGCGCGGCCCGCGGTCGGGCCTCGGCCCACGGTCGGGGCGCGGGCCGCGATCGGGCCTGGGCCCGCGGTCGGGCCTCGGCCCGCCGGAGGCCACGGCGGGCCGCTCGGGCCTGGGCGCGCGGTAGTCGCGCACCACCCGCGGCGCGGCGGCCGGAGGCGGCGCGGCGTCCTCGGTCGTCGGCGGCGGCGGCGCGTCTGCGAGCGCCGGCCGCTTGCGGGGCGCGATGAGATCCAGCAGCGAGCCCTGCGGTTCCTTTGCGGCGGCCTTCGACGAGGGGCGCGGCGCCTCGCCTGCGGGCTGCGCCGACGCGCCCTCGGAGGGCTCGTCGGTCCGCTTCACGCCGCTCGCGCCGCTCGCGCTGACGGACGTGCTCGCCGACCGGACGACCCGCCGCGCGCGCGGTTTGTCTCCGCTCTCTGCATCGGGGGCGCCTTCGCGCGCAGATTCGGGAACTGCGCTGGCGGTCCGCTCCGTGCTCTCGCTCTCGTTCTTTGTGCTCATGTCGAGGCTCCCGGGGACATAGTGGAGATGGGGACCGCGGCCGCGGCTCCCCGATTATCGCGAAAGATGGGCAACAGCTTCGATCTCGACGGCGGCGCCCTTGGGCAGCGCCGCCACCTGCACCGTCGCCCGTGCGGGCAGCACGCCGCCGACGGCTGCTCCGTACACCTGGTTGACGATGGCGAAATCCGCGAGGTCCGTCAGGTAGATCGTGGTCTTCACCACGTCGCTCCAGCTCGCGCCGGCCGCGGACAGCACCTCGGTCAGGTTCTTGATCACCCGGGCCGTCTGCTCCTCGATCCCCCCGGCGACGAGCTCGCCCGTCGCGGGATCGATCGGGATCTGGCCGCTGCAGAACACGAGATCTCCGGCCTTGACGGCCTGCGAGTAGGGGCCGATGGCGCGCGGGGCCCGATCGGATGTGATGGCGATTTTGGACATGTCGACCTCTGAAATTCGTGGGCGCTTCGGCGTGAAGAACGCCCGCCCGCCCCGACCCTCGCCTTCGTAGGCTGGGGCCGATTCTCGCGTTTCCTGCTAGCCGAAGCTCTTCCGGCCTTCGATGGCTCGCCCCAGCGTCACCTGGTCGGCGAACTCCAGATCTCCCCCGTGCGGCACGCCGCTGGCGATCCGCGTGACCTGGATCCCCATCGCGCCGAGCTCCCGCGCGAGCAGGAGCGCGGTCGCCTCTCCGTCGATGGAAGGCGGGGTGGCGACCAGCACCTCCCTCACCGGCTGCTCGGGATCGCGCACGCGCGCCCGGAGCGCCTCGAGCGGCAGCTCCTCGGCGCCGACCCCCTCGAGCGGCGAGAGGAGCCGGCCGAGCACGAAGTACCGCCCGCGCATCGCCCCGCTCCGCTCGATCGCCAGGAGGTCCTGGACGCGCGCGACAACGCACAGGAGCGCATCGTCGCGCCGCGTATCCAGGCAAATGGCGCAGAGCGCCCGGCCGCCGTCGTCGAGCTCGGCGATGTGGCCGCACCGGATGCACGGCCTGATGTGATCGCAGAGCTCGACGAGCTCGCCCCCCAGGTCGCGCGCGGTGTCCTCGCCGGCGGTCACGAGGAAGAGGGCGAAGCGCTGCGCCGTCTTCTCGCCGACGCCCGGCAGGCGGGCGAGCAGCTGGGCGACCCGCGACAGCCGGCCGGGCAGGCCGCCGGGCGCGCTCCGGAAGCCGGCCGCGGGCGCGCCCCGGTCGCCGTTCGGGACCTTCGAGGAGCCGGGGAGCGACGACGGGGAGCGCAACGCCGTCAAGTGTGCATGCCGGGGAGCTTGACGCCGCCGGTCACCTTGGTGATCTCGGTCTCGACGAGCTTGTCGGCCGCCTCGAGCGCCGAGTTCGATGCGGCCACGATGGCGTCGAGCGCCATCTCCAGGCCCTCGCTGGCGAGGAAGGCGGGGTCGACCTCGATCCGGCGCACCTTGCCCTCGCAGGAGACCACGACGGTGACCTTGTCGCCGGCGGCGGTCGCGCTCACCTCGCGGTCCTTCAGCTCGTCCTTCACCTGGTCGATCTTGCGCTGCACGCGCGCCGCCTGGCGAACCAGCTCGTTCATTCCGCCGCGAAATTGCATATTCAGATCGGCGTCTATGCCGTGAACCGCGCCGCGCCGCAACCGTGAAGGGGAGGGGGAGGGACGCGGGACGCGCGGCCCGCCGACGCAGCGCGCGGCCGTTCGACGCAGCGCGCGGCACCACGGGCGTCGCCCTTCGGGGCCGCCCGCCGCGAGCGGGCTCCTCCGTCTCTTCAGGGGGGCTCGTGGCGCGCTTTCCAGGGCTCCTTGGCGCGTGCGGCGGCGCGGTTCCGGCCGGTTCCGGCCCTGGTGCGGGGCGGGGTGCATTTTGTTCGGCAATTCTGGCAAACTCTCCGGAATGCAGCGCGACTTCCGTACCGGCCACAGCCGCGGCGACGCGCCCGCGAGAAGGTGCTAGTCGAGCAGCGTATGAGCTACGTCGTCCTCGCGCGGAAATGGCGCCCGCAGTCCTTCGAGGATCTCGTCGGACAGGAGCACGTCTCCACGACGCTCGCCAACGCCATCGCGCGGGATCGCGTCGCCCACGCGTTCCTCTTCACGGGCGTCCGCGGGGTCGGCAAGACGACGAGCGCCCGCATCCTCGCGAAGGCGCTGAACTGCGTCCACGGGCCGACGGCGACGCCCTGCCAGACGTGCGCGCCGTGCGCCGAGATCACGGTCGGCGCGGACGTCGACGTCCAGGAGATCGACGGCGCGAGCTACAACGGCGTCGACGAGGTGCGCAAGCTCCAGGAGAGCCTGCCGTACCGGCCGGCGCGCGACCGGTTCAAGATCTTCATCGTGGACGAGGTCCACATGCTCTCGAACGCGGCGTGGAACGCGTTCTTGAAGACGCTCGAGGAGCCGCCGCCGCACGTGAAGTTCATCTTCGCGACGACGGAGGTGCACAAGGTCCCGGTCACGATCCTGAGCCGGTGCCAGCGCTACGACTTCAAGCTCATCGGGGCGCAGGCGATCGCGGCGCGGCTCCGCTGGGTGCTCGATCAGGAGAAGATCCCCGCCGACGACCCGGCGCTCAGCGCGCTCGCGCGGGAGGCGGCGGGGAGCATGCGCGACGCGATGAGCCTGCTCGACCAGGTGATCGCGTGGGTGGGGACGAGCGGCGATCGCATCACGGCCGAGGGGGTGGCGAAGGTGCTCGGCGTCGCCGACCGCGTCGTGCTGCACCGGCTCGCGGGCGCGCTCGTGGACGGCGACCCTGCGGCGTGCGTGCGCATCGTCGGCGAGCTCGCGCAGGAGGGGTACGATCTGCCCCACGTGGCCCGCGATTTCCTCGCGCACCTGCGCGATCTCGTGGTGGCCAAGGTCTGCGAGGACCCGGCGCCGCTCCTGGATCTCGCGGACGAGGAGGTCGCCGACACGCGCGCGCTCGCGGCGCGGGCGGACGCGGACGATCTCACGCGGCTGCACCAGGGTTTCTCGCGCGCGTTCGACGACATCGCCCGGAGCGGCCAGCCGCGCGCCTCGTTCGAGATGGCGCTCGTCCGGCTCGCCCGGAGGCCGCCGCTCCTGCCGATCGACGAGCTGTTGCGCCGCCTTGGCGATCTCGAGCGGCGCCTGAACGGCGGAGGCGGCGGCGGGGGTGGCGGCGGCGGCGCGCCGGAGCGCGGGCCGCAGCGGCCCGGCGCGCCGTCCGGCGGGGCGGCTGCGCCCCGGCGCGGGGCGGCCTCGGCCGAGGCTGCGCCGGAGGACGCGCGCGCGTCCAGCGCGGCGGCGGTCGGCGCGGCGAGAGCGAACGACGCGCCGGCGTTGAATGGCGCGGCGGCGGCGAACGGCGTGGCGAGAGCGAATGGCGCGGCCGCCACCGTCGCACCGGCGAACGGCGTCGCCTTCGCGAGCGCCGCAGCGGGCGCGGGCGCGGCGGGGAGACCGACGGGCGCGGCGAATGGCGTGGCGGCGGCGAACGGCGTGGCGGCGGCGAACGGCGTGGCGAGGGCGAACGGTGCGGCGGCTGCCTATGGCGCGCCGGGCGGGGGCGCGCGAGCGCATGGCGGCATGGCGGCGAGCGGCGCTGTCGCGGCGAGCGGCGCGTCGGCTGCCAACGTCGTCCCCTTCGTGAACGGCGCGCCGGGCGTACACGGCGCGGCGACCAGCTTAGCGAGCGGCGGCGCCGCGCCGGCCTTCGCGAAGGCGCCGCCGTACGCGAGCGGCGCAGCCGCGCCCGCGTTCCGCGCCGACAGCGCTCCGCCACCCTCGCCGCGCGGCGCGCTGTACTCCGTTCCGCAGAGCGCGCCGCCGTTCGTGGCGCCCAGCTTTACGCCGAGGTCGAGCGCGCCGCCCTCCGCGCAGACCCCGGCGCCGGCGTCGAGCGCACCGCCCTCGGCGCAGGGCCCAGCGCCAGCGTCGAGCGCGCCGCCGCCGCCAGCGATGAGCGCCGAGGACCTCGCCACCTGGCGCGCGGTGATCGCCGCGGTCCGGGTGCAGCGGCCAGCGCTCGCCTCCGTCCTCGAGCACGCGGCGGTGCTGGAGCTCACGCCGACCCGCGTCGCGCTCGGCTACGAGGCGAACTCGTTCCTGTCCGGCCAGGCCACCGAGCCGGTGTCCCGTGACCTGCTCGCCCGCGTCCTCGGCGCCCACTTCGGCGCCCCCGCCGAGCTGGTCTTCGAGACGATCACCCGCGGCAGCGCCGGCCCGTCGCTCGCCCAGGTCGAGACCGCCGAGCGCAAGGCCCGCATCGAGGCCGCCAAGCGCGCCGTGGCCGACCACCCGCTCGTCACGGCCGCGATCGAGCTGCTCGGCGCCGAGCTCAAGGACGTGCGGCTCGCTCAGGACTTCGCGGAGGGGTGAGGGCCCCGCGCCGCCGCGCCATGCGCCCAGGCGCGCCGAGCATGGCCGTGGGCTGACGGCGGGGCGGCCTCAGCCTCGGTTTCGCAGCCAGCTGCGGAACGCCTTGACCGCCTCGTGTTGATCCGGCCAGCGCACGAAGCGCGCGAGCGCGACGAGATCCAGATCCGGAATGAGCTCGCTGGCCGCGATGGGCTCGTACTGCTCGCCTCGCAACGCATGAATGTGGAACGCATCGCGCTCCCAGAACCAGACTTCGCGGACGCCGAGCCCGCTGTACACAGGCAGCTTGTCGAGCCCGCCGCTCGTCAACACCACCTCGATCGCGATATCTGGGAATTCCCTTAGCGTGCCGCCAACGCAGTAGCACTCGTCGGGCTCGAGGCCGCGTGACTTGGCCTCGCGCCGGAACGTGGTCGAGCCGTAGCCGTAGAGAGGCACGTCCCGCTCCAGCGCGAAGAGCTCGATGAGGCGGGCGATGGTCGTCTTCGCCACTTCGTGATCGGTCGACGGGCTCATCAGCTCCAGCGTTCCCTCGCAGAAGGTCATCCGCAGGCCGGGGGTGTCGAGCTCGTCCCGCAGCCTCACGTAGGTCTGCCAGGGAACGCCGTGGAGCACGAACCGCTGCTCCCCAGCAGGAGCGGTCGAGGACGGAAGCGGCATGTGCGCAGCGGCTACCATGGGCTCGCGCGGAGGATAGCACGCTCGATGAGCCGCGCGCGGCTCGCCAGGAACTCCGCCCGCTCCTCCACCGTGCCGGGGCCGACGTCGATCACCTCGAAGCCCGCAGCGCGGTAGAGCGCGCCGAGCCGCTGGTTGATCCGCTCCGCCTCGGCCGCGCGCGCCTCTCTGCTCTTGCCCCAGCGCGGCTCCTGGATCTCTGGCATCACGGCGAACAGGAACACGAGCGCATAACGCTCGAAGGCGGGCTCGCCTTCCGGCCAGGGGTACTCCGCCTCTCCGCTCGTGCGCAGGTAGTACTCGACCGGATCGAGGTACCCGCGCTCCAGCCAGTCTCCATCGCGCGCGTCCGCCTCAATCTTCTTCTGGGTCTCCAGCACGAGCGCGGCGAACTCCCGCTTTCGGCACATCGGACAGAGGTGCTCCGGCGTGTCGATCGGGCGAAACGGCGCGTCCGGCGCGTGGCCGTGGGTGCGCGCGCCGAGCTCGTCGAGCACGCGCCGGTGCGCCTCGCCATGGATGCGGTAGCCCCGCGTGGACGCGAGGTGACGGAGCGTCGTGGTCTTGCCGCACGAATAGGCCCCTGTCGCCACGAAGAGAGGTTTGCTCATCACCAGCCCGCCTATCGACGCGCCCACCACACCGAGCCTGCGCCGCGCTCGATCGCCCGCCCGGCGCGGGACATGAAGTGAGCGACGGCCTCCATGACGCCCGCGTGATCCTCGTTGTGGTCATGGCCGGCCAGGACGGCGCCCGGCTTGAGCCTTGGCCACCAGGCTTCGAGATCGGCGAGCACGGCCGCGCGGTCGTGCGAGCCGTCGAGGAACACGAGATCCAGGCTGGTGTCGGCGAAGCGCGCCGCCGCGTCGGTGGACGCCATCCGGAGGACGTCTGGCTGGATCCCGAGCGCCGCCATGTTCGCGCTGAACGCGCCGGGCACGTCCTCCGCGGCGAGCATGGCGCGATACCTGTCGGCGTACTTGTCGCTCGAGCCTTCCCAGGTGTCGACGCAATGGAGCGCGACCCCGTTCCTCGCGGCGAGCCGCCCGACGTACGCCGTGGAGAGCCCTTTCCACGAGCCCACCTCGACCATCGCGCCGCCCCGGATGGGGCGCACAAGCGCGCGGTAGGCGAGGCCGTCCTCCTCGGAGAACCAGCCCTGGATGGGCGCGACACGGGTCACCGGGAACAGCGCGAGCAGCGCTGCTCGCTTCTGCGCCGGATCGCGGTACTCGTACTGCCTGTCGCACAGCTTGACGAAGCAGCGGGCGTCGTGCGCGATGAACAGGGGCCGCTCGATCACGGCGAATTTCTTGAGCGACGTGGACCGCTCGGGCTCCCGCTCCCCTCTCCGGATCTCGCCTTCGGTCGTCGCGAAGATCACGTCTTCGTGCCGGATCGGCCGCCCTTGATCCGGGCCGTCGGTCCAGGCCCTCTCTCCAGGGTATCCTGCGCGGTCGGTGCCGTGCTCGAGGAGGCGAGCCAGCTTGTCCGCCTCGCTCGCGCGGAACAGGAGGGGGTGAGGAGCGCCGCGCTCTTCGAGCTCGTCCAGGACCTCCTCGAGAAAGAGCAGATTCCGGCCGATATAAGGAAGGGGGAGGATGAGCGGTGTCATGACGTGGCGAGCGAGGCGCGCATCGAAGGAGGAGGGCCGAGGACGCCGTCCCAGGGTTGCCAGGTCGAGGCGAGCCTCGCATTGGGGTGGAAGATGAGCTCGTGGACGATGCCCGGGCCCGAGCGCTTCGTCTCTTCGAGCTGGGCGAGGTCGGCCTCCTCGAAGACGACATCCATGTCCTCGAAGCGGAACACCTCGACGTAGTAGTAATAACCCACGATCTGCCGCTCGAACGAGAACCGCGCGTCGGCGCTCAGGGCGTCGAGGAGCGGCTCGAGGCGGACGCGCGCGCGATCGCTGTATTTGACGACGTGGTTCTCGACCACCGCGGTCGGGTCGGTCTTCATCAGCTGCCGGAAGATCACGTTGTCCACGCCGAGCGACCGGGCGAAGCACAGGTAATCGACGATGGGCTCGACCGCGTCGATCTGCCCGTCGAGGAGCACGCAGGAGAGGCGCACCCGGGTGCCGCCCGCCGTCGCCGCCGTCACGACGCTGCGCAGCTCGTCGGCGCGGAGGCCGTCCTTCATCACCATCAGCCGTGCGTTCCTGTCGTGATCGGGGTGGGCGCGGCTGATGTTGAGGTGCTGGATACCGGTGTCGACGATCCAGTCGATCACCCGCTTTCCTTCGCGCTGCTGGAGCAGCCCCGAGCCGTTCGTTGTGAGCGTCCGCTTGCGGCCCCGGTGGGCCTGCCCGAGCGCGAGGATGCGGGGCAGCCGCGGATCGTGGCTCGGCTCGCCGCCGGTCACCGAGACCGTCGGATCGAGCGGCCGGAGCGCTTCCAGGGACGCCGCCATGGCATCGAAATAGCGCCCGTCGTCGTCCTCGACGGTCTTCTGCACCGACAGGCTGCGCCCGCGCGACGCGGGCCTGAGCTCCTCGACGCAGAAGTGGCATTTCGCGTTGCAGGGCTGACGGCTGTAGATGGAGAAATTCGCGTTGCGATAGACCTCGATTGGCCGACCCCACAGGTCGAAGCGCACCGTGTCGCCGGCGGTGCTGTTGCCCTTGAGATCGAAGGCGCGGCTCTTCAGGCGGCGCCATTCCTCGCGGAAGGGACGGGCGCTCACGGCAGCCTCCGCATCGCGTCGGAGCGCGCCACGAGGTCGGGGCCGAAGGCGCTGCCGTCCGGGTTGAGCATCGTGAAATGGGTCCCGACGAGGAAAGGCTCGTCCCAGTCCTCGCGCTTCTGCGCGAAGCCATAGCGTTGCAGGTGGAACACGTTGGCGAGCTCGAGGAGCCCCGCGTCGCGCACCGCCTCGACGACCCACGCGTCGCCGTCGGGCTCGGTCTTGCGCAGCCGGACGTTCAGGACGAGCTGGCGATCGCCGCCGAGCGCGGAGAGCCGCTCGCGCAGGGCGCGCGCGAGGGCGAGCAGGCCGCCGTCGTTCTCGAGGAGGTGGTGGTTCACCGAGAGCTTGATCGTGGCGGGCTCGCCGAGCTTCCGGAGCCACGCGTCGAGGCCGGCCGGATCGCGCGGGATCTCGACGCCGTTGGTCACCACGACGACGCGCGCGCAGCGGGGCTCGGCGCGGGCGAGGCGGACCATCTCGTCGAAGTGCGGGTGGATCGTGGGCTCGCCGCCTTCGAGCTGCACCTCGAAGGGGCCCTCGGCCGGGAAGCTCGCGACGTAGCGGTCGAGGGCGAGGAAGGTCTGCCCCCGGGGCGACGAGCAGGTGCAACACCACGGGCAGGAGCGGTTGCAGTGGTTCGAGGTGGCCACGTAGAGCCGGTGCGGCCGCTCCGCCGTGGGGCGGTCGAGCGGCAGCGTGCCCGTGAGCGTGGCGTTCTGGGGGCGCGTCGCGGTCGGCATGGAGCCTCCTGCGAGCAGGATACGGCGGCGGGGGGAGGGGATGAAGGAGATCCGGGGAGGCGGATCACGGCGATGGGGCCACCGCGCCGAGGCCGAAGTGGGAGGCGTAGCCGAGGGCGATGGGGCCGCGGACGGGCTCGGCGAAGGCGAGGCGCAGGCCGAGGCTCGTGGCGGCGGGAGGGCGTTGTTCGGGCTTGAGCACGCGCGCGTTGCGGAAGTGGCGCCAGCGCGTCGCGAGCCGCTCCTCCGGCAGGCGCTCCTTCTTCAGGCCCGGCAAGGCGGATCTCCCCCGGGTGACGGCGTTGCCACACATCCCAGAAGTCGCTCGCTGCGCTGTAGTCGCCCCCGTCGAGCTCGACCTCGATCCGCTCGGCCTGCGGCAGCCCGCGCGATGCAAGCTCGGCCTGGACCTGGCCTTCCAGCGAGTTCGCTCCCTGCCGCTTGAGGTGTCTTGGAGGCACGAAAGGCAGCATGCTCTTCCATACCTTCGCCGCCCTCACGTACGGCACTGCCTGTTCGAAATCCTCCCTCAGACCAGTCTCCACGAGGGTGACGGGCGTGCAGATGTCCTTCCTGAAGAGTTTTCGCACGCCCGAGAGCGCTTCCAGCGTTCTCTCATCGAGCTCCATCGCCGCATGTACGAGCACGTGGTCGATGTGACCGTCGCTGCCCAGGGAGGCTGGCAAGAGCCAAGCGTGCCTGTGACCCTTCAAGGGTACCCTGTGAGCGTCTTTGCCGGTCAGGCACGGCGAAGGTCCAGAACCGTCGCTGCGGTCCGATTTCCGAACGAGCGCCGCATGGAGCACCTCCATGCAGAGCAGGGCGTCCGCGGGGCGCGGCAGGCCTTCCCTTCGCGGGGAGTCGGAGGAAAGCGCGAGGAGCGCGGTGTCCCGCCGCTGGGCACGCCGGTGAGCACCCTTCACCGGTCTCGTCGACGCCTTCGCGAGCGCGTCACCTTCGCGCCAGTACGACAGCCAGCGGCTGCCCGGCGGCTGACTCCACCCGTCGCGCTGAAGCTCGTCGGAAGCCTTGAGGAGCGCTGCGAGGAGGTCCGCCGGATAGAGCGCCTCGAGCTCCGCTGCCTCCTTCGATGCGGAGCTGTTCTGTGGCGCCCTCGCACCCCGGGGCGCCGGCTCCTCCTGCTCCGCCCCGCCTCTCCCGCCCACGCGCTCCTTCCGGAACGCCGCATACTCCGCAGCGCTCAGCGGCGCGAGCAGCGCAATGCGTTCATATCCCGGGCCAGGAGCACACTCCGAGGCGCGGCACGGAGACAGGTGCTCCGGCAAGACCTCCGTGACCTCCGCGGCCAGGACTCGGCGCGGCCCAGGTAACTCAGCCGGTCCACGAGGGCCTCGAAGAGCGCTCGCTCCGCCGCCGTTGGTTCCACGTCCCAGGTGATCCCGAGGACCGCGTCTCCGCCGCGCCCCACGAACGCGAAGGCGTCGAGCTCCTTCGCGGCCACGTTCTTGTAGTGGGGCGTATCATGGCGCGTATGTCCCGTCGAAGTCGGTGGCAGGTGGTAAACGGGCGGCGACGCTGCGAGCCGTTCGATCAGCGTTTGGCCCTCGGGCGGGACCGCGGTCCAGCCGAGCCGGGCGAAGCCGGTGGCGAGGAACGTACGGCAGAGCCGCCATGGGCTCGGCGGCCACTCGACGTCCCCCTCGTCGACATGCCGGCCCCAGGCGGTGGCATGGTACGAGCCGGACAAGAATCGAATCGCTAGCCGCAGCATCAGGAAGAGAAGGTGACGGTGGTCGGAGCGCCGGAGCCTGCGAACAGGTCCTTGCACGTCGCGATCGTAGAAGGCAGCTCCGCTCGCAGCGCGGCCACGGACGGCATCGTGAACCCTGCCGAGCGTTCGACGCGCAGCGGCGACGCCGGCACGAGGTCGCACGCGGCGTGCTGGTGCAGGTCGCCCTCCAACAGCGCCGCGATGTTGAAGAGGGCGAGCAGCACGAGCATCCGTTTGGCCGCGACGCCGAGGTCGTAGACGCGGATCTGGTGCAGATCGAGGCTGAAGAAGGCGAACCGGGCAGCGTAGGGCGGCGGAGGCATCACGTGGGGACGTTCCAGGTGCCGGGCGCGCGGGAGGCGCTTCCTGTAGGCCAGGGCAGCTTCGCAGAAGAGCCAGGGCAGGGGAAGTGCGAGATCGATGCGGACGATGGCTCATCCACGCTGTCTTGAGCGTTCGAGCGCTGGGTGCAGGATGGGCATCGTCCGGAGGTCTTGCGGACGAGCGGCTCCCTTTTTGACCTCGATCAAGCCCTCGAGGGAGAGAATACGGATCGTGTGCCGCGGCGTGTCCAGCGTGACCGTCCGGTCGAGGAGCGCCTCATAGGCTGTCTCGTCATCCGCTGGACCTTTGGACCTTTCGTGAGATGTGCCGGGTGCGCCGACAGGGGAGCTCGGTGAGCGTGCTGTAGGCGGAGGACTGCGCTCAGGAGCGCCTCGGGTTTGGGGGAAAGGGCCTCGTCGGTTGTGAGGACGGGGCCCTGGCGCGGAAGGTGGGTCTCCAGGGGCAGCGGCCCACGTCAGTGGAGAGGCAGGCGCGCTGTCTTGTTCGTCAGAGGAGTGTTCCGGGAGGGGCGGAAATCGGTGAGCGAGGTGGAGGAGTCTGGCGAGTTGGGACCGATGTGGCGCCGCGGCGACGGTGCAGGAGGCGCGGAGGCAGCGGCAGGGGTAGGAGCGGGGAGAAAGAGAGGCGAGGCGGACGAACGGAACGGAAGGCTGGGCGAGGGGAGGTAGAGGGTGTGGTAGAAGGAGGACGGAGGACCGGCTGCGAGCGGTGGAGTGACGCGGAAAAGACGGGAGCGCTCGCAAGGCTGGCAGGTGTTTGAAAAACGAAGGATTTGGCTATGGCCGGGGGTGCGCGGAGCAGCCCCCGGCGGCCGGAGCGAGGGGTGGGAGGGAAACCTCTCGCAAACCGGGTTGCAAGTGCGCGAAATGTTTCGTAGCCCGTGAGGGCTCTCTCCGTCGTCGAGGGGCGGCGGCCCCATTGAAGCCTCGCGCCGGCCGCTCGCAGAAGCTCCGCACGTCGCTCTCTCCGCCGCTGAAAGGCGGCGGCCCCATTGAAGCTCCAGCGCAGTCGTTCCGGGTAAGCTCCCCTGCATCCTCTCCGCCGCTGAAAGGCGGCGGCCCCATTGAAGCCTCCCCCTCCGCCCGCCGCGGCCCGCGACGCGACGAACACCGACACCATGCGAGCGGCGCCCTCGTTCTTGGGCCTTTTCGTACCCCGCGCATCCCCGAGCGCCAGCCCGCGTTGGTGGCCCGCGCGGTTCTGCTTTTCGTGATCCGGCCGGCTCATCCTAGCCTCCTCGCCTCGTTGGCGTCCCCACGCCCAAGGGCTACTGCTTCGTAATCGTTCACGGAACGACTCGATAAATGCAACAATTCGCGTGCTTGCAAGACTGAGCGAGCATATGAAGACAACCGTTGCTGCCACTCGCAAGTGCCCGAGGTTGGTCAGGAATGCGATCCGCCCGTGAACGGTTACACTGCTTCTTCCTGACCAACGCGCCCCGCAAGGCGCACGGCCCGCATCAGGTAGGTGATCTCTAATGCGTCCGCTGGGAGAGCGAAGCTGCAGTTCTCGATGCCGGGCACCGGATGGGCGACCGTCGTCGCGCCGTGAGATTGCCATAGGCTGCCCGATCGTCGATTCCGACTGCCGTCGTTTCAGTTGACAACGCCGTAGCCTTCGGCGTTACCATCCTCCGGCATGAAGCCGCTCACATCTTGGCCGGTCCTGGCCGGGCTCGTCGTCATCGCTCTCGGCTGCAGCGGCGGCAGCGCGGGCGCCGGCGGAGCGGGCGAAGCGGGCGCCGGCGGAGCGGGCGAAGCGGGCGCCGGCGGCGGCGCAGGCGGAACGAGCGACGGCGGCGGCACGGACGGCGCTGCCGCGGGCACCGGCGGAACGACCTCTGCGGCCGGCACCGGTGGATCGCTCGCGGGAACGGGCGGTGGCGGGGATGGCGGCGGCGCGGCGGCCGGCGGTAGCGGCGGCGACTCGGGCGCGCAGGGTGGCGCCGGCGGCAGCGCGGGCTCGACCTATCGGCCCTGCCCGACCGACGGTACGGCGTGCAAGATCATGCCGTTCGGCGACTCTATCACCGACGGATACAACGGGGACACGCCGGGCGGCTATCGCGTCGAGCTGTTCCGGCTCGCGCACGCGGCGGGCAAGAACATCACGTTCGTCGGTTCGGGATCGAACGGACCGAACACCGTTGGCGGCGTGGCGTTCCCGCACAACCACGAGGGCCACAGCGGCTGGACGATCGCCCCCGCCGGCGGAAGGAGCGGCATCTCGACGCTGGTGTCGACCGTCATGCCGCAATACAAGCCCGACATCGTGCTCTTGATGATTGGAACCAACGACGCAATCGACAATTACGACATGCCCAACGCCCCCAAACGTCTGGGCGCGTTGATTGACAGCATCTACGCGCAGCTCCCCAATGTTCTCATCGTGGTGGCCGCGCCCGTCCCGTCGCGCGGCGACGCGAGCAAGGGCGACGACACCGCGCTCAGCGCGCGCATCAAGACCTACGACGACGCCATTCCGGCGGTGGTGAAGGCCCGCGCGGACGCAGGCCGACACATCATCTCCGTCGACATGTACACGCCCTTCAATCCGAACAAGACCACGTTACTCGAAGATCAGTGGCACCCCAACCTCCAGGGCTACGTGCTGCTGGGCGAGCAGTGGTATGCGGCGTTGCAGCCTCTGCTCTGACGGCGCGGTCGCTCAAGGGAGGCGCGCGGAGCCCGACGCCCGGCGCGGCGGGTGCAGGCTCGACCAGGGGGTAGGTAATCTCAGCCTTGATTTCGCGCCCACGGGGCACGAGTGAGCCGACGGCGACGCGCGCCCCGGCCCCCGCGCGTCTACTGCGTCCAGCACCAAGGACGTGCCCTCCTCCGGCCCCCTCGATGGCACGGATGAATTTTGTCGCGCCCCGGCGCACCCGACGTCCTGCAGCCCGACGCGGCAATGGGCGCAGGAGCTTACGGGATGCGAACGCTTCAATCGTATCGAGGCTCGCGGGAAAGCGAGCCTGGCAGCAGGAGCAGCCTTGGCTTCCGGGGCGCGGCGGCGGGGGCCGGGGGCTTGCCCCTGCCCGTGTGGCCAGCGGCGATCGCCCTCTTCACCGCGGCCCTGGCCGGCTGCGCGCAAGGCGACGACCTGGGAAGGGGGCCGGCTGGCCTCTGGCTCGATCCGCCCCTCCTCGAACCGGCGGGCGAGGAGCCGACCGCCGACGCCGCGAACTCCACGATGCCCGAGCCCAGGGTCGACCACGACGCCGTCGTGCTCCACAGCGGCAAGGTCCTCGTCTTCGGTGGCGCGACGCGGATCCTCGTGGAGCCCGAGCCTCTCAGGTTGTTCGACGACACGCTCCTGACCAGCACGGCGCTGTACGATCCGGCGACAGGGACATGGGCTCCGGCCGCGCCGAGGGCGACCACCGGTTCCGTGCCGACCTCCCGCGTCATGGTCCTCCAGGACGGCCGGGTGCTCGTCGCGTCAGGGGTCTCGTTCGAGCTCTACGATCCCGCGCTCGATGTGTGGACCGCCACGGCCCGGATGCCCACCGCTCGCGCCGCTTCGACATGCGGCACGGCCATGCTGGCCGACGGCCGTGTGCTCGTCGCCGGCGGGAGGGTCCTGGAGGGACCCTCTCCGAGCCGCGGAGTCGCCGAGATCTACGACCCTGCCACCAACAGATGGTCGGCGACAACGCCCATGCTGACCGGGATGAACGCGGTTCGCGACGCGATCTCGCTGAAGGACGGCAGGGTCCTCGTCAGCGATGGTGTCTCCCGCGCCGAGCTGTTCGATCCGGCCTCGGCGACATGGACCCTGGGGCCGCCTCTCCGCTTCAAGGACATCGTGCCGCTGTCGGACGGCAAGGTGCTCATGATCCTGCGCCACGATGGCCCCGACGCCTTGTCCAGCGTCTATGACCCGGTCACGGACACCCAGACCGCGATGCCGCCGTTCGCCTTGCCGGCCGCGAGCGGGATCGTGTCGCCGGCGCTCACGGCGCTGCGGGACGGCCGCGCATTGTTCACGGGCGGCTACACGCGCGAGACCAGCTCCGAGGCGTGTACCGGTACTTCTGATCCGTGGGACTGCCCTGTTTACTACAAGTTCTCTGGCGCCGTGTGGATGTTCGATCCGGTCGCCCAGCGCTGGAGCCCGGCCGCGCCGATGAGGCTCCCCCGGGCTGGCCACACGGCCACGCAGCTCCTCGACGGCGCGGTGTTGATGGCCGGCGGCGACGTCGTCGACATCGTCGTCATCCCCGGGCTCGTCTCGACGACCAACGCGGAGCTCTACGCGCTTTCCACGTCTCCGCTCGGCGCGCCTTGCCACGATGGCGCCTCCTGCGACGGCGGCTTCTGCGCGGATGGGGTCTGCTGCGATGCCGCCTGCGACGCCGGCCCCTGCGATGCTTGCGTGGTGGCCGCCGGCGCCTCCGAGGACGGCCGCTGTGCGCCGCTCACGGGCACCGCCTGCGACGATGGGGATGCGTGCACCGATGGCGACACCTGCCAGGCGGGCGCGTGCGCAGCAGGCGCCGTCGACATTTGCGGCAGCGGAGGCGAAGGAGGCAGCGCGGGCGCCGGTGGCAGCAGCATTGGTGAAGGAGGGAGCGCTGGCGTTGGTGGCAGCGGCGTTGGTGAAGGAGGCAGCGCGGGCGCCGGTGGCCGTGGCACCGGTGGAAGCACTGGTGAAGGAGGCAGCAGCAGCGACGGCGCTGGCAGCACCTCGCAGTCGTCCGGCGGCGATCCAGAGCCAGGCTCAGGCGGCGATGGAGACCACGCTGGAAGCGGCGGCGCTGGCGCCGGCGCTCCGGACGGCGGCGGCGACACGTCGATGAGCTGCCGAGTCGCGAGCCCTGGCCAGGCCCCCCCGCGGTGGCTCGGAGCGCTCTCACTCCTTGGCGTGCTGGGGCTGCGCCGGCGGCGATCCGGAGGCAGGTGATGGGATGACGCAGGAGATGCGATGGGCCCGAAGGGCACCTCGACATCGCGGCCGCTGGACCGGCCGCGATGCTCTCCTGCGGCTTGGCTTCCCCGTGGAGCTGCAATCGGGTTGAAACCGCATGCAAACAGCAAGAAGATGAACCGCCAACCTTGCGTCCTTGCGGTTTCTCTTCCCTTCTGTTGATTCCTCGGGACTCCAACGTGATCGGTGCGCTAGGCACCGCCACCGGGCCGACGAAGGAGATCGGACAGGGGATTCGCAACCCCCTGTGTCCCCTCGGCCAGGAGTACAACCATCGCTGCTCGGTCCAGGTCGGCTCGGACAGGTCAGCGCGGCTGCAGGTCACCTCGCCCAGAGGACCGAGAGATCGAGCTCGATGGCGTGGAAGGGCTCGGCGCGGACGCGGGCGGCGTCGCGGTGGACGACGGCGGGCCCCCAGCCGCGATCCGCGCCGAGCACGTAGACCTCCAGCGTCCGGGCGATCGGGTCGACCAGCCACGCGTGCCGCACGCCCTCGCGTGCGTAGATCGGCATCTTGTCGTCGCGGTCGACGCCCTCCGTCGAAGGGGAAAGCACCTCGCAGATCCAGTCCGGGGCGAGCGCGAAGTACGCCGTGTCGGGCATCTCGGGCATGCGTTCGCGGCGCCAGCCAGCGAGATCGGGCACGAGCGCGTCGAGCTCGCCCGGCGCGCCCGGGTCGGGGAAGCGCAGCTCGATCGCGTCGATGATGTGCCAGCCGCCGGGCCCTCCATCGCCCAGGTCGAACGGTCCGCCCAGCTTGATGCCTAGCGTGGACGACGCCCGTGCATGTCGCGGTGCCAGCCGGGGGAACACGTGCAGGGTGCCGCTGATGAGCTCTGCCATCTGGTGCGACGGAACGGCTTCGAGGTCGGCGTACATGGCGCGGCGCTGCTTCTCGGCAACTTGGCCCATAGGGGCCAGGTCTGCCCGGGGGCGCACAGCGGAGCAAGGCGGTAAGGCGCAGGGGCGGGTCGGCGCGCCGGCCGGCTCGCTCATTGCGCCACGAGGTCTCCTGTCGAGCGCGGCGCCACCTCGTAGGTCGTCTCGTATTGCGCGGCGAGGCCGGTCACCGTGATGTCCTGATCGACCTTGAGCGACTCGGTGTCGATGACAGGTTGGCCGTCCACGATATGCACGAAGACCTGGATCTCGCCCGAGCCGTCGTCGATGTACACCTTGAAGCCGTAGGGCTGGTCGTCCTCCACCGCCTTGGTCACGCGTCCGCCCACGCGCACCAGCAGGCCCTCGACGGGCTCTCCGACCTCTCCGGTCGTGACGTCCTTCGGTCCGACGGAGCGGGCCTCGCCGAGCGTCGTGACCGAGGCTGCCTTGGCGTTGAGCACCGTCTGCTGGGCCGTCTGTCCGAGCGTCCCCGTGACACGCACCCGGGTGTCGAGGTTGAGATCGAGCGCGTCGGGCAGGCTCACGTAGATGCCCCCGGTGTCGTCCTGCAGCGCGAAGCCCTGCTCGCCGGTCGCCGAATTGAATGTGCCAGGCGCGACGGTCACGACACCGTCGACCGTCGCCGTGGAGCCCTCGGCCAGGCCGCGGGCTTCGGAGATGGAGACGGCGACCTCCTCGTCCGGAGCAGGCGACTCTTCGCCAGAGCCGCAGGCCGTCGTCGCGAGGACGCAGGTGGTGATGGCGATCGAGACGATGCTGCGAGTCGAGGCGATCTTGCGCATTCCCCGTCCCTAGCCGTGCTGTCGCCCAGGGACAAGACATGGCCACGGAGCGCTCGATGTCGCCCCTTGGCGCCTGCCGCCGTCGATTCCGTGACGACCCCGAGAATCCCCCGCAATTCTAAGCATGAGCCCTCTCTCTCCCGTCCCGCCCCCTCCCGCCGACCTCGTCCAGCACAGCACCTGGACGTCCATGCACGCGACCGCCGTTCACGTGCTCCCGGGGATGCTCCGCTACCTCGGCGTGGCCGAGGACGACATCGACGACCTCTCCCAGGAGGTCCTCCTGGGCGCGTACACCAGCCTTCCCCGGTACAACCCCGCCTATCCCGCCTCGGCGCCCGGCTCTGCCTCGCTGCCGCCAGTCGCCTCGCCGCTTCTCCACGACTTCGTGTCCGCCGTGCCAGGCGCCGCCGCGGACATCGCCCCGGAGCAGCAGGAGCAGGACGACCCCGCGTCGCTCCCGCTGCCGACGCCGCGCAATCCCCCTCGGCCGTCGCGCCCGCACGGCCTCGGCCCGCGCTGGCGAGCCGAGTCCAGCTGGCTCTTCGGGATCGCGTGGCGAAAGGTCCGGCGCCATCTGGAGCGCAACTACCGGCGCCTCGAGGTGCCGGTGGGCCTTGCGGACGAGGCGTACTTCGAGCGCGCCGACGTCGCGCCGAGCAGCGAGCAGCGCATCGCCACGAACCAGCGGATCGCGATCGCGACCCGCCTGCTGGCGACGATCGCGCCCGAACGGCGCGCCATCCTGATCATGGCCGACATGGTCGAGATCCCGTTGCGCGAGATCGCGCGGTCCCTCGAGCTCAACGAGAACACCGCTTCAAGTCGGCTGCGCCTCGCGCGTGAAGACTACCGCGCCGCCGTGAAGCGCCTGCGCCCCGAGGAGCAGCGCGCGCTCCGGTCCGGCCTGCTCATGCTCCCGCTCTTCTCCTTTGCCTCCTCGCGCTCCGCCGCCGCGTCGCCGGCCGTCCACGCCGGCGCCTCCGCCATCGTCGGGACGAGCGCGCCCGCGACCCGTCCCGAGCTATCGAGCGAGCTTGGCCCCCAGGAACTCGCGGATCGACCCGGGCGCGCCGCTCGCCTCGGGCGCCTGCTCGCCCGGTTCGTCCGCCCGGCGCTCGCCCGGTTCATCCTCCCGGCGCTGGCGTGGGCGACGGCAGGCGTCGGCGGCGCCGCGCTGTTTGCCGCGCTCGCGCCAGAGCCGGCCCTCTGGGCCAACCGCCTGGGCCCGATCGCGACACCGCTCCTCCTCTCGCGTGCCGTCGGCCTCGATGCGCGGCCGGAGACGGGGCCCGGTGGAAGGCCGCGATCCGAGGCGCTGCGATCCGATGCGATCTCGGACAAGGAAGCTCCAGCCTCTCGCGCGCCCACGCCGGCACGTGTCTTCCGCCAGCGCAAACCCGCCGCGCCGGAGCAGCACGCTCCCTCCGACCAGGATGGAGAGCTGCTCGCCGACGAGCTGCAGCTGCTCGACGCCGCCAGGCAGGCGCTGCTGCAAGGCGATAGAGCGACCGCGCTGGAGCGCATCGCCGCCCACGAGCGGCGGTTCCCCGAGGGGCGGCTCAAACTGACGCGCGAGCGGCTGCGATCGAAGGCCGCGGGGGCGCAGACAGCGCCGGCCGGCAGCGCGGCGGGGCGGACGCTTCCATGACCGCGCGGACGAGGCCGATGCGCGGGAGATCGCACGACGAGGGCGCGCGCAGGAAGCGGGCAGCACGCGCAGCGCTCGCCTCGACGGCCGCGGCCGCGATCTCGGCCGCCGGGGTCGCACCGGTCCGGGCCGAGCCCACGGCCACGCCGCTCCGGGTGCGGCTCGAGTTCATCCGTGGGCCAGGCGCCGAGGAGTGCCCGGACGAGCAGCTCCTGCGCGCGGAGACGGTTCGGGCGATGGGCGGGGTCGACCCCTATGACGCGGAGGCTGCGTTCACGATGACGGCGTCCATCGAGCGCCGGCGCGGCAAGCTCGCCGCCTCGATGTTCCTCCGCGACGGCGACGGTCACGGACGCTGGTTCGACGGGTTCAGCGCCCACGATGACTGCAAGGTGCTCGTCACCGCCATGGCCCTGTCCATCGCCGTGCTGCTCGACGACGCCGCCGAGCTCCCCGCACCACCTGGGGCGCCAGCGAAGCCCGCTTCGCCGCCCGCGCCGCCATCTCCCCCGCGCACGGCGCCACACGTGCGCGCGCCGCCCCGGAGCCGCGCGTCACCGGTCGTGGGGGAGCGCTTCTCCTGGGTGGCCGGCCTCGGCGCTGTGGCGGGCCTCGGGATGACACCCGGCGTCGCCGGTGGGCCAGCGCTGTCCTTCGGGGCACGCTGGCCGGCGTGGTCGGTCGCGCTGGAGGTCCGCGGGCTCGCCTCGCTGTCGGGAAACGTCGAAGCCGTCGGCATGTCGGTCTCCACTCTCACGACAGATGTCGTCTTCTGTCTCGAGCGCCGCAGCCTGTTCGCGTGCGGCCTAGCCGAGTTCGGCATACTCCAAGCGGCTCCCACCGTTCCGTTAAACGCGACATCACGGCTGAATCTCCACGCCGGATTCGGTGCACGGGCGGGTATGGAGTGGCCTCTGTCAGAAAATTTATCGACCCGAGCACACGCGGATGTCGTTCATCCTGTGGCCGGAGCCGCCATCCTTCGCCACCCGGGCGCTCCTGAGCCCGAGCGCCCTGTCTGGAGCGCGCCTGCTCTCGCCGTGGCACTCGGCATCGGTCTACAAGCGAGCTTCTGAGGGCGATTCGAGAGTGAGCGCGGCAAAACGCTTCGGCAGGTTGGCACGGAAGAGAAATGCCTCTCGCTTCATGGAATGGTGTTCATGAAAGTCGTCGTACGTCATTCGCCTTGCGCTGAAGAACGGCGCTCAAGTAATGTTTCAGCTATGCGCACGGCACGATTTGTCCTTCCAGGGCTGCTGTTCATCGCTGGCTGCGAGCAGGAGCCCATCATCATCACGGGGCCCTGTACACCCGAAGAGATCAGACTGGGTTATTGCTCGGGGGTTGGCGCCGGCGGTGAGGGCGGCGCCGGCGGTGAGGCCAGCGCCGGCGGTCAGGGCGGCGCCGGCGGCGACATGCACAGCTCGCTGTGCTCCGGCCAGTGCACCCCACCTGCGCCGCTCGGCTGGTTCGGCCCGGCGCTGCTCTGGTTCGGCCCACCCGAAGCTGTCCCCGACTGCCCCGCCGACGCGCCGACGCTCGGCTACGAAGGCTTCGCCGATCTCCAGCAGCCGCCGATGGACTGCGCGATCTGCGCGTGCGATCCGCCCGAGGCCTCGTGCGCGCTCCCTACCGGCTGGGCCGCATCCTCGTCCGCCTCGTGCCCCGGCGATGAGCCAGGCACCGTAATGACCTCCTTCGCCGCGCCCGACGGCTGGGACGGCGCGTGCACCGCGGCGAACCCGATCCCCGAAGATCAGCCCTGCGACGGCGAGCCCTGCGTGCAGTCGCTCACGATCGCTGCGCCCTCGGTCACGACCGGCGCGTGCACGCCGCGCATTGACGCCCCGCCGCCTGTCCCCAGGCTCGATCCGTGGGCGACGCGGGCCAGGGCGTGCCTCGCCGGCGCGTACACCGCATGCGATGACGCGACGACATGCGTGCCAGCGGCGCCGTCGGGCTTCCTGACCTGCGTCTACCACGAGGGCGACGACGCCAGCTGTCCGGAGGGGTACGCCGTCAAGCACGTCTTCTTCGAGGACGTGATCGACGGCCGCGAGTGCACCCCCTGCGGCTGCGGCGATCCGACCGGCGCCTCATGCACCCTCATGGCATCCGTGTTCCGCGACGCCGCCTGCACCGACCTGCTCGCGTCGAACCTCGTCAGCTCCAAGCGTCCCGTTCTGCGTCGTGACGCCTCCCGGCGCAGGCCTGGGGAGCAAGTCGGCCGTGATCGCGGATGTCGAGCCGGGCGCATGCCCGTCGCACGGTGGCGAGCCCGTGGGCGAGCTCCTGGCGAGCGCGCCCTCCACCTTCTGCTGCATGTCATGACTGGCTTCCTCCTGGAAGCCCTCTCGCAAGAGCGCACTGCACCGCCGCCCTCGCCGCCTCGTCAGCGCCTCGCCCCCGCCGCCCACTGCGGCAGCCGCGCCGTGAACGTCGTCCCTCGCTCCGCATTGAAAGGCCATGAATTACAACTTCGGACACCACTGCAAGTGTGGCTCTGTTGAGCATGGCGAACATCGTTGAATTTGGCGGGGCTACTCATGTTGCTCTCGATGGGCTCACCACCGAGCGGCTGTTGCAGGTTGGTGCGACCCATGTCGTGTGCGCGTCCGACCTTCTTGTCATCGGTCCGAGCCGTCGGGACGCTCTGGAACATGAGCGGGCGCGTCGTGCGTGGTGGAATTCGACCGAAGAATGGGACAAGCTCTATTCGTCGGATGTCCACTGGGAGCCCCCCATCGCCTTGTGGGTATCGGCGAGCCTTCACGAGCGGGTGAACCTCTGGCGGATTTGTAGCTGGTTGCGTCATTTCGGGTTCGCGCATCACGATATCTTCATTCTCGATTTCGATCCCGTTCCACCGTCGAGAGCAGCAAACCGTGAGGTGTTGGCTCGTCCGTTTACCTGCTCCGAGTCAGTGTCCGATCATGCGGACGCGGTCCTCCTGGACCGTCTTGGTAAGGCGCGGCCCTGGCCGCCCGAACGCTATGATTGCGCCGTTCGCCTCTGGGACAGCTACGTCGACGAGAACCCCTTGTCGTTCGCAGAGAGCTGCAGGGCTGGCGTCGAAGGCTTTCCGGAGCTTGCTCCCCTGTGGGCGTTCCTCTCCTGCTTCTTTCCAAGAAGGACCGCGGAGGGAGACCTGCGCTTGAGTCGATTCGACGAGATCACTCTCTCTCGGCTGTCGACTGAGCGTGGATTTCGCGCCTACGAAACCGATCCGAGGCGTGAGAAATCCGCCGTCGTAAACGGAAGTCCTTGAAAGAAAGGCTCGGCGTGGCGACCCGTCCGGGTTGCTATGACCAAACGAAGGCACACGCCGAGCACCTCCAAGGTGCGTCGACGCGAGCTCGGGTTCAAGAGGAAAGGCGACGGACGGCACCAAGAGCGAATCCGGCGGCCAGACCCTCGCAGCATTCACGTCGAGCCCACGGAGAAGAACCTGACGGGCGTCGCAGGGCTCGCCCCGTTCGGCGCCTTCATCCGCGAGCTCGGCATCGACGCGGCCCTGAGCCGCTGGTTCTCCCGGCTGAAGACCGGCCGCACGGTCATCTACCCGATGGCTGCGCAGATGCGCCTGCTGATGGACAGCGCGCTCGCCGGCGAGGAGCGCGTCTTCGGCATCGAGGCGCTCGCCGTCGATCCGCTCTTCGTGCGTCTCGCCGGCGGCGTCGTCCCGAGCATCGACACCGTCTACCGGGACCTGTGCCGGTTCGATGAGGAGGCGCTCGAAGCGCTGCACAGCATGGTCGTCGACCACGGGCTCGCCCTCGTTGCTCGCCGAAAGCACCGTTTCGTGCACATCGACGTCGACACGACCGTGGAGCCGCTCTTCGGGATGCAAGAGGGGGCACTTCCGGGCCCGAACCCACGCTACCGTGGCCGGCCGAGCTATCATCCGATCCTGGCGCGCATCGCCGAGGTCGAGGCCATTGTCGGGGCCAAGCTGCGACCGGGCGACACGAGCTTCGGCGAAGCCGATGTGCCCTTCGTCGAGGAGTGCATCGACCGGGCGCGCGCCGCAGCGCCGAGCGCGGCCATCTACGTGCGGATCGACGGCGCGGGGGATTGCAGCGCCTTGATGCACGCCGTCGCCACGAAGGAATGCTTTTTCCTGACCAAGGCGCGGATGAGCCCTGATCTGGTCGGCAGGGTCGCGTACGCCACCGGATGGCGTACCATCGACCGGGATGCCGACGGTCGTCCTCGACGGCAGGTGACCGAGGTCCCCTTCCGGCGCAGCGGTTGGCCGAATGGAGTCCGCGTGATCGCCGTACGCACACGCGATCGGGAGAACGGCAAGCAGATCTACCTCTGGGAGGGCCTCGACTACACGGTGCAGGTCTTCTTGACCAACGAGCCGGTCGAAGCGCCGGAAGACGTCGCGGCGCGGTATGACCTGCGCGCGGGCATCGAGCCACTCATCGGCGATCTCAAGCACGGATGGGGATGCGGTCGCGTGCCGAGCCATAGCTTCAACGCCAATCATGCCGCGCTGCTGCTGAAGTTGCTGACCGCCAACCTGATGCGCCGGTATGTCCTCGACCATGTTCCGCACCTCGCGACCTGGCGAACGCCGTGGTTGCGGCGCGCGCTGATCCTCGTCCCTGGAAGGTTGGCCCGCTCGAGTCGGTGCACGAAGCTGCACGTGCCGGAGCGCTCGCAGCTCGCTCGCCGGCTCAATTGAGCCCAGAACCAGCCGAAATCATGGTGGGGGGTAAGGGGGGCGTGTGCCTTTGCGCCGCGCTGAGCGCACCCGATTGTAATCGACGTCGCATTCGTCGGCGGAACGCCACTCGCGCGTCGCCGTCGGCCCACTCGTGCCCCGTAGGCGCGAAATCCACGCTGAGTGGCTGACTCCGGCGGGCGTGGCCGCGCAGAAGTCGGAGACGCTGGTAGACATGTGGCATCTCCTTTTCTGTACAGGCGATCTGTTCCTGCCACGCCGGCTGGAGCACTGGGCAGACCACGATTCGAGCGCGGCCGTGGATCGCGCGCCTGGTCCAAAGCCGCCCAATGCTGGCTACCCCATGCTCTCGGAGGTGTATCGCCTCACCGAACGTGGGATGCGGCTGCGGGACAAGGGACTCGACAAGCTCACGGATGCGCCAAGCCTGCCCATCGCCGGGACCGAGGCGTACTCGGCTTCCGCCCCCTGGGGGCTGCTCGACGACGGACGGCTCGCTCGGCTGTAAGAGCAAACGTAATCCGTTCGGCGGCATCACTGTGGCCGCCTCACGCCACGCCATCCTATGCGTGCCTCGCCCCCACCCCTCAGCCCCTCGCCGCCGCTCCCCTCCGCGGCAGCCGCGCCGTGAACGTCGTCCCTCGCTCCGCCTGGCTCGCCACCTCGATCACCCCGCCGTGCGCCCGCGCGATCTGGTGCGCGATGAACAGCCCGAGCCCGAGCCCCCGCCCCGCGCTCGCTCGCCCCTCCGCGGGCGACGCCTGCTGCCAGGGCTCGAACAGCGTCGCCAGCCGCTCCGGCGCGATCTCCGGGCCCTTGTTGTGCACCTCGATCAGCACGTCGCCCCCGCGCGGCCGGATCGCCACCCGCACGGCGCTCCCGGGCTCGGCGTGGTCGACCGCGTTCTGCACGAGGTTCGTCACCATCTGGGCGATGCGCTCGGGATCCCACAGCCCCGCGCCGCTCCCCCGCAGATCGAGCCGTATCGGCACCTCCGCGCGCGTCGCCCGGAGCTCGTCGATCGCCCCCTTGCAGAGGACATGGAGGTTCCCCGGCCTCCGCGCGATCGGGATGCTGTCGCCGAAGCAGCTCCGGGTCAGGTCGAGCAGGTCGTCGATCGTCCGCGCCATGCGGCGCGCGCTCGCCGCGATCCCCTCGACGCTCGTCGCCTGGCGCGGCGTCAGGTTGCCGTGGCGCACCAGCGTGCTCGACGCCAGCGTGACCGCCGTGAGCGGTGTGCGCAGGTAATGGCTGAGCGCGGCCAGGAATCGATCGCGAAACGCGAGATCGTCCAGCCGCGCAGCCTCCGCCCGCTTGCGATCGGAGATGTCGATCGCCGTGCCGATCATCCGGACGCTGCGCCCGGTCGCGTCGAAGAAGGTGCGCCCCTGCACGCAGACCCAGCGCTCGATCCCATCGCGGATCCCCACGAGGCGGTACTCGATGCTGTACTCGCCGCCGCTCTCCGGGGCCTGCGAGCGCAGCACGGCCTCCTGCACGCGCGCGCGATCGTCCGGGTGGATCGCCGAAAGGAAGAGCTCGTAATCGACGTCCGACGCCGGCTCCAGCCCGCACACCTCCCGGCAGCGGTCGTCCCAGCGCAGCTTGCCGGTCACCGTGTCGTAATCCCAGACGCCGACGCCGCCGGCCTGCGTCGCGAGCCGCAGGCGCGCGCCGCTGTCCTCGAGCGCTGCGCGCGTCGCCCGCTCGATCTCGAGCGCGCTCGTCCACATGCTCGCGTCCACCACCGCGTGGAGGACCTGCGCTTCCCCCGCCCCGAGCGCGATGCCCTGGGCGACGCACTCCTCGAGCAACGCAGCCCGGAGGTGCGATAGCTCCCGCAGCGCCGCCTCGATGCAGCGGCCCCGCGTGACGCAGCGGCGCGCGTGGTCCTCGACCCGCTCGTAAGCGCCGCGCAGCGCCGCTTCCTCGCCGGCGAGCCGGCTCGCCGCGAGCGCCTCGATGAGGTGCTCGAGCAGCGCCGGCGCCGCGTCGACGAGCACCGGGCGCTCGCCCCGCCGCGGCGTCGGCGCCCTGGGGTCGTCGAGCACCCGGCGCGTCCAGCGATCGAGCACGTCGCGCTTGCAGCTGCGGAGCCGGGAGGCAGCGGAGGTCTTTGCTAGCGGGCCGGCGTCATCCATCGCTACAAAGCGAGCGCCCGCCGGCGCGGATGTCACGTGAGGACACCCCCTGATTGGCGCGTAAGTGACCGTCACCGGGCGCGACGTCTCCGCCCTCGGCCACCGGGCCCGACGCCTCCGCCCTCGGCCCGCTGGCTCTTCAGTCCCCGGCCGATCGGCGTCTGCTGCGCCCCGGCGCTAGAAAGCGCCCAGCACCCCGACCCCGCCGCCCTCCGGGCCGATGAGCGGCACGATGCGCGCGTGCACCCGCGCTGGCGAGCCCTGCCGTGCCCCCGCGGCGCTCGCGCCCTCCGCCCTCGATGGGCCCGAGGTCAGCACGAGGACCGCCCCCGCGGCGAGCGCTGCGACGCCCACGCCGACGCCGATCGTGGACACGAGCGCCTTGGTCTCCGCCGCGTTGATCTCTTTGCGACCTTCCGGCGTACACAGCTTCTCCGGACAGAGCGCTTCGTCCTTTTCCGCGTCGCTCGCTTGCCCCGCGGCGAGGATGCCGAACACCGCGCCGACGCCGAGCACCGCCGCGCCGGCGCCCCCGATCACGAAGCCCGCGGTCTGCAGGCCGCGTCCGCCGCTGCGGCCGCCGGCGGTGCCGCCGGCCGGCGGCGCCTCGGGCCCGGCAGGCTTGCTCGTGGGCGCCACCGGCAGGAGCTTCGGGATGGCGATCGTCTTCAGATCGGCGCTCTCGCCGACCTGGACGGTCGTCGACCAGACCGTGTAGCCGCTCGCCGTCGCCTCGACCTCGTGCGCCCCGGGATCGATCGGGATCGGCGTGCCGAGCGCGGCCGCGGGGATGTCGCCGCCGTCGACGCGCACCAGCAGGCCGGGCGTGTTCTCCGCGTTGAGCTGGATCTTCGAGAGCCTCGGCTCCAGGGCGTCGATGTGCTCCTGCGCGAACGCCTCCCGCGCGGCGTTGCCCTCCTTCTTCGAGGCGAAGAGCGCCTCCTTGAACTGCCCCCACGCCGTCGCCGTCTTGCCGAGCCCCTCGTTGCACAGGGCCAGGTTGAGCAGCGTCCCCGTGCCGGGCCGCAGGCGCTGGCTCTCGGCCAGCTTGGGGCACGCTTGCGCGTACGACTTCGCCTCCATCAGGCGGCGCCCCTCCTCGAACAACGTCTGGGCGAGCGTCGGATCGCCGCCCGCGCCCTGCGCGGCGGCGCTCGAGGGCGCGAACAGGGCGGCCGAGCCGAGCACGACCGCGGCGAGGGCGAGGCGGGCGCGACGGAGCGCGCGGGGGGCATGGACTGTCGAGGGGATCATGGCTGTGGGCTCAGTGCGGATCGTTCAGGTCGATGCCCTTCGGAGGGCGCTGCGTCGTCGTGGCTTGCGACGGGCGGCCGGCCGGCGTGGTGCGCCCCGCAGGCGAGCCGCCCCGGGCGGCGGTGGGCGCCGTCCTCGGCGACGCCGCGGGGGAGCTCGCGGCGGCCGCGGCGTTCGACGCGGTGGCGCTCGCGGCCGCGGGGGCGCTCGCCGCCGCTGTGTCCGCCGTGGTCGCTGTGTCGGCTGCCGCGCCTGTCGGTCGGATCGTCGGCCCGTCCGGCGTCGTCGTCCCGGCGGCAGGCGCGGGCTGCTCGGGGGTCGGCGCCGGCGCCGGCGCGGCGGTCTCGGTCGCGCTCACGGCGACCGTCGGCGCCGCCGACGTGCTCTCCGTCCCGTCGGCGCCGCCCCGGCGGAGCATGTAGACGCTGCCGACGATGAGCCCCAGGAGGAGGGTCGCGGAGATCAGCGCGATCGCGAGGATCGCGGAAGGGGAGACCGATAGCCCGGGGATCCGGCGCCCGTCCGACGAGATCCCGAGGTGGGTCGACGAGGCGAAGGTCGCGGCGGCGCGCGAGCTCATCGGCGCGTTGTACGGACCGGGGACGATGTGCTGCTGCGGCGTGGGCGCCGGGAAGCCGTTCGGCGGGACCGGGCTCGGCCTGCCGTCCTCGGCAGGGCGAGGCCCGAAGGCGCCGTTGCCGGACGACGGAGGCTGGGAAAACGGCGAGGATGGATAGGGGTAAGGCGTCGAGGCGTGGGCGACGGGCGGCGGCGCCTGCGGGAACGGCGTCCCGTGGGGGAGCGGCGTCGGCGGGCGCGGCTGCCCGGTGTCGCGCTGCCCGGCCGCATGCGAGGTGAGCCCCGGCCACGACGGCTCGCGAGCGGCCGGCCCAGGGGGCCTCGAGTCCAGGGCGGAGAACGATGGCTGTGACGCGCGCTGGCCGCCGGGGATCGCGGCGTGGAGCGACAGGCCGCCCATGCGCGCGATCCGGGCCAGGGTCGTGTACGTGCGCGCGGGCGCGAACGGCGCGAGCGACACGATGAGCTCGGCGACCGACGCGTGCCGGAGATCGCGCTCGCGGGCGTACGCCTTCTCCAGCACGGCCGCGAGCGCGGCGGGCACGTCGGGGCGGATCTCCCGCAGCGGCGTCGGTGTGCCCGTCAGCACCTCCGCGCAGAGCTGCGGCAGCGTCTCCGCGTAGTACGGCTGCCTGCCGGCGAGCAGCTCGTAGAGCGAGACGCCGAGCGCATAGATGTCCGTCCGGTGATCCACCGAGCGCGTCTGCCGCATCTGCTCCGGCGACATGTACAGGGCCGAGCCCAGCGCCGCGTCCGTGCCCGTCAGGATGTCGACCGCGCCGGTCGCCATCTTGGAGATGCCGAAGTCGAGCACCTTGACGAGCGGCGAGCCGTCGACGCGCGTCGTCAGGAACAGGTTCGCCGGCTTGAGATCGCGGTGGACGATGCCGAGCCCGTGGGCCTCGACGATCGCCTCGCTGCCCTGCGCGATGTAATCGATCGCGTCCTCGATGCCGAGCACGCCTTGATCGCGGAGCAGGCGCGCCAGGTCGCTCCCGATCAGGAACTCCATGACCATGTAGGGAGCGCCGTTCTCGAGCGTGCCGACGTCCGAAACACGGGCGACGTGCTCGCTCTTGATCTTCATGCCGGCCTTCGCCTCGCGGAGGAAGCGGGCCGACCCCTCCGGGTGCTCGGTGAACGCGGGGAGCAGGAACTTCAGGGCGACCCGCTCGTCGAGCACGACGTGGCGGGCCTCGACGACCACACCCATGCCACCCTGGCCGATGACGCGCTCCACGCGGTACTTGCCGGCGAGCACCGTCCCCGGCTCGACCGGGGGCAGCGAGGGCTGTTTCGTCTCCGAACCCGACACAGCGGGCGATGATCACCGCTTCGCCCTCGGACGGCAAGCGCGGGCGGCGCCGGTATCGGGGCGCGGCGTGGCGAGGCGGACAGAACGGCGCCAAAGGCGCAGCAGCACGCGGTTTTTGTGCCGCCGCACGGTCGCTTCGGCACACGGCTCGCGCCGTCGCGAGGCCGCGTTGGCGTGCGGTCGCTCCGTCACTCGCTCGCCCGCCGCACGCTCGCGCCCACGCGCCGCCACGCCGTCGATCCCTGGCCGAATCGTCCTCGAAACGATCTCGCAGCGCCCTTCACGCGCGTCACGGAAGGCGAGACGGAAGGGGGCACTTCTGGTTGGATAGGGCCACCCCCGGAGACAAACCACCGTGCGCCTGCTCATCCAGCACCGGACCCGTTACAACTATCCCCGCCCCGCCTCGCTCGGCCCGCAGCTCATCCGGCTGCGGCCCGCGACGCACGCGAAGGCGAAGATCGAGTCGTACAGCCTGAAGATCGACCCGCCGATCGCGGCGCGCTGGCAGCAGGACCCGTATGGCAACCACGTCGCGCGGGTGCTCTTGCCCGCGGGCGAGCGCGTCCCTCACTTCGACGTCCTTGTCGAGCTCGCGGTCAGCGTGCGCCCCGTGAACCCGTTCGACTTCTTCATCGACGAGCGCGCGAAGGAGGTCCCGTTCGGGTATCCGGCCGAGCTCAAGCAGGACCTGGCCCCCTTCCTCGACAGCACCGACCCCTCGTTCGCCCGCGGCCCGCTGCTCGACGAGTTCCTCGCCGGGCTGCCCTCGAAGGGCGACACCGTGTCGCTCCTCGTCGCGCTGAACACCGCCGTGAACCGGCGCATCAAGTACGTCATCCGCGAGGAGGCCGGCATCTGGACGCCGGAGGAGACGCTCGCGCAAGGGCGCGGCAGCTGCCGCGACTCGGCGGTGCTGCTCATCGCGGCGCTCCGGTCGCGCGGGCTCGCCGCGCGCTTCGTGAGCGGCTACCTCGTGCAGCTCACGGACGAGGGGATGATCCCCGACCAGCCGCGCGGCGTGAGCCGCGACGTCGTCGACCTGCACGCGTGGGCCGAGGTCTACCTCCCCGGCGGAGGCTGGATCGGCCTCGACGCGACGAGCGGCCTGCTCTGCGGCGAAGGCCACATCCCGCTCGCCTGCACCGCCTCGCCCGCGCTCGCGGCGCCGGTCGAGGGCACGAGCGACACGCGCGCGACCGACGTCACCTTCGAGATGAAGGTCGGGCGGCTCGGCCACGAGCCGAGGCCCACCACGCCCTACGAGGAGCCCGTGTGGCAGGAGCTCCTGTCCGTGGCCGATCGCGCCGACGAGCGGCTCGCCGCCGCGGGCTTCTCCCTGACGATGGGCGGCGAGCCGACGTTCAACTCGCGCGAGTACCCGGACGCGCCCGAGTGGTGCGAGGGCGCGCTCGGCGCGACGAAGTGGTCGCAAGGGCTCCGGCTCGCGCACGAGCTCCGGCGCCGGATCACGCCGGGCGGCGTCCTGCTGCTCCGCGCCGGCAAGCACTACCCCGGCGAGAGCCTGCCCCGCTGGGCGCTCGAGATCATCGGCCGGCGCGACGGCGTCCCGATCTGGACCGAGATGTCCCAGGCGCGCCACGCCGATCCGGCGACCAGCGCGTCGCGCGGGCGCGGCGTCGAGCTCTCGCGGAAGTTCGCCGACGCGCTCGCGGCCCGGCTCGGGCTGGCCGACTTTTTGATGCCGGCCCTCGAGGACCCCTGGCGCCACCTCCAGGACGAGGCGAGCTTGCCCACCGACGTCGACCCGCTCAAGGCGAACCTCGACGACGCGGAGGAGCGGCGGCGCCTCGCGCGCGTCCTCGATCGCGGGCTCGGGCGCGAGGCCGGCTTCGTCCTGCCCCTCGCGCGCCAGTGGGGGTCGTGGATCAGCGAGCGCTGGGGCTTCCGGCGCGGGCACCTCTTCCTGATCCCGGGCGACAGCTCCATCGGCCTGCGCCTCCCGCTCCGCTCGCTCGTCGCGGTGGCCCCGCCGCCGCCGATCGAGGAGCTCGTGTCGCCGCAGGACCCGCGGCGCGGCGAGCCCGAGGCCGACGAGGAGGAAGAGAGACAGCGCCGCGTCCAGCTCCTGGACGGCGACGGCGACCCGGAGCACGCCGAGACGGCGCGCGCGCGCGCGGCCCAGCGGCACGCCCCCGAGGACAAGCACGCCCAGCGCGCCGCGCCCGCCGCGGGACGATCGGGCTACGGCGTGCGCACGGCGCTCTGCGTCGAGACGCGCGACGGCCTCGTCCACGTCTTCCTGCCGCCGCTCCTCTCGCCGGCCGACTTCTTCGAGCTCATCGCCGCGATCGACGCGACCCGGCAGGAGACGGGCATCGACGTGCTGCTCGAGGGGTACCCGCCCCCGTCCGGCACGAACGTGCTCCGCTTCTCGGTGACGCCGGACCCGGGCGTGCTCGAGGTGAACCTGCCGCCCTCCGACGGGGTGCGCGCGTACGCGTCGCTCCTGGAGACGGTGTTCGACGCGTCGCTCCACAGCGGCCTGCACTGCGAGAAATACCTGATCGACGGGCGCATGGCGGGGAGCGGGGGCGGCCATCACCTCACGTTCGGCGGTCCGACGCCGCTCTCGAGCCCCTTCCTGCGCCGGCCGGATCTGCTCGCCAGCCTGCTCACGTTCAACCAGCACCACCCGTCGCTCTCGTACATGTTCGCGGGCCTCTTCGTCGGCCCGACGTCGCAGGCGCCGCGCGTGGACGAGGCGCGCCACGAGAACCTCTACGAGCTGGAGATCGCGCTCTCGCGCGCGTTCGAGCGCCGGCAGAACGAGCCGGCGTGGCTCTCGGACCTCCTGTTCCGCCACCTGCTCGTGGACATGACGGGCAACACGCACCGCGCCGAGGTGAGCATCGACAAGCTGTTCGATCCGCAGACGGCGCACGGCCGGCAGGGGCTCGTCGAGCTGCGCGCCTTCGAGATGCCGCCGCACTTCCGGATGGCGGTCGCCCAGGCGCTCCTCGTCCGCACGCTGCTCGCCTCGTTCGCCGAGGAGCCGTACTCGGGCCGGCTCGTGCGCTGGGGCCAGGCGCTGCACGACCGCTTCCTCCTGCCGTACTACCTGTGGCGCGACTTCGAGGACGTGCTCGATCACCTGAAGCAGCGCGGGCTCGCCCTGCCCGCGGACGCGTACCGGCCGTTCATCGAGCTGCGCTGCCCGGTGGTGGGCACGCTGCACGCCGGCGACGTGGTGCTGGAGGTGCGCAACGCGATCGAGCCGTGGAACGTGCTCGGCGAGGAGCTGACGACGACGGGCACGTCGCGCTACGTGGACTCGTCGATGGAGCGCATCGAGGTGCGGGTGCAGGGGCTCACGCCGGAGCGCCACACGGTGCTCGTGAACGGCCATGTGCTGCCGCTCCGGCCGACGGGGACGGCGGGCGAGCACGTGGGCGGCGTGCGGTTCCGCGCCTGGGCGCCGCCGCACAGCCTGCACGCGCACCTCGGCATCCACCACCCGGTCCACATCGACATCCTGGACACGTGGGGCAAGCGCTCGATCGGCGCGTGCGCCTACCACGTGTGGCACCCCGAGGGGCGCGCCTTCGACGGCGCGCCGCTCACGCGGTTCGAGGCGTCGGCGCGGCGCGCGCAGCGGTTCACGATCGAGGGGCCGACCCCCTGGCCGGTGACCGCGAAGCAGGCGATCGCCCACGGGGACGCGCCCTACACGCTGGATCTGCGGCGCTACGCCGTGGATCGGCCGCCGCCCAAGCCGCAGAAGCCCGAGGACGAGGGGTGAGCTGCGGGGCCGCGCTGCGGTGAGACCGAGCGCGGCCGGAGGCTCACCTGGACGGAGGTCCGGGGCTCACGGTCGAGCCGGGTGTGACACTTTGACCCAGCGCGCACGCCCGGCGCGCCGCGCGGAAAATCCCGGCGCCAAGGGCGCCGAGCGCCGCCATGGCCTCCTCCGCTGTGGCGATTTGCCTTCTCGCGGGATACCCCACGTCCGCCGGCCGGGGCGCTCGGGTGACCCGGAGCTCCGGCGCCGAGCTCGCTTTGCGCGGCATAAGTGCTCTCCGGGGCCGCGGCCCAACGGGTGAGTCGCGTCAGAACAGCGATTGGTACGCCCCCTGCTTGAGTGTTCGATGTCCCCTGCATCGCATGCGGACAGTACACCACGAAGGAGGACAACCCATGTTGCGCAAGGTGCTTGCAGTGCTCTTGGTCTCCACGATTCCCCTGGCCGCCGGCTGTTTCGTCGACGCGGACGACGACAAAGGCGAGGACGACTGCATCACGGCGTGTTCGACGGATCGAGACGATTGCATCACGGCGTGCGACGACGACGGCGATTGCGTCTCGGCGTGCGAAGAAGAGCACGACTGCGACTCGCTCTGCATCTGAGCGCGCCGCGCCGTCGCTGGTTCAGTGATGTCGCCCGGCCAGGCGCCGCGAGAGCCTGGCCGCGAGCGACGGGCGCGTCCGGATCATGTGCCGCATCGGCCGGATCCCGGAGGGGAAGGCGGCCTCGGCGAGCGAGGGCATGAGCGCCTCGTCCACGTTCTTGAGGGCGACCACGCGCTCTTCCCTGCGCTCGATCCAGAGGAGCTCGCCGTCGCCGGCGCGCCCGAGCCGCGGCTCGTCGCCGGCGATCGGCGAGCCGTCGTAGAGCTGCCACAGCGCGGCCTCGACGCCCGCCGCGGCGCCGGCGTCGTCCCACGCCGACGCCCACGCCGTGCCGATCGCGTCCGTCTTCCGATCGCGCACGAACAGGGCGCGATCTCCGTCCCAGGCCGCGGCCAGAGCGCGCATGTCGCCGAGATCGGGCGCGCCCTCGAGCGGGCGCAGGAGCAGGTAGGTCAACCACTCACCGAGGGTGTCCCCGTCGAGCCGCTCGAGCCGGTCGTCGAGCGTGGACGGCATCTCGTCCAGGCCGACGCCGACCTCCGGGTCCTGCGCGTCGAGGGCGAGGATCTGCTGGGTGCTCGTGGGCGCCCTCGTCGTGAAGAGCGCGTCCTCGCTCGACCAGTCGAACGGCGGGAGCCTGTCGATGACGGGCGTCGCCGCGCTCGCGCCGGTCAGGTTGTGGGCGCAGTACTCGAGCCCGAAGCTGTAGGCGAACGATGGATACGCCATGAACAAGAGGGGGAGCTCGCTGCCGGCGAGGAGCTCCTCCCGGCGCGCATGCACCGAGGACAGGAGCGGGCCCCAGTCCACGAGGTGCAGATCGGCGTCGAGGTGCTCCTGCATGATGAAGCGCCCCTCCGCGAGCGTCGCGTCGCCCTCGGTGACCGCCCGCTGCGCGAGGAACGCGTCGCTCGTCAGCGCGTCGTCCTGGTCCGGCGCCAGGTCGAAATGCTGATCCTGGAGCCCGTGCACGTACTCGTGGATGAGAACAGAGTCGTCCACCTCGCCGATGAGCACGATGCCGTTGCTCCCGGGAGAGTACCACGCAGCGGCCCAGTCCTCCGAGCGAGCCAGCGTCTCCCGGAGGTCCGCGTCGACGGCGAAGTAGCCGAGCCGGCCGTAGGTCGCGGCCATCTCCGCGAGATCGTCCTCCTCGGCGGCGGCCGCGGCCGCCTCCTGGTCCGCCTCGAACTCGTCCCGCGTGATCGTGGCGACCGGCACGGCGTCGCGGAACGACAGCTCGCGCACCTGCTCGGCGCGCTTCGCGAGCCGGGCGAAGCGGCGCTCCTCCTCGGATGGCTCGTCGCTGCAGCCCGCGATCGTCGGGATGACGGACAGCCCCACGAGAAGCGCGATGCCATCGAAGAATCGGTTCATGGTGGGCGGGCGCCTAGCACCGCATGTGCCGGGCTCTTTGTCGCGGTGTTCCCGGCCGATCCAGGCGATCCAAAGGCGCCCTCGCCGGCGCGTGGCGCGCGCGGCGGGGCGGCGCAGCGCGCGCCGTTGTGCGCTTGCGCAAACGGTCGCGCGATCGCGCAATGGGCCGTCCGCTCGACGCGCCGCCGCCCCCGGGATGCAGGTGCGCAGCCCGCCGCTGCGGTCCGTCCCGGTGGGCGACGCATGGCCGGAAGGGGAGGGGGATCAGGCCGCCGAGAGGTAGTGGCGCGCGAGGAGGTCGTTCTGGAGCCAGAGCAGCTTGTTGAACGCGCGGAGGGTGCGCACCTCGGTTTCCCGGTCGAGGCCCAGCGACAGGATGGTCTGGAGCAGGGCGTCCGACACGAAGCCCATGAGCGCGTTCATCTGCACGAGCGGGACGACGACCTCGGGATTGCCGGCCTTCGCGGTGTGGATCTTCCCCACCATGTCGAGGTAGGCGACCATCTTCGGATCGTACGGATGGGTCACGAGCCGGACGAGGTAGGCTGAGAGGTGCTGCTTGCGGAACTTGATCTGCTCGTGGTCCATCGTGAGCGACGCGAGGTCGACCGGGGGCGCCCCCTCGTAGCCGTGCTGCTTCGGCACGAAGTGGCGCTTCGTGGCGTCGTAGAGGAACAGCTTCTCGTACACCGCGTTGACGAGCGCCTCGACCCGCGGGGCGAGGTGCGGCGCGGCGCCGTGGATCGCCGCGATGTCCGCCTCGCCGAAGCCGACAAACTCGATGAGATAACCGAACCGATACTCGAGATCTGACTCCAGACGGCTCTCGTCGACGTGTTTCATCACCACGGTTCTCCTCCGCGTCTTCGCCGGCGGCGTGCCGCGAGACAACGCAGGGTGAAGACACCGGACCAGCTGTCGCCTGTCAAGCCTTGATGTGACAGGGCGCGGCGGCACCGCGCGACAGGGGCGCGCGCCGTCTGCTCGATCACGTCGATCCACGTCGAGCCACGAGAGATGTCTGCCGCCGTGTCCGCTCGGGAGCGCCCGGCGAGGGTCCGACGGCGCGCCGCTCGCTGGTCGCTGCGCCGGTGTAGGGGCGGCTCCGATCTGGAGAGCAGGTGGCCACCGATGGCCGGGCTGTGTCGCCGCCCTTATGGCCAGGGTTCGGTGGGAGCGCGTTCGGCCTCTCACGACATCGCAGCGTCAGGAGGAGGTTATGCAGAACACTGGACCGACAGCGGATCCGAAAGGCGCGGGCCCGAAGCCGCCTTTCGAGGGCAGGACACAGGAGCGTCCCGGAATCGAAGCCAAGATGGAGCCGAGGCCCGATTACGGCGAGTCGTCGTACAAGGGGCTCGGCCGGCTGAAGGACCGCATCGCGCTGATCACCGGAGGGGACAGCGGGATCGGCCGCGCCGTCGCGCTCGCGTTTGCCCGCGAGGGGGCCCACGTGGCGATCTCCTACCTGAGCGAGCACGAGGACGCGAAGGAGACGGCGCGGGTCATCAAGGAGGCGGGGCGCGAGGCGCTCACGCTACCCGGCGACCTGGCCGACGAGGCCCATTGCCGGAAGGTGGTCGAGGAGGTGGCGCGTAAATTCGGGCGCATCGATGTCCTTGTGAACAACGCGGCGGAGCAGGGCAAGGCCGTCGAGCGGTTCGAGGACATCGACGCTGCGCGTCTCGAGCGCACCTTCCGCGTCAACATCCTGGCCATGTTCCACATGATCCGGTACGCGCTGCCGCACATGAAGGAAGGCGGCTCGATCATCAACGTCGCCTCGATCCAGGCGTACCAGCCGAGCCCGGCGATCCTCGATTACGCGTCCACCAAGGGGGCGATCGTCACCTTCAGCAAGGGCCTGGCGCAGGACCTCATCGAGCGTGGCATCCGCGTCAACGTCGTCGCGCCCGGCCCCGTGTGGACGCCGCTCATCCAGCAATCGTTCGACAAGGAGAAGGTGGCCACCTTCGGCAAGAATCATCCAATGGAGCGCCCGGCGCAGCCGGTCGAGCTCGCCCCGGCGTTCGTGTTCCTTGCCTCGAACGAGGCAATCTACGTCAACGGCGAGGTCCTCGGTGTCACCGGCGGCAAACCCCTCTCCTGAGGGGCTCACCCGCTTCGGATACGGGCCCACCTCGACGTTTTCGGTGCTCAGCGTACAAGAGTACGCTTCCGCGCCGAAAACGCCGATCTGGGCCCGTCTCCTGTGCGGGTGAGCCCCGCTCCAGGGTGGAGGGCGCGTCAGGGATCGGTGAGCTGCTTCAGGTCGACGCTGACGCCGAGGTGGTGGAGCGCGTCCTCGGGGCGGGTGAAAATGCCCATCGGTTTTTCATAGCCCTTCGAAAGCCGGCCGACCTGGAGCACCCCGGTCGCGCTCTTCAGGAGGACCGCGGTCTTCTTGAAACCTTGCGTCAGCCGCGTGTGACAGTGCGCGAACGCATTCTCGAATCCGGCGTCGTTGCGCAGCGGTGCGTCGCGGGCGTCGACCAGCAGGAGCGTGCGCCGCCTGGCGATCGCCTCGAGCGACCGATCGATGCGATCGAAGCTCAGCTCGATCGCCGCGATGCTCGGATAGTTCAGCGAATATCGCTTGATGAGCACGAGCTGCTGAGCGGGGTCGTGATGGACGACCGCGTACGGGTCCCGCTCAATCTCGCGCAATCCGAGGAAGGCCACGACGGAATGCTATGTCTGTTCGCCCAGGGCGTCGACCCCCGCGACGCCGCGCGGCATGACGGCCCGCGGCGGCTCACCGGTCACTCGCAATCCGCGCCGCACCGCGCCTCTTCGCATGCGAAGACGGCCCCGGCAGCCTGCACGCCGTCCGCGTGCATCGCCGAGCATACCTCCAGGCAGCCATCTCCGTCCGCACGGCACGCATCCACGCACGCGAGCATTGCCCTGCACGACGGCTCGGCGACGCACGCGTTCATCTCGGCTGCGCACCCTGTCAACCGGCAAGACGCGCAAGGGGGCAGCGCGTCTCGCGATGGGCATTGCGCGCTGCACCGCGCGGACGCGCAGCCGCCCTCGAGGAAGATGCCCGAGATGCCGGCCCGGTGCGCCGTCAGGCACGCCTGCTCGCAAGCCACGTCCTCCGCCGCGCAGCCGAGGAGGCAGTTGCCCAGCGCGGCGCACTCCGCGCTCCGCTGGCACGCGCAATAGCTCTCCTGGCAGCGCAGGGCGAGGCAGGTCGTGCACGGATCGCCGAGCGACGCGCAGTCGTAGACCGCCTCTCCCCCCGCGCCGCCGCCGGCCGTCGTGGAGCTCGCCCCCACGCCCGTGCCTGCGCCGCCGGAGCCGCCTGCGCCGCCGGCGCCGCCCGTGCCCCCGCCGGAGCCGCCCGTGCCGGCGCTGCCAGCGCCGGAGCCGCCCGTGCCGGCGCTGCCAGCGCCGCCCGTCCCGGGGCTGCCGTCCGTCGAGCTGCAGGCCGCCGCCAGGAGCGCCGCTGCGGCGCACGTCTTCCAGGAAGAGAAGGCCATGGTCGACGCTACCGCGAAGGCCGCCGGCGGCTCAAGGTGAGGTGAGGAGGGAGCGCGCACCGATGCTACGGTGCCCGGCCGAGGAGCCTCGCCATGATCGCTATCGTCAATCCAGAGCTGGATCGCTACGTTCACGACCACTCCGAGCCGCCGCCCGCGCTCCTCGATGAGCTGCGCGAGTTCACCCTGGCCCACGAGCCGAGGGCGGTCATGCAGGTCGGGCGGGTCGAAGGCTCCCTGCTCAGGATGCTGGTCGCGCTCATGCAGGCGCGCCGGGTGCTCGAGATCGGGACGTTCACGGGCTACTCGGCGCTCAGCATGGCCGAGGCGCTCCCGCCGGACGGCGAGCTCATCACGTGCGATCGCGACCCCGAGGTGGCCCGCATCGCCCGATCGTTCTTCGACCGCAGCGAGCACGGCGGGAAGATCCGGATCGCGCTCGGCGACGCGCTCGCCACCCTCCGCGCCATGCCGGCGAGCCCCGCCTTCGATCTCGTGTTCATCGACGCCGACAAGGAGCGGTATCCGGCCTACTACGAGGAGGCCCTCCCGCGCCTCCGCCGCGGCGGGCTGATCGTCGCAGACAACACCCTGTGGAGCGGCGAGGTCCTCGCCCCCGAGAGCGTGGACGGCCGCGCCATCGCCGCCTTCAACGATCTCGTCTTCCGCGATCCCCGGGTCGAGAAGGTCATGCTCACCGTGCGCGACGGGGTGACGCTCGCGCGCAAGCGCTGAAGGCCGGGCGCGCCGCGCGCGCCGGCAGCGCGTCCGAAATCCTGGCCGGATCCCGGGCGCGCGGCGCTAGAGTCGGGCCAGCATGCTGCTCGCCATCGACGTCGGGAACACCAACATCAGCTTCGGGGTGCTGGAGGGCGAGGTGCTCCAGCACCACCTCCGCTGCGAGAGCGCGCGCTCCCGCACCTCGGACGAGTACGCCGTGCTCGTCCGGCAGATGCTCGACCTCCGCCGCGTCGACCTCGCCCGCATCGACAGCGCGATCGTCGCGAGCGTCGTGCCGACGCTGACCGACACGATGGTGGGGCTCGTCGAGCGGGCGTTCGGGATCGAGCCGCTCGTCGTGGGGCCCGGCATCAAGACCGGCATGGCCATCCTCTACGAGAACCCGCGCGAGGTCGGCGCCGACCGGATCGTCAACGCGGTCGCGGCGCACGAGTGGGTGCGGCGGCAGCCCGAGCCCGCGCCCCGCGCCGCGCCGGCGCGAGCGCACGCGGCCGAGCACGACCGGGGGGATCACGCCGCCGCCGGCGTCATCGTCGTCGACTTCGGCACGGCGACGACGTTCGACTGCGTGACCCCGAAGGGAGAGTACCTGGGCGGCGTCATCGCGCCGGGCATCGAGATCAGCGCCGAGGCGCTCTTCTCCCGCGCCGCGCGGCTGTCCCGCGTCGAGATCGCGCTCCCGCCCCGGGTCGTCGGCCGCAACCCCGTCCACTCGATGCAGTCGGGCATCGTGTACGGCTACGCGGGGCTCGTCGACGGGCTCGTGGGCCGCCTCCGGCGAGAGCTCGGCTACCCGTGCCGCGTCATCGCAACCGGCGGCCTGGCGCGGCTCATCGCGCCGCAGACCGAGACCATCGAGGGGGTCGACGACGACCTGACGCTCACCGGGCTGCGCCTTATCTACGAGCGGAACGCCGAGCGCAACAGCGGGCCCGCCACCCTGCCGCCCGCGGCGCGCGGAGGCGGCCAGGATTGACGTCGCCCGTGTCCGGCCGCGCCCCGCGCCGAGCGAGCGCGCCTTCCCTCCCGGCGCCGCCGGCGTCCGGCCGGGGCCCCCGCCGCGCGCTCGTCCTCGCCGCCGCGCCCGCGGCGCTCGTGCTCTCGCTCGTCCTCGCCGTCCTCCTCGGCGCCGAGCCCGTCTCGATCGCGCGCGCCGTCGCTGAGCCCGGCCTCGACCGGACCCTCCTCATCGACGTGCGCCTGCCGCGCGTGCTCCTCGCGGCCGTCTCCGGCGCCGGCCTCGCGGCCGTGGGCGCCGCGTTCCAGGCGCTGCTCAGGAACCCGCTGGCCGAGCCGTACGTGCTGGGCGTCTCCGGCGGCTCCGCGCTCGGCGCCGCGGTCGCGATCGCGCTCGGCGTCGGCGCGACGACCGTCCTCGGCGCCACGCTCCTGCCCGCGGCGGCGCTCGCCGGCGGCCTCGTCGCGACGCTGCTCGTCTACGCCATCGCGCGCGGCGCGGCGGAGGGCACCTCCGGCGCCTCGATGCTCCTCGCCGGCGTCATCGTGAACTCCATCGCGGCGGGCCTCATCTCCTTCCTCAAGACGCTCGTCTCTCCCTCGCGCGCCCAGCAGCTGCTCCGGTGGCTCATCGGCTTCGTCGAGCTGCCCACGACCCCGGCCCTCCTCGGCGTCGCCGTCTACGTCGCCGCCGGCTGCGCCGTGCTCCTCGCCGACGCCGCGCGGCTGAACCTCCTCTCGCTCGGCGACGAGTCGGCCGGGACCCTGGGCGTCGACGTCCGCGCCGTCGAGCGCCGGGTCTTCCTCGCGTCCTCGTGCGTCGTCGGCGCGATCGTCAGCCGCACGGGCCTCATCGGCTTCGTCGGGCTCATCGTCCCGCACGCGGTCCGCCGGCTCTGCGGCGCGGATCACCGGCGGCTCCTGCCGCTGTCGCTCGTGGCCGGCGCGGTCCTGCTCGTCACGTGCGACCTCGTCGCGCGGCTCCTGTTTCGGTGGCTCGGCACGGAGCCGCCCGTGGGCGCGGTGACCGCGGTGCTCGGCGGGCCGATGTTCCTCGTGCTGCTGCGGCGCTCGCCGCGCCTGTGAGGGCGCGGGCGCGTCAGGTCATGCCGAGGAGCTTGTTCATGCTGGCCTCGTCCGCCGGCGTGAACGGGTAGCGATCGAACTCGGCGCTCGTGACCCACCGGAACGCGTTCACGGCCAGCGAGGCGAGCTCGCCGCTCTTGATGTGGCACTCGTAGAGGTACAGATCGACGACGTAGCGCTCGTAGGGGTGGCTCACGAACGAGATCAGCTGGCCCACCTCGATCTCGACGCCGAGCCGGTGGCGGACCTCGCGCTTCAGCGCGGCCGCGTCCGTCTCGGTCTCCTCCACGCGCCCCCCGGGGAACTCCCAGAGCATCGGGAGCACGGCGGTCGGCCGGCGCTGGGTGATCAGGTACCGGCCGTCCTGTTCAATCACGGCGGCGACCACGCGGATGGTGCGGACCATTTCCATGGCGAGTGCCTCAGGGCTGCTGAGCGTACGATGGGGCGTCGGGTTGTGCGAGCGGGACGGTCGCCGCCCTCGGGCGCCGCTGGCGCGCGCTCAGACGTTGATGCGGAACAGTTGCTGACCCATGAGCAGGATGTCGCCGCCCGTGATCTCGGTCTCGCCGAGGACGCGGAGGAAGGTGCCGTTCGAGCTGCCGAGGTCCGTGAGGAACAGCCGGCCGCCCTGGAGCGAGATCTGGCAGTGGAGCCCGGAGACGTAGCCGTCCTCGGGGAAGAGGATATCGCCGCGCTCGCGCCCGAGGTGCAGGCCGGTGTCGGGGACCGGGAACGCGTTGCCGGTCGCGTCCCTGCCGATGATGAGGGCGAGCCGCGCGACGTAGCCCTTCGAGGGGCTGCCGAGCCGCTCGACGCCGTCGGGGGTCGTGGGCGCCGGGGAGAGCGGCTCTACGCGGACGATCTCCTGGCCGATGCGGAAGACGTCGCCGTTGTCGAGCTGCACCGGCGTGTCCCTGCGCAGCCTGCGGTAGACGCCGTTCAGCGAGCCCTCGTCCTTGACGAAGAGCCGCCCGCCCTTGATCGAGAACGTCGCGTGGCGCGGCGAGAGGTAGCTGTCGCCGCCGAAGATCGTGCCCGAGTCGCGCCCGATCAGCGTGGGGTTCGTGGGCAGCGTGTACGAGCCGGCCTCGGTGCCGTCGGCCCGGAGCGCCGTCAGCACGACGTTCGCGGCGCCCGACGTGGAGACGACCGGCGTGGAGGGCTGCGCGGCCTGGCCCGCCGGCTTGACGAGCTTGAACCCGCACAGCGCGCAGAACTTGTTCGACGGCGGGTTGGGCTCCTGGCACTGGGGGCAGACGACCGTCCCTGCGCCGGCCGCCGCCGCCGACGTCGCGGGCGCGGCTGCGGCCGCCGCGGGCTTCTTGCTCGCGCCGGTGTCCTCCCCGCGGGCCGGGGCGATGAACGCCGCGGGATCGACGAGCGCGGGCGGCGGGGTCGCGACCGCGGGGCCCTTCTGGGCGCCGGTGCCGATGGCGGTCGGCTCATCGCCGTAGTCTTTCGCCCGCGTCGCCGCCGGCACGCCGTGGGGCGGGGTGCCGGCCGCGAACTTCTTGGGCGAAACGTCGCGAGGCAGCTCGGCGCCGCAGCCGAGACAGAACTTGTAATGGTCCTGATTTTCTTTGGAGCACTTCGGGCAGGTGATCACCACGCCTCCTCACAACGAGCGACCGGACTGGGTGCCAGGGCGAACGGCGGCGGGAGCATATTCGCCGCGGCGGCCCTCTGTCGACTGTCTGTCGCTCCTCCGCCTCGTGCGGGGCGTCGCGCGCCGCCGTCCGCCCGCTCGCTGGGGCGATCCCGCCCGGCAAAACGCGTTTTTCCGGGCGCGGGCGGCCGCGGCTCGCCGGGCGTGGGCGGCCCAGCTTGCCGGGCTCGTCTGGCGCCGGCGGCGTGGGTCATTTGGAGAGGAGCGCGAGCGCATCGCGCACGAGGTCGCCGAGCGGGGCGCTGTCGACGCGCGCGCCGAGGGCGGTGACGGCGCGCTCGGCCTCGGCCGGGCGGTAGCCCATGCGGGTGAGCGCGCTGTGCAGGAGGTCCTGCTTGGCGCCGGTGGCCGCGGGCGGGGGAGCCGCGGGGGAGAGCGGGGCCGCGGGGAGGTGGACGAGCTTGTCCTTCAGCTCGAGGACGAGCCGCTCGGCGGTCTTCTTGCCGACGCCGGGGATGGCGGTGAGGCGCGCGGTCTCCCGGCGGGTGATCACCGCGGCGAGCTCCCCCGCGCCGAGCGCGCTGAGGATGGCCATCGCGATCTTCGGGCCGATGCTGGAGATGCCGATGAGCACGCGGAAGGCCGCCCGGTCCTCGCGCGTCGCGAAGCCGTACAGGAGGAGCGCGTCCTCGCGCACGTGGGTGTGCACGAACAGGGTGATCGCGTCCGATGCGGCCTGCGCGTTCGCGGCGATGCCGCGCGCGCGCCCCAGCGCCCCGAGCGGGACGGTCACCTCGTAGCCGACCCCGCTGACGTCGAGGACGACCGTGCCCTCGTCGCCTTCTTCCACGACGTGGCCGGAGAGCCGGCCGATCAATTGACCTTGGCCCCTTGCTGGATCCACCTGCGGATGGCGTCGCGCTCCGCCGAGGGCAGGAGGTCGCCGCCAAAGGGCATCGGGTCCCCGCAGCCGTCGGGGGCGCACTCGAGGTCCCCGCAGCTCAGGGTGTCGTCGAGCTTGTGCATGAGGAAGCTGTTCGCGGGGTCGCCGGCCGTGATCCGCGCCATCCCGGAGGGCGCCCTCGACGCGGCGCCGACGTTCTGGGCCACGATCGCGTCGATCTGCGCCTGCGTGGCCTGCTCGATCAGCGGCGGGCCGAGGTACGCGAACCCGGCCGAGCCGGCCTCGGCGCCGTGGCACGTCGAGCTGAACGCGCACGACCGCTGGAAGATGGGGAGGACCTCGCCCGCGAAGCTCACCTCGGGCGTGGTGCCGTCGAACTTGCTGTAGTCGAAGCACTCCGTCGCCGCGGGCCCGGGGCCGTCGTCACCGCAGCCGGCGCCGGCGCACGCCGTCGCGACAAGGAAAATCAGGAAGAATTTCCGCACGTTCACCCCTCGCACCCAGATCTCGGGCTGGGACCCTAGCAGAACTGCGCGCGCTCCGTAACGCGTGACGTCGCGCCGCCCACCTCGGGTCGCGTGCGGTTGTTCCGTCGCGCGCGCGGCGCGTCGCCCCGTCGGGGCGCGCGGCGTCCCGTCGCGGGGCGCGGAGATCGCCGCGCGTTTGGCCGGCCGGCGCGGCGGCGGGTAGGCTGGGCGTCCCATGAGGATTGGCCTGGGCATCGGCTCGATGGCGCTCGCGCTCGCCGCGCTCAACGTCGGCTGCGGCGGAGGGCGCGACGCGGTCGAACGACAGCTCTCCGAGCTGCGCGCGGAGCTCGTCAGGGTGCGCGCGGAGAACGCGGTGCTCGCGGATCGTGTGGGCTCGCTGGAGCGCTCGCGGGGCGGCGCCCGCAGCGCGGCGCGCCCTGACGAGGCCGGGGCGCGCGCCGTGCCCCCGGAGGAGCCGGACAGGCCCGACCTCGAGGTGGTGCGGCTCGCGCCGGAGGACGACGGCGCGAGGCCGCCGGTGCTCCGCTCGACCGCGAACGGCGCCGTGATCGAAGAGCCCCCGGGCGGGTCGCCGCCGCCGAGCCAGCCCCCCTCCACCCTGTCGAGGCGCAAGCGATGAAGTTCCCCGCGAAGGCAACGCTGGTCCTGGTCTCCCTGGCGATCGTCGCCGCGCCGCCGCTGGCGCGCGCTCAGGACCAGCAGGGCGGCGAGGAGGGCGCCGGCCAGGCGCCGGGCGTCACCGTGGTCCAGCTCCCGAGGGGCGAGCCGACCGTCGAGACGCAGGTCGTGGTGCCGGGTTATCCGCAGCCGGGGTTCGATCCGAACGCCCACCTGCCCTCGAGCTCGCGGGGCACGACGGACACGTCCCGCCCGTCGGACGGCTTCGATCTGGGCCGCCGGAGCGAGGGCGCCGCCTCGGTGAAGGGCGGCGCGAGCGGCAGCTACGTCGTCGAGGGGCAGTTCGTGCCCGAGTCGCACTCGGTGCGGCGCGGCGACACGCTCTGGGACATCTCGGGCAGGTACTACACGAACCCCTATGCGTGGCCGCAGGTGTGGGCGCTGAACCCGCAGCTCCAGAACCCGCACTGGATCTACCCGGGCGACCGGATCCGGCTCCGCGACCCGAGCGAGGGCCCGACCCGCGGCGGCATCGGGTTCGGCGCGAACCAGCTGGGGCGAGGGGGGCGCGTGCCGGCGAAGACGATCTTCCTGCGCGAGCTCGGCTGGGTCGACGACGTGAAGAAGGACACGTGGGGGGAGCTCGTCGCGAGCCCCGACGACCAGATGCTCCTCAGCGAGGGCGACGACGTCTACCTCCGCCTCTCGGACGATCACGACGTCTCCATCGGCCAGGAGCTGACGATCTTCCGCGAGATCAAGAAGGTGAAGAGCGGGGACGTGAAGGGCGAGCTCGTGACGGTGCGCGGCACGGCGCGCGTGGATCGCTACAACCCGAAGACGCACATGGTGCGCGCGCGGCTCATCGAGTCGCTCGACGTTGTCGAGCGCACGGACAGGGTCGGCGCGGTGTTGCGGCGCCTCGACGTGGTGCCGCCGGTGGGCGCCGAGGCGGATCTCGAGGCGAAGATCATCGCGGCCGTCTACCCCTACCAGCTCGTCGGGCAGCACCAGGTTGTGTTCATCGACAAGGGCGAGAAGGACGGCGTGAAGCCGGGGCAGCGCTTCTTCGCGGTCCGGCGGGGCGACCGCTGGCTGCAGCAGATCAGCGGCGCGGGCAAGCTGGCCACGGTCCGGCCGCGGGTGCAGGACGAGCGTCCGGCGCAGGTCGACGAGCCGAAGTTCGGCGTCGACGAGGAGCTGCTGCCGGACGAGACCTACGCCGAGCTGCGGGTCGTGCATGTGCGCGAGCGCACGGCTGCGGCGCTCGTGACCCACGCGATGTACGAGGTCGAGCGGGACGCGGTGCTGGTCTCGCGCAAGGGCCTCTGAGGATCGACCGCCTGCGGCGTTTCACGGCCGGGGTGTGCGGGGCGGAGCCCACGGGCCCGCGTCCGATTGCGTTAGCGGGCCAACGTGCGGGAAGGCAGCGGCCCCAGCCGTCGGCGCGCCGCCGCGCGCGACCTGGGCGGCGGAGGCGGCGGCGGAGGGAGGCGGGGGAGGGAGGCGGAGAAGAGACCAAGCGCTGCCGCCGCGCTGACCGCGCAATGTCTCCACGAGGGGGGCGCAGGCGCGGTATGATGTTCCGCCTGGCATGCGTCGCCTTCCCGAAGTCCAGTCCGAGCTGAGGGGAGTGGACGGCGATCCTCCCACGCAGCGCTCGTTCGACAGCGTGACGGATCGCTGCACCCCGCGGAGCGGATCGCTGGCCGAGGTGCTCGGCGAGGGGGTGGTGCGGGGGCCCCGTTCGAGCGCGGCGCCTCCGAGCCTCAACAGCACCCCGCCGGAGGCGCGCGGCCACGCGCTGCGGGAGCGCGGCAACCTGCTCCTCCGGCGGAACGACTACGCGGGCGCCGCGCGCGACTACGACGAGGCGCTCGCGATGTTCCGGGCGACGGGTGACGCGCTCGGGCAGGCCCAGGTGCTCATGGATCGGGGCGCGCTGCGCCTGCGGGAGGGCGTCCCCGTGCAGGCGGTGCGCGACTACGACGAGGCGCTCGCGCTGTTCCAGGCCGCGGGCGATCGCGCGGCGGAGGGCGACGCGCTGCGGGCGCGGGGCTTCGCGCGCGCCGAGGAGGGCGATCTCGGCGGCGCTGTGTGCGACTACGATCTGGCGATCCACCTCTTCCTGCAGCTCGGCGATCGCGAGCCGCTCAAGCCCCGGGCCTTCTCGCGCGGGGCGGCCGGCGACGCCGACGTCCCGGGCCCCTCGGAGCCGCCTCGCGCCCGCCCTCACGGCGCCGCGCACGGGCGGGCGCTCAAGGCGCGCGGCGATCTGCGGGTCCGGCTCCGCAACCTGGCGGGAGCGGCGCGCGACTACAGCACGGCGCTCGCGCTCTTCCAGGACACGGGGGATCGGAGCGGGCAGGCCAGCGTGCTGAAGGCGCGGGGCGACATGCGGTTCGGCCAGGACAACGTGACGGGCGCCGCGCGCGACTACGACTGGGCGCTCACGCTCTACCAGGCGACCGACGACCACCTCGGGCAGGCCGGCGTGCTCAAGGCGCGGGGCGATCTCCGGGTGCGGCAGGGGGATCTGGCGGGCGCCGAGAAGGACTACGACCAGGGGCTCGAGCTGTTCACGGCGACGCGCGACGTCCTGGGCCAGGCCGCGGTGCTGAAGGCGCGGGGCGATCTGCGCTCCGTGCAGGAGGACCTCGTGGACGCGGTGCGCGACTACGACCGGGCGCTCGCCCTGTTCCGCACGGGCTTCGAGCGCCGCGGGCAGGCCGCGACGCTCAAGGTGCGGGGCGATCTCCGCCGCAAGCAGTTCGAGCTGGTGGCCGAGCTCGTGGGCGTCGCGGCGGCCGACGCGTCGGATCTGGAGGAGGCGCTCGCGGACTACGAGCAGGCGCTCGCCCTGTTCGAGGTGCTCGAGGACGGCGCAGGTCAGGCCGGCGTGCTGCGGGCGCGGGGCGATCTGGCGCGCATCCAGGGGGATCTCGCCGGTGCGCTGTCGCTCTACCTCGGCGCGAAGCGGCTCCTGGACGTGTCGGGCAACGCCGCGGAGCTCTCGGCGACCCTCGCCGAGATCGCCCGGACGCACGCGCTCGCCGGCCGCGCGGCCGAGGCGCGCGCCGCGGCGGAGCAGGCGCTCGCGCGGGCCGATCGCACGACGAGCGCCGAGTGCCGCGAGCTGGCGGAGGCGGTCCTCGCCGGCCGCGTCGTGGCCCGGGACGAGGCTTTCGCGAAGCGCGACTCCAGGGCGCCGAACGGCCTGAAGCGGTTCGACTGAGAGAGGCCCTGAGCCGCGCCGGAGCGCGGAGGGCGCCCGGGCGAGCCTCCGCGCCCCTGGGCCTCCGCGGGCGGCGCGGCGCCGCACCGGGGACCCGCGCGCCGCTCCCGGCGAGCGAGGACAGCCTTTGATGACGCTGATGGCGAGTTGACCCGATCGACGGACAATCATCCTGACTCCGCTCGATGCTGCCGAGTGCGGGGATGACCCGATAAGGGGGTCTCCTCCCCGAGAGCTCCGGAGTGCGCCGTCTACGTGTACGGCACAAATCCAGGCGCACCACGGCCCGGGAGGTAATGCCCGCTTCCGTACATGTCGGCATGGCATCGCGCCGCGGTGTGATGATCCGCCGTCACGACAGACGGGCAACACCACGGCATCCTGAGCACGTTGCAGCGCTGTTTCCTGGTTGGCCGCCGCGCGCGCTTCGGGATAGAAAAGAATGTCTTAAGGAGTCATCTACATGAAGAGAGGCTTGAAAGCAGTGCTCGCCCTGTCCGCCGCGCTCGCTCTGCTAGGCATCGGTGCGCCCGCGGACGCGACGACGGCCGTCCTTCTCTCGCGGGAGGAGCTCGTGCGCCAGTCGGCGACGATCGCGCGCGTGATCGTCGGCCGATCGTACACGACGGAATCCGACGACGGAAAATCGATCGTGACCCGCACCGAGCTCACGATCACCCAGCCGCTCAAGGGTGGCGCGGCGGACAAGGGGGGCTCGAAGATGATTGTGCTGGAGCAGATGGGCGGGACCTACAACGGCAAGACACAGCGGCTGCTCGGCGACGCCAAGCTCTCGCCCGGCGAGGACGCCCTGGTCTTCCTGCGCTCGGGCGACAAGGGGCGGTGGCACCTCACGGCGCTGGCGCTGTCGGCGTATCACGTGGACAAGAGGGGCATGGCGCGGCGCATCCTCGATGGGCTGCACCTCGTCCGGCGGACCGGAGCCGCGCTGGTGCCCGTCGAGACGCCCGTCGAGGCGGTCGAGCCCATCGAGAGCCTCATGACGGACGTCGTGCGCATCGCGGGAGGGAAGTGAGGTGAGGCGCCGCGTCGCCCTCGCCGCCCTGCTCGGCGCCGTCTCGTCCCTCGCCGTGGCCCGTGAGGCCGCCGCGTGGACGCCGCTCGATGACGTGGTCCCCCGCTGGGGCAAGCTGCCCGTCACCTACTACATCAACCGCTCCACGATCCCGGGCGAGATCTCCGCCTTCGCCGTCGACCGTGTCGAGACCGGGTTCGAGACGTGGTCGAACGCGGGGTGTACGGCGTGGCAGGTCGACTTCCTCGGCGACACCACCGACCGTTACAACTACAACGACGGCAAGAACGTGTTTCAGTGGGTCAGCTCCTCCTGGCCGAACATGCTCGGCGACGTCAACTCGGTCATCGGCGTCACGATGCCGGTCTGGCAGTTCGACGGCGCGATCGTGGACGCCGACATGGTCTTCAACGACGTCGGGTTTTGCTGGAACGACACCGGCAACAACGGCTGTGTCGACACGCAGTCGATCGCCACGCACGAAGAGGGGCATTTCCTGGGCCTCGGCCACTCCGGCGAGCGGACCGCGACGATGACCCCTTACTATGTCGTGGGCTCGTCGATGCGCACCATCGAGCAGGACGACATCGACGGCGTGTGCGCGCTGTATCCCATCGGCGGGACCACGGCCGCGAGCGCCACGAGCGCTGCCACCGGCGGCGGCAGCAGCTGCGATAGCTGCTCGAACGATTCGCTCGCGGACACCTGCAGGGCGCCCTATGACGCGTGCGGTGGGTCGAACGCGTGCAAGGGATTCATCGGCTGTGTCAACGAGTGCCAGGACGACGCGTGCGTCGAGCGATGCATGGATGACCATGCCGAGGGCGCCGGCATGTATATCCGCATCCTCGAGTGCATCTGCGGGGAATGCTCGACCGAGTGCTCGACCGAGTGCGCTGGCTTCGATGGCGGCGGCAGCGGCGCCGGCGGCGCCGGCGGCAGCGGAGGCGATGGCGGAGCGGACGGCAGCAGCGTGTCGACCTCCTCCTCATCGGCCGGCGGCGGATCGACCGTGGGCGCGACCGTGAGCTCGTCGGTCGCCTCGAGCAGCGGGGTGGGCGGCGCGGGCGGCGCCGATCCGGACGACACGCCGAAGAGCGGCGATGAGGAGTCTGGCGGCGATGCCGGGTGCTCCTGCTCGACGACCGGCCGATCGGCCGATCTCGGCGGCGTCATGCTCCTCGGCGTGCTCGGCGCGCTGGCGTCGCGACGGCGCCGGCGCTGAGCGTTCGATCGCGGGGCTTCAGGGGGAGCGCCGGCCCCCGCGGGGGCGCGGATCGACTCTGGGCCTGCCGCGATCTTCCGGACCAGAGAGCACCTGAGAGGACACCTGGTGGAGGCCCGCGCCGTCGGCGTGGGGGCTCTGACCTCCACCGCGCCGCGCGGGCGCCCGCCGGCGCGGCGCGGTGGAGCGCGAAAACCCCGAGATAGGCCGTCTTCCCCGCGGATCCTGGGCGCGCCGAGGGCGGGCCGAAGCACCCCGACAACCTGGCCCGCCGGTTGCTCTATCCGGATGCGACGCCGCGAGACAGCGACGAGGGACGCCGAGGCGAGCTCGAGCTCGCAAAGAGGCCGTCGACACGCGATCTCGCGAGCGCGAACACAAGGCCCAAGGACACACCACCATGAACATCAAGAACCTGCTCCTCTGCTCGCTCATCTCGTCCTCCTCGCTCGTCGGCTGCATCGCCGAGCCGCTCGAGGGCGACAGCGCCGATGAGGGCGCGAGCGACGCCGCCGAGGTCGTGGGCGAGGGCGCAGAGGCGATCATCGGTCCTGGCGGCGATGACGGCGGCGGCCCGGTCACGAAGACCGTGAACCTCTCCTGCTCGATCACCTATCCCAGCATCTTCAACCCGAACGCCGCGATCAAGAACACCTCGCTCTTCGGCGTTCCGGACTGGGCGAAGATCACCTTCACCGTCACGCACTACTACGGCGATCCGGGGCCCTACACCCGCTCGGTCACCGGGCCGCTCGCGAAGGGCCAGACCAAGCTCGTCCCGCTCACGCACCCCGGCGCGCTCGACGCCTACGGCTGCACCGCCAAGGCCACCTGGATCCTCCCCGACTGAACCCGCGTCGGCAGACCAGCAGCCCTGTTGCAGGGCCAGGGCGTCACCGCGCATGGAGCCCCCGATGTCCCCGGGCGCGCGTCCACGCGCGCCTGCGCGGAGCTCGCCCTGGCTCCCGATCTCCACGAGAGCAGCGCTCGACACGAGGGCAGCACTCGACGTCTTACCTGTTCCTACCTCTCCCACCTCGCTCCCAATTTTTGTTTTGCCAATTGACACAACAGAAAATCGGGCTACCCTGAAGCTCGTGACAGCGCCAGGCCGCCCGCGCGGCAGACCGAGGAAAGATCCGCAGCAGCTCGCGACATGGGTTCCGCCCGAAGGCTGGTCACGCCTTGTCGCGTGGATCTCGCCGGAGGAGCGGATGGCGCTGAAGCGCGTCGCGCTCGAGGCGAGCACCTCCGTCGCGGAGCTGGTGCGTGCGCTGGCGAGCGGGCTCGCTGGGGGCGTCATCACCCCTGACGAGCTGCTCGGCCACGTACGAAAGGGCATTCAGGTCATGGAGAAGATTCCGACGATTTTCGATCGCGGCGACGACTTCAAGGTGCTCCCGAAGCCGCGGGAGGGGTGCGAGTGGGTCTTTGCGGGCGAGGGCCGTCCCACCGAGAAGCTCGACGGCACGAACGTGCGGTTGACCATCCGCTCGGGCCACGTGGTCCGGGTCGAGAAGCGCAGGAACCCGAGCAAGCTCCAGAAGCAGCAGGGAATCATCGACGGCTGGTACGTCGACGCCGACGAGCACGGGCCGGAAGACAGGTGGATCTTCGAGGCGGTTCGCGGGACGGAGTTCCAGGGCTGGCCGGACGGCGAGCATTCGGCGGAGGCGCTCGGACCGAGCATTCAGGGCAACCCGCTCGGGCTCGCCAGGCACATGGTCGTGCCGTTCAACCTCGAGATTCCCGCCTACGATGACGTCCCGAGGACCTATGACGGCCTCCGCGGCCTGTTCCAGCACCTGGAGAGCCGCTTCGCCCCGGGCCACCTCGCCGAGGGGATCGTGTTCCACCACCCCGACGGCCGGCGCGCCAAGATCAAGCGCAAGGACTTCCCCGGAGGGGCCGGCAAGTCGCGGTGAGGCTCCGGCCGATCGGGGCGCCTCTCCGCCGGGATCGAGGCAGCTCGCGATTCGCGCCCGTACCGCGGGCGCTCAGCGCCGCCGCCTGCCGCGCGCTGGCTTGCTGCTGCCTCCGCCGCGCGGCGCTGGCTTCTCTCCGCCAGGGCGCTGAGCCGGCTTCTCTCCGCCGGGGCGCTGGGCCGGCTTCTCTCCGCCGGGGCGCTGGGCCGGCTTCTCTCCACCGGGGCGCTGGGCCGGCTTCTCCGGCGGCGCCTCCGTCGTCCGGACGACGAGCAGCGCCTGCCCGCGCTCGAAGGTCGGCGTTACGCTCACGTAGCCGTTCTCGCGCGCGAAGCCCGCCATGTCGCCGCGGTGCTCATCCATGTACCGGCTGAACCGCGTCCAGAGATCGCGCGCCTCCTCGTCGGCGAGGGGCGCGCCGTCGATGGAGGCGGCGAGGTTCGAACGATCGCTCACTGGATCCCGTACTCCTTGAGGCGCCGGTAGAACGTCCGGCGCGGCAGGCCCACGACCTGCGCCGCCTTCACCCGGTTCCAGTTACAGCTCGAGAGCGCGACGAGGATCCGCTCCCGCTCGCTCGCCTTGTGCGCGTCCAGCGACGTCTCGACGCGGTGTGGGTCGCTCGACGGCGGAGCCCGGCCCGCGCTCGCGGGCGCCCCGCCGCCAGCGGGCGCTCGCGGCGGGGGCGTGGCGCCGCTGTCGAGCGAGCCCCGCAGCGACCGAGGCGCCGCGTCGGGGAGCTCGAAGTCCTCGCTCTCCAGCTCGGGGCGATCCGACAGGACCCACGCGTTGAGCAGCACGTTCTCGAGCTGCCGCACGTTCCCGGGCCAGGTGTACGCCGACAGCCGCTTCAGCGCGGCGCGGGACACGCTGCGGCGATCGCGGCCGTAGCGCGCGGCGAAGATCCCGAGGAAGTAGTCGATGAGCAGCGGGATGTCCTCGATCCGCTGGCGCAGCGACGGCACCCGCACCTCGACGACGTGCAGCCGGTAATAGAGATCCTCGCGGAACGTGCTCCGCGAGACCATGTCGGCGAGATCCCGGTGCGTCGCCGCGATGACCCGCGCGTCGACCGGCTCCTCACGCGCGCCGCCGACCGGACGGACGACCTTCTCCTGAAGCACGCGCAGCAGCCCCGCCTGCATCTTCTGCGGCATCTCCCCGATCTCGTCGAGCAGGATGGTGCCGCCGGTCACCTCCCGGAAGAGCCCCTTCCGGTCGCGATCGGCGCCCGTGAACGCGCCGCGGACGTGCCCGAAGAGCTCGCTCTCCAGCAGGTGCTCCGGGATCGCGCCGCAGTTGACGCCGACGAACGGCTTCTTCGCCCGCGGGCTCGCGTTGTGGATCGTCCGCGCGACGACCTCCTTGCCCGTCCCGCTCTCGCCCGTGATCAGGATCGGGATGTCCGTGTCCTTCACCCGGTCGATGAGCGCGTAGACGCGGCGCATCGCCTCGCTCGTGCCGACCAGGCCCTCGTAGCCGAAATGGCCGCGGATCACCGCGCGCGCCGAGCGCAGATCCCGCCGCGTCGCGGCCAGCTGCGCGGTGCGGTGGCCGAGGAGCTCCTCCAGCTTGGCGCGCGCCGCGCGCAGCTCCTCGTTCGCGCGCTCGAGCTCGCGGGCGCGGCGCTCGTTCTCGCTCACGAGGCGCGCCGTCTCGATGGCGATCGCGACCTGATCGGCCAGCGCCGTCAGCGTCGGGAGCTCCACCTCGAACTTCGCCGCCGCGCTCAGCCGGGTCTCCAGGTACAGCGCGCCGATCACCTGCCCGCTCCGCTGCCGGATCGGCACGCACGCGACCGACTGCAGCATGAGCTGGTGCACCGAGACGTAATCGCTCATGCGCGCGTCGTCCCGCGCGCTCGCGGTCACGACCGGCTCGCCCGTGGAGATCACCCGCTCGGCGATCGAGCTGGAGAAGCGCGCGTGCGGGTCGTCCCCCGCCTGGTCGCGCGAGGCGTGAATCGAGAGATCGACCGCGCCTTCGCCCGCGACCTGCTGCAGCTCGTCGCGCGGCGGTCGCTGCAGGATGATGAACCCGCGCTCCGCCTGGAGGAGCGCGATCGCGTGATCGGTCACCTTCGCGAGCAGGCGCGTGAGGTCGTGCTCGCCAGCGATCTCGCGGTTGATCTCGAGGACCCGCGCCAGCCGGTCCTCGCCCTGCGGGGTCGCAGCGCCTGCCTGAGCCGCCGCGCTCTGCTGGGTGAACGGCACCGTGCGGCTGCTCATCAGCTCGAGCATCGCGGCCGCCCGGATCTCCTTGCGCCGCGCGTCGTTCCAGAACACCTCCCGGAGGTCGCGCGGCAGCTTCGAGGCGATCTCCTCCAGCGTGATCAGCGCCTCCTCGCGGTCGTGGCGCGCCCGGATGAGGTGCCCCCGCTCCGTCTCGAGCTGCGCCCGCGCCTCCAGCGCGCGCCAGATCCAGTCGCGCTGGCCCGCGGCGCGCGCCGCGTCGAGCGCCTCGTCGTACGCCGCCCGGGCCCGCCACTCGTCGCGCGCGAGCGCCGCGACGCGGCCGCGGGCCAGCGCGAGCAGGGCGCGGTGAGCGCCAGTCGTCCCCAGGCGCTCCGACGCCACGTCGATCTCCTCGCCGAGGGCGCGCGGCTCCGCGCCGGCGCGCGCCACGGCGAAGAGCACGCGCTCGAGCCGCGCCTCGACCCCGTCGATGCGCCGGCCCATCGCCTCGTACGCCTCGGCGCACTCGAGGCAGAGCCGCTCGGCCTGCTCGAGATCGCCCGAGCGCGCCGCGTGCTCCGCCTCGAGCGCGAGCAGCTGCGCCTGCTGCTGCGGCGCGAGATCCGCGCGCTGGGCGGCGAGCGCGTCGAGCGACACCCGGGCCCGCGCGAGCCGCCCGAGGTAGAGGTCGAGGTTGGCGAGGTTGAGGAGCGCCTGGCGGATCGTCGCCACGCGGCCGGAGCGCCGGCCCAGGTCGACGGCGGCCTCGAGGTGGCGGATGGCCGCGCCGAGGTCGCCCTGGAGCTTCGTGAGCGCGGCGAGGTTCAGGCGGGTCGTCGCGAGCGTGCCCGCGTCGCCGGCCTGCTCCGCGGCCGTGAGCGCCTCCTCGTAGACCGCCTTCGCCTCGCTGAGGTGGTCGTCCCGCTGGAGCGCGAAGGCGAGCGACACGAGCGCGACCGACAGGATCCGCGGCTCTCCCGTGAGCCGCGCGAGCCGGACCGCGTGCTCCAGCGTGCGCTTCGCGTCCTCGTGCCGCGAGGCGAAGCTCTGCGCGAGCCCGCGCGTCGCCACCGCCTCGGAGACGATCGCCTCGGGCGAGGCGCCGAACGCGGCGGCCGTCGTGAGCTCGGGGCGCGACGCGCCGGTCAGCCCCGCCTCGATCTTGAGCGGGCCCACCCGCTCCACGGCCTCGCCCGCGCGGCGCTCCGCCTCGCCGTAGTCGCCGGCGCGCACGAGCGCGCGGGCCATCTGCAGCGACCAGAACGCCGCCAGCGCGTGATCGTCCGAGGCCTCGACCTGGTCCTTCACGCGCCCGAGCTCGGCGAGCGCCCGCGCCGTGTCGCCGCGGTTCATGGCGAGCCGCGCGCGCGCGAGCGTCAAGGTGGGCACCGCGGCGGCCGAGCCGTCGCCCTCGTGCCGCCCGAGCGCCTCCGCGGCCGCGTCGAAGTGGCCGCGGTCGAGCAGCCGGTGGATCTCCGCCGGCGGCAGCGCCGCCCCCTCGGCGCCCGCGCCGCCCGGCCCGGACGCCACCGCGCTCGTCGGGGGCGCGTCGAGCAGCCGATCGACGTCCTCGGTCGACGCGACGGGCGCGCGCGCGATGCACGCGACGATCTCGCGGATGCGCCCGGGCCACCGCCCCGCGCGGGAGACGACGTGCGCCGCCACCGCGTCGCTCAGCGACGGGATGGTGCGCTGCACGAGCTCGCGGGCGACCTGCTCGTCGAGCGGCGCCATCTCGAAGCGCTCGAACCCGCGGCCCAGGCGCGCGGGTGAAGGCGCGCCGTCCGTGGGCGCACCGCGCGCGCCGCGCCGCGCGCCTGGCGCCCGGTCCGCGCCGCTGTCCGATGGATCCCCGAGCACGAGCACGAGCTTGCCGCCGGCCTTCCGCACCTCGTCGAGCCGCTCGATCGCCGCGTCGCCGAGCCGATCGGCGTCGTCGACGAGCGCCGTCACCCGGCCGAGATCGTGCTCCGACAGCTCGATCGAGAGCGCCTCGCGCGGGTCTGCCACGCCGGCCGCCTCGACCCACGCGACGGCGTACCCGCCGACCTCGAGCGACCACGCGATGCGCCGGAGCAGCGCGCTCCGCCCGGAGGCGCGCGGGCCTTCGATCGAGAGCCCGCCGCCCGCGGGCAGCGCCATGATCTGCGCGAGCAGCCGCGTGGAGGGCGCGTCCAGCCCGACGATGGGCCAGACCACGGCGCCCGCTTCCGCGTCGGGCCTCGCGCCCGCCTCGCCCGGCCTCGCGGCCTCCTCTCCCGGCCCGGAGGGGAGCCGCGCCGCGCGCCGGAGCGCGTTCGCGAGCTCGTCGGCGCTCGGGTAGCGCGCGTTCGGGTCCTTGGCGGTCGCCCGGTCGACGACCCCCTGGAGCGCCTCGACGACCTTCGGATCACGCTCGCCCCCGCTGTCGCGGAGGGCCTCGGCGAGCGTCGCGCCGAGCGCGAACACCTCGGCGCGGACGGTGAGCGGGTCGCCCTTGAAGAGCTCCGGCGCAGCGTAGCGGGGCGTGAGGCCCACGGGCCGCGAGCCGTCGTCCCGGAACGGCGCGGCGAGGCCGAGGTCGACGAGCGTGGCGCGGCCGCCCTCGCCGACGATGATGTTCGCGGGCTTCACGTCGCCGTGCAGCAGGAGCGCGCGGTGCAGGCGCGTCAGCTGATCGGCCGCGTCGGCGATGGCCGCGAGGTTCCTGGCCAGGTCGCCCTTGCGCGCGAGCAGATCGGCGAGGCTCGTCCCCTCGACGAGCTCGCGCACCATGAAGGGCCGCCCTGACGCGGGCAGCCGGCCGAAGCGCAGGACGCGCGGCACGCCGAGGCCCTCGACGCCCGACAGCGCCGCCGCCTCGCGGACGAGCGCGAGCACCTCCGGCTCGTCCGCCTCCTCGCCGAGCGTCTTCAGCGCGACCGTCTTGCCGGTGAGGCGGTCGCGCACCGCCCACACCTCGCCACCACCGCCCTTTCCGAGGGCCCCGATCGGCTCATAACGCGGCGGAAACAGCGGACGCGACGTCACCTCATCCCTCGATCAGAGGCCATATCCCGCGGACAGCCCGAAGAACAACCCTGTGATGGAGAAGCCGGCGTCGAGCCGCGTCTGAAGCTGCTTGATCGGCTTGTACCGGAAGCTGAGCTGCGGGAACGAGATCCACGGGAACACCGACGGCTTGGAGCCTCCGTTGATCCAGCTCGGCTCGTCGTAGTCGCCGAAATGCTCGTTGGAGCCGTCGCAGAAGCCGCCGCTCGGGCCGGCGCACTTGCTCCACGAGCCCACGTCGTCGGGGTCGAGGCGCGACGGGTTGTTCGGGTACGCCTGCGCGCGGTAGAGGTCGCCGAAGACGACGCCGAGCCCGACGCCGCCGCCGATCAGCAGCGAGAAGCGGCCCTTCTCCTTGTCGAGCGGGATCTCGTAGAGGAGATCGGTCGTGAAGTAGACGAGCTTCATGGTGCTCGACACCATCTCCCAGGCGTCGTTGCCGTCGTTCTTCCCCTTGAAGAGGAAGGGATCCATCGAGTAGTCCGCGTAGGAGATCGCCAGATCGATCTCGAGCCCGTCCCTGCGCGTCGAGAGCTCCGGGCCGAACGTGAACACGTTCACGCTCGACCCGCCGTCCGCGAAGAGGTTGATCATCGCCTTCGGCACGATGAGGTTCCGGAACCGGAGCCCGGCGAACCGATAGGTCTTGCCCTCGCGCTCGAACGGGGCGTTCTCATCCGCCGCCTCGGGCGGCGCGTCCTGCGGCTTGTCCTTCTCGCCGGGCGCCTTGTCGTCCTGCGCCTTCTCGTCCGTGGCCTGCTTCTCGGCAGCGGCGGAGTCGTCCAGGTTGCCTTCGGCGTCGTCCTTGGGCTGCGCGCCGGCGCTCGACGAGAAGCTCACGGCGCCGAGCAATGCGGCGAGCGCGGCGGCCCTTGCGTGCACCCCGACCGCGAGCTGCCGACCCATCTTCACGTGGTCCATTGTAGGTCACCTAGCGATGCGTAAGTTCAGGGCCGGGCTCCGCGCCCACGGAACGGGCGCGCCGAGGCCAGCATCGGGTTCTCCGCGCGCCCCGGTGGACCGGGCACCAGCGAGGGGAGGGTACACGAGACGCAGCGCCGTGTGACGCCTGCGGACCGCCCACGGCGGAGCTTTTTCCATGACGGCGCGCCAGAGCGCGGCTGCTCGTGATCGCCGTCGGTGGCCGTGCGATATCGGCGCGGCAGGGCCCCACGGCGGCGGCATTGCTGGCGGACCAAACGAGGTTGCGCACAGCAAAATAATCCGCAATAGACGGAAAGGATGATCCTGCATCAGGCCCAGGTCGAGCAGACGATCGACCGCGACGAGCGGGACAGGTTCATCAAGGAGCTCGTGGTGGTGCGGGTCCGCAGCACCGCGCACGACTTGCCGCCGGCGAGCCGTGGGGTCGAGGGGGCGCGCGCGCCGGGGGTGGAGGACACGGACGCGGTGGTCCACGACGTGCCGCTGGCGATGATCCGCAAGCGGAGCGCGCGGCTCCGGAGCACGGTGGCGAGCGTGCTGCTGGTGCACGGGTACGGCCAGAACCGGTACATCTGGCACCTGCCGTCGCGGAGCTTCTCGAACTACCTGGCGCGCGCGGGCTTCGACGTCTTCAACCTGGACCTGCGGGGGCACGGTCGGTCGCGGCACCTCGGGGCGCGGCGGCCGGCCCACGTGACCGATTTCGTCCGCGAGGACGTGCCGGCGGCGATCGAGGAGATCCGGCGCATCTCGGGCCCGCGGCCCGTGTACCTGATCGGCCACTCGCTCGGGGGGCTCGTCGGCTACGCGACGGCGCCGACGATGGGGGACGCGGTCGGCGGGATCGTCACGCTCGGGAGCCCGTACCTGTTCACGCACGGGTCGCGGTCGCTCGCGCTGCTCGGCCGGCTGATGCTGACGGTCGACCGGCGCGTCCCGCTCGGGCAGGGGGCGCTCCCGCTGTCGGCGTGGGGCGAGCCGTTCCGGTTCGTGCGGGCGTTCGTCGAGAGCCCGATCTTTCCGCTGCCGATCCGGGGGTTCGTGCCCGGCTCGATGGAGACGCGGGTGCTCACGCAGCACATGTCGCTGGCGATGGACAGCGGCAGCATCACGGTGCTCCGGAACATGTTCCTGGACGCGGCGGCGTCGCGGAAGAGCGGCCACCACATGGGGAGCCTCTTCGGCTACGCCGAGCGCTTCGAGCAGCTCGACCTGCCGCTCCTGGTCATCGCGGGCACGCACGACGACCTCGCGCCGCCGGCGTCGGTGAAGCCCGCGTACGATTTCAGCCGCTCCTCGGACAAGACGTACCGCCAGTTCCCGCGCGGCCACCTCGACATCGTCGTCGGCCGGGACGCGCCGCTCACGGTGTGGCCGCTCATCGAGGCCTGGCTGAAGACGCGCATCCGGCGGGCGGCGGCGAGGGAGCGCGAGCAGCTGAGCGCGTAGGACGCCGCGCGAGGGCGCCGGCGCGACTGCTATCGTGGGCGGATGACCATCGAGCTGCGGCAGCTGGCCCCCGAGCAGCACGGCGAGTTCGTCCATCCCATCCTCACCGCCTTCGGCGCGCTCGTGAACACCGAGCGCCTGGAGGCGACGAAGCGGCTCCGGGAGCTCACGTATGGCCTCGGCGCGTACGACGGCGGGTCGCTCGTCGGGGCCGCCGGCTCGTTCTCGCTCACGATGACCACGCCGGGCGGCGCCGTCCCGGTCGCCGGGCTCACGATGGTCGGGGTCATGCCGACGCACCGCCGCCGCGGCATCCTCACGCGCCTCGTCCGGCGGCACATCGACGAGGCGCGCGCCGCGGGGCAGCCGATCTCCGCTCTCTGGGCCACGGAGGGCTCCATCTACGGCCGCTTCGGCTACGGCCTCGCGTCGCAGGCGTGCTCCATCTCGATCGAGCGCGATCGCACCGCGTTCCGTGGGGAGGCGAGCGCGGAGGGCCGGGCGCGGCTGCTCGGGGAAGCCGAGGCGCTCGAGGCGTTCTCGCCGGTCTGGGAGCGCGCCCGCCCGCTCGTCCCCGGGATGCTGGCGCGCTCGGAGCCCTGGTGGCGGGGCCGGCGGCTCTCCGACAACGACTTCATCCGCCAGGGGGGCGGCCCGCTCCAGCGCGTCGTGATCGAGGTCGACGGGCGCGCCGAGGCCTACGCGCTGTACTGCGTGCACCACCGGTTTGACGCGTCCTCGATCCCGATCGGCTCCGTCCGCGTCATCGAGGCGATCGGCGCCTCGCCGCTCGGGACGAGGCTCGTCTGGCGGTACCTCTTCGACATCGACCTGGCGCAGCGGATCGAGGCGAGCCTCCTGCCGCCCGATCATCCCCTCGGCATGCTCCTCGTCGAGCCGCGGCGGCTGCGCCTCACGGCGAGCGACGGGCTGTGGGTGCGCATCGTGGACGTCGAGGCCGCGCTCGCGGCGCGCGCCTACGGCAGCGGCGAGGCGCTCACGCTCGAGATCACCGACCGCGATTGCCCCTGGAACGCGGGCCGGTTCCAGCTCGACGGGGGCGAGCGGCGCGCGACGCGGACCACGGCGGCGCCGGACCTCCGCCTCGACATCACGGCGCTCGGCTCGGCGTACCTCGGCGGCGTCTCGCTCCGTTGCATGGCCGACGCGGGCCAGGTCGAGGCGCTCTCCGGAGGCGCCATCGAGCGCGCGGACAGCCTGTTCCGCGCCGCGCGCGCCCCGTGGTGCCCCGAGATCTTCTGAAGGCCAGGCCCCGATGACGCTCCCGCTCCGCGGCGTCTACGCGGTGACCCCGACCCGCCGTCGCCGCTTCCTGTGGGCCGCCTGGTGGACGGCCGAGCCCGCGCGCGAGCCGTTCCGCCCTCCGGACGCGAGCCAGGGCGGCGCGCGGACCGTCGAGGAGGCGCGGGCGCAGGCCGAGCGCGCGGCCGGGCGCCCGCTCGTCGAGATCGAGCCGGCGTGGGCGACGGCCTGGACGCGCGTCCTGCGCGGCGAGCCCCCGTGGCCCAAGGCGCGCGCGCGGCGGGAGGCGCCCCCGCCGCCGCCGCCCGGGCCGTCGAGCCGCGCGCCGTCGCGGCCGGCGTCCGCGCGCGGCGTGTCGCCGTTCGCGGTGCTCGGCCTGGCGGAGGCGGCGAGCGCGGACGAGATCCGCCAGGCGTTCCGCCGGCTCGCGCTCGTCACGCACCCCGATCGCGGCGGCGACGCCCGCGAGTTCATGCGCGTCAAGTGGGCCCACGACGAGGCGATGGCCAGGCTCGCGCGGCCCAAGCGCCGGTAGCGGAGCTACGGGGATCTGGGGCTAAGGGTGGCTCGCCGCGGCGACCTTCCGCGCCTCGTCGAGGAGCGGCGCGTACTCGCGCGCGAGCAGCGGGTTGCCGCGGAGCGCCTCGTCGAGCAAGGCCCCGGCGCGCTGGGCCAGATCCAGGCGCGCCGCGCGCTCGCGCTCCACCTTCGCCCTCAGGAGGAGCAGCGCGCCCTTCCTGGCGCTCGCCAGCGGGAAGCCCGGGTCGATGGCCAGCGTGCGCTCGATCAGCGCGAGCCCCGCCTCGACCTCCGAGCGCACGTCGAGGAGCCCCGGCCCGGTCAGGGCGGCGCGCTGCCGGTGGACCTCGGCCAGGGCGCCGAAGATCCTCGGATTGCCCCCGTTCGCCTCGAGGGCGCGGAGCAGCGAGCGCTCCGCGGCGTCGAGCGCCGCCGCAGGGCTCCCGCCGCGCGACGCGGCCCACCGCGCCGAGAGCAGCTCGATGTGCCCGAGCGCGAGGAGCGCCCCCGCGTGCTGCGGCCTCGCGGCCACGATGGGCTCGATCGCGCCCCTCGCCGCGCGGAGCGCGGCCGTCGGATCGCCTCCCCGGAGGAGCGCCCCGTGCGCCGCCTCGATGCGCGCGAGGCCCGCCCCCTGCTTCGCCTCTAGATCGTCCGGGTTGAGGCGCGCCGCCGCGCCGTACGCCTCGATCGACCGCGCGAGCGAGACCTCCGGGCTCCCGCCGGTGAGCCGCTCGTGCCGGCCCTGGATCAGGTACGTCAGGGCCAGGTTGTTGTAGGCGCGGTAGCTGTCCGGGCGCCGCCGCAGGGCCGCCTCGAGGCTGTCCTTGGCCACGTCGAGCGACTCTTCGGGCGACGCTCCGTGGTCGAGCTCGTACTGCGCGCGCCGCGCGTAGAGCCAGCCCTGGTTGAGGAGCGGCGGCATGTCGTTCGGCGCGATCTCGATCGCCCGCTCGGCGTACGACGCGCCGATCTCGAAGAGGGGGAGGGGATCGGCGCCGCGGGACGCCGCGTACTCGGCCATCATGCCGTAGGCGATGGCGGCGTCGTTCCACGCCCAGAAGGAGTTCGGGTCGAGCGCGAGCGACCGCTGCGCGCTGTCGACCGCGCGGCCGAGCGAGGGCCACGCGTCGAGCCCCACGGCGCTCTCGTGCGACGCGAGGAGGAAGAAGCTCGCCCCCATCGCGCCGTACGCGGTCGCGTCCGACGGGTCGCCCTGGACCGCTTGCTCGCTGGCCGCGACCGCCTCGACGAGGTCCGATCTCGGGTCCGAGCCGCGCGACAGGTCGCGCCTTCCGCGGTGCACGAGCGCCCAGGCCTTCTTGGCGAGCGCGCCGCTCGCCCGCGGGTTGGCCCGGAGCGCCCTGTCGCACCGGGCGATGATCTGCGCGACGACCTCCTCCGCGTCTCCGCCGCGCTGCGCCTCGATCAGCATGATCTCGCTCAGGGCGCGCGCGGCCGCCTCGTGGACGTCGGGATCGCTCTCGGCCATCTCCGCAGCGGCCTCGTACGAGGCGACGGCGCCCCAGAACTCGACGAGCGCCGCCGCGTGCTCCCCGAGGTCGCGCGCCGCCGTGCCCTTCGCGAGCAGGACGTCGCCCTCGAGCTTCCTCGCCTCGTATTCCCAGGGCGACCGCGCGAACGCCAGCCGCGCGTCGGCGAGCGCCTCGTCGAACCGCCCCTCGTAGAGCGCGATGAGCGCCACGGCGTACGACGGCGGCTCGGCGGCCGATCTCACGCTGTCCCTCAGGTACCTGAGCGCCGGCTGCTTGTGCCGCTCCTCGAGCTCGAGCTTATGCGCGGACCGCTCCCCCTTGTCGGCGAGGCGCCGCGCCCGATCGAGCCCCTTCAGGTAGAGCACGCCGTGCACGAGGCCCGCCGCGAACTTCGCCTCGCGCGTGGCATACCCGCTCGCGAGCGCCGCCTCGAGGTGCGCGAGCGCCTCCTCGGGCTCGTGCAGCGCGAGGTGCCCGCGCCCGAGCGCGTAGCGGCCAGGGCCCTCGACGAGATCGCCCGTCGTCTCGCGCATGCCCTGCATCTTCCGGTCGATCTCGCCCAGGCGCGCCCGGATGACCTCCTTCTCCCGCGACACGTCGTGGAGGGGGAGCGCGTAGGCGTAGCGCATGAACAGCTCCATCTCCTTGACGTCCTGACCGAAGCCCTCGGCCAGGGACGCCACGCGCGCGGCGAGCTCGGCCTGCCGCGCGGCGGCGAGCTTCGCGCGGAGGGCGACGGCGCCCGAGAGCGCGAGCACGACGAGCGCCACGGCGGCCGCCGCGACCGCCAGCCTGTGCTTCCTGGCGCGCTTCAGGGCGCGGTAGCCGATGCCCATCGGCCGCGCGTCGATCGGCTCCCCCTCGAGGTAGCGCTCGAGATCGAGCGCGAGCATCTTCGCGGAGTCGTACCGCCGCTGGGGCTCCTTCTCGAGGCACTTCATCACGATGGTCTCGAGATCGACGGGGATCCGCTTGTCGATCTTTCGCACCGGCGCCGGCAGCTCGCGCGCCACGCGGGCGATGAGGCTCGTCACCGAGGGGTCGACGAACGGCGGGCGCCCGGCGAGGACCTCGTAGAGCGTGGAGCCGAGGCAGTAGACGTCCGTGCGGCGGTCGAGCTGGCGCTGGCCCCCGGACACCTGCTCGGGCGCCATGTACGCTGGCGTCCCCTCGCCGCTCGCCGTCGCTCGGGCGTCCGCCGCGGTGTCCCTCGCGAGCCCGAAATCGAGGAGGTAGGGGCGGAAGGCGCCCTCGGCGGTCCGCTCCACCAGGATGTTCGCCGGCTTGATGTCGCGGTGGATCAGCCCGAGCCGGTGGGCGGCGTGCAGGCCGTCCGCGACGTCGGCCACGATCTTCACCCGCTGCTCGAGGGACATCTGCTGCGCCACCCGGTGGAGCGGCTGGCCGTCGATGTACTGCATGGCGATGAACGGCTGGCCCTGCGCCTCGCCCACCTCGTACACCTTGCAGATGTTCGGGTGCTCGACCCGGGCCTGGGCCCGCGCTTCCCAGATGAAGCGCTGGGCGAGCTCCGGATCGTTGCCCCGTATCAGCTTGAGCGCCACGTACCTGTGGAGTCGCGGGTCCCTGGCCTTGTAGACCGTGCCCATTCCCCCTTTCCCGATGAGCGACTCGCACTCATACCGATCCCAGTTGCGGATGGGAAACCTGCTCGGCACGCGCGACGAGGGCGGCTCGACGCACTGGAACACCGTTTCCTGCCCGGCGCCCGAGCTCCCCGGCGGGGCGGAGCGGGGCGGCCTGCTCTGGGGCGCGATCGAGACGGGGCGGGACGTGGGCTCCTCGCTCGCCGGCCACGCGGCGTTCGCACTCTCCGGGCCCGCTCCTCCCATTCGGCTCATGACTCGGACCCTTTTCAACAGCGAAGGTGGAGCCCCCCAGCGCATGGCCTCGAATCGCCATCATCCCGGACCGCCCGGCCGCGTGCCAGTGAGCGCCTCGCTTCAGGCGTGAGCTACGAGCGATATGACAAAACTGTCGCCCAACGGTAAACCTGAGTTTACGTCCATGTCAACACCCCGGACTGGGCCTGTCGCCGCGAGGGGGCCAGGTGCGATGCGCTCGACGCGGCGATGGGCGTGGGGCGGGAACAGGCGGCGGGCGCGACGTTCTGCGACGTTCTGCGCCGCGCCGACGACAGCGCCAATGAACGATCCAACGAGAGAGCAGCAAGGAGCGGACGCCGTCCGCGACGCTATTTGTGGGGCGCGCGACATGATGCCGAGGTGGGTTCAGCTGCTCCGCTGCTCATGGGCCCGCCGGCGGGCTGGTCAGTACTTGACGGTGCAGCCGAACGCCTCGGTCTCTTTCGTGGAGATCGCCTTGCCGGCGGCGAGCTCGGTCAGCGCGGCATCGACGTAGTTCGTGACCTGCTCGCCCGGCTCGGGCTCACCGCCCTTCGTGCTGTCGATGGCGCCGGCGTAGACGACCGTACCCTGCGGATCGATGACGACCATGTGCGGTGTGCGCTGGGCGCCGTACGCGCGCCCCACATCGCCCTTCTCGTCGATGAGGACCGGGTAGCTCATCCCGAACTCGCCCTTTGCCTTCACGTTCTCTTCCTTGGCGGTGCCCTGCTTGCCCGGAGCGCCCGAGTTGATGGCGAGCCACACGACCCCCTTCTGGGTCTGCTGCGCCGGCACGTCCTTCAGGCCGCCCTGGCGGTGCGCGAGCTGCACGAACGGGCAACCGGGGTTGAACCACTCGAGGACGACCGTCTTGCCCTTGTGATCGGCCAGCTTGACGGGCTTGCCGTCGAGGTCCGGCAGCGTGAAATCGGGCGCGGGCTGGCCGATCTTGGCCTGGGCCGCCTTCGCCTGAGCCGCCGGCGCGTCCGCGGCCTTCGCCTTCGGGGCGTCGGCCTTGGCCGGCTGCGGCGCGGCGGCGCCGGTGGCCGCGGGCGCGCTCGCCTCGCCGGGCTGCGTGCACGCCGCGAGGGCCGCGGCGAGGAACGTCAGGGAAATGAGCTTGTTCATACGGGGACGCTTACCACGCGTCGCGGCAGGCGCATGCGTCACGGGAACTCCGGCCAGTGATCGCCGGTCGCCCACCGGTACCGAAGGCCGAGCTGGCCGAGATCCGCGCCCAGCAGGCCGAGCTGATCGGGCGTCGCGGCCACCACCATCACCGTCCCCACCGCGTCCAGGTGGTGCGTCAACGACACGGCCAGCACGGGGCCGACGCGCACGACGACGCTGTCGCGGCCAGGGTTGCCGAGCACCTCGGCGGCGGCGCCCAGGCGGAGCTCGCCGAACCGGTCCATCTCCGCCATGTAGCCGAGCCGGGCCCGGTAGAGGTACGGCGGCTTCATCACCGCGTGGAGCGCCTCCTCGTAAAGGTAGAACCCCTCCGGCGTCCCCAGCACCGCATAGCCGGTCGCGACGCCGAACAGGCTGCCTCCGAGCAAGGGTATCGAGCCCGACACCTCGAGCTCCGCCGCGACGTACCGCGACGGGGGGCCCTGCATGAGCTCGGTGTCCCTGCGCGTGTACGACGCCCGAGGCTCGAGGAAGTACTGGGTCGTCGAGAAGGCGTACCGCGCGCCGCCGCGGATCTCCACGCCGGGCAGCGCGGCGCGGAGGCCCAGGTACTCCGCGCCGCCGTTCGGAGATACGCTCGTGTAGGCCTCGATCCCGAGCCAGGACCAGTGCGGCTTGCCCACGCCGAGCGCCAGGCTCGGCCTGAAATAGATCACGCCGAGATCCATCAGCGCGGAGACGAACGGGCGCGCGGCGGCGCTCCGCGCCCAGTAAGAGCGCTTCTGCAGGAGGTCGATGCCCGAGGGCACCGGCGGCGGCTCGCCGGCGGGCGACGGCAGGTCGGCCGGATCCTGGGCGCCGGCCCCGGCGGGCAGCAGGGTGAGCGCGGCGAGCGCCGCGGCGGCGGCCAGCGCGTGGCGGAGCGCCATCGCTAGAACCTGCCCACCAAATACCCGCCGAGCGGCGCGGGCGCGAAGCTGAGCGTGATGCCGTCCCCGCGCGGCGCGTCCGAGGCGGGGGCGCCGCCGCGGTAATGCAGGAGCCACGGGAGCCCGAGGCCGGTCAGGGCGCCGACCGCCGCGCCCGTGAGCGCGTCGGTCGCGAAGTGCTGGTCGGAGACGACCCGGAGCGTCGCCACGGCCGCCGCCGTCCCGAGCGACGCGGCGCACGCGAGCGCGTCGGGGGCGCCGCCGCCGTACAGGGGCAGGCGCGCGTGGTGCGAGCACACGAGCCCAGCCGCCGTGAAGGCGGTCGAGCTGTGGCCGCTGAAGAAGCTCCTGTACCGCTTGCTCCCCCGGCAGTCGCGGTCCTGCTGCTCCTCCGGCCCGGCGCACCCGGCGCGGTAGGGGCGCTCGCGGCTCGTGAGCCCCGCGACGACGCCGTTCAGGGCCGCGTTCAGCGCGAGCGCCTCGACGTCGATCATCGCGATCTCCCAGGCGACGCTGCCGCGGCCGTGCCCCCACCAGGTCACGAGCAGGGCGTCCACCGCGAGGTGGTTGGTCATCAGCGTGAGCAGGAGATCGCTCGCGTCCCGCGCCATCTCGCGCTGGCGATCGCTGCGGATGCGCAGGGCGCCGCGCGCCGAGCCGTCGAAGCCGTTCACCGTCGTCCACCGGCCCTCCGACGGCGGGATGGCGAGCGTGCCAAACGCGGTCGCGGCCAGGAGCCCCGTGGCCACATACTCGCTCACGCGGAAGCGCGGCCAGGCCGGATCCCACGCGACCTCGGGCCGCGCGCGAGAGAGAGCCTCCGGCGCGGTACGGCGCGGCGCGCTCGGCAGCGCCGCCCTGGAACGGAGGGCGGTGGTGTCGCCCGCTCCCCGTGTCGCCGCGCCGGACGGCGCCGCGAGCGGCTCGGCTCGCGCCGCTGCAGGCGGCTCGGCTCGCGCCGCTGCAGCGCCGAGCACCGCCGTCAGGGCGAGCGCGCTGGAGGCGAACCGGAGGGGCGCGGCGCACCTCAAGGAGCGGACCGCGCGATCAGAAATCGGGGTGGCCGATGACGAGGAACTCGAGCGGCCCAGCGCCCGCGTTGCGCAGCCCGTGGTGTACGTTCGTCTCGACGTGCATCATCTGGCCGGGGCCGAGGGGCACCTCGCGATCGCCGACGATGCCGAGCGCCTGCCCGGCCAGGATGTAGATGGTCTCGGTGGTCTCCGTGTGGAGCTCGCGCGAGATCTCACAGCCGGGGCCCATCGTGCCCCTGTAGAAGCCGAAGGCGTTCCCGCGGTCTCTTCCCAGCAGCTGCGCCATGAAGACGCCTCGGTTGGGCAAATACTCCATCACGTCTTCGTCGGCTGCGGTCAGCACCACGGCCCCGTCGATCTGCTGCCTCATGGCGATCCTCCTCCTTCACGAGTGAAGCCGCTGGGAGATCGATCCGTTACCGAAGCGCACTGCGTCCTGTCAACGGCGCTCCGCGCGAACCGTGCGACGGCGGCCGTCGGCGTCTCGGCTTCCGTGCTTCTCTCCTTGTCTCCTTCCACGTTCCCGCTCTCTGCGTTTCCTGGCTTCAAAAAGGCAGCACCACGCTCGCTGCGGCGCGGAGCTCGTAGCTGAACGACAGCGTCTTCAACCCCTTCGGAGGGAGCTCGACGTGGCCACGGAGAAAGCCGTCCTTTTCGTCCAGCGTCCAGCCGGGGGCCTCGCCGAGCGCGACCTCGACCTCGGCCACCTCGCTGACAGGGATCCGCTCGGTGACCAGCACCCGCTTCACGTTGCTGGAGAGGTTGGACACGGAGAGCTTCACACGGCGGCGGATCTTGCGGCTCCCCGTGATCGCGGCGGTGTCCTGCTCCTCGTCGACGGTGCGCCGCACGCGCACGGCGTCGTCCACGCCGAAGCCGAGCTCGAACGGCTCGCCGGCGCCCACGAAATCGAGCCGGGCGCGGCCGATGAGGCTGCCGCCCCGCGCGACGCGCACCGGGCCCGCCAGCAGCGGGCGCGGCCGTCCGCCGGCGCCGCCGCCGTCCAGCGTCACCGTGGCGCGCAGGTGGGCCGCGGGGTGGACCTCGGGGTACAGCACAAGCGCGAGCTCGGTGGGGAGCGAGCGCCGCGCGATCTCGATGCGCGTCGGGCGGCCGTCGGAGGGGAGGGTCACCGGCTCCGCCGCCTCGAAGATCAGCGGCTCGCCGCCGTCGTCCACCCCCGGCATCTCGTCGACGGCCCGCGCTCCGCGGTCGAGCCCGGCCGCCGCGATCGCCTGGTCGCGCGCCTCGACGATCACGCGGCGGCGCTCGATCTCCGTCTTGCGCCGCGCGCGGAGCACGTCGTCCTCGAGCAGCGGCGCCTCGGCGCTCCTCGACGGCCGCGCGGTCGAGAAGCGCGCGGTGACGTTCTCCCAGGCCTCGCCCGTCGCCTGCCACGCCGCCGCCCAGGTGGTGAGCTCGATCGAGCCGCCAGGCCCCTGCGCCGCCGCGCCGCCCGCGCCCGCGGCGCCGGCGGCGAGCCGCGCCAGGTGCTCGGGGCGCCAGATCGCGCACGCGACGCGGTACGTCAGCTCGATATCGACGGGCTGCGGCGCGGGGGCGTGCACCTCGACCTCGATCACCGCTTCATAGCGCGGCTGCTCGACCGACCCCTCGCGCAGCCGCGCCGCGGCGCGCCGGGCGTCCTCCTCGGCGCGCGTCCGCGCCGCGCGCGCGTCCGCCGACGCGCCGAGCGCCTCGGCGAGCGCCGCGTGCAGCGCCTCGGCGCCGCCGCGCCACGAGGCGAGGCGCGCGGGCTCGCCGGCGTCCTTCGGGACCTCGCTCATCGCCCGCGCCCATTTCGCGAGCAGCTGGTCGAGGTGGGCCTCGCGGCGCGACGCCCGGTCCCGCGCCCGCTCCGCGGCGCCGGCCCGCAGCGACGCCTCGCGCTCCTCGCGCTCCAGCGCGTCGATCGCCTCGCGGCCGAGCGCCGCCTCCCTGTGCGCCCTCCACCGTACGCGCGCCGCCGTCACGCGCGCGTCGTCAGCGCCCGCGCCAGCGCCCGCGATGCGCGCCTGCACGGTTCGCTCGTCGACGAACACCGAGACGCCGCCGATCGCGATCCACTGCGCCCCGGCCTGGACCTCGACGCGCGCCGCGCGCACGACCTCGGCGCGATCCTCGAACAGCGTCACGGCGCGCGCCACGCTCGGGTGCGGCGCGCGGGCGCCTTCGTGGCCGCCGCTCCCGTCGCTCCCTCCGCCTCCGCTGGCGCTCCGCCCAGCCAGGTCCGAACCGCTCGCATCCGTTGCCATGGTGCGCTCGTTTCCTTTGTTATTCCCGACGGTTACCGCCGACGATCTCGTTCTTGGACGAGAACACCACGCGGTAGGTGAAGGTGACGGAGGCCTTGCCGCCCGGCGCGATCGGGACGCGCCAGCGCAGCCCGCCGCGCACCGGCTCGCCGAGCTCTTCCTGCGTGTACGGCTCGGCCTTCGGCTGCGACGAGAGGAGCTTGATCTCGACGTCCTTGTCGTCCGTCACCGGGATGCGGTCGAGGACCTCGACCTCGACGCCCATCCCGAGCGACGAGGAGAGGTCGATGACGACCGCGTGCTCGACGGCGAGCGAGCCGCCGAGCAGGCCGGCGCTCGACTCGTCCACGCGCGCGTTCCTGGCGACCCGGATCCGCTCCTCGACGCCGAGGCCGGCGCGGAGGAGGCCGCCCCGGTCCACGCGGCCGAGCGCGGACTGCGCCGCGAGGGCGCCGTCGACGAAGATGTCGACAGGCCCCGCGAGCAGCGGGGCGTCGAACGGGTTCTCGACGCGCGCCTCGCGGTAGACCTCGGCGGCCTCGCGGGGCGCGGTCACGAACCGGGGCGCGGCGGGGGCGCGCGCGGCGCCCAGCGCGACGCGGTGGAGCCTGCCGTTCGACGGCACGTCGGCGGCGCTCTCGCCGACGTAGAGGTGGTCGAACTGCCCGCGCGAGTCGCGCGGATCCACGGCCCGGGGCGGGGCGCCGAGGTCCGCGATGTCCTGCTCCGCCCGACGCGCGTCGCGCCGCGAGGGCCCGGGCTCGTCGCGCGCGAGCCGGCCGCGCTGTTTGCCCGCGCCGGGGAGGTGCAGCGCGTCGAAGTCGAGCCACTCCTCGACCTGCGCGGGCTCGAGCGGCGCCGGGGCGGCCCCGGCGCCCTCCTGCGCCTGCTCGGGAGCGAGCCATTCCTCCTCGAGGCTGGCCGCGGCCTCGACGCTCGCCGCGGAGCCCAGGGCGCTCCGGGGGGCCGGGGGCGCGCTCGCCTGGGGAGCCGGCGGGGGCGGCGCCCCGGAGCCGCCGAACGACGGGAGCGACAGCCCGCGCGACTTGCGCGCCGGCGCGGCGAGCGGCATCGGCGCGGCCGCCGGCATCGGGGGCGGCGGGGCGAACGCCATCGGCGCGGCGGCCTGCACCGGGGGCGGCAGCGCGCCCGCGCCGGACGGCGCAGGCGGCGCTAGCCTCTTCATGGCCGCGAGGGGCTCCGGGCTGGCCCGGTTCCGTGTGGCCTCGTCGCCCCCACGCGTGCGCGTGAGCTTTCCAGGCGCGGCGGTGGTCCGCGCGGCCGGCTCGGGGAGGGCGGCGACGAAGCTGTCGAACCCCTCGAACATGGCGTCGAGCCCCTCCGGCGCGGGGCGGTAGCCGCGGCGCCGTGGGCGCTGCGCGCGGCTGAGCCGCAGCGAGGCGAGCTCCGGCAGCCGCGTGTCCTGCACGAGATCGGCCGTGGCGAGCGCGAGGCGCACGTCCTTCCAGTCCTCGCCCGAGGCCTGCGCGACGAGGGCGTCGAGCTGCAAGGCGACCTCGGTCGCGCCGCGCGAGAACCGCGCCGCGTAGGCGGGCCACCAGCGCGCGGCGAACACGGCGTACTCGAGCCGGAGCGCGGGCTCCCCGGCCGCGCCGCCGCGCTCCGGCGCGAGCCGCACGACCACGTCGAGGCGCGCCGGGTCGCGCTCCTCGACCTCGCCGCTCGTGGCCTGGGCGGCGTCGATCTGGGCGGCAAGGAGCTCCTTCCGGGCGCGCTCGAGCTCCGCGTCGAGCGCGGCGGCGCGGGCGTCGAGCGCGGCGAGCTCGTCCGAGAGCAGGCGGCTCACCGCGAGCGCGTCGCGGATGCGGGCCGCCGGGTCGCCCGGCCGGAAGCGCCGCGCGAGCTCCGGATCGAGCGCGACGGCGCCGAGCTGGTCGCGCCAGAGGCGGAGGTGGTCGCGCTCCGCCGACAGGCGCGCGATCGCGAGCTCGAGCTCGCGGAGCTCGGCGGAGAGCGCCGTCCTCGAGACGGGCGCCGGGGGCACGACGAGCCGCGCGCGCACGCCGATCACGTCGCGCACATCGCGCGCGGGCCCTGAGACCGCCGCCGCGCCCGCCGGGGCGCCTGCGGCGGCGCCGCCCGCGGCGTCGATGAGCGCGCGGAAGCTCCCCGGTTCGGCGAGCGGCGTGATCCCCGGCACCGAGATCTCGACCGCCCCCCGGGGGAGCGGCGCCGCGAGCTCGACGCGGCGGGTGACGATGGCCCCGCGCGCGTACACGACGACCCCCTCGATACGGCTAGCGCACTCGATCTTCTCGGCCGTCATCGCTCGTCCCCTCGCCCGCGAACGCCCCGTGAGAGCGCGACGGTACCACGCCGCGCGTGGGCCCGGATAGCGGGCTATCTCCTCGTGTCGAGGAAGCCGAACCCGGGCAGCGCGTCGATGCCGTAGGCGCGCAGCGCGAGCTCGTCGAGCCTGCCGAAGTCGCGCCGCCGGAAGGAGCTGCGGAGATCGCTCATCAGCTCTTCCGCGACGCTCTCCGGCGGGGGCAGGCGGATCCGCCGCAGGTACTGGGCCTGGAAGCGCAGGTAGCCTCCGCGCATCTTGACCGCATAGGACCACACGAAGAAGAGGGCGACCCTGGAGCCGAGCAGCCCGCCGAGTGCCTCCATGTCCCAGCCCTCCGAGGTGATGAAATAGAGATTGTGGTGCGGATAGAACCTGCCCTCGTCATAGACCACCTCGTTGGAGCCCGCGATGTCGGGGACGAGCAGCTTCGGGGCGTTGGTCAGCCCCGGAACCACGCGATCGATGGTGCGGAACCAGCCGGCGCCGCCCCGCCGGGCGATGTAGCGCCTCCTGATGTCGGCCTCGTGCGCGTGCAGGTACCCGGAGAGCCTGGGGTACTCCTCGAGATTGACCACCTTGCCGTCGGATCCGAAGGGATTGATGACGAACCGCCTGGCGTCGCGGATGCGGCCGTCCTCGATATCGCCTCGCATGACGAGCGGCACGAGGCGATCGCGCTCGATATCCACCTCTTCGCCGACGATGTAGATCCTGTCGTTCCCGGTGGCGACGCCGATGCCGACGCGCGTCCCGCCGACCTCCTCGATCGGCGCGAACCGCGCCTCGAGCGCGCGCAGGGCCTCGAGGTGCTCCGGCGAGCCGAGCACCCACGGGTCGTCGCCCTCGAACCAGGAAGCGTACTCCGACACGGCGACGCCGGAGCCGCGCTCCGCCGCGCCCGCCTCCGCGCGCCCCTCCGCGCGTCCCTCCGCGTGTCGAAGAGCGGCGGAGGCGGCCTCGCACTCCTCCGGCGAGGCGGTGCGCAGCGTCGCGACAGGGACGCTCCCCGTCTTGCCGGGCGACACGGCGAATATCGACGGGTAGGCGACGACCTCGGACTCGAAGGGAGAGGCGCCGCGCAGATCGACGTAGCACCGCACCCGGAACCACGTCGACAGCATCCGGCGGAGCGGCGCGCCGTACCGGTTGAGGGTCCACCGGTCGGCGCAGATGAAGGAGAGGACCCCGCCGGGCGCGAGGAGCTCGAGGCCGCGCTCGATGAACGCGACGTAGAGATCGGCGCGGTCGTAGAGCGACCTGTACCGGTGTCGATACTCCTCCTGGAGCTCGGGCGAGAGCTGTTCGATCCTGACATAGGGCGGGTTGCCGACCACCGCGTCGAACAGACGTCCCTGGCTGGTGAGCAGGAAGTCGCCGTGGGCGATCCAGGCTTCGGAGAGGCGCGTCGCGTCGCCCTGCGGCAGCCCGAGCCGCGCGAGGGCGCCGGCGACCGCGAGGCGCGCGCGGTCGACGTGAGCTCGCTCGACGTCGTACGAGCGGATCGCCGGCTCGATCTCGAGGAGGTCGCGATCGTGGCGGCGCGCCGACTGGATCAGCCGCTCGGCGGCGGGGACCAGGAAGGCGCCGTGGCCGCAGGCTGGCTCGAGCAGCGACAGCGACGCGAGATCCCGGTCCGCGGTGTAGCCCGCGAGATCGAGGATGAGATTCACGACGTGGGGTTTGGTCAGCACCACGCCGTGGGCCTCGCCCGACGAGCGCTCGCCGTAATCGTAGGCGCTCTGCGGGAGCATGACCGTCAGATCGAGGGCTGTCTGCATTGGCGCCGCGAGCCATGGTAGCCGCGATCGGCGCGCGCGGGCGACGCTCCACGGCCGCGCTCGCCGCGCGGTCGCGGCGCCCGAGGCCGCGGCCGGCCGCCTCGCGCCGGGCCTCTTCCCCGTTCGCGTGCCGCCGTCGAGGCGCGCTTCTGCGTCTGCGTCTGCGTCTGCTTCCGCGCTCGGGGCGAGGCGCGGATCGCGTTTCAGGAGGCGTCGCCATCGAATGGGGTAGAGTCGCCACATGGCCTTCCCCGTGTCTGTCCGTCCCGCCAATCGCATCGCGGCGAGCGTCGCCTGCGGAGGCGCCGTGCAACCGCCGGCCGCCGGCCCGGACGCTCGGTCGAGCGAGGCGGGCGCGTGATCCTCGGCATCGGCATCGACGTCTGCGGCATCGGACGCATGGAGGAGGCGCTCGCGCGGTGGGGGGAGCGGTTCTGGGAGCGGGTGCTGTCGGAGCCAGAGCGCCGCTCGCTCGCGCACCGCGTGGACCGGGCGACGGCGCTCGCGGGCCGCTTCGCCGCGAAGGAGGCCGTGGTGAAGGCGATGGCCGGCGCGCCGGGCGTCAGCTGGCACCACCTGGAGGTGCGCGGCGCGCCGCGCATGCCGCCGACGATGGCGCTCCACGGCCCGGCGCGCGCGCTCGCCGAGCGCATGGGCGTCCAGCGGGTCCACCTGTCGATCACGCATGATGCAGGCGTGGCGGCGGCGGTGGCTATCCTGGAAGGGGACGGCGAGAGCCGATCCCCGACCGAAGCGGACGAGGACGGCGAGAGCCGATCCCCGACCGAAGCGGACGAGGACGGCGAGAGCCGATCCCCGACCGAAGCGGACGAGGACGGCGAGAGCCGATTCAGCCTGGATGAAGGGAAAGAGCGCTCGTGATTCCGGTCCTATCGCGCGCGCAGATGCGCGCCTTCGACAAACACGCGATCCACCAGTGCCACGTCCCCGGCGTCGTCCTCATGGAGAACGCCGGCCGCGGCGCCGCCGACGTGATCTCGGCGATCATCGAGGGGCGCAGCGCCGGGCAGCCCGGCGACGTCGCGCACCGCGGGCCGCACCCGCTCGCGTCCGGCCTTTCGCCCGCGCGGGCGTTCTGGCCGGCGACGTTGCCCTCCGGGGCGGGTCTCCGGGGCCGCCCCGGGAGCGTCCCGCCGCCGCCGAACGGCCGCCGCGACGCCGAGGAGGCCCGCGCCGCGCGCATCCGATCGTTCCCGGTGCGGCACGTCCCGAGCCCGGGGCAGCCCGCGACGTACCCCCTCCACGCCCGCGTCGTCGTCGTCTGCGGGGCCGGCAACAACGGCGGCGACGGCTTCGTCGTGGCGCGCCACCTCCTCGCCCGCGGCGCGGAGGTCCAGGTCTTCCTGGCCGCCCGGTCCGAGAAGGTCACCGGCGATAGCCGCATCAACCACGACGCGTACGTGGATCTCGGCGGCGCGCTGACCGAGCTCCCCCCGGGCGCGTCCCTCGCCCCGCTCGAGGTCGCGCTCACGGGGGCCGACCTCCTCGTCGACGCGATCTTCGGCACGGGCCTCGACCGCCCCATCGAGGGCCACCTCGCCGACGTCATCGGCGTCCTCAACACGGCGACCTGCCTGTGCATCGCGCTCGACGTGCCCTCGGGCCTCGACGCCGACAGCGGCGCGCCGCTGGGCGCCGCGGTGCAGGCCGACGAGACCGTCACCTTCGGCCACCTCAAGATCGGCCTGCTCACGCCCGAGGGCGCGCGGCTCGCGGGCAACGTGCACGTCGTCGATCTCGGGGTCCCGGACCGGCCGATCCTCGCCCACGTGGGCCACGTCGCGGAGGTCCTCCGCAAGGAGACGATCGGCTCGTCGCTGCGCCCGCGCGAGGCGAGCGTCTACAAGCACCAGGCGGGCAACGTGCTCGTCATCGCCGGCTCGTCGGGCAAGCTCGGCGCCGCGCTGCTGACCGCGCGCGCGGCGATGCGGACGGGCGCGGGCCTCGTGACGATCTGCACCTGGGCCGACACCGCGCGCGCGATGGAGTCGCGCGTCGTGGAGCTGATGACGACCTCGATCGATCCGGCCCGCATCGCGGCGTCGCTCGACGACGCGCTCGCCGGGCGGCGGGCGGTCGCCATCGGCCCGGGCCTCGGCCTCGACGAGCGGGCGCGGGCCGCGGTGGATCACGTCGTGCTCGGCTGGGACGGCCTGAAGGTCGTCGACGCGGACGCCCTGACGCACTTCGTGGGCCGCCCGGAGGCGCTCGCGACCGCGCGCGGGAGCCTCATCATGACGCCGCACTCGGGCGAGCTCGGGCGGCTCCTGGGCCGGAGCGCTCGGGCCGTCGAGGAGGACCGCTTCGGCGCCGTGCGCGAGGCCGTGGCGCTCACCCGGGCGATCGTCGTGCTCAAGGGGGCGCGCACGATCATCGCGCTCCCGGACGGCCGCATGTTCATCTGCATGGCGGGCAACCCTGCGCTCGCCACCGCCGGCTCGGGCGACGTCCTGACCGGGATGATCGCGGCCCTCCTGTGCTCGATGGATCCCACCGCCGCGGCGAGCGCCGGGGTGCTGATCCACGCGCTCGCCGGCGACGTGTGGCGCGCGCAGACGGGCAGCGATCGGGGGCTGCTCGCGGGCGAGATCGCCGAGCTGGTCCCGGGCCTGATCGCCGCGCTGGCCGCCGGGAGCGACCCGCTCTCGACGTGACGCGAGCGCCTGCTCCGCCGGACGCCCCCGTCCGGCGCCGCCTGGCGCGCCGCGGGGCGGCTCGCCACCCTGGCGCGCCCGCTCTCCCTGCTGTCGATTTGACACGCGCCCGCGTGTCTCCGCCCGCGCCGTTCGGCGTGATCCGCGGCCTTTGCGAGGTCCGCGCGGTGGCACCTGCCTTGCCAGTGCCGGTTACGCAGGAGGTCCCGTCATGCTCGTCCACGCCGCTCATGCCCCCGCCCGGTCCTCGAACCTAGCGCCGCCGCCCGGCGCGACGCGCGCGCTCGGGCGCGGGCCGTCCTTCGGTGTGGCGCGCGCGGCGCGGACGGCGCCGGGAGAGGGCTCGCGGGGCGCGGTCGACGAGCTGCTCCGGGGCCTTGTCGAAATGACACCGGAGCTGTTCGGCCGCGCGCTGCGGCTCTCCCGGACGCCCGCGACGGCCGAGGACCTCGTGCAGGACACGGTGGAGCGCGCGATCCGGTTCGCGGGGAGCTACGAGCCCGGGACCAACCTGCGGGCGTGGGTGCACCAGATCCTCTTCAGCGTCTTCATCACCCGCTGCCGGCGCAGCCGTCGCGAGCGCAACGCCCTCGACGTGCTCGCGACCGACCCGTGCGCCTGGACGGCGCCGGAGCGCTGCGCCGACATGCACGCGCTCTCGCCCGGCGTGCGGCGCGCGCTCGCGACGCTCCCGCCGACCTTCCGTGACACCCTGGTGCTCGTGGACCTCGAGGAGATGTCTTACAAGGACGCAGCGACGCGGCTGGGCGTCCCGGTCGGCACCGTCATGAGCCGCCTGCACAGAGGCCGGAAGCTGCTCGCCGAGGTGCTGCGGGGCGAAGCGCCGGACGGCAAGGCCGAGGCGAGGAGCGACGTGAAGGCCGCGGCAGCATGAGCGATCGCGGCGCCGCGCCCGCGCGCTGCGGCTGCTTGCCGCGGTGATCCGCGCCCCCTACCATCGTCGTGCCACCGAGGAAGCGTTCCTCGCCAGGAGGCACCATGGCAACGACCGCGAGAGAGCCTCACGTCGTGATCGTCGGCGGAGGGTTCGGCGGCCTGAACGCGGCAAAGGCGCTCCGCGACGCGCCCGTCCGGGTCACCCTCATCGACAGGACCAATCACCACCTGTTCCAGCCGCTGCTCTATCAGGTGGCGACGGCCAGCCTCTCGCCGGCCGACATCGCGGTCCCGATCCGATCGGTCCTGTCGCGCCAGCGCAACGCCCGGGTCCTGCTCGGCGAGGTGACGGGCGTGGACCTCGCCGGCCGGCGCGTCACCGTCGACGGCGACCCGCTGGACTACGACTTCCTGATCCTCGCGGTCGGCGCGACGAACAACTACTTTGGCCACGACGAGTGGGCCCGGTTCGCGCCGGCGCTCAAGAACCTCGACGAGGCGCTCACCATCCGCGAGCGCATGCTGCTCGCCTTCGAGGCCGCCGAGCGCGAGGAGGACCCCGCGGCGCGGCGGCGGCTGCTCACGTTCGTCGTCATCGGCGGCGGCGCCACGGGCGTCGAGATGGCCGGCGCCTTCGCCGAGCTCGCGCGCTACATCCTCGCGCGCGACTTCCGCTCCCTCGACCCTTCGCTCTCGCGGGTGCTGCTCGTCGAGATCGGCGCCCGCATCCTCCAGGCCTTCCCGGAGAGCCTCTCGGCGAGCGCCGAGGAGCAGCTCACGTCCCTCGGGGTCGAGGTCATCAAGGGGCGCCGCTTCCGCAGCATCGACGAGCAGGGCGTGCTGTTCGAGGACGGCGAGCGCCTCCCCGCCGCGACCGTCATCTGGGCCGCGGGGGTCCGCGGCACCCCGCTCGCGCGCGCGCTCGGCGTCGAGCTCGATCGCGTCGGCCGCGTGAAGATCGGGCCGGACTGCTCCCTCCCCGGGCACCCGAGCGTCTTCGCGATCGGCGACATGGCCACGCTCCGCGACCGGAACGGCGTCGACGTGCCCGGCCTCAGCCCGGCCGCGATCCAGGAGGGGCGCTTCGTCGCGCGCTGCATCCTCGACGATCTCGAGCGCCGCCCGCGCGGGCAGTTCGCCTACCGCGACAAGGGGACGATGGCGACCATCGGCCGCTCGCGCGCCATCGCGAAGGTCGGGCGCCTGCAGATGTCGGGCACGCTCGCGTGGCTCGCCTGGCTGGCCGTCCACGTGCTGTTCCTTATCGGCTTCAGGAACCGCTTCACCGTCATGTTCGCGTGGATGTGGCAGTACATCACCTTCAAGCGCGGCGCCCGCCTCATCACCGGCCATACCTCGCCGGTGCTCCTGGCGGCGCCCGCGCCTTCGGTGCGTCGCCCGTCGCCCGCGAGCCCTGTCGCGGAGGCGGTCTCCGGCGGCCCCTGAGCGCGCCCTTCCCCCCGCTCGCTTGACGCGCGCCCTCCACCATGGCGGATACGCGTCCAGTGAAGGCACGCAGAGCCCAGACCCCCGCGCGATCGGCGGCCGCCGAGCCGCCGTCCCCACCCCATCCCCCGGCGAGCGAGCCTGGCGGGGACGACCCGGCGTTCGACGAGGCGTCGGACCTCACGCCGGTCGTCGCCTCCAACCTGAAGCGGTTCCGGGCCGAGCGGGGCCTGTCGCTCGAGCGCCTGGCGAAGGCGTCCGGGGTGAGCCGGGCGATGCTGGGGCAGATCGAGCTGGGCCAGAGCACGCCGACCATCAACGTCCTCTGGAAGATCGCGCGCGCCCTCGGGGTCCCCTTCTCGGCGCTGATGAGCCAGGCGACCTCGCCCGTCACGACCGTCATGCACGCCTCGCACGCGCGCATCCTGCGGTCTCGCAACGGCGACTTCTCTTCCCGGGCGCTCTTTCCGATGGACCGGCCGCGCAACGTGGAGTTCTACGAGCTCCGCCTCGCGCCGCGCTCGGTCGAGCACGCCGACGCGCACGCCCCGGGCACCGCGGAGAACCTGATCGTCACCGAGGGCTCGGTGGAGATCACCGTGGCCGGCGAGCGGCGCTTGCTCGAGACCGGCGACGCCATCCTGTTCGAGGCCGACAGCCCGCACAGCTACCGCAACCCGGGCAGCGCCGAGGCCGTCATGTACCTCGTCATGACCTACGGTTCGCGCGGGTAGCCCCGCCCCATTCCCGGACCCCGCCGGCTTCGTGTTCCTCCGGTATCCAAGACATGTCCTCCGTTATTTTGGCAGATCTCGCTTGCGCCCTCTGCTTTAGCGTGAGATATGTCCGTTATAGCGGCGGTCACCCGCTGCGAGGAGCAAGGAGGCGGAGCGATGCGGATCACCTGGATTGGTGGGTTGGATCGCAACCAGGCTCAGCTGGAGCGGATGGCGCTGCAGGCGGGGCACCATCTGGAGTTTCACACGGGCAACACGGGCGGCCGCGGGGCGTCCGAGCTGCGGGCGGCCATCGAGCGGGCCGATCTCGTGATCGTGCTGACCGACGTGAACAGCCACGGCGGCGTGCTCCTCGCCAAGAAGCTCTGCCAGAAGCTCGGCCGCGCGGCGTTCATGGCCCGGCGCATCGGTGCCTCGCGCTTCCAGCAGCTGCTCGACGCGCTCGCGCAGCGGGAATCGCGTTATCTCGCGACTGGCTAAGGGAGTAGGAACGATCGATGCGATGCTTGATGACGATGCTTTGTTGTGTGCTGGCGCTGGCGCTCCCGGCGTGCTCGAAGGGCGACGCGGCCGGCGCCTCGAAGTCGGGGTCGGTGCAGATACTGAACGTCTCCTACGACCCCACGCGTGAGCTCTATGAAGAGGTGAACGCCGCCTTCGCGAAGCGCTGGAAGGAGCAGAGCGGACAGGACGTCACCATCAAGCAATCGCACGGCGGCTCGGGCAAGCAGGCCCGGTCGGTGATCGACGGGCTCGAGGCGGACGTGGTCACGCTCGCGCTCGCCTACGACGTCGATGCGGTCGCGTCCGCCGGGCTGATCAAGGAGGGATGGCAGGCGCGCCTCAAGGACAACAGCGCTCCTTACACGTCGACCATTGTCTTCCTTGTGCGCAAGGGCAACCCCAAGGGCATCAAGGACTGGGACGATCTCGTGAAGGAGGGCGTGGCGGTCATCACCCCGAACCCGAAGACCTCCGGCGGGGCGCGGTGGAACTACCTCGCTGCGTGGGGCTACGAGCTGAAGCGGGCGGGCGGCGACGAGGTGAAGGCGAAGGATTTCGTCGGCCGCCTCTTCAAGAACGTGCCCGTCCTCGACACGGGGGCGCGCGGCTCGACCACGACGTTCGTCGAGCGTGGGCTCGGCGACGTGCTGATCGCCTGGGAGAACGAGGCGCTGCTCGCGGTGAAGCAGAGCGGTAAGGACAAATTCGAGGTGATCGTGCCGTCGATCAGCATCCTCGCCGAGCCGCCTGTCGCGGTTGTCGACAAGGTGGTCGACAGGCGCGGGACGAGGGCGGCGGCGGAGGCGTACCTCGCCTTCCTCTCCACGGAGGACGGCCAGCGCATCGCGGTGAAGCACTTCTACCGCCCGCGCAACCCGGCGATCCTCGCGGCGGCCGAGTCGGAGGGTGTCTTCCAGAAGGTCGCGCTCTTCTCGATTGACGAGGTGTTCGGGGGGTGGCAAAAAGCCCAGAAGGCGCACTTCTCCGACGGCGGCGTCTTCGACCAGATCTACCAGGCCGGTAAGTAGACTTCGTGGCTCTCCTCTGGCGGCGACAGAGCGTTCTGCCCGGCTTCGGGCTGGCGATGGGGATTACGGTAACGTACCTGTCGCTGCTGGTGCTCGTCCCGCTGTCGATGATCTTCCTCAAGACGGCGACGCTCCAGCCCGCCGAGATCTGGGCCGTGGTGACCTCGCCGCGCGCCGTCGCCTCGTTGAAGATGAGCTTTTCCGCGTCGCTCATCGCGGGGGGCATCAACGCGGTCTTCGGCGTCCTCGTGGCGTGGGTGCTCGTCCGCTACAGCTTCCCGGGCAAATCGATCGTCGACGCGCTCGTCGACCTGCCCTTCGCGCTCCCGACGGCGGTCGGCGGCATCGCGCTCACGGCCATCTATGCGCAGCAGGGGTGGGTCGGTCGGTTCCTGTACCCGCTCGGGATCCAGAGCGCATTCAGCCGCCTGGGCGTCGTCATTGCGCTCACCTTCGTGGGCCTGCCGTTCGTCGTGCGGACCGTCCAGCCGGTGATGGAAGAGCTCGAGATCGACCAGGAAGAGGCGGCGGCGTCGCTCGGCGCGGGTCGCTTCCAGATCTTCCGTCGCATCCTCCTGCCCGCGCTCTGGCCATCGATCCTGACCGGGTTCGCGATGTCGTTCGCGAGGGCGTTCGGCGAGTACGGGTCGGTCGTGTTCATCTCCGGGAACATGCCCCTCAAGACGGAGATCGCGCCGCTCGTCATCATGACCAAGCTCGAGCAGTACGACTACGCGGGCGCGACGGCGCTCGCGATGGTGATGCTTCTCTGCTCCTTCGTGCTCCTCTTCCTGATCAACCGACTCCAGTCCTGGAGCGGCGCGCGCGGGTCGTCGCGGAGCGCTGTCGAAGCGCCCAAGCCTGCGTCCGAGCGGCCCGCGGGGGCCAGAGCGCCCGGGGTCGCGTCGTAGTGGCTGGCGCGGCCGGCAAGCTGCGGTTCAGGTCGCGCGGGGCGGTGCGCGGCGCGACGTCCGAGCCCCCGCTTGTGCGCTGGGCGCTGACGGCGGCGGCGCTCGCGTTCCTCGGGTTCTTCCTCTTCCTGCCGGTCGTGGCGGTGTTCATCGAGGCGTTGAAGGACGGCCTCTCGGGGTACTGGCGGGCGATCACCGCGCCGGACGCCATCGCCGCCATCGAGCTGACGCTCACGACCGCGGTCATCGCCGTGCCGCTCAACCTCGTCTTCGGCGTGGCCGCGGCCTGGGCGATCGCGCGCTTCGAGTTCACGGGAAAGAGCCTGCTCGTCACGCTCATCGATCTGCCGTTCGCGGTCTCGCCGGTGATCTCCGGCATGATCTTCGTCCTGCTCTTCGGGGCGCAAGGGGTGCTCGGCCCCTGGCTCATCGAGCACGACCTCCGGGTCATCTTCGATCGTCCGGGGATCATCCTCGCGACGACGTTCGTGACGTTCCCGTTCGTCGCGCGCGAGCTCATCCCGTTCCTGGAGAGCCAGGGGGCCGACGAGGAGCACGCGGCGCTGTCGCTCGGCGCGAGCGGGTGGAGCATGTTCTTCCGCATCACCCTCCCCAACGCGAAGTGGGGCCTGCTCTACGGCGTGGTGCTCTGCAACGCGCGCGCGATGGGCGAGTTCGGCGCGGTGTCGGTCGTCTCGGGGCATATCCGGGGGCAGACCAACACCATGCCGCTGCACGTCGAGGTGCTCTACAACGAGTTCCACTTCTCGGCGGCGTTCGCGGTCGCCTCGTTGCTCGTCCTGCTCGCGCTCCTGACGCTCGTGGCGAAGCGCCTTATCGAAGGCCGGGCGCAGCGAGACGCCGCTCCGGAGATCGACCCGGCGGCGAAGGCCGGCGCGGGGTGACGCGCGCGCGCGCTCTATCGATCGCGCGCGCGGGACGGAGCGCGCGATAGAGCGAGGGCCGCCGGAGGACTCGGCACGAGCGGCACGAGAGGGAGCGCCGGGGACACGGCGCTTCCCTGGAATCGCCGTTGCGCGGGAGAACGGATGGCGCGCGGAGAACAGCACATCTCGACGCTTCGACGCGGGTGAGCGCCGCGGGAGGTGCGCTGTCGGGGCGCGCCCAACTTGCGATTGGCCCCCGGCGCTCCAGGTTCGAGGGAGGGGTCACCATGCGGGTCTTCGAAGCGGTTGGGCGTGTGATCGGGGGAGCGCTGTCTCCCATCGCCGGGGGGGGCAGCTTCATCCGGAGAGCGAGGCTGTTCCATCCCGACGGCGTGGTCTACTGCGCGGGGGTGAAGGCGCTCGCGGTGGAGGGCGAGGTCGGCGCGCTGGCGCAGCGGCTGGCGGGGCCGGCGCTCGTGCGGCTCTCGGGCGCGATGTGGCGGTGGCGGGGCGGCAAGGGCGAGCGCCGTCCGGACGTGCTGGGGGTCGCGGTGCGCTTCCGGACCAGCGAAGAGGTGACGCCGGCCGCGAGCGCCGGCGATCAGGACCTCATCTTCGTGAGCGCGCGCCGACTTTTGCTGCTCCCGTTCGCCCTGTTCACGACGAAGAGGCACGACTTCCTGGACAACGACTACTACGCGCTGGCGCGGTTCGACGTGGCCGGCTTCGGTCGCGCGGAGTTCCGCCTGGTGCCGCTGCGCGCGGCGGTGGTGAAAGGCAACCGCCTGGAGAAGCTGGAGCGCGCCGCTGCGGCGGGGCTCGCGCTGCTGCGCCTCGAGGTGAGGCGAGGGGGCTCGCGCGCGCGGTGGATGGCAGTGGCCGATATGGAGCTGTACGAGCCGGTGGACATCGACCAGCGCGCCCTCCGCTTCAACCCGTTCCAGACGGGGAAGGGGATCGTGCCGCGCGGTCTGATCCAGGCGACGCGGCGGGCGGTCTACACGGCCAGCTACATCGGGCGAGCCCTGGGAGGGCGGGAGAGGGTGCCGCGCGCGGGAAGGGCACGGCGCGGCGGGCGCGAACAGTAAGCAGCGCGGGTGTCCTGGAGGGCTGCGGCGGGAACGCGCCGGAGCCCCCCCTCCGCCGGCTCCGGGATCGGGACGGAGGGAGCTGGAAGCCGGAACGACGCCAGAACGACGCCAGAACGAGCGCGGCGGAGCGCCCGGCTGAAGGGGCGGCTCGGCCGCGTGAATGTAGACGGCGGTATCAAAGGCGTTGACAGCCGGGCAGAGATGAGGCATGACCTCCCGCCGCTTCGAACAGTCGGTGAGGTAGCCAAGTGGTTAGGCAACGGTTTGCAAAACCGTTATACGCGGGTTCGAATCCCGTCCTCACCTCCGCAACGACGACAGTCCGGCCTGTGTGATGCCCAGGCGTTGACCTGGATGCCGCTGCCGCAAGAGGCGAGCGCGGAGCGCCGGTGCGGCTGCCTGGCGGTCGCCAGCGCGACGGTGTCGTCCAGGTGAGCCGGAGCGATACGGCCGTCGCCGCGGCGCTGGCGTCCTCGCCTCAGCGAGGGTCGAACCAGGTATAGCCGTAGTCGAAGCAGAGCTCCTCGCCCGACTGGATGTCGCGGAGCGCGATGGCAGCCATCGAGTCCGGCACCGGACCGTCATCCATCTCGACGTTGGGTGTCGTCGAGTGGTTGTAGAGCGCGAGCAACCCCCACGCATACGCCTTCTCCCGCCCGGGCTCCTCCCCCCACGTGAACACGTGATGGAGCGCCTGGCAGTCGCGGTGCTCCTCGGTCTTGAGATCGGAGGCCGGGAAGAAGCTGACAGCGGCCCACTCGACGACGGCGCCCTTCGGCAGGAACCGGCGAGCGAAGACGCCCCGGCCCTTCCCGGGGATGCGGCGCCACACGACGTTCGGATGGAACTGGTTCTCGGCGATGAGGGCGTCGATTTCCTGGTCGGTCATGGCGGGCGCGACCGACGCTATCACGCCCCACCATCTCCGCGGCTGCTCGCGGGCAATTCCTTCGAGGAAAAGCGGATGAGCTGGAGCGGAACATCGATGGATTGGCGGCTGGCCGGCGCCCTCCGCGGCGCCCGTCCTCGTGATACCGTGGCGCGGCCGGAACACCCCATCCGGGCGCCGCGGTGGCGCCGCTGGCTCCGGCGCGCGGATGCATGGCCTCGGATCTCCCACGAAAACCCGCCGCGCCGCCTGAAGGACCCGGCCCACGATCCGCGCCGGCGGAGCCCACGCACCCGCACGACGCGGGCGCGGCGGGCTCCGACCCGCCGCCGAGCGATCGCGCGCCGACGCGGCTCTGGTCGCCTCGAGGCCCGGCGCAGGCGCCGCCCCCGGGGCCTCCGCCCGACGCGCCGGGCGCGACCGTCCCGTGGTCGCCCGGGCCGCACCCGCCGGCGCCGCCGGGCCGCCGCGCGCAGGAGGGCACGCCGGGAAGAGCGCGCGCCCTCGTCAGGGCGGCGCTCGATCACCCGCTATGGCACCCGCTATGGCACCCGCTGTGGAAGCGCGCGGGCGCGGCGCTCCGCGCGGCCTTCCGGCGGCAGCCCCGGGGCGCCGGGCCCAGGCCGCCGCTCCGCGCCCAGCTCGCCCGCTGGGGCAAGGGGCTCGCGATCGCCCTCGCGTGCCTCCTCGCCGCCGCCGTGCTCGCGTTCTTCCTCGTCGTCCGCCACTACGAGCGCGACCTGCCGACCACGGCGGAGCTGAAGAATTACAGCCCGCCGCAGGTGACGCGGTTCCTCGCGCGCGACGGCACGGTGATCGGCGAGCTCTTCGTCGAGCGCCGCACGCTCGTGCCGGTCACCGAGATCCCGCCGGTGATGAGCCTCGCGGCGCTCGCGGCCGAGGACGCCAGGTTCTACAAACACGACGGCCTCAATTACCTGGGCATGCTCCGCGCGCTGATCGTCAATCTGCGCTCCGCGGAGGCGCGCCAGGGCGGCAGCACGATCACCCAGCAGGTCGTGAAGAACGTGCTGCTCACGCACGAGCGCACGATCGACCGGAAGATGCGCGAGCTCCTCCTCGCGCGCCGCATCGAGCAGGAGCTCACGAAGGACCAGATCCTCGAGCTCTACCTGAACCACATCTACTTCGGGCACGGGCGCTACGGGGTCGAGGAGGCGGCGCGGTTCTACTTCGGCAAGAGCGTCCGGCAGGTCACGCTGGCCGAGGCGGCGCTCCTCGCGGGCATCGTGAAGGGGCCCTCCATTTACTCGCCGCGCGTGAACAAGGAGCGCGCCGAGAAGCGCCGCGCCTTCGTGCTCGGTCAGATGCGCGAGAAGCGCTTCCTGCCCGCGGCGCAGATCGACGCCGCGCTCGCGGAGCCGATCCGCCTCGCGCCCGAGCCGGAGCACCTGGACGAGCTGGCGCCCGAGGTCCTCGCCGAGGCCGAGCGCGCGCTGCGGAAGGCCGTCGGGCCCGACGCCAGGTACGGCGGCTACACGGTCGTGACCTCGATCGACCCGAAGATGCAGGCCGCGGCGCGCGCGGCGGTGCGCCAGAACCTCGACGCCTACGCCGCGCGGCACGGGCTCGTCGCGCCGTTCACCCGCGCCAAGGGGGATCCGGCGCCCTTCCAGGGCGCGCCCAAGGACGCGGGCCGCGCCTACCTGGGCGCGGTGACCGGCGCCGACGACGCGCGCGGCACGCTGGCCGTCCGCGTCGGCGCGGCGCAGGGCAGCGTCGATCTGCGCAAGGAGCGCCGGTACAACCCGCGCGGGCTCCCGCCGAGCCGCTTCGCCGAGGTCGGCAAGGTGCTGCGCGTGCGCTTCGAGGGCGACCCCGAGGCCGGCAAGCTCCGGCTCGACCTCGGCCCGCAGGGCGCGCTCATCGCGATCGACGCGCGCACGCGCGAGATCGTCGCGCTCGCGGGCGGCTACGAGGGCGCGCGCGGCGGCCTCGATCGGGCGAGCCGCGCGCTCCGCCAGCCGGGATCGACCTTCAAGGCGATCGTCTACGGCTACGGCATCCATTCGCGCAAGCTCACGGCGGCCTCGATGCTCGAGACCGACCCGGCGGCGCTCGATGGCTATCGGCCCGGCAACTACGACGAGAGCGAGGGGCAGAGCCCGAAGCGCCTGCGCGAGGCGCTCGCCCACAGCGTGAACGTGGCCGCTGTGTCGGCGCTCCGGGACGTCGGCCCCGAGGCCGTCGTCGCGTGGGCGCGCGAGCTCGGGATCACGTCGAAGCTCGGCGCCGACCTGTCCCTCGCGCTCGGCTCCTACGAGGTGACCCCGCGCGAGATGGCGGCCGCCTACGCGACGTTCGCCGCGGGCGGCGCGTACCAGGAGCCCGTCCTCGTGACGAAGATCACGGGCCCGCGCGGCGAGGCGCTGCCCCTGCCGGCGCGGCCCCCGCCGCGCCCTGTGATGACCGCGGCGGAGGCGTACCTCACGACGGACCTGCTCACCTCGGTCGTGAAGGTCGGCACGGCGAAGCAGGCGCTCTCGCTGCGCCGGCCGATCGCCGGAAAGACCGGGACGACGAACGACGCGAGGGACGCGTGGTTCGTCGGCTACTCGACCGACATCGCGTGCGCCGTGTGGACCGGCTTCGACGACGCCACGACGCTCGGCGCGCGCGAGGTGGGCAGCAGCGCCGCCCTGCCGGCCTTCATCGCCTTCATGGAGAAGGCGCACGCGGGGCGGCCGGCGACCGACTTCCCGGAGCCGCTCGGGATCGTGCGCCTCCCGATCGATCCGGCGAGCGGGATGGGGGCGTTCCCGGGCCAGGAGGGCGCCGTGGAAGAGGTGTTCCTCGAGGGCACCGAGCCGACCGGCGTCGCGGTGCCGGACCCGGCCGCGATCGGGCAGGGGATCCTGGACCTCTTCAAGACGCAGTGACCGTCGCGACGCGACCGCGCTTCCCGGGCGCCCTGCGCCGCGGGCTCCAGCTCGGGCTGGCCGCGCGCGCGGCGCCCTGGTGATCCTCGCGGCGAGACGCCGGCCCCACGCGGGCCGCCGCGCGCTATGTTCCGGCCCGCCCGTATGAAGTGGTCGCCGATCCTCGCTGCCCTGCTCCTGCTCGCGGCCGCGTGCAAGAGGCCCGACCCCGCCGAGGAGGCGGTCGCGCTCTCGCCGCAGGCCGCGAAGGGCAAGGCCATGTTCTCCACCCTCTGCGCGGCGTGCCACGCCCCCAGCGCCAAGCTGGTCGGCCCTCCGCTCAGCGAGCTCGCAGGGCTCTACAGGGACGATCCCGCGGGCATCGTCCGCTGGGCCGTGACCCCGGGGCGAAAGCGCGCCGACGTCCCCCCGATGCCCAGCTTCCGCGGCGTCCGGGAGTCGGATCTCGCCGACATCGCGCAGTACATCATCGAGGCCGGCACCGCGGCCGGAAAGCAAGGTCCATGATCTATTCGTTCGTCCTCGTCGCGCACTCGTGGCTGCGCTGGGTCGTCCTGCTGCTCGGGCTCCTGGCGCTCGCGCGGTCGGTCCGCGGCTGGGCCCAGCGGGGGCCGTGGACGGCGGCGGATCGCAAGGTCGGCGCGGCGTTCGTGGGCTCGCTCGACGCCCAGTTCCTCCTCGGCATCCTGCTCTACACCGCGCTCAGCCCGCTCAGGCCCACGTCGCTGGCCGCGCTGAAGGCCGCCATGCCCATCGCGGCGCTGCGCTTCTTCGCCGTCGAGCACATCTTCGCCATGATCGTGGCGGTGGTGGTCGCCCATGTCGCCTGGGCCCGAGCGAAGCGAGCCCCGGACCCCACCGCGCAGCACCGGCGCCTGGCGATCGGCGTCGTCATCACGCTGCTCGTGATCCTCGCCGCCATCCCCTGGCCCTCCATGGTCTACGGTCGGCCGCTCTTCCGGCTGCCCTGAGAGGCCGCCCATCGTCGCCTGCGCATTCCCCGAGCAGCTGCCCGGGGCGCAGGCTCACGCCACGTCCTCCCGGCTCATCCGGAGCAGCCACAGCGGCGCCAGCGCCTGCGACAGGCTGCGCACCAGCGACGACTCGGCATACCCCATCACGTAGTCCTCGATCTCGATCGGCGACGTCGCGCCCGGGCGGCGCGGCGGGTCGAACCGGACCCGCCGCACCACCGGGAGGAGCTCGGCCGGGTTCGGCGGGAGCGCGCGCCCGCCTCGCGCCGCCTCGTCGAACGCCGCCTGCAGGTCGAGGTGCTCCCGGACCGCGCCCGCCGGCGAGAGGCCCGGCCGGGCCGGCAGGACGCGCACCCGCACCACCTCGGGGCCGCGCGAGAGCGACGTCCAGACGTGCGCGCCCGTCTCGAGCTCGAAGAAGTCCATCACGCACAGGCCCACGACGCTCAGGACGAGGAGCTCCGCCCCGCGCCCGGGGGCGGCGAGCATCGCCTCGAGCCCCGCCGCCCCGCGGCCCTGCTCGACCACGCGCGCGCGCCCGTCGCCGTCGGACGCGCTGCCGAGCGGCGCGCACGCCCACCCCTCCACCTCGCCCCCTGCCTCGCCGTAGGCGCGCGCGAGCGCCTCGAAGAGCCCCTCCTCGGGCTCGTCGCGCCCGCCGGCCGGCCTCTCGTCGAAGCGCGCCGCGCGGAGCAGCTCGATGAGGACCGCGTGCTGGCCCGGCTCGTCCACCTTGCGGAGCGCGCGCCGGAGCGCGTGGCCCTCCGCGATGCACTCCAGGACCTCCTGCTTCGCCGGCCGGCGCAGCGGGCCCGGCAGCTGGCGCCGGTGGAACAGGCGCACCCGGGAGCGGCTCCACTCGTCCTCGACCGTCACGTAGCCGAACCGCCGCACCTCCAGGTCGAGGTGCTGCTGCTCGTCGTCGTCGCCGCTCCGCCGCCGGACGAGGTCGATCCGCTCGCGGAACGCCCGGATCGCGCCGCGCATGGCGTCGAGGTTGTAGACCGCCTCTGCGTGCTCGTGCGCCTCGGGCCCCTCGGCGGCGGTCCGGCCGTGCTCCGCGAGGTGGTAGCGGATCCGCTCGGAGAGGCGCGCGAGGCCGTCGCTCCGCTCGAGCGCGTCGACGAACTCGAGCAGCGGCGAGAGCTCCGCCGTGAGCGCGCCGAGCGGCCTCGCCATGAGCGGCGCGAGGGCCCACGCCGCGGCCGCGGGCTCGGCCTCCGCGAGCGCCTCGCGGTGCAGCGCAAACGCGGGTGACGCGGGTGACGCGGGTGACGCGGGCGACTCGGGCGACCCGCGGGACGCGGCGCCCTCGCCCGCCGCGGCGGCGCCGTCGCCGCGCGCGGTCGTGAAGATGCGGATCACCTGCATCGCGGCGGGCGCGCCGCGGGTGAGCGCGTCGCTCAGCAGCGATCCGATCTCGTCCTCGATGAACCGCTTCACCGAGCGGGCGCCGTCCTCGGCCACGAACGCCTCGCGCGCGATCCGCTCGGCCACGCCGGCGCCCCGGCGCACGAAGACGCTCCGCTCGGCGAGCCCGCGCCGGCCGAGCAGCCGGTCGAGCTCCTTCTCGGCCACCCGCACCGCCACCTCGGGCGTCAGCGGGCGGAACGGCACGACGCGATCGATCCGGTTGAACAGCTCTGGCGGGAAGAAGTCGCGCACCGCCCGCGCGACCTCCTGGGCCGACTCCTCCGCGATCGCGAGCGCCCGCGCCTCCGAGAGCCCCGCGCCGCCGAAGCCGACGAGCGCCCGCGACCGCGCGCCCAGGTTGGACGTCATCACCACGACCGCGTGGTGGAAGTGCGCGGGCCTCGCCGCCGCGTCCGTGAGCCGCCCGTCCTCGAAGAGCTGGAGCAAGAGGCCGTGCACCGACGGGTGCGCCTTCTCGATCTCGTCGAGCAGCACAAGCGAGAACGGCTGCTCCCGCACCCGCTGCGTCAGGAGCCCGTCGGGCGCGTAGCGATCGCCGACGAGCCGCGCCGGCGCGTCCGGGCCGCTCTGCTCGCTCATGTCGAAGCGGAGCAGGCGCGACGCGCTGCCGTAGATGAGCTCCGCCATGCACCTGGCGAGCTCGGTCTTGCCCGTCCCCGTCGGCCCGGTGAAGAGGTACACGCCGTACGGGCGCCGCGGGTCCACGAGGCCCGCCTTGATGCGCGCCACGAGGTCCGCCGCCGCGCGCACGGCCTCCGGCTGGCCGATCACCCGCCGGCCCAGCTCTTCCTCCAGCGCGCCGGCGTCGAGCGGCTCGTCGCCACCGAGGAGGAGCCGCGGTACGCCAGTCTTCTGCGACAGGAGCCGCAGCACGTCCTGCGAGCCGACCGGCCGCGGCGCGTGGCCGCGCGCCGGCCCCGGCTCCCCGGAGGGCGAGGGCGTCACGCCCGCGCGGACGACCTCGCGCAGGAGGTCGACGGCCTTGCCCGGCAGCGCCTGCGCCGAGAGGAGCGATCCGCCGAGGTCGAGGATCGTCCGCAGCACGTACGGGCTCACGCGGGCGGCGTGGCGCTGCTCGAGCGCGCGGACCTCCCGCACCATGAGGCGGAACGTCTCGGAGGGCGTCGCCTCGGGGAGGAAGAGCGGCGTGAACAGGGCCGCGAATGACGGGGACTCCTGCTCGAGGAGGCGGAACGCCTCGGGGGAGCACTCGCCGACCATCACGATCTCGCGGCGGGAGAGGGGGCCGCGGAAGAAGTCGGCGAGCGAGCGCTCGCTCTCGCGCGATCTGCCGATCCGGCCGAAGTGGTGGAGGTCGTCGATGACGAGGATCGCGCCGCGGCTGCGCGCGTCCTCGACGAGCTCGACGCACCGCTTCTCCCAGTCGCCGAGGTGGCTCATCCCGGCGATGAGCCTGCGGCCGCTCACGGCGACGACGTCGCGGACGCGGTCGAGGTTCTTGTGCGCGCCGTACCCGTCGGCCGCGAGGAGGTCGAGCACCGCCCGGTGGATCAAGGTCGTCTTGCCGCACCCCGGCGGGCCGACGACGACGACGGGCTGCGCCCTGCCCGCGCCGAGCAGCAGCGCGAGCTGCTCGCGCTGCGGCGATCGCGGCACGCCCGCGTCGAGGTTGCCCTGGGCCGCGCGCTGCGTGAGGCTCACGCCGAGGCTCGGCAGGACCTTGAGGCCCCGGCGCTTCTTCCAGCGGAACGCCGGATCGGCGCCGGTGTCGTCGTCGCCCGGTCGCTCCGGCAGGTCCGCGAGCGCCGAGCGCGGGGCGCACGAGAACGACAGCGCCGTGATGCGCTCCTTGCCCCGGCTCCAGAGCCGCGCGATCTCGTCGTCGTCGAGCGCGGCCCACGCGACCTGGAACAGCGCGCGGAGCTGCTCGTCCAGCGGGAGATCCTCGCGGATCGGCGCGGCCTCGCCCTGGCGGGCGGGGTGGTAGGCGAAGACGACGCGCTCGTGCTCCGAGGCCCAGCGCGGCTCGAGCACGACGGGGCAGAGCCCGCTCACCTTGCGCCGCTCGGCGGCGCCGGAGAGCGCGAGCTCGAGGCGCACCTTCTCGAGCCGGATGCCGCGAGGGAACTCGAAGCGCGCGATCTCGGCCGCGCGCGCCTTCTCGAAGACGGCCCTGAGCTCCTCGGTGAGCAGGCGCCGGACGCGCTCCGCGTGCCGCCCCTCCCGCGAGCGCGTGCTCGGGCCGAGGCCGAGCGTCACGCACTCGACGTTCGTGGTCCGCCGTTCGAAGAGCGGGATCGTGAAGTGCACGGCCTCAGGGTAGTGGCTCTGCCAGGTCAGGCGTCGTGCAAATCATCCAGCGCCGGGCCGTCCCCGCCTGCGCTGAAGTACTCGCTCCGATCCAGCCCGCTCCCCTCCTCCTCGAACAGGAGCAGGTGCGTCAGCGCGACCTCGTCGAGCCGCTCCCAGTACCAGGCCGGATCCATCGCGATCCGCGCCCTGCGCCCCGCGATCAGCGCCGCGCCCTCGACCTCGTCGAGCTCGCGCGCGGCCGCCCCGCGCCGCCGCGCCGCGGCCGAGCCTGCGGGCGGCGGGGCGAGCGACCTGTGCTCCCACTGGTCCTCGGCGATGTCCGCCGCGTGCGCGACGAAGTGCACGAACACGTGCAGCCGATCATCGCCAGGCGCCTCGCCCGCGTCCCGCTTGCGCGCGACCACCCGGTGGAGCCCCCGCTCCAGCGAGAGGAACGCCCCCGCGTACGCGCCGGTGCAGCGGAGGAGCACGCTCCGGAACCCGCGCTTCGGCTTGTCGAGCGCGTCCAGCACGTCGCCCGCAGCGCGCGGCGGGCCCCACCGCCGGCTCGCGGGCCACGCGCCGTCGCCCGGCCCGGCCCGGTCGCCGTCGATGTGCAGCGTCGCGCCCCACCCGCGCCGCGGGAGCTCCTTGAGGAGCGGCGCGAGCCACCGCTCGAACGCCCCCGCGTCGAGCTCCTCCAGGATCAGCGTGATCGCGTCGCGCCGCGACTCGGTCGCGACGAGCGCGCGGGGCAGCACCTTGCGCACGCCCTCCCACGCCGCGCGCGCCTCGCCCGCGAGCCCGCGCACCTCCTCGCTTTCGAGCAGCGCCATCAGGGCGAGCTCCTCGACGCCGTGCATCTCCTCCTGCGCGCGCTCGAGCTGTCCCCAGAGCTCGCTCAGCCGGTGGTGCTCGGCCTGCAGCGCCGCGGCGTCGATCTCCTTGCGCCGATCGCGCGACGGCCCGCTCGCGAGGCTCAGCTGCGTCAGCAGGAAGTCGAGCTGCTCCTTGAGCTGCTCGAGCGGCCCGAGGTTCATCCACCGGTCCACCTCACGCCGGAGCTCGCCGACCTGCTCGACGCCGAACGCCTGCTGCGCGGCCTTCGCCGCGCGCCGCCGCCGCGCCGTGAGGCGGAGCGCGGGCGTCTCGGCGCGGGCGACGACGGCGCCGTCGGCGGGCGCCGCCGCTTCAGGCTCGCCCGCCTCGGTCACCCACACCGTGAGATCCCGCGCGTCGCCGCCGAGCTTCGCCAGCAGCCGCGCGAGCGGCGCCGCGAGGTGCTCCTCGACGTGGCGCCGCAGCGCCCGCGCCCCGTACGCCGGCGCGTGGCCGTCCTCGGCGAGCCGCGCGAGCGCCCGCTCCGACACCTCGAGCGCGACGCCCGCCTCGGACAGCCCGCGGCGCTGGGCGAGGCGCTGCGCCGTGAGGCGCGCGACCTCGGCGAGCTCCGCCCGGGTCAGCGCCCGGAACGGCACCACGCGATCGATGCGGTTCACGAACTCCTGCCGGAACGCGCCCGCGACGACGCGCTGGTAGTGCGCCTCGTCCAGCGCGGCCTGCTCCTCCGGGGCCTCGGCGCCTCGCTCGCCGGCGAACCCCGCCCGCGCGCGCCGCTCCGCCGCGCCGAGGTTCGACGTCATGATCACGATCGCGTTGTGGAAGTACGCCGTCCTGCCGCGCGCGTCGGACAGGCGCCCCTCGCCGAGCACCTGCAGCAGGAGGTCGAACACGGCCCGGTGGGCCTTCTCGATCTCGTCGAGCAGGAGCACGCAGAACGGCTGCTCCCGCACGCGCTGCGTGAGCAGCCCGCCCGCGCCGTCGGTCCCGCGGATCAGGCGATCGGCCGCGCCCTCGCTCGAGAACTCGCTCATGTCGAACCGCGAGAGCCGATCGGGCGAGCCGAAGAGCAGCCCGGCGAGCGCGCGGGCGAGCTCGGTCTTGCCGACGCCCGTCGGCCCCACGAAGAGGAACGCCGCGAGCGGCTTGTCCGGCGGCGAGAGCCCCGCCTTCACAACGGCGATCGTCTCGGCGAGCGCGCGCACCGCGCGCTCCTGCCCGACAACGCTCGCGCCGAGGTCGCGCGCCGCGCGGTCGACGCGGAGCGGGAGATCGTCGCGCAGCAGGAACGCCGGCATCCCGGTGCGCATCGAGAACAGCTCGTGGAGATCGCTCCGCCCGAGCGTGACCGGCTCCCCCTGCGCGGTCCGCTCCCGCTCGTGCACGGCGCGCAGGTCCTCGTAGAGGCGGACCGCCTTGCCCGGGAAGGCGCTGTAGGGGAGGTAGCGCTCCGCGAGATCGACGAGCGCCGTCAGCGCGTCGCCCGCGACCGCGGGGCGGTGCGGCTCGACGCGGCCGTCGCGCTCGGCGCGCGCGGCGAGCGCCTTCCGGGTGTCGGCGGCCGAGAGCGGATCGATCCGGATGCGGCTCAGGCCCGCGAAGAACGCCCAGTGCCGCCCCTCGAGCGCGTCGAGCCGATCGTCCCGGAGCTCGCACAGGACGCGCACCCGCCCCTCGTCGAGGTAGGGCCGCATCGCGCCGGCCAGGTCCACGTGTCCCCCGTCGACGCGCTCGGCCAGGAGATCGTCGAGGTTCTCGAAGTAGAGCACCGCGTCGAGCGCGGCGGCGGCCTCCATCACGCCGTGGATGCGCTCCTGCCACTGCCCGAGCCCGCTCATGCCCGCGATGAGCTGCGCGCCCGACGTCGCGTAGACGAGCCGCGTCTGGCGGGCGACATACGCCAGCGCGAGCGCTGTCTTCCCGGCGTGCTCCGGGCCCACGAGCAGCACGCCGAGGCGCTCCTCGCCGTCGAGCAGCGCGGCGAGGCGCGCGAGCTCCGCGTCGCGGCAGGCGAGCGGCGGCGTCGCGAGCGGGCTCCGCTGCGCCGCCACGTGGAGCGGCGTCGCCACCGCGACGAGCGTCTCCACGGCCTTCTTCCGCCGCGCGCGCTCCACGAGCGACGCGCCGCGCGGCCCGTGCCCGCCCGCGCGATCGGCCTCGGGCAGCGGCGCGTGGAGCACCTCCAGGCGGTGCGCGCTCCCGGGCAGGAGCCCCAGGTGCTCCCACGTCGACAGGACCTGCGACGCGAGCAGCCGGCGCACCTCGTGCCGGATCGCCGCCTCGATCGGCTCGCCCGCCTCCACGTAGAACGCGTGCCCGAGGCTCGGCACGAGCACCCACGCGTCGCTCTCGCCGCGCTCCGCCGCCGGCGTCTCCGTCGGCCCGCGCGTGTAGAGCTCGCCGGCCGGCACGACGACGCAGGGGAAGCTCACCGGCACCTCGTTCCGCAGCTTGCGCGGCAAGTCGTCGCGCGGGACGGGGACGCTCACGGAGAGGAGCCCTGTCCCTTGCGGGAACGAGAGCCGGGAGACCGCCTCGGGCCGGGCGCGCGCGGCGTGCTCGCGCAGGAAGAGCTGCTGCTCGACGAGGACGTCCTCGTCGCGGCCGAAGCTCGCGACGTCCGGCGCCGCGACGGGGAAGGCGAGGCACGCGCCGTCGAAGCGCTCGCGCACGAAGACGAGCGCCCTGGCGGTGCGCCCCTCGCTCGCGTCGCGAGCCCCTTCCGCGGACGCGCCCGCTCCGTCCTCTGGAGCGGGCGCGGATCGTCCGTCGTCGCTGGAGCTCGTGCTCATCCGAGAGGGCGGAGCAGAGCCGATCCGCCCTCCCGGCGCAATCCGGTGATCAGCGTGATCCGCGTGATCCGCTCACGTCGGGTCGGCCTTGGGCGTGGTCGGTCCGCTCTTGGGCAGCTCGGGCTGCTTGATGTAGTCGGTCGGGAGATCGCCGGTGAGCGACTTGAGGAACGCGACGATCGCCTTCACCTCTTCGGGCTTGGCCTCCACGCCGAGCTGGTGCCACGCCATCTTGGTCACCGTCTCGTCGAGCGTCGCGATCGAGCCGTCGTGGAAGTACGGGAAGGTCTTCTCGACGTTCCTGAGGCTCGGGACGCGGAAGAAGAACTTGTCCTTCTCATCCTTCGTGTGGTCGAAGCGCCCGTTGTCCTTGAGGCCGGGGAACTCCTTCACGAGGCCGAGCTTCTGGAACGTCGAGCCGCCGACGGCGACGCCCGTGTGGCAGGTCGGGCACCCGAGCGAGATGAACTTGTGGAACCCGGCCTTCTCCTCGGCGCTAAGGGCCTTGTCGTCGCCGCCCAGGAACTTGTCGAAGCGCGACGGCGTGACCAGGCCGCGCTCGAACGCGCCGATCGCCTTGGCCATGTTGTCGTAGGTGATCGGCTCCTTGTCGTCGGGGAAGGCCGTCTTGAAGAGCTTCACGTAGTCGGGGATCGACTTGAGCGTCGTGATGACCCGCTTCTCGTCCGGCATGGCCATCTCGACGGGGTTCAGGATAGGCCCTTTGGCCTGGTCCTCGAGCGTGGCCGCGCGGCCGTCCCAGAACTGGGCGACGTGGGGGCCCGCGTTGTACGCAGAGGGCGAGTTGCGGCCGCCGAGCTGGCCCTTGTGCCCGGAGGAGAACTGCTTGTTGTCGACGCCGTAGCTCGAGAGGCCATGACACGAGTTGCAGGAGATATCGTGGTTCTTCGAGAGGCGCGTCTCGTACCACAGCATCCTTCCAAGGGTCACCTTGTCATCGGTGATCGTGTTCTTGTCAGTCTCGAATTTTGCGGGCAGGACCTTGAAGGACTTGACGTCCTTCGGATCGAAGACGAGCGGCTTCACGTCGCTTGTCGCCGCGGCGGTCGCGGCGGGCTTCGCCGTGTTCGAGGCCGGGGCGGCCTTGTGCTCGTACTCCGCGGATCGTTCGCAGGCGCCCAGCCCGGCGGCGATGAAGAGCACACTGATGAGAGATGAGGGCCAACGCATGAGGTCTCCTGGCTCGTGAGGACGCCGTCCACGGTATGAGAGAGCCGCCGTGGACGTCAACGCGCGCCGCGGCCGCACCGTCGCCGCGCTCGCCGGCCAAGGCGCGGTGCTGGCGGCGGTCGTGGGGGTGCCCCGGGGTGATGCGTGTTACCGGCCGGTTGCGACTCGTGGTCTCGAAGGTAGCGCGATGGATGTCGAGGTGCCTCCTGCGCGCCTATCTCCTCCGAGGTGCGCTTCTCCGTTTCGCCCGATTTCTCCGAGGTGTTGCGCGGCGCGCTCGCGCGGCCCGCGGGGTGTAGCGGGCGAGCTGCGGTAGGGCGGAAGCGTGGAGGCGCGGAAACGCCGGAGGGCGGAAGCGTGGAAGCGCGGAAACGCCGGAGGGCGGAAGCGTGGAAGCGCGGAAACGCCGGAGGGTGGAAGCGCGGGAGCGCGGGAGCGTGGACGATGCGAGGCCGACCGGCGAGGGGGCCCTTGCGCGCCCGGGGGGCGCCGGGCAACCCTTTCGGCCGTGCAATCGCCGATCGACAGCGGGGTCGTGCTCATCACCGGCGCGTCGTCGGGCATCGGCCGCGCGCTGGCGCACGAGATCGCCCAGCGCGCCCGGGCGCTCGTGCTGGTCGCGCGCCGCAAGGACCGCCTGGAGGCGCTGCGCGCCGAGCTCGCCGCGGCGCGCCCGGCGCTCGCCGTGCTCGCCTTCGGCTGCGATGTCACCGATCGGGCGGCGGTCGACGCGATGCTGCTCGCCGTCGAGGCCGAGGTCGGGGGGGTCGACGTCCTCGTCAACAACGCCGGCTTCGGCGACATCGGCGTGTTCGATCTCTCCGCGTGGTCGCGCACCGAGCAGATGATCGCGCTGAACGTGACGAGCCTCGCGTACCTCACCCACCGGCTCGTCGGCCCGATGGTGTCGCGCGGGCGCGGCGCGATCGCGAACGTGAGCTCCGGCTTCGGGCTGACGTTCGGGCCCGGGATGGCGTCGTACGTCGGCACGAAGCACTTCGTCACGAGCTTTACCGAAGCGCTCCGCCTCGACCTCGCCGGCACCGGCGTGCGGGTGACGCAGGTCTGTCCGGGGCCCGTGCGGACCGAGTTCAACGAGGTGGCCGGCAACTTCACGGGCCTCGAGCCTCCCGCGCTCCTGTCGATCTCCCCGGAGCGCTGCGCGCGCGCGCTGGTCCGCGCGGTGGACCGCGACCGCGCGCTCGTGGTGCCCGGCGCGGTGGCGTGGCTCGTCATCCATCTCGGCGTCATCTGCCCGCGGTGGCTGCTCCGGCTCGCCTACTGGCCGATCGCGCGCGTGCTGCGGAAGAAGCAGCTCGCGGTGCGCGACGCTCCGGCGCCGCCCTGAGGCGCGCGTCCTGGCGGCCACGGTCGCCGAGGCGCAGGACCTGGGCGCCGCGGCGAGAGCTGCGGACCAGAAGGTTCATCTGCGGCCGTGTCCGCCCTCGTGGTAGCGTCAGGCGCCTCTCGTCGAGCTCCTGAGGAGAACCACGGATGAAGAAATATCGGTGTCTGGTCTGCGGCTTCGTCTATGACCCGGCGGTCGGTGACCCCGACACCGGCATTGCGCCGGGGACCTCGTTCGAGGACCTGCCCGACTCCTGGATGTGCCCGGAGTGCGGCGCGACCAAGGCCGATTTCGAGCCGATCGACGAGTGAGCGATCCGAGCCTCTGCGCCGTCTCGGCGAGCCGAGCGCTGGACAGCGCGGAGGCGCCGGGCGCGTGAGCACATCGGCTGCGTGGTCGCCGCGCGCCGATGTGCTCATCGGGATCGCGCCGCGTGCGGCCCCGGTGGGCGCTCCACCCATGCACCGCAATGTCGGCATGACGCACGCGGCGGGGTGAGCGCCAGCCGCAGCGGCGCGGGCGCTCAGCGCAGCGAGGCACAGGGCGACGTCGAGGAACTCCCTGCAGCGGGCGCTCAGCGCAGCGCGCTGCGAACAGCCGCATGCAGGCAGGAGCACCTCAGCGCGCGATCACCTCGCGCCCGATCCAGATGCTGGCCACGCTCCTGCGTGAGCTCGAACGCCCTCAGCAGACCGCCTCTCATGCGGTCGCACGCTTTCGAGAGCGTGGTGATGGCGTGAAATGAAGAAGAACAGCTAAGAAAGAGGATTGAGCTGCTTCGAGGGTGGACCTGACAGGGATCGAACCTGCGACCTCTAGAGTGCGATTCTAGCGCTCTCCCAACTGAGCTACAGGCCCTCGCTTTCGAGAGCGCGGACTCTACTCGCCGGGGCGCCGCTGTCAAGCATGGATCGCGGTTTTCTCTCCGCCGCCCGTCCGTTGTTCGGGGCCCAACCGGCGGCGCGCACGGGCGGCGTGGAGAGCCCGCGACGGGGGCAACCCGCCGCCTCGGGCCGCCGTGGTCGCCGAGCTTGCCTGCATCCTGAGCCGCGCTGTCGCGTTCGGGGACGACGAGATCGCCCGGGTCGTTCACGGAGCGATCGGTCGCCTGCTCGGCGCTCGTCGCGATCGCCTCCTCCACGCCGCCCGTGCGCGCCGCCAGCGAGGCCGGGACCGGGGGGCAGGCCGATCGTGCTCCCCTCGGCCGGCGTCGATCTCGGTTGGTTTCGATGAGCCGTGGCCGACACCCCCGTGGTCTTCACTCGAGGAGCTCACCTTGGAGGTGATCGAATGAAGCGATGGATGACGGCCCTCGCGGCCGCGGTGACGATCGTGAACGGCGGGTGCGTCCCGATGGGGCTCACCTCGACGGAGGAGGAGCCGGAGGAGGGGCCGCTTTCGCGCAGCGCCATCGCCGTGCGGTTCGGTGACCTGTTGTCGGACCCGTTCAACAGGGAGGTGCTGATGAACGGGATGCAGCTCACTCACCCGCCGCACCCCGACACACTCGCGCTCTTTTTCAGTGATTCCGTGCAGGACTGCAGCCTGCCGCTGATCGGGCGGGGGCCGAGCCCGCTGGCCACCATTTCGGCCACGTACGCCTTCTGGCAGAGCGCGCTCTTCATCCCGCCAGAGCTCAATCGGCCCGGGCTCATCGACCTCAGAGACTTTCGCATCACGACGTACCTGGCCGTCTGGCACCCCTCGCACGGCGGAGGGTCCGCCCTCGGCGACGGGACGTGGGGGGCCCTGGGAGGGGAGGAGGACAAGACGCTCGAGATCGTGAGCAGCGACGCGAGCTCCGTCTCGGTGAAGCTCGAGTGGCGGACGCCGCCGTGGCGGATCGAGTTCAACGGCGTACCGTACAAGCCCGATCTGGACCTCGGCGGCGACTACACGGCGACCTATTGCGGCGCTCCGCCGCCGTCGATCCCGCCCTCACCGGGGCGCGCGATCCCTGGCGCCGCGCTGGCCGCGCCGCCTGGCGGGCCGACCCCGGATCCCGACGCGCTCCATCTGTTCCTCGGGAGCGGGGCCGAGAGCTGCGCGGATCCCTGGTCGTCCATCGCGTGCACCGGCGCCACGCGCGTGACGTTGAGCCTCCCGCCGGCCTACCAGAAGCCCGGCATCCTCGATCTCACGGATCCGGCCATCGCCGCGTCCTTCATCCACTCGTGGAGCACGGACTGCTCGGCGACTGAGCTCGTCAGCGGCGTGTTCGACGGCGGCACGATCGAGATCCTGAGCATCGACGCGAGCGGGGTCTCGTGCAGGGTGTACGGGTCCCATACCCTGCTCGACGCCGGAGCCTTCGATGCCGACGGGCTCTACACGGCGTCGAGCTGCCCCTGAGCGGTGTCCCCGCGCTCGGCGCCACTCCTCCGCGGCGAGGAAGCAGGGCAACGCGGTATTCGGGGCGCAACGGCGCAAGGGATTTCCCTTCCCCGGGCGCCTGCCGCGGGCGCGGCGCCGGGGAAGAGCCTGTGCATGAAGCGCTGATCAGTTGGCAGGGCTCGGCGGGTCTGCGGGCGCGCCGGGCGCGCCGGGCGCCGGCGGAGGCTCCGCCTGCGCGCGCGCCTGGGCCTTCGGGTTCTGGAAGATGAAGAGCTTCTCGCGCTCCTCCCCGTAGCTCTCCGTGCTGCCCCACTTCGGGTTCCAGTCCTTCACCCAGTACACCTCCCCGGAGACGATCGCGTCCTCGGGCCGGCCCGTGCGCTCGGGGTAGCGGTAGATGTACTCCTTCATCGCGTCCCGGTACGAGGTGTTCGCCGGCAGCTTGATGCGGGCGAAGTAGTCGCACCAGATCTGGGTGTACGCGAAGCTCTTCGTGTGCAGGAGGTCGAAGTTCGGCGGCTCGCCGGTGAAGGGGTTGATGTGGCGGCCGTCGACCGTGATGGCGTCGACGACGATCGTCCCGTCGTCCATCACGGGGTTCGGCGAGAACATGAACCAGCCCTGGAGGAACCGGAGCTTCTGCGAGAGGACACGCGTCGGCTCGGGGTGAGGCACCTTCCAGCGGTTCTTGATGACCCAGAGCTCGACAGCCGCCTGGTTGACCGCGCCGACGAACATCACGAGCACGGCGAGCTCGCGAAACGTCGCGAGCACCTTCCGGCCCGCCAGCCGGAGCGGCGCCGGCGGGGGCGCGATCTCGGAGCGCTCCGGGATCCGCGCGCCGAGCGCCCGGCCCAGGCTGCGGCGGTGCGCCGCCGCCATCGCCGCGGTCGCCGCGTCGCGCACGAGCGGCAGGCGGAGCGCCCACGCCACGGCGGGGCCGAGCGGGATCGCCGCGATGATGTCGGCGAGCGCCGCCGCCCCCTCGGCCGCCTCGCCGCCCGGACGCCGCGCCGCGAGCCCGTGGGGCGCGGAGCTCGACGCCTCGAAGGTGAGCAGGCCGAACCGGTCCATCCGCTTCAGCACGCGGCATGCGAGCACGGCGCCCGGCGAGCGCGGGTCGAACAGCACAACGCGGGCCCGATGCACGCGCCGCATCGTGCGCGCGGCGATCTCCCAGTCCTCGCGGCTGATGAGGAGCGTGGAGAACACGCAGAGCGCCCACGCGAACGGGCCCAGCACGAACGTCATGCCGAACCCGACGTGGAGCAGGTTCATCATCACGAGCGTGAGCCGCCGCGCCCACACCCGGCCGAGCGGCGACAGCAGGCACACCGGGATGGCCGCCTCGAACGAGATCACCATCCTCGTCATGAACAGGATGAGGAAGTTCGGCGCGTAGTCGCGGATGTCCGCCACGATCGGCGTCACCATCCGGTCGACGTAGAGAACGAAGTGGACAGCGGTCCCGTTCTTCCAGGCGGGGCCGGTCTTGTGCACAACGTTGAAGAAGTAGATCGCCGAGAGCTGGATCAGCAGGACGGGCCCGAGGACGGTCACAAAGGCGTCCGGCTTCCGGGGGTCGTCGAGCGTCGAGCGGTCGTTCAGATCGTCCGCGGTCCGCTCGCGGCTCCGCTTCAGCGACGCGAGGAGCGCGTCGACCGAGAAGCGATCGCCCAGCGGCAGGAAGCACGTCCAGAGCAGCAGCAGGTTGTGGACGACGTAGCCGCCGTTCTCGATGAGCAGGACGCGCCCGTTCATGCTCGTGACGAACACGAGCGAGAGCACCTGCATGAGCTTCGTCTTCCAGCCGATGAGCAGGCAGACGTAGGTGGCGAAGATCACGGCCCAGAGGACCCAGAGCTCGCCCGGCGTGGAGAAGGCGTTGACGAGCGAGAAGTTCCCGCCGCCCTGCGGGCGCCAGAGGTTCACGTGGTTCGGCAGGACGCCGATGTCCGCGAACATGTCGGACCACGCCCAGCTGCGGCGGAACAGGTCGCCGATCAGGAAGAAGCCGAGCAGGATGCGCGTGAAGCCGAGCGTCCGCCGGTCGAACGTGAAGAAGCTGTCCCGGAGGATGTCCCACATCGAGGGCCCGCGCGGCCGCGGAGGCGGCTCCGGCTCCGCGCCGTCTTCCTCGTCGTGCTCGCCCTCCGCGGCGCCATCGTCCTCGGCGGCCCCGTCGCGCTGCGGCGCGCGCGCTGCGCCGTCGCCCGCGCGCGCGCCGTCGCCCGCGCCCCTCGCGGCGGCGGCCTCCGGGCCTGCTTCGCGGCTCTCGCCGGGGTCCTCGTTCCGGAGCGCGCCCTCGGGCCCACCCTCGTCGCGATCGTCTTTTGCGTTCATAAGGCGTCGAGATCGATGCTGCGCGAGCGGAGCGCTCGCCGTTCCCATCCCCTACCTACCGCAACCGCGCTGGCGCCGCACGAGGCGACCAGGGGCGCGACGTGCGAGCGCGCCGGGTCACGCCCTGTGGGCAGGATCGCGACCGCACGGCGCGCTTGATGCGCGCGGCGCGGGACGGTAACGAGGAGGGCGACGTGCGCCCCATGTCCAACGCGCCCGACGCGCCCGATGCTGAAGAGCGCCTCGCGCTCGCGAGCTGCGCCTTCGTGGCCGGCTGCATCCTGCTCGCGCCGCGCGAGTGGATCTCGGCGGGGCTCTCGCTCGCGCTCGCTGCGGCGCTCTTCGGGTGGCACCTCCGGCGGCGCGCCGCGGCCCCGAAGGCAGGGCCGGCGGCGCTTGCGCAGGGCGCCCGCGGCGCTCAGGGCGCGCCGGGTGAGCCGGGTGAAGAGCCGCGGGCGCCAGCCTGAACGCGCAGCGGAGGGCGGCCGAAGCGGGCGCGCACACGGTCGGCGACGGCGCGCACCCGCGGCGCCCCGAGGAGCCGCCGCTCCAGGCGCCGCTTGCCGGGGATGTCGAGGAGCATCACGCCGATCAGGATCACCAGCGCGCCCGGACCGGGGACGCCGGGCAGCGACAGCAGGATCCCGAGCGCGACGGCCATCACGCCGAGCAGGTTCTTTCCGACGCGCGCCGCCATGCGCACCCAGGTCGGGCGTCCTTCCAGGAAGGGAGCCTCCTCCTCCCTCTCCAGGTAGTCCTCGGGCAGCCGGACGAGCACGACAGTGACGAGCGCCATGCCCGCGATGAAGCTGGCGATGCACACGCCCACGCCGATGGCGAGCTGCTCGCGGTGCGCGTCGACGAACGCGCGCGCTGCTCGGGCGGCATCCGTCATCGATGAGGCGGGTAACATACGGCGGTGAGGCGGGGAGCATACGGCGCGCCGCCGGCTCGGGCGAGGTGGGCCGGGCAGCTCAGGGGACGAGCACGGTGCCGATCGAGCCGGGCTCGCTCGCCTCGCGCGCGAGATCGCCCGGCTTGAGCCGCCCCAGGATGTGGATGCGGCGGACCCCTTCGGCGAGCGCGGCGAACGACTCCTCGAGCTTCGGGATCATCCCGCGCGTGACGGCGCCGCTCGCGATGAGGGCGCGCCCCTCGGCGACCGTGAGGCTCGGGATGCGCGAGGCGGGATCGGAGACGTCGCGCAGCACGCCCGGCACGTCGCTGACGAGGAAGAGCCCCGCCGCGCCGAGCTCGATGGCGACCCGGTTGGCGACCGTGTCGGCGTTGATGTTGTACGCCTGCCCGTCCGCGCCGGCCCCCAGGCAGGCGAGGACGGGCAGGTAACCGCCGCTCCCGAGCAGCTCGAGCAGCCCGCGATCGACGCCCGTGATGTCGCCGACGAGGCCGAGGTCCACCGGCTCGGGCCCGGCGCCGGCGTAGACCTGCGGCGGCCGCTTGACCGCCGAGAGGGCGGGCCCGCTCGCGCCGTGGAGCCCCACCGGCCTCGCGCCCGCGGCGACGAGCGCGGCGCAGAGGTCGACGTTGAGCTTGCCGGCGACGACCATCTTCATGACGTCGAGCGTGTCCGCGTCGGTGACGCGCTGACCGGCGACCTGCCGGACAGGGATGCCGAGGCGCTCCTGCAGCCGGGTGGCCTGCGCGCCGCCGCCGTGGACGACGATCGCGCGCGCGCCCGCGCGGGTGAGCGCCGCGAGGTCGCTGGAGAGGATGGCGAGGGCAGGGCCGCCCACGACCTCGCCGCCGAGCTTGATGACGAGCGGGCCCGTCGCCGTGGTCACGGGTGCCTCCGCGCTGCTCTGGGACATTTCATGAAGGGCACACGTACCACTTCTGCTGCGGCCAGGGCAGAGGTCGCCGGCGCGCAGGGTGGTGGCAGCGTGGTGGCAGCGCGAGCGGGCGCCGGCGACCTCGGGCGGGGCGGCGCTCGGCCCTCCGTGGCTTCCGTGGCATGCTGGCGCGGTGATCCAGGCCCTCCGACAGGCGCTGTCCAGCCGCGCGGAGCCCATGCTCGCGCTCCTCGAGCGGCTGGTGAACCTCAACTCGTTCACGGACAACCCGCGCGGCGGCGACGCCGTGGGCGAGGTCCTTGCCAACGAGCTCTCGACGATCCCCGGCCTGTGCGTGCGGCGGTTCGCGAGCGCGCGCTACGCGGCGCACTGGGTGGCGGAGAGCGAGGCGGCCAAGGCGTCGCCGGCGGGGCACGTCGCCCTCGTCGGGCACCTCGACACGGTGTTCCCCCCGGGGGTCTTCGAGGGCTTCCGCCTGGACGGGGAGCTCGCGCGCGGGCCCGGCGTGCTCGACATGAAGGGCGGGCTCGTGGTGGTGATCGAGGCGCTCAGGGCGCTCGAGCGGATCGGCGCGCTGCCGGCGATCCCGGTGCGGTTCGCGATCGTGGCGGACGAGGAGGTCGGGTCGCCCGAGGGGCGCCCGCTGCTGCAGCGCGAGCTCGCGGGCGCCGCGTGCGCGCTCGTGTTCGAGGCGGGGCGCGAGGGGGACCGGATCATCACAGCGCGCAAGGGCACGGGGGGCGCGACGGTGAGGGCCACGGGCAAGGCGGCGCACGCCGGCAACGCGCACCGGCAGGGCGCGAACGCCATCTGGGCGCTCGCGCGCTTCGTCGACCGGGCGCAGCAGCTCACCGACTACGGGCGAGGGGTGACCGTCAACGTCGGCAAGGTGAGCGGAGGGCAGGGCAGGAACACGGTGCCCGACGCGGCGGAGGCGCAGGTCGACCTCCGCTTCGTGAGCCGCGCGGACGGCGAGGCGATGCTGGCGGCGCTCGCCGCGGCGGCGCGCGAGGCGGCCGCCGAGGTGCCCGGCACCGCCGTGCAGGTCGACGGCGAGATCGCGCGGTCGCCGCTCGCCCGGACCGACGCGAGCGCGGCGCTCTGCCGTGAGTACGCGGCCTGCGCGCGGGCGGCGGGGCTCGGCGACGCCGAGGCGCCCCTCCTCGGCGGCGGATCCGACGCCAGCTCGACGGCCGAGATCGGGATCCCGTCCATCGACGGCCTGGGGCCGCGGGGGAGCGGCTTCCACACGAAGGACGAGCTCATCGAGGTGGGCACGCTGCTCCCCAAGGCGGAGGCGCTGGCGGCGTTCCTGCTGGGCCGGCGCGCCTGAGGGGCTGACGGGCGGCGCGCGACTCCGACGCTCGCCTGCCGCGGGCTGCTACGTGCGACCCCAGTGGATCACCTGGGCGACTGCCGCGTGCGCCGCGTGCGCCGCGTGTCGACGCTGTCAGGGATCCCCTTGCTGTGATGACGCGAACCCGCGAGAATGTATTTATGGCAAGTGGGGCTGCTTACACATTGACGGGCGTCATCCACGAATCCTCGGCGACGACGGTCTACCGGGGAGTTCGGGAGAGCGACGGCTCCCCGGTGGCGATCAAGCGGCTCAAGAGCGAGCGCCCGCTGCCGGTCGAGATCGCGAAGCTCAAGTACGAGTACGCCATCGCCCGGGACCTCGCGCTGCCTGGCGTCGTGAGGGTCTATGGGATCGAGAAGGTGGGCAGCGGCCTGGCGCTCGTCATGGAGGACGCGGGCGAGCGCCCGCTCAACGAGATCATCGGCGCGAGCAAGCTGAAGCTCGAGGACGCGCTCCGTATCGCGATCTCGATCGCGGACGCCCTGGAGTCCATCCATCGACGAGGCGTCACTCACATGGACGTCAAGCCGCACAACATCCTCGTCAACGCGCAGACGCTGGAGGCGAAGCTGACGGATTTCGGCAGCGCGACGCGCCTGTCGCAGGAGGCCCACAAAGCGAACCGCTTCGCGTCCTTCGAGGGGACCCTGGCCTACATGTCGCCGGAGCAGAGCGGGCGGCTGAACGTCGTCATCGATCGTCGCACGGACCTCTACTCCCTGGGCGTCACCCTGTACGAGATGGTGACGGGCGTCCTCCCCTTCCGGACGACGGACCTCATGGACCTCGTGCACAGCCACATCGCGCGGACCCCGCCGGCGCCGCAGACCGTGTCGCCCGCGGTGCCGAGCGCCGTCTCCGACATCGTGATGAAGCTCCTCGCCAAGAGCCCCGACGACAGGTACCAGAGCGCCCACGGGCTCAAGCTCGACCTGGAAGAGTGCTCGTCGCAGCTCTCGTCCAAGGGGAAGATCGAGCCGTTCCCCGCCGGCCGATACGACTACGTCGATGAGCTGCGGGCGCCTCAGAAGCTCTACGGCCGGGAGACCGAGGTCGCGCTCCTCTCCGACGCGTGGAGCCGCACCAGGCAGGGCGGGAGCGAGTTCGTCCTGGTCTCCGGCTACTCCGGGATCGGCAAGTCGGTCCTCGTGAACGAGCTCCAGAAGAGCGTCGTTCGTGAGAGAGGGTATTTCGCGACCGGCAAGTTCGACCAGCTCAACCGCACGACGCCGTACGCGGCCGTCGCGCACGTCTACCAGGAGCTCATCCGCAACATCATGGCGGAGTCTGCCGAGGCGCTGGGGCAGTGGAAGCGCAGGCTTTCGGCGGCGGTCGGCTCGAACGGGCAGCTCCTCATCGACCTGATACCGGAGCTCGAGCTCCTCATCGGCCCTCAGCCGGCCGCCCCGGCGCTCGGCCCCACCGAGTCGCAGGCGCGGTTCCAGCTGACGCTCCAGAACTTCTGCCGCGCCTTCCCCTCCCAGGAGCGCCCCCTGGTCCTCTTCTTCGATGACCTGCAGTGGGCGGACGCGGCGTCGCTCAAGTTCCTCCAGAGCATCGCGGCCGAGGCGCGGATCGCCTGCATGCTCATGATCGGCGCGTACCGCGACAACGAGGTCGACGCGAGCCACCTGTTCTCCGTGGTCCTCGCGGAGCTCCGCAAGAAGGCGGCGGCGGTGACCGAGCTGACGCTCAAGCCGCTCGTCTTCTCCGACGTGAACCAGCTCGTCGCCGACACGTTGAGCTGCGATCCTCACCGCGCGGAGCCCCTCGCGCGGCTCATCTTCGACAAGACCCGGGGCAACCCGTTCTTCATGAGCCAGCTCATGAAGAGCCTGCACGCCGAGAGGCTCCTCTCGTTCGACCCCGGCGGCTTCTCGTGGACATGGGACATCGATCGCATCCGCGAGGCGAAGGCCTCGGAGAACGTGATCGAGCTCATGGTGGGCAAGATGCGCCGGCTGCCCGAGCGCGCCCAGCGTATCCTCTCCCTCGCGGCGTGCGTCGGCCACCAGTTCGATCTGACGACGCTGGCGATCGTGACGAGGAGGTCGCGCCTGGAGGCGGCCCGCGAGCTCTGGGGCGTGCTCCGCGAGGGCTTCATCCTCCCCGTGGACGCCGAGTCCAGGTTCTTCGATATCGCCATGGACGGTGAGCTCGCCGTCGCAGAGGACGGCTCCGGCGAGGAGCTCAACGTCTCTTACAGGTTCTTGCACGATCGCGTGCAGCAGGCCGCCTACGCGCTCATGGACGACGCGGACAAGCAGGCTGCGCACCTCCAGATCGGGCGGCTGATGCTGGAGGACAGCAGGCGAGATCAGTCCGAGGCCGAGCTGTTCGACATCGTGGGCCACATGAACAGGGGCGTCGCCCTGATCACGGACGAGCGCGAGAAGCGGGCGCTCTCGCGGCTGAACCTCGACGCCGGCAAGCGGGCGAAGATGGGGGCGGCCTATGACGCCGCCGTCCATTACCTCGAGATCGGGACATCGCTGCTCGACGCGGAGAGCTGGAAGAGCGAGTACGAGCTCGCGTTCGGGCTCCACGCCGAGCTCGCGGAGTGCAGGTGCCTGAGCGGCGGCTTCGAGGCGGCCGAGCCGCTGTTCGACGTCCTCTCGACCCACGCGAAGACGACGCTGGATCGCGCGAACGTCTGCGTGCTGCGCATGACCTTCTACCTGATGCTCGGCCAGATCAACCGGGTGATAGACCAGGCGCTGGAGGCGCTCGGGCTGCTCGGGGTCGCGCTCCCGCAGACCGCCGAGGAGCGCGAGGTGATGCTGCGCGAGGAGCTCGCCGCCATGCGGGCGAGCCTGGAGACGCGCGAAATAGCGAGTCTCATCGACCTGCCGCAGGCCTCCGGCGCGGAGACACAGATGATCCTGGGCCTCCTCGGCGAGCTGGCGACGCCGGCGAACGCCGTGGATCCGACCCTCGCCTTGCTCGTGGTGGTCAAGCAGATCAACCTGTCGATAAAGCACGGCAACTCGGCCATGTCCGCCCTGGGGTACGTCTCGTTCGGCAGCATGCTAGGGAACGATCTGCCCCTGTTCCGGGACAACCCTCAGCGATACGAGGAAGGGTACGAGTTCGCGAAGCTCGGGATCGCGCTCAACGAGAAGTTCAACAACGTTCGCCTCACCTGCAAGCTGCTGATCTACTTCGCGGCGACACTCCATCTGTTCGAGCATCTCTCGGAGACGATCGACTGCTTCGGGCGTTCCCGCCAGGCCGGGCTGGCGAGCGGCGACCTGGTCTACGCGTCGTATTGCTGCATGCACATCGCGGCGGCGAAGCTGAACCTCGGTGACGATCTGGACGCGCTCGCGGACGAGATCGAGCAGAACCTCGCGCTCGTGCGGCGGATCGGCGACCTGACAACGATCCACGCCCTGGTCTGCGCGAAGCAGGTGGTCGCGAACCTCACGGGTCGAACCGAAGGGGGGCACTCCCTGAGCGGTGGGTCGTTCGACGAGGCCGAGTTCACGCGGTCGATCGAGGGGCCGGAGCTCGGCTACGTGGCCAGCTGGTACAGCGCCTTCAAGCTTCAGCTGAGCTACCTCCACGGGGACTACGCGTCCGCGCGCTCGATCCTGGCCACGGCCGAGCGGCAGAGCGTGGGCTGGACGACCCACGCCTGGGCGACGGAGATCGTGTTCTTCGGCTGCTTGACGCTCGCGGCGTCGTGCGACGGGGCGCCGGACGGCGAGCGGGCGCAGCACATGGAGGCGATCGCGAGGCTCGAGGCGAAGCTGAACCACTGGGCGGAGCTGAGCCCGTCCAACTACGCCCACAAGAGCACCCTCGTGGCGGGCGAGGTGGCGCGCCTCTCGGGGAGGACGCGGGACGCGATGATGCTTTACGAGAAGGCGATCGAAGCGGCGAAGGCGAGCCGGTTCGTGCGCGACGAGGCGATCGCGAGCGAGATCGCGGCGAAGCTGTACGAGGCCGAGGGGCTGCTCCGGTCCGCGCGGGCCTTCATGACGGACGCCTACCACGCGTACCTCTTGTGGGGGGCGACGGCCAAGGTGGAGAGCCTGGCGCGGGTCGCTCCCCACCTCGTGCCTGCCGACGGAGGGCTCCTCGGGCCGCGCAGCGTCGTCGCCTCATCGCGCTCCGGCAGGGCGCAGACCACGTCGACGACGCGGCTCAGCACCAGCATCCTCGACGTGGAAGCGGTCATCCAGGCCGCGCAGGCGCTCGCGGGCGAGGTCGTCCTGGAGAGCGTCGTGAGCCGGCTGATGGAGATCGTCATCAAGAACTCCGGCGCGCAGAAGGGCGCCCTCATCCTCGAGCGCGAACAGCACCTGCTCGTCGAGGCGGTCGTCACGGCGGAGCCGAGCTCGCTCCGGGCGGGCCTGGCCGCCCCGCTCGAGGGGAGCGCCGACGTGCCGGTCTCCATCGTGCAGTACGTGGCGAGGACGAAGGAGCCCGTGATCCTGGCGGACGCGACCCAGGAGCCCCGGTTCGCGGGCGACCCGTACATCGCCGCGTGCGCCCCGAGGTCGATCCTGTGCCTGGCCATGGTCCACCAGGGCCGGACCAAGGGGATCATCTACCTGGAGAACCGGCTCGCCCCGAGCACCTTCAAGCCGGCGCGGCAGGAGCTCGTCAGGCTCCTTCTGACGCAGGCCGGGACGGCCGTGGAGAACGCGCTGCTCTACGAGCACCTGGAGCACCGCACGGCGGCGCTCCAGGAGGCCGAGCAGCGGCTCGGGGTCGAGTTCGCCGGGCGAGAGCGGAGCGAGCGGGAGCGCCTGTCCTTGCAGGAAGAGATCATCCGGGTGCAGAACGACCGGCTCGCGGAGCTGTCCACCCCCATCATCCCGATCACCGACCGGATCATGGTCATGCCGCTGATCGGGATGATGGACAGCGCCCGGGCCCAGCAGGCGCTCAGCACCGCCCTGCACGGGGTCGAGTCGAACGGCGCCGAGGTCGTCATCATCGACATCACCGGCGTGAAGCTCGTCGACAGCGACGTCGCGAGCACGCTGATATCCACGGCGAAGGCCCTCCGGATGCTCGGGGCGCAGGCGGTGCTCACCGGCATCCGCCCCGAGGTCGCGACGACCCTCACGGGCCTGGAGATCGAGTTCAGAGAGATCGTGACGCGGGGGACGCTCCAGAGCGGCATCGCGTACGCGCTGCAGAGGACGGGGAGGACCGACGGCCTCGTGAAGAGCGCCGCGCGTTGAGCGCGGCGCCGGCTCGACCGGCTCAGGTCCTCGCCTGTCCGCTGTCGGGGCTGCTGTCCGGGCCGCTTCTCCGGGAGCTCCATCGGCTCAACCCCGAACGCGCGGTGCTCTCGGGGATCCTGGCCCGCACGCGGCTCCGCGCCGTGATGTGCGCCCGGACGACGCGGGCCACGGACGCGACCTGAGGCGGCTCCATCATGGTGAAATGGTTGCCCGGGACCTGGTGCATGACGAACCGCCCGCGGGTGAGATCCCTCCAGTAGTCGACGTCGTCGGGCTCGCTCGCGCCGAGCTGATCGCGCGCGCGCACGAACAGGACGCTGGCCTCCGTCGGGCGCGGCTCGTAGCGCGTCATGGCGCGCCAGGTGCTCAGCACGATGGCGCGGAACGGCGCGTCCTCCCGGAGCGCGGCGACGAAGCCCTGGTACGCCTTGGGGGCCGCGTCCTTGAGCCCGATCAGCTGCCGGAGCACGTCGTCGGCGCTCTCGATCGACGCGCCCCGCACGGACGCCAGGGATCCGGTGTCCAGCAGGAGGAGCTGCGCCTTCTTCCCTTCCGCCAGGAGCTGCTGCGCCATCTCGTAGGCGATCACGCCGCCGGCCGAGTGGCCGCCCAGGAGGTACGGGCCCTCCGGCTGGACGGCGCGCAGCTCTTGAACGTACCGCGCCGCCATGGCGGGGATGTCGGCGAAGACGGGCTCGTCGGGCTCCATCCCCGACGCCCGGATCCCGTAGATGGACAGGTCGGCGCCCATCTGCCGCGCCAGCTCGCGGTAGATGAAGATCGTGCCGCCGATGGGCTGCACGAGGAACAGCGGCGCCCTGCGGTGCGACCCGACGTGGAGCGGGACGATGAGCCGGCCGCGCCCGCGCCCCGACGCGACGCTGGCGCTCCTGTAGGTGGGCGGCGCGGAGGCGCTGGAAGGCTGGCTCTCGTGGATGTGCTCGGCGAGCGCCGCGACGGTGCGGAGCTCCAGCAGCGCGTGCACCGGGAGCTCGACCTTCAGCCGCTCCTTGATCAGGGTCCGCACCGCGATCGCGCTCAAGGAGTCCCCGCCGAGGTCGAAGAAGTTGTCGTGCGGCCGCACCTTGGCCACGCCGAGCACCTCCCTGAAGATGTCCGCGAGCGCGCGCGCCGCGTGATCCGCAGGCGCCCCCGCCCTCGGCTCGGAGCTCGCGGCGACCCGCTCCGTCGCAGGCGCCGGGAGCGACGCCGCGTCGCTGCTGTCGAGCGCCGACGAGGGCGCCGCCATCGTCGCGGGCGCCGGGCGCGAGGCGCCGAGCATGTACGGCGTGCGCTTGAACGGGTACGTCGGCAGCGGGACGCGCCGGCGCCGCTCGTCCCGGGAGAACGCCGCCCAGTCGACGTCGGCGCCGGCGCACCAGAGCTGGCCGACGGCGGCGAGCAACGCCTCCAGGTCCGTCCGATCGGAGCCCGAGCTCGCCATCGTGGTGACAATGAGCCGCCCCGCGCCGGCGTCGGGGTGCTGGCTCGCCAGCGTCGCCAGCGTCCGCCCGGGCCCGACCTCGACGAAGACGTGATCCGGGTCGCGGAGCAGCGCTGCGAGCCCTCGCTCGAAGCGGACGGTCCCCCGGAGGTGCCGAGCCCAGTAGGACGGATCCTCCGCATCGGCGTCCGTCATCCACGCGCCGGTGAGGTTCGAGAGCATCGGGATGCGGGGTGCCCGTCGCTCCAGCGAGGCCGCCACCTGGGTCAAGCGGTCCGCGAGCGGGCCGACGAGCGAGGAGTGCGCGGCCGTGGCGATCGGCAAGCGCCGGGTCTCGTGGCCCTCGCGCGCGCACTCCCGCTCGAGGCGCTCGATCGCCGGCAGCGTCCCGGAGACGACGCACACCTCCGGGCCGTTGACGGCGGCCAGGGAGAGGCCGTCGCCGAGCCGATCGAGCAGCGCGTCCTCGGAGAGATGCACGACGAGCGTCGCCACGTCCCTGGGCAGCTGCTCGTACAGGCGCCCGCGCGCCGCGATGAGCGTCACCGCGGCCTCGAGCGACAGCACGCCCGCGACGCAGGCGGCTGTGTACTCGCCCAGGCTGTGTCCGCTGACCGCCGCCGGGCGGATGCCCCACGACAGGAGGAGCCGCGCCGTCGCGACCTCGGTCGAGAAGATGGCCGCCATGTTCGCGCAGGGGGCGCGCAGCTGCTCGGCCGCGCGCTCCCGCTCCTCGGGGCCCGGGAAGAGCAGCGCCCGGATATCCATGGAGAGCGCGCGCTGGAACAGCGCGGCGCACTGATCGAGGCTCTCCCGGAAGACGCGCTCGCTCGCGTACAGCTCTCGCCCCATGTCCACCCGCTGGGAGCCTCCGCCGGGGAAGAGGAACACCACCTTCGGCGCGCGGCCCTCGGCGACGTCGCTGAAGGCGTGGGCGGGATCGCGCGCTCGCAGGCGGGCGGCCGCCGAGGCCGGATCGCGGCAGACGATCGCCCGGCGATGCGCGAACCGCGCCCGGCCCTGCTGGAGCGTGAAGGCGACGTCGGGGAGGGAGACGCGCGCCGCGTGCCGCAGGTGCCCGGCCAGCCGATCGGTGATGCCCTCGAGCGCTTCGCTCGTCTGCGCGGACAGGACCAGCAGCTGGCAAGCCCGCGACGGGCCGGACGGCTCCGTCGCGGGCGCCTCCTCCAGGACCACGTGGGCGTTCGTGCCGCCCATCCCGAAGGCGCTCACCCCGGCGCGGCGCGGGCGCGCTCCGCGCTTCCAGGCGAGCGGCGCGGCGTTGACGAAGAACGGGCTGCTCTCCAGGTGGAGCTCGGGGTTCGGGCGCCGGAAGTGGAGCGTGGGCGGGATCAGCTCGTGCTCGAGCGAGAGCGCGGCCTTGATGAGCCCGGTGACCCCGGCGGCCGCCCCCAGGTGCCCCAGGTTGCTCTTCAGCGAGCCCAGCGCGCAGAACCCGACTTTGTCAGTGCCATTTCTGAAGGCGCGCGACAGGGCGGCGACCTCGATCGGATCGCCGAGCCTCGTGCCCGTCCCGTGGCCCTCGACGAAGGTGATGCTCTCCGGCTCCACCCCCGCGGCGGCGTGCGCCCTGAGGATGGCCTGCGCCTGTCCGTCCGTGCCCGGCGCGGCGTAGCTGACCTTGCGCGAGCCGTCGTTGGTGATCGCGGACCCGAGGATGACGGCGTGGATGTGGTCGCCGTCGCGGAGCGCGTCCTCCAGCCGCTTGAGCACGACCACCGACACGCCGCTGCCGGCCACGGTCCCCTGCGCGTCGACGTCGAACGGCCGGCAGTGTCCGTCCGGCGACGCGAGCGAGCCCTCCTCGTGGACGTGGCCGAGCCGCGTCGGCGGCAGGACAACGACGCCGCCCGCGAGGACCATGTCGCACTCCTTCGTGGCGAGGCTCTGGCAGGCCAGGTGCACCGCGACGAGCGACGTCGAGCACGCGGTCAGCACCGTCACGGCGGGCCCGCGGAGGCCCAGCTTGTACGCGACCCGCGTCGTCAGGCCGTCGGCGACGTTCCCGGTGAAGATCCGGTAGTACTCGGCGCTCAGCGGCGCCTTGGGCATGCCGACGCGCTCCAGCCAGTACAGCGGGGCCTCGCTCCCGGCGAAGACGCCGACCGACTGCGTGCACGAGAGCGGATCGTAGCCGGCCCTCTCCATCGCCTCCCAGGCGCACTCGAGGAAGATCCGGTGCTGCGGGTCCATGAGCATCGCCTCGTTCGGGCTGTAGCCGAAGAACCGCGCGTCGAAGCACATCGCGTCATCCAGCACGCCGCACGCCGGCACGAGGTTCGGCGCGCGGATCAGGTCCAGATCGACGCCCGAGGCCTCCAGCTCCTCGGGCGTGAAGAAGCGGATGCCCTCGACGCCGTTGCGCAGGTTGAACCAGAGCGTGTCGACGTCGCGCGCCCTGGGGTAGCGCCCGGACATCCCGACGATCGCGACGGCGTTCGCGGGCGCCGCCTTGCGCTCCGGCGCGGGGGCCCGGCGGCTCGAGGGCCGCGTCGGCGGCGCCGGCGCCGCGGTCTCGTCTGCCTCCGCGGCCCGCGAGGCCGCCCCGAGGTGAGCGGCCAGGCTGCGGATCGTCGGGTGCTGGAACAGCTCCACGATCGGCACGTTCCGGCCGAGGCGCGCCTGGAGCGCGGCCTGGACCTGCACGAGCAGGAGCGAGTGGCCGCCGATCTCGAAGAACCGATCATCGAGCCCCACGCGGTCGAGATCGAGCACCTTGCGCCAGATCTCGCTCAGGACGGCCTCGATGTCCGAGGCCGGCGCGGCGGTCCTGGGCTCGGCGCTCGGCGTCGGGCGCTCGGGCGCGGGGAGCGCGCGCCGATCGACCTTCCCGCTCGCGTTGAGCGGCAGCGCGTCGAGCTTCACGAAGATCGCCGGGACCATGTACTCGGGGAGCTTCGCCGCAAGGAACGCCCGCAGGGCCGGGAGGAGCGCGCGCGCCTGCTTCGCGCGGAGCGGGTCGTTGATCAGCGGCGAGCGCGCCTGTCCCTCGGCGATGCTCGCGCCGAGGAGGGCGCGCGGCCTCCGCGGATCCCCGTCGCGCTCGAAGAGGACGTCCATGCGCTCCGGGCCTCCGGTCCGCGACCAGGTGACGCGGACCGCGTAGCCCAGCCTGCCGCCGAGCTCCCAGAGCGCCTCCGGCTGGATCGCGGCGCCGGCGCGCGCGGGGCCCGCGGCGCAGAGGTCCTCCTGGGTCCCGCTCGCCGTCGAGAGCGCCGCTGCCAGGGCGACGTCCGCGTGCACGCGCGCGTTCGGGATGCCCAGCACCTCCAGCGCCTCGGGGCGGTCCTCCCGCAGCGAGCGCTCGATCTCGTCGATGTCCGCCGGCGCCGGCCCGCCGATCGATCGATCGATCGCGGCCGGCTCCGCCGCCGCGCCCACGAACAGCACGACGTCGTACCGGTAGCGGGTCATCTCCTCGGCGCCGTGGCCGCGCTTGAGCCAGATCTCCACCTGGCTCACGCCCGGGATCTGGCCGCGCAGGGCGCGGAAGTAGTCGGGCGCGACGACGAGCTCTTCCTCGGTCGAGATCGCCCGCCGCACCCGGCCACGCAGCTCCTCGGCCGCGGTGTCCGGCGCCGCACGGTGGAGCTGCACCGACGCGTGGAACGCCTCGAGCAGGGGGAGGCTCCGCACGTCGCCGATGAACACGAGCCCGCCGGGAGCGACGGAGCGGACGGCGCCTTCGATCACCGATCGCAGGTAGTCGGCGCCGGGGAAGTACTGCACGATCGAGTTGAGGACGATCGCGTCGAAGCTCCCGGGCTCGACGTCGCTGAAGTCGTTGGCCTCGCGGCGCGCCAGCGTCACGTGGGTATACCCCCTGGAGGCGAGCCTGGGGCGGAGCAGGGAGATGGCCTGCTCGGAGAAGTCGGTCCCCAGGTAGGCTTCGCAGCGGGGCGCCGTCTTCAGGAGCAGGAGGCCTGTCCCGCAGCCGATCTCCCAGACCCGCTTCGGCTGGAAGGACAGGAGCCGCTCGACCGTGAAATCGCGCCACGCGCGCATCTCCGCCGCCTCGATGGGCGCGCCCGTGTAGCTGCTGTTCCAGCCCGTCGTGTCGAGATCCGGATCGGTGGCGGCGATGTCCTTCGCGTAGGTATCGTCGTACAGCGCGCGCCACTCCGTGACGTGGCCCGCCTGGAGGCCCGCGTCGTGCGCCGCGCGCTGCCCGCCGCTGCCCGGCACCACGTAGGCGACGAGGCGCCTGTCGCCGTGGGCGTCGTCCGTCGCGAGGACGACGGCGTCGTCGAGGGCGGGGTGCTGCCTGAGCGTGGCCTCGATCTCGCCGAGCTCCAGGCGGAAGCCGCGGATCTTGACCTGGTGGTCGATCCTGCCGAGGAACTCGATGTCGCCGTCGAGCAGCCAGCGGACGAGGTCGCCGGTGCGATACATGCGGGCGCCGGGCGCGTCGGAGAAGGGGTCGGGGAGGAAGCGGTCCTCTGTGAGCTGCGGGTCGTGGAGGTAGCCGCGGGCGAGGCCGTCGCCGGCGATGTAGAGCTCGCCGGGGACGCCGACGGGGACGGGCTGTCGGCGCGGGTCGAGGACGTAGACGCGCACGTTGTCGATGGGCCGGCCGATGGGCGGCTTTCGTGAGGCGTCGCGGTCGGCGGGGGCGCCCCGGAGGAGCGAGCAGGAGGTGGTGACGACGGTGGCCTCGGTGGGGCCGTAGTTGTTGACGACCTCGAAGGGGATGGCGCGGTGAGGCCAGCGCCGTAGCCTGTCGCCGCCGGTGAGCAGGGCGCGCAGGGAGCAGCGAGCGGGCCAGTCGAGGCGCAGCAGCTCCTCGGCGATGGGGGTGGGGACGAAGGAGACCGAGATGTGCTGTTCCAGCAGCCACTGCTGGAGCTCCAGGGGCGAGCGGCGGAGGGGCTCGGAGGGGATGTAGAGGCAGGCGCCGGAGCAGAGCGAGGGCCACATCTCCCAGACCGAGGCGTCGAAGCCCGGGCTCGCGATGAGGGTGGTTCGATCGGTGCTGGACAGGGCGAACCGCCGCCTGTGCCAGGCGACCAGGTTGGTGAGCCCGCGGTGCTCCACGAGCACGCCTTTCGGCCGGCCCGTGGAGCCCGACGTGTAGATGACATACGCCAGGTCGGAGGGGCCTGTGCTCCTCGGCGGCGCCGAATCAGGCTGCCCGGTGAGCGCCCGCCCGTCGGCGTCGAGGCGGATCTCCACGCCGCCGAACGCGGGGATGCGGTCGGCGAGGCGCGCCCCTGTGATGAGCACCGGCGCCCTGGAGTCGTTCAGCATGAGCTCCAGCCGCTCGCTCGAGCTCTCGGGGCCGAAGGGGATGTACGCCCCGGAAGCCTTGAGGATCCCGACGATGCCGACAAGGAGAGCGAGCGACCGCTCTGCGTGGATCGCGACCGCCGTCCCCGGCGCCACGCCGGCCTCGCGCAGGCGGTGGGCGAGCTGGTTCGCTCGGCGATCGAGCTCGCCGTACGTCAACGAGCCGCGCTCGGCCACGGCGGCCAGGGCATGCGGCGCGCGCGCCGCCTGCTCCTCGAACAGGTCGAGGACGCACCGGTCTCCTGGAGGGTCGACCGCGGTGTCGTTCATCTCGATCACGAGCCTCCGCTGCTCGACGCGCGTGAGCAGCGGCAGCGACGACACCGGCTGATCCGGCGCCGAGGCCGCGGTGGAGAGCACCGTCAGCAGGTGCTCCGCCATCCGCTCGATCGTCGCTCGGTCGAAGAGATCGGTGCTGTACTCGAGCATCCCCGTCACGCCGTCGGGGCTCTCCCAGGAGTACAGCGAGAGGTCGAAGATCGTCTTCTTGGCGTCGGCCTCGATGGGACGGACCTCGACCCCGGCGAGCGCGAGATCGCGCTCCGCCGGGCTCTGCGGGGCGAAGACGATCTGCACGACCGGGTTGTAGCCCGGGCTGCGCTCGGGCCTCAGCTCCTGCACGAGCACATCGAAGGGCAGCATGTCGTGCTCGTAGGCCTCCAGGCACAGCTGCCGCACCCGCTGGAGCAGCTCGTCGAAGCTCGGGTCGCCGGACAGATCGACGCGCAGGGGCACGATGTTCACGAAGAAGCCCATGATCTCCTCGAGATCCATGCGCGCCCGGTTGGCGCTCGGCATTCCGATCAAGAGGTCGTCGCGCTGCGTGTACCGGTGCAGCAGGACGGCGAAGGCGGCCATGAGGACCATCGTCACCGTCATCCCCCGCTGGGCGCTGAGCTCCCCGAGGCGCTCCGCGAGCGGCGCGTCGATCCGGAAGGAGACGGTGGCGCCGCGCAGGCTCTGGATCGCCGGCCGCGGATGATCGCTCGGCAGCTCGAGCAGGGGCGGCGCGTGGAGCAGCCGCTCTTTCCACCAGGCGAGCAGCTCTGCTCGGGCGCTGTCCCTCATCTGCTCGCGTTGCCACGCGGCGAAGTCGGCGTACTGGATCGCGAGCTCGGGCAGCGCCGCGGGGGCGCCCCGGCGGTGGCCGTCGTAGAGGATGGCGAGCTCGCGGAACGCGAGCTCGATGGACCAGCCGTCGGTCGCGATGTGATGGAGGTGGAGCCACAGGATGTGGTCCTCCGGCCCGAGCTTGAGCAGGCAAGCCCGGAGCAGGGGGCCTCGCTCGAGGTCGAAGAGGGTCTGCGCCTCTGCGTTGATGCGCTGGTGCGCCGCGACCTCCCGCTCTTCCGGGGAGAGGTGCTGGAGATCCATCACGTTGAGCTGCGACGCGCTCTGCGGGGCGATGATCTGGACCGGCCGCCCGTCGCGCTCCGCGTAGGTCGTCCGAAGGATCTCGTGCCGCTGCGCGAGCTCGCGGAGGCTCCTGTCCAGCGCTCCGACATCGACGCGCCCGCGCAGGCGGAACGGGAACAAGCAGTTGTAGGCCCGGCTCTCCGGCGCCAGCCGCTGGAGGAACCAGAGCCGCTCTTGCCCGAAGGACAGGGGCAGCGGCCCGAGGCGCGGGACGGGCGAGATCGCGCGCTCGGCCCCGCGCGCCGCGGGCTCCTGCCTCACGAGGGGCGCGAGCTCGGCGATGGTCGGGCGGCGGAAGAGCTCCTGGAACGCGAGTTCGACCCCGAGCGCGCTGCGCACGCGGGAGAGCAGCCGCACGGCATGGACAGAGCTGCCGCCCAGCTCGAGGAAGCTGTCATGCACCCCCACGCGCTCCTGCCGCAGCACCTCCTGCCAGATTTCGGCGAGCGCCCGCTCGACGGGAGAGCGAGGCGCGACGAAGGCGTGCGCCAGCGCGGTCCGCGCGGGGCCGGGGGCCGGGAGCGCCGCTCGGTCGACCTTGCCGTTCGCCGTCATCGGCAGCGCGTCGAGCGCGACGAAGGTGGACGGCACCATGAACTCGGGCAGCCGGCCCTGGAGGTGAGCGCGGAGCGCTGCCGGCGACGCCTCCACTCCCTCCACGCCTCGCGCGGAGGCTCCGCCGCCGCTCGTCGGGACGACGTAGGCGACGAGGCGCCTGTCGTCGTGGGCGTCGTCCGTCGCGAGGACGACGGCGTCGTCGAGGGCGGGGTGCTGCCTGAGCGCGGCCTCGATCTCTCCGAGCTCCAGGCGGAAGCCGCGGATCTTGACCTGGTGGTCGATCCTGCCGAGGAACTCGATATCGCCGTCATGCCGCCAGCGGACGAGGTCGCCGGTGCGGTACATGCGCGCACCGGGGTCGGAGGAGAAGGGGTCGGGGAGGAAGCGGTCCTCTGTGAGCTGCGGGTCGTGGAGGTAGCCGCGGGCGAGGCCGTCGCCGGCGATGTAGAGCTCGCCGGGGACGCCGATGGGGACGGGCTGGCGTCGGGGATCGAGGACGTAGACGCGGACGTTGTCGATGGGTTTGCCGATGGGCGGCTCGCGTGAGGGGCCGCGGTCGTCGTGGGCTTCCCTGGGGAGGGCGCAGGAGGTGGTGACGACGGTGGCCTCGGTGGGGCCGTAGTTGTTGACGACCTCGAAGGGGATGGCGCGGTGAGGCCAGCGCCGTAGCCTGTCGCCGCCGGTGAGCAGGGCGCGCAGGGAGCAGCGAGCGGGCCAGTCGAGGCGCAGCAGCTCCTCGGCGATGGGGGTGGGGACGAAGGAGACCGAGATGTGCTGTTCCAGCAGCCACCGCTGGAGCTCCAGGGGCGAGCGGCGGAGGGGCTCGGAGGGGATGTAGAGGCAGGCGCCGGAGCAGAGCGAGGGCCACATCTCCCAGACCGAGGCGTCGAAGCCCGGGCTCGCGATGAGGGTGGTTCGATCCGTGCTGGACAGGGTGAACCGCCGCCTGTGCCAGGCGACCAGGTTGGTGAGCCCGCGGTGCTCCACGAGCACGCCTTTCGGCCGGCCCGTGGAGCCCGACGTGTAGATGACATACGCCAGGTCGTCCGGCGCCTGGTCAGCGGCCGGAGGCACCTTGTCCACGGGCTCGCGATCGAGCATCGCCCGATCCGCGTCGAGGCGAACGACGCTGAGCCCGCGGCTCGGCACCCGGCAGACGAGGTCGTCGCTGGTCAGGAGCGCCGACACCTTCGCGTCCTCCAGCATGAACGCGAGCCGAGCCGGCGGATAGGCCGGGTCGAGCGGGACGTACCCGCCCCCCGCCTTGAGCACGCCGAGCGCGGCCACGATCATGTCCGGCGAGCGCTTCAGGCAGATGCCGACGAGCGCGCCAGGCCCGGCGCCGCTCTTCCTGAGGAGGTGGGCGATCTGGTTGCTCCGCCGATCCAGCTCGGCATACGTGAGCCGCTCGCCCTCGAACGCCACCGCGGCGGCGGAAGGGGCGCGGCGCGCCTGCTCCTCGACCTGCTCGTGGACCAGCTCGCGCGGCCGGGGCGTCGCCGCGCCGCTGCTCCAGTCGACGAGGAGCTGCCGCCGCGCGTCGGCCGACAGGAGAGGCAGATCCGAGATCCGCTGATCAGGGGCCTCGGCAGCGCCGCAGAGCAGCGCCTGCCAGTGCTCGAGCAGCCTGACCGCCGTCGCCTGCTCGAAGAGATCGCGGCGGTAATCGAGCCTCGCGACGACCCCTTCGGCGGCGTCCTCGACGCTCACCACGAGATCATGAGCGACGTACGGCAGAGCGAGGTCCGTTCGGGTCAGCGCCAGCAGCGGCCCATTGCACGGCGGGGGGCTCGGGGGCGTCGCCGCGAAGAGGACCTGGACGATCGGCGTGCGGCCCGGGTCGCGCGGCGCGGCGAGCTTCTCCAGCAGCGCCCTGGCGGGAACCTCGCTGTTCGCTCTGCCCTCCTCGATGGAGCGGTGTACCTGGCGCAGGAGCTGTCGGAACGAGGGCTGTGCGCCGAACCTGCCCCGCACGATCACCGGGCCGCCGAAGAGGCCGATGAGCTCCCGGACGTCCGGCGTATCGCGCCCGGGCAGGGGCGTGCCGATCAAGACATCCTCCTCACCGGTGATCCGGTGCAGGACAGCCAGCATCCCCGCGAGCAGCGCGGTGAACAGGCCCGCTCCTTCGTCCCGGGCCGCCGCTTCGAGGCGCAGGAGGAGCGATCGATCGAGCGCGCGCTCGACCGACCCTCCGTCGAAGGCAGGCACGGCGGGCCGCGGCCGGTCCGTCGGGAGATCCAGGGCAGTCGGCGCGCCGGCGAGCTCCCGTGTCCAGTGGTCGAGCCGCGCGTCGAGGCGATCTCCGGCGGCGCGGTCGAGCTGCCGCCGGACGTGGTCCTGATAACGCATGGGCAGCGCCGGAGGCGTCATGGAATGGTAGAGGGCGCAGAGCTCCGAGAAGAACAGCCCCACGCTGGAGGCGCCGTCGCAGACGAGGCCGTGCATGGACAGCGCGACCAGGTGGCGGCGCGGGTGCGCCCGGATGAGCGTCACCCGCCAGAGCGGGGCACGCTCGAGATCGAAGGGGCGAGCGGCCTCCTCGCGGGCGGCCGCGAGCGCCGCCTCGTCCGAGGTGGGCTGTAGGTCCGGGGCCAGGTCCACCTCTCTGAGGTCGATCGCCACCGCGGGCCTGACGACCTGCGCCGGCTCTCCCTCGCGCTCGACAAAGGAGGTCCTGAGCGGCTCGTGGCGCGCCGATATCGCCTCGATGGCGCGGCGCAGCCTGGGTACATCGAGATCCCCGTCGAGCCAGGCCGCGCCGCCTTCATGGATGACCGGCGCGGGACCATGGACTCGAGCGAGGAGCCATTTCGTCTCTTGCTCGAAGGAAAGTGGCGCGTAAGTCAGCTCAACCATGGCGCATGCCCTCCTGTCCGTTGATGTCAGAGAGCACCTCCCTCCTCCCGCTCCGAGCGTTCGGAGAGGCCCTCGCAATGGGCTCACGCGCGCCGTGTAGGCGGCACCCATGCAGGTCGTCAGGCACTCCATTATCTCGCGCGCCGGCTGTCGGCTCAGCGATGTCCTCGGTGACATGGCGCTCCTCGTCCCGAGCGCGCAATTCATCCCCGAGCGCGCATCAGGCGTACGCCTGTCACGGAACCATCACGCGAGAATTCGACGTCTTCGCCTCCCCCGGCGACACGTTTCCTTGGTCTACGGAATTAATAATGATCCTTTATCGAAATATTGCCAAGCGGAATGATCAAAATCGTTCGTGCGATGAGCGGAAGGCTCATCTCGATCATGTCCGAGCTCCTGCCCGAGCCAGTTCATCCGTTCATCCGTGCCGCGCCCTGCGCTGTCGGCGCGGCGCGGCGCGGCGCCGGCAGGGGACGGGGCTTGGCCCTGAACAGCCGGCGCCGCCGTGGCTCGGCGGGGGCTGTCCGCGGATGGACCGCGAGGGCAGGCGCTACTCTGTGGGAGGATCGGTGAAGAGCATACCAGTGGTCGCCGTGAGCTTCTCCAGGACTGCGGGCCCGAAGCGCTCGGCGAAGCGCGCCCTGTCCTCGGGCGCGATGACGATGTCGCCCGGCTCGTCTTCGCGCTCGTCCGTGATGATGGCGAGGAGCAGCCCGGGCTCCTGGCCGACGTTCTCGAACTGCCGGTAGACGCCCACGGGCACGTCGATCATATCGAAGGGCTCGAGCGTCGTCTCGTCCGTGGCGCCATCGTTCCAGCGCAGCGCGAAGCGTCCAGCGAGGCACAGAAATACCTCCCTCGAGCGACGGTGTGCGTGCAGAGGGACCTTGTCGCCAGGCCTGCAGCTGACGATGCCAACGCTCATGCCTTTGGGGCCGACGATGGCCGGCGCCGTCCCCTCGCGCGCGTCCCCCGCCGCGTGCGCCATCAGGAGATACAGAGGAGGGTTCACGGCGTCGAACGCCTCCTGTGGGATGCTGGTGTCAACGGTGTGATTCACGTAAGCCCGGAGCTCGCCGAACCGCGCGATGCGCGAGCGCATCTGCTCCGGGGTGACCTTCAGCGTCGTCATGATAGATCCCCCTTGTCTGCCGCGTCCGAGCTCATCGACCGCTCGGCGCGGCTCTTCTCCAAAGATACCGCGGGCTATGGCGGTGCGCTCGATCGATTCCCTGCTTCGAATCGACTTTATCGCTCGCTATCGTCGCGCGTCACGCGTCACGCGTCACGCGTCGCGCTTGAGCCGTGTGTTGGCTGAGTAATGGACAATACTGGGCCAGTGTAGTAGCGTGGCCCGGGAAGGCCGATCTCTGGAGGCGCTCGGAAACGTCGAGGCGTGATGCTGCCGATCCTGCGGAGCGCCGGACGGTGAAGCCGATACGGCCGCGGCGCGTGTCGGTCATGTCTTTGTGAACGACATTGAATTCCACGGACAGCCGTTTCCGCCAGGCCCGCAGCGCAGGGGTCATTAGCGAATTCCACGGACAGCCGTTTCCGCTATGCCGGCAGCGCCTGCGTCACTGGCTGTCCGGTGGTCAATCGCCTCGACCCGCAGGTGATCTCCGGCGGAGGTCTCGCGGCGGCCGGCTCCGGCCACCTCTGCTGCGCCGTGGCCCGTCCGGACGCGCACCCCTGAACGCGCGGCGAATCCGGCGGGCGCGTCAGCGCGTCACTCCAGCACCACGAACTTCAGATACCGCCCCTCCCACCACGCCGGCAGCGTCGGGTGGTCCTCCGGCTGCCCGTGGATCGCCCGGATCCGCAGGTCGTCCCGCTCCAGCGTGGCGTCGTCCAGCGTCGCCAGGAAGTCTTCCGCCGTGATGTGGCTCGAGCACGACGCCGCGCACAACAGGCCACCTCGATCCAGCACGCGCGCGACCGCGGCGTGCAGCCGCCGGTAGGCGCCGAGCGCGCGCGGCTTGGCGCGCTCGCTCGGCGCGAAGCTCGGCGGGTCGCAGAGGATGAGATCGTACCGGTCGCCGCGCGCGCGGGCCTTCTCGAGGAAGTCGAACGCGTCCGCCGTCACGAACTCGTGGGCCGCCGGATCCACGCCGTTCTCGCGGAACGTGCGCTGCGCCGACGCGTGCGCGGCCGACGCCGAGTCGACGGAGGTGACCCGGCCCGCGCCGCCGAGCGCCGCGGCCACCGAGAAGCCCCCCGCATAGCTGAACAGGTTCAGCACGCGCCGGCGCCCGGCCGCGAGCGCGCGCACGCGGGCGCGGTTGTCGCGCTGGTCGAGGAACGCCCCCGTCTTCTGCCCGCGCGCGAGATCGACCTCCATCGCGACCCCCGTCTCCCTCACGAAGAGGCGATCCGGCAGCGGCGGCCCGTGCAGGTGCGCGAGCTTCTTCCCGTCCGCGTCCTCGCCTGCCGCCGACGCGCGCGCGCGCAGGCCGATCGAGCGCACGCCGCGGGCGCCCAGCGCGCGCGCGAGGTGCGGGAGCAGGCGATCGAGCCAGGGCGCCAGCATGTCGCCGTCGAGGCGGATCACCGCGGCGCGGTCGTACCGATCGATGACGAGCGACGGCACCCGGTCCCCCTCGCCGTTGCACAGCCGGTAGGCCGTCGTGTCGCGGCCGTCGAACCAGCCGTCGCGCAGGGCGAAGGCGCGATCGAGCCGCTCCGCGATGGCCCGCTCGTCGAGCGGCGGCGCCTGCGTGCGCTGGAAGACGCGGACGGCGATCGCCGAGTCCGCGTCCCAGAGCCCTCGCCCGAGGAACGGCGCTCCCTCGGCCGACAGCTCCACGACGTCGCCCGACGCCGCGGCGCCGCCGCGGTGCGCGCGCTCCCCGCGCTTGCCCTCGCCGCGCTTGCTCCCGTGCCCGCCGCCGTCCGCGATGCCGTCTCGGTAGACCCATGGGTGGCCGCGGCGGACGGCGGCGGCGGCCGGCGCGGTGAGATGGACCCGCATCGACCCCGCCTAGCACGGTAAGCTCGCAGCGTGCTGCACCGAGTTCGTTCGTCCGGATGGGCCTGCCTCGGGGGGATCTCGCTTGCCGTCGCGGCAGCCTGCACGCAGGACCACGGCGTCCTCGGCCGGGATCCGTCGGGCGGGGCGGCCACCTCCGGCGCCGGCGGCGGCCCGGGAGCGACAACGAGCGGCGCGACGACGACCACGGGCGCGGGCGGCGGCGCTGTCGAGCCGCCGGGGCCGACGAAGCTCACGGTGGTGAACGGCATCAGCGATCACGACGCTGTCCGCTTCTGCTTCCTCGCGTACCCCGACGGGACGGGCGCCGGCGTGGACCCCTGGCCGGGCGCCGCCGCGGGCCTCGCGTTCGCCCGGGCCCAGGAGGTCGAGCCGCTCGGCGCGGCGATCCCCGAGGGGACGAGCCTGCGCGCGCACGTGATCGCCGGCGACCTCCGCGCGACGGAGGGGCTCGACTGCGCGGAGATCCTCGCGCTCGCGGGCGGCACGGGGAGCCCCGCGGCCCCGATCGTGGCCGCGGGGCTCCCCGTGCTGCCGGCGCCCGTGTTCGCCGAGGAGAAGAGCCTCCTCGTGGTGGCCACCGGATGCCTCGGCGGCGAGGGGCACACGCACGAGAGCGAGAAGGAAGGCTGCGGCGACGCCTACACGATCGACACGCCGACCGCCGGCCTCGTCGCGGTCGCCATGTCGCGGCGGACGACGTTCGACGAGCTGAGCCTGCAGGTCGCGCACGCGAGCGCGGCGACGCCGGTGGTCCACGTGGAGCTGACGCCCGGGCGCGACGACGCGACCGGGGTGACGCTCGCGCAGGACCTCTCCTACGGCGCGATCGCGCCGTTCCCACCGTCCACCGGGCTCTCGGTGAGCGACCTCGGCGCGCTCGACGAGGTCGCGATCGAGACCCGCGATCCCATCGAGGGGACGGTGACGTCGTCGGTGCCGATGCGCGAGATCCTGGCGAGCAGCGACGTGCCGGCGGCCGACATCGGGGACGGTCAGGGGTTCGTGCTTGTCGCCGTCGGGGCCGCTCCGGGGGCGGAACAGGGCGGGTTCTGGCACCCCCTGACGTACTCGCTCTTGCGGGCGAATCCCTGAGCTTGTTCCCGAAACATCCCATTACCGGCGAGGTTCCGGGGTTCACCGTCTCTCGTCGGACGGAACGACCACGCCTCGCCTGGCAGCGCGCCGTGGACTCGCCTTGATTCCGCCTCGGGCATCAAGGCCCCATCGAGCGCGGTTCGCAATGCCACGATCCTGCCGTGTGGTGCCGTGTTGTCCAGTATTTGCGCAAGACCCTGATTGCTCCTGTACGGCCGACTCGAGTGTGTCCGGCGTGTCTACCGAGCTTGCAGCGCGCGTTGTCTTATTGGAGGATGAGGGCCCTGCCCCCTCGGTCTCAGGCGCCTCCCTCTCTCCTCGCAGATCAGCGCTCCGCAGGCCTCTTCACGGCGCTGCCTGGCTCTTCGGTAAGGAGCGTCGCGCCGGGAAAATCGTGAGTCGCTCGACGAACGGGAGCGCCCTGTACGGATGACATCACGGGACAATCACCCGCCGTGACGATCGGATGAATCTCCAGTATAACGCGAGTGCCGAAATTCCGATGGGGGGAGGGAACATGGCGACACAGGTATTTGTCGGGGCGAGCTCCGCGGCGGATCCGAGAGAGGCTGCTTCAGAGGCCGTGGCGACGGCGCTCCGCGGGGCTTCCCGCACGGAGCATGTGGCGCGACCGGCATTCGCCCTCGTCTTATCGACGGACCAGTACGACGCCGACGCGCTCGCCGCGGCCGTGACGAGCCAGCTGCCGGGCGTCCCCTGGGCGGGGTGCTGCACTGCCGGGGTCTTCGCCGGCAGCCGGCTGCTCCGGCAGGGGCTCGTGGTGGGGCTCGTCGCCTCGGAGACCGTGCGTGTCGGCGTCGGGGTCGCGCAGCCGGTGAGCCAGGACGGGCGGCGCGCCGGCGTGCTCGCCGCCTCGCGCGCCCTCGAGGCGTTCCCGTCGTCCGTCGCTCCCGGGTGGAGCCGCGCGCTCATCGTGCTGCCGGACGCGGTCACGGGCAACGCCGCCGACGTGGTGCGCGGCGCGGTCGAGGTCGGCGGGACGGGCGTCGTCTGGGCCGGCGGCGGCGCGGGCGACAACCTCCGCTTCGTGCGCACCGCGCAGTTCGCGGGCGGCAGGGCCTACTCGGACAGCGTGGTCGTTGTCGCGATCGACTCGCCGGCGCGCATGGCGACCGGCATCCGCCACGGCTTCCGGCCGTATGGCCCGCCCACGATGGTCACCCGCGCCGAGGGCACGGTCCTCGCCGAGCTCGAGTACGAGGGCGCCTTCTCGGTCTACCAGCGCACCGCGCGGGCGAGGGGGGATCAGGTGAACATCGACGGCTTCGCCACGTTCGCCATGACCCACCCGCTCGGCATCCCGCAGGCCGACGGCGAGCACGTCATCCGCGATCCGCTGCGCGTCGTCTCGCCGGGGGGGCTCTACTGCGTCGGCGAGGTCCCGGACGGGTGCCTCATCCGCGTCATGGAGGGCGACCCCATCGGCCTCGTCGGCGCCGCGCGCGAGGCCGCGACCACGGCGCGCGAGGCGGTGGCCGGGCCCATCGCCGGCGCGTTCGTGTTCGACTGCATCTCGCGGTGCATGATGCTCGGCGACACGGTGCGCGACGAGCTGACCACCTTCGAGAGCGAGCTCGGCGAGAGCGTCCCGGTGATGGGATGTCTGACGTTTGGAGAGGTCGGTACGCTGGGCCGAGGAGTACCGCAGTTTCACAACAAGACCGCTGTCGTGCTCGCCCTGGGGGCCTGAGCGCGGGAGCGGTTGGAGCCCTGTCATGGCGAGCGGCGAAGAGCACGAGATCCAGGAGGAACGGCTGGCGCTCCTCAGCGTCCTCCAGGAGCTCACGGTCGCGGCGCTCGACCTCTTCGATCCGCACCAGTCGATGGCGGTCTTCCTGGAGCGGCTCGCCGAGCGCCTGAGCTGCATCGCCGTGCTCGTGCTCGTCGAGCCGGCCCCGCGGGCCCCGCGGCTCCTCGACGCCGCCGGCCTGTCGGCGAGCTCGCGCGCGCTGCCCCTCCCGCCGCGCTCGCCCGCCGCGCCGGGCGAGCCCAACGGCGCGGGCGCGGACCTCTGCTTGCCGTACCCCGAGCTCGCGCGGCCCGGGCTCGTGACATGGCACTTCTCGCTGGAGGGGCAGGGCGACAGCGGCGCGTCCAGCCTCCTCCTCTGCTTCGAGAGCGAGCCCCCGTTCGCGCCCCGGTACCGGGGCATGATGCGCCGGCTCACGGCGACCTTCCGTACGGCGCTCGTGCACCGCCTGCTCTACGCCCGCATGATCGAGAACGAGCGCGAGCGCGCGCGGAACCTCGCCGCCGCGGAGGCGGGGCGCGCGGCGGCGGAGGCGGCGCAGCGGCGCGCGGCCTTCCTCTCGGAGGCGAGCCGGCTGCTCTCGAGCTCGCTCAATTACGAGGCGACGCTGGTGCGCGTCGCGCGCCTGCCGGTCCCGTTCGTCGCGGACTGGTGCATGGTCGACATCATCGAGCGCGAGGCGATGCTCCGGCGCGCGGTCGTCGTCCACGCCGATCCGCAGAAGAGCGAGCTCGCGCGCCTCCTGCAGGGCCAGACGCCGATGGACTCGGTCCTCCCGTCCGGCGTCGCCCGCGTGCTGGAGACGGGCGAGGCGGCGCTCTGCGAGGTCGCGGGCGCGCCCCTCGCCCCGGCGAGCGAGCGCGGCTCGTACGACAGCGAGCCGCCGGTGTCGGCCAGCGAGGCGCTCCTCATGGAGCTCGGCCTCCGGCGTTACATCTCCGTGCCGCTCGTCACGCGCGGCACGATGCTCGGCGTGCTCACCATCGCTTCCGGCCGCGACGATCTGCTGTACGGCGTGGAGGACCGGGCGCTCGCCGAGGATCTCGGGCGCAGGGCCGCGCTGGCGATCGACAACGCGCGGCTGTACGAGAGCGCGCAGCGGGCGATCCGGGCCCGGGAGGAGCTCGTCGCGGTGGTGTCGCACGATCTCAAGAGCCCGCTCGCCACCATCGTCATGAACACGAGCCTCCTGCGCCGGAAGCTGCCGGGCGCGGACGAGGCGGTCGACGTGCGGCGCCCTGTCGAGCGCATCCAGAAGGCGGCCGATCGCATGAACCGCCTCATCCGCGATCTGCTCGACCTGGCGAAGCTCGACGGCGGCCACATCTCGATCCAGCCGGTGCCCCACGACGTCGCTGGCCTGCTCGGCGACGCCATCGAGCTTTTGCGGGAAGAGGCGGCGGAGAAGTCGCTGCGCCTCGAGCAGAGCGTCGAGCTCGGCGTCGATCGGGCGCTCTGCGATCGCGAGCGGATCCTGCAGGTGATCGCCAACCTCGTCGGCAATGCGATCAAGTTCACGTCGGCCGGCGGCGAGGTCGCGATCCGGGCCGAGCCGTGGGGCCGGGAGGTGCGCCTCTCGGTGCGGGACACCGGCCCGGGCATCCCGGAGGACCAGCGGGCGCGGATCTTCGAGCGCTACTGGCAGGCGAAGGAGACGGCCCACAAGGGCACCGGGCTCGGCCTCTCGATCGCGAAGGCGCTCGTCGAGGTGCACGGCGGGCGGATCTGGGTCGAGAGCAAGGTGGGCGAGGGCAGCACGTTCTTCTTCACGCTGCCGATGGTGGAGGCCACGAGCGCGACCTCGGGAGTCGCGGCAGGCACGCGCCTCGGGGCCTGACAGCTGCATTCGGGGTTTGCCGTACAGCGGTGTAATCACATCTCCGAGGCAGGAGGGTCTCTTCGCCTTGCGCGTTGGCGGTCCGATCCGTTCATCGCTATACCTTGCCTCGATGAAGGACGTCGGGAACGACAGGGGCGAAACGGCGCCGGCCGAGGCTCGATGGGGTGATGACGAGCGGGGGCTCGTCGAGGCCGCGCTCGGGCTGCTGGGCATCCGCAACCTCGTGCTCGCGATCCACGATCCGAGCTTTCCCTCGGACGACGCCGAGGACATCGGGCGCGGGTCCCCGAACACCGAGGGGGGGCGCCGATTCCTCCGGTTCGCGCGGGATCTCGGCTTCAACGGCGTCCAGCTGGGGCCGCAGGGGGAGACCTCTGCCGACAACGCGTCTCCCTATGACGGCACCATCTTCTCGCGGAGCACGCTGTCGATCGCGCTCGCCGGGCTGGTCGAGGACGGCCCCTCTGGCGCGCTCCTCCGCCCCGAGTCGCTCCGGGAGATCGTCGCCGGGCGGCCTCCTGGCAGCGAGGCTCGCGCGCAGCACGGCCATGCCTACCGCGCGCAGCGCGCCGCGCTCCGCGAGGCGTACGCGTCGTTCGAGGGCCGGCGGAGGCGCGGCGATCTCGGCGATCTCGAGCGCCGCCTCGACGCCTTCACGCGGCGGAACGCCGTGTGGCTCGAGAGGGACGGGCTCTACGGCCCGCTCTGCGCCGAGCACCGGAGCGGCTGGTTTCACGGCTGGTCTGGCGAGCCCGATCTCGACCGGCGCCTCTACGCGCCTGGCCCTGGCGAGGTGGTCGCGTGCGGGGAGCGCAGGAGAGCGCTCCTCGACAGGTACCGCGACGAGCTCCGCTTCTACGCCTTCTGCCAGCTCCTCGCGCACGAGCAGCACGCGGCGCTCCGGACGGTGACGGCCGATCTCGGGCTCAAGCTCTACGGCGATCTGCAGATAGGCTACTCGCCTCAGGATGCCTGGGCCTATCAATCGGTCTTCCTCAGGGGGTATCTCATGGGCGCGCCGCCGAGCCGGACCAACCCGGAGGGCCAGGTGTGGAGCTACCCTGTCCTGGATCCCGCGCAGTACGCGGATGCGTCGTCCGGCGGGCTCGCGCTCGTCCGGTCGCGCATGGACAAGATGTTCGACGAGTTCGACGGGGTGCGCCTCGATCACCCGCACGGTCTCGTCTGCCCCTGGGTCTATGCGGCCGACGCCCCCGATCCGCTCCGCGCCGTCCAGGGCGGGGCGCGGCTCTTCTCGTCGCCCGACCTGCCGGAGCACCCGTTGCTCGCGCGGTACGCCATCGTCTCTCCCGGGCAGCTGAACCGCGCCGTGCCCCGCTATGCCGACGACTGGGTCACCTCGCTGTCTCCGGAGCAGGTCGGGCGCTACAGCGTCATCTTCGACACGATCGCGCGCTGCGCGGAGGCCCGCGGGCGCGCCATCTCCGACGTCGTGTGCGAGGTCCTGAGCACGCTCCCGTACCCGCTCGGGGCCGTCCTTGAACGGCACGGGCTGGGGCGCTTCCGGGTCACGCAGAAGGCCGATCTCGACAACCCGAAGGACGTGTATCGCAGCGAGAACGCCGCGCCCGCCGACTGGATCATGGTGGGGACCCACGACACGCCGCCGCTCTGGAGGCTCCTCGACACCTGGGAGCGCGCCTCCGCGCTGGGGCGGCAGGCGGCGTACCTGGCGACGCGCCTCGCGCCCTCGCCGGCCGAGGAGGGCGCGATGGCGCGCGCGCTCGCGTCCGACCCTCGCGCGCTGGCGCTGGCCAAGCTCGCCGACCTCTTCGCCAGCCCGGCGTCGAACGTGATGGTCTTCTTCGCCGATCTGCTCGGGATGAAGGAGATCTACAACACGCCCGGGACGGTGGGCGACCACAACTGGTCGTTGCGGGTCCCTCGCGATTACGAGCGGTCCTATCTGGAGATGCGCGCGCGCGGCGCGGCCCTCGATCTCCCGCGCGCGCTCGCGCTCGCGCTGCGGGCGCGGGGAGGCGCGGAGTCGGCGGAGCGCGGGAACCTCGCCAGACGGCTGGAGCGCTGCCCGCGCTAGCTAAGAATTCCTCCGAAGAATCCGGGGAGAACCTTCAGTTCGGGCTCCACACGGCCCACTTCCCCGAGGTGGCCCATGTGTCGCTCGCATCCTTGAACGCCCCGATGAACGCGGCGCTCCGGTCGAAGAACCCGTCCGGCGGCACGACCGCGTCCTTGGTCAGGGACGCCGCGGGACCGAACACCGGCGCGGACGGGTCGAAGCAGCCCTGGATACCCGGGTCCTCCTGCCGATTCTTCCGATCGGGCTCGCTCAGGAACGCGATCTCATCGAAGCCGCCGTCGTCGTCCTGGAGGATGCCAGTCCCGTCGCTCGTCTCGGCGTAGGCGAGGTCATTCACCAGATTGAAGAAGAGCGAGCTCGCTATGTTTTGCTCGGGATCCGGGTCGCGCACGTCGAGGCCCGACTCGAAGCCCGTGACGATCGTGTTGGTGATGTTCGCCTTCGTCGACCGGCGGAGCAGGATGCCGTACTGCTCCTTGCCCACGTCCACGCCTTTCCCGCAGAGCGTCGCGTTGTAGATCGTCGGCTCGCTCCGGGGCTCGAGCGCCGGCGTGAGCGCGAGCGGGTCGTTGTCCCCCTCGAACCCGTTCGTCTCCTCCGCGACGCTCGGGTCCTGCTGCGCCACGAGGAACTGGAGCTTTCCGCGATAACCCTGGTCCCAGTCGAAGGCGTCGTCGCCGCTGTACTGGCAGGCGAGGTGCTTTGCGTTCACCGTGCCCCCGAAGAACTCGAAGCAGTCGTCGGACACGTGCCTCACCTGGACGAAATCGATGATCGTCCCCCTGCCGACCCCGCCGAGGGTGAGCCCATTGATCTCGTTGTTCGGCGCGAGCTTCACGCCGGAGTACTCGATGCGCACGTATTTGAGCGTGCCGCTCGAGTCGTTCTCGTCGATGCCCCCGTATTGCCCGTTGTTCGTCAATCCCTCGATCTGGCCCGGGGTGCGTGCGCCGTTCGCGTCCACGTGGTTGGTCGGCGCGTTGCCGAGGAGGATGACGCCGCCCCAGTCGCCGGCCATGCGATCTTCCGGGGCCTTGCTGCTCGTGAACACGATGGGCTCCTCCCTGGTGCCCACGGCGATGAGCTTGGATCCGGGGTGCACGACGAGCGTCGCGGGGACCTGCGGGTTCGTCTCGCCGAGCACGGTCGTGCCCTTCTCGATGGTCAGCGTCGCCCCGGCCGCGACGTTCACCTGGCCCTTGAGGATGTAGTTCTTGTCACACCTGAGCGTGAAATCCTCCGTGATATCCCCGGTGATCTCGACGGTCGGCTTGTCGGCCGCCGCGCACCCGATTGGCGTGTTGCCTCCCTCGCCGCCGGCTGAGCCGCTCGACGAGGGGACGCAGATGCTCTCTGTGCGATTGCAGATGGCGCCGTCGAACTGCGCGCAGTCCGCGTCGGAAGTGCATTGCACATCCCGCTGCTCGATGATGAGCGAGCACGCGAGGGCGCTCGTGGCGAGCGCGCCCATGGCCAGCGCGAGGGCGGCGGCAGGTGGTGAATCGACGGGGCTGCGCTCGTGGTTCATTGCAATCACCCGATGGCAAGGGAATCGTTTCTGTCAAGCAGGACGGCGCTGTCCGGCCGACCGGGACGTGGCGAAACCGTCGCTGACAGGCCATCGCATTCGCGAGAACGTCACATGACGGCCGCTTCGAGGTAACAGGTCGCGGGCATTCTCCGGGCCGGGCTGGCCTCCCTCTGGGGATCGATCCGGCACAGGTCGAATGAGCGCTCCCAGCGATCCCAATGGTTGGCGGAAATATCGCCCGATCGCCGAGATCGGCAGGGGCGGTATGGCCGACGTCTGCCTCGCGGTCGCCCAGGGCCCGGTGGGATTCAACAAGCTCGTCGTGCTGAAGCGGGTGCGGCCCGAGCTCGTGGAGGACGCCGACATCCTTGCCATGTTCCTCGACGAGGCGCGGCTCGCGGCCCGATTGAATCATCCGAACGTCGTTCAGACGTACGAGGTCGGCGACGAGGGAGCGCGCTTCTTCATCGCCATGGAGTACCTCGACGGCCAGCCGCTCGGCAGCGTTCGCTCCCGCGTGGGGCACGACAAGGTGCCGCTCCCGCTCCAGGTTCGCGTCCTGTGCGACGCGCTGGCCGGGCTCCATTACGCGCACAACCTGCGTGATTTCGACGGAACACCCATCCACGTCGTCCACCGCGACGTGAGCCCCCAGAACATCTTCATCACCTATGATGGCGTGATCAAGGTTGTCGACTTCGGCATCGCCAAGGCGGCCGACTCGCTGACGGAGACGCGCACCGGAACGCTCAAGGGCAAGGTCTCGTACATGTCGCCGGAGCAAGCGCGCGGAGAGCGCGTCGACCGGCGCTCCGACGTCTTCTCGGTGGGGGTGATCCTCTGGGAGTCGATCGCCCGGAGGCGCATGTGGAAGGGCTTCAACGACCTCGCGATCCTCGGGCGGCTCGCCATCGGCGAGGTCCCGAGGCTCGCGGAAGAGGCGTCCAGGGTCGAGCTCGACCCCGAGATCGAGCGGATCTGCCAGAAGGCGCTCGCGCCCGCGCGCGAGGACCGTCATGCCTCCGCGGCCGAGCTGCAGGCGGATCTCGAGCGCTGGCTCGGCGAGCGCCACCGGGGCATGTCCGCGCGGGAGGTCGGCGAGATCGTGGCCGGCCAGTTCGCCGACGACAGGGCGCGGATCAAGCAAGTCGTGGAGGAGCAGCTGCGCGGCGTGCGCTGGACCGGGAGCTATCCGAGGGTCACGCCGGCGCCCGACCTGCCGAAGCTGAGCGCCGGTCCGATGTCGATGACGCCGACCTTGACTGCGCCCGCGGCGGTCAGCGCCTCCTCGGACGGGAGCTCCATGCTGCCCTCGGTCAGCATGACCGGCGCGAAGGAGCGCCCCGCGCGCCCGAACCGCACGATAGTCGTGATCGCGGTCACCTTCGTCGCCATCGGCGGAGCCGTGAGCGTCGGGGTCTTGCGCGCGCAGCCATGGAGGATCGCCGCGAGCGATCACCAAGAGGCGCAGGTCGCCGCGCAGCCTGCGGCGGAGCCCTCTCCGAAGCAGGAAGAGGCCATCCGCCTCGTCGTCCGCGTCTCGCCGGTCGACGCGAAGGTCTCCATCGACGGCTCGCCGATGTCGACCGGCGCCTACGAGGGCCGCCTCGCCAGGGATGGCCGCGCGCACGTCATCCGCGCGGAGGCGCCGGGTTTCCTCGCGCAGGAAGAGGAGGTCACGGCGAGCAACGATCTCTTCTTGAGCCTCGCGTTGAAGAGCGCACCGGAAGCGCAGCCGGGAAGGCTCGCCGCCATCGGTCGGAGCGCCCCGGCGAGCGTCGCCACGGCGCCGCCTGCGTCCGCCGCGCCGCCGTCGAGCGCGCCCGCGACGCCGCCTGCCGAGCAGAAGCCGAAGCGGGGGATCGATCTGGAGAGCCCGTACGCCCGATGAAGACCCCGAGAGCGCTCGCCCTCTGCGCCGCGATCGTGCTCAGCGCCCCGCTCGGCGCGTTCGCTCAGCCTGCCGGTAACAAGACCGAGGAGGCCGACGCCCGCTTCCGGCGAGGTGTCGAGCTCTACAACGAGGTGGATTATGGCGCTGCGCTCACCGAGTTTCGCCGCGCCTACGAGCTCGCACCCGCATATCAGGTGCTCTACAACATCGCGGGTACGTGTTATCAGCTCAAGGACTACGCTTGCGCGCTGCGCGCCTTCGAGAGGTACCTCGCCGACGGTGGCGAGCAGCTCCCGGGCGGCCGGCGGGCCGAGGTGGAGCGGGACATCGCCGTCCTGCGGAGCCGCGTCGCGACGGTGGAGATCTCGACCTCGGCGCCGGACGTCGAGATCTCCGTGGACGGCGTGCCGGCGGGCAGGACGCCGCTCGCTGAGCCCCTTCTGATGAGCGCCGGGCGCCGCCGCATCGTCGCCGAGGCGCCGGGCCGCCCGGCCATGTTGAGGGTCGTCGACGTGGCCGGCGGCGATCACGTTCAGCTCAAGATCGCGCTCCCCGAGGCGCGGGCGCTGCGGGACCCCGGCGAGGGCGCGGGCGGCGCGCCGGCTCCGCCTCCGGCGCCGCCGGGCGCGCTTTGGATGGACCGCGCGCCTCGCCAGCAGCGGAGCGTGCCCGTGTTCCCCTGGCTCGCGACCGGCGCGCTCGCCGTGGGCGCGGCCGCCACCGGGGTCCTCGCGCTCGGCGCTTCCAGGGACCTCGACGCGGAGCTCGATCGGTATCCCGGCGACGCCCGCGCCGTCGAGCGAGCGCGGGCGAGGAGCGAGGCGCTCGCGCTCACCACCGACCTGCTCGCGGGCGCCGCCGTGCTCGCCGGCGGCATCTCGATCTACCTCACTGTCGCTGGCGCAGGCCCGGAGCGCGGCGATGGAGAGCGCGCGTCATCTCCTCCGGTGAGGCTCACGATCGCGCCGGCGTCTCTCGAGATCGCGGCCTCTTTCTAGGACCGACGCAGAGCGTCGCAGGGTCGCGACGGTCAAAACGCTTGCATCCAGCGCGCTGGAGCTGCATTGATCCGGGCGATCGCCGCGGTCATGGGGGCCTCTCCCGTGCGACGCCGCGGCGACGGTGCGACAAGGTGGTCAATCGCCCGCGCTGCCCGCGAGTCGAGAACGAGATGGGAGACACCAGGTGAGCACGACCAAAGCGTCTCTTGGGACCCTGTTCCTCATGCTCTCCCTGGCCGCGCCTGCGCTCGCGCAAGAGGCGGCGCCGCGGCAGCCCGTCACCGACAAGACGAAGGAGCGTTGGGCGAAGAGCCAGGGAGGCCGGTTCGGCTTCGAGATCGACGTCCTCAGCTCGTCTTACCAGCGGGAGATCGCGGCGGCTGCCGGCGAAGAGGCCTCCGTCGAGGAGTCGTCGCGGCTCGGCGTCGCCATCACCGCGGCCACCCAGTACAAGCTCTTCGCGGGTCTCCACCTCGACGCGGAGATCCCGTTCGCCTACGGCGACGTCTCGGGCCCCCAGTCGACAGACCTGTTCGGCAGGCGGTTCACGAGCGGCGCAGGATACAGCCAGTTCTTCATCGGCAATCCCACGTTCGGCCTCCACTACGCTGCCAACGCCCTGCCCATCCTCGCGCTCTTCGGCGGCATGAGCTTGACGATCCCGCTCCACCCGCACCCGGGGACGGAGCTCCAGGTCGCGTCGGTGGCGAACTTCCCCGCGCGGGCTTACTTCGATGCGCAGCGCGTGCTGCTCGCGCACTGGGCCTTCCGGGCGCGCGTCGGGACCGAGATCAACGTCGGCAAGGTGCTGTTCTTCACCCACGACCTCGCGAGTCAGGTCTTCTTTCCGACCCGGGACGGGGAGGACACGAAGACCGTGATCGAGCAGGGAAACGAGATCGAGTTCCGCCCGTTCGGGAACTTTGGCATCGGCATGCGCCTTCAGGCGGCGTTCCCTCTCTCCTCGAGCAACTCAGCCCAGCTCGCGGCGGAGCCGTTCGTCGGCTGGGAGCCGCTCGTGAAGGGCTCTTTCACCCGCGTCGGCGCGCTGGTCGCGCTCGACGACGACCTTGGCTTCGGCCTCGATCAGGGGAAGGTCGCCACCATCCGCGTCGCCCTGGGCAGCAAATGGTAGGGAGCGAGCGCCGGAGGGGCGAGCTACGCTGAGCGCCCCGTGATGACGACCCCCAGCCCGAGCCGCGACCCCTGGGTCGGCGTGCCGAGGGCGAACCCTGCTGCCCGGCTTCGACTCTTCTGTGCGCCCTATGCGGGCGGCGGCTCGTCGATCTACAGCGCCTGGTGGCGCGCGCTCCCCGCGCACACGGAGCTCTGCGCGCTCAAGCTCCCCGGCCGGGAGGCGCGCATGAGCGAGCCGCCGTTCGAGCGCCTCACGCCGCTCGTCCAGGCCCTCGCCACCGCGCTCGAGCCATGGCTCACGAAGCCGTTCGCGCTGTATGGCCACAGCCTCGGCGCGCTCGTCTGCTTCGAGCTCGCGCGCGAGCTCCGCCGCCGGGGAGCACCGCTGCCGCGCCACCTCTTCGTGTCGGGCCGGCGCCCGCCTCACGTTCGCGGCTCGGATCCGCTCCACGGCCTGCCCGAGCCCGAGTTTCTGGAGCGGATCCGCCGCATGGGGGGCACGCCCGACGAGGTGCTGCGCGACCCGGAGCTCCTGGCGCTCTTCCTGCCTGTCCTGCGCGCGGATTTCGCGGTCAACGAGGTCGAGCCGTTCGTCCCGGGGACCCCGCTCGATTGTCCGATCTCCGCGTTCGGGGGCCTCGACGACGAGCGCGCGGACCGCGCCGCTCTCGAAGGCTGGCGCCATCACACGCGCGGGGCCTTCCGGGTCGAGATGTTCCCCGGCGGACACTTCTTCCTGCGGAGCGCCCGGGAGCCGCTCCTGCGGCAGATCTCGGCCGTCCTCGGCGACGTCGAGCGCGCGCTCCCCGCGTGACGGCCGGCGCTGGGTGGGTGTTGAGCCCGGGGCGGGAGCCATGCAAAGAAGGAGGGACCCGCAGCCTCTCTGCCTCTCTGCCCCTCTTCCTCTCTGCTTCCCCGGAGACCCGAACGATGACCGATTTCCAGTACCAGGACATGCTCCCCCTCGGCCATGACGAGACCCCGTACCGCCTCGTCAGCCGCGACCATGTCTCGACCTTCGAGGCCGCCGGCTCGACGTTCCTCAAGGTCGAGCCGGAGGGGCTCACCCTGCTCGCGCGCGAGGCGATGCGCGACATCGCCCACCTCCTCCGGCCCGGTCACCTCGCGCAGCTCGCGCGGATCCTCGGCGATCCCGAGGCCTCCTCGAACGATCGCTTCGTCGCCCTCGAGCTCCTCAAGAACGCGAGCATCGCCGCGGGGGGCGTGCTCCCGTCGTGCCAGGACACCGGCACGGCCGTCGTCATGGGCAAGAAGGGCCAGCTCGTCTTCACGGGCGGCGGCGACGAGGCGGCGATCGCGCGCGGCGTCTTCGAGACCTACCGCGCGCAGAACCTGCGCTATTCGCAGCTCGCGCCGCTCGACATGTACCGGGAGGTCAACACGAACGACAACCTCCCTGCGCAGATCGAGATCTTCGCGACGGACGGCGACGCCTACAAGCTCCTGTTCATGGCGAAGGGCGGCGGCTCCGCGAACAAGAGCTATCTTTACCAGGAGACCAAGGCGCTCCTGAACCCGGAGAGCCTGCTCTCCTTCGTCGAGGCGAAGATCCGCGCGCTCGGCACCGCGGCGTGCCCGCCGTACCACCTCGCCATCGTCGTCGGCGGCACGTCGGCCGAGTACACGCTCAAGGTCGCGAAGCTCGCCTCCGCGCGCTACCTGGACACGCTCCCGGCCGACGGCAACGCGCGCGGGCGCGGCTTCCGCGACCGCGAGCTCGAGCAGAAGGTGCTCGAGCTCGCGCAGCGGACGGGGATCGGGGCGCAGTTCGGGGGCAAGTACTTCTGCCACGACGTCCGGGTCATCCGCCTGCCGCGCCACGGCGCCTCGTGCCCTGTCGGCATCGCCGTCTCGTGCTCTGCGGATCGTCAGGCGCTCGGCAAGATCACGCGCGAGGGCATCTTCCTCGAGCAGCTCGAGGCCGATCCCGCGAAGTACCTGCCCGACACAACGGACGCGGATCTCGAGGGCGAGGTCGTGAAGCTCGATCTCCGCCGTCCCATGAGCGAGATCCGCGCGGAGCTCTCGAAGTACCCCATCCGCACGCGGCTCTCGCTGAGCGGCCCGATGATCGTCGCGCGAGACATCGCGCACGCGAAGATCAAGGAGCGCCTCGATCGCGGCGACGGCATGCCGAGCTACCTGCAGGAGTTCATGGTCTACTACGCCGGGCCCGCGAAGACGCCCGCGGGCTACGCCTCCGGCTCGTTCGGCCCCACCACGGCCGGCCGGATGGACGCGTACGTCGACCTCTTCCAGGCGAACGGCGGCAGCTACGTCATGCTCGCGAAGGGCAACCGCTCGCCCGCCGTCACAGCGGCGTGCAAGAAGCACGGCGGCTTCTACCTGGGCTCGATCGGCGGTCCGGCCGCGCGCCTCGCGAAGGACTGCATCAAGAAGGTCGAGGTGCTCGAGTACCCCGAGCTCGGCATGGAAGCGGTCTGGAAGATCGAGGTCGAGGATTTCCCCGCCTTCATCGTGGTGGACGACAAGGGCAACGACTTCTTCGCCGACATCAACAAGCCGGCCGGCCGGAAGCTCGAAGTCGCCGGCTGACGTCCGGAGCCCGGGAATCGCGGCCGGGCAGCTCCCCTCCGCCTCCAGCGCCGGCGCGGCGGCGCCGGCCGCCCTCTCCATCCGTGCCAGACCTTCCAGGACCCGCGCAAACTCCGCGTCGGCGGCGGCGCGACAGCGAGCTTGACTGGCGACGATGTCCGCTCCGGATCGGCGTCGAGGACCCGGTTCCATCCGTTCGTGATACGGCTCGACACCAGCTTTCCCTGCTTCCGTCACCTGGATCGACGAGCGTGACCGAGGCAAATGGTCACATTCGAGGCGTCTTGGCGCCTGTTCAGCCCGGTGTCGGCTCGACGAGCGCTGCTGGGGCCGCGGCCCGCGGGGGCACGGTCCGTGCTTTGACCTCGTGCGGAAGGAGCTGAGCATGACAGTTCGACCTGATCGCACGGTGTCTCATGGCCGCGCTGACGCTGGGCACCACCGTTTCGAGGATCGGCACGGTGGTCCCCATGGATCTCGCCATCAGCTGGAGGTGGATCGTTTGGACCGACTGGTGCGCGCAGCGCAGGAGATCGCTGGTCAAGCAGAGCGTCGAGAGCGCGAGCAGCGCAGCGACGCGGGCCAGGAGGCGAGGCCCGGCGACGGCGGCGTCAAGTCGCGTCCGGCGCCGAGGAATCCGAGCATCGCCGACCTCGAGCGCGCGGACAACGAGGGGATGCTGCCGCCGGGGGAGACGTGATGAGCGCACGCGCGATGAGCCTCGATGGGCTCGTCGATCGGCTCGTGCCGGGCGCGCTCCGCCCCGCGGAGCGCGCGCCCCTCGCCCCTGCGCTCGACGCGGAGGTGCGGCACGTCGACACGTGGAGCGCGGGGCGCCTCGCCTATTACGTGGACGCCCGCGCTGCGGGGCGCCCCGTGGTGCTCGTGCACGGGGTCGACGCGGCCGCCTCGTCCAGGGAGATGGCGCCCCTGTTCGATGCGCTCCGCGGCGAGCGGCCGGTCTACGCGCTCGATCTTCCCGGCTTCGGCCTCTCGGAGCGAGCGGACCGCGTGTACGATCGCGAGCTCTACCGCGCCGCGCTGCGCCGCTTCCTCACGGACGTGGTCCGCGCGCCGGGCGGCGCCGACGTCATCGCGCTCTCCCTCTCCTCGGAGTTCGCCGCCGCCGTTGCCTGCGAGGAGATGAGCATTGTTCACAGCCTCGTGCTCATCTCCCCGACGGGGCTCGGCCGTGAGCCTCCCGGCGCGAGCGCCCTCCTCCGGGCTGTCTCGCGCGTCCCCTACGCCGCCGAGGCGCTCTATCGCGTGCTGGCCGCGCCGCCCAGCATTCGCTGGTTCCTGAAGAAGAGCTTCGTCGGCGAGCCGGATCCAGGCCTCGTCGACTATGCCATCCGCGCGTCGAAGGAGCCTTTTGCCCACCGGGCCCCCCTCGCGTTCATCGCCGGTGCCCTGTTCACGGACGACGCTCTCCAGCGCATCTATGCGCGTCTGCCCGTCGCCACGCTGATCCTCCACGACCGTGACCCGTATTCGCGCTTCGAGCGCCTCGCCGAGCTCACGCAGCAGAACCCGCGCGTGGAGGCCGCCCGCGTCGCGCCGACGCTGGGTCTCCCGCACTTCGAGCAGCTCGACGCCACGCTCGATGTGGTGCGCAGGTTCTGGGCGCAGGACCCTTGGTAGCTCACCTCCACAGAACGACCAGGACAGCCTGGTAGGGAGCTCCGCGCAGGGCGGACGTCGATTTCCTGCGGAGCCCCCCAGGCTCCGCAGGGAAGCCGAGGTCGTCCGGTCCGCTCAGGAGCCGTCGCCATCGACGCCGAACATGTATGCGCCATTACTGACTGGCCCCTTCTCGTGCCAGCGGGCCTGTGCTCCGCCGGTCTCGTGCGACCCCGAGGGGGGTCTCAGGGATCGACCTGCGACACGCATCCAGTTCCACCGCTCCTGAAGCACCTGGTGTACAACGGAGCGGTGGCGGAACACCGGGTGTGCCGACAGGAGCACCCGGTGGGTGTGGTCACGTGCGTGCCGGTTCGATGGGGGGCCATTTCGTTAGGACCATGACATCTGCGGCCCGGGAGGGGTTGTCCTTGTGCAGCATTCCGGCGATGGAGCGCTGCGCCAGGACATCACGATGGATGGTCAGGCGATGGAGCAACGCGGCACGCGTCTACAGGGGGCGCGGATTGTTTCCAGGCGTAAAAGTCTTTGCAAACTCCAGGTCAACGGGCTAATTAAGCTCTTATAGCGGGGGATGTCGTGAATTCAGGCGGCCAAACCATCTCTTCGACCCAGCAAGCGAGCAACAGCTTGCTTGGTCGATACCGCCTGATTGCAAAATTGGGTCGTGGTGGGATGGCCGATGTGTTTCTGGCCGTCTCCCGCGGGCCCGGGTCGTTCAACAAGCTCGTTGTTGTGAAGTGTCTCCGCGTCGGGATGGCGGATGACCCGCGCTACGTCCTGATGTTCCTGGACGAGGCCAAGCTCTCGGCCCGGCTCAATCACCCCAACGTCGTTCAGACCTACGAGATCGGGGGCGAGAGCGGCGGGTACTTCATCGTGATGGAGTACCTCGAGGGCCAGCCGCTCAAGGACGTCGTGAGGGCGGTTGTGAGCGGCTGTCCTGGCGCCGCGAGCTTCACGCGGGGGGCGTGGGTCAGGATCATCGCCGAGACGCTGCGCGGGTTGCACTACGCGCATGAGCTCGCGGACTTCGATGGCGGTCTGCTCGGCATCGTGCACCGCGACGTCTCGCCCCACAACATCTTCGTCACGTACGACGGAGCTGTGAAGATCGTCGATTTCGGCGTCGCGAAGGCGGCCCTCAACGCGGCGCACACCGAGAGCGGAACCTTCAAGGGCAAGATGGCCTACGCCGCGCCCGAGCAGGCGATGGCGAGCGCCGACGTCGATCGGCGGGCCGATATCTTCGCCATCGGCATCGTGCTCTGGGAGCTCCTGGCGATGCGGCGGCTGTTCGATGGCGACCACGTCGCCGTGATGCACCAGCTGCTCACGCGGGACATCCCGCGGCTCTCCACCGTCGTGCCGGACATCGATCCGGCGCTCGATGAGATCGTGGCGAGGGCCCTCCAGCGGGATCCCGATCGACGGTTCGCCACCGCGCAGGAGATGGGCGACGCGCTGGAGAGTTACCTGCGGGGCTCGGGTGAGGACGTCCGCACGGAGCAGCTCGGCGCGCACGTGCTCGAGATGTTCGCGGAGAGCCGAGCGCTCGTGCGCCAGCAGGTCACCGCGCAGTTCGAGTACCTGAGCTCGCTGGATGTCGCGGGCGACATCCAGCGCGCCTCGATGGTCGGAGAGTTCCCCCGCGCCTCGATGGTCATGGGGATGAACCGCTCGATGTGGCCCTCCGCGACCGCGGCCGGTCTACCCCTCCTCAGCGATCAAAGCCACAGCTTCCCCGCCCACCATCATCACGAGCCCCCGGCCGTCGATCCCGGCAGCCTGGGCGCGACGGTGGGGCGCGCCTCGTCCTGGCGGCAGCGTGGGTATCTCGCCTCTGTGCTCGGGGTGGTCGCGCTGCTCGCCGCGGGGGCCTTCGTGATGTTCCGCGAGCGCTCGGTGGAGCCCGTCGCGTCGGAGCAGCCTGCTGCGGTGTCCACGGCTGCGACGGCGCTCGAACCGGGCCTGATGAAGGCCAAGGTCACGATCAAGAGCGAGCCCGCGGACGCGAACGTGAGCTGGAACGGGACCATGCTCGGCAAGACGCCCCTCAGCGTCGAGCTGCCTCAAGGGATGCAGGTCGTCGTTGTGTCCAGGGCCGGTTGGGTCGACGTGTCGATCTTCCTGCAGCTCGCCGCGTCGGACGTCGTCGAGCGCACCGTCGCGCTCCGGCGTCAGGACGTCAGCACGATACCCTCCAATTAGATCTCCCCGTCTCCCTGTGAATTTCCCCGACAAATTCGAGGGGATACTTCAGGTGCCGGCCCGGAGGACGCGCATGGAGGAACCTGCCTTGGCGGCGAGGCGGCGGACTTCTCGACCGAGCCAGTCGAGGAAATCGAGGTCCCACGGAGGACCGTCGGGCCAGCGCGCGCGTATGCGGTCGGCGAGCTCGAGATCCCAGCTCCCGTAGAGATCCACGAGCGCGTCATGCGCCTTGCGGCCGGCCAGCGCTTCAGGGGCCCCGCGAGGCTCGCCTCCGTGCGCGAAGGCGTCATCGCAAACATAGTAGTTACACGTCGCCGCGCGCCGCTCGGGGGGAATGGTGCAGCCCTCATGACCGTGGAAAGCGCACCTCTTGGGGAGCGCTCGGCCATCGCTGCCCTGGGGCTCGACCCGCAGGATGAGCAGGCCGCGCTGGCCGGGGCGCAGGTTGCCCGCGGCCATCTGCTCGAGCAGCCAGCCAGCGCCGCCGAGCGAGACGATCCGCCCGATGTCCGACCACTCGACCCCCGGCGGGCTGGCGCAGCAACCCGTCGGGCCCTGCGGGCACGAGCCGCACAACGTCGAGTGCAACCGCGTATGCATGCCCGCGAGCTCCAGCCGGATCATCGCGCCACCAGCGCTCCTATGCTCTGGGCGTGATCAGACGCTCCAGCCCGCGCAGCGGGATGTCCAGCCAGTCAGGCCGGTTGTTGAGCTCGTAGCCGACCTCGTAAATGCACTTCTCGAGCATGTAGAAGTCGATCAGGAGCACCGTGTCCGCGTCGCCCGCGGGCACGTACGGCGCCGTCTCGTCGGTCCGCGGCTCGGCGGTCGCCTGAGCGCGCGCGACCGTCTCCATGTATCCCGCGAGGTAGCTCGCGGAGATCCACGCCACCCAGGCGTCGGTCCACGGCTTGAGGACGGCGACGTCCTCGGGCCGGAGGCGAGCGTCCCGGAGCGCCGAGGCGCCGGCGTAGTCGAACGAGCGCAGCATCCCGCCCACGTCCCGGAGCGGGCCGCGCTTGTAGCGGCGCTCGTTCAGCGGCCTCGCCGGCTCACCCTCGAAATCGATCAGGATGAAGTCGTCGCCCGTCGAGAGCACCTGGCCGAGGTGGAAGTCGCCGTGCGTCCGGATGCGGGGGATGTCGAACTTCCTCGACACGATCTGCTGGAGCTTCGCGTTGATCTCGGCCTCGCGCGGCAGTATCGCCGACACCTGCTCCCGCACGTTCTCGGGGAGCGAGCGCTCGCGCTTCCTCAGCAGCGCGAAGGTGCGCGAGAGCATGCCGTGCGCCGACTGGAAGATCGACTGCTGGTGCAGCGTCGAGAACGACTGCTGCCCGAACGCGGGGTCTTTGCTGGGCTTGCCGAGCGTGAGGTGGAGCTGCGCGGTGCGCTCGCCGAGCAGCCGCATCCTCACGACCTCGGTCCCCATGAGCTGGTTCACGAGCGGCGGCGGCGTCGCGCGCGACGCGTCGACCAGCGTGCCGGCCGGCATCGGCGGCGCGCCCCCCTTCGCCGTCTCCTCGTCGGCGAGCACCCGCTCGAAGAAGCGGTTCAGCGCCTCGAGCGTGCTCGTCCACGCGTCGCTCTGGCTCTGCACGTACTCCTGGAGCATCGCCACCGTGGTCGCCTCGCGACCGCGGGCCTGGTACTCGATCGCCCCGGCGAGCCGCGCCGTGGAAGGGAACTGGTGCTCCGTCAGGTACCGGCCGATCTCGAGCTCCGGGTTGATGCCCTCCTCGACCTGCCGGAAGATCTTGAGGAGGAGCTTGTCGCCGTAGATGATGGTCGTGTTGCTCTGCTCGCTCTCGGAGATGCGCGCCGGGAGCTCTCCCTCGGCGCCGAGCGTCTCGAGCGTCGTCCCGAGCGGCAGCGCGTGGAGCTCGCCGAAGGAGCCCGTCGCGACCCCCTGCGCCCGGATCGCGGCGAGGACGAGCGCGGCGAACTCCGGGGTCGCCAGCGCGTCGTAGAGGACGCCCTCCGGCGCCGCCGCGCTCTCCGGCTCGGGATCGCGGATCGTGACGTCCGCGATCACCGCGTGGCGCGCGCGCGTCGCGAGCGTCCGCGCGTAGTCGCCGGTGGCGAAGCCGATCGGCACGACATACGTCTCCGGCGAGCCGTCCGTGTACTCGACGCGCGCGAGCAGGAGGTAGTGCTCCGCCGCGGTCTGCTCGCCGCGCAGGATCGGGATGACGTCCGCGAGGGTCGTGGCGCGCCGCGTGCGCGCCTTGCCGCGGAACCAGCGCCGCGCCGCGATGAACTTGCCGAGCGCCGGCTCGAGCACCTTGCGCCCCTCGGGGGAGAGGAGCGTCCGCCACGAGCCCTTCGTCGCGATCGCGGGCGCCGCCTCGGCGTCGCCCGCGGAGATCGCCGGCGTCGCCGGCTCGAGCGCGAACCAGAAGAAGTCGTGCGGACCGAGCGACAGGGAGTAACCGCGGCTCGTGATCTCCGGGAAGCGGCTCCTGCCGAACAGCTCGACAGGCACCATGCCCTCGAAGCGCGCGAGATCGAGCTCGACGTGCTGCGCGTACCGAGAGAGGTTCGCGACGATGAGCAGCCGCTCGTCCGCGTGCGCGCGGATGAACGCAAGCACCTTGCTGTTGTCCGGGTGCAGGAACTCGATCGTCCCGCGGCCGAGCACCTTGTTCTGCTTGCGCAGGGTGATGAGCCGCTTCATCCACCAGAGGAGCGAAGCCGGGTTCTGCTGCTGCGCCTCGACGTTGATCGCCTCGTAGTGGTACTCGGGGTCGATGATGATCGGCAGATAGAGCTTCTGCGGGTTCGCCCTGGAGAATCCGGCGTTCCGATCGGCGCTCCACTGCATCGGCGTGCGCACCCCGTCGCGATCGCCGAGATAGATGTTGTCGCCCATCCCGATCTCGTCGCCGTAGTAGAGGACGGGGGTCCCCGGCAGCGAGAAGAGCAGCGCGTTCATCAGCTCGATCCTGCGCCGCGTCTTCATGAGCGGGGCGAGCCGCCGGCGGATGCCCAGGTTGATCCGCGCCGTGTGCTCCTGCGCGTAGACGCGGTACATGTAGTCCCGGTCCTCGTCGGTCACCATCTCGAGCGTCAGCTCGTCGTGGTTCCGGAGGAACGTCGCCCACTGGCAGGTCTCGTGGACCACGGGCGTCTGCTTCAGGATGTTGACGATCGGGAAGCTGTCCTCGAGCTCGACCGCCATGAACATCCTGGGCATGAGCGGGAAGTGGAAGTTCATGTGGCACTCGTCGCCGCTCCCGAAGTACGCCGCGGCGTCGGCGGGCCACTGGTTGGCCTCCGCGAGGAGCATGCGATCGGCGAAATTCGCGTCGATGTGGCGCCGGAGCTTCCGCAAGAACTCGTGCGTCTCCGGCAGGTTCTCGCAGTTCGTCCCCTCGCGCTCGTAGAGGTACGGCACGGCGTCGAGCCGGAGCCCGTCGACGCCCATCTCCAGCCAGAAGTCGACCACCTTGAAGACGGCGGCGTGGACGTCCGGGTTCTCGAAGTTGAGATCGGGCTGGTGGGAGTAGAAGCGGTGCCAGTAATAGGCGTTGGCGACCGGATCCCAGGCCCAGTTCGATGTCTCGAAGTCCTTGAAGATGATCCGGGCGTCCTTGTAGCGGTGCGGCGTGTCGCTCCACACGTAGAAATCGCGCCAGCGCGAGCCCTTGGGCGAGGTCCGCGCCCGCTGGAACCACTCATGCTCGTTCGACGTGTGATTCAGGACGAGCTCGGTGATGACGCGGATGTCGCGGCGGTGCGCCTCGCGCAGGAGGCGGGCGAACTCGCGCCGGGTCCCGTAAGACGGGTTGATGTTGGCGTAGTCCGCGATGTCGTATCCGCCGTCGCGCAGCGGCGAGGGGTAGAAGGGCAGGAGCCAGATCGCGGTGACGCCGAGATCTTGGAGGTAATCGAGCTTGTCGACGAGCCCCTCGAAGTCGCCGATGCCGTCCGCGTTCGAGTCGCTGAACGCGCGGACATGGACCTCGTAGATGATAGCGTCCTTGTACCAGAGGGCGCTGCCTTCGGCGGGAGGGGGCTTTTGATCCTGGCTCATGGCTGCTCCGGCGATGCGCGTTGTCCGCGCGACGACGCCGGGCGCACAGGATACAGCGGCTCGGGCCCTGTGCGGCGTGAGCACGCCGCCCGGGCCAGAGGTGGCCAGGAGGCAAGGCACGCTGCGGAGTCCGCCACTGGGCGCGCACTGCCGTCCCCACGCAGATGACGCGGATCACGTGTATAGTTTAACTACTCGGGATTGCAAGACCACGCGTGCCCGACTTCGGTAGCACGCCACGCGCCGGGCGCAAAGCGGCGCGGTTGCGTTCGGCTTGCGTCCGGTTGCATCCGGTTGCGCTCGTTTGCGCTCGTTTGCGCTCGTTTGCGCTCGTTTGCGCTCGGGTTGCACCCCGCGCGCTGTCGAGATCGCTGCTTCGTGAGCTCGGCCCACACGTCGAACCGCAGCCGGTGTAAGAAGCGCTGGCACTCGTTCTGCGATCGGGCGAGCTCATGCCCATCGAAGGAGCATTCTCATGATGCGTGTCTTCCACGTACTCCCGCTCTCCCTCGCCGCGCTCGGAGCGCTCGCGTGCTCGTCGACCCCCGAGCCGACGATCGACCCGAACAACCCGTGCCCTCCGGGCCAGTGGTGCGCCTCGGCCGTGCCGACCACGCCGGCGACGGCGGTGCCCACGCCCACCACCACCGCCGCGCCCGCGGGCTCCGCCGCCACGCCGATCCCGCCGGTCGCCGCGGTGGCCGCGACGCCGATCCTGCAGGGGATGGGCACGACGGAGGCCCCGGGGATGAAGCCGGACGGCGGGCCGTTCGCGGGGCAGTTCCAGGAGGGCCAGGCGCTCGAGCAGCAGATCAACATCTCGCCCGGCAAGTGCTACACGGTCGTCGGCATCGGCCTCGGGGTCCAGGAGCTCGACATCCAGCTCGTCTCGCAGCCCGCGCCCGCGCTGCCGCCCGTCGTGCTCGCGCAGGACAGCACCACCGGCGCCGCGGCGACGCTCGGCGGCAAGGCCTCCGGCTGCTGGAAGAACCCGCTGCCGATCGGCGGTCCGGGCAAGGTGATCCTCAAGGCGACGAAGGGCGCGGGGCTCGCGGCCGCGCAGGTCTTCATCAAGTAACGCTCCCCCGCGCGGGCTGGCCGAGTCCGCCCGCACGCGAAGACGCCGGGCCATGCGCGTGCCGAGAGGCGCGCGCCTCGCGGGCGACTCTTCTATTCCCGCCGCCTTCCTCCTCCCCTAGAGCAGACCGACGCGGCCGTGGGCCGCGCGCGCGACTCCATGAGCGAGACCGTCTTCCTCGGCCCCGACGCCAGCAAGACCTGCGCGAGGCCGCGCTGGGAGTGGCTGTCGCCGCGCCTCCCCCCGGACCTCGAGCAGGAGGCGACGAGGCGCGTCGCGTGGATGGCGCTCTGCACGATCGTGGCGGGCTCCCTCGGCTTCCTCGTGTCGGAGATCTTCCCGGGCCTCGAGCTCGGCCCGTACCCGATCCGCGTCGCGGTCTTCCTGCCGTTCATGCTGGTCTCGGCCGCGCTCTTCGTCATCGCGCGGAAGGGGCTCCTGTCGCCGCCGCGGATCGTCGATCTCTCGTTCGCCTACAAGATCCTGGGCGCCGCGCTGCTCTCGGTCATCTCCAACGCGCAGCCGTGGCCGGAGGGGCCGGTGTTGCCGGGATGGCCGCCGGTGGCCGTCTGGGTGCTCATGTTTCCCATCATCGTGCCCGCCCCGAGCGTGCGCACGCTGTTCACCTCGACGCTGGCGATCCTCACCGATCCGGCCTGCCTCTGGGTGCTCGTCCGCTCGGGCTTCATGGAGCCGCCCTCGTACGAGGCGATGCTCCGCCGCTTCTTCCCGAGCGTCATCGCGCTCGCGCTCTCCGTCCTCGTGTCGCGCGTCGTCTTCGGGCTCGGGCGCAAGCTCGACGCGGCGCGGGAGCTCGGCAGCTACCGGCTCGTCGAGCGGCTCGGCGGCGGCGGTATGGGCGAGGTGTGGCGGGCGAAGCACCGGATGCTCGCCCGCCCCGCGGCCGTGAAGCTGATCCGGCCCGAGGCGTTCCAGGGCGAGCCATCGAGCAACGGCAACGCGAAGGCGCGGTTCGAGCGCGAGGCGCAGGCGACCGCCGCGCTCCGATCGCCGCACACGATCGGGATCTTCGACTTCGGCGTCGCCCGCGACGGCTCGTTCTACTACGTGATGGAGCTGCTCGACGGCATGGACCTCGAGACCCTCGTCAAGCTGGACGGCCCGCAGCCGCCCGCGCGCGTGGTCCACCTGCTCCGGCAGGCCTGCCACTCGCTCCACGAGGCGCACAAGGCCTTCTTCGTGCACCGCGACATCAAGCCCGCCAACCTCTTCCTGTGCCGCTACGGCGCAGATCTCGACTTCTTGAAGGTGCTCGACTTCGGGCTGGTGGCCCAGCGCAGGAAAGACGCGGACCCCTCCAAGCTGACGGCGGACAACGCGATCACCGGCACGCCCGCGTTCATGGCTCCGGAGGTGGTGATGGGCGACCACCCGATCGACGGCCGGACCGACATCTACGCGCTCGGGTGCGTCGCCTACTGGCTGCTCACCGGCGCCCTCGTGTTCGACGCCGAGACGGCGATGAAGACGATGTTGCTCCACGCGACGGAGGCGCCCGTCGCGCCTTCGAAGCGCGCGGCGCGCGCGATCCCGCCCGCGCTCGACCGCCTCGTGCTCGACTGCCTCGAGAAGGATCCCGCGCGGCGGCCGCAGTCGGCGCGCGAGCTGTCCGAGCGGCTCGCCGCGCTCCGCATGGACGCCGACTGGACCGAGCAGCACGCGGCGGCGTGGTGGGAGGCGGTCGCGCCGCCGTCGCTCTCGGGCCAGGCGGCCAGGGCGGCCGTCGACGCCTTCGGCTGAGCTCCGCGCGCGCCCGTTCCGGGTCCTCAGCGGATGTTGAAGTCGACCGTCATCAGCTGTCCGCCGCGCTCGATCGCGACGGACAGGCGGTTCGCGGTCCGGAGCCGCGCGTAGGCCTCCAGCGCCTTCTGGGGATCGGTGACGTCGAAGCCGTTGATCGACCTCAGGGTGTCTCCGCTCTCCAGCCCGAGCGTCTCCAGCAGCGAGCCTCGCCTGATCCTGAGCTTCAGCCCGACGACCTGGTCTCCTCGTCGCTCCGGGGTCACCCGGGCGGAGCGCATGAGGAGCGCCTGCTGCTCGAGGATCTGATCGACCGCCGCGCGGTCGACGTTGAACTCCGTGGCGCTCACCCGCCGGATGCGGGCGGCGATCTCCGGCGGGATCGAGTTCAGGTTGTTGTCGCTCCCGACCGGCCTCGCCTGAGGCCGGGGCTGCGGCGCGGGCGCCTCCTCGCGCGCGCTCTTCCCGAGCTTCCCGGCCTTCCCGAGCTGCATCTGACAGCGGGCGCCCCCCGCGGTGATCCAGACGCGGTCCCACGCGATGCGCGTGAGCGTGCCTCCCGCCGCGTCGCCGCCGAGCCGGCGGAGCTGCGTCTGCCCGTCGGGGCCCTCGATGGCCGCGAACGACCACGCGGCGTCCTGCGACGCCGCGATGAGCACCACGCGTCCGGCGTCGCAGGTCGGATCGCTCCACGGATCGCCGTGCGCCGCGGGCGCGCGCTCCTCGGGTGCGCCGCCCGGGGGCGGGAGGAGCGGCCCCGTCGCCGAGTCGAACGGGTTGCGCCGGAGGATCACTTCAGCGCTCGTCGCGTGGAGGCCGTCGCGCAACGCGCGGTGGGACGCAGGGGGCGTGGAAGAGAGCCTCGTGGCTCTGTCCGGGATGATCGTCCTCCCGATCAAGTGAGACACCCCCGACGCCTGAAAGTAGGCGGCGGACGCGATCATCGTGCCCGCGATCCACAGGAAGTGGTGCTTCACAGCCGCATCCAGGTCCACGGGTCCTGCTCTTTCTGGGGCTCGATCGCTGCCCGCGATCGAGGCGAGCGCCGCGCGCACGCCGACGTGGAGGCGACCGTGCACAATGTCGCCACCGACCCTCCCTCTCGGGACGCGCAGCACCGCGCGTGCCGGCCCGTCGCGCCGGAGCGCCCGCGCGAGCGCCTGTCAGAGCGCGCGCCTTGACCCGAACGGATCGGCGCGCGTCCACGAGCCGCGCGAGCGTCCACGAGCCGCGCGCGCCGCGGCGGCGCTCATCGAGAGGGGGATCGAGAGGAGGAGAGGGTGGGGCAGCGAGCGCCCGCGAGCGGCTCGCTCAGGGCTTCTTGTCGGGCGCCTTGGCGGAGACCGTCGTCCCGGGCTCACCGCGGCCGCGGCGGTACACCCAGGCGGCGAGGACCTTCCGGTCGTTCGCGGAGAGCTTCTCCTCGAACGCCGGCATGTGGCCTTCCAGGTCCTTCGCCATCGCGGCCGGCGGGTAGGCCTTGCCGCTGCCGGGGTTCGTGATCTGCGCCTCGATCCACGCGACCGAGGCCCAGCCGCGGAGCTCGGGGGCGGCCGACTCCTCGTCGTCGGTCTTGCCGTCGAGCCGGTGGCAGCTCGTGCACCGCTGCCGGACCATCTTCTCTCCGGGCGTCCCGGCGCCGGGCTCCCCGCGCGCCTGCCCCTCGAGGAACGCGGCGATCGTCTCCTGGTCGGCCGCGCTCATCGGCGTGAACACCTTCGCCGCCTCGGGATCCGCGGGCGGCTTCACCGCCGACGGCATCATCTCCTTGAACGCCGTCTTGCCGAAGAGGTGGTCGGCGTCGGGATCCCTCAGCACCTCGAGCGCCCAGGCCTTCGTCCCGAACCCGGTGAGGTCCGGCGCCGTCTGCTTGTCCTTGGGCGGCCCGAGATCGTTGAGCCGGTGGCAGCTCGCGCACTCCTTCTTGTAGAGGTCCTCGCCGCGCGTCTCCGGGTCGTTCCGGAGCATCGCGAGCGCTCCCTCGGGCGGGACGCCTTGCTTGAACAGCGCCACCGCGCGCGCGGTCCGCGCGGCGCTCTGCGCCTCCGAGCGCTGGAAGCCCTCGTCCTTCGCGTCCTTCACGAACGACTTCCCCAGCAGGCCGACGGCCCCGAGGCCGATCAAGAACAGCGGCGCGAGCGCCGGCAGCCGCGCCCGGAGCGGGCCGGGCTTCCTGTCGATGAACGGCAGCAGGGCAAGGTACAGCCCGACCACCCCCGGCAGGCCGACGGTCGCGATGAGCTCCAGCGAGCCAGGGAAGTACTTGCGCAGCTCGAAGAGCGGGCGGAAGTACCAGGCGGGGCGGGCGTTGTAGTCGCTGACGGGATCCGCGGGCGCCTCGAGCGGGGCGCCGTGCTCCATGGCCGCGAGATCGAACACGACGACCAGCACGAGCGCCACGGCCAGCAGGATCAGGCCGAGCTGCTTCGGGTAGAACCGATCCGCCTTGCCGAGGTCGGCGCCGTGCGGCGTGCCGAAGCCGTGCCTGCGGAACTGCGCGAAGCTCGCGGCGAGCAGCAAGGCCATGACCGCCGGCAGCACGAAGACGTGCAGGCTGTAGAGCCGCGTCAGCGTCAGGTGGCCGAGCGAGCTCCCGCCGATGACGAGCTGCTGCGTGAACGACCCGACCACCGGGACCGAGCCCATGATGCCCGTCTCGACGCGCGCGCCCCAGTAGCCGTCCTGGTCCCACGGGAGCGGGTTGCCCGTGAAGGTGAAGCCGAGGATCACGCCGAGCAGGCCGAGGGTCAAAAACCAGCCGATCTCCCGCGGCGCGCGGTACGCCCCGTGGAGCGCGATCCGCGCCACGTGGATCGCGACCAGGATGACGAGCGCCTGCGCTCCGAAGTAGTGGAGGCCTCGGATGAGCCACCCGGCGCGCAGGGTGAAATTGATGTGCGCGACGCTCGCCCACGCCGTGGTCGCGCTCGGGGCGTACGCCGACATGAGCAGCGCGCCCGTGACGACCTCGATGATCAGCAGCAGCGCGAGCGCGCCCCCCCACACGTAACCGATGCGCGCGCCGCCGGGGATGGGCGCGTCGAGGAACCGGCGCAGCGGCTCGCGGTGCCCTATGCGCTCGTTCAGCCAGTCGCCGAGGCTCATCCTGCGATCTCCTGGAGCTCGGCGACCCCGTCACGGTAGCGCCGGAAGTCCACCTCGAGCCAGCCGTCGACGACCCGCGTCGCGAGCGGATCCATGGGGCGCGGGGACGGCCCCGTCTCAGGCGCACCCGACAGGCCGAAGCGCGACGCGTGGCACGGGCAGTTGAAGGTCTTCTTGTCGTCGTTGAGCTCGATCCCGCAGCCGAGGTGGGGGCACGTGGCGCTCATCGCGCGGATCTTCTCGCCCTCCCGGATGACCCAGATCGCGCCGAGCATCTGGTCCTTCGCGACCGTGAAGGCGTCGCGCTCCTCGCCGATCACCTTGAGCCGCCGCGGCTCGCCCGGCGGGAGGTCCGCGAGGCGCCCGACCCGGACCCAGCGCTCGCGCCCGCCCGCGGCGCCGGCGCTGCCCGCGGCCGGAGCCGCGATGAAGCTCGCCGCCGGTACGGCGATCGCGCCGGCGCAGGCCAGACCGCCGATCGCCACGAGCGCCTTCAGGGCGCCACGCCGCTCCTCGGGGGCCGGGCCCGCGGACGGCGCGCCCGCGCTCGCGGGCACCCCGTGAGGCCCAGGTTCGTGCGGCAATCCATGTCCGAGGTACCCACCGGCACCAGGTTCCTTTTGCGTCGGCTCTGCCATCTCGTAGGCTCTCCCTCGCTCGCGCCGCTCTCCGAAGGCCGCCCAGACTGGAGCGGGGCCACCGGCGGCCGAAGCGGACGCAGCATATCGAAAACACAGGCGTAACGTTGAATCCTCGCCATCGCGCACATCGGGGCGATTGCGCTTCGGCCGGCACAGCCGAAAGTTCTCTTTCAGTTGTCCAGGTCCCGATGCCTCGTCCCGTCGCCGCAGCGCTCGTGATGTTCGCCGTGCTCGGGGCCTCCGCGTGTGCCGCTTCGCGTCAACCGCCGGCGTGTACGCGTCCCGACCTCAGCGGGTGCGCCATCGAGGACGTCTCGTTCGATGGCGACGACGTGATCAGCGGCGACGAGCTCGCCGCGCGGATCGCGACGGCCGAGAGCTCGCGCCTCCTCGGCGGCGCGTTCGAGCCCGTGCCGATCCTGAGCGTCTGGGACGCGCTCACGGTCGAGTACGAGCGCTTCGACCGGTTCGTCCTCGAGCGGGACCTGGCCCGCATCGAGCGGTACTACCGCGCGCGCGGGTTCTACGGGGCGCGGGTGCGGGCGGCGCGGGTGCAGCGCTTCGGCGGCCCCGGCAAGGAGGGGCGCGTGCGGGTGCGCATCGTCGTCTCCGAGGGCGCGCCGGTGAAGATCGCGTCGGTGGATCTCGCGTGGCGGGACTGGACCCTGGAGAAGGGCAGGGACATCGGCCGGCCGGTGACCGAGGCGAAGGACGAGCTCAAGGTCGGCGAGCGCCTGGACGAGGCTCGGTACGAGGAGCTCAAGAAGAGCCTGCTCCGGGTCCTCACGGATCGCGGCTTCGCCTACGCGAACGTGGAGGGGCACGTGGACGTCGACCTCGTGAAGAACGAGGCGCGGATCCGCTACACGATCGAGCTCGGCCCCGAGTGCAGGTTCGGCAAGGTCAAGCTGGAGGGGCTCGGCGAGCTGCCCGAGGGGCCCGTCAGGACGGCGATCGGCATCGAGGAGGGCGAGCGCTTCTCGACCGCGGATCTGGCGGACGCAGAGCAGGCGCTCGCCGACTTCGGCGTGTTCGGCTCCGTCGCCGTGAAGCCCGAGCTCGCGCCGCCCGGACAGCCCAGGAACCCGGTCGTCCCCGTGACCTTCTCCGTGCAGCCGTCCGCGCTCCGCGCCGTGAAGCTCGGCGGAGGCGCCGAGGTCGGCTCGCGCGTCGAGGCGCACCTCGTCGCCGGTTGGGAAGATCGCAACTTCCTCGGGGGGCTGCGCCGCTTCAGCGTCGAGGCCCGGCCGGGGCTCGTCTTCTATCCGGTGGAGTTCTCGAACCTGCTCGGCAAGGAGCTCGGGGACACCTTCCGCCTCCTGCCGGAGATCCAGCTCCGGTCCGAGCTTCGCCAGCCCGGGGCGATCGAGCGGCGCACGGCCGCGGTGCTGCGCGGCTCGTTCAAGCTCTACTGCCCCCAGACAGGTGAGTTCTGCACCAAGCCGGACAAGGGGGGCGCCGAGGAGGGGGAGTCAGGAGCTGCACCAGAGGCTGCCCAGGAGGCTCCGGAGCACGCGATCGTCGGCTACCGCGAGTACGTCGGTTCCATCGGCATCGAGCGGCCCTTCCTGAAATCGGACCTGAACGCGGCCCTCCTCTACAACGTCCAGCTGAACAGCCCGTTCACCTACAATTCGGCGCGGCTGCCCTCCGGGTTCGGGACCCTCTTCATCCCTTACCTCCAGGCGCTCGTGTCCTATGACCGCCGGCTGAACGAGGCGGGGAAGCCCGATCGGGTCACCCCCCATCACGGCTATTACATCGCGCTGGACACGCAGCTGGCCGGCTATCTGGCGTTCGACACCGCGATCGCTGAGGCCCTGGTCGGCGAGAAGGCGCAGGACGAGCGGGACAGGCGGTTTCACTCCGCGCGCGACATCCGCCTTCAGCCCGAGTTTCGCGCCTACTTCCCTGTTTCAAGGAGATGGACGCTGGGTTTCCGCCTGATGACCGGGTGGCTGTTCACGGGCGACTACGGCGACGCCTCCGTGGATCCTGCCCAGTGCGACGCCCTCGCGGGCGTGGACAGGGACCGTTGCCGGAGAGACGTGGGGGCCGACCTTCAGCTGATGCAGTTCCGCGGGTTCTTCAGCGGCGGCGCGACCAGCAACCGCGGATACGGGTACAACGAGGTCGGCCCGCACGCCCGCGTGCCGAGCCTGACAGCCGGCGACAGCGCCGACGAGGAGGACGCCCCGCTGGTCCCCATCGGAGGCCGTCTGCTGTGGGAGACGAGCCTGGAGCTGCGGATACCGCTCGGCGAGAGCTTCGGTACGGTGATCTTCGCCGACGCCGGCGATGTCACCCGGGAGCACCGGCTGTTCCGCTCGGGAGCGCAGCGCCTGCACGTCTCGGCGGGCTTCGGGCTGCGCTACGTCACGCCGGTCGGACCGCTGCGCTTCGACGTGGGCTACCGCATCCCCTGCTTGCAGGTGCTCGGCGTCTGCAAGGAGACAAAAGCAGCAGGCTGGCCCGAGGACGAGCGGCCCCCGGGCAAGCTGTTCGATGTGCTGCCCATCGCCGTGAACCTGGCGATCGGCGAGGCGTTCTGACGTGGGGTGATCCCTCCGGCGGGCGCCGGAGGGCGGTGGGGCCCGCGCATTCGGGCAGGCCGCGGGCGATCAGCCCTCTTCTTCTTCGACGTTCCAGGCGGACAGCGCGGTCATCCCGATGGCGACCGAGCAGAGGCAGCAGAGGGCAGGCTCCTCGAACCGGAGCTCGTCGCCGCGCGACCATACGTAGAGGCCGCGTCCGTGGGGCTCCCCCGTGATGGCCACGTTGCACACGTCGCAGCGGAGCTCGGTTGCGCCTGAGGCTGCTTGACGCGCGCGCAGCGCATGGTCGGCGATCGCGTCGACCGAGACGCAAATCGGATGGTCCAGTATCCCTGTGAGCCGGTAATCCGCACTTGCGGTCCCTTCCGGCGTAGGGCAGGGGTCCAGGTTCGCGGTCCCCTTCAGAGCGCCTTCAATCACATCCACCTCCGGCGGCAGGGCCGAATCTAGCTCAGGCCGAGACGGGACGCACGAGAAGGCTGTGCCTGAACACCATCAGGCCTGCTCCAGGGCGCGCATGTAGGCGAACACGCTGGAGCGGCGCGTCATGGCCTGCATGACGTGCCGCTTTGGTGCGCAATGGCAGCGGAATTTGGCGGGATCAGGCGCTGGCGGACGCGGCCGTCTCGGCGACGTCCTGGGCGGCGGCCGAGCGGCTGCCGGCCGAGCGGTCGAGAGCGCAGCTCTCTTCGAGCAGCTCGACAACGTCGAGCTGGCGGATCGACTCCTCCTTGGACTGATCCTTGAGGCCGTCGGTGATCATCGTCTGGCAGAACGGGCAGGCGGTCGCGATGGTCTTCGCCTCCGTCTGGAGCAGCTGCAGTGTCCGCTTGACGTTCACGCGGTCCTTGTTCTGCTCCTCCATCCACATCTGCGCGCCTCCGGCGCCGCAGCAGAGCCCCTTCTGCCGGTTCCACCCCTCGGCCTCGACGAGCTGCAGCCCGGGGATGCGCTTCAGGATGTCGCGCGGCTGCTCGTACACGTCGTTGTAGCGGCCGAGGTAGCAGGAGTCGTGGAAGACCACCTTCCCCTCGACCGGCTTGCTGGGGACGAGCTTCTTCTCGGCGACAAGGCCGAGCAGGAAGTCGGTGTGGTGCACGACCTCGAACTTCGCGCCGAAGTCGGGGTACTCGTTCGCGAGCGTGTTGAAGCAGTGGGGGCAGGTCGTGACGATCTTCCGGACGCCGCCCTGCTCCTTGTAGCCGTTCAGGGTCGCCGCGTTCTGCTCGGCGAGCATCGCGAAGAGGTACTCGTTGCCCGCGCGGCGCGCCGGATCGCCGGTGCAGGTCTCCTCCTGGCCGAGGATGGCGAAATCGACGCCGGCGGCCTTCAGGAGCCTGGCGGTCGCGCGGGCGATCTTCTTCGCGCGGTCGTCGTAGCTCGCCGCGCAGCCGACCCAGTAGAGCACCGGGGCCTGCGGCTTCTCGGCCATGGTCGGGATCTCGAGCCCCTCGGCCCAGTTGCCGCGGTCGATGCGCGCGAGGTTCCAGGGGTTGCCGTTGACCTCCATCGCGTTGAACGGATTCCCGAGCTCCGCCGGGAACTCGCCCTTCACGAGGACCAGGTGGCGGCGCATGGAGACGATCTTGTCGACGTAGCTGATCATCACCGGGCACTGCTCCTCGCAGGCCCGACACGTCGTGCACGCCCAGAGCACGTCCGGATGGACGACGTTCGCCACGAGGTCGACCGGCTTGTACGCGACCTCGGGGACCGGGACCGGGTTCTCCGGGGCCGCCTGCTCCGCGTGCTCGGCGCGTTCCTGCGTCTCCGCCGTCTCCGCTGCCTGGCCGTCCTGCGCCACCCCGTCGGAGGCCTGCCCGTTCGCCTGGACCGCGTGGCCGTCGCCTCGCGGGCCGCCCGGCCTGTTGATGAACTCCCCCTCTCGGCCGTACAGGTGATCGCGCAGGTCGAGGGTGAGCTGCTTGGGGCTCAGGATCTTGCCCGTCTTGTGGGCCGGGCAGTTGTCGCTGCAGCGGCCGCACTCGGTGCACGTGTAGAAGTCGAGGATCGCCTTCCAGGTGAAATCCTCGATGCGCGCGACGCCGACAGGGGCGGCCTTCTCCGGCTCCTCGGCCGCCTTCATGACCATCTCGCCGATCGCCTCGGCGCTGCCCGCGACGAGCGGCAGCCGGCCGCGCGCCTCGATGTTGCGCGTGAAGACGTTCGGGATCGACGTGATGATGTGGAAGTGCTTCGAGTGCGGGAGCAGGTTCAGGAACACGAGCACCAGCGTGACGTGCGTCCAGAACCCGATGTGCGCGAGCACGACGAGCGTCCCCGGGCTGGCGCCGCTCAGGAGGACGGCGAACAGCGAGCCCGCCGGGGCCGGGAACAGGTGCCAGCCGAGCGCCGCCGGGTCCGCCGGGACGCCCGCGAACGGGGCCGTCACGGTGGCGACGCGCTCGCAGAGCGCCGGGTCCGCGGGGCCGCACGCCGCCGTGGACCAGCGGTGGTGGAGCACCAGCGAGGCGCCGTCATAGAGCATGTCGCTCACCATCATCGTGACGATGATGCCGAGGATGAGGAGCCCCTCGCCGGACAGGGTCATGCGCCGCTCGCGCTTGATCGCCCGGTAGTAGATGAACACGAGCGCGCCGGTCACGACCAGCGTGGCCATGACGTCCTTCACGAACTCGTAGATTCCGCCGAGCGGCACCGCGCCGACGCCCGGAAGCCGCACCGGCTCGTGCCCCAGGATCCACAGATCGAACGACGGGTCGATGCCGCGCCCCCACAGCATCAGCGTCCGGAGCAGGAGAACCAGGAATCCGAAGAAGATGAGCTTATGCGCCAGCCCGGCGAGCGGGTAGTAACCCATCTTCCGTTGCCGGAAGGCGTACTCCCAGGTGCCTTTGAGGCGCTCGGCGATCCGGTCGAGCCGGTCTTCCCCGCGCCCGACCTTGAGGAGCTGCCAACGCCGGTTGGCGCTCCACGCAAAGGCGGCGAAGAGGCCGACGAGCAATGTGAGCATCCACGTGGGATTCATTCGCGGGGCGTCTCCAGGTGTAAAATGGCCACATCTTTTAAGGTGGGCGGCTGCCGGACGTCAACCGCGCGGCGGCGAGGGAGCGCGCGGTGCTCCTTCGTCGGATTTCTGTTCTTGCAAGGGCGGATACGTCGGTGCGCGCTGGGGCTCCTCGCGCGCCGGGGGCGCGGGCGGCGCGCCGGGGGCGCGGGCGGCGCGCGCCTCGCGAGCGGCTCAGAGCGTGAACTCGACGCTCTTCTCTTCGGTCGCGGCGGAGGGGGACAGATCGAGCGCCATGCTGTACGAGCGCTGGCCGACCCGCGCGCTCAGGCGGACGCGGATGGGGGCCGTCGCGTCGTTCAGCTTGTCGAGCCGCACGACGACGCGGTAGCGGCCCCGCGCCGGCTCGCCCTCGGTGAGGAAGACGTTCTCCACGTTCTGCTCCTGGCATTCGCCGCTCACGCGCGGGCAGTCGCGGTCCTTCATGAGGCCGCTCGCCGTCGGCTCCCCGACGCGCGCGAGCTCTCCCGCCGGGTCATAGACGTTGAGATCGACGTCGGCCTCGGGCTCCTCCCACGCGATCGTGAACTGGAGGATCCCTGTGTGGAGCCCGCAGCCCTCGTCGATCACGCCGTTGCAGTTGTTGTCGCGGGCGTCGAAGCAGAGCTCGACCCCCGTCGGTGTACAGGCGATCTCGAGCCCGACGCCCTCGGGGACCTTGATGTCCTTCGGCTGGAGGGGCGGCCTGGGCGGGGGCGGCGGCACCTCGATGCAGCCGGCGAGGAGCAGGGCGAGGGCGGTCGCGCCGCGCGCGACGCGCGCGACGTCGATCGCCACGCGGGCGAGGCGCTCGCGGAGGCCGTGAGGCGCCGGCGGGCGCGTTGCGGCGCGACGGGCGCGCGGCTCGCGCCGCGGGGGACCGGGGCTTCGCATGGGGGGCTGCATGTTATCCGCCTTCAGGCTCCCGCGGGGCGCCGGCGCTGCGCGTCTCGAGCGTGGGCGGCGCGGGCGGCTTCCGCGGCTTGGGGCCGCGCGGCTTCGGGGGAGGGGGCGGCGTTCCTCCGAGGGGCAGGGGCAGGTGCATGCCCCGCGCGGCCAGGATCTCCGCCGCGTGGGGGACGGTGAGCACCAGCGCGCGCGCATAGAGCGTGATCTGGTAGGGCTCCGGCAGGTCGCCGGGACGGCCGTTCGTCGCGTGCTCGAGCAGGATCGCCGCGGTGACGCTCACGTTGAGGCTCTCCGCGAAGCCGCGCATGGGGACGCGCACGGCGCGGGCGCAGGCGGCGGCCAGGTCGGGGCGGATGCCGTCGCGCTCGTTGCCGAGCACCAGCGCGAGGCGGGGGATGCTCGAGAGGTCGCGCGGGGTGAGCTCGCCTTCCGGGTGGGTCGCCACGAGCTCGTGCCCCGAGGCGCGGAGCTCGGCGATCGCGGCCTCGGTGGTCGCGTGCGTGCGCACGTCGACCCAGCGCTCGGAGCCGCGCGAGACCGTGTTCGAGACAAGGAACTGCTCGGCCCGCTCGATGATGTGCAGCCGCTGCAAGCCGAACGCGTCGCAGGAGCGGAGCACGGCGGCCCCGTTGTGCGGATCGTGCGGCGCATCCATGGCCACGGTGACGGCGTCGAGCCGCGCCGCGATGACGCCGCGCAGCCGGGCCCTGCGCTCGTCCGTGACGAACTCCTCGAGGATGCGGGCGACGTCGGCGACGTCGAGGGAGTCGAGCGCGGCGAGCAGCCTTCGCTGCTCCTGCGCGACGAACGAGCAATTGGGGGTCGAGCGGCGCATGGCGGCGGGCGCCTCTATAGCAGGTCGATCGCGACCCCGATCCGCTCGCTCTCTGCGTACTCGACCACGGCGCAGTCGCCGGGAGAGCCGTCCTCCCAGGACAGGCAGACGAAGTCGGCCTCGGCGTCGAGCGCGATCATGGGGTGGTGCCACACGCCGGGGCGATAGGTGATGCCCTGGGCGCCGTGGGCGATGAAGGCGCCGAGCGTCGTGAGCTCGGGCCTGTCGCCGCCGAGGGCCACGACGACGAGGTAACGCCGCGCGCTCATCGGCACGAACGCCTGGGTCGAGCCGGGGTGCTTTTCGAGCACGGCGATCGGGAGCGGGAAGCTCGATCGCGGGGCGCAGCGGAACACCGAGACGTTCAGCGAGGCGTGCCCGGGGCGGAGGTTCTCGATCGCGGCGAGGTGATCGAAGCGCCGCGCCGTCCCCTGGTTGGCAGGCCTGCCGGGCTCGCCGTGCGGCGAGGCCATGAGGATGTCGCCATACGGCGCATAAGCTGCGGGGCTGAGCGAATGGGCTGCGATGCGCGGGCGGTGGCTCATCGTCATGGGCGACTGTGGCGGCGTGCCACGCGTGGGGCTTCCCTGAGGCTCTCCTGCGCGGCGCATGGAGCGCGCCGGCCGAGGGCACGACAGGAAAAGGGTATCACGTCGCGGGCGCGCCGCAGCACGCCAGCCCGCCACGAGCGCCATGGGGCCGGGTTTTGCAAGGCGCCTCGCGACGCAACCCCGACGGGTAATGCAAGCGACCCTGGAGCCAGTCATGCGGATTGTTCACAAATCGACTTTTCGGAAGCGCCTCGCGGTGGCCTCCCTGTTCCTGGCGGTGCTCGCCGTCATGACGTCCGTCGTCGGCTGCCAGCGCTACGACATGCTGGTCGAGAAAGATCAGATCGCGGCCCAGAAATGGTCCGATCTCGAGGCGGATCTCCAGCGGCGCTACGACCTGGTGCCGAACCTGGTGGCGGTCGTGAAGGGGTCGGCCAAGCACGAAGAGCAGACGCTGGCGAGCGTCGCCGAGGCGCGCGCCCGCGCGACCAGCGTCCAGCTCAAGGCCGACGATCTGACGGATCCGGAGAAGGTGCAGGCCTTCCAGAAGGCGCAGGAGCAGCTCAGCGGCTCGCTCTCGCGGCTCCTCATGGTGCAGGAGCAATACCCTGATCTCAAGGCGAACCAGGGCTTCCACAGCCTCCAGGTCCAGCTGGAGGGGATCGAGAACCGGATCCTCCGAGCGCGCCAGGAGTACAACCAGGCGGCGCGCGAGTACAACGCGGAGCTCCTGAAGATCCGGGGCCAGGTGGTGAACAAGGCGACGGGCCAGCCGTTCAAGCCGCGCGTCTATTTCACCGCCTCTCCCGAGGTCCAGTCGGCGCCGAAGGTCTCGTTCTGATGAGGGGCGCGGCGATGCGCCGGATCGGCGCGAGCGGGGCGCGGCTGCGCGCCGTGGCCAGGGCCGTCGCGGCCGCGTTCGCGCTGGTCTGCGCGCTCGTCGCGCGGCCGGCCCTGGCCGACTTCACGCCGCCGGCGCTCACGGGGCACGTCGTCGACACCGCTGGGCGGCTCGAGCCGCCCGACATCCGCGCTCTCGACGCGAAGCTCGATCGCATCCGCCGCGAGACAGGGTTCGAGATCGTCGCCTTCGTGGCCGGATCCCTCGAAGGCGAGACGATCGAGGACGTCGCCTACGAGGCCTTCAACACCTGGCAGCTCGGCCAGCGCGGGGCCGACAACGGCGTTCTCCTCGTGATCGCCCCGAACGAGCGGCGCGTCCGGATCGAGACGGGCAAGGGCGTGGGGGGAGCGCTCACGGATCTCCAGTCGAACGACATCATCCGGCAGACCATCAACCCGCTGCTCAGGCAGGATCGATTCCGCGACGCCATCGACCAGGGAACGGCAGAGATCGCCAGGGCGCTCGTCGCCGGGACACCCGAGGAGGAACGGCGCCCGGCGCCCGACGCCCGGCCGGCGCCCGCTCCGGTCTCGCCGATCAAGGTCGGCGTGACGGTCGTCGCCATCGTGGCGGCGCTCGTGCTCGCGCTGATTTCGCCCTCCTTCCGCTGGTTCCTGTGGCTCGTCCTCCAGGCGCTCCTCTTCCGAGGCGGCGGCGGCGGCCGCAGCGGCGGCGGCGGATCCGGGTTCGGTGGCGGCGGCGGCGGTCGCTCCGGCGGGGGCGGATCCAGCGATAGCTACTGAGCCGCTGCGCGCCGCCTCTTCACCCTGTGCGGGACGGATCCGGCCGATCGATCGACGTCCGAGCCGGCCTTTCGATCGGCCGCTGGGCTCACCCCTGGCGTGACCGGGCGGGCACACGCGACATCGACGCCGGCGCGGCGCGCGTAGAACCGAGCGGAGATTCCAGGGCGCGCGCGATCTCCCGCTGCGCGCTGACCAGGCGACGCTACGCTCTCGTCATGGCTGCTGCCCTGCGCCCTGTCTTTGTCGTCGACGCTGTCCGGACCCCGATCGCCCGTTACGCCGGCGCCCTGGCGACGGTCCGCCCCGACGACCTCGCGGCGCACGTCCTCGACGCGCTCGTGCGTCGCAACCCTTCGCTTGCGCCGCGCCTCGATCACGTCGTCTTCGGCGCGACGAACCAGGCCGGAGAGGACAACCGCAACGTCGCGCGCATGGCCGCGCTGCTCGCCGGCCTCCCTTACGAGGTCCCGGGCGTCACGGTGAATCGCCTCTGCGGCTCGGGGCTCGAGGCGGTCGCCGACGCCGCGCGGATGATCGCCACCGGGGAGACCGACTGCGCGATCGCGGGGGGCGTCGAGAGCATGACGCGCGCGCCGTTCACGATGCCCAAGCAGGCCGAGCGCTTCGATCGGAGCGCGCCGACCGTCTACGATACGACCCTCGGCTGGCGCTATCCGAACGCGCGGATGGCCGCGCGGTTCGAGCTCCAGTCGATGGGGGAGACGGCCGAGAACGTGGCCAAGAAGCACGGCATCAGCCGCGACGACCAGGATCGGTTCGCGCTCCTCTCCCACGAGCGCGCGACGCTCGCCTGGGAGTCGGGGGGCTTCGCCGCCGAGGTGGTCCCCGTGCTCGTCCCCCAGAAGAAGGGCGATCCCGTCCTGTTCGAGCGCGACGAGGGCGTGCGCGCCGACGCCTCGCTCGAGGCGCTGTCGAAGCTCAAGCCCGCCTTCCGCGAGGGCGGGACCGTCACGGCGGGCAACTCGTCGCCCCTCAACGACGGCGCCGCGGCCCTCCTGCTCGCCTCGGGCGACGCCGTGCAGGCCGCCGGCGCGACGCCGCGCGCGCGGGTGATCGCGACGGCGACCGCCGGGGTGGATCCCAACCTCATGGGGGAGGGGCCGATCCCGGCCGTGAAGAAGCTCCTCCAGCGGACCGGGCTGCGCGTCCCCAACGTGGATCTCTTCGAGCTCAACGAGGCGTTCGCGGCGCAGGCGCTCGCGTGCTCGCGCGCGCTCGAGCTCGACCCGGCGCGCGTCAACGTCCGCGGCGGAGCGATCGCGCTCGGGCACCCGATCGGCTGCTCGGGCGCGCGCATCGCGTGCACCCTCGTGCATGCGATGCGCGCGCGCGGCGCCAAGGTCGGGGTCGCCTCGCTGTGCATCGGCGTCGGCCAGGGCATCGCGACGCTCTTCGAGCGCGCGTGAGGTCATTTCACCGCTCGTTCGCGGCGCCAGATGAGATAAGACCGCCGCAGCAGGACGCAGGAAGGGGGGCCCGCGGCTCACCTCCCTCGGCTGACGCCGCCGCCTCGGCGGCCAAGAACTGACTGCGCCGCCTCGGCGGCCAAGAAAAGGAGAAGGCCTGATGGAATTCCCCCCGATCAACGTGCCCGGCACCGGCAAGCTTCACGCTCGGCTCAAGACCTCGCTCGGTGACATCACGGTCCGGCTCGAGGAGGAGGGCGCCCCCAACACGGTCAAGAACTTCGTCGGCCTCGCCACGGGCGCCATCAACTGGACCGATCCGAAGACCGGCCAGGGGATGCAGGGGACGCCCTGTTACGACGGCATCCGCTTTCACCGCGTGATCTCGGGGTTCATGATCCAGTGCGGTGACCCGCTCTCGCGCTACCCGGACAAGGCGCAGCTCTGGGGCACGGGCGGCCCCGGGTACAAGTTCGCCGACGAGTTCAACCCCTCGCTGAGGCACGAGGGCGCCGGCGTGCTCTCCATGGCCAACGCCGGCAAGAACACGAACGGCGCGCAGTGGTTCATCACCGACGGGCCGACGCCGCACCTCGACAACCGCCACACGGTGTTCGGCAAGGTCGTGAGCGGGCAGGACATCGTGAACCGCATCGCCAACGTGGCGACCACGCGCGATCGGCCCAACCAGGACGTCGTCCTCGAGCGCGTCGAGATCTTCCGGCAGTAGGCGCGCTGCGCGCCGCGCGGCGCCGTTCAGCGCCGCGCGGCGCCGTTCAGCGCCGCGCGGCCAGCGCGATGCCTCGCTCGTTCAGCGGGCGCAGCAGACGGTGATCCTGTCGTCGCCTTCCTCGACCTCGCCTGTGGGGTCGCCGCCGCGCGGCTGGCAGCTGCCGCTTCCGGTCACCTCGATCGACACCGAGGCGGCGGGGGGCGGGTCGTCGACGCAGGCCCCGTTGAACGGCACGGTCTCACCGGGCCCCCGGCAGCGGCTCTGCCCGAAGAGCGTCAGCGTCGCCGCGCAGCGCACGCCGTCCGCGTCGCAGGTGCACCGCGTGCAGCCGCGGTTGTCGACCACCGAGCTCGCGAACACGTGTCGTTCGCCGAACCCCTCGGGGCAGCTCCGCTCGCCGTCGCGCCAGACGCAGACGCCCTGCTCGAACGGTGCATCGATCTCTCGCGGGGCGCAGGCCTCGTCGGCCTCACATCCGCCGGCGTCCGACCCGGGGGCGCACACGAGCCCCTCGATACCGAAGCGCGGCGGCGGCAACGTCGCCTCGCCGCCCGACGGAACGCACGTCGCCGAATCCACGCCGGGCGCCTCGCCGCTGTAGCTGCCGGCCTCGAAGTCGCCGCCGATGTTGATGCAGTCCTCCGTCTGCACCGGCAGCGTCGCGCTCCCCCCGCCACACGCGCCACGCGAGTACACCGTGACCGCGGGCGTCTCGCACTCCACGGTCGGCGCGCCGCACGCGCACGGGCTGCAGGTCGCGGGCGTGTCGAGGGGATCGCGGCCGCCCACGTCCACCCGCTCGGAGAAGCCCTCGGGGCAGGCGACGTCCGCGGCCTCGGGGCCCTGGTACAGGAGGCCGGGCCCTTGCCAGTCCTCGGGCACGGCGACGCAGGCGAACCCTCCGCAGTCGTCGTCGGCGCAGTCGACGGCGCCATCGCCGTCGTCATCCTCGCCGTTGGTGCACCGCTCGCCGCCGTCGGCGCCGCCGCTGCTCGTGGTGCTCCCAGCCGACGTCTGGCCTCCTCCAGCTCCGCCGGAGCTGCTGGCCCCGCCGGAGCCGCTCCCGGACGGCCCCGGGAAGAGCTCGGGCTCGAACTGGTCGAAGTCCTGGGTGCAGGCGCTCGCCGCGAGGAGAGCGACGAGCGCGGTGACGCTTTGGAACGCAGAGCGGCGCAACACGACCTCCGGGATCGGCGGGCTTCGCCTCGGTTCGAAGGAGCCCGACCGACGGTATCACGAAGCGCCTGCCCGCACGGCGAGCTCCGCAGCCGGCAATCCCGGTGACCGTTCGCCCGTCCGAAGCGCGCCTGCTGCGGCGCTCCTTGCTGCACCGCGCCCCGTGCGCTGCGTCATCCGCTCGGGAGCGCGCGGGGATCGCCCGACCAGAGCGATGTGAGCGTCTCGAGCTCCCGCGCGAGCTCCTCGGTCGCCTTGTGAGCGAGCCGCGCCCGCTCTGCGACGAGCGCCTCGATGACGGCCGCGCGCGCGTCGGGCGGCAGCTCCTCAGCGCTCCTCATCTGCGCGAGCGCCTCGTCGGCGTCGTGCAGCTGGCCGAGGCGGCGCTGCATCCGTGACGCGGATTTCGAGGTGCGCTCGGCGCGCTCTCCGAAGAGCGGCGAGAACGTCTCCGCGGAGTAGCGCAGCCGTTTGAAGCGGATCCGGAGCGCGTGCATGGCCGCGCCGTCGCCCGGGTCGCTCGCGGCGAGCGCGCGCACGTCGTCCAGGGCATCACCGATCGCTCGTCTCGCGAGCGCCTCGGCGCCGCGCTTCCTCGCTTTCCGGCGCGAGATGCGCCGCTCGAGGCGCGCGAGGTGAGGCTCCAGCCGGAGCCGCTCGCCTGCCGCCGGCGTGTCGACCTGCGTCGCGCCCGTTTCGCCCGCGGCCGGCGTGTCGGCCTGCGTCGCGCCCGTTTCGCCCGCGGCCGGCGTGTCGGCCTGCGTCGCGCCCGTTTCGCCCGCGGCCGGCGCGTCGACCTGCGTCGCGCCCGCGTCGTCCGGGCGATCCTGCCGGAGCAGCTCGACGATGTGGGCCCTCGCCTCGCGCTCGCGGCGCGCGCGCTGCGCGACCCATCCTGCGACGGCCGCCCGGGCCGCCTCGTCCAGATCGAGCGCGGTGAGCGTCTCGCGCAGCACCTCCTCGTCGCGCAGCGCGCCGGTCGCACGCGCGAACTCACGGAGCCCTTCGGCCACGGGGCGGAGCCTCCTCGTGCCGTAGATGCGTCGCGCCGGCTTGAGCAGCGTCCGGAGCCGGCGAAGCGAGACCCGGAAGTCGTGCACCGCCTCCGCGTCCGGCTCCGCGCTCTCGCCCTGCTCGCTCGCGGCGACGACGCGCCGCGCATCGGCGCGGACGCGCTCGATGTGGGAGAGCAGCACTGGACCGAGGAAATCTCGCGCGGAGAGCCTCGCGCCGCCGCCGCCGCCGCCGCCGTCGCCGGCGCCATCGCCGCCCGAGGGCGGGGGGCTCCCCTCGAGCGGCGTCACAGGCGCGTGAGCGCCACCGTCACCAGCGGGCGCCTCCCGAGCTTCGCCTCGAGCGTCCGGCGCGCCGCGAGCCGGGCGATCTCGATGATGTCGTTGTCGCGGCGCCGCGCGCGCGGCTCGCAGTCGTTCACCGCCTGCGCGACCGCGCGCGCCGCTGCCCTCAGCGCGCCGCCCTCGAGCTCCCCGGTGACCCCGCGGGCGAGGACCTGCGGCGGCGCCGCGAGGGCGCCGTGCGCATCGACGACCAGCGACACGAAGGCGACCCCGGAGCGACCGAGGTTCGCTCGCTCCCGGAGGACCTCCTCGCCGAGCTCCTCGCCGCCCGCCGTCGCCACCCGGCCGGTGACGGCCCGGCCGCTCCGGCCGAGCGGCTGCGTCTTGCCGATCTCGACGACGTGGCCGTTCTCGGCGACGAGCACCTCGGCCACGCCGCGCTCCCGCGCGAGCTCCGCGTGTCGCGTCAGGTGGTGCAGCGCGCCGTGCACGGGGAGGAAGCTGCGCGGCTGGGTGAGGTCGATCATGCGCGCCTGCTCCGTCCGGTGCGCGTGCCCGCTCGCGTGGACGCGCCGATCCGTCGACCACGTCACGAGCTCGACGCCGAGGCGGAGCAGCCCGGCCATCATATCGACGACCGGGCGGTCGTTGCCCGGGATGACGCGGCTCGAGAGCACGACCCGATCCCCCTCTTCGAGGCGCAGGAGCGGGTGCGTCCCCGAGGCGAACCGCGTCAGCGTGGAGGCCCGCTCGGCCTGCGTGCCGCTCGCGATGACGAGGAGGCGCTCGCGCGGCATCGAGGAGGCGACCTCGGGCGGGACGAGCAGGTCGCTCGGCCACGGGAGCCTCCCCACGGTCTGCGCGGCCCGCACGTGCGTCTGCACGCTGCGGCCGAGCAGGCAGATCTTGCGGCGCGCGCGGATCGCGGCCTGGCCGAGGGCGAGGAGGCGCTGGACGTTCGAGGCGAAGACGCCGACAACGACGCGCGCCGGCGCGGTCTCGACGAGCTCCGCCAGCGCGTGGGCGACGGCGCGCTCGCTTCCCGCCTCGCCGGGCGAGTCCACGTTGGTGCTGTCGGACAGGAGCAGCCGGATGCCGGCGTCGCCGAGCGCGCGGAAGCGGGCCTCGTCGGTCGGCTCGCCGTCGAGCGGCGTCGGGTCCAGCTTGAAGTCCCCGGTATGGACGACGAGCCCCGCGGCCGTGTGGATCGCGAGCGCCGTCGCGTCGACGATCGAGTGCGTCACCCGGAGCGGCTCCACGACGAAGCCGCCGATCGCGACCTCGCGCCCGACCTGCGTGGGCAGCAGGCGCACCTTGTCCTCGAGCGCGTGCTCCGCGAGCCGGTAGCGCACAAGCTCCAGCGCGTGCGGCGGGCCCCAGACGGGGACGTCGAGGTGGCGCAGGAGGAACGGCAGCCCGCCGATGTGATCCTCGTGGCCGTGCGTCAGCACGATGCCGCGCACCTGATCACGGAGCGCGAGCACGTGATCGAAGCGCGGGTGATACACGTCGACGCCGAGGTCCGTGCTCGGGAACGTGACCCCGCAGTCGATGAGCAGCAGCCCATCGGCCTGCTGGAGCGCGAGGCAGTTCATCCCCACCTCGCCGAGCCCTCCGAGGGGCACGAGACGCAGGGTGGACGGCGCTGGCGGGGGGAGCTGGCTCGGGGCGGGGGCGCTCTGCTCGGGATGCACGTTTTGGTGGAGGGGGTCTGCCACCCAGGGCGCCGGGGGCCTACGGCCCGCGGCTTGCTGAGCTGGTCTGAAAGAGAGAGGACGACTGCTTCAAGACGTAACCCACATCGGCTCGCCGTCCCCTTCGAAACTTGGAGCGACAGTGTAGCCACAGGGTGGCCCCTTGCGTCACGCTCTCTCTTTCCAGTTCCACCGCCGGGGCCAGGCGACGCCGACCTCACCACCGGATCTGGTGCCGCGCGGACCGGTTCCTGCACACGCTGTCTCCCCCCACCCCAGTCTCCCCCCACCCCATCGTGACCGCCGGCGGACGCCGAGCCGCCTTTCCGTCGCCCATCCCCTGATTCCGAGGAGCCTCCGGTGATCGCTGCCCTGCTCGTCAATCTCCTCCGCCTGCTGCTGCTCCCCGTCAGCGCGCTCCGCTGGGCGTTTGCTGCACCCCGGGGCGGGTACGTCGTCCTCGAAATCGATGGCCGCGTGGTCGACCTGCAGCCCCCCCGGGTCCGCCTCGCGCTCCCGTGGCGTCGGAGGAAGAGGGCTCTGATCTCGGTGGAGCGCGTCCGCGAGCTCGGCAAGCACCTGATGAAGGATCCGCGCCCGGCGGGGCTGCTCCTCCGGATGCGGTCGGTGCACGCGGGGCCGGCGGTGGCGGCCTCGCTGCGGGACGCGCTCCTCGAGATCCGGGCGGGGGGCAAGGACATCGTCGCCTACCTGCCGATGGGCGCCGACACCACGATGCTCCTGCTCGCCTCGGCCGCGCGGGCCATCGTCGTCGGGCCCGAGACGATGGTGTCGCCGCTCGGGTTCGCGGTGGAGGGCCGCTACGTGCGCCGCGCGCTGGAGCAGGTCGGCGTCGAGCCCGAGGTGTTCGCGAAGGGGATGTACAAGAACGCCGGCGAGGTGCTCGTGCGGGACACGATGAGCGCCGCGCAGCGCGAGCAGGTGGGCGCCCTGCTCGACGGGCGCCTCGGGGACCTGACCGCGGCGCTCGCCCAGGGGCGCCGCGTCGATCGCGAGACGGCCGCGCTGTGGATCGACGAGGCCCCCTTCGGCGCGGAGCAGGCCGTCGCGCGAGGCATCGTCGACGCGGTCGCGTACGAGGACGAGCTCGAGCACATGCTCGCGGCGGGGTCGCTCCCCTGCGCGACCGCGGCGCCGCGCCGCGCCGAGATCGGCGCGGAGAACGCGGACGGCGCATCGGGTGGAGGAGGCGCAGGAGCTCGTGATGCCGCGCGGCATTCGAAGAGCCGCCTCGTGTCGGCGGGCCGCTACCTGGGCGCGCGGCGCGCCCTCTCGATGACGCCGGTGTGGCCTCGGCCCGTCCTCGGCGTCATCGAGGTGCACGGCGCGATCGTCAGCCGCGCCCGCTTCCGGGGCGCCTCCCTGGCCAGCGAGGAGCGGCTCGTCGCGAGCCTGCGCGCGGCGCGGCAGAACCCGCGCGTCCAGGGGGTCATCCTCCACGTCGACTCGCCGGGCGGCTCCGCGCTCGCTTCCGACAGGATCCACCACGAGGTCACCCGCCTCGCGGAGGTGAAGCCCGTCGTCGCGTGCCTGTCGAACGTGGCGGCGAGCGGCGGCTACTACGTGGCGGTGGCCGCGCACGCGATCGTCGCGCAGCCGCAGACGATCACGGGGAGCATCGGCGTGGTCTCGGCGCGCTTCGCGCTCGGTCCGCTGCTCGATCGCCTCGGCGTCTCGACCGACGTCGTGAAGCGCGGCGCGCGGGCCGACCTCTTCTCGCCGTCGCGCAAGCTCGACGCGGGGGAGCGGGCGGTGGTGGAGCGCGAGCTCGACGCGATCTATGCGGCGTTCCTCCGCGTCGTCGCCCGCGGCCGCCGCCGCCCGGTCGAGGAGATCGAGCCGCTCGCGCAGGGGCGCGTCTACAGCGGCGCCGACGCGCAGGCGCGCGGCCTCGTCGACATGCTCGGCGGGTTCGAGCGGGCGCTCCACGAGCTGCGCCAGATGATCGGGCCCAAGGCGGCCGCCATCGAGCCGGCCATCGTGCGCGCGTCGCGGTACATCCCACCTCCACCGCTGCTGCCGGCGCCGGTGCCCACGCTGCTCGAGCTCGTCGGGCTCCGCGGGATCGCCCAGGAGGTGGCGCTCGCCATCCACTGCGAGGGGGAGCGGGTGCTCGCGTACTGCGCTGAGGCCGACGATCTCGACTAGACGGCGACGGCCGGCGGGGCCCCGGCGCGCCCATGCCACGCCTGGCTCGATGAAGGAGCCGGTGGTTGGTTAGGCGCATTCCCGGGAAGAGGCGGATTTTCTCTCGGGAGAAGCTGTGCGTAATCTGTGCGCCCGGTGGGTAGCACCTGTTCAGAACTGATCACGGATCGCTAGGAATCCCGTACCGGACAGAGAGGCCCTATATGTGGGCCCTGTTCGGAGGGAGATCCCAACATGTAGCGGTTCTCCTTGACGCACGGACCGTTCGCGAGTTTGGATAGCAAGCGGTCAGGCGCTCCCGCATGTCGGCGCACGCCTTTCAGGCATGGCACCTGAAACTATGCTCACTGGTCTGAAGACGGAACGTTTGAGCAGGTAGTAGGGGAGAAGCGACGAGACCTGTGGAGATCGAGGCGATGAGGCCTCGTCGTTCTCCAGGGAACTCTTTGTGCTTTCGGTAGGACCCGGGTCCACCGCCAGGTGCGGTGGTTCACAGGAGGACTTGGAAATGGCCCAGTCGGCAGTTGTGGGTGACGGCGGTAAACTCCCCGCCGGGAACGGCAAGATGACGGCACGGACGAAGGAAGAGGGGGGGGCTCGTCCGGTGACCGGGGGGGCCGCCAAGGCGCAGGTCGACGGCGCAGCCTCCAAGAAGGGCGCGAAGAAAGGGGCCCCGCGCCCCCGCGGGCTCGGGTTCGACCGGCGGTTCACGCACCGGGCCGCGGATCCGCTCGACGAGGTCACCTGGGAGCGCCGATCGAGCGTCATCACCAACCCCGACGGCTCGGTCGTCTTCAAGATGGAAGGGGCCGAGATCCCCGCCGGCTGGTCGCAACTAGCGACCGACATCGTCGTCTCCAAGTACTTCCGCAAGGCGGGGATCCACGGCAAGAAGGAGCTAGGCGAGACGAGCGTCCGCCAGGTCGTCCACCGGCTGGCGCGCACCATCCGCGAGGCGGGTGAGCACTTCGGTGGCTACTTCGCCTCGGCGAAGGACGCGGACACCTTCGAGGCGGAGCTCGCCTACCTGCTCGTCCATCAGTACGGCGCGTTCAACTCGCCCGTCTGGTTCAACTGCGGGCTCTATCACCGGTACGGTATCGAGGGGTCGGGCGGCAACTACGCCTGGAACGAGGCCTCGGCCGACGCGGGGAACGGGAGCGCCAACGGGAAGGCGTCGGCGCCTCGAACGAACGGGGCGGGCGCGGTCGACGACATCGTCGAGACCCGGAACGCCTACGAGCGGCCGCAGTGCTCCGCGTGCTTCATCCAGGCGGTCCAGGACGACCTGATGAGCATCTACGACCTCGTGAAGAGCGAGGCCCGGCTGTTCAAGTACGGGTCCGGGACGGGGACGAACTTCAGCGCGATCCGCGGGAAGCAGGAGAAGCTCTCGGGCGGCGGGACGAGCTCGGGGCTCATGAGCTTCCTCGAGGTGTTCGACCGCGCCGCCGGCGCGACCAAGAGCGGCGGCACGACGCGGCGCGCCGCGAAGATGGTCTGCCTCGACATGGACCACCCGGAGATCGTCGACTTCATCCAGTGGAAGGTCCGCGAGGAGAAGAAGGCGATGGCGCTCATCGGCGCGGGGTACCCCTCCGACTTCAACGGCGAGGCGTACCACACGGTGAGCGGGCAGAACTCGAACAACTCCGTGCGCGTGAGCGACGAGTTCATGCGCGCGGCGGCGACGGGCGCGGCGTGGGAGACGCGCTCCCGGACGACCGGCGAGGTCGTCGACACGCTGAGCGCCAAGGATCTCTGGCGCCAGATCGCCGAGGCGGCGTGGGGCTGCGCCGATCCGGGCGTGCAGTACGACACGACAATCAACCGCTGGCACACCTGCCCGAACACGGCGCGCATCAACGCCTCGAACCCGTGCTCGGAGTACATGTTCCTCGACGACTCGGCCTGCAACCTGGCGAGCCTGAACCTCACCAAGTTTCTCCGCCAGGACGGCTCGTTCGACATCGAGGGCTACCGCCACGCGGTCCGGGTGTTCTTCGTCGCCCAGGAGATCCTCGTCGACTTCTCGGCGTACCCGACCCGCGGCATCGCGAAGAACTCGCACGACTACCGCCCGCTCGGGCTCGGTTACGCCAACCTCGGCACCCTGCTCATGCTGCAGGGCATCCCGTACGACTCCGATCAGGGGCGCTCGGTCGCGGGCGCGCTCACCGCAATCCTCTGCGGCCACGCCTACCGGGTCTCGGCGGAGATCGCCGCCGCGAAGGGGCCGTTCGCCGGCTTCGCCAGGAACCGCGAGCCGATGCTCCGGGTGATGGGCATGCACCGGGACGCCGCCTACGCGATCGACCGCGACCGCTGCCCGGAGTCGCTCTGGCGGGCCGCGTGCGCCGACTGGGACGAGGCGGTCCGGATCGGGCAGGAGCACGGCTACCGCAACGCCCAGGCGACGGTGCTCGCCCCGACCGGCACCATCGGCCTCCTGATGGACTGCGACACGACGGGCATCGAGCCCGACTTCTCGCTCGTGAAGTTCAAGAAGCTCGCCGGCGGCGGCTACTTCAAGATCGTGAACCAGTCCGTACCCGAGGCGCTCCGGCGGCTCGGCTACCCCGAGGCCGAGGTGCAGGAGATCGTCGCCTACGTCTCCGGGACGAACACGCTCCTGGCGGCGCCGCACGTGAACCGGGCGTCGCTCAAGGCGCGGGGGCTCACGAGCGACGACCTCGCGAAGGTCGAGGCCGCCATCCCCGGCGTCTTCGATCTGGATCTCGCCTTCGGCCCCTGGATCCTCGGCGAGGAGGCCTATGACAGGCTCGGCGTCTCCAAGGAGTCGCGGGCGCGCTTCGGCTTCTCGCTGCTCCAGCACCTAGGCTTCTCGGCCGCGGAGATCGAGGAGGCGAACGAGACGATCATCGGCCGCATGACGGTGGAGGGTGCGCCGCACCTGCGCGAGGAGCACTACGCGGTGTTCGACTGCGCCAACCGTTGCGGCAAGAAGGGCCGGCGGTACCTCGCGCCGATGGCGCACGTCCGCATGATGGCCGCCGCGCAGCCGTTCCTGTCCGGCGCCATCTCGAAGACCGTGAACCTGCCGAACGACGCGACGGTCGAGGAGGTGCAGCGGATTTACGAGGAGGGGTGGCGCCTCGGGCTCAAGGCGGTCGCGCTCTACCGCGACGGCTGCAAGGCGTCGCAGCCGCTCTCGTCGACCTCGAGCTCGAGCGACAGCAAGGAGAGCAAGGGCAAGGCCGACAAGGCCGAGGTCCCCGCGCCGCTCGTCCAGGCAGCGACCGCGCTGGCGCGCCCGCGCTCGCCCTCGGCGGCGGCGCCCGAGCGGTTCCGCCTGCCCAGGAAGCGCAAGGGCTTCACGCAGGAGGCGCGCGTCGGCGGGCACAAGATCTACGTCCGAACCGGCGAGTACGACGACGGGACGCTCGGCGAGATCTTCATCGACCTCCACAAGGAGGGCGCCGCGTTCCGCTCGATCATGAACTGCTTCGCGATGGCGGTGTCGATCGGGCTCCAGTACGGCGTGCCGCTCGAGACCTTCGTCGAGCAGTACACCTTCACCCGCTTCGAGCCGCAGGGCATCGTCGAGGGGCACGACTACGTGAAGATGTCGACGTCGATCGTGGACTACCTCTTCCGCGTGCTCGGGGTCGAGTACCTGAACCGCTACGATCTCGCCCACGTCCAGCCGGTCAGCTCGGCCATGGAGGACCCTGTTGAATCGCGGGCGCAGGAGAGCGGCGCGGCGTCGTTCTCGCAAACGGCGCCGGCCGCGGCGGCGCTGGTCGAGGGCGGGGGACGGGCGGCGAGCGCGCTCGACGCGCAGCTCGAGGACATGATGGGCGACGCGCCGGTCTGCGACGGCTGCGGGCACATCACGGTGAGGAACGGGGCCTGCTACAAGTGCCTCAACTGCGGCAACAGCATGGGATGCAGCTGAGCTGCTACGGGCGGGGGTGGGGGTGACGAGGGAGGGGCCGGCGGGGGGCCCTCCCACGAACTCGCGCCTCTTCGTGGCTGTTGCCTCGTGAACGGGGGAGACGGGTCTGAGGGGACTCGCTGCGATGCGGGCCGGCGCTCGGATTCGTGGGGCCCTCCCCCGCCGGCCCCTCCCTCGTCACCCCCACCCCGCCGACTCGGGGGGGAAGGGGAGGGTGGGGGCGATCGCTGAGCGGTTGGATGAGGCGGGCGCGGGAGCGCTGCGGGTGGGGCCGTACGGGCTTGTACTCGGGCAGCCGTATGGATGCGCTCGGAGAAGCTCTGTAGAAGACGGGCATGATCCGGTCGCGTTCGTCCATCGCCTTCGCCGTTCTTGTCTGCAGCATCCTGTCGAGCTCCTGCCGGAAAGAAGAAGCAGAGCCGGAGACGATCCCCGCGCCTACGCCGACGGTCGCGCCCGTGGCGGCCGATCCGGTGCCGACGGCGACACCGACGCCCGCTGCGACACCGACGGTGGCGGCGACGCAGGAGCCCGCGGCGGGGCAGGAGCCCGCGGCGGCAGCTTCCGCCGAGCCTGCGGCAACAGCCGATGCAGGGGCGGCGACGGCCGAGGGGGCGACGACGTCACGCGGGGGAGGCGCCTCCATCCAGGCGTGCTGCACGGCGCTCCACGCGGTCGCCACCAAGTCGGGCAAGTCGCCGGAAGCCAAGTCGAAGGCGGCGACGGCATCGCATCTCTGCGCAGGGATCGAGAAGCTCGTGAAGAGCGGGAAGACCCCGCGCGCCAAGGCGCTGACCCAGATCCGAGCGAGCCTCGCCGGGAGCACACCGCCCGCCGAGTGCAACTGAGCGAGGTCGCCGCGCTGGCCGCTCAGGCGAAGTGGTCGTACCCCCGCGCCACGAGGCTCGTGAGCTGCCCGCCCGGGCCGAGCAACGCCACGTCGCTCGCGCCCTCCTCGCGCGGCACGCAACGGCCGATCACCACGAAGCCGGCGAGCTCCCCGACGTCGGGGCCGGCGACAACGACCGCGTAGTCCTCGCCGCCGTAGAGCGCTAGATCCAGCGCGTCCAGGCCGAGCTGCGCGGCGGCGTCGCGGAGGTCGGCGCTCACGAGCGCCGCGGGATCGAGCAGCGCGCGCACGCCGCTCGCGCGCGCGAGGTGCGCCACATCCGCGACGAGGCCGTCGGAGACGTCGATCGCCGCACGGGCGCACGCCGCCGCGCGGAGGCCCGCGTCGATGCGCGCCACCGGGCGGCGGAACGCGTGGATCGCCTGCTCGGCCGCGGCGCCGGCCGGCGCGATGCCGCGATCGAGCAGCGCAAAACCGGCCGCGGCGAGGCCGACCGGACCGGCCAGCGCGAGCGCGTCGCCGGGCCGCGCGCCGTCGCGCCTGAGCGGCAGCGCCGCGACGCCGAGCGCCGTCGTGGTGATCGAGATCTCGCCGCCCCGCGAGAGATTCCCGCCGATGACCGCCGTGCCGATCTCGTCGCACGCGGCGCGCTGACCCCTCGCCAGCGCGCCGAGCTCGTCGTCGCTCACGCTCGGAGGAAGCACCAGCGCGGCCAGCAGGCCGACAGGGCGCGCCCCCATCGCCGCGAGATCGCTCGCCGCGGCCATCGTCGCGCGGTAGCCGAGATCCTCGAAGCCCAGGAGATCGCGCCGGAAATGGACGCCCTCGACGGCGCTGTCGACCGTCCAGACGAGCGGCTCCGGGGAGCCCGGGAGGGCATCGCCCCGCGGGGCCACGGGCGCGAGGATCGCGGCGTCATCGCCGATGCCGCACAGAACATGATCGCCCGCCACGCCCCCGAGCACGGCGCGCAGCATCTCGATGCGCTTCCACTCGGAGCGCCTGCTCATTGGAAAATGGGCGGCAGGACGCTGTTCGCCGGCGAGCCGGCGACCGTGGGCAGCTTGACCACGAACACGGTGCCGCGCGGCTCGTTCGGCTCGATGCGCACCGTGCCGCTGTGCGCCTCGACCAGGCGCTTGACGATCGAGAGACCAAGCCCCGTGCCGCCGTGCTCCCGCGTCGAGCTCTGATCGATCTGGTAGAAGGGGTCGAATACCTTCAGCCGCTCGCCCGCAGGGATGCCGATGCCCGTGTCCACGACGCGGATCTCGACCGCCTGCTGAAGAGGCGCGACGAGCACCAGCCCGGGGAGGTCGTCCATGTCCTCGCTCACGGCGCGCGCGACGAGCAGCACCTCGCCCCCCGCCTCGGTGAACTTCACCGCGTTCTCGACGAGGTTGATGAACACCTGGCGCAGCCGGTCGCCGTCCCCTAGCACCGGCGGGAGATCGTCCTCGGCCTGGATCCGGAGCTCGACGCCCTTCTTCGAGGCAGCTGGCGCGATGGTCGACGCCGCCTCGACGAGCACCGGGCCGACGGCCACCTCGGTGCGATGCACGATCAACGTGCCGCTCTCCAGCTTCGAGAGGTCCAGGAGGCTCATGATGAGCCCGAGCAGCTGCTCGCTCTTCGACCGGATCGTATCGATGAACTCGCGCTGCTCATCGGTCAGAGGCCCGCCGATGCCCTCGGCGAGCATCTCGCTGTACCCCATGATCGACGTGAGCGGGGTCCGGAGCTCGTGCGACACCGTGGCCAGGAAGTTCGACTTGAGCCGGTCGAGCTCCTTCAGCCGCTCGTACGCCTGCTCCAGCTCGGCGTTCTTCTGCGACAGCTCACGGAAGCTCTCGCGGATCGACGCGACGTGCATCGTCGAGGTGAGGAGCGATTTGTGCCCGCTGAACAGGATCAGATCGAGGACCGAGCGGAGGTGGTCCGCGATCGCGCCGAGCCGCTCCGGCCGGAGCCGCGGCATCCGCAGCCGCCCCTCCGCCGCACGCGCGAGATCGAGCTGAGACGCCGCCTCGATCTGCGCGACAGGGGGATCCTCGAGGTTGTCAGGGAGGTAGGGGCCCAGGATCGACCGGCCGATCGCACGCCCGTCGTACTCGATCGGGAACACCTGGTAGAGCGCGCCCTCGAAGCAGGGATCCGCGACCTCGCTGCCGGCCGACGCGCCCTGTCTTGCCGTCCAATTCGCCGGCGCCACGCTCGCCCGCCGGCCTTCCTGCTCGCCGGTCAGGCCGCCGAGCGGCGGGAGCGGCGCGAGCGCGCCCGACTCCGCGAGCGTGGCGCCGTTGATCGATTGGATCCGGATCGGCAGGCCGAACAGCTTGTGAAATGACGCCGCCATCTCCCCGAGGGCCTGGCGATCCACGAGATCCTCGAGCGAGAGGGGGCCGATGCCGACCAGGTCGACCACCGGCGCCGCCGCGGGGGGAGGCAGCGTCGAGGGCTCAGGCGCGCTGGACGCGCCGTCGCGCTTCGAGGAGCTGGGCCCGTCCGCGACGCGCGCCGACGGCATCGGCGCGGAGCCCGGCATGCTGAGGAGATCCTCGTCGTCGAGGCCGAAGTCCGCCGGCGTCCCCTTGTGGGCGTCGGGCCTCATGGAACGATCCGGGAGCTCTTCTCGAGGCTGCCGCCCATTCGTCTCGCCAGGAGGTCGTTCACCGAGCTCGTCACCCCGAGCTGGCGCGCCGCGCTGTTCAGGAGCTCCTCGCCGCTGATCGACAGCCGCTTCGAGAGCTGATGCGTCTGATCGAGCGTCTCCCACGTGAGGTGGAGCAGACCCATGAGCGTCTCCACCGTGCCCACGCCGCGGGTCGCGACGGCCTTGTACACCGGCTCCTTGCCCCGCGCGGCGAGCCGCGCCAGCTCCTCGTCGCTCCGGATGTCGGGCAGGTCGCGCTTGTTGAACTGGATGACGAGCGGCATCCTCGCGAGATCGAGGCCGTTCTCCCGCAGGTTCTGGCGGAGGTCGAAGAACGCCTCGGCGTTGCGCTGCGTCTCGGAGATCTGCGAGTCGGCGATCAGCGCGACCCCGTCCGCGCCCTGGAGCACGAGCCTCCGCGTGGCGGCGTGCATCGGCTGGCCGGGCACGGTGAACAGCTTGATGCGGAGCGAGACGTCGCCGTCCTTCGCGCGGAAGGTGAGCGGCAGGAGATCGAAGAACAGCGTGCGATCGTCCTGCGTCTCGAGCGTCATCAACCGTCCGCGAGCGTCTGACCCGGCGAGGCCGTGCAGCGAGACGAGGTTCGTCGTCTTGCCGCTGAGCGCCGGGCCGTAATAGACGAGCTTGATCGTCACTTCACGGGCTGCGAAGTCGAGCTGCACGGCCGCATTCTCGCATGAGCGCCCGACGATTGGATATGGCCACGGCGCATGGCGGAGGAGGCCGGGCTGGGCCGGGTCTCCTCCCTTGTCAGGAGGCGTGCGCCCCGCTCAGGCCGAGCCGCCCGGCGCGTTGGGCACGCTGGACACGGGCGGAGGGATCGGCCTGCTCTCGCCGTTTTCGACGGTCCAGAGCGCGCTCCGCAGCCCCTCCAGGCGCGACGTCAGCGCCTGGAGCGCCTCGGCCTGGGCGTCGCACGCCTTGAGCTGGCTCTCGCTGCTCGGCTCGGCCTGGACCCGCTCCTCGCGCGCCGCCTTGAGGACCTCGATGACCTCCCGGTGCAGCTCCTGGCCCGCCGTGACCACCCACGCGTCGAGCCGGCTCGCGAACTCCTGGATCATCTCGTCGAGCTTCGGCCCGATCCGGGTGGCGGCCTCGCGCAGCGCGATCGGCGCCATCTCCTTCGCCTTCTTGCGGGTCTCGGCCTCGACCTTCTCCTTCACGTACACGGCCAGGACAGGCGCCGCGAGCGCCAGGATCCCGCCGAGCAGGGCGTTCGTGAACATCACGCCGAGGCCGATGGTGAAGAGCGCGAAGACGCCGACATCGTAGCCGAACGTGTCGACCTCGACGTTCGGCGGCTTCACGTCGCCGCCGAGCGCCTCGCTGACCCGCTTCGCCACGTCGTGCGCGTCCTCGCGCACGAGCGCGATCGTCTTCTCGGCGAGCGCCTCCAGCGCCGTGGCGATCTCCTTCGTCTCGGCCTGCGCCCACTCGGCGAACGTGCGCTCCAGGAACGCCCCGAGGTAGACCTTGATCTCGTCGGTGTGGGCCTCGTCGATGATCGCCGGGAGCTGCCGGAGCACGTCGTCGACGAAGCGATCGAGGTCGCGGTGCACCCACGCCCGGATGGCGCTCACCTCCTCGCGGATGCCGGCGCGCCGCTCCTCGATGGTGCGCGACTGGCCGGCCAGATCCTTCTCGATCATCTCGATGCGGCGGCTGAGCTCCTCGCGCGACATCGCGGTCGCCCGCCGCCGCGCGTCCACGCCCTTGCCGAGCAGGCGCGCGGACTCGAGGCCCTCGCCGAGCGCGTTGTCGAGCAGGATGCGCCCGCGCTCCTCGGCGAGGAACCGGGTCAGGTGATCGAGCAGCTCCGGCATCCCGCTGCCGGGCCGATCGCCCTCCAGCGCCCGCTCGCTCGAGATCGGGAAGACCACGGGCGATTTAACGAGCTTCCCGAGCTCGCTCCGGATGTAGGCGAGCGCCTCGACCTCCTCGTCCTGGCTCCAGATGTCGCGCTTCGTCACGACGAACAGGATCTTGTCGCGCGACTGCCCGAGCAGCTTCTCCTGGAGGAAGACCCGCTCGCTCTCCTTGAGCGGCTGGCCTGCGTCGATGAGGAACAGCACGGCGTCCGACCGCGGGATGTAGCTGTAGGTGATGTCCGCCCGCTGGAGCGAGAGGTCGTTCACCCCGGGGGTGTCGACGAGGACCACGCGCTCGCGCAGGAGCTCGGCCGGGTACCCCACCTCGAGGAACTTCACCTCGCCGGCGCTCGACGAGCGCTCGCCGCCGACGGTGAAGGCCCGCACGTCCTCGAACGGCAGGCCGGTGCGCTCGCCCGACGCGTAGACCACCTCGGCGCGCGGATCGGCCGCGTACTCGAGGTGGTGGATCACCGCCGTCGTAGGCGTCACGCCGACGGGGAGGATCGAGGCGCCGAGCAGCGCGTTCACGAACGTCGTCTTGCCGTGGTTGAACTCGCCGACCACGACGAGGTGGAAGCGATCGGCGTCGAGCTTCTTCACGAGATCGTTCGTGATGCGTGTCGCGACGCTCTTGGCGCCGAGGGCCTCGGCGAACGTCACGAGATCCCTGAGCGCCCCGGTCACGTCGTCTTTGCGGCTGTGGAAGGATTCGAGCATGTGCGTCTACCTCGGCCTTGCGCCTTTCCAGGAGCGGGAGCCCCTCAGCCCCAGATCTTGATGACTTCGTGCACCTTCTCGTCGACCTCCTCCATGGAGAGGCCGTCGGCGCCGAGCCCGGCGTGGCGCTTGTAGAGCTCGCTCTCGGCGAAGGCCCGGAGCGCGAGGACGCGCTTCGGCAGCCACGGGTGGCTGGCCGTGAACTCGGCGAACCTGCCGACGCCGCCCTTGCCCTCCTCGTGCTGGGCGATGAACGCCTCGAGGTTGAGCTCCTCGTACAGCTTGGTCGAGCCGAGCGCGAGCTTGGTGAGCGCGCGCGTCGAGACGTCGAGGCTCTTCGCGCAGAGCAGGCCGGCGCGGTCGCAGGTGACCTCGGCCCGGCGCGACCAGCCGGAGAGCGCGAGCATCGCCGGGCCGACGATCCACTTCACGAAGACCGACGCCATCCGCGTCAGGTAGTGCATGGCGGTCAGGTAGACCACGTGGCTGTTGTGGATGTGGCCGCACTCATGGCCGATGACGCTGAGCAGCTCGTCGTCGGTGAAATGATCGACGAGCGCCGAGTGCACCATGATGAACGAGTCGTCGTTCGTCCCGTAGGTGGCCGCGTTGAGGGTGGGGCTGTTGACGATGTAGATCGTCGGGGTCGCGATCCCGAGCGTCTCGGCGCAGTGGACCGCGAGGTTGTGGACGCGCGGGAACTGCGCGGGGCCGACCTTGACGGCGTGGCCGAGCAGCTCGTTCTTGCCGACCGTCTTGAACAGCCTGACCGCGGCGGTCACGGCGAGCTCGACCGGACGCATCTTCTCGAAGGCGAGCCGCGTGTTCTTGTCGGACACGTAGGCATACGCGTTGCCCGCGCCGTCCCCGCCGCCCGCGCGCTGGCCCTTCCGTCTCTCGATGAAGCCCTTGAAATCGAGGGTTCCGACCTGTGCCATTCGGCGAAGGTAACGACCTAGCCGGGACCGCGCAACGCCGCCATCGCCAGGCGCAGCGAAGTTAACGCAAAATCACAGACGACCTCCGCTCACATCTGAATCAGACGGCAATCAGACGGCGAAGGCGCCAAGCAGACGGTAAGCAGACGGTGATCGGACAGCGGAAGACGTCGGCGCGAGTCGACGCGGATCAGACGCCGAGCAGAGCGAGGAGCCCCTCCGGGCCGAGGCGCTCGAGCGTCCGCTGCCGCGCAAGGAAGCGCCGGAAGTCCTTGTAGACACCGCTGCCCTTCGGGCGGAGCTCGAAATCGGTGATGCGCGTGATGGAGAACCTCAGCGCCGCGATCACGCTCTCGTGGAACAAACGGTCGCGCTCCTCGGTTGAGAGCGGCCGCACCGCCGTGTAGCCGGAGGCGAGCGCGGACACGAGATCCGGGTCGAGATCGTCGCCGAAGCACCACGCGAGCATCGTGACGGCGAGGTCGAACGCGGCGCTCCCGCGCGAGGCGCTCTCGAAATCGAGCAGCGCCGAGATCTCGCCGGCCTCCCAGAGCACGTTGTCGCGGAAGAGGTCGCCATGGATCAGCGTCTGGGGGCCCGGTGTCCGCGGCGCCGCGGCGCGGATCCGTTCGAGCCGGCCGGTGAGCTCGTCGACGGCGGCGGCCACGTCGGGCGGGAGGGCCGGAGCGGGAGCGGGGGCCGTCGACTTCGCGCCCGCGGCGGGCGCAGGGGAACGGAGCCCCCGGAGCCGCTGGTCGAGGCCGTCGAGGTCGAACCGGCTGGCGTTCGCCCCCTCGAACGAGGCGCCGACGAGGTGCACCCGCGCCAGGGCCGCGCCGACGCGGCGGGTCGCGTCCGGCGTGACGCGCGCCTGGCAGAGCGACGCTCCCCCGACCCACGGGAACAGCGCGACAGGCTTTCCAGCGTGCTCCGCGATGAACGCGGCGCCCTCCGACGCGGCGCCCTCCGACACGGACGCCGCGTCGGAGGGCGCCGCGTCGCGGCGCCGGAGCGGCTGCGGGGTGGCGACGCCCCCGGCCGCGAGGTGCTCGAGCATGCGCGCTTCGCGTGACGCCGCGCCGAGCTGCTGCTCCTCGTAGACCCGCAGGAACACCTGCCCGCGGCCGTCGGCGAGCGTCAACGCGAAGTTGGAGTTGACGCTCCCGGCGAGCAGGCCGCGCACGTCGGCGATCTCCAGGCCGTAGAGCGCGCCGATGCGGCGGGCATCCGCGAGCGAGAGGGGGGTCAGGATGGCCATCGCGGCGCAGGGTAGCCTCGTCTCGCGCGCGGTCTCTACAGGAACCTGGAGGAGCGCGCCGAGCGGGAGGCGAGGAGGGACGGGGAGGCAACGGAAGGGGGACGAGCGATGAGAAAATGCGCGCTCCGCACGAAGATCCGCGGTGCCCCCGGTCGCGGACCGGCCCCGCGTGCGTTATGAAATCGAGTGAGCGGGAGCAACATCCCCCTTCGATTATCGAATGCCCACCCTCTACGGAAACACCACCGGACTCAGCCCCCAGGCCACCAAGACCCTCGAGCGCATCTACCGCCGCAAGGTCCCGCTCGCCAGCATCGCCACGCCCGAGCTCATCAAGGCGCTCGCCGAGGCGTCGCATGAGACGGGGCGCCAGGTCGGCGCGCTCGTCCACCGCTCGGGCGAGATCGACTACGTCATCGTCGGCGACGCGACGCGGCTGATGCTGCCGGACATCGGGCGTCTCCGCGCCGCGCAGGGCCGCTTCAGGGCGCTCCGGCTCGTCCACACGCACCTCTTCAACGAGCCGCTCACCCGGGACGATCTCGTGGATCTCGTCCGTCTCCGGCTCGACCTGGTCGCGGCGGTGCAGCTCACCCCGCAGGGCGAGCCGCGGACCCTCCAGTACGCGTACAACGTGCCGGTCCACGGGAAGGAAGCGGTCACGGTGACCGTGGACGAGGCCGAGGGGCGCGGCGACAGCCGCGGGGCGGCGGCGCTGCCGTATCGGACCGTGGGCCCCGTCGCGATCGGCCGCGCCGACGTCGATTTCGGCGCGCTCATCCAGGCGCTCGAGGACGAGTTCACGAAGCGGTCGCGCACGCGGTCGGTCGCGGCGAAGGACGGCCGCGCGATCCTCGTCCACGTCGCCGAGAAATCCAAGGTGGGCGCGCTCGCCCGGGCCGAGGAGAGCCTACGGGAGCTGACCGAGCTCGCCGGCACCGCGGGCGTCGACGTCGCGGATACGGTCCTCCAGCTGCGCGATCGGCTCGACCCGCGGCTCGTGCTCGGCAAGGGCAAGCTGGACGAGGTCGTGCTGCGCGCCTCGGAGCTCGACGCGGAGACGCTGGTCTTCGACCGGGATCTGACCCCCTCCCAGGCCTCGGCGATCGCGAAGCACACGGATCTCAAGGTGCTCGACCGGACGCAGCTCATCCTCGACATCTTCGCCCAGCGGGCCGAGTCGTCGGACGGCAAGCTCCAGGTCGAGCTGGCCCAGCTGAAGTACACGCTCCCTCGCCTCGGGCAGAAGGACGACTCCCTGTCTCGCCTGACGGGCGGCATCGGCGGGCGCGGTCCGGGCGAGACGAAGCTCGAGATCGGGCGCCGCCGCGCGAAGGAGCGCGTCAGCTTCCTGGAGGCGCAGCTGAAGCGGCTCTCCCGCCAGCGCGAGCAGCGCCGCCGCCGCCGCGCCCGGCTCGGCGTGCCGGTCGTCTCGATCGTCGGCTACACGAACGCCGGCAAGAGCACGCTGCTGAACACGCTGACCGGCGCCGACGTGCTCGCCGAGAACAAGCTGTTCGCGACCCTCGACACCCGCTCGAGGCGGCTCCGCTTCCCCGAGGAGCGCGAGGTGGTGATCACCGACACCGTCGGCTTCATCCGGGAGCTGCCGAAGGACCTGTTCGCGGCCTTCCGGGCGACGTTCGAGGAGGCCGCCGACGCCGACCTCCTGCTCCATGTCGTGGACGCGAGCGATCCCGCGCGCGACCAGCACATCGAGACGACCGAGGCGCTGCTGACCGAGCTCGATCTCATCGGCATCCCCCGCATCGTGGTGTTCAACAAGGCGGACCTGATCGCCCCGGCGGAGGGGCGGCGGCTGCTCCTCGGGCACCCGGATGCGGTGGTCCTGTCCGCCACGGACCGGGAGACGACGCGGGAGCTGCTCGCGAAGCTCGCGGAGCGGCTCAAGAGCCGCTGGGAGGAGGCCGCGATGGTGCCCGCCTACGAGGCGGAAGCCGCGGAGGACGAGCTCGGGGACGGCGGGCTGTTCGAGGGAGAAGCCGAGTCGATGACGGTGCTGGGCCCGCCTTCGAGCTCCGGGGCAGGAGAGGTCAGCGCGCGCGTGAGAGGGACGTTCGAGGGGTGAGCTCCGCCGGGCTCCCTGGGGAGCCCGGCGGGAGCCGGAGAGAGCTCAGGGCGTCTCCGGGATCTCGTCACACCTGAAGAGGGGGCTGGGGAGGCACTTGCCGCTCGCGCACTGCATGTCGGTGGTGCACTCCTCGCCACCCACCAGCTTGCAAGCTCCCTTGCCATCGCACGTGTTGATGCCGCTGCAGTCCGCCTCGTCCTCGCTGCCGAGCGGGATGTTCGAGCACGTGCCTTCCAGATCCTTCACATTGCAGGCCATGCACGCCGTGTCGCAGGCGGTGTCGCAGCAGACGCCGTCGACGCAGAGCCCGGTGGCGCACTCGCTCGCTTCCGTGCACTCCACGCCGTTCGCGGGCTTGCACTCGCCCGCGGCGTCGCACGCCTGGCCCTCGTCGCAGCCCAGGCCCTCCGCGCCGGCCGCGGCCAGCACGCAGGCGCCGTCTGCGCACTCGTGGCACTTCGCGCAATGCGTGTCCTCCATGCACTCGGTGAAGCAGGCGTCGGCCGCCTCATTGCAGGCGAACTCCTCGCACTCTTTCTCCTCGCCGGGCCCGCACTCCACGCTCTCCCCGTCGCAGGTGCCGCGGCTCGTCTCGACGCCCTCGGAGCAGGTCGGCTCGCCGCACTCGGTCTCGGCCTTCGAAAAGCCGCACTCGCCGTCGTCGCCCGACGCCTTGAGCGCGGCGGTGCAGGCGTCGCACTCCGCGTCGCAGGCCTTGTCGCAGCAGACGTCGTCGGCGCAGAAGCCGCTCGCACAGTCGGTGGCTGCGGTGCACGCCTTGGCGGCGTCGCACTTCGGACAGATGGAACCGCCGCAGTCGACGTCGGTCTCTTCGTTGTTCTTCGTTTTGTCAGAACATCCGTCGTCGGGGACTTCTTCGTCCCCCGGGATGCGCGAGCGATCGACCGAGGCGATGAGCTCGCAGCCCATCCCGAGAGTCGAGAGCGCGCCAGCGCAGAGCGCCATCGCGAGAAGATGCTGTTTCTTCCACATAGTAGTCCCCTTAGAAGGTAAACCGCGCGGCGGCGCCGCCGCCTGTCGGGCTGACGAACGGAGTGACGAACGCCTTCTTCGTCACGCTCGACGCTGCGGCCTTCGCCTGGGCCGGGTCGTCGCTGAGCAGCAGGACCGCGCCGGTGACGCCGAACGTGAGCGCCACCGCGAAGGACATGTCCGCGATGAGCGCGAAGCGATCGACCTTGTCCGCGGTCTTGGTCGTCGGGGCGTCATCGAAGTCGCTCTTCGCGCCCAGCGCCTGGATGCCGAAGATCGTCCCGACCACCACACCGGCGCCGGCGAGCCCGAGGGTGACGTAGGCCGGCACCGGAGAGCGCGGCTCGATCGGCGCTGCCGGCGGCGGCGGCTGCGCGGGCGGAACGTCGGCGGGCGGCGGCGGGGTGGGGGGCTGGGCCGGCGTCGCAGCGACCGGCGCCGGCGCCTGCGGCGTCAGCGTGACGTTGACCTCGCGCGCCTCGGCGAAGGTGACCTCGAGCTCCTGGCTCGCGTCGGCGAACCCCTCGGCGGAGACGGTGAGGGTGTGCTTGCCGGGCGGGACCGAGAGCTCCTTGCCGGTCTGGGCCACGCCGTCGACCGCGACCTTGAGGCCAGGCGGCGCCTCCGGGACGGTCGCGACCTTCACCTTCGCCGGTGTCTTCTTCAGGGCCTCGACGCGCGTCTGCCCCTCGGCGATCTTCTCCTTGAACTTCTCGGCGTCCGGCTTCGAATCGAGGAACGCCTGCCAGGCCGCGACGGCCTCGGTGACGAGGCCCTGCTTGTCGAGCGAGAGGGCGAGCTTGTACTTCGGTGCGGCGCCGGGCACGTACTCGTCCGCCTGGCGGTACAGGTCGGCCGCGACGGCGTACTCGCCCTTGTCGAACCTGGCCTCGGCCTCCTTGTAGAGCTTCTTCGCCTCGTCCTTCTTCTGCTTCTCGGTCAGCGCCTTCTTCGGCTTGGTGGTGGTCACCTTCGTCGCGGGCTCACCGGCCTTCGCGGGAGCCGCCGTCGCGGGCGTACCCGCCTTCGCGGGAGCCGCGGCGGGCGTCCCGGTCGCGGGAGGTGTCGCGCCGGCCGCGGGCGGCGTCGCAGCGGGGGTGGGTGCCTGCGCCGCGGATGCGGCTGGCTTTGCAGGAGCCGCCGCAGGGGCGGCCGCGGCGGCCGGCTTACCTGCCGGGGGCGCTGCCGGCTTGGCATCCGTCTGCGCAGATGCCGGACTGACGCTCGTCAGCGTCAGGAGCCCAGAGACCATCGCCGCCGAGGTCAACATCGTCAGCCGGCCCGATCGTGAACGCATACCGTAAGCCCTCCTCCGCGGATAGTGTCGCGTGGGCGCCCACTTAAGCCTTGAAGGCCGCTCTACACAAGGGGTTTCGCGTTCATCCGGGGGCGCGCTCTCTTTGACCGAGGCCGCACCGAGGCCCGCACCGAGGCCCGCGACAAGGCTCGCGCCCCCCGCGGTGCCCCCGCCGCTCCGGCGCGGCCTCCTCGGCCATCAAGGCTCGTCGCCTCGCTCCAGCCAGGCAGGGAACCGAAGCCTCGCATCCAGCCCGAAGCCCAGGGTCGCCCGGCGCATGCGCGAGGCCCGCTCGGGGCCCCGGGGGAGGCTCTCGCGGAGCCTGCGCAGCGCCTCGATGTAGCGGGCGAACCGAGGATCCGAGAAGAGGGCGCTGAGGTCCTCCCGGATGCGCCGTATCGTTCCAGGGCTGACGCCATGGCTGCTGAAGCTCATCGTCAGTCCGGAGGCAGAGACCACCGAAGGATTGACGAAGTTCGACACCTCCGGGCGATCCAGCGTGCAGACGAGGCGCCCGGCGCCCGCGAGCTCTCGGTGGAGGCGCAGCGAGAGCGCCTCGTCACCCGGCACGAGGAACACGATCGCCGCCTCGGCGAGGTCGCCCTCCAGGAAGGCTCGCCGGTGCAGATCGAGCCGCCCCTCCCGGCTGGCTTGCTCGATGGACCCGTCGACCTGCCCTGGAGCGACGACGGAGACGCGAGCGCCCGCCGAGAGGAGGCGCTCCACGGTGTACGGCGCGTCGCCGTCCGCGCCGATGACGAGCGCCCGCTGGCCGTTGAGATCGAGCGCGATGGGAAAGAGGCGCATGGGGGTTGGAGCCGACACGAACAGAGCGTCCGCGCGACGAGTGTAGACCGACGCGCCGCCCGGCGGGCGAGGGGCGTGACGTCGAGTGAGGCCGCCGGGCGCGTGGCTCAGCGGCCGGGAGACCTCTGGGGAGGAGGAGGCGGGCTGGGCGGTGGCACCGGCGGTAAAAAGGGCTGCGTGCGGAAGGCGAGCCTCCGGTCGGCGTTGCCGATGCGCGTCACGAACAGGCCGACGAAGGAGCCGAACAGCGAGTCGCCCGGCCCGATCGCCGTCGAGCCGGGCGGCCGGGTCACCCACCGCTTGATGCGATCGAGCATCTCGGCGCTCATGGGGTTCACCTCGACCAGCACGGCGACGAAGTAGCGGCTGCCGTCGCGGACGAGCGATCGCTCCACGAGCGGCAGCCGCCGGGCCTCGGCGCAGTTGCGGAGCACGCCCTCGACGTTGATCGCGACCGTGCTCGACTGACCTCCGGCCTGGATCAGCTGGATCCGGAACACCTCATCCCAGAGGTCGTAGACGATCCGGCAGCTCTTGGCGGCGAGCGCGACAGGGTTGCCTCCGCTCTCGTGGAAGAGGTAGCCGCGCATCGTGATGACGGTGGGGAGCCCGCTGAGCAGCTTCTTCGAGATCTCGCCGTCGACGACGTCGCGGAAGCCCACGGTCAGCTGCACGATCGTCTTGTCGAGCGTCAAGCTCGCCACCCGGGTAGGCAGCGCGGCCGGCGCGCCGAGCGCCTGCTGCGCGTCCGCGTCGGCGATCTCCTTGGGCCCCTCCTGGGCCATCGACCAGCTCGCTCGGAGGGCGAGCGTCGCGAGCAGCGCGATCCCGAGCCAGCGCGCCGCTCCGCGGCCGAGCGCCACGAGCGCTCGCCGCGCCTCTCGGAGGTGCCAGGCACGGCGGCCACCGCCCGCGCGCCGCGCATCGTGCGTCGCGCGCTTCGGTCCGCGATGTACGTGGAAGCAGATCATTTCCGCTCGCCGCGCCGCGCCGGGATCAGCCCGAGCAGGTTCGAGAACGCGAGCGTCACCCCGCCGACCGCCGTGTCGACCCGCAGACCGAGGTTGTAGGTGACGTCCACGGGCACGCGCGCGAAGCCCTCGTATCCGGTCGGCGCATCGGTGAACTCGCGGCGCGTCGCGAGGCCGTACAGGCCCGCGGCGCCGAAGAGATCGACGCCGTAGATGGAGCCGCGGCCGGCGTAGACCGGGATCCGGTACTCCGCCTCGAGCTTCGCGGCGAAGTCCCCGTACCGGACCTCGATGATGTCCGTGCTGAGGAAGTTCGGCGGTTGCCTCCGATCGGGCGCGAGATCGAGCAGCCGATCCGGCAGGAGGTCGGTGAGATCGCCGACGTAGAATTTCTCGAAGAAAGGCGCGTCCCCGGCTATCGCGCCGGCGAACGCCTCGACGCGGAGCACGTGCCGCAGCGGCAGGCGGAACCAGCGCTGCGCGCCGAACTCGAACTTCTGGTAGCCGTAGTCGCTGCCGAACGGCGGTACGCCCACCGTGACCGAGACCGAAGCGAGCGTGCCCTGCGTCGCGAGGAAGGGCGCGTCGCGCGTGTCGTGATCGATCGCGGCATGCAGCGACGAGAGCACCGTCTTGCCGCCCAGGATGTCGAATTCGATGGGCTCGCGGCTGTTGCCGCGCATGTGCGAGGCGACCGTGGGCACGGTCGCGTCGATCTGCTCCAGGTGGTAGTCGAGCGACAGCCGCGAGGAGGAGGAGACGTCGTGACCTGTGCCGAGCGTCGCGCCGAACCGCTTGTAGGCGACGACGGCGTAGCCCGTGACCTCGCGCTGCTCGAGCAACGGGGACTCGAAGACGACGTCCCGGTTGCCGAAGAAGTCACGGGCGTCGTTGTAGAGCACCGTCACCGTGGCCGACCAGCGGGTCCCCACGAACGCGGGGTCGACGAAGCGGGTCCTCAGCGCGAGCTGGTCGGCCGCGAGCCCGACGCCGGCGCCGAGCGTGATCCCTGTCCCGGCGAGGTTGGTCTCGGCGACCTGCACGCCAGTGAACGCGGAGAGCGGCTTCGCGTTGCCCGCGGTGTCCTCGTCGGCCGCGATGCCGAGCCAGAGGTCCTGCACGACGAACGTGTTGCGCTCGACGACGTCGATCACGAGCGTCGCGCTCCCGCGCTCGACCCCCTTGCGGAGAGAGAACCCGACCGAGGCGAAGAACCCGGTCCCGAGGAGGCGGTAGCGCGTGAGCTCGATCTCCGGATCCTCGACGTCGAGCAGGTCCCCCGCGCGGAACCTGACGTAGCGGAGGATCACGCGCGCGGCGGTCCGCACGTTGCCTCGGATCTCGATGCCATCGAGGGTGTACCGGACGCGATGCCTCTCCTCGAGCGCCGCGCCGGGCGACAGCGCCGCCGCGTGGGAGGGCGCGGAAGCGTGCGGCGCTCGCTCCTGCGCCGTGGCCTCTGCGCCCGCGGCCACCGCGCCTTGCCCGAGCGCGCGCCTCGGGCACGTCCCCAGGAGCAACGCGCACCAGAGCGCGAGGTGGGCGCGGCCGAGCGCAGGGGGCAGGGGGATGGCCCGGGAGCGTGAAGAGCCCCGGAATCGAGGTGGATTCACGGGATTCCTGCAACGCCGCCGAAGCCTACCGAGGCGTCGGCGACGCGCCCTTCAGCAGCGCACCCTAGCACGATCGATCGTCTCGCCGGGGGAATCGGTCGCGTCGAGATCGACCCCCGCCGCGGCGTCCTCGGCGACGGCGTCGGAGGGGACAGGGGGCGACGGCGCCCTGCAGCGGATCTGCGCCGCAGCGGTCACGCGCTGTGGCCAACGTGCATCCCGCGGCGTCGGGGAGGGCTCGGTGTGCTCTGCCAGCACGAGCAGGTCCAGCCGGGCCGGCGTCGGCTCGATCAGGTGATCGGCCGCGGCGAGCAGCAGCGCCCGGACCTCGGTCCGGACGCTGGCCTCGCGCGCCCAGCGCGCGCCGACGCTCGCGGCGATGGCGCGGGCGAGGAGGAGCTCGGCGCGGCCGCGCACGTCCGCGGGGATCCAGTCCGCGATGAGCGGATCCGCGAGCATGGATAACGTCTTGCGCAGCGCGATGACGCGGCGAGGGCCGAACCTGTCCGGCGCGCGCTCCGCGTGGCGCGCGAGGCGCCCTGCCCTGCGGAGCGCGCGCCTCGCCGCCCTGCCGACCACTGCGCCGTGCACGGTGAGCCGTTCGCGCGGCGCATCGATGGCGCGCAGCACCGCGGCCAGCGAGACCCCGCCCGCGATCACGAGCGCGACCGTCACCGCCGTGGCCTCGAGGCCGTGCAGCTGAAAGCCGCCGGTCGCCGCGACGAAGGCGCAGGCCGACGCCAGCAAGAGCCCCAGGGAGCCCAGCGCGCCTGCGGTGTGCGAGCGGCCGCGCCAGGAGCCGCCTTCGCCGTGGAGGGTCCGCGCGTAGCCGTCCGGCGCGATGAGCCGTCCTCCGCTCGGGATGAGGCCCACCATGGCTCGCCGCGCCGCGCGCCCGAGGCCGACCTCCAGCGGGCCGAGCTCGATGCCGGGCGGCTCACGGAACGGGCTCACCCATCCAGAATAGCCCATCCGCCGCCCTCACGGAGGGCGGGGGCCGGCGCGCAGCTGCGGTGGCGAAGCCTCGCCGTCTGCCGCCTCGCTCTCGCGGGCGCCGCCGCCATCGGGGTGATCCCGATCGGCAGCCCCGGTTGCGGTGACAAGGCTTCGTCCGTCTACAACGGGCTCTGTGGTTGCTGACAGCGCAGCGCAGCGTGGCGGATCACGAAGAGTGAGCCGCCGCCACATCGAGGCAGCGGCGCGCGGCGCATCACGGCTTGCCCGGGCTGTCCTTCTGTGCCCGCGATGCCTTCTCGACGAGGCCGCTCGTGCCCATGCGTGACGCGAGCGCCGAGAGCACCGCGCGCAGCGGGACGCCGCGCGACGCGATGCCGACAAGCAGGTGGTAGATGACGTCCGCCGCCTCGGACGCGACGCGCTCGTCGCTCTCTCCGGCGATCGCCTGGGCAAGCTCGCCGGCCTCCTCGCGGAGCTTTGCCCCGATGAGCGGCGCGCCTCCGTCGAGCAGCTTCCGGGTGTAGCTCTTCGTCGCCGACGACGCCTTGCGCGCCTCGATCTCGCGCTCGAGGGACTCGAGCAGCGCGGAAGCGTCCTGCCCCTCGTCGGCGGCCTCGGGCTCCCCGTCGCCGCCGGCATCGACCTGCCGGAAGAAGCAGCTCGCGCTCCCCGTGTGGCACGTCGGGCCGCGGGGCTCCGCGAGGATCAGGAGCGCATCCCCGTCGCAGTCGGCGTGGACGCTCGTCACCGCCAGCGTGTTGCCGCTCGTCGCCCCCTTCTCCCAGAGCTCGCCGCGCGAGCGGCTGAAGAAGGTGGCGCGCCCCGTCTCGAGCGTCCTGGCGAGCGACTCCCGCGTCATGTACGCGAGCATCCGGACCTGCCCGGTCAGCCGATCCTGCACGACGGCCGGTACGAGCTTGCCCTCTCCGAATGCGATCTTCACGGTCTATGCCTCTCCGGTGGTGTCGGGCGCCTCGGCGGCGCCGGTTTCGCGGGCCGTCGCCCGGCCTTCGTCCTTTGCGCTGCCGCGCCTGGCCCGCGACGGCGCGTCGCCGGCCTTCGCCGGCGCGCTCCGCTTCTCTCTCGGCGTGTCGTCCTCGTCCTCGTCGTCCTGGTCCTCGTCGTCGTCGCCATCTGCTTGCTTGTCGGCGGCCGCGGCCGGGCTCTCCGGGAGGCTGAGCGCCATCGCCTGCTCCGGGTGGTCCAGGGCGGCCTTGTGATAGACCGCGAACGCGATCGACGCGGCGAGCCCGGTCGCCAGCGCGACGGCCTGGGAGGTCGAGTACTGGAGGGTCGCGGAGGCGGCGAACGTCTCGGGCCTGAGGGCCAGGTACAGGGCGACCGCGGGGACGAAGGAGAGCACCTGCGTCACCTTGCGCACCATGTTGTCGCGGAGGAGGTGGGAGAACCCGATCGTGTACCCCACGGCGAAGATCACGAGGCCGGCCGGGAGCAACACGTGCTCCGGGAGCGACGGCGGGATCGAGCCCCGCTCGGCGTCGTCGCGGAGGAGCTCGAGCAGGTAGCGGCAGACGCCGTAGGAGAACGTGAAGATGAGGAAGATCTCGCCACGGAACTTCTGCCGGCGGCGCGCGAGGAGGAGGAGCGCGAGCAGCCCTGCGCCGACGAGCGCCTCGTAGATCTGCGTCGGGTGCACGGCGAGCGACGCCTCGGAGCTCGGATCCAGCCCGCGCTCCTTGACGTGCTGCACCCACGCCGGGGACCCGCTGCCGTGGTCCAGCGTGCCCTCGGCCCAGCGCGGGAACGTGCCGAGCTTCTTCAGCCAGGCGGGCGCCGTCTCGCCGAGCGGCCGGCCGAAGTCACAGCCGAAGAGGTAACACCCGATGCGCGTGATCATCAGGCCCGAGGCGAGGCTCGGGACGGCGACGTCGGCCCAGGGGAGCAGCGGGATGCGATGGGAGCGCAGGAACAGGTACGAGCCCAGGAAGCCGCCCAGGAAGCCGCCGTACGCCACCAGTCCGCCGCGGCGGATGTCGAACATCGCGCCGAACGAGTCGAACTCGTCGAGGTTCGTGAGGATGTAGAGCACGCGCGACCCGACGACCGCGGCGAGAGCGGTGACGACGTAGCAGTTGGCCATCGTCTCCTTCGGCAGGCCGTCGCGCTCCGCGAGCCCGAGCGTCAGGTACCAGCCGACGACGAGCGAGAGCCCGAGCATGACACCGTAGCTGTAGATGGGCAGCGGACCCAGGGTGTAGGTCTGCTCCTTGACCTGAGAGGCGATCGCGGCGAGCGCGACGCCTGCGATGCCCGCGGCCGTCGCGCCTGGCTTGTTCTTCGCGATGAGCAGCCCGATCGCGCCCGCGAAAGCGATGCCCGCAGCGATCAGGAAGACCCAGAGCAGGGGCACGGTCCAGGCGGGCAGCGGGACGCGGAACAGGATGGGATGCATGGCGCCTCTCCTTACGCCTGGGCTTGGGGACCATCAAGCATCGTCTCTCGCGCATGACGCAGCGAGCCAAAGCGTTCGCTGACGCTGGTCCAACCGCGCCGGGCGATCTCGATGTGCCCGGGCCGTCAGCGCAGCGTGATGTTCTCCCCACCCTGTCGACGGCGCTCGCGAAGCGGCTCTCGAAGTCCGCGCGCGCCGCTGCTAGCATCGATTCCGTGCTCTCTGGCCGTGCCACCGTCGGGGTCTTCGCAGTGCCTGGACTGCTCGTGAGCGCGGCGTGTGTTCCCGAAGGGCCGGCCACGGGGGATGCGAGCGCGCGGCCAGCCGGGACGGTCGCGCCGTCGGTCTCCTTGCCGACCGTGGGCGCCGCTCCGGGAGCGCAGGGGACGGGCGTGTTCGAGGACGACTTCAACCGGCCGGCGCTCGGCCCCGACTGGAACGCCTTGAGCTCCAAGTGGGCCATCGACGAGGGGCAGCTCTGCGTGCGCGCCGCGAGGAACCGCGGCGTGTGGTTGAAGCGGCCGCTGCCGGAGAACGCCCGGATCGAGTTCGACGCCATCGCCGAGGCTCCAGACGGCGATCTCAAGGCCGAGCTCTGGGGTGACGGCCGGAGCGGGGCGACGGCGGCGAGCTACACGAACGCGACGAGCTACCTCGTGATCCTCGGAGGATGGAAGAACACGAAGCACGTGCTCGCGCGCCTCGACGAGCACAGCGCCGAACGGCTGGAGATCGATGTGGATCCGGACAGCGACGACGACCGCGCGCGGCCGGTCGCGCCGGGGCAACCGTATCGCTTCCGGATAGAGCGTCGTGACGGCAGGACCCTCTCCTGGTCGGTGAACGACGTCGAGTATCTGGAGCTCAGCGACCCTGCTCCGCTCTCCGGTCCAGGGCACGAGCACATGGGCTTCAACGCATGGGATGCGCCGGTCTGCTTCGACAACCTGCGCATCACGCCCCTCTAGCCGCGATGGAATCGGGTGAGGTCGAACGGGAGCTCGAGGAGCTGGAGACGCGCATCGAGCGGCTGCGCGCGCTCTACGAGCAGTACTTCATGGGGATCGAACGGCTGGAGCCGCTCATCCCGCGCAAGGACGTCGAGCGTCGCATCTGGGTGATGCGGCGGGAGCAGATCAGGAACACCGGACTCCGGTTCAAGTTCCAGATGCTGATCCAGCGCTACAACACGTTCCAGCAGTACTGGGGCCGCATCTCGCGCGAGATCGAGAGCGGCACGTACCGTCGCGACGTCATCCGCGCAGCGAAGCGGGTCGGAGCGAAGGAAGCGCTCACGATCGTCGGCCGCAAGCGGGCAGAGCGCTACGCGGAGCTCGCCGAGCAGCAGGAGACAGCGCGCGAGCCGGTCCACCGCGCCGAGGGCAGCGGCGATCACGAGGAGATCGACGTCGACGACGAGGCGGTCACGCTGGCGCCCCCGCCTTTGCCCGCCGCGTCGCTGCTGGGAAAGCGATCGCTGGCCGCGCTGGCCGCCGAGGAGGCCGCGCCTCGCGCCGCGGTCGCGCCGCTGACCGCACCGGAGGCGTCGAGCGCGGCGCCCCCGAGCTCGCCGGTGCGCCCCGCGCTCGCGCCGCCTGCCATGCCGCAGGCCGTCGCGGTCGTGAAGCCCGCGCCGCTGGGAGGGCTGCCCCGGGGGCTCGGCCTGACCAGGCCCCAGCAGAAGCCGGCGGAGAGCAAGCCGGCCGAGGCCTCGCCAGTGGGCGCGAAGTCGCCGGCGCGCCCTGCCGTCGACAAGGCTCAGCCTGCGGCGGGCGCGAACAGCCGTCAGCGGCTCGCCGAGCTCGCGGCGGAGATGCGCGCTCAGCGCACCAAGGCCGGCGACGCGGCGAAGACCGCGGCCGGGCCTCCAGACGTGTTGACGGACGTCGCGTCCGAGCCTCCGCCTGCTCCGAAGCGACCGCCGCCACCGAGCCCGGTCAAGCCTTCTCCCGGCGCTCCGGCCGAAGCCCCAGCGGTCGCTGCCGCCGCCGCGGCGGGCGAAGCGAAGGGCACCGGAGCGAGGCGGCAGGAGCGCGTCCACTCGGAGCGCCCGCCGTCGGCCCGGCGCCGTCGCTCCACCGCGCCGCCTGCCGCGGAGACCGGCGCGGCCAGCGGCGCTCGGCATACGGCGCCGCGGACGCCGTCGCGCCCCCCGGAGGCCGCGCGCGCCGGCGTCGACGCCGCCGCGGTGCGCGCGCGACCCGCGCCCCCGCAGCGATCTGCTGCGCGCGACGACGAGCTCCCGGAGCAGCGGCTGCGTCAGATCTACGCGAAGTACGTCGAGACGAAGCGCGCTGCGCGTGAGTCGACGGCCGGCGTCACCTACGAGCGCCTGGCCGAGAGCCTCCGCGCGCAGGCCGCGAAGCTGCGTGCGACGAACCCGGCCAAGTCCGTCGACTACGATGTCGTCGTCAAGGACGGCAAGACCCTGCTGAAGCCGATCCTCAAGTAGCCGAAGATCGGCTGGCGGCAGGGCGGACGCGACGTCCCAAGGCAGGGATCGACGCGGGACCGACGCTCGGCGAACGTGAGGAGCATGAGCGCTCCGAGCTACGCTCGGTTCGCCGAGACGCTCCCGAGGGCGCTCGCCTCGTCAGACGGTCGGGCTGGGCGGATGAGGATGTTCCGGCGGATCAGTGGTGCGCGACGCGGCGCCAAAGCTGCGGCAGTCGCTGGACCCGCGGAGGTACTCCGGCGTCGTCCTCGACGAAGAGGATCGCACACGCCGTGCGGTCGGCCTCGCGCATCCTCGCGCATAAGTCGGCGAGGTCATCGTCGGCGTCCACAACGTCGGCTTCGGCCGGCTGGGAACAGCCTTGAACGTATTTGACATTGTCAAGGGCGATCCATCGCCCAGCGAACTCTCTAGATCGACATATGTCGCGCCAGCTCATTCGAGGCGCGACCAAACGAATCTTACTGCCCATTTCCCGTGAGCGACCTTCTCCCCCGTGTTCCAAAGTCAAGCGCCGACCAAGCAAAGCCAGGGCGCGGCGTGCACTGAACTTTCAGAACTGTCAGGGCAGGATCTAGCACCGGTCAAAATCGGGCGTCAAGGCAAGCCTGGAACAGCCCGGACCCGCTGAGCGTTGTGCCCGATCCGACCCACCTCCTTCATCGACATTGCGCTGGCAGCTGGGACATCGCCTCGCCCGCCCCGATCCGCGCGGCGGCCAAAGCGTGGGACTTCGCCGCGCACCCCTTGGACGCGACCGCCCGCTTGGCGCTCGCGCTGATGGCGGCCCTCGCCTCGGCCTTCTTGGGGCCATCGCACGACGCAAAGCGCTTCACTGCGAGATCCGTGTTGCCGCCGTTCGCCAGGTTGATCGCGGCCCTGCACTCCTGCTCCGCCTTCTCGTTGCCAGGCGGCGGGGCCTTGGGCCCGGTGGTCGCGGTCGGGGTCGTCGGGGTCGTCGTGTTCTTCGGGGTGTCCGGAGCCGTCTTGTCCGGGCTGGTGGGCTCGGGCGGGGGAGGCTCCGGGGTGGCGGTGGGCGTGCTCGTGGGCGTGCCCACGGGATCCGACGCCACGGTGACCGACGGCGCGCCCGTGGGCAGCGGGATCGCGGTCGACGTGCTCTCCTCCGTCGTGCTCCCGCCGCTCCCCTTCGTCATCATGACGACGCCCACGACGCCGAGCACCGCGACGGCCGCGACCGCGGCGAGGATCGGAGCTGCCTTGCTCTTCTGCGGCGCCGGCGGCGGCGCGGGGAACACCTGGCCGCTGCCCGTGGGCACGGCCGGGTGCGCCGGAACGACAGCCTGATCCATGACCGTCGGGGCCTGATGGGCCTGATGGTTGACGACGGTCCTCACCGGTCCCGATCCCGTGGGCGGCCCCGCGACGAACAGCGGCTCCCCGAGCTGCGTCTGACCCGAGCGCGACGGCATCAGCGCCGTCCCGCTGGTCGGCGCGTCGCTCCCGACGAGGGTGCGCGGCGCCGCCGCGAGCACCGAGAGGCGAGCGCCCGCGCCGATCGTGAGATCCTCGTAGAAATCCCGCGCCGACTGCTGCCGGTCCTCGCGCCTCTTGCTGAGGGCCCTCATGACGGCCGCCTTCATCTTCGGCGGGGCCGCGGCGCCCATCGGCACGGCCTCGAACGGGAACGGCTGCGCCGTCATGTGCTGCGTCGCCCATGCCCACGGCGTGTCGGCGTCGAACGGCAGGCGCCCGGTGAGCATCTCGTAGGTCAGCACGCCGAGCGAGTAGATGTCGCTCCGCGCGTCGAGCTCGGTCCCCGTGAACTGCTCGGGGCTCATGTACGGCGGGGTGCCGAGCACCGTCCCCTGCTGCGTCAGCTTCTGCTCGGCCTTGGCGCTGCGCTCGTCGCGCTTCGCGATGCCGAAGTCGAGGACCTTGACGTAGTCCTCCTCGCCGGCGCGCTTGGTCAAGAAGATGTTGGCGGGCTTCAGGTCGCGGTGGACGATCCCCTTCTCATGGGCCTCCTGGAGCGACCCGCACGTCTGCGCGATGATGCGATCGACGCGCTCGGGAGAGAGCGCGCCGCCCCGCTCGAGCGCCGTCTCCAGCGACTGCCCGTTGAGGAGCTCCATCGCGATGTAGAGCTCCCCGGTGTTCGTCTGCCCGAAGTCGTAGACCTTGATGGTGTTCGGGTGCTCGAGCTCGCTGACCGTGCCGCACTCCCGCATGAAGCGCGCGACCACCTGCGGATCCTTCGCGTGCTGCGAGAGGAGCGTCTTGATGGCGACCTTCCGCACCGACGTCCCCATCGGCTGCTCGCCGTTGTAGACGCGGCCCATCCCGCCCTCGCCGAGCACGCCCATGATGCGGAACCGGCCGCCGACGATGGCGCCGATGAGCGGGTCTGCTTCCACCGGCGCGACAGGGAGGAGCGCGCCGCACGTGGCGCAGAAGCGCGCCCCATCGATGTTTGGCTGATGGCAAGCGGGACATTCCATGCGATCGAACCTCTACCCCCGAAGCATGACGGAACGCGATCGTCGCCTCGGGCCGCTCCGCGGCGCGCCCGGGCGAGCGTGCGCCGGGCAGGATCGCAGCAGCCGCGAGCGGAGCGCAAGGGACCCGGGCGAGCAGCTGCGCGAGCGCCTCGCCGCTGCGCTCCGCGCGCCGCGGGAGCGTGCTTCTCGACGTCCGCACTTGAAAACCGGGAGCGCTCGAGCGAGATCGGCGCCGTCGGAGGACGCCGACGCTCTGGAGCGCCCAGCTCGACCGCGCGGCCAGACCGCGCTCTCGCAGCCGATTCCAGCGAAACGGACGAAAACGATGCACACCGCTTGACACGTCTCTTGCAGGGGGCTAAGAGCCTCCTCCCTTCGCGGGACTCGTCTACCTTCGGAGCGACGTGAGCGGCACCAACAGCTTCACCTCGCTGCGGTCCAGCCCGGTCGGGACACTCCGAACCGCGCAGGCAGGTGGTCCAGCAGGGCCGGGAGTTGATTGCTCGCACAGAAGTGATCGGTCTTGGGACATTTCGCTAGGTCAGCACGCACGTTTCCCGGAGCCCGGGGACGGGCAGCGGGTGGATGCCGCTGGCGTAGCTCAATCGGTAGAGCACCTGCCTTGTAAGCAGGGGGTTAGGGGTTCAAGTCCCCTCGTCAGCTCCGATGCAAGGCGACCGGTCGGTGATTCGGGAGGTCAGGGCAGAGACAAAGTCGGCAAAATCTAATAAGTAGAGAAAATCTGGAGGGTTGCCCGAGCGGCCAAAGGGAGCAGACTGTAAATCTGCCGGCAATGCCTACGATGGTTCGAATCCATCACCCTCCACCGGAGCGACGCTTCGCTCCGAAGGCGGTCCGACCAGGAACCAGATCCGCCGGGTCACTCCCGACGGAAGCGCGCGGGCGTAGCTCAGTTGGTAGAGCGTCAGCCTTCCAAGCTGAACGTCGCCGGTTCGAACCCGGTCGCCCGCTCCATGGTCGGTCGTTTGCCCACCTAGCTCAGTTGGCAGAGCACGTCCTTGGTAAGGACGAGGTCGTCGGTTCAATCCCGATGGTGGGCTCCAACGAGGACAGCGAAACGCAGTCGCGAACTTCATTTCGGCAGGAGACATCTCGATGGCCAAGGAGAAATTCACTCGTACGAAGCCGCACGTGAACGTGGGCACCATCGGCCACATCGACCACGGCAAGACCACGCTCACGGCGGCGCTCGTCAAGGTGCAGTCGAAGCGCAACCTTGCGAAGGCGATCTCGTACGCCGACATCGCGAAGGGCGGGACGGTCCGTGACGAGACCAAGACGGTGACCATCGCGGCGGCGCACGTCGAGTACGAGTCGGCGAACCGCCACTACGCGCACGTCGACTGCCCCGGGCACGCCGACTACATCAAGAACATGATCACCGGCGCGGCGCAGATGGACGGGGCGATCCTCGTCGTGTCGTCGCTCGACAGCGTGATGCCGCAGACGCGCGAGCACGTGCTGCTCGCCCGCCAGGTCGGCCTGAACCACATCGTCGTGTTCCTCAACAAGTGCGACGCGGTGGACGACCCGGAGATGCTCGACCTTGTCGAGATGGAGGTCCGCGAGCTCCTGTCGAAGTACAAGTTCGACGGGGACAACGCGCCGGTGGTCCGCGGCGCGTCGCTGCCCGCGCTCCAGGGCGACCCGAAGTGGGAGGAGACCATCCAGCAGCTGCTCAGCGCGCTGGACAGCTACATCCCCGAGCCGGTGCGCGACATCGACAAGCCGTTCCTGATGGCGATCGAGGACGTGTTCTCGATCAAGGGCCGCGGCACGGTGGCCACGGGCCGCATCGAGCGCGGCGTGATCAAGGTCGGCGACGAGGTGCAGATCATCGGCTTCAAGGACACGAAGAAGTCGATCGTGACCGGCGTCGAGATGTTCCGCAAGCTGCTCGATCAGGGGCAGGCGGGCGACAACGTCGGGTGTCTGCTCCGCGGCGTGGAGAAGGAAGAGATCGAGCGCGGCCAGGTGCTTGCGAAGCCCGGGTCGATCACGCCGCACACGAAGTTCACCGGTGAGGTGTACGTCCTCAAGAAAGAGGAGGGCGGGCGCCACACGCCGTTCTTCACCAACTACCGGCCGCAGTTCTACATCCGGACGACGGACGTGACCGGCACGGTGAACCTCCCCGAGGGGGTGAAGATGGTGATGCCGGGCGACAACATCACGATGACGATCGAGCTCATCGCCCCGGTCGCGCTGGAGGAGCAGATGCGCTTCGCCATCCGCGAGGGCGGCAAGACGGTGGGCGCCGGCGTCGTCACCAAGATCCTCGCGTAGGAGGCCGACGTGGGCGAGCAGGCCGGTGGGTGGCGTGCGGCGCGCATCGCCGTCTCACTGGCCTGCAGCGAGTGCAAGTCGCGGAACTACAAGACCACGAAGGCACCGGATCAGGTGGTGTCGCTCAAGAAGTTCTGCAAGCAGTGCAAGAAGCACACGGTTCACGACGAGACGAAGTGAACGAGTGCTCAGGAAGGCGCAGCGATTCTAGGGGTATAGCTCAGTTGGTAGAGCAGCGGATTCCAAATCCGCAGGTCGGGAGTTCGAGCCTCTCTGCCCCTGCCGGGGGATGTGGGCGCCTCAGGGCCGCCCCTGGATCCTCACCGAGCAGGCCTTTGTCTGCCGCGGTTCGGCGCGTTTGGTGTTGTTATGGCGAAGGGTCAAAAAGACAAGCCGCCGACGAAGGTCGCGGAGGACGAGGAGCCGGAAGAATCCGGACCGAACTCGCCTGCCGAGGACTCGTCCCTCGTGAAGCAGAGCGAGGGGACGGGGGCTGCTGACGCGAAGGACGCCGAGGCGCCGCGTGCCGATGAATCGAACGACGCCGATGAGGCCGAGGACGAGGAGGTCGCGGCCACTCAGCTTGGCTCGGAGCGCTATGTGCTCGCGGGCTTCTTCGCCGCGGGGATGCTGCTCGCCTACCTGCTCGGCAAGGTCGTCCATGGCGTCTGGGCGACACTCGCCAACAAGGACTGGTTCAGCCGGACGCTGCCGGCGCTCTCCGCGGTGGGTGACGACGACAAGACGACGTACGGCATGATCGTCGGCGGCGTCGTCGCGCTGGTCGTCGTGTTGCGCGCGTTCCGCAACCCCGAGCTTCGCGCCTGGAGCGACGAGGTCGCCGCCGAGCTGGCGAAGGTGAAGTGGCCGACCAAGAAGGAGGTGACGAATGCGACGTTCGTCGTCATCGCGACGACCACCGTGGCGACCCTCTACCTGGCGCTGCTCGACCGCTTCTGGGCATTCGTGACCAACATCGTTTACGGCGATGGAAGCTGAAGCAGGGAGACCCTGAGGGAATCAAGCGCCATGGCCAAGAAGTGGTACGTCATCCATACCTACTCGGGATACGAGGCGAAGGTGCGCGACGCGCTCCAGCAGCGCGTGAAGCAGTACAGCCTGGAAGATCGGTTCGGCGAGATCCTCATCCCGAGCGAGACGGTCACGGAGAACCGTCCCGGCGGTAAGACCCGCGTTCGTCAGAAGCTCAGCCTGCCCGGCTACATCTTCGTGGAGATGGAGATGAACGAGCAGGTCTGGCACCTGGTCAAGGACACGCCCAAGGTGACCGGCTTCATCGGCAACCAGACGCCGCAGGAGGTCCCGATCGTTCAGATCGACAATCTCCGGCGGGGGATCGTCGAAGGGGCGGTCAAGCCGAAGCCGCGGCTCACGTTCGAGGTGGGTGAGGAGGTGCGGGTCCTCGACGGCGCCTTCGCGAACTTCACCGGCACGGTCGATGACGTGAAGATGGACAAGCAGAAGCTCAAGGTGAAGGTCAGCATCTTCGGCCGACCCACCAGCGTTGAGCTCGACTTCTCAGCCGTGGAGAAGCGCTAGCCAGGAACGGACGGCTGCAAACCTGCGGGCGAGCACCGCGCCTCCGCGGTGCTTCGCTGTTTCTCTGAATAGTAGACCGCCCGTCGGGCGGCGGTTCGATAGGGTGCGAGATTCATCATGGCGAAGAAAGTCACAGGGTACGTGAAGCTGCAGCTTCCGGCGGGCAAGGCCAACCCGTCGCCCCCCGTCGGTCCGGCGCTCGGCCAGCACGGCGTCAACATCATGGCGTTCTGCAAGGACTTCAACTCGCGGACGGCGGCGCAGGGGGACATGATCATCCCGGTGGTGATCACGGTCTACTCGGACCGCTCGTTCACGTTCATCATGAAGACGCCGCCGGCCTCCGTGCTCCTCAAGAAGGCGGCGGGGCTCGAGACGAAGAAGAAGCCGGGCGCGGGCTCCAAGGAGCCCAACAAGGTCAAGGTGGGCAAGGTCACGCAGAAGCAGCTGCAGGAGCTTGCCCAGCTCAAGATGCAGGACATGAACACGACGAACCTCGAGTCCGCGATGCGCAGCATGGCGGGCACGGCGCGCTCGATGGGCATCGACGTCGTCGACTGAGGTGGTCGTGGCGCTCCCCGCCGTCGGGGATGCGCCCCGCCGCGCCGGGCGCCTGAGAGGGGCGCCCAGCGGGGCCAGAAGCAAGATTTACCACGGTAGTTTTAGGCGCACCGTGGGAGGCGAGAGCCGTTAAGAAGGAGGGCATGTGCCGAAAGTCGCCAAGAAGAAAGTCGCAGCGCGGGCGGTCGTCGACCGCGCTCGAAAGTACACATTGCAGGAGGCGTGCGCGCTCGTGAAACAAGCGGCGCCCGCCAAGTTCGACGAGACGGTGGATCTCGCGGTCCGGCTGGGTGTCAACCCGCGGCACGCAGACCAGATGGTCCGTGGCGCCGTCGTGCTCCCGCATGGGACGGGGCAGTCGCTTCGGGTCCTGGTGTTCGCCAAGGGCGAGAAGGCCAAGGAGGCCGAGGCGGCCGGCGCCGACTTCGTCGGCGAGGCGGATCTCGTGAACAAGGTCCAGGAAGGCTTCATGGACTTCGATCGCGTGATCGCCACGCCGGACATGATGGGTCTGGTGGGCAAGCTCGGCCGTATCCTCGGTCCGCGCGGCCTGATGCCGAACCCGAAGGTCGGGACCGTGACGTTCGATGTGAAGACGGCCGTCTCGGAGGCGAAGGCCGGCAAGGTGGAGTACCGTGTCGAGAAGGCGGGCATCGTGCACGCGCGGATCGGCAAGGTCTCCTTCGCGGAGAACGCGCTCCATGTGAACGCGGACGCGCTGATCCAGGCGCTCGTCCGGGCCAAGCCGGCGACGGCCAAGGGCATCTACCTCCGGAGCATCACGCTGTCTTCGACGATGGGCCCCGGGGTTCGCATCGACCCGGTCCATTTCATCGGCAAGACGGAGGAGGCGTAGCCCATGGAACGGTCCCAGAAGGAAGTGCTGATCGGCTCCGTCCGGCAGAAGTTCGAGCGGATGTCTTCCGCGGTCTTCCTGGATTTCAAGGGGATGAACGTCGAAGCGGTCACCAAGCTTCGCGATGAGTTCCGGAAGTCCGGCGTGGAGTACCGGGTCGTGAAGAACACGCTCGTCCGCCACGCCATCAAGGAGCACCCCTGGGCGAAGACCCTCGCGAAGAGCCTGACCGGCATGACCGGCGTGGCCTGGAGCTACGAGGATCCGAGCGCGGCAGCCAAGGTCGTCAAGGCGTTCCGCAAGGACAACCAGAAGCTGCAGGTCAAGGCGGGGCTCATCGAGGGGCAGATCCTCTCGGGGGATGCCGTCGAGACGCAGCTCGCGACGATGCCCGGCAAGGATGAGCTTCGTGCCACGCTGCTCGCGACGCTGCAGGCGCCGCTCCAGCAGTTCGTGCAGCAGCTCAACGCGCCTCTCCAGAATTTCGCCTATCTCCTGAAGGCGAAGGAAGAGGAAGCGGGCAAGCAGGCCTGAGAGGGTGCTTTCGTATCAATTGGGCCTTGCGCCCGTCTGGTTTTGGTTTACATGGCCCCCTCCCCGGGGCGCGCAGAAGAGTTTGAAGGAGTCTTGCAATGGCTGAGATCACGCGCGAGCAGGTCGTCGATTACCTCTCCAACCTCCCTGTCATCCAGATCGCCGAGCTCATCAAGGACCTCGAGAACAAGTGGGGCGTCAAGGCTGCCCCCGCGGCCGTCGCCGTCGCGGCCGGCCCCGCGACCGCCGCTCCGGCCGAGAAGGCCCCGGAGCAGACCGAGTTCGACGTCATCCTCGCGAACGCGGGCAGCAACAAGATCGGCGTCATCAAGGCGATCCGCGAGATCACCGGTCTGGGCCTGAAGGAGGCGAAGGACCTGGTCGAGGCCGCGCCGAAGACCGTCAAGGAGCAGGTTTCCAAGGCGGACGCGGAGGAGATGAAGAAGAAGCTCGTCGAGGCAGGTGCTACCGTCGAGCTCAAGTAACGATCACCGCTCCCTGCAAGGGAAATCGGGATCCGCCGGCGGACGGCGGCAGGGGCGGTCGTCCCTGCCGCACGTCCCGCTTTTGTCTGATGAACGGGACCGCGTTTGCGGGCCCTCGCGCAACGCTGAAGAGGGCCGCGAGTACGGGTCCTCGGTCAATCCTGAAGAGGACCGCGGGTGCGGGTCCTCGGCCAACGTCGGAGCTCAATGGGTCGCCACGCGGTCCGCTCTGCCCCCACAACCAAGATGTTTTGGGTCCTCATACCCTGGGGACGCTCGCTCGCCATTCGTGCGTAGCTTCGTGTTCGTTGCTCGGTTCGAGCCGTGCGCCCGCCCCGCACTGCTCGTGTGAGCCGGAGGAAATCGATGCCGTCGGTCGTCCAATCCAACTTCCGCGTCCGTAAGAACCTGGGTCGCGTTCGTCGCATCATCGACGTCCCCAACCTGATCGACATCCAGAAGTCGAGCTACGACAAATTCCTCCAGATGAGCGTTCCGCCGAACGAGCGGGAGGAGGTCGGGCTGCAGGCGGTGTTCCGCTCGGTCTTCCCGATCAAAGACTTCAACGGCACGAGCGAGCTCGTCTTCGTCTCGTACAACCTCGAGCCGCCGAAGTACGACGTCGATGAGTGCCGCCAGCGCGGTATGACCTACTCGGCGCCGATCAAGGTCACGAACCAGCTGATGATCTACGACACCCGCGACGGCGGGGAGCGGATCGTGCGCGACATCAAGGAGCAGGAGGTCTACTTCGGCGAGCTCCCGCTGATGACCGAGACGGGCACGTTCATCATCAACGGCACCGAGCGCGTCGTCGTCAGCCAGCTGCACCGTAGCCCCGGCGTCTTCTTCGACCACGACAAGGGCAAGACGCACTCGAGCGGCAAGCTGCTCTACTCCGCGCGCGTGATCCCGTACCGCGGCTCGTGGCTCGACTTCGAGTTCGACCCGAAGGACATCATCTATGTTCGCATCGATCGCCGGCGGAAGATGCACGCGACGGTGCTTCTGCGCGCGCTCGGGTACTCGACGCAGGACCTGCTGAACTACTTCTACTCGACCGAGACCGTGTACCTCGAGAAGGGTGGCAAGTACGCGAAGAGCATCGAGTACGATCTCCTCGCCGGCCAGCGGACGACGCGCGACATCAAGATCGGCAACGACGTCATCGTCAAGAAGAACACCAAGTTCACCCGCGCCGCCATCCGGAAGATGAAGGAGGCGAAGCTCGAGCGGCTCAGCCTCGAGCCGGAGGAGCTCGTCGGGAAGGTCGCGGCGCACGACATCGTCGACCCGGAGACCGGCGAGGTCGTGGTCGAGGTGAACGAGGAGCTCACCGAGGCGAAGCTCGAGCGGCTGCGCGACGCGAACATCGAGCAGTTCCGCATCCTCTTCATCGACGGCCTGAACGTCGGCTCGTACCTCCGCGACACGCTGCTCACCGACAAGGTGAAGACGATGGAGGACTCGATCCTGGAGATCTACCGGCGGCTGCGGCCGGGCGATCCGCCGACGCTCGAGACCGCCAAGACCCTGTTCCACAACCTGTTCTTCAACGCCGAGCGTTATGACCTGTCGAAGGTCGGCCGGCTGAAGCTGAACTACAAGTTCTACCGCGATGTCCCCGAGGACGAGCGGCCGGGGCTCGACCTCACGGTGCTCACGCCGCAGGACATCCTGGAGACCGTGCGTCACCTGATCGAGCTCAAGAACGGGCGCGGCTCGGTCGACGACATCGATCACCTCGGCAACCGCCGCGTGCGCGCGGTCGGCGAGCTGATGGAGAACCAGTACCGCATCGGCCTCGTCCGCATGGAGCGCGCGATCAAGGAGCGCATGAGCATGTCGCAGGAGATCGACACGCTCATGCCCCACGATCTGATCAACGCGAAGCCGGTCAGCGCGGTCGTGAAGGAGTACTTCGGGAGCTCCCAGCTCTCGCAGTTCATGGACCAGACCAACCCGCTCTCGGAGGTCACCCACAAGCGCCGCCTCTCGGCGCTCGGCCCGGGCGGCCTGACCCGCGAGCGCGCCGGGTTCGAGGTGCGCGACGTCCACGCGACCCACTACGGTCGTATCTGCCCCATCGAGACGCCGGAAGGTCCGAACATCGGCCTCATCGCCTCGCTGTCGACGTTCGCCCGCGTGAACGAGTTCGGGTTCGTCGAGACGCCGTACCGGAAGGTCGAGAACGGCCGGGTGACGGAGGACGTGATCTGGCTCTCCGCGCTCGAAGAGGAGGGCAAGTACATCGCGCAGGCGACCGTGAACCTCGACGAGGGCGGTCGCTTCAAGGAGTCGCTGGTCTCGGCCCGCTACAACGGCGAGTTCAAGATCGTCACGCCCGAGATGGTCGAGCTGATGGACGTCGCGCCGAACCAGATGGTGTCGGTCGCCGCCGCGCTCGTGCCGTTCCTCGAGCACGACGACGCGAACCGCGCGCTCATGGGCGCCAACATGCAGCGTCAGGCCGTGCCCCTCGTGCAGTCGCACGCGCCCCTCGTCGGCACCGGCATGGAGGAGCGGCTCGCCCGCGACTCCGGCGTCTGCGTCATCGCGCGGCGCCCCGGGGTCGTCGAGAGCGTCGACGCGACGCGCATCGTCGTCCGCGCCGAGGGCGAGGGCGCCGAGGTGCCCGATATCTACCACCTCATGAAGTTCCAGCGCTCGAACCAGTCGACCTGCTACACGCAGAAGCCGGTCGTCAGGACGGGCGAGGTGGTGAAGAAGGGCGACGTGCTCGCCGACGGCCCGTCGACGGACATGGGCGAGCTCGCGCTCGGCCAGAACGTGCTCGTCGCGTTCATGCCGTGGCAGGGCTACAACTTCGAGGACTCGATCCTGGTCTCGGAGCGCATCGCCAAGGACGACGTGTTCACCTCGATCCACATCGAGGAGTTCGAGTGCGTCGCCCGCGACACGAAGCTCGGCAAGGAGGAGATCACCCGCGACATCCCGAACGTCGGCGAGGAGGCGCTCAAGGACCTCGACGACTCCGGCATCGTGCGCATCGGGGCCGAGGTGCGGCCGGGCGACATCCTGGTCGGCAAGATCACGCCGAAGGGCGAGACCCAGCTCTCGCCCGAGGAGAAGCTGCTCAGGGCGATCTTCGGCGAGAAGGCCGGCGACGTCCGCGACAGCTCGCTCAAGGTGCCGCCCGGCGTCGGCGGGATCGTCATCAACGCCCGGGTGTTCTCGCGCAAGGGGACCGAGAAGGACGACCGCGCGCGGGACATCGAGGATCAGGAGCGGGCCAGGATCGAGCGGACGCGCGACGAGGAGATCAAGATCCTCCGCGACTCGTTCTTCCGCCGCATCCGCGAGCTCCTCCTCGGCAAGGAGGCGACAGGCAAGCTCGTCGACGACAAGGGCAAGGTGCTCTTCCAGAAGGGCGCCATCATCGACGAGCCCTCGCTCGCCGAGATTCCCCGCAAGTACTGGGGGGAGATCCCCGTGGACGACGCCGAGCGGGTCCAGCAGATCCTGCGCGACCTCGAGGAGCTCGTCCGCACGCGCGAGGAGCACTTCCGCGACAAGATCGATCGCCTCTCCAAGGGCGACGAGCTGCCGCCGGGCGTCATCAAGATGGTGAAGGTCTATATCGCCATCAAGCGCAAGCTCCAGGTCGGCGACAAGATGGCGGGCCGCCACGGCAACAAGGGTGTCATCAGCCGCATCCTCCCCGAGGAGGACATGCCGTATCTGCAGGACGGCAGGCCGGTCGATCTCGTGCTGAACCCGCTCGGCGTGCCGAGCCGCATGAACGTCGGTCAGATCCTCGAGATCCACCTCGGGTGGGGCGCCTTCGAGCTCGGCAACCAGCTGCAGCGGATGCTCGAGCAGCAGCGGGCGAGCGCCGAGATCAAGGAGCACCTGAAGGCCATCTACGCGGGCGACGAGACGATGAACGGCTTCTTCGACAACCTCGATGACGGCGACGTCAAGCGCTTCGTCAAGACGGTCGATGAGGGCGTGTTCATGGGATCGCCGGTGTTCGACGGCGCTCATGAGTCGGATATCAAGGGCGCTCTCGCCCTCGCGGATCTCCCGACCTCGGGCCAGGCGATCCTCTTCGACGGGCGCACGGGTGACGCGTTCGATCAGAACGTCACGGTGGGCATCATGTACATGCTGAAGCTCCACCACCTGGTCGACGACAAGATCCACGCTCGCTCGATCGGGCCCTACTCGCTCGTCACGCAGCAGCCCCTCGGCGGCAAGGCGCAGTTCGGCGGGCAGCGGCTCGGCGAGATGGAGGTCTGGGCGATGGAGGCCTACGGCGCGGCCTACGCGCTGCAGGAGTTCCTCACCGTGAAGAGCGACGACGTGATGGGCCGCACCCGGATGTACGAGGCCATCGTGAAGGGGGACTACACCCTGGAGGCGGGGCTGCCGGAGAGCTTCAACGTGCTCATCAAGGAGCTCCAGTCGCTGTGCCTGAACGTCGAGCTGGTCGAGACGAGCGCAGGGGTGGAGGCGTCGGCCGCGGAGGAAGAGGAGTGATGCAGTTCGTCACGTCACGAGCGCCGCGCGCCTTCTCGGTGACGGCAGGGGAGGCGCGCCGCGCGGGCGGCGCGCTCCCGAACGCTCAAGCAGTGGGCGCGGACAGGTTCATCGGTTTCGTTTCTGTCTCCGGAGGTCTCCATGCGTGACATCTTCAGCTTCTTCGAGAAGCCCAAGGACCCGCTGTCGTTCAGCGCCATCCGCATCTCGCTCGCGAGCCCGGAGAAGATCCGCGAGTGGTCGCACGGCGAGGTGAAGAAGCCGGAGACCATCAACTACCGGACGTTCAAGCCGGAGCGCGATGGTCTGTTCTGCGCCAAGATCTTCGGGCCCGTGAAGGACTACGAGTGCAACTGCGGCAAGTACAAGCGCATGAAGCACCGTGGCATCGTGTGCGAGAAGTGCGGCGTCGAGGTCATCCAGTCGAAGGTCCGGCGCGAGCGGCTCGGGCACATCTCGCTGGCCACGCCGGTCGCCCACATCTGGTTCCTGAAGAGCCTGCCGTCGCGCATCGGCAACATGCTCGACATCACGCTCAAGGACCTGGAGAAGGTGCTCTATTGCGAGGCGTACATCGTCATCGATCCCAAGGAGACTGGCCTCATGCGGGGCGATCTCCTGAGCGAGGAGCGGTATCTGCAGCTCCTCGACGAGTACGGTGACGACAAGTTCAGCGCCGGGATGGGCGGCGAGGCGATCCTCGAGATGCTCAAGCAGGTCGACGTCCACGGCCTGGCGGAGCTGCTCAGGACGGAGATGCGCGCCGCGACCAGCGAGGCCAAGCGGAAGAAGCTCGCGAAGCGGCTCAAGGTCGTCGAGGCGTTCCGCGAGAGCGGCAACCGGCCCGAGTGGATGATGCTGACCGTGATCCCGGTGCTCCCGCCGGATCTGCGCCCGCTCGTCCCCCTGGACGGCGGCCGCTTCGCGACCAGCGATCTCAACGACCTCTACCGCCGCGTCATCAACCGCAACAACCGCCTGAAGCGGCTCCTCGAGCTGAACGCGCCGGAGATCATCATCCGGAACGAGCGCCGGATGCTGCAGGAGGCGGTCGACGCGCTGTTCGACAACGGCCGCCGCGGCAAGACGATCACCGGCCCGAACAAGCGCCCGCTCAAGTCGCTCTCCGACATGCTGAAGGGCAAGCAGGGCCGGTTCCGCCAGAACCTGCTCGGCAAGCGCGTCGACTACTCGGGCCGCTCCGTCATCGTCGTGGGCCCGACGCTGCGCCTGCACCAGTGCGGCCTGCCCAAGAAGATGGCGCTCGAGCTCTTCAAGCCGTTCATCTACAACAAGCTGGAAGAGCGCGGCTACGTCAACACCATCAAGAGCGCCAAGAAGATGGTGGAGAAGGAGCGCCCGGAGGTCTGGGACATCCTCGAGGAGGTCATCAGCGAGCACCCGGTGCTCCTGAACCGCGCCCCGACGCTCCACCGCCTCGGCATCCAGGCGTTCGAGCCCGTCCTCATCGAGGGCAAGGCGATCCAGCTGCACCCGCTGGTCTGCGCGGCGTTCAACGCCGACTTCGATGGCGACCAGATGGCGGTCCACGTGCCGCTGTCGGTCGAGGCGCAGATGGAGGCGCGCGTGCTCATGATGAGCACGAACAACATCCTCTCGCCCGCGAGCGGCAAGCCGATCATCAACCCGACCCAGGACATCGTGCTCGGGCTCTACTACGCGACCCGCGAGCGGAAGTTCGAGAAGGGGTCGTACCGCGCGGACACCCTCGCCTTCGGCGAGGACGGCGTGGCGCAGGGCTACCTGCGGGGCGTCTACGCCTCCCTCGAGGAGGTGCGGATGGCGTACGACAACGGCGAGGTCGCGCTGCACGCCGGCGTCCGCGTCCGCGTGCCGATCATCGACGACGACGGCAACCCGCAGCTCGACGAGTTCGGCCACGTGAAGCGCCGCATCGTCGAGACCACGGTGGGCCGCGTCATCATCTCCGAGGTCCTCCCGAAGGGGGTCGCGTTCGAGTACGCGAACAAGACCCTCGACAAGAAGGCGCTCTCGGCGCTCATCGACGTCTGCTACCGCATCCACCGCAACAAGGAGACCGTCCTCCTCGCGGACCGGCTCCGCACGCTCGGCTTCGACCACGCGATGCGGGCGGGTATCTCGATCTGCATGGATCACATGGTGATCCCGGCGGCCAAGAAGGTTCTTCTGGGCGAGGCGCAGAAGGAGGTCGAGCGCGTCGTCGAGCAGTACCAGGAGGGGCTCATCACCGACGGCGAGCGGTACAACAAGATCGTCGATATCTGGGCGAGCATCGCCGACCAGGTCACGACCGAGATGATGGCCGGCATCGGCAAGGAGACGATCGTCGACCACGAGACGGGCAAGGAGTCGATCGAGCCGAGCTTCAACCCGATCTACATCATGGCCGACTCCGGCGCGCGCGGCTCCACGCAGCAGATCCGGCAGCTGGCCGCGATGCGCGGCCTGATGGCCAAGCCGTCCGGCGAGATCATCGAGACGCCGATCACCGCGAACTTCCGCGAGGGTCTCAGCGTGCTCCAGTACTTCATCTCGACGCACGGCGCCCGGAAGGGGCTCGCCGACACGGCGCTCAAGACGGCGAACTCCGGGTACCTCACCCGGCGGCTCGTCGACGTGGCGCAGGACGCGGTCATCTCCGAGTTCGACTGCGGCACGCTCGACGGCATCCGCGTGGCGAAGCTCGAGGAGGCCGGCGAGGTCATCCAGCCGCTCGGCGACCGCATCCTCGGCCGCGTCGCGCTGGAGGACGTCGTCGACCCGCTCACCGGCGAGGTGCTCATCACGGCGAACACCGAGCTCGACGAGCAGGCGGTGCGGTCCATCGAGGACGCCGGCATCGAGGAGGTCGTCATCCGCTCGGTGCTCACGTGCCAGCTCCGTCGCGGGGTCTGCGCGCTGTGCTATGGGCGCGACCTCGCGCGCGGTTACCGGGTCAACATCGGCGAGGCGGTGGGCATCATCGCCGCCCAGTCGATCGGCGAGCCGGGCACGCAGCTCACGATGCGCACCTTCCACATCGGCGGCACCGCGGCGCGCGGCAAGATCGAGGCGAGCTACCTCGAGGCCCGCACCGAGGGCACCGTCCGCCTCCGCCGCGCGGTCGTCCAGAAGAAGAAGGACGGCACCATGGTGGTCATGAACCGCCACGGCGAGATCGTGGTCGTCGACGAGACGGGGCGCGAGCGCGAGCACAACCGCCTCGTCTACGGCGCCATCCTCAAGAAGGCCGACGGCGAGCGCACCAAGCCCGGCGAGCTGCTCGCCGAGTGGGACCAGTTCGCGACGCCGATCCTCACCGAGGTCTCCGGCGTGGTGAAGTTCGGCGACCTCATCGAGGGCGTCAGCGTGCAGGATCGCCTCGACGAGGTGACGGGCCTCTCGCGAAAGGTCGTCATCGAGTCGAAGGCGGCCGACGTCCGCCCGCGCATCTCGCTGAAGGACCCGGAGTCGGGCAAGACGCTGAAGCTCCTGAACAGCGAGCTCGAGGCGCGCTACCTGCTCCCTGTCGGCGCCCACATCGTCGCGCAGGAGGGGGATCTCATCGAGGCCGGCGAGGTCATCGCCAAGATCCCGCGCGACACGACGAAGGTGCAGGACATCACCGGCGGTCTGCCCCGCGTCGCCGAGCTGTTCGAGGCCCGAAAGCCGAAGGATCACGCGATCATCAGCGAGATCGACGGCGAGGTCACGTTCGGCAAGGACACGAAGGGCAAGCGGAAGGTCATCATCACGCCGTACTCGCCGGACGGGCACGCGCTCGGCGATCAGGCGCGCGAGTACCTGATCCCGAAGGGCAAGCACATCCAGGTGCAGCCGGGTGACCGGGTGCGCGCGGGCGATCCCCTCCAGGACGGCCCGCCGAACCCGCACGACATCCTCCGGGTGAAGGGCGAGAAGGAGCTGTCGGCCTGGCTCGTGAACGAGATCCAGCAGGTGTACCGGCTCCAGGGCGTCGGCATCAACGACAAGCACATCGAGGTCATCGTCCGGCAGATGCTCCGGCGTGTCCGCGTGCGCGAGGTCGGCGACACGAACTTCCTGGTGGACGAGCAGGTCGAGAAGCACATCTTCGAGAAGGAGAACGAGACCGTGCTCGAGCGCGGCGGCAAGCCCGCCATCGCCGAGGCGCTCCTCCTCGGCATCACCAAGGCCAGCCTGTCGACCGAGTCGTTCATCAGCGCCTCGTCGTTCCAGGAGACGACCAAGGTGCTCACCGAGGCCGCGATCAACGGCAAGACGGACGATCTCCGCGGTCTCAAGGAGAACGTCATCATGGGCCGCCTGATCCCGGCCGGGACGGGGCTGCCCGCCTACAAGCGCCTCCAGGTCGTGGTCGAGGGCGAGCCGGTGGCGCAAGCGCCGTACGTCGCCCCCCGGCCGCGTCCCGAGGAGACGCTCACGGCCGTGAACGAGGAGTAGCCGGCCTGCCGGCGCGCCCAGGGCGGGATCCAACCCCGACCCCGGGCGCGCCGCCCATCTCCCGAAGCACGCTCGCAGCGGCTCGGGAGGCGTTTTGCCCTTCGCCCCAGGCTTATCGGCCTCGCGAGTCGCGCCGGACGTGGCGCGCGCGCCTACCCGGAGCCAGTCTTCACTTCCACGTCGCAGCGTATCGGGTCGAGCGGGCCTCGCCAGCCTCGCCAGCCAACCGGCGTCGGCTGGAACGCTCACGGGGCTCGCGCGCCGCGCCGAGCTCTGCTCTCATTCCTCGAGCGCACCCCATGGCTGCATACGCCGCGAGCGGCTGGCCAGCTCTCCCCGCGTGCTCCCGTTCCGCGAGGGTTCTTGGGCGCGCCACCTCCAATTTCTGGGTAGAATCAGGGTTTCGATGGCTTCCGTTCAAGGATTGAACCAGCGGATTGCCGATCGCCTCGTCCTCGAGGGGCGCATCACCCCGGACGATCACCGTCGTGCGGTGGAGTACGCGATGCGTACGCGCGGCCGTATCGAGGACGCCATCATCGAGCTCGACATCGTCAACGAGGCCGAGCTCCTGAAGTTCATCGCGACCGTCCACAACACCCGCTTCGTCTCGACCGAGAAGCTCTCGAAGGCGATCATCGAGCCCCGCGTGCTCGCCAAGGTCTCGGCGATCACCGCGACGTTGCACGGCGTCTTCCCGGTGCTGCTCGACGATCGGAACACGACGCTCTCGGTCGCGACGGCGGATCCCGACAACGACGTCGCGCTGCACGAGATCCGGCTCGCCGCGGGCGTGCGGGACGTACGCGCCATCGTCGCCAGGCCGGCCGCGGTCCGCGCGGCCATCGCGTACCACTACCGGGGCGACACGACCGCGTTCAACTCGCTGCTGCGCCCGGTCAACTCGTTCGACGAGATCCTCTACACCAACAGCAATAACCCCTTCGAGCGCGCGTCGATGACGCACGAGCGCGCATCGATGACGCACGAGCGCGCGTCGATGACGCACGTGCCGGCGGTGGTCCCGCAGCCGGCGCACGGGCAGACGATGCACGGCATGCCGGCGCACGGGGCGCCCACGCAGGCGGCGCCGATGCACCCGCAGGCGATGCACGCGCAGCCGGCGCACGCGGCGCCCACGCAGGCGGCGCCGGTGCCCGCGGCGCTCGTGACGTCGCCGCAGGTGCCCGCGGTGATGCGGGCGCCCTCCGCGCCGCCCCGCGTGGCCCCGGCCGGGCCGCCGCCCACGCCGGTGCCCCCATCGCCGCCCCCCCAGCAGCACGTCGCTCCCGCGCCGATCTCCGCGCCGGTCGCCGCGGCGCCGCCCCCGCCGCCGCCGCACCCGACGACGACCCACGCGTACGTCGAGACGCTCAACGTCCTTGTGAGCCTGCTCGAGAACGCGCGGCAGGACCTCCGAGGCCACTCCTCCACGGTCGCCCGCATCGTGCGCAAGCTCTGCGAGCGCATCGGCCTGCCGCCGACGACGGTCGCGAGCTACGTGGCCTCGGCCTACCTGCACGACCTCGGCAAGAACGGCCCGTACCACCTCACCGCGCTCAACGTCGCCGAGTACGAGGGGCACCGGCTCGCCGCGACGAAGAGCGTCGATCTTCCGGCGCACCTCATGGAGTCGGTGGGGCTGCCGCAGGAGGTCGTCTCGGCGATCAGCATGATGTACGAGCGCTACGACGGCAGCGGCTTCCCCGATGGCCTGTCCGGCAAGGAGATCCCGCTCGGCGCGCGCATCCTCGCGGTCGCGGACACCTACGCCGATCTCACGCAGAACCCGCGCAACCCGTACCGCAAGGCGCTCCGCCCGCCGGAGGCCTGCGACGTGCTCGCCCAGTACCGCGCCACCATCTTCGATCCGAACATCGTCGATCTCTTCCGCCAGGTCATGACGGGCGACGACATGCGCGCGAAGCTGCTCTCCGATCGGCACCAGGCGCTCATCGTCGACCCGGATCCCGAGGAGACGACGGTGCTCGAGCTGCGCCTGCTCGAGCAGGGCTTCGAGGTCTCGATCGCGCGCAACGTGGCGCAGGCGCGCCGCGAGCTCGAGACGAAGGACATCGAGGTCGTCGTCAGCGAGATCGACCTCGAGGAGCCCGACGCCGGCCTCGCGCTCCGCTCCGACGCGCTGAAGCTCGGCTTCGGCCGCGACAAGACGTGGGTCATCCTCACCGCGAAGACGGACCGGCAGACCGCCCAGCGCGCCTTCGATCTCGGCGTCGACGACTTCGTCTCGAAGCCGGCGTCGACCGACGTCATGGCCGCCAAGCTCCGCCAGCTCATCGAGCGGCGCTCCACGACCACCGTCCCCCGCGGCGTGTCCGGCTCGCTCGCCGAGATGGGCCTGCCGGACATGATCCAGATCCTCTGGCACGGCCGGAAGACGTGCGCGCTCAAGATCCAGGCGAACTCCATGGCCGGCGAGATCCACTTCGCCGACGGGCAGGTCGTCCATGCGCTCTGGGCCGGCGCGCTGGGCGAGGACGCGTTCTACCGGATGCTCACGCTCCGGGAGGGCGACTTCCGCCTCGACCCGAGCTTCTCGCCCAGCACCCGCAGCATCACCGCGTCACCCGAGGCGCTGCTCCTCGAAGGGATGCGCCGCCTCGACGAAGGGACCTTGTCCTAGGCGCGTCGCGCTGGAGGCCCCTTGAAGAGCCCCGTCTGCATCGAGACCCCGCGGCTGCGCCTCTTCATCCCTCCCGTCGAGCTCGCTGGCCGCTACCTCGCCTATTTCGAGCGCAACCGCGATCACCTGGCGCGGTGGGATCCGCCGCGCCCCGAGGGCTTCTACACCGAGGCGTTCTGGCGCGAGCGCCTCCTCCGCGACCTCGAGGACTTCGCCGCGGATCGCGCGCTCCGGCTCGCGCTGCAGTGGCGCGGCGCCCCCGGCGGCGAGGTGATCGGGGTCTGCAACTTCACGCAGTTCGTCCGCGGCGCCTTCCAGGCCGCGACCCTCGGCTACTCGCTCGACCAGCGCGTCGTGGGCTCGGGCCTGATGTTCGAGGCGATCGAGGCGGCGATCGCATACATGTTCGACACGCTCGGCTTCCACCGCGTGATGGCGAACTACCTGCCGCACAACGAGCGCAGCGGCCGGCTGCTCCGGCGCCTCGGCTTCGCCGTCGAGGGGTACGCGCGCGATTACCTGTTCATCGACGGCGCGTGGCGCGATCACGTCCTGACCGCGCTGACCAACCCGAGGCCCGCGCCTCCGGGGGGCTCGCGAACGACGGGGGCAGCGCACCCCGTCCGCGGCGCCGGCCCCCGCCACGGTTGATCCGGCAGCTCCTGGGATCGCGCCGCCGCGCGGCGTCCTGGCCGCACGCCCCTGCCGGGCGGCGACCGGCCGGCAACCAGGCGAGAACGCTGAAGATTGCGGCTTGCCGGCCCGCGACCGCCGCGCGCCGCGTCTTGCCCCGCAGCGGGCGCCGCCCTAGCTTGTCCCGAGGCGTGGACCGCGAGTGCGGCCGCGACCCGGAGGCACATGTACGGTCCGCAAGGCAACGGTGGCGGCAGCGCACGCAGGCCAGCGCAGCGCTCGACGAAGGTCACGGTCCCCGAGATCCGCTCGCGCAAAGGGGCCTCGCCGATCGCGATGGTGACTGCCTACGACTTCACGATGGCGCGGCTGCTCGACGAGGGCGGCGCCGATCTGCTGCTCGTCGGCGACTCGCTGGGGATGGTCGTGCAGGGGCACACGACGACGCTCCCCGTGACGGTCGAGGAGATCTGTTACCACGGGCGCGCGGTGGCGCGCGGCGCGCGGCGAGCCCACGTCGTGGGCGACATGCCGTTCATGAGCTTCCAGCTCTCTCCGATGCACGCGCTCGAGAACGCCGGGCGCATGATGAAGGAGGGCAGCTTCGAGAGCATCAAGCTCGAGGGGGGCGAGGAGATCGCCGAGCACGTGCGCCGGATCGTCGCCGCGGGCATCCCGGTGATGGGTCACCTCGGGCTCACGCCGCAGTCGGTGCACGCGATGGGCGGGTTCAAGGTGCAGGGCAAGGGCGACGAGGCGGCCGAGCGCCTCATCGCCGACGCGCGCGTCCTCGACGAGGCGGGCGCCTACGCGATCGTGCTCGAGGCCATCCCGCCGGACCTCGCGCAGGAGGTGACGGCCGCTGTCTCCGTCCCGACGATCGGGATCGGCGCCGGGGCCGGCTGCGACGGGCAGGTGCTCGTCTGTTACGACCTGCTCGGGATGTTCCGCGAGCTGACGCCGAAGTTCGCGAAGCGCTTCGCCGAGGTCGGCGATCAGATCGTGGAGGCGACGCGCGCCTACGTGGACGAGGTGCAGTCGCGCACGTTCCCCGCCGCAGAGCACAGCTTCAAGCCGAACGGGCCTCGCCGGGCCGCGACCGTGCCCGCCGCGCCGGCCAAGCCCGAGTTCGCGCCGGCGGACGAGATCCCCCCGCACTGGCAGACGCACTGAGCGCGGCAGCGCGGCGAGGCGCGGTGCGGTCGGTTGACTCGACTCGACTCGACGCCGGCTGCTCCGCGTCGGCAGGCGCGCGCCCCGCGCGGGCAAGCGCGCCGGAGGGGGCCGGCCTCAGCTCGCCTGGCCTTCCGCCGGCTCCTGCCGCCCTCCGATGGAGCGCAGCAAGAGCTCGACCGCGAGCAACAGGAGCAGCAGGAGCGCGACGTAGGGCGACCCGTCGATGGATGCGGCCATGCCGCCCAGCTCCGCCGCGCGGGCGCTCTCGGCGACGCGCCTGGGGCGGAGGTCGATCTCGCGCTCGGGGACCGACACGACGCGCGTCGAGCGCTCGCCGTCCAGGGTGAGCTCGTAGAGGCCCGCGAGCGGCGGAGAGACGCGCAGGCGCCGCTCGACCTCGGCGACGGGGAGCGCCTCGCGCGACCGCGAGCCCTGCGAGGCCCCGTCGCGGTCGACCCGCACGCGCTCGACCTTGACGTCGTGGTAGCCGTCGAACGTCCACAGCTCGCCCGCGGCGAGGCGCCGCGCGCCGCCGCGGGCGCGCGCGGCGCCGACGAAGCCGTCGAGCAACGACAGGAACGCGGGCCGCAGCGCGACGTCGCTCTCCTCCGTGCTGAGGGGCAGCGTCATGAACAGCACCACGCCGCGCCCGAGCGGGCGGCGCACGAGGAATGGGGCGCCGTCCGCCCACCGGGCGAGCACCTCGGCGCCCTCCGAGGCCTCCGCGCCCAGCGTCGCCCGGCCGCGCGGGGCGACGTCGGCGAGGCCGGGCGCGGACGGGCCGAGCCAGCCCGCCGTCGCCGGATCCACGCCGGGCACCGGGGAGGCCGACCAGCGGACGACGCCCGGGACCAGCGGCTCGAACCCGGCGCCGAGCGGTGCCGCGGCCGCGCGCTGGCCGAGCGTCAGCAGCGCGACGCCGCCGCGCTCGACCCACGCGGCGAGCGAGCGGCGCACCTCCGGCGTGAAGCCGGGCGCGTCGTCGACGATGAGCCCCGCGTGCGCGGCCAGCTCGTCCGCGTGCTCCGGGACCGAGGGCAGCGGCCTGATCTGCGCGTCCAGGTCGAGCGCCGAGAGGGCCTGCTCGAGCGGCGGCGGGCCGCCCGTCTCGACGTGCGTGGTCGCGGGGTCGACCACGACCGCGATTGAGAGCGGGCCGCCGGCGGAGATGATCGGGGCGCGGTCGTCCTCGACGATCGCGTCGCCGCCGGTGAGCGCGGCGATCAGGATCTCGGGCGTCCCGGCCGGGAGGTCGATCGAGAGCTCCTCGGCGCGCAGGGCCGGATCGAGCGCGACCTTGCCGAGCACGGCGTCGCCGGCGCGCACCTCGAGGGATCGCCCCGCCGCGGCGGAGGCGCCCGTCGCCGAGGCGCCTGCGGCGGGCGGCGCGTCCGCGCCGCCGTCTCGCTGCGCGACGGCGATGTCGGGCCCGCGCGCCGCGGTCGACGCGGCGGTGCAGACGACGCGGACGCGCGCCTTCTGGCCGGATCGATCGGCGCGGACGATCCCGCAGTCCTGGCCCGTCGCCTCGAGCTCCTGGAGCGGCACCCACGTGGCGATGTCGGGGGTGCCCGAGATGGGCGGGGCGCCGGGCGTGCCGTCAGCGAGGTCGCTGAGGAGCACGATGCGTTTGTCGCTCTGAGGCAGCCCACGGAGCAGATCGCGAGCGAGCGCGAGGGCGCCGTCGATGTCGGTGGCGCGGTCCGACGGCGCCACAGCGTCGAGCGCCTCGCCGACGGCGGCGAGGTTGGTTGTCGACGCGAGGGCGACGCGGGCCGGGGCGCCCGCGAGGACGAGCGCCGCGGCGTCGCCGGGAGCGAGGCCGCCGGCGAGCTCGCGCGCGGCCGTGAGCGCGCGCTCGAACCGCGAGGGCGCCTGCGAGGAAGCGCGCGAGGAATCGTCGATCGACCGCGCGGCGCCCTCGGCGCCGTCCGGGCGCGCCCGCATGCTGAGCGAGTCGTCGACGACGATGGCGAGCGCGACCGACGCACCGGCCCTGCGGCTGAGCGACAGGTGCGAGCAGCGCAGGAGCGGCGTGGCGCCGAGCACCGCGAGCGCGATCACCGAGACGGCCCGGGTGGCGAAGAGGGCGCGGTCCTCGAGGAGGCTCCGGCGCCGCGCCGTCGGCGGCGTGGGCGGGACCAGGCGCGCCGGCGGGAACGGCCGCTCCTCGGCGCGGCGGCGGCGCAGGAGGTGCGCGGCGACCGGCGCCCCGACGAGCAGCGCGACCAGCAGCGCGCCGAGCGTGACGAAGCTCATCGGCGCACCTCGGCGATCGCCTGCACGAGCGAGCGGACGACGTCGGTCGGAGGATCGGCGCTGGTCGCGCGGAGCAGGCGGCCGCCGCGCGACGCGAGCGCCCGCGACCAGGCCTCGGCCAGGGCGGCGAGGCGCGCCTGGTACTCCGCGCGGACCGCGCCCGCGTCGGCCTCCACGACGGCGCCGCCCTCCAGGGCGCGGAGGCGCACGTTGCCCTCGAAGTCGAGCGTCGCCTCGCTGGGATCGAGGACCTGGAGCGCGATCAGCGTGCGGCCGCCGGTGCTCAGCGACGTGAACGCCGAGAGCGCGCGATCGACGCCCGACGGGGCCGCGCCGGGTTCATGAGCAAGATCGATGAGATCGGAGATGAGCAGGACGACGGCGCCGCGGCGGGCCTTCTTCGCGATGGGCGCGAGCGCGCGCTCGACAGCGCCGGCGTCGCCGCTCCAGTCCTGGGCGGCGGAGGTGGCCTCGAGGGCGCCGACGATCCGCTCGAACGCCTCGCGCCCCGCCATCGCGGGCAGGCCGTGGGTGCCGGCGCCGCCGAGCCAGGCGAGCCCCACCGGGTCGCCGGTGGCGAGCGCGACGCGGGCCATGGCCGCGGCGATGAGCGCCGCGTAGGCCAGCTTGGCGCCGGGCGCGCGCCGGCCGCGGTACGACATCGAGGCGGTCGCGTCGACGCACAGCCACAGGGCGCGATCGGTCTCGGTCTCGAACTCGCGCACCATGAGGCGATCGTGGCGGAGCAGGGCGCGGCGATCGAAGAAGCGGAGATCGTCGCCGGGCACATAGGGCCGCTGGCCGCCGAACTCGACGCCCGCGCCCTTGCGGACGCTCCGGTGCATGCCGGCGTAGACGCCCTCGGCGACGGCGCGCGACTTGAGGCGGAGCGGGGCGAGCCCGCCCCAGTCGATGGGGAACGCGGCGAGCGAGGCGCGGTCGGAGGCGAGCGGCACGGTGTCGCTTCTTAGCCTGGATCCACCGGGCGATCACCTCGCGGCAGCGGCGCGCCGGCGCTGCGGGGGGACGCGCGGCAGCCGTGCGCCGGCGCTGTCGGTGGACGCGCGGCAGCCGTGCGCCGGCGGCGCGCCGAGCCGCGCTCGGGGACGCTCCTGGGCTCCCTCCCTCGCGCGGCTTTCTCGTGGGCTTTCCCGTTGTTCCGGGGGCGAGGGCTTGCCGAAGCGACGCCCGCCGCACATCAGCTCCGTGGAATGGCTGACGAGAAGAGGCCGGCGTCGCGCGCGTGGCTCGGGTACCTGCTGATCGCCGTCGGGATCCTGGTCCTTTCCGGGATCGTCAGGTCACGAGGGCGCCCGCTCGTGCCGTACGACGAGGCGGTCGCCGAGGTGCAGCGCGGGGAGGTCTCCGCGGCGATCGTGAAGCCCGACGAGATCGAGCTGATCCGCCGCGAGAGCCCGCAACGACCGGAGGAGCGCGTCCGCGTGACGCGGCTGCCCGGCGTCGAGGACGAGCCGCTCGTGAGGGCGCTGCTCGACAAGCAGGTCCGCATCGAGGCGAAGAGCCCCCAGACGTCGGTGTGGATGCAGGTGGCGATCTGGATGTTGCCGCTCCTGCTCATCAACGCGGCGTTCTTCATGGTGCTGCGGCGGGCGGGGCAGGGGGCCGCCGGGCCGCTCGGGTTCCTGCGCAGCAAGGCGAAGATCTACGATCGATCCAGGCAGGATCCGGTGCGCTTCTCGGACGTCGCCGGCGTCGACGAGGCCAAGGACGAGCTCGTCGAGGTGGTCGACTTTCTCAAGGAGCCCTCGAGGTACCGCTCGCTGGGCGGGCGGATCCCGCGCGGCCTCCTGCTCATCGGGCCGCCGGGCACCGGCAAGACGCTGCTCGCGCGGGCGGTGGCGGGCGAGGCGAACGTGCCGTTCTTCTCGCTGAACGCGAGCGAGTTCGTCGAGATGTTCGTGGGGCTCGGGGCCGCGCGGGTCCGCGAGCTCTTCGAGGAGGCGCGCAAGAGCGCGCCCAGCATCGTGTTCATCGACGAGATCGACGCCGTGGGCAGGACCCGGGGCGGCCTCGGCGCCCTCGCGACCCACGACGAGCGAGAGCAGACGCTCCACCAGCTCCTCGCCGAGCTCGACGGCTTCGACGCGCGCACCACCGTGATCCTGATGGCCGCCACCAACCGCCCCGAGGTGCTCGATCCGGCGCTCCTGCGGCCCGGGCGCTTCGATCGCCAGGTCATCGTGGATCGGCCCGATCTGCGGGGCCGCGAGGCGATCCTCGCCGTCCACGCGCGGCGGGTGCCGCTCGCGAGCGACGTCGAGCTCGGGCTCGTGGCGCGCCGCACGCCGGGCATGGTCGGCGCCGATCTCGCGAAGATCGTCAACGAGGCCGCGCTGGCCGGGGCGCGGCGCGGCGCAAGGGAGATCGGACAGGCCGATTTCGACGAGGCGCTCGATCGCTCGCAGCTCGGGCTCCGGCGCCGCGGGCAGATCATGACCGCGGAGGAGCGGCGGCGCGTGGCCTACCACGAGGCCGGGCACGCCCTCGTCGCGCTCGCGCTGCCGGCCGCCGATCCGGTGGAGCGGGTGTCCATCGTGGCCCGCACGATCGGCGCGCTCGGCGTCACGATCCAGGTGCCCCGCGACGAGCGCCAGCTGGTCACCGAGCAGGAGATCGAGTCGCGCGTCACGGTGATGCTCGGGGGCAGGGCGGCGGAGGAGATCGCGCTGGGGCAGGTGTCGAGCGGCGCGCACGACGATCTCGGGCGCGCCACGGCGCTCGTCCGCGAGATGGTGACCCGCCTCGGGATGAGCCGGCGCCTCGGGCTGGCCGCGCTCGCGCGCACCGTCGGCGCGCCGATGCTCGGCGTGCTCCAGGAGGAGCGCACGTGCAGCGAGGAGACCGCCCGCGAGGTCGACGAGGAGGTGAGGGAACGGCTCGGCGAGATGTACCTGAAGGCCAAGCAGCTGCTCGTCGATCGCCGCGAGGGCCTCGAGGCGGTCGCGGAGGCGCTCGTGCTCAAGGAGACGCTGCGCGGCGAGGAGCTGGAGGAGATCGCGGCCGTGTCGACGCGGCGGAAGATCGCCGTGGGCCCGCCGAGCGCGGCGTGAGCCTCAGGCGGCGCGCCGCCGGCGCCTGAGGCCGCCCGCGAGCGCGGCGAGCGACAGGCCGGCGGCCGCCCACGCCCGGCCGCCGGCGCTGCCGCGCGGCGCGCCCCCGGCCGCGCGGCAGGCGCAGCCCCCATCCTCCTCCGCGAGGTCGCCGCCGCCTGCCGGTGCCTCCGGCTCGCCGACGCCGATCCCTCGCACCGCGATCATCTGCAGGGGTCGATCGGGGTCGTTGGACTCGACGAGGACGGTCGCCGCGAACGCGCCGCTGGCCTTCGGCGCGAAGCGGATCGCGAAGTCGACCTCCGTTTCCGGATCGATCCCGAGCGCCGCGTCCGCGAGCTCGAAGCTCTCCGCGTCGTCGGTCGTCACGACGGCATCGAGCAGCGCCTCTCCCGCGTTCGACAGGCGGACGAGCTCCACGTTGGCCTGCCCCACCTCCACGGCGCCGAAATCGATCTCCTGCTTGTCCAGCGCGAGGTCCGGGAGCGGCACATGGACGCGCTCGCTCTCGAAGATCCATTCCCGCTCGGTGAGCGGGAAGGCGAGCGGGATGTCGGCGAGCGGGATCGACCACGAGCGGCCCAGCAGGCTGACGCCGAACGCGGGGACGAGGTGGAGCGTGCCGTCGTACCGCACCGAGCCCTCCGGACGAACGTTGAGCTCGACCGACGGGCCTCCCAGGTAGTCCACGGAGGAGGCTCCGCCCTCGGAGGTGATGTCGCCTCCGCTCACCGTCGCCTGATCGAGCGTCTCGATGGCCACGCGATGGGTCGTGTAGCGGGCCGCGACGTCCATCGCGATGTCGAGCTCGAACCTCCCGTCGATTCCGGGGATCGAGCCGCCGATGAGGTCGCCGAGCGACACGGACGCAATGCGCTGCAGCGCGGTGGAGCTCTCCAGCGTGATGCCCGGCTCCCAGCCCCAGGCGTCGAACTGCTCTCGGGTGTGCACCTGGAGATCGATCTGGGGCAGATAGGGGATATCACCCGTCCAGTCGAAGTCCTGGCCCAGGACGGAAATGCTGATGCGTCCCTGTGCGCTGACATCGAGTCCGTAATCGCAGCTGAACGCGCCGCCGTCCGGGGCGCCTGGTGCCTTGAGCGCGAGCGCCTCTGGCCACGACGCCTCGAGCGCTCCGCTCAACGAGACCTGGGTGTCGGCGTAGACCGCCGCCCCGAGGTTGACCTGGAGCGGTGAGCCCGGCGGGACCCAGCCTGTATCGAAGTCGAGCTCGAGCGGGATGGCGTCTTTGCGCTGGAACGTGAGCGGCCCCCGCGCGCACTGGAGCGGGTCGTCCGCGCACGGCACGGCGAGCGAGTCATAGGCCGAGGCGGCCGCGGGGACGAGGAGCGCGAGCGCGGCGGCGACGCCGGGGAGAGCGCGCCGCCGCCGGGGCCGAGCAGGGCGGAGCGCCGCGAGGGCTGCGCCGCCGGACAGCAAGGAACGCATGAGAACGATTACCACGATCCTCGCGCTCCACGCCATAGCCGCAGCCCCCCGATGGCGGCGCGCCAGGCACGCCCCAGCTGCGTTTCAGCTGCGTTCCAGCGCGTCCTAGCGCGCCCCGAACAGCGTGCCGACCACGATGCCGGCGGCCGCGCAGAGAATGGCCACCACGGTCCAGAGGATGAGCTCACGCGAGGTGCCGCCCGCCGTCGGAGCAGCGCCAGCGGGCGTCCCGCGGACCACCGCGGCCGCGCTTTCGGGCAGCGCTCTCCTCACCGCGCTCGCCACCGCGCTCGCCACCGCGCTCTCCGGACGCGTAACCGGATGGCCGACGTGGCCAACATGGCCGACGCCCGAGACGGAAGCGCCGTCCTGGAGGGGCGCGGCGTAATCCAGGCCGGTCCGCTCGAGCGCGAGATCGGTGATCGAGACGGCGTCCGCGAGGCTCGCGGGGGTGTGGTGCACGACGCGCCGTTCTTCTCGGCAGGCGCGCAGGGCGTCGGCGAATGCCCTGGCGCTCGGGTGCCGCTCGGAAGGGCTCTTGGCGAGGGCCCTCAGGAGGACCGCCTCCAGGCCGGCCGAGATGAGCCCGGAGCGCTCGCTGGCGCGCGGCGGCAGCGGCTGCTCGGCGATCTGCGCCGTCATCACGGCGATGGGCGTCCGCTTGCTGAACGGCACGGCGCCGACCGCCATCTCGTAGAGGATGCAGCCGAGCGCGTAGATGTCGCTGCGCGGGTCGACGTCCTCCCCGCGCACCTGCTCCGGCGCCATGTACTCCGGCGTCCCGAAGATCATGTCCTTCTCGGTGAGCCCGGTCGTCTGCTGCTCGCCGTGCACCACCTTCGCGAGCCCGAAATCGACCACGCGGACGCGGCCCGCGAAGGGGGACGGCGCGGCGCCCGAGCGCCCGTCCGGGCGCTCGATGAGCACGTTGGCCGGCTTGAGATCGCGGTGCACCACGCCCGCCGCGTGCGCGGTCTCGAGCGCGGCGCAGATCTGCAGGGCGATCTCGATCGCCAGGTCGATCTCGATCGGCGCGTGGTCCCGCAGGAGCTCCTCGAGCGAGCTGCCGTCGATGTGCTCCAGCGCGATCACGAGGAGCCCGCCCTCCTCGACGAAGTCGAGCATCCGGACGACGTGCGGGCCCTCGACGCGCTCCAGGATGGCGGCCTCCCGGTGATAGCGCCTGAAGATCTGGGGCGTGCCCGAGAGGTGCCTGTGGATCACCTTCAGCGCGACGGGCTGGCCGTCCTCGTCGCGGGTGGCGCGGTAAACGACGCCGGACGCCCCCTCGCCGATGACGGACTCGACGGTGTACCGCGACGCGACGCCGTGCCCGGCGGGCAGGCGATCGGGCGCGGGCTGCTGCGAGGTCACCGCCCACCGCCCGCGTCCGCCGGGATCGGCGGCGCGGGGTCCGGCGACGGCGCCCTGAGGTGCAGCTCCGTCGACGAGGTGCAGGCGCGCACGATCTTCGGGCTGAGCTCGATGGGATCGAGCCGCGCGGCGGGGTCGGCCTCGCGCCACGCGGCGCACGCGGTCTCGGCGAGCCCTGTGGCGTCGAGCGCGACGTAGGCCTCGAGCAGGTGCCGCTGCACCGTGGCGATCTGCACCCGGGCGAGATCGCCGTAGCCGAGCAGGCGGCTCGCTCGCGCCACGGCGTCGATGTAGCGGCCGCTCCGCACGTCGCCGGCGAGCTGCGGCAGCTCGGCGTCGACCCGGCGCTGGGCGTCGCGCGCGCGGCCGGCGCCCTCGGAGCGCACCAGCGCGCCGGAGCTCGCGGCCTCGGCCTTGCCCTCGGCCGAGAGCGGCAGATCCGTGAGCGGGACGAGGATCACCATGCCGCGGCGCAGCGGGCGCTGCTTGAGGTGGTTGTACTTGTCGAGCATCCACGCGTGGTCCCGCTTGCCCAGGAAGCGATAGGCGATGGTGAGCAAGGTGTCGTGCTGGCCGACGACGTACCGCAGGTTGTACGGCACGATGATCTCCTGCCCGTCGGTCGGCTCGAGCCAGGGCCACGTGTCGTTCGAGATCGCGAGGACGTCGCTCCGGTTGGCGGTGCCGAGCAGCCGCTCCGCGAGGATCGCCCAGGTCTCGCCCGCGGTGACGCGGTGGTGGCCCAGCGCGGGCACCTCCAGGCGCAGGCCGGGCATGATCGGCACGCCGGCGCCCGCGTCGAGCGCGTTGGCGGCGACGAGCACCTGCTCCATCTGCACGCGGCCGTAGGTGCGCTCCGCGATCTGCGCGAGCGTCTCGCCCTCGCGGACGACGTGCGGGAACGCCGCCGCGGCGCTGCCGACCAGCGTCGTCGCTGCGAGGGCGCCCACGGAAAACCAAGCTCGCGGAGACATCACGCCGCCGAGGGTACCAGGGGTTCGCGCGCGGTGGGACGGCTCGCGACGGCTCGCGACCGCTCGCGCGGCGGCGCGCGGGGAACGTTTGCCACGATTTCGTCGCGCCCGGGGTTTCGTGCCAGAGTGCGCGCGACGCATGAAAGACACGACGACGTCCGGCAGGATCCCGACGTGGCTCTCGCGGCGCTCGCCTGCGGCGGCGCGGCTCCTCACGGCCGGCCTGCTCGGGCTGGCGACGCCGGGCTGCCTCGTCCGGCAGGGGCTCTACGACGAGGCGCGCGCGGAGATCCGGAGAGAGCGCGAGGCGGGTGACAAGGCGCGGGCCGAGGCCCAGAGCGCCCGCGCCGAGGCCACACAGCGGTCCGCGCAAATCGCCGCCATCGAGGAGGAGCTGGCGCGCCTTTCGGACGACGTCCGGGCGCGCGATCTCAGGCTGTCGGAGGCGACGACGGCCGAGGCGGGGCTCGCGCGGCGGCTCGACGAGCTCGCCGCCATGAACGAGGAGCTGTCGGCGCGGCTCCGGAGCGCCGGGCAGAGCGTGGGGCAGCTCGCCGGCGAGCGGGGCAGCCTGTCGGCGGAGCTCGCGGAGACGCGGGCCAAGCTCGACGATCTGCGCCGGAAGCAGGCGGCGGCGGAGGCGCGCGCGGCCGGGATCCGCGACGCCGTGGACCGGCTGAAGGGCGCGGCCCTCGCGGGGAAGGTCCGTGTCGGGCTCCGCGCCGGGCAGCTCGTGATCGAGGTGCCGAGCGACGCGCTGTTCGCGGCGGGGAAGGCCGAGATCCAGCGCGAGGGGCGCGCGGTGCTGGCCGAGATCGCCGCGGTGCTCCGGACGATGCCGGAGCACAGGTTCCAGGTCGCCGGGCACACCGACGACGGCGGCGACGCGAAGAGCAAGAAGGCGAAGGGCGCGCGCTTCCCGTCGAGCTGGGAGCTCTCGTCGGCCCGCGCGGTGGCGGTGGTCCAGGCGCTGATCGCGGAGGGCATGGCGCCCGGGAGCCTGTCCGCAGCTGGATACGGGGAGTTCGCGCCAGCGGCGACGAACGTCACGGCGGAGGGGCGGGCGAAGAATCGGCGGATCGAGATCGGCCTGGTGATGGACCAGGAAGCGTTGGAGAAGGAGAGAGCAGGCGGCCCGAGCGTGGCGGCGCCAAAGCCCTGACGGGTCGCCTCCTGCGCCTCCGGGCGCCGCCCGCGTCACGTCATCGATCGCCCGCCGGCTCCCCGGCCGCCTCTCCTCGCCGCAGCGCGCACGCCGCGAGGATGCACAGCGCCGGCGTCACGACCATGTGATACCGGTCCTCGCCGAAGAACACGGCGTGCGTCAGCGCCACGGACGCGACCGCGAACGCGAGGTAGCCGACGACGCCCCCGTTCCCGGGCCGGCCCGGCAGCGGCAGCGCGGCGATCAGCGGGATCGCCACCGCGAGCGGCCAGAACGCGTGCACGTCGCCGAGCACCCCCCACGCGACCAGCCCGAGCACCGCCGCGAGCGCGAGGAGCTGCGCGACGAGCTCGCGCCGCGTCTTCCGCCGGGGCATCGCCACGACCCCGAGCGCCGCGGCGGACAGCAGGCCGAGGTGCGACGCCGTGAGCACGCGGCGCCCCGCCGCGCGCCGCTCCTCGGGCCACGCCGCAGGGTTCGCCTCGCCGAGATAGCCGATCGGGAACGACTCGTGATCGAAGGTGAAGCCCAGCTTCCTCGGGATCAGGGCCAGCCAGCGACCTGGATCATCCTTGATCCATTGAAGCCCCGCGGCCATCCAGCAGCGGTCCTGCGCCACCTGGCCGCGCGCGATCGGGCAGCCGTCTCCCGCGCGCAGCGTCTCGAAGCGGCCCGTCGCGCGCGGGAACGCGCCGATGGCGAGGTTCCAGCCGCCGTTCGTCGACACGAGCGCGCAGCCGTCCATCACGCGGCAGTTGCGGATCGTCCACGGCGCCACCACCGCGAGGGCCGTCGCGGCCGCGAGCGCCGCCGTGAGCGCGCCGCGTTTCCACGCGGCCGCCCCTCCAGACGCCGTTGCCGCCGCTCCTCCGGACGCCACCCCCTGCGGGGCACGCATGGCCAGCAGCGCGAGCGCCGGCGCGCAGAGCAGGCTCTGGGGCCGCACCAGCGCCGAGAGCCCGAGCGCCACGCCTGCGAGGACCGCGCCGCGGGCCGGGCGACCGCGCGCGGTGTCGCGCGCGAGCAGCCAGGGCGCCGTCACCAGGCCGAGCGCCGCGAGCGGCTCCGTCATGAGGAGCGCCGCATAAACGATGAGCCCCGGCGAGAGCGCCGCGAGGAGCGCCGCCACGCGGGCGCGCGCCGGCGTTGTCGCGTACCGGGCGAGGCGGTGGACCACGACGACGAGCAGCGCGCCGGTCACCGCGTTCGCGACGGTCGCCGCGTGCGGCCCGGCGCCGAACAGCCGGTAGACGAGGGCGAGGAACCCGCTGTAACCGACCGGATAATGGCACCACGGGTGCCATACGGCCTGGCCCCCGACGATGAGATCGTCCGAGTAGCCGAGCCCGGCGGCGATGCGGCGCGCGCCGAAATCGTAGTAATGGCCGTCCCACACGGGCTCGCGCGCCCACGCGATCGCCACGTAGAGCCGCGGCAGCAGCGCGAGCGCGAACGCGAGCGCCGAGAACGCGAGATCCCCGCCGGCGCGTTCTGACGTGCCGCCCGTGCCGCGCCCGCCGCGCCCGCCTCCGATCCGCGCCGCCCCGTCGCTTCCGCGCGACGCCTCAGCCATGCGGCTTGGCGCGCGAGCCGGCGGAGATCTCGCGCAGGCGACGCATGTAGGTCTTCGCCACCTGCGCCCGATCGAGCCGCAGGTACTTGGCAATTTCCTGAACGAATCCCTGTACGTAGACGGTCGCCGGAAGGTCGCCTATCGCCTCGTTCTCGATCGCCTGGAGGTGCGCCAGCGAGATCTTGGTCCGCTGCGAGATGTCGGTGAGCTCGACCCCCTGCGACTCGCGCACCTTGCGGAGCAGCGCGCCGCTGAACTGCGTCTCGGCGTTGATCTCGCGCGCGAGATCGGCCTGGAGCATGGCCAGCTCGGCCACGGCGGCGGCGTTCTCGGCGCGCACCGGGCCGAGCTGCGTGCGCGGATCGTCCGGGTAGGTCGAGAGATCGTACGCGCGGCGGCGCACCGGATCGAGGAGGGTGTCGTGCGCCTCCTCGATGCGCGCCTGCTCCTTCTGGAGCACCGCGGGGCTCAGCACGCTGACCACGGGCAGGCTCCCCTCCCGGTAGGTGTCGCGCTGGCGCTTGTAGGCGCGCCGGATCTCGTCGTCCGCGGCCGTCCGCGCGAGGCCGAGCGCCTCGTAGAGCGTCGGCGGCGCGGCGCTCTTCGAGGCGGCGGCGAGGGCGCGGGCGTGCGCCTCGGCCGGGCGGGAGTCGCGCGCGGCGAGCAGCGCGAGGATGCGCCGGGCCACGCGCTCGAGGTTGCGCGCGCTCTTCGACGTCGGGCTGTCGATGAGGAGCGGCTGGCGCCGGCGCGCGGTCAGCCACACGGCGTCGTCGTGCTCGATGTGGCCGAGGTAGTCGAGGGAGATGCCGAGGAAGCGCTCCGAGACGGCGCTCATCGCGGGGCCGAGCTCCAGGTCCGAGCGGTGCCGGGTCTGGCTGACCACGAGGTGCGGCTTCACCCGCGGCAGCTGCGCGGCCGCGAGCGACGCGACCCCCTCGTCGAACCGCTTCACCTCCATGATGAAGTCGCGCGGCGTCGCGAGCGCCGGGAGCGACGCGGCGACCTTCTCCACGAGCCGGATCTTGAAGCGCTCCTTCATGAGCGCCCGGCGCAAGGTGCGCTGGTAGAGCGCGCGGCAGAAGCGGTAGGAGTGCTCGACCGCGAGCGGCTCGGGCGTGGTGGCGCAGATGCCGACGTCAGCGTGCAGGAAGAGGTCGAGCGTCGAGGAGCCGGTCGCCGCGCCGAGGCTGACGATCACGTAGTCGACGTCGAGCTCCTGGATCATCTTCATCCAGTAGGCGGCGCGGCTTGGCCGGTGCGGCGTGGCCGTCATCGGGTCGTACGCGGTCGGGACGAGCCGGAGCCCGGGCACCGTTGTCGCGATCGGCTCGGCCTTGCCCTCCTCGATGTCCTCGCGCGTGACGAGCGACGGCGCCTCGATCCCCAGCGCGGCGTGCAGCCCCGGGCTGTAAGCGTCGGTGTCGATGATGATCACGTCGCGCCCGAGCTGCGCGAAGTACACCCCCAGGTTGACCGCGAGCGTCGCCTTGCCGACGCCCCCGCGGCCGCCCCCCACGGCGATCACGCGGCGGGATCGCGAGCTGGAGAACGAGGTGATCTCGCCCGGCAGGGGGAGATCGTCGTCCGCCGAGCCGGGCGGGAGGGTCGAATAGCGCGGCGGAGGGTAGGACTCACCGGAGCTGGACAAGGTTCCTCTTCGTGCGGCGCGCGGCTGCGCGGGCGGGATGGTGCGGCGGCGAGCGGATGCGAGCGGCTCGCGGCGCGAGTCCCTCCTAGCACGCGCCGCGCGCGGCCATGAGCGCCGCCGACGCCGGGGCTCCGCGCCGGTTTGCCCGCCCCGCCTGCCGCGGCTCCCGCCGCGCGAGCCGCCTCGACGCGCCCAGGCCGCTGGGCTAGTCGCTCCGCGTGGCTACCGTCCGACCTTTCCGCGCTTACCGACCCCCCCAGGCCCAGGCGGCTCGCGTCGCGAGCCCGCCGTACGACGTCATCTCCACCGCCGAGGCGCGCGTCCTCGCGGCGGGAGGCCTGCACAGCTTCCTCCGCGTCTCCCGCCCCGAGATCGACCTGCCCGAGGGGACGGACGAGCACGACGACGCCGTCTACGCCCGCGGCGCGCAGAACCTCGCCGATCTCATCGCGAGCGGCGACCTCGCGCAGGACCCGGAGCCGCACCTCTACCTCTACGCCCAGAGGATGGGTGCTCACCGGCAGATCGGCGTCGTCGGCTGCGCCGCGGTCGCCGAGTACGAGCAGGACGTCATCAAGAAGCACGAGAAGACGCGCCCCGACAAGGAGGACGACCGCACCCGCCACATCGAGGAGCTCGGCGCCCACGACGAGCCGGTGTTCCTCACGTACCGCGCCGACGCGGGCATCGACGGCGCCGTCGCGGAGGCCTTGCAGTCGCCGCCCATCTACGATTTCACGACGGCCGACGGCGTCGAGCACAAGCTCTGGGTCCTCGGTCGAGCGGCGACCGCCGACCTCGAGGAGCGCTTCCAGGCGATCCCGACGCTCTACGTCGCCGATGGCCACCACCGCAGCGCCGCGGCGGCGCGCGTCCACAGGAAGCTGCGCGGCGACGGCGGCGAGCACGACGTCTTCCTGGCCGTGGTCTTCCCGCACGACCAGATGAACATCATGCCGTACAACCGCGTCGTGCGGGACCTCGCCGGCCGCAGCGCGGAGGCGCTGCTCGCGGCCCTCGGCGAGCGGCTCGACGTCGCGCCGGCGACGGACGGCGCGGCCGCGACCCCGGCCGAGCCGCGGACCTTCGGGCTCTACCTTGGCGGCCGCTGGTACACCGCCAGGGTCCGCCCGGGGTCGTTCGACGCGAAGGATCCGGTGGCCTCGCTCGACTGCTCCATCTGCCAGGACCAGATCCTCGGCCCGATCTTCGGCGTCAGCGATCCTCGCCGGGACAAGCACGTCGATTTCGTCGGCGGCATCCGCGGCGTCGCCGAGCTCGAGCGACGCGTCGACTCGGGCGCGTTCACGATGGCGATCCACCTCTATCCCACGCAGATCGACGAGCTCTTCGCGGTGAGCGACGCAGGGCTGCTCATGCCGCCGAAGAGCACGTGGTTCGAGCCGAAGCTCCGCAGCGGGCTCTTCATTCATACGTTCTGACGAGCGCGCCGCGCCGGGGGTAGACTGCGCCCCATGGCGGACATCAAGCGTGTATCCCCCCAGCAGGCCAAGAAGCTCATCGACGAGGAGGGGTATCTCTACCTCGACGTCCGGAGCGAGCCCGAATATGCGGCCGGGCACCCGAGCGGCGCGCACAACGTGCCGCTCATGCACGCCGGCGCCGGCGGCATGAAGCAGAACCCCGACTTCCTCGATGTGGTCCGCGCCCTCTATCCCAGGGACGCGAAGATCATCGTGGGCTGCAAGTCCGGACAGCGCTCGATGCGCGCGGCCGAGGCCATGGTGTCGGCCGGCTACACGGCCGTCATCGAGCAACGCGCCGGCTTCGAGGGGCCGCGCGACGCGTTCGGCGCGATCACCGAGCCGGGGTGGGGGCCGGCCGGGCTGCCCGTCGAGACGGCCACGCCTGGCGGCTCCTACGCCGAGCTCCGCAAGAGCGCTGGCAGGTAATACGTCCGGCGCGCACGGCTCGCGGCGCGGCGCCGAGCGCGTCGTCGCGGCGTCGATCGCGTTGCCGGAGACCGCTCGCTCCGCTAGGAATCCGCGTGCTCCACGGTGCGCGCGTCGCAGTGGTCATCCCCGCGCGGGACGAGGCGCGATGGATCTCCGAGGCGGCGGCGTCGGTCCCCGCCTTTGTCGACCACGTGATCGTCGTGGACGATGCCAGTCGAGATGGCACGGCCGAGATGGCGCGCGCGGTCGGGGACGAGCGCCTCGAGGTGCTCGTCCACCCGGAGTGCCGCGGCGTCGGCGCGGCGATCGTCGCTGGCTACCGGCGCGCTCGCGCCCTCGGCGCCTCGGCCGTCGCGGTCATGGCCGGCGACGGGCAGATGGATCCGCGCGATCTCCCGCGCGTCGTCGCCCCGATCGCCTCGGGCGAAGCCGATTACGTGAAGGGCGATCGGCTGCGCCACCCCGACGTGTGGCGCGTCATGCCTCTCCAGCGGCTCGCCGCGACGGCGGCGCTCGCAGAGCTCACCCGCCGTGCGGCGGGGCTCGACGCCCTCTCCGACAGCCAGTGCGGGTACACCGCCATCTCGGCCCGCGCGATCGACGCGCTCGACCTCGACGGCCTCTGGCCCCGCTACGGTTATCCGAACGACTTGCTCGCCGCCCTCGCGGCTCGCCGGCTCCGCGTCTGCGAGGTCAGCGTGCGTCCCGTCTACCGCGGTGAGGCGAGCGGCCTGCGCGCGCGCCACGTGCTTACCATCCTTTTCCTGATCGCCAGGAACGCCATAAGGCAGTCCCTGAGCTGATCAGGAAAATCGCAGAACGCCCGCGCGCGGACGGAACGTGTGAGTCGGAGTCGATCGAATCGACACGAGCCGCTGCGCAAAACGGTCGACAACTCGCTCATTGGTTTTCATAGCAAAGCTGCCTGGCGACCTGACTCATCAACTTGGCGCGGAGGGGCTCCAGAGGCGCGAGCCCCGCAGCCATGCTTCAACAAGGGGGGTGACGGACGTGGCCATCAGCCGAGCCGCCTGGGCTAGAATCTGGAATCCGGGGAGGTCGCGGACTCTGTCGTTCACGCCTCGGGTCGTGGCCTATGCATTCGGCATCGAGCTGCCGTACAGCCTGCTTGTCCCGGTCGCTCACCTGCGCCTCCTCGGCGTCGTGGACTCGGCGGTCCAGGCGCGGCTGCTCGGGCTGATCGGGCTCATGTACCTCGTCAAGACGGGGGGGCTTATCGCGCTGCTCGTCCACATGCTGCGCCCGATCGAGCGCCTGCGGCAGTACTCCGTGGCCCATCGCCTCCAGAGCGGCGCGGGCGTCGAGGACACGAGCAGCGGCGGCGCGGCGCCCCCGGAGGAGGTCGTCCTCGCCGCGGCGAACGCCGCCTACGACACCCCGCTCGCGTTCGCGACGGTCTGGGCCGTGTCGTGGGGGCTCCTGTACCTGCCGGTCACGATGGCGCTCTACGTCATCGCGCCGGACCAGAGCCCGCTCGGCGTCCAGCGCGGCGTCGCGCTGGCCCTGTTCGCGCTGGCCCTGTTCGCGGCCGCGCTGCCGCTCGCCTACAGCATCCTCGGCCGCCTGCTCGCCCCCGCCGCCGGCGTGATCTCGCTCATCGCGCGCGAGCGCGGCCTCTCCATGCCTGGCAAGGGCTACTCGCTCGCCGTCCGCCTCGTGATCCTCGGCGCCTGCCTCGCCATCGCGCCGACGAGCTGGATGGCGGCGATGGTGCTCGGCGAGACGGCGGGGCCGGCCAAGCCCGGCCTGAAGCTCACCCTGGCGATCTTCTCGATGGTCGCGGTCACCTGGGCGCCGGTCTGCGCGGGCTTCCTCGCCGGCGCCCTCGCGGGCCCGCTCCAGCAGGTCGCCGCGGTCATCCAGAAGATCGTCCAGCGCGGCGAGGTCGACCGGCTGGAGCGGATCCCGGTCTATTTCAAGGACGAGATCGGCGCGCTGGCGGGCGGCGTCAACGCGATGGTCGATCGCCTGGAGGAGTCGTCTCGGCGCACGCGGAGCTACCTGGCGGAGCGCGAGCGCCTGCTGCAGGACGCGGCGCAGCGCGCGGCGCAGCTCGGGGCCGTGCTGGACAACCTCGTCGAGGGGGTGTTCGCGTGCGACCGCCAGGGCCGGCTGACGATGATCAACGCCTCGGGGCTCAGGCTGCTCGGCCTCTCGGGCCGCTCGGAGCAGGCCGGCCGGATGGTCGAGGAGGTGATGGACCTCGGCCGGATGCGCCACAGCGACGGTCGCGCCTTCACGCGCGACGAGCTGCCCATGGTGCGGGCGCTCGCCGGCGAGACCATCGTGCAGGAAGAGCAGGTGCTCGCGGACGGCCGCGCGGGCCGCGACGTCTTCCTGCGGACCAGCGCGGCGCCGATCCGCAGCGAGGGCGGGGCGGTCCTCGGCGCGGTCGCGGTCGCCCGCGACGTGACGGAGCTCATGGAGCTCGATCTCGTCAAGGATCAGTTCATCCGGGTCGGCGCGCACGAGCTCAAGACGCCGGTCGCGATCATGAAGGGATACGCGCTCGCGCTCCTGCGCAACTCGAACGATCTGCCGGCGCCGCGCCGCAAGATGCTGGAGGCCATCGACCGCGGCGCGGACAGGATCAACCGCATCGTCGACGATCTCCTGGCCATCTCGCAGGTCACGCTCGACGTGCTCCAGGTCTCCGAGGAGGACGTCGATCTGAAGGAGCTCGTGCAGGAGTCGGTCGATCGCGTCGCGAAGTCGGCGAGCCGCCACCGGGTGCGGCTGTCGCTCGACGCCGAGCGGCCGCCCGTCGTGCGCGCCGATCCGGAGCGGCTGCGCCAGGTGCTCGCGAGCCTCCTCGACAACGCGGTGAAGTACTCGCCCGACGGCGGCGATGTCGACGTGCGCGTCGCCGTCGCCGAGCGCGCGCCGGCGTCGTCGCGGCCGTCCTCCTGCGACGCCGCGCTCTTCTCGCAGCGGCACGGCGCGGCGCCGCGCTTCGAGGCGGTCGTGTCCGTGCGCGACCAGGGCGTCGGCATCCCCGCCCACAGGCAGGAGCGCATCTTCGAGCGCTTCTTCCGCGCGCACACGGACACCCGACACGACTACGGAGGCATGGGGATAGGGCTGTTCCTTGCGAAGGACATGATCACCCGCCATGGCGGCCGTATCTGGTTCGAGAGCGAGGAGGACAGCGGCAGCACGTTTTATTTCACCCTTCCACTCAGCAGCGAGGCCCCCGCGGCCGATCGACGATGAGCGACAGACACGCAAAGACGGTGCTCCTCGTGGAGGACGACGCGGATCTCGTGGCGCTCGTCTCCCTCGTGCTCCAGGAGGACGGCTACCGGGTCAAGATCGCGTGCAACGGTCGCGAGGCGCTGGCCAAGCTGGAGCACGACCTGCCGGATCTCATCCTGCTCGACATGAAGATGCCGGTGATGAACGGCCCGGAGTTCGCGCGCGAGCTCGAGGTCCGGCACGGGCGTCAGGCGCCCATCGTCGTGCTCACCGCGGCGGCGGACGCGCACCGGCGGGCGGCCGAGGTCGGCGCGGACGCGTGGCTCGGCAAGCCGTTCGATCCGGACGCGCTCCTCTCGACGGTGAGGCGTTACACGGGGTGAGCGCGGAGGAGCTGCCGCCGCTCGGCGAGGTCGCGCCGCACCTCGGCCCAGTACCGCGCGGGGAACCGGCGGTGATCGAAGCCGGTCGCGCGGAACACCCGTGTGATGCGGGCATAACGGCGCAGGCTCCACTCCCTCATGATCTGGAGCGAGGGGTGGAGGCCGCGCGCCTCGATGAACGGCGCCGCCCGCGCGTAGAGCGATGGCATGACCTCATCGAGCCAGTACCGCATCAGGGCCTGGTATCCGGGCGTGTCGACGCACCGTCCGGAGATCACCTGAGCGCGCGTGACGCCGTGGCGCGCGAGCTCCTCCTCGGGCAGGTAGCAGATGCCGCGATCGGCGTCCTCCTGCATGTCCCTCAGGTTGTTGAAGAACTGATCGAGCCGGCCGAACTCCCCGGCGGCGTCCCAGTGCTCCTTCGTCAGGAACGGAACCAGCTGAAAGATATGGCCTGACAGCCGCACGAGCATCGTGTCGTGCTCCTTCAGGGTGCGGATGAGCAGGCTGGGAGCGTGGTAGTCGGCGAGGGCGAGCAGGTAGGCGTCCCAGGCGGCGAGCGAGCGCGGTTGCATCTCGTCGAGGTCGGGACGATCGAGCGCGGGGCGGCGGAGCCACAGCGCGTGGATGGCGGAGAGCTCGCGCGCGAAGGGGCAGCACGGATCGACGAAGCCGCAGGAACGGACGCGCCTCCACGCCACCATGAAGCGGCTGAATCGCCGCGCGTGCGGCTCGATGCGCTCGTTCTCGGCGAGGCGATCGACGATCCGGATCCAGCGGATGCGATCGAGCCACGCCCGCTTCACGTCGGGCGCGAGGCCGAGCACCCACGCGGCGTTGTCCTCGTCTTTCAGCGCGTCGTCCGACAGGGCGCGATAGTGCGATGAGCCGACGATCGCCGAGATCGGCTGGTAGGGAGTCCGCTCCGATGCCGGTGCGGCAGCGGGCAAGTAGGGCGCGGAGATGTGTTGAATAGGTTTCACGATGTCGAGTGCCGCACGTTGAACGTGCTTGTCGCCGGTGTGTCGCCCTGGCTTCGCGCGGTCACTGGCGATGATGGACGTAGCTCACCGTGTTTGCTTGGGGGCGCCTGCGTCGGTGATGGATGGTGGCTCTCTACCGTGTAGAACTTTCCGATCCTCCGAGAGATGCGCGGTGACGCCTGTTCGCCTTCCTTTATGAGGCCTTATCGTCCCCCAGTCGACGCGGAAATTCGTCGTCCAGGGCACGGGCGCCGGAGATAATGCATGGATTCCCTGTGTGTTTTGCCGGTGTGTTGGGAACATGCCGTCAATGATCGTCGGTGTATACCCTGGGTCGCTACATTGTCCAACGGATAACGTCAGTGATGGCCTGACGTCTCGGCCCTGTCTCGCTCCGTCTCGGCGGTAGATCGCGTGTTCTAGGCACATGGATTATTCCGGAGTTCCTGGCGGATGGCCTCTACGCCCCACGTGAGGGCGGGTGAGCGCCGGGGGCCAGCCTCTCTCTCTGCTGCTCGGTCTGCCTCGGTGAGCGGCGCGACGGGAACGCTCCGATTCGCGATCGGACGCGATGCTAGACGCGCTCGTGAGAGGGGGGATTCAGCGGTTGTGCTCGCGCCGTGCGTGCTGCGGTGAACGGCCCCGATCTGTGATTGTGACCACGGTCCAAAACGGTCATCCGCGCTCGGCGCGCCCGAGCGGCGTCCGCTCCAGACAGAGGGGATCGAGCCGCGTCCCCGCGCATTCATCGTGTTCAGACCTGCAATCGAGAATCTCAGGTTCGAAAGACGTCAGGAGCATCCTTAAGGTCAACTCCATGAATCAAGCAAGGTCGGGCCCTGGCCCATGTCCTGCTAAAGCGGAAGGGCAGAGCGCCCGTGACGGCTTCCCCCCCGCCGTCGAATGGGCGCTCTTTTTTTTGTGTTCTTCGTCCGGGACGCGAGGTCCTAGCGCTCGCGCAGCCGGGCCACCCGGTCGCGCCAGTACTGGAGATCGAGCGAGGAGAAGACCGCTGCGGCGCGCGCGATCTGGCGCTCGCGCTCCGGATCGCGGCGCGGGAGGTGCCGCGCGAGCTCGAAGCGGGCGCGCGCCTCCTCGACGGGCAGGCCGCGCTGCAGGGCGTCGTCGATCGCCGCGGTCCAGAGCCGCCTCGCACGCGCGTGGCCGCCGGCGAGCCACGCGGCGAGGCCGCGCAGGCGGAGCGAGGTCGAGCGGCCGAGGGGGAAGATGCGCGCGTACCGGCCGAGCGCGCGGCACGCCTCCGCAGAGAGGTGTGAGAGCTCGCGCCGCTCCGCCGGGCCAGGCGCGTCCTCGAGCAGCGCGAGCAGCACCTCGCACGCCGCCGCATAGCCGTACAGGCAGTGGTAGCCGGCCGGCTGTCCCTCGCGGAGCATGGGGAGCGTCCGCTCGGCGGCCGCGCGGGCCTCGCCCTGCGCGCCGCGGAGCAGGTGCCCCAGCGCGACCTGGCCGTGCGTGATCTGCTGCGTGCGGTCGCCGAGCCGCTGCACCTCGGCCGACAGCGCGTCGAAGATGGCGATCGCGCCCTCGCCGTCGCCGAGCAGCAGCCGGCACTGCGCGCGGCCGCTCTCCGCCCAGATGTGGCCCTGCGCGTTGTCGCTCTCGCGCGACGCGATCACGAGCGCGCCGTACAGGTCGAGCGCCTCCCTCCAGCGGCCCTCGGAGTACGCCGCGCCGGCGAGCAGCGTGATGCACTCCTCCTTGCGGCGGCGGTCGTGCAGCGCCTCGGCCAGCCGCTCGGCCTGGGTGAGCAGCGCCCGCGCGTCGCGGCACCGGCCCTCGCCGAGCGCTGTCAGCCCGCGCAGGCACGAGACGAACGCGACGCCTTGCGGATCGTCGAGCGCCGCGGCGACCGCCGTCGCGCGCGCGGCGTAGGCGTCGACGACGGCCTTCCACGGGACGTACCCGAACGCGACGCTCAGGGTCGCGTACCCGCGCGCGAGCGCGAGCGACGGGCCGAGCCGCGCCGCGGCGTTGGTCGCCGCCAGCGCGGCCAGGAAGGCGAGCGTCGGCTCGTTGCGGAACAGGTAGGTCTCCGACAGCTTCTCCGCCGCGAGCGACGCCTCGGCGAGGCGCTCGCGCTCGGCCGCGTCGCGCGCGACCGGGGCCGGCAGGCCAGCGACGTGCGCGAGCTGCAGGCCGAGCTGCTTCAGCGAGGCCATCGCCGGGCGCAGCCGCTCCCCGAGGCCCGCGCGGCCGCTCGCCGCGCGCTCCCCCGCGCGGAGCCACGCGGCCTCGTCCCGGGAGAGCAGCTCCAGCGCCGCCGCGCAGTGCCGCTCCGCGCCGAGCAGATCGCCGAGGTTGTAGTGGGCCTGGCCGAGCCGCCGCTCCCAGCGCGCGCGCCGGATCGGCGGCGCGCGCTCCTCCGGCGGGTGCGCGCCGTCGAGGTCGAGCGCCCTCTTGTAGAAATCCACCGCGTCGCCGGAGGCGCCCGTCGCGAGGGCCTGGGCGCCCGCCTTGTCGAGGTACTCCAGCGTCTCCTGGACGGCGCCCGCGATTCCATAGTGGTGGGCGAGGAGCGGGTACGACAGCGCGAGGCCCGGCGCGTCGCGGTGGCGCTGCTCGATCGCGCGCGCGGCGGCGGCGTGCAGGGCCCGCCGCTCCGACTCGGGGATGCCCGCGTAGACGATCTCCCGCAGCTTGTCGTGCACGAAGCCGAGCCGCCCCGGCTCCGTCTCCTCGAGCACGTGGCGGCGGGCGAGCTCCGCGAGCGCGTCCATGGCGTCGACCTCGGCGAGGCCCGCGGCGTCGAGCAGCAGGCGCTCCTCGAGCTCGCGGCCCAGCACCGAGGCGAGCCGCGCGAGCGCGAGCGCCCCGTGGCTCAGCCCCGACAGCCGGCGCGCCACGAGCTCGCGCAGCGAGCCCGGCAGCGGCAGCGGCGCGGGCGGCTGGCTCCCGCGCGCGGCGCGGGCGAGCCGCTCTGCGGCGGCGCCCTCGGCGCCCGCGCGGATGCGCCACGCGTAGGCCTCGTCCCGGTAGATCACCCGCTCCTGGATTGCGGCCCGGAGGTACTCGGCGATGAAGAACGGGTTCCCCTCCGACTGCTCGAAGAGGTACTGCACGAACGCCTCCGGCGGCTCGTCCAGGGCGAGCATGTCGCGCACCATCCGCCCGACCGAGCCGCGGTCGAGCCGCCCGAGCTCGAGCCGCGAGGCCCAGGGGGCGCCGAGGAGCGAGGAGAGCGCGGGCGACGTCTCCTCGGTCCGGTACGCGCACAGGAGGACGACGGGATGGGCCGAGAAGTAGTCGGCGTCGAGGTGCTCGAGGACGGCGCGCGAGTTCTCGTCGGCCCACTGGAGGTCGTCGAGAACGAGCAGGACGGGCCGCGCCGCGGCGAACGCGGCGAGCGTGTCGGCGAGCGCGGTCCGCAGCCGGTAGCGGGCGGCGTCCGGCGGCAGCTCGGGCGGCTCGGGGTAGCGGTCGTGGCCGCGGAGCTGGGCGAGCGACGGCTCGTGCGGCGCGAGGACCCTGCCGCGCGGGCCGAGCAGCGCGTCGTAGCCCGCGGGGCCGAGCTCGTTGCACCGGTCGGCCACCGCGAGCAGGAGCGGCCGGAACGGGTGCAGCGGCGCGGCCTTGACCGCGCCCTCGCGCTCGACCTCGGCGGACACGGCCGCGCACGCGCCCGTGACCACGGCCATGCGGTTGAGCGCCGCCTGGTGCGCCGCCTCGACGGCGAGGCGCGTCTTGCCCACGCCGCTCTCGCCGCCGACGACGACGAGGCTGCCCTGGCGCCGCTCGTGGGCGCGCTCGAGCGCCGCGGTGATCTGCTGCAGCGCCTCCCCACGCCCGGCGAGGCGAGGCCGGTACAGGTACGGCTGCGCGTTCGGCACGCGCACGCGCGCGCGCGCCGCGCCGCTCCAGTCGTGCGGCGGGGTGTCGGCCGCGCCGAGCTCGGCGAGGGCGGTCGCGACCTCGTCGGCGTAGCCGAGCCGGTCCTCGGGGCGCTTCTTCAGGAGCCGCGCGATGAGGGCGTCAAGCGCGGGAGGCACGTCGGCGACGAGCTCGGAGGCCGGGAGCGGCTCGGCGTAGAGGTGCATGGACAGCACGACGGCGCTCGAGTCGCCGAGGAACGGGACGCCCCCGGTCACGGCCTCGTAGATCATGCAGCCGAGCGCGTAGAGGTCCGCGCGCGCGTCGACGAGGTCGCCGCGGATCTGCTCGGGGGACATGTAGTCGGGGCTGCCCATCAGCCTGCCGCCCGCCTGGAGCACGTCGCGCCCGGTGTGCCCTTCGAACTGGAAAGCGAGGCCGAAGTCGAAGAGCACCGGCGTGCCGTCCGGGCGGATGAACACGTTGTCCGGCTTGAGATCGCGGTGGACGAGGCCCCGGCCGTGGACGTACGCGAGCGGCCGGCAGATCGCGCGGAGGAGCGTGAGCGCCTGGCGGAGCGCGCCGCCCGCCGCGCGGTGGAACGGGCGCGGCGCGAACGGCTGGCACGAGCGCGGGATGATCGACGCGGGCGCGATCTCCGCCGTCGCGGTGCTGGCCTGCGCGTTCATGGCCGTGGAGACGCTCACGGTCGGCTCGCTGCTCACGCTCCCGCGGGCGCGCCAGCGCTCCTGGTTGTGATCGCGGAGCGTGCGCCCCTCGATCAGCTCCATCGCGTACCACGGGAGCCCGCCCTGGACCCCCTCGTCGAGCACCCGCACGACGCCCGGGTGCTCGACGCCGCGGAGCGCGTGGATCTCGCGGCGGATGCTGGAGACGAGGCTCTCGTCGCCCACGCAGACGGTCTTCAGCGCCGCGAGCGCGCCCGTGACGCTGTGCTGAGCGCGGTAGACGACCCCCATCCCGCCGCGGCCGAGCGGCGCGAGCACCCGCCACGGCCCGATGGACACCGGGACATCCGGAGGGTGCCTGGCCTGTTGCGAGCTCGGCGTCGTGATCATCGAGGGACCGACGCAGCCTTGGCCCGGGCCTGGATTCGCCCCAGGTGGTAGGTCAAAAGCGGTTTCCCGACATCCACGCTGGAGCTGAGTACATCCACCCGACGGCGCGCGATGATGTCACGGCGCGGCCGACCGTACAACAGGTCTGTGTGGAGGCCAGCTCATCGCACGAACGCCGGGCGGCGGGGCTGCCGCACCGACAGACGACTACACATGAGGCGGCGGAGCGTGGCTATCGAGGCTCGCGCCGGGGCGGAGGCGCGGCGCGTCTCGAGGCGCCGGCGCGCCGCGCCGCGCCGCCGTCACGCCGCGCCGCCGTCGCGCCGCGCGTCCGCGCGGCGCGTGCACGGAGGGAGCGCCGGCGCGCGGGCCCTCTGGACGCTAGCGCCGCGCGAGACACGGTGAACCCGGGACTCCGCGGAGGCGCGCTCTGCCGCCGCGGTCGTCGCCGCATGTCGAGGCGCGATGTCGAGGCGAGCCCCGCCGCGCGGCGCTCGGGCGGGGACGTCTCGGTCTCTCGCGGCGAGCGGAGCGCCGGGGATCGCCTGCTTTCCCCGCTTGGTGGATTCGACATCTCCGATGTCGTTGTCCCGTTTCATCGAGCTTCGACCGCGCCGTGCGATCCCATCGTGCACAGCTGAGCTTGCGGTACACGGTTTGCTCCCGGTGCGCTCACGGCCCGCGCTGGCGGCCGCACTTAGAAAGGGAACCAACGAATGAAGCATTCGACTCATCTCGGGGCCTTGTTGACCGTCCTGTTCCTCGCTGCGTGCGGCGGCGAAGGTGCAGATTCCGCCCCGACGGACAGCGCCGTGAGCTCCAAGCAGCTCAGGGATCTGACGGCCGATGACGTCCAATCCGCCTGCGATTCGCTCGCGGCGAGGGTGAAGCTCTCCAAGGAAGATGCCTGTGAGTACCTGGGCCTCGTCGCGTCTCCCGCCGTCGGGCAGCCGTGCGGCACGGTGAAGGACGAGTGCCTCTCCACGGCCGACGAGGCGGCCGCGGAGCAGGACGACCACGCAGCGGATTGCATGCCTCCGACCGAGCACCGCGCCGGCTGCTCCGCCACGGTGGCCGAGTACGAGGTCTGCTTGCTCGCCCAGACGCAGCGGGTCCGGGCGCTCACGTGCGACTCGGCGCTGAGCTCGCTCGAGACGGCTCCTCCGGAGTGTGATGCGGTGGCGCGCAAGTGCCCGCAGATCCTGGACGCAGGCGGAGATCAGGGCGCCGAGAGCCCCTGAACACGGCGCCGGGGCGCGGGCGGCCACCGATCATGGGCGATCGATCATCGATCATCGCGCTCGACGTGGACGCACGGCTCGCTGAACGAATCGCCGGTAGGCACGACACGGCCGCTTGGCGGCCGTGAGTGCCATTGTCCTACCTCTGTTTCCCTGGATCTTTTGATTCCTACCGATATTCGTGCTCGTCCGCGCCTTCCAGGGCATCTCGGCGTATGATGGGCTCCGCAGCCGGCGCGCCCGGGGAGGTTCAACCCTCGGCGTCTCGGCTCAAGCGAAGTCGCGGCTCCCGCCGAGGGTTCGCTGGCACAGAGGAGGATTTCATGAAGATCACCAAGGTTTCCGGAGTGCTCGCCCTGCTGCTGATCGCCGCCGCGGCTGCTTGCGGCAAGAGCGAGCAGCCGGCTGAGGCGAACGCGACGGTCGAGGTGACCGCCACCGCCACCGCCGAGTCGGCGATCGGCGAAGGCGCTTACGTCGAGGAGCACGAGAGCGGCAAGGCCGCCTTCAACGTCGCTGCCGACGGGAACGTCAAGGCCGCGGTCACGGGTCCGGACGGCAAGCCGATCCGCGAGGACGTCAGCGGCACGCTTGTGTGGAAGGACGCTTCCGGGGAGAAGACCGTGCCGCTCACGCTCGACGCGAAGACCGGCCTCCTGGTCGCCGCCGGCCCGAAGCTGGAGGCGGATCTCACCGAGATCGGCTACACGCTCAGCGTCGCCGGCAAGCCGTGGAACGGGACGCTGCACGTGCCCGCCGGCGGCACCGCCGAGCTCTTCGCCAACGCCAAGGCGTCGGCGGAGCTCGGGCTGCCGGAGGGCAAGCTCGGCCCGCACGGCGGGCGCATCGAGATCGTGGGCGACGACCGCCTCGAGCTCCTGGTCGACGAGGTGACCGGCGAGGTCCGCGTCTATGTGCTCGACGCCGACCTGAAGCCCATCGACCTCGGCGAGCGCAAGATCACGCTCGGCGTGGTGGCCGAGGCGCCGCAGGTGGTCGTCCTCGCTCCGGCGGTCGCGACCGCGGACGTGGCCGCGACCGCGGCCGCGGGGGTGGCCGCGGGGGCGTACTTGACCGGCAAGCTCGCGCTCGCCGCCGATCCGCTGAAGCTGACCATCGCGGTGCGGAACACGGGCCGCTCGGCGGTGGCCCTGTGCGGCTACCGTGCCGGGGCGGCGTTCGCCGTCCACGCGCGCGCCCCGCGGGTGAAGGTGCGCGTGAAGACCGACTGGGACGCGCACGCCCGCGCGCTCGCGCACGCCGACCTGAAGGCGAAGGCCGACATCGACCCGAAGGTCCACGTCCACGCGGGGGCCGGCGCCGCTGCCAAGGCCAACGCGAAGGCCAACGTCCACGTCAAGGCGCCGAGCATCCGCGTGACGCCGCCCAGCGTGAACGTGCAGATCAAGGCGCCGAAGATCTCGATCCCCAAGCCGAGCTTCAAGGCGTCGGCGTCGGCCCGCGCGAGCGCGGGCGCCAAGATCGGGCATTGATGCATTGATGCGGCGCGCGGCGGTGACGGGCGCGCCTGTCACCGCCGCAATCCACGAAGCCGCGGCGCCGGCTCGCGACCCGCGCTCACCCGGGGAGCGCGCGATAATCGATCTTCCCCGTCGAGGTCCGCGGCAGCTCGTCCATCGCGACGATCGTGTCCGGGACCATGTACGGGGGCAGCCGCTCCGCAAGATACAGCCTGAGCGAGCGATCGTCCGCGTCCCCTGCGAGGGCGACGAAGCCGCGCAGCGTCTTGCCGAGGCGCGCGTCCTCCACGGCGATCACCGCGGCCTGGCGCACGGCGGGGTGCGACGCCAGCGCGGCCTCGACCTCGCCCGGCTCGACCCGGTAACCCCGGATCTTCACCATCCGGTCGATGCGGCCGCGGAAATAGAAGAGCCCGTCGGCCTTGCGCTCCACCCGGTCGCGGGTCCGGTACGGGCCGCCGTCCACGGTCGTCGGCCCCGAGACCACGAGCTCGCCCGTCCCGGGGCCCTCGATGACCTGGCCGCTCTCGCCGTCCGGGTCCAGCGCGCGCAGCGCGCAGTCGGCGTAGGGGCACGCGACGCCGATCGGGACCTCGCTCGCCCCGTCGAGCGCCGCGCGGTCGACCTGGTGGAACGTGCAGACGTTCGTCTCGGTCGGGCCGTAGAGGTTGTAGAGCGCCGCGTCGGGCGCCCGCGCCGCCAGGGCCGCGAGCTCGCGCGGCGGGAAGACCTCGCCGGCGAAGAGGATGGCGCGCACGGGCGAGAGCGCGAAAGCCGGCGCCGGCGCGCCCGCGTCCGCTGCGGGGAGCGCCGCGACGAGCTTCATGAACATCGACGGCACGCCGTAGATGACCGTCGGCGCGAGCGCGCTCACCGCGTCGCGGAGCGCGCGGCCCGAGGCGAGGTCGCGCCGCGCCATCGTGGCGAGCGTGGCGCCCGCGCGGAACGTCGCGAGGTGGTCGAACCAGGCGAGATCGAAGACGAGCTCGGCCACGCGGAGGACCCGATCCGCCGGCGTGAGCCCGACGAGGTCGATGCAGAAGGCCGTGAACGCGTCGAGCCCCGCCCACGTGATGGGGACCGGCTTCGGCTCGCCCGTGCTGCCCGAGGTGTGCAGGATGCACGCGACGTCCTGCGCCCCGGCGCCGCTGGCCCCGCCGCCGCCCGCGTCGGCGCGCGCGGCCCCGCGCAGGGTGCGCCCCTCGGCGTCGAGCTCCACGCGCGGCAGGCCGCCGCCGAGCTCGGCGTCGATGCCGTCCGCAAGGCCCGCGGCCGCGACGTCGAGCACGAGCGCCCGGCACCCCCGGGCCCGCGCGATCCGCCCGAGCCGCGCCGGCGGCGCCGTCGCGTCGAGCGGGACCGCCGCGGCGCCGGCCGTGAGCACCCCGGCGAGCGCCACCGGCTCGTCGTGCGCCCGGCCCAGCGAGAGCAGCGCCACCCGGTCGCCCGGGCGCACGCCCGCCCCGGCGAGCGCCGCGCCCACGGCCGCCGCGCGCGCCGCGAGCTCGGCGTAGGTCACCGCGGCGCCGCGCGACGCGAGCGCGACGGCGTCGCCGCGCGCGGCCAGGTCCTCGGCGCGCAGGCGGAACGTGCCGGCCACGCGCTCCCCGCTAGCCCTGCGCGGCCGCGATGCGGCCGGCGACGAAGCGCGCCATGCTGTCCACGGTCGACACCGCGTCGAGGTCGACCTCCTCGTCCGGGATCTTCACGCCGAAGCGCTGCTCGATGAACACGAGCACCCGCGTCAGCGACATCGAGTCGAAGCCGGACCCGCCCGCGAACAGATCCTCGTCCAGGGCGAGCGGCGCCTTGCGCAGCAGGATCTCCTTCGCGATATGGTCGTGCAGCGCGCGCCGCACCGTGTCGAGATCGTAGGTCACCGCAATGGTCCCTTTCCAGCCGGAGCCCGGGCGCTCAGCCGATGGCCGGCGTCGCCTTGCGGGCAAGATAGTCGATGAGGTCGATCTTGGACACGACGCCGAGCACCGTCTCCTTGTCGACGACGAGCGCGATCTTCGCGTCGCTCAGGACGCCCTTCAGGAGCTCGACCTTCGTCGCGGGCGTCACGGTCGCATAGTCGCTCTCGACGAGCCCGCCGATGCTCGAGTCGAGCGTGCCGCTCCCCGTCACGAGGTGCCGGAGCAGGTCGATCTCGTGGACCATCCCGCGCAGCTTGCCGTCCTGGGTCACCGGGAGCTGGCTTATCCCGTGTGATTTCATCATGTCGATGACCTCGCGGACCCGGGCGTTCGCGTCGGCGGTGACCACCGCCCCGCTGGGCTTGACGGCGAGCAGGTCGCGCACCGTCCCGAGGCCCTTGTCCTCCTCGAGGAAGCCGTTCTCTCGCATCCAGTCGTCATTGAAGATCTTCGAGATGTACTTGGATGCGCCGTCGGGCAAGAGGACGAGGATGTTCTCCTTCTTCCCGCTCTGACGCGCATACTTGATCGCGCCGGCCACCGCCGCGCCCCCGGAGCCGCCCACGAAGAGGCCCTCGAGCCGCACGAGGTCCCGCGTCATGAGGAAGCACTCCTTGTCGTCGACCCGGATGATCTCGTCGATGATCTTGAGGTTCATCGTGCTCGGGAAGAAATCCTCGCCGATCCCCTCGACCTTGTAGGCAAACGGCTTCGTGATCCGCTGGGTCTTCACGTAATCGTAATAGAGCGAGCCGACCGGGTCGACGCCGACCATCTTGATCTCCGGCTTCCTCTCCTTGAGGAACTTGCCAATGCCGCTCAGGGTGCCCCCTGTCCCCATGCCGGCGACGAAGACGTCGAGCTCGTCGCCGCACTGCGCCCAGATCTCGGGGCCGGTGGACTGGACGTGGGCCTCGGGGTTCGACGGGTTGTGGTACTGGTTCGCGTAGAAGCAGTTCGGCGTCTCGTCGGCGATGCGCTTCGCCACCTGGTAGTAGCTGCGCGGGTCGTCGGGCTCGACGGCGGTGGGACAGACCACGACGCGGGCGCCATAGGCGCGCAGCGTCGCGATCTTCTCCTGCGACATCTTGTCCGGCATGACGAAGACGCACTTGTATCCCCGGATGGCCGCGACCATGGCGAGCGCGGCGCCCGTGTTGCCGCTGGTCGCCTCGACGATCGTCCCGCCGGGCTTGAGCCCGTTCGCCTCGGCGTCGCGGATCATGTTCAGCGCGACCCGATCCTTGTGGCTGCCGCCCGGGTTCAGGTACTCGCACTTCACATAGATGTCGCTCTCGAGCCCCTCCGTGACCCGGTTCAGCTTGACGATCGGCGTGTCACCGACGGCCTTCGTGATATCGCTGCGCGCGCCTCGCATCATGGGGAGACCTCTTAGCCGCCGCGCGCCGAAGCGACAAGGGGAGCACGCGAGAGGCAGGCTCGCCGAGGCGCTGGCGAGGGCGCGCGCCTGCCGTGACGGCCGTGACTGCCGGGCCCGGCCGCCGGTCATCCTTCCTATCCTTCCGGAGACAACGACAAAAGAAATTGTATTTACGATGAGTCCACACTGCCCCTATCCGGCACGTCATCGTGACGGGCTCAAAGGCCCTGACGGTGGCGAGCCAGAGCTCTCCGGCGCGAGCCGCCGGGGCGCGGCGCTGGCGCGCTGACGTCAACGCCACGCGGCGCTGCTGCGCGCGCCGGGGCGAGCGGGCCGGCGGGCGAGCTCGCGCCGCGCTCCCTGTGGTAGGCTGGCGAAATGGCGTCCGAGCCGAAGATCCATCCGAGCGCCGAGACGGCGCTCCTCAAGGTCCGCTCCAAGGAGATCGCGTTCAGCCGCTTCCGCGTGCAGGTGACCGCCGGCCCGGACGCCGGGGCGTCCCAGACGTCGGACGCGACGGAGTTCGTGATCGGCACGGCGCCCGGCAACCAGCTCATCCTCACCGACCGGGCGGTGTCCCGGCACCATTGCGTGATCTCGGTCACCCCGCGGGGGTTCTTGCTCCGCGATCTCGGCAGCAAGAACGGCACGACCCTCTCCGGCTTCCGCGTCGAGGCGGCCTATCTCCTGCCGGGCGCCTCGCTCGGGGTCGGGCAGTCCACGCTCCGCTTCGAGCCGCTGGCCGAGGAGATCCGCGAGCCGCTCGGCGACGAGGAGCGGTACGGCCGGGTGCTCGGGCAGAGCGCCGCGATGCGCCGCATCTTCGGGGCGCTGCCGCGGATCGCCGCGTCGGACTCGACGGTGCTGATCGAGGGCGAGACGGGCACGGGCAAGGGCCTGCTCGCCGAGGCGATCCACGAGAGCAGCCCGCGCGCGGGGGGGCCGTTCGTCGTGATCGACTGCGGATCCATCCCGCCGACGCTCATCGAGGCCGAGCTCTTCGGGCACGCGAAGGGGGCGTTCACGGGCGCGCAGGCGGCGCGCGCCGGCGCCTTCGAGGCGGCGCGGGGCGGCACCGTGCTGCTCGACGAGATGGGCGAGCTCCCGCTCGACATGCAGCCGAAGCTCCTGCGCGTGCTCGAGGAGCGGCAGATCCGGCGCATCGGCACGATCGAGCCGACCAAGCTCGATATCCGGGTCATCGCCACGACCAACCGCGATCTCCGCCAGGAGGTGAACCGCGGAAACTTCCGGTCGGATCTCTACTACCGGCTCAACATCGTCCGCCTCCGCGTCCCCGCGCTGCGCGAGCGCCCCGACGACATCGCGCTGCTCACCGCGCATTTCTACCGGCAGCTCGCCCAGGGGCAGGACCAGAGCCCCCCCGGCGAGCTGCTGGAGGCCTTCATGCGGCAGGACTGGCCGGGCAACGTCCGCGAGCTCCGCGGCGCGGTGGAGCGCGCGGTGCTGATGATCGATCCCGCGCTGTTCCGCGAAGCCGTGATGGGCTCCGAGGGGGCGGACAGCGGCGCTCCGGCGCTCCCGGCGCCCCGGGACGACGAGCTCAGCCTGTCGTTCCGCGAGGCGAAGGAGCGCGCCGTGGCGCGCTGGGAGCGCACGTTCCTCACGGCGCTCGTGCGGGCGAACGGCGGCAACCTCTCGCGCGCGGCCCGCGCGGCGCGGATGGACCGCAGCCACCTGCGCGAGCTCCTCCAGCGGCACGGCGTCTCGGCGACGGAGGCGTGACGGCCGGGCCCGCGGGCCAGCGCCGCGCGCGCGCCTGGTGAGCGGTTAGGGCGGCGCCGGGGCGGACCGCCACGCCGGACCTCCGGCGGACGGCGCCAGGGCGCGCCCTCTCGCTCGGCTACTGATTGGCCTTCTGCCGGTTCTCTCCCTTGAGCTCCTTGGCCTTCCCTTCGGCGGCCATCTGCTCGTTGTCGACCAGCTTGCCGACCCGGTTCTTGATCGCGCCGGCGGCCTCCTCGAGCGCGCCCTTCGCGCGCTCCTCCGTCTTGGCGTCCTCCTTTTGGACCTTTCCCCGGAGCTCCTTGGCGCGCCCCTCCGCTTCCATCTGCTCGTCGCCGAGCACCTGGCCGAGGCCCTTCTTGATCTTGCCGCCCAGCTCTTCGGCGGCCCCTTCGTTGCGATCGCTTGCGTTGCTCATTGCATCCTCCTCGTGGCGTGGCCGCCGCAGAGCCTCTCTGCGGCGCGCCGCCGCCGTTGACCTCGCATTGGCAACCTCCGGATCTAGCAACCGGTGCGCCATCCCATCGCAAACGGTCTTTTCGAGGACGCGGAAGGGCGATTGGGGCAGGCTACCTCGCCTGCGCTCTGCCTCTCGGCTCGCCTGAGGCAATACGCCACGCGGCGGCCAAGCAAGCAGTCCCACGGTCCGACCGGACGGCCCCCGCTCTTCTGGGGGCGCACCGCGCTGTGGTCGGATTTCGCGGCGAATGCGGCGATGCGAGCGCTCTGTCCGCGGCGTTCAGCTCGGCTGGGCGTCTGTGGAGAGCCGGGACTCCAGGGCATGGCGCGGCGTTTGCTGAACAGCCTGCATAGCAACGAGGAGCGCTTCGCTCCTTTCTGGGAGGTTCACCATGTCGTTCATTCTCTTTCTCCTGTTTGGCCTCGTCGTCGGTGCTCTGGCGCGTCTCATCGTTCCTGGACGTGAGCCGGGCGGGTGGGTCGTCTCGATGATCATCGGCGTTGTCGGCTCGTTCATCGGCGGGCTGCTCGGCCGCATGTTGTTCATGTACCGTGAGGGTGAGCCGGCCGGCTTCTTCATGTCGCTCATCGGCGCCATCGTGCTGACCGCCGGCTATCAGGCGATCGCGCGGCGCCGTACGGTGGCATGAGCGGGCGGAGCGATCCTCTGTTGAGGCGCCACGCCCGATACCGGCCCACGGCGCTGCATGAAGGAGCTCTCGATCCGCCGCCCCGATCTGTAACGTCCGGGAGCACCTCGGGCCGAGAGCGGGAGGCGTGGAGGAGGCGCCGCGGTCCGTGAGCGCGATCTCGGCTCAGGCGGCGCGGCGCGCTCCCCACCCGCTCGTCCCGCTCGGCAGGCCGGAGGGGCCCCGCTCGTCGCACGGCCCATCCCCCAGGGTCGTACGACGAGCAGGGCCTTCGGCGGCCTGTGGCGGCCTGACGCGGACTCCAGCGCCGGCTCCGCATTTCCGCCGGCGCCGCGTCCGCTCGCCGGGTAACGCTTGACGCCGCAGGACGCTTTGGGCTTGCTAGCGGGCTCCGCGCTTTTGCCCAAGGTCCTGGCCATGTCGTTCTCGATCCTGCCCCCGCCGATCACGCCCCTCGCCGCGATCCTGCCGTCCGAGCCGCTGCTGCTCATGGGCGCCGGGCCGGTGCCCATCCCGCAGGCGGTGGCCCAGGCGAACGGGGTCATCATCAATCACCTCGGCCCCACCATGGATCGCGTCATCCAGAACGTGAAGTACATGGCGGCCTATGCGTTCCAGACGCGCAGCGACAAGATCCTCGGCATCGCCGGGCCCGCGTCCGCGGCGATGGAGATGGCCGTGGCGAACCTGTGCTGGCCCGGGCGCAAGGTCCTTTGCCTGAAGGTGGGGACGTTCAGCGGGCGCCTCGGCGAGATGGCGCTCGGCGTGGGCGCCGATGTCACGTTCCTCGAGGGGCCGCCCGGGCGGCCCGTGTCGCTCGCGGACGTGCGGGAGGCGATGAAGAAGCAGCGCTACGACGTGGTCACGATGGCGCACGGCGAGACGTCCTGCGGCGTCCGCATGGTCGAGATGCCGGAGATCTGCAAGCTCGCGAAGACGCAGGGCGCCCTCACGATCGTCGACGCGGTGGTCACGCTCACGGCCATGCCGGTGCACATGGACGAGTGGGGCATCGACGTCGGCATCGTCGGCGGGCAGAAGGCGCTGTCGTCGATCCCGGGCGTCTCGGCCTGCGCGTTCTCGCAGGACGCGTGGAAGGTCGTCGAGGAGCGCCCCCTGCCGCGCCCGCACTGGTGCTACGACGCGACGCGCGCGCAGCGGTTCTGGGGCTACCAGCAGTACCACTACACGGCGCCGGTGCCCGGCGTGCTCGCGCTGCACGAGGCGCTGCGCCTCGTCTGCGAGGAGACGCTCGAGCGGCGGTTCCGTCGCCACGAGATGAGCTCTCTGGCCATGCAGGCGGGACTCGAGGCCATGGGGCTCGATCTGTTCGCGTCGAAGGACGTGCGCCTCAACAGCGTGCTCGCGATCAAGCTGCCGTCCGGCGTCGATAGCGCGCGGATCCGCGAGTACATGACCAAGGCGTTCCGCGTCGAGATCTCGGGCGCCTTCGGCCTCAACATCGTGCGTGTGGGCCAGATGGGCGAGCAGTGCCGCTCGCACAACCTCTTCAAGACGCTCTATGCGATGGGCATGAGCTTCCAGCGAGAGGGCGTGAAGCTCGACGTCGCCAAGGGAATGGCCGCGCTCGAGCAGGGTCTGGCGGGCGATCGCGATTACTTCGTGGACTAGCCCTGCCCCACGGTGGCCCGGTCCGGGATGGCCGGAGCTCCGCGCCGCCTCGCGGCGGCAAGGGCTTGCTCGCGGCGCTTGCCAGCGTCGATCCGGCTCCGATGCGCGTCGAGCAGGTCGCTGCGCGTCAGGATCCCGAGGACCTTGCGGGGGGCCTGCCTGGACACGACAGGGAGCCTCCCCACCCCCTCGGTGACCATGTGATCGGCGGCTTCGCGCAAGGAGCTGTCCTCGAACACCACGGCGGGCGGCCGCCGGACCAGGTGGCGGATCGAGATGGTACCGGCCTGCTCGGTGAGCACATCGCGCTGGGTGACCACGCCGACGAGCTCCCCCCGATCGTCCACGACCGGGAAGCCCTGGTGGCGAGAGCCCGCCGCCTGCGACAGCAGGAAGGCGCGGGCCGTCTCGACCGTATCGTCGGCGGCGAGCGTCACGACGGGGCGCGAGGCGGCCTCGCCGGCGGTGATCTGCGCCAGGTGATCGGCCGCGTACTCGACCGTCACGCGCGCGCCGCGGCGGGCGATCTTCTCCGTCATGATGGAGTGCCGCATCAGCAGGCTGGAGACAAGGAAGGCCGCGCTGCAGCCGCCGAGCAGCGGCAGCAGCCCCATGGGCTGCCGCGTCGTCTCGAAGGCGAAGACGACGGACGCGAGGAGCGCCCGGGACGCGCCCGCGAAGATCGCCGCCATCCCGACGAGCCCGGCGACGCGCGCGTCCACGCCGAGCCCAGGGAGGAGCGCTGTCGCGGCCAGGCCGAGGATCGCGCCGAGCCCGCCGCCGACGGTGAAGAGCGGCGCGAGCGTCCCGCCCGAGGTGCCGCTGCCGAGCGCGATCGACCAGGAGACGAACTTCATCAGCGAGAGCGACACGAGCGCGGCGAGCGCCAGGCGGCCGCTCAGGATGTCGTCGATGTTGCTGTACCCGACCCCCAGCGTCCGCGGCGAGAAGTAGCCCACGACGCCGATCGCGACGGCGCCGATCGCCGGCCACCACATCCAGTGGAGCGGCAGCCGCTCGAACGCCTCCTCGATCGCGTAGATCGCGCGGGTGGCGCCCATCGCCGCGAGGCCGAGGACCGCGCCGAGCACGATGTAGAAGGCGAGCGCGGGGCCTGTCGAGGGCGCCACGGACGCCATCTCGAACGCGGGCGCGGTGTGGCCAGCGCAGAGGCGCGCCGCCGTCGCCGCGGTCGCGGCGAGGGCGACGGGGATCACCGAGCGCGGGCGGTACTCGAAGAGCAGGAGCTCGATCGCGAGCAGCACGGCCGCCACCGGGCTGCCGAAGGTCGCCGACATGCCCGCCGCCGCGCCCGCGGCGAGCAGCGTCTTGCGCTCGTCCGCCGTGATCCGGAGCAGCTGCCCGAGCAGTGAGCCGAGCGCGCCGCCGGTGGCGATGATGGGGCCCTCGGCGCCGAACGGACCGCCGGTGCCGATGGCGATCGCCGCGGAGAGCGGCTTGAGCAGCGTCATCCGCGGCGGGATGCGGCTCTGGTTGAACAGCACCTGCTCCATCGCCTCCGGGATGCCGTGGCCGCGGATCGCCTGCGAGCCGTAGCGCGCCATCACGCCGACGACGAGCGCGCCGAGGATCGGCACCACGAGCACGAAGAGGCCCAGGTGGTGCTCGGCGGGCGACGCGGGGGCGGCGGATAGCCGGCCGAAGAACGCGAGGTTCGTGATGACGGCGATGAGCGTGGTGAGCAGCTCCGCCGCGACGAAGGCCACGCCGCCGAGCGCGATCGCGAGGCCGCTGACGAGGACGACCCGCCGGTCGACGGCGGCGCTGGGCGCGGGGACGCGGAGGTCCTCGAGGGTCGGGCCCATCGAGGGGGCGACCGGGATGCTCTCGGTGACTGTTGGAGGGGGGGCGTTCGATCTGGACAATTCAGCTCTCCTCGCGGTCTGTCGCTTCGGGTCCGGCTCCGGCGGGGGTCTCCTCGCCTTCGAAGAACAGCGGGGGGGCCTCGTCGCCGGCGCCGAGCGCCCGGGCGAGGGTGGCGAGGCTCTGCGCGAGCGCGCAGCGCTCGTCGGCGGGCAGGCGGTCGACGGCGGTGACGAGCTCGGCCTGCGCGGTGCGGGGCGCGCGGCGGAGCAGCGCGCGGCCGGCCGCGGTGAGCGAGATCTCGGTCCGGCGCGCGTCCTCGGGCGAGGCGCGCCGCGTGACCATCCCTCGCTCGGCCAGGCGCGTCACCACGACCGACACCGAGCTCTGGTGCGTCAGCGTGCGCTGCGCGAGCTCGGCGATCGAGGACGCGGCGGCCTGATCGAGCTGCTGCAGCACGAACAGCTGCGCGCTGCTCAGGCCGAGCTGCCGCTCGCACGCGCGCGACGAGACGCGCAGGCGCTGGACGATGGAGCGGATCGCATCCATGACCCGCTGCGCGTCGGGCCCGCCGGGGGGCAGCCGTGCGGGGCTCTTTCGCCGCGTCATCGAGGATGCATGGGCTCCCATATAATTGCGCGGGAACCTACGCCGCTCGCCGGTCGACCGCAAGCAGTCCGCGGACCTCCGAGGGGCTCGGGCGGATCGAGGCGGGCCGTCCTCGACGGGGTGGTCGCGGGCGGCGGTGGATGGCGGCGGGGCGCCGGTGCGGCGTCCGGCGCGCGGGCCCGGAGGCAGCGCGCCGGGCGGACCGTGCGGGCGACGCTACGCGGGGCGTCGCCTGCGCGGGCGATCCAGGCTAAGAACCGGCCCTCCCATGACCTTCCAAGACCTCATTCTCACCCTGCAGAAGTTCTGGGCCGATCGCGGCTGCCTCATCGTGCAGCCGTACAACTCGGAGGTCGGCGCCGGCACCTTCAACCCGGCGACGTTCCTGCGCGCGCTCGGCCCCGAGCCCTGGAATGTGGCCTTCGTCGAGCCTTCCCGGCGGCCCGCGGACGGTCGTTACGGGGAGAACCCGAACCGTATGCAGCAGTTTCACCAGTTCCAGGTGATCCTCAAGCCGAGCCCGATCGACATCCAGGACCTCTACCTGGAGTCGCTGCGGGCGATCGGCACGAACCCGCTCGATCACGACGTCCGGTTCCTCGAGGACGACTGGGAGTCGCCGACGCTCGGGGCGTGGGGGCTCGGCTGGCAGGTGTGGATCGACGGGCTCGAGATCTCGCAGTTCACCTACTTCCAGCAGATCGGCGGGATCGACTGCCGCCCCGTGTCCGGCGAGCTCACCTACGGGCTCGAGCGGATCGCGATGTACCTGCAGGACAAGGACAGCATCTACGACGTCGTCTACTCGAACAGGGGCGGGAAGATCGTGCGCTACGGGGACATCTACCAGCGCGCCGAGTGGGAGTGGTCGACCTACAACTTCGAGGAGGCCGACATCGCCGAGCACTTCGCGGCGTTCGACGTCTGCGAGGCCGAGGTGAAGCGGCTCCTGTACCGGGGCGCGGATCCGGCGGCGAAGGGGGCGGCGATCGATCCGAAGAAGGCGCTGGTGCTCCCGGCCTACGATTTCGTCGTGAAGGCGGCCCACCGCTTCAACGTCCTCGACGCGCGGGGCGCGATCAGCGTCACCGAGCGGCAGCGCTTCATCGGCCGGGTCCGCGCGCTCGCGCGGGCGGTCGCCGAGACGTACGTCGCGCAGCGCGAGGCGCTCGGCTACCCGCTCCTCGGCGAGCAGCACGCGAAGGCGGCGGAGTAGCGCACGCAGCCGAGGTGGTGGAGCAGCGCGCAGCCGAGGCGGCGGAGCAGCGCGCCGCAGTCGAGGCGGCGGGCAGCGCGCCGTCGCCTCGGCCAGGCCGCGCGTCGCGCAGCCTCAGCCGGGAGGGTTGTCGGGGATGAAGTCGTGGCGGGTGCAGATCGCGACGACCGGCAGCCCCGCCGCGCGGATCGCCTCCGCGCCGCCCTCGAGGCGGTCGACCAGGGCGATCACGCCGACCACGGAGGCGCCCGCGGTGCGGAGCTTCTCGACCGCCTTCAGCGTCGAGCCGCCCGTCGTGATCACGTCCTCGAGGATCGCGACGGGCATCCCGGGCACGAGGCCGCGATCGCCCTCGACGAGGCGCCGCGAGCCGTGGTCCTTGACCTCCTTGCGCACGTAGAGCGCGGGGAGGGGGCGGCCGCGCAGGAAGCTCGTGAGCGACACAGCGCTCGCGAGGGGGCACCCCCCGAGCTCGACGCCGGCGACGGCCTCGCACCGCGGGAGCGCGCCGAGCGCCTCGAACATGAGCGAGCCGACGAGGGCGTGGCCCTCGGCGGTCAGCACCGACTGCTTGCAGTCGATGAAGAAGTCGCTCTCCCGGCCGGACGCGAGGACGACGCGCTTCTGCTCGAACGAGCGCTCGCGCAGCAGCGCGACGAGCCGCTCCCGCTCCGAGGCGCCGGCGGCGCTCACCGGCCGCCCCGCTTGCGCAGCGAGGCCTTCGCGGCCCCCTTCCGGAGCGCGGGGACCACGGGCGGCGGCGGCCCGCCGGCGCTCTCGGCCGCGTCGGGCTCGTCACCCTCACCGGCGGCCGAGGCCGACAGATCGGCCTCCTCGTCGTCGTGAACGGCCGCGAGGCGCGGCTCCGGCGCAGGGGCGGGCCTCGCTTCGACGACCGGGCGCGCCGCCGGGGCGGGGCGCGCGGGGACAGGCGCGGCGCGCGGCGCAGGCCGGGCGGGCGGCGCAGGCGCTCGCTGCTCCGCCGGTGCGCGCGCCGGCCGCGCCGCGGCGGCGCGCGGCGCAGGTGCAGCGGCGGCGGCCCGCGCTGGGGCGGGGGCGGCGGCGGCCGCGAGCGGCGCGCCGGTGGTGACGTTGCCGCGCACCAGGGCGCCCGCATGGATGCCGATCTGCGGCGCGCCGAGGTCGCCGACGACGCGCGCGCCGGGCTCGAGGATCACGGCCTCGTCGCCGGAGATGTTCCCGGCGACTGCGCCGCGGACGACGACGCGCCGCCCGCGGACGTCGCTCTGGATGAGCGCGCCCTCGCCGATGGTCACGTCGCCGGTCATGACGACGCTCCCCTCGACGCGGCCGAGGATCTCGAGATCCCCGTCGCCCTGCACGTTGCCGCGGATGGCCGTCGTCGGCCCGATCGAGGACTGGGCGGTCATCGGCTACACGTCCATGTCGACGTTGCCCTTGAACGAGGCTCCGTCCGCGATGGTCAGCCGCGACGCCTTCACGTCGCCGACGAGGCGACCGCCGGCGAGGAGATCGACGCGATCGGCCGCCGTGACGTTGCCGGTCACGTTGCCGCCCACCTGGAGCGACGCCGCCCCGATGTCCGCTTCGATCAGCGCCCCTGCGTCGATGGTGAGAGGCCCCTCGACGGTGAGCTTTCCGCGCACCGTCCCGGCGACGATCACCTCCTCGTCGGAGGTGATCTCGCCCTCGATCGTGAGCCCGTTTCCGATGATCGTACCCGCCACGTTCGTGCTCCTCGCCGCGCCCTCGCGGCGCGATTCTTCGTCCGTCAACGCGCGCTATCGCCCTGCCGGTTCACGCCGGGGGGCGTGCCCGCGCCCGGCGGTCGCCCGCTCCGAGAGCTCGGCCGGGAGGTCGAACTCCGCCTCGATGCGGCCGGCGAACGCCGCGCCTTCCTCGAGGATCACCTCGCTGCCGCCCACGTTTCCGGCGTACTGCGCGGTCGCCCGGATCGTGACGGGGCCGCGCGAGACCACGTCCCCCGTGAGCTGGCCGGAGACGACGAGCGAGCTCGCCTCGACGTCTCCGGTGACCGTCGCTCCGTCCTCGATCTCGAGGTCGCCAGCCAGCTGGATGTTCCCCTCGACGCTCCCCTCGACCCGGAGCGAGCCGTCGCCGTGGACGCGCCCGCGGATGCGGGCGCCCCGTCCGATGAGCGATTCGGCAGCGTCCGATTCGCTGCGCGTCGTTGTCGAGCCTCGGGCCATTCTCGTCTCCTGTGCGCGGAGGGAGCCGCGCGAGCCGGGGCGCGCACCAGACGCCCGGCTCGTCCGCTGGAGCTGGGCGAACAGGATCGCTCGGCCCCGCGGCGGCGCGGACGCTACTCCAAGCGGCTGCGCCTCGCAACCGGCGGGCGGCCTCGGTGGCGGCGCGCTCCATGGACCGACTGCAGCGGAGCCCTCGGGGGGAGGGGGCGTCGCGCGGGGGGGTGAGGGGGGCCCTCCCACGAACTCGCGCCTTTTGGTGGCAATGACCTGCTGAACGGAGCTGGCGAGTCCGTGAGGCGTCGCTGCGATGCGGGCCGGCGCTCGGGTTCGTGGGGCCCTCCCCCTCACCCCCCCGCGCGACACCCCCTCCCCCCGAGGGCTCTCTCCGGCGGACACGGGGAGCGTGGTGGGAGAGCGAAGCGCGGTACGGAGGGGGGAGCGCGGTACGGGGGGAGCTTCCTGCGGGGCTGGCTCGGGTGATACGGTCTCTCTTGACTGGGCTTTCCTTGCTCGCGACGCCTGCTGTGGTCCTGACGGCGAACCGACTCGGATGGCTCGGCGCGCGTCGCCCGTGAGGCGAGCGCAGACCAACCCAACCCGGGGGTTCCTCATGCGGAAGATAGCTATCGTGGGGTCTGGACAGGCCGGCCTGCTCGCGGCGCACGCCCTGGTGAAGGCCGGCTACGAGGTGACGCTCTACTCGGATCGCACGCCCGAGCAGTGGCTCAACGAGTCGAAGCCGACCGGCACCGCTGCGCGGTTTGACGTGGCGCTCGCGTTCGAGCGCGAGCTCGGCTTGGCATTCTGGGAGGACGCCGCGCCCCGGGGCCACGGCGCCCAGCTGACCGCGTGCGCCGCTCCGGGCAACCGCCTCCTGACGCTGGCAGGCCGCCTGGAGCAGCACTTCTTCGCGATCGATCTCCGGCTCCAGAGCCACCGGTGGATGCTCGAGCTCGAGCGGCGGGGCGGCAAGATCGTGATCGAGCCCGTCACGATCGCGCGGCTCGACGCGATCGCCGCCGAGAACGACCTCACCGTCGTCGCTGCTGGACGGGGCGATCTGTGCAACCTGTTCGAGCGAGACGCCGCGCGCAACGTCCACTCGGAGGCGCAGCGCAACGTCGTCATGATGTGCGTGACCGGCCCGAAGCTCGGGTTCGACGGCATCCCGATGCTGCCCGTCAAGTTCAACCTGTTCGCGGGCATCGGGGAGGCGTTCTGGGTGCCCTACCACCACAAGGACGTGGGACCGAGCTGGAACTGTCTCGTCGAGGCGGTGCCCGGAGGGCCGCTCGACAGGTTCCAGGGCGCGAAGTCAGGCGAGGAGATCATCGCGATCGCGAAGGGGCTGGTGAAGGAGCTCATCCCCTGGGACTACGAGTGGTTCAGGGGAGCCGAGCTGTCGGACAAACACGGATGGCAGAACGGGCGGGTCGTCCCCGCGGTGCGCAAGCCCGTCGGACGGCTGCCCTCCGGCCGGATCGTGACGCCGCTGGGCGACACGGCGATGTCGATCGATCCGATCGGCGGCCAGGGCGCCAACAGCGGCAACAAGATGGCGCGCAACCTGGTCGAGTGCATCGTGCAGCACGGCGAGCGCCCGTTCGACGCCGACTGGATGACGCGCACCTTCGATCGCTTCTATGCGCGGCACGGCGGGCCCACCGACCGGTTCAACAACATCCTGCTCGCCGGGGTTTCGCCCGCGATGGCCCACCTCCTCATGGCGCAATACGGCAGCGACGGGCGGGCGGACAACACGAGCGGGCAGCAGGCGCTCGCCAACGCCTTCGTGAACAACTTCAACGATCCGGCGCGGCTGACGGCGGTGCTCGAGGACGTCGGGCGGGTGCGCGCCTTCATCCGGCAGACGACCGGGAGGCCATGGCCCCTCGCGCTCGCAGCAGGGGGCGTGGGCGTCGGCATCGCGCAGGTGCGGCAGCGCATCGGGCTCCTGCCCGGGCACCCGGCGTAGCGCGGCATGACGCAGCAAGAGCTCGCCAGCGCAGCCGGAATCGCCCTGATGGGCCGCGACTTGTCCTCGGGAATATGGAGATGGGGCGCCACGGTTCGCGGCCTACATGTGAAATTGCGTAGACTTGTCGCGCATCACGGCTGATTGCGACGTTGGGTGTTTCGACATGACGAAACAATGCGACAATGTTCTATTTCGTGAGAAGATTCGCCAGTACGACGCGCTGTTGATGCGAGTTCAGGTATGCGGCGCTCAGCAGTACACAGGCTTCGTCGAGAAGGTTTTCTCGAGACGGTTCGAGGGCCCAAAGCGCTATGGTGACGGCCTGTTGGAATTTGTCGGTTCACCGGGTCATTGGGGCCAAGTGACCCTTAAGGACGGAGAGAGGGCGATAGTCTTTGTTCGCTACCTGACTCACTCCGACCGCTACTACCAAGACCATTGGCGAGGGCACCTGACCATCGTCGAGGGTGGCGATATCGCTGTTGCAAACTGGCCGCTCCTCAAAGAAGGAGGAGTCTGGGAGCCCGAGTATTTGCGCAGTGCTGCGAGGCTTCTTGAACCGTCAAACCCAGGAAAGGTTGCGCTTCCCTATAAGCTGTTGGAGCAGCATCTACACGAAGAAATCGCTCTCCTATGAAGCAAACGCCTGACCCTTCCATCGAGCGGATGTCCTGCCGGCTGCGCCGTCAAGTCACCGCTCATGTCAAACGTTAGGCCACTCCGCGCGCCCACGTTCGCCCGCATCGAGTGAGGTCGCGCCCCACCGCAGGCCAGCGATCGCGGCGACAAAAACAAGCGTGGTGCCGAGCACTTGCCCTCCCGTCCACGCCACCGCCTCGCGATGGCCGAGAATCCATGTCACAGGCGAGCGGGGGAGGGCCGCCCGTGCGCCACGCTACTGCGTGATCTCTCGGGGCGCCGCCGACGCTCCGAACGCGTAGGACACGCCCAGTTCGGCGCGGAAGGGGACGAGCGGGGGCGGCTCGAGGCCGTGGGTGGAGCGATAGCCCGCGCGCAGCCCGAGCTCGACGCTCGAGCCGATCGACAACCCGAACGCGAGGCTCGCGTCGAGGTAGCCCCCCGTGGGCGCATAAAAGCCGTCGCGAATGCCCTCGTAGGTTGCGCGCGCGCGATCGCTCGCCGCGATGTACGTGCTCAGGATCGCCGTGTACTCCACCTCCAGCGCGATGAACCAGCCGCGCTGGAAATACCCGCCTGCGAGCCCGGGGTGCGCGCCCACGCTCACGAACCGAAACGTCTGGTTGTCGCCCGTCTGCACCGGCAGCCCCAGGCGCCCCGCGAGCCCCCAGCCGCCGTGCTGCAAGAGCGTCGCGCGCGCCGCCGGCTCCAGGCGGAAGGAGTCGAGCGCTGGCACGAGGAAGACCGGCAGCGTCAGCCCGATCTCGAGGTCGAGGCGGCGCACGAGCCGTTCCACCGGGATCGCCCGCCCGTAGGCGAGCTCCAGAGCGGGCGCGGAGTTCCATCCGAGATTGACGTGCGTCGCGTTCTCTTGCTCCCCTTGATACCCGCTGATGGGCGCGGCCGACGCGACAGCGGAGACCGCCGTCGTGGCCACCGCCGCGGCGAGGGCGACGGCCCTCATCGCGCCCCCTCGTATGCGCCGAGATGGGCGCGCAGGACCTCCATGACACGATCGGGGTGCTTGTTCACCCAGCCGTGGTCTTCGCCTTCGATGCGGACGAGCTCGACGTCGCAAAAAAGAGGGGCGTGGCGGCGCTCTTGTTGCTCGAACCCGATGACGGTGTTGATCGTCGTTCCGATCAGGGTCACCGGCTTGCAGAAGCGATCGAGGCCGGAAGAGAAATCGAAGTCCCACTCTCCGTCCGTCTTCGCCGAGCGCTGCAGGTCCCGCATCGCGCGCGCGCCCAGGCGGAAGGCCTTGAAGTTGTCGGGGTCGTCCGGGTCTTCGTAATACCCTGGCTGCGACCAGCCCTGTCCCAGCGAGAGGAGGAAGTCTGCGCGCGCGTCTCCGTCGGGGCTCATGGCCCACTCCGACCAGCCGAGATCGTTCAGCCCCTCGGCGGTGAGGCCGAACGTGAAGAGCTCGGTCTCGTTCGCGATCGCCGCGTTCAGGAAGCCCGGCTCGCTGAGGACGGCCTCTCCGACGCGGTCGGGGTGCCTCTGGATGTAGAGGGCCGCGTACATGGCGCCCCACGAATGCCCGAACAGCGTGACCGGCGCGTCGGGGGAGAAGTGCTGGACGAGCTCGTGGAGATCCGCCGCGTACGTCTCGGCGGTGAAGTCCGATGAAGGGACGCGCTCCGAGAGGCCGGTGCCTCGCTGATCCCAGTGGACGACGAAGTACCGCTCGGAGAGCGCGCCGAGGCCGAGCATGCCGCGCATGTCGCCGCCGGGGCCGCCGTGCAGCGTGATGAGGGTGGGGTTCCTCGGGTCCCCTTGCGTGCGAAGGTGAATGAGGGCGCCGTCGCGGAGGGTGAAGCGAGGCAGCGTGCCGTCCTCCGCGACCGTCCTCGGGGCGAGGTTTCCAGGCGCGTCCGGATCCAGGCAGCCCGAGGCGAGCACGACGCACGTCAGACAACAGCGGCGGGCGAACAAGCGCATGAACGAAGCGTACGAACCCGGGCCGCCCCCGGCATTGTGCCGCCACGCCAATCGATTGTCCGGCGGTGCCTTCGGCTACGCCACGGAGCGCTCGCGGAGCTGGCCCGGCGTGCTCCCCGTCCACCGCCGGAAGGCCTTGTAGAACGCGCTCACATCGGAGAAGCCCACCAGCGAGCCGATCTCCGCGAGCCCGAGGGCGGGATCCTCCAGGTAGCGCAGCGCGAGCTCTTCGCGGGTCTTCTCGACGAGCGCTCGGAAGGGAAAGCCGTCCTCCGAGAGGCGTCGTTGCAGCGTGCGCGCGCTCAGCCCGAGCCGCTTCGCCACCGTCGCCAGCTTGGGAGCGCCGCCGTGCAGCTCGAGGGCGAGCGCGTGCCGCGCGCGCTCCACGAGGCTCGCGTGGGCGGGCGGGAGCTTTTGCACGAGCAGGGCGGCGTGGCGCTCGAGGACGGCACAGAGCTCGGGGGCGGCCCCTTTCATCGGCGTCGCGAGCGCCGCGCGCGGGAGGACGATCGCGTCGCAGGGCGCTCGAAATCGAACCGGGCAAGCGAAGATCCTGGTGTACGCCTCGATCTCTGCGCAGCGGGGGTGGCGGAACTGGACCGAGGAAGGCGATAGCGGCGTGGCGGCGAGCGCGCGGAAGCGAAGGACGATGTTCGCGAAGCCGAACTCGGTCGCGACCCGGTGCGGGGTCGCGCCGGGGGCGTGCTCCCGGACGAGCCGGGCCTCCGTGCGATCGACGTGAAGGACATGGCGCACGGCCGTGCTGATGACGGCGAAGTGCCGCGAGAACCTCTGGAATGCGTCGCCCACCGTGTCGCTCGACGCGACGACGTAGTCCATCACATCCCAGTGGCCGATCGAGAGCGCCTCCGCCGCGCGGAGCCCGACGCCCGGATCGCCGGCCCTCTCGACGACATCGTCCCAGAGCGCGATCCACCGGCGGTAGGAGAGCCGGAAGTCGGGGTTGCGCAGCTCCTCCGGCGTGAGCCCGTGCGCTCGGGCGAGCGAGCCCCCGTCGATCCCGGCAGCCTCCGCGGCCCCGAGCACGCTCCGCAGCGCCTTCACGCCGACGTTCAGCGCGCGCTCGCCCTCCGCCTTCACGAGCGGGTCGAGCCCCCGGCGAGAGCTCACGAGGCGAGGCCTGCGCGACACTCGCGAAAATCGCATGGCCCGTCAGTGACGTCAACCTCACCCGCGGGCTTCGCGTGGCGCCGGCAGCTCGGGTTCAGGCGCCCGAGCGAGATCCCGTGGTTCACCTGGAACACGGTAATGGCCGCCAAGGAAAGTCTCGATGGGATTATAGCTCCGCTCACCCATCGAGTTCTCCGGAGGTTCGATACCCGTTCGGTGGCGGCTCTGGGGCGCCTTGACCTTCGCGCTCGATAAGCTGGACGATGGGAGGAGCGACCACGCGTGCGACACGCAAACATCTTGGTCCTCCTTCGACCTGGTCCGTTCACCTATCGCCTATCGAAGCTCCACCCGCCCAGACGGTCTGGGAGATGACGTTATGAACGCGTTCGTTCATTCGGAAGACAGTCCGAATCTCTTGTGGCACCTGCGGAGTGTCTCTTGTACGCCGCGGGTCAAATCACTCTTTGTCCTGAGTGCGCGGTTTTGCTGTGACTGCGAGATTATGAATTTTTCTTCTTGTGTTAGCTTGTCTTCGTCTAAATGCGCTGGAAAGTCATCGAAGTTTGTGCACTTTTCGAGGCTGCTGACGAGAAACTCTCCAACTCTCGCCTCGTCCACGCATGGCGCGCTGTATGTCAAGACGAACAGCAGGTTTCTGTGATTTGTAATGGTGCCGCAAACGTAGGCATTGGCCAAGGTCTCTCGTGCTCTGCATTCTTCCACCTCTTTTTGCAGTGCCTCGACCTTGGCGGTGGCTTTCTCCACCCCGGCGTCGTCCGTTTCTCCCGGGGGAGACGTCGCCGTGGCCGGCGGGATGGCTGTGGCTTTCGCGCGCGCTTTCACCGCGCGCCGGCACGCAGCGAGCTCCCGCTTCACCTCCGCATCAGGGATGGACGCCGCGCTCTTTCCGATGGCCGGAGGTCTTCGCTCCCGCGTCGCCCAGCCGACCACCACGCCACCCCCAAAGACGACGCCGAGCACGGCCACCGCGATGAGGAGATGAACCATGAGGCCGGCGCTCTCGGGGCGTTTGCTCATGTGTCGACCTCCTAAGGCTTCGGCGCCTGCTTCATCATCGGTGGGAGCTTCGGGGGCGTCTCCGTGCACGTCCAGACGAACTCCTTCAGGCTGCGGAGCAGCTCTTCTTCCGTGAGCGTCTCACGAACCCGGATCGCTTCCTCGACGAGGCTCGACTCTTCCTTCGTGAGGTCGCCCGAGCGAAAATCCGCGGGAATGTCCGAGAGCGCCGCGCAGCTATCGAAGTTCTGCTCGATGAGATCGGCAGACCTGGACTTCGGCCCGCATATCAACCCATCCTTCGGCAACGCCATCAACGCGCTGAACTGACGAGCCGCGGCGCTGCAAATCTCGGCGTTGACCAGGATTTCGCTCTTCCTGCATCGCTTCAGCTCCACCTCGAGCTCATCGACGGTGGCTGCTCTTTCGGGAGCGTCTTGTCGTCCTTCCCCCGGAGGCACCTCGGCTGCCGGAGCCGTCGAGCGCGGCTCCGGACGGGCTGCCAGCTGTTCTCGACATGCAGCGAGCTCTCTCCGGTCTATCCGCATCCAGGGATCCGAAGCAGGCTCCGCGCTCTTCTCCTTCGCCGGCGGCCTCCGATCCAGGAGCGATCTGCCGACGAGCACGCCGGAGCCAAAAGCAGGGACGAGCAAGACCGTCGCTGCCAGAACACGAACGGCGTGCCCCGGTGTTTTCGGCACGGAAACGAGGCTACACCCAGGTGCGCGCGGCATCTCGCAGACGTGCGCGGCACGGCCGCGCTCTGTCGCGTCACCTCCGCCCACGACGCCGCGCCAAGATCTTCTCCGCCGCCGTGAGCGGTCGTCCCTCCGGCGCCGCGCCGCCCGCGCCCGTTGCGTGTCCGCCCCCCGGGGACGCGGGTTGAGGCCCCGCCGCCGACCCAGGTTGAGGCCCGGCCGCCGACCCAGGTTGAGGCCACGAACCAGGCTGAGGCCACGACGCTGCCGACCCAGGTTGAGGTCCCGGCGTCCCCGCCGGCGGCGCTGTCCTCCCTCGCATCGTCCCCGCCTGTGCGGCCTCGCCGCGCTCACCGGCGCTCGGCGCCGGGCTCGCCTGCGCGCCCTCGCGCCGCTCGCGCCCCCGCTCCCGCGCCGACAGCAGCGCCCCCACGGTCGCGCCCGCGGCCGCCGGCTCCGCGGCGGCTCCCCACCGCGCCGCGCGGAGCCGCTCTCCCGCCCGCGCGATCCACGCCGCCGCGGCCTCCGGCAGCGCGAGCCGCCGCGCCGCCACCGCGAGCAGCAGCGCGAGCGCGGCGAAGAACACCAGGCTCGGCGTCGCGTCCCGGTACGCGAAGCGCTTCGACGCCCGGTCCTCGAAGATGCCCGCGAGCGTGTCGCGCCGCTTGCCCCCGGTGAACTCCGCGATCCGCCGGAGCAGCGACAGATCGCTGCCCGTCGGGCGCAGCTCCTCGCCGGCGGTCATCGCCGCCCCCGTGGTCCCGACCGCCTCCCCCGTGAGCTCGTCCCGGGCCACCGCCACGTACGTCCCCGGCCGCGACAGCGGCAGCTTCGCCGTGTACGCGCCCGCGCCCGTCGCCTCGAGCGGCAGCTCTCGCGAGAAGCCGTCGGGCCCCGCGACGTGCACGACCAGCCGGCGGAACGACTGCGCACGCCCGTCGTCGCCGATCACGCTCGCCCGCACCGACAGCTCGCCGCCCGACGCGTCCGCTTCCAGGCGCACGCGCGGATCCTCCTCCTTGCGCGTCACGTCGCGCGCGGCCTGCGCGATCATCCGCGCGGCGCCGGGCCAGCGCGTCCACGCGGCGCCCCAGCGGCCCTTGAGGTCGCTCGTGAACGCGGCGGCCCGGCCGAGCCCCGCCGACCACACGGCGAGCACCGGATCGCCCTCCGGCCCGGACAGCAGCACCGTGGACCGGCTCTTCGGGACCGTCACCACGTAGCCCCCGAGCGGCGGCGCCTCGCCGAACGGCACGCCGGCGGTGATCGACGACGGCGCGCCCAGCGCGACGTGGAACGGCTCCTCCACGATCGCGCTCTTCGCCGCCATGATGGTCTCCTGCGTGAACACCGCGGGCAGCCGCGTGGCGTCCTCGACGAGGTAGAAGCGGCCGCCGCCGATGCGCGACAGCGCCTCGAGCTCCGGCACGTCGCTGCCCTGGCCCAGCGCCACGACGCTCGTCGTCGTCCCGCGGCGCATCGCCGCCTCCACCATCGCGCGGCACGGCCCCATGTTCTCCGCGTCCGACCCGTCGGCGAAGAGCAGCACGTGCTTCAGGCTCGAGGTGTCCCGGTCGAGCGCCTGGTAGGCCGCCTCGAGGGTGATGTCGACGTAGATGCCGCCGCCGCCCGGGCCCACCGCGCGGATCGCCTTCTCGATCGCGGCGCCGTCGGCGACCGGCCCGAGCGGCACGCTCCACCGCACCGCCGTGTCGACGTGCGCGACGCCGAGCCGATCTCCCGGGCCGAGCAGCGAGGCCGACCGGGCGGCGGCCTCGTTGGCGAGCTCGAGCTTCGTGTGGGCGCCGGCGGTCGCCGCCATCGACCCGGAGATGTCGATGCCGATCACCTCGGCCAGGCTCGCCCGCCGCCGCTCCTGCTTCAGGTCGAACGCGACGGGCGAGATCTCCTCGAGCGGCGTCCGCGCGTAGCCGCCCGGCCCCATGCTCCGATCGCCGCCCATCAGGATGAGCCCGCCGCCGAGATCGCGGACGTAGCTCGCGAGCGCGTCGATCTGCCCCGGCGATAGATCCGACGCGCGGATGTCGCTCAGCACCACGACGTCGTAGCCGGCGAGCTCGCCGAGATCGGCGGGGACGCGGCTCAGGCCGCCCTCGTCCACGCGGAACGCGCCGTCCGCGAGCGCCCGCGCGATGAACGCGCCCTGCCCGGCGTCGCCCTCCAGCACGAGGGCCGCGGCGGCCCCGCGGACGCGCAGGAAGGCGCTCGCCGCGTTGTCCTCGGCGGCCTCGTCGAGCCTCGGATCCTTCGCGGTGATCTCGACGTCGTAGCGGTGCAGCCCGGGCCCCGGCGCCTTCTCCCGGATGCGCAGCACGTCTTCCCCCGCGGCGATCGAGGCCTCGGTGCGGGCGATGAGCTCGCCGTCGCGGCGGAGGCGGATCTCGACCTCGGCCGGCGACGGCGACGAGGTGACGAGCCGCAGATCGAGCGCCTCCCCCTCGTCGGCCCGCGCGGGCGCGCGGAGGGCGACCACGCGGACGTCGGGGACGAGCCGCTGCTCCAGCGGGATCACGTCGACAGGGAGGCCGGCGGCGACGGCGGCGGCGGCCGCGGCCATCGTGTCGCCGCGGGTCGCGACGCCGTCGCTGAGCAGCACGACGCGCGCCGCGGAGTCCGGCGGCACCTCGGCGAGCGCGCGCCGGAGGCCGGCGGCGAGGTCCGTCCCGTCGCGACCGAGCGCGACCCGCTGCGGGGCCGCGAGCTGCGAGCGCGGGCGCGGCGGATCCTCGGTCGCCGCGCCCGCGGCGAACGCGATGGTGGCGATCCGATCGTCCTCGCGCATGCCGAGCTCGGCGACGGAGAGCTCCTGCGCGACGCGCCGGTCGGCGCTCGGTACGAGGTCGATCGAGCGGCTGCGATCGATTGCGACAAAGACGGTGAGCCGGTCGAGTGGCCGGCCAAGCTCTGGCCCGGCCACGGCCATGGCCGCGGCGAACGCGGCGAAGGGGGCGAGGAAGTCGCCGAGCCGCGAGCGCCACGCCCCCTGCCGGCGGGCGTGCGCCGAGGCGAGCGCGAGCGCGAGGTACCGGAGCGCGATGAACGACGTGGCGCCCAGCGCGAGCAGGGCGCCCCAGGGCCGCGCGAGCCGGAGATAGGCGTCCGGGAGCAGGCCGCACCAGACGAGGCCCACGTAGAGCGCCGGCAGCGCGCCTGCCACCATCCAGCCGAGCAGGATCGGGCGGCGGAGCGCGCCGCGCCGGAGGGCGAGGCGCAGCAGCGCCGCGAAGACGAGCGCGCCGGCGAGCGTGGCGGCGTAGGGGAAGGCGCGCAGCGCGGCCGCCGGGATCAGGGAGGCCTCCGTTCGGTCCGCATGCGGGGGAGCCGCAGTAAATCATCTTTGCGCGGGCCCGGGGACGCCGCTTCGGCGGGTGTGGCCGAGTGCCCCATCGGCGACGCCGTGGGGCGTCTCTGTCGGTGTCGAGGGGGTTTCATGGGGCGCTCCGGCGCATCGGAGCACCTTTCCATGTTTGTCAGAGATGGCACGCAGTCTGCTTGAGCGCGGGTCATGGGCGTGGCGAGGCCGCGCAGCCGGGGCAGGAGAGAGCATGTCGCGCATCGAGACCACGGACACCTGGAACGGCACGGGCGGCGGCGCGTGGGATCTCGACGAGGGCCTCGGCGAGCCCGCGGGCAGCGTGCACGACCAGGAGGGGGATCTCATCGCGGGCAAGTACCGCCTGGTCCGCAGGATCGGCGAGGGGGCGATGGGCACGGTCTGGCTCGCGACGCACGTGGCGCTCGGGTCGGAGGTCGCGATCAAGCTGATGCGGCCCGAGCTCCGGTCGCCGGAGCTCGCGGAGTACTTCGTCCGCGAGGCGCGCGCCGCCGGCCGGCTGAACCACGCGGAGGTCGTCCGGATCTTCGATCTCGGCGAGACCGCGGCGGGGGACCCCTACCTGGTGATGGAGCTCATCGAGGGCGAGTCGCTGAGGAGCGCGCTCTCGCGCGAGGCGGCGATGACGCCGGAGCGGGCGATCGCGCTGCTCCTCCCGGTCGCGGGCGCGATGCACGCGGTGCACGAGAAGGGGGTCGTCCACCGCGACCTCAAGCCGGACAACGTGATGCTGGTGCGCCGCGGCGGCGGCCGGCTCCAGCCGAAGATTGTCGATTTCGGCGTCGCGAAGATCGTCTCCGAGCGCGAGGCGAGCCAGGCGTCGTCGAGCTTCGAGGTCTTCGGCACCCCCGATTACATGCCGCCGGAGCAAGTGCTCGCCGTCCCAGACATCGATCGCCGCGCCGATGTCTGGGCGCTCTGCGCGATGCTGTACGAGCTCCTGTCGGGCCGGCCTCCGTTCTCGTCAAGGAACGCGCTGGACGGCCTGCGGGCGGTGCTGCAGGACGCGGTGCCGTCGCTCGTCGACACGTGCGGCCTCGACGCGGAGCTCTGGGCGATCGTGGAGCGCGGGCTGCGGAAGGAGCCGTCCTCGCGCTGGTCGAGCATGCGCGAGCTCGGCGAGGCGCTCGCGGCGTGGCTAAGGGCGCGGGGCGTCCTGGAGGACGTGCGCGGCGTGTCGCTCCAGGGGGAGTGGCTTCCTCGCGAGGAGCCCTGTGTGCCTGAGGGCAATGGCGCGACGCCGCGCGTATCCTGGTGGGTGGAGGAGCGGAGCCGGCCGAGCCGCCGGTGGTCGTCGCGCCGCCGGGTGCACCGGGGCCGGCCTCACGGCGAGCAGACGGCCTGCCCTTGAGCGATCCCCCTGAATCGGCCGGCGTACGCCATGCGAGCGCGGTCACCGCGAGGGCTGACCCGTGCGCAGCGGGCCACCTCGCGAGGTGGGCCAGAGCATGCAATTGGCCGCCGATCCCGGGATCGTGAAGACATCCATCCCGTGCTCGAAGGTCTGCACGAAGACCTCGAGCTGGCCATCTCCGTCGAGATCACCCACCGCCGGCGCGGCGGGCGCGCCGTTGCCGTTGCCGTTGCTGCCGGGGTTCGGCAGGGGCACGTCGTGCAGGACCGCGCCGTTCGCGCCGAGGATCACGAGGTTGCCGGAGTCGAGCACGTCGGGAGCGCCGTAGGTCGCCAGCAGGACCTCGGGTGATCCATCCTGATTCAGGTCGGCCACGGTGGCCTCGGTCGCGAACATGATCGATTTGCCGTGCATGTAGTTGTATCGCCACAGGAGCGACGCATCGGGGCCGAACGCATAGAGATAGCCGTCGTTCATCGGGACGATGATCTCGGGCCGCGCGTCCCCCTGGAGGTTCACCGTCGTCGGCGAGGGCACGCCGTGCGGCGGGTAATAACCGTCGATTTCGAGCGGCCTCTCGCCGCGCGGGAGCGTCTCCCACCCGGGCTTGCGCATCGCCGAACGGCTGCCGTCGCCGTGCGCGCCCTCGAGCACCATCACCGCATACGCCTGCGTCTCGTAAGGCTCGTGCATCTCGACGTTCGGTACGCCGACGACCTCGTTCCGCCCGTCCCCGTCGAGATCGACCACGTTCGGCGGCGACGCGGTCCACTGCAGCCACTCGGCGGAGCTCGGGTGCGGCCACGTCCCGGTATGGAAATGATAGTGGTCGCCCTCCACCTTCGGGTCCGCCCACCGGATGAACTGGCCCCAGGTCAGCGGCTGGTCGGTGAACGCCTCGTCGCGATTCTTGAAATACGGCGCGGCGTCGATCGCCACGCCGTCGTGGTTGAACGCCTGGATGTGGTGGTTGTCGTAGGTGGCCAGGATCTCGAGCTCCGGGTCGTCGTCGATATTGCCGATGCCAACGTTGAGCCCATAACACCCGAACCCCGAGTGCCCCATGCCGTTGCGATCGGCGTCGTTCCCCGGGCCGCTCTGGCTGTTGTACCGAGGCCAGGCCGCGAAGGCGGTATCCGCGGGTGCGGGTTGATAGAGCGATCCATCCGCGCTGAAGACGAAGACCTGCGCGCCGCCGTCCTCGGTGGTCGCGGTCTGGGTCGTCGTCGCCACCACCTCGATGGTGCCGTCGCCGTCGAGATCCGCCGCGGCGAGCCCGCGCACCTCGGGGGCGCTGCCGGCCGTGGTGGTGTCCACCGGCCACCCGGCTTTCGGCGCGAGCGCGTCGTTCCATTCGAATGCGAAGACCTGATGACCGTTGCCATAAACGATGTCGATCGCGCCATCGCCCTCGAGGTCGGCGACCACGTGCGGCGCGTAAACCCGGTCCTCGCCGGCCTCGGCGCGATCGATCTCCTTCCCGTTCGAGTCGAAGACGAAGAGCGCATAGTAAGCGGCGATGAGCTCGTTCCGACCGTCGCCGTCGAGGTCCATCACCACCGGCGACGCGTACCAGCTCGTCTGCCCGGGCAGGACCATCCGGTGCTCGGGCGCCTGCACCTCGCCGGCGCTCGTGCCCACCTCGCAGATCGGGTTGCGCGTGCCGCCCGTGCCGCCGCCGGCGCCGCTCGCGCCACCCCCGATCTCGCCCCCGGCGCATGCCGCCGCGAGCAGCGCGAGGAGCAACGCCGCGCTGCCGAGACGCCACGCACCCGGGCCGGTGTGCGCGGCCCGCGGCGAAGGGGGCGGGTGCTGAGGTCCGGTGGGGAATCCGCGACCGGAACGGCACGGGTGGCGCTGGGTAACCATGGGTCCTCCGGGGGATGCGCCCGCGGGCGACGCCCGCCGGTGGAAAAGGACAGGAGCCAAGCTCATCGAGATTACCAGGAACCTTCAACGCCGTGGATACGAGAGTCCACCCGAGGGGAGCCTCACGGGTTTGCTGTGAGGGTGGTTGTCCAGAGCAGGGTGTGGTTCGTCGTCCGGGGATGAGTCCCGCACCTCAAGCAGGGATTCGCCTGCATCGGCGAACTCGCCGAGCACACTGCGCTCCTGCACGCAGCGTGCTCACGACCGCATCGGCACGCGCGTGAAATACCAGACGTCGAAGACCACGAAGCCGAGCGCCGCGAGCGCGAGCAGCCACGTCCACTCGACGTGGGCGTCCGGCTGTCCCGCCGCGCTGGAGACGGCGACCTCGCCGCCTCCCTCCGCGAGGAGCGGCCTCGTCGTGAGGTCGCTCTCGGCGACGCTCGTGAGGTTCGCCGGCACGACGACGGACCCGGCCTGCGGTCCCTGCCAGGCGAGGCGGTAGAACCCGGCGCGGGGCGTCTCCGCGATCACCGCGACGCCGGCGCGCTGCGCGACCTCGAGCCGCTCGCCCGCAGGGCCGATGGCCTGGAGGTCCCGCGCGGTCGCGGGGACGCTCACGCGCAGCGGCTCGCCGGTGCGCGCGGGGCCTGTGATGCCGTGGGCGCGGTGGGCTCGCGCCTGCTCGAGCAGGTTGCGCATGAAGAGCACGAACGACGCCTTGAGCGGCCAGTCGCTCTCGCCCACGTCGAAGCCGAGCAGCGTGCCGGTCCGCGAGGCGGTGGAGATGTCGGTCGCGATCGCGCCCTCCTGGGCGCGGATCAGCTCCTGCGTCGCCGCCTCCGGCTTGAGGGACGAGGCCACGCGGAGGTTCACGCCGTCCAGCGTCAGGAAGCGCAGCCGCGGATCCGCCGTGTCCCACGACGTGATCGTGGGGCGATCGAGCGCCTGCCCGACGAGCGTGCCGGCGCAGCGCCCTGGCGGCGGGTTCACGATCAGCAGATCGCCCCCCGGAGGATCGGGCGGGCACGCGCCGTCGATCACCACGAACGTGTCGGGATCGAGCCCGGACTTCGCGAGCAGATCCGCGAGCACGCCCGAGGTCACCGAGGTCATCGGATCGGACGCGAGCGCCCGCTCGATCCAGACGGAGCCTCCCGAGGGCGCTCCCGGCTGCGCGCCCTGGGCGTCGCCGCCCTGGCCCTTGCCGGCCGACGCGAGGAACACCGGGAGCTTGCCGCCGGCCGGCACGCGCCCGTAGGCGACGTCGTCGAGCGGCATCGCGTCGCGCGGCGAGAGCTCGAAGACGAGCCCCTTGCGGTGGTCGCCGGGCGACGGGCGGAACGTGAGCACGACAGGGAGGCGCTCGCCCGGCTTGACCAGCACGCGCCGCGAGCCGAGCACGTCCGACGCGTTGTCCTGCCGCATCGTCACGTACACATCGCGCGGCTGCGCCCCGAAGTTCGCGACCACGAGGAAGGCCTGCACCTCCTCGCGCTGCTCCGATCGCTCGCCGTCCGCGCCGCTCGCGCCGCTCACGTCAACCGCCGCGCTCCCGGAGCGCACGTCGACGCGGACGATGGCGGCGTTGTCGACCGGATCACCGACCGTGATGACCTCCACCGGCAGCGACACGCCGCGCAGCGAGGCGGGGCGGGCGAGGTTGCCGTCGGTGATCGCGACGACCCGGCGGGCGCCGCCGAGCTGGCGGAGCCGGTCGATCCCGAGCGCCACCGCGGCCTCGAGGTCGCCCTCGACGTCGCGCGCCGCGATGGGGTCGATCGCCGCCTTGAGCCGGACGAGATCGCGATCGAGCGCCGCGACGAGGCGCGCGTCGCGCCCCGCCTCGACGATCAGCGCGTCGCTGCCCGGGGCGAGGCCGGAGAGGAGGTCCCTGGCGAGCTGCTTCGCGAGCTCGACGCGCGTCGTCGCCTCGCCGGCCGGCCCTCGAGCGGCCGCGGACATCGAGGCGCTCGTGTCGAGGACGATCGCCACGTGATCGCCCGTGAGCTCGCGCCCGCGCGACGCGGGGCGGGCGAGGGCGAGCGCGAGGAGCGCGAGCGCGAGCGCCTGCAGCACGAGCGGCAGCTGGGCGATGAGCTTCCTGAAGGGCGCGCGCGCCATGAGATCGCGCTGCGCGGCGGCCCAGAGCCACGTCGAGGGGACGCGCCGGCGGCTCCGCTTGATCTTGAGGATGTAGAGCAGGACGAGCGGGCCGAGCAGCGCGAGCAGCCACAGGCCGCCGGGCGAGAGCAGCGCGAGCGGGGCGCCCGCGGAGGCCTGTGCGAGCGGGGCGGCCACGTCAGTCGACGCTCCTCGCGACGAAGCGGCGGACGGCGCCCTCGAGCGGCTCGTCGCTCCGCGCTCGCACGTACGTCGCCCCGTGGCGGCGGGCGAACGCGCGCAGCGCCTCACACAGACCGGCGAAGCGGGCCGCGTAGGCGGCGAGGGCCGCGGCGTCCAGCGTCACGTCGACGAGCGCCCCGGTCTCGGCGTCCTCGAGCGTCAGGTCGCCCTCGAAGCTCGGCTCGATCTCGTCGGCGGCGACGACCTGGAGGGCCGCGACGTCGTGGCCGGCCTGCGCCGCGCGCCCGAGCGCGGCGGTGACCGGGCCGGGATCGAAGAAGTCGGAGACGACGCAGAGGAGGCCTGGCCGCGCGCTCTGCCGCACGACGGCGTCGATGGCGCGCGCGAGGTGCGTCCCGCCGGAGGCCCTCACGCCGTCGAGGGCGCGGAGGAGCGCGGCGAGCCCCGCGCGCCCGCGCACCGGCGCGTGCTCGCGGGCGATGCCGTCGCCCGCCACGAAGAGCTGCGCGCGCTCGGAGCGCGCGAGCGACATGTACCCGATCGCCGCCGCGAGCCGGCGGGCCGCCTCGAGCTTCGTGGGCTCCCCGAAGTCGAGGGACGCCGACGCGTCGCACACGATGCGGGCGATGACGTCCTCCTCGGCGCGGAACAGCTTGAGCACCGGCTCCCCGGTGCGGGCGTACGCGGCCCAGTCGATGCGCCGCATGTCGTCGCCGGGCGCGTACGCCCGGTGCTCCTTGAACTCGGCCGAGCCGCCGCGGCGCCGCGCGAGGTGCTCGCCGGCGCCGCCGGAGCGGGCGCGGATCTCGAGCCGCCGCTGGAGCACCTCGAGCTCGCGGACGAAGCTCGCGCCGAGGAGCGGCTCGGGGGACGAGGGGAGCATCGGAGGGGAGTAGACCTCGGCGCGGGCGGGGGTGCCAGCGGGGTCGCGGAGGAGCGGCGGCCCGCGCTCGGCGGGGGCGCCGGCCGCGCTCGGCCCGTGGTCGTCGCGGTCGCTCCCCGGCGTCGAGACAGACCGCCACGGTGGGGCAGGGCACCCCACTCGCGTTCGTCGTGGCCGACAGGGCTCCCGTCAGCGGGCGCGCCGCTGCTCCGTGGCTCGCTTTATGCGAGCCAGCGCTGTGGTTCAGCTGTCGTGCGCCGGCCCGGCCGGTAGAGCCGCCGAGCGCCCGTACCGATGTGTCACCCGAAAGGAGGCACCGTGAAGGCCCTGGTTTTCCACAAACCTTCGGACGTCCGCGTCGAGGACGTCCCGGATCCCCGGATCGAAGAGCCCACCGACGTCATCGTGCGCGTCACGGCGACCGCGATCTGCGGCTCGGATCTGCACATCTACAATGGCTTCTTCCCCCAGGCGAAGCCCATGGTGCTCGGCCATGAGTTCATGGGCGTCGTCGAGGAGATCGGCCCGCAGGTCACGAAGCTGCGGAAGGGCGACAGGGTCGTTGTCCCGTTCCCCATCGCGTGCGGGCGTTGCTTCTTCTGTCATGCGGAGCTGCCCGGCCATTGCGAGAGCTCCAATCCCAAGCACTACGGCCCCGAGGGCGGCACGCTCGAGGGCAAGGGCGGCGCCCTCTTCGGGTACACGGACCTCTACGGCGGTTACAACGGAGGTCAGGCCGAGTACGTGCGCGTCCCTTACGCCGACTTCGGGCCACGGAGGGTGCCTGAGCGCCTCACCGACGAGCAGGTCCTCTTCACGACCGACATCCTCCCCACCGGGTGGACGGCGATCGAGTGGGCCGAGCTCAAGGGTGGAGAGACGGTCGCCGTGTTCGGATGCGGGCCTGTCGGCCTCGCGACCATGAAGTGCGCCTGGCTCCGCGGCGCTGCGCGCGTCATCGGCGTCGATCGGGAAGAGTACCGCCTGAAGACCGCCCGCGAGGTCGCCAAGGCCGAGACCGTCAACGCAGACAAGGTCGACGCCGTCGAGGCGATCCGCGCGATGACGGGCGGGCGCGGCGCGGACGTGTGCGTCGACGCGGTCGGGATGGAAGCGCACCGCGGCCTCCTCGAGAAGGCCTCCAGCGCCCTTCACGGCCAGGTCGGGACGATATCGGCCCTCCGGCTCGCCCTGAGCGCCGTGCGCCGTGGCGGGGTCGTGCCGGTCGTGGGGGTCTACGGCGTGTCCTACGACAACTTCCCGCTGGGCCAGGTCTTCGACAAGGGCCTGAGGCTCCAGGCCGGCCAGGCGCCGGCGCACAACTTCATCGACCGGATCCTCAAGCACATCGAGGACGGTCACCTCCGGGCGGACGACATCATCACCCACCGCCTGCCGCTCTCGCGCGCCCCGCACGGCTACGAGATCTTCAACAAGAAGCTCGACGACTGCGTCAAGGTCGTCCTCAAGCCCTGACGCAGGGCGCGGATCACCCCTCCGGACGCTCGTCCGGCGCGCCGTCATGCACCCTCCGCCCTTCGAGCACCGCCATCACGCCCCCTCGTCGGCGGGCGATGCTCCGCCGGTCGATCCGGCGCTCGGGAGCGGCCGCGCGCTCGGGCGCCGCGGACACGCGAACCAGGGCCCGCCGCAGCCCTGACGCCTGACACCGGCGTCAGGGGCGCGCGGCCGCGTTGCTTTGTAATTGGTTGAATTGATGTTTGTTTGTTCAGGGTATGGCGCTTGCTTGGGGCCGGACCTCGGCGAGCGCCCCGCTCGCTTGCTCAGCCGCCCGCGATGGCCTCTGATCGCACGGAAGGAGAGCTCCCGATGGCTCGAGATCTGCGCTCAACTCGAATGCTCCTTCACCCCTTATGGTTAGGAGCCCTGGCGCTCCTCGTCCTCAACGATCACGCCCTCAAGGGCTCCGGCCTATTCCCTGGCTGGTTGACCGGGAAGCTCAGCGACTTCGCGGGGCTCCTTGTCGCGCCCGCGGTCCTCGCCTCGCTGCTCCGCGTGACCTCGCGCCGTGGATTCCTCGGCGCGCACGTCGTCATCGGCGTCGTCTTCTCGGCCATCAAGCTCGCTCCGGAGGCCGCCCGCGCGGTCGAGGGGCTCATGGCGCTCACGCCGCTCCCGTGGCGGATCACCGTCGACCCGACGGACCTCATCGCGCTGCCGGTCCTCCTCGCCTCGTACCGCGTGCTCGGCGAGGCGATGGCGCGGCCGGCGCCCGCGCGCGCGGTCGCCCACCGCCTGGCGCTGATGGCGGGCAGCCTGTCCTGCGTGGCCACGAGCTACGACGCGCCTCCGTGCGGCGAGGCCGAGGGGTGCGTACCGCCGCAGCCGCAGGAGCTCGCGTCGCTCGTGATCGGCAACACGACCGGGACCGAGCAGCTCATCCGCGTCCGGCGCCTCCGGGAGTCGGTGCGGGTCGACTGCGGCGTCGTGCTCGACGACCCGACGAGCGCACTCTCGCGCGATCTGTTCGCGAACGCCGAGACCTGGCTCATCGCGCCGGGCCGCGCGCTCCCGCTGGGCAACGCGGGGTGCGATGCCTACCTGATCGACGCCGACGGGCTGCCGCTCACGCTCCTCGCGTGGTCCGCCGCGGAGCTTCCGGAGCAGCTGCTCGTCACGTCGACGGAGAACCCGCAGCCGGATCGGATGATCGCGCTGCAGCGCGCCGGGGCCAGGCTCGAGCTCGCCGAGCACCCGGCGGTGTTCCCGGCGCCGCCCCTCGAGACGCCTTCGCCCGTGAGCGCGTGCGGCGTGTACGCCGCGGGGAGCGGGCTCGACTGGACCATCCCCGTCCCCGGGGCAGGGGTCCTCACCGGCGTGACGTCGTCTCCGGACGGCTGCCATGCCCTCACGCTCGAGCGCGGTGAGACGTTCTTCCTCTGCGCTCCCGCCGAGGCGATCCCGTTCAGCGAAGGCGACGTCCTCCGCGTGAGCTCCGTCGCGATCGACGGCGGCAGGTACCCGGAGCTCCTGCGGGACCAGCTCGCCTTCGCGCGCGGCATCCACATCGAGAGCGCGACGCACGCCGTGCTCGCGCTGCGAGGCAACGTGCTCGCCCGCTGGTCGATGGTCGGCCGGCAGCCGGCCGCCGATTTCTCGGCCGATCTCTCGCCGCTCCCGGGCTGCGACGCGTTCCACGATGCCTGCGGAAGCCTCGTCGCGCCGCTCGAGGCGTCGCTCCTCGGCGAGGGCGTCTCCGGGGTCGTCTCGCTGCGGCCCGGCGAGAGCGCGGAGCTCGCCGAGGGCGCCGGCGCGCTCTTCCTCGTGCGCGCCGACGACATGCCCGTGCGCGACGCGGAGTGCTTCACCGCTCCCATCGATCAACCCCGCCTGCTCGAGTCGGTCTTGGTCGCCGCCACCGCGGCGCCGTAGGAGGTCACGCCATGAAGCTCCGAATCCATGATGTCCTCGCGCTCGGCGCCGCCGCCGCGCTCGGCGCGGCCGGCTGCGCCGATTCCGGTGACGCTCGGGGCAGCGTCGCCGCGCCCACGGATCCCCCGGGCAGCGTGGGCGTCTCCCAGGGGGGCGCGCAGGATTTCGGCCTGTTCCGGCAGATCCTCGAGGACGGCGAGATCCCCGGGCCGGACACGCTCGACGACGTCGGCTTCTTCGCCGAGCACAAGCTCGATTACCCGGCCGCGACCTGCGGCGAGGACGTGTGCATGCACGGGCTGCTCGGGATCATGGGCAACATGATCAGCGGCTCGCCCTGCACGCTCATCCAGATCGGGATGAACTCGCCCGTGGATCTCGGCGCGCTCGAGCGGCCGCCGCTGCACCTCGTCATCGCCGTCGACACGAGCGGCTCGATGGAAGGCGACCCGATCGCCTACGTCAGGGCGGGGCTCGTCGAGATGATCGACGCCCTCGAGCCGACCGACCGGATCTCGCTCGTCCGCTACGCGGACGCGGCCGAGGTCGTCCTCGATCAGGCGGAGGGCTCGGACAGGGAGGCGCTCACGGAGGCGTTCGAGGGCCTGACCGCGCGGGGGTCGACCAACCTGTACGAGGGGCTCTTCACCGCGTATGCGCTCGCCGAGCAGCACCTCGATCCGGCCTGGCAGAACCGCGTGATCTTCCTGTCCGACGGCGTGGCCACGGCCGGGCTCACCTCGCCTCAGCGGCTCGTGTCGCTCGCGGCCGGGTACGCGGAGAAGGGGATCGGCCTCACGGCCATCGGCGTCGGGGCCGAGTTCGACGTCGACGCGATGCGCGGGATCAGCGAGGTCGGCGCGGGCAACTTCTACTTCCTCGAGGACCCGAAGGCGGTGGAGGAGGTCTTCGCCGAGGAGGTGAAGACGTTCCTCGTGCCGCTGGCGCTCGACGTGGAGCTCGACGTCGCCGTGGGCGACGGTTACGTCGTGCGCGGCGCGTACGGCACGAACGGCTGGCAAGGCGGCGAGCGCGGCGGCGCCGTGCACATCCCGAGCCTCTTCCTCGCCGGCCGGACGAGCGCCGCGGAGCCCGTCGGCTCCGGCCGGCGCGGCGGCGGAGGCGCCATCCTGCTCGAGCTCGTGCCGAAGCCCGATCAGCAAGGCGTCGAGGACCCGCGCGCCGTGGGCAGCCTCGCGCTGTCGTGGCGGCACCCGCTGACGGGCGAGGCGCACGCGCAGGCGGTCGACATCGAGGCGCCGAGCGCGCCCGACGCGCCGCCGGAGGCCGGCTATTTCTCCGGCGACACCGTCGAGAAGGGCTTCGTGATGTTGAACCTCTTCGCCGGGTTCAAGCTCGCCGCCCAGCTCGCCGCGGACGCCGACCCCCGCACCGCGCGGCGCACGCTCGAGGCGCTGCGGCCGAACGTCGAGGCGTGGCTCGCGGATCATCCGGACCCCGACGTCGAGGACGACCTGCGCTACGTCGATCTGTTCATCGAGAACCTCATCACGGCGGAGGCGAACGTGCAGCCCTACACGCCGGCGGATCCGCCGAACCCCTGGCCCGCCGATTGAGCCCCGCGCGCCGCGCGCCAGGTGACGGCGACGCGCGCCAGGTGACTCCAGCGCGCCGCGCCCGTGACCCCCATTCACGTCGATCCCCCTCAACACGCGTCTCGACGTCTCCACGTCTCCACATGCGCTACGCGTGTACGCGTGCATGCGTACACAACAACGCGTCCCGTGCGCCGCGAACGTGCGCCGCGGCGATGTCGCTTCCTCGCGGCGATCGCCTTGTGTAGGATCGAATTTTCCCGGCCGTCGAGGAGGAGAGTGCACCTATGCGAAGATCCATGTGGTTCGGGCTGGCGAGCATCACCGTCGGTCTCACGGCCGCTCTCCCGGCGAGCGCGGGTGTCCCGGAGTGCGGCAACATCCGCTTCGAGGGCCTGTCGAACTGCGAAGTGCGCGTCACGGGCGAGTGCACCGCGGGCTGCAGCGAGCTCGGGATCTACAAGACCGCGTGCGCCACGAAGCTCGTGCAAGTCTGCAAGACGGAGTGCACCCTCTCGGCGGAGGCGGGCTGCACGGACAGCTGCACCGAGCAGTGCAGCGCGGACTGCGACAGGGGCATCAATGTCATCTGCTCCCACAACTGCTTCGTCGAGTGCACCACCACGCGGGACGACGAGTGTCGTGGCGCCGTCGACGCCGCCCAGTGCGCCGCGACGTGGGACGCGAACTGCGACAGCGAGTGCGGCGCCAAGTGCGTGACGGTGGATGGCGGCTGCTACCAGCACTGCATCGAGTGCTGCGGAGGCTCGTGCACGGCCGACGCGAACATGGACTGCCAGACCACGTGTCAGAACGAGGAATTCGAGGACTGCGAGCACGAGTTCCGCGCGAACTGCGACGCTTCCTGCAGCGGCGACGGCGCGCTCTTCTGCGATGGGAAGTTCATCATCTCCGGATCGCAGATCCCGGCGTGCGTGAACGCGCTGCTCGCGCAGGGCGTCAGCGTGAAGGCCGAGGCGGAGGTCACCATCGGTCCAGACGGCATCGACGGGAACCTCGCAGCCGGCATGTGCGCCGCCAGGCCTGCGAGTAAGGCCTCCCTCACCGCGCCGCTCGCGGTGCTCGCCGCCGCGGCAGGCTGGCTGGCGCGGCGCCGCAAGCGCTCATCGCGTACGTCGGGCTGAGCGTCCAGGTGAGCGTGCGGCCGACCCACGAGGCGCTGTTCGCGCTGCTCCTCCTGTGCTCCACGGGCTGTGCGGGCGAGGCGGCTGACGCGCTCGTGGTGATCGGCCTCACCACGGATATGGCGGTCGGCTTCCAGTTCGATCACATCGAGACGACCACGAAGGTGGATGGCGTCGTCACGGGCACCGAGCGTCTCTCGTATGGCGGGGGAGAGCTGTCGCTCCCGGCCGAGCTCGTGGTCGGGCCAGCGCCCGACGGCGCGGAGATCGAGCTGTCCATCGCGGCGTTCCGCGACGGCGAGGCCTCTCCCATCGTGACGCGGAGGGGCGCGACCCGCGCGGCTGGCGGGCGGAGTCTGCTCCTGCCCGTCTCGCTCGACGAGGCGTGCTGCGCGACCCCCTGCGCGGCGAGCGCGACCTGCGCGGCGGGGGCGTGCGTCGAGCCCTTCATCGCCCCCTCCGCCCTCACCGACTACGACCCGCTGTGGATCGCGTCGGCGAGCGATGCGTGCAAGACGCCGGGCTCTGGCGACCCTGCGGTCGTGATCGGGCAGGGGGAAAGCGCGTTCGCTTCGCTGGAGCCTGGCGAGGTGGTGCCGATCGAGGCGGGCCCTCAAGGGGGCCATCACGTGTGGCTCGCGCTGCGCGTGACCGGCCTCCGGCAGATGGGCTCGCGCCTGACCGTGGAGGGGTACTTCCCCGAGCTGGAGTTCGAGCTCCTTCCCTTCACCGCCCAGGTCACGATGCACAAGGCCGGGGAGGACCGCTGCGAGATCGATGGCGTGCGCTTTCAGGTGGACCGGGGGCTCCCGGTCGAGGCCGTCCGGGGGCAACCGCTCGATATCGAGGTTGCCCTGGAGGACCCGAACGGCGACGTCGCGATGGCCGCGCAGCGGGTCGTCATCTCTCCCTGACTCGTCACCTGTCGGAGCGGCCTCATGAGGGGTCCGACCCCGGTTCCGGATCGACGTGCCCCCTTCGCGAGGGGGCGCCGGCACGTCGCGATCTCTCAGAGGCGGCCCTCGAGGCTGTCCGTTGTGGTCCTGGCTCGGCCGAGCGCCCCTCGTACGATGACGCCAGCGCATCGCCACCTCCGTCGCGCCGCCGCGGCCGCCGCCAGGCACGCGGCGGAAACGGCGCCGGCCCAGCCCTCCTCCGCGCCGCCGCCACGGCAGTTGCAGCCCGCTCCGCCCGGCCGCGCCCCTCCAGGAGGCGGCGCCCCGCCTCCTGGTCCGTCGGGCGCTCCGCCTACACCCGCGGCGCTCGTCTGGCCGCCGCCGCTCGCCGCCGCGCCGGCGCCGGTCGCGCCGGTCGCGCCGGTCGCGACGGCGCTCGTGCCGCTGCCGGCCGCGGGTGAGCCGGCGTCCGGCGTGCAGTCCCGGTGGCCCGTCATCAGCGCGATCCTCGGCCAGTCCGCCGGGCAGACCGCTCCGACCGCGGTGCTCGCCGCGCACTCCAGAGGACCACGAATGCAGCTCTGCTGGAGCAGCGGCTCGAACGTCGCGCCGCCGTCGAGCGAGCGGCCGATCGTGAAGCCGTCCAGGAACTCGCTCGCGCACGCGTAGAGGCCCGAATCCGTCCAGGCGAGGCAGCGCGGCGCGACGCTCGAGACGCGCTCGAAGGCTAGCGTCGACGAGGGCGCGCGGAAGACGCCGTCGACGTCGCTGCCCACCGCCACCGTCGCGCCGTCCGGCGAGATCGCGAACGCGCGCACGAAGCCCTCGGTCGTGAACACCGGCGCGAACGCCGCCCCGCCGTCCGTCGAGACGAACAGGCGCCCCGGCGCGCTCGCGATCCGCACGTACAGCACGTCGGCGTCGAGCGGATCGACCCCCGCGATGTAAGGCTCGCGCGACGTCGTGCTCCCCGGCACCGCCGCGGTCTGCCACGTCTCCCCGCCGTCGGCCGAGCGCGCGAGCACCCCCTTGACGGAGCCGCCCTCGCTCGCGAGGCCGCTCACGTAGACCCGCCGCGGATCCGACGGCGCGACGTCGACCGTCCGGGCCACAAAGCCCGCCGGGAGCAGCGCCCCCGCGCCGGTCCAGCTCGCGCCGCCGTCGCGCGACGCCCAGAGGCCGTGCCTGGTCCCCGCGGCCACCGCGACGACGTACGACGGATCGCCCTGCCGGACCGAGAGATCGATCACCTCCCGCCCCGCGAGCTCGGCGGCGCGCGCCCAGGCGCAGCCGCCCTCGGCGCCGACCGCGATCCCGTCGGCCAGCGCGGCGAGCACCCGGCCGCTCGCCGCCGCCGCGATGGGCGGGGATTGGCCGGCCGTGTCGTCGTACCCGACCGCGCCCTCGCAGATCCAGCGCCAGCTCGCGCCCCCGTCTCGCGTGGTCAGCAGGCCGTACGTCATCCGGGCGACGGCGCGCGCTGGATCCGCCGGGTCGAACACGATCTGGTCCGCCGAGGGAAAGACGCCGTTCGCGGCCGCAGGGGAGGGGAGCGCCATGGCGACGAGCGCGACGGCGCGCGGCACGGCGGCGAGCGCGGCAGCGCGCGCCGGGCGAGAGCCCGGCCTCACGGCGCGCGGGGGAGACGATCGCATCAAGGGATCCATCGTACCGCGGCGCGCGCCGAGAACCGCCCACGCGCCCTCCGCGCCCCGCTACACTCGCCGCAATGCCGGAGCGCATCGTCGTGTCCTTTCGAGGTACTGCGGCCCTCTCGCAGCCAGACAGCACGGACGCGGTCGCGCCGTGGCCCGGCCGCCGCGGCGCGGCGCGGGCGCCCGCGCCGCCGTCGCGCCAGAAGGGCGCCGCGCGCGCCGCCGGCGGCGCCGCGCGCGGCGAGGAGAGCTACCTCGCGAGGGCGCTCGCGCTGAAGAAGCGCGCCGAGGCGCTCGGCGCCACCCTGTGCGCCTGGAGCGCGCAGACCTTCTCGTTCGAGTTCACCCCCGACGACGTCGAGGAGGCCGTGCTGCTCGCCGCGCTCGCCGCGGAGGACGCGTCGGTGCACCCCGACGCGCGCTTCGCGGTCGGCATCGCGCAGGGCGAGATGACCTACGTCGGCGAGGCGGGGCGCTTCACCGCGCTGTCCTGGGGGCAGCCGCTGCTCGTCGCCGTCATGCTCGCCCGCGTCGCGCTTCCCGGCGACGTGCTCCTCGATCCAGCGCTCCCCGGCGTGATCTCGGGCGAGCTCATGACCCTCGGCGCCCACCGCGGCATCGACGGCGCGCGCCGGGTGCGCGGCCTCCGCCTCGACGCGCAGCAGCCGCTGCGCAGGCAGGTCGCCGAGAGCGTGGCGCGCCTGTGCAAGCCGCCGCTCATCGGCCGCGACGCCGAGCTCGCCGAGCTCGCCGTGCCCCCCGGCTCCCTCGCGATCGTCCGGGCCGAGCCCGGCGCCGGCGGCACGCGGCTGCTCCTCGAGCTGGAGCGGCTGCTCGCGCCGTCGCGGAGCCTCTTCGTCGCGCCGATCGGGGCCTCGCGCGAGCCGTTCGGCGCGCTCCGGCGCGCCCTCGCGCGCGCGGCGCTCCGCGCCGACAAGGGCCGCGCCCGCGCGCCGGTGCTCCCGGATCGGCTGAAGCCCGCGCTCGCCCGGCTCCTCGCCGGCGAGGGCGTCGAGCCTAGGATCGCCGCCGAGGTGCTCGCCGTGTGGCTCGCCCCGTCGGACGTCCGCGTCGGCCTGCTCGCCGTCGACGACGCCTCCGAGGTCGACGCCGCGAGCCTCGACGCGATCGCCCTCGCCCTCTCGCCGGGCGGCCCGCGCGCCGTCGCCCGGCTCGGGCGCTCGGATCCGCTCCCCGCGCCGCTCACCGCGCTCACCCCCGCCGCCACGGTCACGCTGGGGCCGCTCCCCGCGCCGGGCGCGCAGGATCTCGTCCGCCGCCTCCTCGACGGCTGCATCGACGAGGCGGGCGCGCGCCGCTGGGCCGCGCGCGCGCCCGCGTTCCCGCTGGCCGTGCGCGAGCTCCTCTGCGAGGCCCTGGAGAGCGGCGCGCTGCGCTGGATCGGCAGGAGCGTCGGGCCGCGCCGGCGCAGCGCCGGGCGGGGCAGGCCCCCGCGCACGATGACCGGCGCCGAGCTCGCCGCGCCCCCCGCGCTCCGCTCGATCGAGGGCCGGCTGCGCCTCCTCGCGATCGGCCAGCGCACGGTGCTCACCGCGCTCGCGACCCTCGGCGGGGACGCGTCGGACGCGGCGATCGACGCGCTGTGCGACGGCACCGGCGCCCCGAAGGTGGCCGCGGTCCAGGCGGCGCTGCTCGGCGCCGGCTGGGTCTTCCGGCCGGAGCCTGGCTGGCTGCGGCTCTCCTCGCGCACGCTGCGCGACGCCCTGCTCGCAGGCGTCCCGCCGGGCGAGCGCGCCGCGTGGCACCTGGCCGCGGCGCGGGTCGTCGAGGATCACGCCAGCGTCCTCGGCCTCGCCGACGCCGCGTGGCACGCCGCGAAGGCGGGCGATCGGCGCTCCGCGGCCGATCTCGCCGGGCGCGCCGGGCGCGCGGCCGGCGACGCGCTGCTCGAGGGCGCGGCCGCGGAGCTGCTCGCGTTCGCCGACGAGCAGGAGACCGCGAGAGATCACCGGGACGTGGCGCCGGACAGCTCGTCGAGCCAGCCGCCTACCTACCGCACGCCCATCGAGGTGGTCGGCGACGCGCCGGAGCCGCAGCGCGCGGCGCGCTCCGCGCTCGCTGCGGAGGGCGAGCGCGGCGAGGGCGCGGGCGACGTGGCCGGCGCGCCCGCGGCGCAACCGGACGAGGCGCCTAGTGATTTTCCCGACGCGACCTCCCCGGACGTCGCTCTTCCGTGCGGCGACGCCTCCGGCGATCCGCTCGCGAAGACCACGGAGTCGCCCGTCCTGTCGATGAACGACATCGCGGTCCGCCTCGCCGAGCTGGCCAAGCAGGCGCTCGTCCAGGGCGACCTCCGCACGCTCGAGCGGCTCGTGGGCGAGCTCCGCCGCACCGGCGAGCACCTCGAGCTGGCGGAGCGCATGACCGGCCTGATCTCGCTCGGGCGCGGCGCGAAGGAGGAGGCGCTCCGGCGCTTCCGGATCGCCGCGGAGGCCGACGCGTCGCCTTCGCAGCGGGCCCGGGCGCTGCTCGCGTACGGCGTCGCGCTGGCCGCCGCGGGCCGCACGGAGGGCGCGCTCCTCGAGGCGCTGAGCGCCCTCGCGCGCGCCCGCGAGGCCGAGGATCTCCACGGCGAGCAGGCGTGCGCGCAGTTCCTGGCGCAGCTCGCGGCCGCGACCGGGCACGAGGGGGCGGCCCGCGCGTGGGCGCAGGTGGCGCGCCTCGCCGGCGCGGAGCTCCCCTCGTGACGGCGCATTGACAGCGTCGTCGCGGCTGTCCATACCGCCGGCCATGTCGTCCCGAGAGCCCTCCGGCGAGCCGGCTCCCGCGCCGGAGACCGGCGAGGAGCGCGCCTCGCCGCCAGCGCGCGCCGCCGGAGAGCGCGCCAGCGCCGGGGCGCGCCTCGGCGTGCGCCGGGTCGCCGCGCTCCTCGCGCTGGCGCTCTCGCTCGGCGCGATCGCCGGCGTCGCGTACCAGCGCTACGCCGCTGTGCACCTGCGCGCCCTCCCGAGGGTCCCGAGCTGCGTCCGCGGGGCGCGGGTGGCGCTGCGCAAGCCGGTCGCGGCGTCCGGCACGGAGCCGCGCCAGACGGCGTCGGGCGAGACGGTCTACCTCACGCCTGGGGAAGATCGCGCCGTCGCCTGCGCCTTGCAGGTCGACGAGGCGCTCGCTCGGCACCTCGCCGGAGCGCTGGCCGAGCAGGCGCCGGCGCAGCGCGCCGCCCGGCTGAGCGAGCTCGTGCGCGACCGCGTGCCGGCCGACCCGGCCCACGATCGCGCCGCGTCTGCGGCGTACATGATGGCCTCCGCGGCCCTGCGGGGCCTGCCAGACGACGTCCCCGAGGTCCGCGCCGCCGCGGAGGAGCTCGATCGGCATCACACCTGCCGCTTCGACACGCGCCGCCCCTGTCCGACGCGCCCGCCGCTGCCGGCGCTCGTCTGGCTCACCGGCTTCCCGGCGGCGCTGAGCCTGCTCGGGCTGCTCTGGATCGGCCTCGCCGCGAGCGCCGCGCGCACCAGGCGCTGGAAGGCGCGCCGGGGCCGCTGATCGCCCGGGCTCGCGCGCGTCGCGCGCCTCCGCCTCTGCGATCGCCTCAGTCGATCGCCTCGACGCGAAAGCTCGACTGGACGAGGCGGCGGGGCCGGGCCCCGATGTCGGCGACGTCGAACCCGAAGCCCGCGCCCTGGTGGTGGATCCCGCCCGACGTGGCGCCGCTCGGCATCTGCACCGACGAGCTCACCGTGACGTAGACCTTCGCCCCCTTGGTGAACGCGGCGGTCATCGCGAGCACGCGCCCGGCCAGCTGCGCAGCCGCCTCGCGCGCCACCCGCGCCCAGAGCGCCGCCGCTCCGGCCGTCGATGACAGCGCGCGCACCCCGAGCACCGCGCCGGCGCCGCTCAGGTGCACCTCGAACACCGCGCGCGCCGTCGAGGGCGTCTCGGCGCTGCGCACCGCGTCCGCCACCACGGACGCGACCGTGCCGGCGGCGGGCAGATCCAGCCCCAGCGTCTTGTCCCGATCGCGCATCGCCTCGCGCAGCAGCTCGCCCGCCCTGTCCGCCGAGACCTCGCGCGGCGCGGCCGGCGCGGTCGGCGCCGGCGCCGGCGGCGCGCGGTCCGGCAGAACGCCGGGCAGCTGCCACACCGGCGCCCCCCCGAGGCCGGCGACCCCGCGCGGCGCCTCGGCGGTCGGCGGCCCGTCGTACTCGCTCGACGGCGCGGGGGCCGGAGGCGCCACGGGACCCTCCCGCGGCTCGACCGGCGCCTCCGTCGGCGCTTGTGGATCGAGCGGCCGCCGCTCGCGGCGCGCCGTCCGGCCGAGGACCGGCTCCTCCTCGCGCGGCCGTGCCTCGTCCGGCGTGCGCGGCGGGGGCGTGCGCGCCTCGTCCTGCTCCGGCCCGCGTGGCGCGATGGGCTCTATCTCGATCTCCACCTCGCGGCGCGCGCCGCTCGAGCGGGCCTCGAGCACCGGCCCCGGGGCGCCCGCGATCCGCGCGAGCAGCGGGATGGCGGCATGGAGCAGCGTCGCTGCGAGCAGGAAGCGGACCTCGCGGGAGAGCAAGCGCCGAGCACCTTGGTGGGTGCCGGACAGGGGCGCAAGTGCGCGTTTCGTCGCCGGCGTGCTCACGTCCCCGCTCGCGCGCACCAGCGCAGCCCCGGGCACACCCCGCCCGCTCCCTCGCTTTGCGGCCCGACAGGCTCACCCACGCGTGTTCCAGCAGGGGACAGGGTATTACGGCCACGCTTAAATATGCGCGTACGGAACGGTTGTCGCTTGAGCTGGAGACCGTACTGGTCGATGCTCCGCCTGCCGCGACGCCTTCCGGGCTCACGGCAGGAGCAGAGACGCAGCGCGCTGCCGCCATGCGGCGCGCTCACGGAACAGACGCAGCGCCTGGCGAACCAGGGCTCGGCGCTACATCCCCGTTGTAAGGGAGGGGTATCGAAATGAAGGGAAACGTGCGCGCTGACGGGTCGCCTGCGGACCTGTCGCCGACGCCCACGCCGCCGCCCGTCACCGTGATCCAGGGTTGCGCGGATCGCGGTGTTCCCCTCGACCTGCCCCCCCTCGGCATGGCCCCCGCGCCGGAGGAGCAAGCGTTCCTTCCCGGTTTCGCCCCGCCAGCGCCGCAGGGGACGCCGCCCTTCCCCATGGCCGGGGCCGGGCCGTACGGCTCCTGGTCCGCGCCCTCGCCGGACGAGCGCCGCGCGCGCGTGTGGCGCGCCCTCGGGGCGTTCGTCCTGGCCGCGGCCACCGTGATCGTCGTCGTCGCCGCCGCCGCGCGCGGGATCGCCGCGCGGATGCCGATCGCCTCCGCCGAGGCCTTCCGCGCCATGACCCCCGTCAACCGCGCGTCGCTGCTCGCGCTGCGCTCCTCGCGCGAGGACGCCGGGGCGAGCGCGGCCGTCGCGCCGGAGGGGCTCGCGCGCTTGCAGCCGCCGGCGCCGCCGCCCGCGCCGGTGACGCCGCCGCCCGCGATCCGGCACGACGGGTACGCGTCGATCCGCGGCGGCGTGCTCTTCACGCCCGACACGTTCAGGCCCGCCGGGTCGAGCTACGATCTCCTGCTGCACTTCCACGGCAACACCCAGCTCGTCCGCGAGAGCGCCGAGGTCGCCGGGCTTAACGCCGCGGTCGCCGTCATCAACCTCGGCATCGGCTCGGGCGCCTACGAGGACTTCTACGCGACGCCGGGCGTCTACGAGAGCCTGCTCGCGGACATCGACCGGGCGCTCGCGCAGCGCGGCCTGCCGACCCCGCGGCTCCGCCGGGTCGCCCTCTCCTCGTGGAGCGCGGGCTACGGCGCGGTCGCCAAGATCCTGGAGCTCCGCCGCGGCACCGAGGCCCTCGACGCGATCCTCGTCACCGACGGCATCCACTGCGGCTTCGTCCCGGAGCAGCCGAGCGGGCTCAACCCGCTGCAGCTCGCCTCGTTCGCGCGCGCCGCGCAGCTCGCCGCCTCGGAGAAGCTGCTGTTCACCATCACGCACTCGGAGATCGACCCGATCGCGTACGCCAGCTCCGCCGCCACGGCCAGCTACCTGCTCGACGCCGGGGCAGGGCGCCACGTCGAGCGGTCGCCCGCGTCGGACGCGCCCCCGCACCTGCGGCTGCGCGCGGCCGAGGGCGCCGTCTCGAAGAAGCTCGAGAAGCAGATGATCCCGACCACCGAGGCGAGCGTGGGCGAGCTCCATGTCCGCGGGTTCCGGGGCAACACGCCCGAACACCACATGGCGCACCTGCTCCAGATGGCCTCGACCGTCCTCCCGGAGCTCGTCGAGCGCTGGCGCGAAGGCGGCGATCCGTCGTCCGAGCGCTGATCGACGGGAGCGGCAGGGTCAGCTCCGGCTCCGCGCCTCGGCCATCCAGGCCCCGATCGCCGTGGCCACCGGGTGATCCGCCCCGAGCTCCGCCTCGGCGAGCGCGAGCGCCCGCTCGTACAGCGGCAGCGCCGTGGACGGCCGCCCCGCGGCGTGGTGGACCTGCGCGAGCCGGACCAGCGTCGGCCGGAGCGACGGGTGGGCGGCCCCGGCCAGCGCCTCCCGCGCGGAGAGCGCGCGCTCGTACAGCGCCGCCGCCTCGGCCGCGTCCCCGAGCGCCTCCCTGGCGGCCGCCAGGTTGTGCAGGATCGACGCAAGGAGGGCCCCGTCCACGCCCGCCCCCGCCTCGGCGATCTCGAGCGCCCTCCGGAGCATCCTCTCCCGCTCGGCGGTCGGGAGGTCCTCTTCCAGCTCCAGGAACGTGGCGGCGTTGTAGAGCGCCTCCGCGACGAGCGCGTGACGGGCGCCGAGCGCCCCCTCCCGCAGCGCGATCGCCCGCCGGAAGAGCGGCGCCGCCTCGGCGCGGGCCCCCCGCCTGCCGAGCAGCAGGCCGAGCCGGTTCAGCAGCGCCGACAGCTCGATGGGGTCGGGATCGCGCATCCGCTCGTAGCCCGCGAGCATCCGGCGGAACAGCGCCTCGACGTCGTCGAGCTCGCCCTGCCGCTCGAGGATGGCGGCCAGCTGCTCGAGCAGCCTCGGCAGCGGCGGATCGGCGCTCGCCGCCGCCTCGGCGATGGCGATCGCCCTCGCGGAGCTCGCGCGCGCCTCGTCCAGCCGCCCCTGCGCGAGCCGCGCCGAGCTCAGCGCGTAGAGCGGCGCCGTCAGCTCGGCGTCCCCGTCACCGTAGATCTCCTCGGCGATCCGGAGCGCCCGCGCGCATGTCGCCTCCGCGTCGGCGTGGCGCGAGCCGGCAAGCTCGGACGCGGCCACGTCGAGTAGGCGCCGGTACTCTCTTCCCCTCCACCAGCGCAGCACGGCGCGATCCGGTCGCATCCTCCTCTACTACCTCGTCCCCACCCGGGAGGGCGAGAAGGCCGGCAGGGACGTCCGGCGCGCACCGGCCGGCGTCCGGCGGCGGCACCCGACAAGGATGATCGGAAGAGCATCGCGCGGGCGCGGAGCAGTGTACTCTGCTCGCAGGATCTCGTGGCGCGAAGGTGCGATGCAGACGCTCGATGCCAGCAACTGGCGGCTCCCGTCGATCGGGGCTATGGCGCACGGCGCATGGTGCAGCGCCTCACGCTCGGCCTCTCGCGCGGGGGCCCCGGCCTCACGAGCGGGGCGATCGTGGAGGCGATCGAGGAAAGGTCGCCAAGGACATTTCTTCCGTTTAGACTGCCCCGACGGCCCCACGCGCCGACGCTCCCCACGATCATGAGGTCCAGGCTCACGCATCGCGAGGCATCGTCACCGAGGGGAGGGCTCGCCCGCGCCCGCACGGGGAAGGCGACGGAGTTCATATGAGTGGTGCCAACGAAAACGTCGTCGATGAAGTAGCGCGCAGCGAGCCGATCGATCCGTTGCTCGGAAAGGTGCTCAACGGAAAGTTCAAGATCCTTTCCCAGCTCGCGACCGGCGGCATGGGCACGATCTATCGCGGCGAGCAGCTCCCGCTCGGGCGCCAGGTGGCGATCAAGGTCTTGATCCCCAACCAGGCCTCGCGGCAGCTCGACCCGAACTTCCACAAGCGCTTCTTCCTCGAGGCGAGCATCCTCGCGCGCCTCCAGCACCCGAACATCGTCACCGTCTTCGACTACGGCCGCATCGAGGCCGACGATCAGGAGCGGTTCTTCATGGCGATGGAGTTCCTCGAGGGCGAGACGCTCTTCCGGCGCGTGCGCCGGCAGGGGCGCCTGCCGCCGCCCGAGGCGATGCGCATCGCGCGGCAGATCGCGCGCGGGCTGCGCGAGGCGCACAAGCACGGCGTCGTCCACCGCGACCTCAAGCCGTCGAACGTCATGCTCGTCTCCAACGAGGACGCGGAGGAGGCGGTCAAGATCCTCGACTTCGGCCTCGTGAAGCAGCTCGGCGACGACTCGGAGGAGCTCACGCAGCAGGGCGCGTTCCTGGGCTCGCCCCGCTTCATGTCGCCGGAGCAGATCTCGCACGGCAAGGTCGATCTCAGGACCGACATCTACTCGCTCGGCGTCATCCTCTACCAGATGCTCTGCGGGAAGGTCCCGTTCGAGTCCGAGAAGTCCATCCAGATCCTGATGGCGCACCTCCAGCAGCCGGTGCCGCGCATGAAGGAGCGGAACCCGGACGTCGACATCCCGGAGCCGCTCGAGGCGCTCGTGATGCGCTGTCTCGCGAAGGATCCGGACGGCCGGCCCGCGACGATGGACGCCCTCATCCAGGGCCTCGGCGAGTGCGCCCGCGGCATGGGCGTGACGACCGCGTTCGGCGGCACGCAGATCACCTCGTTCGAGTCGCTGCCCGGCGTGCAGATCTCGTCGCGTTCGTCCACGGTGCAAGCGCTCAAGGACGCGGTGACGCTCCCGGCGCCGTCGAGTGATGACGATCCGAGCGGCCGCACCTCCGGCGTCGGCTCGGGCCCGGGCGCCGCCTCGACCGCGGCGGGCGCGTCCAAGGGCGCGACCGGCGCGCACGAGGCCCCCTCCGGCGGCGGGCGCAAGGCGGTGATCCTCGCCGCCATCGGCGCGGTCGTCGTGGCGGCGGGCGCGTTCATGCTGACCCGCAAGCCCGCGCAGACCGAGGCCGCCACGCCCGAGGTCGCGACCGCTCCAACGACGACGCCCGCGGCGACCGGCACGCCCGGCGATCACAAGGGCGCGCCCTCGTTCATGCTGATCATCGAGTCGATCCCGCCGGGCGCCGACGTCCTGGAGGACGGGAAATCGCTCGGGCAGACGCCGCTCCAGCTCTCGATCGCGAACGAGGAGGTGCGCGCGTCGCCTCGCCGGCTGACCCTGCAGAAGGAAGGCTTCCAGCCCTACTCCATCGTCCAGGGGCCGTCGGAGATGTCCGTGCAGACCGTCGCGCGGCTCGCGCAGGTGGCCGCGCCTGCGAAGACCGAGGACGCGCCGTCGAACACGAGCTCGGGCGGCCGGCGAAACTGGGGCCGGCCCGTTCGCCCCGCAGCGCCCACGGCCACGTCGAAGCCCAATCCTCCGGAGAACACGGCGCCGTCGATCCGGATCGACCGGTAGCGATCAGGGCGCGCCCGACGAACACCATCGGCTAGCCCCTGATTTCACCGCGCCCCAAGGGCGTGGTGCAGGGGCCATGCGCTAGCTTCCTGGCCGCGCATGTCCCGCCTGCTCATCGTCTCGAACCGCCTTCCGGTGACCGTCCACGCCGATCAGGGGGACGTCTCCGTCGTCCCCTCGGCGGGCGGCCTCGTGACCGCGCTCCGGGGCCCTCACGAGCGCCACGGCGGCCTCTGGCTCGGATGGCCGGGCGACCTCGCGCGCCTCACCGAGGAGCAGCGCCGAGAGGTCGAGGATCGGCTCGAGCAGCTCGGCGCGGTCCCGGTGCACCTCACCTCGGCCGAGGTGAGCCGTTACTACGACGGCTTCTCGAACGGCGTCCTGTGGCCGCTGTTCCACTACCTCGTCGAGAAGTTGCACCTCGACGCCCGGCACGACTGGGAGAGCTACCGCGAGGTGAACGAGCGCTTCGCCGAGGCCATCGTCGCCCGGTACAGGCCGGGCGACAGGGTGTGGATCCACGACTACCAGCTCACGCTCGTGCCGGCGATGCTGCGGAGGCGCATCCCCGACGCGCGGATCGGCTTCTTCCTGCACATCCCTTTCCCCGCGGCCGAGGTCTTCCGGATCCTGCCCTGGCGGGAGCAGGTGCTGCGCGGCATGCTCGGCGCCGACGTCGTCGGGTTTCACACGACGGCCTATCGCTACCACTTCGTCTACTCCGCCGCGCGCGTGCTCGGGCTCGATCCCGACCTGGAGACGCTCGCGTACGAGGGGCGGCGGGTGCGGCTCGGCGCCTATCCGGTCAGCATCGACGTCGACGAGTTCGTGCGGCTCGCGCGGGACGAGGAGGTCCGCGCCGAGGCGCGGCGCATCCGCGAGAGCGCCCAGGGCCGGAAGATCGTGCTCGGCGTCGATCGGCTCGACTACACGAAGGGCATCCCGCGGCGCATGCTCGCCATCGAGCGCTTCCTGGAGCGCGAGCCCGAGCTCCGGAGCAAGGTCCGGTTCATCCAGCTCGCGGTGCCGACGCGCGAGAGCGTCGACGCCTACGCCGAGTTCCGGCGCGTCGTGAACGAGCTCGTCGGCCGCATCAACGGCAGCTACGGGACGCTCGACGATGTCCCCATCCACTTCCTGCACCGGTCGATGCCCATGGCCGGGGTCGTCGCGCTCTACCTCGCGGCCGACGTGATGATGGTGACGCCGCTGCGCGACGGGATGAACCTCGTCTGCAAGGAGTACGTGGCCTCGCGGCTCGACGACACCGGCGCGCTCGTGCTGAGCGAGTTCGCGGGCGCGGCCGCCGAGCTGATCGAGGCGCTCCTGGTGAACCCGCACGACATCGACGCGGTGGCGTCGACGATCCAGCGGGCGCTCGTCATGTCGCCGTCCGAGCAGCGCGTCCGGATGCAGGCGCTCCGGCGCCGCGTCGTGACGCACGACGCGCACCGCTGGTCGCACCGCTTCCTGAACGATCTCGAGCGCGCGGGCGGCGCCCCGCCCGCGGTGGGGGCCGTCCGGCGGCCGGAAGGCGCGCCCCGGGGGAGCACGATCGCAAGCGCGCGCAGCGCGCCGTCGCTGATCGTGATGCTCGACTACGACGGCACGCTGGTCCCCCTCGAGGCCATGCCCGAGCTCGCTCAGCCGGACGAGGCGCTCGTCACCGAGCTGCGCGAGCTCGCGGCGCGCCCGCGGACGCAGGTGCACGTGGTGAGCGGCCGGCCGCGCGAGGACCTCGAGCGGTGGCTGGGCGAGCTGCCCATCAGCCTCCACGCGGAGCACGGGTTCTTCTCCCGCGCCGCGCCCGGAGAGCCCTGGGTCGCGCTCCGCGAGGCCGCGCTCGGCTGGAAGCCGAGGGTCCGCGACGTCCTCCAGGGCTTCGTCGACCGCACGGCGGGCAGCTTCATCGAGGAGAAGATGGTCTCGATCGCGTGGCACTACCGGGCCGCCGACCCGGAGCTCGCCAGCCAGACGGCCCGCGAGGTGCCCCTGGAGCTCGGCGAGGCGCTGCGCGAGCACGATCTCGAGCTCATCCCGGGCCGGAAGGTGCTGGAGGTGCGGCTCCGCGGGGTCAACAAGGGGGTGATCGTGCCGCGGGTGCTCGCCACGATGGGGCCCGACGCGGTGGTGATCGCGCTCGGCGACGACAGGACCGACGAGGATCTGTTCGCGGCGCTCCCCCCGACCGCGCTCACGATCCACGTGGGCGGCGGGGAGAGCTCCGCGGCGTTTCAGCTGCCCGACCCGGCCTCGGCGCGTCGCTTGCTGCGCGCGCTCATCGCCTGAGGGCTCGCGCTGCGGCTCACGCCCTGGGGCGGCGACCGCGCCGCCGGAGGGCGGCGCCGAGGAGCGCCGCCGCCCCGGCGAGGAAAGCCCCCGAGCCGGCGACCGGGCCACCCGCGAGCGCCCCGCCGACGCTGCACGCGCTGGCGTGGGCGCCGCGCGGAGCGTCCGCGCTCCCCTGCGCGGCCTCGGAGCACGCAGCGGCGCGCGCTGCGGTGTCGTCGCCGTCCGCGGCGCAGTCGCCGGCGGACGCGTCGCTTTCCGCGTCGGCGTCGCTGGCATCGCCGTCGTCGGTGTCGCTGGCGTCCGCCTCACCGTCGCTCGGGGCGGCATCGCCGTCGACGGTCCACCCCTCCTCTGCGGCTCTGCCGTCGCTGTCGTCGAGGTCCCGATCGCTGTCCGCGGCCCTCATGGTGAGCGCCGCGAGGCCGGAGCCGGACTCGTAGGCTCCGATGTCGATCGCGCCAGCGACCGACCGCAGCAGCGGTCCGCTGGCCGTGCGCACGCCCCTCCTGGGCGAGGACTGCGGCGCGGTGAGCGGCTTCGGGAACGGGTACCCTGCCGGGCTCGGCGTCGCGCTGGAGCCGGCGTTGACGAGCGGGCTGTTCGACGCCGGGCGGAGGTCCAGCGAGCTGAGGTTGGCGAAGCCGGGGTCGGTGCCCTGCACCGTGCCCGTCCACGCCGCGGGGGTGGCCGAGGAGCCGGTGGGCACCCAGTTGTTCGCGCCCGAGATCAACGCCGTTCCGGTCTTCCAGGTCGCGCTCCTGTCGACATAGACCTCCACGCCGCCGCCGCCGCGCCGATAGAACACGTTGTTGCTCATCTCGACGCTCTCGATCCCGTCGAACATCCTGATCGCCGGCCGCGACCCGGGGGCGAGCAGGAAGGTGTTGTTGACGAACCGGAAGCGACCCCACGTCTGCCCCGTGCCGTCGCCCCCGACGCGCACGGCGAAGTGCTGGCCGGTCTTGACGATGACATTGCCGACGACGTCGGAGTCCTCGCGCGCGAGCCCCTCGTCCTGGCCGTCCGGCCCGATCAGCTCGAGCTCGTGGTATTTCGCGCCCTCGATCCAGTTGTAATAGATCTCGTTCCGCTCCGCGCGGCTCTTCACGCTGTTGCCGCCATTGCCGTCGTGCACATAGCAGTGCCGCATGCGGAACACCGAGCCGAGGCGCGTCTCCTCGTCGGTCGCGATGTAGATGGGGTGCCTGGTGTCGCCCGAGCCGCAGGCATAGACCTCGACGTACTCCAGCGTGAGGGAGCCCGACTCGGAGTCGGCGCCGAGGATCCCGTGCCCGGCGCAGTCGTGCACCACCGAGTCGCGGATCGTGATGTCGTGCGCTTTGTTGAACACGCAGCGGCCCGAGCCGCCGGTGATGTCGAAGCCTTCGAAGGTATAGTGATTGCCTGCGAAGATCACGGTGTTCGTCCCCCCCGATAGGACAGGGCGGCGGCCGTTCACGCGAACGCCGCGGATCGTGATCTTCTGCGCCTCGGTGCCCGACTTCTTGAAGAACAGATCCCCCGGATAGGTCGCGTCGCCCTCGACCAGAACCACATCCCCGGCAGCGAGGCGAGGGGCGACCTCCGCGAGGCTCGCATAAGGCTTGCCCCGCCCCACCTCGTACGTCGCTGCGCTCGCCGGCGAGGCGGCGAGCAGCACGGAGAGCCCGATGCCCGGCGCGACGAGAGAGAGTGTGACGAGGTGCCTTGTGTTGAGTTGCTGCATTGGCGTACTGTCGCGTGCTGTAGAGTCCGAGTGCAAGCTGCTTTTTAATGAAATGCATGATGGGTAATTCAGGCGACACCTGACGGCAGGAATTCCTGCCGCTATTCCCGTGTCCACAGCGGCTGTCACCATTGCTGAAAATCCGTGGCGTCTGCCATTTCTCGATAAATTTTGGTAAATGAAAGCAAATCGGTGCGAACGCCGCGAAGAGCGTGAAGAGCAGGGTTGCGCGGGTGAAGCGCGGGAGGAGCGGGAGGAGCGCGAGGGGCTGGAGGAGCGCGAGGGGCGAGGCGGGCGGTTCCTCTCGGCGCGCGCGTCGTTCCGTGCCATGGAGCCCACCATGTTCCCGGTTGTCCTCGCCTCCACGTCGCCCTTCCGGAGGGCGCTCCTCGATCGCCTCGGGCTCGCGTACGAGGCCGTCGCGCCGGCGTTCGAGGAGATCGCGCCCGAGGGGATGTCGCCCCTCGCGTGCGCCCGCCTCTTCGCGGAGGCGAAGGCGCTGAGCCTCGCGCCCGCGCGGGAAGGCGCCCTGATCATCGGCGCCGATCAGGCGCTCGAGCTCGATGGGGAGCTCCTCCGCAAGCCGGCCTCGCTCGACGAGGCGGCAGACCAGCTCGGGCGGCTCGCGGGGCGCGTCCACGCGCTCCACACCGCCGTCGCGGTGCACGCGCCGCCGGGGGTGCCGCTCGCGGCCGGCGAGCCGCGGACGCTGGCCGAGATCGTCACGGTGGAGCTCCGCGTCCGCCCGCTCGACCGCGCGCAGATCCGCCGCTACGTCGAGCTGGATCGGCCGATCGGCAGCGCGGGAGGATACCTCTTCGAGAAGCACGGACCGTGGCTGTTCGACGACGTGCGCCACGCCGACGAGGCGGCCATCGTGGGGCTGCCGCTCGTCCCGCTCTGCCGCCTCCTGCGCCGCTTCGGAGTCGATCTGCTCGATCCGCCCGCGCGCGCGTGAGCGCAGACGTGCGCGCAGACGTGCGCGCAGACGTGCGCGCAGACGTGCGCGCAGACGTCAGAGAGAGCGCCGGCTGGCTCCACGCAGGCCAGAGAAAGAGCCTGCATCCTCGGAGAGACGGTAGGTTCCCGCCAAAACGTGCCATTGCGCGTCGGCGCGATGCGAGCACCTGAAAGAAGCCCGAGGGAGCCAGGAATATGCCGGCTGCTCCAGGCGCTTCGCTGTCTGACGGCGCAGGCGGGGGGCTGCGGCGCTGTGTGCGCGCCGGGGCATCCAGGGAGGGGCGGCCGTGGCGCGCGCGTTGCTAATCGTGGTTCCAGGGTCGAGCCTGCCGCTGGGCCCTCACGAATGAGCATCTTCTGCCGGGCGACGCCGACGGGGCGGGCCAGGCGCTCGACGAGGTGAGGCGATGATGGAACGCCCGCCCTTCAACGCGGCCGAGGCGCTCACGGCGGCTGATCTTACGCTGTCCTGGTCGGCCCTGCAGAACGAGGAGCGGGTGCAGGCCTATCGCCGCCTGCGGCGCGAGGAGGCGGAGGATTTCTTCGAGGGTCTCCCCACGGCCGACCAGGCCGCGCTCCTCGCGGGCCTCACGAGGGGCGAACGCAGGCTATGGCTCCGCCTGCTCGCGCCCGACGACGTGGCGGACCTCCTCCTCGAGGTGTCGCCGGCCGACCAGGCGGAGCTCCTCTCCTTGCTGGACGAGCCGACGCGGCGCGAGGTGATCGCGCTCCTCGCGTACGCCGAGGACGAGGCCGGCGGGCTCATGAGCCCGTGGTTCGCGCGCGTGCGGCCGGAGGCGACGGTCGACCAGGCGATCAGCTATCTCAAGCGGCAGGCCAGGGATCACCTCGAGACCATCTACTACGGTTATGTGCTCGACGCCGAGCAGCGGCTGCGCGGCGTGGTGTCGCTCCGGCAGCTCATGATCGCCCCCGGCGACCGGCGCGTCAGCGACGTCATGAAGACCGACGTCGTGTCGGTCAACGAGGACGCCGACCAGGAGGCGGTGGCGCGGACCTTCGCGGAGCACGATCTCGTGGCGATACCCGTCGTCGACAGCGAGGGTCGGATGAAGGGGATCGTCACGGCGGACGACATCGTGGACGTCGTGGAAGAGGAGGCGACCGAGGACATCCAGAAGCTCGGCGGCATGCAGGCGCTCGACGCGCCCTACCTCCGGACCCCCCTCTCCAGGATGCTCGGCAAGCGCGCGGGCTGGCTGTCCGCCCTGTTCGTGGGCGAGCTGCTCACCGCCACGGCGATGGGGCACTACGAGAGCGAGATCGCCCGCGCCGTCGTGCTCGCCCTCTTCGTGCCGCTCATCATCTCGAGCGGGGGCAACTCCGGCTCTCAGGCGACGACGCTGGTCATCCGGGCGATGGCGCTCGGCGAGATCCGGCTCGCCGACTTCTGGCGCGTCAGCCGCCGGGAGCTCGCGTCGGGCCTCGCGCTCGGCGGGATCCTCGGCGCCATCGGCTTCGCGCGCGTCATCGCCTGGGAGAAGCTCTTCGGGGCCTATGGCCCGCACTACGCGCTCCTCGCCCTGGCCGTCGCGATCAGCCTGGTCGGCGTCGTGACCTGGGGCACGCTGGCGGGGGCGCTCCTGCCGTTCGTGCTCCGGGCGCTCCGCTTCGACCCGGCGAGCGCCTCGGCCCCGTTCGTCGCGACCCTCGTCGACGTCTCCGGCCTCGTGATCTACTTCAGCGTGGCCGAGCTCCTGCTCCGCGGGGTGCTGCTGTGAAGCGGGCGAGCGCCCCCCGCGCACTTCCCTGGGGCTTCCCCGAAGCGCGCGGCCGGGGAGAGCCCCGGCCGCAGGGGCCTAGGGGCTGACGCGCGACGCGAGGTAGCGCGCCACATACGCGCCGAGCACGCGCGCGTCCTCGCGCCAGCGGCCGCCGGGCTTCAGCTTGTCCGCGTCCGCGGAGCTCAGGTTCGTGTTCGGGATGGGCGACGCCGTGCGGCTCGAGAACTGGACCTCATCGAGCACCCGGCCGTCCGGCGTCGTGAGCCGGAGCGTCAGCCGGATCTGGCTCGGGGCCGAGGAGACGACCGCGTAGAAGCCTGGATTCATGTAGCCGACATAGGGCTTGATCACGAACGGCGCCGACGTGTGGCCGTCGGACGGCGCGACCTCGATGCCCTCTTCCTGGGCGGCGGCGACCAGGGCCTTCGTGAACTCCTCGTTGATGGTCTCCTTGTCCTCCACGAAGCGCTGGTGATCGTCGGCGTCCTTGCCGGCGAGGTACTGGTCCTCGCGCTGGTCGAGGATGAAGAGGCCCACGTAGTCGATGGGCATCAGGGCGAAATACCGCTGGCCGACGAACGTGTCGGGGCTCGCCTGGGTCACGACGCGCCAGCGCGGCCCGCACCCGGCGAGGGCCGCGAAGCCGAGCAGCGCGGCCGCGATGAAGCTGCGACGGTGCATGAAAGTCTCCTTCAGAGGGCCCGCCTTGTAGGCCATGTCCGAGCGAGCTGGCAAGGGCGGCGCAGCGCGCCGCGCCCGGGCGGGCCGGTCCGGCGCGCCGCGCCCAGGCGGCGGCGGCCCGCGCGGCCCTCCGACCCGGACGGGGCAGGCGGCCGCGCATTCGATCGATGGCGCGCGCGGGCTCGCCCCGCGCTCGCGCGCTGTGCAATGGGCGGACATGACCGGAGCTGGCCTGTCGAATGCATGTTGGATTCGACAGCTGCAATGGCCACCTCGCACGAGGGTGCCTTTCTATCGACGTTGGAGGTAAACCCATGATCCCGAATTTCGTGGCCGGTCTCTTCAGCATTTTTCCCATCTTGGTGCTCCCGTTGCTCGGCGTCGATCCGCCGGAGGACGCGGGTGGCAGCGGCTCGCAGGTGGGCGAGGGCTCCGAGCTGGAGATCCCAGGCTTGCCCGGGGAGGGCGCCTCGCGGTTCGTCTATTCGATCTCCTGCATCGAGGGCAGCACCGGAAAGAAGACCTTCCTGACGGAGGACGACTTCTGCAGCGCCCTGCGCGACGAGCAGGTCTGCTCCGAGAGCGCGGCCATCTTCGCGCTCTTCCACGGCTGTCCCTGAGCGCCCGCGCGGCGGCGGTACAAACCCTTGACATTCGAGGGGGGCCTTGCTCTTCCTAGCGAGCGCGGACCGCCCCGCGCGGCCCTCCCCCCACAAGGTCGCGCGCCTCGGAGGCTCAGATCGTGACGAACCTCTATCTCATCCGGCATGGAGAAGCGCTGGTCAACGTGAACCATATCGTGGGCGGGATGCGCGGGGACACCGGGCTGACGCAGCTCGGCGTGCTCCAGGCGGAGCGCCTGCGCGATCGCCTGGCCGCGACGCGCGAGATCCCCGCCGACGTCCTGATCGCCAGCACCTATCGCCGGGCGCAGCAGACGGCCGAGATCGTCGCTCCCGCCCTGGGGCTGCCCGTCACGCTCGACGACGAGGTGCAGGAGCTCCGCCCCGGCGAGGCGGACGGGATGCCGGTCGGCGAGGCGATGGTGCGCTACGCGATCGATTTCGAGCGCGAGCCGTACCGGCCGGCGAGCCCCGGTGGAGAGAGCTGGGCTCAGTTCATGCTGCGGGTCTCCGTCGCCCTCGATCGCGTCACCCGTGAGCACGAGGGGCGGACGATCGTCGTCGTCACCCACGGCGGCTTCATCGACGTCGCGTTCCTCCACTTCTTCAGGATGAACGCGCTCGCCTTCCCGAGCGCGCACTTCGCCACCCGCCACACCTCGCTCACCCACTGGCAGCGAAGGCGGCGCTGGGGTCGGGCCGAGGCCTGGCACCTCATCTATTACAACGACAGCGCGCACCTGCGCGACGTCGAGCGGACCGTGCGCATCCCCTGGGCGGAGCTCTCCACGCTGGCGCCGAGGCTCGTGGATGATCCGTCTGGGCCGCCGTCCTCCGAGAGCGGCGAGGGGCGCTAGCACGCCCGGCCAGGCAGCCTGGCGGACAGGCTGCCGCCCGCCCGCGGTCCCTCCCGGCCCTCGCGCTTGCGCCTCCGCCTCGGGGCGAGCTACATGACCCGTATGACGGGTCCCGTTCACGCAACCTTCCTCATCGCCGCTCCCGACCAGCCCGGTCTCGTCGCGCGACTCGCGGGGTTCTTCTACGACATCGGCCTGAACATCATCGACGCGAGCAATCACACCGATGCGTTCATGGACGAGGGCCCGCGCTTCTTCATGCGTCTCGTCGTCGATCTGTCCGGCCTCGCCTCGCCGGCCGCCGTCGCCGCCCTGGGCGGCTCGGCCACCCGCGGCGCGATCGAGGCCGCCTTTCGCGAGCTCGCCGCGTCGCTCTCGGCGCGATGGTCGGTGGAATACAGCGATCACGTCCCGAAGATGGCGATCCTCGTCACCAGGGATCCTGCGTGCCTCTACGATCTGGTGCTCCGGCAGCGCGCGGGCGAGCTTCGCTGCGAGATCCCGCTCGTGATCTCCAACCACCCCACGCTCGAGGCGGTGGCCGAGAGCTTTCGAATCCCTTTCTTCTGCATCCCGATCACCCCGGAGACCAAGCGCGAGCAGGAGCGTCAGGTGCTTCACCTGCTGAAGAGGCACCATGTCGATCTCGTCGTGCTGGCGCGGTACATGCAAATCCTCTCCGAGCAGATGCTCGATGAGGCGCCGCCCGTCATCAACATCCACCATGGGTTCCTGCCCGCGTTCCAGGGCGCGAAGCCTTACCACCAGGCGCACGCGCGCGGCGTGAAGCTCATCGGCGCGACGGCGCATTATGCGACGCGGGACCTGGATCAGGGGCCGATCATCGAGCAGGACGTGGCGCGCGTGAATCACCAGATGGGCCCCGAGGAGATGACCCGGATGGGGCGTGACGTGGAGCGGCTCGTCCTCTCTCGCGCCGTCCGGGCGCACCTGGAGCGGCGGGTCATCGTCGAAGGCCGCCGCACCGTCGTCTTTTAGAGCGGCGGTCGCCCGCTTCGGATACGGGCCCACCTCGGCGTTTTCGGTGCTCAGCGCACCAGAGTGCGCTTGCGCGCCGAAAACGCCGATCTGGGCCCGTCTCCTGTGCGGGAGACCGCCGCTCTGCGGCTCTGCTCTGGAGGGTGCAGAGGGGGCGGAGAGCGCTGTAGATCTCCAGACAATGCCCCGACCGACCTGGCAGTCGGGGCAACCTGGGCGATCGAGCGCGGGTGAAGTGCGCGCGCCCGGGCGTGCTCTCCTGGGAGCCCCACGAGCGCGCGCGCGAGGCGTTACGGCCGGCCCTGCTGGCCGGGCGCGGTGATCTGGCCCGTGACGGAGGGCCCGATCTGCCCAATGACGGAGGGCCCGATCTGCCCGGCGACGGAAGGCCCGATCTGCCCGGCGACGGAGGGCCCGATCTGCCCGGCGACGGCCGACTGGCCAAGGCCGGCCTGCTGACCAGCATAGCCCTGCATACCCTGGCTGGATTGCTGGCCGGCATATCCGCCGAACCCGGCCTTGGACGGCATCTGGGCCTGGCCGGGGAACATCCCGGCCTGGCTCGGCACGAGCGCGCCCTTGCCAGGGAACACCTCACCCTTGCTGGGCCCGAGCGCGCCCTTGCTCGGTCCGAGCGCGCCCTTGCTGGGGAACATCTCACCCTTGCTCGGGCCGAGCGCGCCCTTGCTGGGGAACATCTGGCCTTTGCTCGGGCCGAGCGCGCCCTTGCTGGGGAACATCCCGCCCTTGCTCGGGCCGAGCGCGCCCTTGCTGGGGAACATCTGGCCCTTGCTCGGGCCCATCTGGGCCTGTCCGGGCGCGAGCTGCGCCGCGCCCATCCCCAGGTATCCGCCTCGCTCCTCCTCCAACGCTTGCTCGACGGCCCCGATCTCGTCGTCACCGAGATCGCTCTGATCGAGGTCCGCGTCGTCCGTATTCACCGCACAACCGGCGGCCAGAGCAGCCAAAAGAAATGCAGGCACCAGCATCTTGCTATGCATCGACATGATCGTTTCCCCCCGATGTCCGCGAGGGCCCACCAGGCCCAGACATCTCGGCTCACCGCAGAGCAGAGTGTGTGCCCGGCGGAGCTGTGCAGACGTTTCCGCTCCCGGCGTGCTTGACGTCCGCGAGGGCATCAATGCAGCGCGCTCGCGCGATCGGCGCCCCGCAGCGGAGCCCGCGCGATCCGGGCTGAGCGGATCGTCGAGGAGCGCTCGTTGCCCTTTTCTCCGGCGAAAGGACGTGTCGGGTCCAGCCAGGGCGCACCGGCGGCCCGGCGCGCCCGGTGAAGCCCTGACGGCAGGGCGCGCTGCGCTGGTGGCCCCGTCCTGCTCAGGACGCTCCGGGGTGCGGCGCGCGTGGCGCGCTGGCACGCTGTACGGCTCGCTGGAGCTTGGTTTGTCCGCCCCGGTCGCAGTCCGTCAGCGAGGCGCCGCGCGCCCAGGGCGCACCACCGCGCAATCGCGGGGGGCGCGGCCCCTGCGCGTGCGGGACGGTCGGCTCACTCGGGCTTCTTCCCGAACAGCCACTTCTTCGCCTCGTCGTCGATGGGCTGGCTCGCGTTCCGCAGCTCATTTCCGACCGCGAGCCCGCGCTCGACGGCGGGCCTCGCGCGCACCGCATCGAGCCACCGCTTGAAGTTCGGGAGCTCGTCGGCCGACACCCCGTACCGCTCGTGCGGCATCGCCCAGGGATAGCTCGCCATGTCGGCAATCGAGTACTCGCCCGCCAGGAAAGGCCGGTCCGCGAGCCGCTTGTCCATCACGCCATAGAGCCGGCGTACCTCCTTGGTATAGCGCTCGATCGCATAGGGGATCTTCTCCGGCGCATAGTGATTGAAGTGGCCCGCCTGGCCGCTCATGGGGCCGAGGCCGCCCATCTGCCACATGAGCCACTGGGTCACCTCGTGACGACCGCGGACGTCCGAGGGAATGAACTTGCCCGTCTTCTCCGCGAGGTAGAGCAGGATCGCACCCGACTCGAACACGGAGATCGGCGCCCCGCCGCCCGGAGGGTCGTGATCGACGATGGCGGGCATCCGGTTGTTGGGGCTGATCGCGAGGAACTCCGGCTTGAACTGCTCGCCCCGCCCGATGTTGACCGGGACGAGCTTGTAGGGGAGGCCCGTCTCCTCGAGCATTATGCTGATCTTCCAGCCGTTCGGGGTGGGCCAGTAATAGAGATCGATCATCTTGCGCTCCGTGTCCGTGGGTCGTCGCCGATCGCGACGGCGTGCTGTCTCAGGCGATGGATCGTGTCTGCCGGGCGCCGCGCCGCTTCGCGCTGGCGCCGCCCGGCCCGTCGGACAATCGGTGGCACGTCGCCCCGTGGGGAGCAACCGGCGTTTGGGCGCGTCGCCTCACCGCGGCGATCCCGTCGGTTCGCGTGCGGGCCTCGCCCCGTCGACGAGCGCGCGCAGCGCCGCGATGTGCCCGGGCCCCGTCCCGCAGCACCCGCCCACGATCGTGGCGCCCGCCTCGAGCCAGCGGCGCGCGAGCTCCGCATAACGCGCGGCCGCTGAGCCGCGCTGGTCGACGCCAACGCCCCAGCCGAGCCCCTCGGCCTCCGCGCCCGCGTTCGCGTAGGCCCCGAACGGGACGCCGCACGCCGCGAGCCGCTCGATGTGCGCGAGCGTGCGAGTCGCAGGGGTGCAGTTGACGAGCACGGCCCTCGCGCCGCGAGAGGCCGCCTCCCGCGCGGCGAGCCCGATGTCCTCGGGCGAGAGCAGATCCGACCCCGGACCCGCCGTGAACGACACCCATGCTTCGACGCCCGTGGCGACCGCCTCCTCCAGCGCCACGAGCGCCTCGCCGACGTGCGGGAACGTCTCGCAGAGGAGGAGGTCGACGCCCGCACGCGCGAGCGCCTGCGCGAGCTCGCGGTGCTCCTGCCGCGCGTCGGCCGGGCTCAGGTCGGGCCGGTAGCAATCCTCGATCGGCGCGATGCTGCCGGCGACCCGGTGCCGTGGGCCCTCGCCGCGCACGGCCTCGCGCGCCAGCGAGACCGCGCGCGCTGTCAGCTCGGCCCAGGCGGCGCCCGCCTGCCTCCGCCTGGTGCGGAACGTGTTCGCCGTGTGCACCGTCGCGCCTGCGCGCGCGTAATCCCGATGGATCGCGCGGACCACATCGCGGCCGCGCGCATCGAGCAGGGCCGCGGCGCTCCAGAGCGGCGCCGGCGTCTCGACCCCGCGCGCGGCGAGCTCGGTCCCGAGCGGGCCGTCGAGGACCACGATGGCAGCCTCGGCGGACACAGCAGCTGAACCGAACGGCGATCTGGCCACGTCCTCCATGTAGGCTCCGGTATGTCCGCGGCCGGCTTCCACGGCAACCCCTGAGTCGGGTCATGGCCCGTCTGCGGCTCGGGGTAAGCGAGGCCCCGCACGGTGCACCGTCCCGACCACTGTGCGGTAGAAAGAACGATGGAATTGTCTTTCGCGCCGGGAAATTACTTGCCAGGTATGGGGTGCCTGCGGCACCGTTGAAATGAATTCATCTTCCCCTCATTCCACTCGACTCGCCGGAGTCGTGGCGTCCGACAAGCAAGCGATCGTTTGCAGGACCGACGCAGGACCGACATGGGGGAGCTCCCGCTGGCCGCGCGAGGCCAGGCGAGCGCCGTCAGTGAGCCCATAAGAAAGGAACGCCATCATGATTCGACAGTCCATCCGTTCTTCCAAATCGCTCGCTCTCAGTGTTGCGCTCGGCGTCATCGCAGTGGCCGGTTTCACCGGATGCGGCGCGTCGGAGGAGGCTCCCGTCGATGACGCGGCGGCGCACGAGCGGATCACCCAGGCGGAGGTCTCGAAGGCCCTCGAGACGAGCGAGTTCCTGAACCTCGACATGAGCCGAGACACGGTCTACGCCCTCGATTACTCGGGGGGGGCCATCGACTACGCGCGCATCAAGCTCTCCACCGGCAACGGCAAGGAGGTCTTGCTCTCGGAGCAGATGGCCGCCATCGAGCAGGCGGACTACGGCGACTACCCGGCGCCCGTCCTGACCGAGGCGTCGGACGATCGGTTCAGCATCTCCTCGGACGAGGCCGCCTTCGGGAAGCTGTCGGAGAGCGAGCTCGATCAGCTGAGGACCGACGGGTTCTTCTACACCGAGGAGCCCCCGGCGGGCCCCGGGGCGAAGCCGCAGAGCACCGACCCCGACTGCATCCACGCCTACTGCGAGGTATGTACCGACAACACGACCGGCGGGCGCCCCGAGACATGGAAGCCGGGGACCTACACCTGCTACCTCATCGAGCACGTGTGGTGCTGAGACGCGCCTGACGGACTCCTTCCCCCCTCGCTCGCAGGGCCTCGTTGATGCGTTCGCTCTCGGTTTGGTGCGTTGCGCTGCTCGCCCTCGGGGGCACAGCGTGCGGAAAAGACGGACCCGTGCTCCCGAGCGGCCTTCCCCGGCCGCTCGCGGGGATCTACATGGACTTCGGCGCGGCGCCGGAGGAGGACCGCTTCCGCGCGCTGATGGGGTTCCCGACCCGGGATGTCCCCGGGCTCGAGAGCGCGATCGAGGACATGTACGATCCCGGGAAGCCGGACACGTTCCGGAAGTACATGTCGGTCGAGACCTGGATGGAGCGCCACGCCCCGTCCGAGAGCGACGTGGCGGCCGTCGAAGACTGGCTCGTCAAGCAGGGGATGGAGATCCGGCGGCGGTCCAAGAACCGGCTCCTGCTCGAGTTCGCGGGCACGGTCGAGCAGTTCAATACCGCGTTTGACACCGAGCTCCGCGACTTCGAGCGCGAGAACCCCGCGGCCGGCGGCAAGCCGCTCCGCACGTTCGGCGCGCTCGATCCGCTCAGGCCGCCGCAGCGGATCATCGACCTCGCGTCGGGCGTCATCTCGGTCGAGATCCCCGCCGACACCGAGCCGCTCCCGGCCGAGGGGGGCTCGATCGAGGAGGAGCCACCGCCGGAGGTGGAGCAGGGGTACACGCCCGCGCAGATCGCGCGGGCCTATGGGGTCGAAGCGCTCCACACCGCCGGCCACAGCGGGCAGGGCGTGAAGCTCGGCGTCGTTGTCGGGGCGACGTTCAAGACCCGGGATCTCCAGTCGTTCTGGCGGTCGTTCGGCGTCTCGCGCAACAACCCCGAGGAAGTGGTCACCGCGGATCCGATCTCCACGCGTTATATCGAGAGCACGCTGGACATGCAGTGGTCGGGCGTGATGGCGCCCATGGCGGAGCTCATCGCGTACCAGGGACCGGACGCGCGCACCCACTCCATCCTTTATGCGTGGAACGAGGCGATCGCTGCCGGAGAGGTGTCGGTGCTCTCGACGTCGTTCGCGCACCGCGAGGAGACGGAGGCGCAGCCGATCCGCGAGCAATACAACGAGGCGGCGCGCATGGGCGCGGCGCTCGGGATGACGATCGTCGTCGCGAGCGGCGACTCGAGCAGGCCCGACGTGCCGTCGTCGAGCCCGTATGTGACGTGCGTCGGCGGGACGGTGCTCGAGATCGGCGACGGCGGCGAGGTCGCGCGCGAGGTGGCGTGGCGCGGCTCCGGCTCGGGCCGATCGCGCGCCTTTGATACGCCGTGGTGGCAGGAGAGCGTCGTGACGGACGCGCAGGGCACGCGCGCGGTCTCCGACGTCGCGCTGAGCGCGTCGTCGGACTTCCCGTACTGGCTCTACTTCCTGGGCGAGTGGGATCAGCGCGGCGGCACCTCGTTTGCGGCGCCTGTGTTCGCCGGGCTGATGGCGTCGGTGAACAGCCACCGGATCGCGCAGGGCAAGCCCGTCGCCGGGTGGCTGAACCGGGCGCTTTACACCGATGCGGGCGTGCAGGCCGCGTTCCGCGACATCGCCGAGGGCAAGACCCCCGAGGGGTTCAGCGCGGGGCCCGGCTGGGACTATCCGACCGGCTGGGGCGCTCCGCTCGCGGACAAGCTCGCGGAGGCGCTCCCGTAGGAAAGCGTCATCCTCTGGGTCGGATGGCGTTCCCTGTCACGTTCCTCTTCCTCTCGCTCGTGTCGCTGCCGCTCCTTGCGGCGGCGGCGCTCGGCTGTGACCGCTCAGGCCGCTCCGCCGGTCCGGCGCCCGCGCCGCCCAGCGTCGCGCTCGCCCCGGCGCGGGAACAGGCAGCGCGGGTCGCGGACGGCGGCGTGACGCCGGAGGCCGCGGACGGCGGCGCGACATCGGCGGCCGCCGCCGGGGACGCGGCGGCCGCAGCGCCGAGGGCCGCGCCGCTCCGCGCGGACGCGCCGTTCGTGGAGCTCCCTGTCGAGGGGTTTCCGAGCGCCGTGGTGTCGGTGCCGAACGGCGCCACCGCGCGGCGTCCCGTGCTCATCGCGTCGCACGGCAACTACGATCGGCCCGAGTGGCAGTGCCAGGTGTGGCGCGACATCGTGGGAGACGGCGTCTTCGTCCTGTGTCCGAGGGGCGTCGCGCGGCCCGATTCGCCGTCGGCGAGCGACGTCCGCTTCACGTACGAGAGCAACGCCCGCCTGGAGCAGGAGATCGACGCGGGGCTCGCGGCGCTGCGGGCGCGCTTTCCCGAGCACGTGGATCCCGGCGCGGTGCTCTATACAGGCTTCTCGCTGGGCGCGATCATGGGCTCTGCGATCGCCGCGCGCCGGGCGGCGCTCTTCCCGCGCCTCGTGCTGGTCGAAGGCGGACACGACAAGTGGACCCCGGCGACGGCCAAGGCGTTCGCGGACGGCGGCGGGCAGCGGGTCCTCTTCGTCTGCGCGCAGGCCGGGTGCGGCGGCGCCGCTGCGGCGGCCGCGGCGCGCCTGGAGAAAGCGGGGGTGCTCGCTCGCGTGGCGCGCAGCAAGGAGGCGGGCCACCGGTACGACGGGCCTGTGGCCGAAGAGACCCGAAGAGCGCTTGATTGGCTGATCGACGGCGACCCGCGCTGGTAAACGCCGCTCGGCGACGCGAGGGGGAGCGCGCGCGATGAACTGCCGTGGCTGCTCGGTCGGGTCGAGACGTCGCGCCGCGCGGGCGGTCTGGTCGGCGGGCGGCCTCTGAGCTAGACGAGTCCCGTTGCTCGTCATGGCTTGCTCTTTCCCGGATGCGCGCGCGCGTCGCCGCGGTGGTCTGGATCGGCTGCGGCGCGCATCGGCGCTCGCTGCGTCGGCGCTCGTGGCGGCCTGCGGCCCGGGCGAGGAGCCGCCGGGGCGCTCGGCCGCCGCGCAGCCGGCGCTCGCCGCCGCGGGCGTCGTGGAGCCGCTGGACGGCGGCGCGGATGTCGAGGCCGCGCCCGCGGCGTCCAGGGAGGCGCTGCGGCCCGGGCGCGGCGACAAGCTCGCGAGCATCGCCATGCGCACGTTCGTGTACGCCGCGCCCGAGCGCGGCGCGCGCAAGCTCGGTTACCTCCGGGCCGGCGCGCTCGTCGAGCGCGCGGCGGCGCCGTCGGGCGACGCGGGGTGCGCCGGCGGGTGGTACGCCATCCATCCCCGCGGCTTCGTGTGCGTCGGCAAGGGCGCCTCGCTCGACCTGGACCACGACATCGTCGCCGCGACGCCGGCCGGCCCGCGCCGTGGCGAGCCGTATCCGTACCGGTACGTCGTGTCGCGGAAGCCGCCGCCGCACCTCTATGTCCACCTCCCCAGCGAGGCCGAGCAGCGGCGCGTCGAGGGGCGCTCGCGCGCCCAGGGCACGCCCGCGTGGTCCCGCCGCGACGAGGCGCTCCTGGGCGAGCCGGAGCCGCTCACGCCCTTCTTCGCGAGCCGCCGCGACCTGCCCAAGCCGGTAGGCGCTGCCGAGAAGGTCCGCTTCCCCGCGCACCGCGGGCGCGCGCGGGCCGACTCGGCCTTCGGCTTGATCTCCACCTTCGCGTGGACAGGGCGGCGCTTCGGCCTGACGACCGAGCTCGACCTCATCCCGATCGATCGCACCTCGGCCGTCGCCCCCACGGCGATGCGCGGCGTGGAGGTGAAGAGCGAGGGGACCCCCGCGTTCGTCATGCACCACGGGGTGCGCACGCTGAAGCCGGACGCCTCGGGCGAGCTCAGGCCGGACGGCTGGGCGGCGCACCGCTCCGGCTGGGTGCTCACCGGCAAGACGGCCGCCGGCGGCGCCTATGCGGAGACCGACGCGGGCGTGTGGATCCCCGCGTCCGCGCTGCGGGTCGCGCGGCTGGGCCGCGATTTCTGGGGGCACGCGGCGCGCGGAAGGAAGTGGATCGACATCTCCATCGAGCTCCAGACGCTGGTCGCCTACGAGGGCGAGCGCCCGGTCTTCGCGACCCTCGTCTCGACGGGCAAGGGCGAGCTCGGCGATCCCGCGACCACCAGCGCCACCGTGCAGGGCACGTTCTTCATCCGCGAGAAGCACGTCACGGCGACGATGGACGGCGACGAGCTCAGCGAGTCGTCCGTCGACCTGCGGGACGTGCCCTATGTCCAGTACTTCCACAACAGCTATGCGCTGCACGGCGTCTACTGGCACGACGCGTTCGGCAAGGTGCGGAGCAGCGGCTGCGTGAACCTCGCGCCCGCCGACGCGGCGTGGCTGTTCGCGTGGACCGATCCCCCCGTCCCCGAGGGCTGGCACGCCGCGTTCAACGACAAGGGCGGGACGCTCGTGTACATCCACGCCTGACCGCGCGCGGCCGGGAGCGGCGACGTGTAATACCGCCGGGCCGCGCGCGTCGGCCATGCATGCAACCCGGGACGACGCTGCTCGCGATCCAACTTCCTGCGCTGAGCTCTGGAGCGCTCGAGCTCAAATGCGGCATGAAGCCGCCGCGGGGCGCCGTCGCCCTCGGGCCCCGCACGTGATCGCACTCGCCACGCTGGAGCGGCTTCCATGAAATCACCTCACCTCGCCGGCCTGAACGCCCTGCTGATGCTCGTCGCTGCGCTCGCCGGCTGCGCGCCGCGCAGCCTTCCCGCGAGCTTCCCCGCGTCCTCTGCTGCCTCACCGCAGGCCGCGGAAGCTCCCTCGCCGCGGATCGGCGTCGCCCTCTCGGAGGAGCCTCCGCTGCCCGGCGAGCCCGCCGCGGGCTGGGTCGGGCTCGAGCCGGCGGGGGCCGCGGGCGCCGGCGCCGACCCTCACCAGCACCACCACCACCATCATCACGGCCCGGCGCCGGCGAGGCCGCCGGAGGGCGGCCCGGCGGCTGCCACGCCCGAGGAGCCCGTCCATGCGCACTGAACGCCGGCGAGCCCGCGCGCGCGCCTCGCGCCTCCTGCCGCTCGTGGCGGGCCTCGTGCTCTCCTCGGCGGCCGCGGCCGGCTGCGCCGCCCCGTCGTCGACCGCCGACATGGCGCGGATCCGCGAGCTCTCCCGCCTCGAGCTCCCGCCGAGCGCGGCGTCGGAGGAGGTCGATCCGGCGCCGGCCGAGGGCGCGCGCGCCCTCGGCCAGGCGCCGCGGCAGCCGCTCACCGCGGACGCCGCGGTGCGGATCGCGCTGCTCAACAACCGCGAGCTGCGCGCCGTGCTGAAGGAGGTCGGCGTCGCGCGGGGCAACCTCGAGCAGGCGGGCAAGCTGCCGAACCCGGAGATCGCGATCGGGGTCACGCCGCAGCAGGAGGGGGTCGAGCACGCGCACCTCGAGCTCGAGGTCGAGATCGACCTCACGTCGGCGCTCCTCTCGCCGCTCCACGCGAGGGCGGCGCGCTCGGAGCACGAGGCCGCGCGCTACCGCGCCGCGGGCGCGGTCGTCGATCTCGGCTACCAGGTGCGCGCCGCGTTCTACGCCGCGCAGGCGGCGGAGCAGCGCCTCGGCATCGCGAACCGCGCGCTCGACGCGTTCGCCGCGGCCCGCGACGCCGCCCGCGCGCTCTTCGAGGCGGGAAACGTCCCGGAGCTCGACGTGGCGACGCAGGAGGCGGGTTACGAGGAGGCCCGCGTCACGGCCGCGCAGATGGAGCTGGAGCTCCTCTCGCAGCGCGAGCGGCTCACCCGGCTGCTCGGCCTCTCCGGCGCGGCGACCTCCTGGACGATCGCCGGCGCGGTCCCCGCGGCGCCCGAGGCGCTCGCGACGCCGCCGCGCGCGGAGTCGCTGGCCTTGCGGGCGAGCCTCGAGCTCGCGGAGCTGCGCAGCCGGCTCGAGGCGGCGGCGGGGCGCGCCGGGGCCTTGCGCGCCGAGGGCTGGGTGCCGGACGTGGCGATCGGCGTGCACGGCGAGCGGGAGCTCGGCGCGAGCGGCGAGGCGCACGAGCACCCGTGGGTCCTCGGCGCCGGGGTCCGCCTCTCGCTCCCGCTCTTCGATCGGCGTCAGGGGGCCGAGGCCGCGCAGGCGGCGGAGTTCGACGGCCTGCTCGAGCGCTACCACGGGCGCGCCGTCGACGTCCGCTCGGCGGTCCGCGAGGCGCAGAGCAGGCTCCTGTTCGCGCACGCGCGCGCGCGGCACTACGCGCGCGTGATCCTCCCGGCGCGCAAGCGGGTGCTGGAGCAGACGTTGCTCCAGTACAACGCGATGCAGGTCGGGGTCTTCCAGCTGCTCTCGGCGCGCCGGGAGCAGCTCGACGCCGAGCTCGCGGCGGTCGAGGCGCTGCGCGAGCACTGGACGGCGAAGGCTGCGTTCGACGCGCTCCTGGCAGGGCGCCGCGTCGAGGCCGCGGGGGCGGGAGCTCCCGCCGCGATGCCGAGGGCCTCGGCCACCGGCGAAGGAGGGCATTGACATGGACCGACGTGCTTTCATCCACGCGGGCGGTCTGGCCGCCGGCGCCGCCATCCTCACGCAAGGGCTCGCCCATGCGCAGCAGCGCCCTGGCGCGCCGCCCGCCGCGGGCACCGCGACGCCTCCGTCTCGCCGGACCGCGGCGCCCGGGGGGCAACCCGCCGTGGTGACGCCGAACGGCAGCACGCTCCCGCTGCGCGTGGTGGACGGCGTGAAGGTCGGCCACCTCGTCGCCGGCCCCCTCGAGCACGAGATCGCCCCCGGCCTGAAGAGCGAGGTGTGGGGCTACAACGGGAGCACGCCCGGCCCGACCATCGAGGCGGTCGAGGGCGATCGACTGCGCATCTACGTGACGAACTCCCTGCCGGAGGCCACCACGGTCCACTGGCACGGCCTCGTGCTGCCGAATGGCATGGATGGAGTCGCCGGGCTCACCCAGCGCCCGATCGAGCCCGGCGAGACGTATGTTTACGAGTTCGTCGTGCGGTATCCGGGGACGTACATGTACCACTCGCATTTCGACGAGATGACCCAGATCGCGCTGGGCGCGGTGGGGATGTTCGTCGTGCACCCGAGGAGGCCCAGGGGGCCGCGCGTGGACCGGGATTTCGTGCTGATGACGCACGAGTGGAAGATCAACGCGGGGGCGCGCCGGCCCGACCCGAACGCGATGAGCGACTTCAATGTCCTCACGTTCAACGGCAAGGCGTTCCCCGCGACGGCGCCGCTCGTCGTCGGCCGCGGCGAGCGCGTGCGCGTGCGCCTCGGGAACCTCGGCCCGATGGATCACCACCCGATCCACCTGCACGGCCTGTCGTTCCAGGTCACGGCGACGGACGGCGGGTTTGTCCCCGAGTCGGCCCAGTACCCCGAGACGACGGTCCTGGTCCCGGTCGGCAGCACGCGGGTCATCGAGTTCGTCCCCGAGGAGCCGGGCGACTGGGCGATGCACTGCCACATGACGCATCACACGATGATGCAGATGGGCCATGGCCTGCCGAACATGGTCGGCGCCGAGACCCGCGCGCTCGATCGGCGGATGAGCCGCGTGATGCCCGGCTACATGACGATGGGGACCACGGGGATGGGCGGCATGGGCGAGATGCCCATGCCGATCCCCGCGAACAGCCTGCCGATGCGCGGCGGGGCCGGGCCGTTCTCGTACATCGACATGGGGGGAATGTTCACCGTCCTCAAGGTCCGCGACGATCCGGACAAGGCGGATCCGGCCGGGTGGTATGTGCACCCGGCCGGCACCGTGGCCGGGCCGGCGAGCGCCGAGCGGATGCGGGCGGACGGGATTGACCCCGCTTCTGGAGGGAAGCCGGGCGGGTGAACCTCTCGACGTGAGCGAGAACTCGCGGTCGGCATCTCGTCCGCGCGTCGACTCGAGGAGGCCGGGGGCTCGGGTCGATCGCGGCGGCGCGGGTCGGCCGTCTCGACGGACACACGGGGCGCGGCCGAGCGACCACAGGTCAGCCAAAATCTTCAGTGATTTCAATGAGCCAGAAGCGGTCCACGCCTTGCCATATCCGGTGGCGAGGCCGGGACGCCCCGGATTGCGGAGGAGTGCTTCGATGGCAATGAAGATGGCTCGACGGATGACGTTTCTGGCGCTTTGCACGGTCTGGCTCGCCGGCTGCGGCGAGCGTCACGACGCGCGGCCTCCGGCGCCGGCCGCTGCCGCGTGCCCCGCGGCGACGCAGTGCCCCGAGCCTGCTGCCGCCACGGCGGCGGCGCCCGCAGGCCTGCCGGCCGCGACGGTGACGGCGCCCGCGCCGGACGCGAATGTCGTGGCGGACAAGGGGAGCCGTGAGGCCAAGGAGAAGGGGAGGGGGGCGGCGGAGCTGAAGGTGAAGCGGCTGGTGATCGCGGAGGGGGTGAAGGACCGCGAGCCGGTGGCGCCGGGGACGACGTTCCACGCGCCGGAGACCCCGCGGCTCTATGCGTACCTGGAGGTCGAGAACCGGAGCGACGTGGAGGGCGAGGTGACGGTGGCGTTCGTCCCGCCGGGCGGCGGGGAGCCGGTCGGGAACGTGACGCTCGGGGTCGGGCCGTCGCCGCGGTGGCGGACGTGGGCGTTCACGCGCGGGGCGCGGAAGGCGGGGGAGTGGACGGCGGTCGTGCGGTCGGAGACGGGCGAAGAGCTCGCGCGCGCGCCGTTCGAGGTGACGCTGTAGCCGAGGGGGGCTGGCCCCGGGAGACGCCGGTCGCCCTCAGCGCGTCAGGGCGCGTCCTTCGGCGCTTCTCCCATCGCATCCCGTTCGAAGACGTCCAGGTACACCCGGTCGACGTCGAGCGCGCCGCCGAGGGACGACAGCTCTGCTTGCTCGCCCGGGCCGTGGATCCGGAGCAGCCAGCTGCCGTCTGGCTGCCGCGTGAACACCTCGATTCGCGGCGCCTTCTGCGATGCGAGCACGTACTCCTCGAGCGACGGTAGCGTCCGGTACTGGGCGAACTTGTCCCCGCGATCATAGGCCTCGCTGGAGTCGGAGAGCACCTCGAGGAGGACGCGTGGGTTCAGGAGCGTGTCGCGTTGCTCGTCTTCGAACTCGGGACGCGCGCAAACGACGGCGCCGTCGGGGTACACGTAGCGGCGCGTGGCGGCGATCTTGATGCGCATGTCGGAGGTGAGCACCCGGCACCCCCGACCGCGGAGCGCGTTGCGCAGCTCCCCGAGGATGTTCGCGGCGATCGCGCTGTGCTCCAGCGTGCCGCCCGCCATGGCGAAGAGCTCACCGTCCGCGTATTCGTGACGAAGCGGCGACGAACGCTCGAAGTCCAGGTATTCCTGCGGCGAAAGGCCGGTGCGGACCGCGGCTTGTGCCATGTCCCGCAGTTTCACCCGGGAGACGGAGCGCGTCCACCGGGCGAGAGCTCCGCGGGCGCAAGGGGGTGGGGACCCTTCCTGCGGCGTCACGCGGGCACGAGCTCGACGAGCGTGATCTCCGGTGGACAGTTGATGCGGACCGGCAGCCAGCCCCCGGCGCCGGCGTTGACGTGGAGGCGCCGGCCGCCGTGCTCGTAATGCCCGTTGTGGTAGAGCCCGGCGGGCAACATCGGCGTGAGCGCGTAATCGCCGATCCGGCCGAGCGAGATCTGCCCGCCGTGCGTGTGGCCGGACAGCATCAGATCGAACGGCAGCTCGCGCGCGGTTCGGAACGTGCCCGGGTGGTGGCTGAGGAGGACGCGCGGCGCGCCGTCGTCCCGCATCTGGCCGAGCGCTCGATCGAGTCCGTCGCGCGTCGGGCGCCGGGCGGGCTCTCCTGGGCGCGCGCGGCTCGGGTAGTCGATGGCGCCCATCCACAGGCGATTACCGCCAATGCGGACCTCCCGCGCCTCGTCGACGAGCACCTGGGCGCCCGCTTCCTCGAGGCCCTTCACGATCGTCCCGACGCTGGCCGAGCGGGCGGCGATGTACTCGTGGTTGCCCATGCAGAAGAAGAGCTGCCCTCGGGCGGGGCGCAGCCCCCGGAGCAGCCGCGCGGACAGCTCGAGCTGCGACACGTGGTGATCGAGCAGATCGCCGGTGACGACGTGGATGTCCGCGCGGAGCGCGTTCATGGCGTCGCGGAGCTCGTCGAGCCGCTCGGCGTCCATGAAGCTGCCGACGTGCACGTCGCTGAGCTGCGCGATGGTGACGCCGTGCAGGCTCGTCAGCTCGCGGCGCACCGGCAGCGCGAGCCTCACGACGGCCGGACGCTGTCGCGACGCGAGCACGCCGCCCATCGACACCGCGACCGCCGCCGCGGGCAGCGCCCATGTCGCGCCGACGACGAGGCGGCGGCGGCGCTCGTCGATGGCCTCCGGCCGGGCCTCGACCTCCGCAGGCACGCGGATGTCCCGAGCGGCCGAATCGGCCTGAGCGCCGGCGCTGGCCTGCGCGTTCGTCGCAGTCTGGACGTCAGTTGAAGGCCCGGCGTTTCGGGGCGGCTGGAGCCGTCGGAGCGCCCGGACGGCCGCACTCGCGAGCGTGACGAGCCCAAGGAGCAACCCGTAGAGGAGCAGGCCCACCTGCGCGCCCATGGCGATCAGCGCCAGCGGCTCCGGCGCGTGACGCTGGAGCGCGCGCAGCCCCGAGAAGCTCGCCGCGGCCATGAGCAGCGCCGGGAGCGCGGCCAGCAGCAGGCCCGCAGCGCAGAGGCCGCTGATCAGCGCTGCATGCCGAGGGAACGCCGCGCGGAGCCGCCGCCAGAGGATCAGGCCGAGGAGGCCGTTGACGAGCGTGACGACGAGGCCGCCGAGCTGGTACACGCCACGGAAAGTAGCATCGCGTCGATCGCGCGTCCGGCCGCGGCCCCGCCGGCTGCGCCTAGGAGCCAGTTGCTCCGTCAGGCACCTCGGCGCTGACCGGGATCTCACGTGCTTCGAGCCCCTCGAGCGACGCCTTGCCCGAGAGCGCGTCGAGGTCGCCGCGCGCGTCCCGGAGGTAGCCATTGAAGAACGCGGCGAGGTAGCCCATCGCGATCGCCTGCTGCTCGCGCCGCGAGAGCCCGGCGCGGCCGTCGAGCGGCTCGGCGAGGCCGAGCGACGTGGTGTAGCCGAAGTGGTTCGCGCCGGGCAGGGTCACGAGGTGCTTCGGAGCGCGCGCGCGGTCGTAGAGCGCCGCCGGGACCGCGGCGGCGATGGGGTCCGCGGTGCCGCGGACGACGAGCGCCGGCCGAGGCGCGAGCGCGTCGATGGACAGCGCGCGCTCGGGGGCGCCCGCCGGCGCGAGGAGCGCGAGGGCGCGGACGTCGAACGGGCAAGCGGCGTCGAGCGCGAGCGCGAGCGCCGCCTGCGCGCCGAGCCCGTGGCCGAGCAAGCCCACCCGAGCGAAGTCGGCCAGGAGCGGGCCCCGGGAGCCGGCCCGGAGGTGCGTGAGCGCGTCCCGGAGCACCGCGGCGCGGCGCAGCGGCGCGTCGTCGGGCGTGAGCCACGAGAGATCGGGCGCGACGACGACGAAGCCCCAGCGCGCGAGGTGCGCCATCACGCCGGCGAGCTGGCGGTAGTCCTGGGCAAGGCCCGCGGGCGACCCGGCGGTGGCCGCGCTCGTGGCGAGGCGCCGCTCGTGGGCGATCGCGATGACCGGGAACGGGCCTCCCGACGAGATCGGCGCCTCCTCGCCGTCCGCGGACGCGGGGTAGTAGAGCAGCGCGGCGCTCCGCGCGGGGCACCGGTAGAGCGCGCCCTGGAACGGCCACGTGTCGGGGTAGCAGGCGTCCGCCGACAGCGAGAGGGCGCCGATGCGCCGGAACCCCGCCCGGTGCGGCCCGGCGCGCAGCCGCGGCGAAGCGCCGGTGGGGAGCGGCGCAGGCGGAGGCGAGCTCGTCGAGGGGGGCGGGCGAGAGGTGGTCGCTGCAGGCGGGCGAGAGGTGGTCGCAGCAGGCGGGCGATTCGTCGTGGCGGCGGGGGGGCGAGAGGTGGTCGCAGCAGGCGGGCGATTCGTCGTGGTGGCAGGCGGAGGGAGCGTCGCCGGAGAGGGGACGTCCGCCGGTGAAGGGGACGCGTTGCCGACGATCGCGCGCTGCGACCAGACCGCGCCGTCGCGCGTCGCGTGGACGATCCGCCCTTCGGCGCGCACGGCGAGCTCGATTCGCCCGAGCGGCCAGCTCTCGATCACCGATACCGCGTCGCACCGGCCCAGATCGGTGGCGAACACCGTCGGACCGCGGAAGCGGGCGCCGTCGTCACGGCTCCACCGCGCGAGCCCCACGCGCGCGAGCGGCGAGAACAGCTCGAGCGTCCCAGGTCCGCCGATCGTGCTCCGGACGAGCGCCGGTGCCCCGCGGACCCCGGAGACCACCTCCTCCGGGCCGTGCCACGCAGCCCCGGACCCGGGAGAGCGCCGGAACATCACCAGGCGATCGCCGACGCGCGCGACGACCTCGAGGTCGCCGGGCGCGTGGGGTCCGTGCGGCGCGCCGGCCACGCGCTGGATCATCGCGACCGCCTCGAATCGACCGAGCCCCTCGCCGAAGATCAGCGGGCCGCGCCAGCCGAGCTCCGCGGTGTCGTTGTCGCGGTGGTAGTGCGCGATCCCGCCGCGCGCGTGGGGCACCACGAGCTCGAAGTTGCCTTTGCCCCCGAAGCCGCCCTGGATCAGGGCGGGGTCGCCGGCCGCGCCCTCCGCGAAGAAGCGCGGCTCGCTCCACGACGGCTCGCTCGATGGCGCGCACCAGAACGCGGCCAGCCGATCCCCGAGGCGCGCCACCGCCTCGAGGTGGCCTGGATCGCCGAAGTTGCTCTGGATGAGCGACACCGCCTCGACCGGGCCGAGGCCGCTGGCGAACGTCGCCACGTGACGCCATGGCCCGGAGGCCTCCTCGCGGCGGTGGTGCTCGACGCCGAACGGCGTGTCGGCGGCGGGCAAGACGAGCTCGAGCGTGCCGCGGGAGGCACATTGCAGGAAGAAGCCGCTGGTCGTGGTGGGCATGGCGCTGACGGCGTCCAATTTAGCGGCGAGGCGCCGCCGCGCCTACCGCAGCATCTCGGCGAGCCGTTCGCCGGTCGCCGCCGCGAGCCCCCGGGCGAGCGCCCGCGGGTTCAGCTCGACCGCGACGGCCACCGCGTCCGGCGCGTGGGTGGCGAGCGGCGGCTCGACCGGCGCGTCCAGCCCGAGCAGGTGGCCGAACGAGCCGCCCGCCAGCTCGTTCCAGGCCGCCAGGAGCTCCTCCGAGGCGGCCTCCCCGCTCGCCGAGAAATCGCCCGCCACCGCGATCGCGAGCGCGATCCCCTCGCGGGCGCTCGGCCTCGCGGCCGCGCCCACGGCGGTCGCCGCCGCGAGCAGCCCCCGCGCGCCGTGGGCGAGCTCCCCGTCGAACGGCCCCGGCGCGAACGCGCGCACGGGCGCCGGGCCGAGGCGGGCCTCGAGCGCGCGCAGCGGGCCGCCCGAGAGCGCCGCGGGCGAGCGCTTGAGGCGCCCGAGCGCGTACAGCGACGCGACGCGCGCCGGCCCGCGCAGCGGGCTGCCGCCGTCCTGCACGCAGGCCACGTCCTCGCCGAGCAGCACCAGCGCGTGCGGTCTCGTGCCGATGTCGCCCGTCACGCGCACGACGTCCGGGCGATCGAGCGCGCGCCGCTCCTTGCCCGTGAGCCGCCGCCGGAAGAGGCGCTCGATGGCGCGCGGATCGCCGCTGTGGCGCGCCACGTAGAGCGTGGCGCCGCCCGCCGGCCCGGCGCCCGCGTACGACGCGATCGCGGCCTCGCGCACCTGCCGCAGATCGACGCCGGTCGCGCGGGCGTGCCGGGCCAGGTTCTCCTCGGGCGCCACGAGCGCGATCGACGGGATGAGCCACGGCACCGCCGCGACCTCGCGGGGCCGGACGAGGACCAGCCACCTGAGCCCCGCCTGCGGCAGGAGGCGTGTCAGGTCCGCCGTGGCGAGCGGCGGCAGCGGCGGGCTCGGCCGGGCGGGCGGCCGCGGCGCGCCGCCGCACGAGGGCAGCGCGAGGCCGAGGGCGCAGCCCAGGACGCCGCCGAGCACGGCGCGCCGGCGAGGCGCTCGCCCGCGCGCGTCAGCCAACGACGAGGTAGGCGAAGCGGCGGTTCTTCGAGCCGACGCGGACCAGGTAGCGCTTCCCACGCTCGAGCTTGAGCTGCTCGTCCTTGACCACCTCGCCCTCGAGGTGCACCGCGCCGCCCTTCACGAGGCGCCGCGCCGCGGAGGTCGACTCGGCGAGCCCCGCCAGCGCCAGCGCGTTGGCGATCGGGATCGTGTCGCGGTCGCTCGCCACCTGGAGCTCCTCGATGTTCTCCGGCAGGCCGCCGGCCGCGACGCTGCGGCGCCGCTCGAGGGCCGCGCGCGCGTCCTCCGCCGAGTGGAAGCGGGTGACGATCTCCTGCGCGAAGAGCTCCTTCACCGCGATGACGCCCTGCTCGCCGCGGAGGACCGCCCCCCGCAGGGCGGCGATCTCCTCGGGCGGGCGCGACGACAGGAGCTCCATGTACCGCCAGATCACGCCGTCATCGACGAGCATCAGCTTCTGCAGCATGTCGAACGGCGGCTCGGTGATGCCGACGTAGTTGTCCGCGCTCTTCGACATCTTGGCGCCGACGACCTTCCCGTCCTCGACGCGCGCGTTCGTGCCCTCGAGGAGCGGCATCGTCATCACCATCTGGGCGCGCTTGCCGTAGCGGGGCATCAGGTCGCGCGCCACGAGCAGGTTGAAGAGCTGATCGGTGCCGCCGAGCTCGATGTCGGCCTCGAGCTCGACCGAGTCGTAGGCCTGGAGGAGCGGGTACATGAACTCGTGCACGTAGATGGGCCGCGCCTCCTCGTAGCGCTTCTTGAAGTCGTCGCGCTCCAGCATGCGGGCGACGGTGTACTTCGCGCAGAGCTCGATCATCTGCGTCGGATCGAGCTTGTTCAGCCACTCGGAGTTGTAGCGGACCTCGGTCCTGTTCTTGTCGAGGACCTTGAACGCCTGCGCCTGGTAGGTCTCCGCCGCGGCGACGACCTCCTCGCGCGAGAGCCGCGGGCGCAGCTCGTTCTTGCCGGTCGGGTCGCCGACCATCGCCGTGAAGTCGCCGACCACGAAGACCACGTGGTGCCCGAGCTCCTGGAACTCCCGCATCTTCTGCATCACCACGGTGTGGCCGAGGTGGAGATCGGGCCGGGTCGGGTCGAAGCCGGCCTTCACGCGCAGCGGCTTGCCCTCGCGTATCCGCTCCTCGAGCTCGGCTCGGACGTGGAGGTCGACGACACCCTTGCAGAGGATCTGGAGCTGACGTTCGGCGGGGACCATGGGGGCCCGCTTCTACCGCGCAGCGGAACCGCCCGCCAGGGGGGGCGACGCGCCTCGGCGCGCGGAGAGGGCGCAGGAGCGAAGAGGGCGCCGCGAGCGACGTCGTCACGTCGCCTCGCCGTGGGGCGCGTCACGTCACGGACGCGCCGCGCGCCGCCTCATTCGTCGTCGGTCTCCTCGTCGTCCTCGTCCTCGTCGTCGTCGTCACCCGAGATCGCGTACGCGCGGCTCGCGTTGACGAGCTCCTTGAGCTCCTTGCCGACCTTGAAGAACGGAAGGCGCTTGGCGGGCACGGGCACCGGCTGGCCCGTGCGCGGGTTCCTGCCGCTGTAGGGCTTGTACGGCCTGACCGTGAAGCTGCCGAACCCGCGGATCTCGATGCCTTCGTTGCGCTGGAGCGCCTGCGTCATCGCGTCGAAGACGCAGTTCACCACGAGCTCCGCTCGAGCCTTGGTGAGCTCCCCCCGTCCCGCGATCGCGTCGATGAGCTCGCTTTTCGTCATGGTCGACCTCCCCCACCCGAGCGGACCGCCGCCGGCGCTCGACTTGCCGCTTTCCACCGCAGAGCTCCAGGGGATGCGCCGCTCCAGGAGCCGCACGACAACAGAATCCTATGAAAAGCTCGCATGTTACGGGACTAGCGGTCAACCGAATTCCCGCCCACAACGGAGAGCGCGTCGAGCGCGAAGAGGGCTCCGGTTTCTCCCTGCCCGGTCTGCCTGGTCTCCCACGTTGCCGCCGCGTCCTCGCGGGCGAGGGAGAGCTCGATTCCGACGGCACCCTCGGGGATCGGATACGGCGGGAGCTCGGCGCAGGCGAGCGGCGCGCCGGGGGGGCTCGGCGCAGCGGGCTCGACCCGCCAGATGTGGAGCAGGGCGCCATCGACGAGGAGGCGCACCTCGCCGGCGCCGTCGCCGGAGAGCGCCACGCGCGGGCTGATCCGGGCGCCGCGGAGCCAGGGGGCGGGCAGGCCGACCCGGACGACCGCCTCGCCGCGCCCCGCCGCGTGCACCGCGAGCAGGCGCCCGCCTGACGCGCACGTGCCGCCGGCGTGCTCGGGCAGCGCGAAGGCGCCGCGCTGGTCGCGGGGCGGCCACAGCGACTCGCCCTCGATGCGGGCCTCGCCGGGCGGCACGGCGTCGAAGACGAGCGGCGTGATCGAGACCGAGGCGAGGCCGCCTCCGTCCGGGATCGTAAAGCGGTAGCGGTACGCGGGGGGGCGACCGCGGGCCTCCCACGCCATGCGGTCGATCGCGTCGCCTCGGTAGCGCAGCACCGCGATGTCCTCCGGCGCGGGATCGAAGCCGAGGTTGAAGCCGTGATCGGTGTCGACGAACACGAGGCCGCGCGAGACGCCCGCGCGCGCGACGGCTCCGGGGTCGAACATGGGCAGGCCGCCCTCGCGATCGCGGAGCGCGGCGTGGTCGAAGCCCGCGCGGAAGGCGAAGCCGGCGAGCGGGAGCGCCGCCGCGAGGAGCGCAGCCGGGAGGAGCGCTGCCGGGAGGAGCGCGCCACGCCGGCGCGCGGGGCCGCGCTCCGCGTGCGCCGCCGTCGCAGCGCGCTCGGCGAGCGCGAGGGCGGCCATCGCCGCGAGGACGTGCTCCACCGGCAGCACGTCGGCGAAGAAGCGCGCGCCGCCTCCCGGGTAGTTGCCGTCGAAATAGAAGGGGGCATAAGCGGCGACCTGGAGGAGCGGGGCGATCGCGAGGGCGCGCGAGCGCGGCCGCCGCCAGGCGATCACGGCGCCGGCGAGCACGAGCAGCGCGAGCGGCTCGGCGTTGAGCGCGTCCACGAGGTGGAGCTTCAGGCGGCGCAGCGTCGTGCCGGCAGCCGCCAGAAAGCCGTATCCTTCCGCGAGGTTGTGGCGGACGAAGTCGCCGTGCTCGCCGAGGCAGCCGACGCCGGCGCCGAAGCCGTAGCGGAAGCAGCCGGGCGGGCCGTCCGAGACCGCGTAGTACGCGGCCTGCGACGAGGCGAAGGCGCCCGTCGCGGCGCGCTGGTGGGCCGCGAGCAGCGCGAGGCCGGGGAGGGCGCCGATCGCCATCGCCGCGGCGAGCCGCGCGAGCCGCGGCGAGGGGCGCGGCGGCGGATCGCCCTCGCGTGTGCCGGCCGCCGCGCTCCCCGGCGCGATCGCCGGCAGGATCACGAAGGGCAGCGTCGCGGCGAGCGCCAGCGCGCTCGGCGGGCGCGTCGCCGCGAGCCAGCCGGCGGCGAGCCCGGCGAGCGCGGCGGCGCGGACCGCCGGATCGAGGGGCCCCGTCGCGGCGCCCGTCGATGCGGCGGCGCGGGCCTCGTCGAGCGCGCGCCGCGCCGACGCGAGCGCGACGGTGAAGCAGAGGGCCGCGAGCCCGTGCGACATCGTGTCGGCCGTGTGGTAGCGGAGCGCGGCGCAGAGCGCCGAGAAGAGCGCGGCGACGAGCGGAACGAAGCGGATCGGCGCGGCGCTCCCGGACGGGGCCGGGCCCTCCGGCGCGAACCGCGCGGCCAGGTCGTAGGTGGCGATCGCGAGCGCCGCGGCGAGCGCTGGGCCGACCGCGAGCGGCGCGCCCGCGAGGAAGCCCAGCGCGAGCAGGGCGGGGTAGCCCGGGGGGAAGAGGACCGCGACCTCGGCCGCGCCGCGCCCGGCCATCGTGTCGCCCATCGCGTCGCTGCGGACGAGGAAGCGACCGAGCACGGAGGCCGCGGGCTCATCGACATCGAGCGGCCACGCGAGGTAGCCGGCCGCCATCGCGCGCGCCTCGAGCCAGTAGCTGGTCGCGTCGATGATGCGGGGGCCGCCCCGCAGGTAGACCGCGACGTACGCGGCCGAGAGCAGCGCCGCGACGACCGAGAGGGCCGCGGCGATCGCGGCGCCCAGGGCCGCGCCGGAGCGGGGCGCGGGGTCGCGGCCCGAGCGCGCGGCGCCGGGGCGTGGAGGCGCGGGGCCGGCCCGCGCGGTGGCGGGCGAGCGGCGGAGGAGCCAGGCGCCGGCGAGCAGCGCGGCGAGGGCGAGCGCGAGCGCGATCCATTGCGCGGGGTCGCGGGGCAGGCCGGCGCGCACGTCACTGTCCGGCGAGCGGGCGCGCGCCGGCGCCGCGCGCGGGGCGATCGAGGATCCAGACGTGGTGATCGACCCACTCCCCGTCGACCGGCGTGAGCGTGAGCGTGAACGTCTCGGGCAGGCCCTCGGGGAGGTCGAGCGAGGCCTCGGTCCAGCCGCCGCTCCTCTTGAGCGCGAGGTGGCCGATCTCCCGGCCGTCCGCCGTCGCGCGGATCGTGGCGGCGCGGGGCGCGGCGGTGCGGACCACGAGCCTGCCCTGGCCCTCGCGGGGGGCGCGAAGGCGGGCCGCCTCGCTCCTGCCGCCCGGGATGACGCGCCCCGCGTCGAATCGATCGTGCCCTGATCCGCGCAGATCCGGGAGGACGCTGAAGCCGACGAAGCCGGCCTGAGGCCGCGGGAAGGCGTAGCCGTGCTCCCGCTCGCTCACGAGATCGGCGACGTCGAGCTCGTCGACGATCCGCTCGTCCTCGCGCATCGACGCGGGCGCCTCGCCGTGCGCGAGCGGGCTCCAGTCGGCCTGGTAGATGACCTTCTCCGCGCCGCCGCAGATCACGTTGCCGACGACGGGGATCGCGGCGATCCGCCTGCCGAAGATGGCCGGGAGGTCGCCCCACCAGCCCGGGTAGATGGCCAGCGTGTCGGGGCGGTCGTCGGCGGGGATGCGCTCGATGAGCTCCAGCGAGGCGCCCAGGCCGTGAACGCCCGCGCGGGCGAACGGGAGATCGTGGTAGCCGCCGAGCCCGATGATGTCGAGGCCCGGCCGGTCCGACGCGTAGAGGAGCGCGCCCGCGTCGCCGACGAGGACGCGGCGCACGTCGAGCTGGGCGAGGAGCTTGCCGGCGACGAGGTGCTGATCGCGGATGTTGCGGCTGGCGCGGCCGAAGAACCAGATCTGGTCGCGCATCCTGGGCAGCTGGTGCGCCCAGAAGAGCGCGGCCACGGCGAGGGCGAGCGCGACGCGCGCGCACCAGAGGCCGCGCGAAAGGGCGCCGCCGCGGGCCGCGGCCGCGATGCCGCCGAGGGCCCCGAGCCGCGCTCTGATCCCGGCCGGGGCGCTCTCTGGCCGCTCCTGGCGGCGCTCGCCGCCGTTGGCCCACGCGGCGCGCGCGACGAGCAGCGCGAGCCCCATCGCCGCGAGCACCAGCAGCCAGGCGACCGCGGGCATTGTGTAGCGCTCGTTCTGCCAGCGGACCTGACCGTTCAGGGCCACGAGCGCGAGCCACCCGGCGACCTGGACCCAGAGCAGCGCCGCGGCCCCGCGGGTCCTGCGCGAGGCGAGGGGGATGAGCGCGAGGGCGGGCACGAGCCAGCCCCAGGGGAGGGCGTCCGAGAAGTGGTGGTTGGTGTTGCGGGCGACGACGTACGTCGCGAGGAACTCGTAGGTGTCCCACTTCTCGGAGGACGTCATGTACGGGTTGTTCAGCGCCAGCTTGGCGATGGCGCCGCTCGCCGCCCATTCGCCGGTGAACACGCGGTTGGCGACCGCCTGGGCGAGGCACGCGAGCGCGCCGGGCACCGACGTCCGGAGCAGGGTCGCGATCGCTGCGCGCGCGCCGTGGGCCCGCTTCACGGCGATGGCCGCGTACACGCTCAGCGCCGCCACGCAGATGACCGACTCCGGCCGGGTGGCGTAAAGGAGCGCGCCGGCGAGGCCGGCGGCCCAGCCGAGGTGGGCGAGGCGCCTCGGCGGCGCCTCGGCGCGCGCGCCGTCCATCGTCCGCGCCGCCCCCGTCGCCCGCTCGCGCGGCGCGTCGGCCGCGCGGGCGACCGAGAGCGCGGCGAGGGTGGCGAGCGCCCAGACGCCGAGGTGGAAGGCGTTCTCCATCCCGCTGAACAGCGACCAGTCGAGCGCGCCGATGGAGAGCGCCACGGGCGGCAGGAGGTACTTCGCCCAGCGCCCGACGGGATCGAGGAGGCGCGCGCCGACGAGCAGGAAGCCGAGCGTCGAGGTGCACGCGACGATCGCCGCCCACTGCATCAGCAGGACGCCGCGGAAGCCGACGAGATAGCCGAGGGCGAGGACGAACGGGTAGCTCAGGCTCGTGTTCCCGCTCGAGAAGCCGTTGCCCTCGGACCACTCGAACGGGTACCCGCGCGCGGTGGCGCGGGCGTAATCGAAGTGGATGAATACGTCGTCGAGCGGCGCCGACCACATGCCGCCCGTCTGCTGGTGCATCGCGCTGTAGAACGCGACGGCGGCGTAGAGGACGCATGCGCCGGCGTAGGCGGCGAACAGGACCGGATCGACGCGCGGCCAGGCCACGACCAGGCGATCGATCCAGCCGGGTGGCACCGCCGGGCCGGCGCTCCGGGAGGTCGCGGTCCCGGTTCCGTCCATTCCGTCGGGGGAGGCGCTGCTCGGCCGGGGCGCTGCGCTTCCGGGCGGCGAGGAGGGACCAGGGTCGGCGCTGGACGGTGACACGCGGCTCTTTTACACGACTTTCACGCAGCCTGGCCCGAGGAGCCCGCCTGCGAAGGCTGAGGCCGCCAGCTCTGCCCAGCACGTTTGCAAGCGGCTGCTTCAGGATTGAAATGGGAAAGTCATTTTACTAGCGAAAGTCCACGAACTCCGAAGGGAAGCTCCTGGCCCGCATCCTGCTCATTAAGCAGGTTCAGAGCGCCCGTGACGGTCTCCCCCCCACCGTCGAGCGGGCGCTCTTTTTTTGTCCGTCGCCTCCGGGCTTCAGGCGAACCGACCCACGGCGGCGTCTTGGCGGGTGATCGCTGTCTTTGCCGCCGCGACTCTCGTCGTGCGCCTGTTCCTGCTCCGGTGCGCCGCAGCCCGGGCGACCTGAGGGCTGGTCGTCCGTGTAGGATCCTGCGACGGATCACGACCCACGAGGCCCCATGCCTGCGTCAGCCCCTGTTTCCCGCCTGTTGTTGCTGCTGTTTCTCTGGAGCCTGCTCGCGGCGTGCGCGCCGGGCTCCGCGACGGCGCCCGCGGTCGAGCCGCCGAAGACGGTGGTCCTCCCGCCGCCCACCGCGCCGACTGCTGCCGTCGCGGCCGAGCCGGAGCCGGGCACCGCCGTGCCCGTCACCCGCGCGGATCCGTGGTGGGGCGAGCCGCTCGCGCCGGTGACCCTCGTGGTGTGGGGCGACTACGAGTGCCCCTTCACCTCCAGGTACATGGCGACGCTGGAGCAGCTGAAGGAGGCCTACGGGCCCGATCGGCTGCGCATCGTCTGGAAGCACTTCCCGCTCGCGTTCCACAAAAATGCGCGCCCGGCGCACCTGGCGGCCGAGACGGTGTTCCGGCTCGGCGGGGCCGAGGCGTTCTGGAGATTCCATCAGCTCGCCTTCGCCAACCAGCGCTCGCTCACGCCGGAGTCGTTCGATGCGTGGGCCGCCGAGGCGGGCGTCGATCAGGCGGCGTTCCACGCGTCCTTCGAGGAGCAGCGGCACGCGCCGAAGATCGACCGGGACGTCGAGGCCGGCAAGACCGCGGGCGTCACGGGCACCCCGGCGACCTTCGTGAACGGGGTGCTCGTCAGCGGGGCGCGGCCCATCGACGACTTCCGGCCCATCGTCGACGAGCAGCTGCGGGCGGCCGAGGATCTCCGGCGATCCGGCGTCCCGCAGGAGCGCGTCTACGCGGCCCTGTCCGAGCAGAACAAGACGCGCGCTCCGGCCCCGAAGCCGCCCACGCCGCCGGCCCCCGAGGACACGACCGTGTGGAAGGTGCCTGTCGACGGGTCGTCCACCCGGGGCAACTCGGACGCTCCCGTCACGCTGGTCATGTTCTCGGACTTCGAGTGTCCGTTCTGTCGCAGGGTCGCCCCGACCGTCGACGGCCTCGAAAAGAAGTACGGCGCTCAGCTGCGCGTCGTCTTCAAGCACAACCCGCTCCCCTTCCACGAGCGGGCCGAGCCCGCCGCGGAGCTCGCGCTGGAGGCCAAGGCGCAGAAGGGCGACGCGGCGTTCTGGAGCGCGTACGAGCTCTTGAAGACCGGGGGCCTCGAGGACGCAGACCTCGCGGCACACGCGAAGACCCTGGGCCTCAACGTGGCCCGCGCGCAGAAGGCCATCGCCGCCCGGAGCCACGCGGCGCGCATCGAGCGCGATCAGCGCCTCGCCGACGACCTCCAGGCGAGGGGGACGCCCCATTTCTTCATCAACGGCAGGCGGCTCGCCGGCGCCCAGCCGGCAGCGCAGTTCGAGGCCCTCATCGACGAGCAGCTCGCGCTCGCAGCGAAGCTCGTCGCGGCGGGCACGCCGCCCGCGAAGGTCTACGACGCGCTTCAGAAGGACGCGAGGGCTGGCAACCCGCCCGAGCGGATCCTCGCCCCCGCGCCGACCAGGGACAACCCCGGCAAGGGCGCGAAGCCTGGCGCGAAGGTGACCATCCAGATGTTCGCCGACTTCCAGTGCCCGTTCTGCAAGCGCGTCCAGCCCACGATCGACGAGGTCATCGCGGCCTATCCGGGCAAGGTCCGCGTCGTCTTCAGGCACCTGCCGCTCCCCTTCCACGCGCGGGCGCCCCTCGCCGCCGAGGCGTCGATCGAGGCGTTCCGGCAGAAGGGCGAGGCCGGGTTCTGGGCGATGGCGCAGCGCCTGTGGGAGGACCCGTCCGAGAGCGGGCTCGGCCGGGGGGCACTCGAGGGCCACGCGGCCGCGATCGGCCTCGACGTGGCGAAGTTTCGCGCCGCGCTCGATTCGGGAGCGCACCGCGCGGCGGTCGAGGCGGATCAGAAGCTCGCCGAGCGCCTGCACATCACCGGCACGCCGTCCTTCGCCATCAACGACTACTTTCTCGGCGGGGCGCAGCCGATCACGCACTTCAAGCGGCTCGTCGCCAGGGCGCTCGGCCCGCACGATCCCCCCACGAAGGAGTCGCTTCACGGCGCGAGCAAGCCCGCGGTCCAGCCGGCCGCAGCGCAGCCGGCGCCGGCCCAGCCAGGGGCGGCCCGGCCGGGCGCGGCGCAGCCGACGCCGGCCCAGCCCCCTGCGGCGGTCGGCCAGATGGGGGCGAAGCACCTCCTCATCATGTATGCCGGGTCACAGCGGGCCCCGGCGCGCATCGTTCGCACGCGGGACGAGGCGCGCGCGCTCGCCGAGCAGGTGCTCAAGAGAGCGCAGCAGGGGGCGAGCTTCGAGGACCTCGCGGCCCAGTACAGCGACGAGCCGGGGGCGGCGGCGCGCGGCGGCGACCTCGGCACCTTCTCGAAGGGGATGATGGTGCCCGAGTTCGAGCAGGCGGTGGAGAAGGTCGCTGTCGGCGCGCTGAGCGGGGTCGTGGAGACGCCGTTCGGCTTCCACATCATCCTGCGGACGCGATAGCGAGCGTGGGCGGGCCCCTTGCAGGGGCCGAGCTGCGCACGAAGCGAACTGCAGAGTCGAGCATCACGGATCGTCCCCGGGCTGGATCGGAGGTACGCCGGGTATCCCGCTTGCGCGCAGGACGGCGGATCGCCTGGAGACGAGCGGCGCGGGGTGGCCCCATTCACCGCGCGCTCCATGGCGCTGCCTCCACGGGGACACCCGGCGGCCGTTCAGTGGACGAACGGGTTCGTCCGCGGCGCCCCGCCTCGCCGCGCGGGCGGCGTGATTTCAGGACAGGCCCGATTCTTCTTGCCGGTCCCGGTTGAGAAGATTTCGCGCCATCTTCCAAAGGCGTCCGCGCGCTCTCTGCGCGGTCCCGTGCGGCCTGCGCGTTGACCCCTCTCGCGCGCGTCGAGTAGAACGATCTTCGCGCCCGAGCGCGCCACCCAGTCAGCGCCAGCGCGGATTGGAACCGCAAACGATGCGTTGGTTCGTCGAGATCTCGTCGTTAGGCCAGAACGCTCCGCCGAGCAGGAAGGTGTGCGTCGAGGCCCCGCAGTGGCAGCCCGCGCTGCAGAAGGCCCGGGCGCTCCGCGGCGATGGGGGCCCGCTCAACAATTTCTCGGTGGATCTGCTGGAGAGCGGCTACCGAGCGATCGATCCGGCGACGCGCGTGCGGTACGTCGTGCAGCGCGCCCCGGACGACGCGGCGCTGACCGACGGGACCGACACGCCGGCGGGCGCCTCCCCGGCCGGGGCGGCTTCTCCAAAGCCGGCCGAGCCAGCGGGGCGTGTCGCAGGGAAGCGCCCGATCGCGCCCACGGTCCCGTTCATCTCGATGGGGACCGCGCTCCTCGTCTCGGAGCCAGCGGGCGCCCAGGCGCAACCGGCGAAAGGCGGCGAGGCCGCGCCGGGGCGGGATGCGCCGCAGGAGCGAGCCGCCGAGCCGGAGCGAGCGCCCGCGGAGCTGCCGCCGTATCAGCTCATCTCGCAGCGCGAGGAGAACCCGTCCGAGCGCTCGCCGCTCACGTACCGAGAGCTCGTCTATGCGGTCGCCACCGGCACCCCGCGCGATCTCGTCAGCGCGCTGCTGATCGATCGGCTCGAGCGCGCACGGCAGCGCATCGACGACGCGCGACCGGGGAAGTTCATCCATATCGCCGTGTTCGATCACGTCTTCGACGGCCGGCCTCAGCGCAGCCCGCTCGCGACCCTCGCCTGGAAAGACTGGCGCTCGGCCGAACCCGAGATCCAGTTCCGCCCGCGCACCGGCGGCACCGCACCGCCGCCGGCCATGCCGCCCGCGGACGTGGCGCCGCCGGTTGCCGTGCCGCCGGCCGTTGCGCCGCCTGCGGACGTAGCGTCGCCGGTTGCCGCGCCGCCGGCCGTTGCGCCGCCTGCGGAGGTAGCGCCGCCGGTTGCTGCGCCGCCTGTGGACGTGGCGCCGCCGGCAGGCGCCGCGCCGCCTGCGGACGCGGCGCCGCCGGCTGCCGCGCCGCCTGTGGACGTGGCGCCGCCGGCAGACGCCGCGCCGCCTGCGGACGTGGCGCCGCCGGTTGCCGCGCCGTCGGCCGACGCGGCGCCGCCTGCGGACGCGGCGCCGCCGGCAGACGCCGCGCCGCCTGCGGACGGGCCCCCGCCGGCCGCCGCATATTCTGCGAACCTGCCGCGGCCAGCCCTCACGCCGCCGGCCGACGTGGTGCTGCTCGCCGTGCCGGCCGACCAGCAGGGGGCGCCGCCGCGTCTCCAGCTCGTCCCGGAGCCGCCCGATGTCGCTACCCCCACGCCGGCTCCCCCGCGGCGGCGCTCCTCCTTCCCTCCGAAGAACGGGCGCCTCTCCGGCGACGACCTCATCGCCGAGCTGTTCGAGGCGTGCAGCGACCTGCACTTCCTCCAGGACACCCTCGCGGGCGCCGACTTCATCCTCGCGCTCACGCTCGACAAGATCCCCTGCGCCTTCGGCCTCGTGTCGCTGTTCGACATCAACCGGCGCGAGTTCGTGGTCGTCCGGCAGTACGGCGGCAAGAGCGCGCTCCTCGCCAGGCTGTCCGAGCGGGCGCCGCTCCCGCTGGCCGCGATGCGGTCGAGGCGCGCCGTCGTGGTGCCCGACGCGGCCAAGGACGAGCGCGTCGTGGACGAGCGGTGGAAGGCGATGGGCGTCGAGCTCCGGAGCGTCATCTGCGCGCCCGTCGAGCTCGCGGGCCGCTACCTCGGCCTCCTCGAGATCGGAAACCCGCTCGACGGCAAGCCGTTCTCCGAGAGCGACGGCAACGCGCTCACCTACATCGGCCAGCAGTTCGCCGAGTTCGTCGGGGCGCGCGGCGTGGTCCTCGAGCCCGGCCTCGTGACCGCGGGGGCCAAGAAGGCCGCCCGCTAGCGGAGCCGAGCGATGGACCTCCTCCCCTCCGCTGGGAAGCGCCATCGCGTCCCGTACTTCGCCCTCGTCCCCGCCATCGTCGTCGCCGTGCTCGTGCTCGGCGGGATCGCCCTGCGCACGACGCTGCAGATCGAGAAGGCGCGGCAGCAGACCGTCTTCGACGCGACGCTCACCCTCGCCGACGAGCGCGTCGACCGGCTCGACAAGCTGATCATCGCCCAGGACAACGTCGTCGCCGCGCACGTCGACGTGGCGAACCTCTCGGTCATCGCGCGGCGGTGGCTCCCCACGGCGGCCCGCGAGACGCCGACCGTGCGCGCCATCCTGGTCCTCGACATGGACAACGAGGCGCACGACGTGCTCGCGTTCGCCTCGCGCGGCGCGTCCGGGCGGGAGGACGACGCCTTCCGCAAGCTCCTGCTCGCCCGCCTCCTGCCGCAGATGAACTTCACCGGCGACACGACCGAGCTGCGCCACCTCCACCACGTCATCGATCAGCAGAGCCTGCTCGTGAGCTACTGGCAGCGCGAGCACGCGGGGCGCAAGTGCCTCATCGTCGCGTGGCACGAGGTGCCGCGCCTGGTCCACGAGGTGATGCCCCGGCTCTTCCGCGACCTCGATCGCGAGAAGAGCCGGATGAACGTCATCGACGAGGAGGGCCGCATCGTGTTCGGCCCGCCCATCATCGGCGGCGAGTTCACCGTCGGGCGCCCCTTCCCGACCACGCTCTACAACTGGCGCCTCCAGATGGCGCTCACCACGGCCGAGGAGCTCGGCGAGAAGGTCGAGCGGCAGCGCCTGATCGAGATCCTGATGGTCGGCTTCTCGGCCCTGGTCGCGCTGGCCGGGCTCGCGATCGTGGTGCTCGCCTCCGTGAACGAGCGGCGGCTCGCGGCGCTGAAGAGCGACTTCGTCGCGAACGTGTCCCACGAGCTCAAGACGCCGCTCTCGCTGGTCCGCATGTTCGGCGAGCTCCTCCTCGGCGGCCGCGTCCCCAACGACGAGAAGCGCCGCCAGTACCTGCAGATCATCGTGAGCGAGAGCGAGCGGCTCACCGCGCTCATCGAGAACGTCCTCGATTTCGCCCGCGTCGAGCGGGGCAAGGCCGCCTACGAGTTCGCGCGCGGGAGCGTCGCCGAGGTGGCGACGCGCGCCGTCGACATGTACCGCTACCGCGCCGAGCGCGAGGAGATGACCGTCGAGCTCACGATCGCCGAGGGGCTGCCCGAGGCGCTCATCGACGCGCGCGCGCTCGAGCTCGCCCTCGTGAACCTGCTCGACAACGCGCTCAAGTACGCGAAGGACGGCGGCCGCGTCGCCGTCGCGGTGGAGGCCGAGGGCGGGGGCGGCGGGCGCCTCGCCGCGCTGACGCGCCAGGCGAGGCAGGTCACCATCCGGGTGAGCGACCGCGGGCCGGGCATCGATCCCGACGAGCAGAAGCACATCTTCGAGCGCTTCGCGCGCGGACGGCGGGCGAGCGAGCGGCAGGTGCGCGGCAGCGGGATCGGGCTCGCGCTCGTGAAGCACATCGCCGAGAGCCATGGCGGCGCCGTGCGTGTCGAGAGCCCGCTCACCGACGACGGGCGCGGCAGCGCGTTCGTCGTGTCGCTCCCCGCGCTGGAGCACGACCGGGAGGCGCAAGAGCGCGCCGCGAGCGCCGAGCCGATCGCGGCCGATCCGGCGCCGGACGCGGGGTCGCCGTGAGGGCGCGCGGGCGCGGCGAGGCGGCGCCCCGGCCGGGCGACGTCGCGGTCAAGGCGGCGCCTCAGCAGCGGAAGGACGCCGCGGTCAAGGCGGCGCCTCAGCAGCGGAAGGACGCCGCGGTCAAGGCGGCGCCCCGGCCGGGCGACGCCGCGCGGGGCGCCGCGGTCAAGGCGGCGCTCGACGGGGTGCGCGCGCGGTGCGCCGTCGAGGAGCGCCGCGCGCGAGACCCTGTCTCCTTCGTCCATCGCTACACGGACCCGGCCGATCAGGAGCTCGTGGCGCTCATCGCCGCGTCGCTCGCCTTCGGCAACGTGAAGGCGCTGCACGCCAAGATCGGCGAGGCGCTCGAGCGCCTCGGGCCGGAGATCGCCCTCACCGCCGACGACGCCCGGGCCGTCTCGGCGCGGCTGCGCGGCTTCCGGCACCGGATCTACCGCGATCGCGACCTCGTCGGGCTGATCGTCGGCGCGCGGCGGGTGCAGCGGGCCTCGGGCTCGCTCGGCGCCGCCTTTGCGGCCGAGCTCTCGCGCACCCGCGACCTGCGCCAGGCCCTCGGGGCCTGGGTGCGGGCGATCCGACGCGCCGGCGGCCTCGACCGGCGTCCGGACGACCGCGGAGCCGCGCACATCCTCCCCGATCCCGAGAAGGGCAGCGCCGCCAAGCGGCTCATGCTCCTGCTGCGGTGGATGATCCGCCCCGCGGACGGCGTGGACCTCGGCCTGTGGCAGGTGCCCCCGTCGGCCCTCCTCATCCCGGTCGACACGCACATCGAGAAGCTCGGCTACAACATCGGGCTCACCGATCGCAGGGGCGCCACCTGGAAGACGGCAGAGGAGATCACCGCGGCCCTCCGCGGCTTCGATCCAGCCGACCCGGTCAAGTACGACTTCGCCCTCTGCCACCTCGGCATGCTCCAGCAATGCCCGTCGCGGCGCGATCCGGTCCGCTGCCAAGGGTGCGGCGTGAAGCCGGTTTGCCGCCACTGGGACGAGTGAACACGCCCCGCACGGCAGATTTCCGTCCGGAACAGCTACAGCCCCGATCAGATCGAGAACGCGAAGGCCTTCGAATTTGAATCGGATTGCAACTGTGATTTTCAGTCGTGCAATGGTGGCTGGTCGCGTTTGGTGTAAGTATTTGAAATTCTATCCTGCGTGGGGTGGCACGGAGCCTGCAAAATGACACGCGAGCGCCGTCGCGGAGACCTTCCCCCCCCAGGTCCGCGAGGCGCTTTTTTCATTTTGTCTCCGGCAAGCGCATGAGCGCGGCCGTCCGGCAGACGGCGCGGCAAGAAGAGCGCCGCAACCGAGCCCCCCCGAGCTCTGCTGCGGCGTTCTTCTTGCCGTGCCCCCTTTCGCGGGTGCTTACGGGACCCTTGCCAGCTCTCTCCTCGCCCTGGTGTATTGCGATCCGCATGCCACGTTCCGGGTTGGTAGATCTGGAACCTTTGTGCACGCCTGTGCTGGAGCTCTCGATCTCGCGCCACGGTAGGCCTGGGCACATGATCATGTCCCCGCGAGACGCGAATCCCAGGGAAAACGCGCCGTTGCCAACGTGCGTTTCCACCAGGGGCAGTCGCCCCACGCGCTGTCCGGCGCGATGGGGTGGAGTGGCTTCCGGAACGCTGTGTGACTTTTTCACGCGCTCCAGGAGATGATCGTGAAACGTGCTGTTCCCATGGATTCATGATCATCCAGACGAGCGAACTGGGTTGCGGCCTCGACGAGCGACTGGCCTGTGTTCCGTCCATCCTGGTGAAAAGAATGTCGAGGTTGCCTGCATGCGGAAGCAACGCCAGCAGGTAGATTGACCGTATGGTCTGGACATTCGGGGCAACCCTCCTGGTGGCGCTGGCGCTCGCGGTGCTGGCGGCGATCGGGCTGTGGGCGCACCTCCTTTACTGGGTCAAGCGGCTGACGCTGCCGCTCGAGTACAGCGTGGAAGAGGTCCTGCGGACCGAGGATGGCGCGCCGATCGAGATCCGCCGCGTCCCGCGCCCGGACGGCGCGGAGGCGCAGCCGGACCTGCCGCCGATCCTGCTGGTCCACGGGATCGCCGCGAACCACAGGAACCAGGACATTCACCCCGATTACTCGCTCGCTCGCCACCTCGCCACGCTCGGACGCGACGTGTGGTTGCTGACGTTGCGCAGCGGCCGCCTCCTCACCCGCGCCGAGCGCCGCAGCGTCCGGTTCTCCGCCATGGTCCGGTACGATCTTCCCTGCGCCATCGAGGCGATCCTGGAGCGCACCGGCGCCCGTTCGCTGGATTATGTCGGCTTCTCCATGGGGGGCATGCTCCTCTATGCGGCGCTTGGCCGGAGCGTCGCCGGCGATCGGGTCCGCCGCGTCGTCATCGTCGGCTCGCCTGGCCGGGTCACCACGCCGGTGCGCCTCATGCGCTTCCTGCCGGGCCGGCTGCTGCCGGGCGTCCCGCTCCGCCTCATGGCACGCAGCGTCGCTTTCGCGTCGGAGTGGCTGCCGACGCCGATCCATCACGCCGTGGCCAATCCGCGCAACGTGCCTCCCGGCGTCACGCGGCTCGCGCTCGTCAACTGCATCGAAGACATCCCAGCAGCGCTGAACGCCGACTTCGCCGCGTGGATGGCGAGCGACGGGGAGATCCGCGTGGACGGCGAGAGGGTCCTGGACGGCCTCGCCTCGGTCGCGGCGCCAGCCCTGTTCATCGCGGGCAGCGCCGACAGGATAGCGCCCGCCCCGGCGGTGCGCGCGGCGTTCGATGCATGGGGGCGCGATCGCCCGGAGACGCCGAAGCGCTTTCTCGTGCTCGGGCGCGACTTCGGAGCGCGGGAAGATTACGGTCACGGCGATCTGGCCGTCGGCGCCTATACAGGCGTCGAGCTCTTCGAGCCGATCGCTCGTTTCCTCGGCCCCGATCTGCAGGCAGAAGACGCGCCGGGGCCCGAGACGGGCGCTGTGGCCCTGGAGGCCATCCAGGCGCGTCAGCCGACATCCGATGAGACCGCTCCGATGCCGGATCTCCCGGCCGCCTGACGCCCGTGGAGGTCGAACGCGCGCGCGTGGACGTGCGCTGATCGACGATTGCAGAGCGAAAGCGAAGAGGCGTATCCTCGGCGCCGGATCTCTCGGAGCCACGCGGTGGCCGGCCTGTCCGCCGAAGGATGTTCATGAGTCACCCCGGATTGCGCGCGAGATTCGAGCCGTCGTTGATGGCGCTCTGGCTGGCGGTCGCGGCGCTTGTCGCCCTTGCCGCCCTCGCCGCGTCCTGCGCGGAGGACCCGGCCGCCGCGCCGTGTGATGACGGCCTCACGCCGTGCGGGGGAGCGTGCTTCGACACGCAGGCCGATCCGGACCACTGCGGCGGCTGCGAGGGCGTCTGCGCGAGCGGGACGCGGTGCGAGGCGGGCGTGTGCGTCGGCGGGGGCGGGGGCGGGGGCGGGGCAAGCGGCGAGCTGTGCGCCTCCGGCCTCGTGGCGTGCAGCGGCGGCTGCGTCGACCTCGCCACCGACGCCGCCCATTGCGGGCGCTGCGGACAGGAATGCGCGGCCGAACAGCGGTGCGAGGGCGGCGCCTGCCGCTGCGCCTCCGGCTTGACCGAGTGCGGCGGCGGCTGCGTGGACGTGAAGAGCGATCCGCTGCATTGCGGGACCTGCGAGGTCCGTTGCCCCCTCCACGAGACGTGCGTGGAGGGGGCGTGCGTCTGCGACGAGGGCTTCGCGGTCTGCGGCGGCAGGTGCGTCGATCTGGCCGTCGACCCGGCGCACTGCGGCGCGTGCGGCGCGGCGTGCGCCCCGGGGCTGTTCTGCCGGGAGGGCGCGTGCGCCTGCGCCGCCGGCGACTACGAGGACATCGGCTCGACGGTCCCTCAGCTCCTGACGGGCACCACGGTCGGCGCGGAGACCTATTTCCCGCTCGCCTGCATGGCCGTCGGCTCGACCCAGTTCGTCTACAGGTTCACGGCGGAGGAGGCCGGCAGGTACAAGTTCGACACCGCCGGGTCGAGCTACGACACCGCCATCGGCGTCCTGGACTTCGACGCCTGCGAGGAGCTCGCGTGCAACGACGATCGCGGGGGAGCCGTGACGGGCAGCGCCTCGGCGGCCCTCGAGGAAGGGCAGAGCGTCCTCCTCGTCGTCTCGGGCTACGACGGCGCGCAAGGCGACTTCGCCCTTCACCTCGACCGGATGGCGCCGCCGGCGTGCCCGCTCGACACCCTCGCGACGGCGCTCCCGCTGAGCATCACCGGCGACACCTGGGGGCTCGGCGACGCCGTCTCGACGGGTTGCGGTTCAATCGACACCTCCGACGCGAGCTATAGCTTCACCGCGCCGCGCGCTGGCAGGTACATCTTCGACACGTCCGGCTCCACGTTCGATACCGTCCTCGAGCTGCGCAAGAGGTCCTGCTCCGGGGTGGTGATCTCGTGCAACGACAACGAAAGCGCCATGGGAGCCAAGACGTCGCGCCTCGTCGCGAACCTCGCCCAGGGCCAGACGGTGGTCGCGGTCGTCGACGGCATCGACGGCGGAGCCGGGCCATTCACGCTCAACGTCTCCGAGTACGTGCCGCCTCCATGTCCGGAGTTCACGCTCGGCACCACGTTTCCGCAGAGGGTGACGGGCACCACGGCTATCCCGGATCGCGTGAGCGCGCTCCGGTCGCCCTGCACCAGCGACAGCGGCCCCGAGGCCACCTATGCCTTCACCGCGCCGGCGACCGCGCTCTACACCTTCGATACCTTCGGCTCCTCCTTCGACACGGTCCTGCACGTCCACAAGGGGACATGCAGCGGCGCGAGCGTCGCGTGCAACGACGACACCTCTGGCCAGCAATCGCAGGTGAAGGTGATGCTCCGCGAGGGAGAGACCATCTCCGTCGTCGTGGACGGCTACGCAGCAGTCGCCTCCGGCCCCTTCGAGCTCAACGTGAACCAGACCTTCGTCCTCCCGTGCCCGCTGATCGATCTCGGCTCGACGGTGCCTCAGACAGTGACGGGGACCACCGCGGATTCGGCCGACGTCCTGCGCCCGAGCTGCGGCGGCGGCGGCGCCGGCGAGGTGACCTACCGCTTCATCGCGCCCGCGGCCGGCACCTACATCGTCGATACGCTCGGATCGAGCCTCGACACCGTCCTCTCCGTCCTCGGCGGCAGCTGCACCGGGGCCGAGCTCGCGTGCAACGACGACGCGCCGGGAAGCGAGCAGTCGCGGCTGACGCTGGAGCTCGCCGAGGGGCAAACGATCGTCCTCCTCGTGGACGGCAGCGCCGCGGGCGCGTCGGGCGATTTCACGCTCAACATTGCGCCGTTCTCCGGCGGCGGCACCTGCTCGACGGCGATCGATCTCGGCTCCGTCGTCCCGCAGCTCGTGACAGGGAGCACCGCGGAGCGGCCCGAGTCCGTCCGCCCGTCCTGCGGCTTTTCGTCGAATGCTCCAGACATGATCTACCGCTTCACCGCGCCGGAGGACGGGCTCTACATCTTCGATACGTTCGGATCGAGCTTCGACACGATACTCCAGATCTTGAAGGAGAGCTGCACGGGGACGTCGCTCGGGTGCAACGACGACACGGACGGTCAGCAGTCGCGTGTCGCCCTCAGCCTGGCCGCCAATCAAACCGTCCTCGTCGTCGTCGACGGCCTCGGATCGAGCTCCGGCGACTACGTGCTCCAGGTGGACCGGTTCACCGGCCCAGGGACCTGCGCGACGGCGATCCACCTCGGATCGCCGCTGTCGCTCACCAGGACCGGCACCACGCGCGGCCAGCCCGACGCGGTGAGGCCGACATGCGTGTCCGCCGCGTTCGCGTCCTCTCCGGAGACAGTGTTCACCTACACCGCCCCGATCCGCGGCACCTATGTCATCGACACGATCGGTTCGTCGTTCAACACCGTCCTTCACGTCCACACGGGGGGCTGCGGCGGCACCGAGAAGCAATGCAACGACGATCTGACCAGCTCACGAGCGTCGAAGGTGCAGATCGATCTCGTCCCCAACCAGACCATCACCGTGGTCGTCGACGGGTATGACGGAGCGTCCGGCGACTTCACGCTGAAGATCGCCAAGCTCTGAGTCCGCGCTGGATGTGCCCTGGCCGGCCCGACTCGCGTCGAGCCCGCGAGGGCGCCTCTCCACGGCGCGGCGAGCGCGGTCCGGACCGCGGCTCGACCAGCTCGCCGCCAGCCGAGCACCCCCGCCGGTTGCGGATGCGCCGGCCGTAGGCGTATCCTGGCGCGCGCCTCGTTATCCGCGCGCCTCGTTATTCGCTCGCCTCGATCGGCCACGCACCCCCTCAAGGATGGCTATGAACAGATCCGGATTGCGCCTCAGGCCCGCCCTGTCGTCCGCCGCGCTGCTCCTGGCTGCGGGGGTCGTCCTCGCGGCGTCCTGCGCGGAGAGCCCCAGCGCGTCGAGCGAGTGCGCCGAGGGGCTGTCGCGGTGCAATGGAGAGTGCGTCGAGCTCCAGGCGAACGCCGAGCACTGCGGCGCGTGCGGCGACGCGTGCGAGGCGGGGCAGCTCTGCGTGAAGGGCCGCTGCAGCGAGGGCGGCGGCGGCGAGGGCGGCGGCGGCGGTATAGGGACCGGCGTCGGGGGCGGGGAGGGGTGCGGAGAAGGCCAGACCGACTGCTCGGGCGAATGCGTGAACCTCGAGACCGACCTGCGGAACTGCGGCGATTGCGACGTCGCGTGCGCGGAGGGGCGCGTCTGCGCGGACGGCTCCTGCGCGTGCGCGGGCGACCTCACGGAGTGCGAGGGCGCCTGCGTGGATGTGCGGAGCGACAGGCGCAACTGCGGCGAGTGTGAGTCCAGCTGCGCGCCTGCCCAGCTGTGCGTCGACGGCGTCTGCACCTGCCCCGCCGGTCTCGCGGCGTGTGATGGCGCGTGCGCCGATCTGCAGACGAGCCAGCTCCACTGCGGCGCCTGCGGCGTCGCGTGCGAGCGAGGGGCGTTATGCCAGGCAGGCACCTGCACCTGCGTCCTCGGGACGTATGACGAGCTCAGCAACACGTTCCCGCAGACGATCACGGGGACCACCCTCAGCGGCGAGACGAACTACGATCTCGCGTGCGTGGCCGCCGGCTCGTCGGAGCGGGTCTATCGCTTCACGCCTTCCGTGGCGGGGACATACACGCTGGACACCGTCGGGTCCACCTTCGATACGGCCATCGGGGTGCTGGGGGCGACCACCTGCGCTCAGCTCGCCTGCAACGATGACATTGCCACCGGGGTCGCCCAATCGAGGGTCCGCGCGGTCCTCGAGGCGGGCCAGCAGGTCCTCATCGTCGTGACCGGCTTCGACGGAGGGGAAGGCGATTTCACGCTCAACATGGCGAAGGCCGATCCGCCGAAGTGCCCTGGGTGGGCGATCGACGCTGCGCTCCCGACGACCGTCACCGGCAACACCGAGCACTCCGGCGACGCGATCAGGCCGAGTTGCGGAGGCGCGGACAGCCCCGACGCGAGCTACATCTTCACGGCGCCGGCGGCCGGGACGTATGTATTCGATACCTTCGGCTCCGCGTTCAATACGATCCTGGAGCTGCACGACGGCGCGTGTGATGGCGACGTGCTCACCTGCTCCGACGACTCGCGAGAAGGGTCGCAGTCGCGCGCCACGGTGGAGCTCGACGCCGGCCAGAAGGTCGTGGCGGTCATCGACGGCTTCGAGGGCGCGCGTGGGCCCTATAAGCTGAACGTCGACGCGTGGGCTCCGCCCGCGTGCCCCATGGTGGATCTCGGCTCCACCTACCCGCAGACGGTCACGGGCCACACGTCAGGCCTCGACGGCGTCCTCCAGCCCCCGTCGGAGTGCGCCACGGGCAATTCCCCCGAGATCAGCTACAGCTTCACGGCGCCCATCGCCGGCCGGTACACGTTCGATACGCTCGGCTCGACCTTCGACACGGTGCTCCACGTTCACGCCGGCAGCTGCACGGGCGCCTTGCTGGGGTGCAGCGACGACGCGGAGGGCTTGTCGTCCCAATCGCGGGTGTCCACGCCCCTCGCGCAGGGGCAGACGGCGTATGTGGTCGTGGACGGCGCGTCCGGGAAGCACGGCGCGTACACGCTCAACGTGAGCGGCACCCCGGGCCCCCCGTGCCCGGAGAAGGCGCTGGCGTCGGTCGTCCCGCAGACCGTGTCGGGGACGACCGCCGGCGCCGGCGACTACGTGAGCGCGCCGTGCGGCGTGCCCGGCGGCGAAGACAGGGCGTACAGCTTCACGGCGCCGGCCGACGGATTGTACGTCTTCGATACGTTCGGATCGAGCTTCGACACGCTCGTCCACGTGCACGCCGGCACGTGCGGCGGCGCGGTGCTCGGCTGCAACGACAACGCCACGGGCGTCCAGTCGCGGATCGTGGTGCCGCTCGCCGCGGGGCAAGAGACCGTCGTCGTGGTCGATGGCGCCAGCGCCAAACCTCAGGCCGCGGGCGAGTTCGAGCTCAACATCAGCCTGTTCCAGGAGAACGGCATCTGCGGGAACCCCGTCGATCTCGGCTCGACGGTCCCGCAGACGACGAGCGGCTCCACCTTGTTCCAGCCGAACTCGGGCACGCCGAGCTGCGTCGCGTCGAGCGGCAACGACAGGGTCTATCGCTTCACCGCGCCGGCGGACGGGACCTACGTCATCGACACGCTGTCGTCGAACTTCGACACCGTCCTTCACGTGCACGACGGCGACAGCTGCTCCGGCCCCGAGCTCGCGTGCAACGACAACGCGGTCATGGCCAGCTCGCGCGTGACCGTGACCCTCACCGAAGGGCAGGTGATCACGATCATCGGCGACAGCCGGCGTTCCTCCTCCGGCAACCTCACCCTCAACATCGCCGCTGTCCCTTGAGCGGGGCGGGCCCCGCTCGGTGACCCGCCGGCCGGGGCGAGCGGGGCGGCACGGGCCGCTGTGGCGGGTCGGCCGCCGCGGCGGGCCCGGCCGGGGGCCGGGGGCACGGGCCGGGGAGGGAGGCGCGGATCGGCGCGCGTGGGGGCAGGTGGAGCGGCATGGAACGATAGGGAGCCATGGAAGGCGGCCAGCGCTCTCGTCGGTGAGCGACGCGGGCGACGTGTCGACGCTGTCGACGCGCACGCCCTAGGAGTTTTCTTGAGAGCGGCGCCCGCCCGTGCGAGTCTCGGCCCCCTTGGGACTTGCGCCCGTCGTCCGGGACGCGCCCCTGTGATCCGGGTCGAACCATGCCAAAGGAACGCGTGTTCTCCCTCGATGCCGTTCGGACCGACGGCTGGTTCGAGCGCATAGGCGACGGCATCGGCAGCTTCCAGGCGCTCTGCGAGATCGTGGGCGAGGCGTTCTTTGCCTTCTCGATGATTACGGGCGCCCGGATCACGGCGCTCACCGTCGACCGCCGCAACCCGGACAACACCCTGGTCGACTTCGTTATCGCGCCGCCGGGCGAGGAGGACATCGACGGCGACGTCCAGCGGCTCACGCTCGCGGACTTCCGCCACCGCCTCGTCGGCGCCCTCCTCACAGAGGACACGACGCCGCCCGCGCCCGAGCGGGACACCGACCTCGAGGGCATCCAGCTCCACATCGGCGTCCGCTACCTGCTGCTCGCCCCGCTCTACGGCTACAGCCTCCGCAAGCTCGCCGTCGAGGGGAAGACCTCGCGCCTCCTCCTCCTGCGCGACGGCATCGAGGAGACCCACGAGCTCAACGAGTTCCGCGCCCGCATCCGCTCGCACGTGCGGGACGAGCTCGAGCGCGCCTCGGCCGGCGCGCGCTCCGCCATCGATCTCACGAAGGTCGCCGAGGCCGAGGTCGCCTCGCAGCGCGGCGACTTCCCGAAGGTGATCCAGCTGCTCGGCACCTGGCCGGCCCCGCTCGCGATCTTCCTGCGCACGCCCGAGGGGCAGATGCTCACGCCGGACGCCCGCAGCCTGATCGCCAAGGGCCTCGGCCTCCTCGGCACCGCGTGCGTCAAGCTCGGCGAGGAGCACCAGGGCGAGGAGGTCATGCGCCTCGCCGTCCAGTATGCGCACGACGGGGCCGCGGCCGGCGACATCTTCCGCCGGCTGGGCGAGGCCATGCTCGAAGACGGGCGGGCCGGCGAGGCCATCGGCCCCCTCCGGCGCGCCGCCAACCTCGGGGCCCCGCCGAAGCAGCTCTGGCCGCTGCTCGCGCGGGCGTTCGTGCAGCGCAAGAAGTTCGTCGCCGCCCTCGCCTGTGTCCGCGAAGCGCGGAGCGTGGGCGTGGCGGACGCCGACATGGTGGAGGAGATCCGGGAGATCGAGGCCAGCCTGGGGACGGCGCTCACCGCGTGGCGAGGGCTGGTCCTGGCCGCGAACCGCTCCTAGAATTGCGGCCCTCCGGTTGCCCGCCGGTTGACCGACCGCCTCCATTGACACCCCCGCGGCGGCCGACTAGATCCGGCGCGGATTAAGCCGGGATCGCTCGGATTTTTGCTGCTTCAGGCAGCATCGCCGCGTCGCTCTCACCTTTTTGGACTGCATGGTTCGGGGCCGTGGGCCCCGAGGTCTCGCCCCGAGACGCCGCGCGCCTCGGCGAGATGGTCGACCCCTCCAGGGGTCGACGCGTAGGAGTGCTCTCTCGATGGCCACCTACATCCCCCTGTTCCTGCTGTTTCTCGTCGCCGCGATCATCGCGCTCGCGATGTTCACGCTGACGTCGCTGCTCGGCCCGAGGAACCCGACGCCCGAGAAGATGATCCCGTACGAGTGCGGCAGCGACTCGACGGGCGGGCGGTTCGTCAAGCCGAGCGTGAAGTTCTACCTGACGGCGATCCTCTTTGTCGTGTTCGACATCGAGGCGGTGCTCATCTACCCGTGGTCGGTCCAGTTCCGCACCCTCGGGTGGACGGGCCTCGCGACGATGAGCTCGTTCGTCGCGCTGCTCGTCGTGGCGCTCGTGTACGTGTGGAAGAAGGGAGCTCTGGAATGGGAGAAGTGAAGGCCGGTGGGCCCTCGACGCGGGTGATGGAGGGCTCCGAGCACGGCTTCGCGACCACGCGCGTGGACGCGCTGCTGAACTGGGCGAAGAAGTACTCGCTGTTCCAGTACCCGTTCGTGACGGCCTGCTGCGGCATGGAGTACATGGCGATGGCGAGCCCGCGCTTCGACATGGCGCGGTTCGGCGCCGAGGTGCCGCGCTTCTCGCCGCGCCAGGCCGACCTGCTCTGGGTGGTGGGGACCATCAGCCAGCGCCAGGCACCCGCGCTCAAGCGCATCTACGAGCAGATGGCGGACCCGAAGTGGGTGCTCGCCTTCGGCACGTGCGCCTCGTGCGGCGGCTTCTACGACAACTACACGACCCTCGCCGGCATCGACAAGATCATCCCCTGCGACGTCTACGTGCCCGGCTGTCCGCCGCGCCCCGAGGCGGTGCTCGACGGCCTCATGCTGCTCCAGGACAAGATCGCGCGCGGCGATCGCACGCCGGCGATCGTCAAGCCGCGCGAGGACCCGGCGCAGACGACGGAGCACCTCGTCACCCTCCAGCGCAAGGAGCGGAGCCTGCGATGAGCAAGAAGGTCCTAGAGCTCCTCACGGCGCAGTTCCCGGGCGCCGTCCTGGAGACGCACTCGCAGTTCGGCGACGACACGGCGGTGCTCGATCCCGCCGTGTGGCGCGACGCCGCCCTGTTCCTCCGCAACGACCCGCGGACCCTGATGAACATGTTCGTCGACCTGACCGCGGTCGACTACCTGTGGCGCGGCGACGTGCCCCGCTTCGAGGTGGTCTGCCACCTGCGCTCGCTCGAGCGCAACCACCGCGTCCGGATCAAGGCGCGCGTAGGCGACGAGGAGGGCAACGGCGCCGAGATCGACTCGATCGTCCCGGTGTGGAAGGGCGCGAACTGGTTCGAGCGCGAGTGCTACGACCTGCTCGGCATCGTCTTCAAGGGGCACCCGGATCTCCGGCGCATCCTGATGTACCCGGAGTTCGAGGGGCACCCCCTACGCAAGGACTATCCGGCCAACCGCATCCAGCCGCTCATCCCCTTCCGGGACGTGCCGAACACCGGCAAGCTGCCGCCGTTCGGCCCCGACGAGGGCATGAGCTTCGGCCGCCAGTCGCACGACTTCGCGCTGAGCGGCCCCGGGGCGTCGATCGACGGAGACGAGGCCGTGAGCAACGGCAAGCGCGCGGGCGCGCTGGAGGAGCGGAGCTGACCCATGGAACCCCTGGATCGCGAGCTGGACGAGGCGGAGCTCGACCTACCGAGCGAGCCGATGCTCCTCAACATGGGGCCGTCCCACCCGGCGATGCACGGCACGGTGCGCATCGTGCTCGAGCTGTCCGGTGAGACGATCAACAAGGCCGACGTGCAGATCGGCTACCTGCACCGTGGCTTCGAGAAGATGTGCGAGCGCGGCACGTGGTCGCAGGTCTTCCCGTACGTCGACCGGCTCAACTACGTCTCGCCGATGCTCAACAACGTCGGCTTCGCGCTGGCGGTCGAGAAGATGCTCGGCGTCACGGTCCCCGAGCGCTGCCAGTACTACCGCGTGATCCTCGGCGAGATGGCGCGCATCTGCGATCACATGATCTGCAGCGGCGCCATGGCCATGGAGCTCGGCGCCTTCACGCCGTTCCTCTACCTGTGCCGCGCGCGCGAGATCTTCTGGGAGATCTTCGAGGAGGAGACGGGGGCGCGCCTGACGCACAGCTTCGGCCGCGTCGGCGGCATGGCGCGGCCGCCCACGGCCGACTTCAAGGCGATGGTCCGCGTGGGCCTCGCGCGCGTGCTCGCGCTCATCAACGACGCCGAGAAGCTCATCCTCAAGAACCGCATCTTCCTCGATCGCCTCGACGGCGTCGGGCAGATCTCGCAGGAGGACGCGCTCGCGCTCGGCTGGACCGGCATCGTGCTCCGGGCGACCGGCGTGCCCTACGACGTGCGCCGGGCGAACCCGTACATGGTCTACGACCGCTTCGACTTCGACGTGCCGGTCGGCACGCGGGGCGACAACTACGACCGGTTCATGTGCCGCCAGGAGGAGATCCGCCAGGCGGGGAGGATCATCGAGCAGGCGCTCGAGCAGATGCCCGACGAGGGGCCTGTCAACATCGACGATCCGCGCATCGTGCTGCCGCCGAAGGAGGAGGTCTACACGACCATCGAGGCGACCATCCAGCACTTCAAGATCGTCATGGAGGGCATCAAGGTGCCCGCGGGCGAGTGTTACTCGTACACCGAGGCCGGCAACGGCGAGCTCGGCTTCTACCTCGTGTCCGACGGCAGCGGCACGCCGTACCGCGTGCGCATCCGCCCGCCGTGCTTCGCCACGACGCAGGGGCTCTCCCAGCTCATCACCGGGCTGATGATCCCCGACGTCGTGCCGACCTTCGGCTCCCTCAACATGATCGGCGGGGAGTGCGACCACTAGCGACGGCGCGAGGAGCGCTCCCGTCATCGACTTAGGAAAGCAAGGGCCCTCCGCGGCCCCGCCGGGAATCGAGAGCACGATGCCTACGATCAAGATCGACGGAAGGGAGATCCCCTTCGAGAGCGGTGACACGATCATCCGCGCGGCGCACCGCGCCGGGATCGACATCCCCCATTACTGCTGGCACCCGGGCCTCAGCGTCGCCGCCAACTGCCGGATGTGCCTGGTCGAGGTGCTGCCGCCGCCGGGGCGGCCGGCGATGAGCCTCGACATCCTCCGCTGGGACGCGGCGAAGCAGGACTACGTGCCGGCGGCGAAGCCGAAGCTCCAGCCGTCCTGCCAGATGGCCTGCGCGAACGGCATGGAGGTGCTGTCCGACAACAGCGACCACGTGGCCGAGGCGCGCTCGGCGGTGCAGGAGCTTTTGCTGCTGAACCACCCGGTCGACTGCCCGATCTGCGACCAGGCCGGCGAGTGCCGTCTCCAGGACTACTGGCTGGAGCACCAGCGCAAGGGCAAGCGGATGCGGCAGGAGCCGGTGCACAAGCCGAAGGCGGTCACCTTCGGCCCGACCATCGTGTACGACGCCGAGCGCTGCATCGTCTGCACGCGGTGTATCCGCGTCTGCAACGAGCTCGCCCGGGATCCGGTGCTCTCCGTCCGCGAGCGCGGCAACCTCGGGGAGATCACGGTCTCGCCGGGGCGCGAGCTCGACCACAACTACACGCTCATGACCGAGCACGTCTGCCCGGTCGGCGCGCTCACGTCGCGCGACTTCCGGTTCAAGGCGCGCGTCTGGTTCCTCCGCAGCGCCCGGACCGTCTGCCAGGGCTGCGCGACGGGCTGCAACGCCTACCTCGACTACGATCCGCGCAACAACACGCCGTACCGGCACCGCCCCCGCGAGAACATGGCGGTCAACACGTACTGGATGTGCGACGAGGGCATGCTCTCGTACCGGCACGCGGTCGACGGGCGGCTGCTCACGGCGCTCGTCGGCAACGACGACGCGAGCGTCGACGACGCGCTCGCCGCGGCCAAGGAGCAGCTCGCCGGCCACGGCGACGACCCGCAGAAGGTCGCGATCGTCCTGTCGGCGCAGCACTCGAACGAGGACAACTTCGCGCTCTACCACCTCGCCACGACGTACCTCGGCGCGACCGACTTCTTCGTGTCGGGCAAGCCGCTCGGGCAGGGCGACGACATCCTCATCAGCGAGGACAAGAACCCGAACACCCGCGGCGCCGTGCAGATCGCGGCGGCGACCCCGCCGCGCCCGGTCGCGGAGCTGATCCAGGGGATCGCGTCCGGGCACTACGCGTACGTGGTCGCCCTCGGGTCGGACCTCGAGGTAGACGCGGGCGAGGCGCAGCGGGCGTTCTCGCGGCTGAAGGGGGTGGTGACGATCGCCGCCCACGAGGGGCCGCTCGCGAAGGCCGCGCGCGTCGCCCTGCCAGCGTGCTCCTGGGCCGAGGCCGAGGGGACGTACGTGAACGGCAAGGGCCTGGCGCAGCGGAGCGAGCGAGCGCTGCTCCCGCACGGCGACGCGCGCCCGGCCTGGGAGCTCATCGGCCGGCTCGGGCGCGCGCTCGGGTACGAGACCGGGTGGAAGACCCTGGCCGAGCTCCGCCGCGCGATGCCGCCCGGCGCGGCGCTTGGTGGAGCAGCCGGGGCAGCCGTTCCCACCGCGGCGCTCGGCGCTGCGCCCGCCATCGCCGACGGCGCGCGGGTCGAGCCGAAGAAGACGGAGGCCACGGCATGACCAGCGTCGAGCTCGTTCTCGCGATCGTCAAGATCCTCATCGTCGTCCTGTTCCTGCTGAACATGGCGGCGATCGCCACCTGGGCCGACCGGCGCCAGGGCGCGATGGTGCAGGACCGCGTCGGCCCGAACCGGGCGGTCGTCTACCTGCCGTCCCTGGTCGTGCGGGGCATCGTGTTCTTCCCCCCGGCGCTGCTCGCGGCGCTGTCCGTGTTCACGGCGACGCGCGCGGCGTCCGCGCCGGCCGCGGCCGAGACGATGGTGGCCGCCGCGCAGTTCGCGGTGGCCGTGGCCTGGCTCGGGCTGATCGTGTTCTGCGCGTCGGCCCGCAGCGGCGGCCCGATCAACCCGGCGGAAGAGGCGCTCGCCCGCGTCGAGCCCCGCAACATCTTCTACGGGGGCGTCATGGCCCACGTCGCGGTCTTCTTCCTGACGCAGGCGGTCCCGCTCTCGGCGGCGCCCGTCGTCGCGCGGATCGCGTGCGTGCTGCTCGGCGCGCTGCTGCTCGTCACGGGCGCGTACGCCGCGCTGCGCGTGCCCGAGGGCAAGATCCCGCTGCGGCTCCTCGGCACGCTCCACGCCGCGGCCGACGCCATCAAGATGATCTGGAAGGAGGACTTCATCCCGAAGAACGCCGACCGGCTCCTCCACTCGCTCGCGCCGCTGCTCGCGATGTTCCCGGCGCTCGTGACGTTCGCGGTCATCCCGTTCGGCGACAAGCTCTGCTTCGAGGACAACGGCGACGGGGTCTTCGGCTTCGGGGACCTCCCGCTGCTCAAGCGGACGGTCGACCAGGCGTTCACGTGCGGCGGCCACGTCGTGAACCTCCAGGTCGCGGACCTCAACGTCGGCATCCTCTACATCTTCGCGATGGCGGGCACCGGCATCATCGGCGCCGCGCTCGCCGGCTGGGCGAGCGATAACAAGTTCTCGCTGCTCGGCGGCCTGCGCGCCGCGAGCCAGATGGTCAGCTACGAGGTCGCGATGGGCCTCAGCGTCGTCGGCCTCTTCATCATCTACGGCAGCGTCCGGCTCGGCGACATGGTGCAGTGGCAGGCCGAGCACACGTGGGGGATCTTCGTCCAGCCGCTCGCGTTCATCCTGTTCCTCGCGGCCCTCGCGGCCGAGACGAAGCGCATCCCGTTCGATCAGCCCGAGGGCGAGAGCGAGATCGTCGCCGGCTACTTCGTCGAGTACTCCGGGATGAAGTTCGGCATGTTCATGACGGGCGAGTACGTGGAGCTCATCACGTCGAGCGCGCTCCTCGTCACGCTCTTCTTCGGCGGCTACCACCTGCCGTTCCTGGACCGCGATGGCATCAACATCGCCTTCGGCGACGCGACGCTCTTCCAGTACAAGATGACCCACTTCGCCGTGAGCCTGACCTATGTGCTGGCGTTCTTCGGCAAGACGATCCTCATGGCGTGGGTGCAGGTCTTCTTCCGCTGGACGCTGCCGCGCTTCCGTTACGACCAGGTGATGCGGCTCGGGTGGACGAAGCTCCTGCCGCTCACGATCGTCAACATGATGGTCACGGGCATCGTCGTGCTGGCCGTCGACTCGGCGCCCGCGGGGCTCGTCGGCGGTCTCCAGGTCGCGGCCGACGTCACCCACGCGGTCGTCGCCCTGGGCGGGTTCGCGGCGGTCGTGGCGCTGATCGCCGGCCTGCTCGAGCCGGTCGAGCGCCAGCGCACCGTCAACTCCACCTCGTCCCGGTTCGCGGCCGCGGCGGGGGGCACCAAGGCGTCGCCGCAGCAGGCGTAGAGGAGGATCTCATGGCGAGAGCTACCCCCAGCACCACGTGGACGAAGCCGGCCGGAAGGCCGGTCGCCGGCAAGCCCATCCCGCGCCCGACGCGGAGCGCCGACGTCCAGGCCTACATCCCCGAGATGGTCAAGGGCCTGGGGATCACGATGAAGCACTTCTTCAAGAACACGAAGGAGATGGTGCTCGGCCAGAAGCCCGACCCGGTGCTGCACGCGCTGGAGCCGGGCGTCACGACGATCAGCTACCCCGAGGAGAAGCGCCCCTACCCGGAGCGCTTCCGGGGCATCCACCGGCTCACGCTGCGCGAGGACAACTCGCCCCGCTGCGTCGCGTGCCTCTGCTGCTCGACGGCGTGCCCGGCGCAGTGCATCGCGATCGAGCCGGCCGAGTACCCCGACGGCGATCGGCGGAAGGGCTACGAGCGGTACCCGAGCAGCTTCGTCATCGACGAGCTCCGCTGCGTCTTCTGCGGCTTCTGCGTCGAGGCGTGCCCCGTCGACGCCATCCGGATGGACACCGGCCTCCACGCGGTGCCCTACGACTCGCGCGAGCAGTTCATCTACCGGCGCGATCTGCTCATGAGCCTCTCCGATCGCACGGGCTCGCGGCTGACGGCGAACACGCGCCACGAGCCCGGCGACCCGACGCACCCCGGCCTCTCGCGCGACCACGCGGATCACTGAGCCGGTCATCCCCCCCCGGTAGGCCGTGTCGTTGCCTGCCGGGCGGTGGAGCCCGGGCATCTCGCCTCTCGTCCGGCCGAGGTTCTGCTAGAAGGGCGGGTCATGGCGACGACGTACGGCTCCTTCGAGGCGGTCATCGGGCTCGAGGTCCACGCGCAGCTCCTCACCCGGACCAAGGCGTTCTGTGGCTGCGCGACCAGCTTCGGCGATCCGCCGAACACGCACACGTGCCCGGTCTGCCTCGGTCTCCCGGGGGCGCTCCCGGTCCTGAACCGCGAGGCGGTCCGGATGGCGGTGAGCGCGGCGCTCGCGCTCGGCTGCGCCGTGCAGGAGAGCAGCGTCTTCGCGAGGAAGAACTACTTCTACCCCGACCTGCCGAAGGGCTTCCAGATCAGCCAGTTCGATCGGCCGCTCGCCCTGCGCGGCCAGCTCGAGATCGAGACCGAGGCGGGCAAGACGCGGGCGGGGATCACGCGCGTCCACATGGAGGAGGACGCCGGCAAGAACGTCCACGGCATCGGCGGCCTGTCGGTCGTCGATCTCAACCGCGCCGGCACGCCGCTCATCGAGATCGTCGGTGAGCCCGACCTCCGCTCGGGCGTGGAGGCGGCCGAGTACCTGAAGCGGCTGCGCGAGATCCTGATGTTCATCGGCGTGAACGACGGCAACCTCGAGCAGGGCAGCTTCCGCTGCGACGCCAACGTCTCGGTCCGCAAGGTGGGGGAGACGAAGCTCGGCACGCGGACGGAGCTCAAGAACATCAACTCGTTCCGCTTCGTCGCCGAGGCGATCGACCTCGAGATCCGGCGGCAGATCGCGCTCATCGAGCAGGGCGGCCGCGTCCGGCAGCAGACCCGCGGGTACAACGCCGAGAAGAAGGAGACGTACCTCCTCCGCGACAAGGAGAACGAGTCCGGCTACCGCTACTTCCCCGAGCCGGATCTGCCGCCGCTCGTCGTGGACGAGGCGTTCCTCGCCGACGTGCGCGGCGCGCTCCCGGAGCCGCCGGTCGAGAAGCGGCGCCGCTTCACCGAGTCGCTCGGCCTCACCCCGTATGCGGCGTCGGTCCTGACCGGCCACCCGCAGATCGCCGCGTTCTTCGAGGAGGCCGCGCGCCTCCACGGCGACGCCGTGAAGGTCGCGAACTTCGTCCAGGGCGAGGTGCTGCGCGACACCCGGACGACGGGGCTCTCCGCGACGTTCCCTGTCGCCCCCGGCCAGGTGGCCGCGCTGCTCCGCCTCGTGGACGAGGGCGCGATCAGCGGCAAGCAGGCCAAGGAGGTGTACACGGAGATGGCCGGCACGGACCGGGCGCCCGGCGACATCGTCCGCGACAAGGGCATGGCCGTGATGAGCGACGCGGGCGCGATCGAGGCGGTCGCCGCGTCGGTCATCGCCGCGAACGAGAAGCAGGCGGCGGCGTACCGCGCCGGCAAGACCGCGCTGTTCGGCTTCTTCGTGGGCCAGATCATGAAGAAGACGGGGGGCAGCGCGAACCCGGCCGTCGTGAACGACGTGCTGAAGCGGCTGCTCGACGGAGCTCCCGCCACGGGCGGGTGACGGGGCTTTCTCCGAGCGCAAGCGTGAAATAGGGTGCCGCCGGCAGGCGCTCTCGCCGCGCGAGCCGGGGCGCGCCCGGCGCCTCCGCCTCGCTCAAGCCCTGGTTCCACCATCGCCCCGAGCGGGCAGGACATCCGACGCATGGTCAGCGCTCGTCCCCTCGACGCCCTCCGCTTCCCTCTCCGCACGGCCGGCTTCGTCGGCCTCACCTTCGGCATGTACGGCCTGCTCGAGGTCGACACCGCGATCTCGCCCGCGGCCGACCGCGAAGTGGTCCTCCACACATGGATGCGCCGGTATGGGCGCGCGCTCCTGAAGCTCTACGGGCTCGACGTGCGTGCGGGCGGCCTCTTCCAGGGCGAGCTCGCGGCGGGGCGGGCCGCCGGCGCGGCGGATCCGGAGGGCGCCGGGTACTGCCCTGGGCGTGACGCCGCCGGGCTCGGCCGGCTGTTCGTGATGAACCACCGCTCCGCGCTCGACATCATGATCACGCTCGCCTTCTTCGAGGCCACGGTCGTGAGCCGGGCCGACCTCGCTGGATGGCCGGTCATCGGCATGGCGGCGCGCCGCGTCGGAACGCTCTTCGTGGACCGTTCCAGCAAGCGCAGCGGCTCTGCGGTCGTCCAGGCGATGTCCTCCGCGCTCAAGGGCGGCCGTGGTGTGATGGTCTACCCCGAAGGGACCACGTTCTCCGGAGATGAGGTGCGGCCGTTCCGCGCGGGCGGCTTCACCGCGGCATGCCGCGTCGGCGCGGAGATCGTCCCTGTGGGGCTCGTGTACGGCGGCGCCGAGTCCTCCTACGTCGACGAGTCGTTCACGGCGCACATGGCCCGGGTGAGCCGTGCGCGACGTATCCCGGTGGCGCTCGAGGTCGGCGCGCCCATCGCCACGGTAGGCCAGGACGTCGGCGAGGTGCGCGACGAATCGCACCGCGCCGTCCAGGCGCTCGTCCGCCGCGCCCGCGCGCGGCTCGCCGCAGACGGTTAGGCGCCGCGCTCTTTCCTGCGCCGCTGGCTTCTGCGATCGGCCCTCGCTACGATGCGGGCCGCCGGCGACCCCATGGAGCGTGAAGGCAACCCTAGCGAGACCGCCATGATGTGGCAGGTCCTGAAGCCGCCCCGCGGAGGGGCGATCCATAATGAGCTGATGTTCCTGGCGGACGCGAGCGAGCAGCTCACCGGATCGCTTGACCCTCATACGATCCTCGAGCGGCTCGCGCGTCTGTCGGTGCCCTACCTGGCGGACTGGTGCACGGTCGATCTCATCGAGCGTGGCGCCGCGGACGCCATGGGCCTTGTCGGCTCCGTGCCGCCGCCGCCGCCGTCGTCGGACGGCGGTTCCACGTTCGTGGCCGGGCCGGACGGGATCGACCCGGCGCCCGTGGCGGGCATCTACGCGGCCCGGCGCCATCGCGCCGCGGACTCCGACCCGGCGGGCTCCGATCGCGCGGGCCAGGCGGGCGCGACGCGGCGGCGGTTCTGCCGCGTCGCCGCGAAGCACGTGAACCCCGAGCGCGAGGGGCTCCTGCGCGCGATCTCGCCCGACGCCGAGGAGCGCCTCGGCATCGCCAAGGTGCTGCACAGCGGCGAGTCCGAGCTCTTGCACGAGCTCGATCGCGACAAGAGCGACGAGGCCGCCGAGCGCGCCGCCGCGCTGGAGCAGCTCGGCACGCGGTCGGCGATGGCGGTGCCGCTCATCGCGCGCGGCCGCAAGCTCGGCGTGCTGTCGTTCGGCGTCTCGGAGTCGAACCGCATCTACTCCGCGGACGATCTCGTGCTCGCGGCCGAGCTCGCGCACCGCGTGGCGCTGGCGCTCGACAACGCCTACCTCTACCGGAAGGCGGAGGAGGCGCGCCACGCCGCGGAGCGGAGCGCGGACCGGGCCGCGTGGCTCTTCGCGGTGACGGCCGCGCTGTCCGACGCGATCACGCCGCCCGCGGTGCTCCGCGTGCTCGCGAGCGACGTCGTCGCGGCCGCCGGGGCGATGACCGGCGTGGTGGCGCTGCGCGCCGGGCTCGGCGGCGAGCTCGAGACGGTGCGCTCGACGGGCTACCTCGAGGCGCAGATCGCGCGCTTCAAGAGCTTCGACCTCGGCGCGGAGCTGCCGCTCGCGCGCGCGGTCCGGGAGCGGCAGCCGATCTTCCTCGAGTCCGAGGGGCGCTTCGGCGAGTTCGAGCCGGGCTTCGCGTCGTGCTGCGTCGCGACGGGCGAGCGCGCGTACGCCGCGATCCCGCTCTTCCTCGAGGGGCGCGTGCTCGGCGCCGTCGGGTTCGGCTTCTCGGCGCCGCAGTCGTTCACCGAGGACGATCGGGCGTTCATGCTCGCGCTGGTCCAGCAGAGCGCGCAGGCGCTCGAGCGGGCGCGCCTCTCCGCGCTGCAGACGGAGGAGGCCATGCACCTCTCGCACGAGGTGCTGAAGCAGATGCCCGAGGCCATTCTCGTCACGGACGTCGAGGGCAACATCCGGTACTGGATGGGCGAGGCCGAGTCGATCTTCGGCTACCTGTCCGAGGAGATCGTCGGCAAGAGCATGGCGCTCCTCCACCGCGAGGACGTCCGCGAGGAGAGCACGGCCCGGATCCTCCAGCAGATCGAGGACGCGCGCACCTTCGTCGGCGAGGTCCCGTGCGTGCGGCGCGACGGCTCCGAGGTGCCGATCGAGATCACGGCGTACGCGGTCCACGACCAGGAGGGTCGCCCGCTGTTCCTCGTCGGCATCCACCGCGACATCACCGATCGCAAGCGGGCCGAGGAGGAGCGCGCCCGGCTGATCCGGGTGCAGGCGGCGCGGGCCGAGGCCGAGGAGGCGGCGCGGCGGTTCGCGTTCCTGGCCGAGCTCAGCACGGCGCTGGCCGCGTCGCTGGACTTCACGGCCACGCTCCAGTCGCTCGCGCGGCTCGTCCTGCCGGTGCTCGCCGATTTCTGCCTCGTCGACATCGACGACGGCCTCGGCCTGCGCCACGTCGCGGCCGCGCACGTGAGCCCGCTGAAGGAGCCGCTGCTCCGGTACTTCCACCCGAGCCGGGTCGACGGCGAGCCGGGCCCGGTGGCGCGCGTGCTGCGCACGGGCCGGTCGGAGCTCTACGCGGACGTCCGCGGGGACGTGCTGCTGCACGAGGCGATGACGAGCGAGGAGGCCACGGCCAACCGGACGCTCGCGCCGCTCTCGTACCTCGTTGTGGCGCTCCGGGCGCGCGGGCGCATCCTCGGCGCGATCTCGCTCGTGTCGTCGGAGTCGGGCCGGTTCTTCGAGCGGTCCGACGTGGCCTTCGCGGAGGAGGTGGCGCACCGGGCCGCGCTCGCGCTCGACAACGCGCGCCTGTACCGCGAGGTGCAGGACGCGAACCGGCTGAAGGACGAGTTCCTCGGGACGGTGTCGCACGAGCTGCGGACGCCGCTCAACGCGATCCTCGGCTGGGCGAGGATGATGCAGGCGGGCTCGCTCGATCGGGTCGCCGAGACGCGGGCGCTGTCGGCGGTCGAGCGCAACGCCGAGCACCAGGTGACGCTGATCGACGAACTGCTCGACGCGTCGCAGGTCGTGACGGGCACGCTGAAGATCGAGCGGCTCGCGGTGGAGCTGACGCTGCCGGTGCAGACGGCGGTCGAGTCGATCCTCCCGTCGGCCGCGGGCAAGGGCGTGGCGATCGAGACGAGGCTCGATCCCGAGGGCGTCTTCGTCGAGGGCGACCCTGCCCGGCTGCAGCAGGTCGTGTGGCACCTGCTCTCGAACGCGGTGAAGTTCGCGCGCCCCGGCGGGCTCGTGCAGGTGCAGCTCTCGCAGGACGAGCGCTTCGCCGAGGTCAAGGTGATCGACGACGGCGAGGGCATCTCGGCGGACTCGCTCCCGCACGTCTTCGAGCGCTTCCGGCAGGAGGACAACAGCGGCGCGCGCCGGCACGGGGGGCTCGGGCTGGGCCTGTCGATCGTGCGGCACATCGTCGGCCTGCACAGCGGCATGGTGCGCGTGACGAGCCCCGGCCCCGGGCGCGGGACGACGTGCACGGTGCAGCTGCCGCTCTCGACGGGCGCGACCGCGACGGCGCTCACGAACGCGGGCATCGCGCCGGATCCGCGCAACCCGTTCCCGCGGCTGACCGGGGTGAGGGTGCTCATCGCGGACGACGATCCGGATACGCTGGCGATGCTCTCGGCGGTGCTGCGGCGCTGCGGGGCCGAGGTCAGCACGGCGACGTCGAGCAACGAGGCGCTGAAGCTGCTGGAGACGTCGGAGCCGGCGCTGCTCGTCGTCGACATCGGGATGCCGGGGGAGGACGGCTACTCGCTGATCCGGCGGGTGCGGGATCTGCTGCCGCGCAAGGTGGGGCGCACGCCGGCGCTGGCGCTGACGCCGTACGCGCGGACCGAGGACCGGGTGCGGGCGCTCGCGGCCGGCTACCAGATGCACGTGCCCAAGCCGATCGAGCCGATCGAGCTGGCGGCGGCGGTGAAGTGCCTGGCGACCGGGTTGATGCCCTGGTCCCGGGACGAGTGAGTGACGGGGGAGCCGGGGGGCACGCGCCGGGGTGGGGGTGTGCGCGGCAGCGCGCGGGGGGCGCTGGCCATCCGCCAAGACGGGGGCGGGGGAGCTTGCGCATGAAACACCGCCCGGCATGTCTCACTTCGGGCCTTGCCCTCTGAGACGTTTCGTCGCGCGCCACACAAGGCGCGCCTGGGACGTGGAGCTGGCTGGGACCTTATGGCACCTCGTTCGGTGCTCCAGCGCGCCCCCCGCGCGCTGCCGCGCACACCCCCACCCCGGCGCTCACGGCCCTGACGCCCATGCCCCCTGACCGAGGGCGCTCTTGATTCGGTAGGGGCCGGGCCGCTCGGGGAGCGCGGCTGCGTTCATTCAAGCGCCGACGTCGCCCTCCCCACGTGCGCCGTCAATGGTTGTCTCGGGGCGAGGGCAAGTTGTTGCCCTGGGCAAAGTGTTGCCGGCAGGGGCGGGGCCGCCGGGCAAGTTGTTGCCCTCCCTTCCGGTCGCGCGTCCGTGAGGCCATGTTTTTGATTGGCATTCTGGTTGCAATTCTGGACGCAGCATCGCCCGGATCCCATGACCTGCGTCGATGCGCGGCGCCGGAGGGTCCAGGCGAATGCACAAGGATTCTCGGAGAGGAGAGCACCGCCATGGCCACGCCCTATCAGATCGACATTGCTATGGACCAGAACACCTTCAACGCCCTGGAGTCGGGCGGATTTTATCTGTATGGATTCAAGGGGGTGCAGACGAGCATCCAGGGCGGCGCGCCGCTCGTGTGGTTCCAGACCAAGAACTTCTCCCTGGATACCACCATCTCGTGGGAGGAGCAGTATCAGGGGTACACCTCGCAGAGCGCCATCATCCCCGGCGGCAAGATCAAGGCGAGCGCGTCCTACGACATGAACACCAGCGACATCCTCCAGGTCACGAGCCCGGCGGGCACGGGCACCGTCGTGACCGGTGGAACGCAGAACGCGCTCTCGATCGCGAACCAGACCACGACGCAGATGGTCTGCGGCATCTCGCAGGTGCAGTCGGTGAACGGCAGCGCGGTGGCGACGCCTCTCTGCGCCTTCCCGCTCTACGGCAACATGCTGGATGTGTTCGCGCCCATCCAGCTCGTCTTGCTGGAGTTCGCCACGACGGCGGTGAACACGGGGACGGTCATCTTCCAGGCGTTCAGCCAGGCCGCCCTGATCAACCTCTCCACCGAGTCCGAGGTCTCGTTGAGCTTCGACATCAACACAGGCTGGAATTCCAGCGGCAACCCGGACGTGCAGCTCGTCCCCGCGGGCGCCAACCTCGCGCCGCTCCTGCTCCAGTCGTCCGCCGGCCTGAACCGAAGGATCCTCGCGACGCAAAGCGTCCACGCGCCGGAGCCGGCGGCGCGCCACGCCTCCCGCAGCAATGGCGGCTTGATCCAGGCCTGACGTGGCGCCCGCGGGGCGGACCGGCTGCCGGTCCGCCCTCCGTGGTCGGTCGACGAGCGCGACGCGACAAGGAGGCCTCATGCGACGACCTCTTCGTGGACAGGCCGCGCTCGTCGCCGCGTCGTTGCTCTCCCTCACGTGCGGCACGGGTCTCAGGACGCCCGGCGAGCGGTCAGGTGCGGCGACATCGGCGGCCGCGCGCATCGACGACGCCGCTCCGCCCATTTCAACCTCAGCGCCGACCGAGAGACGGCTGATCGTCTCCATGAGCGCCGAGACAGCGAGCGCGCTCGCCGCCTCCGAGATGTCGCTGTACGCCTTCAAAGCGGTGGGCGCAGAGGACGCCGCCGGCGTGCCGCTCGTGTGGTTCCAATCGAGGACCTACTCCCTCACCACGACCCTGTCGTGGGCGGCGCTTCATCGGGCCTACACCGCGACCCGCACGCTCCTGCCGTCGGCCCGGGTGGACGCCTCGGCCTCGTACGACATCGAGCCCGGACAGGTGCTGTACGTGCAGGAGCCGACGGGGACCGGCGTCGTGCTCCTCGGGGGACCGGCGAACGCCATTTCGATTCAGAACGACACGTCGACGCCGTTCACCTGTGGCATCGCGCAGCGCCTCGGCGAGACCGCCGCGCCGATCGCCTCCTTTCCGCTCTATGGCAAGACCCGCCAGGTCTTCTATCCCATGGAGACGGTGCTCCTCGTCTTCGCGGCGTCGAGCCTCCGCCCCGGCGACCCGGCCACCACGTCGCCGGGGCCAGGCGTGCTCGTGGAGCTGGGCCAAGAGAGCGCCCGCCGGCTCGCGTTCGAGATCAACGCGGGGTGGAGCTGGGGCTCCGAGCCCTGGGCCATGGCCGTGCCGGCCGGCGCGGACATCCTCCCCCTGCTCGTCGTCCGGAGCCCCTGAAGGACGATGTCCTGGCATCGACGTTGCTATTCATTGCCATCGCGTGTTGCACCGGCACGACCTGTTCGTCGTGCCTTGATACAAGACAGGAGACAACCATGGCCGTCGTCAATATCCCGCCCAATCAGGTCATCTACAAGCTCGGCCCCATCCCCGGGACGATGCACGTCTACAACACCGGCAACCCCGGAGGCGGCGCGACCACCTACAACATCACCATTCTCAACGTCGGCGTCTGGACCGACGTCGTCATCCAGACGGGCCACACCGACACCTACCAGCCCAACGGCAACGTCGTCTTCGTCCAGAACCTCGGGCCGAGCAGGCTCCAGGTCCTCTACGTGGAGAGCGAATTGACGGTCGAGCAGGCGGGCGGCCGCTCCGTGAAGGAGTTCCCCGTGCTCGACGCGCCCGCTGGCTAGTCGTCCTCAGCGCCGCTTCGCGCAGAGCGCGAACGCCAAGGTGAAGAGATCCGCGCCGGAGAGCAGCTGGCTGCCCGCTTCCGTCGTGGCGAGCAGCCAGCTCACGTCGCTCGCGGAGATCGACGTGATGGGCGTCGTCGAGGCCTGCATGCCTCGGCCGCGTGTATCCCTCTGGCTCCGGGATGTCGAGGTGCCATGGGCGCGAGAACGGCGGAAAACCGACGATTATTTTTTTTTGGAAATCGGGCGCCCTTGATCGGAATGCGTCCTAGATCTTCTGGAGAAGCCAGCGCATGAAGGGCCCAAGGAAGGTCTGTTTCCAGTGGACGTTGAAGTACACGTCCGCTTCGCCGAGCTCGGGGTTGTGATCGATGGTGACGGACGCGGCGCGATCGAAGAGGCCTGCGGTGTCGAACATGGCCGGGCCGAAGCCGGTGCCCTCGACGTAGATGAGCACATCGCCGCGGAAGGCGGAGAGGTTCGACGTGTGGCTCGCGTCGCGCCCCGAGAGCCCGCACGCGAGATCGCGGACGGCGGCGAGGGAGCCGTAATTGTCGAAGAGGGGGCCTACGAGCTCGAGCCGGGACTGGTCGCTATAGACGAGGCTCTGGGTCTCGAAATCGGCGACGGCGCGGATGAACGACGGAGTCGGGGCGAGCGCGCCCGGAGGGGGCGGGGCGCCGAAGACGAGCAGCATGGCGAGCTGGTTGGTCGTGCCCGGGGGGAAGATGGGCAGAGGAAACGCGCCCTGAGGATCGGCGGCGGCGCCGCGCAACGCGAGCCCGAGGACGGCGATGCTGGGATCGTAGGTCGAGCCCGCGGCGAGCGCCCCCTCGAGGTTGCTGCAGATCGCGTCGTTGTGCGCGGCGATCTCCGGATCCTCGGTGTAGAAGGTGCCCTCGTAGAGGAACACGCCCGAGAAGGCGCGGGGCGCGCGATTGACGAGCGCCATGGCCGTGTTGGCGCCCGCGGAGAATCCTCCGATGACGGGCCGCGCGCCGGGGTTCTGCGAGCGCACGAGGGAGAGCGCGAAGAGCCCGTCGTTCGAGAGGGTGTCGAAGTCCCAGTCGGCCATCACGCTGCAATCGGCGGCGCCGGACTCGCACGCGCCGGGCGGGAGCTCGGTCCTCCGCTGGTCGACGAGCCAGACGTCGTGGCCGGCCATGGCGAGCTCGCCGGCCGCGGACTTCGCATACCTCCCGGTCTCGCTGATCTCGTAGAATTCGCCCGGAAATGTGAAGGGGCTGAAGAGGATCACGGGCTCGCCGCAGCCGCGGCCGGCCCCGCGCTTGCTCACGTGGATGATCGAGAATCGATCGAGAGGGCTGTCCCCGGCGTCCACTTCGTAGACCACCCTCTCCAGCGATGGATGCGGTCGTGTGACCTCGACCGAGGCGATGTCGTACGCGCCGAAGGCGCTGCCCGCGAGAAATCCCAACCATCCAAGCATAGGCGCTTCCCTCCATGGGAACGGGGTGAACACCACGATGTTCACCGTGGTGCTTCGAGCGGCGCTCGCCGCTCGATGCGTCCATCTTCCGCTCGCGCACGCCCGAACGCTTGGTTGAAATGGACGAAAGCGTGCGCGTTGCCGCGTGGTGATGCTGGTGGGGTGTAGTCCAGTGTGTGCTGCTCGCCAGTCGTCGGACGCTACCGTTCAAGGAGACCCCGCAGCCTCCTTCGCGCTCCGCCTAGCTGCTGCACCGCCATCGAGGCCGGCATGCGGAGCCTGCGCGCGATGTCGCGGGTGCCATGGCCGACCGCGGCGAGGGCGAGCGCCGCACGGTCGCGCCGCGGCAGCTTGGATATCGCGAGGCGCACGGCGAGGAGGCGCTCGCGCGCGTCGACGAGGAGCTCGTCGTCCCGCGGCTCCGGCCAAGCGCTCCATGGATCGGCCACCGGAACCTCCTGGCGCACGCAGGCGCGCTCGCGGTAATGGCTCACTTTTCGCCAGGTGATGCCCTGCAGCCAGGCGCGGAGCGCTCGTGTCGGGTTCACCGACGGGTCCGGGCGGTACCTGCCCGCCTCGACAGCCATCCAGGCGGCCATGAGCACGGCCTGGACCAGGTCGTCACGATCGCGGCGCGGCACGCCGCTGCCCGTGACGAGCGCGGCGATCCAGCCACGCTCGGCGACGATGCGCTCGACAGGGAGGCGGACGGCGGGGTTCTTCGCGAACGAGGGGAGGCGGCGTCCGGGCGCGCTGCGCTTGTGCACATCGGAGCTCGTGCGGCGTCGGGTCTGCATACCAGGATCTCAGCAAGACACGTCGAGGAGCTATCGAAGCCATCGCGCACCCGCGCGGTTACCGCGCCGATGGGCTGCAGGCCGACATCGCTGCTGCCGGTCGAGTCAGCCCGTGTGGGCGCCGTCTGCCACCGATGCCGGTGATGACGCGTGGCGATGTGGAGAGGCGCTCTTTGCGCCGATTGAACGGTTCATCGACCCATCGATCCGGCGATTCGCCGATTCACCGAACGCGTGTCACGGGCGCGGGGGAAGCGGCGGCCACGTCGCGGTCAGGCGCGGGAGCGACGCGGCAGAGGTCGTGATGGCGCCCGCCAGCAGCGCGTGCGCCAGCGCGTCGTCCCCGATGGCGCGCGCGGCGGCCGCCATCCTCCGGTGCTCCTGCTCATCGCCCTGCGCGCCGGGCCAGCGCCGCGGCGACCGGGAGGTGTGCCGATGGCGCGCGGGTACGGTGTCGCCGCCGTTCGATGCCCCTTTCTCTCCTGATGAAGGTGTCTTGTCGTCGGCGGGTGAATACGAGAGCTCGCCGGCGTGCGCTGCAGGCTCCACCGTGGAAGACGCGTGTGCTCCGGCGGTGGAAGAGGCGTCCTGTGTCGCTGCGCCGCCGGGGTGGATCCCGCCGTGCCGGAGGCCGTGTCCGGCCATGAGGAGCCCTGCGGTCAGGAGAACGCTCCAGGCGCTTGCCGCGAGCGATGCAAAGGCGTGAGCGACCGCTCGCGCCCGCGGCGTCCTCGCGCCGGACACTGCGCGACGGAGCCCGCGCCGCACGGGTTGGAGCAGGAGCCGCCACGACGCGGCGCGGCTGGCACGCTTCTCCGGGCCGGCCCCATGGATCGCCAGCAGGACGGCGAGGCGGCGCTGGCGTCGCGCCTGCCAGCGGCGCGCCGCCGCCTTGAGGTCCGCGAGTCCGTGGCGAACACGGCTCTTCGCGGTCGTGGCGGGTATCGAGAGCAGCGCTGCGACGTGCCCGATTCCGGCCTCGTCGAGCTCGTGGGCAATCACGGCCTGGCGGCGCTCGGGCGGCAGATCGAGGAGCAGCGTCGACAGGAGCTGCCGCCGCTCGGCCTCCATCCGGCGCTCCTCGGAGCTCGGCGCCGCGTCGGCGATCTCCAGCGGCTCGTCCGGCCACGGCTGCTCGCGCCGCCGGCTGGCGCGGCGCCGGTAGTTGGAGGCGTGGTTGTGGACGATGGCCTTCAGCCAGGCGCGCAGCTCGCCCCGGGCCGGATCGAAGGTGGGAAGGGCCCGCGAGATGCTGTGCAGCACCTCCTGGAGCACATCCTCCCTGTCGGCCTCCGGGATCCGCTCCGATAGGACGCGATTCCGCAGGTAGCCGAGGTGCTCGCGGACGAGGGCGTCCCAGGCGGGCGGCGTCGCTCCGGGCACAGCGGGCGGGTCCTTTGTCTCCATGCCCGATCCATTAACCGCAGGTTACCTGATGGTGCCCGAAATCGTTCCTGCGGCCTCGATCTGCCGGCGGAGCCTCGTGGGTGAGCCTTGCGCTCCGGCGAGCTTCCCCGGGCGCTGAGCCGATGGGGAAGGCGTGAGCAATTGGCCGTGCCGCCGCTGCATTACGGGGAGCCGTCTCGTTGGCCATCAGAATTTTTTCATCGTTCAGCGCCGGAGGGCGCGCTTGCCGGCGATTGGCGGGCTGACTAGGGTCGGCGCGCATGCGCGGGACCAGGTGCTGGGGGATTGCGCTCTTGTTGTGCGTCTCGGGCTGGAGCCGCGGCGCAATCGCCGACGTGCCGCGGTCGCCCGGGACGGGGGCGGAGGGCGCTCCGTCGGCGGCTGCGCCCCCGGGGGTCTCGCCCTCTGCGGCTTCGCCGTCGGCCGTGTCTCCTGCTGCGACGTCCGCCGCGCCCCTCGCGGAGACGCTCCGCCGTGCGGAGCAGGCGCGGCGCGCCGGGCGATGGGACGACGCGGCGGCGGCCTATCGGACGGCGTGGGAGTCGACTGGCGACCCGCGCTGGGCCGGGGAGCTGGGGCTCCTGGAGCTCTCGCTGCGCCGGTACCGGGACGCCGCGGAGCACCTGCGCCGGGCGCTCGAAGGGGGGGACGCGCTCGCGTCCGGCGCGAGCGCGCGGCTCCGGGGAGCGCTCCAGCAGGCCGCGCAGGAGGTCGTCGAGGTCGCGATCGTGGTCGGCAAGCCCGAGGCCGAGCTGTTCATGGACGGTCGGCGCGTGGGCCAAGGGTTCGTCACGTACGTCGTTTATGTCGAGCCCGGCAGCCACGAGGCGCGGGCGACGCTGCAAGGCCATGAGGACGGCGTGGGTCGCTTCGAGGCGCAGCGCGGGGACAAGCTGCCGCTCGGCCTGGCCCTCAAGGAGAAGCCGCCGGCGCCGCGGCCGGCGCAGCCGGCGGTTGCGCCCCGCGCCGCGGCGGCCGCGCCGGGGCCGGCGGCCGGGGGGACGGCGATAGGGCCGGCGATCCGGGTCGGGGGGCTCGCGCTTGCGTCGGCGGGCGTCCTGGTCGGCGCGGGGTTCGCGATCGGGTCGGCGGTGAAGGACGGCGAGGCCGAGTCGCTGCGCGAGGAGCTGCTCGCCACGGGTGGGGAGCGTGCGTGCCACGAGCGGGCTTCGGTCGACGATGCGCGGTGCCCCGAGCTAGAGGACGCGATCCGTTCCCGCGACGCCCTGGGCCTGGTCGCGCTGGTGAGCGTCGTCGCGAGCGGCGTGGTCGGCGCGGCGGCGCTCTCGTCGTTCTGGTGGGCGCCCGCGCCGGAGCGAGGGGGCGTCCGGGTGGTCCCGCAAGCGACGGCGCGCGGCGGCGGTGTCCGGATCGAGGGCGCATGGTGAGGGCGAGGCGCGGAGGGCGCGGAGGAGGAGCGGCGATGGCGCGGTGGGGTACGGGGCGGATCCTGGCGGCGGTGATCGGCCTGAGCGGCGCGGCGGTCGCGACGGCGAGCGGCTGCGGGGCGGTCGACGGCTACGACTGCGCCGAGCTCCTGGCGTGCGACTTCATCACCGAGGACGGCACCAACAACGGGGCCTGCGACGGGATCTGCGTCGATGCCACGTTCGGCAGCTTCAAGGAGCAGCCGTTCCTCGTGTGGATGGGGCATGCGGACCTGGCGCCGCGGTGCGGCGCGGTGCTGCGGGGCGAGGAGCCCGACGACGCCGCGGGGCCCTTCTCGTTCGCGCTCCTCCGTGCGGAGCCGGCGCCTCATCCAGGATGCGACCCTTGCGCGTGCACGCAGCCTGCGTGCGCCTTGCCGGCCGGCCTCTCGGTCACCTCGGGCTACATGTGCGACGAGGGCCCTGGCGAGACGGTGACCCCGTTCGAGCCGCCGGCCGGCTGGGACGGGGCGTGTGTCGCGCCCGGCACGGTGCCCGCCGCCGCGTTCGGCTCCTTCGCGATCGCGCCGGTGACGGAGCGCGCCTGCGAGGTCGTGGAGGCCCCGGTGCCGCGCGACGGCGCGCTGCCGGGGAGCATGGAGGTCGCCGTCGTGTGCGAGGACGCCGACGCGGAGCGTTGCCCGGAAAAGGGCCATCGCTGCGTCGCCGAGGAGAGGCTCCCCGCAGGCTGGCGCCACTGCATCCTGTCGGAGATCGAAGCGGACTACATCGAGTGCCCCAACGGCGAGGACATCGAGGGCCCCAGGCACTCGGAGAAGTTCACGTTCTGGATGGTGGCAAAGGACGAGCGCAAGTGTAAGAAGTGCTCGTGTCACGAGACCGCTCCGAGCGAGTGTGAGGCGATCGTGTCGACATTCGAGGACGCCGCGTGCGGCGAGATGGTCGCCTCTGCCATGGTCCGTGAGAACGGCGTCTGTCACGACGCCGAGCCCGGCTCGACGCTGGGGAGCATGAGCGCGGCGTGGCGGGTCAACGCGCCGGGGAGCTGTGCGCCGAGCGGCGGGGAGCTCACCGGCGAGCGGCAGGTGGAAGGAAGAAGGACGCTGTGCTGTCTCCCGGAGGGAACGTGATGCGGGCGACGACGACGGTCTCGGCGCGGGTGGGGTTGAAGGCGGTCGCGCTGCTGGCGCTCGGCGCGAGCGTGACGCTGCTCGGGGCGTCGTGCTCCTATGAGTACGAGATGCCCCCTCTCGACCCGTACTATCATAGCTGTCTCCACGAGTGTGTTCACTACCCCAGAAATTTCAGGGGTGACCTGGCGCAGCCCGTTCACGCGTGGCTGGGGAAGGCGAGCGAAGCGCCCAGCTGCGAGTCGGTCGGCTTGAGCGCTTCCTTGGCGATCGAAGGTATCTACGGCGATCTGAAGGAGACGGACCGCTGCCCGCGGTGCCTGTGCGAGGCCCGCCCGTGCCTACCTCCCGCAAAGATCAACGTGGAATGGAAGCGGGACACCGAGGCCCCTGCCTGCGAAGGGACACGCTCTCGCTATGCGGACATGCCGGCCGCCTGGGACGGTGGCTGCTTCGCGCCTCCAACGGCGTTCGCCGAGGCGGCACGGCGCGTGGTCGACGTATACTCCGTCGATCGCCGACTTGAGCACACGCCTTGCGGCGCATACCGCGCCCCGGAGGACGTGGATGCGATGTGGGGGACGTTTGCGGTCATCTGTGATGGGCAAGCCTACGGTCACGGTTGCGATGATCCGGAAAAGGGATGTGTCCACCCCAAGCCCGAGGGCTTTCGCGCCTGCGTGCGGCTCCGCGAGCTGTTCAACGACTTGTCGGCGTCGTGCCCACCGGAGTTCCCCGAGCGACTCGAGCTCTATCAGAACATCGATGGCTGCGGCATCTGCCGCTGCGACGAGGTGAAGCCCCGAGAGTGCGACATGACGGTGTCGCTGTACGAGGACATGGACTGCACGCGGCACATCAACACGAGGCCGCTGAGGGCGCCGATGCCGCTGACGGGGGAGGCGCGGGAATGCGTGGACACACCCGGCGAGGCGGGGATGAAGAGCCTGAGCGTGGCCGTGGTGAAGGAGGAGCGCGCCACGTGCGTGCCAGTCGGCGGGGAGCGGCAGAGCCCCAGTATCCCAGTGGGAGGCGAGGACGCCAAGGTCTATTGCTGCGAGCCCGCGCCCGGGGGTTGAGCCTCGCGCCGCCGGATCAGTCCATCACGACGCCCGAGATGAAGGACCTGGATCACGCGCCTGACCGGCGCGGTCCGTGGCATCGAGGAGGTGGCTCAGGAAGGCGCGCGCCTCGACGCGTCATCCCGCGTCCTGCGCGGCGGGCTCTCCGAGGCGCTGGAGGCGCTTTTGCCCTGCGCCGTCATCCACCACGACCCAAGGAGCCCCTGGGTCGTACGCCGTGACGCCCCACATCGGCAGCGGTGGCCCTTGAGCGATTTCAGCGAGACCGCGTCGCTTTATTTCATCGCCGACAGCCGTCAACCTGTAGCGAGCCTCTAGCATAGGTGCTCTGTCCGCCCTGTAGGGAACGCTCTCCAGCGCGGCCTCGGCCCCACGGTGCTCGGCCCACTGGCGCAGCCGCATGGCGAGAAAGCAATCGCCGATGCGCGCCCCCCAACCATTACGCAGCTCTTCGCCAGCCGATGAATGGTGCACAAATACGTCGACGGGCGTCATCCAGTCTTTGTCGAGACACGCGAACAAGAGCTCGTCAACCCAAGATAGGGTGAGCGCGCTACCGTCCAACCGAGGAAAGAATGCCGCTTGGTGGGTGCCCAGCTCTACGAGATCCTTCCGCACTCGAGCTGCGCGCCCACCCTCGGTGGCCAGCACAGGAGACCGACCGGATAGCTTTCGCCAGGAGCGCGCCATGTGCCGGACGCGCGTCAGAGATTGCGCGCGCGCGTCGTCCAGACCGCGGCGCGCGTCAGCCGGCTTCACGTGGACGAATCCACGGCCAAACCCATCCTCCGGCGCATCTCCAAGGACGACGATGTCGAGATCCGGGTGCTCGGGCCGATTGCGGAGCCTCCACGCGCAGAGCGCCCACAGCATCAGCCTATCGCTCCACAACCCGGACGTCCATACGACGATTCGTTGACGCGATTTCACTGCGCTGATAAGATCGTCAAACGTCGAACGGAGCTGTGTCCCTTCCCGCCCTCGAAGGTTCCAATAATCGCACCGCCGCTCACAATGGTCTTCGGGATCGGACGCGCACGGCCCCTCCAGCACGTTATCGCGCACGAAACGCACAGGAAGGCGAAGCCCGCGCCGGATCGCTTTCCGAATGTCCTCATTTGTAGTGATGTGAATAGTCATTGAAATCTCAGAATAGACACTTTTTGCAGTCCGGCGATGGTGGATCTCCGGACTTGCATCGTCTATAGCAGGTTCGACACTTCGTCTCGCCTGCGTCTCCAGATTTTGGGCTTGCACAAGACTGCCACGGAGCGCGGTCCATGCAATCCTGATATTCTCATCGCAGCTGCGATTGATTGTCTGCTCGCAACCTTCTCGGCAGCTCTTATACTTCACGTATGCGCTATCCCGACACGCTGTCCGCTGCGCTTCGTCCTCCATTTTTCCACACTGAATATTGTCAGACTCGGAGTCCGCCTCGCATTTCTCCTCACATGGCGTCTGGGCCGCGATGTTGCAGACGGGAGGAGGCGGATCCATGTCTTGCGGCTCCAGCGGCACGGGCCCGATGCCACCGACCCCTGTCGCGCCGAACCCGAAGCCGCCGGCTCCTGTCGCGGTGATGATGATACCGCCGGCGCCGCTCTCGCCCTCGCTCCGGAGGTAGCAGTCTCCAGCGTCGAAGTTGCACCCCGCCAGACCGAAACATAGAATAGCGAAAGGCCTGTTCATTCTCTCTCTCCCCCAAATCTCCACACAGGTCCGGCGGTGACCATCGTAACCACGCTGCCAGGAAGGACGCGGCTGCTCCCACCGGCCCAGTCTACATTGACGCTCACCGACACGCCCAGACGTCCGGCAAAGTACCAGTCGGACTGGGCGCGACCTCCTGGAGCGACGCCCGTCACGCGGTCACAGAACTCGACGCCGCACACCGGCATCGAGTAAATCGACAGGGATGGCCCGAGGCTGACGTTGCCTGTCTTCGTGTCGTACCCAAGCGTGACCGCCGTTCGGTCGTAGAGCCCTACGCGCGAGCCAGGGACGATGCTGAACATGTTATGAACTTCGAGGCGGAACTCGCTCTTCTTTCGCCAGAGCATCTTGGCGAACGGGCTCACCGCGAGCCTGGACTCGGTCCCGACCTGGATCCCGCCCACACTCACGCCAGCGCTGAACTCGCGTGCATGTACCGGCGTGGGCGCGACGACGAAGAGCCACAGGCACAGAGAAGGCAGAGAAGCCGAGGTGGACGAATCACGCAGATGTCCCCCCTTCTGCGATCATCTTGGATCACCGGATAGCGCGTGATCCGAGGAGCGTGGGGGATTGTTCCATGTGTAACCCGGCTTTCCAAGAGAAATTGGAAAGATTCCGTAAGCGTCACGTGACTGGTGAAGCACAAGCCGTTCCGGACGGGGACTGACGCGTAGGTGATTACGCGGTTCGGATGTCCACCCTATGTTTGGCGAGGCCGGTGCGCAGAAGCCCGCGGAATCGCGGCGATTCTAGATGTCGGTTCATGTTCGCGGGCGCGGGGCGCACGCGCTCCTGCACGTGACTTCTTCGCGTATAGACAGAATTGGATTGAGAAGAGCGATCCCTCCGTGCTCTGGCACAGTCGGACCTACCAGCTATTCCCTTGGACCTACCGCGGCTGGCATATTGGTTGATAAGTCGAGAAAAATCCAGTTGTGGAAAACTGGGCGCTAGCGAGGTGCAGAGAGCGCACCCGCATACGCGATGGTGGGGCCGGCCATTTCGGTTTCGTCACGACCATCCGCGAGTCCTTGCTTCGACAGGCGCCGCTGAAGCGATCAGCCGTTCAAACGCAGACGCGCTCATCCTCGGCGAGTCGGAGCCCGGCATCGACGGGTTGCTCGGACCGTCCGACCGCTACGCCCGCCACGCCTTCAACGTCGAGGTGGCGCGCATCCTTGCCGACAGCTGCGGGCCACCGTCGAGTACCTCAAGCCGGCGCGCACCCATCTCGTGGACCTGATCGACCCCCTGCCGCCCACCTGCCGGACCACAGGGAGCTCGGCCCCAGCAACCCTCGGCGAGACGGCGGACCTGCACCGACCGTCGCCGGGCTCCCAGAGGAGCCAGCGCGCGGCGCTTGACCCATATAGTATACCCCCCTATACTATGTGCGTGCACACGGTCGAGAACAAGAAGAAGCTCATCGCTCGCGTCCGGCGGATCCGTGGGCAGCTCGAAGCGGTCGAGCGGGCCCTCGAGGGCGAAGCGGGTTGCTCGGAGGTCCTGCAGACGGTGACCTCGGCGCGTGGCGCTCTGAACGGCCTCGTGGGCGAGCTCATCGAAGGTCACATCCGTACGCACGTCATCGACGGGGAGCGTGCAACGGCACCTCAGCGGGAGGCCGCGGAGGAGCTGGTTCAGATCATCCGCGCCTATGTGAAGTGAAGGAAGCGACGATGAGCGACTCCATGGGATCCGATCGGCTCGCCCAGCTTCGACACGCCCACGACCACGGCGCCGCCGCGCCTTCGCACGAAGCCAGGACCCGGTGGGTCGTCGCGCTGACCTTCGCCATGATGGTGGCGGAGCTCGTGGCCGGCTATGCGACGAACTCGCTCGCGCTCACGGCCGACGGCTGGCACATGGCCACGCATGCGGGCGCGCTCGGCATGTCGGCCTTCGCGTACTGGTTCGCGCGCAAGCAGTCCGGGTCGAGCGCGTTCTCCTTCGGGACGGGCAAGGTGCACGCCCTCGCCGGGTACACGAGCGCGGTCGTGCTTGCGCTCATCGCGCTCCTCATGGTCGTCGAGTCGCTGCGCCGTTTCCTCCATCCCGAGTCGATCGCCTTCTCCGAGGCGCTTCCCGTCGCCGTCGTTGGTCTCGCGGTCAACCTCGTCAGCGTGAAGCTCCTCCACGCCGACGAGCACCATCATGAGGCGCACGACGACCATCCCGACCACGATCACCACGACCATGACCATGGCCACGGCGATCACGACGACGAGCACGCTCATGGCCACGACCACCACGGGCCGGACCACAACTTGCGTGCGGCGTACCTCCACGTCCTCGCGGACGCGCTGACCAGCGTGCTCGCGATCCTCGCCCTCCTCGGTGGGCGCACCTTTGGCTGGACGTTCCTCGACGCCGCGATGGGCATCGTCGGCGGGCTCGTCATCGCGAAGTGGAGCTACGGACTCTGCCGACAGGCGGCCAGGCAGCTGCTCGACGTCGTCCCTTCCGAATCCCTCGCTCGGCGCATCCGCGATCGCATCGAGTCCACCTTCGCAGGAGCGAGCGTCGTCGATCTCCACCTGTGGGACATCGGTCCCGGCGCGCGCGCGTGCATCGTTTCGGTCGCGGTGCCGAGCCCACTGGCGCCTTCCGCCTACCGTGACGCGCTGGTCCCGATCGCGAGCCTCCAGCACGTCACGGTCGAGGTTCACCCGCTCTCTGCCGGTGACGCGCGGGGGGGCTCATGAATTTCGGCGCGATCTTGCTCCTCGCGCTCGGGCTCGCGATGGACGCGACCGCTGTCGCGGCGGCACGAGGGCTGTCTGTTCCGGCGATTCGAGCGCGCCATGTCCTGCTCGTTGCGGGGTTCTTCGGCGGCGCTCAGGCGCTGATGCCCGTCATCGGCTGGCTGCTCGGAGAGCGGATCGGTCCGCGCGTGCAAGCGTGGGACCACTGGATCGCGTTCGTGCTGCTCGCGTTCATCGGCGGGAAGATGCTCTGGGAAGCCCGTGGCGACGGCGACGGCGGTGGCGACGGCGAGACCACGGCCGATCCCTTCGCGTTGAGCTCGATGTCCGTGTTGGCGATCGCCACGAGCATCGACGCCCTCGCCGTGGGCATCACGCTGCCGATGCTGAACGCCCCGTTCGCGATCTCCGTCGTGACGATCGGCGTCGTCACGGCGCTGCTCAGCGCAGCGGGGCTCTTCGCGGGACGGCGGTTCGGGGCGATGCTCGGCAAGCGTCTCGACCTGGCTGGAGGGGTCGTTCTCATCGGCCTCGGGTTCAAGATTCTCCTCGAACACCTTGTGCTGTCGTAGGCGTGTCCCCGCAGACCGCGCCTGCCGGCTTCCGAGCGCTCAGGGACGAGGCGAGTTCGAGGTGCGCCGCAGCGCCCGCTCAGATCGAGAGCGCGATCGGCGAGCGCGGCCGCGCGCTGGCCGCCGCGTCGCTGCGCGGCGCGCCCCAGCCGTCGCCCGGCGCCTCGGCGGCCGCGCTGACGCCGAACGCGCGCTGCACGAAGGACGAGCTCCGCGCATAGGCGAACAAGTCGCTCGGCCGGATGGCGGGCATGCCGCGGTGCAGCCGCCGTACGAGCAGCAGCGTGTAGAGGTCCATGTAACGCTCGACCATGCGGGCAGCGGAGTAGCGCTGGAGCGTGACCTTCCGGCCGTATCGACCCATGCGCACGGCGAGCGCGGGGTCGTCGCGGAGCTCCGTCAGCCTCGCCGCGAGCGTCTCGGCGTCCCCGGAAGGCACGAGGAAGCCCGTGTACCCATCGGTGAGGGCCGTGGGCACGCCGCCCACCGCGGTCGCGACGACGGGGAGCCCGGCGGCCATCGCTTCGAGGACGGCGAGCGGCAGGCCCTCGGCGACGGAGGTGAGGGCGAACGCGTCGAGCGCGGCCAGGATCTGGGGGACGCCGTGCCGCCCGCCGACGAAGAGCGCGCGGTCGGACAGGCCGAGCTCGCGCGCGAGCGCGACGAGCCGCGCTCGCTCCGGGCCATCTCCGACGAGGAGCAGCCGCCCGTGCTCCGGCAGCGCCTGCGCGGCCGCGCGCAGGAGCAATGCATGGTTCTTCACGGCAGAGAGGCACCCCACGCTCCCGAGCACCCAGGCCCGCTGCGAGATGCCGAGCTCGGCCCTGACACGGGCCCTGGCCACGGGATCGGGCGCGAACCGCGTCAGGTCGAGGCCGCTGGCGACGACGTGCAGCTTCTCGGCGCTGACCTGGCCCTGGCTGACCAGGGCCTCGGCGGCCGGCCGCGATAGCGCGACGTGGGCGTCGACGAACGCGGCGGCGGCGCTGCGCAGCCATCGCCGGCCCTGCAGCTCGTCCGAGACGCCGTGCTTCGTGTGGACGACCGGTACGCGGTGCAGCCAGCCTGCGGGCGCGGCATAGATGAGCGGCTGCAGGTTGTGCGCATGGACGAGCGAGATCCCTCTCGCCCTGAAGAGCGCGACGAGCCGGGCGGTCATGCTCACGTCGAGGCCGCGGCGCTTCGGCAGGAGCTGCACCTCGACGCCGCGCCGCCGCAGCTGCTCTGCCCGCGGACCGTCCGGATCATCGGCGATGGCGATCACGGTCACGTCATGGCCCGCAGCGCGCTGGAGCGCCGTCAGATCGACGACCACCTGCTCGGCGTCGCCGGCCTTCAAGCTGCTCACCACGTGCGCGATCCCGAGCTTCCATGGAAGCCCCGCCCGGTCCCGGTCTTGGCCTCCCGCGCCGTAAATGTCACGAACATCCATGTCTCCCCCCCTCGAACGAATGAAACGGTGTCGACGCGCGCTGCTCGTCCAGCGTGCCTGCGCTGCCTGGCTCCTCGAGGCGTGATCTGGCTTCTCCGATCGGCGGAGCGGCGCTCCGCTCCCTGGCCGACGCAGCGAAGCGATGGTGGACGAGCGTCCTGGGCTTGAGAAGCGTAAGCGCCGCTGCACGCCGAGGCCGATGCGCGGCGGATGGTAGGAAAATTGATTGGTGTGGAATATAGGCCGAACCCGGAATGTGGCAATACAAAACTGTGATGAATGGTAAGACGGGAGTGCGCGAGGAGGGTTGTCCAGCTGTCCGGGCCGGGCCGGGTGCCGTGCGCTCGCTCCGGCTGGACGGGATCCGTCCGCGACTTCCAGCCTCGGCGCGAATGTCGGGTTTCTTCCGGGGCCGCGTACGGTTTTGTCCCGCGGAACCGGTGTCTCAGCGACGGAGAGGCATTGAAGAAGGTGTGAGAGCGCTCGTCGACGACGGGCAGGTCCACGCGTCATCGCTCCCGTCGCGGTCAGTCGGGCGCCGGCGATCGATCTGCGTCCAGGCATGTGAGATGGGCGACGTGTGGCGTATCGCGTGACGCGTCAGCGGCAGAAGAGGAACCTGCAGTTCCCGGATGCGCACTGGTTGTCCTTCGTGCACGCCGCTCCCCGGCCGCGCTTGTCGACGCACGCGCCCTCGTTGGTACCCCACCCGCAGAACTGGCTCGCCGCGCAGTGCGCGTCGGAGCGGCAGAGGCACGTCTGGGTGAGATCGCCGCAGCGGTTGCTGGGGCACTCCTCGTTCACACGGCACCCCTGGCCGATGCGCTTCGAGCCGGGCGTGTAACAGAAGCCCGCGCCGGCGATCAGCCCGCCACAGCGGCCGGAGGCGCACTCGCTGTCGCGCGTACACAGCTGATGTTCGGCCTTCTTCGGCTCGCAGGCGTTGTCGCCGCCGACCCCGGGCGTCTTGAGCGCGCAGCGTAGGCCGCTGCCGCAGTCGGCGTCGTCGTTGCAGACGCAGCGCCCCGGGATGGCGTTGCAGGCGACGGCGGTGCACTGGCCGCTCTCGCACTCCTCATCGAACCGGCAGCTCCCGCCCAGCACCTGAAATCCAGGGCAGTAGGCCGCGCCGCACTTCGTCGGATAGGCAGACTCCCGCTCCTCCGCGGTCGCGAACGGCGCGATGCCGCTCTGGTCGAGATCGGCGGCGGGATCGGCCATCCCGGCCCGCGGCCCCTGGGCGCGCTCCCACATGCGGAGGAAGGACTCCGTCGAGGATCTCAGGCCGGTCGTGTCCACGCCCAGGCGATCCAGGTCGGCCACGAGGTCGGGCAGCATCCCCTCGTGGGCCAGGCCCTTCTCGTCGAACTCCGTCCCCAGGGGGCCGGGCCCCTGCTCGCGCTGCTCCCAGGCCTGGCAATCGGCCTCCGCCTGGAACGCCGCCGAGCACGCGCCGTCCTCGCCGAAGCGCGGCCGGGTCTGCTGGATGAAGCCGTTGAGATCTGCCCCGAAGGCCATGGGGACCTTCAGGCCGAGCCGCCCGTACTCGTAAGCCTGCGCGAAGGAGCGCGACGAGCCCTGACAGCTGTTCTCGACGGAGCTGCGGCTGTACTGCCGGGTCTCGTCGTGCGCGGTGCGCAGGCCGAAGATGCCGCCCGTCTGCCGGAGCATCCGGATCACCCGCGCGGGCGTGGACTTCTCCTTTTCCGCCACCGTGGGGGCCATGATCTCCCTGAAGTGACCGTGGGAGATGTAGATCGGATAATAGTCGCGCGCCCGCGCCAGCTCGAACACCCGATCCACGCCGCGCTCCGAGAGGTGCGCTACGTCGAGCAGCATTCCCCGGTCCATCATCTCGCCGACGAGCGCTTCGCCGAGGGGCGTCAGCCCGCGCACGTTGCGGCAGCTCGCGTCGACATCCATGCCCAGCGTGATCCCCGCGAGGGTGGCGCCGCAGTCGGTGTCGATGGAGCAGTTCTCGGTGTACTGCGCGAGCTGGAAGATCGGGTTGTGCAGCGCCGCCCCGCCAAAGGCGTTGTCGACCTGGTGCACCGGCTGGAGCGTCCGGACCCCCAGCGCGTGGTACCTGGCGAGCTGCGCGCGCATCTTCGCCGCGTCGACGTCGCGGCCGAACAGGTGGCTGGCCTCGATGGACAGCACCACCGCCAGCTTGCCCGCGCCGACGATCTGCCGGGCGTGCGCCGGTGAGAGCGCGACCTCCATCCAGCCGGCGTTGCGAGCGGCCAGCGCGTGGGTCATCTGGATCTGGAGATCGACATCCACCATCTCGTCGCACGCCCGTTGCCTGTTCTGCTGCGGCAGGATCGAGCAGAGCCAGTCGTAGCTCACCGCCGACATGACGATGAGGCTCAGCCCGCGATCGTGGGCCGCGCGCAGCCAGCTCACGTGACCCTGCTGGTGAGCGATGGTGTCCCAGCGCGGCCACCCCTCGGAGGAGCGCTTTCGCTCGAGGTGGAGCCCTGTGTCGCCGCTCGTCCCCTCCGCCTGGCCGATCACCTCCGAGCCGAGGACGCCGCCTCCCAGGCCGAGCAGCGCCGACAGCGCGCCGTTGCTGGCGAAATCGAGCATCGTCGACTGGGGGCACCGGTCCAGGAGCGCGCTGAGATCCTGTCGAACGCGCGCGTGATCGCTCCCTGGACTGCCGCCGTCGCAATCGTCCAGGGCGCCGGCGCCGTCGTGCTTGCCGTGGAGCCATCCACCCCCGAACGCCTCCTCCGACATCATGTGGAAGTGCAGGTCCGCGAACCCGCTCACCGGGGCTTCGCCGAGCGCCGCCGGGGAGGGGACCGGGAGCGCCGCCGCGGTGCCGTCTGCCGTCGCGGCGCCGGCGGAGAGGCCGAGCGAAGCAGAGAGCGCGAGATCGTCTGTCGTGCCCTGTTCACCGGGAAGCGACGGCGCTCGCGGGTCGCACGCGGGCGCCATGAGCGCGAGGGCGGCCAGGGCGGCGGTCGCGAAGGGGCGCGGCCAGCACCGGCGGCGCGCTCGGGGCGCCGGGCCGGGTCGAGTCGATAGGGCACGTGTCAGGCGATCGTCGGGGCAGGTCATGGGTGTCGCGGTCCGGGGGTTCGGTCGTGGGTGTTCTAGGCACCGAGGACGCCTGGTTACTGGGGTAGCTCCCACCGCATTTTCAAGCGGTGAACCGGGCCCGCGCGGCGCGTGGCGGGTTTTGTCAGCGCCTGGCGCGTTTTGTCGCCTTCGCCGCCGGTCCAGCGACAGCTAATTCACGCAACGATGGGAGACCGCGAGCCGCTCCGCGAGCGGGCACGGCGGCCGACCGCGTCACGTCCGCTCATCTCGGCCGACCAGGCCGTCGGGGTTGATTCAATGACAGTTCTCAGGTCCATGCTGATACGTCAGCTCATCCAATCACGAGACGCCCTCGCGGATCCCAGGCGCGCGGGGCGCCTCCCGCTCCTCCTGTGCCTGGGCATCGTCACCTCCGCCTGCGCGGGCGGCGCCGACGAGCCGAGCGAGCTGAACGAGCCCATCGGAAGCGTGCAGCAAGCGCTCTGCTCCGCGGACGACGTGGGCTGCCAGAGCGGCGCCCCGAGCTGGCCGAGGTGGTCTCAGCAGCCCGATCGGCCGGACGCCGTCTTCGAGGAGTTCGAGACCGGCTCGGGCGCCGGGAGCGCGTCGAGCAGCGCCAGCGCCAGCAGCGCGTCGAGCAGCGCCAGCGCCAGCAGCGCGTCGAGCAGCGCCAGCGCCAGCAGCGCGTCGAGCAGCGCCAGCAGCGCGAGCGGGGCCGGCGGAGGCTCCGGCGTCGAGTTCAAGGTCAAGGCGTGCGACCCGAACCAGCTCGGCAAGATGCCGGAGAGCCCCAACCCGAAGGGCGCCGACCTGCAGAACATCACGACGAACTTCCACGTCCTGCAGTCGATGCAGCTCCTCTCGTCGATCATCAACAAGACCTCCGAGGCGATCAACGCCTCCGACACGGAGACGGTCGAGGACGCGGACAAGGGAAAGTGCATCTGCACACAGCGCGTGGCCGCTGAGTGCCTCGACGTCATCCAGAAGAGCAAGACGACCTACGAGGAGTGCTCCGACTTCTGCGACCCGGTCACGACGCCGACGAACGACTGCAGCACCGGGGTGCTCGTCTGGCTCGCCAACGACTTCCAGCAGACCGAAGCGGGCAAGTTCAAATGGGCCTTCGCCACGGTCAAGTGGCTCGACAAGATCGCGGGCGAGATCTCCGACGGGCGCTTCGCCGACTTCCTGGAGCAGGCCGGCGGCGAGCTCGAGAACGCCACGGAGCTGCTCGCGAAGATTCAGTGTTACATCGACCTGTACACCGAGGGCTACCACCTCGGCAGCTACTCCGAGCAGCGGCCCGACCTGCACATGTGCATCCCCTGGGCCGGACACGGCGCGTACGCCACGCTGGTCGAGAGCGGCGACGGCCGCTGGGGCATCGGCGGCCGCTACACGTCGCACAACCTGAGCGAGGAGCGACGCGCCCAGATGCGCACCGGCGGCTTCGCCGTGACGGCGTTCGGCAAGACGCTGAGCATCCTCCCGGGGATGGAGTTCGACATGCAGCTCGACGGGTACAAGTGGTTCAACCGCGAAGCCCCTCTCGGCATCGAGGCCTTCGGCCACTCGGGCGGCGGGGGCCTCAGCCTCTCCGCCGCCAAGAAGAAAGGGGTCTTCTACCTCGCGGACGAGGATCAGACCGAGTCGCTCGACACCGACGGCGACGGCCGGGTGGCTCCGCAGGAGTTCCTCATCGGGACCTACATGCCGTTCTCCTACACGGCGGACTACACGCCGAGCGGCGCTCCGAGCCCGGCCACCTGGCCCAGGGACGCGGCGGAGCCCGTCGAGGGCTGGGAGGGGCGCTCCGCCGCCGTCATGGCCGCGGCGCTCAACCTGGATCTGCAGATGAAGCCGATCGAGAAGGAGCTGACCAAGATCCCCCTCCCTCCGGTCCCCGGCGCGTTCCTCATCCCGTACTTCCGGCTCGGCGCCGGGGTCAAGTGGTACGACGAGGCCTATTTCATGCGCAAGCGCCTGCAGGAGGCGCTCAACAAACACACGAACCACAAGATCGAGAACGTCGATTTCGATCGCAACATGCACCCGTTCCAGGCGCCGGACGTGACGGCCGAGGCGGGGACAGAGGTCTCGGTGAAGCCGGAGGTGGGCGCGAAGCTCTTCCTCGGCGTGCCGCTCGGCAAGCGGCTGAAGGTCGGCGTGGAGGCGAGCATCGGCTTCTCCGTGGATCTCAGGCCGAGCGGCTCCGGCGGCGTTGTCGACCTCAACACATCGCTCGAGCGGGCGCTCGTGAACAGCAACCCTGACGAGTCCCTCGAGTGCAAGCCTGTCTTCAACTACAAAGATCAGACGTACTGCTCGAACCGCCTCGTCGAGGAGTCCGAGATGAACCTCGGCTGCTCCCCGCTCGACACCAACAACTCCTGCTGCCTCACCTTCGTCACCGGCGGCCGCGCCTGCGTCGACGACTGGACGGGGATCACCGAGGAGCTGTGCGATTCAGGCAAGCTCTCCTACGAGCTGTTCTCCACCTTCATGAAGGAGAAGACGGCAAAGCAGCTCAAGAGCGTCTTCCAGCAAGGCTTCAGCGCCACGTGGAACGCGAACAAGACCTGTGACGAGTGCGACAGCGACGGCACCTGCGTGACCGACGTGCGCAGCGACGATCTCCGCGACATCTCGGGCTGCCAGAAGCACGGCGTCTGCTGCCTCCCCGTGGCGTCGTCGCCCTTCGGCCTGGCGGGGTCGCGCGGCCTCGTGAACGGCACGTACGGGCAAGCCCGGTTCCTCCAGGCCGGCGACCTGGCCTACGACGCGGCCGCTCGGCTGCTCTACGTCGCGGACCGGACCGCCGTTCGCCGCATCGACCTGACGAGCGGCGCGGTGACGACGATCGCGGGGTCGACCGCCTCGGGCACCACCGACGGCGTGGGCACCGCCGCGCGGTTCAATACCATCTCGGGCATCACGCTCCATGGCGGCGCCCTCTACCTCGCGGATCGCGGCGCCCGCACGATCCGCAAGCTCACGCTGAGCAGCGGGCAGGTCACGACGGTCGCCGACCGCACCGTGCTCGGCACGCCCCGTGACGTGGCCGTGGACGGAGGCAACCTGTACGTCACCGACAGCGGGAGCCGTACGCTGATCCGTATCGACCTCGCGACGGGCGCGAACATCGCGGTCGCCGGCCAGGCCTCCTCGTCCGGGAACGTCGACGGCGTGGGAACGACCGCGCGGTTCGCGGAGCCGTCCGGCGTCGTCGCCGACGGGCGCGGCAACCTCTACATCGCCGACGCGTTCAATCACTCGCTGCGCCGGTTCGAGATCGCGACCTCGGCGGTCACCACCGTGGCAGGCAACGGCACCGCGGGCTCCGCGGACGGCGTCGGGACGGCGGCTCGGCTCACCTCCCCGCAGGCGCTCGCGATCGACGGCGCTGGCAGCGTGTTCATCGGCGAAGGCAACAGGCCCGGTCGCATCCGGCGCTTCGACCCGGCGCTCGGCGCCACGGCCACGGTCGCCGGCGCGCCTGGCGCCGTGTGGCAAGACGGCCTGGCCACGACCGCCGTCTTCGAGCTGCCCGGCGGCATCGCCGTGCTGCCCTCCGGCGACATCTACGTGAGCGACACGCTGCCGTCGACGGTCCGCAAGATCGGGAGCAACTGCGACGCATCGGTCGCGGGGGCCGTCGTGTACGACGTCACGGAGGCCGAGTGCCCTGGCACCTTCGGCGCGTACCGTTGCGTGACCGAGACCAAGAGCGATGTCGTCGAGTGGAGGGGCCCCGGGTGCCACCCGCTCCACTCGGGCTTCCAGTCCGCGTGCGGCTGCACGTCGAACGCCGACTGCGCGAGCGGCGAGACCTGCGATCCGGTGAAGAAGCTGTGCACCGCCTCCGGCACCCCCGTCGAGTGCCTGTGCAGCGCGGACCCGAACCCGACCTGCGCGAGCGAGCCGGGCCGCACGTGCGTCGAGGGCGCGTGCACCCGCCGCTGCAACTACAACGCTGCCACGGCGGACACCGTCTGCGGCTACGGTCAGGTCTGCACGCCCGACGGCGCGTGCGCGCCGCAGGGCGGCGCCCAGTACGCCGAGCAGGTGATCTGGGGGCTGAAGAACCAGGAGGCGCCCGCCCACGCGATCGCCACCTACGGCATGAGCGAGATCGAGCTGATAGCGGCGCTCAACGCGGGCATTCACATCGGCCTCGAGGTCAAGCTGTTCAAGAAGCCGAAGAAGTTCACGCTCTGGGACTGGCGCCGATCCTGGGATATCGGCTCTGTCGAGAAGGCCAAGTTCCAGCCCGGGCTCGAGGCGACGTACCAGTGGGACAGCACGTCGCTCGGCCAGGTGACGAACTACCAGCCGGACGAGGTGACCCGCTACGCGACGGTCATGTCGGAGACCGCCGACTTCCTGGCGTGGTGCAAGGACGAGCTGCCGCTCTATGCGGAGGACCCGCTGCCCCCCACCACGGACGATGTCACGGGCGGCGTGCAGGAGGTCATCAACTTTGGCTTCGACCTGGGAGAGCAGGTGTCCACGATGGAGAACCTCTGCATCGAAGGTCGGCCCATGATGGAGTGGCTGCAGGACAAGGACGCGCTCGCCGAGACGTTCGTGACCGGGACCTGCACGTATGTCGGATCGCAGAGCGGCTCGCGCGGCAGCCTCGATTTCCCGTGCCAGGACGCGCACATCCACCTGCTCAAGCACTGGGGCTGCCTGGACACGCAGCGCTCCTTCGTCTCCAGCCAGCTGCGGGTGGGCGCCTTCAGCGGCGCCGTCATCAACACCCCGACGCCCACGTTCGACCTGACCGAGCTGCTGTTCGATACGAGCAACGGACTCGAGGCGTTCAACCTGGTGCACCGCGTCCCGCTGGCCGAGATGTGGCTCGCCGAGGTGGAGGCGTGCTTCGACGACCACTCCGAGGACACCGTCCCGTGCGCGTGCGACGACGACGCGGATTGCACGACCGGGCCCGGGCAGACCTGCGTGAGCGGCACGTGCCATGGCCCCGAGGACGACGTCATCCAGTGCTCCGTCGTGAAGAACGCTGGCGTGACCGTCGAGCGCTGCTGCGGCGACGGCGTGCGGCAGGCCTCCGAGCAGTGCGACGACGGCAACGTGCAGGGCGGCGACGGGTGCTCGTCGAGCTGCATGCACGAGACGAAAGGCGCGTGCTGCCGATCCCTCGGCTGCACCGACCTCGGTACGGGCGGCGTCAGCTCCAGCGCGACGTGCCGCGAAGCCGGCGGCTACTTCCTGAGCGGTACCAGCTGCGCCGAGATCGACGCCTGCGGGGCCGAGCCCATCGGCTCCTGCACAGAGCCCGACGGGACCTGCCACACGCCGACCTATCAGGCGCAGTGCGACGCGGTGAGCGGCGTGTTCACCGTCAACGGCCAGTGCGAGAACGAGGCGGAGCGGCTGACGCTGCAGTCCGGCAGCGCCGGGATCGACGCGACCATCACCAGCCTGAGCGCGGGCGTCGGGACCAACAACGGGAGCTCCCCGAACATGACCGCAGGGGAGTGGACCGCCAGCGGCGTCGATTACGTGAACCGGAGCCTGTTCAGCTTCGATCTGTCGCCCATCCCGGCGGGCTCAACGATCGAGCGGGCGCGCCTCACGCTCTACGGCGATCCCGACGCGCGCATCTACGGTCAGGGCACCTGGAACGGCCTGCCCCCGGGGCACTCGACGCACGGCGGCTCCAATGCCTTCCTGCTCCAGCGCGTCACCTCGCCGTGGCAAGAGAGCACCGTCACCTGGTCGAACCAGCCCACGACAACGACGCTGCACCAGGTGCTCCTGCCGCAGAGCACGTCGCTCGGCCAGGACTACGAGGGCGTGGACGTCACCGAGCTCGTGCGGGACATGCTGAGCGCGCCCGCGAGCAACAACGGCTTCCTGATGCGGCTCGAGGACGAGGTGACGCGGTACCGAGAGGTCTCGTTCATGTCGAGCGACAACGCGAACGCCGCGCGGCGCCCCAAGCTCGAGGTGGTGTTCCGGAGGCCCTGAACGCCGGCGCGATGGAGCGGGGCGCAGATACGAAGATGCGCCCCGCTCTCACTCTTTGGTTTTGATCGACACTCAAGAAGGATTGGAGAACATGAGAAGCTCATTCAGAAGGTTCGCAGGCGTCGCCGGCGGTCTCCTCGCCGGCGTGGCGGGGCTGTCCACGGCGCTGGCCCAGGTCGCCCCGCTGGACACGAACCATGTGGTGATCATCGACCGGTCCGGCAGCATGGCCGGCGACCGCATCGCGCTCGCGAAGAAGGCGGCCAAGATCTACTGGAACACGCTCGTATCGAGCAACGTGCCCGCGTCACAGTCGTTCACGGAGCTGCTCGGCGTGGCGAGCTACTCCGACACCTCGTCGATCACGTACCCCATGACGGCGCTGCCGGCGTCCGGCCTGGATGCGGCGGTCGACGCGCTCGTCGCGGAGGGGGGGACCTCGATCGGGTCTGGCCTCCAGGAGGCGCTCGACATGTTGATCGCCGAGAGCCCGATCAAGAGCGCGCGCGAGTGCGTGATCCTGCTGTCGGACGGGCAGCACAACACGCCGCCGGCCCCGAGCGACTTCTATGCGGACTATTTCAGCCGCGTGGACGAGGTCCACTCGATCGCGCTCGGAGCGGGGGCGGACGAGGCGATGATGAGCGACATCGCGGCGAACTACGGGTTCTCGCCCGGGCTCTACCTGCGCGCCGACAGCGACACCGCGATTGACCAGCTCGAGCTGATCGGCGCGTTCAACCGCATGGCGAACGACTGTCGCGACGGCGGCATGATCGATCAGGTGCTGACGCAGATCCCGCCGCACTCGACGTCGTGCGCGGACACGCTGGTCTCGGCGGCGCAGATCGTCGATTTCACGATGATCTTCGTCGGAGCGGTCGCACCGGAGGTGTCCTTGCAACCCCCGTCGGGGCCCACGATCACCGAGCTGAACTACGCCGCGTCGGGCTCCGACCTGACCTTCTTCTCGGCCGAGAGCTTCAAGCGCTTCTCCCTGAACCTGACGCAGCCGTCCGAGGAGGGGTTCTGGCAGTTCTGCGCGACCAACAGCTCGGATCAGCCCATCTACCTCTATTCCGCGGTGTCGACCCTGGCCGACACGATCTCGCTCCGGGTCACGCCGAGCACGCTGAACGTCGGGGCGGCGCCGCTCATCGTGGAGGCCGAGGTGAGCCACCTGGGCAGCCCGGTCCTGGGCGCCACGGTCAGCGCGGAGATGACCGGCCCGAGCGGCGCGGCCACGCCCCTGTCGTTCCACGACGACGGCGCCGCCGCGCACGGCGACACGACCGCCAACGACGGCGTCTACTCGCTGAAGGTCGGCCAGTTCGCCGAGGCGGGGAGCCACGACATCACGGTGTTCGCGGACTACGCCGGCAGCGCCACCGTCCCGATGTTCACGCGGCAGCACACGTTCGGGTTCTACAAGAACCCCGCGCCCCCCTGCCAGAGCCTCGGGCCGATGAGCACGGCGATCGTCGCGTCGGTCAACGGGACCTCTTGCTTCCAGATCGATCGGTCGAGCCTCCCGACCGTCTGGACGCCGGCGACCCTGACGCTGCAGATGAGCCCGACGGACGGCGTCCCGCTGAACGGCGTCAGCGTGTCGGTCAACGGCGGGACGCCCCAGAACGCCCCGTCGAACAGCTGGTCCGCGACGACCACGATCCCCTTCCCGGGCACCGCGAACGACGTTGTTTATCAGGTGAGCACGACGAGCAACAGGCAGCTTCGGATTCAATGGTATCCGTGACGCTGCGCGACGGTCTCGGCGCGATGCGCCGCTGACCCGTCATGGACCGCGCGGACCGCCGGTGAGCTCCGGCTCACCGGCGGCGCAGCGCGCGGGACACCGAGCGCGTGCTCGCATAGCCGAGCCCGGCGGCGAGCGCGCGCCTCGTCGGGTTGGACGAGGCCAGGTAGCGGTTCGCCAGCTCGGTTCGCGCTTCCATCAAGAGGGCGCGGTGGGACGTGCCCTGCTCTCGCAGCAGCCGCTGGAGCGTCCGCGAGCTCACGCCGAGGTGCTCGGCGACGCGATCGATGTTCGGATTGCCCTGAGCGATGCAGAGCTGGAGGGCCTGTCGGACGTCATCGACGAAGCTCGACGGGACGCCGGCGGCGGTCGCAGGCGCCCCGCCGACCTTGCCGAGCGCCTGAAGCCGCGCCGCCGCGCAGTCCTCGAGGATCTCACCGAGGCGCGGCTCGGCGGAATGGAAGGGCAGCTCCAGGAGATCCCGATCGAAGACCAGCTCGTCGTGGGGGGCATCGAACTCGACCCGCGCGTCGAAGACGCGCTCGTACTCGCCTGCGACGCGCTCGCGGCGGTGCCGGAAGCGCACCGCCAGCGGGCGGATGTGCTCGCCCGAGAACGCCCGCGTCCGGAGCACCATCAAGCTGACGATGAGATCCGCGACGGCGGGCACGCCGTCCGGCGAGAGGTGGCGGAAATGCGCGCGGCGACCGGTCACCTCGAGGCTCAGGACGCCCCCATCGGCGACCAGCGGAGCGAAGCGGATGACGCGTTCCAACGCTATGCCAAAGCTGCTGCTGCTGCGTGTCAGGTAGTCCAGGAGATCGAGCGAGCCGACCTCGAGCCCCTCCGCGGCGTGCAACCCGAGCAGCGGATTGCCGCTCATCTTCTCGGCGGAGGACCATATCTGCCGCGCCACGCTCAGAGAGATCGGCAACCCGCGCTGGCGGAGCGCCTCCGGCGGGAGCGCTGCGTCGCGCAGGACCGCGTCGATCGGCAGCCCGAGCTTGGGCGCTGCGGAGAGAAGGAGCAGGACGAAGTCAGAGAACGCGGACTGGGCTGGCGCATGGACCACGGTTCCTCACAAGCCAAATGTGTCGGAGCGTAGTGGCCGAAGCCGTCCGGGGCAACCCGGATCCTGGCGCTGGGCAGCTACCCGTCCGGCGTCCCGCGGCGGCGTGCGCGGGCGCGCGGGCGCTCGGGGGGGCGAGGCGAAAACGGGGCTCAGGCCAGGAGGCCTGGCAGCGGCCCGGTGCACACGCCGGGAATGCCGAAGGTGGTCACGTCGTCGAGGCCCATGGCGTTGCATACCGACACGAGCAGGTTGTTGTGCGGCAGGTCGGCGTACTTCATGTAGCGGCCCATCTTGAAGTAGCCGCCCGCGCCGCCCGCGAGCACCCAGGGGATATCCTTGTACGTGTGCGTGTTGCCGACGCCGAGCTCGTTGCCCCAGAGCAGCAGGGTGTTGTCCAGCACCGAGCTGCCGTCCACTTCCTTCGCGAGCGCCAGCTGATCCAGCACGTATTTCACCTGCTCGCTGTGCCAGACGTTGATCTTCACGAGCTTCTCGTTCGCGACCGCATCGTTGTCGCCGGCGTGGGAGAGCTCGTGGTGCTCCTCGTTCACCCCGATCCAGGGATAGTACTGCCAGCTATCGGCGTTGGCCCACATGAACGTGGAGACGCGGGTCATGCCGCAGATGTGCGCGAGCAGCATCAGGTCGGTCTGCAGCCGGCCGACCTTCGGATAGTTCTCCATCGCTCGCGTGTCGAACTTCTCCGGCATCGTGAGCGGCGTGCACGAGACCACCGCGCTCTGCAGCCGCTGCTCGATGTTGCGGATGCCGCCGAGGTGCGCCTCGAGCCGCGCCTTGTCCTCGGAGCTGACGCGCGACTTCAGTCGGCCGATATCGTCCTTGAGGAAGTCCAGCACGCTCTGGCGCTCGGCGATCAGCCGCTGCAGCTCCGTTTCGGAGAGATCCGCGTTGGCGAAGATGCGCGAGTACATCTGGAATGGATCGTCGACGGCCGTGTTCGGCTGGTTCGGACCGCGGTACGAGATCACGCGGAGCGGCTCCTGCCCCTCGATGCGCACGCCGAACTCGAGCGACGGGAACTGGCTGCTCTTGCCGATGCGATTGGCAATGTGCTGGTCGACGGAGATGCGATCCGCCCAGCCGGCGGGGCCGCCCGCGCCCGTGAAGCTGCCGGCGAGCAGCGAGCCGCCCGTGAGCATCGCGCCGGGGCCCTTCATGTGCGGGCCGCCTGGTTTGTTCTCGCTCGTGACGCCGAGCTCGTCCTCGACCGTCGAGTTCATGTGCACGCCCTTGAGCACAAGCATCCTCTGCTTGTGCTCCTCGAGCGGCGCCAGGATCGGGCCGAGCGAGAGCGGCGCCTCGTGCGCGTCCCCTGCCGGAAAGAACGCCGACGGCACGGTGCCGTTCGCCGAGAAGATGCCGATGAAGCGCTTGGCGCCCGGCTGCTTCGCGTCCTGACCAAAGACGGTGGCGCTCCGCCAGACGGGGCTCGTGAGCGCGACGGTCAGGGCGCCGAGCCCGCCCAGCAGCTTGCGGCGGCTGATCTGGGTGCGGAGGTCGATAGGGCCTCTTCGGTTCATGGCATCTCCTTCGTGTGCGCGTCGATCGGACGGCGGTAAAGGAAGGCGTCCGTCTCCACGACGGCGCGGGGAAGCGCGTTCAGATCCTGGCCGGCGGCCTTGAAGGTCTCGAGCAAGCTCTCCATCGAGCAGCCATCCATGTCCTGTTCGAAGCGGGCGATGGCGAAGCGGAACCACTGGCGCGCCACGCACTCTTCCACCTCGGCGCTGCCCGCGAGCCTCTCGCCGAGCTCCGCCACGCCCTCGAAATCGCCGTCCATGTCACGGGTGGCGATGACCTTCCCGCTCGCGTCGACCGGCTCACCGCCGTCGAGCTCGCGGTAGCGGCCGAGCGCGTCGTAGTGCTCGAAGCCGAAGCCGATCGGATCGAGCAGCTGGTGGCAGCCGACGCAGCTCGGGTCCACCTCGTGCTGGGACAGCCGCTCTCGGGTCGAGCTGTTCGGGTCGACCTCGGGCGGCTTGGGGATGTTGGCCGGCGGGGCCGGCAGCTGCTGGCAGAGCAGGGCCTCGCGCACGAACTTCCCTCGGTAGATCGGCGAGCTCTCTGCGGGCTTCGCCTGGATGGCGAGCAGCGCAGGGAGCGTCAGGAGTCCCGAGGTGGCGCCGTCCGTGCGCTTCAGCGCCTGGAAGGACTCGTCGCCGGTGACGCCGTAGTAGCCGCCGAGATCCTTGTTGTAGAAGACCGTCGTCGAGGTGAGGAGCGCGCTCAGCTTGCCTCCCTCGTCGTCGAGCACGTGGTCGAAGAAGGCGTCGGCCTGCCCGCGCAGCGACTCGCGGAACGACCGCGATTGCCACTCGGGGAAGGCGTCCGCGTCCTTCACCACGCTGTTCAGGCCGTTCAGGTGCGTCCAGCTGCCGAGGAAGCGATGGACCAGCCTCTCGCCGCGCTCGTCCTCGAGCATCCAGTCGAGCTGCGCCGCGACACCCTCCTTCGTGGTCAGGCTGCCGTCCTCGATGGCCTCGTTCAGCCTGGCGTCCGGCAGCGTGCCCCACAGCATGTAGGAGAGGCGAGCGGCCACCTCGTAAGGAGAGAGCTTCACGGCGCGATCGCTCACCTTCTCCGAGGTGCCGATCTCGACGCGGTACAGGAAGCGCGGCGACTGCAGCATGCCGCGGAGCAGGAGCTCGACCCCGTGCTCGTAGCTCGTCTCCGCGCCGACGCCGAAGAGCTGCATGTGTCGCTCGATGTCCGCCGCGTCCGTGATCGGGGCGCGGTAGGCGCGGGCGCCGAAGCCCACGACCAGCTGGCGCGCGCACTCGCTCGGATCGGCTCCGGCCTCGCAAGGCGCGATCCTGTCGAGCGCCGCCGGATTGCCGGCGATCGCCGCGGCGATGACGTCCGCCGCGGCCTGGAAATGCTCGAGCTCGACCTGCGTCACGTCCGGCTGCAAGAGGCCGAACGCCGACGCCTCGATGGCGGGGCCGAGCGCCGCATCCAGGCCGGGCACGTCGCCGGCGAGGTCGCGCACGGTGTTCAGGTACTGCTCCCTCGAGAGCAGCCGCATCGGCGAAGGCCCAGGATCGATGGTGCTCGCGTCGCACTTCAATGGCTCTCCGGGGCCTGCCGACCCCGAGCCCGAGCCTCCGCTGCTCGAGCTGCCGCTCGTGCCGTTCGTGCCCTCCTGCGGCGATTTGCCGTCTTCGCTGCCCAGGTTGCCGATGCACGCCGACAGCGCGAGCGCCACGGCGAGCAGGCCCACGCTTCCGTGGGACTTGAATTGTTCAATCGATGATGTAGTCATTCAGGACTCCGCTCGGGGCTGCTGGCTACTCAGCCTCGGTGGGAGACCCGCTCGGGCGCGATCACCTTTTTCGTCGTCGAAGCGTGGAGACGTTTCGATTGGTACGAAGAGGTAGGTCTACGGTCGCCCAGCTCCGACCCGACGGCGGGAGCGCCGCCGGTTCACGGTCCTTCGATGCTGCAGCACACCGCGCAATCGTAGGCTTCGAGCAATTCGCGCCCGGCGCACGGGACGTCGCCGCACGCGGTTCCCTTCAAGGCGCCGCAGCTCGGGAGGCATTCCCCTTCGATCTCGATCGAGTGCGGCGGATCGCAGGGCGTGTCGTTGCCCGGAGGCTCGTCGCCATGCGGCGTGAAGTACAGGCGATCCAGCCCGACGCCCTCGACGGCGTTCGCGAGGACGAGCTCGTGAGCTCCGGCCGAGAGGGGAAAGCGGAGCGGCTCGCCATAGCTCGTGTTGTCGTGGAGATCGTCCCAGAACCAGATGTCGCCGACGCTGATGCGCCAGAGGTACCAGGTTCCGCCGTCCACCTGGAACCAGAAGCGGTTGTTGAGGGCGCTCGGAGCGTGGATCCGCCCCCAGATCACGTACTCTGCCCCGCTCGGCGCCTCGAAGCGGTAGCGAGCTCGCGCGAGCCCCGGCGTGCCGTCCGAGGTCACTCCGGCCGGGGGCGCGATGAAACGGCCCTCGGAAGCGCGGCTGTCTTCACCGACGGTGAAGCCGTCGCTCAGCTCGCCTAGCTCCGCCTCGATAAAAGACGATCCGGACACGACCGGCGCCCAGGCTCCGACCGAGGTGATCTCCGCATCACACCCGGAGCCCGCAAGGCAGCCGAGAGCCACGACGCGAGCGGCCGACCAGCGCTTCACGGCTGATCCAGGAACCGCCTTAGCTTCGCGCTGTGGGGGCTCTTGGGATACTGCTTGACGAAGGCCTGAGCGCGCCGCTTCGCCTCCTGTGCGTTGCCGCGCGCGGCCAGCACGTCGATGGCGAGCACCTCGCGCTCCTGCCGGAGCACGCCGTTCGGGAACTGCGCGCGCAAGCGCTCGAGGAGCGCCGTGGCTCCCGCCACGTCTCCGGAGCGCAGCTTGGCGCGCGCTTCCGTGAGGAGCGCGCTCTCCGCGCGCAGAAGATCTGTTTCCGTCGGCTTCGGTCCGCTCGGCCTCCGGGTCGGCTCTCCCGCGGTGGGACCATGGAGCGGCGGCTCCGGAAGTGCCTTGGGCTCCTCCAGAGGCAGAGGCGCCACAGGGGCCTGCGGCACCTCCGCAGGCGCGCGCTCCGGGGCCGCCGTGCGGGGCGGCGCAGGCGCCTCGTCCGGGGAGGAGAGGGCCCAGTACCCTCCGCCGAGCACCAGGCCGCCGCCCACGAGCACCGCCGCTGCCTTGACCGAGAGCGCCGACGGCAACAGCGAACCCACGCCAGCCTTCGTGGCCGCGGCGGCGCTCGCGCCGGCCGTGGCGCCGACGGCCGTCCCCGCCGCCAGCTGGCCCGCGATGCCGCGCCATGCGCGCTCCTTCGCGCCCTCGGGCGGACCCACGTGGCGCACGCTTCCAAGGAGCTCCCGCTCGAGCGGGTCCGCCCCGCTCTTGACGCTCAGCAGCCGTTCAGGATCCCCCATCACACGGCCTCCTTTCGGCTCGTGTCCTGTGCCAGCGCGAGGCGCTTGACCTCTCGCGAGAAGGTCTCGCGCGCCAGGCGGAGGCGCGAGCGCACGGTGCCCACGGAAATGCCCAGCAGGTCCGCGATCTCCTGCCCCGACTTCTCCTCGAGCTCGAACAGGACGAACACGAGGCGCTGCGGCTCCGGCAGCTTGTTCAAGATGGCCTCCGCCGCCTGCGCGCGCTGCCGCGACTCCGCGCTCAGCGCGAGCTCCTCGGACGCGCCTCCGTAGAGGTCCATCTCCGCGGCGTCCGTCGTGACCTCGCGCCGGAACCGCGCTGAGCGCCGGTAGTCGCTCGCGACACGCTGGCAGATGCCGAAGAGCCATGTCGTGAGGAGCGATCGACCCTCGAACTCGGCGAGCTTGAAATGCGCGGTCAAGAACACCTTCTGCGCCAGGTCGAGCACGTCTGCTTCGCGCACCCCGAGGCGCCTGAGCGAGCACCAGACGAAGTTGAAGTGCGCGTCGTAGAGGGCTCGAAACTCGGGGTCCGGTGTGCTCATGCCGTGACGTCCCGGTGACCTGTCAGCGAACGAGACGAGCAGACGCCGCCAGATCGAGCGCGGAATTGTGCAGGGACGATACCACTCGGTCTCCTAGTGGGGACGCCGGCCCGGGACGATCACAAATAAATGCGCGTGCTCCGCGCGGCGGCTACCCTCGCGTCGTCCCGATGCGGAGGCGTCGCGCTTTTCCCGTGGTTTTTGGTGCGATGCTGGCGGCTTCGGGGACCGCCGCGGCGCAGACCGAGCCGTTCCTGAGCGTGACGCGCGGCGCTGGCGCCGAGAGCTGCCCGGACGCGGCGCGCCTCATCGAGCGCGTCGAGCAGCTGCGCGGCCGGCCGGAGACGGGTGCGAGCGGCTCCTACGTCGTCGAGTTCACCCGGGAGGCCGACGGCTTCCGCGCGTCCATCCGCAGCGGGAGCGGCGCGCGCGAGCTGCGCGATCGCAGCCGCAGCTGCGCCGGGCTCGAGCAGGCGACGGCGGTGACGCTCGCGCTGCTGCTCGACTCCGACGGGCAGGCGTCGTCCCCGCAGGGGCCCGGGGCCGAGGCGCGCGACGCGCGCGACGCTCCGCTGCCCGCGCCTCCAGCGCCGGCGCCTTCGCCCAGCGCCTCGGCGGAGCGGCCGCTGGTCGCGCGGCCCGCGCCAGCGGGCGCCGGCGGCGGCGAGCGCGAGGCGTCGACGTCCGAACGTGGCGCCACGCGGCTCACGCTGACGGCGGGCGCTGCTGGCCTGTTCGGCGTGGTGCGTCCCTTCGCGCCCGCGCTCTCCGCGGAGCTCGGCATCGGCGGTGCGCGATTTCGAGCGGCGATCGGCGCGCTCTGGCTCGTCCCGCAGACGCTGGAGCTCGGGCCGGGCGAGCTCCGCGAGACGATGCTCGGCGGCGCCGTCCGCGCCTGCTTCGCGGCCGCGGGCGTGGGGGCCCTGCGCTTCGACGTGTGCTCCGGCGTTCACGCTGGCCGGCTGAAGGCGGCGGCGAGCGGCTTCACGCGGAACGACGCCGTCGAGAAGACGTGGCTGGCGGTGCCGATCGAGCTGTCGCTGGCGAGCCTGGCAGGTCCGCTCGGCTTCGAGGTCGGCGCCGCCGCGCTGGTGCCGCTCCGGCGCAACGATTTCTCGGTGGATGGCGTGGGGGTCGCGTACAGGTCGCCGCCGGTCGGCGCGCTGGTGTCGCTCCGTGGTGTTGGGAGCTGGCTGCTGTAGGGGCCCGGAGGGATCCCCTGTGCGCCGTGAAAGCGGCGCGTCCGTTGTGAGATGACGCGTCGCGTACTCGCTGGATCGCCAGGGCAAGCCTTCCCTACGCCGCCCCATCGCCCTCCTGCGCCGGCCCGTCGCGCCTCCTACGCCGCCCTAGCTGCCCTCCTGCGCGCCCATTTTTGTGTCCTATGTCACGATCGCAAGGCTCCTGCGCCGCCCCAGCTGCCCTCCTGCGCGCCCATTTTTGTGTCCTATGTCACGATCGCAAGGCTCCTGCGCCGCCCCAGCTGCCCTCCTGCGCCGTCCCAGCACCCTCCTGCGCCGTCCCAGCACCCTCCTGCGCGCCCATTTCTGTGGCCTATGCAACACTTTCCCCCGCCTGCGCATCCCCGCCAGGCCCCATGGCCCGCCGCTCGCGGCGCGGCCTCCGCCGCCTCCTCGACGCGTCGGCGCTCCGCATCTCCCGGCGCTCCGATTCGGCACCTCGCTCTCGACCTAAAAATCCTCCGGCCCCTCATGCAGAGCGGCCTGGCCCCGAGAAGGAGGCGTATCTTCACCATGGCACCGAAGGCATCCACCGCCACGTCGTCGAGGACCACGAAGGCCCAGAAGGACGAATTTGCGGTGGCGAACCGTCGCATTCTCAGTGGCCCCGTGTCGCTGCTCACCGTGATCGGACGCTTCACCTGGCAGCCGTCCTGGCGCTATCTACGTCGGTCAGGTCGAATGTGGCCGTCGCGATACCGAGCTCTGCGAGGCGTCCGCCGATCCTTGTACACGAGCGGGACGGCCCTTTACCGCTGGACCGTGAGCCCGCGTGACTCCAACTCGAAGGCGAGCGCCTCTTCGTACACCGCCTCCAGCAGCCCTGGTCCGCCGAGCGTCCGATGAACCTCGATCGCCGACTCCACCACGATCGTGACGATCTCGTTCTCGGTCATTCTCTCAGCGCCTTTCTGCGTCCCCGCGTCTCCGCGTCTCCGCGTCTCTGCGTTCAAATCCGAAACGGCACGTGGCGTCAGGTGGGCAGCGCGAGGAGACGCTCGCCTCATGGCACCCCAGGGTCGATGCCCGCCGGCCCAGCGTGCGCTCACCCGCCGTGAGCCATCGCCTCGACCAGCTGCTCGGCCTCGCGCGCCGGGTCGCCGGCGCGGAGCGTGTCGCGGAGCAGGGGGATGGCGAAGGAGAAGCGGTCGTCCTGCTCCACGAGGAAGCCGAAGAGCCTGAGCTCCTGGAGCGCCTGATCGACGGTCGCGGCGGGCACCGCGCGTCCGAGGGCGCTGGTGAGAGCCTGCTCCGCGTCGGCTGCGGAGAAGTCGTCCCGATCGAGCAATCGATGGACGAGGAGCTGCGCCGCGTCGCCGGCGTTGGAGCGGAAGATGTCGCGGAGCGAGATACCCACCTTCTGCTCGGCCAGCGCGAGGTGCTCCGCGGAGAGCACGAGGTCGCCGCTGCCGGCGTCCCGGAGCACATCGAGCGCGGCGTCGCAGAGGACCTGGACGAAGCTCGGGTATCCGCCGGTCTTCTCCGCGATCTGCGCTGGCAGCTCGGGGTCGGCGTAGGCGACCCCGAGGCGCTGCATGGGCTTGAGCGCGAGGTCGCGCGCGGCCTCGCGCTCGAGCGGGCCGAGCAGGCGGACGGTCGCGAAGTTGTAGAGAGGGGAGCGCTGGTTGAGCGACTCGCGGTAGAGGAAGAGATAGCCGGCCAGGACGAAGGAGCAGACCTCTTCGGCCTGGAGCGTCCGCATCGCGGCGAGCAGGGGAAAGCCCCTTGCCGCGTCCGCCTGGATCAGCCCATCGGCCTCGTCGAGGAGCACAACGCCCCTCTTGCCGCTGTCCTGGAACCGCGCGCGCAGGAGGTCGGCGAGCGCCGTCTCCGGGTCCTGGTCACGGGGCGCGTCGATCCTGAGCGCCCGGGCGAGCGCGCGGGCGGCGCGGGCGTGGTCGGCGACGCCGAGCAGATCGACGAACACGGCCTCGACGTCGGGCCGGCGGGCGGGGAGCTCGCGCAGGAGGCGCTTCAGGAGCGACGTCTTCCCGACGCGGCGGGGGCCGATCACGATGTGCTGGATGGAGCTCGCGAGCAGGAGCTCCTTGAGGAGCGCCACGCGGCCGAAGAACATCTGCTCGTCCTTCACCTCGCCGGCGGTGGCATAGGGCGAGAGGGCGACGAGGTGGCGGGCGTGGAGCAGGCCCGCGAAGGTGTGCTGTGGATTGCGGGCGAAGAGGAGGGCCTTGAGCTCGCGCTCGCCGAGGTGGAGGCTGTCCAGGTCGGCGGGGAGGAGGTCGCGCGCGACGTCGTCGCGGGCCAGCAGCACGAAGGGGAGCTCGAAGCGCTGGTGGCCCGCGTCCTGGAGGGCGACCTCGAAGGCGGCGCGGAGGTGGGCGGGCTCGGCGCGCCTGGCCTGGTCGAGATCGAGCGAGACGAGAGCGACGGTGTGACCGCGCAGCGGCGCCGGGTAGGGGAGGCGGGCGGCGAGGACCGAGAGGCCGTGCGGGAGCTCCTGCACGGGCGCGGAGGTGGCGTTCTCCATGCCGAGGAGCTCGGCCAGGGCACGGAGCTGCGTTGGGGCGTGCGGGGCTGTCGACACGAGCGCCTCGATCTGCGGAATGCGGGTCTTCGGCAGGTGACGTTGAGACCAGCCCTCGTCGCGCACGCGGGGGCGGCGCATGGAAGCGAGGGCCGAGGGTAGGCCGGAGGGGGCACGGCCGGCGAGCGGGGTACGGAGGTAGAGGTTGCGGCGATGGGCGAGGGCGACGATCGCGGCGGCGGTGGCGATTAGCGCGCCGAGCGCGCTGGCGACGAGCCAGTTCGGCAGCAGAGGGGGGGTGAAGGGGACGAAGACCCTACCTCTGGCGAGGGTCCCGCCGACCGCGACGACGAGATCCCCGTCTGGCGTCAACGCGAGATCATCGATGGCGCTACCCCTGGGAACGCCGAGATCGGGCGTCAGCGTGTAGACCCTGCCTGTGCCAGGGCGGTACCCGACGACGAACGGGGGCGTGTCGCCTTGCCGATCGACGCCCATCCAGAGGGTGTGGAATTCGTCGGGGGCGATGGCCAGCCGCCGGATCGGCATCGGAGGAAGGGGGCCCTTGCCGGTCATCGGCTCGAAGCGCTCGGCCGCCGCACCGGCGTCCTCTTTTCCGTTCGGCTTCATGACGAAGAGTCCCGCGGACGTGCCCGCCCAGAGACCGTGCTGGGGGCTGAAGGCGAGGGCGCGCACATCGCTGCTGGACACGGTGTCGCCGGTTGCGAGCTCGCGCGGCTCGCCTTGTGCGGAGATGTGAACGATGCGGGTGCGGGAACGCCGCTCGGCCGGCTCGGAATCGACGAAATGGTCTCTCGGAATGGCGTTGTAGGCGACGAACACGGAGCCATCCTCGGCGGCGGCCAGGGCGTCGACTGGACCGGTGGGCATGCGCTCCCAGCGGACGGACTCCACGCGAGGCATGTCCCCCTCCAAGGCGATCAGGGCCGGCCCGGCGCTGGTGCCGACCCATGCTCTGGCGTAGCCCGTACCGGGCACCGGAGAGAGGGCCGTCACCGTCGCGGACGGCAGGCCTTGGTCCGGGGTGATCTGGAGATCGTATTCCGGCCCGCGCAGTGTGAGGCCGCTGAGATCGGTCCCTACCCACACGGCACCGGCTGGGCCAGGAGCCAGCGCGGTGATGTTGGCGCCGGCGGGAAAGGAAGGCCCAGCGGCGAGTTGATCACCGTGTTCGCCTTGCTGACGCATCCACAGTGACAGGCCGCTGGGTCGAGCAACAGCGACGAGGGCACCCGTGATCGCGAGCCGTGTGATGGACGGCGCGGTGGTAAGCATTGCGCCGGATTCGTTCGATCCCGTGAGGACAAGGCGGGTTGCGCCCGAGCCTGTTGCTGTCCATACTGAGGTGCGTGAGTTCTCTCGAATCGATCGAATCGATGGGATGAGCGTGGAGTTGAGTTTGGTGGCGTGCGACGACCAGGAGCGAGTCTTGGGGTCGAAGCGGCTCACGCCACGCGCAGTCCCGAACCAGAGCGAGCCATCTGCATCCTGGGCGATGGCTTGGACATCGTTGCTGGCGAGGCCGTCTTTGGTGGAGTAGGTGGACCAGGAGCGAGCCTTTGGGTCGAAGCGGCTCACGCCACGCGCAGTCCCGAACCAGAGCGAGCCATCTGCATCCTGGGCGATAGCTTGTACATAGTTGCTGGCGAGGCCGTCTTTGGTGGAGTAGGTGGACCAGGAGCGAGCCTTTGGGTCGAAGCGGCTCACGCCACGCGCAGTCCCGAACCAGAGCGAGCCATCTGCATCCTGGGCGATGGCTTGTACATAGTTGCTGGCGAGGCCGTCTTTGGTGGAGTAGGTGGACCAGGAGCGAGCCTTTGGGTCGAAGCGGCTCACGCCTCCACTCAAAGTCCCGAACCAGAGCGAGCCATCTGCATCCTGGGCGATGGCTTGGACATCGTTGCTGGCGAGGCCGTCTTTGGTGGAGTAGGTGGACCAGGAGCGAGCCTTTGGGTCGAAGCGGCTTACGCCATCCGAAGTCCCGAACCAGAGCGAGCCATCGGCATCCTGGGCGATGGCTTGGACATCGTTGCTGGCGAGGCCGTCTTTGGTGGAGTAGGTGGACCAGGAGCGAGCCTTTGGGTCGAAGCGGCTCACGCCACGCGCAGTCCCGAACCAGAGCGAGCCATCTGCATCCTGGGCGATAGCTTGTACATAGTTGCTGGCGAGGCCGTCTTTGGTGGAGTAGGTGGACCAGGAGCGAGCCTTTGGGTCGAAGCGGCTCACGCCACGCGCAGTCCCGAACCAGAGCGAGCCATCTGCATCCTGGGCGATGGCTTGTACATAGTTGCTGGCGAGGCCGTCTTTGGTGGAGTAGGTGGACCAGGAGCGAGCCTTTGGGTCGAAGCGGCTTACGCCATCCGAAGTCCCGAACCAGAGCGAGCCATCTGCATCCTGGGCGATGGCTTGTACATAGTTGCTGGCGAGGCCGTCTTTGGTGGAGTAGGTGGACCAGGAGCGAGCCTTTGGGTCGAAGCGGCTCACGCCTCCACTCAAAGTCCCGAACCAGAGCGAGCCATCTGCATCCTGGGCGATGGTTTGGACATCGTTGTCGGCGAGGCCGTCTTTGGTGGAGTAGGTGGACCAGGAGCGAGCCTTTGGGTCGAAGCGGCTCACGCCTCCACTCAAAGTCCCGAACCAGAGCGAGCCATCTGCATCCTGGGCGATGGCTTGGACATCGTTGTCGGCGAGGCCGTCTTTGGTGGAGTAGGTGGACCAGGAGCGAGCCTTTGGGTCGAAGCGGCTTACGCCATCCGAAGTCCCGAACCAGAGCGAGCCATCGGCATCCTGGGCGATGGCTTGGACATAGTTGCTGGCGAGACCGTCTTTTGTGGAGTAGGTGGACCAGGAGCGAGCCTTTGGGTCGAAGCGGCTCACGCCTCCACCCGACGTCCCGAACCAGAGCACGCCGCCGCTGTCGCGATGGATGGCCGTGACCTGGTTCGACAGGAGCTCCGGCCCCTCCGCAAGCGGCAGCTCCCATGCCGCGAGCCGCGCCTGGTCTTCCCGGCACCCCGCGCCGGGCAGCAGCGCCAGCGCCGCCAGCGCGGCGGCCACGAGCGCTCGTCTCATGACCACTCTGCCGCGAACCGCTGCATCGCGGGCGCCACCCAGTCCCAGCGCGTGGCCCCCGCGTCCTTCAGCACGCCGAGCCAGGCGAGCCGCTCCTCGCCTCTCCGGCGCCGCGGCAGCGGCCTCTCCGCCACACCCGCGAGCGCTCTCAAGACCTCCTGCGCCTCCGCGTCGCCCCCCACGGTCCGCCGCAGCCGGTCCATGTGGTCGCTCGCCAGGATGCGCGCGAGGAGCGCCTCGCGATCGCCGGCCCGCACGTCGTCCGCGTGCCCGTCGACCAGCTCGCGCACGAGCGCCGGGTGCCCACCGGTCTCGTCGCACAGCACCTCGGCCGCCGCCTCCTCCCCGCCGCGCTCGAGCACGAGGTCGCGCACCTCCCCGGCCGACAGCGCGCCGAGCGAGACCGGCGTCAGCACGTGGAACGCCGAGTACAAGCCGCCCGAAGGTGGCCGTGTGCGGAGCTCGTGCAGCTCCCGCCCGCCCCAGACGAGCAGCTTCAGCCCCCGGTTCGAGAGCCTCGCCATCAGGTACCCCCACTGCTCGAGCTGCGGGGCCGGCACGTGCGCCAGCCCGTCGACCACGAGGAGCAGCTTCCTTCCGGCCTCGGCGACCGGCCCGCCGAGCAGGTCGTCCACCGCGTATTCGAAGCGATCCTTGGCGCTCCCCTCCGCGCGCGCGTCAACGAGCGCTCGCCACGGCGCCGGCAGCGCCCAGCGCAGGTCGCGCAGCAGGCGGCCATAGAACCGCTCCTCGTCCGTCGCCCTGACCTCCGGCACGAGCCGCACGGGCAAGAGCGCCTCTCCGGGGCGCTGCAGCCGGTGGAGCACCTCGCCGGCGACCTGGTGCGCCTCGAAGCCGAGCGGTGCGAGCAGCGCCACGCCGACGCACTCCGGCTTGCTCAGCGACTGCATGATCTCCCGCACCTTGTCGGCGCGCCTGACCTCGCCCTGCGCGCGCCGCGGCGCCCGGTGGGGGAGGGCGGCCGACCGGGCGCCCGTGATCGCGGTCACGGCCTCGCGGATCCCCCGCGCCACCTCGGCGAACGCTTCGTCCTCGTCCTCCCAGCTCCTCACCGGGCGCTCGTTCTTGGGCAGCGGCTTGAGCTCGCCGAGCTTCGTGTGGCGCCAGTCGCACGCCCGCAGGAGCACGGGAACGACCCGCGCCTGCCCGGCTTCACGGCGCGCGAGCGCGCGCGCCACGTCGCGCTCGTAGCACTCGCGCGAGGCGAGGAAATCCGCGCTGACGAGGAGCAGCACCAGGTCGGCACGCTCGAGGTGCCCCTCGGTGACCTCCCTCGACGCCTGCCCGGCGCCGACATCGCCGGCGTGGAAGCTCTGGATCAGCCCTTCGCTGCGAAGGGCGGCGAGGTGCTTTTCGAGCTTGGCAAGGAGCCCCCCGTCCTCGGACGCGTACGAGAGGAACACCTCGATGCGATGATCATGGCCCGGCACCGCGACAGGCTACACGGTTCCAAGCCTGCCGTGCATCGTGCACCTCGGCATCCGCAGAGCACGGGGGCTACCTCACCTCCTGCGGCAGGACGTCGCCACGGGGGCGATGGTCGTGACGGACGGCAAGGTGTTCGAGGAGAACGCTCGCAGCTCACCCCGCGGCCGTAACGTCTTCGCCAAGGCTTTGCTTCGGGCCCGAATGCTTCACCCATCTCGGGCGCGCTTGCGGCGCGAAAGGGGGGCACTGGCGGTGCGAGGCGAAGAGCGCCGTCGTCGAGCGGTTCGGGGCAGTCATCGAACGGTTCGGGGCAGTCATCTAGCGGTTCGGGGCAGTCATCTAGCGGTTCATGGCAGCCATCGAGCGGTTCATGGCAGCCATCGAGCGGTTCATGGCAGCCATCGAGCGGTTCATGGCGGCCATCGAGCGGTTCGTGGCGGCCATCGACCGGTGATGGCAGCCATCGAGCGGTTCGCGCGCGACGCGTCGCGACCGTGCGCACGTTCGTGACACTCTTCTACGGCCGAATAGCGCAGTCCGATATCCAGCCCGAGCAGGAGTTCGACGAACTCGCGCTTCAGGCATCCCGTGTAGAGGCGTTCGTCGAGCATGTGAGCCATGACCGCGCCGAGTTTGCCAATGTGCGCATCGATCTCCGCGTCCGCGCTGAGTTCGTCCGCGACGAATCGCAACCCGCTGCGATCTACTCGGGCTCGGCCGCGGAGCGGGGGCCTGATGAACGGCAGCGCAAGGACATGAGCAGTGATGCGAATCACCGTTGCGCCCGCCTCTCCGCGCGTGTATCCGGAATGACCTGGAGGAGGGGGCATGCGACGCAGGTCGAAAACGAAGGCGGCCGCTGTTCTCGTTTCCGCTCTCACGGCGTGCAACTTCGACATGGGTGAGTGCTATCTCAGGGGCCAGGGAACGGACGGCCCAGGTGGCAGTATCATCATCCCGTCAGCAGCTACAGGAGATGGATACCGAAACGGTGACGACGTGGGTAGCGGCGCCTCTGAGCAGATGGCAGGGTGCGCCCCGGTCACCAGGTGCAGCGAATACTTTGAAGCTTGCCAGGTCAAAGGACGGTCTTGTGCGCGCATAACGACAAGCGGTCATACGTTCTGTCGCGACTGTCTTGACTATTGCCTTCGCGGCGAGCCGTACGAATCTAGTGAGTGTCTCCGCTGTGGATATCGCTAGCGCGACACATGTGGTCTTCGAGTCTCGCGTGGCGGATCGCATCGCGCCGCTGGGGGCCGTCAACGTTGTCGTCGACTCCGACTGTGTTCTTGTTGGGCCGTCTCGCGTGGGTGCGTCCGAGCATGTTCTTGCGCGTCAGGCGTGGTGGGGTGATTTTGACGACCCTATCGGTGCTGAACGCAAGATAGGTCCTGTGGTTTTCGTATGGGTTTCGTCCACCAATCTGCGCGAGCGCGTGGCGCTCTGGAGAGTCTGCAGTAGGCTGCGCACGCGTGCCATTCCCCGCAAGGACATCGTCGTCGTCGATCTGGACCCTCCATTCCTGGGGCTGGACACCAACGACTCTGCCGTGCCGACGTGGTGCTCCGCCTCGGCGCTGGGTACGATCCCGGAGCGGCTCGGTGAAGCGCGTCCCTGGCCGCCCGGACGCTACCGGCGTGCCGTCCGCCTCTGGAGCCAGTACACGGCAGCAGACCCGAGGCCGTTCGCGCAGAATTGCGCACGTGGCGTCGAAGGGTTTCCAGAACTCGCGCCCTTGTGGGAGCTCCTCTCGTCCTTTTTTCCGAGAAGGACTGCGGAGGGAGCGCTGCGTCTCAGTCGATTCGACGAGCTGCTCCTGACCATCCTGTCTGCGGAGTGGCAGACTCCTCTCGCGGTGGTTGGGCGCGACTTGCGGGCTGGAATGGACTTGTGGCGGACGCTCTCCTGCACGGGCGACCTGTTCCTGCCACGCCGGCTAGAGCATTGGGCAGACCACGACGCCGGCGCGGCTGTGGAACGTGCGCCAGGGCCAGAGCCATCCGACTCGCACCCGATGCTCTCGCGAGTGTATCGGCTTACCGAACGTGGGTTGAAGCTCCGCGAAGGCATCGATGTCCTCGCCGACGCACCTGGTTTGCCCCTGGCAGGGGTCGAGGCGTACTCGACTTCAGCTCCCTGGGTGCTGCTCGAAGATGGACGGCTGGCTCGCTTGTGATGACTACGTATTCTGGCGTGATCCTGCCGCCCGTTTCGACCTGATCCTGCCACCGGTTCTAGCGCCACCCGGCCACTGATGCCGGTTTCGTCGAGAAGCTCGACGAGCTCTTCCCCGGCCTCGTGACGCTCACCAAGGAGCAGCGGAAGACCGCGCCGAGGCTGCGTGACGGCGAGCACGCGATACTGCACAAGGTGCTCGACGTGGTCGACATGAAGCCGGCCCTGTTCGAGTCGCTGGCCGAGCAGGACGAAGGTATGGACCCGAACCGCTTAGAGACGGCGCTGCTCCGCGAGCGGATCGAGAAGCACCTGCTCTTCAGCGAAACGTCGCCGCCGCGGCCGCCGCGAGGCGGACCCGCACGCCGGCCTCGGCCGAGCTGCCGAGCTGCGGAGAGGCGTAGCCTCGACCAGGGCGGGGGAGCGCGCTGATGCGGCCCCAGGAGAGGCCGCGAGCGTACAGACTCTGCGAGCTCGGCAGCATGGCCTGTCTGGCTCGTGTGGTGCACGGTCGAGTTCTCGTAGTAGCCTCATCGCATGGATGAGAAGGATTCGCCGATCGCGGAGCGTCGCTACAGCGTGGAAGGTCAGCCTGGGCGAGAAATCATCTTGAAGATTGGACGGCCGTTCGAGGTGAGCCCTCCTGGGGTGGACTGGGCGTGTCCCGTCGTCTTCGAGGGCCTGGACGACGGATGCAGCAAGTGCGTGTACGGGATCGACGGTGTGCAGGCGATCCAGCTCGCGATGCAGTACGCGCGCAACCAGCTGGAAGCCTCCGGGCTGCAGCTCCTCTGGATGACCGAGGAGCCGGGCGATCTGGGGCTCCCGCGCCCGATCGAGAGCACGCTCGGCGTATGGTTTCAGCGCGAGCTCGAGCAGATGGTGGAGAGTGAGCAACGCAGGATGCACGAGATCGTGCTCAAGCTCGGCGAGGTGCGCGAGCGGCGCCGGAGATCGACCGGAGCCTAGCTTCGGCGCGATGCCCGTTCCGTCCCGTGGGCGGGGCCGATCGACCGATGCGTGACCCTTTCCTCGTCGGCTCCTCCTCCGTCGAGAAGGCGGCGCGCCCCATCACATCGTTTCGATCGACTTGAGCATCTCCGGCACGAAGTGGAGTCTCGGTCGGAGCAGCCTGTCGCGACGCCCGGGCTGTCGGACCTGGAGCATGGCGCCGGTCGCGGAGCTGTTCGAGGCATCCATCAGATCATCGGTGAACGTATAACTATAATTCTCTTGCTTGGTCGGTGTCTTGTCCTCCGCAACGGCCTCGGGGATCGAGACGCCGAGAAACAGCAGCGCGGCTGTGACTGTAATAAGTGATCGCGGTTTCATCATGTCTCCTCGCCTTTGTCGGACACGAGCGAGGTCCGCAGATTGGGACCCTTTTTGTCGAGCTCGCCGGTGCGGCCCTGCTTGAGCGCGCTGAGCTCCCTGCTCGGGGCGCCCGCTCCCTGGGGCCCGCTCCATCCATGGGGACGATGCACCCCTGCGTTCCGCGCCGACAGGCGCGCTCGATGTCGTCGCGGAGGGCTCCCCGGACGGACCAGCCGATCCGGTGACAACGCAGGTGACATCGCTCTCCTTCCGCGTAGAATCGGGCCCGATGCTCACCTGCAGTCGAAGGAGCACGACGGGCGGCCTCATCGTTGCGGTCGTCGCGGCGCTGGCTGTTGTCGTCCCCGCCGGAGCGGCGAGGGCGACCGAGGAAGCGCCGGCGAAGGTGGAGAACGGCATCGCCGTCGGCGCTCAGCTGGAGGCGCTCGCGGACGTCAAGGTCGCGCGCGCCGAGGTCGCCCGGGGCTCCAGGGTGAGCGTGGCCAGGCTGATCGAGCGTCAGGGCCAGCTCACCGCCGTCGACGTCGAGCTCGCCGACGGGCACGTCGCGCGCGTGGCGATGGCGACCGTCCGCAAGTCGTTCCGTGTCCTCTCGGAGTAGCCTCTCCGAGTAGCCGGCTTCTTCGCCCCCGCGCGCGATCGCGGCTAGGGTGCCGCCATGCCGAACCCTGCCAAGGTGCGCGTCGCCGTCCTCTTCGGCGGCCGCTCGGCCGAGCACGAGATCTCCCTCCTGTCCGCCCGCTTCGTCGTCGAGGCGCTCGACCGAGACCGCTTCGAGCCGGTGCTCATCGGCATCGACAAGTCCGGCCGCTGGCTGCTCCAGGAAGAGGCGCTGCTCCTCGGCGCGGCGCGCGACCCCCGCCTCGCCCGGCTGAACGAGGCGATGCCGGAGATCGCCCTCGACGCCCACCCCGGGCCCGCCGGCGAGGCCACGCTGACCGTGCCGGGCGGCGCGCGCGCCCCGATCGACGTCGTCTTCCCCGTCCTGCACGGGCCCACGGGCGAGGACGGCTGCGTCCAGGGCCTCCTCGAGCTCGCCGGCGTCCCGTACGTCGGCTCCGGCGTGCTCGGCTCCGCCGTGGGGATGGACAAGGACGTGATGAAGCGCCTGCTCCGCGAGGCGGAGATCCCGATCGTCCCCCACGTCACGCTCCGCCGGGCCGCGTGGGACCGCGATCGCGGCGCGTGCATCGACCAGATCGCCGCCCTCTCCGCCGCCGGCAGCGCCGGCTTCGGGCCGATCTTCGTCAAGCCCGCGAACCTCGGGTCGTCCGTCGGGGTCCGGCGCGTCAAGGCGCGCTCCGAGATCGAGGCGGCCGTCGAGCACGCCTTCGAGTTCGATCTGAAGATCGTCTGCGAGCAGGGCATCGAGGGCGTGCGCGAGATCGAGTGCTCCGTGCTCGGCGACGACGACCCCATCGCCTCCGTGCCCGGCGAGATCGTTGTCGGGCACGCCGACGGCTTCTACTCCTACGCCGCGAAGTACATCGACGCCGACGGGGCCACGATCCGGATCCCGGCCGACCTCTCCCCGGCCGAGGCGAACGCCGTGCAGCTGGTCGCGCTCCGCGCGTTCCGCGCGCTGGAGGCGTCGGGGATGGCCCGCGTCGACCTCTTCCTCTCGCCCGATCGCGCGCTCTACGTGAACGAGATCAACACCATCCCCGGCTTCACGGCGATCTCGATGTACCCGAAGCTCTGGGAGGCGAGCGGCATCCCCCCGCGCGAGCTGATCGAGCGCCTCATCGGGCTCGCGCTCGAGCGCGGCGCGCGCAAGGCCCGCCTCAGGACGAGCGCCTAGCGCCGCGCGTCAGCCCCCGTCGAGCCGCACGCCGGGGGCGCCGAGCGCGGGCCGCCGCACGAGGCGCGGGCCGAGCGCCTCGAGGATGCGCGCGTGGCGCTCGGCGGGCGCCCACACGAGGATGTGCCCGCCGCCGCCTGCGCCGCACACCCGGAGGACCTCGACCCCGAGGCCGTCGAGCTGCCGCTCCAGCGAGAGCGCGATCGCGCTCGCCGCCCTCGAGAGGCGCACCTTCGCGGCCGCGCCCCGGCGCATGCCCGAGAGCACCAGCGAGAGCGAGCCGATCTCGAAGCCGCGCGCGACCTCGCCGGCCGCCGCCACGAGCTCGCCCTTCGCGTCGCACGCCGAGCCGGCGTCCATCCGATCCAGCACCTCGCCCGACACGCGCCGCACCTCCGTGTCCACGAGCAGCAGCCCCGCCGAGAGCGCGGGCACGAGGTCCGGGCAGCCGATCGCGAGCGGCCGCACCCCCGAGCAGCCGCCGGCGTCGAAGGCGAGATCGAGCAGCCCCCCGAACGCCGCGAACACCTGATCCTGCGCGCCGCACGCGTTGCACAGGCGGTCGCGCTCGATCGCGACCGCCTCGCGCGCCAGATCCTCCGGCGCCGCGGCCTCTCCGAGCGAGGCGCGCAGCGCGAACAGCGCCGCCACCGCCACCGACGCGCTGCCGCCCAGGCCGGCCCCGGGCGACGTCTCGCTCTCGACCCGCAGGGCGACCCCGTCGCCCACGCCCGCAGCGGAGAGCGTCGCCTCGACCAGGCGGAACGCGAGATCGTCGCGCGGAGGATCCGCGCGGCGCCGCAGGAGGACGCGCGCCCCTCCGGCGCCGCCGGCGCCCTCGGTCGGGTGCGGCTCCGCCCGCCCCTCGCCGCGCGCGGCGAGCTCGAGCCGCACCCAGCCTCGATCGAACGGCTCCACGATCACGCGCACACGCAGATCGATCGCGGCGCCCACGACGCGCCCGCCGTCCTGTCGGGCGATGCCGGGCAGGTCGCTGCCACCCCCGGCGAAGGAGACGCGCATCGGCGCGCTTGCGGCCGCGCGCCCCAGCGGGCTTCGCAGCGTTCGCGGCGCGGAGAGGGAGCCGGCGCAGGGGATGCTCATGCTGTCCTTCGGCGCGAGCGCGACCCGCCGGGACGCGAGCCCGCCCCAGGGACCGAGGCGGAGCGCCCCGCGGCGGCACCCGGTGCAGGGAGCAGGCCATCGATGGAGCGCCCGGCGTGCACGCTCCCGCGCGGTCCCGCGCGGTCCCGCTCGGTTCCGCTCAGTTCAGGTCCTTGCTCGCGGGCTCGCTCCGCGGCGAGGGCTGCGCGCGGGCCGCGTCGAGGATCCGGTCGATCACCCTGAGCCCGGCCGCGAACATGTCCCGCTCAGCGCGCTCGCCGCCGGCGTGCACCTCGGCCGCCTTCTCCCGGAGGGAAAGCGCGTCGCGGCGGACGACCGGGAGGCGGGCCGCGCCCGCCGCCTCGGCGATGCACCCGGCGAGATCGTAGATGAGGAACGCGTCCTCCTCGCTGATCCGGGCCTCCGTACGGCGCCCCTCGGCGCGGGCGCGCGCCGGAGATCCACCCGCGCGATCCCCCCGGGCGTGCGGCGCGACCTCCCGATCGTCGTCGTCCCCGATCGAGCCCGAGGAGACGCGGTCGAGCAGGCTGGTCAGCTCGACCCGGTAGGCGGCCAGGACCAGCGCGCAGAGCGCCCCGCGATCGCGCAGCGAGAAGAGGATCAGCTCGAGGAGCCGGTCGGACCGGGTCGCGCAGTTTTGCATCGCTGCCTTGTACGGCGTCCGCCCACGTGACCTCAATCCAGAACGCCACCGCCCGCGGCGGATCCGCCCTTGGACGCGGGGCACGTTACGCACCGAGGGCGCTCGCGTGGCGCGCGCCGGCCCGTCGAGGCGCACGCCGAGGCGCGAACCGCCCCGTCGAGGCGCGCGCCGGCCCGTGAAAACGCGCCGAAACGCGGATAGCGTGGGGGGCCCCACGCGACGGTTGCGGAGCTGTGCCGGATCGGTCAATAGGTCCGACCCTCCTGCGTCAACGGGCCGCGACGGATGTCTGGCGTGCTGACGCTCCGGCTCAGCCTGTCACCTCATCCACCATCGCATCGGCATCCCCGTGACCGCGAATCGTTCTACGAGCCCCACGCCCACCCGAGAGCAGTCCACCGCGCCGTCCTCGGCCACCATCACGACGTCCGCCCGGCCCGCGCCGCCCACGCCTCCCACGTTTGCGGACGGCGCGCCCGGTGCCGGGCTGAGCGAGCACGGCGCGGCGATCGTGCACGAGGAGGAGGCGCTGCTCGCCCGCGTCACCGCGCACCTCGCCGCCGCCGCGACCAAGCCGTCGCGCCCGCCGCCTGTCGAGAACTACGAGGAGCAGCTCCTCTCGCTGCGCGATCAGATCGCGGCGGCGCGGCTGGAGGACGTGCCGGCGCTTGTGCAGCAGATGGAGCGCCTGCAAGGGATCGCCGCGCGGCGGAACGAGAACGTCGTCGAGCCCGTCGATCCGAAGTCGCCCTACTTCGGCCACCTGCGCCTCCGGGAGAAGGGCCGCCCCGAGCGCGACGTCCTCATCGGGCGCACGACGCTCGTCGACGCGAGCGCGGGCGTGCGGATCGTCGACTGGCGCCACGCCCCGGTCAGCCAGATCTACTACCGCTACGAGGAGGGCGCGGACTACGAGGAGACCTTCGGCGAGCGCGACGTCGAGGGCACCGTGCTCGTGCGGCGCACCGTGACCATCGACGACGGCGAGCTCTATCGCATCTCGGCGCCGCAGGGGACGCTCGTGCGCGGGCCCTCGGGCGGCTTCCGCGAGATCGCGACGCGGGCGACCGAGCTCTCCGGCGGGCAGGGCAGCGCGGTGCGCCCCGAGGACATGCGGGACATCGCGCGCGCGGCGGCGGGCGGCGCGCGCGGCGGGCTCGGGACGGGGGCGGCGTTCCACGCCCGCGAGGACCGGCACCTCCCGGAGATCGCGGCGCTCCTCGACCCGCGGCAGTTCGAGCTCATCTCGAAGCCGGACGCCGGCATCGTGGTCATCCAGGGCGGCGCCGGCAGCGGCAAGACGACGATCGGCGTCCACCGGCTCGCCTTCCTCTCCTACAACGGAGGCCGCCGCTTCACCGCCGACAAGATGCTCGTCATCGTCGGCAGCCCCGCGCTCCGCGCGTACATCAGCGAGGCCCTCCCCGCGCTCGGCCTGGGCGGCATCGCTGTCGAGACGTTCTCCGAGTGGGCGCGCGCGGCCCGGAAGCGCGCGTTCCCGTGGCTCGAGGCGCCGATCGAGGAGAACACGCCCTCGGTCGTGACCCGCTACAAGACCCACCCGGCGATGCTCCACCTCCTCGAGCAGCGCGCGGCGGAGCTCAAGGACGACGCGCGGGCGCGGCGCGACTCGCGCGGCACCCTCGCGTTCTGGGCGGACGTGCTCACCGATCTCGACCGGGTGATGGCCGCCTTCGAGGCGGCGGGCGACCCCGAGTTCGGCCCGGAGCAGGTGAAGCGCGCGTGGCGCTGGTGCGCGGACCGCTGCCCCGCCGTGCTCGACCTCGACCCCGGCGACCGCGCCGAGCGCAAGGCGGCCATGGCCGACGAGCCCGCGGACGACGACGACGACCGGGGCGGGGACGGGCGCGAGGTCTCGAGCGACGACCGCGCGGTGCTCGACCCCGAGGACGACGCGCTCCTCCTGCGGGCGTACCAGCTGCTCCGGGGCGAGCTCCGCAAGGGGAAGAACGTGCTCGTCTACGAGCACCTCTTCGTGGACGAGGCGCAGGATCTCGCGCCGATCGACCTCGCGGTGCTGCTCGGCGTCGTGGCCGAGCCGCGCAGCGTGACGCTGGCGGGCGACACGGCGCAGCGGCTCTTCATGGACTCCGGCTTCCGCGACTGGCGGGCGACGCTCGACGACCTCGGCCTGTCGCGGGTCGACGTCGAGCCGCTGCGCATCGCGTACCGCTCGACGCGCGAGGTGCTCGCGTTCGCCCGCGGGGTGCTGGGCCCGCTGGCGGATCCGACGCCGCCCCTCGCCCCGCGCAGCGGGGCGCCGGTCGAGCACCACCATTTCCCGAGCGCCGGCGCGGCCGTCGCCTTCCTCGCCGACGCGATCCGCCCGCTGTTCGCGCGCGAGCCCCGCGCGACGCTGGCGATCCTGGCGCGCCACCCCGAGCAGGCGGACGTCTACTACGACGCCCTCAGGATGGCGGAGATCCCGAACCTCCGGCGCGTGCGCGCCTACGAGTTCGCGTTCCGCCCCGGCGTCGAGGTGACCGAGGTCCGGCAGGTGAAGGGCCTCGAGTACGACTACGTGGTGCTGGTCGACGTGAACGCGTCGACCTACCCGGCGGACGACGAGTCGCGGCACCTGCTCCACATCGGGGCGACGCGCGCGGCGCACCAGCTCTGGGTGATCTCGACGGCGGCGCCGTCGCCGCTCGTGCCGGACTGGCTGGGCTGAGGGCAGGGGGACGAAGGGGCCGCTCGAGCGCAGCCGAGCTGCGCCTCCCTCGGCAGGCCTTGGAAGGCATCGGAAAGCCTCCGAGGGGGAGATGGACACAATCGACACCGGGCCCTGAGAGAATCCTTGACCAAAACGAGGCCGTGAGTAGATTCCCTCTCGCGCGGTGGAGCAGCCTGGTAGCTCGTCGGGCTCATAACCCGAAGGTCGTGGGTTCAAATCCCGCCCGCGCAACCACGACCCAAGTAGCAAGAGAACGCGAGGATTGGCCGAAAGGCCACCTCGCGTTTTTCGTTTTCAGGGTCTGTGCGCTTGCGCCGAGCGTGAGACCGGAGAGGCGGCCTGAGCGAGCCCGCCGTCCGGCCGCTTCAGGCGAGCGCTGCTCGTCGCGCGCTTTGCCTGCTCGCTTGGTGTGTGCCTCTCGGGAGAGGTCCTGGTCGCCCCGGCGGCCTCGCGCGCCCTGGGTCCGAGTCGTTCCATCGGAGCGCGGCGGCACGGAGCGGCTCGAGCGCAAGGGCGATAAGACGCTCACCCCTTCTGGAACATCGAGCGTCGATGGCGCGAACTCCATCGCTCTCTGCGGCTCCGGCGCGCCGCCGCTCCGATGCCCTGTCCGTCGGCGGTGTCGCTCGGGAAGTGCGCCGCGCTACGGGGCCGGCACAGGTGCGGTTCGCCAGCGCCACATCCGCGGCCCCGGTCCGCTCGTCGCGCGGCCGCGCCCCCGGCGAGGTCGCCGCGATCTGTGCGCGTTCGTCGTGCGTTCGTTGCGCCTTGGTCGGGCGTTGGTGGCGCCTTGGTCGGGCGTTGGTGGCGCGTTCGTGGGCATGGCGCGCGCTTCCACGGGCGTCTCGCGCCGGCGGCGCAGCCCTCTCGCCGCGCCGTAGGCAGGCGCCGGCCCCCTGATGTAGGATGGCGGTAGAGGCGGCTCCTGTGCTCTGAACACGCGCGCCGCGGCGCGCACCTCACCGGCGCATTCCCGGTAACCTCCAGCGGACAACCACGATGGCCAAACCGAACGATCCCTTCGCACCCTCGACCAACACGCGCGGCGCTGCGACGCCGGGGGATGCTGCCAAGCCGCAACGCAGCGCCAGCGCGCCCGCGCCGGCGGCGCGGGCGTTGCCCTCCACGGGGCCTGCCACCCAGCGAGGGCCGGGGGCCTACGGCGCGCCCGAGTTCCTCAACAAGGCGCGCAGCGCGCAGCCGCCGGAGCTCCTGAGCCAGCGCACCATCGAGCTCGTGCAGTGGTCCTGGGCGAAGGTGATGCCCATCTCGGACGCCGCCGCGGCGCTGTTCTATGAGCGGCTGTTCACGCTCGAGCCGTCGGTGCGGCCGCTGTTCAAGAACGATATCGCCGAGCAGAAGAAGAAGCTCATGCAGACGCTCTCCGTGGCCGTCGATGGGCTGAACAACCTGCCCAAGCTCGTGCCGGTGCTCCAGGCCCTCGGCGTCCGGCACCAGGGCTATATGGTCGTCGATCGGCATTACGACGTGGTGGGCGAGGCGCTGCTCTGGACGCTGCGCGAGGGGCTCGGCGACTCCTTCTCCGCCGACGTCGAGTCCGCGTGGAAAGAGGTCTACGGCGTGGTCTCCGACGTCATGAAGAAGGCCGCCGCGGCGCACGCGGCCGTGGGCGGCGCGCAGGCGCACCCCTCGCCGGCGCCGGCCGGGAGGGAGGCCCCGCGGCTCGGCTCCTCGCAACCGGCGCAGCGCTCGGCGCCCGTGGAGCAGGCGGTGCAGCTGCCGAAGTCGGTGCCGCCGCCCTCGTCGACCAAGGCCTCGCGGACGCTCGTCGGGGTCGTGCCGCCCTGGCAGGGCGACCCGCCGCCGCCCGCGCCCGCCGCGGCGCCGGCGGGCGCGCCGATCAGCCTGCGCACGATCGAGCTCGTGCAGCGATCGTGGGCGAAGGTGATGCCCATCTCGGACGCCGCGGCGGCGCTCTTCTACGACCGCCTCTTCGAGCTCGAGCCGTCGGTGCGGCCGATGTTCAAGAACGACATGGCCGAGCAGAAGAAGAAGCTCATGCAGACGCTCGCCGTGGCCGTCGATGGGCTGAACAACCTGGGCAGGCTCGTGCCGGTGCTCCAGGCGCTCGGCGTGCGGCACCACGGCTACATGGTCGTCGATCGGCATTACGACGTGGTGGGCGAGGCGCTGCTCTGGACGCTGCGCGAAGGGCTGGGCGACGGCTTCACGCGCGACGTCGAGTCGGCATGGACCGAGGTCTACGGCGTGATCGCAGACGTCATGAAGAAGGCGGCCGCAGATCACGTCGCGAGCGGGGGCGGTCGCAAGGCCGACGCCGCGCCTGCGCGGGAGCGGGCGCCCGCGCAGCGGCCGCCCCTCTCGGAGCAGCGCGCGCCGGCGCCGTCGAGCGTCACGGAGGTGATGCCGGCGAAGAGGCGCCCGGGCCCGCTCGACGAGGACGCCGACACGCTGCACTACCAGACCAACCCTGCCCATGAGGCCATGATGACCAGCGGTATCCACCACGAGGAATCCCGGGCCGCGGCGCGCCCGGCATCCGCAGCGCCCCCTGTCACCGCGAGCGCGAGCCCGCAGGGGCTCGTCATCCCGTGGGCGGGCCAGGACATGGTCGTCAACGTCCACGTCAAGCTGGACGGTCCGCTGGTGACGGTCCCGGTCGCCTCGTCGGGGATCGCGTCGCCGGCGGCGGCGCCCGTCGTCCTGGAGCCGACAGGCCCGAGCGGCCTCGCCGCGGGGCTCGCGATCGCCCTGCTCTCGATCGCCGCCTCGATGGCCACGGCCATCCTGATGACGGTGGGCGGCGCCGACAAGGCTGCGGCCGGCGCGGGCGCCGCGGCCGGCGCGGGCGCCGTGCCCAACATCGCGTCCCTCGCGACCTACGCCGTGCCGATCATCGTCACGGTCCTCGTCCTGTCCGCGTTCACGATGGGACACATCCTGGGGCGGGGTCGGGCGCGGAGCGACGGGGGGCCCGGCGCGGGGCAGCTGTGAGCTCCTCGTGCGGGTCGTGAGCGGGTCGTGGACTGGAAGCCGACGCATTCGCCCGGCGAGCGCACGGGTTTGATGGCAAGATGGGAATGAGAGCCCGATGATCGCGGAGCCTGCGAGTACGCTGACCCACCTGGCGGGACAGTGGCTGGGACCGTTCCAGCTGATCCAGCTGCTCGGCATCGGCGCGATGGGCGCCGTGTACCTGGCCAGGGACAGCGTGCTCCAGCGCGACGTCGCGGTGAAGCTGATCGCGAAGGGGAGCGCGGACACCGATCCCGAGCGGCGCGACCGCTTCCTGCGCGAGGCGCGCGCGGCGGCGCGCCTCCTCCACCCGAACGTGGTGCAGATCTTCCAGGTCGGCGAGGACGAGGACGTCCGTTACATCGCCATGGAGTACGTCCACGGCCTCACCATGGCGCAGGCGGCCAAGCAGCACGGCGGCCGCCTGCCGGAGCAGTTCGGGATCGAGAAGATGCGCGAGGCCGCGGCGGCGCTCGAGCTCGCGGCGTCGTTCGGCATCTCCCACCGCGACGTCAAGCCCGCCAACCTCCTCCTCAATGCGTCGGGGACGCTCAAGATCGCCGACTTCGGCCTGGCGTCCCATCCGGAGAGCGGCCCGCTCGGGAGCAGCTCCGCCCGCACGCTGGAGGGCACGCCGTTCTACATGAGCCCGGAGCAATGGACCGGGCAGGACATCGCGCCTCCGTCGGACATCTACAGCCTCGGCTGCACGTTCTACCACCTGCTCGTGGGCAGGACGCCCTTCTCGGCGCGGGATCTCGCTGGCTGCTTCCAGGCGCACTGCCACGCGGCCGTCCCGGATCCGAAGCTGGCGATGCCGGACATCGACCCGCTCCTCGCGGAGCTCTTGCGCCGCTGCATGTCGAAGAGGCCGCAGGAGCGGCCGTCGGCCGGGCACATCGTGGCGTTCCTCGAGGACATGCTGATGCTCCGGCGCAGCAGCGTCAGGCCGCGAGAGATGGCGGAGCCGAAGAGCGCGCTGCTCGGCGCGCCCATGGATCTCGCCGATACGAGGATAAGCGAGCTCCCGGAGCCGCCGAGGGGCCCGCTCGCGACGCCGACGGGCACGATCCTGGTGAACAGCTCGACCGCCGTCGGGCACTTCACCGGCCAGTACAGTTACCGTGATCATTTCGGGCTGACCGGCTATCCCTTCAGCGACATCCGGCAGCCGAGCTACTTCTGGGACGCAGGCCCTTATGCCTGGATCCTGAGGACGCTGGCGTCGCAGATCGTCGCCGGGCAGCGCCCGGCGATCCTCGTGGGCGAGCCGGGGAGCGGCCGGACCTTCGTCTGTGAGATGATCAAGAACAAGGTCCCGCGGATCCACGTCTTCTCGGTCGAGCCGCAGCTGCTCTTCGGGACGCGGCCGCTCGTGTCGCTGTGCAGGCAGGTGGGGGCGACGGCCATCACACCGACGCTGAGCCAGCAGTTCCTCGTCGACGCGTTCCTCGGGCAAGCGCTCGTCCGCGCCGGGTCGGACGCGATCGCGGTGCTGGTCGTCGACGGCGTCGATCCGGAGGATCACGATCTCCTGATGGAGCTCCATGACATCCTGCGCTGCGCCCCGGCGGGCAGGCTCTCGATGATCCTGGTGGGCGCCCCCGATCTCCCCGCGACCCTCGCCTCGAACGGCGTGCCGCGCGAGCTCTACTCCGGCGCTCAGTCGCTCCTCTTGCCCGGCATGACGCAGCAGGAGATGATCGAATACATCGACTTCCGGATGTGCTCGGTCGGAGGGAGCAGGCGGGGGCTCCAGCTGGGCCTCGCGTCGCAGCAGCTGCTGCACGCGAGGAGCGGCGGCAGCCCGAAGCTCATCAACATCTACTGCCACAACGCGCTGACGATCGCCGCGCTCCAGGGCGAGACGGACGTGAGCCTGTCGTCGATCCGCCTGGGAATGAAGAGCAAGAGCTATCTCACCGCCGAGGCGGCCACGAACCTGATCCGGGGCTGAGCGCGCCGCCAGCGGTCGTCTGGCGCGGCCGGAGCGGTCGTGCGCGGGGCGATCGCGACGCGCTCGCGCGCTGGCCAATCCCCCTCATTCCTCGCCTCGTTAGCTGTCGTTTCCGGCGGTCCCGACTGGTGCGACCGTTCTAACCGCTCCGGTCGCGGACGGCGCGCTCGGCGGCGCCGCGGGGAGGGGGGCGCGCCCGGGCATTGCGGCGAGCACCGCCACGTCCGTCATCGGCGCGCGCGGCACGTTCAGCGCACGTCCAATGCGCGCCCTCGAATGCTTGTCGTTGTCGATGCACCTGCCGCGCGTGTATGCGCTGAGCCGGTCGCGCGGCTCCTGCTTGCGGCACGCCCCGAAGGATCCCTTGATCAGCGCGAGTCCCGCGCGAAAGCATTTCTCTCGATCCCCGACGAGATCCTCGTGCGACCACCCCTCCCGGGTCTTGCCGGCGCCGACGCGGACCTGGAGCAGACAGGAGTCGAGCCCCGAGCCGCGCGCGAGCTTCCCGAGCCCGAGGTCCACGTCGCGACGGTAACCGCTCTCGAAATACGCGATCGATAAGAGCAGCGCCATCGTCTCGGCTCGACCGCGCGGGCCTCCGAAGAGCGGCTTCAATGCAGGATCATAGGCAACCTTCGCCGCCGCGCGCGCGATCTCGTGGTAGCGCGCGCGGCCTTCCTCGGGCGTCTCGACCGCGTCCTTGATGAAGCTCTTCCCAGGCGGGGCCCATGTCATCATGATACCAACAGCCCACGCGATAATCGTATCCATAAGACATGTAAGGTCATGGGATACCTCTGTGTCAAGCAATTCGGACAGTCTGGCTGGGATTGTCGTCGTGCGTTGTATGATGGCGTGCCGCTCAGTGTGCATTATAACGTCCTCGTCAAATTGCGAATGATCTGGGAAGCGGTGCGTCGTAGGTGGTGCGCAATCGTTTTCGCACCGGTTCGCACTGGATTTGTGTTCGGTTGTTTTCGGTCGTGTTCGGTCGTGTTCAGTTACGTTTGTTACGCTTGTTGCGTATGTTGCGCTCGGCCTCGAGAGATTGCGGGTGTGCTCGCGGTCAAATTCGCGCCGAGTTGTCTCGTGCTCTCGCCGCGGGGCTCACGAATGGAGTGGTCGTCTCCAGTCCTCGAGAGAGCGACTGGCCCTCACCGGGCTGGGAGCGATGATGTGCTGCGCGCGCGCTCGACGCGAGGCGCGCGTCAGGCCTTCTCGGCGGCGTCTTCTTCGGAGGTCGCGCGCGTGTCTTCGAGCCGGTCGACCGCGCGCAGCTCGGGGAACAGCCGTGCCCAGAGCAGCACGACCGCGATCGTCCCGAGGCCGCCGAACACCACGGTGGGCACCGTCCCGATGAGCCTCGCGAGGGTGCCCGACTCGAGCTCTCCGAGCTCGTTCGAGGCGCCGACGAACACCATGTTGACCGCGCTCACGCGGCCGCGCATCTCGGGCGGCGTGGCGAGCTGCTCCAGGGTCATCCGCACGACGACGCTCACCATGTCGGCGGCGCCCATCACGGTGAGCGCGACGAGCGAGAGGGGGAAGCTCCGCGACAGGCCGAACACCACCGCGGCGAGGCCGAAGAGCCCGACGCAGAGGAGCATCCTCGGCCCGGCGCGCCGCGTGATGGGCCGGAAGGCGAGGACCACGGCCATGAGCCCGGCCCCGACGGCCGGCGCGGCGCGCAGGAAGCCGAACCCCTGCGGGCCGACCCCGAGCACGTCGGTCGCGTAGATGGGCAGCAGCGCGACCGCGCCGCCAAGGAAGACGGCCACGAAGTCGAGCGAGATCGACGCGAGGAGGACCTTCTTCCGGTAGACGTAGCGCAGCCCGGCGAGCGCCGTGGCGAGCGACGGCGGCTTCCTCTCCAGGCGGCCGGCGGGCGCCCGCACGGCCAGGGGCCCGGCGCACGCCGCGGCGAGCGCGAGGCTCGCGCTCAGGTACACGGGCGCGGGCGCCTTCCAGAGCGCGTAGAGCAGCCCGCCCAGGCTCGGCCCGCCGATGGCGCCGACCTGCCAGAGCGTCGATTGCCACGTCACCGCGTTCTGGAAGTGCTCCGTCGGCACGAGCGTCGGCAGGAGCGCCGAGCCGGCCGGCCCCTGGAAGGCGCGCACCGTGCCGAGGAGCACGAGGACCCCGTAAATCGCCGGCAGGTTCGGGCTCGGCGAGCGCGCGAGGAAGAAGAGCGCGAGCGCCGCGAGCGCCGAGGTGAGGTAGCAAAGGACGAGGATCCGCCGCCGATCGAAGCGATCCGCCGCGTGCCCCGACGCGAGGGACAGCCCCGCGACAGGGAGGAACTGGGCGAGCCCCACATAACCGAGCGCGAGCGGATCTCGCGTGAGGTCGTAGATCTGATACCCCACGGCGATCGATTGCATCTGGTAGGCCACCGTGGCCAGAAGGCGGGCCGCCGCGTAGACGCGAAAATCGCGCGATGTGAAGGCGGCGAAGGGCGACGACGGCTTCAGGGCGGCGGGGGCGGTGGCCATGAACGAGTCCGGGCGACGTGATGGCGCATTCCAGCGAGGGTCGCCAGGCTGCGATGCCGCGGTGACGGGCCGGGAGACCGAGGGAGACCGAGCGCCAGGTCGCTGCATCCAGCGCGCCGTGGAGGGGGTGCATCCCGGGCGCCGGGAAGGAGCAGAAACGGCCCGGGCACCACGGCCGGTCATCGGGACGGTCACGTTCGCGTGGCCTCGGCGTGGAACACTGGCGCGCCGACTTGGACCTGTGGTAAGCGGCAGCCACACATGATGCTCCTTGGACATGACACTTCGTCGGGACGGGCGCGCGACCTCGCCGAGCAGGCGTGGCGCGCCTGGACGCTGTTTGGCAGCCGCTCCCGCCGTGGGCGTGATGGCCGGCGCGACGACGACGACGACGACGATTTCCCGCGGCCGAACGCGATCCTCACGTGGTTCCCGATGCTGGGGCGCGCCGTCTCGCCGCTGCCCGCCTGATCTACGCGCCGCTCAGGGCCCGCTCGCCGTCAGCGTGAGCGAGCCGTCGCGGAGGCTCACGACGCGGTCCGCGGTCGCGACGCGCGACCAGTCGAACTCGCGGAGCAGCTCCGCCGGCGTGCACGGATCAGGGCGATCCCGCAGGCCGACGCAGCAGGCGAGCGCGCCGGTGAGCGCGGGCGCGCTCCGGGCGAGCGCCGCTCCGCGCGCCGCGCCGTGCGTCTTCGCCAGCTTGCCGCCGCGCTCCTCCAGCAGGAGCAGGTGGTGCCGGTAGACCGGCGCTGGCAGCCCGAGCAGCGCCTGGAGCGCCGCCTGCGTCGCGGTGCTCGGCGCGATGTCGCGCCCCCGGACGACGCGCGTTACGCCCGCCGCGCCGTCGTCGACCACCACCGCCAGCTGGTAGGAAAAGGCGCCGTCGCGCCGGCGAACCACGGGATCACCCATCGCGAGCGCGGGCTCCTGCGACAGGTCGAGCCCGCCCTCGTCCAGGGGCCGGAACACGCCGTCCGGCAGCCGCGCCCGGATCGGCTCCACGCTCGCGCGCCACCCGCCGGGCGGCAGCGCGCGGCCGCGCGCCCGGTTGTCGTAGGCGAAGCCGCCGTCCGGGGCGCGCCGGCCGATCGAGCGCACCTCCTCGCGCGTCGCGGAGCAGGGGTACAGCGCGCCGAGCGCCTCGAGCCGGTCCATCGCCGCCTCGTGGTGCGCCCTCCGCGCGTGCTGCTCGACGCGCTCGTCGAAATCGAGCCCGAGCCACGCGAGATCCTCCTCGATCGCGCGCGCGAACTCGGCCCGGCAGCGGTCGGGATCGAGGTCCTCCAGCCGGAGGACCAGCCGCGCGCCCCGCGACCGCGCGTCCAGCCAGCAGAGCAGCGCCGCGGCGAGCGTGCCGAGGTGGGCGGGCCCGGTGGTCGACGGGGCGAACCGGCAGACCTCGCTCATCGCTCTTCCTCCTGCCGCTGCCGGCCGCGCCCTCGTCGCGCGGCCCGCGGGCTCGCCGCGCCGCGCCTCAGAGGAAGCGCGCGATGCGCGCCCGCACGCGCGGCTCGCCCAGCACCGCCATGACCTCGGTCAGATCAGGGCTGTTCCTCGTCCCGCAGACCGCGACCCGGAGGAGCATCGAGACGTCGCCGACATGGCCCTTCCACGACTCGGGAGAGGCCTTGTACTGCTTCACCTCGCCTGCGTAGCCCGAGGCCACCGCGATCTGCCGGATCTTCTCGAACCACGCCTCCTTCGAGTCGGCCGGGTCGAACGTGTCGAGCATCTGCCGGAGCAGCGGCTGGCGATCGCCCTCAGGGACGTTCTCGGGGAAATCGAGCGCGTCGACGCCGCTGTAGAGCTCGTCGTAGAAGAAGAAGAGCTGGGCCCGCAGGTCGGGCCAGGTGGTGATGCGCTTGTTCGATTTCTTGCCGCCGCGCTCGATGCCGAGCGCGCGCTTCGTGTACTCCGGATCTCGCTCCATCAGCGCGGCGAGCTCCTTGTCGTGCTCCCTGGCCCAGTCGAGGCCCTGGGCATAGACGTCCTCGGCGCTCATCCGGCTCACGACCGCCTGGCTGACGCTCTTCAGCTTCACCATGTCGCTCAGCGCGCCGCCGGGGGCGAGCTTGTTGAGCTTGAGGGGGAAGGCGGAATAGGGCTTGTCGGGGTTCGCCTTGCGCCAGTCCTCGAACGCCGAGTTGGCGATGTTGAGGAGGTACTCGATGGTGCCTGTCTCGGGGACGCCGATCTCCCGGTAATACGCGATGTTCGCCTCGGGGTCCTTGCGCTTGCTCAGCTTGCGCCGGGCGTCCGAGACCTTCGTCTCGCCCGTCTCCGGGTCGACCTCTTCCACGCGATCGAGCTTCTGGATGGGCGGGACGTGGGCGTATTCGACCGGCCTGAAGCCGAGCGTGCGGAAGAGCTGCAGGTGGAGCGGCATCGACGAGATCCACTCGTCGCCTCGGATCACGTGCGTCGTGCGCATCAGGTGATCGTCGATCGCGTGGGCGAAGTGGTACGTCGGGATGCCGTCCGACTTGAGGAGGATGGTGTCGAGATCGTTGACGGGCATCGAGATGACGCCCTTCACGCCGTCCTTCCACTCGACGCGGCCGGAGACGTCGTCCGGGGCGCGCAGCCGGAGCACGAACGGGGTGCCGCCCGCGAGCGCCTCCTTCACCCGGGCGAGCGGCGCGTCGCGCCACTTCGCCCACCGGCCGTGGACCCCGGGCTTCACCGTGAGGGCCATCTGCTCCTGCCGGATGGCGTCGAGCTCCTCGACCGTGCAGAAGCAGGGGTAGGCGAAGCCACGGCGGATGAGGTCGATCGCGTAATCCCGGTAGATCTCGACCCGCTCCGTCTGGATATAGGGGCCGTAGCTGCCCTGCTGCACGAACTCGCCTCGCGAGGACGCGTCTCCGTCCTTCGCCGGCGCGCGGAGCACGCCCTCCTGAGGGGAGAGATCGAAGCGCGCGAGGGAGTCGACGATGGTGTCGAGCGCGCCGGGGATGGCGCGCTTCACGTCGGTGTCCTCGAGGCGGAGGTAGAAGACGCCCTCGCTCTGGAGCGACAGCCGCTTGTTGATGAGCGACACGAAGATGCCGCCAATGTGCATGAACCCGGTCGGGCTCGGCGCGTAGCGGGTGACCATCGCGCCTTTGGGCAGCGCGCGCCGGGGATAGCGCGCCTCGTACTCCTCGGGCCGCCTGGCCGACGCCGCGGCGTCGCCGAAGAGGAGGCGCACGAGCTCGTCGCGGTCCTCTCCGGGGCCCGGTTCGCGGATGGTGACGGGAAGCGTCGTCTCGTTCGAGGCCTGCTTGTCCATGAGGGCGCGTCGCTCCTGGTCTGACATCGGGCGGGCAGCCATTGCACGCCCGCCTGGCCTTGTCAATCGGCCGGGGGCCTGTCAATCGCGGGTAACGAGCGCGAACGAGCGTGGGTCGTGGCGCGCGCCGCGCTACTGCGGTGTGTTCTCGCCGATGAGCCAATAGGTCTTCATCGCGCCCTTGCCCTTGATCGCCACGAGGCCCCGCTCCTCGAGGAGGAAATCTCGCGCGAGCAGGGAATAGCTCGCCTCGCTCACCTGGATCCGGCCGGGCTCTCCGCTCGACTCCATGCGGCTCGCCACGTTCACCGCGTCGCCCCAGAGATCGTAGCTGAACTTCTTCTTGCCGATCACGCCGGCGATGACAGGCCCGGTGTTGATGCCGATCCTGAGCTGGAACGGCTCGCCGTCGTCGCCGACGAACTGGCGCACGGTGTGCGTCATGGCGATCGCCATCCGCGCTATGGCCCTCGCGTGATCGGGGCGCTGCGCCGGCAGTCCGCCGACGACCATATAGGCGTCTCCTATGGTCTTGATCTTCTCCAGGCCGTGCTGCTCGGCGAGCTGATCGAACGAGGAGAACATCCGGTTGAGCAGGCCGACGAGCTCCGCCGGGGGGAGCCGCGCGGCGAGCGGGGTGAAGTCCGCGATGTCCGCGAAGAGGACGGTCACCTCCTCGAAGTGCTCGGCGATGAGCTGCTCGTGCTCCTTCAGCTGATCGGCGATCGTCCTCGGCAGGATGTTGAGGAGGAGCCGGTCCGAGCGCTCATGAGCTTGCTCGGCCGCCGCCTTCGCCTGCTCGAGCGCCGCCTTCTGCTGGCTCTGCCGCCGCGCGTTCGCCTCCAGGGCCGAGAGCATGCCGTTGATCGAGCCGGTGAGGCGCGACAGCTCGTCGGTGCCCGGCATCGCGACCCGCGCCGAGAGGTCGCCGACGCCGCCGATCTCCGTGACCTCCCGGCTGAGGCGGGCGAGCCGGTACAGCACCAGCTTCTCCAGGAGCAGCAGCGTGACGCCGCCGAAGACCAGGCCCACGACAACGGTCACGAGCACGAGATAACGCAATGTGTCATGGCCCATCTTGAGGATGGCCCGATCGTTGTCCACGCGCACGAGCAGCGCCGGCTTGCCGTCGATGTCGTTGAGGACGGTGTATCCCGCGATCCGGTCGCTGCCGAGCGGGTGGACGAGGATCGGGTCGCGGTCGGACAGGGCGGCGCGGGCCTCGCGGAAGTCGTCGGGCAGCTGGGGATCGTCGAGGCGGTGGACGGCGAGCGAGAGGCCGGCGGGCTCGGTGAGGCGCTTGATCTCGGCGTCGGTCAAGAAGCGCCCGAACGTGACGGTGCCGGCGACCGGTCCGCGGCCGGAGCTGCCGACGCTCGGCTGGGAGCAGAGGAGCATCGGCCCGTCCGGGAGGAGGACGATGCCGCCTCGCACGGCGCTGCCGGGCGCGTCCCGCCCGAAGAGGAGATCGCCGATGCGGAGCCGCTCCTCGATGCCGCGCGGCAGGGGGGCCCAGCTCTTCGTGGCGTGGTCGTAGCCGGTGCTGTACACGGGCCTTCCGTCTGCGCCGGCGAAGACCGCGAGATCGATCCGGGCGATGTCGAAGAGCTGGGCGACGAGGTTCGAGCGAACGAACTCTTGATTACCGTCCTGCACGAACGCGTAGGCGTCATCCCACTGGCTCCAGTCGGTCCAGCGCGCGTTGAAGTCGCTGCTGGCCTGGCGGAAGAGGTTGAGCGCCACCTGCACGGTACGGCGGGTGTCCTGCGCCTCGGCGGCCATCGAGTTGGCGAGGAGCGCCCTCGAGGACACGCCGTACAAGGCAAAGCTGAGCCCGAGCAGCGTGGCGGCGATCGCCAGCAGCGTCTTCGCGCGCAGGGAGAGCAAGGCGTTGAGGGCGGGCTTCAGCGGCGCCGAGACTATCGAAATGCGGGACGGCGCGGAAGCGCGCCGACACCAGCCGGGACGGCGCGGGCCCGCGGCAGGTCGGGGAGGGAGCGCGGCGGCGTGGTGCGGCGGTGCCCCTGGCCCGGTCCGGGCCGCGCTCGCTTGGAGGGGTCTCCGGGGCGGGTCCGGAGGCGAGGTTTCATTCTCGTTCTACGGCGGGACGCGAGGCATCGAGTCCCAGATGTGTATCGTGGACGTTCCCGCCCGTCGCTCCGGGTCGAGTCCTCATCGACTTTCGCGGAAATTCAGGTCCACAGTGATGAAAACAACTTGAACGGTTGCCGCCGTTTCCGGCGGTGATGAACGACGCTACGGTATCTCACGTTGCCTCGTGGCTTCCTTGGACCGCTGTCGCGAGAGCAGATAGGATGCGTGCAATGCACACGCCCGGCCGGCTGCTTGTCGTTCCTGCGGTCCTTCTCACCGTCGCCGCGTGCGCCAACGGCACCGACGATCTGCTGCCCGGCTATTACGAGGAGCAGGCCGGCGGCGGCGGACTCGGCGGTGATGGCGGCGCCGGAGGGGAAGACCTGTCCGTGAGCTCGAGCTCTAGCTCGAGCGTGAGCGCCGGCTCCACCGGGGCCGGCGGCGATGGGGGCGAGGGCGAGGGCGGCGACGGCGGAAGCAATGAAGGTGACGGAGGCGACGGCGGCGGGGGAGCGGTGGCCGAGTGCGACTATGCGGCGCCCAATACCTGCACGGGAGCAGAGGCTCTCGGCAGTATCTCGGGCGACGTCGAGGCTGATTCGATGACGGTGACGGGGACCACGTCGAAGTGGTTCAAGATCCTGATCGTCGACAATGCAGATGAGGCCAGCTCCGAGCACTTCCGTGCCACGCTCGAGTCTCCGCCGGGGATGAACTTCGATTTGATCGCTTACCAAGGAGAAATTGAAGTTGATGCACCGAATTGCTTTGCGTCCGGCGTCAGAGGGCAGGGCACGCCCGAATCATTTTACGTGACGTGGAACGACCGCTTCGCCGATCCCGATGAGCGCTGGTTTATCCTCGAGGTGCGGCATGTGGAGGGTACCGCGTGCGGCGAGGACGCGAAGTGGACGCTGACGCTCCTCGGCAACAATGCGGCGTTGATAGAGCCTTGAGCCTGCACGCGCAGCCCGCAGGCCGGTCACCGGTACATAAGAGATCCTTGAGCCTGTGCCCACCACACATCAGCGCCGCCTCACCTCGATCTTGCTTCGTCCGGGACAGCGCTCCTCATCCTCGACACCTGGCACACCGCCTCAGCTCGCGCTGATCGGGATCTGACGCGGCTTCAGCGACGCGCTCTTCGGCAGGTGGATCCGCAGGACGCCTGCCCGGAGATCCGCGGAGATCTTCTCCGAATCGATGCCCTGCGGGACCACGAAGCTGCGGCGGAAGTCCGGCAGGCCCTCCACGCCCCGCTCCCGCTCGGCCGCCTCGGTCCGCCGGCCCTCGAACGTGAGCTCCCCCTTCTCCACACGGACGGCCAGGCGATCCTGCGTCACGCCCGGGAGATCCGCCACGACCAGGAGCTCCTCGGCGCTCTCGTAGATGTCGACCGCCGGCGCAACGGCGGGGCGCTGCTGGATCTTCTCGGGGTTGCTCTCGGCACGGTGGGTCAAGCTGCGATCAGTGCTCATGTTCATCGCTCCTTCCTCGGTACACTCCAGATCCGCTCGTCGCTGGATCGTCGCTCTCCTCTTCTTCGTTCGCTCTTCAGTTCCCGGCTCCCTCAGCGCGCCGTCACCGCGATCTGACGCGGCTGCGCCTCGGCGGCCTTGTTCAGCGTGAGCGTCAGCACGCCGTTCTTCAGGACCGCGGTCGTCTTCTCCGGATCGACCTTGCTCGGCAGCGTGAAGCTCCGGCTGAAGCGCACCGCGCCCCGCTCCCTGCGGTGGACGAGGTAGCCCTCCGGCGCATCCGACTTGCGCTCGCCGCTCACCGTCAGGACGTCCTGATTCAGCGAGATCTGGACATCCTTCTCCGTCAGACCCGGAACATCGGCCTTGACGACAAGGGCGCTCCCCGTGTCGAACAGGTAGACGCGCGGACCCCCCACGTACCGGGACGTCTGGTCGAAGTCGCCGCGGAGCGACGCGCGGGGCGCGTCCGCCTCCTCGAACACCCAATCCAGGCGCCGGCGAAGCTCATCCATCATGGCAAACGCGCGATCGAAATCCGTGGTTCGGTGCAGCATGGTCAATCCTCCATGACCGCCGCGCGCGGCGCGCGCCGGGGCTCCGCCCGCGGCGCCGTCAACCTGCTCGCGACGGCCGATTTGTTGTAGCGTTACGGGACCTTGGCTCCGAGAGCCGGTCTCTTCGCACCGCCCAATCTTTGCACGGCACGTGGGGTGTCAAGAGCACGGCGCGCCGTCGTCCCCCCGAGGCAGATCGGCGGGAGCAGCGGTGGCGACCGGACTCGTCAGACCGAAGGGAGAGGCAGGGAAAGGCGGGCGAGCGCGACCTCTCCGGCTCCCCGGAGCGGCTCCCTGCGCCTCCCCGCCGGCCACCGCCCCCGGAGGCCGAGCCACGCCAGCCGGCCGTCGGCGGAGCCAGCCACGGAGCCAGCCACGCCGGCGCCCGGTAGAGCCTGCCGCCCGAACAGCCCTGGGAGCACGCCCCGGAAAGCGCTAGAAACCCAGGACATGCAGCCCTGCCCGCCCGCCTCCCGCCGCCGCGGCGTCCTTGCCGCCCGCCTCCGCTCGGTCTCCTCTGCGGCGGCGCTGTCCCTGGCGCTGATCTCGGGCGCCGCCCTGGCGCTGCCCTCGGAGGGGGACCGGGCGCCGAACGCGCGCGTCGAGGACGCGGACGGCCGCGAGCTCCGGCTCAAGGCGCTTCAAGGCAAGCCGATCCTCATCGTCTACGAGGACAAGGACTCGAAGGCCCAGAACCAGGCGCTCAAGGACGCGCTGGCGAAGCTCACGAAGGGCGACCGCTACCGGCGAGGCATCGCCGTCGCCGCGATCGCCGACGTCAGCTCCTACGACTTCTGGCCGGCGAAAGGCTTCGTGAAGGACGCCATCCGGGAGGAGTCGAGGAAGGTCGGCGGGACCGTCTATTGCGACTGGGACGGCTCCTTCCGCACGGCCTACAAGCTCCGCCGCGGCGTCAGCAACGTCGTCGTGGTCGGCAAGAACGGCCATGTGCTCTTCGCGGCCGAAGGCGCCCTCAAGCCGGAGTCGCAGAGCAGGGTCCTCGAGCTGCTCCGCAAGGAAGTCGAGGGCTGACCGCAGCGAACGCGCCGGCCGGAGGGGCGCGCGCTCAGCGCCCGTCCCTGCGGCGCCGCCGCGCGTGCAGCGCGGACTCGACCTGCGCGCGGATCTCCGCCGCCTCCGCGGCCGCCACGAGGCCGCCGCGCGCCTCGATGAAGGACCGGAGCGCCCCGGCGCCCGCGCCGCCCACGATCCACGGCACGCCACGGCACGCGTCCGCGTAGGCGTCGATGAGCTCGCGCGCCGACGGCGGGAGCGGCGGGATCGCGACCGTCAGCGCGACGAGGTCCGGCGCGAGCGCCTCGACCGCCCGCGCGATCGCGGCGGGCGGCGTCCTCGCGCCGAGCACGACGGAGCGGAAGCCCCACGAGCAGAAGCGCAGGCCGATGCCGAACAGCCCGAGCACGTGATCCTCGTCGGCGAAGGCCGCGAGCAGCACGCGCCGCCCGCTCTCGCCAGGCTGCGCGAGCCGCAAGAGGTGCAGCAGCGTCGCGCCGAGGACCTGCGAGGCGAGGTGCTCCTGCGCGACCGTGATCTTCCCCGCGTGCCAGAGATCGCCGATGCGCTCGAGCGCCGGGCCGAGCGCGCGCTCGAAGATCGTCACCGCCGGGCCGAGCGAGAGGGCCCGGTTCACCTCGGCCTCGAGGCCGTCGGGATCGAACCGGACCGCGGCGTCGACGATGCGCTCGCTCGCCCCGGCGAACGCGTCGCCGCTGCTCGTGCCCACCGGCGCGCGCGGCCCCGCGGCCTCGAGCACCATGCGCGCCGCCTCGGCCGCGGCGATCCCGCCGTTCACGTGGTCGCGCATCTTCTTGATCACCGCCACATCGTCGTCGCTGTACAGGCGATACGCCGACGCCGTGCGCGCAGGCGACGGCACGCCATAACGGCGCTCCCACGCCCGCAGCGTCGCCGAGGACACGCCACACATCTCCGAGACGACATGGATTCTGTAGCGGCTCAACTGGATAAACCTTGCTAGGACCCGCCGAGCCGCGGCCGTCCGCGCCGGCCCGGCGCACCGGGATGCATCGGAACGGCGGGCAGCGAGGCCCAGAAAGACCCCCTCCTGCCGACGTCTTTCGCCTTCGTCATTCGCCTTTGTCAAAGGCTAGGACAAACATTATACTGAGCGTCATGCAAAACACCAGCGCTTCGGCGCAGGATCCGGCGCATCCGGCCAGGCCTGACGCCTCGCCGGGCGACGAGGTGGCTGCTCCCCCGCGAGCAGCGGGCGCGCGCGGCGTCCTCCGCGGAGCGCGCCCGCCGCGCGCCGTCGTGATCGGCAGCGGCTTCGGGGGCCTCGCGGCGGCCGTGCGGCTCGGGGTGCGGGGCTACGACGTCACGGTGGTCGAGAAGCTCGACCAGCCGGGCGGGCGCGCGTACGTCCACCGCCAGGACGGGTTCACCTTCGACGCGGGGCCGACCGTCATCACGGCGCCGTTCCTCCTGGAAGAGCTCTGGCAGCTCTGCGGCCGGAACATGGCCGACGACATCGACATGCGGCCCGTGGCGCCGTTCTACCGGATCCGGTTCCACGACGGCGCGACGTTCGACTACACCGGCGACGCTGCGGCGATGCGCGCCGAGGTCGCGCGCCTGTCACCCGGGGACGTCGAGGGGTACGAGCGCTTCGTCCGGCGGAGCGAGGAGATCTTCCGCGTCGGGTTCGAGGAGCTCGCGCACGTGCCGTTCGGGTCGTGGAAGGACATGGCGCGCATCGTGCCGGACATGGTTCGGCTCGAGAGCTACCGCACGGTGTACGGCCTCGTCGCGAAGTACGTGAAGGACGACCGCCTGCGCCAGGTGCTGAGCTTCCACCCGCTGCTCGTCGGCGGGAACCCGTTCTCGACGACCTCGATCTACAGCCTGATCGCGTTCCTCGAGCGCAACTGGGGCGTGCACTTCCCGATCGGCGGCACGGGCGCGCTGGTGAAGGGGCTCGTGTCGCTCATCGAGGGCCTCGGCGGCTCCGTGCGGTGCGGCGCCGAGGTGCGGCGCATCTCCGTGGAAGGCGGCCGCGCCCGGGGCGTGGAGCTCGCGTCGGGCGAGCGGCTCGCCGCCGACGTCGTCGTCTCGAACGCGGACTCGGCGTGGACCTACCGGCACCTCGTGCCCCCCGAGGCGCGGAAGCGCTGGACCGACCGGCGCATCGAGCGGCAGCGCTACTCGATGAGCCTCTTCGTGTGGTACTTCGGCACGCGCCGGCAGTACCCGGACGTCGCTCACCACACGATCCTCCTCGGCCCGCGGTACAGGCCGCTGCTCGAGGACATCTTCGAGAAGCACGTGCTCGCCGACGACTTCAGCCTGTACCTGCACCGCCCGACCGCGACCGATCCGGCCCTCGCCCCGCCCGGCTGCGACGCGTTCTACGTGCTGTCCCCGGTGCCGAACCTGCTCAGCGGCACCGACTGGCCAAGGGTCCAGGAGCGGTACCGGCGCTCCATCTCGGCGCTGCTCGAGGCGACGCTCCTGCCGGGGCTCGAGGGCGCGCTCGCGAGCTCGCGGCTCCTCACGCCGCAGGACTTCCAGGACCGGCTGCTGTCGTTCCGGGGCGCGGCGTTCGGGCCGGAGCCGGTGCTCACGCAGAGCGCCTTCTTCCGGCCCCACAACGCGAGCGAGGACGTCGAGCGCCTCTACCTCGTCGGGGCAGGCACGCACCCGGGCGCCGGTCTGCCCGGGGTGCTCTCGTCGGCCCGCGTGCTGGATCAGGTGGTCCCGGATGCATCGAAGCTCGTCTGAGGCGTCGGCGGCGGACTTCGCCGCGTGCAGGGACCTCCTGCGCAAGGGGTCGAAGAGCTTCGCCGCGGCGGCGCTCCTCCTGCCCGCGCGCGTGAGGGAGCCGGCGGCGGCGTTCTACGCGTTCTGCAGGGTCGCCGACGACGCGGTCGACGAGCTCGGGGAGCACGCGCCGCCGTCCGCGGCCGCGGCCGCCGTCGCGGCGCTGCGGGAGCGGCTCGCGCGCGCCGCGGCGGGCAGGCCGGACGACAGCCCGGTCGATCGCGCGCTCGCCCACGTGATGGCGGAGCACGGGCTGCCGCGCGCGTTCATCGAGGCGCTGCTCGAGGGGTTCGCGTGGGACGCGGAGGGGCGCCGCTACGAGACGCTCTCGGACCTGAACGCCTACGCGGCGCGCGTCGCGGGCACCGTGGGCGCGACGATGTCGACGCTCATGGGGGCGCGGGGGCCCGACGCGCTCGCGCGGGCGTGCGACCTGGGCGTCGCCATGCAGCTCACGAACATCGCGCGCGACGTCGGCGAGGACGCGCGGCGCGGTCGGATCTACCTGCCGCTCGCCTGGATGCGGGAGGCCGGGATCGCGCCGGACGGGTGGCTCGCGCGGCCGGTGTTCGACGACCGGCTGGGGCGGATCGTGGCGCGGCTGCTCGCCGAGGCGGAGGTGCTCTACCTCCGCGCGGGCGCCGGCATCCCGATGCTGCCGCGCGACTGCCGCCCCGCGATCCAGGCGGCGCGGCTCATCTACGCCGACATCGGGCGGGTCATCGCGCGCCAAGGCTTCGACTCGGTGTCGACGCGCGCGGTGGTGTCGCCGGGCCGCAAGGCGTGGCTCGTGCTGCGGGCGCTGGTCCGCAGGTCCGTCGCGCCCGCGGAGGCCCGGGAGCACGGCGCGGCGCCGCCGCTCGACGAGGTCCGCTTCCTCCTGGAGGCGGCGCGATGAGCGGCGGCGCGACACGCGCTCAGGAGGCCGCGCGATGAGCGCCCTGGTGGGAGCGCGATGAGCGCCGGCGGCGCGCCGGGCTCAGCCGCGCGGGAGATCGACGCGGCGCGGGGGCGCGTGCGCGAGGCGGGCGGCGAGGCGCTGCTCGCGCGCCTCGAGCACCTCGACGCGGTGCGGGCCGCGCCGGCGCCTCGACCGGGACCCTCGCCGCGGCCGCCGGATCGGGGCGCGAGCGCCGATTACGACGTGGTCGTCGCGGGCGGCGGGCTGTCGCTCCTGCTCGCGCCGCTGCTCGCGTCGGCAGGGCTGCGCGTCGCGGTGCTCGACCGGGCGCGGATCGGCGCCGCGCACCGGGAGTGGAACGCCGGGACGGCCGAGGTGGCCGCGCTGTCGGCGTCGGGGATCTTCGCGAGGGACGAGATCGAGCGGCTCGTCATCGCCCGCTACGTCGAGGGGCTCTGCCGCTGGCACGGCGGCGGGACGTACCCGGTGCGCGGCGTGCTCGACCACGCCATCGACGCGGCGGGGCTGCTCGCCGCGGCGCGGGCCCGGGCCGAGGCGCTGGGGGTGACGCTGCTCGACGGGCACGCGCTCCTCGGGCACGCGGAGGGGCTGGACGCGGTCGCGCTCGCCGTGGCCGAGGCGCAGCCGGGCGCCGCGCCGCGCGCGCTGTCCGCGCGGCTCCTCGTCGACGCGCGCGGCGCGGCGAGCCCCTACGCGACCGCGGACCTCCTCTGCCCGACCGTCGGCGGCGTGCTCACGGGGCTCTGGGAGGGCGACGGGGAGCGGCGGATCCGGCCGGACGTCGGCGAGATCCTCGCCACCACGGAGGACGTCGAGGAGGGCCGGCAGCACCTCTGGGAGGCGTTCCCGGGGCGGCCGGGCGAGACGACGGTCTACCTCTTCTATTACGCGCGCTCCGGGGACGTCGGCCCCGGCGCGCTCCTGTCGCTCTACGCGCGGTTCTTCCGGCTCCTCTCGCGCTACAAGGAGGGCGACGCGCGCCTCGTCCGCCCGACGTTCGGCTTCATCCCCGGATGGTCGCGGCTGTCGGCCGCGCCGCGCGCGCCGGGGCGCCGGGTGCGGCTCGTGGGGGACGCGGCGGCGCGGCACTCGCCGCTGACGTTCTGCGGCTTCGGCGCGAACGTGCGCGAGCTCGCGGCGACGGCCGCCGATCTGGCGCGGGCGGTCCGGGAGCCGGGCGCGCGTCGCACGTCGGCCCCGGCGCGCGACGCGCCTGTGCACTCGGGCACCGGCGCGCTCGCGGCCCTCATGGCGAAGCCCGCCGGCGGGGCGAGGGCAGGGGAGATGAACGCGCTCCTCGACACGGCCTTCGCCGTGCTCCACGCGATGGGCAACGACGCGTACGCGGCGCTGCTGCGCGACGAGATGCAGCCGGCCGATTTCGTGAGGTTCTTGCGGGAGACGGCGGCGCGGCGGCCCGAGGTGTACCGCGAGGTCGTGAGCACGCTGCCGCTCCGGGCCATCGGCCGCTGGGGGGCCGGGCTCGCGAGGGAGCTCTACCGCGCCCGCTAAAGGGCTACCGCGCCCGCTGCGGGGAGCGCTGGGCGCGGCCTCCCGCGACGGCGCGCCGCGCGAGGACGAGGGGCCCGAGGAACAGGCCGTACGGGGGGCCGCCGGTGCCGTGGTGGACGCGGTGCGCGTCGCGCACGCGCGCGAGGTACGGGATGCGCGCGAGGCCCGAGACAGGGAGCCGCCCGTGGACGAGCCCGTCGTGGACCAGGACGTAGGCGAGGCCGAAGGCGGTCATGCCGAGGCCGAAGCCGAACGCGGCCTCGCGCAGCGGCCCCGGCGCGCCCCAGCTGCCGTACATGATGAGCCCGGCGGCGATCGGGGCGTGGAGGAACGCGAGCGCGTCGTTCTGCTCGAAGGCGCCGCGCCGCTTCGCGTGGTGGGTGCGGTGGATGCGCCAGAGCGCGTGGTGCCAGACCTTGCCGTGGAGGAGCGCGGCCCACACCTCCATGGTCGCGAAGGCGGCGAGCGCCGTGCCGATCCAGATCGCGAGCGTCATCGCGCCCTCCTCATGCGGAACGGCAGGAGGAGCTGCACCCAGGGGCTGGCGAAGCGGTCGAGCGAGAGGGCCTCGTGGACGACCGTCGCCGGCTTGCCGCCGAACGTCGCGGCCGCGAGGGAGCGCGCGTAGAACGGCGTGTCCTCGAGGGTGCGGAGGAGCCGCGGCGCGGACCCCGGGTCGGCGGCGATCTCCCGCGCCAGGCCCCAGCGCGTGTCGCCGAGCGGCCGCGGGGCGAGCGGCGGGAGCTCGCGCGCGCCGCCCGCCGCGTCGAACGCGGGCGAGAGGAGCATGCGCGTGCCGTCGCGGCGCCGGACGTCGTAGGTGAGGGCGATCCCGTCCGAGCCGAGCGCGCGCGACCAGGTCCAGCGCTCGAAGGCGTGGTCGAGCGGCTCGTCGCCGGCGTTCGTGTCGAGGTAGGCACTGCCCGAGAAGCGCAGCGAGGGGTGCGCGAGCTCGACCTCGGCCCGCGCGATCGGCGCGATGGGCGTCCAGCGGTGGAGCCCCCGCCCGTCCAGGGCGACGCCATCGTGCGCGCCGTCCGCCGCGGGCCCGGGCACGGACGGGCGGAGGCGCACCGTCCCCGAGAGCCGGGACGGCAGGGGCGCCGTGATCTCGTCGAAGGAGACGCGGAGCTCACCCCCGGACCACTCCATCAGGCTCGGTCCGATGGCGAGCGACCGCGGCGACCTGGAGACCGCGCCCCGCGGCCGCTCGGTCAGCGCCCAGCGATCGGCGCGCGCGCCGTACAGCGCGACGTTCATCGCGCAGTGCATGAGCGGGTCCGCGGCGCCGCGCGATCGCGCCTTGGCGTAGTAGGGCGAGAAGACGCTCCCGAGCATCGCGATGATCGTGATCGCGCTCTGCCCGTCGTCGCTCACCGCGTCCAGGTACCACCAGGCGTAGCCCCCGCTCGGGATCTCGAGGTCGAAGCGAGGTCCTCCATCACGCTCCGCGCCGCGAGCTGGCCGCTCAGCGCCGCCATCGGCACGCCCGCCCCCGGGTGCGCGCTCCCGCCGGCGAAGTACAGGCCCGGGAGCTTCGAGCGCGAGGACGGGCGCGCGAAGGTCGAGTTCCACCCGTGGGACACCGGCCCGTACAGCGCGCCTCCCGTCGCCGGGAACATCCGCTCGAAGTCCGCCGGCGTCGTCGCCACCGGGGAGACGCCCGTGCTCTTCAGCGAGAGGCCGAACCGCTGCAGTTGCTGGAACACGCGCTGCTCCCATTCGTGGATCTCCGTCGATGAGGGGGTGTGTTTATCACCGGTCGCAGGGGCATTGAGGATGAAGAACAGCCGCTCTCCGCCTCCCGGGCTCGCCCCGACCCCGCCGGCCTCGTGCGCCGGCGCGTCGCCGCGGTCCTCGGCGCAGACGTAGACCGTGGCGTCGCGCGGGAGCTCGCCGCGGTCGAACAGCGCTCGGAACTCGGCCTCGTAGTCGCCGGAGAAGAAGACGTTGTGCCGGAGGAGGGGGAAGCCACTCGCCTCGGCCACGAGCGCCCAGGTGACCGCCGAGAGCGAGCGAGGCTCGCTCCCCGGCGCCTTGCGGGCGGCGCGCTGGCCGAACAGGCCGGCCCGCAGCGCCGCGGGGTCGGCGTTCAGCACGATGGCGTCGGCCTCGATGCGCTCGCCGCCCTCGAGCACGACGCCCGTCGCGCGGCCGCGGCCCTCCTCGATGGCGGCGACGTGCGCGCCGCAGCGCAGCGTCGCCCCGGCGCGGGCCGCCGCCGCGGCGAGCGCCTCGGCGACGCGGCCCATGCCGCCCTCGGGGAGCCAGAGGCCCTCGCGCTCCACGTGCGCGATGACGCTCAGCGTCGCAGGCGCGAGGTACGGCGACGAGCCGCAGTAGGTCGCATAGCGCCCGAACAGCTGCAGGAGGCGCGCGTCCGTGAAGAAGTCGCCGAGCGCGCGGTGGAGGGTGCGGTGCCCGTCGATCTTCATCATCCCGCCGACGCCCAGGTTGCCCGCCGTGCTCAGGATCGTCCTGAGCGTGGGCCGCTCCGCGCGCATGAACGGCGCCTCCACCACGTCGAAGATCTCGCGCGCGTACCGGCTGAACCGGCGGTACCCGTCCGCCTCCCGCGCCCCCGCGAGCGCGCCGATCGCGTCCGCGGAGCGCTCGACGTCCGCGAAGAGGTCGAGCGTCGAGCCGTCCGGCCAGGCGTGGCGCGCGAGCGTCTCGGCCCGGCGGAGCGACACGTGGTCCTCGAAGCGGAGCCCGAGCGACGCGAAGATCTCGTCGAAGACCCACCGCATCGTGAGCACCGTCGGGCCGACGTCGACGCGGCGGTCCCCGAGGACCGCCTGGCGTATCTTTCCGCCGACGCGCGGCGCCCGCTCGAGTAGCACCACGTCGAGCCCGCTCGAAGCAAGGAGCGCGGCCGAGGTCAGACCGCCGATACCCCCGCCGATCACCACGACGCGATCTCTCCTGTCCGCCATGGTCGGAGTGTACGCGTCGGAGGTAGTTTGTCTATACTTTGTTTAACTAATGTTCAAACTATTGACAAGCCCCTGAGGCTCGCCAAGACTCGCCCCCCATGGATTTCGATCGCCGGATCGAGCGCGTCCTCCTCGCCGCCATCGAGCCGCTCTCCTCGCCCGCGTCGCCGCCCGGGCTCCTGGCGGCGACGCAGCACGCCGTGTTCCCTGGAGGCGCGCGCATCCGTCCGCGGCTCTGCCTGGCCGTCGCTTCGGCGTACGGCGATCCCGCGCCGGAGGCCGCCGACGCCGCGGCGGCGGCGGTGGAGCTCATCCACTGCGCGTCGCTGGTCCACGACGACCTCCCCTGCTTCGACGACGCGCCGATCCGGCGCGGCCGGCCGTCTGTCCACCGGGCCTTCGGCGAGCCGATCGCGGTGCTCGCCGGCGATCAGCTCATCGTGCTCGCCTTCGAGGCGCTCGCGCGCGGCGCCTTCCACGCGATGGCGAGCGGCGTGACCGACGCGCGCAGGGCGGTCCGGTTCTTCGAGGTGCTCGGGGGCGGCGTCGGGATGCCGCAGGGGATCATCGCCGGGCAGGCGTGGGAGTCGGAGGCGAAGGTCCCGCTCTCGGCCTACCGGCGCGCGAAGACAGGCGCGCTCTTCGAGGCGGCGGCGACCCTCGGCGCGCTCTCCGCAGGCCAGGACGGGGCCGCCTGGGGCGATCTCGGGCAGCGCATCGGCGAGGCGTACCAGGTCGCGGACGACGTGCTCGACCTGGTCGGGAGGCCGGAGGACATGGGCAAGCCGGCGGGGCGCGACGGGGCGCTCGGGCGCCCGAACACGGCGCTGGAGCTCGGGCTCTCCGGCACGACCCGGCTGCTGCAGCGGCTCATCCAGGACGCGGTCGAGGCGGTGCCGCAGTGCCCGCGGGCGGACGCCGTGCGGTCGTGGGCCGTCGAGCTGGGGGACAGGCTCCTCCGGGTCTGCAGGGGGCCTTCGGCGGCGCTTCCGACCGTGAGCTCCATGTGACGGCTCGGGCGGCCTGACGTACGTCCGAGAGGGGCGGCCGTCGGGGGGACTCGGGACGTCTGAGACTGATGATCGGGAGTGGAGCTGGGTTGTTTGCGCGTCGCGGGACGGAACGCGTGAAGCCGACGCGGACCGACGTGAAGCCGACGTGGACCGAATGAAGCCGACGTGAACCGACGTTGAGCAGATTCAGGGAGGGCCTTAATGCGCTGTCGCCTCGCGATAGTGAGGCTGCGCCCAGGCTCGACGAACGCGGTTTGGGGTGGCATCCTCGGCGGGCCTTTCCGCGTCTGCCGCGGGGAGCGTGGCTGTGGCGCGGTGTAAAGGCGCTGTGTTCTGCGTCCCGTGAAGCGAGGCGTGGGTCATAGTCCGCAAGCGGGGGGATCGGGGGATGAGGGCGATTCGGGAGCAACACGCCACGATCGTTTCTCGAAAGCTCGAGGCCGACAGCCCCGGGGGGATGCGCGAGGCGATCACCTCCGCCGAGCAGCTCGCGCGCGTCGCGCGCGGGCGCCTCCGCGACCGGGTGGTGGACGTCGGGAGCGCGGTGGGAACCGCCCTCCGGGGCGCGCCGAGGAGCGCGAGCTTCGTCCGGGCGGGCGCCGCCGCGGTGCCGCTGCATGTGTCGCGGATGCTGCTCGATCGACACCAGGTCGCCGCCCACGCGCTCGCCCACCTCTACGCGGAGATCGAGGCCTGCCGCTCGCTCGCGAGCTGGGCCTGCGAGGCGGGCGGGGAGGCCAGGGCCGTCGCCGAGGCGCACGCGGGGGCGCTGCTCCTGTCGCTGCGCGGCGGCGTCGATCTGGGTGGCGGAGAGATCGCGCCGCTCGGCGAGCTCGAGCTCCGCGACGACGAGGTCGCCAAGGCGATCGGCCACCCGGCGGTCGCGGCGTGGGCGCGTGACGCGGGCTCCGGCGTCGCCGTCGCCTCGATCGCGCGCGCGGCCGCCGAGCAGGGCATCCCCGCCAGCGCCGGCGCGGAGGACGAGCGCGTCGGCTGGATCCGGCACAACATGCGCGACTTCGTCGAGCGCCTCGTCGAGCCGCTCGCCCCCGAGATCCACCGCCGCAACGGGCTCATCCCCGAGTCGATCGTCCGCCGCATGGGGCAGTTCGGCGTGTTCCGGCTCGCCACCGCGCCCGAGCACGGGGGCGACGGGCTCGGCGTGGCCGCCATGGCGACCGCCATCGAGGAGCTCGCGCGCGGCTCGCTCGGCTTCGGCGTGCTCACCATGACGGCCTCCATCGCGTCGGACCTGCTCGCCCGATCCGGCACGGACCTGCAGCGCAGGACCTGGCTAGCGCGCATCGCGAACGGCGAGGCGCGCTGCGCCCTCGCGTTCGCGGAGCCGGCGTACGGGTCGGACCTCGCGCGCGTCGTCACGCGCGCCGAGCGCCAGGCCGACGGCAGCTACCTCCTCATCGGAAAGAAGGCGTGGGTCACCGGCGCGTCCCGCGCCGACCTGGTGCTCACCCTCGCGAGGACCACGACGCCGGGAGGACAGGGGCAGCTGCCGCTCGGCCCGAGCCTCTTCGTCATCGCGAAGCGGCGCGGCGCGCCGGGCGCCGACTTCCCGGACGCCGGGATGGCCGGGACCGAGCTGCGGGCGCTCGGGCAGCGCGGCATGGGGCACTACGAGCTCCGGATCGAGGGGCTCCAGATCGGCCGCGAGGCCCTGCTCGGCGAGCGCGAGGGCGAGGGGATCGCCCAGATCCAGCGGGCGCTCGTGACGGGCCGCACCTACGCGGCCGCGTGCGGCGTGGGCGTGGCGCAGGCCGCGCTGGAGCTCGCGCTCGAGCGGGCGAAGACGCGCGTGCAGTTCGGGTCGCAGCTCATTTCCTTCCCGCGCGTGGCGCACCGGCTCGGAGGGCTCATCGCGCGCGTCGCCGCCGCGCGGCAGCTCACGCGCGCCGCGGCGCACGTGGCGGACACCGGGCAGCCGTGCGAGCTCACGTCGGCGATGGCGAAGCTCTTCTCCAGCCGCGTGGCCTGGGACGCGGCCGACGCCTGCATGCAGCTCCACGGGGCGAGCGGCTACGCGGAGAGCTCGACCGCGGCGAGGCTCCTGCTCGACGCCCGCAGCCTCTTCTTCCAGCTGGGCCCGCACGAGGTGCTCGCGCAGGGCATCGCGCGCGCCCTGCTCGAAGGGCCGCTGCCCTGAGGCGCGCTCCGCCGCGGCGCGGAGGCACGAGCGAGCGGGGGGCGCGAACGGTCGGCCGGGCGCGTGAGCCAGCGAGCGAGCGCGTGCGCAGAGGCGCGGCGTGGTGTGCGCGGCGCGGAGAGGTGACGCGCAGGCGCGGCGCGCGTGCGGGCCGTCGTCAGCCGAGCGCGCCTGTGCCATGATCGCGCGGACCGATGGTCCGCGTCCGCTCTCCTCGCTACGGCCGCAAGCTCGACGATTTCACGGTCGGCGCGGTGTATGCCCACCCCTGGGACGTCACCGTGGACGAGGGGATGCTCGCGCTCTTCGCGGCCTCGTTCCAGGACGCGATCCCGACCTACGCCAGCCGCGTCGCGGCCCGGGCGGTGGGGCTCAGGGACAGGCCGGTGAGCCCGCTCTTGCTCCTCAACCTCGGGATCTCCTTCAGCGTGCACGACGTGAGCGAGCAGGCGATCGCGCACCTCGCGTACACCGACGTCCGGTTCCCGGCGGCCTGCTATCCGGGGGACACGCTGCGCGCGAGCTCGCTGGTCATCGGCAAGAAGCCGGTCTCGACGGGGGACAAGGGCGTCGTGCACGTCAGGACCCAGGTGGTGAACCAGGACGGGCTGCTCGTCTGCTCGTTCGAGCGCAAGGCGCTCGTGCCCCCCGGCCGCGTCGCGGAGCGCCCCGCGGACGCGCCGCACGCGGTCGCGCAGCCGGACGCGCCGCCGGCGCGCCTCCCGGAGGAGCTCGACGGCCCGCTGCCTCCGCCGGCGCGCCAGGGCGGCTTCGCCTGCGCGTGGGACGACTTCGAGGTCGGCGACGTGATCACCCACGAGGTCGGCAGGACCATCGGGGACAGCGAGCACATGCAGCTCGCGACCCTCCTGCGCAACTCCCACCCGCTGCACGTGGACGAGCAGTACTCCAGGTCGAGCTCCTTCGCGAAGACGCGGGTCGTCCACGGGGGGCTCGTGCTGTCCTGGGTGCTCGCGCTCTCGAGCCGCGACACGGCCGGGTGCGGCGTCTGGGACCTCGGCCTCGACGAGGGGGCGCACCCGAGCGGCGTGCTCGCGGGCGACACGCTGTTCGCCGCGTCGAAGGTGATCGCCAGGGAAGAGGCCAAGAGCGGCGCCGGGAGCGTCACCTTCCGGATCGTCGGCGTGAAGAACACGCCGCCGCGCGCCCTGATCGAGCAGGGCGCCGACCTGTTCACGCCCGAGCTCGGCAAGGCCGACGGCAGGGTGAAGGAAAAGGTCGTGGAGATCACGCGAACGCTGCTCCTGCGCCGGCGGAGCTAGTTCTGTGCGTCAGCGATCACTGGGTGGGATCGCTGACGCACAGAACCAGGCGCGCCCGAGGCGGGGGCCGCAGAATGAGGAGTCCCCGGCGGGCCGCCTGCGGCATACAATGGCCGGCCATGAGCACCGCTCTGCCCCAGCGAGGAACGGGACGGCCATGAGCACCGCTGGGAGCCGTGAGCTGGACGCGCTCCGCGCGCGCGTCGCCGAGCTGGAGCGGGAGCTGGCCCACGCCCGCGCGCCAGGTCGGGTCGCCGCTGCGCGAGGCCCGGACGCGCCGGCCAGAGACCCGGGCAGCGCGAGGGGATCCGCCCTCGTCGAGGCGGCGCGGCGGCAGCTCGACGAGGGCGAGCAGGCGGCGCAGATGGGCAACTGGCTCTGGGAGCTCGGCCAGAGCAGCACCACCTGGTCGCGGCAGCTCTTCCGGATCCTGGGCCGCGATCCCGAGACGGATACGCCCTCGACGGAGACCTTTCTCGAGGCGGTCCACCCCGACGACCGGGAGCGGCTGCTAGCCGGCCTGCAGCTGGCGAACGAGACAGGAGAGGGGTCGGGCGCGATCGCGTTCCGCGTGCGCCACCGGGATGGAACGGTGCGGGAGTGCCTGCTGAGCAGTCTGCCCCTCGTAGAGGGGGCGGGGCCGCCGTCGCGCTTCTTCGGCGCGGTCGTCGACCTCACCGAGCGCCGCCGCGCCGAGCAGGAGCTCCGCCGCAGCGAGCGCATGCTGAAGGAGGCGCAGCGCATCGCCCACGTGGGCAGCTGGTCCTACGACATCGCGTCGCGGACGATCCGCTGGTCCGAGGAGCTCTACAACATCCTCGGCGTCGATCCCTCGGTGCGCCCGACGTTCGAGCTCTTCGCGGGCCTCATCCACCCCGAGGATCGCCACCGGGTCTTCGGCGGCGCGGAGACCGCGTCGCCGCTCGGCATCGCGAGCCCCGTCGAGTGCCGCGTCGTGCGCCCGTCCAGCGGGGAGCTGCGCCACGTGCAGATGGCGGCGCAGCTGGTCACGGACGACGCCGGGACGATCACCGGGCTGGTCGGCACGAGCCTCGACATCACCGAGCGCCGGCGCCTCGAGGAGCAGCTCCTGCACAGCCAGAAGCTCGAGGCGATCGGGCGCCTCGCCGGCGGGGTCGCGCACGACTTCAACAACATGCTCACCGCGATCTTCGGGCACAGGGAGCTCGCGGTGCGCAAGGTGCCGGCGGCGTCGCCCGTCGCCGAGCACCTCACGCAGATCGGCACCGCCGCGGAGCGGGCCGCGGCGCTCACGCGGCAGCTGCTCGCCTTCGCGCGCAAGCAGCTGATCCAGCCGAGCGTCGTCGACCCGAACGCGCTGATCTTCGGGGTCGAGCCGCTCCTCCGCCCGCTCGTGGGTGAGGACGTGGAGCTCGTCGTGCTGCCGGGGAGCCAGATCTGGCCCATCCACATCGATCGGGGGCAGTTCGAGCAGCTGCTCATGAACCTGGCCGTGAACGCGCGGGACGCGATGCCCGGCGGGGGCCGCCTGGTGATCGAGACGGCGAACAGGGCGCTCGGCGCGGGCGACGGGGGGTGGGGGCCAGAGATCGAGCCCGGAGACTACGTGGAGCTCACGGTCACGGACACAGGGCAGGGCATCGACGACGCCGTGCAGAAGTACGTGTTCGAGCCGTTCTTCACGACCAAGGAGCCGGGCAAGGGGTCGGGCCTCGGGCTCGCGACGTGCCACGGCATCGTGAAGCAGCACGGCGGCCACATCGGGTTCGCCAGCGCCCCCGGCCAGGGCACGCGCTTCACGATCTGCTTCCCGCGCGTGCGCGGCGTGCCCTGCGAGCAGCCTGTGAGGGCGACCGCGGCCGCCGTCGGGGGCGTGGAGACCGTGCTCGTCGTGGAGGACGAGGCGCAGGTGCGCGAGCTCTGCGTCGCCGCGCTGCGCTCCTTCGGCTACTCGGTCCTCGCGGCGCGGAGCGGCAAGGAGGCGATCGCGCTCGCGGCCGCCTATCCAGGCCCCATCCACCTGCTCGTGAGCGACGTGGTCCTGCCGGACGCGCGCGGCCCCGCGCTCTCGGCGATGCTCGCCCGCGCGCGCGCCCCGCTGCCCGTGCTCTACGCCTCGGGCTACACGGAGGACGCCCTCCTCCAGACCGATCTGCTCGACGGGGTCGCCCACTTCCTCGCCAAGCCGTACACGCCGACGCAGCTCGCGAAGGCGGTGCGCGCCGTGCTCGACGCGTCCGCGCAGGCGCGACGGGCGAAGGGCTCCGGCGACGCCCCGCCGCCGGCTCCGACCGCCGAGCGCCTGCAGTGAGCGCGCTCGTGCGCCGCCGGGGGCGGGCTCACGGCGCTTTCGCGCGCGATCGCCGGCGTGTGGGCGCGCGTGCGAGGCGGCCCGCAGCGCGCCACGCTGGCCCCCACCGCCCGGGTGCATCTATCCTGGACGGGCGGCTTTGGCGATGAAGATCCGGGGGTCGGCGCTCATGCACACGAGGACCTACCTGCAGACGCGGTGGGGGAGCCAGGCCATGTCCGCCCTCGACGCCAAGCTGCCCGCCGCCGCGCGGGCGGTGTTCACGGCGCCCGATCTCGCGGCGCACAGCTGGTATCCCATCTCGGTCTGGAACGCGATCGCGGACGAGATCTCGCGGTGGCCCAACCGGTCCGGTGTCATCCGCGATCTCGCGGCCTACGTGGCCGAGCAGGACCTGACGCTCGCGCACAAGGTGCTGCTCAAGCTGGGCACGCCCGCGCTCGTCATGCGGCAGGCCGGCGTGATGTGGGGCATGTACTTCAACGGCGGCCGGCTCGCGCCCCTCGCCGAGGGAGAGCGGTTCTTCCGGCTGATACTTTACCTGGGGGTCGACCCGCAGTCCGACCCGGGGCGCCAGATCTGCAGAGACGCGGTGCCGGCGTGGCAGGAGAACGCGCTCCGGCTCTCGGGCGCGCGAGGAGGGCAGAGCCTCCACACGAAGTGCCGTTTCGAGGGACACCCCACGTGCGAATACGAGGTGCGCTGGCTCCGCTAGTCACCACTTGGTGCAGAAGGCGAACAGGTTCACCTGCGCCTCTTCGGCGAGCACCTCGACGGGGGTGCTCCCGAACTTCGACCGGGCGAACAGGGTCCTGAGATCATCGGTGCTGCGGTGGATCAGCTCCCACTCGAGGACGTGATCCATGAACGCCTTGCTCGGGTTGTTCACCCCGAAATTGCCCACGACCGCGACGCCCCCGGGCAGGAGCTTGTCGTGCATGCAATTGAGGAGGCTCACGACCAGATCGTCGCGGAGATAGTCCGTGAGCCCGATGCTGTAGATCATGTGCTGGGGCTTGAGCACCGTCCTGCCGCGGCCGTGGGCCAGCCGCACCACGTTGTCCTGCGCGAAGCTGAAGCGGTCCATGACGCCGAGCTGGTCGGCGATGCCGGCCGCGTAGGCGAGGGCCTGGTTGTCGATATCGATGCACGTCGCCTTGATGTCGGGCAGCTCGCCCCCCTCCGCGAAGAGGTCGAACAGCTCCCGGGCGGGGCCGCTCGCGAGGCTGGTGATGTGGACCGGGCCGGACGCGTGCGCGCTGCAGGCGTCCCGGAGCGCGCGGCTCAGCACGCCTCTCCTGTTCTTGACGGCGCGGCAGGCGTCGATGGCGAGCCCCCACTGGTCGATGAAGCGGCCGAGGCGGCCGTCGCCCGCGGGCTCGTCGTTGTACATCATCTCGATGGTGTAGAAGTCGCCCGCGTAGCCGCGCGGCTTCGTGTAACACCGGTCGACGGTGCGGCTCAGCATGAAGAGCGAGAACGTCTCGCGGAAGACATAGGCGCCGATGCCCTTCTCGAGGTGGCGCTCGCGCTCGATGTGCTCGCGCAGCGCGGACACGATCGTCTGGCACGCGGCGCTCACCTTCTCCTGGATCTCCGCCTCGGGCTGCTTGGCCTCCTTCACCATCCTGTCGGCGATCATCATCTCGAACTTGAACTGTTCGACCGTGTCGATGAGCTTCGGAGGGATGTTGTTGGTGCCGGCCTGGCCCGTCCTCGCCGCGTGAAAGCGGTTGACCTGCGGCACGTCCTCGACGAGGAGCGGCGGGAGCATCGCGGTGTTCTCGCGGAGGCGCTGGGCGAGCATGATCGCGAGCGACTGGTAGAAGCGCGCCGCGAGCCCGGGGACGGAGGCGAGGAGCGAGTGCACATACGGGCCCTCGATGACGTCGAGCGTGCACTCCTCGCGGGCGACGACGGAGGCGCTCGCGGCGGCGCTCTCGAGGAACGACATCTCGCCGAAGATGGCGCCGGGGCCGAGCTGGCGGAGGGCCACGCCGCGCCCGAGGTGGGCGACCTCGACCCCGACAAGGCCGCTGCGCACGATGAAGATGCCCTGCCTTCGCGAGCCCTCCTCGAGGATCTGTTCGCCCGGTCGGTAGGTGACGCAGCTCGACTTCTCCAGCAGCAGCCGCTCGTCGTCCTGGGTCAAGAACTCGAAACCTGTCGTCATGATGCCTCCCGAGCGCCGCGGGCGCCCCGGACTCGCAGAGGAACGGATCTCTCCCCTCCGCCGCGGCGACAGAGGCGTCCACGCGTGCGCCCCTTCTACCACGACGCATCGCGCCTCCGCTGAGGCATGGCGGTCCGCGCGTCGCGCGGTCCTTCACCGGGTCACCGCGGGGCGCAGGCCGCGAGGCCGCCGTCCTCGGCGAGCACCAGCACACAGGCGCGGAGCACATCCATGCCGGCAAATCCGTCCGACGGACAGGTCGCCCGCCGCTCGCCGGGCAGAAGATCGAACTCCGCGGCGGCGTCGAACCCCGCCATCCGGAGGCGAGCGCCCGAAAGGACGGGAACGGTGTGCCTGCCTGAGGCGGCGTAGGCGCTCCTGTTGCCGGTCGCCCGGCGCGACAGCCGCTTCCCCGCGGGGGAGACGGCGAAGAGCGAGCTCTGTGACGCCCCCGAGTCGATCTTCAGCGTGACGTCGATCCCCTCGACGCTTGCCCTGGCGGTCAGCTCGCTGCCCTGGTTCGGGCCGCCGCAACGGGCGAGCTCCACGATGGCGGCCTCGCCGAACCGCGCCCGGAGCGCGCGTGCGGCCTCGTCGCGCGGAGCTTCGGTCATCCGGCCCTCGCGCAGGTCGAGCACGACGGCGCGGCCCGGCCCCGCCAGCTCCTGAGGCGCGACGACGCCGCCGATGCCGATGCGCTGCAGGACGTCGGGCATGCGGACGACGAGCAGCGCGGAGACCTCGACCCGGCCCCACCCGGAGAGCGCGAGGCTCGCGTCCTCGAGGCGGGACACCGCGAGGGGCCTGCCCGCGTGGTCGACGGCGACGTCGCCCGCGGTCGAGAGGGGCAGCGCGAGCTCGTCGGCGAGCCAGCGGGCGAGGACGTGGTGGGAGGCGCCGGTGTCGACGATCATCACGGCCGGCTGGCCCGCCACGACGGCGTCGATGAGCGGCGAGGGGAACGCGCGATCGTCGAGGTGGTACTGGAGGCTGGCCCGGCGCTCGGGGCCCGCCGCCGGCGCCGCCGGGGGGCCCGCGGGCGAGGACGCGTCGCCGGCGCCGGCGCCGGTCGACGCCGCGCTGCGCTGCGTGGCCGGCGCGGCGCGGACCGCGGCGGGCTCGGCGCAGCCGGCCACCGCGAGCGCGCCGGCCGCGGCGGCGGCCGAGAGCGCGGCGAGGAGCTGCCTGCGAGCGCGCGGCACGAGCATCCGCTACTCGACGCAGCAGAGCGTCGACTGCCCCGTGGGATCCAGCGAGCCGCTGAGGTTCGTGCGCGCGGTGCAGGTGGAGCTGGTCGGCGTGCCGACGAGGTGAGCCGGGGGCGAGTAGGCGTACCCGCAGTACCGCCCGCCCTGCGAGATCTGGGCGTGATCGAAGCAGCTGTAGTCGTTGCCGAGCTCGACGCGCACGTAGTTGCAGTCGCCGCCGCTCGCGGTGCACGAGCACGACGAGCACGTCCGGGTGTCGTTGTACCCCCGGAACCAGTCGCTCTCGCGCCGCGCATAGCCGCTGCAGGTGGCGCTGCCGGACACGAGCGCGCATTGCGTCGCCGGCGAGGCCTGCCTCGGGACGCAGGCCTCGCCGGCGCGGCAGCCCGCGCCGGCGGTCGCGTGGCAGAGCTTCCTGGACTCCTTCCACGTCGCCGGCGCGGGGATCGCCGTGCCGGTCGCGGTGCAGCTCTGGATCACGTCGAAGAGGCCCGCGCGCACGCCGCCCCAGTCGACGAACCCGTTGTTGATCGGCTTCGAGTCGCACGTGAACCCGACCCGCTTCGCGAGCGTGCCGCGCGTCCCGGCCTCGTCGGCCTCGCACTGCGACTCGTCGGCGTAGAGGTAGAGATCCGCCGCGCAGTCGGTGGGGTTCGGCGTGCAGCCGCAGCCCTCGCAGCCGCTGCCGGAGAGGCCGCGGAAGAGGAGCGTCTCCTTCGCGGTGAACCCGTCAGGGCACGGCTCGGTCGCGTCCACGACGACGCCGAGCTCGAAGTTCGTGGGTGCCGTCAGGCAGACCGCGCCCTCCGCGCAGTCCGAGTCCGCGCAGTCGACGGCGTCGTCGCAGTCGTCGTCGCCGCCATTGAAGCAATCCTCGACCTGCGTGCAGCCGGTCGTCGTGCTCGTGCCGGTCATCGCGCTCGTGCCGGCGCTCGCGCTCGTGCCGGCGCTCGCGCTCGTGCCGGTGCTCGCGCTCGTGCCGGCGCTCGCGCTGGAAGGTTCGGTCGTCCCGGCGCCATCACCGCCGCCCGACCCGCCCGCGCCCGCGAAGTTGCGCTCCTGGACACTGCAGGCCGAGAGGCTGACGAGCGCTGCTATCGCAGGCCCGCGAAAGTTCGTCATGCCGCCAGGATAGCCGCCCTTGCAGGCGAGGTGCAGGGTCATGTCTTGGAGGCGCGGCGCTCACCGCGAGGGGGGCGTGATGGGCGAGGTGCCCTGTGACGCCGGGAGGAGAGGCCGTCACGGAGCCGTGGCGCGCTGGAGGCGGCGCTCGACCTCGGCGCGCGTCGGATACGATGTCTGACACCCCTCGCGCTCGACCGAGATGCCCGCCGCCGCGATCGCGAACCGGAGTGTGGCCTCGATCGCCATCCCGGAGGCGAGCCCGCCGGCGAGCACGCCCGTGAGGGCGTCCCCGGCGCCCGTCGTGTCGACGGCGCGGGCCGGCAGGGCGGGGAGCTCCTCGCCCGACGGCAGCAGCACCGCGCCGCGCGCGCCGCGCGTGAGCACCACGCGCTCCGGCAGGTGACCGCGCAGCGCCTCGTGCTCGATCTCGTTGACCACGGCGAGATCGAACCGGCCGACGAGCTCGGGATCGATGGCGTTGACGGGCGACGGATTGCAGATCGACAGCGCGCCGTCGGCCCGCGCTGCCGCGAGCACGCCGTCGATCGCCGCCGCCGGGATCTCGCCCTGGCAGAGCCAGACCGAGGCCCCGCACGGCGAGGGCGGCGTCACGAGCGCGTTGGCGCCGGGGATCGCGAGGATCTGGTTCTCTCCGGCCTCGTCGACGCAGATCAGGGCCACGCCCGTCGTCGCGCCGCGGTGGACCGCCACGGCGGAGAGCTCCACCCCGTCGGCGGCGAGCGCGGCCGCGCAGAGCTCGCCGTGGGCGTCGTCGCCGCGCGCGCCCGCGAGCCGCACGCGCGCCCCGGAGCGCGCCGCCGCGACCGCCTGGTTCGCGCCCTTGCCGCCCGGCGCGACGAGGAAGCGGCGGCCCAGCACCGACTCGCCGGGGCGCGGCAGCCGCGGGCCGTAGCCGATGAGATCGGCGGTGATCGAGCCGCAGATCGCGAGCAATCCCATCACCGCCGCATACCACGAACGAGGCCGCGCGCGCGTCAGTCGGCGTTCACGGCCACGGCGTCCGTCTTGCCATTGGCGAGCGCGCCGGCGCGGCGGATGACGCCGATGAACTCCTGCTGATCGCCCTTGCTGGACGCGGCGGCCCTCGCGATCTTCTCGATGTCGGCGAGCCTCCAGGAGCGCGCGTGCGGGCTGTGGCGCAGGACCTCCGCGAACCCCGCCACCGCGGACGCGAAGCGGAAGTCGGCCGGGGCCGCGTCGAAGGTGGGGGCGATGGCGCCCGGGGCCATCTTGACCAGCGTCTCCTCGGCCGTGTTCGAGCCGAGCGGCGCCTTGTGGCGGAGGCGCACGACGACCGGCGCCGCGCCCTCGCCCTTCGGCGCGGTGGCCTTGAGCTCGACGTCGTAGATGGCCGTCACGCTGTGCCCTGCGCCGATCTCGCCGGCGTCCACCTTGTCGTTCCGGAAGTCCCGGTCGGCCACGTCGCGGTTCTCGTAGCCGATGAGCCGGTAGCTCTTGACGAAGCTCGGGTCGAACTCGACCTGGATCTTCACGTCGCGGGCGATGACCTGGAGCATCCCGCCGACCTGCTCGGAGAAGACCCGCCGCGCCTGCGCCTCGCTGTCGATATAGGCGTAGTTGCCGTCGCCCTGGTTGGCGAGCTGCTCCATCATGAGATCCTTGTAGTTGCCCTGGCCGAAGCCGACGGTGGACAGCGTGATCCCCTTGTCCCTCGCGCGCTTGATGGTCTTCAGGATCTCGTCGTGGGAGGTCGGGCCGACGTTCGCGTCTCCGTCGGAGAGCACGATGACGCGGTTGACGTGCCCCTTCACGAGCGTCCGCTCGGCCAGGCTGTACGCGAGATCGATGCCGCTCGACATGGCGGTGGAGCCGCCCGCGGTGAGGTCGGCGAGGGCCGCGAGGATCTTCCCCTTGCTCTCGATGCCGGTCGGCGCGAGCACCTCTCGCACGCTGCCCGCATAGGTGCAGAGCGCGACGGTGTCCCCCGGCTTGAGGGTGTCGGTGAGCATCTTCAGGCTCTTCTTCGCGAGCTCGATCTTGTCCGGCGACTGCATCGAACCGCTGGTGTCGACGAGGTACACGAGGTGCACCGGGGTCCGCTCCTTGACCGGCACGCGCTTGCCCTGGACCGCCACGCGCACGAGGTGGTGGCCCGACGTGAACGGCGAGGGCGCGGCCGCGAGGTGCACGGCGAACGGGCCTGTCGCGGGCGACGCGTAGCCGTAATCGAAGTAGTTGAGGAACTCCTCGGCGCGCACGGCCTGGTACGGGGGCAGCGCGCCATCCATGATCTTGCGGCGCGCGATGGCGTAAGAGGCCGTGTCCACGTCGATCGCGAACGTCGAGAGCCGGTCCTTCGCGGGGTCCTCGACCGGGTTGACGCCGTAGTCCCGGTACGTCTCGCTGCCCTGGGGCTCGGGCGCGGTGACGGCGACGGCCGGGGGCGGGGCCGCGGGGCGCGCCACGGCGGTCGCCGCCGGGGCGGGCGCCTTCTTGGGCGCGGGCGCGCCGCCCGCCGTCACGCGGACGCGCGCGTCCGCTCCGGGCGCGGCGCCCGCCTTGGTCGCCCGCGACTGCGCGGGCCCCGGCGAGGCCGGCGAGGGCGCCACAGGGGCGGCCGCCACGGGCGGGGCCGGCGGCGGCGCGGCCTCCGCGGCGGGCGCGGCGCCAGGGTCGCTCGCCGCGGCTTCCTCGCGCTTGGCGTCGGACGCGCTGCCCTCGTCTTGCGCCGCGTCGAACTCCGGCTGCGTGGCTCGCCCGGCGGGGGCCTCGGTCGGCGCGGCCGATGCGGTCGCAGCCGTGGGGGCAGGCGTGGAGCCACCGCAGCCGATGAGCAGCGCGGTGACGAGGGCGGGGGCGACGAGATCGAGGGGCCGGGTGCGCATTGAGGTGTCCTCCTTGAAGGGGATCGCGAGGGCGGATCCCTGCTGTACGTTCTCGTGGGTCGGCCATCGCCGATCGCCACACACAGGTCCTTGCGGGGGCCGCACGCGCGGCTGCCCCATGGTGCGTTTTCCACGGGCGAGACGGGCCCTTCGCCGCTTTCGCTGCGTGAACGCCGCGTGTCGCCGGTCGTCCGGCGAGCCGACGAAGGGGCTCTCGCGGCCGGGGCCCGCTGTGGCGGGGCTCGGCGCGTCCGAGTGCCAGGGAAACGCGGTCGTCTCGGCCGGCTTACACCCGAAATCGACGGGAGCTCGGGTCGGGTCCTCCGCCCGCCTCCCTCTCGATCTATCCTCAGGGGGTCCGTGATGAGCGAAACGAGCCGCGAGCGCTTCCAGTCCACCCTGTGCCGCGCCAGGAAGATCGCCGTCCTGACCGGCGCAGGCGTCTCGGCGGAGTCGGGTATCCCCACGTTCCGCGGCGCTGGGGGGCTGTGGCGGCGTTACGAGGCGACGAGCCTCGCGTCGCCCGAGGCGTGGCGGCGCGATCCGGGCCTCGTCTGGGAGTTCTACAATCACCGCCGGGAGCGCGCCCTCGGCTGCGCGCCGAACCCGGGTCATCACGCGCTGGCGCAGCTGGAGGCGCGGTGGCGGGAGGCCGGCAGGGTCTTCACCCTGATCACCCAGAACATCGACGGCCTGCACGAGCAGGCCGGCTCCAGGAGCCCCGTGCGCCTCCACGGCTCGCTGTGGCAGGTGCGCTGTCTCTCGTGCGGGAGCGTGACCGAGAACCGCGACGTGCCCATCACGCCCGCCTTCGCGGGCAGCGGCTCCCCCGATCCGGAGGCCCCTGCCCGCCGCTTCACGGCGGCGGAGCTGCCGCGCTGCGGCTGCGGCGGCGTCCTTCGCCCGCACGTTGTCTGGTTCGGCGAGGCCCTCCAGGAGAGCGATCTCGCCGCGGCGGCCGCCGGCGTCGAGGGCTGCGATCTCCTGCTCGTCGTCGGTACGTCGGCCGTTGTGTATCCCGCCGCCGGCTTCGTCCCCATGGCCAAGCGCCACGGCGCCCTCATCGCCGAGGTCAACGTCGAGCCGAGCGCGATCTCCGGCCTCTGCGACGTCGTGTTCACCGGCGGCTCCGGCGCGATCCTGCCCTCCCTGCTCGACGTCACGCCGGCGTGAGCGCCGCGGCCTGACGGGCGCGGCGAGCCGGCGGCGTCAGCACGGCGAGGCGAGCCGGCGGCGTCGGCGCGACGCGCTGTCGCGCCGCAGCGGGCGCGCGGTGCACGCATCGCGCGGCGCGGCGCGTGCTTCTGCCGGGGTTATGGAGCAGGTCAACCGTGGGATCTCAGGGCTGATGTGGGCGGCGATCGCGCTCGTCGTGATCGGCGCCCTTAACTGGGCGTTCGTTGGGCTGTTCGAGTTCGACGTGGTCGCCGGGCTCTTCGGCAGGCTCAGCGCGCTCAGCCGCATCATCTACGTGCTCGTCGGGCTCGCCGGGCTCTATCTCCTCTACGGCGCGGTCCAGCTCGGAAAGCGGGCTCGGGTCACCACGATGCCCTGAGGGCGATGCGCCCGCGCACCCCAGGCGCTCATATGCCCGGGCTGGCCTGGCCGCCGAAGCCGCGCGGACGGGCGGCGATCGCGCGCGCCTCGATGAACCGCGACACCGCGTCGACGAACGCCTCGGGGTTCTCCACCTGCGGCATGTGCCCTGTTGCCGGGATGAAGGTGAGCTGCGACCCCGGCAGCGAAGCGTGAAGCTTCTTCGCGTCGTCCGCGCTGTTGCCGAGGAGCTGGTCCGCCTCGCCCCAGACGAGGAGGGGATTCAGGCTGAGCGGGGCCCGGATACCTCCTTGGATGGCGGCGTCGAGCACCGCCTCCAGCTGAGGTGGATTGGCGCTCTCCAGGACCTCCCGCAGGGCAGCCGGGGCGCGGCCGGGATCGGCGTAGGCGCGGCTCAGGACCCCGGGGCTATAGGTCTGCTTCCGCATCAACGCGCGCAGCACCCGGCGGGGCAGCGGCCGCGCTCCGAGCCAGCCGACGAGGCGCGGCAGCGGGGGGATGGGAACGCCGTTGACGAACACGAGCCCTCGGCAGCGCGCCGCGAACAGGGTAGCGAAGCTCGATACGACCGAGACTCCGAAGGAGTTGCCGACGCACCACGCGCTGGAGACACCCAGCTCGTCCAGGAGCCGCTCCAGCCAGCGCGCATAGGCGTCCAGGGAGCCGAGCCCTGGGGCGTCCGTGCGCCCGATGCCGGGCAGATCGGGCGCGATCACCTGGAAGCGCTCCGCCAATCGCTCCCAGACAGGCGCCCAGTGCATCGACGCCCCGCCCCAGGCGCCGTGCACCAGCAGCAGCGGCTCGCCCTGCCCGCCCACGTGGACGCTGGCAGGGCGGCCGTCGATCGCGATCTCCTTCACCGAAACCGTGCTCATGCCCCTCTCCTGTGCGGAATCATCGCGGGGCCCATCCTGCCCCCGGCCGCCGGGGGCCCGCAACAGGAACGCACGCCGCCGCGCGCCCACGTCCCTCCCTCTTGCGTGTGCGGGCGTTGGTTGGGCGCGCCGCGGCGCGCGGCGGCGCGCGGCGCCTCTCGGCCCTTCGCGCTTGCCTCACGGGCAGCCGATCGCGGTATCGTCCCCGCCGTGTCCTCCGCTCAGAAGCTCCGCGATCTGCTCGCCTCGCCCGGCCTCCTCGTCATGCCTTGCTGCTTCGACGCGCTGTCGGCGCGGCTGATCGAGCAAGCCGGCTTCTCGCTCTCGTTCATGAGCGGCTTCGCGGTCTCCGCCGCGCGCCTCGGCGCGCCCGACACGGGGCTCATCTCGTATGGTGAGATGGTCGATCAGGCGCGGGCGATCTGCGGCGCCGTGTCGATTCCGGTGCTCGGCGACGGCGACACGGGCTACGGCAATGCGATGAACGTGAAGCGCACGGTGCGCGGTTATGCGCAGGCCGGGCTGGCCTGCGTCATGATCGAGGACCAGGTCGCTCCCAAGCGCTGCGGCCACACGCGCGGCAAGCAGGTCGTGCCCCGCGACGAGGCGTTCACCCGCGTCCAGGCCGCCGTGGACGCGCGCGACGAGGGCGCGGGCGTGCTCATCATGGCCCGCACCGACGCCCGCCAGACGCACGGCTTCGACGAGGCGCTGGCCCGCGCGCGGGCGTTCGCCGACCTCGGGGCAGACATCGTGTTCCTCGAGGCGCCCGAGAGCGTCGAGGAGATGCGAACGTTCTGCCGCGAGGTGCGCGTGCCGACCATGGCCAACATGGTGGATCACGGCAGGACACCGGTGCTCCCGCCGGCCGAGCTAGAGGCCATCGGCTACAAGATCGCGGCCTATCCGCTCACCCTGCTCTCGGTCGCCGCCGCCGCCATGCGCGAGGCGCTCGCGGCCCTGCGCGCCGGCCGGCACCCCGACCCGCGGATGAGCTTCGCGGCGCTCCAGGAGATCGTCGGGTTCCCCGAGTACTACGCTGAAGAAGTGCGCTATGCGCAGCCGCCAAGGAAGGGGTGAGTCGAGCACCATGACCACGATGTCCTCTGCCGCCCCCGCGTCGCTCCTCGACGCGGCGCGAAGCCTCGTCCCGCTCGTCCAGGAGCACGCCCAGCGGGGAGAGCGCGAGCGCCGTTTGCCCGATCCGGTCGCGAGGGCGCTCCGGGAGTCGGGCATCTTCCGCATGTGTCGTCCGCGCGCGCTGGGCGGGCTCGAGGCCGACCCCCTCACGGCGCTGCAGGTCATCGAGGAGCTCTCGCGCGCCGACGGCGCGGCAGGGTGGTGCGCCATGATCTGCGGCACGACCGGCGCGTTCGAAGCGTACATCCCGGCGGAGGGGGGCAAAGAGATGCATGCGAGCCCGGATGTCGTGACCGCCGGCGTCTTCGCGCCGAGCGGGCGCGCCGTCGAGGTCGAGGGAGGATATCGGGTCGCCGGGAGGTGGGCGATGGCGAGCGCCTGTCATCATTGCGACTGGCTGGGCGGCACCGCGGTGGTCTTCGACGGGATGGCCCCGCGCCTGCTGCCCGGGGGCGTCCCCGAGGCCGTCGTGCCGATGTTCCGCGCCTCGGAGTGCGAGATCCTGGATACGTGGAGCGTCTCCGGCCTCGCCGGCACCGGGAGCCACGATTTCGCGGTCGTGGACGTCTTCGTGCCGAGCAGCCGGTGCATCCGACTCCCGATGACGGCTCCGACGCATCCAGGGCCTCTCTTCGTGTTCCCGCTCTTCGGCTTCCTCGCGAGCGCGGTCGCGACGACCGCGCTCGGGATGGCGCGCGCGGCCATCGATGAGCTGGTCCGGCTCGCGGCGACCAAGCGGCCGAGCGGCATGACGACGTCGCTCGCGACGCGGCCCTCGACGGCGCTCGCCGTGGCCGAGGCCGAGGCCACGCTGGGCGCGGCCAGGGCCTACCTCTTCGAGGCCGTCGGCGCCGTCTGGGACGCCGCGGTCTCTGGAAGGCCGATCTCGCTGCGGGAGCGGGCGCGCGTCCGGCTCGCCGCGACGAACGCCGCCCTCGGCGCGGCGCGCGCCGTCGATCTGGCGTACACGGCGGGCGGCGCCACGGCGCTCTACGCGGAGAGCCCTCTTCAGCGCAGCTTCCGCGACGTTCACGCCGTCACGCAGCACGCCCTCGTCGCCCCGCACACGCGCGAGGTCCAGGGCCGTGTGCTCCTCGGGCTGGACACCGAGCTGCCGATGTTCTGAGGGGCCGTCCGGGAGCGGCGAGGTGGATCACGAGAGGGCGGAGCGGGCGACCGAGCGAAATTACGCCGCAGCGAGCTTCACTCTGCGGATGAGCCCGTAGCGCACGAAGATGCGCCCCGCTCTCATCCCAGGGGCAGATCCACCCACCGCTCGAATCCAGGCCGGCGCTTGATGCGGCCGTACCACGCGTCGACGTGCTGCAGCGCGGGCCGCTCGGCCGGCAGGTTGTACCACCGCTGCGCCGCGACACCGAGGGGGATATCGGCGAACGTGAAGTACTCTCCCGCGACCCACGGGTGCCGTGACAGCTGCTTGTCGAGGATCCCGAGCGCGGCGAGCGCCGACTTGCGCGCGGCCTCGATCGCGCCCTGATCGCGGCGCTCTTCGGGCGTGCGAACGAGCTGCACGAGGAGCGTCCGGATCGGGGGCCACAGGGTCCCGAACTGCCAGTCGGTCCAGGCGTCGGCGCGCGCCCTGTCGGCGAGATCGCTCGGCTGGAGCGGCGGCGACCCGTAGCGCGAGAACAGATAACGCACGATCGCGTGCGACTCCCAGAGCACCAGCGGGCCGTCCTCGAGCGTCGGGACCAGCCCGTTCGGGTTGAGGGTGAGATAGTCGGCGTCCTTGACGCGACCGAACGGTCCGCCGGCGTCGATGCGCTCGAAATCGAGCTTGAGCTCGTCGAGCGCCCAGAGGACCTTTTGCACGTTCGAAGAATTCTTGTGACCCCAGAGTCTCAACATGATGTCCCTTGTCCCTCGGCGCTGCTCAGGCCGCCGTCGTCGCCGCCGGCTTCACGAATTTCGCGAAGCGCTCCACATAGAACTCGACCGGATTCTGGATGGCGCGGACCGCGGGGCGCGCCTGCACGGCCTCGATCCACGCCCGGAGCCGCGTGAGCTCCGCGGGGATGGAGAAGTCGCGGAGGCGGCCGACCGCCGGCAGCCGCTCGAACCATGGGTAGAAGGAGAGATCGACGAGGCTGATCTCGGCGCCGAGCCAGTAGGGCCCCTGGCCCGACGACCTCGCCAGCGCCTCCCGCTCGATGAACGCGAGCACCTCGCCGAGCGCCTTGCGCCCCTCCGCCTCCTGGTCTCGCGTCTCGGCCCTGAGCAGCTGGGTGAACGCCGGTACGAGGCGCGTGTTCGCGTGATCGATCCAGATCCTCGCCAGGGCGCGCCTGCCCGGCTCCCTGGGCAGGAGCCGTGGCTCGGGGAACACCTCGTCGAGGTACTCATTGATGATCGCCGACTCCCAGATGCGGTGGCCCTCGTGCTCGATCGCCGGGACCTTGCCGTAAAGCGAGGCGTCGACGAACGCCCGCGGCTTGTTCTGCAGATCGACCTCGGTCAGCTCGAAGTCGATCGCCTTCTCCTGCAAAACGAGCCTGGTGCGGTGGGCGAAGGGGCACGCCTTCGCGCTGTAGAGTCGCAGCTTCGTCATCCTGTTCTCCTTGATGGCGTGCGCCACGCGAAGAGCTCTCCTGCTCTCAGGCAGAAGGGGCGCTCCGCTCACGGGCCGTCGTCGTGGCAAAGAGCAGGGAGCGTGCCAGGGCTTTATTGCAGGAACTGCAGGAACGGATCACAATCGTCCGCGCTGACCGCGCGCTTGCTGCGACGGGAGCAGGGATTGCTGGTGATGTGTTGCTGAAGCAGCAGTGAATCCGGCGTGGGGCGTGGGAAGGCCTCTGCTGATGGATGGTCGGCCCCTGTCGAGTACCCGGTAGACGTCGCGTCCGTCGGGATGAGGCGTGCTCAGATCTTCATCCTTCCTCCTCGTGTCATGGTTCGCAGCCCGCGCCACCTCAGCCAATGGCACCTCTGCTCGAGCGGTCATCCGTCGTCCACGCGCGGGCGTGGACGTGGACCTCCTCCCGGTGTGCCGGGAGGGCGCGCTGATGTTTTCCGCCTTACTCTTCTATGGCGGACAATAGTCTGCTATGACGGACATGTCAAGGCGCTCCGCGGTAGCGTCGATGTCCTCGGCAAGAGGTGTGTGGACCGGCGTGCAGCGGCGATGATCGCTGCGGAGGCCGGGGATTGACCGGATGTGCGAGGGCTGTCTTCGTTGTAAGGTGCGTGCCGTGACGCCTGCTCTCCTCGACGCCCGAGCACTTCATGGCTCGCATGGCTCGGGACGTGACCGTCGCGTGGGCCGATGGCCTGGGCAAGACAGCATTACCGTCGTCAAGCGCATGACGGCGACAGGCATGGAGCGACGCGATGACAGGTGAGCGCCCGCCGGACCGCATCCTGACCGCTCGGCTGACGCTGCGAGCGTGGCGGCCCGAGGATGCACCTCTGATCAGGGAGGCGATCGACACAAGCCTTGCGCACCTGCGGCCCTGGATGCCGTGGGCCGTGCACGAGCCTTCTTCCGTGGAGGCGACCGCGGCGCTCCTGGAGAAGTTCCGGGACGACTTCACGGCAGGACGCGACTTTCATTATGGCATCTTCACGCGCGACGAGCGCGCCGTGCTCGGGGGTACGGGGCTCCATCCCCGGATCGGCCCGGGCGCGATCGAGATCGGCTACTGGCTCCGGGAAACCGCGACGCGCTGCGGTTACGCGACCGAGGTGGTGGCAGGCTTGACCCGGGTCGCGCTCGAGGAGCTCGGCGTGAGCCGCGTCGAGATCCGCTGCGATCCGCGGAACACCGCGAGCGCCGCCGTGCCCCGGCGGCTCGGGTACCGGCATGTGACGACGCTCGAGGCGAACGCCCTGACGCCCGCGGGCGAGCCGCGCGACACGATGGTGTGGGTCCAGACGGCCGCGGAGCCCTCGGGATCGCGCCGGGGAGGCCGAAGCTCATGAGTTCATCGCCCTCGGCCAGCGCGCCGGGAGCGACATCGGATTCGGATGTTCGGATCGAGGAGCGGCCGGCGCGCCGATAGCGGAGCGGACGCCGCGGTCACTCGAGCCCGAGCGTCATCTCGATCATCGTGCGACGGAAGCCGAACCGCTCGAACAGGCGCTGCGCGGCGGCGTTCTGCGTCGCGGTGTGGAGCACGATGCGCGGCGCGCCCAGGGCCTGGAGGCGCGCGATGACGGCCCCGAGGAGGATCGCGCCCGCGCCCAGCCGGCGCGCGGGCTCGGCGACATAGATGTCGTGGAGGGCGCCGCAGGTGTCGAGGAGGCTGTTCCAGTCGCGCGGCTCCCGGCGGCCGTAGGCGTAGCCGACCAGCGCCGGCTCGGCGCCGGTTCGCTCGGCGACGACGATCGCGGCGTCGGGGTTGGCGAGCTCGCTCGTGAGCCATCGCTCGTAGCCCGGCTCGATCGGCTCCAGGCACATGAAGCGGTGCGGATCGAGGGCGTGGTGCAGGCGGACGAGCTGCGCGGCGAAGCGCGCCACCTCGGGCATGTCGGCGCGCACCGCGAGGCGGGCGTTGACGGAGGGGGACATCCGCCAGGATAGCCGAGCGCCGGGCGCTCGCTCGGCCTCAGCGCCCCTTGCCCGCTCCCAGGCCCTCCAGCGCCTGCTCCGCGTCGCGCCGGTAGGCGTTGTCGGTCGGCGCCGTCTCCAGGAAGCGCTGGTAATGGTGGACGGCCTTCTCGCGGTTGTTCGCCGCGCGGAGCGCCTCGGCGAGGAGGAAGTGCGCGTCGAACAGCCACGGCGGGGTCGAGCGGTCCGGCGCCTCGCCCAGGGTGACCGCCTGCTCCATCTCGCTCGCGGTCCCGGCCCGGTTGCCACGCGACGCGTAGATCTTGCCGAGGCGGTAGTGCCACTCGGGGACCTTGTCGTTGGCCGCGATCGCCTTGCGCCACGCCTCCTCCGCGGCCGCCCAGTTGCCCTGATCCTGGTAGCAGAGCGCCATCGTGGCGTAGGCCTCGTAGCGGGACGGCCGCTTCTCCAGCGCGATCTTCAGATCCGCCAGCGCGTCCCGGCTCGCCCCCTGCTTCTGCAGCAGCACGCCGCGCTGCCAGTACGCGTCGCCGAGCTCCGCGTCGAGCTCCAGCGCGCGCCTCAGCGCCATCTCCGCGCGCGCGGTCTGGGCCGTCTCGTTGGCGCCCCAGCCGACGTAGAGGTGGTACTCGGCGCGGTTCGGATCGAGCTCCGCGGCGCGCTCCAGGAAGCGCAGCGCCTCGGCCATGTTCGTGCCGCGCACGAGGAGCGCGCGGCCGAGGAAGTGGTTCGCCTCGGCGGAGTTCGCGCGGTCCTTGAGCACGTCGCGCAGGATGGGCTCCGCCTGGCTCGCGTGCCCCGCCATGACCTGGGTCGAGCCGACGCGCAGCTTCAGGTCGATGTCGTTCGGCGCCTTGCGGAGCGCGTCGGCGTACATCTCCAGCGCGCGCTCGCTCTGGCCGGTCTCCTCGAACAGGAGCCCGCGCTCGAGCGCGAGGCCCGGGTAGTCCTTGTCGGCCGCCGTGACCTTGTCGAAGATCTTCGCGGCGTCCTCGAACCGGCGCAGGCGACGGTACGCCACGCCCAGCTTGAACTGGCTGCCGAGGTCGTCCTCCTTCGCGAGCGCGAGCTCGAGCTCCTGCCGGGCCTCGTCATACCGCCCGGTCTGGAGCGCGACCTCCGCCTTGGCCTTGTGCAGCGCGGGCAGGTCCGGGAACTTCGCCGTCGCCTCCGACAGCCTCTCCGCCGCCGCCTCGTTGCGGCCCATGCTGGACAGGAGCGACGCCAGCGCCACGTACGCGTCGACGACCTCCGGGAGGTTCTCCGTCGACTTCACGGCGTCGAGGTACGCCTGCTCCGCGTCCTTCTTGTTGCCGAGCGCGAGCTCGGTGCGCCCGAGCCAGTAAGCGACCTGCGGGGCCGCCGCGTGGGTCTTCTGCAGCTCCTTCAGGAGGTCCTTCGCCTCCTTCATGCGCTCCTGCGCCAGCCACGTCTTCGCCTTGCCGAGCTGCGCGGCGAGGTTCTGGGCGTTGGCCCGGGCCGCCGCCTCGAAGCGCGCCTGCGCCTCGGAGTAGCGGCCCGACCGGTAGAGGACCTCGCCGTTGCCGATCAGGGCGCGCACCGCCTGCGGGTCGAGCTTCACCGCGGCGGCGAAGGCCTGCTCCGCCGCGCTCATCCGCGACCTCGTGAGGTGGATGGCGCCGAGCAGCGTGTACGCGTCGACGATCTCGGGGTCGCTCGCGGCGGCCCGGGTCGGGCCGTCGCCGGTGACCTTGCCGAGCAGATCGAGCGCCTCCTGCTCGCGGCCCGGGGTCTGCCAGAGCAGCGACGCGATCAGCGTGCGAGCCCCGACGTGGTCGGGCGAGGCCTCGAGCGCGCCGCGGGCGCTCGCCTCGGCGCCCGCGGCGTCCCCGGCGAGGATCTGCGCGCGGGCCAGGCCGTAGAGCGTGCGCGCGCTCTTCTGGAGGCCGCTCGCGTGCTGCCACGCCGCGATCGCCTTGGGAGCGTCCTTGGCGGCGAGCTCGATCTCGGCCGCGAGGACGGCGAGATCGATGTCGTCCTTGAGCTGCGCGGCGAGCGCCTGCGCGGCCTGCCGCGCGCGCGGGAGCTCGCCGCTGGCCGCGGCCTGCGCCGCGACGGCCATGGAGAGCAGGTCGCCCGGATGGGAGCTCGCGAGCGTGAGCATCTCCTTGCCGAAGGCGTCGTCGACGGTCCGGTGCCCGAAGCGGATGCTCCGCGCGAAGGCGATGTACGCGGCGTAGGCCATGGTCGCCCGGTGGCGCGGCGCATTGGCCCGCGTGGCGTTCGCGTCGTTCAGCGCTCCGTTGGCGGCCGACGCGGTGTCCTTGGCGAAGGCCGTCTGGGTCCGCTGGCGGAGCTCGGCGAGCGCCCCCTCGTGCGCGAAGGCGTTGAGCCGGTCGCTGATGAGGTTCACGCCGAAGGCGCCGACGTCCGGGACGAGCGCGAGCGCGCCGCCGCTGACGGCGGCGACCGCGAGCGCCGCCACGACGTAGCGCTTGATCTTCGACTTTTGCGGCGGCGCTTCCGTGGTCGCCGCGGGCTTCTCGGCCTGCGCGCCGGGACCGGCGCTCAGGTCGCCGATCTCGGTGCCCGCGCCGGTCAGGTCGACCTCGTCCCCGACGCTGGGGTGCGGCTCGCTGAGCTCGATGCCCCGATCGTCGGCGTCCGCTGGCGATTGCGTGAAGTTCGCGGAGCGGTCGGACGGATCGTAAGGGGTGGGCGCGCCGCCGGGGGCGAGCTGCGTGACGCTCTCGCCGAGCGCGATCTCGTCGCCGAAATCGGCGGCGCCGAAGCCGGTGGTGGACGCGGCGCGGGCGTCGGCGGGCGGCGCGGCGAGGAAGTCGGCGGGGGGTATGGCGCCGAAGTCGACGGGCGGCATGGCGCCGCTGCTGGGCGGCTCCGGCGCTGCCTGCGGCGGGAGGGGGCGCGGCCCGGGCGCCTGGAATGCGGCGCCCACGCGCGAGTCGTCGTAGTCCGGCGGGGCCTCGTCGAAGAGCTCGGCGCCGACGATGGTCCCCGGTCCTGCAGCTGAGCCGGCACCGGTGGCCTTCGAGGGGAGGGCGGAGCCGGCGGCCTTCGAGGGGAGGGCGGGGCCGGTGGACTTCGAGGGGAAGCCCGCGGGGGCCGAGGCAGGGAAGCCCGCGGCGGTCGGAGAAGGGAAGCCCGCCTGGGCCGCGGCCGGGAGCCCGGCGCGCGCCGGCGAGGGGAGCGGCGCGGAAGCCGGCGTGGGCAGGCCCGTGTTCGAGAACGGGGCGGGCATGCCGATGACGGCCGGGGCCGAGCTCGGCAGATCGCCGGCGACGATGGGCAGGTCGCCCGCGGACATTGCGGGCAGCTCGGCGTCGCCGTCGCCCTCGAGCGGCAGCTCGAGCTCGCCGAAGCCGAACGACATGGATCCGCTGCTGGAGCGCGCCGGAGGAGCCGGGGGCGCGTCGTCGTCGAGGTCTCCGAAATCGTACTCCGGGGCCACGCGCGGGGGCGCGTCCCCCGCGCCGCGGGTGCGCCCGCGACCGAGCGGCTGCGTGGTGGCCCCGGCGTTTCGCCCGCCGAGCCCCGCGTTCCGCGCACCAGGCCCCGAGGGTGCGCCCGGCGCCGACTCTCGATCGCCGAACCCGAGGGTGCGCCGGCTGCTCGGAGGCAGCGGCTCGACCCGCGCCGGCAGGTCGGTGCCGGCGAACGCGGTCGGCGTCGCCGGGGCGGTGCGGGACTCCGCGCGCGATCGCGGCGGGAGCGCCACCGGCGCCCCGGGCGCATTGCCGTAGACGACCGGCAGATCGTCCGGGTTGAGCCCTTGCACCTCGGCGTCCGTCGGGTTCGGGAGCTCGACCATGAGATCGATCTCTCCGAAGCCGCGCCGCTGCGGCACCGTCTTGGCGTTTCGCCGATCGGACGGGGCGGGGCGATCGGGGACGTCCGGCAAGCCGATCTCGCCGAAGACCTCCGGACCCGGCGGCTCAGGAGGCGGCGCGGGCGGCGCAGGCACCGCGGGCGCCGCGCGGCGCGGCGGCGTCGGTACCGGCGCCGCCGCCGGCCCGGGGCGTCGGGGAGGCGCGACCGCGGGGAATGCGATGTCCTCCGGAGCCGCCATGGGCAGATCGGCGTCCTCGGGCGCCGCCGGGGCGCTCCGCTCCGAGAGCTGAAGGCCTCCCGCCCCGGCCCGCGGCGGGGGGGTGGGCACAGGCGTCGGCGCGGGCGCTGCGCTTGCGCCCCCCTTGGTCACCAGCAAGCTCGTACCGCACTTCGGACAGCGCATCCTGAGCCCCGCAGGGGGGACACGCTTCTCGTCGACCTGGTACGGCGATTTGCACCCGTCGCACTCGACCTTGATCATGCTTCCCGACCCGATGCCGGCGCTGCGAGCGCCTTCGCAGGCGCCCCCACGCTCGTTCGGCCTCCGAAAGGCCGGGATGCCCCGACATCCGCTCTCCTTACTAGCAGGGGTTGTGGTCCTTAGGATCGCCTCTTCTGCCGGGCGCCCTCAAATCGGCGACTTCCTCGGGCATGTCGCGTGCTTCGTCCGGAAGTAGGAAGCGGACAGCGCGCAGACGCGGCGCGGCCGGGGACGGAGGGGGGCGGGGACGGGCGGGGACGGGCGGGGACGGTAACGGAGCGGCGACGCCGTCTGGCAGGCGGCGCGTGTCGCCATCGCGGCCTCGCCAAGCGTCCTCCACCTGTGCTAACGCGCTGCCGCTCATGCAGCGCTCGACGGCGGTCATCTACACGCTCTTCTTCGCGGGCGCGCTGGCGTTCGTCATCACGCACGGCGGCTCGAAGGGGCGCGACGCGGCCAGCGCGCCCGCCGACGCAGGCCCCGACGCCGCCGACGCCGCCGCCTCGCCTGCGACGGCCGCGGCGGGCGACGCCGACGCGGGGAGCGACGCCGGCGCCGAGGGCATCGTCCAGGAGCGCGGCCCCGAGCCTGCGGGGCGATCCGACGCGGGCGTCACGCTCCTCTCGGGAGAGGCGCCGCCCTCGCTGCCGGCCGAGGCGCCGAAGAAGGTGCGCTTCGGCGTCGTGCTCCTCCAGTACCGCGGCGCGCAGGGCGCGGCGCCGACCGCGCGCTCCAAGGACGCCGCGCTGGCGCTCGCCAGGGAGCTCGCCGAGGTGGCCAAGACGGACTTCAAGGCCGCCATCGAGAAGGGCGACAAGGGGTCGACCGACGACCTCGGCTACATCCCGCGCGGCGTGCTCGAGCCCGCGCCGGAGTACGAGCTGTTCAGCCTCCCCAAGGGGGGCGTGAGCGGCCCGGTCGACACGCCGCGCGGCTTTTGGATCGCGCGTCGGATCGAGTAAGTAAAGCGTACCGCGCGCGGCGCGTCGCCGTGGACGCGAACGAGTGGAGATACCGTATGGCGACGATCGACATCCGTCGGCAGCACGCGCTCACCAAGGACGAGGCCAGGAAGCGCGCGGAAGAGCTTGCGTGGGGCATGGAAGACAAGCTCGGCATCCAGTGGCGATGGGATGGCGACGTCATCCGGTTCGAGGCGCCGGGCGGCGCCGCGAAGGGGACGAAGGGCCTCGTTCGCGTCGAGGCGTCCGCGGTCCATGTGGAGATCGATCTCCCGTTCCTGCTGAAGGCGATGAAGGGCATGGTCGAGTCGAAGGTCAACGACAAGCTCGACGCCGTGCTGGGCAGGGCCTAGCCCGGCAGCCGGGCCAGGCGTGCCCCGGCGGCTCGGTCGACCGGGGCGCCCCGGCCGACTCGCGCTCCCTCCTCCTCAGCCCCGCAACCCCGCCTCCTCCTCGCGAGCGAGCGACCTCCGCCCGCTCGCGCGCGTCGCGCCGCGCGCGAGCGCGCCCACCGTTCTTCGTTTTCCGGCGGTTCCGGCGGCGTACGTGGTCGACCGGCGTGCTCCGCGGATCTCCTCGCCGGGCGCGGGCGCGCGCACATTCGTGTCCGCCGCTCGACCCGCCGCGCGCGCGGCCAGGCTGCCCACTCGACGCCGCTCGACGCTGTTCGAGCCCGCTCCCTGCCCAGCGCGCTTTACTCCGTCAGGTTCGGTTCGCTACTCTCCGCCATCGTCATGCGGTGCGCACAGATGAGACCCCGTTCGGAGGCGTCGCGAGCGAGATGACGGTTCAGGCACCCGAGGGGCAGGCGGAGAGCATGACGGCCTTGATCGCGCGGCTCCGCGCGGAGCAAGGCGAGCAACCGGAGCGGCAGCTCCAGGCGCTCTTGCTGCACGAGCTCGGCGCGCTCGAGGAGGCGCTCGGCGAGGAGCCCACGGCGGCGCGCGACTACCTCGCCGCGTTCAACGCGGATCCCCAGTTCCGCGAGCCGCTCGAGGCGCTGGTCCGCATCCTCACGCGGCGCAAGTCGATCAAGAACCTCGGCAAGCTGCTCGACGCGCTCACGCGCGCCGCGGCCACGCCCGAGGAGCGGGCGCGCTCGTTCTGGGAGCGCGCGGCGTACCTCCAGGACCACGAGCAGAACCTCGCGGCGGCCAAGGAGGCGCTCGAAGAGGCGGCGCTCAGCAACCCGGAGGACGCGACCCCGTGGCTCGAGCTCGAGCTCATCGCGGCCAAGGAAGGGGACCTCGCCGGCCGGATGCGCGCGCTGGAGGCCCGCGCGGAGCTCGCGACGGACGCGACGTGGAAGGGGCTGCTCTTCATCGAGCTCGCCGACCTCGCGGCGGCGACAGAGAACGTGGAGCGCGCCTACGAGCTGCTCGACGCGGCCGCCGCGCTGGAGGGTCGGGCGCGCTTCAGGTCGCAGCTCGCGCTCGAGGTCATCGCCCGGCGCGAGGAGGACCTCGGCGCGCTCGCGCGCGCCCTCGAGGGGCAGGCGGAGCTCATCGCCGACGCGCTCGACGACGAGGCGAGCGGCGACGCCAACGGCGTCCCGCGGACCCTGCGCAAGCCGGAGCACGCGGCCGACGCGTGGCTCCGCGCCGCCGAGCTGACGCAGCGGGCCGGGACGGGCGGCTTCGCGTCGCTCCTCGAGCGGGCCGCGGAGCGGCTGCCCCAGTCGACGCTGCTCGGCCGGGCGCGCATCGCCGCGCTCGAGTCCGCCGGCGAGGCCGAGGCCGCCGCCAGCCTGGCCAAGCAGGAGATCGCGCGCGGCGCGAGCGGGCCCGGCGCCGCGGCCCTGTGGCTCCGCGTCGCCGAGGCGGCGGCGCTCGCGAGCGATCGCGAGGCCGCGCTCGCGGCGCTCCGGAGCGCGCTCGCGGCCGATCCGCAGTGCATCCCGGCCCGCGCGCTGGAGATCGATCTCCTCGGAGACGGTCAGGACCCGTCCGCGTTCGCGGCCTCGCTCGAGGCGACGGCGGCCTCGTACGCCAGCGACGACGCGAGGGGGCGCGCGCTGCTCCTCGCAGCCTACGTCTGGGCGGTGCGGACGGACGACGTCGGCGCGGCGAAGGCGGCCCTGTCGCAGGCCGGCATGGCCGGCGTCCACCCGGGCGTGCTCGCGCGCTTTGGCCGGTCGTTCGCGGCGCTCCGCGGCGACGCGGCCTGGTACGAGGAGTCGACGAAGCGGCTGCTCTCGACGGGCGTCGACCCGGCCGAGAAGGCGAGCCTGTGGTTCGAGATCGGCCGGAGCCGCCTCCTCCGGGGGGACGCGGACGGCGCCGAGGGCGCCTTCGCCGAGCTCGCCGACGCCGGCGCCGACGACGGCGCCACGCCGAACGCGTGGCTCGGGCGGGCGCTCGGCGCCTTCGCGGTCGATCTCGTCCGCAGCCGGCGCGAGCGCGGCGACGAGCCCGGCGCCCCCGGCCCGCGGCGCTCGCCGACGGTCATCGAGGCGCTCGCCGAGGTCGAGGGCGAGGAGACCGCGCGCGGGCTGTGGCTCGTCGCTGCCCTGCGCAGCGCGCGCGGCGGCGATCTGGATCGCGCCCGGAGCCGGCTCCGCGCGCTCTTCGAGCGATCCGCGGACGACGAGGTCGTCGCGGTGTTCCTGGCCGAGCTCCACCGGCGCGCCGGGAGCCCCACCGCCGCGGCCGCGACGCTCTCGGCCTGCGCCGCGGCGATCGACGACGCCGATCTCTCGGCGGCGCTGCACATCGAGGCGGCGATCCTGCTCTGGCGCGCCGGCGAGCGCGGGCGCGCCGTCGAGGAGCTCGAGGCGGCGCGCGGCAAGGCGCCGCGCGCCGGCGCGACGGCGCTCACCTGGGCCCTTCGCGGCCACGAGGCGAGCGATCTGGAGAGCCGGCGCCGCGCCCTCGAGGTCGCAGGCGAAGCGGGCGAGGACCCGGCGGCGCTCGCGCTGTCGCGGTTCGGCCTCGAGGTCGGCGCGGCCGAGGGCGGCGACGCCGACGAGGCGCTCGCGACGCTCGAGGCGCTGGAGTCGCAGGCGAGCGACGACCTCGCCCTGGCCGCCGCGCTCGGGCGCCTCCTCTGGCAGCCGGCCCTCGAGCAGCGGAGCGCCGTCGAGCGCGCGCTCGACTACATCGAGGAGCGCGGCGACGGCGCCGCGACGATCGCGCACGCCGAGCGCTTCCGCCTCGCGCGGACCCTGGACCAGGATCGCGCGCGCACCGCGGCGCGCGCGGCGGCGTGGGCCGCGGCCGACCCGAGCCCGCACGCCGAGCTCGAGTGGCTCGGCGCCGCGCTCGGCGCCGAGGACCGCGAGGCGGAGGTCGCCGCGCGGAGCGCGCTCGCGCGGCACATGGAGGGCGAGGCCCGCGCCGCGATGGAGGCCTCGGCCGCGATCGTCGGCGCGCTCGATCAGCCGAACCTGCCGCGGCCGTTCCTCACGGGCGAGCACGCGCCCGCGCAGCTCGCCAACCTCGAGCTCGCGCTCCCCGGCTGCGATCCGCGGCGCCGCGCCGCGGCGCTGCACGGGCTCGGCGACGCGCTCGGCGAGGAGGCGCAGCTCACCGCGCTCGGCCTCGCGGGCTGGTCGGACTTCGCGGCCGGGGATCACGAGCGCGCGCTCGCCGCGTTCCGCGCGGTCGTCGAGCGGCGGCCCGACGACGTCGCCGCCTGGGAGGGCGTCCGCGCGACGTCCGAGGCGCTGCGCGACCCCGTGTCGACGGCGCTCGCCTCGGCGCAGCTCGGGGCGCTCTGCAAGGACGACGCGCGCGGCGCGGGGTTCTGGGAGAGCGCTGGGCTCCTGCTCCTCCAGCACACCGAGGCCCACGACGACGCGGAGATCGCCTTCGATCGCGCGTTCGCGCGCGACCCGCGGCGCGGCGTCGCCTTCGACCGGCTGTTCCGCCGGGTCCGCGCGCGCAACGAGGACGATCGGCTGCTCGACATCATCGAGAGGCGGCTCGGCGTGGCGGACAACGACCTCGAGCTCTGCAAGCTGTTCTGGGAGCGCGCGCGCGTGCTCCGCAAGAAGGGCAGGCTCGACGACGCGCTCGCTGCGCTCGAGAACGTGACGCTGCTCGAGCCGGATCACATCGGCGCCCTGGCGCTCTCGGCCGACATCTCGAAGGCGCAGGGCGACCTCGGCCAGGCGGCCGCCTTCTACGCCGAGCTCTCGCGCGTCGCGAAGGCGCCGGGGGAGCAGCGCCTCATGTCGGGGATCACGGCCGTCGACGCCTACGAGAAGCTCGGCGAGCACGACAGGGCGCTCGAGGTGCTGATCGGCCTGCACCGGGCCGGGCTGTCGACGCCCGTCGTCCGCGAGCGCCTCGTCCGGGTCGCCGCCCGGGTCGGCTCCTGGGACGAGGCGACGCGCCTGCTCGAGGAGCTCATGGCCGAGCGCGAGACCCCCGAGGGGCGGATCGAGGCGGCGCGCCTCGCGATGGCCATCTACCGGGATCAGCTCCGCGCGCCGCGCCGCGCCGAGCGGGCCGTCGCGAAGCTCCTCGAAGAGGCGCCGGACGACGGCGAGGCGATCGATCTCGTCCTCACGACGGACTACGAGCCCGCCTTCCGCACCCGCGTGCTCGGCCGCGCCAAGGCGACGCTGATCCAGGCGCTCGCGGTCGAGCCGATCGACGCGGACCGGGTCGCGCTCCTCGCGAAGATCGCCGGCGCGGGGCAGGACGCGGCGCTCCGGCAGGCCACGCTCGGCGCGCTCGTCTCGCTCGTCCGCATCGACGACGGCATCTCCGCGGAGCTCAGGAAGATCGACGCCCGCGTCCCGGCGCGGCCGCAGATCGCCCTCGACGCCAAGGCCATGGCCGACATCGCCGATCCGCTCGACACCGGGCCCGTCGGCGAGCTGTTCGCGAAGATGGCCGAGACCATCTGCATGGCGCTCGGCCCCTCGCTCGTGTCGCTCGGCGTCGGCAAGAAGGACCGCATCGACTCGCGCGGCGGCCACCCCCTGCGCGTGGCGGTCGCCGAGTGGATGGGCGCGCTCAGCTTCGAGACGGACTTCGAGCTCTACGTCGGCGGCCCCAGCCCTCGCGGCGCGACCGGCGTCTACGGCCAGCTGCCGGCGCTCGTGCTCGGCCCCGAGATCACGACGCCGCTCGACGCCGCCTCGCGCTCGGCGATCGCGCGCGAGGCGTTCGCGCTGCGCCGGGGCATCTCGTCGCTCAGGACGCGGGACGACAGCACCGTCGCCTCGCTCGTCGCGGCCGCGTGCATCGAGGCGGGCTTCGCGGTCCCGCAGCCGCCCTACGCCGTCTTCGGCGAGGTCTCGCGCGCCATCCACAAGGAGATGTCGCGCGCGACCCGCAAGGTCATCGCCGACGTCTGCCAGCGCATCGTCTCGAGCCAGCAGGACCCGCTCCGCTGGGCGCAGGCCGCGCGCAGGAGCATCGACCGCATGGCCGTCATCGCCGCCGGCGACGTCTCGCTGGTCCTCTCGGACATCCTCAATACCCCGCGCGAGCAGCTCGGCGGTGTCGTCGCCGAGAGCGAGCGGGCCCGTCAGCTGGTCGCGTTCGTCCTCTCGCAGAGCTACCTCGAGCTCCGGAAGAAGCTCGGCATGGGGGTCCGGTGAGCAAGAATCCGCAATCCAAGAGCTCCTCTGGCGGCGGCGGCGACGAGGGCGCGCCGTCGCAGGAGAAGATCACGGTCCCCCCGCCGGCGATGTACGGCGCGGCGGTCTCGGAGGGCGACGTCGAGGAGGCCACGCTCCTCGCGAAGATCCCCGAAGAGCTCATCCAGTCGATCCGCGGCGCCGAGGAGGGAGAGCGCGCCGGCGAAGGCGGCCTGAAGCAGCTGTTCTCCCGCGAGCCCGTGCCCGTGCCCGCGAGGCCCGCGCAGAGCGCCGGAGAGAGCGACGCGCTGCTCGACATGCTGTTCGAGGATCAGCGCGCCGATGACGCCGACGACGGGGTCGTGACCTCGGCGCCGGCGTTGCACGGGACGCGCCGGCCCCCGGCGCCCATCCCGCCGCCGCGCCCCCCGTCGCTGCCCCGCCCAGCCGCCCCGCCCCGCTCGGGCAGCAGGCCGGGCGACGTGAAGGCGTCGCTCGGCGCGGAGCTCACGCCCGGCGATCGGACGCCGAAGATCCCGCCGCCGGCCCCGTCCGCGAGGTTCACGGCGCCGCGCCCGCAGCCCGCCGCCCCGCCGCCCCCGCTGCCGCCGCCGTCGGCGCGCCGGGAGCCTGTGTTCGAGGAGGACACCGCCGAGCCGGGCGACCGCGCGACGCCCATCCCCGACGGCGGCGACTCCCCGTTCGAGTTCGCGCCGCCCAGCGGCGCCAGCAGCGGCCGATTCGCGGAGGCGCACGCCTTCGACGACGAGGAGACGCACGGCATCGACGACGAGGAGACGAACGCCCTCGACGAGCCTGGGCCCACGACCCGGCCGTACACCGGCCAGTCGTCCGCCTCCGCCAGCCGCTGGGATCAGCCCGCCGCCGACAGCGATCCCGGCGAGCTCGTCGACGAGTCCAGCCTGCTCAGCGGGTCGGCCGAGCCGACCGATGAAGAGCTCGAGGACGATCTCGCGCAGACGCGCGTCGCGACCCGGAGACCCGACAGCGGCGTCGCCTTCGCGCCGCCGCGCCCGCCTTCATCGCCGCGCGCGTCGTCGTCGCCGCCGCGCCCGTCGTCGTCGTTCGTGCCGTCGTCGTCGCCGCCGCGCCCGTTCGCGGCGTCCCACGTCCGGCCGTCGTCGTCGTTCGTGCCGTCGCCGTCATCGTTTGTGCCGTCGTCGTCGCGCGTGCCGTCGTCGTCGCCGCCGCGCCCGTCTTCGTCAGCACGCGTCCCGTCGGCGCCTCCTTCGGGCCCGTTGTCATCGGCTCCTTCCCGCGCGCCGGAGAGCCTCCCGCCGCTGCCGTCGATCCCGCCGCCCGCCTCGGTGTTCGACGGCGAGCAGGACGCGAGCGCGATCCTCGTCCAGTCGCAGCAGCGCGACGTGTGGGCGGCGCGCGCGGCGTGGCTCCGCTCCGAGGCAGAGCTCATCGAGGACCCTGCGGCCCGGGCGCGCGCGCTGCTTCCCGTCGCCGAGCTCTACGTGATGGCCGGGGAGGACGCGACCGCCCGCGCCATCGCCGCCGAGGCGCGGGATCTCGCCCCGAGCCTGATCTTCGCGCACCGCCAGCTCCGCGGCCTCCTGATGCGCGAGGCAGATCTGCCCGCCGCGCTCGAGGCGCTGGAGAGCGAGACCCGCGTCCTGGGCACGCCGGCCGCGCGCTGCCACAACCTCGTGCTCGGCGCGGAGCTCTGCCGCATCCCGCTCGCGGATCCCGAGGGCGCCCACAAACGCTTCGAGCTCGCGGCGCGGACGCACCCCCCCGATCCCCGCGCGCACGTCCAGCGCTTCTGCGAGGCGCTCGCCGCGCCGGACTCGGACGCGGCGGCCTCCGCCGTGCTCGCGAAGTTCCGCCTCCCCGAGGCGCCCGAGCTCGCGCCGCTCGCCGCCGCGAGCGCTCAGGTCGCAGCGCACCGCGGCGCCCCGCGGCCGGCGCGCGGCCGCGCCGCCCCCGCCACGCCGTACGAGGCGCTGCTCCGCGCCCGCGCCCTGCTCGGCGCCGGCGACCTCGCCGAGGGCCTCGCGACCCTCGATCCCCTGCGCGGCACCTCGCTCGCGCCCGCCGTCGCGTGGCTCACCGCCGCGCTGAGCGCCGCGCGCAAGGAGACCCGCCCGGCGTCGCTCGGCGCGCTCCGCAGCGTCGCCGCCGGCTCGCACGGCGGCCAGGCGCGCCGCGCCCTCGCGGCGCAGGCGATCGAGCTCGGCGACGCCGCCGCGGTGCGCGACGCGACGCTCGACGCCGGCGACGCCGGCGGCGCCTTCTCGCCGGCCGATCGCATCGTCCTCTCGGCGCTCGCCGGCGGCGCCGCGGGCGAGATCGACCCGTGGCTCGACGCCCTCGCCGACGATCCCGAGTTCGCGCCGCTCTGCGCCGCGGCGAGCGCCGCCCTGAGCGACGCCGGCGGCGACGCCGCGGTGGCCTCCGTGGACGGCGCGCCCGCGTCGAGGGGCGTGCGCCCCCTCGGCGGCCCGAGGGCCCGCGCCGCCGCGGCCCTCGGCCGCGCGCTCTCGCGCGAGGCCGTCCCCGCCGAGGGCGGCGTCGACGCGAGCGACGCCTTCTCCCGCGCGGTCGTCACGTACGGCGACACCGCGCCGGAGAGCCCGCTCTTCCGGGCGCTCGCGCTCGAGCTCGATCTCGACGGCGATCGCGGCGCCCGCGTCGCCAGGGCCGTGGCGTCGCTGCGCGAGGTCGCGTCCGAGCGCGACAGCGCGCTCGCCGCCGCCGTCCTCGCGGAGATCGCGGGCGATCAGCGCGCGGCGATGAGCGATCTCGATCGCGCCCGCGCCGCGGACCCGCAGCACGAGGGCGCCGCGCGCGCCCGCGCCGCGCAGGAGAGCGGCGTCGGCGCGGCCCGCATCCTCGCGGAGCACGCGCTCACGCTCGACGAGGGGCCGCGGGCCGCGGTGCTCGTCACCGAGGCCGCGATCCGCCTGCTCGACGGCGGCGACAACGAGGAGGGCGAGCGCCTGCTCTCGCGCGCCGCCCAGATCGATCCGAAGCTCCCCGTCGCGCTCCACCTCGGCGAGCGGAGCGCGCGCGCCCGGGTGGACCGCGACGGCCTCCTCGAGTGGCTCAGGACCCGCCGCGAGGGCGCGGCCGACCCCCTCGAGCGGGCCCACGATCTCGTCCGCGAGGCGCTCCTGGTCGCCGAGGCCGACCCCGCGGCCGCGGCGTCGCTCCTCGAGACGGCGCACCGCTCGCGCCCCCAGGACATCGGCCTGCGCGAGCTCTTCGAGCGGCTCGCGCCGGAGCCGCCCGCCGACCGCGCCTCCTGGCGCGCCGAGCGCGCCGCCGAGCTCCTGCGCGCCCTCGACGCAGGCGGTGATGGCGACGCCGGCCGCTCGGGTGACGACCGCGCCGCCGCGGGCATCGAGGCCGCTCGCCTCGCGCTCGAGGCCGCCCTCGACCACGAGCGCGCCGGCGACCTCGCGCAGGCCGCCGCGTGCGCCCGCCAGGCGATCGCCGCCGGGGACAACGCGCTCGCGCCGATCGCCCTCTACCGCGCGGCCGTCGCGGGCCACGGCACAGGAGAGCTCGTCGACGCCCTGATCCCGCGCGCCCGCGAGGCGGCGGACGCGGCGGAGCGCCTCGACATCTACGAGCGCCTCGCGGAGCTGGACGAGCACGGGCGCAAGGACGCCGGCAGCGCCCTGCTCTGGCGCCGATCCATCCTGGAGGAGACGCCGCACCACCTGCCGACGCTCCGCCGGGTCGCCTCGTACCTCATCAGCGAGGGCCGCGACGAGGAGCTCGAGCCGATCGCCCTGGAGATCGCGCGTGTCCTCGACGGCCCGGAGGCGATCGCCCACGCGCTCCTGTCGGCGCGGCTGCGCCTGCGCGTGCTCCCGTGGGAGGAGGCGCTCGAGCCGGTCCAGATCGCGTACAGGAACGAGCCCCGCGGCATCTGGGCGCTGCGCCAGATGGCCGCCCAGGCCCGCGCGAAGGCGGATCACGCCCTCGCGATCGAGGCGGATCGCCAGCTCATCGAGCGCACCGATCGCCCGTCCGAGGCCGCGGCCCTCTCGGTGCGCGCCGCCAGGGACGCCCTGCTCGCGGGCTCGATCGAGGACGCCGTCGCCTTCTTCCGGCACGCGATCACGCTCGTCCCGCACTACCTCGTCGCGCACCTCGATCTCGCCGACGCGCTCGATCGCGGCGGCGACCCGGCGGCCGCCGCCGCGGCGCTCGAGTCTGCCGCGGGCGCGAGCGTCGGCCCCGAGGGGCGCGCGCACTCGCTCTACGCCGCGGCCGTGCTCTGGCAGGACAAGGTCCAGAACGTCGCGCGGGCGCGCGACGTCCTCGAGGCGGTCGCCACGGTCGATCCGTCGTACGCCGACGTCTTCTCGCGGCTCAGGGCCATCTACATCGCCGAGGGGGCGCGCGCCGAGCTCGCCGCGCTCCTCGAGCGCCGCCTCGAGGCGGTGACGGATCCCGCGGAGCGGGTCGAGATGGAGGTCCTGCGCGGCCGGGCGCTCGCCGACGTCGGCGACGCGGCGGCCGCGAAGCGCGCGCTCGCCGCCGCGCTCGACGCGAACCCCGATCACGTCGAGGCCCTGACCGCGTTCGCCGACGTCTGCGCCGGCGAGGGCGACTGGGCCGGCGCCGAGCAGGCGTGGATCCGCCTCGCGCGCCTCGTGCCCGAGCCCGCGAAGCAGGTCGCGATCTACCTCCGCCTGGGCGAGCTCTACGACGAGCACCTCCCGAACGCGGAGCGCGCCGAGCTCGCGTACCAGGAGATCCTGAAGCGCTCGCCGGGCGACGTGAGCGCGCGCGAGCGCCTCGTCTCGCTCTACAAGCGCGCCGGCGACGGCGCCCGCGCGCTCGAGCAGCAGAACCTCCTCATCAACGCCGCGGAGGCGCCCGAGCAGAAGTGCCGCCGCACCGCGGAGCTCGCCGAGATCTACGAGGCGATGGGGGACGCGAAGAAGGCCGAGGCCACGCTGCTCACGGCCCGCAAGACGTGGCCGAAGGACGACTTCGCCCTCGGCGCGCTGGCCCGCTACTACCAGCGCACCGAGCAGGCCTCCGCGGCGACCACCCTGCTCGATCGCGCCCTCGCCGACGCGCGCCGCGCGCTCAACACCGGCCGCTTCGAGCCCTACCTCTTCTCGACGGTCGCGACGGTCGCGGAGCTCCGCGGCCGCGCCGGCGCCGCGAAGATCGCGCGCGCGACGGTCGACGCGCTCGACGGCCGCGACGCCGCGATGGGCGGCGCGGGCAACGCCGCCGGCGCGGCCCGCCTCGACGCCCACCTCGCGCCGGAGCTCATGACCCCGGCGTTCCGGGAGCTCCTGCTCAAGACGGGCCCGCTGCTCGACGCCGCGGTGCCGTTCGATCTCGACTCGATCCGCGCGACGCCGCTGCCGCCCCAGCACGCCGAGATCACCGATCTGGCGCGCGGCATCGGCGCGGCGTACGGCCTCCCCGGCCTGCAGGTCTACATGACGGGCGCGCTCGGCGCCGTCTGCGTGCCGGCGTCCACGAGCCCGCCCAAGATCGTCCTCGGCCAGGCGCTCGTCACCTCGCCGCGCGAGGACGTCCGGCTCGCCCTCATCCACCGCGCCGTCAAGATCCTCCAGACCAACGCCTCGGCCTTCTCGCGGACGGCGCCGATCGATCTCTGGCCGCTGCTCGCGGCTTACCTGAAGGCGTTCGTCCCGTCGTGGTCGCCGCAGGGCGCGGACGCCGGGCGCCTGCGCGAGTACCACGGCCGCATCGAGCGGGTGATGGCGGGCGGCGTGGATCCGAAGATCAGCGTGCTCGCCGCCGACGTCATCGGCTCGATCGGCAACCGCGCCTCGACGTTGAACACCGCGATCAACGGCTGGGGGAACCGGGCCGCGTTCCTCGCCGTGGGCGACATCAACGTCGTCCTCACGGGCATCGCCTGGTCCGGCGGCAACACGAACGCGCCGCCCGCCGCGGGCAAGGACCGCGTCACCTGGATCGGGCGCAACGCGGAGGCGCGCGACCTCATCGTCTTCGCCGTGAGCGACGGCCTGAGCGAGGCGCGGGAGCAGCTCGGCTTCAACGAGTGAAGGCACGTCCCCCACGATCCATGACGACGACCCTCAAGGCCAAGCCCCGCGTCTCTTACGATTGCTCGAAGTGCCCGGCCTACTGCTGCTCCATCTACGAGCGGGTCGAGGTCACGCCGCGCGACCTGCGGCGGCTCGCCCGCCATTTCGGCCTCACGCTCGAGGCCGCTGAGGAGCGCTTCACGAAGCGCTACAACGACGAGCGCATCCTCCGGCGGCAGTCGGATCCGGTGCTCGGCAGGGTCTGCCGCTTCCTCGATCTCACGACCCGCGGCTGCACCATCTACGAGGCCCGGCCCGAGGTCTGCCGCGATTACCCTGGCAGGCCGCGGTGCGGCTATTACGACGTGCTCCAGTTCGAGCGGGAGACACAGGACGATCCCGACGTGATGCCGCTCGTGCAGATCACGTTCCGGTCCAGGACGCCGGCCGGTTAGCGCTCGATAGGGCGGCAGCGCGGCTCAAGCGCGGCTCACGTCCCCTCGTGGATCTCGTCTCCCGTGTCCGCCTGCGCCGCCGCGCTCGCCCTCCTCCGCTCGTGCAGCCACTCCTCCGGCCGATCGGCGGGGTAGGTCCGCAGCGAGCCGTCGGCCGGCCCGAGCAGATCCTCCGCGCGCGCCGCGCCCGTGATCCGCTGCGCGGCCATGAGGCCTGACATCGCGGCGCCTGCCACCCCGTGGCTCAGCGTGCTGGCCCCGCACTGGTACAGCCCCGGGATCCTCGTCCCGATGGAGAACGACAGCGGGCCGAGCTGCCACCTCGTCTTGGCGGTGCCGTAGGCGGCGCCGCGGTACGTGGCGCAGTAGAAGTCGTTGGTCAGCGGCGTCGCCACCGAGCGGAACACGAGCGCGCGCGAGATGCCTGGGATGACGTTCTCCGCCGCCGCGATCATCTGATCTCCGATCGACTCCTTGAACGCCTCGTAGTCCGCCCCTCGCTCGCCCGTGCGGGTCTTTTCCCAGCGCGTGAAGGGGCCGTGGGGCACGAACGTGAACATCTCGATCGTGTGGTGGTCGCCCCGGGTCGGGTGGCCCGGGTCCTTCAGCGTCGTGATGGTCAGGAACAGCCCGTCCACCGCCCCGCGCGGCAGCTGGTGCTCCATGCGCTCGTAGAGGCGCCCCACGTCTCGCCCGCGGTACCACCAGTAGTTGCCTGAGTCGTAACCCATCGACCGGAGGTCCATGTCCACCGCGCAGAACACGCTGAGCAGGCTGACCGAGTACTCCATCCGCTGGACCTTGCGGCGCTCGCGGGCGGTCAGCTCGGGCGGCAGCAGCTCTCCATAGGTGATCGCCGGGTCCGCGTTCGAGACGACGCTCGCCGCGCGCAGGACCTCTCCCCCTTCCAGCTCGACGCCGGCCGCTCTCCCTTGCTCGACGAGGATGCGCTTCACCCGCGCGCGCGTCCGCACCTGCCCGCCGAGCCGGCGAAGGGCCCTGATCATCGCGAGCGGGATCCGCTTCGCGCCCCCGCGCGGGTAGTACCCGCCATCCATGTAATGGCAGACGATGCCCGCGTGGACCGGCAGCGCCACGCGCGACGGCGAGAGCCCGTGATCGCCCCCCTGCGCCGACAGGAACGCGCGCAGCAGGGGATCACGGATCGTCGCGTCCAGCAGATCTTCCTGGGTGCGGAGGCCCCAGCGCACGAGGCTCGGCACCTTGAACGGCGCGAGCAGCACCCTCGGGAACTCGAGCACCGCCTCGAGCCGCCCGAGATCGTCGTTGACCCCGCGCAGCACACGGAAATACCGCGCTATCCCCGCGGCCTCGTGCGGGAACCGCGCCGTGAGCCGGGCGATGAGCCGATCGAGGCCCTTGGGCACGTCGAGCCGCTCGTCGCCGATGATCAGGTGATCGAGCCCATCCGGGTTGAGCTCGCAGAACTCGAGATCTCCCGAGAGCCCGAGCCCCTCGTAGAGCCGCCGCACGGCGCCCCCCGGGCCGAGCCCGCCGATGTAATGGACTCCCGGGCTGAACAGGTACCCGTTCAGCGAGAAGCTGTGCGTCCACCCGCCGGGCAGGTAGTGCTGCTCGACGACGATCACCTTCTGTCCCGCGCGCGCCAGCGCGAGCGCCGCAGTGAGCCCGCCGGCGCCCGATCCGATCACGACGGTATCCGCGTGCCGCATGACGCTACCCCCCCGGACTACGATGCTCCAGGGACGTGGTCGGCTGCGCGCTTGTGCCCTCGATGGCCCCGCCGCTTGCCTGCCTCTTACCCACCGTCTCGCTTGCCGGCGTCGGGCGGCGCCCCGGCGTCGGGCGGCGCCCTGTCCGCCTTCTCCATCGTCATGAGCGGCAGCGGGCAGACGACGGGCACGGCGCGCGCGGGGGTCTGCGCCGACTCGCGGAGGCAAGTCTTGCCGGTCAGGCGGAGGCGCTCGCCCACCTCGAGGTCGGGCGGGCACACGACAGTCTGGGACGCGGAGACGAGATCCCCATCGATCCAGAAGAGCTCGCACCCGTCGTCCGTCCGGCGGAGGTGGTAGTGCCGCGTCGGCCGCCGCGGCGCCGGCGTGCCCTCCGGGAGCGCGGCGCCGCCGTCGCTCGCCTCCGCGACCCCGCCCTCCCTCCCGGCGTCCCCCTGGCAGGCAGTCACCCCGAACGGCACCCCGAACAGCACCCCGGCCAGCAGCGCCGGCAGGAGCCCGGCCAGCGTTCGCTGCGACGTCGGCGGCGGCATCTGGGCGCCTCCCGGACCGCCCCTGCTCACCGGGTCGGGAAGAGCAGGATGGACATCTTGGTCAGGAAGAAGTCGGCGATCAGGATGGTGATCGACGTCACGACCACCGTGCGCGTGGTCGCGTGGCCGACGCCCTCCGTTCCGCCCCGCGTGATCAGCCCGAAGTGGCACCCGACGAGCGCGATGATCGCCCCGAAGAAGGGCGTCTTGTACATCCCGCTGAAGTAATCGTTGAACGTGACCGAGCCGAGCGCCGTCCTCAGGAAGAAGCCGGCGGGGATGCCGAACTCGGTCGCGCAGACCAGCATCGCCCCGCCGAAGCCCAGCACGAGCGCGAACGCGCCGAGCACGGGCATCACAACGATGCTCGCGAGCAGCCGCGGCAAGACGAGCTTCTTCAGCGGGCTGGCGCCGAGTGCGCGGATCGCGTCGATCTGCTCGGTGACGGCCATCGACCCGACCTCGGCCGCGATGCCGGCGCCGATGCGGCCGCCGACGATCACCGCCGTCAGCGTCGGCGCCAGCTCGCGCGAGAACGACAGGCCGATGATGCGGCCCGTGTACTCCATGCCGCCGAACTTCTGCAGGCCGATGGCGAACTGCACCGCCATGACCATCCCGACGAAGAGCGCCGTCACCGACGCGATGGCGGCCGAGCGGACGCCGAGCGCCTCCATCTGATAGAGGGTCGAGCGGATCTCGAGCGGCCGCTCGAACATCGACCTGAGCGCCCCCCAGGTCATCCGCCCGAACTGCCCGAGGTGCTCGACGAACCCGACCGCGGTCTCGTTGATCCGGGCGAGGAGCGGGGGGAGCGGCGGAGGGGGCAGGCTGTTCGGCGCCTGGCTCTGCGGGGGCACGCTTGTCGGCTGCAGGCTCTGCGGGGGCACGCTGGTGGAGCCCCCGCCGGAGGAGGCGGCCGGCGGGCCGTTCGAGGCGGGCGGCGGCGCCGCCACGGGCCGTTTGCGATCAGTCGTCATCGGTCATCGGTGCGCAGGGTCGAGAAGCCGCGGACCATCCGCGTGAACGCCGGCTCGCTTCCGGCGTAGCGGGCGGGATCGGCGATGAGGAGCATGTCGTACACGCAGCCGTTCTTCTTGAGCACCCAGATGTCGAAGACCTTCGGCACCCCGTCGAGCTTCGCCGACATGACGGTGTGCATCGCCTCGCGGCCGTCGAACGGCACGACCTCCTGCTTCAGCACCTCGCGCTCGGTGAAGTGCAGGAAGAGGTGGTTGGTCAGCGAGACGAGCGGGATGTCCTCCTCGTTCCGGCAGCGCCCGTTGAGGGCGATGGTCGCCCCGTTCGCGTCGTCGCGGTACGCCACCGCCGCGTCCGACACCTCGAGCCGCTCCCAGCTCGCCGGCGCCGGGGGCACGCGGAACGCCACGTCCGTGCCGCGGTAGACCGTTCCGTCGAACGACGGCCCTCCGCAGGCGGCGAGCGCGATCGCGACGGCGAGCAGCCAGGCTCGGGGGTCCGCTGCCTCGCCCGCAGAACCCGAGGCGGTGAGGCGCCTTCGAAGGGGTCGTCGCATCGCTGCGGGCCGACGCTATCACGCTTTTGCATCCTGGGCGAACCGCGAGCAGCCCGGCCGTTCCGGCGAGATCCTTCGGATCTCACCCGCTTTTTCGGCGCGCGCCGCGTACGGGGCGCCGCACCTCGGGTCGCTCCTCTCCTGGTCGTACCTCGCCGTCACCAGGAGTCTCGCCGCCGCGGCGCGTCCCACGGCGGGGCCCGGCGGGCAGCGGGGCGCCGGGGGGACGGGCGAAAGTGCTGCCAGCGCTCGTGCTCGCGCCGGGCGCGCCCTGTCATGAAGATGCGGACGAGGAAGAGCCCGGCGACGAACCCCCCGAGGTGCGCGAAGAACGCCACGCCGCCGCCGCGCACGCCGATGGAGCCGAGCCCGTTCAGCAGGTTCACCACGAAGTACTCGAGGATGACCAGCCACGCCGGGAGCTCCAGGAACAGCCCGAAGATGAACCACAGGAGGAAGATCGGGTTCAGCACCGTGATCGGCGATCGCGGGTAGAGCGACGCGTACGCGGCCAGCACGCCCGAGATCGCGCCCGAGGCGCCCACCATCGGGATCGTCGAGCCGGGATCGATGATGATCTGCGCGCCTGCGGCGGCGATCCCGGACAGCACATAGAAGGCCGCGTAGCGGGCGCTGCCCAGCGCGTCCTCGACGTTGTCGCCGAAGATCCAGAGGAACAGCATGTTCCCGCCGAGGTGGGCCCACCCCGTCGGATCGTGCAGGAACATGCTGCTGAAGACCGTCCACCACGCGTCGCTCGGCGCTTCCAGGAGCTGCTCGGGGACGAGGCCCCACGCCGAGAGCAGCCGGTCGGGCGGCAACCCGGCCGCGATCGTCGATCGCATCCAGAAGAAACCGAGGACGTTGAGCGCGATCAGCAGGTAGTTGACGACCGGCAGCTTGCGGGTCGGCAGTTGGTCACGGACGGGCAGCATCGTGACCACCTTAAGCACGCGGGCCCGTGACAGCATCCGCCTGCCTTGATAGACCCCCGGCCGATGTCCGCCCTGCGCCTCCACGACACGCTGACCCAGAAGCTCGCCCCGCTCGCCCCACGGCGGCCTGGCGAGGTCCGCATGTACTGCTGCGGCCCGACGACCTACGACGTCGCGCACGTGGGGCACGGCCGCGCCGCGCTCGCCCCGGATATCCTCGTCCGCCACCTGAGGGCGCGCGGCCTCCGCGTCGTCTACGTTCGAAACGTCACGGACGTCGACGACAAGATCCTGCAGCGGTCGGCCGAGTCCGGCGAGCCTCCCATGGACCTGTCGGCGCGGATGGCTCGCCTGTACCAGGACGACGTCGCCGCCCTCGGCTGTCTGACGCCCGACGTCGAGCCGAAGGTCTCGGAGCACATCCCGGAGGTCATCGCCCTCGTCGAGCGGCTGATCGAGCGAGGCGCGGCCTATGTCGTCGAGCGGCCCGGCGACGTTCGCGACGTGCGCGACGTGTATTACTCGGTCCGCAGCTTCCCCTCCTACGGCAAGCTCTCGAAGCGCAACCTCGACGAGCTGCGGGTCGGCGCGCGCGTCGGTCCGTGCGAGGACAAGCGCGATCCGCTCGACTTCGCGCTCTGGAAGGGGGTCGCCCCCGGCGGGTGGGGCTGGGACAGCCCGTGGGGCAAGGGGCGTCCCGGGTGGCACATCGAGTGCTCCGCCATGGCGGGCCGCTACCTCGGGGCCGGCTTCGACGTCCACTGCGGCGGCATGGATCTCGTCTTTCCCCATCACGAGAACGAGATCGCGCAGAGCGAGGCCGCCCATCCGGACGGCGCGCCGCTCGCCTCGATCTGGATCCACAACGGCTTCGTCAACGTCGACAAGGAGAAGATGGCGAAGTCGCTCGGCAACTTCGTCAAGCTCCGCGACGTCTACGCGCGCAACGACCCGGAGGCGCTCCGCTACTTCCTGCTCACGGTCCACTACCGGGGCCCGCTCGAGTTCGACACCCACAAGCGCGACGACGGCCGCGTCGTGTTCCCCGGCGTGGTCGAGGCCGAGCGCCGCGTCGACTACCTGTATGCGACGCTCGATCGACTGTCCGCGCTCGCCGGCCCGCCCGACGCCGGCGATGGCGCCGCGCCGGAGCTGCCGGCGCGGCTCCCGAAGGGGTTCGCGGCGCTCGCCGCGCTCGCCGACGGCGCGCCGGGCCGCGCCGCCGCCTCGCTCGACGACGACCTCAACACCCCCGTCGTGCTCTCGATCATCGCCGAGGTCGCCAAGGCCGCCAACGAGCTCGCCGACGCGGCACAGCGGCGGGGGAAGGACCAGGACGTCGCCCGCGCCGCCCCGCCGCTCGCGCGCCGCCTCCACGCGGCCCTGCGGTCCTCGCTCGACGTCCTCGGCCTGCTGCAGACGCCGTCTCCGGTCTACCAGGCTCGCACGCAGGAGCAGCGCCTCGGGCTCCTCGGCACGACCCGGCAGGCGATCGAGGCGAAGCTCGCCGAGCGCGCCGCGGCGCGCGCCGCGAAGGACTTCGCGCGGGGCGACTCCCTCCGGAAGGAGCTCGAGCGCGACGGCATCGAGGTTGCCGACTCTCCCACCGGTACGACATTCCGGGTGAGCGCCTGAGGCGCGCCGCGCCGCGCGCGTTCCACCGCTGACGCTCGCGCAGGCGGCTGCCCCCAGTGGACGAAGACCGACGGCAGATCTAGGTTTCGGCCCGATGAAGGCCCGCAGCGGTCCGCGCGCCTCGCACCTCCCGCGGACCAGAACGATGACGGACGACCATGGCTCGTGATCTCTACTCCGTGCTCGGCGTCTCGCGCGACGCGGACGAGGACAGCATCAAGAAGGCGTTCCGCAAGCTCGCGATGAAGTACCACCCGGACAAGAGCCCGGGGAAGGCCAACGAGCAGAGGTTCAAGGAGATCAACCAGGCTCACGAGGTGCTGAGCGACAAGACGAAGCGCGCGCTCTACGACGAGTTCGGCGAGGAGAGCCTCTCGCAGAACTTCGATCCCGAGCGCGCCCGCGCCTACCGCCGCTACGCGAACGCGCGGGCCGGCGGCGGGGGCCGCGGCCCCGGCGGCTTTGACGTCCAGGAGATCTTCGGCAACGCCCCCGCCGGAGGCGACCTCAGCGACATCCTCGGCGACCTCTTTGGCCGTGGCCGCGCCGGCGCGGGGGGCGCGGGCCGCCGCCCGCAGCCGGCGCGCGGCCGTGGCGGCGACATCGAGCAGAACCTCACCATCGATTTCGTGTCGGCGGTGCGTGGCACGACGCTCCAGCTCCAGCGCGAGGGTGATCCCGAGCCGGTCACGGTGCGCGTCCCGCCCGGGGCCGCCGAGGGCAGCCGCCTGCGCATCCGCGGCCAGGGCGCGCCGGGCATGGGCGGCGGCGAGCCCGGCGATCTGCTGCTCAACATCCACGTCACGCCGCACCCGTTCTTCAAGCGCGAGGGCGACGACCTCCACCTCGACGTCCCCGTCACCCTGGGCGAGGCCTACCGGGGCGAGAAGATCCGCATCCCCACGCCCGACGGCGAGGTGACGCTCAAGATCCCGGCGCGCACCCAGACCGGCCAGGTGATGCGGCTGCGCGGCAAGGGCATCGCCCGCAAGGCGAAGGAGCCCGGGGATCTCTACGTGAAGTTCGTGGTGCACGTCCCCACCGTCGACGACCCCGAGGTCGCGAAGGCGATCGACGCGCTCGACGGCAAGGTGGAGGCGCCGCGCGGCGATCTCCGGTTCTGAGCGCGGCCTCGCGGTGCGGCGCGGGCTGCGCGTACGGTCCGCTCCTCGCCGTGGCCATCGCGCTCGCCGCGTGCGCCTCGCCGGCGCCGCCGCGCCCGGCCTCGCGCGCCGCCGGCCTCTCCGCCCCGGCCGCCGGTCCGCCCAGGCGAGTGGACGCCCTGGCGCCTGCCGCCTCCTCCACTGAGCCGCGCGCCCCGGCCGCGCCTCCGGCGGTCTCGCCTGCGGCGCCGGGCGCCTCCCTCGGGGACCCGTCCGCGGCGGCCGCCGAGGGCGACGCGCGCGGCGCCTCGCAGGGGCCCTCGATCGCGATCGATCCGCCCTACAAGCTCGGCCGCCACCTCGTGCCTCGCGGCCAGGCCGAGGTGGCGGAGCAGAATCGCTGGAACGTCGGGGGCAGGGGGGATCCCCCCGCGCCGCCGCCTCCGGCCGAGGGGCACCCGCTGCCGAGGATCATCGTGGACATCGACCACGTGAAGGGTCCGCTCAAGGCGAGCGAAGTGCAGCGCATCGCCCGGCGGCACCTCTGGATCCACGTCTACTCGTGCTACCGCCTGCGCGCGTACCGGGACCCGACGCTGCACGGCAAGACCACGGTGCGGCTCACGGTGAGCCGCACCGGCAAGGTCACGGGGGCGCGCGCCACCTCGTCCACGCTCTCCGCGCCGGACGTCGTCTCGTGCCTCGCCGCGCGCGCCCGGTCGCTCCCGCTCCCCAGGGCCAAGGCCGGCTCGACGGTCACGGCCACGCTGCAGGTCTATCCGGGCGACGAGCCGGTCGAGCCTCCGCCGTCCGTCCTCGCTCCTGGGCCGGGCGAGCTCCAGCCGGACGCGATCTCCGCGGCCCTGACCGAGGCCTTGCCCGTGTGGCGGAGCTGCTACGAAGAGGCCCTCGCGGGCGCGCCGGCGCTCTGGGGCCGCCTCGCGATCCGCTTTCACGTGACCGACAGCGGCGCCGTCGACGAGGCCTTCGAGGCCGAGTCGCGCTTCCCGGACGAACGGCTCACCCGCTGCGTGCTCCGGCGCGCGCGAGCGCTCACGTTCCCGGTGCCGGAGGGCGGCGACCTGCGCTTCGTCGTACCGCTCCGGTTTTCGCCCGACCCGCAGCCCTCAGCACCCTAGTTCCGCCCCAACCGGGACGGGCTCCTTGTGCTCCGCGCTACGACTCGCCTCTTCCCGCGCGCTGCGTGCGGTGCGAACGCTCCCGCCGCCTGCACGGTCGAGGCGGTCGCACAGGCAAACCGTGCAGCGACCCGCAACGCCAAATTGCGCCGCATGGCGTATGTGCAACTTTACGGTGGGGGAGGAGGCTCAGGTAACCCATGGATATCTCACCGGGCACCATCGTTGGGGGGAAGTATCTGCTGGAGAGGCAGCTCGCGCGTCCGTTCGCGCGGATCGCGCGCGACCGCGGCTCGGTCTGGGCCGCGCGCGAGCTCCAGCTGGGCGTTCGCGTCGCCCTGAAGCTCTTCGACCCCGACGCCGGCGCCACGGGGGAGATCCTCTGGCTCGACCGCTGGGTCCGCGCCGCCGCCGAGCTCTCGTCGCGGCACGTCGTGAGCGTGCGCGATCACGGCACCGAGGATGGCGTGGTCTACCTGGCGATGGACCTGCTCTCCGGCGAGGATCTCGCGGCGCGCCTCGTCCGGCGCGGCCGGCTCTCGCTGGACGAGGCCGCGCGCGTCGCGGCGCAGGCCGGCGACGCCCTGCAGGCCGCCCACGCGGCGGGCCTCCTTCACCAGGGCCTCCGGCCGGAGAGCCTCTTCCTCGCGCTGGAGGGCGACGAGGAGGTCGTGAAGGTGCTCGACTTCGGCCTCCCGAGGGCGGTCGCGCCACGGCTCGTCGGCGAGATCGCGGCGGAGATCAGCGCGGGCGCGCTCCACTACCTCAGCCCGGAACAGATCCGTGCGGAGCGGACCCTCGACGCGCAGACCGATCTCTGGTCGCTGGCCGCGATCCTGTTTCGCGCGGTGACCGGTCACCTCCCGTTCCCCGGCGACATCGCCAGCGTCGTCGCCTCGAAGATCCTGCTCGCGCCGGTGCCCATCGCGACGCGGCTCGCGCCGAGGCTGCCTGCCGCGCTGGACGGCTTCTTCGAGAAGGCGTTCGCGCGCGACCGGGCTCGGCGCTTCCGCTCGGTGGAGGAGATGGTGTCGTCGTTTGCTCGCATCGCGGAGCACGCGCCGCCGCCCTCCTCTGGCCTCCAGCGCCCGCCCCTGTCGGCGCGCGCTTCCGGGATCGCCACGGTGCGGGCGCCGGTCGCGGCGTTCGCGCAGGGGAACGCGGCGGCCCCTCGCGCCATCATGGGGCCGGAGGCCGGCTCCGAGCCGCCGACCGCGAGCCGAACGACGCCGCCGGACACGCTGCTCGGCGCGGAGAGCGCCAACGTGCTGCGCGGGCTCGCGTCGCCCGCGCGCCTGGGCTGGCTCCTCCCCGTCGGCCTCGTCGCATTGATGGGCGTCGCGACGTTCGTGACGCTCACGCGGCCCGAGCGCCCGAGGCTCGCGATGGCCGCGACCGGCGCCAGGGCGGCCGTGCTCACGGCGGTGCTCGCCGCCGGCAAGGCGCAGGCGGCGCGCGCCGCCGCGCTCGAGGCGATCGCCTCGCCGCCGGCTCGGCCGGCGCTTCCCGAGCCTCCTCAGCGCGGCGCCCGCGCGGCGGCGACCGCGCCCGAGGCCGCCGCTTCGTCGCGCCTCACGCGGCCGGGCACCGCCACGGGGGCGGCCCCAACGGGCGCGCGCGTGCGCCAGAGCCTGCTGCACGACTGAGCGCTGCGCGCTACGCGCTCCGGACCGCGTCGTCGTCAGCGGCGGCCTTCTCGGCGGCGGCCTTCTCGGCGGCGGCCCTCTTCTCCGCGGCCGCGTCGCTCGCCCTGCGCGCCTCCTGCGCTGCGCGGATCGCCGACAGCGCCGCGCGCGCGTCGCCGCGCGTCCGTTCCGACGCCGCGCGCGGGTCGCTCCCGTTCCCGATGCGCGCGCCGGTCATCGTCTCGAAGTAGCCCGACTCGACCCAGACGGCGCCGAGCGTGTGCGCCATCTCCGCGCCCTCCGGCCCGAAGTACCCGACCGAGCCGCCGTAGATCTGGCGCGGGCCGACCTCGAGGCGGCGGCTGACGCCGCTCGCGCGCGCCGCCGGCGCGCCGACCGCGCTGCCGCGCGCGAAGGCGGCGCGCAGCGCCTCGACGGGCGACGCGTCGCCCGCGCTCGGCCCCGCCGATGGATCGCGCTCGACGCGGACGAGCGTCTCGCCCGACGCGCCTGCCACGGTGAGCGCCGGCGCGAACGGCGACTCCGCGAAGTCGAGGAAGTAGAGGTGGGTCGACGGCGCGAGCACCCGCAGCGCCCGGTACACGTCGAACGGATCCGCGCCGCGCAGCGGGGCTCGGAACCTGCGGGCGAGCACGACCTCCTTCGCCTCACCGGCCGCGACGCGCTCGTGCGCCGCGGCCACCTTCGCGGCGAAGTCCTCGTCGGCCACCGGCGTCTCCACATGCTCTGGCAGGGCGTGTGGATCGAGCGCGGGGAGGCTCATCTGCTCTGGCCCGTGCGACAGCTCCCAGGCGCATCGGCTCACGGCGCCTTGCGACTGGCCGGCGATCGTCATGGTCTGCGCCACGCTGTCGAACACGACGACGGTCGCGTCCTTCATGACCCGTCCGAGGTAGGCCTCGTCGGGCCACGGCTCGACGCCGAGGAGCAGGTGCACCGCATCGTACGCGAGGAAGCCGACCCAGGCCTGACAGACGCGGGCCGCCAGGTCGCGCGCCGTGCCCTGTGCGTCCGGCGTCTCTCGGGCCGAGGCTTGCGCGAGCCCGTCCGCGAGCGTCGCGAACGGGTCGAACCCGCTCGGGAGGAGGGTCTCGGCGCGCGCCCTGTAGCCGAGGATCGCGTAGCGGCCCCAGCGCTCGCCGGGCAGGGCGGACTCGAGCATGAACGAAGACCGGCCCGGCGACTGGGCGCGGAGCGCGGCGTAAGCGCGGACCGGCGTGACGTGATCGGCCGGCAGGGTACGGGTCACGACGGAGCTCATCGCGGCCCAGCCTACACGACGTTGCGCCGCGCGGAGAAGGCGGGCAAGGTACCTCGAAGGACGCGGTGCGAAGCGCGAAAGCCCTCTCTTCGGCCCTCGGTTTGACTGCCCGCGGCGGCTGGCTGACTGCCTGCGGCGGCTGGCTGACTGCCTGCGGCGGCTGGCTGACTGCCTGCGGCGGCTGGCTGGTCGCCTTTGGCAGCCTGGCGGCTGCCTGCGGCGGCGCGCAGCCCGCCCCGGAGGGCGCGAGCACCACGGTCGTCTCGCTGCGGAAGATCGACTGCGAGGCGTGCGGCGCCGAGCTCGTCGCGGATCTCCGCGAGCGTCCGGGCGTCTATTCGGCCGCCTTCGACAGGCGCCGCGCCGAGATCTCCGTCACCGCGTCGCGATCGTTCGACGTCGCGGGGACGGTGAAGCGGCTCGCCGCCGACGAGGGGTTCGAGGCGGTGCTCGGCGCCGGCCAGGGGCAGTACCGCGGCTGGGCGACGTTCCCCGAAGGCGCGGACGCCCGGACGATCGAGGACGGTGGCGCGGACATCCCCGACCTCGGCGCCCAGATCGTCCTGGGCAAGGTCACGGTCATCGACTTCGTGGCGGCCTGGTGCATGCCCTGTCGCAAGCTGGACGCGCACATGGTCACGGTGCTCGAGGCCCGCAAGGACGTCGCGTACCGCAAGCTCGACATCGTCGACTGGGACAGCCCGCTCGCCCGGCGGTACCTGAAGCAGATCTCGAAGCTTCCGTACGTGATCGTCTTCGACACGTCGGGCGCGCGGGTCGAGGCGATCGCCGGCCTCGCGCTCGACGAGCTCGACGCGGCGATCGAGCGCGGCGCGCGGCGCTGAGCCGGCGCTGGCCCCGGCGCGCGCGTCCACGCTGCGCGCGCGGCGGGCCAGGCGTCGCCGCTCGGCGAGCGGATCAGTAGTGGCCGAAGAGGTCCTGGATGCGCGACTCGAGCGCGACCGCGATCTTGTAGAGCGACGAGATGGACGCCGACGACTCGGCGCGCTCGATCTGCGACAGCAGCGACACGCTGAGCCCCGTGCGGCGCGCCATCTGCTTCAGCGTGAGGTCCTTGTCCTTGCGGAGGTTCCTGATCGTGTCGCCGATGACGCGGTGGAGCTGCTCCTCGGGCGTGCGCGCGAGGCCCTTCTTGCGCATGACGCGGGCGAGCACCTCGCGGAACTCGTCCACGTTGAACGGCTTCTTGATGTAATCGACCGCGTCGAGCTTCATAGACGCGACGGCGCTCTCGAGGTTGGGGAAGCCGGTGAAGATGACGACGGCGATGTCGTTGTCGACCTTGCGGATGCGCTTGAGCACCTCGATGCCGTCGAGCTTCGGCATCATCAGGTCGAGGATGATGAGGTGATAGCCGCCCGTGCGCACCTCTTCCTCCACGGTCGTGGGGTCGCCCAGCGTCTTGACCTGGTACCCGTCGCGCTCGAGAAGCGTCTGCATGTAGTCACAGATCGCGCGGTCGTCGTCGACGATCAGAATGCGTACAGCGGGAAGCTCAATTGCCACCTGTTCCTCCTCTCACGTCACGACCGCCGGAGCCGGCCGGTCGCCCTGGTCCGTTCTGGAAGGGGCCGCCCGTGCGGTCCCCTGCTCAAGTTGCGCGAGCAGGGGGCGAGGCCCTCACCGGCGCACCAGACGCCTCGCTCTCTGCTTCCTTTCGGCAACATCGGGATTCCAGTGACACTTTAACACGGCCTGAGCAAGTTAGGACGGGACATTTTTCTTGCGCTCCCACGATTCTTGGCTTCGTGAAACGTCCCGGGCGCCGGGGTGACCCCGAAGTAAGCGAATTCTTGCCGTTTTTTGTCATCCGGCTGTCATGCGGCGCGCGGGCGCTCCCGGGGATACCGCGCGCGCCCGCGGTGCAGCGGTGGAGCCGTGATCATTTCGTATTGACAAGCGGCTCGCTCTTGGCGATGTTGCGCGCCCGCTGTTCAGCGGGCGTTGCTCTTGGGGCAGCGAACGGGGCGTAGCGCAGCCTGGTAGCGCACTCGGTTCGGGACCGAGGAGTCGGAGGTTCAAATCCTCTCGCCCCGACTCAGTTCATCTGGGGATCCACGAAGGGCGGCCTGATGGCCGCCCTTCGTCGTTTGGGCGTGCCGACGGGGAGACGGGGAGCGGGGGGCCTTCCTGGCCGTGGGCGTCTACGTGGACGTCTGGCCGTTTACGTCCACGACCACGACCACGACCACGTTGACGTCCACGACCACGTTGGGGTGGGCGGGGGCGGGACTAGCCGGTGCGGCCGGCCAGGTTGGCGATCACGGCGGCTAGCTCCGACGCCTCGATCGGCTTGGGTACGTGCGACTGGAAGCCGGCCAGCAGCGCGCGGGTGCGGTCCTGGGCGCTCGCGTACGCGGTCAGCGCCGCGGCGGGGATGCGACCTCCCTGCTCGGGGCTCTGCGCGCGCAGGCGCCGGATCAGGCTGTAGCCGTCCTCCCCGGGCATCCCGAGGTCGCTCAGGATCACGTCGGGCTTCTCGCGCTCGATCGCGGACAGCGCCTCGTCGACCGTCGCGACCGCGGTGATGCTCGCCCCCTTGCGCTCCAGCACCGTGGTCACGAGCTCCCGCGCGTCCGGCTCGTCGTCGACCATCAGCACCCGGACGCCCTGGAGCGTCGGCTCCAGCTCGTTGGATAGGGGGACCAGCCCGTCGGCCCTCCGGAGCGCCGCGATGGCACCCCGGGGCGCGAGCGGGATGTCCACCGTGAACGTCGCGCCCTTGCCGTCCCCGGCGCTCTCCGCCTTCACGGTGCCGCCGTGGAGCTCGATGAGGTGGCGGGCGATCGCAAGGCCGAGCCCGAGCCCGCTGTGCGGCCGCGTGCTCGTGCTGTCGGCCTGGCGGAAGCGGTCGAACACATACGGCAGGAACTCCGGCACGATGCCCTGGCCCGTGTCGCTCACCTGGATGCGGGCCAGGCCCTCGGCCCTGCCGAGCTGGATCGAGACCTTGCCGCCGCGCGGGGTGAACTTGATCGCGTTCGACAGGAGGTTCCACACCACCTGCTGCAGCCGCGTCTGGTCGCCCGAGATCGGCCCCGCGTTCGGGTCGAGCTGCACGAGCAGCTCGATCCCCTTCGCGTCCGCGCCGTGGCGGACCGCGTCGATGGCGGCGTTGATGATCGGCGGCAGGTCGACCAGCATCACGTCGAGCCGCAGCTTGCCGGTGATGATGCGGGAGGCGTCGAGGAGGTCCTCGACGAGCTGCGCCTGGAGCGTGCCGTTGCGCTCGATCGCCTCCAGCGCGCGGACGTGCGTGTCCGGCTTCAGCGAGCCCTGCCGCAGCATGCGCGCCCAGCCGAGGATCGCGGTGAGCGGCGTCCTGAGCTCGTGCGAGAGCGTCGCGAGGAACTCGTCCTTGGCGCGGTTGACCTGCTGCGACTCGCGGTAGAGCTGGGCGTTGTCGAGCGCGAGCGCGGCGAAGTTGCAGAGCTCCTCGGCGAGCGCGAGATCCTCGACGGTGTAGCGCCGGCTCGGCTCGGTCGAGAGCAGCGTGATCGCCCCGCGCGTCCGGTCCCGGGCGCGCAGCGGCACGATCATCGCCGAGCGGACGCCGAGCTCCCGGAGCAGCGCGAGGTACGCCGGGTCGTGCGCGCCGGACCAGCACTCGTTGCCGGGCTTCAGCGACGCGGCGCGCTGCCACGCCATGCCCTCGACCTCGGGGAGCAGGAGCGACTCGCCGCACCGGAGCACCGCGTGCACCGCGCGCGGCACCTCGGGATCCGTCGGGTAGCGGGCCGGGAGATCCCGCCCCAGCGCCTTCTTCGTGTCGCTCGCGTGCACGGCCGCGAGCCGGCCCAGCGAGCCGTCCGGCTCGACGATGTCCACCACCGTGGCGTCGGCGATGTGCGGCACCGCGAGGCGGGCGACGTTGGCCAGCGTGCTCTCGTAGTCGAGGCCCGACAGCGCGAGCTGCCGGCTCGCCTCGCCGATGAAGTAGCGCCGCTTGTCGGCGAGCCGCTTCTCGGTCACGTCGCGGAAGACCAGCACGAGCCCGACGAGCTCGCCCTCCTCGCTCCGGATCGGCGCGCCGTTCGAGTCGATCGCGAGCTCCGAGCCGTCCTTGCGCAGCAGCAGCGTGGTGTCGTCGAGCCCGATGATGCCGCCGTGGCGCAGCACCTCGGTGACGGGGTTGTCGAGGTCGTGGCGCGTCTGCTCGGAGATGATCCGGAAGACATCGGACAGGCGGCGGTCCTTCGCCTCGTCGAGCGTCCAGCCGGTCAGCGTCTCGGCCACGGCGTTCATGAAGTCGATCCGCCCGGTGCCGTCGGTCGAGATCACCGCGTCGCCGATGCTCTTCAGGGTGGTCGAGAACTTGGTCTTGCTGACCCGGAGGTCCGCCTCGAGCTGCTTGAACTGGGTGATGTCGGCGAAGATGGACACCGCGCCGAGCATCTCGCCCTCCGGCGAGAAGAGCGGCGCGCAGCTGCCGAGCAGCATCCCGTGAGTGCCGTCGAAGCGCTGGAAGTGGATCTCCTCCGCGGGGACGGTCTCCCTGCGCGACAGGCACCGCGCCATCGACCAGTCGCCGCCCTCGAACGGCCGCCCGTCGGGGTGGAACGCGCGGTAGCGCCCCCAGCCCTCGACGTTCTCGGCGGTGGAGCTGCCGGCCCAGATCCGCTCGGAGGCGCGGTTCTGGAGGATCAGCTTGCCCTGGCTGTCGGAGACGATGATGCCGTGCGGGCTCTCGCTGAGGAGCGCGTCGAGGAGCCCGCGCTCGTGCTGGGTGATCACGCGCAGCCGCTCGACCTCGCGGCGCAGCGCCTCGATCTCCGTGTCGACCGGCGGCACCGACGCCGCGAGCGGCGTGAGCTCGAAGGAGGCGCTCGCGGTCGGATCGAGGCTCACGATCGCGCGGTCGATCTCCATGACCGTCGGGCCGATGAGCCGCCGCTGCTCCGTTGTCCTGGCCGTGTCGTACAGCAATGCCCGCGCCTGCGCGAGCGCCGCGACGATCGGCATGTCCGGGCGTTCGGGCATAGAGTTCAAGGGATCCCACGGCCGCAGGACGCGAACAAGATGCTACGTGCGCGACCTGACACGGAAATCGCGCCCGTGAACGTGGACTCCTCGCTGGACGGACTCATCCGGTGAGCCGGGGTACGCCCGCATCGCTGGAGGGCGGGCGAGGTGCACCCCGGCGGGGTCGGTCGCGCGAGGATCAGCTGCGGGCTGCCTGGATCTGCTTCACGAGCTCGGGCACGGTCGCGAAGAGATCGGCGACCAGGCCGTAGTCGGCGACCTGGAAGATGGGCGCGTCGGCGTCCTTGTTGATGGCGACGATGACCTTCGAGCCCTTCATCCCTGCGAGGTGCTGGATGGCGCCCGAGATGCCGACCGCGACGTAGAGCGAGGGGGCGACGACCTTGCCCGTCTGGCCGACCTGGAGGTCGCTGGCGGCGTAGCCGGCGTCGCACGCGGCGCGGCTGGCGCCGACGGCGGCGCCGAGGACGTCGGCGAGCGGGTCGAGGACCTCGTTGAAGCGCTCCTTCAGGGCGCGGCCGCCGGAGACGACGACCTTGGCCTCGGCGAGCTCGGGGCGCTCGCTCTTCACCTGGTCGAAGGAGACGAACTCGACGCGCTCGGCCGCCGCGCTCGGCGGGACGACCGCGACCTGCTCGATCGGCGACGTCGACCCGGTGGGCTCGGCGGCGGCGAACGCGCTCTGGCGGACGCTCACGACCTGGACGGGCGTCGAGACGGTGCAGACGCCGTACGCGTTGCCGGCGTACATGGGGCGCTTGTACTTGAGCTTGCCCCCCTCGGGGAGGAGCTCGGAGATGTCGCTCGCGAACCCCGCCGAGAGCCGCGCCGCGACGCGCGGGAGCAGGTCCTTGCCGTAGGCGCTCGCGGTGCCCACGACGACGGCGGCGCCCTTGGCGGCCGCCGCGACGGTCGGCACGTAGCGCTCGGCGACGTAGTCCTTCAGCGAGCTCGCCTGGGCGACGAGCACCTTGGCCGCGCCGAGCGTCGCCGCCTCGGCGGCCGCGTCGCCGAGGGCGTCGCCGATCACGAGGATCGAGTACGTCCCGCCGAGCGCCGCCGCCGCCTGCCTCGCGAACGTGACAGCGGAGTGGGTCGTCTTCTTCAGCTTTCCATCGGCGGCCTCGGCCACCACGAGAACGTCAGCCATGATCCCTCCTGCACGACCCGCCGCTGCGGGTCGGGGTCCGCGTCGGCGGCACCCTCGATGTCTTCGACCTCTTGTCGCGTCCGGTCTTGTCCCTGCTGCGTCCCGTCAGATGGCCTTCGCCTCGTTCTTGAGGCGCGAGACGAGCTCGCTGACGTCCTTCACCTTGATGCCCGCCTTGCGCGCGGGGGGCGGCTGGAACGCGCTGTACTGGACCTTGAGCGCCTGGTCCGCGGCGAGGTCGGCGAGCTTCACCTCGGTGAGGGGCTTCTTCTTGGCGGCCATGATCGCGGGGAGCGCCGCGAAGCGGACGCCGTCGTTGTACTTGAACGCGGGCGCCGTCTTCTGGGAGTAGACGCTGGTCGGCGCCACGATGCGCAGGTCGACGGTGACGACGGCCGGCAGGCGCACGCGCAGGGTGGAGACGCCGCCGTCGACCTCGCGGCCGACGAGGAGCGCGCCCTTCTCTTCCTTGATGGTCGCGGCGAACGTGGCGAGCGGCCAGTCGAGCAGCTCGGCGAGGATCTGGCCGACCTGGTTGGAGTCGCCGTCGACGGCCTGCTTGCCCATGACCACGACGTCGGGCTTCTCGCGCTCGACGAGCGTCTTGAGGGCGCGGGCCACGAGGTCGCCGTCGAGCTTGTCGTCGGTGACGTCGACCCGGATGGCCTTGTCGGCGCCGGTGGCGAGCGCGGCGCGGAGGGTCTGCTCGGTCTCCTTCGGTCCGAAGGTGACGACGACGACCTCGCCCGCCCGCGTCTTCGGCGCCTTGCCGTCCTCGGTCAGGCGGAGCGCCGCTTCGAGCGCGTACTCATCGAACGGGTTCGGCTTCCACTCGAGCCCGGTCGTCTCGATTTTGTCCCCGGAAGCGGGGATCTTCACCTTGTTCGCGTTATCCGGATCGGCGACGCGCTTGAGCGGAACGAGGATCTTCACGGCTCGGTGGCTCCTGTTGCTGTGTGGTAACGCAGAGCGTAGTCCGCCTCGGCAAGGACGCGCCACGCCTGCGGCAGCCGGGCCGGCGGCCCCATGCGTGGACCCGGCGCGCGCGGCTGAAACAGCACGCCCGAGGCGGAGGGAGCCGGTCATGGCAGCGCCGACGTGGTGCGTCAAGCAGGCGCGACGGCCTATTCGAAGGCGCGAGCCATTGTGAGGGGTCTCGCGGAGCGGGAGAGGCGAGGTGATCCATTGTGAGGGGGTGGCGTAGGGGGGGCGCAACAGAGGCGATCCATCGAAAGGGGGAGGAGAGCGTCGTGAACGTGGTCGTGAACGTGGTCGTGGTCGTCAACGGCTCGATCGTTGACGTGAACGTTCTGCCGAAACCTTGGTCAACGAATGAGAGCTGCGACTTCCGGGTGACGTTCACGTTCTCGATCGAGCCGTTGACGACCACGACCACGACCGCGTTCACGACCACGTTCACGACCACGACCACGAGAACGTTGGTGACCGATGGTGGGGGAGGGGGCGTTTACGGATGCGATCCGTTGAGAGGGGGGTGGCGGAGGGTAGTGCTCAATTTTGAGCAATGGGCCCCGGAGCGCCTTGACGCTCGACCTGACGCCTGAGCCACGCCATCGGCGCGGCCTCCCCCCTCATCCGCCCCACGCCCTGCCGTCCCGCCACGCGCGCCGCGCTGCCCGTTGGCGCTCGCGAGCGACGACGCAAAAGAGCCGTCAAACAGGCTGTAAACGCGCACGCTGGCTAGGACATGCACTGTCCCAGCGGGGCCGAAACCACGGGAAACATAGGCTTTCGGTGCTACCTTGCAGGGTACTTAGCAAAGCGCCCTGCCCCCGGCTGGTCCCCGAGAGCAGGGCTGCGGAACGCCGAGCGGTAGGCCCGCCCTGCGCACGTCGCACGTGCAGCATGGGCCCCCGCTTGGGGAGAGGCAAGGCCCTGCATGGCACACGTGCTGCCCATGGCGAAGCGCGTCGAGGTCGTGTCGCATCTCGTCGAGGGGGCGGGCATCCGCCCGACGTCGCGGCTCACAGAGGTCAGCCAACCGGCGATCCTGTCGCTGCTGCTCCGGATGGGGGAAGGCTGCGAGCGGCTGCACAACCGGCTGGTGCGTGACGTCGACTGCGTGACGGTCCAGGTCGACGAGATCTGGAGCTACGTGCAGAAGAAGCAGGCGCGCGTGCAGCCGGGCGACTCGCCAGAGTTCGGCGAAGCGTACGTGTTCGTCGGCATGGCCAGCGCCTCCAAGCTGGTCATCAGCTACCGCGTGGGGAAGCGGGACGAGGTGAACACCAGCGCCTTCATCAGGGACCTCCGGGCTCGTCTGGTGACCGTCCCACAGCTCTACAGCGACGGGTGGGTGCCCTACGTCGCCGCGGTCGGTGCGTCGTTCCCGGGCTCGGTCGACTACGCCCAGGTGGTGAAGAACTACCGCCGCAAGGGCCGCAAGGACGACGACCACCGCTACGAGCCGCCGCGCGACCCGTTCATCACGAAGACGCCCGTCTTCGGCGTGCCCGACGTGAAGCGCGCGAGCACGTCGCACGTGGAGCGGCAGAACCTGACGATCCGCATGCACATCCGGCGGTTCACCCGGCTCTGCAACGGCTTCTCCAAGCGCCTTCCGCACCACAAGGCGGCCGTCGCGCTGCACATGATGTTCTACAACTTCTGCCGACCGCACGAGGCGCTGCGCGTGACGCCAGCGATGGAGGCCGGGCTGACCGACCACATCTGGAGCATCGACGAGCTCGTCACGGCGGCGCTCTCCGAGGCGCCCACGGAGCCGCCGCAACCTAAGGCGCTGAAGCTGCCCGAGCCGCCTGCTGGAGCTCCCACGGCGCCCGCTAGGGCCCTGCCGAACGGCCGCGGGTTCCTCCGGCTGGTCGGCTCCGCGCCGGCTGCGCCTACGCCGCCCGCAGCGGATCCGTCTGAGCCGGAGCCGCCGTCGCCGTCAGAGCCGCCGCCCGCGCCGCGCAGGATGGTGCAGCTGAGCCTGTTTGGTGATGGATAGGCCGGTGTACCCGGCTATGGGCGCACCAAGAAGCCGACTAGATGCTGATGAAGCTGAGCGAGCCCAGAATCGTTCATCGAAGCCAACTTGCGAGTGCCTTCCAAGAAACGCCTATCTATAGTCGCTATTAGCCTAAGATCCGCGTAGCAGTCTCCTAGTTCCGGAACCTCTACCAGCGGCAGGAGCGCGCGCCGCGCACGAGCGAATATGTCGGCCTTGACCTCTGGATTCAACCCAGTCGCCAGTGCCACTGGCGCACAAAGAACCCTTGCCTTGCGATCTGGCTTGTCCAACTCGCAACTGTGCGAGATGACGATTGCGCCAGCTGCGCGGCCGCGCAAAACGTAGTGGGACATGCCGTTTTCGTCAGCAATCTCTTGTGCTGACTCCGCCCATGCGACGACGCCGCCAGACATTGTAGACTTTCGCAGACTTCTCCGAGGGAATAGCATTACTCCGGTGACGATATCGGTCAGTATATCGCCCTGCGAGAGACGCTCGTCCGAGCTTTCTTGCCACTCCGACATGAGAATCACACAAACGGCTCTGGATCTTCCATCTGACTTTCAGGCGGAAGCTGTGGCATCGCTCTGATGTAGCCGGCCACAGTTTCCCAGTACGAAGGGTCCACGCGATCGTCAACATCAGCGATATCAATCACGTCCGATGACGATTGGATTTGGCGACTCATCGGTTCGGTGTAGTGGGGCACCACACATTCACGCCACTTGCGGACTACGATGGCGCTTTCGCGGCCAGCGCCGCCTTCCGGCTGGACATACGCAAGATAGCTTGCGATCATTGCACCTGCGGCGAGTTGACTCATTGGAACATCTCCAGCGCTTTGGCGGTGAGGCTACCAAAGAAGATGTCGTTCTTAAACACGCGCAGTTCTTCAATGGTTGCCCAGTGCTGCTCACCGTGTATTGGCATGTCCACGTGCTTGACCACATCGATATCAAAAATCACCGGCACAACGCTCTGTGTTATATTCTCCTCGTCTAACACTATGGTTATAATCCCGGCCATGTCACCAGACGGCACGACGATGCGCATGAAGATGCCGGCAAGCGTCTGCGGAAGTGCGTCCGCGAGCCTTACGAAGGTCGTGAAATAGTCGTCAAAATTCTTGACCGGCACTGGTAGTTCAATACGGTTTACCGTGCGTATCGAAACACGAGTGATCCTTGTCGGATTAGCGATCTGAACATACTGCGACCATCTGACCTTGGACTCGTCGCGCAGCCGCCCCCAATCCTCGTACGGCTTCAAACGACTGCACGTGAAACCATCAAGACGAGCTTGTACGACATACAGCTTGTCTGTGGACCAAAACTGGTAACCGTTGACAACTCTCGTTTCCGCGGAGACCGCCTGAGCGGCTGCTGGATCAATCTGCCCACTCCATACAATGATGTCCCTCTTTGCGGGGTACAGCGGGCCCAGAAGTTCCTGGAGCGCGGAGAGTTTCTCCACGGCGGTCCCGGCTGGCAAGTCGGCGCGCAAGTCTACAATGGCCTCTGTGATGGGCGCGCTTGGCAGGTGAGGGTGTCCCATGACGTCTCGATTAGTGATGGAGCAGCGCTTAGGCTAGAGATTTATTGGGGGTCGCAGCGATGTGTCCGTCCACACTATAGCGACGCTGGAACGCGAGAGATATACCCCACCCACCGAAACGAGAGACTCCGTACTGCATCGGCAATGCATGAACCAGTGACGGTGCGTGACGTTACATTATCACCCGCCGCACAACTTTACCAGGGGTTATCCAACAGTTTTCCACAGCCCACCGGTCGCACTACATCTAGCGGCTCGGCTTGGATGCCTCACTACATATAGTGGATTCTGCGGAATTTCGCTGGTCCTCGCCACATTCTGGCGAAGCCGTCAAGGCGGAGCTACCGCGCCACGCGGCGCGCTGGATGTGACCGAGGAGAGTGTTGGTTGTTGCACATGTGTGGCAACGTAGGTGAATGGGCGCACTTGGGACAGAAGCGCCGCCCTCCCTGTGGCTCGCCGTCGGCCATCCTCGTCAAGGCGGAGATCTCGCGCAGCGCCTCGTCGGGAGGCTCTACCTGTCGTGCCGCACGAAGAGCCGGTCGATGGCGTCGAGCGCCTGGATGGCGCCGAGCGCCTGCTGGGCGGCTGCGCGCTCGGCCTTGGTTCTGGCCTCGATGAGGGTGTCGAGCACGGCGGCCCAGAGCTTGTCGCGGTTCCAGGGGCGCACGCCGGGGAAGTCGCAGAGCGCCGGGATCTCGCTGGCGATGAGGGAGAGGTCGTCGGCTGTTAGGACGCGCTTCTTGAAGTCGGGGCCGCTCACCTGCGCCACCTCCGGAGCTTCAAGGCGAGCGCCTCCCTGGCGATCCTCAGCCGCGACGCTGCCGTGTTCGGGTTCATCCGGCGGCGCTTGGCGTACGCGACGAGCGACTCCGGGCTGTCGACGGAGAGGAGCGCGTCCCGCTGCCAGTCCGGCAAGCCGGCCATGGCGTCCAGGACCTCGCGCGCCTCGATCTGGGCGTGCATGTCGATGCCGACGGGCTCGTGCAGCAACCCGAGCGGCTCTGGATGCAGGAGGGCGCGCCTCGACCACGCGCTGTGGACGTAGTGCGAGGCGAGGCGCCACGCGATGCCATGGAGCCATTTCCGGAGCGCGTCGCGCGGCTTGTCCCGCGGGTCCGGTCTGTAGAGCCCGCGTCGGACGGCGTTCCAGGCGTTGAGCAACACCTCGGCCTCCACGTCGCGTCGGTCGCGCTTCGGGATGCCGGCGAGCGTGGCTACTATGATGCCGCGTTCGGCGAGGATCGCGGTGATCGGCGGCTTCTTCCTGGGGTGTCGTGCGGCAGGCGGGCGTCCGGCCCCCTTCCGCGGGCGCTTCATGGGTCACCCCGCCGGGCGCCGCACGTGGGGCAGCGGTCAGCCGCCGCGGCGAGCCCACCGAGGAGCTGCTCGACGGTGACGCCCGCTGCCTTGGCGGCTCGCTGCGCGGTCGCGAGCGAGCCGTTGTCGCGCCCGTTGGCGATGCCCTCGATGCAGTCGACGGACACGCCCATCACCGCGGCGAGGCATCGCCACGAGCCGTACGCGGCGCGAAGGTGGCGCAACGCGGCACGAAGCCGCATGCGCTGGGTTGGGGTAAGGGAAATGCTGGGAGCGGTTCGGCGTCGGCGCGCGGGCGCACGTTCGCCTTGGCCGCCGTCGGGCGGGATCAGGTACAGTCGCACTGTCGGACCTCGGTAGCTCGGGGTTCGGCCACGCTGCCCGGGGTGGTGAGACACCCGCGGGCAGCACTTGCTTGAGGCCGAACCTACGCGGCGAGATCCCTAGTCGCCACGGTCATCGGGCAAAGTTGAGCACTCCGGCTCAAAGTTGAGCATTACCTGGCGGAGGGGGCTCTTGATGGATGGAGTCCGTCAAGAGGGCCCGTCGGAGGGGGGTGGTTAACGGATCGAGTTTGCCAGGAGGCCCGTCGGAGGGGGGGTTAACGGATCGAGTCTGCCAGGAGGGCCCGTCGGAGGGGGTTGGTTAACGGATCGAGTCTGCCAGGAGGGCCCGTCGGAGGGGGGTGGTTAACGGATCGAGTCTGCCAGGAGGCCCCGTCGGAGGGGCGGCGCCGTCAATCCACGCCAGTGGCCGGGGCTCCCTCGTCGATTGCAGGCTCGTTGGCGTCGGGCGGCGCGCCGTCTTCCACGTCGCTCTCCTCCTTGCCGCCCGAGCGCCGGCGTTCGGCCTTGGCCGCCTCCCGCTGGAGCGGCGCGAGCAGCCGGCGCGCCGTCTCCTCGTCGGCCCCCTCGAGCTCCAGCATCTGGAGGACGCTGCGCACCACCTTGATCCAGCGATTGCGCGCCCGGAGCTGCCCGCCGCGCGGGTCGGCCGCGCCCGGCCGGTCCTCCGCTGAAAGATGGATACGCTGCGCGTCGAGCTTGCCGAGCTCGTCGCCCGCGGCAAACCACGCCTGCACCGCCTTGAGCAGGTTGCCCCCCGGCGTCGGCAGCGCCCGGAGCGCCGCCTTCGACTCCGGGGTCAACCGGTCGCGCGCGAGCTTCACCTCGCCCGCCTCATCGCTGTAGCTCGCCCCGATGAACTTGAGCCCATCCGCGAAGAGCTGATCTCGAATTTCGAGATAGAGCGCCGCGTCCTCGGGATCGTCGGCCAGATCGGCGAAGCCGGTGAGCACCGCGTGGGCGCCGCGCGCCTTGCGATCGTGGATCTGATCGACCACGACCTGCCTTTGCTGGATCGCGGAGAGCTCGTCGTTCGCCTTCTTCTGCCGCCGGTGCGACTTCAAGACGCCTTCGTGCGCCTCCTCGATATCGTCGATGAGCGGGGCGCACCGCTTCAGCGACACGAGGCGCGGCCTTTCGCGCTCCGGGTCGAGCCAGGCGCCGGTGATCTGGACCATTTGACGAGGAGAGAGGTCTTTGAGGGCCATGGTGCCTCCTTGGTTGTCCTCCGGCGACCCGCCGGGGAATGCACCATTCGTCAAGCTGTCAGTCCGTGTGGAGATTGTAAATGCCCTTCCGGGAGGCGCGAGATTTCGAGTCGCCCCGCGGCGCGTCCGGGAGGGGCGCCGCCGCTCGATTACGGGTCGATTCCAGCTGATTCGCGGCTCGAGAGGGGCTCGAGGGGGGAGGACGGTGTTATCCCCTGTAATTGCCTTTTGCTCCGGAAGCTCGGGTGGTCCGGCGCGGAGGTCCCTTCATGTCCCCTCGCTCGGCGGCGGCTCCTCGACGTGGCTCGCCTGCAGATCGCCCCGAAGGCGTCTCCGCAGCTGTTCGTCCATGCGGGTCGCGTACTTCTCGTGGACGCCGAGCGCCGCGGCGACCTGGGCCCACGAGAGCTCCTGCCAGTACCGCAGCTCGATGAGGCGCGCCTCCCGTTCGTCGAGGCCGCGGAGCGCCCCGGCGAGCGCCTCGAAGGCGCGCGTGCGCGCGAGCGCGTCTTCCGGGTGCGCCCTGAGCCGCTCGCCCGTGTCCCCCACGAAGCGGGTGAAGGCGAGCGTCCGGCAGTGGGCCATGAGCTGGCCCGACGCATCGTCGTCGTCGTCGCTGAACGGATCGCTTGTGTCGCGCATCGACTCGGCCGCGTCGAGCGCGGCGGCGGCGCCGGCGCGCCGGATCGGCGCGTCGCGGGTCAGCTGCCGCATCACGGCGCCGGCGACCCGCTTCCAGGCATAGATGCCGAGGGGGACGCCGCGTGTTTCATCGAACCCGAGCCCGGCTTCCAGGAGGGCCTGGTAGGCGGTCTGCTCGCAGTCCTCGATGCCCTGGCGCGTCCGCACGCCGTAGATCCGCGCGGTCGCCCTGGCGACGCGGCGAGCGAGGGGGAGCGCCGCCATGATGCGCTCCCGCGGGGGGTGACGCGAGGGAGGAGGACGCCGGTCCCTGATCAATGCGGCCCGCCGGAGGTCCCGTCGTCGGGCGCCGCCGCCTCCTCGCTCGCGCCCGCGCCCTCGCGGGCCATCGCGCCGCTCCCGGCCGGGACGTAGCCCTTCGCCCGCAAGCGAGCGTGGAGCGGCGCCGCCGTCGGGTGGGTCGTGATGAAGACCGTGAGGAACCTGCGGTAATCCTCGAGCTCCTCGGGGGAGAGCACCCCGAGGTACGGGCCGAGCGCGTCGGCGAGACAGGCCTCCACGATGGGATCGGCGTCGCCGGGCGGCTCCAGGTCGTCGTGCTGGTCGGAAGCGTCGTGCGTCATGGGGACCTCGCGCAGGGGGCCCGCGTGCGCGCGGCGCCCCTTTCTTCTCTCCTAAATCACGGCCGGGTGGTCGCTTCAGACAAGGAAAGCGACACGCCGGGATCGTTTTGTCGCGCCCTGCCCCCCGGAAGCGCGCCGTCGCCGGGCGCGGGCGGGGTGTCGGGGCGGGTGGAGGGCCGGACCGTGCGCCGGAGCGCCGTGGTGGTGGGCCGTGGCCGTGGCCGCGAGGGCTGGTAACCGCTTGAATTGACGTCGTTTTTAAGGAATCGGCATCGCCGGTGCATTTTCTTTGTCTGAACCGGCGCTCTGGTCGTGATTTCCATCTCAGGAGACCTCGCTGGTGGAACGCGGCACCTCAGACGGCTCAGGGCGCTCGGGCGGTGCCTGGGATGTGCTGGAAGGCACACCTTACCGGGCGGTCCGGGTGCTCGGGCGCGGGGGCATGGGGGAGGTCGTCGAGGCGGAGCACCGCGCGCTCCGGAAGCGGGTCGTGGTGAAGCTGGTCCGCCGCGCGCTGGCGCACGATCCGCGGTTCGCGGACCGGCTGCAGGTGGAGGCGCGGGCGCTGGCGGCGGTGTCGTCGCCGCACGTGGTCGCCGTTCTCGATCTGGGGCAGACGCCGTCGGGGCGCCCGTACTTCGTGATGGAGCGGCTCGAAGGGTGGACGCTGGCGGAGGAGCTCCAGCGGCGCGGTCCGCTGCCGGTGGCCGAGGCGATCGATCTGGTGCGGCAGGTGCTGGCGGGGCTCGCGGCGGCGCACCGGGTGGGGCTCGTGCACCGCGACGTGAAGCTCGACAACGTGTTCCTGTGCGCGCCGGGGGCGGCGGCGCCGGGCGGCGCCCGGGTCGCGAAGGTGCTCGACTTCGGCGTCGCGAAGGTGCTCGACGGCGCCCTGGCCGGCGCGGCGCCGGGGGCGCCGCCTGCGGTGGACGGGCCGGCGTATCCGACCGACGCCGGACTGCTGGTGGGGACGCCGCGGACGGCCTCGCCGGAGCAGGCGCGGTGCCAGCCCGTGGATGCGCGGGCGGATGTGTATGCGGTGGGGCTGCTGATGTATACGCTGGTCGTGGGGCACGGTCCGTTCGCCCATGTCGAGGACGCGCTGGGGCTGCTGCGCGCGCACGTGATGGAGCCGCCGGCGCCGCCGTCGCGGTACGCGGGGCAGCGGCTCCCGGCGGCGCTGGACCGTGCGGTGCTGAAGGCGCTTGCGAAGCGGCCGGAGGAGCGGTTCCAGAGCGCCGAGGCGTTCGGGGCGGAGCTCGGGCGGATCGGGGCGGAGCTGGCGGAGGAGGAAGGGAGCGGGAGAGCGGCGGGGATGCCGGAGGCGGAGGCGGGGTGGGGGCCGCAGAGCAGGGCGTGGTTCGAGGCGAGGCCGGAGGGCACGAGCGGGGCGGGGGCCGGCGCGGGCGTGGCGGTCGAGGCGGGGGCGGCGCCGGTGGACGCGCGGCTGTTCGCGGGGCTGACGCTTGCGAGCACGGTGGTGTTCTCGGCGATCGCGGCGCTGGTGCTGCGCGGGATGGGGGTGTGGTGATGGCGCGGGAGGCGCTGAAGGCCGGGGACGTGTTCCTTGACTACCGGATCACGGAGGTGATCGACGCGGGTGGTATGGGAGAGGTGTACAAGGCAGTGGAGGACTACTCGGAGGATGTGGTGGCGATCAAGTGCATGCTGCCACGGCACCTGAAGAGAGAGGACTTCGCGAGGCGGTTCCGGCAGGAGTGCAAGTTCTATCCGAAGCTGAAGCACCCGAACATCGTGAGGATGAAGAAGGCCGGGGTGTCGCCGGACCACGTGGCGTACATCGTGATGGATTACCTCGAGGGGAGGACGCTGAGGAAGCTTCTGAACAAGGCCTACCGGCTGGACTTCCTGAGCGCGACCCACGTGATGCTGCAGGTGGCGGACGCGATGACGTTCGTGCACTCGAAGGGGATATGGCACCGTGACCTGAAGCCCGAGAACATCATGGTGGGGACGAAGGCGGACGCGAAAGGTCACGTGTGGCTGCTGGACTTCGGGATAGCGAAGTTCGCGGACGGGGGGATGAACACCGATGATCTGCCGGACGTCGGGACGGTGAGGTACATCTCGCCGGAGCAGGTGAAGATGCTGTACACGAGCTCGAGGAAGGCGGAGCGCGTGGAGCGGGCGAGGCCGGATGGGCGCACGGACATCTACGCGTTCGGTGCGATTTTTTATGAGGTGCTGACGGGGAAGCACCTGTTCCTGGACGACAGCGAGCCTGCGACGGCGGAGGAGACGCTGACAGGGCACCTTGTGGCGGCGCCTGAGCCGGTGCACGAGATCGTGCCGGATTGCCCCGAGTTCGTGTGGCCTGTGGTGGCGCGGTGTATCGCGATCGACCGAGAGGAGCGGTATCCGAGGTTCGACGACGTGGCGCGGGACCTGCGTGCGCTCTTGAGGGACACGGTGCCTGCGGGGCACGTGCTGGCGCAGCGGCTGGCGCAGGAGCGGATGGAGGCGGAGCGTCAGGCGGCGTTCGCGGGGGTGGCGCTGGAGGACAGCGCGCCGGTGGAGGAGGAGAGGAGCGCAGGGGGCGAGGAGGAGACGGAGGAGGGCGGGATGGAGGGAGAGAGCGCGGCGACGGAGGAGGAGAAGAAGAGAGGGCGGCGGGTGGTGCACGGGGAGACTGCGCCGCTGGAGCAGTTCGTGGCGCCGGCGAGCGCGCTGCCGTTCGCGCCGTCGTCGCGCGTGCCGCGAGGGCGGGGGGTAGGGCATACGGAGCCGCTGCCGGCGCTGAAGGCGCTGGAGTCGACGGCGAAGCTGTCCGGGGCGTGGGCGGAGAGGATGGCGCAGCGAGCGGGGGCGGCGGCGATGCCGCAGGCGGGGGCGGAGGTGAGGGCGGGGAGTTATGCGGGGCCGCCGCCGATGCCGCAGGCGCAGGGCGGGGCGCAGGCGTATGCGGGGCCGCCGCCGATGCCGCAGGCGCAGGGCGGGGCGCAGGCGTATGCGGGGCCGCCGCCGATGCCGCAGGCGCATGCGGGGCCGCCGCCGATGCCGCAGGCGCATGCGGGACCGGCGCGGATGCCGCAGTCGTACGGAGGGCCGCCGCCGATGCCGCCGGCGCAGTCGTACCGAGGGCCGGCGCCGATGCCGCAGGCGTATGCGGGACCGCCGCCGATGCCGCAGTCGCACGGTGGGTCGGCGCCGATGCCGCAGGCGTATGCGGGACCGCCGCCGATGCCGCCGTCGTACGGCGGGCCGGCGTCGCACGCGGGGGCGCAGGGGTATCACGCGGGAGCGCAGGGGTATGGTGGACCGCCGCCGTTGCCGGTGATGGAGACGCAGCACGCGGTGCCATTGAGGGAGGCACGACGAGCGGCACCGCAGCCGCCGCAGGAGGTGGAGCTGCCGTACGTGACGCCGCAGCTCCTGGCGACGGAGGCGTCGCGTCCGGGAACGGCGCCGCCGAGCGCGGCGCGGCCAGCGGCGCCGAGCTCGGTGACGGCACCGAGCGCGGGGCCGGCGGAGTCGTTGCGGAAAGAGACACCGATGACGCCGGTGGCGGCGCTGCTGACGCAGCCGCGGCGAGCGCCGAGAGCGTACGTGCTGGCGCCGGTGGTGGCGCTGGCGCTGACGCTGGGAGGCGTGGGGGCGGTGCTGGGGCTGCGCTCGGCGCGCGACACGGCGCCGGCGCCGGTGACAGGAGAGCCGGCGGCATCGGCGGCGCCGGCGGAGAGCGCGGCGACGGCAGCGGCAGCGCCGGCGGCGCCGCCGCCCGAGGCGAGTGCGGCGGCGCTGGCGCCGCCGCCTGAGGCGAGCCCCACGGCGCCCGCGCCGGAGGCGCCCGCGCCCGAGGCGGCGGCGAGCACGGCCGAGGCGGCGGTGAAGGCCGGAGCCGTGGAGAAGACGGGGGCGGCAGCGGAGGCCGAGGCGCCTGCTCCCGAGGAGCAAGCGGCGGTGGCGAAGGAGCAAGCGGCGGCGGTGAAGGCCGAGCCGGCGAAGGCAGCGCCTGTGAAGGCTGCGCCGGCGGAGACGGAGGATGACGGGGACTTCTACCCGATGCCGAAGCGTCAGAAGCCGTCGTTTCTGCGGGTGATCGAGGAGCAGAAGAAGGCGGCGCCTGCGAAGCCGGCCGCGCCTGCGAAGCAACAGGGCGCGAAGCCATCCGGGCCATGCGCCACGGCGGGTTGCAGGCCGTTCTAGTGTGTGGTCGCTGAGGAGAGAGGTCTTCGATGGGCAGCAACAAGGACAGCGACGACATCCGGCAGTACCTTCCGGATCTGGAGAGCATCCGGCGGGAGGCGGATCCTGAGGTTGCGGAGCGCAAGCTGCAGCAGGCGCTGAACAACCCGGAGCTGGACCGTGCGCTGACGGAGATGCAGCAGCAGAAGCCGACGGGGCAGCCGCTGTTCCAGTTCCCGGTGGTGCCTGCGCTGGCCAAGGAGCGAACGGGGCCTCCGCCGTTTCCGGGGCAAGCGGCGCGGACGCCGCTGCCGGTGCAAGCGGTGCCGCCGCCGTTTCCGGCGCAAGCGGTGCCGGCGCAAGCTGTGCCGCCGCCGTTTCCGGCGACGGCGCCGCAGCCGGCAGGACCGCAGTTGACGGGGGCGCATCAGTACGGGGCGGCGGTGCAGCAGGGGGCGGCGGCGCACCACGGCGCGACGATGACGCAGCGAGTGCCGGTGCAGCAGCAGGGCGCGCCGGTGCATGCGGGCGCGATGGTGACGCAGCGAGTGCCGGTGTTCGGGGGCGCGGCGGCGCCGCAGGGCGCGCCGGTGCAGCAGCAGGGCGCGATGGCGCCGAGCCAGTGGGCGGATCGAGCGCTGCCGCCGATCGACAAGGCGCTGCTGCCGTCGTCGTTGCTGCCGGTGACGCCGCCGCCGGTCGCGGTGCCGAAGGCGCCGGCCGCCACGGAGTCGACGGGCCGGCGCCGGCAGTGGATGCCGACGTGGCTGATGGTGCTGCTGGCGGTCATCGCGGTGAGCAGCCCGTTCGTGCTGGCGACGATCCTGCGGCGAGAGACGCCGCCGAAAGAGCCGGAGCCGGCGCCGCGGTCGAGCGGGATGCCGGCGCGGAGCACGCAGGCGCCGCCGGCGGCCTCGGAGCTGCTGCCACCATCAGCGCCGGCACCGCCGGAGGCGGTCGAGCCAAGCCTCGACGACACCGCGTCCGCTAGCCAACCGCCAGCGCCGCCGGCGCCGCCAGCGCCAGTGTCGCCTGTGCCCGCGCGGCCGACGCGTGCGGCGCCGCACGTTCCGCAGGCGCCCGTCGCGCCTGGGCCCACGGAGCGGCCACAAGACGAAGGATGGATGGAGTGAGACCGCGTGGAGCCATGATGATGACCAGCCGATCGCTAGCTGTAGTGCTGACCGTTGCGACCTTGATCGCCGACCCTGACATCGCTGCCGCACAGCCAGCCGCGCCGCCGGCCGCGCCAGGGACGGCGCCTGCCAGCGCCGCCGACGCGGCGAAGCGCGCCGAATCGCTCGTCGACAAAGCGAAGTCGCTCTATCTGGAGGGCAAGTACCAGGAAGCCGAGGCGGCGCTGCTGGTGGCCTGGGAGCTGAACCCGACGTTCGACGTGGCGTACAACCTCGGGAACACGGAATACAAGCTGCAGAAGCACCGTGAAGCAGCGCAGTACCTTTCGTTCGCGCTGAGGAACTGGCCGCTGCTGAAGGCGGTGGCGAAGCTGAAGCCGAGAGCGGAGCAGTGGCTCGCGGAGTCGCGAGCGCAGGTGGGTGCGCTCAAGGTGTCGGTCACCGTAGCGGGAGCGGAAGTGCTGGTGGACGGCAAGAGCGTGGGCCGGGCGCCGCTGGAAGGAGAGGTGTTCGTCGACCCCGGCGAGCACCAGGTGGAAGCGAGGCATCTGGACTATGAGCCGGCGAGCCGGACGGTGGGTGTGGCGAAGGGAGGGACGGCGGAGGTGAAGCTGGCGATAACGCCGGTGAAAGCCGCGCCGCAGGCGTCGGCGGGGGCGACGCCGGACGGGGGCAGGAGCGCGGCGGGCGCGGGGGCCGGTGGGCCGGTGATGGGGCAGCCGCCGGCGGGGCCGGTGGAGCCGCAGCCGCTGCCGAAGAAGAACTGGGTGCCGGTGATCGCGCTGGGCGCGGCGAGCGCGGTGGGGCTCGGCGTGGGGATCGGGACGACGGTGGCGTCGAACAACGCGAGCGGGGATGCCCACACGCAGAGCACCGCGATCATTGAGGCCGGTGCGCAGTGCGTGAGGCCTGAAGCGTCGTGGGTCGGGCCATGCGAAAAGGTGCGGAGCGACGCATCGCGTGCCGACACATTGGGGAACGTTGCTCGGGTCGCATACATCGCTTCGGGCGTGCTCGCAATCGGTGCAGTGACTTATGCGCTTTGGCCGAAGTCGAAGCGCACGGAGCCGACCCTTGTTCTGCCCGTGGTGCACTCGAGTGGTGCGGGCTTGGCCGTGATGGGGGCTTGGTGATGGACTTCCGAAAGGCAAAGCACGTGCGGAACATGCGCAAAGCGCTCGGCGGGTTGACGTTCGTCTTGGCGGTAGGGGGGTGCGATAGCTTCTGGAGCCACCTTGCGGACGACTGCGAGCTCCTGGTTACGTGCGGTCATTTCTATCCGTCAGGCACCGGAGGCAGCGTGCCGAACCCGGTATGCGAGGCTGATCCGACGCAGAACGCGAGCACGGTGACGGACGAGTGCGCGGTGTTCGCGAGCGCGACGGCGGAAGCTGGGGGAGACGGGACGAAGGCGAGGCCGTACGCGTCGCTCGGGGAGGCGGTGGCGAACGCGAAGGGCAAGCGAGTGCTTGCGTGCACGAGCGGTGCGTTCGCGGAGAGCGTGACGATTGGGGCCAAGGTCGAGGTGATCGGCGGCTTCGACTGTGGGGCAGAGTGGACGTGGAGTGAGGAGGCGCGGAGCGCGATCGAGGGGCGTGCGGGCGCGGTGGCGCTCACGATGACGGAAACCGCGAGCGGGGCGAAGGTGAAGAGCTTCGCGGTTCGTGCGGCGAGCGCGATGGATCCGGGCGGGTCGTCGATCGGCGTGGTGGTGGCGGACATCGAGGCGGAACTGGCGCAGGTGGATGTGACGGCGGGCGATGGGATGGCCGGTGTGAGTGGTGAGACTCCGACGGAGGCGCCGCAGGCGGGGGCGAGCGCACCGGCAGAGCTGTCGAATGCGTGCAATACCGTTGTCTTCGGCGGCGAGCCCGGTGTGACGACGTGTGAGGACGGTGAGACGCGCGGCGGCGTCGGTGGACTCGGCGGGATGACCGGTACCGACGAGGGTAACGGACAGAAGGGGGCGGATGGCGCGCCGTTGCCGGAGCCGAACCCCGATGCGTACGGGCTCGGCGGAGCTGGGCAAACTGACGCCAACTGCAGGCGCGGGGAAGATGGTTTTCCCGGCACTGACGGCGAGACCGGTGAGGCTGGGAGCGGCACGGAGTTGACTCTGGCTGGCATTGCCGGAGGTGACGGCGGTGAAGGTAGAACGGGGAAGAAGGGGCAAGGGGGAGGTGGCGGCGGGGGCGCGAAAGCAGGGCTGTTCTGCGGGCCCTCAGCGAACCCGATGGTCGGTCCTGGCGCCAGCGCCGGCGGCGGTGGCGCCGGCGGTTGTGGTGGAAAGGGCGGGGGGGGCGGCAAGGCGGGCGGGTCGAGCATCGGGATCGTGAGCCTCGGGACGAAGCTGGTGCTGACCGACGTCACCGTTGCGGTGGGCAAGGCGGGCAAGGGCGGAGATGGAGTCGCCGGACAGAGCGGGGCCAACGGTGGGGCTGGTGCCTCCGGTGGAGCAGCATCGGGGGTGTCACCCTCCATCCCCGGTTGCAAAGGCGGGGATGGAGGTCGAGGCGGAGCGGGCGGCCCCGGTGCAGGCGGTCGAGGCGGGCATGCGGTAGGACTTGCGTACGCAGTTTCGCCGGGAGCAGCGGTGACGCTGTCGAACTTCGTGGCGGGCACAGTGGGCGAGGGCGGCGTCGGCGGTCCGGGAGGCAACGCCGGCGATCTGGGGACAACGGGCGAGTGCTGGGACTTCGCGGGCAATGCGAGCTGCGGCCAGTGAAGGTCGACGATGGTTGAGATGAAATGAGAATTTCAGCGAGCTGAAAGCAATGCAGGCGAGCGTGGTGTTCCGCGAGTAGCTGAGCTGAAGAGGAGACAAGAAATGGTTGGACGCACCCCGCGCCGGGGTGATAGGGACTCTTTTGTCGCGGAGACGCGGCACGGTGGGCTCCCCGGCGCTGACAACTTCACCACCACCGAGTGGACTGCCCAAGGCGCGGGTGGAGGGACCGTTGATCTGCTGACTTCTTCTGCGTCGGGCCGCGAGAGCGGATGTTATCCGACGGTCGCTGAAGGGAGCCCGGCAGCAGGTCGCTTTTGCGCGGCGGGAGAGCTGCGCGGTGCCGTGGTCGTGGGGCGGCAGCGTGGACATGCTGGCATCCAGATTGCCGTAGCTGGCGAGACCTCTCCCGTCGTGCGCGGAGCGCGGGATATGGGAGGGGCGGACCGCGCGCAGGCCCGCAAGGCCGAGTACGGGCCGGGGGCGGGCATCCTCGTGCTCATTGGTGTCGCTGTCAGCACCCCTGCGCGAACTGCGTGGTGCGAGCAGCGGGTGCGGGAGGTTATGGGAGAGACGGCCGACGCGGCGCCGACGAAGAGCGAGGAGCCGACGACGGAGCGGGGCGGGGGCGCGACGGATGTGGGGATCGTCGGGCCCGTGGCGGGGCCGCCGGTGGTGCTGGTGGAGCCGCGACCGCTGCCGGACAAGAGGAACTGGGTGCCGGTGATCACGCTGGGGGCGGCGAGTGCGGTGTGGCTCGGCGTGGGGATCGGGATGACGGTGGCGTCGAGAAATGCGCGGAGCGACGCGGATGCGCAGCGCGCTGCGATCCTGTCGCAGGGGCCTGGGTGCGTTCACGCGCGGAGCGATGTTGCGAGTGCGTGCAGCACGTTCGACGAGAGAGCGGGGCGGGCTGGAACTTTCGGTACCGGAGCCGTCGTGGCCTATTCGGCGTCCGGTGCGCTGGCCGCAGGTGCGTTGGTCTATGCGCTGTGGCCTCGCTCATCTGCATCGAGCAGCTCGGTGGGTGTGCTGCCGACGGCTTGGGTAGCGCAGGGAGAGCGAGGTCTGGGAGTCGTTGGTGTGTGGTGAGCGGCGACGGGAAGGAAGGGATGCGAACGTGAGAAGACTTAGTGGCATCACGGCTGGCACCCTCTGCGCGGTGCTTGCGGCCGTCGGGTGCGACGCGCTGTCGATCGGCCTGGCCAGCGACCCTGACTACATGCTGAAGGGCCCACAACACGACTGGCTCCAAGCAGCGGGCGGCGGACCGCCAAACCCCGCGTGCGACGCGGACCCGACGCAGGACGCGAGCACGGTGACGGACGAGTGCGCGGTGTTCGCGAGCGCGACGGCGGAGGCGGGGGGAGACGGGACGAAGGCGAAGCCGTACGCGTCGCTCGGGGAGGCGGTGGCGAACGCGAAGGGCAAGCGAGTGCTTGCGTGCACGAGCGGTGCGTTCGCGGAGAGCGTGACGATTGGGGCCAAGGTCGAGGTGATCGGTGGCTTCGACTGCGAGGCGGACTGGACGTGGAGCGCAGAGGCGCGCAGCGCCATCGAGGGGCCTGCGGGCGCGGTGGCGCTCACGATGACGGAAACCGCGAGCGGGGCGAAGGTGAGGAGCTTCGCGGTTCGCGCGGCGAGCGCGACGGAGCTGGGCGGGTCGTCGATCGGCGTGGCGGTGGCGGACATCGAGGCGGAACTGGCGCAGGTCGATGTGACCGCGGGCGACGGGATGGCCGGCGCGAAGGGCGAGATGCCGACGGATGCGTCGCAGGCGGGGGCGAGCGCGCCAATGACGAGTGCATCGGCGGCGTGTGCACGGGACGAACTCGTGCGTGGCGGCGACCCCGGCGTGACGGCATGCGAGGACGGCGAGACGCGCGGTGGCGCTGGCGGGCCTGGCGGGATCACGAGTACCGACGAGGGCAATGGGCAGAAGGGTGCGGATGGAGCGCCGCTGTCTGAGCCGAACCCGGATGAGTACGGGATCGGTGGTGCTGGGCAAGCCGACGCCAACTGCCGGCGCGGAGAAGATGGTTTGCCCGGCACTGGCGGCGAGGCCGGCGCTGCCGGGAGCGACACGCGGTTGATGCTCGACGGCATCGCGGGAGGCGACGGCGGCAACGGCAGAACGGGGAGGAAAGGTCAAGGGGGAGGAGGCGGAGGCGGAGCGAAGGCGGGGCTGTTCTGCCAGGCCGGCGCGGACACCTTCGAGGGCCCCGGCGCCAGCGGAGGCGGCGGCGGCGCTGGCGGCTGCGGCGGTAAAGGAGGCGGCGGCGGGAAGGCGGGCGGGTCGAGCATCGGGATCGTGAGCCTAGGGACGAAGCTGGTGCTGACCGAGGTGACCGTCGCAGTGGGCAAGGCGGGGAAGGCAGGAGATGGAGTGGCCGGACAGAGCGGTGCGGACGGCGGCGTCGGCGCCGCCGGCGGAGCCGCTTCGGGAACCTCCCCCTCGACCCGGGGCTGCGATGGCGGTCGAGGTGGTCAAGGCGGAGCGGGCGGCCCCGGAGCCGGCGGCCGAGGCGGCCACGCGGTGGGGCTCGCGTATGGGGTGGTGCCGGGTGCTGCGGTAACGCTGGCGAGCTTCATGGTGGGCGCAGCGGGCGATGGCGGAGGCACGGCGCCGGGAGGAAACGCCGGCGAGGCAGGCGTGAGCGGAGAATGTTGGGACTTCACAGGTAATGCGAGCTGTGGCCAGTGAAGTGAAGCAGCGCGGTGAGAATGAGTGAGAATTCTTCATAGCTGAGCGCAATGCGGAGGAGGGGCGGACAAGCGCGTTGCTCCGCGAGCAGCTGAGCTGAAAGAGGAGACAGGAAATGATTGGACGCACCCCGCGCCGGGGTGATAGGGATTCTTTTGTCGCGGGAACGCGGCACGGTAGGCTCCCCGGCGCTGACAACTTCACCACCATCGAGTGGACTGCCCAAGGCGCGGGCGGAGGGACCGTTGATCTGCTGACTTCTTCTGCGTCGGGCCGCGAGAGCGGATGTTATCCGACGGTCGCTGAAGGGAGCTCGGCAGCAGGTCGCTTTTGCGCGGCGGGAGAGCTGCGCAGTGCCGTGGTCGTGGGGCGGCAGCGTGGACACGCTGGCATCCGGATTACCGTAGCTGGCGAGACCTCTCCCGTCCTGCGCGGAGCGCGGGACATGGGAGGGGCGGACCGCGCGCAGGCCCGCAAGGCCGAGCACGGGCCGCGGGCGGGCATCCTCGTGCTCATTGTTGTCGCTGTCAGCACCCCTGCGCGAACTGCATGGTGCGAGCAGCGGGTGCGGGAGGTTATGGGAGAGACGGCCGACGCGGCGCTGGCGAAGAGCGAGGAGCCGACGGCGGCGGGAGCGATGACGGAGCGGGGCGGGGGCGCGACGGATGTGGGGATCGTCGGGCCCGTGGCGGGGCCGCCGGTGGTGCTGGTGGAGCCGCGACCGCTGCCGGACAAGAGGAACTGGGTGCCGGTGATCACGCTGGGGGCGGCGAGTGCGGTGTGGCTCGGCGTGGGGATCGGGATGACGGTGGCGTCGAGAAATGCGCGGAGCGACGCGGATGCGCAGCGCGCTGCGATCCTGTCGCAGGGGCCTGGGTGCGTTCACGCGCGGAGCGATGTTGCGAGTGCGTGCAGCACGTTCGACGAGAGAGCGGGGCGGGCTGGAACTTTCGGTACCGGAGCCGTCGTGGCCTATTCGGCGTCCGGTGCGCTGGCCGCAGGTGCGTTGGTCTATGCGCTGTGGCCTCGCTCATCTGCATCGAGCAGCTCGGTGGGTGTGCTGCCGACGGCTTGGGTAGCGCAGGGAGAGCGAGGTCTGGGAGTCGTTGGTGTGTGGTGAGCGGCGACGGGAAGGAAGGGATGCGAACGTGAGAAGACTTAGTGGCATCACGGCTGGCACCCTCTGCGCGGTGCTTGCGGCCGTCGGGTGCGACGCGCTGTCGATCGGCCTGGCCAGCGACCCTGACTACATGCTGAAGGGCCCACAACACGACTGGCTCCAAGCAGCGGGCGGCGGACCGCCAAACCCCGCGTGCGACGCGGACCCGACGCAGGACGCGAGCACGGTGACGGACGAGTGCGCGGTGTTCGCGAGCGCGACGGCAGAGGCGGGGGGAGACGGGACGAAGGCGAGGCCGTACGCGTCTCTCGGGGAGGCGGTGGCGAACGCGGGGAACAAGCGAGTGCTCGCGTGCGCGAGCGGTGCGTTCGCGGAGAGCGTGGCGATCGAGGCTGGGATCGAGGTGATCGGGGGCTTCGACTGCGAGGCGGAGTGGGCGTGGAGCGCTGAGGCCCGCAGCGCGATCGAGGGACCCGCGGGCGCGGTGGCGCTCACGATGACGGAAGGCGCAAGCGGGGCGAAGGTGAAGAGCTTCGCGGTTCGTGCGGCGAGCGCGACGGAGCCGGGCGGGTCGTCAATCGGCGTGGCGGTGGCGGACGTCGATGCGGAGCTGGCGCAGGTGGACGTGACGGCGGGCGATGCGATGGACGGTGCACCCGGCGAGACATCGACGGAGGCGCCGCAGGCGGGGGCGGGCGCGCCGACGAACGTGTCGAATGCGTGCACTGCACTGGTGTACGGCGGCGATCCCGGCGGGACGGCTTGCGAGGACGGCGAGACGCGCGGGGGAGTCGGTGGGCTCGGAGGAATTACCACCACTGAGGGCGGCAACGGGCTGAAGGGTGCCGACGGTGCGCCGCTGCCGGAGCCGAACGCCGACGCGTCCGGGCTAGGCGGCACGGGGCAGACGGATCCAGACGGCGACTGCAAGCCCGGCACAGTCGGAAAGAGCGGAACTCGCGGGATGGCTGGCGTGGCCAGCAGTGACACGACACTGACGCTGGCTGGCATCGCGGGAGGCGATGGTGAGAACGGCGCAGTCGGGACGCGTGGTCAAGGGGGAGGTGGTGGGGGCGGCGCAAAAGCTGGATTGTTTTGCCCAGGGCCCAGTATGAGCACCGTCGAGGGTGTAGGCGCCAGCGGCGGAGGCGGAGGCGCTGGAGGCTGCGGTGGCAAGGGAGGCGGAGGCGGGCAGGCCGGCGGGTCGAGCATCGGGATCGTGAGCCTGGGGACGAAGCTTGTGTTGACGGACGTGACGGTCGCGGTGGGCAAGGCGGGGAAGGGGGGGAATGGCGCGGCAGGTCAACTCGGCGGGTCGGGTGGAGCTGGTGCTGCCGGCGGCACGGCGCCTGCGGCGCCTGCAATCCCCGGATGCAAAGGCGGGGATGGTGGCCGAGGCGGAGCTGGAGGTCCTGGCGCCGGCGGCCGAGGGGGCCACGCGGTGGCCGTTGCCTACGCTTCTGCGGCGAGCGCCACGCTGGAGCTGAAGGAGTTCATGGTGGGCACAGCCGGAGACGGAGGCAGTGCTGGGCCTGGTGGATCGGAGCAAAGTGCCGGTGCCCAGGGCGCGAGCGGTATCTGCTGGAACTTTGCGACGAACGAGAGCTGCGCGCAGTGAGAAAAAGGTATTGCTGCGTGGCAATTCTGAGAGCTCAACGGGATGCAATTCAAGGAGGTGGCCTCGGTGGGCCATCGTTCGCAATCGCATACCAGGCCGAGGCGGAGAAGCGGGAAGGGTCGACGACGCTATAGCCCGGCACGCCGGGCGCTGGGGAGAGCCGGCGAAAGCAACAATGTGTCGGAGAACACGGGCGCGGAAGGCACTGCGGCGACGGAGCAGACGTCTCCGTGAGCGACCGATGAGGTAGCGGGCGGCGTCGTCGACGGCGTCGCTCGCCGGCGCGAAGTGCGGCGAAGAATGTGTTGGCGATCGCATGGAACGCGATCGACGGGGAGAGGTGTGTCCTGCGGGTGACCCGCGCGGTGGCAAGCAGATGCTCCGCCGGTACTGCAGACGACGACGGCAACGCGAGGCGGGCGGAAACACTTGCGGACTGGGGACGAGGGGAGCGTGCCGGAACTTCGGTGGAAACGAGAGCTGCGGGCGGTGAGAGAAAAGATGGTGTCGCGTGACAATTTCGCAATTCTCAAGGGAATGCGCTCGATTGCAAGCGCCCGAGTTGCGAGAGATACGTGCTGCCGAGTGATAATTGCGTAGGGCTCGAGGTAATGCGATTGGTTGAAGACGATGGCTGCGGTTTGTGAGCAGCTGAGCTTAAGGAGAGAATAAGAAATGATTGGACGTGCCCCGTGCTGGGGTGGTAGGGACCGTTTTGTCGCGGAGACGCGGCACGGTGGGCTTCCCGGCGCTGACAACTTCACCACCTCCGAGTGGACTGCCCAAGGCGCGGGCGGAGGGACCGTTGATCTGCTGACTTCTTCTGCGTCGGGTCGCGAGAGCGGATGCGATCCGACGGCTGCTGAAGGGAGCCCGGTAGCAGGTCGCTATTTCACAGCGTCGGAGCGGCCAGTCGTCGAGCTGTCGATCGCATGGACGCAGCGCCGCGCAGACGCGACGAACGCCGACGATTGGAGGACTCCTCCTGTCCTGCGTGTGGCGCGGCGCATGGGAGGGGCGGATCACCCGCATGTCCGCAGGGCCAAGCACAAGCTGGGTGCGGGCATCTATCTCTTCAGTGCTCTTCTCTTGGGCACACCCGCACGGACAGCGTGGTGCGAGGAGGCGAAAGAGACTGCGCCGGCCGCTCCGGAGGGGGAGGCGACGCCGACTGCGCCGGTCGGTGCAGCTGCATCCGATGCGTATGTGGCGGAGAACTCACTGGTTGCGCCGGTGACGCCGATTGCACGGCCGCAGGAGCGGAGCTGGGGGCCGGTCATCGTGCTGGGGACGGCCAGCGCGGTGTGGCTTGGTGTGGGAGTGGCGATGACGGTAGCGAGAGACAACGCGGTAGATGAGGTGCGCTTGAGAGGTCAAGCGATTCTGGCGGTGGGGGGACAATGCGTGAACCCATCAACGGCCGTCGTGCGGTCGTGCGAAAAGCTTCACAGTGTTGGCGCGAGGAGCGAGATGTGGGGCAACGCCGCGCGAATCGCCTATATCGCGTCGGGAGCGCTGGCCGTCGGTGCGGCGGCTTATCTGCTGTGGCCTCGAACGAAGACGACAGGGACGAGGCGGATTCGTGCATTGCCCAGTCTGCAAACGGGCAGCGTCGGGATCGACGTGACGGGTATGTGGTGAGCTCAGGCGAGGAGGTGATGACCATGATCAGAAGGCGCTGGATTCCAGGAACGTTGGGACTCGTCACGTTGGTGTGCGGCTGCGGGTTCTGGGACGACGTGACGGACGACTGCGAGCGGATGCTGACGTGTGATCACTTCGTATCCACAGGCCCCGGCGGCGGTGGGATGAACCCCGCATGCGAGCCGGATCCGACCGAGGACGCGAGCACGGTGACGGACGAGTGCGCGGTGTTCGCGCGCGCAAACGCGGCACCTGGCGGGGACGGGACAACGGAGAAGCCGTACGCTTCGCTCGCGGAGGCGATCGCGAACGCCCACGGCAAGCGGGTGCTGGCGTGCACGAGCGGAGCGTTCGCGGAGAGCGTGACGATCGAAGCGGGCGTGGAGGTGATCGGCGGCTTCGACTGTGACGCGGCGTGGACGTGGAGCGAAGCGGCGCGGAGCGCGATCGAGGGGCCGCCGGATCAGATCGCGCTCACGCTGGGGGAGGCAGCGAACGGGGCAAAGGTGCGGAGCTTCGCGGTGCGCGCCGCGAGCGCGACGAAGGCGGGCGGGTCGTCGATCGGGGTGGCGGTCGCGGACATCGAGGCGGAACTGGCGCAGGTGGAGGTGACCGCAAGCGACGGGATGGATGGCGCGGACGGCAAGATACCGATCGAACGGCCGTACACAGGGGCGAGCGGGTCGACGAATACGGCTTCGTTCGCGTGCATTATGGATGTGTCCGTCTACGGCGGCGACCCCGGCGTCACCCTCTGCGAAGACGGCGAGAGCCGCGGCGGTGAAGGCGGCCTCGGCGGCATCCCAGGCATGGGTGACGACGACGGCCGGCCCGGCCAGGCCGGAATCCCCCTGCCCGACCCAATCCTCCCCGACAGCCCGGGTCTCGGCGGCATGGGCCAAACGGAGACGGGCGAATGCGAACAGGGCCGACCCGGCCGCGATGGCGCCTCCGACACCCACGGCCCCGCCGGTCGCGCCACCACCCTCGCCCTCACGGGCATCACCGGCGGCGACGGCGCCCCCGGCATCACCGGCAAGAAAGGCCAAGGAGGCGGCGGAGGCGGCGGCGCGAAGGCGGGGTATTATTGCGGAAACCCGAGGAGCCCCGTGGAGGCTACTGGCGCCAGCGGCGGCGGAGGCGGAGCCGGCGGCTGCGGAGGCAAAGGAGGAGGCGGCGGCCAGGCTGGCGGATCGAGCATCGGAATCCTCAGCCTGGGAACGAAGCTGGAGCTGACCGAGGTGACCGTCGCGGTGGGCAAGGCGGGCAACGGAGGAAAGGGCGGACTTGGACGACCTGGCGCCAGCGGGGGCAGTGGCGGGACCGCAGGTACCGGTAAGTCTCTTGGTGGCTCCGGCTGCGATGGTGGTCGTGGCGGCACGGGCGGCCGCGGCGGCCTTGGCGGCGGCGGTCGAGGTGGCCATGCGGTGGGAATCGCCTACGCCGCGGCGCCGAACGCGGCGGTGGAGCTGAAGGACTTCAAGGAGGGGGCGGCGGGCGACGGCGGGCAGCTCGGGTTCGGCGACAACGCCGGCACGCCCGGTGTGAGCGCCGCGTGCTGGAGCTTCGGCGGAACGAGAGCTGGGTGCAGTGAGAAAAGGTGTCGCCGCATGAGAATTTCGTGGGTCTCAAGGTAATGCAATTGGTGGAGTCATGAGCGCTGCGGTTTGTGAGCAGCTGAGCTGAAGAGGAGACAAGAGCGGATGTGGGGCTTGCGATGGCGCTTATTGAAGAGCGAGCCGCTGGCGACGGGGGGCGTAAAGAAGGTGGGGCGCGCAAGCGGGCCGGGTGCGCGGCCGGCGTGCCGTTGGGGGAACAGCCGCCTGCGGGGCCCCGGTAGTGCGGCAGATGCGGATGCAAGAGAGGCACGGCGGCGGCGGAGCAGCAACTTCCGTAAGTGAGCGACGAGCTAGCGGGCGGCCTCGTTTCTGGTCCCGCCTCCTGTCGCGACGTGTGGCGGAGGGACCCCGACGATCGCGCGACGCGCCATCGAGGAGGCGACGCATCTCCCGCAGGCGACGCGTACGGCGGCCGGCAGCGCCCGCTGGACCGCTGCCACCGGCGAGCGGTGGAGAAAGTGAGGACGACCGTACGATTTTGTGACGACCCGGCCCGGCTTCGCGTAAGTAGTCGAAAGATATCGATTTCTGGACGAAAGCGCTTGGCGAGCTCTTTCGTGACCGGCAGTATGCGCGCCGCTCGATCCAAGGAGCGCCCTGCCGATGCGCCGGAATTCCAGTGGAAACGATGTCCCTCCCTCCGGAAGACGCCCCAGCCCGAGCGCGATGGGGGAGTGGGAGCGGATGTGGGTGCGCAGGCTGGGCCTCGAGGATGTGGAGTGGGACCCCGAGCTGCACTGCGAGCACTGCATCGCGAAGCGAGCGGCCTGGGAAGCGGTGATGGAGGAGCTTGCCGCACGGTCGGGGAGCCGACCGAAGCTGCGGCTGAGCCCTGGGTGGGAGAAGATTCCACCGAGGGCGGGTAGGCGAAGCAGGCGGAGCAAGGGCCGCTGCAGGCGGCTGCTGCTGAAGATGGTGCGACTGGCGCGTCTCGTGCGCGACGATTTTTGAGCGCTTGAGCGAGAGGTCCCGTCGCGAGCTCCCAGCTCGAGCGAGCAGCCGCTGACGACCTGAGCACGCCGAGAGGGCGCACGGCGACGGCGCAGCGCGCTGGGCGACAGAACAGGAGACCGGCGCACCGCGAGCGTGGTGCGCGCTGACTCGGCTCGTCCTTGCGACGAGCGTGCGAGGTGGAGGATGGTGCGTCCAACGCTCGCCATCGAGGCGGGGGCGGAGGCCCTCGTGTCGAGGCGTCGTGCGAGCAACGAGGAGCGCTCTGGGGAGTTGCCTTGCCTGGGGCTCTTCCTGGTCGCGGGCCGGCCTGGTGGAGAGGTCGTCTCCCGCACGGCGATCGAGATGGTGCATCCCGCTGTGGAGGCAGACCGCGTGGACGACCTTGGTGCTGATGAGATGATTGCACCGCAGTGTCGGGATGAAGTGCGGCTCGCGATGAGCCCACGTCGCACAGGCCGCTCCGAGGACGAGCGTCTGAAGCCGGGACCGAGCGGCGTGCAGGTGAGCTTCGCCGGTGTACTGCTCGCGCCAGGGGCGGCGTACATCGTCTACGCCGGCGATATGCACATCTACCGGTTCCGTGGGGGGAAGCTGGAGGCGCGAACGCGCGATGTTACGGCGCCCGACGGTGGGGCGTTGGACGGATCCATCCCGCTGGATGCCCCAGCCATGCTGGCGCAACACGCCAGCGCGGCCACTCGCGCCCTCGGCTGCGACGCAGCGGTGGAGATGACGGCCCAGGTCGAGAACACGGAGCCGGGCGACGTTTTCCTGGCGTGCTCGGGGGGCCTCTGGGGTTTGGTGTCCGAGCAGCGCATCGCCGGCATCCTCGCAGCGCACCGTGAGCTGCGCCTGGCGGCGAGCCTGCTGATGGAGTGCGCTCATGAGAACGGCGAGCTCGATCAGGCAATGTGCGTCCTGGCACGTGTGGCGGGGGCTGTGGGTTGACTTCGTAAGGAGGAGCGGCGCAGAAGCGCCGGAGCGCAGCGAGGCTCTGGCGAGGCGACCCCTCCCGTCCCGCGCGGAGCGCGGGACTTGGGAGGGGCGGACCGCGCGCAGGCCCGGAGGGCCGAGCACGGGCCGGGGGTGGGCAGCGTTCTTGGGGGGCGAACGTCGTGGCGCGAAGGGTGGGGCGGCGATCTTCCCGGGAGCCAGGCCGGCGCCGGAGCGAGCGGAGGCAGCGGCGAACCCCGCGGCTGCGGCGGACTGCCCGGGAGGGGGTGGAGCGGCGAGCAGAGCCCGCTGGATTGCTGAACGCGGCGAGCGCTGCAGAAAAAATGAGAGACAGTATGATTTCGTGGCAATTTCAGAGGGATGAACGTAACTCGGCAAAACGGCAACGATGATTCGAAGAAACCCCTTGGCGAGCTCATTCGTTGCCGGCAGAATGGGCGCCGCCCGAATTCAAGGAGCCCTATGCCGAAGCACCGAAGGTCCCGCGGAGACGAGCCCCCTCCCTCTGGCAAGCGCCCCAGCTTGAGCAAGATGGGGGAGTGGGAGCGGATGTGGGTACGGAGGCTGGGTCTCGAGGACATCGACTGGGATCCTGAAAAGTATTGTATGCACTGCATCGCAGAGCGGGCCGCTCGCGAAGAGGCGGCGGCGGAGGAGCTCGCGCCGCCGTCAGGGCCCAGACTGCCCGCGTCGCAGAGCCTCTTGTGGGCGAAGAACCCACGCCCGGCAGGTGGCCCTAAAGCGCGAAGCAAGCGTCGCCCCAAGCTGATGCTCGTGCCCTCGGTGCACCACAGAAGCGAGGACCCTTGAGCGAGAGGCCCCTTTACGAAGGGGCCGGATCGAGCGAGTCGACCAGAGGGTGTGGGGGACGCTGGCTCTGATGTGCTCTCCGGGAACCTGTCGTGTCGTGCCAGGACACCGCATCTCCGGCATCCTCGCTGCGTCTCGCGAGTTGCTGCGCGAGTCGCGCCTTCGCGAGTCGCGGCTTCCGATGGATGGACTGCGCTCATGAGCTCGCGCTGCGAGCCCGAGCGCGCGACGTGCGCCCCGGCGCGCGTCGACAACGGCCGAGGCGCTCCTCCATGAGCGCGATCAGCCCGTGCGCGCGCCCACACCTCGCTCAGGCTCACGCCGGCGCTCTGCTCTCCCCGGCCACGCCGGCCTCCCGCCCGAACGCCCGGCCGCAGCGCCGTCGCACGCAGGAAGCGCACCACGGCCTACCTCCGTGCGCCCCGCTCCTGCTACCCTCCTGGCCGTGGCGATAACGACCGATTTCCTCGTCATCGGTAGCGGTGTGGCTGGGCTGACCTTCGCGCTCGAAGCGGCCGAGCACGGCGAGGTGATCATCGTCACCAAGCGCGCGCGTGACGAATCCAACACGAAGTACGCCCAGGGCGGCATCGCCGCGGTCTTCGCCCCGGACGACTCCCCCGAGGCGCACATCGCCGACACGCTCGAGGCGGGGGCGGGCCTCTGTCACGAGGTGGTCGTCGAGATCTGCGCGCGGGAGGGGCCCGAGCGGGTGCGCGAGCTCATCGCGCGGGGCGCCCAGTTCGATCACGAGAACGGCCAGGTGCGCCTCGGGCGCGAAGGGGGGCACTCCGCGCGGCGGATCGTGCACGCCGCCGACGCCACCGGCCTCGAGATCGAGCGCGCGCTCCTCGAGCAGGCCCGGCAGAACCCGAACATCCGCTTCGCCGAGCACCACACGGCGATCGACCTCATCCCGCTCTCCCGGTTCGGGGGGCCGGACATCTGCGCCGGCGCCTACGTGCTCGACGAGACCGACGCCGCGCTGAACCAGGGCAGGCCGCGGCCGCGCGACTCGGAGCGGCCAGCGCCCCGGCACCGGCCGGCCTCGAAGCCGCACGTCGTCGAGACCTACCTCGCGCGGGCGACCGTGCTCGCGACCGGCGGCGCAGGCAAGGTCTACCTCTACACGACGAACCCCGACGTCGCGACGGGCGACGGCGTCGCCATGGCCTACCGGGCAGGCGCCGAGATCGCGAACATGGAGTTCTACCAGTTCCACCCGACGTGCCTGTTCCACCCGGAGGCAAAGAGCTTCCTCGTCACCGAAGCGCTGCGCGGCGAGGGCGCCATCCTCCGGCTGCCGGACGGGACGGCCTTCATGGCCAGCCACGATCCGCGCAAGGACCTCGCGCCGCGCGACATCGTGGCGCGGGCCATCGACTTCGAGATGAAGCGGACCGGCTCGGACTACGTGCTGCTCGACATCACCCACCGGCCCGCGAGCTTCGTCCGCGAGCACTTCCCGACCATCCACGCGCAGTGCCTCCGCTACGGCATCGACATCACCACGCAGCCGATCCCCGTCGTGCCGGCCGCCCACTACATGTGCGGCGGGATCACCACCGACCTCTACGGCAGGACGACGATCCCCGGGCTCTGGGCGATCGGCGAGTGCACGTGCACGGGGCTCCACGGCGCGAACCGGCTCGCCTCGAACTCGCTGCTCGAGGGGCTCGTCTTCGGCCACCGCGCGGCCGCGCGCCTCGGCACCCAGATCGCCGAGCTCCGGCAGAGCGCGTTCCCCGATGTGCCCGAGTGGCAGGTCGGCAACGCGGTCGCCAGCGACGAGGAGGTCGTCGTCGCCCACAACTGGGACGAGCTGCGCCGCACCATGTGGAACTACGTCGGCATCGTCCGGTCCGACGCCCGCCTCCGGCGCGCCGCCCGGCGGATCTCCCTGCTCCAGGAGGAGATCCGCGAGTACTACTGGAAGCACCTTGTCACCCGGGATCTGCTCGAGCTGCGCAACATCGCCACCGTGGCCGAGCTCATCGTCGGCTGCGCCTCCGCCCGGCACGAGAGCCGGGGGCTGCACACGACGATCGACTACCCGGAGACGAGCGATCGCCTCGGCACGGACACGGTCGTGAAGCGGGGCGTCCTGCCTTATCTGCGAGGTCGATGAGCGATCTGCACGGCACCCCCGACCCTCCGCCGAGCGGCGGAGGGCCCGGTCCGATCGTCCGGCGAGGCGGCGAGGAGCGACCGATGTCGATCCCCGGGGCCATCGGCTGGACCGTGGGCGTCACCGCGCTGTTCCTGTTCCTGCTGGGCCTGATCTCCTCCTTCCGGATGGAGCCGGCGCTCGACGGCGCGGGGTTCCGGGCGGCGCCGAAGCTCGACGTCATCGGCAGCTTCGCGTGCCAGGCCGCGGCGTACCTGCTCGGGCTCTTCGGCGTGCTCCAGGTGCACGCGCCCCGCGCGTCGATCCGGCAGTTCCTCGGGCTGCGCGGGACGCACGTGGCGTTCTATCCGCTCGCGATCGCGCTCGGCTTCGCGCTCGAGGGGCCCATCGCCGCGCTCTACACGGCGATCGAGGCGCGCTGGCCGTCGGGGATCGACGACGCCGAGCTCGTCCGGGTCTTCGTCGACGCGAGCGCGCCCGAGCGGGCCGCGCTCGGCCTCATCTTCATCGTGCTCGGCCCCGCGCTGGAGGAGGTCTTCTTCCGGGGAGCGCTCGCCCGCCCGCTGCGCTGGACGCACCGCGCGCCGCTCGTGATCGCGATCACGGCCGCGCTCTTCGCGGTGGCCCACGTCGGGTGGCAGAAGTTCCTGCCGATCGGGATCTTCGGCGCGGCCCTCGGCGTCCTGCGCGTCGCGAGCGGCTCGCTCTTGCCGTCCATCCTCCTCCACGGCACCTACAACGCCATCCAGTGCTTCTCGCTCCTCTCCGCGGCGGGCGCGGGGGCCGCCGACGGCGCGCCCTCGGCCGCCGGCGCCGCGCTGCCCGACGCCGCGGCGAGCCCGGTGTGGCTCGTGGCGGTGAGCTCCGCCTCTGCGCTCGTGTTGACCGCGCTCGCCTGCGTCCTCGGCCGTCGCGCCGAGGGGGCGGCCCGCGCGAGGGAAAAGGACCTCTCATGATGCCGGCGTTCGGGACCCAAGGCGGCGGCGGGAGCCGCGCCGCGCAGATCGCAGCGGGGGACGGCGAGGGCCGCTCCTCCGGGACCGTGGACGCGAGCGGCGAGGGCCGCGCCGCCCCGCGCGCCGGGGCGAAGCGAGCGCGCGTCAGCCTCTGCTTGCCAGGGGGCGGCCTGACGGGCGCGCTCTACCAGATCGGCGCGCTCGCGGCGCTCGAGGATGGCGTCGAGGGGATCGACAACCAGAGCTTCTCGCTCTACCTCGGGCACGGCAGCGGCGCCGCGGTCGCCGCGGCCCTGGCGGGCGGCATCCCGATCGAGCGGCTCTACCGCGCCCTGCTCGATCCGGTCGACAACTTCTTCCCGCTGGAGCGCAGCCACCTCCTCCACCTCGACGTCGGCGAGTGGCGGCGCGCGCTCAGCACCAGCCTGGTCGCGCTCCGCCACGCGATCGTCCGGCTCACGACCCGGGGCGACGCGACCCCGAACGCGCCGGCGCAGCAGTACCTGTTCGAGCAGCTCGATCGCTTCAACGACTCGCTCCCCGCGGGGCTCTTCCAGCTCGATCGTTACGAGCGGTTCCTCGGCGAGTTCTTCCTGAGGCGCGGCATCCCGAACTCGTTCCGCGCGATGCCGCGGACGCTGCGCATCCCGGCGCACGACCTCGACTCGGGCGAGCGCGTCGTCTTCGGCGCCGAGGGGTTCGACCACGTCCCGGTGTCGCTCGCCTGCGCGGCGTCGCTCGCGCTCCCGCTGTTCTTCTCGCCGGTGCGCGTCGAGCACCGCCACTACCTCGACGGCGGGCTGGGCCACGTGGCGCACCTCGATCTCGCGCAGGCCGCCGGCGTGGAGCTCACGATCGTCGTGAGCCCGCTCGTGCCCGTCTCCACCGCGCACCGCCCCGTCCCGACAGGGCACGGGGTGCGCGAGAGCGTGCGCGACAAGGGCATGCTCTGGATCTTCAACCAGGCGATGCGGATCGGCGCGCACGCGCGGCTCCACCAGGCGGTGGGGCGCGCGCACGCCGAGGGCAAGATGCAGGTCCTCGTGCTCGAGCCCGCGCGGAACGACGCGCTGCTGTTCCTCCACAACCCCGCCAACCTGCGCGCGCGGCGCGCCATCCTGGAGTACGCCTACCGGACGACGCGCGAGCGCATCGCTGTGTGGATGGACAAGAACCGCGCCGTGGTCGAGGCGATGGGGTGGCACGAGGCCCGCGCGTCGGGCCTGTCGGCTGGCTGAGGCGCATCGCCCACCCGAGGGCCTCGGTCAGCGGGCCCAGGGCGCATCGGCCGCCCGAGCGCCCGCTCGGCTGGCGAGGGCTGGTCAGCTGGCGAGGGATGAGAAGCGGGCGATCGTCAGCTCGTCGGGCGGGATGCTGATGCGGGCGCGCGGGATGGCGACGCCGTGGAGGTAGCGCCAGCCCTCGCCGTCGTGGAGGAAATCCGACAGCTCGACGAACGAGCGATCGACGCCTGCCTCGAAGATCTTGGCGAGGAACAGCACCGACGCCGAGTCGCCGCTCTGCAGGCTGTCGAGGATCTGGAGGCCCCGGTACCGGTGGTGGTGGATCGTCACCTTCAGCTCGCGGAGCACCTGGTCCCTGTCGCGCCCGCGGTCGATGTGGCCCATGTGCAGCGTCCGCCAGAGGTAGGCGGTGTCTCCGACCGCGAACGCGGCGTACCGCGAGCGCATGAGCGTCACGGCGTCGGGCGCCTCGCGATCGCCCAGATGGCAGGGGGCGCAACACTCGCGGTACGAGCGCCCCGAGCCGCACGGGCACGGGCGGGAGAGGGTCCCCGTACCAGGACGAACATCTCGGGTCATGGGCGTTTCTCTACACGGGTTCGTGCCCCGTTGCAGCGCCCTGGGGGGCGTCGAGACGGGGCGCGGCGGGCGTGCGGCAGGACGGCTCACCACGGCATGGCGCGGCCTGCGGCAGGATGGCCCGGCACGGCATGGCGCGGCCTGCGGCAGGACGGCCCGGCACGGCATGGCGCGGCCTGCGGCAGGACGGCCCGGCACGGCATGGCGTGGCCCGGCGCCGTCCAGGGCCGACCCGGGCGCGTCCCTGAGCGAAGCCCCTTGCGGGGCGCCGGCGAGGACGGTAAGGCGGGCGGGAAGTATGCCCGCAGCGCGCGCTCACGCCGCGGCCCTCCTCCTGGCCCTCGCCCTGGTTCTGGGGGGCTGCAAGCGCCAATACGCCATCGGCGATCACGTCCTCGTGACGTGGGAAGGGAACGTCTACCCGGCCGAGGTCATCGAGGTCGTGGGTCCGACGAAGTTCAAGATCCACTACCAGGGCTATGACGACATCTGGGACGAAGTTGTACCTCGTGAACGGATCCGCGGCCTCGTCGAGGGCAACGTCGTCCACCCGCCGCCGCCGCCCAAGGTCCGGAGCAAGGGGCTGCAGGCGTCGCAGACCAACGTCTACAAGATCGGCGACAGGGTCCGCGTCGAGTGGCACGGGCAGATGTACCCGGCGGTCGTCACCGGCATCGTGGGGCAAGAGCGCTACCGCATCCACTACGACGGCTACGGATCGGAGTGGGACGAGACGGTCGGGCTTTCCAGGATTCAAGCCAAGTAGCGTGAAATGTTCACGCGCGATCATTTTCCCCCTGGCGCTGGCCATGGGGCCGAATTAAGAGCCGCGCCGAATTTCTGACTGGGCGATCGCAAGAGTGCGCCGCCTGGCTGACGTTCGACGCGTGCCGCACGCCCTCCACGGGCACGCCCTCACGGGTGCGCGGCGGGGAGCCTTCTGTGATCAGCGAACTGTCCAAGCTGCGCAACATCGGGATCAGCGCCCACATCGATTCGGGCAAGACAACGCTGACCGAGCGCATCCTCTTTTACACCAAGCGGATCCACGCCATCCACGACGTCAAGGGCAAGGACGGCGTCGGCGCGAAGATGGACTCGATGGATCTCGAGCGCGAGCGCGGGATCACCATCCAGTCCGCGGCCACGCACTGCTTCTGGAACGGGCACCAGATCAACGTGATCGACACGCCCGGCCACGTGGACTTCACGATCGAGGTCGAGCGCGCGATGCGCGTGCTCGACGGGGCGATCCTGGTCCTCTGCGCCGTCGCCGGCGTGCAGAGCCAGTCGCTCACGGTCGACCGCCAGATGCGCCGCTACGGCGTCCCGCGCATCGCGTTCGTGAACAAGTGCGACCGCGCCGGCGCGAACCCGCTGCGGGTGCGCGCGCAGCTGCGCGAGAAGCTCAACCTGAACCCGGTCCTGCTGCAGCTGCCGATCGGGCTCGAGGACAAGTTCGAGGGGGTCGTCGACCTCATCACGATGAAGTCCTTCCGCTTCGAGGGGGCGAACGGCGAGAAGATCGTCGTCGGCGAGATCCCGGCCGGGATGGCCGACGAGGTGAAGACAGCGCGCGAGGAGATGCTCGACGCGCTCTCGATGTACTCCGACGAGCTCACGGAGGCGATCCTCGAGGAGCGCGTCACCGAGGAGCTCCTCCAGAAGACGATCCGCGAGGCGACCGTGAAGCTCCAGATCGTCCCGGTGATGATGGGGTCGGCCTACAAGAACAAGGCGGTGCAGGTCCTGCTCGACGGCGTGACCCGCTACCTCCCGACGCCCGCCGACATCACGAACAAGGCCGTGGATCTCGACAAGGACGAGGCCGAGGTCGTCCTGTCGAGCGATCCGGAAGCGCCGCTCGTCACGCTCGCGTTCAAGCTCGAGGACGGCCGCTTCGGCCAGCTCACGTACATCCGCATCTACCAGGGCACGCTGAGCCGCGGGAAAGAGGTCACGAACACCCGCACGGGCAAGCGCCACAAGGTCGGCCGGATCGTCCGCATGCACGCGGACGAGATGGAGGACATCGAGGGCGCGAGCGCGGGCGATATCGTCGCGATCTTCGGCATCGACTGCAACTCCGGGGACACGTTCACCGACGGCGGCCTGAGCGTCGCGATGACGTCGATGCACGTGCCCGACCCGGTCATCTCGCTGACGGTGACGCCCAAGGACAACAAGTCCCAGGCGAACATGTCGAAGGCGCTGCGCCGCTTCACCAAGGAGGACCCGACCTTCCGCGTCGGGGCCGATCCGGAGAGCGGCGAGACGATCATCCAGGGCATGGGTGAGCTCCACCTGGACGTCTACATCGAGCGCATGAAGCGCGAGTACTCGGCCGAGGTCATCACGAGCCCGCCGCGCGTGGCCTACCGCGAGACGATCACGCGCCGCGTGGACTACACCTACACGCACAAGAAGCAGACCGGCGGCTCCGGCCAGTACGGCAAGGTCGGCGGCTTCATCGAGCCGTGGGCGGAGGCGCCGTTCCGGTTCGACGACCAGGTCGTCGGCGGCGCGATCCCGCGCGAGTTCATCCCGGCGGTCGAGAAGGGCTTCGTGTCGATGCTCGCCAAGGGGCAGCTCATCGGCGCGCCCGTCACGGGCGTGTCCGTCACGCTGGACGACGGCGCGGCCCACGCGGTGGACTCGTCCGACATCGCCTTCCAGGAGGCCGCGCGCGGCGCCTGGCGCGAGACGTACCCCAAGGCGGGCCCGCAGATCCTGGAGCCGCTGATGAAGGTCGCCTGCGAGGGGCCGAGCGAGTACCAGGGCGGCATCGTCGGCATCCTCATGCAGCGGCGCGGCATCATCGTCGGTTCGACCGAGGCAGACGGCTTCTGCCGCGTCGAGGCCGAGGTGCCGCTCTCCGACATGTTCGGCTTCTCGACGGTCCTTCGCTCCGCCACCCAGGGCAAAGCCGAGTTCACGATGGAGTTCTCGCGCTATGCTCCTCTTCCGGCGGCGCTTGGTGAGGAGCTCATCAAGAAATACCGGGAAGAGCAGGCGAAGAAGGCCAAGTGAGGGGGTCGGCATGTACCGCAAAGAGGTAAACGAGCGGAGCCCCATGCGGGTCTTCGAGGGGTCGATGCACGGCGGGCTGGGTCGCGGCAACGTCGGCGTCATCGTCTCCCGGCCCGGCGTGGGCAAGACGGCGTTGCTCGTGCAGATCGCGCTCGACGATCTGCTGCGGGATCGCCGGGTGCTCCACATCTCGCACGAGAACGCGGTCGATCACGTCCGCGCGTACTACGACGAGATCTTCCACGATCTCGCGCAGTCGATGCGGCTCGAGGAGCCGGAGGCCGTCCGGCTCGAGGTCGAGCGGCACCGGCAGATCTACTCGCACCTCGGCCACGTGAAGGCGTCGGCCGACGCGCCCGAAGAGGCGGCGCGCCTGTGGGTCGAGAAGATGCTCGAGACGGTGGCGTTCGCGCGCGGCGTCGCCCACTTCGAGCCCGACGTGATCATCGTCGACGGCTTCGACGTGGCGGTCGCGTCGGAGCAGGCGATGGAGGCGCTCGGGCGGCTCGCGAAGGAGCGCTCCGCCGAGGTCTGGGTCGCGGCCCAGGTCGACGAGGCGGGCCCTCCCGGCAAGCTGCCTGCCGCGCTTCAGGGGGTCGAGCGCCACCTCAACGTGGTCGTCTACCTGCAGCCGGAGCGCGACGTGGTTCGCCTGCGGCTGCTGAAGGACCACGGCAACAAGGATCTCGCCGATCTCCACCTGCGGCTCGATCCCCACTCGATGCGCGTCATCGACGAGGACGTGCGGCCCCCCTCGGAGCGGCCGAAGGACCCGCGGACCTTCCGCGTGCACTCGGGCGGCGCCAAGGGGGCCGAGGCCGAGTTCGGGGCGTGCGCCGAGCGGTACGGGGTGCAGGAGCTGAACTACAGCTTCGAGGGCCACCGGCTCCTCGAGCGCCAGCGCGGCGTGGTCGTGCTGGGGGACGACGAGCTGCGCAAGGGCGACTTCAGCCTCGTCTACGTGTCGCGGCGCCTCGGCCGCGTGCTGAGCGAGATCCCGCTCGTGCGCAACATCCTCCAGACGATCTGGCACCAGATCAACGCGGCCAGCCAGGTCTTCGTCGTGGGCACGCTCCAGGAGGACGGCACCGTGCGCGGCGGCACCGGCTGGGGCGCGGAGCTCGCGCGCCTCTGGAAGAAGCAGCTGTTCGTCTACGATCAGGAGAAGCGCGGCTGGTTCCGCTGGAGCGGCTCGGCCTGGGAGATGGCGCGGCAGCCGAGCATCACCTGCGAGAACTTCGCCGGCATCGGCACGCAGGATCTCAACGACGCCGGCCGCGACGCGATCCGCGACCTCTTCGCGCGCAGCTTCGGCGAGCCTGGCTGAGCGCCGATCGCAGGGGCGCCCTCCGCCGCGCACGCGGCCGCGGGGGCGCCTCGCTGTGGCGCGCAGCAGGCCGGCGCGAACCGGGCCTGCTGCGCCGAGCCGCTCAGGCTGAGTGCTTCTGGATGAGCTGGGCGAGGCGCGGAACGGCTTCCTCGACGTTCTTCTTCGCTGAGCCGCGCAGCTTCTCGTAGGTGCCGCGCACCACGCCGCTCGACGACGACTTCGCCTTCTCGTCGGTGATGCTGAGGAGCGCGTCGGCGATCCGCGAGCGGTTCGACGTGAAGAAGGAGCTCGGGTTGCCGCTGCTCGCGGCCTCGGTCCAGATGGGATCGAGCTTCTTGGCGAACTCGGGCAGGAGCTTCTCGACCACCTGCTGGATGAAGCCGGGCTTGATGCCCTTCACGGCCGCGTAGCCGGCCTTGACCGCCAGGCCGGAGAGTCCGCTCTTCGAAGCCACCTCCTCGTCGACCAGCGTGCAACAGTCGGCGACGACCTTGGATTTCTTGTTCGCATCGAGCAGCGTTTCGCTGAGACCCATTCTCGAACTCCTCCGGGCGATTCGGGGGCCGGTCGCGGCCCCCAGACCCATGTCAGCGTGACCCCCGGCAGGGAGCGGCGACCACGTCGAGCGGACCGGTGGTCCGCTCCCGACCACATCGAAGCGCGGCTCTTACCACAGCGGCCCGAAGGCCGGCATCGCAAGCGCCCAGCCGGGAAACCTTCGGTCCAGGACGGCTCTCGGCCGATGCCGACCGTCCGGGATGGCACTGCAACGCCGTCACGCGCTCGATTCTCGGAAATGCCACGCGGAGACCGCATGCATGGCCGCCCCTCGCGCGCCATACTCAAGATGTAATTTGAATCACAGTTTGGCGTGGCGGGCGCTCGCCGCTGTCGTGTCGCGAGGCCTGCGGGGGGCTCATGGACGTTACCTGCGAAATCTGCGGAATCGTCACCACGGTGTCGAGCGACGCGCGCGGCGGGGCTGCGCTCGAGTGCAGCGTCTGCGGCGGTGCGATGCTCCGTGCGCACGGGAGGGGTGCGGCAGCGCCCCCGGCGGGAGGCGCCGGCCGGCGATCGAGCCGGCCTCCTCCGCCGCTCCGGCGATCGATCGCGCCCTCGGTGCCACGGAGCGACGATGACCCGACGATCATGGATCTCCGGTCGCTCGCGCTGAAGTCGTTCATCGCGACGCTTCCCGCCGCGCCGCCGACGAGCGCGCCGGCGGCGGGCTCGGTCGCGCCGGGCAGCGGCCCGGTCGCTCCGGCGGCGGTGGGCCTGACGACGCCACAGGCGATCCGGGGCGCGGAGTCGACAGCGGCGACCGCCTCGAGCGCGTTCGCGGGCACGGCGCCGGTCGGGGTCGATGCGCCGAGCGTGAGCGACGTGATGCGCGTCCACGACGCGCTCGCGCCCGTCGCGGTGCCCTCGCTGGCGCGATCACGAGCCCGCGTGCGCATCCTCGCGGCGGCGACCGTGGCCGGCGCCCTGGTGATCGCTGTCGCGCTCACGCTGATCGTCGGCCGGATGTCGCGTGCGCCGGGGGATGACGTGCCGCCTGCAGCGCAGCGCGGCGTGTCCCGGGCCGGGGAGATCGCGCGCGAGGTGCGCGTGCCGGTCGAGGCGCCCGGCCCCCGGAGGACGGCGCTGCGCGGGCTCGACGCGCGCGCGCGAGCGGCCGACGAGGACGAGGCCAGCGCCGCCGAGCCCGCCACGGCGCCGCAGCCGCGCGCCGCACCGGAGGCGGGCGCGCGCGAGGCCTCCGGGGCGGGTGTGCGCCCGCCCGCCGCTTCGGGGGCCCGCGCCCGGCCTGAGCGTCAGCCGTCGCCTTCGCTCGCGTCCGAGGAGGTGTCGCGGCCTCAGGCGCCGATGTCGCTCACCGACGCGATGGCTGCAGCCGTCGCCGATCCTCCGGCGCCCGCCGCTGCGGAGACGCAGCGCCAGGCCGACACCAGCGAGGAATAGCCCGCGCCGAGGGCGCGCGCGCTCGGCGAGCGTCAGCGCCGCGCCGAAGCCGTTCGACGAGGGCAGGCGAAAGAACGCGCGCTGCACCGGCACCTCGGCCCGCGCCGGGTGAGGGGCGGCGAGCGCGACCGACGCCGCTGCGCCGAGCGAGAGGAGCGTGGAGCCGATGGCCCGGGGGGGCGCGGGGCGGGCCAACCCGTTGGTGCCCCAAATATTCCCGCGCCTGGATCGGGCGATGCATCGCGGCACTTTAACGGAATGCCTGTCATCCGGGCGCGCCGGCTCGCCGGCGGGCGCTCAAAATGCTGCAACGCGCCTCCCGGCGTGGTAACGGCATGCCCATGACAAAACTGCCTGCGTTGATCCTCGTGGTCTCGGCGCCCCTTGCCGCCTTCGCGGCCGGCTGCGGCTCCGATCCGCAGCCGCCGGCCAATGTCGCCAGCGACGTCGCGCCCCCTCCGGTGGCGAAGACCGCCGCCCCGCCTGCCCCGAAGCAGGACACCGAGAAGCCGACGAGCGGTTCGATCCGCATCGACGACAAGATCCTCAAGGCCTGCGGCGATCTACCGACCGCCCGCTTCGCGTTCGACTCGACGTCGATCGAGGGCGAGGCGGCGGGCGCGCTCGACGCGCTCGCGCGCTGCTTCGTCTCGGGTCCGCTCAAGGGCAAGGGGATGAAGCTCATCGGCCACGCCGACCCCCGCGGGGAGACGGAGTACAACCTGGGCCTCGGCCAGAAGCGCGCCGGCAGCGTCGCCGAGTACCTCGGCAAGAAGGGCCTCGAGCAGGGCCGCATCGCGACCTCGTCGAAGGGCGAGTTCGAGGCGACCGGCACGGACGAAGAGGGCTGGGTGCGCGACCGGAAGGTCGACATCCTGCTCGCGGACTGAGCGCCGCGCCGCGTGCGGCGCTGGGCGAACTTGAAGAGGGCCACGGCCGCGCTTCCAGGCGAGAGAGGGCGCCGCGGCCGCAAACTCCACTGAACGGGGCCGCGCGCGCGGAACCCTGACGAGCCGACTCCCTGACCCGAAGAGATCGAAATGGCCTTCCTGCAGAGCGCCCCTGACCCGGCGACGACGGTCCCGATCAAGCTCGATCCCGTCTCCCTGGTCCTCCACGCCTCCGGTCCCGTCTTCCTGGTCGTGTGGCTGCTGATCTTCGCGGCCATCCTCGTCTGGGTGATCGCCGTCCTCAAGGTCCTCCAGCTCGCGCGGCTCGCCTCTCTGCAGGCGCGGTTCGAGCAGGAGTCGGCGCACGCCCACTCGCCGGATCAGCTGTTCGCGCTCGCGCAGCGGCACGCGGACGCGCCCGGCGCCCGCGTCGTGATGGAGCTCAGCCGCCGCGTCGGGACGAGCCGGCTCCTCGACTCGATCGCGAAGCGGGCGATCGTGACCGAGACGCAGCGGGCGAGCGCGCTCATGCCGACGCTCTCGTCGATCGCGGCGGCGTCGCCGTTCATCGGCCTGTTCGGCACGGTCTACGGGATCATGGACGCGTTCCTCCGCATCGGTCAGCAGAAGAGCGCGTCGCTGCCCGTCGTCGCCCCGGCCATCGGCGAGGCGCTCATCGCGACCGCGATCGGGCTGTTCGCCGCGATCCCGGCGGTCATCGCGTACAACGGGATCAACAAGCGCGTCGACGACCTGCTCGCCGCGCTCGAGGCCGCGAGCGAGGGCTGGGTGGAGATCGCGTCGCTCTCCGCGCGGGGGATGCAGGAGTCCATCCCGCTGGCGCTCCAGCGGTCGAGCGACCGGCCCACGCCGGTGATGCCGAAGGGCTGAGGGGCGGGGCCGATCATGGGCATGTCGGTCGGTGGAGGGCGCAGGCGGCGCGGCGGCGGCGGTTTCAGCGACATCAACGTCACGCCGCTCGTGGACGTGATGCTCGTGCTCCTCGTGGTGTTCATGGTCACGGCCCCGCTGCTCACGGCCGGGCTCCGGGTCGAGCTGCCCAACGTCTCCGCCGAGGAGGCGCCGACGAAGGACACGAAGCTCGTCGTGACCGTCACGAAGGAAGAGAAGATCCTCTTCGGCGAGGACGACGCGACCGCCGACATCGAGGGCGTGCTCGCCTCGAACGGGCGCGTGCAGAAGGAGAAGGAGCTCTACATCCGCGCCGACAAGGACGCCCGCTACGGCGCCGTGGCGCGCGTCGTCGCCGCCGCCCGGGCCGCGGGGGTCGAGGGCCTGAACCTCCTCGTCCAGCCGGAGATCGAGCCGGAGGGCGCGCCGCCGCCGCCCGGGGGATCGGCGCCGCGACCCGGGGGAGCCGCGCCGCGGCCCGGGGGATCGGCGCCGTGAGCACGGCTGCGGCGCGCGCGCCCGGACCGAGGACGTCGTCAGGACAGCGCCGGCCTGCGAGCGACTTCCGCCCGCGGGACATCGCGCTCGCCGTCGCGGTGGCGATGGCCGTGCAGGCGGGGGCCGCCGTCGCGGTCAGCCTGGCCGACCTCACGGTGCCCGCGGCGGCGCCCGAGATCGAGAAGGGGCCGAGCGTCCCGGTGAAGGTCGTGCCGGTGCTCGACATGGACACGCCGCTGCTCAAGCTGGGCGGCAAGCGCGACAAGATGAAGCTGCCCGACCGGTGGGTGCGCCAGACGCCCAAGCCGCGCGTCGAGCAGAAGGCGTTCGTGTCGCCGAGCGCGGGCAAGACCGAGGCGGACATCCCGCCCCCGGAGGTCAAGATCGCGGACGCGGGCACCGCGCCGCCGCCGCCCGACGCCGAGATCGCGAAGCAGGTCGACACCGAGCTCGATCCGAAGACCGACGCCGCCCCGGCCGCCAACGTCGATCAGGAGGGCCACGAGGACGGCGTCAAGGAGGGGACCGAGACCGATCCCCTCAAGGCGCGCGCTGTGGATCTGTACCTGGCCCGCATCGCGGGCTGGTTCTCGAGCAGGTTCCGCGTGAACGGCTCGGGGCTCCCGCCGGAGGAGCTCACGAAGCACAAGCCGCGCGCGGTCATCGTGCTGTCCGACGGGCAGATGGTGAGCTACACGCTGACGCCGAGCGGGAATCCCGCCTTCGACGCGGCCGCGCAGGCGACCCTCGAGGCGGCGAAGGGGCAGGCGCTGCCGCCGCCGCCCGAGAATTATCCCAACCTCGGGCAGAAGCAGGTCAGCGTCACGTTCGTCTGTAGAGAGACCACATGCGACTAGCTCGATACGCCCTCGGCGCCCTGGCGCTCGCCGCCGCCGCGCTCGCTGCTCCCCCTGCTCCTGCGCAGGCGCCCGCCTCCTCGGCGGCGCCGCCCAACCCGGACGAGCTGCTCGGCCACATCACGGTCGTGGCCGGCGCGACGCGCCCGCTCCCGAAGATCGGCGTCCTGCCGTCGCTCGTCTCGGACCCCGAGGACGTGACGATCCACAGCGTGGTCCGGCGCGACCTCGAGCTGTGCGGCGAGTTCGAGGTGCTGCCCGACAGCGCCGCGCCCGACGGCCTGTACCTCTCCGACAGCCCCGTGGACGTGAAGGCGTGGTCCGCGAAGGGGGTCGAGGCGGTCGTGAGCGTGAGCGGCAAGAAGGTCGCCGCTGACAAGGTCGAGCTCGTCGGCCAGGCGTTCCTGGTGAACCGCGGGCAGGCCCCGGTGTTCGACAAGAAGTTCATCGTGCCCCTCCGCGACGTGCGCTTCGAGTCGCACCGGGTGGCCGACCAGCTGATCGGCGCCCTCACCGGCCAGAACGGCGGTTTCGCCAGCCACATGACGTTCGCCTCGGGCTCGGGCGCGCTGCGGCGTGTCTTCACGATCGACGCCGACGGCCATGACGCCAGGGCCGTCTCGCCGCCCGACCAGACCGCCATCGCCCCTGCGTTCGGGAAGAACGAGCAGCTCCACTACGCGGCGAGCGTGAAGGGCGACGAGTACAAGGTCTTCACGCCCGCCGGCGGCCCGCTCGCGCTGCCCGTGAAGGGCTCTGTCTACGGGATCGCGTTCTCGAAGGATCGCGCCCAGGTCGCCCTCAGCATCGGGGTGGGGTCGACGATCAAGCTGTTCTCCGGGCCCGATCTCCAGAGCATCAAGCCGGCGTCCGAGGTGGGGATGGCGCTCCACCCGGTGTTCACGCCGACCGGCAAGCTCGCCTTCTCCGGCGAGGGCAGGTACGGACAGCGCATCTACGTCGGCGGCAAGGCGATCTCTCCGGACGGGCTCTTCGCCTCGGCGCCCACGTTCTGCAACCACCCCGACGGCGTGAAGGCCGTCTATGCCGTCGGCGTGGGAAAGAACACCGACCTCGTCGCCTCGGGGGAGACGGGCGGCGGCCTCGTGCGGTTGACCCAGAATCAGGGCAGGAACGGGTACCCGGCCTGCAGCCCCGATGGGCGGCTCGTGGCGTTCTTCTCCACGCGCACCTCCGGCGAGGGGCCCGGGCTCTACGTCATGCGCGTCGACGGGCAGCGCCCGAAGCGCATCTCGAACCTCCTCGGGGACTCGCTGCGCTGGGATCCGCTTCCGCCCGGCAAGGCCGTCGAAGCGAAGAACTGACGCGGGCGAGCCGCGGGGCACGGCTCGGACATCCGGCGTGTGTCCGATCGAGGGCCGCCCGCATCGTGGCTGAGCCAGGGGTTCTCTCCCCGACAACTTTTTACGTCCCGGCACGTCTAACGTGGGTAGTTCCTGCGCGCCCTCCCACGCCCCTGCTGCGCGCGAAGGTGAAGGGAGACCGCTCGCAGCCCCGCTTCCTTGGCCCGCCGCGTCGGTCGCGGTTAGCCTCCGGACTGCTCAGGGGGAGAGTTGGCTGGAAAATTGCACCGAAACTGGGACGAACCGCCCTGGCCAGCCAGCCAAGAGGAAATGGAGAAGTGCATGGTGCCGAGCCGTATCTGGACCGCCATCGCGATCGTCTGGGCCTTCTGCGCCGGTGGCTGCGGCCAGGTGGCGGCTGTTCAGGAGGCGAGGATCAGCGAGCAGGGGGGGTTCAGGAACCCGGAGCACCGGCTCGCCGCGGCAGAGGACGGGGGTTACTGCAGCGCCGAGGTGCTGCGCTGGCAGTACGATGAGCCGGCGGCGACGCTCCGCCTTGCCGATGCCCGTTTGATGCTCGACTGCTGCGGGAAGCGCGCGATCCACGTCGAGAGGATCGACAGCCTCTTCGAGGTTACGGAGCGGGACGCGCCGGACGGCGCCGGAGGTCGCTGCAGCGAGCAGTGCGCCTTCGATCTGTCCGTCGGCGTGCGCGACGTCCCGCGGGGCGAGGTCTACGTGAAGCTGCTGCGCGACGTCGTCGATCAGCAGGGCGGCCCGGCCGTGATCTGGAGCGGCTCCCTCGATCTGGGTGGCTCCGCCGGCGCGGTCGTCCTCGACGAAACCCCCGCGGAAGCCGGCTGCCAGGCGAAGGGCTCCCCGCGCCAGCGCAGCAAGACGGTCGCCGCGCGATGAGGCGCTGAACACGCGCCTTCGGATCGCCCCGCAGCACCTCGCGTCCGCGGTCGGCAGGGGGACCTCGCGAAGGTCCCGCCGCGCATCGCCGCGCATGGCAGCGCGTCATGGGGTGGGATGGTGGAGGATGGTGGAGGAGCTTGGTTGACCATGACGTTCATGGTCAGAGAATCGGGCTAACTCTGCTACTTTCGCCTGGACAAGGTTTCCAGAAACCCGTAGATCACACTCGAATGTGCGTGCAGCTGCTCCGGGGTGCGGCGCATGTGCGCACCTTATGTACGTTGGCTTGCAGCTGAATCCCTAGGCGCAAGTAGCGGATACGTGAAGCGCGTTTCTAGAGGCCCTGGTTCTTTGCCTTTTGGGCGTATTTTGACAGTGTCGCGGGACAGCCAAGGAAATCGGGGCATGAAGTACCTGGGGGTCTGTGGAGCGCTTGCAACGGTGGGGTCGCTGCTTGCTCTGAGCGCGTGCCTGGAAGCGGAGCCCGCGCAGGTGGGGCTCGTGAGCGAGGCCGGCGGGTTCGTGGATCCGGAGCGGCGGCTCGCCTCCGAGGGGGAGGAGAGCTACTGCGGGGCCGAGGTCCTGCGCTGGCGCTACGATCCGTCGAGCGGCGCTCTGAAGATCGCGGACAGCCGGCTCTTGCTCAACTGTTGCGGCCAGCGCGCGATGCACGTCGACAGCATCGACAGCATCTACGAGATCACCGAGCGGGACGAGCCCGACGCGGCGAACCCGAGGTGTGATTCGGTCTGCGCGTTCGACTTCGCGGTGGCGATCCCCGAGGTTGCCCAGCGCAAGGTCTACGTGCGGCTGCTGCGCGACGTCGTCGACGCTCAGGGCAGCGCAGAGCTCATCTGGCAGGGCGAGATCGACGTCCGGAAGTCGGCCGGCGAGGTAGTGCTCGATCGCGTCGCCGCTCCGGGCGAGGCCTGCAGCGGGCCGTCCCAGCATCCGCTCACCGCCCAGCATCCGCTCGCCGTCCAGTAGCCGCTTGCTGCTCCGGCCTGGGAGCGGCCCCGTTGCGCAAGAGCGCTCGCAGGGTGCAGTGCTGCGTGGCGTGCTGCCGGCGCGGTGCGCCTGGTGATGGGCTCCGTGCCTTCGTGACGGAGCGCGTGCGCGAGCAACCGCCCGGTGGTTGAGCGACGGCCGAGCGACGACCCGGCGGTCTGCCTCAGTCGATCAGCGTGCGCGCGGGGCGGCCAGGCTCGCACTTGACGAGCGTGGCGGTCAGCTCGAGCGTCTCGGGGAGCGTGCCCTGCACCTGCGCGACGACCTGCTCGACCACGTGCTGGGCCTCGTCCAGGTTGGGACCCACGATGGAGACGACGAACGTGAGCGGGCCGGTGCGCCCGGCCGCGGCCGGCGTCAGGCTGAGCAGCAGCGTCTGGGTCAAATCGACGACCTGAAGCGCGGCCTTGCGCAGCGCGAGCATCTCGAGGATCGTCGGGCGCAAGCTCACGAGGCCGTTCTGGCCGCGGAGCTCGAAGCGCGCGATCTGCATCGGCACCTCGGCCCACTCGGCGAAGAAGCCGTCCTCGTCGATGGCCTTCATCAGGTACTCGCGCACGAGCAGCCCCGTGAGGCCGTCGCGCCGGGCGAGGTAACGCTTCGCCTTGTCGTGGTGCGGCGAGTCGGGCCCGAACGTGACCACCATGAGACGGCACTCGCCGAGCTGCACCTCGGCCCCATGGAGCAGCGAGACCTGCGCTTTGCGCTCGAAGGGGAAGTCCGCGTACGTGCCGTTCGTGCTGTTGAGATCCTCGACCAGCCAGGAGCCCGTCTGCCAGCGGAGGAGCGCGTGTGAACCGGAGACGGTCGCCTCGGCCAGGACGAGGTCCTGATCGCTGCGGCGGCCGATGGAGAGCACCGGCTTCTGCAGCGGGAACAGCGTGGCGACGCTGTCGGGCGCGTTCGTGGCGTACGTGATGAGCAGCGACTGCGCGCCGGGCGTGAACTGCGTCTTGATGGCCCGCCCAGGCGCGGGGCCGGGATCGATGCGCTCGCGCGGCAGCTGGATCGGCGCGGTCGTGGTCTGCGTCGGGTTGAAGAACCGCATGTGCCGCGCCTGCGGGCGCATCTGCGGATCCGGGTTCAGCGCGCGGAAGATCTGCCTGATCTCGTCGTTCGTCAGCGCGGCGGGCACGTCGAACGTGATCTGCTGCTTCATCGTCTTGAGCCGCGGCTTGTAGCCGGGCTCGGGGACGCGGCAGGTCCACATCTCCCAGAGCGTCAGCGCCGCCGCGTAGACGTCGTCCTCCGGGCTCGCGCCGCCGCTGCGCAGCCGCTCCGGCGACATGTAGTGAGGCGTGCCGCCGTCCGGAGGCGCCCCCGGCTTGCGCACGGCGGCGCGGGCGCGCTCCTTCGCGAAGCCGAAGTCGAGGATGACCGCCCGATCGTCGGCGACCATCACGTTGCCGGGCTTCAGATCGCCGTGCACGAGCCCCTGCTGGTGGATCGCGGCGAGCCCCGCGCAGACGTCGGTCGAGATCTTTCGGAACTCGTCGGCGCTGAACCCGCCCGACGTCTTGCGCTTGCGGATGTGGTTGTGGAGCGTCTGCCCGGGGATGTACTCCATCACGAGGATGGGGCCCCACGGGCTCGGGGCCAGGTCGTGCACGCGGCAGACGTTCGGGTGGCGGGCCTTCTGCGCGAGGATCACCTCCTGCCGCAGCGCCTCGTCGTCGCCGGGCATGGCGGAGGCCTCGGGCACCACCTTGAGCGCCACCTGTTGCTGGGTCAGGCGGTCGAAGGCCAAGAACACCTCGCCCATGCCGCCTTTGCCGATGCTCTTCAGGACCTCGTAGCGGTCGTTGATGACCGTTCCGACGTCGATGGGAGGGAGGGGATCTTTGGTCACGGCCACGGGCGCACGAAGGGTGAGGAAGAGCTCCGCGACGGCGCCGAAGGAGACGCGCCGGGACGCCGATATGGACTGCGCGCAGGGTCGTCCATTCGAGCGCCGGGCGCAACGAGTCGTTGCACAAGCGCTGCACGCGGCCCGTCCGGCGCCGCACCGGGCCGCCCCGCCGCTCCTTCGCAGAGCCGCCGGGCCGCCGTGCGGGGCCCGCGGCGCGGGGCCGCCGTGGTCGTCGCGCCCGTCGCGCCCGTCCACAGACGCGCGCGGCGCGCCGCGCTGTTCAGGGGAACGGCCGCGCCGTGTGGGCGTGGTTCAGCGGCCCGTGGCCCTGGCCGAGCCCCGGCGCGGAGCGCATCGCCTCGCGGAGGTAGCGCCTCGCGCGCCCGATCGCCGGGACGAGGGCGAGACCCTGGGCGAGACCAGCGGCGATGGCCGAGGCGAGCGTGCAGCCCGTGCCGTGGGTCGCGCGCGTCTCGATGCGAGCGTCCTCGAACAGCTGCTCGCCCTCCGGCAGCGCGGCGCCGCCGGGCCCCGGCGCGACCCGGAGGACGTCGACGACCGTCGCGCCCGGGAGGTGGCCCCCCTTCAGCAGCACGGCGCGCGGACCCATGGCGAGCAGCTGCGCTGCGGCGCTGCGCATGGCGTCCACGCTGTCGATGACCACGCCGGTCAGCGCCTCGGCCTCGGGGATGTTCGGCGTGAGCAGCGCCGCGAGCGGCAGGAGCCGGGCGCGCAGGGCGCCCTCCGCGTCGGGCTTCAGCAGCCGGGCGCCGCCCTTGGCGACCATCACCGGGTCCACCACGAGCGGCGCGCCGCGGCCGAGGCGCTCGTAGACGCGCGCGACCTCGTCGATGACCTCGGCCGAGTGGAGCATCCCGGTCTTGATGGCGTCCGCGCCGATGTCGTCGAGCACGACCTCCATCTGGCGACCGATGAAGTCGGGTGGCACCGGGAACACGGCGTCGACGCCGCGGGTGTTCTGGGCGGTGAGCGCGGTGATCGCCGTCGCGCCGAACGCGTCGAGCGCGGTGACCGCCTTGAGATCGGCCTGGATTCCTGCGCCGCCGCCCGAGTCGGAGCCGGCGACGATGAGGACGCGTCCTTTCATGGCGCGCTCCGGCGGCGGGCGGTCGCGGAGGCCGGTCGGCCCCCGCGCGGCAGGTGCGCTGGGAGAGCGGGGAGCGAGCTGCGAGAGGCGCGCATGGCGAGCGCGCAGGGTGTCCTGAAATGCAGCGAGTGGCGAGGGGTTCTTGCTGGCGGCGCGAGAGGGCCGCGGTTCGCTGGCCAGGGAGGTCGGGCCGGCGGCAGGTCGAGCGCTCTGCTCGTCGCCGCGAGCGCAGGCGCCCGAGCCGCGATCCCGGCCGCGCGTCAGAGGCCAGCGCGCACGATCTCACCCGACATCGGGCTCCCGGCCAAGCCGCGGTTGGACCAGTAGACGAAGCCGTTCCGGAGGCGGACGCTCGTCGGCCGCGCCTGGTTCGAGGCGATGACGCGAGGGCCGCCGCCGCAGCCGTCCAGCGGGCACATCTTGACGACGCCGTCTGCGCTTATGCCCGTGCCGAGAGCGGTCCAGTACACGCCTGTGGGGCCGACAGCCATGCTGGTCAATGACGCCTCGCCCTCGACGAAGGTCGTCGGGCTGCCGCCGCACCCGGTCTTCTTGCACGCGAAAATGGTGCTCTTGGCCGCGTTCATCACGTAATGAATCCCGTCGTGGATTGCCATGACGACGCCGTGCTCGGCGTGGAGCTGGATCGCGCCGTCGGCATTGCCGGGATCGCAGAAATAGACGCCTCCGGGATCGGTGGGGTGGGCCCAGTAGACGGTCGTCCCATCCATGACGAACGAACGGATCCCATCCGCGCTCACGCAGCGGATCCGCTCGCATTGGCCGTTATCGCACTCGAGGACATCGAACTTGTCCGAGATGCGCGCCACGCCGTCATCGCTCACCTGGATCTGGTTCAGGTTGCCCACGATGGACTCCAACACTTCCACCGGCGACTTGCCGAAGCAACCGGCCGCTGGGCATCTGTAGTAACGGCGCGCCCCTCCGTCGTTCGGGGAGCTCAGCCAGTGCACGAAATTCGGATCCACCGCGACGAGGTACGGAGTGGCGATGACGGCGGTCGTGGGAGGCCCGAGCCCCTCGGCGAGGACCACCGGAGCCGGGCAGCCTGCCAGGGGGCAACGCAGCAGCGTGGAGGTGGAGAGGATGAAGACGCTCTGGTCGTCGATCGCGATCGAGTACGGGTCGTCAAGGCCGGTGGCGACGACCTCCGGGGGCAATGGGTGCGTGTCCCCTCCGCCAGCTGCGCCCGTTCCTCCTCCCCCACCTTCGCCGGCGCTCACGCCGCCGCCGGTCCCACTGCCGACCGGCGACGCGCCGCCGCTGCCGACCGGCGACGCGCCGCCGCTGCCGGTCGGCGACTCGCCGCCGGTCCCGCCGCCGCCGCTGTCGCCGAACGAGCGCTCCGCCGGTGAGCAGGCGACTGCCAGGAAGCCGGACGGGAGGGCCGCCGCGCCGAGCATCACGAGCGATATCGCGAAGAGCCGTTGCCGCATCGGCGACGAGTATGCCACAGGGCGCGCCGAGCGAGGCGACCACGGCACGGGGGAGGGGGCCTGATCGTGCTGGAGGCCTCAGCGTCAGTAATGCTTGTCGAGGACCGCGGGATCCTTCGTCGTCGCGAAGACCGTGTCGCAGCGCCGGCACCTGTACTTCACCTTCGTCGGCCGGGCCGAGATCCCGAACGCGAGCTGGATGTAGCCGAGGACGCGGTACTCCGCCTCGGCGCTCACCATGTAATGATCGCGACCATGGCCGCAGGGGCACTGGACCGGCTCGGGCGTCGTACGGTCGCGGTAGGGCATCGAGGACGGGCTCGTTGGCATGGACGTCAGCGTAATCTAGGGGGCCCGCGGCGGACGTCGAGGGGGGGCGCCGCCACGCCGCCAGGACGGAGGCGACCGGGCGGCGCGAGCAGAGGGGCGGCGCGCCGCGGCACGCGCTGCGTGCGGGTCCGTCCGACGGGCGCTTTGCGCCGGGCCGCGGGCCGAACTAGGAGACGCTTCCATGCGCCCCGCCCTGCACGCCGAGCGTCTGGTGAAGCGGTACGGCGGCGTCACGGCCGTGGACGGGGTCGATCTCGCCGTGCACGCCGGGGAGGTCGTCGGGCTGCTCGGGCCGAACGGCGCGGGCAAGACGACGACCTTGCGGATGCTCGCCGGCATCCTGTCGCCCGACCAGGGGCAGATCCTGGTCGGCGGCGTCGACCTGGCCGCGAGGCCGCTCGAGGCGAAGCAGCGCCTCGGCTTCCTCTCCGGGGACACGCAGCTCTACCAGCGGCTCACGCCCCGCGAGGTGCTCCGCTACTTCGGTCGGCTGTACGGCATGGAGGAGGCGGCGCTCTCGCGCCGGATCGACGCGCTCGTGGCCGACCTGGAGATGGATGCGTTCGCCTCGCGGCCGTGCGGCACGCTCTCCACGGGGCAGAAGCAGCGCGCCAACATCGCGCGCGCGTTCCTCCACGAGCCGGAGGTGCTCATCCTCGACGAGCCGACGACCGCGCTCGACATCCTCAGCGGCCGCTTCATCGTCGCGTCGATCCGGCGGGAGCGCGCCGCGGGCAGGGCGATCCTCTTCTCGACGCACATCATGAGCGAGGCCGAGTACCTCTGCGACCGCATCGCCCTCATGCACGAGGGGCGCGTCGTCGACGCCGGCACCCTGCCCGAGCTCCTCGGGCGCTCCGGCACAACGAACCTGACCGACGCCTTCCTCCACCACGTGGAGCGGAGCCGCCCGGGCGCGGCGCGCGACACGCCCGAGCGCGCCGGCGCGCCCGCGCCAGGGGGCTGAGGCGCCATGAGGCTCGCCATCGTCTGGACGATCCTCCGCAAGGAGCTCCTCGAGTCGCTCCGGGATCGGCGCACGCTCGTGCGCCTCGTCGTGGTCCCGCTCCTCCTCTATCCGCTCTTCGCGCTCGCGATGAGCAAGCTCGTCGGCGTCGAGGCGGCCGCGCGCGAGGCGCGCCCGTCCAGGATCGCGGTCTGGGGAGAGCTCGCCGAGGGCCTGCAGGCGAGGCTCTCCGCGGCGGGCAAGATCGAGCTCGCGCCGTGGGCCGGCGCGCCCCCCGACGTGCGCGAGGGGCTCCTCTCCGGGGCGCTCGCGCCCCCGGCGGGGCCAGAGCCCGCGCCGGACGACGGCCAGGCGGCGCCCCCGGAGGCCGAGGCCGAGCCGCCGAGGTGGATCGAGCCGGAGAACCCCGTGCTCGCCGCGGCGCGTGCCGCGGTGAGCGAGCGCAAGGTCGACGCGGTGCTCGTGCCGTGGCCATCGATGGGGGCCGAGCTCGGGCGCGGCGGGAAGGGCGCCGTCGCGATCTACTTCGACTCGGTCCGCGCCGACTCGGCCACGGCAGAGGCGCGCCTCGAGGGCGCGCTGCAGCGCGCCCGCAGGGCCATCGTCGCGGATCGAGAGGCGGAGCGCGGCCTGCCCGAGGGGTTCTCGCGCGCGTTCGACGTCGTGCCGCGCGACGTCGCGGCGGACAGCCGCAAGGTCGGCCAGATCCTCGGCGCGATGATGCCGATGCTGCTGATCCTGATGTCGCTCCTCGGCAGCTTCCTCCCGGCGATCGATCTGACGGCGGGCGAGAAGGAGCGCGGCACGATGCAGACGCTGCTGTGCGCGCCCGTGCGGCCCATCGAGATCATCTCGGGCAAGTTCCTGGCCGTGTGGGTCATCTCGCTGCTCACGGCGCTCGGCAACGTGGTGAGCATGTCGCTCACGGTGAGCCGGTTGCTGCCCGACGCGATGGTCGTCGGCCCCGGCACCTTCGCGCTGACGTTCGTGCTGCTCGTGCCGGTCACGCTCCTGTTCTCGGCTCTTTTCCTCGCGCTCGCCGTGTTCGCGAAGGACTTCAAGGACGGTCAGAACGCGCTCATGCCGGCGTACCTGCCGCTCTCGCTGCTCGCCGGCATCACGGCCCTGCCGGTGGTCGAGCTCAACCCGTGGACGGCCTACGCCCCGGTCCTCAACATCGCGGTGCTGATCAAGGCGCTGTTCGTCGGAGAGGCGCCTGCCGATCTCCTCTTCACGGCGCTCGTCTCCTCGGCGCTCTATGCTTGCCTCGCGCTCCTCTTCGCGGCGCGCGTCTTCGAGCGCGAGAGCGTGCTCCTCGGGGGGCACGAGTCGGCGCGCGCCGTGCTCGGCCTGGGGCGCCGGGCCGGCGGGGCGCCCTCGGCGGGCTTCTCGCTGGCGGCGTTCGCGGGCGTCCAGGTGCTCTTCTTCTATGGCAGCCTGCTCATCGCCCGCGCCAGCGTGGCGGTCCAGCTCGCGGTCTCGCAGGTCGGCTTCTTCCTGGTCCCGACCCTCGCGCTGGTCGCCGGCTTCGGCTACTCGCCGCGGGCGACGCTCGGCCTCAGGCCGGCCTCGGTCCGGGGCCTCGCCGGCGCGCTGCTCCTCGGGGTCGCCGCGTGGGCCGCGATCGGCGGCACCGTCCTCCGGTGGTTCCCCGCGCCGGAGCCCTTCGCCCGTGAGCTGGGCGAGCTCGTGCTGCTCGGCGGGCAGCCGTACTCGGTCGTCCTGCTGCTCGTCGCCGTCACGCCGGCCGTCTGCGAGGAGCTCCTGTTCCGCGGCCTCGTCTACGCAGGCCTGCGCCGCGCCGGGCCCGCGGTGGCGATCGGCGTATCGGCGCTCCTCTTCGGGCTCGCGCACGGGTCGGTGTACCGGCTCTTGCCGACCTTCTCGCTCGGGCTGGCGCTCGGCTACGCGCGCCACCGCACCGGCTCCGTTTTGCCCGGGGCGCTGCTTCACGCCCTGAACAACGGGCTCGCGGTGTCGCTCCTCTATTTCAAGCCGTCATGGGCGCAAGGCCTCCTCGAAGGAGAGCTCCTGCCCTGGAGCGTGACGTTCGCGGGGATGGTCGTCTCGCTGGCCGGGCTGCTCCTGCTCCGGTTCTCGGCGCCGAGCGCGCCGGAACCGGAACCGGAAGGGAAGGCGAAGATGGAAGCGCGCGATCGCCACGGCGCCGGCGCTTCCGGAGACGGTGGGGGACACGACTGAAGCTGGCGAATGCGGTGGTGGTGTGCGAGTGCGCGTGGAGGGGAATCGCGCACCAGCACCCTGGGGAGCTACGCCCGCGCTTACCGCGGCTCCGGCCGCAGCTCGAGGATCCGCACGTCGTACGGCGCGAGCTCCACGGCGTGGACCGGGGACTTGCCGCCCAGCTCGGTCAGGTGCCCTGAGGCCACAGCGGGCTTCACGGAGAGCGGCTGATCCGCCTGGCTGACAAGGAACACGAAGCGGCGGCCATCCCGGTGGCGCAGCGTGTCGGCCGCGACGCGCGGGTCGTCCACCGTCACCGGTCGCTTCACGCCGGCGAGCTCGGCGAGCGCGTCGTAGATCCTGTAGGTCGGCTCCGGGTTGATCCGCGGGGTCGCCGCGGCGAAGTGCTCGATCGGATAGGTGCAGAGCACGACGCTGCCGCTCCCGATCTTGCGCCGCAGCAGCGCCGGCCGGCCGCGCTGGTCGACCGCGACGACCTCCGCGCCCCTCGGGCGCACGGGCAGGTAAGCGCGGCTGTGCTCGGTGCCGGAGACCGGGAACGTGAGCGTCGTGCCCGCCGCGATCGTGCCGAACTGGCATTCGAAGGTGAGCTTCGCGCGATCGTCCTCGATCGGATCGATCATCCCGTAGCGCAGCTGGTGCTCGACGCCGAACATCGCGTTGAGGTGCGCGTACCACGGCCCGCGCTGCGACCCGTGTGTGCCGTGGCAGTACGACGCGTAGACGACCGCGCCGGCGGACGCCAGCCGCTCCAGGAGGTGCCATGTGGGCGCGGTCAGCTGCTTGGCCGACGGCAGCAGGTAAAGGCGGCAGTCCTCGGCGATCCCGTCCCGCTCGCGCGTCAGCCCGACCGGCAGGTCCGCCTCCTTCGCCGCGATGTAGGCCTGCCGCAGCATCGTGAACAGGTAGCTGCGGTCCTCGGCCTCCGTGAACGGGAACGCGCCTTCCAGGTACGACGGGACGATCAGCGCCGCGTCGGCCGGCTCGCGCTCACAGCCGAGGACGTCGATGTCGGAGAGCACCTTGGCGAAGCGGGCCATCTCCTCGAGCTGCGGCTTGGGGCGGCCCTCGACGGTCGTCAGCCCGAAGTGGAGCTCGAAGGGGTGGTGCCTGTAGGGATCCTGGTGGATGAGATCGAAATCGGTGTTGTTCCAGCCGATCCACCCGGTGGCGCCGGCCAGCAGCGTGTTGTGGAGGACTTGCCGGTAGTAGTGCGCGGCGTTCTCGTCGGACGCGAAGGCCGACGAGACGCCGAACTCCTCCAGCACCACGGGCTTGCCGAGGAAGCCCGTGAGCTCGCAGACGAACGCCGCGCCGTAGTGCTGGCGCGCCAGGTCGTTCTCCATCCGGTACACGTGCGGGCCGAGGAAGTCGACGAGCGCGCCGAGATCGCGGACGGAGAACCCATTGTCGTTCCCCGTGACCTCGATGCCCCACGCGCCGTCGCCGATCGAGATCGGCTGGCTCGCCCCGCCGGCCCGCAGCGCCTGCACGACCAGGCTCGCCCAGCTCGTGACGTTCTCGCGGATCGAGCGCTCGCGCTCGCCGTAGATCGGCATCTCGTTGGAGACGAGCCAGCCCGTCACCGCCTGGTGCCCCGCGAAGCGCCGCGCCATCTGCTCGGCGAACCAGGCCTGCCGGGCCACCATCCACACGTCGCCGTAGAGGTCGCGCCCGCGCCGCCAGACCGGGTCCCAGTTCTCGCCGGACATGTGGCCGACGAGGAGGGTCGGGATCGTCGTGAGGCCCGCCTCGACGTGCGCCGCGAGGAAATCGGCATAACGCGCGACGCAGTCCTCGTCGATCCGGTCCGGCTCCGGCATGAAGTGCGGCCAGTAGAAGAACGACCGGGTCATGGTCAGTCCGTGATCGGCGAGCACCCGGAGCTCCTCGCGGACCACGAACGGATCGTAGCTCTGCCACATGAGCGGGCCGCCGCGCCGCGACCAGAAATTGGCCCCCAGCCAGGCGACCGCCTGTTGACGAACTGCGACTTTGGCGAAATTGCGGTGCATAGTCCTCACGTCCTGGTCATGCAGAGCGGCGCTCTCGAACACCGTCCGTCCCCCTGCTCGCGGAGCGGGCCGCGCGCTCGAGGCGCGAGCGGCGGGCAGGTGACTTAATCGGTTCAGTGTACGATACTTAATCGGTTCAGTCTACGCGCCCGTGCGGGGGGCCGGGCCCTTGCTCGGGCCAGGCCGGCTCATGCGCGGGGGGGCGGGGCGGTGCTGCCCCGCGTCGCGAGCGTCGGCGCGCTGCACTCGTCGTCGGTGACCGGCTCTCCGGCGACGAGGCGGAGGAGCAGCGCGGCGGCGCGGGAGCCGTGCTCGGCGATGTTGCGGCGCACCGCGGTCAGGGCGGGGTGGACGAGCTGGCACAGCGCCGAGTCGTCCCAGGCCACGATCGACAGGCGCTCCGGCACGGGGACGCGCATCTCGTGGGCGACCGCGAGCGCGGCCACGGCCATCACGTCGTTGTCGAAGACGATGGCCGTCGGCGGCGAGGCCTCGGCCAGGAGCCGCCGTGTCGCCTGGCCGCCTGCCTCGCCCGTGTAGTCGGCGTGGACCGTCTGCACCCGATCCAGGCGCCGCTGGCGCGCGGCCGCGGTGAACGCCTTGGTGCGGACCGCGGTGTGCACGAACTCGGCCGGGCCGGCGACCCGCGCGATCGACCGGTGGCCCAGCGCGGCCAGGTAGTCGACGACGGCCCGCATGGCGCTCGCGTCGTCGCTCCACACCGCGGGCAGCTGCCCCTTGCCCGCCGGCCCGCCGATCACCACCGCCGGGAGCTTCAGCTCCTCGATCAGCTTCACGCGCGGATCGTCGTCGCAGAGGTCGACGAGGATCACCCCGTCGACCCGCCGCTCGGCCCACCAGCGGCGGTAGGTCTCCACCTCGGCCACGCGATCCTCCGTGACCTTGAGCAGCAGCGCCTCGGCCTTCTCGGACAGCTCCGCCTCGATGCCGGAGATGAGCTGCATGAAGAACGGCTCGATGCCGAGCATGTGCGCGGGCCGGTCGATGACCAGGCCGACGGCGCCGGCGCGGCCGTCGGAGAGCGCCCGCGCCGCGTTGCTCGGCTGCCAGCCCAGCTCCGCCGCGATGGCCAGGATCCGCTCGCGCGTCGGCTCCGACACGCCGGGCCTGCCGTTCAGCGCATACGACACCGCTCCTTTGGATACCCCCGCCCGCCACGCGATGTCCGTGATCGTCGGACGCTTCACGCCTCACCTCCGCTCCAGGCGACGGAGCGCGCCTGCCGTGTGAACCCGCTCCGCCGCATGGCCCCGGTGGATAGCACGGCGGCCCGCTGGCGAGCCGAACGCCGCGCAGGGCCGAGCGCCGCGAGCGAGCGACGAGCCCAGCGCAGCCCCTCCCACACCGTCGCCTGGCCAGGCGAGGCGCCGTGCCGGACGGCTGCGAGGGCCCGGTCAGTGCGCCGCTGTCAAGCGGGGCGCTGTGTCCCGTGGGACTCCGCTGCTGGGCGGACGGGCCGTGTCGCGCTGTTCACGCCACCTCGAGGAGCTCGCGTTCGGTGATGCCGAGCAGGAAGAGGATGGCGTCGAGGCCGCTTGCGGAGAGGGACGTGTCGGCGGCCTCTCGCAGCTTGGGCTTTGCGCGGAACGCGACGCCGAGGCCGGCCCTTTGCAGCATCAGGAGGTCGTTGGCGCCGTCGCCCACGGCGATGGTCTGATCGAGCAACACGCCTTCTGCCTGGGCGATGGTCTCGAGCAGCTCGGCCTTGCGTTGCGCGTTGACGATCGGCCCTGTGACCCGGCCGGTCAGCTGTCCGTTCGCGACCTCGAGCGCGTTCGAGTAGGCGTAGTCGATCCCGAGCCGCGCCTTCAGCGCCTCCGCTGCGATCGAGAAGCCGCCGGAGATCACCGCCGTCCGGTAGCCGAGCCGTTTCAGCACCCGGATGAGCGTCTCTGCGCCCTCGGTGATGGGGAGCTCTGCGGCGAGCTTCCGCAGCACGCCGACGTCGAGGCCGCGGAGCAGCGAGAGCCGCTGGCGGAGCGACTCGTCATAATCCATCTCCCCTTGCATCGCGCGCTCGGTGATCTTCGCCACCTCCTCCGCCACGCCCTTGGCGCGCGCCAGCTCGTCGATCACCTCGATCCGGATGAGCGTCGAGTCCATGTCCATGACGACGAGCCGCTTGCTCCGGCGGAAGAGGCCCTCGCGTTGCAGCGCGAGATCGAAGCTGTTCTGCGTCGCGAGCGCGAGGAGGGCCTGCTTGAGGGCGTCGGCCTCCTCTTCGCGCTGGAGCAGCACCTGGATCTCCACCGACGAGAGGCGTTCGACCGACAGCCGCGCGATCTTCTCGATGTTCGCGCCGTGGGCTGCGAGTGTGGAGGCCACGTCGTGCAGCGGCTTCGCGCCGAGCTCGCGGCCGATGGCTGTCACCACGTACCGGCTCCCTGGCGCGCGCCGTGGCGCGCCCCCGTCGAGCGGCTTGAAGTCGAGCGCCACGCCGAGCTCTTTCGCGGCGAACAGCAGCTCCTTGAGTCCGTTGCGTGTCTCGGGGAAGAGCGCGAGGAGCGCGAGGTTCAGGTTTCCGTGCACCACCACCTGTTCGATGTCGAGCAGCGTGGCGCCGATATCGCTGAGGATGCCCGTGAGCCGAGCGGTGATGCCGGGGTGGTCCCTGCCGGTGACGGTGACGAGTATCGGATCGGACGAGACTGCCATGCCGGAGCCCCCTTAACAGCGCCGCGCGGCAGGGTCGACGCCGATAGCTCGCTGCACGAAGCAAAACGATGCTTCACCGAAAGAGCGTTTGCCAAACCACCGCTCCCCCTTCGCGCTCCACGCCCCGGCGACCTCCTGCTCCCCATGGCCCGCCCCGCCTGCACGCCTGCAGCCTTCCCATCCCCCCATCCCCCCATCCCCCCACAAAGAGCCCGCGGGGGAGGAGGCTGCGCGTGCGGGGGGGCGGTGGGCGGGCCCCACGAACCCGAGGGCCGGCCCGCAGCGCAGCCTCATTCGCGCGGTCTCCCCCACCCGTCCAGCCGGCAACAGCCCCCCAAAAGGCCCGAGTTCGTGGGAGGGCCCACCGCCCCCCCGCGCGCGCAGCCTCCTCCCCCGCGGGCTCCGTCGCTATCGGTAGCGCCCGCCCCCTCGCCCCGCCGCCGCCCGCCCGCCCCCTTTGCCGCCCGCCGCCGGCCGCCCGCCCCCCTTGCCGCCCGGACCGCGCCGGCTCGCCGGCCGCCCAGCCCGCGCCGGCTTCTCCTCGGCCGCCTCGCGCGCCGCGCCGGCGTCCCCGTCCCCCTGCTGTGCCTTGAGCTGCCGGAGCTGATCGCGCAGCCGCGCCGCCTTCTCGAACTCGAGGTTCTCCGCCGCCGCGAACATCTCCTGCCGGAGCGCGTCGATCTGGTCGACCAGGTCCACCGCGGCGCGCGCCGCCTCGGCCGCGGGCTTCGCCGGGCCCTTCGGGACGGCGTAGTAGTCGCGCGTGCCCGAGGTGGGCGACAGGTCGAGGATCGCCTTCTTCACCGTGGCCGGCGTGATGCCGTGCTCCTTGTTGTACGCCTCCTGGATCACGCGCCTCCGGTTCGTCTCGTCCATCGCGCGCTTCATCGCCTCGGTGATGCGATCGGCGTACATCACGACCTCGCCGTTCACGTTGCGTGCGGCGCGGCCGATCGTCTGGATGAGCGAGCGCGGGCTCCGGAGGAAGCCTTCCTTGTCGGCGTCGAGGATGGCGACCAGCGACACCTCGGGGAGATCGAGCCCCTCGCGCAGCAGGTTGATGCCGACCAGGACGTCGAACTCGCCGCGCCGGAGATCGCGGAGGATCTCCACGCGCTGGAGCGTGTCGACGTCCGAGTGGAGGTAGCGGACCCGGATGCCGAGCTCCGTGTAGTACTCGGTCAGATCCTCGGCCATCCGCTTGGTCAGCGTCGTGACGAGCACGCGATCGCCGCGGCCGACCCGCTCCCGGATGCGCGCGAGCAGGTCGTCGACCTGACCGGACACCGGGCGGATTTGGATCTGCGGATCGATGAGCCCGGTCGGCCGGATGATCTGCTCCACGACCGAGCCGGCCGACTTCTGCAGCTCGTAGTCGCCGGGCGTCGCGCTCACGAAGAGGACCTGCGCGTAGTGTTGCTCGAACTCCTCGAACTTGAGCGGCCGGTTGTCGAGCGCGCTGGGGAGCCGGAACCCGTACTCGACGAGCGTCTCCTTCCGCGCCCGGTCGCCCCGGTACATCGCCCCGACCTGCGGGACGGTCTGGTGCGACTCGTCGATGATGAGGAGGAAGTCCTTCGGGAAATAGTCGATCAGCGTCGGCGGGGGCTCGCCGGCCTTCCGGCCCGAGAGGTGGCGCGAGTAGTTCTCGATGCCGTTGCAGAACCCCATCTGCTCCAGCATCTCGAGATCGTACATCGTGCGCTGCTCGATACGCTGCTTCTCGAGGAAGCGCACGGCCCTGTCGTAGAAGTCGATGCGCTCGCGCAGCTCCTCGCGGATCGCCTGGATCGCGAGCCTGAGCTGCTGTTGCTCGGTGACGTAGTGGGAGCCGGGGAAGACCGCGTAGCGATCGAGCTGGCCCACCACCTTGCCGCGGACCGGGTCGACCTCCTTGATGGCCTCGATTTCGTCGCCGAAGAACTCGACCCGGATCGCGAGCGCCTCCTCGTAGGCCGGGAAAATCTCGACGACATCGCCGCGGACGCGGAACGTCCCGCGGTGGAAATCGACGTCGTTCCGCGTGTACTGGATGTCGACGAGCCGCCGCAGGAGCTCGTCGCGGCGGATCTCGGTGCCGCGCTCGAGCTTGATCAGGAGCCCGTGGTAGCTCTCGGCCGAGCCGATGCCGTAGATGCAGCTCACGGAGGCGACGATGATCACGTCCGGCCGCGAGAGCAGCGCGTGCGTCGCCGCGTGGCGCATGCGGTCGATCGCGTCGTTGATGATCGCGTCCTTCTCGATGAACGTGTCGCTCGTCGGGACGTAGGCTTCGGGCTGGTAGTAGTCGTAGTAGCTGACGAAGTAGTGGACGGCGTTGTTGGGGAAGAGCTCCCGCATCTCGCCGTAGAGCTGGGCCGCCAGCGTCTTGTTCGGCGCCATGATGAGGGTCGGCTTTTGCAGCTTTTCGATCACCTTGGCGGCGGTGAACGTCTTGCCGCTGCCCGTGACGCCGAGGAGGACCTGGAAGGCCTCGCCCTGCTCGAAAGCGGAGCAGATCTCCTGGAGCGCGCGAGGCTGGTCACCGCACGGCTTGAATTCGGAGACGAGCTCGAAGTGTGTGGGCATGGAGCGGAGGACCCTAGTGCGGCGAGGCGCTCCTCGCAACCTCCGCGGCCGTCAGGGCCGGAGGGCGGGGTGGCCTCGCCGGGAAGGCGTGATCTCGTCCGGCTTCGTCGGTCTTCGTCGGTCTTCCAACTATCGGCAACCATTGGCAACCATCGGCCGAGCGGAAATTGTCGACCCACTGTCGTTCACCTGGAACGAGGGCGCCCCACGTCGTCCCGCGCGCCTCCGTCCGGCCCACGCTCGTCCCCGCTTCGCCGCATGCGCCGCGCCTCGCCGCGTGCTCGTTGCTCCCTCAGAGCGGGCTCCGCGCGCTCGTTGCACCCCAGAGCGGGCTCCGCGCGCGCGTGCTGTGCTCGCTGCCCATGCGGCCGGGCCGAGCCGAGAGCGCTTGACGTCGGCGCGGGGCCATAGGATTCTAGGTGCTGTCGCGTCGTGGTGACGTGAGCCGAACGCGGAGGTCAGGTCATGAGTGCCAACACATCGCACACCCATTGCGCCGCCGCCGTCGTTTCCGCCGCGGCCGGCTGAGCTCGTCTCCACGTCTCCGCGACGTCGCCCGCGTGCCCTGAGGGGCGCGTGTGTGCCCTGAGCGCGTGCCCCTCCCAGGGATCTGCCCTGGCCGGGTGTGCCTTCTGGCGTGACGTCCTGATCGATCGACGAGCTCCGCTCCGCGGCGGCCCCGCGCGTGGAATGGCCGGCGCGTGCGCGCTTGTGCGCCGCCGCGCCCTGTCCGTCGATCGCCGCGCGCCGAAGCTCGGGCGCGGCCGAACGCCATGGAGCGCTCGTCCGTCATGCAAACTCACCTCGATTCTCTCGTTGATCCGTCTTCGCAGCACGAAATGCAGCCCGATCTGGTCGGGCTTGGATGGACTCCCTTCTTCGCGAGCCAGCTCGCCTGTCTCAAGGATGCCGTGCAGCCTGCGCGCGTCGTCCTCGCCTCCGCGTCCAGGCACCACGTTCAGACCGCGGATGGCCCGCGCCTCGCGGTGGTCAGCGGTCGCCTCGCGCACGAGGCCGCCGACCGCGCGGCGCTCCCCACCGTCGGTGACTGGGTGGGCCTCAGGCCTGGCGACGGCGCTGGGCCTTTGTACATCGTGCACACGTTCGCGCGGAGCACGTGCCTGCGCCGCAAGGCCGCTGGGCCCACGGTCGAGGCCCAGGTGCTCGCGGCCAACATCGACAAGGTGTTCATCGTCACGTCGCTGAACGCCGACTTCAACCTGCGCCGCATCGAGCGTTACATCGACGCCGTCCTCGACAGCGGCGCTCGCCCGGTCCTCGTGCTCAACAAGGCCGATGTCTGCCCGGATCCAGAGCGGTACATCGACGCGGCGCGGGATGTCGCCCCTGCCGCGCCGATCGCGCTCGTCAGCGCGCTTTCCGGCGCCGGCCTCGACGCGCTCCGCGCCGAGATCGGGGCGGGGGAGACCATCGCCCTCGTCGGCTCGTCCGGCGTGGGGAAGTCCGCGCTCAGCAATCGCCTGCTCGGCGCGGAGGTCCAGCTCGAGGGCGCGATCCGGGCGTCGGATGAGCGTGGCCGTCACACGACGGCTCACCGGGAGCTGTTCCTGATCCCTGGAGGTGGCCTCCTCATCGACACGCCGGGCATACGGGAGCTCGGCGTCTGGTCCGCGGGCGGCAGCGCCCCGGCCGGCTTCGACGACGTCGAGGCCCGCGCCGCGGCCTGCCGCTTCCGGGACTGCGCGCACGACGGCGAGCCCGGTTGCGCGGTGCTCCGTGCCATCAAGGACGGCGACCTCGATCCCGAGCGTCTCGGCGCCTACCTCAAGCTGGGTGCGGAGCGACGCCACCTTGCCGGGCAGCAGGACGTGCGCGCGAGGATCGAGGAGAAGCGGCGCTGGAAGCAGATCTCGAAGCAGATGCGCGCCAATCCGAAGCGATAAGCAGAGCCGCCCTCCCGCCCCCGCGGCCAGACCCCAGCGTCCCCGCCACGCCGCGTAGACACCCCCAGCAAATCCCCCGCATCCTCCCCCCGCCCCCGCCCGCCTGCGCGCACCCTCGAAACCGCTCTTTCCATCCCTCGGAAAGAGCCCTCGGGAGGGGGTGTCGCGGGCGGGGCCGGCGGGGGAAGGGCCCCACGAACCCGAGCGCCGGCCCGCATCGAAGCCCCTCGCTCTTGGTTCTCCCTCCCCCGTTCAGCCGGCCATAGCCACCACAAGGCGCGAGTTCGTGGGAAGGGCCCCCCGCCGGCCCCGCCCGCGACACCCCCTCCCGAGGGCTCCCCCGCGTCCTGGCGAGCCCTCCCTCTCCGTCCCGTGTCCCGTGGTCCCGTGTCCCGTCAGATCCCGTATTGCCGGAGCTTCTTGTGGAGCCCCTCGCGCGTGATCCCGAGCGACTTGGCCGCGTTGGTCTTGTTGTTGTTGTGCCCGCGCAGCGCTTCCAGGAGGAAGAACTTCTCGACCGCGTCCATCATCTCTTTGAGCGACCCTTTCGGCGTCCCCGCCCGCGCGATGAGCCCCTCGACCTGCCGGATCCTCGGCGAGAGCAGCTCCGGCGTCCCGAACGCCCCCGGCTCCAGCTGGATGACGATCCGCTGCACCTCATTCTGGAGCTCCCGGACGTTGCCTGGCCAGTCGTACGCGACCATGAGCTCCATCGCCTGCTGGCTGAACCCGCCGCAGGGCTTGCCGATCTCGTCCGCGTAGCGCTCCAGGAAGTGCCCCGCGAGCAGCGAGATGTCGTCGCGCCGCTCCCGCAGCGGCGGCAGGCGGATCGGGAAGACCTTGAGGCGGTAGTAGAGGTCCTCGCGGAATCGCCCCTTGGCCACCTCGTCCTCGAGGTTCCGGTTCGTCGCGGCGACGATGCGCACGTTGACGTGCTTCGGGCTCGTCGCGCCCACGGGCCGGATCTCGCCCTCCTGGAGCGCCCGGAGGAGCTTCGATTGCAGCGACAGCGGCGTCTCGGTGATCTCGTCGAGGAAGAGCGTGCCCCCGTCGGCGATCTCGAACAGCCCCTTCTTCTCCTCGGTGGCGCCCGTGAAGGACCCCTTCTTGTGCCCGAACAGCTCGCTCTCCAGGAGGCTCTCGGCCAGCGCCGCGCAGTTCTGCGCGACGAACAGCTTGTCGCGGCGGCGGGAGCGGTAGTGGACGGCGGCGGCGATGAGCTCCTTGCCCGTGCCCGTCTCGCCCTCGATCAGCACCGTCACGCGCGTGTCGACCACCTTGTCGAGCTGCCCGATGACCTTGCGCATCGCGTCGCTGTTGCCGATGATGTCGACAGCGCCCCCGCTGCCGCCCCGGCGGCGCTCCTCGCGCCCCTTGAGGAAGCTGTTCTCCTTCTGGAGCCGCTCCTCCGCGAGCACGAGCCGCTTGATGAGCCGGGCGTTCGCCACCGCGAGCGAGGCGTTGGCGGCCAGCACGAGGAGCGTCTCCAGGTCGCCGGCGTTCAGCATCCCGGGCACGCTCCGGTTGTCGGCCTGGAGCACGCCGATGATCTCCTCGCCCTTCCAGAGCGGGACGGCGAGCGTGCTGCGGATCGAGGCGCCCATCAGCGACTCGGACTGCCCGACCTCGATCGGCGCGTCGGCGGCGAGCACCGCCGCCCGCTCCTTGATCACCTTCCGGTACACGCTGCGCGTGATCGGGACCGGCCCTGCAGGCGGCCCCCCTTTGCCCGACGCGGACCGGACCCGCGTCAGCACCGGCACGAACGCCGTCGGCGCCGCGCCCGGCTCCTGATCGTCGTCGCGCAGCACCACCGTGACGTGGGTCGAGCTCGGCACCAGCGCGAGCACCGCGTCGGCGATCTCGGCGAGCACCTCGTCGAGATCGTTCGCCGCGCCGATGCGCTTCTGCGCCGCGTACATCGCCGACAGCGCGCTCGGGTCGCGCTCGATCTTCGCCTCGGCAGGCTCGATCTCGTCGAGGCGGCGGATCGAGACGACCCGCGCGTCGTCGGCCTCCTCCGGGATCTTCACCACCATCCGGGTGACGGCGTCCCCGGAGCCGAGCTCGATGACGTCCCCCGTCTGGAGGGCGAGCGCGCTGCGCCCCGCGCCGAGCTCCAGCCGCTCGCCCCGCCGCGTCACGCTCGTGCCGTTCGTCGAGCGCAGATCCTCGAGGATCACCCCGTCGGCGCCGCTCACGATGCGCGCGTGCGCCCCGGAGACGTGGCGATCGTCGAGGACGACGCGGTTGTCCGACGAGCGCCCGAGCGTGATCAGCTCGCCCTGGAGCTCGAAGGTGCGCCCGGCAGCGAGACCCTGGGTTACCTCGAGCACGATCATGGTTCGTTCTTCAGCCGGGGAGGCCCCGTGACAAGGGCCGGAGTAAACCGTCAAGACGGCGGAGACGCCAGGAAAAATCAGGAGCCAGGCGCGTCGGTGAAGCTTCGCGCGAGCTTCGCGCAAGCATCGCGCGAGCCTCGCGCAAGCATCGCGCCCGGGTGGCGCCAATCAAGGAAAATCTAGAGCCAGGTGATGTGCCCGCCGGTGCGCCCCATGCGCCCCGACCGCGGACGGGGCGCACGGCGCTGCGGCGGTCACTGCGCGCGGGCGGTGAGGCGGTAGATGACCGTCTTGAAGGGCGCGTTGCCGGCGATCTTCTCGGGATCCTTCGAGGCCTCGCCCTCGTCGACGATCTTCTGCAGCTTGGTCGCGACCTCGGCGTCGCCCTTCGGCGAGAGGGTGTCGATGACCGAGACCGAGACGAAGCGGACGGCCGCGTTCGAGACCTTCGGCATCGCGTCGATGATCTGCTGCCGGACCTCGGGGGTGCCGAGCACGCCCGCCATGTAAGCGGACTTGATCCCCTGGAACTGCGTCTCCTTCGCCTGCGACGCCGGATCGCTGAGCTTGCCGACGTAACACTCGAGCTTGGTGCCGCAGGCCCCAAGCAGCTCCTTCGCGATCTTGATCTCCTTCTCCATCGACTTGCCGACCGTGCCGCCGCCGCTCGTGCGGGTGCCCGCGAGCCGGTCGACGTCGGCGATCTGGTCGGGCTTCATCAGCTTGAGCGCCGTCTGCAGCGAGACGTCGCGGATCTGCGCGACATCGTCCTCTTCGCCGCGCGCCTCGAGGCCGGTCTTCACGAGCCACGGCACGAGGCTCGCGTCGAAGAAGTTGCTCGCCGCCTCGGCGAGCATCACCCGCGCGTTGATGCCGGCCGGCGGCATCTCGAGCCCCGCGGGCGTCTTCTCGTAGGCCGCCTGGAAGGCCGCGAGGGTCTCCGGCGTCCTCGGCACCTTGGTCAGCTCGCGCGCGATGATGGCGCGCGGCACGTCCTCGGCCTTCGCGAGCGCGGCGAGCAGCGGCTGCGACGACTCCTGCCGGCCGATCGTCGCCAGGACGAGCGCGGCCGCCGCGACGTGGGCGGTCTCCGCGGCCTTCTTCTGCTCCGCGTTCGCCTTGTCGCCGCCGGCGCCCTTCAGGTTCTCGACCTTCGAGTACTCGACGAGCTCCTTCTGGTCGCCCTGGAGCAGCGCGATCGTCGGCTGGATCGCGGGCTTGCCGATCTTCGTGAGCGCCAGGATCGCCGTCGTGGCGGCGTCCGCCTTGAACGGCGACAGCACCACCTTGAGCAGCGGCACGACCGCCTTCTCGCTGCGCTGCCACCCGAGCAGCTCCGCGGCGGTGATCTGCCAGAACAGCTCGTTCCGCATCGTGCCGACGTCCTTCGGGTCGTTGATCGGGCGCCCGATCATCGTGATGAGCCCGTCTTCCCAGGACTTGCTGTTGATGTCGACCATCGCGTCGTGCACGTCGCGCGAGATCGTCGAGCCCTTGGGCTTGCCGTGCTGGAGCTTCGAGAAGACGGCCATGAGCGGCTCGGCGGCCTTCTCCGACTTCATCGCGCCGAGGGCGCGCACGGACCAGCGGACGTCCTCCTCGGTGGACTCGGGCTTGTAGTCCTTCAGCGCCTTGATGAGGCAGGCCTCGCCGCGCGGGTCCCTCGTGTCGGAGATGAACTTGATGAGCTTCGAGTTCGTGCGCTCGTCGAGATCGCCGGTCACGCACTTCTGCGTCATCGGCTCGATGATCTTGTCGAGGAGCGGCTTCACGGTCGGGCCGGTCCTGTCCTTGTTGTCACGCGTCATCGCGTCTTCGAAGAACTGGACGAGCCGGTTGACGGAGGCGGTGAGCGTGGCCGGGTCGTCGAGCCGCTTGACGTGCGTCTCGGGGTCGTTCTCGTCGCCGCATCCGACGATGACCCCTGCGGAGAGCGCCATCGACGACGCGGTGGCGGCCCCCAGGAGGAGCGAGCGAAGGAGCGGCAGGATGCTGCGTGCTGAGCGGGACATGGTGTTTCCTCCGGGACCTCGGTGATGCTGCCGGCCTGACCTCGCCGTCGCACGGTGCGCTTCAGGGGAGGCGGTCAGCGGCTAGCCTTCGTTAGCCTGAGGGGACGAAAGCGGACAAAAACAGCGCGCGGCAGGGGGCGCGGCCCCCCTTCGGCCACGACGTGGCGCCGCTCCGCCATGGAAACGGCGAAGCCGACGCTATTCGCCGCCAGAGAACGTGTCAACGCGAGCGCGGCGCCGAGACGAGCCGGCGGATCCCCGTGGCGAAGAGCCGGTCGGGGATGACACGGCGCAGCGCGACGAGCGCCCGTGCGTCCCGGCCGACGAGGGTCCTGAAAGGCGGCGATGCGTCGTCGATGAGGCGGAGGATCGCGGCCGCGACCGGGGCGGGCGGCGGCGCCTTGGCGGCGTCCTTCAGGACGATCTGCTCGATCGCCCTGGTCATCACGCCGTAAGGGCCGTCGAGCGAGACGTGGGCGCCGCGCCGCTGGTTCTCGTAGAAAATTTCGGTCTTGAAGGTGCCGGGCTCGACGAGGCAGACGTGGACGCCGAACGGGGCGACCTCCCAGCGCAGCGCCTCGCTGAAGCCCTCGACGGCGTGCTTCGTCGCCGCGTAGGCGCTCACGCCGGGGAGGCCGACGAGCCCGGAGATGCTCGAGACGTTGACGATGCGGCCGCGCCCCGCGCCTCGCATCGCCGGGAGCACCGCGCGCGTCACGGCCATCAGCCCGAAGACGTTCGTCTCGAACTGCGCCCGGACGTCGCCGTCCGCCTGCTCCTCGAAGGCTCCGCCGACCGCGATGCCGGCGTTGTTGACGAGGGCGTAAGCGGGGCCGTGCTTCCGAAGGATCTCCCGGACCCTGTCGGGCGCGCTCGCCGCGGCGACGTCGAGCTGCTCGATCTCGAGCGTGACGCCCCGCGCGCCGGCGGCGGCGAGGAGCGCGCCGGCCTTCTCGGGGCGGCGCATCGTGGCGATGACCCGGTGGCCCGCGGCCGCGCACGCGACCGCGGTCGCGAGGCCGATGCCGCTGGAGGAGCCGGTGACGAGGACGAGGTGACCCATGGCGAAGGGGCGCGAGTATAGGCGAAGCGCGACGCGGCGGGGGAGCGCGGGCGCGCGGCATGTGCGGCGCGTGCGGCGCGTCGAAGCGCCGCCGCCTCCGCGCCACCGGGGCAGGCGCTCAGCCGATGATCATCGCCTCGCTGAGGAGCCGGCCCTCCCTGAAGCGCCGCAGGTTCCAGCGGTCGAACAGGGGGAGGGAGGCGCCCTCGGCGATGTGCTGCGCGAGGAGCTTGCCCATGACGGGCGCGATCATGAAGCCGTGCCCCATGAACCCGGAGGCCTGGTAGAAGTGCTCGACCTCGTCGACCGCGCCCACGATCGGGTTCTGATCCGGGGTGAGGTCGTAACAGCCGGCCCACTGCCGCAGCACCTTCACGCTGCCGAGGAGGGGACACGCGGCGACGAGCGCCCGCGCGTACAGGGAGAGGAACTTGTGGCTCGACCCCATGTCGAGGCCGTCGGGGACGTCCTCGTTGGAGATGCCGCCCACGATCTCGCCGCGCATCGACTGGGAAAAATAGAGGCCGTTCGAGAGATCCGCGACGAGCGGGCCGAGCCAGGGCTTGAGCGGCTCGGTCGAGCAGATCTCGTGGCGGTGCGGGTGGTTGGGCAGCTCCACGCCGAGCATGCGCGCGATCTCGGGGCTCCACGCGCCGGCGGCGTTGACGACCTTGTTCGTCCGGATCTCGCCGCGATCGGTGACCACGGCGTCGATCCGCGCGCCCTGCGTGCGGAAGCCGAGGACGTTCGTGAAGGTGGCGATGTCGACGCCGAGCTTCTGCGCGCGCTCGGCGTAGCCCCAGACGAACGGCCAGGGGAACACGACGCCGTCATCGGGGTTGTAGCTGGCCGCCACGACGCCGTCGGTCGAGAGCTGCGGCACGATCGCGCGCGCCTCGTTGGCGGTGAGCATCCGCGTCCCGAGGCCGCACGCGTTCTGCACGGCGACGCTCTTCTCGAGCGTCCTGCGGCCCGCCTCGCTGCGCACGAGGAAGAGGTAGCCGCCCTGCCGGAACCAGATGTTGATCTTCATCTCGCGGGCGAAATCCCGGCAGATGCGGATGCTCTCCTGCATGAGCCGGATGTTGCCCTCGCTCGAGAACTGCGCCCGGACCCCGCCGCCGTTGCGCCCGCTGGCGCCGCCGCAGAGGTAGCTCCGGTCGACGACGACGATGTCGGTGATGCCGTGGTGCCGCGCGAGGTTGTACGCGATCGCGAGGCCCATGATCCCCGCGCCGATGATGACGATCTCGGCCTGCCCCCGCATCGCGCCTCAGCCGAGCTCCGACCTCGCCGCGGCGACGACGGCGGCCTGGAGGGCGCCGTTCGATGCGATGATGCCGCGGCCGAGCTTGAGCCCGGGGCCGTTGTAGTCGATGGGCGCGCCCGAGAGGTCGGTGAAGCTGCCGCCCGCCCCGAGGAGCACGGCCTCGGGCGCGCAGCTGTCCCAGAGCTTGGCGCCGCCCCCGCCGTGCACGTAGAGGTCGACCTCGCCGGTCGCGATCCGGGCGATCTTCACGCCGACCGAACCGCAGGGGACGACCTTCGAGATGCCGAGCCGCGCGAGGAGCGGCTCGATCTCCTTCGGCCGGTGCGAGCGCGAGACGATGAGCGTCGCGTCGGCCGGAGCGCTCACGGCCGAGACCCGGAGCGGCCTGCGGCTGCCGTCCCTCGCCTCGAGGAAGGCGGCGCCGCCCTCGCCGGCGCGGCCGGCCAGCGCCTCGCCCGTCGTGGGCATCACCACGACGCCCAGCGCCGCGCGGCCGCGGTCCGCGAGCCCGATCATCACGGCGAACTCGCCGTTCCTGTCCGCGAACTCCCGCGTGCCGTCGAGCGGGTCGACGAAGAACACCCGCTCCTTCCGCAGGCGCGAGGCGAGCTCGTCGCCGGTCGGGACGCTCTCCTCGGCGAGGATCGCCTCGCCGGGGAACGCGGCCTCGAGCGCGCTGCAGATGAGCGTGTTCGCCTCGCGGTCGGCGCGGGTCACCGGGTCGCCGGGGCCCTTCATCTCGACGGCGAACGGCGTCGCGTACACGTCCATCACGATCGCCGCCGCGGCGCGCGCGATGCGGACGATCTCGTCGAGCTCCCTGTCGTTCTGGTCCATCGTGCTCACACCTCGATCCCGGCCTGCTTGAGGCGCGCGGAGAGCTCCGTGAGCGCCGTGTCCTGGAGGTAGGGCGGCATGCCGGCCTCGCGGACGAGCTGGTCGAGCTGGGCGACCGAGCGGGGGCCGAGCACGGCGGACGAGACGACGCGGTTCGCGAGGACGAAGCGCAGGGCCGCCGAGCGGAGCGACGTGACGGCGCCCGAGACCAGCGGCCGGAGCGCGTCGAGCTGGCGGATGCGGGTCTTGAGCTCGTCGCGGGTCCACCGCTGGTAGCGGTGATCGTCGAGGTAGAACTCGCGCTCGGAGCTCCACTGGCCGGCGAGCAGCCCGTGCGCGAGCACCGATCGGGCGAGGACGCCCGCGCCGGACTCGGAGACGTCGCTGGCGACGTCGTGGAGGTCGCCGGGGAAGAAGGCGTTGTAGGCGATCTCGATGACGTCGACCTCGTCGCGCAGCGCGGAGCGGGCGACGTCCGCGGAGCCGGCGCTCACGCCGTAGGCGCGGATCTTCCCGGCCTGCTTGAGGTCCTTCAGGAAGGCGAGGGCCTCCTTCGACTGCATCGCGGCCACGGTGGGGTTGTGGAGCAGGACGACGTCGACCACCTCGCGGGCGAGGCGCTCCTGCGACCGCTCGAACGCGGTGCGGAGGTGGGCCGGGTCGAACCGCTTGGTCGGGGGATCGCCGTCGCGAACGGTGCCGATCTTGGTGACGACGAACGTCGGGCCGGCGCCCTGGAGCCGCCTGCCGAGGCAGCGCTCCATCTCGCCGCGGCCGTAGACGTCGGCGGTGTCGAAGAGGTCGATGCCGACCGCGAGCGCGCGATCGATGACGCGATCGATCTCGACGTCGGCGACGGGACCGTAGCCGTCGCCGGAGAGTCCCCAGGTGCCTAGGGCGAGCTCCGAGACCTGAAGGGTCGTCTTGCCGAGGGGGCGCTTCCTCACGGGCGGCGATCTACACCAGCGCCGGGAGGGCGCCACGAAATAGGGGCGGAGCTCCGGGCACGGCGCGCCGCGTCGCGCGCCCCTCTGGAGCGGCGGAGCTGCCCCGGGGAGGGCGTCCCCCGTCGCGCCTCGGCGCGCGGTCGCAGGGCGCGTCCTCCGGAGCCTCACGCGCCGGCGCGGACCGTCGGGCCGCCACGTCCCTGCGCGCTCGGCCACGGAACGCTCCATGCCAGAGAGCCAGGGAAGGGGAGTGATGCGGAAGCGCGCGGGGCGGCGCCGCGGGGGGCAGGGTCTTCAGGTGACATGTCGAGTCGAGCCCTGCCGATGGCCGACGAAGGGGGCTGGAGAGTATGGCGAAAGGGCCTAATGAGGCGTCGGCGGCCGAACCCATCAGCGACCGGAGGTCGCGGCCGCCCGCGGCGAGCACCTCTGCGCGGCGCGCGCTGGAGCTCGTCGCCGTCCGAGGCAAAGACGTGCTCGGCGTCCGCCACGTGCTCGCGGAGGGGCGCGCGCACATCGGAGACACGCCCGCGTCCATCGTGCGCGTGCCGTCGAGGGAGCTCGATAGAGCGGCTCCGGTCATCGCGGAGGTGATCGGCGCCCGCTACGTGCTGCACGTCCCGCGGCGGACGCGGGCGCGCCTCCACGGCGCCGACGGGCTCGCGCGCCTGTTGACGGGCCCGGCCGACATCGAGCTCCAGGAAGGCGACCGCGCCGTGCTCGTGATCGGGGCCGTCCAGATCCGCGCGCAGATCGTGCCCATCGAGATCATCTCACGCCTGGGTGCGTCCGGCCTGCGCTGGATCGGCCTCATCGGCGCCCTCTACCTCGTCGCGCTCGGCATCTGCGCCGCCCTCGCGCCGCGCGACCGCGCCCGCCTCGACGAGGGGTCGATCCGCCGCGCGGTCGGCGAGGCCGCGGCGCAGCTGTGGGCAGAGCACGCCCCTGTGCCATGACGCGAGGGCACGAGCGGGCCGTCACCGGCGGGTGATGCCCGTGCGTCATGGAGTGGTATTCTCTGCCCTCCATGCGATTCACGATCGTTCCGCCCCTTCCGGTTCAACTCCTGCTCTGCCCGCTCGCTGTCCTCGGCTGTGGCGGCACGTCCGCCGAGCACGAAGACCCGAGCCGCGAGCCGCGGGGCGGGATCCTGAGCCTGCCGTCCGGCTGGAACTCCATCGAGCCGGGCGGCGAGACGACGTGCTCGCGCGGTGATCCGTTCAAGTACTTCGTCCGTCCGGGCACCGTCAATCGCCTCATCGTCGAGTTCCGTGGCGGCGGCGCGTGCTGGGACGCGACCACGTGCTCGTTCGCGGGATCGCTCTTCCAGGAGACGGTCGGTGAGGACGCCCTGACGACCGGGATCTACGATCATGAGAACCCGGACAACCCCTTCAAGGAGTGGCACCATGTGTACATCCCCTATTGCACCGGGGACGTCCACTGGGGCGACAACGTGGCCACGTATGGGGAGGGGAGCCAGGCCGTCACCATCCAGCACAAGGGCGCCGTCAACGTTCGCGCGGCGCTCGACTGGATCTACGAGAACGTCCCCGCGCCAGAGAAGATCTTCGTGACGGGCTGCAGCGCGGGCGCGTATGGCGCCATCCTCTGGTCCGCGCACCTGCGAGAGCACTACAAGGGAGCGTCGGTCATCGAGTTCGCCGACAGCGGGGCAGGGATCATCACGGAGACGTTCTTCAGCGACAGCCTTCCTTCCTGGAAGCCCGAGGGCGCTTACCCCACATGGATACCTGGCCTCGACCCGGCCGAGCTCGCGCGGCTGTCGGTGCTCTACGAGAAGATCGGCGCCCATTACCCGGACATGCGCCTGTCGCAGTACAACACCGCCTATGATGAGGACCAGGTCTTCTTCTTCAACGCGATGGGTGGCGGCGGCGCCCAGGCGTGGTCAGACGCCATGAGGGCAGAGATCGCCGAGATCGAGGCGTCGACGCCGAACTTCAGGTCGTTCCTTGCCGCCGGCTCCGCGCACTGCATCCTCTGGCGGCCGGAATTTTACACCCTCGAGTCGCGCGGATCGCGCCTCGTGCAATGGCTCGACGGGCTCGCAAACGGTGCGCCGCCGCCGAGCGTCGCGTGCGACGCTTGCGGCTCGCCTTGAGCGTCGCCCGGGGGCGGGCGGCGCGGCGGCCGGGCACCGAGGGGCGGGGTGCGCGCTGGTCGGCGCCGGGCGGAGTGTGCGCGGGAGGGCGGGCGCAGGGGGCGTGGTCGCCCGCTCAGGCGTGCGGCGTCGCGGCGCCAGTTGACGCGCAGCCAGAGCTCTAGATTATGTCCGCCGCGAACGCGGGCGCGTGGGCGCATCCGCGGCGGCCCCGGAGGAAGAGCTCCGGGGGGAGACAGAGGGATCCAATGCGCACGCTTTGTATCGATATCGGCGGAACGGGGATCAAGGCCACCATCCTCGACGAGCAGGGGACTCCGATGACGGATCCCGTGCGCGTGCCGACGCCCCAGCCGGCCTCGCCGGACCCCATCCTTGACCTCATCGAGGAGATCGCCAGGGTGCAGGGGGAGTTCGATCGCGTCTCGATCGGCTTCCCCGGGGTGGTGATGGAGAACGTGACCAAGACGGCGCCGCACCTCGACAACGAGAAGTGGAAGGGCTACCCGCTCGGCGAGGCCGTCGAGCGCCGCCTCGGCAAGCCTGTCCGCGTCGCCAACGACGCGGGCATCCAGGGGCTCGCCGTCATCGAGGGCAGGGGGCTCGAGATGGTGCTCACCTTCGGCACGGGGCTCGGCTGCGCGCTGTACATCGACGGCCGCTACGTGCCGAACCTCGAGCTCGGGCACCATCCGTACGGAAAGAGGGACCTGAAGTACGAGGACCGCGTGTTTGACGCCGAGTGCAAGCGCATCGGCCCGAAGCGCTGGAACAAGCGCGTGCGCAAGATGATCGAGCAGCTCGAGCCGATCTTCAATTACCGCAAGCTCTACCTCGGCGGCGGCAACGCGCGCCTGCTCGATGCCTCGAAGCTGCCCGAGAACGCCGTCGTGGTGGACAACGTCGCTGGCCTGCTCGGCGGAATCAAGCTCTGGGCCTAGAGCGACGGTCACCCGCTTCGGATACGGGCCCACCTCGACGTTTTCGGTGCTCAGCGCACCGGAGTGCGCTTGCGCGCCGAAAACGCCGATCTGGGCCCGTCTCCTGTGCGGGAGACCGCCGCTCTGCTGCGGCTCTGGATGGTGCAGAGGGGGGCGGAAGCCGCTGTAGCCAAGGGCGGCCGCGCGCCCGTGCGCTGGCGGGGAGGCCGGCCTGGGGCGGGCCTGCGCGGGCGTGGGTCGCGCCGGTTCCCAAGCGGGCGTGACCGTCGTACCCTGGCCCGATGAACTCGCCCGACGCACCGAAGCCCGACGCACCGCCCGCGGCCAATCCAGCGGCGGACGCTGATCTCGATCCGTTTCGCCTCCAGTCGCCGGAGACCCTCGCGAACCCGTACCCCGTGTACGCCAGGTTGCGCCAGGAAGCGCCCGTGTACTTCAGCGCGGCTTACAACGGCTGGCTCATCACCCGCTACGACCAGGTCGCGGCGGGCTTTCGTGACCCGCGCCTGTCCGCGAAGCGCTCCAGCGCCTTCGTGACGAAGCTGCCTGAGGAGGTGCGGCAGCGGCTGGAGCCGTTGCGCCGCAACCTGGCGTCGTGGGCCCTGCTGCTCGATCCGCCGGAGCACACGCGCATCCGCTCGCTGATCAACAAGGCGTTCGTGCCGCGGCTCGTCGAGGGGTTGCGTTCCCGGGTGGAGACGCTGGTCAACGAGCTGCTCGACGCGGTCGCCCCGACGGGCCGGATGGACGTCCTCCGCGATCTCGGCGACCTCTTGCCTCTGCTCGTGATCGGCGAGGTGCTCGGTGTACCCGCCGAGGATCGGCACCGGCTGAAGGGCTGGTCCAACGCGCTCAGCGGCTTCCTTGGCGCGGGCCGGCCGACGCTGGAGATCGCGGGGGGCGCGCTGAGCGCCGTGGCCGAGCTGGAGGACTATTTCCGCGGCGTGATCGCGGCCCGGCGGCAGAGCCCCGGCAACGACCTGCTCAGCCAGCTCATCCTCGCGGAGGAGCAGGGCATGATCCTCGGCGAGCAGGAGCTGCTCTCGACGTGTTGCATGCTCCTCTTCGGCGGCCACGAGACGACGAAGAACCTCATCGGCAATGGCCTGCTCGCGCTCCTTCTCCACCGTTCCGAGCGCGAAGCGCTGCGCGATACCCCGTCGCTGATCGGCCCGGCGGTGGAGGAGCTGCTCCGGTACGACTCTCCGGTGCAGTGGATGAGCCGCGTCGCGCTCGACGACATCGAGCTCGACGGCGTGCGGATCCCGAAGGGTGATCGTGCCTTCCTGGTGCTCGGCGCGGCGAACCGCGATCCCGCGCAGTTCCCCGACCCCGACAAGCTCGACTTCCGCCGCACCGACATCCGTCACATCTCGCTCGGCGTGGGCGTCCATTACTGTGCCGGCTCCGCGCTCGCCCGGGTCGAGGCCCAGGCAGTCATCTCCACGTTCCTGCGCCGTTTCCCCGACGCCGAGCTCTCCCCTGGGCCGCTGACCTGGCGCATGAGCCCCGGCATGCGCGGCCTCACCGTCCTCCCGGTAGAGCTAGGCCCGCAGAGCTCCGCCTCCTGACCCCCGTCAACCCGTTCTCCAACCCGCCTGGTTCCACCCTGGAGCCGCCGGGGAGAGGGGAGGGGGCGTGCGGGGGCGAGGGGGAAGGGCCCCGCGGATCCGAGCGCCGGCCCGCATCGCAGCCAGTCGCCCCCAGATCTCCCTCTCCCGCGCAGCCGGCCATAGCCACCACAAGGCGCGAGTCCGCGGGAAGGGCCCCCCTCGCCCCCGCGCGCCCCCTCCCCTCTCCCCGGCGGCCGTTGCCCCCTGGCTCTAGCTGTTGAGCCGCATCCCCGGCGCCAGCTGTCCAGGCAGCGCCACCGCCGCCGCCTCCAGCCCCGCGACCGGATATGCGCAGTAGTCCGCCGCGTAATACGCGCTTGGCCGGTGGTTCCCGCTGCTCCCGACCCCCCCGAACGGCGCGGCGCTCGACGCCCCCGTCAGCGGTTTGTTCCAGTTGACGATCCCCGCCCGCGATTCCCGCCAGAACCGCTCATAGAGCTCCCTGCGATCCGAGATCAACCCGGCCGCGAGCCCATAACGTGTGCGGTTGGCCAGCGAGAGCGCCTCATCGAAGCTCCCGTAGCGCTGCACCTGCACGAGCGGCCCGAAATGCTCCTCGTCCGGTAGCTCCTTGATCGCCGACACATCGAGGATACCGGGCGAGAGCAGCGCGGTTCCCTCCTCGAGCCGGCGCATCTCCAGCAGCACCTCGCCGCCGAGCGAGACCAGCCGTGCCTGCGCCGCGAGCAGCCGATCCGCCGCCGCGAGCGAGATCACCGCGCCCGTGAAGGGCTGCTCCGCGTCGTCGTACCTGCCCACCTTGAGCCGGGACGCCGCGTCGACCAGGCGCGCCAACAGCGCGTCGCCCTCCGGTGTCGCGGGCACGAGCAGCCGCCGCGCGCACGTACACCGCTGGCCCGCCGAGATGAAGGACGACTGAAGGATATGGTGGATCGCCGCCTCGGTGTTCGCGACGTCCTGCACGATGAGCGGGTTGTTGCCGCCCATCTCCAGGGCGAGGATCTTCTCCGGTTGGCCCGCCAGCTGCCGGTGCAGCGCGTTGCCCGTGCCGGAGCTGCCCGTGAAGAAGAGGCCGTCGATGCCCGGGTGACCGGCGAGCGCGACGCCGGTGCGCCTCCCCCCCTGGACCAGGTTGAGCACCCCGGCCGGGATCCCCGCCTCCTCCCAGAGCCGCGCGGTCTCCTCCGCGACCCTCGGCGTGAGCTCCGACGGCTTGAACACCACGCAATTGCCGGCGATCAGGGCCGGGACGATGTGGCCGTTCGGCAGGTGCCCCGGGAAGTTGTAGGGCCCGAGCACAGCGACCACGCCGTGCGGCCGGTGACGCACCACGGCCATCGCGTCGCCCGCCTCGGCCTGACGCTCGCCCGTCCGCTCGCGCCAGGCCATCAGCGATACGTCGATCTTGCCGATCATCGTCTGGACCTCGGTGAGCGCCTCCCAGCGCGGCTTGCCCGTCTCCAGCCCGATCACGTCCGCGAGCCGGGCCTTGTGCTCGGCCAGGAGACCGGCGAACCGCTTCACCAGCGCCGCCCGCTCCTCCAGGCCGCGATCGCGCCACGCAGCGAACGCGCCGCGCGCCGCCGTCACGGCCGCGTCGACCTGCTCCTCGCTCGCGGCGCGCCCCTCGAAGACGACCGCCTGCGTCACGGGGTTCCGGCTCGCGAACGGCTCGCCCGCGCCGGTCGCCCAGCTGCCGTCGATGAAATGGGTCGACATGGTCACCTCTCTGTCGCGGAGCTCCCCCCGCGGAACACCACACGGGCTCAACAGTCCGTCCACCCAGTATGGTTTGCGTCCACCTCGCTCCGCCAGTGTGCATCGTACCAGAGGCCGGCGCCCCCACAGCTCGCGCGCCCCCGGACGGAACATCGCGCCGGCGACCGCCCAGGAAAGATGGGGCCGCTCGTCGACCTCGCCAGGGCTTCGCCGCGTCCGGACGGACCACAACATCATGTGTTCCGGCGCGACTGAGCCCCAACCAGAGGGGCCGCTCGGTCGATTGCTCTCTCGGTGAGAATCCAGGAGCCGAGAGCTCAATGCGCTTCGTGCTCGATCGTTTCGAGTTCGCTCGTGGCAGGCGCGCGACATTCACGGGAATGCACCGTGGCGAACAGGTGTGCTGAGCGTGATTGCGCGTTGGATCACGCTCCGGGCGCACTGCAGCAGGGCGCTCTCCACGCCCGGTGACACCAAGTCTTGACGGTCCTGTGGCTGGCGTGGAGACGTGCTCATGTCAGTTTTCCCGCCGATGCATCACACGGTGGCTATCTCAGACATCCATCTATGTGAGCTCGAGCCGACCGACGGTCTCTGGATGCGCTATCGGCAGGCGCCGTACTCCCCGGACGGGGAGATCGCGGCGATGCTCGACGCGCTCCGGGGAGAGGTCCGGAAGGGGGCGGGCGGCTCCGGGGGGCTCGGCGCGGGGCGCGACGAGCTGACGCTGGTCCTGAACGGCGACATCTTCGACCTGGATGCGCCTCGGGTGATCGGCAACGAGAGCGTGGTCCACGACCTGCCGCGCACCGCCGAGCACGCCGTGCCGGCGATGGAGGCCATCCTGCGCGATCACCCCGTGTTCGTCGCGGCCGTCGGCCGGATCGTCGCGGACGGGCACACCGCGGTCTTCGTGGCGGGCAACCACGACATCCAGCTCACGCTGCCCGAGGTGCGCGAGGCGGTGCAGCGGAGCGTCGTGGACGCGGCCATGCACGAGCTCGCCACCCGGGACGGCGGCCTTCCGGCGGGATCGACCGAGGCGCTCCGCGCGGCGCTCGCGGCGCGGGTGGCCTTCCGCGCCTGGTTCCACCGCACGCACGACGGCGTCATCGTCGAGCACGGCAATCAGTACGACTCGTACTGCTGTTATCGCTACCCGATGGCGCCGTTCGGCCGGAATCCGGGGGAGATCCAGCCGACGATGGGCTCGCTCGTGAGCCGCCTGCTCGTGTCGCGCATGGGGTACTTCAACCCGCACGTCGACTCGTCGTTCATGCTCTCCGGCTTCGGCTATCTCTCTCACTGGACGCGGTACTACCTGTTCTCTGGCCGCTCCCTCGTGCTCGCCTTCGGCGTGGGCGCGCTGCGCACGATGATCGAGCTCGTGCGCCGGCGCGACCCGAGCCGCCGGGCGCTCCGGCGTGCGGACCTCGCCGCGGCCGCCCGCGAGACGGGCGCACCTTTCCCGGCGGTGGTCAAGCACGCGCGGCTGTTCGCGCGGCCGGCCGAGGACTGCCTCGGCCGCGTGGCGCGCGAGCTCTGGCTGGATCGCCTCGGGCTCGCGGCGGTCGGGATCCTCGCGGCGCTCGCGTGCCTGTGCTGGATGCCCGGGGGGCTCGCGGCGGCGGCGCTGCTCGCGCCGACGCTCCTCGTCGCGTACGAGTGCGCGGTGCCGAAGCCCACGCTCGACGCGGTCTGGCAGGGCGTGAACCAGGCGGCGCGGTCCGTGGCCAGGGCGCACGGCGCCAAGGCCGTGATCTTCGGGCACACCCACAACCCGGAGGGGAGCTGGGAAGGCGGGGTGTTCTTCGGGAACACCGGCTCCTGGTCCGCGGCGTTCGAGGACATCGCATGCACGCAGCCCGTCTTCGAGGCGCGGCCGCTCGTCTGGTTGCGGTCCGAGGACGACGCGGGTCCCGAGGCGCCCCTGTCGGGCGGCCTCGTGATGTGGAAGGACGAGCGGTTCCAGCCCTGGAGAGCCGACGCGAGGCCGTCCGTGCCGAAGAAGGCCGAGATGGCCAAGCGCCCGCGCCCCGCCGCGCTTCGGCCCCAGGCCACGGCCGCGCTGCGCAGCTAGGCTGCCGGCGCCCATCGCCTTGGACGCACCCCGGCGGGCCGGCGTCCAGCGCTCGCCGGTCAACGGCGGCCCCGTCCGCGAGTGCCGTCGCGGCTCGATTGGTCAAACGACATCAACTCCTACTGATGCTCTATACGAGGCGCCGCCCTCGCTGCACAGCCTGCGGGGCGGCTTCAACACGTTTGTCGGTCCAGAGGTCCAGAATGGCTCCTATGGAGAACCGGAGATCGTCGTTATTTTTCCATCTTGTTGCTTGGCTCCGTTCACCACCCCCGATGGCGGGGAGGCGCCGCGGTCACTAGGCTCGATTCTGGACGGTGCCGGCGATCGCGGCCCGTCTATTCAGGGGGCGTGATGGCGCAGGGAACATGGCATATTACGACCTCCGCTACGGAGGCACGTACCTCGGCGCCCCCATCCGGGGCCGCGGCTATGGGTCGACAGCGCGTCTGTCAGGGGGGAGCCATGGAACAGCATCGAACCAGGGGGGAGCCATGGGACGACATCGAGCGATCGTGATCGGGACGGGGTTTGGTGGAGCAGTCTCTGCCTGTCGTCTCGCGCAGGCCGGATTTGCGGTGACCGTGCTCGAGCGTGGTCGCCGGTACGACCAGGAAGTCCCCGAGTTTCCAAGAGGCCGACTCGACCAGTTGCTTTGGAGGAAGACGGGAGGGCTGTACGACGTCCGGCCTGTCGATCAAATGCGCGTCGTGCAATCGGCGGGCTACGGTGGCGGCTCCCTGATCTATGCGAACGTGCACCTGCGCGCGCCGGCGGAGGTCTTCGCGCGCGGGTGGCCCAAGGGCTACAGCCGCGAGGCGCTCGATGCTTATTACGATCTGGTCGCCTATATGCTGGACATCCAGCCGATCACCAGCTCGCCGGGGGGACTGCCCCCGAAGACGCGGCAGATGTCCGAGGCGCTGGCCAGGCTGCGCCGCAAGGAGCAGCTCTTCTATCCGCCGCTGGCGATCAACTTCTCCGAGGAGCCGGGGCTCCGCCCGAACAAGTTCGGGGTGTTGCAGCGCGGGTGCGTCGACTGCGGCGAGTGCACCATCGGCTGCGTCCATCGGGCGAAGAACACCCTGGACATGAACTATCTCGCGGTCGCGGAGCGCGCTGGCGCGACGATGCGCACGGAGTGCGAGGTCACGCTGATAGAGCCGCTCTCCGGCGCGGGGGGGCCACGGTACCGCGTCGCATACCGCGACCGCGGGCGCGGCGGACAGGAGCTGTTCGAGGAGGCCGAGCACGTCTTCGTCTGCGCGGGCTCGCTCGGCTCGACCGAGCTGCTCCTGCGTTGCAAGGAGGCGGGCGCGCTGCCGCGGCTCAGCGCGCAGCTCGGCGCGGGGTACTCGGGCAACGGGGATCTGCTCGCCCTCGGCTTCGATGTCGCCGAACCATTCGAGCCGGAGAGGGGGCCGCCCATCACCGCGGGCGTCGTCTACGCGGGCAGTCCCGGCCGTGACCAGGCGTGGTTCCTGGTGGAAGACGGTGGCTTCCCGAGGCAGCTCTGGCCGATCATCAAGCTCGCGAGGCCGCACATCGACTGGCGCTCTTGGCCGGCGCCGGCGCTGGACAGGCCCCTCTCGGCCGCGGCAGCGCCGCCGACCGGCGCCGCGCTCGACGAGATCATGCGGGCGGCCTCGGAGCGGGAGCCGCCCGCGGTCACGCCGGAGGAGATGCGGAAAACCGCGGTATTCCTGGTCATGGGGAGAGACATCGCCAACGGGCGGCTGGAGCTCGTGCGGGGCAGAAAGCTGTCGATCCGGTGGGATGTCCCGTCGAATCTCCTACTCTACAGCGTTGAAGAGCGGCTCGCCCAGGACATCGTGGCGCAGCTCGGGGGCGCTTATGCGGTCTCGCCTTTCTGGCGGTTCGCGCACCTGCCGATCACGGTCCACAGCCTCGGCGGGTGCCGGATGGGCGACAGCGAGGAGGAGGGCGTCACCAGCGGGCTTGGTGAGGTGTTCAACTATCCAAACCTCTTCGTTCTCGACGGCGCGATCCTGCCGGCGGCGACCGGCGTGAACCCCTCGCACACCATCGCCGCGGTGGCCGAGCAGAACATCGAGCGGATCATCCGCCGGATCACGGGGCAGCCGGGCTGGACGCCGCCGGAGCGGGCGCACGCCGCGCCCTACGCAGATCCGCTGACCGCCATCGCTCTACCCGCCGCAGGGACGGCGCCGCCGCGGCATCCGGGGCTCGGTCTGACGTTCCGAGAGCGCCTCTCCGGCTCCTGGGAGAGCACCCCGTCTGCGGCGGGCGCCCGGCGCGCGGCGCCTCGCCCGGCGCGCCTTCACCTGCGCATCACGATCTCCTATCTGGCCAGGTTCATCGCGGATCCGGCGCATCCCGGGCTCGTGACGGGGACGCTGTTCGTGGGGGGGCTGACCACGGGAGAGACTCCGATCAGGGAAGGCGTCTGGAACCTGTTCGTCGCCACAGGGACCGGCCCAGCGCGGGAGATACGCTACGTGCTTCCCTTCCACGGCGACGACAGCCGGCGGTTCACGCTGCGGGGCGCCCGGGTGTTCCGGCCGCTCGGCGCCTTCGCCTGGTGGCGGCTGTGGAGCAGGGGCGCCGCGCTCCCCTTCCGGATCCAGGAGGGGGATGACGAGCACGGGAGCGTCGTGGGCGAGGGGGTGACGCGGCTCCGGCCGATTGACGTGGCGCACCTCCTCCTGTCGTTCCGCGTGTCGGGGGCAGCGGCTCTGCGCGACAAGACGCGTGCGCTGTTTGGCTTTATCACGTTCTTCTTCCTCTCCCTCCTCCGGATCGCGCGGGGACGATCCTCATCGAGCTGAGCGGTCACCACATCCTGGAGGCGATGGCCGATGTTCGCGCGAGCAGGCCCCCGTGCCCCCGCGGCCGCCCCGACTGCGGGACCTTGATCACGGCACCCCGGGGGTGAGGCTCAGCGGCCCCTGCCAGCGGCGAGAAGGCCTCGGCAACTTCTACGGCTGCAGGAACGAGGGCGAGGCGAACCTGGGTCGTGTCGCATGACGACGCGCGGACGAGGTACGCGCCAAGCGCGTCAGTCGAACTCCTCTCCTGGGAGGGCTCCTATCGACGTGCGCATGTCTCCCGGCGCCTCAATCCAGCACCGCCCCGTAGAAGTCGCGCGGATCCATCTGCTCGGGGAAGACCGAACAGCCGCCGTCGTTGATCTCGATCACCGTGTACCCGCCGCGCTCGAGCCGGGCCACGTCCGCCGTGAAGAAGGGGGAGCCGATGACCTGGCCGAGATAGGCGAACTGCCCCGGATGCTCGAGCGTCGAGTCCACGTCGTAATACGGCGCGTGCGCCGCCAGCCGCCCCTCCCAGAACACGAGGCGGTGCTCGTCGGTCACGCGGCGCTGGCCGGGCGCCCAGCCGGGCAGCGTCGCCAGGTCGAGGTATCTTCTCACGACGAACCCCCGCTCGAAGCGGTCCCCGCGGAGCTCCAGGATCTTCTCGCACACCTCGGCGAAATCATCGTACGTGGCGCCCTCGGGCACGAAGCACGCACGATGCCAGAGCTCCTTGACCGATTTCACGTGGTCCTTGACCACCCACGGCGGCGGCCCGAGCTCCAGGGCCGCCTCCCACGCTTCTCGGATGTCTTCGCCCTCGGTCCACCGCGTGGGCGCGGTCTTGTCGCCGAGCAGCGGGACGTAGTTGGGCATGTACATCGCCTCGGCGAAGCTCTCCGGATCGACGACGAGCTCCTCGCCGCGGTCCTGCATGGCCTCGTACAGGCCCGTGTATTCTTCTTCGCTCAACATCCACCCCCGGTAGAGCCACGTCCGGTGCCGGGGCCTCGGCAGCCGGCGCAAAGCGCGCTCCGGCTCGCCGTTCACGACGGGATCGAGCGGGATCGCGTACGACTCGATGCCGAGCTCCTCGGCGGCCAGCACGTCGATCTCGAAGCGATCCTCGGCGAACTGAGGGACATGGGGTCTTCCGAAGAGGATGGTGACGTCGCTCATGGAGTCCTCCTGGGTGCCGCCGCGCCCGGGTCCGGGTCGGCGCGGCGGGGCGGACAAGGTGGATCCACGTTCGCGAAGAACCAGTCTTGCGAAGAACGATCGCCTGCGAGAGGATAGGCTCAACGGGGGCGAAAATCGGGTCTTTCAGCGCCTGTCGGGTTGAGCCCAGCGCGCCCGGACGATAGAGTCGGCGCGGACCTCGGCCCTGGGGAGCTCCCCGGCGCGATCCGCGGAGTGGACGACGCATGAGCCTCAGCGAGCGCGAGCGGATGGCGCTGACGCAGCCCGCGTGCGGCGCGCCCGCCTCGACCGAGGCAGGTGGCGCGCCGCCGGCCGGCGCGGCGTCGGACGTCACGTTCAGGCTGCGCGAGACCCCGGGCGCCACGGCGCCCGAGCAGCCGCCCATCTCCGTCACGGCCCCCGAGCGCCTGTCCGCGGAGGAGCGCTACGAGGATCTCGGCTGCATCGGGCGCGGCGGCATGGGCGAGGTGCGCCGCGTGCGCGATCGCATCCTGGGGCGCGTGCTCGCGATGAAGATCCAGTCGTCCGAGACGCGCGACGCGACGCCCGATCGCGCCCGCTTCCTCGCCGAGGCGCGCCTGACCGCGGCGCTCCAGCACCCGGGGATCGTGCCGGTGCACGAGTGCGGCGAGCTCGCCGACGGGCGGCTGTGGTTCACGATGAAGGAGGTCCGCGGGCGCACGCTCGGCGAGGTGATCGCCGAGGCGTACGCGGCCGGCGGCGGGAGCCTCTCGCCCGTCGCGCTGCGGCGGGCGGTCGACACGTTCCTCCGCGTCTGCGAGGCCGTGGCGTACGCGCACAGCCGCGGCGTGATGCACCGCGACCTCAAGCCCGCCAACGTGATGATCGGCGAGTTCGGCGAGGTCCTGGTGATGGACTGGGGCCTCGCGCGGCCCTCCGCGTCGCTGCGCGGGTCGCCCGGGGCCGCGGGCGCGGCGGACGTGATCGAGGCGGCCCCGCTCACGCAGCCCGGCGAGGTGCTGGGCACGCTGCTCTACATGGCCCCGGAGCAGGCGCGAGGCGAGGGCGATCGCCTCGGCGCGGCGAGCGACGTCTACGCGCTCGGCGTCGTGCTCTACGAGATCCTCGCCGGGCATCACCCTTACGGCGGCCAGCCCGCGGCGGTCTGGGGCGCGCTCCTCGCCGGCCGGCTCAGTCCGGTCGAGGCGAGCGCCCCCCACGAGGTGCCCGCGGAGCTCGCGGCGATCTGCGCCCGCGCGATGGCGCTCGCCCCGGAGGCTCGCACCCCGGACGCGGGCGCGCTCGCCGCCGACGTCCGGAGCTGGCTCGACGGCGCGCGGCGGCGCGAGCGCGCGCTCGCGATCGTGGACCATGCCCGCGCGATCCGGCCGGAGATCGAGGCGACCCGGGCGCGCGCCCGGGCGCTGCGCGACGAGGCGCGGGCGATCCTCGACGGCCTGAGCTCGTTCGATCCGGCCGAGCGGAAGGCGCGCGGGTGGCGGCTCGAGGACGAGGCGGAGCGCCTGGAGCGGGAGGCGTCGCTCGGCCAGGTCGAGTGGATGCAGGTCCTCCGCTCGGCGCTGAACGAGGCGCCGGATCTCCGCGAGGCGCACGAGGCGCTGGCCGACCACTACGCCGAGGAGCTCACCCAGGCCGAGGAGGCGCGGGATCCGCGGGGCGCGGCGCGCGCCGAGGCGCTCCTCCGGCAGCACGACCGCGGGCGCCACGCGGTGCTGCTCGCCGGCGACGGGGCGCTCACGCTGGCGACCGTGCCCGCGGGGGCGCAGGTCTCCCTCCACCGCTACGTCGAGCGCGACCGGAGGCTCGTGCCCGAGCTCGCGCGCGAGCTCGGCCCCACGCCGCTGCTCGATGTGGCGCTCCCGCGCGGCAGCTACCTCCTCACGCTGCGCGCGCCGGGGTACCACGACGCGTCGTATCCCGCGCTCATCGAGCGCGGGCGGCGCTGGGACGGCGTCCGGCCAGGCGGGGAAGGGGCCCACCCGGTGCGCCTGCTTCGCCTCGGCGAGCTCGGCGAGGACGACCTCTACGTGCCGGCCGGCTGGTTCCTCGCCGGCGGCGATCCGGACGCGGGGGACAGCCTCCCGCGGACGCGGCTCTGGTGTGAAGGCTTCATCGTCCGGAGGCACCCGGTCACCAACGCCGAGTACCTCGCTTTCCTCAACGCGCTCGTCGCGAGCGGGCGGGAAGCCGAGGCCCTCGAGTGCTGCCCGCGCCTCTCGCTCGGCCGCGCCGCCTCGGGATCGAGCCCGGACTCGCTCCGGTTCGAGCGGGGAGACGACGGGCGCTTCCGGCTCGGGTGCATCCAGACCGACGTCCAGGAGGAGCCGAGGATGCCCGTCGCGTTCGTCCACTGGCGGGCGGCGATGCGGTATGCGGCGTGGTACGCCGCCGGGACGGGCGCGCCGTGGCGCCTCCTGAACGAGCTCGAATGGGAGAAGGCGGCGCGGGGCGTCGACGGCCGGTGCATGCCCTGGGGTGATTTCCTGGAGCCGACCTGGGGTTGCATGCTGGGCAGCCACGAGGACGTCGCCGGCCGGCGGCCCGTCGACGACTTCCCGCAGGACGAGAGCCCTTATGGCCTGCGGGGCGCGGCGGGCAACGTGCGCGACTGGTGCATCAACGCGTGGAAGCGCGAGGGGGCCCGGACCGAAGCGGGGGTCGTGCTGCTCGATCCGGCCGACGACGGCGACGCGGATTTCCGCGCGGCGCGGGGCGGCGCGTGGTCGACGTCGCCGAACCTCTGCCGGGCGGCGGGGCGCTTCGCGGGCAAGCCCGGGGATCGCTTCGGGGGGATCGGGTTCCGGCTGGCGCGCCCGGCGCCGGGGTGAGCGGTTCACGACGCTCGGCCGCCCAGCGCAGGAGGCCTGCCCGGGCGCGCCTGGGGCGGCGCCCCCGGGCGAGGCGTCAAGCGCGCTGGCCGCTCACGCGGGCCTCATCACGCCATGGTAGTAGTACCAGGCGCTCTGAGGGTCGATGTGGTGCGGATCGATCGACGGCGTATCCCCCACGAACACCTGCGTGAAGTTCACCTTGCTCGGGGTGTTCTGGAAGATGAGGCCGTTCTGGGGCCGATCCATCTTGTACCAGATCGCGTTGCGCAGCTCGCCGGCGCTGCCGAGCTCCACGAGGAGGCCGATCCGGCGCCCGATCGGCCCGTCCGGATCGACGGCCCAGTAGAGCGCGCTGGCCGGGGAGGTCGGCTGGTAGACGCCCTGAGTCCACTGCTGCCCCGACGCCTCCTGGCCCGTCGAGAGGACGCTGCCCCCGACGAGCCAGTCCCGGAACTCCTTGGGGTAATCCGGCGCTCCCGGGCGGTTCGTGAACCCGAACGAGACCAGGGTGATCGCCCTCGACTTGAAGGGGGCGAGCCTCGACCAGTACTCGGTCTTCGCCGTGAATCCGCCGGGGGGCGTCAAGCCCGACACGGCCAGGTGGAGGAGCGGGGTCCCGGTGCTCGTCTCGATGAAGCGGAGCTTCGAGTCGATGGGGATCTGCGTTCGGTCCGGCTCATCCGTCCCCTTGGGCAGGAGGTCTCCCCGCGTGACACCCAGCTCGCCCGTGCTTGATTCAATGCTCATGGCTTGATGAACTCCTCGTCTCGTGTGTGGAACCTCGGAATGTTAGCCGGAGAAGGCGACAGCGTCGCTGGCCGCCGCCTGCTCGACCGCGTCCGGCGGGGCGAGCTCCTCTGCGGCCGACTCTCCAGCGGGCGCCACGGCGCAACCAGCGAGCAACGAGAAGGACAGCGAAGCGAACAGTGCACGCATCATGATAGAGCTCCCTTCGAGGTGTGCCTGCGCGCTCTCCTGCCGAGATAGCGGCGCTGCGCGCGGCGATTGGCCTTCAGCAGGCGTCGTGCCACCGCGAGGAAACGAGGATCCATGCAGGATCCGAGGAGCTCTCGCGTCGCGGCGCAGCAGGTCGGGTCACCCTCGCTCGACTTGAGCAGGACCTGCGCGAGCGGCGCTTGCGCGAGCGCCGCGCATCCTCAATCAGCCTTCCCGAGTGTGGGCCTTCTCTCGTCGTCCGAAAGGGTGCCCACGCTGTAAATATTTGTTCGTGCTTGACGCGCGGGATTGGCGCTCGGCGGGTGAGCTCTGCATTGAAAGCGCGAGACGAGGTATGATATATGTCGCCCATGAAGGTTGGGGGAATTCATCTCATCACAGTTGCCGCGCTTCTCGCCTGTGGGTGCGCCTCCTCTTCGCCGCCCTCGCCCTCGGCGCCGGAGCGCCTGGGGGGCGGTGCCCCGGTAGCGGCCGTCGCTCAGCCGGCGGCCCCGGCCGGCGACACCGCCGCGGCGGGCCCTGCCGGTCCCCGGAGCCGCCGCTATCCCTTGGAAGAGCTGCGCAGGGTGGCTCGCGTCGCGTCCGCGCGTTGCAAGAAGGCGAATGCGTCCTCGGACTCGGCGTGTCTCCTCACCGAGGCCACACCATTCCTCAAATACCGGCCCGAGGACCCGGATTGCCGTTACGTGTCGGGCACCGCGCTCTCCGTCGCCGAGTGCTCCGATTTCGAGGAGGGCTGCCAGAGCGTGGACGCGAAGGATCTCGACCACCAGCTCGCGGCCCTGCAGAACGCCGGCAAGGACTGCAGCCGCGAGCCGACCGACTCCGAGCGGGCAGAGCTGCTGAAGCTTCTCGGCGCGAAGTGAGGCCCTGCGTCCCCGGCGCGCGTCAGCGCGTGGCCTTGCCCTTGCGCGGCCGCGGGATGCCGTAGGCGCTCAGCCGGGCCACGAAGGTGCGGCGGGGCATGCCGAGGAGCGCCGCGGCCTGCGTCTGGTTCCCCGCGCACTGCTCCAGCGCGTCGACGATCCGCCGCCGCTCGAACGCGTCGAGTTCTCCCCGCAGGCCGCTGGCGCCCTCGGCCGGGGGGACGGTGCCGGCGGGCGCGGCGGCCTCGGCAGGCGCCGCCGCAGGGCGCGCCTCGACGGGCGCCGCCGCGGGGCGCGCCTCGGAGGGCGGCAGCGCGGCGGCGGCGTCGAGCAGGAGGTGCTCCGGGAGCAGCGTGTCCCCGCCGGAGAGCACGACCGCGCGCTCGATGACGTTGCGCAGCTCGCGGATGTTGCCGGGCCAGCGGTGCGCCTCCAGCGCGGCGAGCGTCTCGGGGGCGAACGCCGGCGCCGAGCGCCCGAGCGCGCCCGCGGTCCGGTCGGCGAGCGCCCGAGCGAGCGGCGCGATCTCGGCGATCCGCGCCCGGAGCGGCGGGATCGTCAGCGCGATGCCGTTCAGCCGGAAGAACAGATCCTCACGGAAAGCGCCCCGCTTCACCTCGGCCGCCAGATCGCGGTTCGTCGCCGAGACGAAGCGCACGTCGATGGGCCGCGGGCTCAGCCCCCCGACGCGCATCACCTTCCGCTCCTCGAGCACGCGCAGGAGCTTCACCTGGATGCTGGGCGGCAGCTCGCCCACCTCGTCGAGCAGCACCGTGCCCTTCTCGGCCGTCTCCAGGAGGCCCGGCTTCGCCTGGACCGCGCTCGTGAACGCGCCCCGCTCGTGGCCGAACAGCTCGCTCTCGAGGAGCGACTCCGAGAGCGCCGCGCAGTTGAGCCGCACGAAGGGCCCCTGCGCGCGCGGCGAGCGCCGGTGGATGTGCTCGGCCAGCACCTCCTTGCCGGCGCCCGTCTCGCCGAGCAAGATCACGGAGATCGGCGCGCCGGCCACGCGCTCGGCCAGCGCGTAGAGCCGCTCCATGGCCGGGTCGAGCACGATGGGCTGGCCCTGGCCCGGCGCCGCGCTCGCGGCGCCCTCGCGCGGCAGGATCACGATCAGCGTCGAGCCGAGGTTCACCGCGTCCCCGACCGAGAGCTCCATCGTCTTGCCCTCCTCGGGCTGGAGCTCGAGGAGCTTGGTCGTCGGCCCGACGCTGCGCTCGCGGCGGAGGCGGGTCCCGTTCGCGCTCCCGAGGTCCTCGATCGCGATGGGCGGGCCGAGGTGGATGATCGCGTGCCGGCGCGAGACGGAGCTGTCGTCGATCGGGACGTCGTTCTCCGGCGACCGCCCGAGCGACACCCGGCCCTCGGCCGGCAGCGGGTGCCGCGTCACGCGGCCCCCGGCGAACACCGCGAGCTCCAAGGCGCCCTGTACATCGTTCCGGGTGGACTTCGCGGCGGCCACGTTTCTCTCCCTGTTCACTCCGCCTGGTTCTACCTCGTCGCGCCGCCCCCGTCTGCTCACGTCTCGAGCCACGCGCGCGCCGGCCGGCGCATCGTCATGGTCCCCGCGTGACCGCGCGACGGCGAGGGCTGGAGGAACCTCGCTGCGTTGCGGGCGATGAAGCGGGTATGATACTTGTCGCTCCATGAGGCCTGGGGGGTCCTTGCTCGTCCTCGCCGGCGCGTGCGCGCTCCTCGCCAGCGCGTGTTCCGGAGCGCCGCAGCCCGCCGCGGGCCCGCGGGCCGCCGGCGCCGCGAGCGCCGAGCCCGCCCGCCCCCGGGTTCCCGTGTATCCTGCGGCCGAGCTGGACCGGATGGCGCGCATCGCCGCCGCGCGCTGCAAGAAGGCGAACACGCCGTCGGACGCGGCGTGTCTCCTCACGAATGCCTCCACCTTCCTGAGGTACCCACCCGGGGATCCCGATTGCCGCTATGTCGCGGGGACCGCGCTCTCGGTCGCCGAGTGCTCCGAGTTCGAGGAAGGATGCCTGAGCGTGGATCCCCAGGATCTCGTCCGCCAGCTCGATGTCCTGCAGAGCGCCGGGAAGGACTGCCAGCGCGAGCCGACCGACGCCGAGCGCGCCGAGGTGCTGCGGCGCGCCGGCGCGAAGTGACGCGCTGGCCCGAGGGGCCAGCTTGAAGCGCCCTGATTCAGCGTGGGAACGTCCCGCGCGCGCCGCCTTTGCTGGATCGCCCGGCCGCGATCCGCAGGACCCGGCCGTGGACGCGCGCGTCGCGCCGACGGTGGACGCGCAGGCGTCGATCGCGGCGCGCGCTGTCGATCCGGGGGATCACTCGGCCGCGTGATAGCAGACGTCGAGCCTCGGCCTGCGCGCGGCGTCGGGATACTCGCTGGAGCGGAAGTCGGTCCTGTTGTTCGCGTCGACCAGCGCGACACCGTGGTTCGGCTGCGCGCCGTCGACCCAGCCCTGCACGAGGGACGTCAGATCGGCGGTGACGAACGCGTCGGTCTGCGCCAGCGTGGCGAGGGAGGCCTCGACGGCAGGGCTGGTTCCGCTGAACCCGCCCCCATGGAGCGTCGATTCCTCCCAGGCGCCGTTCACGCGGTGCACGGTCACGACGCTGCCCGCGGGCTTCCAGGCATAAGACAGCGATAGCGTCGCCGAGATGACGCTGGAGCCCTCCGGGATGAACGACAGATCGTAGGCGAGGACCGCCGTCGCCGGCTGGACCGCGCTCGCGCTGGTGATGAGGTAGGGATACGCGCCGTACGCCCAGCCCGTCGTGGGGCCCTCGACGAAGGAGTCCTGCACGGCGCCGAACGCGCCGCGACGAACGCTGATGCACTCGAGGTCGCATGCGTTGCCGAGGCCGTCGCCGTCCGAGTCGCCTTGAGCGGCGTTGGGCTCGGCAGGGCAGTTGTCGCTCGCGTCGGGCACGCCGTCGCCATCCATGTCCGGCGCGGGCGCGACGCGGAAGCGCGCGACGCCGGGGTCGTGGTCGCTGGCCTGGTCGGCGAACTCCGCATTGACATGGACGACGTCGAAGCCAAGGAGCTTCGGCCCGGCCAGGTTGGCGCTGACCAGCACGTGGTCGAGCGACTGGCCATTGCCGTCGAACACGTATGTGTAGCGCTCCTCCGGCGGGAGCGTCTCGATGAGCGTCGTCAGCCCGGCGTCCTTGAGGATGCCGAGCGGCGCCGAGAACTGGAAGTCGTTCAGGTCGCCCAGGACCACGACGTTGGCGGAAGGATCGCTGTCGAGGATCTGCCGCACGAAGCCGGCCACCACGGTGGCCTGCTGACGCCGCTGGACCTCGCTCGAGAGGGTCGGGGGCTGGAAGCGCCCGTAGAGCGGCTCGTCGCCGCCCTTGGAGTTCCAGTGGTTGGCCACCACGAACAGCGGCTGTCCGTTCCAGCGGAACTCGCCCGCCAGCGGCTTGCGGCTGCTGGCGAAGGCCGGATTGCCCGGGTCGATGCGGCCGGGGCTGTAGCGCAGCGACACGCCGCCCGCGCCGCCGAGCACCTCGTTCGCCGTCAGGGCGCCGGCGCCCGGGCGATCGACGAACTCGAGCCCGCGGTCGGTCCGGAACAGGAAGCCCACGCGGATGTTGCCGCCGGGCTCCCCGCCGTCCGTGCCGTCGGTCGGATCGATGCTGCGGAATTGATAGGTGCTGGGCCCGCCCGGCACGGCCGCGATCGCGGCGATGAGCCGAGCGAACGTGGTCGAGGCGTCCACCACTCCATTGTTGGTCGGTCCGCTGTTGTCCTGGACCTCTTCGAGCGCGACGAGGTCGGGGCTGCCGAGGTTCTCGACGAGGATCCGCGCGAGGCGATCGAACTTGTCCTGCGGGTCGCCCGGATCGAGGTTCTCGACGTTGAACGCGGCCACGTCGAGGTCGTCGGCGGTCCGCGGTCCGAGCGACGTGACCTCGCGCGAGAGCGTCGAGGTCGCCGCGGGGAGCGCCTCGTCGACCGGCAGGAGCTTGTAGTTGGCGAAGTTGTAGTCGACCGTGCCCACGATGGGCCCGGCGAACGTGGCGCCCACGTCCAGCGCGGGCGGCGAGGCGCGCAGGGGGATCTGGAGCAGGATCCGCTCCGGGTTGAAGTCGCCTGGGCTGACGACGACGGCCCCGCGCGCGCTGCGCAGGCCGGCCGCGTCGCCCGTGGCCGCGTCGCGGTCGCCCGGGACCAGCGCGATCTCCGCGGTCCCGGAGCTCGAGAACTCGCGGGTGGGGCCCACGACGGCCGGGGCGTTGATGCTCACCCGCATGCCCTCGAGGCTCTCCCAGAAATCGATGCCGTCGGACTCGGGGTCGAAGCCGCTCGCGGCCTCGACGCTGCCGCTGGCCTCGTCCTCGATGATCTGCGTCGGGGGGCGGCGCGCGCCGGGCGCGAAGCCGATCGAGACCGGGGCCGGCAGCGCATGGCCGCTCGAGAGGACGGTGATCTGCGGGCGGGCGAGCTCGGTGACCGTCAGGTTGTGGTACGCGCTGCCGCGGGAGGGCGTGCACGGGTCCGCGCAGCCGGCGCGGTACTCCGTGACCTCGCCGGTGAGCTCGACAAGGTCGCCGACCCTCACCGACGGCGCGGCGCCGGTGAAGACGAGCAGCCCCTCGGAGGTGGCCGGATCGGCGTCCGGCGCCGGCGATTCCACGGTGAAGCCGTTGCTGCGCAGGGTCGCCACGAGGCCTGTCGTCTTCACGACCGCGCCCGAACGCGGCGAGAGGTGCGCGCGCCCCTGGATGTCGTGGATCGCGAGCGCCTGCGCCGCCTGCGCCGTGGTGAACGAGACCGACACGTCGGCGGGCAAGGGGTCGATCGTCCCGTTGCTCCCCGGGTCCTGCTCCTGCACGCCGCTCGCCCGCACGACGAGGAGGCACGCGGCGCTCGGGGGGAGCGGCTCGGCCGGCGTGAGCGTGAAGGCGAGGGGGCCGCCGCTGACCGCGATCGGGCGCGCGCTGCCCGCGCAGGAGAGCTCGAAGGCCTCCGCGACGGCCACCGCCTCGCTGAACGTCACGCTCAGGCTCGCGGTCGGGTCGGCGCCCGTCGCGCCGTCGCCGGGCGCCGTCGACGTCACCGCCGGTGGGGTGTCGCCGCCGCATTCGAGCGCGGCGGTCGAGGTGTTGCGGGGGGTAGGCGTCCCGGTCGAGAGGTCGTCGACGTTGCTGCCCGTGTCCTGGCAGCCAGCGCCCTGCCGGAGCGACGCCGTCGCGTTCGCGGTCGCCGGCGCCGGCGCGGCGCCCTCGAAGTAGCTCGCCCCGCCGAAGCCGACCAGATCCTCGATCAGCGCCTCCTGGGCCGCCGAGCAGGGCGCGGTGCCGCCGTTGCAGCCGAGGCCCGTGGCCTGCCGGACGAGGGCGACCTTGCCGGCCGAGCCGCTCATGTTGATGGGGGTCGGATCGACGAGGTCGGCGGCGGGAAGCGGCGCGCCGCTGCCCGAGCCCCCGGCCTCCTGCACGAGGAAGTACTGGCCGGGCTGCAGGGTGATCGCGGGCAGCTCCGTGAGCTGGGTCGTCGTGGCCCCGAGGGCGCCCGTGCCGCTGGCGCTCGCGTACTGGATGGACCACCCCGCGAGCGACACCGGTTCGTTCGACCGATTGAACAGCTCGATGAAGTCGTGCGTGTAGACGGCCCCAGCGTTGCCCCCGCCGCCGTACACCTGGCTGATGACCACGCGCCCGCTCGGGAGGGTGGCGGCGAGCTCGGCGGTCCCGAGATCGCCGGGCTGCTCGGCGGTCCCGAGCTCACCGAGCTCCGGCGAGCCGCCGCAGCCCCAGGCGGTCGCGAGCGCCATGGCCGCCGTCCATCGAACGCGGTCACGCCGAAGAAGAGAATACCCCGCGCGCGAGAGGGCGCGCGGGAACAAGGGTAACTTTAGCACGATGACACCTGTTGGCCTTCGAAGACGATTGCAAGGAATGGCCGAAGCAGACAGCAGCGGCCACTTTCACGCTATGCTGGAACGCGCGTTGTGAATGTCACGTCTCCATGAAATCGCAACTGGCCAGTCCGTCCGACCCCCGGAGCCCGGGATTCTGCGCGAGGAGATGTTTCGATTCGATGATGATCTTGTTGACGATTGTGATGTGAATTACATTTAAATCGTGCGATTCGTCTACGCGACCATGACGGGGGTGGCACCCGGGCCTAGGCGTTAACGAAGATTCGCGCCGCGTTCTGCTGCCTCTGAACGTTTACGTGGTCGTGGTCGTGGTCGTGGTCGTGAACGTGGTCGTGGTCGTGGTCGTGGTCGTTCACGGCTTGCCGTTGACGACCACGACCACGTAAACGTTCACGTAAACGTTCACGTAAACGTTCACGACCACGTTGGTGACCGGTGGTGGGGTGGAGGGGGGCCCTGCGCGCGACCGGACGAGCCTGGTTAGCCCCTGGGGATCCGGGAGGCCGACCAAGGTTCCTCCTGTGTCCTCATGTCGTGTGGAGTGCTCGCTGGGCTGACCCCTGCCCAGTGTAGTGCGCATTTGTGCCGCCCCTGCCCGCCTCGTCGTCTCCGTCCTCCTTGCCTCGAGGGTGTGATACGTCCTGAACTGAACCAGGAGTGTCCTCGATGCGCATCGCAATCATCTCGACCTATACGCACCCGAGCCGACTGCTCCGCAAGGAGCGCTCGATCATGCAATCGTCCGTGCCCGAGCTGCTCGCGGCCCTGTGCCCGCCCGACGCCGAGATCGAGCTCTACAACGAGAAGGAAACGGACATCCCGCTCGACCGCCACTGGGACCTGGTCTTCTTCTCGTACCTGCACGCCTATTACGAGCACACAAAGGTCCTCTCCACGCTGTTCCGGCGGCAAGGGATGACCACCGTGGCCGGCGGGCGGCACGCGAGCCATTTCCGCGCGGACGCGCTGCAGTACTTCGACGCCGTGGTCGCGGAGGACCCGGAGGCCAACCTCCCGGCCCTCATCGCCGACTTCCGGCGGGGCGAGCTCCAGCCCGTCTATGCGCTCCCGCCGGTGCCCCCGGAGCAGATCCCCACCTACCGCTATGACCTTGTCGACTACCGGAACAACCTCGTCCGCCTGCCCGGCATCGAGGCGTCGCGCGGCTGCCCCTTCTCCTGCAACTTCTGCGTGCTGACCGGGCACGAACAGTATCGCTATCGCCCCATCGATCACGTGATCCGGGACATCCGCGACCGGATGATCTTCAACCAGCGTATCCCGGGGGTGACCAACAATGTGTTCAGCTTCCTCGACAACAACCTGGGGGGCTCGCCCCGCTACCTGCGCGAGCTCTGCGAGGCGCTGATGCCCCTCAAGAAGATCTGGGGCTGCGCGCTCACGTTCAACGTGCTGCGCGACCCGGAGCTCGTCCGCCTCATGGGGCGGGCAGGGTGCCGCTACGTCTACACAGGGCTCGAGTCGCTGAACCCCGAGTCGATCAGCTCGATGAACAAGGGCCAGAACAAGCTGAGCGAGGTACGGGAGGTCATCCAGCGGGCCTTCGCGAGCGGGATCGTCCTCTCCTTCGGGCTCCTCGTGGGCGCGGACGGGGACACCAACGACTACCTCGAGCGGGTGCCCGAGTACCTGCATGATCTCGGCGATCACTGCCCGACCTTTCTGGGCATCGTCTGCCCGTACCCGGAGACGCCCTTCTTCGCGCATGTGGCGGCCGAGGGGCGGCTCCTTCCCGGGGTGATCAGCCGGGACCTCGATGGATACACCCTCTGCCACCGCCCGCCCCGGCTGGACCCCTCCGAGGTGATCGACCATTTCCAGCGCCTGAGCCGCGCGCTCGGGAGTCTCCACAACGTGGGCCGCCACGTGTGGAATCGGCTGATGACGAGCGATCTGCCCCGTTACAAGGCGTGCGTCGTCATGTCGGCGCCCGAGGTGATGAGCCTGCGCGCGCCGCTCGCCAACCGATCACGCAGCTACATCGCCGGGCGCGATCCGATCGAGGCCTGGGACGCGGAGAAGATGCGGGAGCTCGGCCTCGAGCCGCAGCGCATCGAGGCGTCGTCCTGCAGAGCGGATCCGCGCGGCCTCGCGCGGATCCGGCCCCGCCGGGCGGGCCGCTCCAGCGCGGCCGCGTGAGGCCATGGGAGATCCACCCTGAAGGGCCGCACACGCCTCGTCGCGATCGCCTACTTCGCCCCGGTGCACGCCGCCGCCGTCCTCGGGCTGTTCCTGCCGCTCCGGGCGAGCGCGGCCCGCTTCGGCGTCGGGCTCGCCTCGGACATCGAGCCGAGCCCGGCGGGCCGTGAGAGTAGGCACCCCGCCGCGCAGTCGAGGCGCTAGCATGGGTGGCATGAGCGATCTCGGCCTCAAGGACGTGAGCCCCGACGTTCGTGACGAGCCCGACGGCATCCTGCGGGTGGCGATCCACGGCGAGGTCACGGAAGACCGAGCGCGCGCTGTCCTCGGCGTGATCCGGCGCGTGGCGGAGAGCGGCCGCGACGTCCTGGTGCTCGCCGACATGCGCCACACGGGCCCCCTCTCGGCGCCGGCGCGCAAGGTGGTGACGGAAGGAGTGCGGGCAGCGCGCATCGATGCTGTCGCGATCATCGGAGCGAGCTATTCCCTGCGCGTCGTCTTGACCCTCCTCGCGAAGGGCGTGCAGATGCTCACGGGACGGCATTACCCGCAGCAGCTCTTCGACACGGAGGGCGAGGCGCACACGTGGCTGCTCGCTCGGCGAGACGCGCTCGGGCAGGGCGGCGCCCGGATACCTGAGTGACCGCGCGTGCGCACGGGGTCGTTGCAGGACTGCTCGTACGGTGACGGTGCCGTGGCAGCTCGCGTGATGTCGTCGTCAGGCCTGGGGCGGGTACTCGGCGAACCGCGGCAGGTCGTCGGTGATCGGGAACCAGCTCGCCTTGGAGTCGACGAAGATGTGGGCTGCGGGGCGGATGCCGGGATCGGTGTCGAGCGTGCCCGCGGGCACCACGGCGAAGCCACGCTCGGGTGACTGGCGCGGGGCCGCGCCGCCGCAGCGCTTGCAGAACGCGACGGTGAAGAACCGCGCGTCGGGCACCTTGTAACTCGCGATCTGCGCGTCACCGTGGATCCAGCGGAAGCTGTCCAGGGCGACGAAGACGTTGGTCGCGTGCGCGGCGCTGCGCCCGAGGCGACAGCGCGTGCAGTGGCAGCTCACCATGCGCTGGGGCGCGCCCTCGAACTCGAAGGCCACACTGCCGCATAGGCAGCTCCCCTGGGTGACGCCCTCTTTCGGCGGGGCCGCTGGACGCGAGATGACCGGCGCCTGCATCTCGGGCCGCCATTCCTCGAACTGCGGCAGGGAATCCGTGATCGTGTACCAGGGCGCCTTGGCGCCGACGAACTGGTGGAACTTCGGCTCGATCCCGAGATCGCCCTCCAGGTTGCCGGCATGGAGCACGGCGAGCTGCCTCTCGGGGAGGAGCATCGGCGTGGCCGAGCCGCAGGTGCCGCAGAAGGAGCGGCGGTCGCTCGCGCAGGACGGGCGGATGGCGTCCTCGCCGGCGAGCCAGCGAAAGCCGGGCAGCGGCGCGACGACGGCCGTGGTGAACGCCGTGCCGTGGAACTTGCGGCACATCGAGCAGTGACAGTTCAGCATGGTCTGGAACGGACCGTCGATCTCGAAGCGGATCGTTCCGCAAAGACATGCGCCCTTGGTCATGTTCGTATCTCCCGTGGGATGGCTTGTGCGCGCACGCTAGCACGGCGGGGTGTCCAGGCGGGCGTCCAGGTTCGATTCAAGGGCGCCCTTCACGCGAGGCGCGCCGTCCCGCGGCTCAGAGCTCCGACACCACGCCCACGATCGCCTCGCTGATACGCGATAGGTCGGCTGGCTCGATGATGTAAGGCGGCATCGTATAGACCAGCTTCCCGAAAGGCCGTAACCAGACGCCGCGCTCCACGAACGCCGGCTGCACGCGCGCCGTGTCGACGGGCTGCTTGAGCTCGACAACGCCGATGGCGCCGAGCACGCGCACGTCGGCGACCGCGTCGAGCGCGCGGCACGGGGCGAGCTCGCGGCGGAGCTGCGCCTCGATGGCCGAGACACGCGCGCGCCACGGCGAGGCGAGCAGGAGCCGGATGCTGGCCAGCGCAGCGCTGCAGGCGAGCGGATTGCCCATGTACGTCGGGCCGTGCATGAACACGCGCGGCTCGTTGCCCGCGATGGTCGCGGCCACGCGCTCCGTGCAGAGCGCGGCGGCCAGGGTCATCGTGCCGCCGGTGAGGGCCTTGCCGAGGCACATGATGTCCGGCGCGACGCCCGCGTGGTGGCACGCGAACAGCTCCCCGGTGCGGCCGAAGTTGGTCGCGATCTCGTCGAAGATGAGCAGCACGCCGTGGCGGTCGCAGAGCGCGCGCAGCTCGCGCAGGTACTGCGGGTGGTAGAAGCGCATCCCGCCGGCGTTCTGGGCGATCGGCTCGAGGATCACGGCGGCGACCTCGTGCGCATGCCGCTCGAGCAGCGCGGCCATGCTGCTCAGGGCGTCCGGCGACCAGGGCGCGTCGAACGCCGGCCCGGGCGCTTCCGCGAACAGGTGCTGCGCGAGCGCGCCGCGGAAGAGGTGGTGCATGCCATTGACGGGATCGGTGGCCGCCATCGCGCCGAACGTGTCGCCGTGGTAGCCGGCGAGCGCGCTGATCAGGCGGCGCTTCTCGGGCCGCCCCTCCGCAATGAAGAACTGGAGAGCGAGCTTGATGGCCACCTCGACCGACACGGATCCGGAGTCGGCGAGGAAGACGCGTGTCAGCGGCTCGGGCGTGAGCGCCACCAGCGTCTCGCACAGCTCGACCGCGGGCGCGTGGGTGAGCCCCCCGAACATCACGTGGCTCATCCGCCCGAGCTGGGCGCTGATCGCCGCCGTCAGCGCCGGGTGCGCGTAGCCGTGGATGGCGGCCCACCAGGACGCCATGCCGTCGATGAGCTCGCGGCCGTCGGTCAGGGTGAGGCGAACGCCCTCCGCGCGCTCGACGGCGAAGAGCGGCGCGCTCGAGATGGGCGCGGCGTAAGGGTGCATCACGCAGCGGCGGTCGCGCGCGACGAGATCGTCTCCGCCAGGCATGGCGCTCTCCGATGGCATGGCGAGGCGTCTAGCCCAGAACGCCCATCGCCACCAGGTCCGCCGGGCGCGCCGGCAGCCTCGGCGCCCGGCACCGTTCGACCGGCGGGACGCGGCCCCGGCCCCCTCCGGACGATTCCTTGAACAGGCTGTAACGTTCGGGCCCCCTCCGAGACTGTGCAGGTAGCGGGATAGCCGTCGCGGCGCCGGGGACACGCCCGGGCGCAGGGGCGCGCGCATCCATCGCACGTCGAAATACCGATGACGTCGCGCTCGAGGAGAGCCTCGCGACGATGAGGAGACATCCATGAACGGTCTGCTTCGCAAGGTCCTGCGGTCTGGCACCATGATCTCGGCCGCTGCGCTCATGTCGTCCGCGCTGCCCGGCTGCGGCGGCAGCGACACGGACGGGAGCACGGGGGGCGGCGGGGCCCAGGGCTCGGACAAGAACACGTATGTCCTCGTCCACGGCGCCTTCGTGGGCGCATGGGCATGGGACAAGGTGGTGCCGCTCCTCGAGGCCGGCGGCAACGAGGTGATCGCCCTCGATCTCCCGGCTCACGGCGAGGACCAGACGCCCGTCGCGGACGCCGGCCTGGAGGCCTATACCGACGCCGTGGTGGAGGCCATCGACAGCGCCTCGCGCCCCGTGATCCTCGTCGGCCACAGCATGGGCGGCACCGTGGTGAGCCAGGCCGCCGAGCAGCGGCCCGACAAGGTGAAGACGCTCGTCTACCTGACCGCCTTCCTGATGAAAGACGGCCAGTCGCTGAGCCAGGAGTGGGCCGACGACGAAGGGGCCGCGATCAAGGCGTACGCGGCCGCTTCGGAGGACGGCACGACGCTGACCTTCAAGGAGGGGTGGGCCGCGGACGCCTTCTGCCAGGATTGCTCTCCGGACGACGTCGCGCGGCTCGAGAGCCACCTGCGCGAGGAGCCCGCGAAGCCGTTCGACGAGCCGATCCATGTCACGGAGGAGAGGTGGGGGAGGGTCCCCCGGGTTTACATCGAGGCGCTCAAGGATCTCGCCATCAGCCCTGCAGAGCAGAAGCAGCAGTACACGGCGTTGCCCTGCGAGAAGGTCATCTCGATCGACGCGGGCCACGCCCCCTTCCTGACGAAGCCGAAGGAGGTCGCGGACGCGCTGAGGTCGCTCTGACCGGGGCGCCGGCCGCCGTCGTCCGCGGGGCGAGCCGCCCCGGAGCCGCGTCGATTGATGCGGGGCTCGGCGGCGTGATACCGTGCTCCGCGTGTCCCACGACCCCTCGGCCGCCGCCGACGGCAAACAGGCCGCACCGGCGCAGCGCGCATCGGCCGAGATAGGCCCGCTCCTCGCGCCCGCCGCGCCGGGCAACGCGGCTGCGCCCGGCTGCGCGGCGCCGGCGGACGACATCGCGCTCGTCCGCCGGCTGCTCGCGGGGGACGAGCAGGCCTTCGAGCAGCTCGTGACCCAGCTCCACACACCCATGCTCCGGCTCGCCCGGGCGGTCGCCGGCCCCGCGGGCGCGCAGGAGGTCGTCCAGGAGACCTGGGCGGCGGTCTTCGATGGGCTCGTGCGCTTCGAGGGGCGCTCCGCGCTGAAGACATGGGTGTTCAGGATCCTGACGAACCGCGCCAGGACGTGGGGCGCTCGAGAGAAGCGCATGGTGCCTGTCTCCTGGCTGGAGGACGGAGATCACGGCGGCGAGCCGGCGGTCGATCCGGCCCGATTCGACAGCATCGGTGACTGGGCGACTCCGCCTGTCCCGTGGACGGAGCAGAGCCCGGAGGTGCTCTTGCTGCGCAAGGAGATAGGCGCCGTGCTGCAGCGAGAGCTCGAGACGCTGGCGCCTGGACAGCGCGCGGTGGTCCTCTTGCGCGACGTGGAGGGGTGTCCGTCCGACGAGGTCTGCGAGATCCTGGGTATCGGCGAGGCGAACCAGCGGGTCCTCTTGCACCGTGGCCGATCGAAGCTCAGGGCCGCGCTCGAGCGCTACATGACGAGGGGGTGAGCGCGCATGATCGTCACGTGCTGTCAGCTGACCGAGATGATCACCGACAGGAGCGAGGGAAAGCTGTCCTCCGAGCAGGAGGAGGGCTGCGCGCGGCACCTCGCGTGGTGCGACAGGTGCCGCACCTACCTGAAGCAGATGGATCTGACGATCGACGCGCTCCAGGGGCTCCCGGGCGAGCCGCTGCACGACGACGTCCGCGCTACGCTGTTCGCCCAGTTCCAGCGGCGGAAGACCACCGCCGACTGAGCCTGGCGCCTCGGGCAGCGCGGCGCGCTAACCCCATCTCCGTGGAGCTCAGGCCCGCGGGCGACGCCGCGGGGGCGCCATGCCCGCCGCGCCGTTCCGGGTCTCGGCTGAGCCGGCGCGCGGCTCGGCCTCGGCCGTCCCGCCTCGGGCCTCGGCCGCCCCGCCTCGCGCCTCGCGGGACCCCGCGTCGTCCCGGCGGACCTGGACCTTGCGGCCCTTCAGCCGAGTGGCGCGCAGCGCCTCGATGACGGCGTCGGCCGCGTCGGCCGGGACCTCCACGGTGGAGAAGCCGTCGGCGATCTCGATGGCGCCGATGTCGCGGGAGCTCAGCGACGCCTCGTTCGCGATGGCGCCGACCAGATCGGCCGGCCGGATGCCCGCGGCGCGCCCCGCGCTGACGTACAGCCGGGCGACGTTGCCGTCGGTCTCCCGCCCCTCGCGCCGCGACCGCGCCTGCGCCTCGCCCGGGCGCCCGCGCGGCCCCGCGGGCCCGCGCGGCGCGCGGTCGTCGCGGGCGCGCTCCGGCCCGCGCGGAGGCGGCCGGAACGACGGGATCTCCGCCTCGTCCTCCTCCCGGTCCCCCTCCGTCGCGTCGTGGGCGAGCTTCACCGCCGCCGCCGCGATGTCCATCACGTCGAACTCGTCGGCGAGCGCCTCGACCACGACCCGGAACCGCTCGGTGCCGCCCTCGATGAGCGCCTCCCGCAGCGAGGCGCGCGTCAGCTCCAGGCGCCGCGCGCGCAGGTCGGCCACGGTCGGGAGGGTGGCGACCTCGATGCGCTGCCCGGTGAGCCGCTCGACGTTGCGGATCAGGTAGTGCTCGCGCGGCTCGACAAGCGTGATCGCCGCGCCCTCGCGGCCGGCGCGCCCCGTGCGGCCGATGCGGTGGACGTACACCTCGGGGGCGCAGGGGACGTCGTAGTTGATGACGTGCGAGACATGCTCGATGTCGAGCCCCCGCGCCGCGACGTCGGTGGCGACGAGCAGCTCGGCCGTGCCGGCGCGGAAGCGGGCCATCACGCGATCGCGGTGCTCCTGCGCGAACCCGCCGTGGAGCGCCTGGGCCTCGTAGCCGCGGGCGCGCAGCGCCTCGGTCAGCTCGTCGACCTCGTTGCGGGTGCGGCAGAAGAGGATGGCCGACGACGGATCCTCCATGTCGAGCACCCGGGTCAGCGCGGCGGACTTGTGCGCCCGCGGCACGATGTACGCCGTCTGGCGGACGCGGGGGAGCTCGCCGGGGGCCGCCTTCTCGCCGGCGATCTTCACCCGCACCGGCTCGCGCAGGTGCCGGCCGGCGATCGCGGCGATCCGCGGGGGCAGCGTCGCGGAGAAGAGCACGGTCTGCCGCGCCGCCGGTGTGGCCGAGAGGATCTCCTCCAGCGCCTCGGCGAAGCCCATGTCGAGCATCTCGTCGGCCTCGTCGAGCACGACGGTGCGGATGCCGTCGAGCGCGAGCGTGCCGCGCCCGATGTGGTCGAGCGTCCGGCCCGGCGTGGCCACGATGACGTGGACCCCGCGGCGGAGCGCGCGCAGCTGCTGCCCGAACGGCTGGCCGCCGTACACGGACAGCACCTGCACGCCGAGCCGGCGGCCGTAGCGGTGCATCGCCTCGGCCACCTGCATCGCCAGCTCGCGGGTCGGCACGAGCACGAGCGCCTGGGGGGGGCCGGGCGGCTCGCCGCCGATCTGGAGGTGCTGGAGCAGCGGCAGCGCGAACGCGGCCGTCTTCCCGGTCCCGGTCGCGGCCTGCCCCAGCAGGTCGCGCCCGGTCAGGAGGTGGGGGATCGCCTCGCGCTGGATCGGCGTGGGCTCCTCGTAGCCGAGCTCGGCGAGCACACCGAGAAGCGAAGGGGCGATGCCGAGCGCGGCGAAGCTGGCGGACGAGGGGGTCATCTCCACAGGGGCTCCCCATGTCATGGTCGCGCGCCAGCGCCGTTGCAACCTGGCATTCACCGCGGGGCGCAGCGCGCGCGGCAGGCGAGCCCCGCTGCCCCGATCAGCCGAGCTTCGCGGCGAGGGCGCGGTACCGCTCCGGCAGGCGCGCGGCGTCCAGCCGGCCGAGGAGCGCGCGCGCGGCCTCCTGCGCGCGGGGGCTGCCCTCCGGCGCGCGGCTCACCGCCTCGAGGTAGAGCTCGAGCGCGCGCCTGCGCTCCGCGAGCGCCGGCGCGGCCCGGCCCCAGAGCTCGAGGATCTCGGCCTGCTCCGCGCAGAGCGCCGCGTACGCGCCGATCTTCTCGTGGTCGCCGAGCAGGGTGGCCGCGCCCGCGGCGTCGAGCCGGTCGAGCATGTCCCGCATCGGGCCGAAGAGCCCGTCGGCGGTGGTGCGGACGAGCAGCTCCGCCTCGTCGAGCTGGCCGGCGCGCCGGAGCCCGGCGATCCGGCCGATGGCCTCGGCCAGCTGCTCGATCATGCGGAGGATGTAATCGCGCTGTCGGAGCGACATCGGGTCTTTCGTTCGAGTCTAGAGCGCCGAACACGTTGAGCGAGCGAGAAATGAGCCGCAGCCGCCAAGAACAGAACACTCTCTTGGCGTCCCTGGCGCCTCGGCGGCTCAAGACCCTGCTCTTTTCCGGGGTTTCAACCGTTGGTTGCTCTGGCCGATCGCGGCTCCGCGGCGCGCGCCGGCGGTACCAGCCTTGCTCCACCGGTGGCTCACAACGGAGGTCATCAAGGCATAGGGGCCACCTAAACCGATATGTCGGCGCCCAGCGGCGGTGCTGCCTCGCCTCTCCGGCGCACGATCCTGCCACCTTCATGGCTGGCTTTCCCGCCGAGCTCGCATGGTACGATCCGGTCATGCGCACTTCGCCAATGCTCGCGCTGCTCGCCGCCGCGTCGCTCGCGGCCTGCGTTCGTTCCCCCGCGCCCGCGGCGGCGCCCGATGTCTTCGCGCCGTCCGCCGCCGACGTCGGGCCCTGGTACACGTCGGCGCCCGACCTCACGGCGACCCCACCGGGGCTCGAGGCGCCGGAGCAGCGGGCCGCGCGGCTGCAAGCCAAGGCGATCCTCGTGGATGGCCACAGCGGCGTGCCCTCGCTGCTCCTCGGCGGCTCGTTCGCTCAGGTGAGCTCGGACGACGAGCTGATGGCCGCGGAGGTCGCCAGGAACAAGGCGGCGGGCGTCACCGGCGCGTTCTTCCCGATCCACGTCGGCGCGCCCGCGCCGCCTTCGGCCTCGCGGCTCGGCGGCAGCGCCGCGCGCCGCGCGCTCGATCTCATCGAAGCGACCCACCGTCAGATCGAGCGCCACCGCGAGACGCTGATGCTCGTGCGCGACGCGAAAGACGTGCGCCGCGCCGAGCGCGAAGGCAGGATCGCCGTGATCATGGGCATCGAGGGCGGGCACGCCATCGAGAACTCCCTGCCTGCGCTGCGCTCGTTCTATCGCCTCGGCGTCCGCACCATGGCGCTCACGCACATGACCACGAACGACTGGGCAGGCTCCGCGGGAGGAGCGCTCGATCCCGGGTACGTCCGCGACCGCGGCCTCTCCCCCTTCGGAGAGGCCGTGGTCCGCGAGATGCAACGGATCGGCATGCTTGTCGACGTCTCGCATGGATCGGACAGCACGTTCCAGGGCGTCATGAAGGTGGCCAAGGCGCCGATCATCACCTCTTCCACGATGCCCGCCGCCGGCCACCGCCGCCGCGACCTCGACGATTACATGCTGCGCGCGATCGCGGAGAACGGCGGCCTCGTCATGGTGAACTCCTGGGCGCTCTTCCTGGACGAGGCGTATGCCGAGCAGTCGGCGCGCTTCGCGCAGAAGTACGGGGCGCACCTCAAGGAGCTCGGCGAGAGGCTCCCGGGCGACACGAAGGCGCTCCGCGAGGAGATCGAGAAGCTCAGGACCCAGGAGGGGCAGAAGACGCCGCCGCTGTGGCGGATCATCGACCATATCGATCACGTGGTGAAGGTCGCGGGGATCGAGCATGTCGCCCTCGGCTCCGTCTTCGAGGGGAGCGAGGCGCTCAAGGAGGGGCTCGCAGGCAGCGCCGGGGCCCCGAACCTCACGCTGGAGCTCATCCGTCGCGGCTACTCGGATGCGGACATCCTCCGCCTGCTGGGCGGGAACTTCGTGCGGGTCCTCGAGCAAGCCGAGGCCTATGCGGCCGCGACGGAGACAACGCTGTCCGGGGATGGCAGCACGCAGCAGCTCAGCGCGGCCGAGCTGGGCGATCTGCCGGGGCAGCCCCTGCTGCCGGCGCCCCCGCCGCCGGCGCCCCCATCGTCGCGGGGGCCGATGTCGTGGGGGGTTGTCCCGCCGTCCTCGCCGTCGCCGCAGCGACCGGTCGCGCAGCCCTCGAAGGCCGGAGCGCCGGAGTCTCCGTCCTCGGAGCTCCTGATGGCGCGGTAGCCTCTCTCGGCCTGGTCCGGAGGGCGGCTCCCGGTTCGCGGTCGAGCTACGGGCGTCCTCGTCGAAGAAGCAAGGAGCAGCGCTCTGCGGCCCTGGCTCGCCCGCGCCGAGACGACCGCGCCGAGAGGACGAGCCGGCGCGGTCGGGTGGCCCCACCACGCCGTACCCTTGCGTTCGGCGCGGCCGGGGACCACGGAGGATGGCGCTGGCGTGCTCCAGCGCGCCGACGTGCAGGACCTCCACTCCGCCTGGTCGACGGTGACCTGAAGCAGAGAATCCACATGAATTTTCTGGATGACTCCCTGTTCCCAGAGAATCAAGAGAAGCTCGTCATCACGGTCGCGCCGTACGGGCCGGAATGGGAGCCGGCCGATTTTCCGGAGGACATCGCGGTGACGATGGCCGAACAGGTCCAGAAGGCCGTGGATTGCTGCAACGCGGGCGCCACGGTGCTGCACGTGCACGCGCGCGAGGCGGACGGCAAGGGCTCCAAGCGGCTGTCCGTGTTCAACGAGCTCCTGGCGCGCCTGCGCGACGCGGTGCCGGACATGATCCTGCAGGTCGGCGGCTCGATCTCCTTCGCCCCGGAGGACGCAGGGGCGCAGGCCAAATGGCTGAGCGATGACACGCGCCACAGGCTGGCCGAGCTCTCGCCGAAGCCCGACCAGGTCACGATCGCGATCAACACCACCCAGATGAACGTCGTCGAGCTGATGTCCGAGGACGACTATGCCGGCAGCTCGTTTGCGCGGCCGGACGTCCACGAGGCCTACCGCGAGATGACCGTGCCGGCCGGCCCGGCCTGGGTCGAGGAGCACCTGAGGCGGCTCTCGGCGGCGGGCATCCAGGCACACTTCCAGCTCGCCAACATCCCCCAGCTCGAGACCGTGGAGCGCCTGATCCGCCGCGGCGTCTACACCGGGCCGCTCAACGTCACCTGGGTGGCCATCGGCGGCGGGTTCGACGGACCGAACCCCTACAACATGATGGAGTTCATCCGCCGCGTGCCCGACGGCGCCTGTCTGACGCTGGAGACCCTCATGCGCAACGTGTTGCCGATCAATACGATGGCGATCGCGATGGGGCTGCACGCCCGCTGCGGTATCGAGGACTCGTTGTGGGGACGCAAGGGGCAGCACATGACCTCCGTGCAGCAGATCGAGCAGACCGTCCGCATCGCGCGCGAGCTCGGCCGCGAGCTCGCGGACGGCAAGGAGGCCCGCCGCATCTACAAGATCGGCGAGAACTACCGGAGCGCCGACGAGACGCTGGCGAAGCTCGGCTATGCGCCCAACCGCAAGGTGGGCGAGCGCGGGGTGCCGCTGCGCGCGGCGGCCTAGCGCGGGGACGGGATCCGGAGGAGTTCGATGGAACATGCAGTCCGTTTTCACCAGACCGGCGGGCCGGAGGTCCTGCGCTGGGAGGACGCCGCCGTCGGCATCCCGGGTCCCGGCCAGGTCCGGGTCCGGCACGTCGCCGTCGGGCTCAACTTCGCCGACGTCTACTTTCGCAGCGGGCTCTATTCCGTACCGCTCCCCAGCGGCATCGGGGTGGAGGCCGCCGGTGTGGTGAAGGCGGTCGGCGAAGGCATCACGAACGTCGCGCCGGGCGACCGGGTGACATACACCGGCTTCCTCGACACGCTCGGGGCGTACTGCACCGAGCGGATCCTCCCTGCGGCGCCGCTGATCCGGCTGCCGGACGGCATCAGCTGCGAGACAGCCGCGGCGATGACCATGCGGGGCCTCACGTCGGCCTACCTGATGCGCCGCATCTGGCCCCTCAAGGCCGGCGACGTCATCCTGCTGCATGCGGCAGCGGGCGGCGTGGGCCTGATCGTCTCGCAATGGGCGAAGCTCCTCGACCTCGTGGTGATCGGCACGGTGTCGACCGACGCCAAGGGGGAAATCGCGCGCGCCCACGGCTGCGACCACATCATCCATTCCGGCCGCGAGGACGTGGCGAGGCGCGCGCGCGAGCTGACGGGCGGGGCCGGAGTATCGGTCGTCTACGATGGCATCGGCAAGGACACGTTCGCCGGCTCGCTCGCCTCGCTGAGGCGGCGCGGTCTGCTCGTGTGTCTGGGCATGGCCTCGGGCCCGGTTCCACCGCTCGACGTGGCGCAGCTCGCGGCCAAGGGATCCGTGTTCGTCACGCGCCCGGCGCTCGCCGACTACATCGCTGATCCCGAGGAGAAGGGCGAGCTCGCGGGCGAGCTGTTCGGCCACGTCGCCGCGGGGCGGATCCGGATAGAGATCAACCAGCGCTACAGGCTGGAGGACGCGGCGCGCGCGCACCGTGATCTCGAGTCGCGGAGGACGACCGGGGCTTCGATCTTGGTCGTTTAGCGCGTGAGATCGGCCGTCGATCGCCGCGCCCACGCCAGGGAACGAGGAGGACCAGAATGACCATCTCAGCATCCGCCGGATCGGCCGCCGCCCGCGCGCCGGCGCGCGGATCCATCCAGGTCGCGCCGCTCACCTGCGCCATCGGCGCCGAGCTCGGCGGCGTGAGCCTGGCCGACGCCGCGCGCGACGACGCGCTGTTTGCAGAGATCAGGGCGCTTCTGTTGAAGCACCGGGTCCTGTTCCTGCGCGACCAGGAGATCACACGCGCCGACCACGTCGCGTTCGCGAGGCGCTTCGGCGATCTCGAAGACCACCCGGTGGCCGGCAGCGATCCCGATCATCCGGGTCTGGTCCGCATCTACAAGGACCGGAACAGCCCGCCGGAGCACTACGAGAACGCATACCACTGCGACGGGACCTGGCGCGAAGCGCCGCCGATGGGGTGCGTCCTGCGCTGCATCGAGACGCCGGAGGTCGGCGGTGACACCATCTGGGTCAACATGGTCGAGGCGCACCGCCTCCTGCCCGAGCACGTCAAGCAGCGGATCGCCGGGCTGCGCGCCATGCACAGCATCGAGGCCACGTTCGGCGCCGTCATGCCGGTGTCGAAGCGCCGCGCGCTCAAGGCCAGCTATCCCGACGCGGAGCACCCGGTGGTGCGCACCCACCCGGAGACCTGCGAGAAGGTCCTGTTCGTCGACGGTTTCACCACGCATTTCGTCAATTTCCACACGCCGGACAACGTGCGCGTCGGCCAGGACTTCGCGCCCGGGGCGAGCCAGCTGCTGAGCTACCTGATCAGCCAGGCGGCGATCCCCGAGGTTCAGGTCCGCTTTCGCTGGAGGAAGAACAGCGTCGCGATCTGGGACAACCGCTGCACCCAGCACTACGCCGTCCAGGATTACTGGCCAGCAGCGCGCAAGATGGAGCGCACCGGGATCGTCGGCGATCGGCCTTGCTGACCGCGGCTCGCACGCTCCTCCCGGCTCCCGACCAGCGGGGGAGGTCTTGCCGAGCCGCCCTCCCCGGGGGCCTGTCGTTACAGGATGTTCATTGCGCTCAGGCATCGGTCCGTCGCTGCTCCGCGCGAGCGCGAGGAGCACCCTGCCCAGGGGCCCGCGTGGAGTGCCGCTCGCCCAGGGCAAAGACCAGCGCGGCCGCGAGCGCGACGAACGGGATGACCTGCAGGGCGCCGAGGAGGCCGATGCGGTCAGCGAGGACGCCGAGCACCACTGGCCCGGGGGCCAGGCCGAGCAGGTTGTTGGCCAGCGCCAGCGTCGCGAACGCCGTCGCATGAATCGACGCCGGGATCAGGCCGGCGACCATGGCGCCGGCCGGGCCGGCCGTGCCCCCCATGAACAACGCGCCGGCCCCCATGAGCACCATTTGCAGGCGGCCCGCTGGAAGCCGGAGAGCCACACCCAGCAACGCACAACACGTCAGGCTGTACGCGATCGCCATCCGCCACGTGCAGGCCGGTCGATGGCGGCTCAGCCGATCGGTCAACACACCGCAGACCGTCATGCCGACGCCGCCGATCAGGACGAAGACGGCCGCGGTGACTCCCGCCGAAACGATCGCCATGCCGTAGTAACGGTTCAGGTAGCTGGGCATCCAGGCCACCACGGCGCCCATGATGAACAGCTGCAGACCGCTGCCGACACAGACACAGACGAACGAGGGCGTGGAAAACAGTGCCTTCAGAACGAAGCGGAACGTCAGCGTCCGGCGCGCAGGGGGCTGCGCGACAGCGGCGCGCTGGACATCCTGCGCTGGTCGCAGCCGTCGTTCGGTCACGGTAGTGCGGTAAATCACGACCAGGATGAGGCCGAACAGGGCTATCGCGCCGAACGACCAGCGCCAGCCCACCCTTGCGGCGATGTAGCCGCCCAGCGCCATGCCCAGCACGGCGCCGAAGGCGCCGCCGGCCATCAAGGCGCCGCTCAGGCTGGCCCGCTGATGGCGCGGAAACAGCGCCAGTACCACGGCGGTGCCGACGCTGCCATACGCGGCCTCCCCGACGCCGACCACGAGACGAGCGGCGAACATCTCACCGAAGTTGGCCGACAGCGCACAACCCAGCGTCGCCACGCTCCACACCGTCGCCATGAGGGTCATGCTCCGGACGCGACCCCAGCGATCGGCCAGCAGCGACAACGGGATGGTCAGCAGACCGACCATCAGCGCCACGATGCCGCTCAGGGCCCCCATCTGCGTATCGGACAGGCCCCACTCCATCTTCAGCGACGGGAAGACCGCGCTCAGGACCTGCCGCGACATGTGGTCGGACAGCAGCAGGCCAAAGCTCAAGGCAAAGACCAGCCAGGCGTAGGCGCGCGACACCGCGGGCGTTTCGGGGAGCCTATCCGCCTCGGCCTCGGGGGAATGCATCGCCAAGATGGTCTCCTTGCCTGTCGAGGAAATCTCCGCCCCGCGCCGCTGCTCGCGCCTCTCCCACCCATCCCCGCGTGGCGAACGAGCCGCGGCGATCGGGCAGCAGCTTCATGCGGCACGCAGCGGCACGTCGCAATCGCCCCGCCGGCGGTTCGGCGCCATGCCGAGCTCGGCCGGCACCTCGCTGGCGCCGGGCAATCGCTACCTCGTCGACAGGTGGCCGAGCCGGGTTTACCGTGACGATCCTCCGGGATGCGAACGGCGGCGCGAACCCTGACCCGGCCACGAACATCCACGCTTCCGGCGGCGCTCGCCGCCTGCGTGCTCGGCGGCGCATGCTCGGAGGCGCCGCCGGGCGGCCACGGCGGCGGCGGCCAGAGCGCGGGCGCGCACCCGGTAACGACGACCACGTACGTGAGCGTGGCCACGGGCTTTGGAGGCGCCCTGGAGGAGCTGCCGCGCGTGTTCACGGTGACCGGCGTCGTCACCGACGGCGCGGCGCCGCTCGAGGGCGCCATCGTGATGCAGGCCGGCGGGGAGCCCGCCCTCGTGACCGGCCCGGACGGCGCGTTCTCCATCGAGATCACGCGGGACATCCCGGGCCAGCCGACGGTGGTTGCGGCGAAGATCGGATACAGGACGGACGGTATCGAATTCGAGGTCGTCCCCGACGGGCCGGTGGAGATCGCACTTCGCCGCGCGTCGCCGCCGGACAACGCGCTCGGCTACACCTACGGCGATCCGGGCGACGGCGACCCGCACAACTCGACGCGGTTCTGCGATCACTGCCACACGACGCTCGTGGCCCAGTTCCTCGAGTCGGGGCACGCGCGGTCGGCCAGGAATCCGCTCCTCCAGGCCATCTACGCCGGGGTCTCGATGGCTCACACGGACGAGGCCTCGTGCGGCGCCGCGGGCGGGCGCTGGAAGGCCGGACGCGTCCCGGGGAGCGAGGGCGGCGCCGCGATGCGGTGTTATCTAGGGAGCGGCGTGCTGCCGGATCTCAACCCGTCCTGCGGCGGGGGAGCGCAGCCCTCGTGCGACGATCCTGCGCTGCCCGAGGCCGTGCGCCCGGCGGCGTTCGGCGCGTGCGCCGACTGCCACGCTGCGGGGATCGACGGCCCCGCGGGCGGGCGAGACCTCCTCGAGGCCACAGGCATCGCGTTCGAGAAGGGCGACCACTGCGACGCTTGCCACAAGATCCGCGACGTCGATCTGAGCAAGCCGCCCGGGGTCGCCGGCGCCCTGATCGTCCAGCGCCCGCAGGAGAGGAGCTCCCCCGATCCCTCGTCGAGGCTCCTGGAGGTGATGTTCGGCCCGCGGCCCGACGTGCCGAACAGGTTCATGGGCGGCAGCTACCAGCCGAAGTTCTCGGCCTCGGAGTTCTGCGGCGGCTGCCACGAGCAGAAGCAGGCGGCGCTCCTGCCGGGCGCGGCGCTCGATCCGGTCCGCTGGCCAGACGGGCTCCCGATCCATCAGACGTTCTCTGAGTGGGCCGCGAGCTCCTGGAACCGCCCGGCCACGCAATGCCAGGCCTGCCACATGCCAGGGGTCCTCTCGCTGAAGAGCAGCCTCGACGTGACGAACGAGGCGAACGCGAGCGTCTCGCTCGGCTTCGTCCGCCCGGCGGGGACGGTCCGCTCCCATATTTTCCGAGGCCCGCTGGAAGGGTCCCCTCGGCTCATCCGGGGCGCGGTCGAGGTCCGCATCGACGCATCAACGGCGCCGGGCGAGCTCGCGGTCACGGTTTCCCTGGCCGGAGGCGCGGCGGGCCACGCCGTTCCGACCGGGGAGCCGATGCGCGCGCTCGTGCTGCTCGTCGCGGTGGAGGCATGCGGCGCGCCCCTTTCGCCGTCGAGCGGCATGACGGTGAACGACACCGGCGGCGCGCTCGCGGAGGCGCGCGTGGGCCAGGGCGCGGCCCTGACGGGCGCCCAGCTCGCCTGGGACGAGGGCGCGGCGCGCGCGAGAGCGGGCGACGTGGTGCGGATCGTCCGCCCGACCGGAGTCTACGACGATTACACCGGCATCGGCCGCTTCGCGGACCCGTCGCTCGACGCCGCGGACAAGGGCCTCGAGGTCCGCGCGCCGGTCGGCGAGGCGCGGGTGGTCGCGGCGGGCGGCGGCGCGATCACCCTGAGCGGCGCGATCGCCGCGCAGGACGGGGATCTCGTCTACCTCGGCGCGCCCCTCGCCGCGGGGCACGCGGACGGCCAGCCCGCGGCCGCGTTCGCCGGCGCCGCGGGGTATACCTTCGCCAAGGTGCTCGTCGATCCGGCGGGCGTGCGGCACGCGCCGCAGCACCGCGCCGTCGATATCGCCAGCGACAACCGCATCGCGCCGGGGAGCGTCGCGGTGACGTCGCACGGCTTCGCGATCCCCGCGGGCTGCTCGGCGACCGCGAACGTCACCGCCATGCTGCTCTACCGGCCTGTCCCGCTCGCCCTCGCGAAGGAGCGTGGGGTCGACGCACGCGATTACCTGGTCGCCTCGGCCTCCTCGCCGGTGCCGCTCGACTGAGCGATCCAGGCCAGCGCGCCATTGCCCCAACCCGTCCCGCCGCATTCTCCTACATTCGAACGTTTACGTTTACGTGGTCGTAGTCGTTTACGTGGTCGTAGTCGTTTACGTGGTCGTGGTCGTTCACGGCCTATCGTTGACGACCACGTAAACGACCACGACCACGTAAACGACTACGACCACGACCACGACCACGTAAACGACCACGTAAACGTTGGTGACCCGCAGCACCGCGAGCCGAGCGCGCGGATCGTACTTGCCGTTCCGATATCGTCCTGGTCTCAGGCGCTGGCGCTGGACAGGGGGGGTACGCTATGGGCCTGAGCGATGAACGAGAAGCGTGTGCAGACGTCGGGTGTGGAGGGGAGCGCCGCGCGCGCAGCCGCGGAAAACAGGGAGATTTCCTCATTTCGCGATTACCGCGAGGACGCGCGGCCGAGCGTGAAGGAGCTCTACCGCCTGAACCACGAGGGGCAGACGCTCGCCTTCGTGCAGGAGAAAGAGCGGCAGTACCTCGGCCTCGACCGGCGCCGGATGGGCATGTGGGAGGCGCTCGAGCTGCTCGATCGGGTGGTCGACGACAGCGATCCAGACACGGAGCTGTCGCAGATCGCACATGCGCTCCAGTCCGCGGAGGCGGCGCGGCGGGACGGGCAGCCGCGGTGGTTCGTGCTGACTGCGCTGATCCACGACGCCGGGAAGATCCTGTGCACGTGGGGCGAGCCGCAGTGGTCCGTGGTGGGCGACACCTTCCCGGTGGGCTGTGCAACCTCGGACCGGATCGTCTTCGCCGAGCTCTTCGCGTGTAACCCGGACATGGCGAACCCGGAGTACCAGACGCCATGCGGGATTTACGAGGAGGGCGCGGGGCTCTCCCGGATACACATGTCGTGGGGGCACGACGAGTACCTCTATCATGTGGTGAAGGACCACCTGCCGCTCGAGGCGCTCGCCATGATCCGATATCACTCGTTCTACGCGGCGCACCGCGAGGGCGCGTACGGGCACCTGATGAACGAGCAAGATCGGCGGATGATGGAATGGGTGCGGCGCTTCAACCCGTACGATCTGTACTCGAAGGCCGATGACCCGCCGGACGTTGAGCGGCTGAAGCCGTTTTACAAGGACCTGATCGCGGAGTTCCTGCCGGACGAGCTCCGCTGGTGAGGGGCTGTGACGGATGAAGCGAGCGGACGGGCATGCGTGAGCCCATGGAGATCCTGCTCGTCCCATCCTGCTCGTCTCCGGGGGCCTACGAGGCACACCGCGGAGCTACCGCGCCTCATCCAGGACGATAGACCAACGCTGGAGGGGGTATCCGGGAATGGGCCCGACCGCCGCCCCAAGCTTGCTCACCCCTCCGGTGCTGTCGCCAGATCGAGCCGCCGCCCGATCGCGTCGTGCCGAGGGGATGCGATCCGTCGTCACGTCCCACCGAAGTCCCGTGGGATCCGACGGATCACGCCGGTTCGCTACCGCACCATCGTCCCTCGCGACGCTGTTCTGGCGTGGCCGCCCGGGATGTGGGAGATGGGCCTGGCCCGCGGGGGCCGCGACGCATCCGATGAGCATGGCCCATTACGTCTCGGTCTTCCTCGTGTCGCTGTCGGCGATCTTCTTCGTCGTGGATCCGCTCGGCATCGTGCCGCTGTTCCTGACGATGACCGCGGGCGATCCGCCGGAGAAGGTGCGGCGCACGGCGCGGCGGGCGTGCGCCGTCGCCGGCGGGCTCATGCTGTTCTTCGCCCTCTTCGGCGGCGTCGTCTTCAAGGTCTTCGGCGTCTCGCTGGCCGCGTTCCGCGTCGCGGGCGGGCTGCTCTTGCTCGTCACAGCGCTCGACATGCTGCGCGCCCGCTCCTCGGCGACGCGCACCACCCCGTCCGAGGAGCAGGAGGGCATCGCGAAGGAGGACGTGGCGCTCGTGCCACTGGCCATGCCGCTCCTCGCCGGGCCGGGCGCCCTCGCCACGGTGATGGTGCTGATGGCGCGCGAGGGCAACGACCCCGTGGCCATGGGGCTGGTGCTCGCCGGCGTGGGCATCACCTTCGTGGCCTCCTACTTCGTGCTGCGCGGCGCGGGGCTCGTGCAGCGGGCGCTCAAGGCGTCCGGCATGGCCGTGCTCGAGCGCGTCATGGGCCTCATCCTGGCCGCCATCGCCGTGCAGTTCATGGCCGACGGGGTGAAGGAGCTCTGGCACGGGTGACGTGCGTCCGGCGTCGCCCGGGCGTCGCCCGGCGCGTCAGTTGAGCTGGCCCGCGCGCCGCGGCGCCTGCTTCATGCAGAGGACGAGCGCGTCGCGGAGCCGCGCGAAGGTGGAGACCCGCGACATGTCCACGCCGTCCACGAGGAGGCCGCGCGCCACGTCGGGCCGGATGCCCACGATGATCCCTTTCGCCCCGAGGAGCTCCACCGCGCCGACCAGCGACAGAAGGGTGTTCCCGAGCGAGGCGTCGATGGCGTCGACGCCTGTCAGATCGATGATCACCACCCTGCAATGGGTGTTCGACACCGCGCCGAGGAGCCCCTGCATCATCTGGTCCGCCCGGTAGAGATCGACCGCTCCGAGCACCGGCATCATCAGCACGCCCTCCCAGACCTGGATGATCGGCGCCGACAGCGCGCGGATCGTCGCCTGCTGTTCCGCGTTGACGGCCCTCGTGCGCGAGAGCTCCTGCGCGAGGTCGTCGAGCCGCCTCAGGTTGCTCGCCGCGACCGCCTGGGCGATCTGCACGAGCTCCTCCCGCTCCCTCAGCGCATCCCCGAGCTCCCCCAGCGCCGCCGCGATCGCGCCGAGATCGTCGCCGGGGTCCGAGCCCTCGGCGAGCGCTGCGTCCGCGTCTCCCTCCTTGAGCTGCTCGATGTAGCGTAGGATCGCCCGCGCCCGCTCACCCGGCACGACGCCCCCGGAGCATCTCGCTCTTGAGCTGCTCATAGACCGTCTCCGAGATAGAGCTCGTGAAGCAGCGCGTGTGGACGAACTGGCCGTCCCGCTTGAAGACGTTGGAGTTGATCAGCACGTGCTCCAGCGAAGCGTTGTCCAGGACGTCATGCCAGTCTTCCACGCGGTCCTTCGTCCCCATCGCCACTCTCCCCGGGTCGTGCTTCGACCTTGACTTGTCCCGCCCGACGAGCGCCTGAGGTGCGGTGTCCGCGAAGGCGCTGCCTGCCCGCAGCTGCTCAGGTTACAGGAGAATGGGGAGCTCGACGAGGGGTGTGGTCGCCGCAGTGGGGTCGGGCACAACTCAGGAGAGCGTGAAGGCGGTTTGTCGTGGAGCTCGCTTGTCGGCTGGGTGCGGCGGGCTCGGCGGTTCGACGTCGCTACGCGGCCGGGCCGCCGCGGCGCGCGCTGGGCTCCCCACGGAAGACGTGCGCGTGGGCGAGCGCGAGGTCGCCGAAGGCGCGGGGCGCGCGGCCTGTCACGCGCTGAACGACGTCGGTGACGCGGTCCTCGGCCCCGTCGCGGATGGCGAGGTCGAGGCTCACAAGGAACGCGGCGTAGGGCGATGGGATACCCGCCCTGACGAGGTACGCGCGAGCGTCCTCCTCGCCGGCGCGGACGTGGCGTATCGCGCGGCCGGCGATGCGGGACACGATGGCCGCCACGTCATCGTAGCTGAGCGCCTCCGGGCCGGTGATGATGTGAGATGTGTTGTGCGGCGCGCCGTCGAGGAGCGCCCGCGCGGCGACCTCCGCGATATCGTCGGCGTCGATGAAGCCGACGCGGCCTCCGCCCGTCGCGGTCGTGAGCTCGCCTCGCCCGGCGATCGCCGCCGCGTGCGGGTGGCGCGGGTCGATGAAGTTCTGCATGAACCACGACGGTCGGAGGACGGTCCACTCTGGAGCGCGCTCTCGGAGCGCGCGGTGGACGAGGCCGAGCCCGGGGCTCCCCTCCGCCACGGGCGACGCGCTGAGCAGGACGAGGCGGCGAGCCCCGCTCGCAAGCGCGCGCTCGACGAAGGGCAGCATGAGCGCCGAGGGATCCTCGACCATCGCGGGCGCCACGAGGTACACGCGATCGGCGCCGCGGAGCGCCTCGTCGTGCGTCGCGGCGTCGGCCCAGTCGAAGCGGGCGTGCTCCACGCCGTCGCGAGCGGCGGGCGCCGTCCGGCTCGCGGTGCGGACGCGCGCGCCGGCGGCCGCGAGCCGCACGGCGACGGCTCGCCCGGTGGTGCCCGTCCCGCCGGTGATCAGGACGAGCGGCCCGTCGCCCCCTGCGCGCGCCCTCATGACGCCCCCTCGCGATGCGCGTCGAGCTCGCCGCCGAAGGCCTCGAGGACGGGCGCTGGGTTCCAGTACTCGCGGTAGCGCACGACTCGGCCGTTCCTCGTCGCGACGATCATCACATAGTCCTGCTCGTAGCGTTTGCGCGCGGGCCCGATGGTCGCCGAGCCGTGCACCTCGGCGAGCGCGACGTCGGGATCGGTCGTCGGATACCGCCGCACGTCGCGGAGCTCGAGCCCGTGGAAGCTCTGGAGGATGCCCTCGAAATGGCGCCGGATGGCCGCCTTGCCCTCGAGGCGCGCCGGCGCGCCGAGCGCCGGGGCATACGGGAACTCGACGGTCGCGTCGTCGGCGAAGAGGTCGAGCCAGCGATCCATGTCACGACCGATGAGATCGAGGAGCGCGTCGAGCGCCTGCGCGGCGTCGAGCGGCCCGGAATGCGGCGGGGGGTGCGTCATGGGATGTCCTTTCCTTTCGTGTCGACGAGGCCAGCGTAGGGGCGCCGCGATTGCCGCGCGTCCAGCTCCCCGATCCGCGCGTCCACGGTCCACGGCCGGCGCCGCCTGCGCGGCGGGTCGCGCGCGCCGGCGTGGCGCGGCCCGCCGCGTGATGTAGAGTCGATCGCGCCATGTCCGCCGCGTTCGACGAGCTGGCCCGGAGCGTCGTGCTCCGCGAGGCCGAGGTGAGGCGCTTCGCGCTCGGCGATCGCTGGGGCAAGCGGCAGCCGGCGCAGCGCGCCGCCGCCCGGGTGTACGCGGCGCTCGGCGGCGGCGGGTGGATCGACGTCGCGCGCCGGCGGCTCGCGCTCGGCGCGGGGGAGCTCGTGTTCCTGCCGCGCGCCGAGGAGCACGCCATCCGCGATCGGCCGACGACCTCGCTCGCGCACCCGGAGGCCCTCTGCCGCGGGATGCGCGCCGTGGCCGACGACGCCCTGGCCACGGAGGCCCCGCCGGAGACGCGCCTCGTGGTCGTCGACCTGCACGTCGACGCGGCGGGCGCCCCGTGGGTCGCCCTGCTGCCGCCGGCGGTGCACGTCGCGGGCGCGACGCCGGGGCTCGCGCGCTGGCTCAACGACACGCTCGCGCTGCTCGCCGGCCCGCAGGCCCTGTCGGCGGCGCTGCGCCGCTCCGTCGGCGAGGCGTGGGCGCACGCGCTCTTCGCGAGCGCGCTGCGCGACCCCGCGGCGTCGCTGCCGCGGCGGGACGCGCTCCGGGACGAGCCGATCGCGGCCGCGCTCGCGCAGGTGCGCGCATCACCCGAGCGCGCGTGGGAGCTCGGGGACCTCGCGCGGACGGCCGGGCTCTCGCGATCCGCGTTCGCGGCGCGCGCCACGGCGCTCCTCGGCGAGCCGCTCGGCCATCACGTGCGCCGGCTGCGCCTCGAGCGCGCCGCGGTCCTGCTCGGCGAGACGACGCTCCCGGTGAAGCTCGTCGCCGCCCGCGTCGGCTACGACAGCGAGCCCGCGTTCGGGCGCGCCTTCGCGCGCGCCCACGGCGTGAGCCCCCTCGGCTACCGGCAGGCGAGGCGGCGAGAGCACGACGGTGCGCACACCGTCGGACGCGTAGGCTGACGAGAGGGAAGCGCTGCTGAGCGGCGCAGCTGGTATCATCTCCACGCGGATCCGAACACCAGCTCCCACGCGCCGGTGCGGTGCGCGGCTTTCGGCGCGGTGTGCCCAGCTGATGGCGTATCCTTCTGCGGATGAGGCAAGGCGCGAGGATAGGTGTCCTGCTCGTCGCGATGGCGGCGTGCGGCGGCGATGGCGATGAGGGGGAGTCCACCGCTGGCGCCGGAGGCGCCACGCCGGGCGCGGGCGCCGCCGGAGGCTCCACGTCTGGCGCGGGGGGCTCCACGCCGGGCGTCCCGGCCTATGGTCGTTTCGGCCAGCCAGCGACCACCTTCACGCTGCCGGAGCCGGCCCCGAGGGAGGGTGAGCTCCCCGAGATCGCCTATCCCGATCTCGCCGGGTCGTTCCCGGAGGTCGACTGGAGCGCGCTCGATCGGCTCTACATTCCGGCTGGCCACTACCGGAGCATCCTGCTCGGCGGCTTGCCCGAGCGGAGCGCGGAGCGCCCGCTCGTGATCACGAACCTCGGCGGACAGGTCGAGGTCGGGGGCGACGCCGCCAACTACGTGTTCGTGATCAAGGGCGGAAAGGGCTGGATCCTGACGGGCCGCCACGACCCTGTCTCGAAGACCGGAGACGAGGGGTTCCGGGGGCACGCCGAGGGCGCGTTCGCCCATGGCCAGGGGACGTACGGCATCTTCATCGACGACGCGTTCAGCAAAGAGGGCCTCTCGGGGCTGGCCATCGGCGGAGGAGCGTCGGATTTCGAGCTGGATACCCTCGAGGTCACGCGCGCCGAGTTCGCCGGCATCGTCGCCAAGACCGACGACGACGGGCAGGCCACGATGCGCAACGTGAAGATCCACGACCTCTACGTGCACGACGTCGGCTCGGAGGGGATCTACTTCGGCAGCACCCAGGCGCAGCCGCAGCACGCGTTCGAGCGCCTCGAGGTGTACGATAACCGGTTCCTGCGCACCGGCACCGAGGCGCTGCAGGTCGGGCAGCTCGGCTCGGACTGCGAGATCCACCACAATGTCATCGGACCGGGCGCGGTCCGGTGGCGGTCGGCGTTCGACCTTTACCAGGATGGCAATGTGCAGTTCGGCCAGCGGTACGGCAGCTCGAGCTTCCACCACAACCTCGTGATCGGGACGGGCGACCTCTTCGTCGAGCTGTTCCCGACGCGCGTGGACGGCGATCCGCGCTCGCCGTCGGACACGGTCTCGTTCACGGACAACTACTTCGCCGACACGTCGCTGAGCGGGGTGTACACGCACGCGGTGGACACCGGCGCCACGATACGCTTCGAGCGCAACGTCTTCCTCGGGTTCCACTTCAACTATGGCGAGGTGTACCCCGACGCGGACGAGCCTGTGCAGGTCTTCGCGGTGGGCAGCAACGCGCCGAACCCGCACATCCTGAAGGGCAACCGGGTGGACGGGCCCTATCCGTTCATCAAGTGGCTCTTCGACAGCGTGCAGGCCGAGGACAATCCGACGGTCGCGGTGGAGCGGGTCCGCTTCCGAGACTTCATGGGAAGCGGCCTCGACGAGGACTATCGGCGCCTGGAGTGGTGGACCGACCGCGCGACGCTCAGCCCGGACGAGCGCGCCGTGACGTACCCCAAGGGCGCGTACGTCCTCCACCAGGGGGCGCTCTACGAGGCGCTCGCGGACAACCAGGGCAAGCAGCCCGATCAGCACACCGACGTGTGGCGCGCGCTGCCGGCCCCTGCGGACGACGTCCGTTTGAGCGCCGACTCGCCCCACCAGGGGCTCGGCGTCCGCTGGCCGCCGCCTTAGAATCCCAACAATCTCCTTGTCTCCCCGTCTCCCTGTTCAATTCCTCTTTGCTGAGATACCAACAAATGAGTGGATTTGTCAGGAGCTGTTCTCCATGAAGCTCTTCTACGCTTCCACATCCCCCTTTGCCCGCAAGGTGCGGGTCGCCGCGCATGAGCTGCAGCTGGGAGACCGGATCGAGCTTGTGCTGGTCAATCCCTGGTCGGACGCGGCGCTGCGGTCGCTGAACCCGCTGGCCAAGGTCCCGACGCTGGTCCTGGGGGACGGGCAGGTGCTCTTCGAGTCGGCGCTCCTCTGCGAGTACCTGGATCACCTCGCGGCCGGCGGGCTGTATCCAGCGCCGGGAGAGGCGCGGTGGAGCGCCTTGCTCTGGCAGGGCATCGCGGACGGTATCAGCGCTGCTGCCGGGCGCCTCTTCGCCGACGAGCATCGCCCATCCGACGAGCGATCGAGCAGCGTCATGCAGCGTCAGGCGGCTGCCATCGAGGCCGGCCTCGACAGGCTGGAGCGCGACGCCGGTACGCTGTCGGGAGCGCTCGCGGACATCGGCGCGATCTCGGTCGCCTGCGCGCTCGGCTACCTCGACTTCCGCTGGCCGGATCGGGCGTGGCGAAGCGGCCGGAGCGGCCTTTCGCGCTGGTTCGACGTCGTCGGCCAGCGCCCGTCCATGACCGCCACGCAGCACCGCTCGCCGTGATCTCCTGACGTGGCGTCCCCAGGCGGCGCTCGCCGCCCCTGCGGGGTCGATGCTCGCCATCTCCCGCCCGCATCCCGCCCGCGCCCGGCTCGCGCCCGAGCCCGGCTGCGCGCTCGACGGTGACGCTTGAACGAGCGGCGGCCGCCCCGCGAGGTTCCGGTTCGATGACCGTCGAAACAGATTGACGGCGCCTCCGCGCCGCCTAGATTCACTTTGATGACCATCGAAGCAGATCCCCCGGCGCGCGAGCTGGGCGTCGAGGCGCGCATCGGCGTGCTCAAGGCGCTCGCCGACGCGTCGCGGCTCCAGGTGGTGAACGCCCTGATCGAGCGGCCGCACTGCGCCGAGGAGCTGGCCGAGCGGCTGGGGCGCGCGCCTTCCACGGTCTCCTTCCACCTCCGGAAGCTCGACGAGGCCGGGCTGGTGACCAAGCGCAAGACCCAGTACTATCTGGTCTATGCGCTGCGCGACGATCTGCTCCGCCTCACGCTGAAGGAGCTCGTCTCGCTGCCCTCCGCCGCCGACGGCGCCGCGCGGCGGCGCGCGGAGCGAGCCCGGAGCCAGGTGATGCGCGCCTTCTTCCGCGGGGGCGTGCTGGTCCAGATGCCGAAGCAATGGCGCAAGCGGCGCATCGTGCTCGAGCAGTTCCTGGGCAAGTTCCAGGCGGGCCGGCGCTACCGCGAGCAGGAGGTGAACGAGATCATCCAGACCCTGTATCCCGACCACTGCACGATCCGGCGCATGCTCGTCGACGAGGGATACATGACGCGCGACGGCCTGCACTACGAGCTGATCGCGGAACAGACCAGGACACCCGAGGCGAAGGACACGACACCCGGGGCGGAGAACACGACGCCCGCGTCAGGGACGAAGAAGACGGGAGCGAGCACGATGGAAACGCGCAAGGAGCTGAAGCGGAAGTACCTCGAGACCCCGAAGCAGGCGGGCATCTTCCAGGTCAAGAACACGGTGAACGGCAAGGTCCTGCTCGGCAGCAGCACGAACCTCCACGGGCCGCTCAACAAGCACCGTTTCGCGCTGTCCATCGGCGCGCACCAGAACCAGGCTCTCCAGCGGGACTGGCAGCAGCACGGCGCCGACGCCTTCACGTTCGAGGTGCTCGAGGTCGTGCAGCAGAAGGACGAGCCGGGGTTCTCCTTGGCGGACGAGCTCACGCTGCTCGAGCAGATCTGGCTGGAGAGGCTCTCGCCCCTCGCGCCGCGCGGCTACAACACGGATACGCGGCTACGCGAGTGAGACGCAGTCGCTGCGCGAGAGGGCGGCGTCCCCGGCGGTCGCCGCGCTCGCCCGTCTCCTGGCCGCCGGGGCGGCTCGAGGCCGGCGGCGCCTGAGCCGTGCGCCCGTGTCCCGGTGGCAAGAGCCGTGGATCTCATCCACGATGGCGCTGCATGCGGCCAGCCGGCATACGGAAGAAGTCTCCAGATGTCGTCGAGCCCTCGCCCGATGGCCGCGCCCTCGACGCGAGCGCCGAGGGCTGCCTCGCCGGGGGCGGCGAGATGGGCGCCCTGCTGCGCTCGATCGACTGGGCGAAGACGAAGCTCGGCCCCGTCGCGACATGGCCGATCAGCCTGAAGACCGTGGTCGGCCTCGTGCTCGGCAATCGGTTTCCCATGATCATGTTGGTCGGGCCGGAGATGCTGCAGATCTACAACGATGCCTATCGGCCTATCCTGGGCATGAAGCACCCTGCGTCGGTGCTCGCCCCGGCGCGCGAGGTCTGGGCCGAGGTCTGGGACGTCGTCGGCCCGATGACGCAGACCGTGCTCGACGGGGGGCCCGCGACGTGGAGCGAGCACCTCCTGCTCCCGCTTCAACGGCGAGGCTTCGTCGAGGAGACGTACTTCACGCTCTCCTTCAGCCCGATACCCGGCAACGACCAGCGGGTCGCCGGCGTCATCATCACGGTGCAGGAGACCACGGAGCAAGTGCTCGACGCGCGCCAGCTCCGCATGCTGCGCGATCTCGCGACGCGCTCCGCCCATGCGAAGTCTGCCGAGGAGGCGTGCTCCACAGCGGCGGAGATCTTCGCGGCGAACGTCGCCGATCTTCCGTTCTCGCTGCTTTACCTCCTGGACGGCGATACGGGCCATGCGCGCCTCGCTGGCGAGAGCGGGCTCGACGGCTACGAGGGGGCGGCGAAGCCGGCGCGCATCTCCCTCCACGACCGAGGCGGCGAGGCCGCGATCTGGCCGCTCGCGGAGGCGGAGCGCGCCTCTGGCGAGCTCCTCGTTTGCGATCTCGCGGCCCGCTTCGGCGCCTTGCCCCTCGGCCGCCGGGGCAGCGCGATCGAGCGGGCGATCGTCCTGCCCCTCTCGCGGCCGGGGCAGCCTCGTCCGTATGGCTTCCTCATCGGCGGCGTGAGCCCGCATCGCCTGCTCGACGAGCCGTATCGCGGGCTGTTCCGGCTGATCACCGATCAGGTGGTGACCGCCATCGGGAACGCGCGCGCTTACGAGGAGGAGCGCAGGCGCGCCGAGGAGCTCGCCGCGATCGACAGCGCGAAGACGCTGTTCTTCAGCAACGTCAGCCACGAGTTCCGGACGCCGCTGACGCTGATGCTCGGCCCCCTGGAGGACGCGCTCGCGTCGCCGGAGCGCGCGCTCTGCGGCGAGCACCTTCTGCTCGTCTACCGCAACGCGCTACGCTTGCTCAAGCTGGTCAACGCGCTGCTCGACTTCTCCCGCCTCGAGATGAACCGTGCGCAGGCGTCCTACGAGCCGACGGACCTCGCGGGCTTCACCGCCGATCTCGCGAGCGCGTTCCGCTCCGCGATAGAGCGAGCAGGGGTCGCGTTCAAGGTGGACTGCCCGGAGCTCCCGGAGCCGGTCTTCGTCGACCGGGACATGTGGGAGAAGATCGTGCTGAACCTGCTGTCCAACGCCCTGAAGTTCACGTTCGAGGGCGAAATCGTCATGTCGCTGCGCCTTTGCGGGGACCACGTCGAGCTCGTGGTGCGCGACACGGGCACCGGTGTACCCGAGCACGAGCTGCCGCACCTCTTCGAGCGCTTCCATCGCGTCCAGGGAGCGCGCACGCGCACGCACGAGGGTTCCGGGATCGGGCTCGCGCTGGTGCACGAGCTGGTGCGCCTGCACGGCGGAAGCGTCCAGGCGGAGAGCCGCGTGGGCGAGGGGACGGCGTTCACGGTCGCGATCCCGCGCGGGTCCGCGCACCTCCCGCCGGAGCGTATCCGCGCCGAGAAGATGCTCTCGTCGACGGCGACCGGCGCCGCGCCCTACGTCGAGGAGGCGCTGCGGTGGCAGCTCGTCGACGAGGCGCCCGCCCTGGCGCTCGCCTCGACCGATCCCGCCGGGCCCGGCCACGTCTCGGCGCCGTTCGACCCGAGCGCGCGCGTTCTCCTCGCCGACGACAACGCCGATATGCGCATGTACGTGCGGCGCATCCTCGAGGAGCGGTGGACCGTCGAGGCCGTGAGCGACGGCGCCGCCGCGCTCGAGATCGCCCGGCGGTCGCCGCCGGATCTCGTCATCGCCGACGTGATGATGCCGGGCCTCGACGGCTTCGGCCTGCTCCGGGCGCTGCGCGCCGATCCGGCGACGCGGGGCGTGCCAGTCATCATGCTCTCGGCGCGCGCGGGCGAGGAGTCTCGCGTCGAGGGGCTGGCGGCTGGCGCCGACGATTACCTCGTGAAGCCGTTCTCGGCGCGCGAGCTCGTCGCGCGCGTCGCGACCCACCTCCAGCTCGCAGCGCACCGGCGCGCCGCGGAGCGGGAGCGCGAGCAGCTGTTCGCGCTGTTCGAGCAGGCGCCCGTCGGGATCGCCGTCTACCGTGGCCCCGAGCACATCATCGAGGTAGCGAACCCCCACTTTGTGGCCATGGTGGGCCGTGACGTGCTCGGACGCTCGTTGCAGGAGGCCTTCCCTGAGGTCGTCGGCTCGTCGTTCCTCGAGGTCTTCTACCGGGCCTATGCGACGGGCGAGCCGTTCGTCACCCACGACTACCGGTTCGACCTCGATCGCGGGCGCGGCGTGCTGGAAGAGTCGTACTGGAGCTTCAACCTGCTCCCCATGCGTGACCCGGGCGCTGCCGTCGCCCGGATCCTGGTCGTCGCGCTCGACGTCACCGAGTACGTGCGGGCGCGAAAGAAGCTCGAGGCGGCGGCGCGGGAGCGCGAGGAGCTGCTGCGCCGCGCGGAGGACGCGCGGCGGGACGCGGAGCGGGCGAACCTCGCGAAGGACGAGTTCCTTGCGATGCTCGGCCACGAGCTGCGGAACCCGCTCGCCCCGATCGTCACGGCGCTCCATCTGATGCGCCTCCGCGCCGGGGGGCACGCCGAGCGCGAGCGGCTCGTCATCGAGCGCCAGATCAGGCACCTGACGGCGCTCGTCGACGACCTTCTCGACGTCTCCCGGATCGCGCGGGGCAAGGTCGAGCTGAAGAAGCAGCGGATCGAGCTCGCGGAGGTCGTGGCCAAGGCGGTCGAGCTGGCGAGCCCGCTGCTCGAGCAGCGCCGGCACCACCTCACGGTCGCGGTCCCCTCGAGCGGCCTCGCCGTGGACGGGGACGTCATGAGGCTCGCCCAGGTGATCTCGAACCTGCTCACGAACGCCGCGAAGTACACCGAGAGCGGCGGCGAGATCGCCGTCCGTGCCGAGCGCACGGAGGGCGAGGTCGTCCTCTCGGTGAGCGACAATGGCATCGGCATCGCCCCCGAGATGCTGGCGAGCGTCTTCGAGCGCTTCGTGCAGGAGCGCCAGGCGCTCGACCGATCCCAGGGCGGGCTGGGCCTGGGCCTCTCGATCGTCCACAACCTGATCGCGATGCATGGCGGCCGCGTGAGCGCGTACAGCGAGGGCCGTGGGCGAGGAAGCGAGTTCACCATCCGGCTGCCGGCCGCGGCGAACGCGCGCTCGCCCGAGACCGCGCCGGCGCGCCCGCCGGCCAGGATGCAGGAGACTCCATCTCCCGCGGACCGGCGCCGCATCTTGCTCGTGGACGACAACCTCGACGCGGTCGAGCTCCTGGCCGAGTCGCTCGGCGCCTCGGGGTACACGACGCGCGTCGCCTCCGACGGCCCATCCGCGCTCCGGATCGCGGAGGAGTTCGCGCCCGACGTCGCGCTGCTCGACATCGGGCTGCCGGTGATGGACGGCTACGAGCTCGCGCGGCGCCTCCGTGAGCAGCCGGCGGGTGAGCGGGTTCGCCTGATCGCGATCACCGGTTACGGACAGGAGTCGGATTTCCGGCGGTCGGAGGGGGCAGGTTTCGAGACGCACCTCGTCAAGCCCATCCAGATCGATCGATTGACGGCGCTCATCGACGAGCCGCCGGCCCGCAGGGCCGAGTGAGCCACGTCAGGCTCGTCCCGCTGGAGTCCGGCGAGGGCTCACGCACGACACGATGGGACCGCGCCCGGAGCGCTGTGGCGACGCGCGCCGCGGCCAGACCGAGGCAGCTTCTGATGGGAGAAGGAACAATGAATACGCAACGCATGCGAATTGCGACGATGGGTGTTCTGGTCGCAGGATTCGCCGCGAGCGCGGGATGCACGCTGGTCTCGGGGGTAGGAACGCTCGAGTTCAACGGTGACGCCGCTGGGGGAGCTGGTGGAAGCGGTGACGCCGGCGGTGGCGGCGCCGACGCGGGCGGCGGCGCCGACGCGGGAGGCGGCGCGGCGGGCGGCGCCGGCGGCGGCGGAGGCGAAGCGGGAGGCGGCGAGGCGGGCGGCGCCGGCGGCGGCACGGGCGGCGGCGCGATGGGCGGCGAGGTGATGGTCCAGGAGTGCGTGCCCGGCAAGGGGGTTACCGTGGGCGCCCGCGTCTGGGGTGACGCGTGGCTCAACGGGTTCGTCCTTCATTGCGCCGACTTTCAGAGCGACGGTCACACGGGGGACGGGTACGACGCCGGCCCCGTGACTGGCAGCATGACGGGCTCGCACGTCTCCAAGTTCTGCGACTACCCCAGGAATGTCGTGGCGTTCAGGTACACGTACGACGCGGAGCATGTGTACCAGGTCCAGCTCGGTTGTTCGACGCCCGAGGTATGGAAATCGTCGACGCCCAGCGTCGAACAATGGCTCGATCCCATCGGCGGGACGACGGCTGGTCCGCAAGCGTACGGAGCGCAATGTGAGGAGGGTTCTGCCTATAGCTACTTCACGCTCAACGTCAGCGAGGATGGTCAATCCATACGAAGCTTCGAAGGGCCTCGCTACTGCCTGGGAATGCCCTGATCCCTCGCAAGGCTGCCTCCGGAGACGCCGCTCCTCGGCGAGAGGATCCTCCTCTCCGAGGCGGCGGCGACCGGGGACCCCCGCCGCCGGAGGCGAGCTCCAGGTCTCCGGGCGCGGTCGAGCGCGGAGAGGTGTTGGTCCGTTATAAAAGAAATTACGTCCGTTATGGTGGACGTCGGCGCTGCCCCGTGGTACTGGGCATCCAACGGACGGGACAGCCATGCACTACCGACAGCTGGGTGACAGCGAGCTCCGGGTCTCGGAGCTCTGCCTTGGGACGATGACGTTCGGCGAGCAGAACACGCTCGAGGACGCCAGAGCGCAGCTCGACTACGCGTTCGACGCGGGCATCAACTTCATCGACGCGGCCGAGATGTATCCGGTGCCGACCCGCGCCGAGACGCAGGGGCGCACGGAGAGCTACGTGGGCGAGTGGCTGAGCCAGCGGCCGCGGGACAAGGTGATCGTCGCGACGAAGATCGCGGGGCCGGGCCGCCCGATCCCGTGGGTCCGCGGCGGCTCCCTCGCGATCAACCGCGCCAACGTCCGGCGCGCGGTCGAGGACAGCCTGCGGCGCCTCAGGACCGATTATATCGATCTCTACCAGATCCACTGGCCCGATCGGTACGTGCCCCAGTTCGGCGCGAGCGCCTACGATCCGGCGAACGAGCGCTCGAGCACGCCGATCGCCGAGCAGCTCGCGGCGCTCGCGGAGGTGATCCGCGACGGCAAGGTCCGGTATTTCGGGCTCAGCAACGAGACCGCCTGGGGGGTGGCGCAGTGGAGCCGCGTCGCGGCGCAGCTCGGGCTCCCCAGGCCGGTGTCGATCCAGAACGCCTACAGCCTCGTCAACCGCACGTTCGACTCCGCGCTCGCGGAGGCCTCGCGCCGGGAGGACGTGCCGCTGCTCGCCTATAGCCCGCTCGCGTTCGGCCTGCTCACGGGCAAGCACCTGGGCGGGCCGCCGCCGGGCTCGCGCTTCGCCCGGTTCGAGACCTTCGGCCAGCGCTACAGGAAGCCCAACGTGGACGAGGCGGTGCAGGCCTACGTCAAGCTCGCGCGCGCCCACGGCCTGAGCCCGGCGTCGCTCGCGCTCGCCTTCGTGCGCAGCCGATGGTTCGTGGCGAGCACCATCCTCGGGGCGACAACGCTCGAGCAGCTCGAGGAGAACGTGAAGAGCGCGAACGTGGTGCTCGCCGCGGAGGTTCTCGGAGAGATCGAGCAGATCCACGCCCGGTACCCGAACCCGGCGCCCTGATCTCGCCGGCCCCGGCGGCGCCGCTCGCCCGGGGCGGCGCGGTCCGACCTCTCTGTTCGCGGGAGCGCGGCGCTCCCCGGCGAGCGATGCTGCGGCGCCGGCGGGCAGCCGCCGCGCCGGCACGGAGGGGGGATCAGATGACGACGAAGCTACCCAGGCGGAGCCTGCTCGCAGGCCTGCTGGTGATGGGCGCCGCGGGCTGCGCGGGCTCGGGGGCGATGACGACCGCGAGCGCTCGCCGGAAGGCGCCGTCCGATCCGTGGCAGGGCGTTCGGGACGAGTTCGATCTGTCGCCGGCGTGGATCCACATGACGGCCTTCCTGCTCGCCTCGCACCCGCGGCCCGTCCGCGAGGCGATCGAGCGGCTGCGGAGGGAGCTCGACGAGGACCCGGTGGCCGCGCTCCACGCGCACGAGGATCCAGCGCCGGTGCGGGAGGCGGCCGCGGCGTACATGGGCGCCGCGGCCGAGGAGATCGCGCTCACGGACAGCACCACGATGGGGCTCGCGTCGCTGTACCTCGGCCTGCCGCTCGAGGCCGGCGACGAGGTGCTCACGACGGAGCACGATCACTATTCCACGCACGAGTCGCTCCGGCTCGCCGCGGAGCGGACCGGCGCGGTGGTGCGGAAGATCGCGCTCTATGGGAGGAGCAGCGCCGCGACGGCGACGGCGACGGCGATGGCGGGGGCGATCGAGAAAGCGCTCACCCCGGCCACGCGGGTCGTGGCGATCACGTGGGTGCACTCGAGCTCGGGCGTGAAGACGCCGGTGCGCGCCATCGCCGAGGTCGTCGCCCGGGCGAACCAGGGCCGGGCGCCGGGGGAGCGCGTCGTCTGCTGTGTGGACGGCGTGCACGGCTTCGGGGTCGAGGACGCCACGATGGCCGATCTCGGCTGCGACTTCTTCGCCGCGGGCTGTCACAAATGGATGTTCGGGCCGCGGGGCACCGGCGTGCTCTGGGGCAGGCGGGAGCTCTGGCCGATGCTGCGCCCGAGCATCCCGTCCTTCGGAAGGGCTGCATACGAAGCCTGGCTCCGGCAGCAGCCGCCGCCGCCCACGACCGCGGACATGATGTCTCCCGGAGGGTTCCACTCCTTCGAGCACCGGTGGGCGCTGCCCGCGGCGTTCGCGTTCCACCGGGGCATCGGCAAGGCCAGGGTCGCGGCGCGGATCCACGCCTTGAACCGGCAGTGCAAGGAAGGGCTCAAGGGGATGGGCCACGTCACCCTGCACACGCCGCTCGACGACGCGCTCTCCGCGGGGATCGTGTGCTTCGAGGTGGCGGGGATGACGCCCGAGGCCGTCGTGGCGAGGCTCCGCGAGAGGAAGATCATCGCGTCGACGTCGCCGTATGCGACCTCGTATGTCCGCGTCGCGCCGAGCCTGCTCAACTCCGAGGCGGACGTCGAGGCGGTGCTGCGCGCGATCCGCGCGCTTTCGTGAGGGGCGCGGTCCGGCGAGCCCTCGCCGGACCTCGGGCGGGCGGGACGAGGGTGCCTATCGGGCGGCCTCCTCGATTCGAGCGATGTCGATCTTCTTCATCTGCATCATCGCCTGCATGACCCGACCCGCCTTGGCCGGATCCGGGTGCTGGATGAGCCGGATCAAGGCGGACGGGACGATCTGCCAGGACACTCCGAACCTGTCCTTGAGCCACCCGCACTGGCTCTCGGCGCCGCCGTCGGCCGTGAGCTTGCTCCAGAGCTCGTCGACCTCCTCCTGCGTCTCGCAGGTGACGACGAGCGAGAACGTCTCGTTGAACTTCTGGTGGGCGCCGTTCAGGACCATGAGCCGCTGGCCGTGCAGTTCGAACTCGGCCATCACGAGCGAGCCCTTGGGCCCCGGACCCGCGTCTCCCGAGCGGAGCTCCGAGAGGATCCGTGAGCCCTTGAAGATGGACAGGTAGTACTTCACCGCCTCCTCGGCGTTGTTGCTGAACCAGAGGCACGTCTTGAGCTTCTGCGGGGTGGTCATGATGGGGGCTCCTGGCCGGGGTCGGGTCCGGCGGTGAGGTGAGGGCGGCGCGGTCACCGCGACCGCGCTTTGCCTTGATGTCGGAGCACGGTGCGCCGGCTCGACATGGGGCCGACGATTTTTTTTCGACCCGCCGGGGCGGCGGGCTCCGGGTCGCCGGGGCGGCCGAGGGGGGCGGGGCGGCAGCCCGCCGGGCGGCCGCCGTGGTCCGCCGGCCGCCGCGCCGGGGCGGCGCCGGGCGAGGATGAGCTCGCGGGCAGGGTGGAACGTCGTGGCGATCCGTGAGAGAGCACGCGCATGAGACACATCCTCGATGGGTCGATGGGGGTCATCCTGGCCGCGGGGCTCTGCGGCGCCGGGTGCAGGGCGTCCGCGCACGATCCTCCCGGCATGAACGAGCCTCCCGGTACGAACGCGCCTCCCGGTACGAACGCGCCTCCCGGCACGAACGAACCTCCCGGCACGAACGAGCCTCCGGCGGAAGAGCCCGCCGCGCCGCCGGCGGCCGCTCCGATGGGCGAGCGGATCGTCGTGGGCAGCGATCCGTGCAAGAGCGACGCGGACTGTGTGCCCGTGTGCGCGTGTCACGCGGCCGCGTGCATCGCGAAGGCCACCGCGCCGATGTGTGATCGAGGCCTGATGTGCACGCAGGAGTGTCGGCCCGGAACGATGGATTGCGGCGGCGGCTGCCTCTGCCAGGGCGGCCGGTGCGCCGCCCGCCTGATCAACGTGCCCCCGCCCTGAGCTCCTCTCCACGTGGGCCGGCCTGCAGATGAGCGCGTGAAAGCTCTTGGAGCCCGGCTGAAGCCCCACCAGGACCGTGGACGCCTGGACTCAGATATTTGTAAAGCGGGCGCCCGGCGCGGTCCTCAGTATTTGTAAACATCGGCGAAGATCGAGCGACGCAGGACCTCGTTCGTCGTCGCCTCGCGCACCCACGCGGCGATTCCGGTCCCGTTCGGGCCGAAGCCCACCGTCGGCTCCCAGTGTTCGGCGGCGTTGTCGTCCTCCAGCGCGTGGGCCTCCGTCCATCCCTGCGCGGGCGAGAGCTCGCTGGCAAAGATCGACCGGAGGGCCGCGGCTTTCTGGGTCCACACCGCGAGCCCTCGCCCGGCCCCATCCACGGCGATCTCGGGACCGCTCACGCTATCTTCGTCGGCCGAGAGCTTGTCGGCCGGCTGGAACGTCGTCCCCGAGAAGCGCCGCGCCCAGATCGCGCACCCGGCACCGCACTGACGGAACACCACGCCCCCGTCACCCTCCGCGTTCATCGCGACGGCGTAGTCAGACGCTTTTTGCCCCGCGGTATCCACGCCGGTGGCTCCGGCCCACACGCCCCCTGAATAGGAATTGGCGATCACGTGTGACACCGAGGAGGTCGAGTCGCGCTGGAGGAAGACGACCATCGCGTTCCCGTTGCCGTCCATCACGACGCGCGGGCTCAAGTGGTCGAGCGTGTCGTCCGCTTCCAGCGGCTTCGGGCCCGCCGCGCTGCCCTTGTGCGTCGTCAGATCGTAGGTAACCACGTTGCCCAGCACGTTGAGACGCCCGCCGTCCGACTGGTACCACGCGGTCACCGCGCGCAGCGTCGTGCCCACGGTCGAGACGCCGACAGCCGTGCCGTTGCAGCTTGTCGTGCTCCCCGACACCTTCACCGGTGTTTGCCAGCCCTGCCCGCCCTCGTAAATGGCCAGGTATCCCTCACGCGCCGAGGTGTCGGAGGTGTTCACGTCGATCCCCACGGCGATGTGGCCGGCGGGGGTCATCGCGACCGTCGTCGAATGTTTCGAGACCCCCGAGGTGCCCTCGGCGATCGTCTCGACCGTGCCCCACCCGGCGGGCCATCCGAGCGATGCCGTGAACCGCTTGCCGAACACGGCGCCGCCCACCGAGGACGAATACCAGACGACCACCCCGTTGCCCTCGGCGTCGATGGCGACCCTGGCGTTCACGCCTCTCGTGGCCGCGTCGTTGACCTGCAGCAGCGGGTCCCAGCTGTCGCTCTTCTTGACATAGCGGCGCGCCCATACGGTGGACTGATCATAGAACACGAGCAGCGCGTCGCCGTTGGCCGAGACCGCGACCTGCGGAAGGAAATTCGAGATCTGATTGGCGAGATCGTCATGACCGACGCGCTCGAACGTATCCCAGTGAGGCGGGGGGGCTTCGCCCCCGGTCCCGTCGCCCCCGGTCCCGTCGCCTCCGGTCCCGTCGCCTCCGGTCCCGTCGCCTCTGGTCCCGTCACCGCCTGCTCCGTCACCGCCTGTCGCGCCGCTGCCGCCGCTGCCCGCACGACCGCCGCCGCCGCTGACCACGTCGCTGGAGCTCGACGACGACTCGAATGTTCGCACCTTCTGTCCGCAGGCCGCGACGAGGAGGAGCCCCAGAATGAGACCCAGCTCGCGCCTGGCGCCCGACCGTCCGCCGTGCCCGAATTTTTCGCGCATCATGCGAAGATGAGATCCGAACGCCTCAGAGATGTCAATCCCCAACTGCGCGACCTGTCCTGGCTTGAAAGAACACATTCACACTCTCCACCACCGCGGCAGGAGAGGGTGGCAGCGCGCCCCGTCGGCCGCGGCCGCAAACCTGAACGGCGACGGTCATGCCGACCTCGCCGTCACGAGCTGGTTCACAGGCGTGGGCGTGCGGCTCAGCGCCTGCTTGCCCTCATCTCGACTTATCCGCCACCCTGAGCCGCTCAGCCTGCTGCGCCACGTGGCTGGCCCGGACCGGCGCGACCCGATCGAGGCGCGCGACATGTTGCGGATGCTCGCAGAGCTCCGCCTGTGATTCGCTTCGGCGCCGGAGCTCCAAAGAGCCTTCTTCAACAGGCTCGTTGAAAGAAAAATGTGCTCATTCTGTGATGGTTTCATTCGAGCGGTGTCTTTCCTGGCTCAGCGCCGCTGATTGCGCTCGGCAGTCGCACGTGAGCGCGCGAAAGCCTTACGTTCGTGAGAGGGAATGGTGTAGCGTCGCCATCGATTTGCCGCTTCCGCTTGGGAGGACTGGCTAGGAGGACGGGTAAGATGCAGAGGCCAGAGGCTCGCGCACGAACGGTGCATTCGAGGGTTTCATTTGCGGTATTGACGGCGGCGACGCTGGCTGCTTGCTCCGAAGGAGCACAGCCGCCGGGACCGGAGGAGTCACAGCCTTGGCCGTCCTCGCAGGGCGCGGCGTATGACTCACCGCTCGACACCGGCAGAAGGCAGGTCTTCTTGCGAAAGATCCCGACGGCGCCGGCGTCGGTTCCACTGGAGCCACCGCAGGGCAAGGCCGCCATGGCGCCCGAGTACCCGTATGACCACTCTGGAGATGCAGACAAGGTAGCAGCGCACGAAGCCCACAAACGGCTCCTCCAGCCGGTCAAGGACGATGAGTTCTCCGTCATCGTTGGCAACGGGGAAACAGGCGAAGAATATCAGGTCATCCAGACCCTCGAAGGCCTCAAGGTGGCTGCCGAGTATGCGAGAAAGCTCGGGCACGACGGCCGCGCGGAGAGGCCTACGGGCGATATCGCGCCGGTCGCGGCCGAAGAAGAGCTGAGGCCGCCCAGGTTGGGGACGCAGTCGATCGTCGGTCCGGGAGACAATCGACTCGATTTCAGGATCAGCGCCTTTTATCAGGCGACCGCCTGGCCTCAAACCACGATGGTGCGTGTGACGAACAACCATGGCGCTGGCTCCGGGACGATGATCGGGGCCAGGATCGCCATCACCAACGCGCACGGGACCGTCGATTCGGCTGGAGGTATCGACTGGCCTCGCATTGTCCCAAGGCAAGACACGACGAGCCCTGCTCCGCCATACGGCGTGGTCGGAGCTCAAACCTACGCCTACCCGACGGCGTGGGTGACCCGGAACTGTCCGGTCAATCCCACGTGGGAATGCAATGCGCATGATTGGGTCATTCTGATACTTTGGCCCTCGCCCTTCGGCGGAAGTCATCCCGGCTACCTCGGCTACGCAGCGCACTCGAACGACGCGGTCGTCCAGTCCTGGGCTCATCATCTCTGGGGGTTTCCCGGCTGTGGAATGGCGCAGAGCCCGCCGGGCTGCACGGACGGCGTGCTCTTCGGGGGCGCCGGAGAGGGCCAGAACCCGGGCCCAATCGTCTCCGAGCCGCTCGCCGACTGGCCGTTTCTCAATGCGAAATCTCGGCTCAGCCACAGGGTCGACAATTCGGAGGGCGTGAGCGGCGCCGGCGTCTTCAGCTACGCTCCGGCTGCCGGCGGCCCCTACGTGATCTCCACGTCGATATCGAACGGTGTGATCGCCAACACGGGCGGGCTGGGCCCGCGTATCACGGACACGCTCGTCAGTTACTTCAACTCGGTCCGCGCGCAGTTCCCGTAGTGCCCTGCTCCTTGATGTCCCAGGCGACATCGAGGGACACGGGGCCTCGGAACATGGTGAGAAGCGCGCCATGAGATCTGCCCGACCTCCGCCTCGAACGAGGCCACCAGCTCGTTCGCCAGCGTGGAGATGGCGCCCTCCAGGGAGGCGATTCCCTGAGCGAGGAGATCCAGCCCCTGTCTACCACACAAGCGAGCGGGCGATGGGGTGCTGGTCCACAGACCCCATCCGTACGGCGCCCGACGCGCAGAGGGGTTCCGGGCGCCTCGAGGTGCGGCGCAGAGCACGCGCAGCGGCGCAGGGCGGTCAGCGCGTCAGAAGTCGCCCTCCTTCACGTAGGGGTAGCTCCACAGCGTCACCTGCAGCAGGCAGGATTTGACCCACGCCGCGTGCATCCCCTCGACCTCCTCGGCGGAGTGGCCCTTCTTTGCGAGGAACGGCTTCAGGGTGAGCGTCACCGGGAAGATGAGCGCGAAGAGGTTGCGAAACGGCACCAGGTCGGTCGACGGCGCCCCGTCCGTCTTGTTCTTCTTGACGCGGTGGTGGCGGAGGCCGATCTCGTGCTGGTAGTCGAGCCACTTCTGGTCGTACTCCGCGCGCGCCGTGTCGAGGATCCACTGGCCGAAGCGCTTGCGGACCCCACCGAGGTAGTCGCCGAGCGGCTTGCCGTCGGCCTTGCCGGTGAAGGACGCGAGGAGGTGCGGGTTCGCGCCGACGAAGCCGTACCAGACATCGAGGATCTGCTCGACCTGATCCTTCACGACGTCGTGCGAGAGGCGCAGGTACTTCACGTCTTCTTCCCCGAAGAGGGCGCTCTTCTTCATGTCCTCGAAGTCGGCCGGCAGGACCGGGGACTTCGCGACGGCGCCTGTACCATACGTGTATCCATGGATGGTCATGATCGTCCACTCTTTCTGCGGGCAATACCCCGCGCTCACCTCGAGCGACGTGCTCGGGGCATCGAACCGGTCGTCGCGACGGCGACTGGCCGGTAGGTTGTTCCTCCGAAGCTCGGCCTCGATTCCTCACGACAGCGCCGGCGCGCGTGCCGGCCGCGCTCCGAGGTCGCGGGAGCGCAGCCCCGGAGCGAGGAGCCAGTGACAGGCCTCGGGAGAGCTATCCCCTCATCTCGCGGGGATGAGCAACGCTCTAGTCAGGCTGGACGAAGCGCCGCCACGCGTCTTCGCGCTGCTGCTCTTCAGCCTGCTCGTGTTCGCCGCAATCGATCCTCAGGTGTCGGCCCGCCATCGGCGCGTCGACGAAAGCACAGTGGTGGGGCATCGCCCCTTCATGCGCGTTCGGCCGGAAGTACTTGCACGTGACGCACATGCGGCTCACCGGGATATGCCCGCTGAGCTGCAAGGACCGGATGATCTTCACGACCCCGGCCAGGAACGCCTCTTGCTCCAGCGCCGAGAGCGCGCCCACCGCGGACACGATGGCGTCGGGCAACGTCGTTACTTTCTGCGCGAGCGCGCGCCCGTGCGGCGTGAGCTCGATCAGGCTCGCCCGCGGGTGGCGCGGGTCCGGGCGCTTGACGACAGCTCCCTTGTCCACGAGCGTTCGGACCGAATCGCTGATGGTCGCCAGCGTGACGCCCAGGCGATGCGAGAGCTCGCTCCCGCTGAGCGGCCCCTCGAGCGAGAGGGTCGCGAGGATCTGCCCCTGCGTGGGCGACAGGCCCTCGTGGTTCGCCTGCTCCCACGCCTGCAGCTTCATCGCGAGCCCCAGCTTTCGAAGCCCGACCGCGATGCGCCGATCGATCGGCTCGGAGTTCTCCTCGAAGAAGAGCGGGAGCGAGCGACCCATGACCATCATTTAACTTAGGAGTCCTAAGTTGTCAAGGGAGGCCTGCGGCGTTCCGCGCCGGTGGCCGGGGAAGCGGCGAACGCTCGTCCAGCAGGAGTCGAAGGCCGCGGCCGTCAAGCTGGACCCGTATCTATTTCGCTTCTGGTGCCTCCTATGGGTCCAGATCGGCGCTATCTCCACGGCACCGCAAGTGGTATCCGGGGAATCCGTGTGCCGGTCGTGGAGGTGCACCCTGGCGACACGTTTGCCGGGTCGATCCGCGCCCGGGTGAAAGGACATTCTCTTGAGCTCGAGAGCACTGACGAACATCCGCCGCGCCCTGCCCGCCGTGCTGGCGCTTCTCTGCGGCGCTTGCAGCAGGGAGCTGGGCGACGGGCCCTGGGCGGGCGCGGCGGGCGGTCCGACCCACCCCACGGGCTCGACGCGCGCCGGCGCGGCCCTCCAACCTCGTTCCGCGGAGCCGGCCGCGGTGCAGCGGGTTCAGCAGCTCTCGCGCTTGCAGTAGCGAGCTCAGACGCGTCGCGCCGGCCTCCATTCGGATGAACACCACCCTCCAGGAACGTGCCAGGGCAGCCGGGCCCGCCCCGAGCCGCCGCCATTTCATCGCCTGGTGCCTCGCGGTCCTCGCCGGCGCCGCGGTGCTCTTCTCCCTGATCCATCGGTACGCCGCCGACTACCCCCTCGCCCTCGACATCACGAAGGGCGCGATCGCGTCCTCCGCCGTGCTGGGCCTCCTCTACGAGGCGCGCCGCGGACGGCAGGGCCGGCCGATCGCCGAGCGGTGGAAGAAGCGCGCCGCCTTCGGGGTCTCGGCCCTGGCGGTCGTCGCCTACTTCGAAGGCTTTCACTTCGCCTACCCCTCCTTCTACCACCGCTGGGAGCACTATCATTACTACGTCGGGGCCAAGTACTTCCCCGAGATGGCCTACGACGACCTCTACAAGTGCACGGTCATCGCGCAGGACGAGCTCGGGGTCGTCACGTATGCGGACGAGCGCACCGGTCTTCCCGTCACGATCGACATGAGCGCGGAGGTGCGCGAGCCGGACAAGAAGATCCGGAACCTCGGCGTGGACAACCTGTTGATCCCCGTGGGCGGGCTCCTGGAGCACCCCGAGGCCTGCAAGGAGCGCTTCTCTTCGGAGCGCTGGGGGGCCTTCAAGGCGGACGTGCGGTTCTTCCGGACAGCCTCGGAAAAGGGCTACTGGGAGGACATGGCGAAGGACCACGGCTACAACCCGCCGCCGGTCTGGACGATCATGGGGCGCGTCCTGGCCGAGCTTCATCCGGCCACGACAGGTTATCTCCAGCTCCTCGCCAGCTTCGATATCGCCTACCTGCTCGGAGTGTTCGCCGCCCTCTACTGGGCCTTCGGGTGGCGCGTCTGCGCCGTGGCGGTGATCTTCTGGGGGTGTCAGTCGCCGGCGCCGTTCTTCTGGACGGGCGGCGGCTTCCTCCGGAATGACTGGCTCTTCTTCCTCGTCCTCTCGGCCTGCCTGGTGCGCAAGAGGTGCTTCAAGCTCGCCGGCGCGAGCATGGTCTACGCAGGCCTGCTCCGCGTCTTCCCGGGCATCGCCGTCCTCGGGTGGCTCGTCGTCGCAGGGAGCTACCTCTTCCGGCACAAGCGCATGGCGCCGTCCCACGTGCAGGTGTTGATCGGCGGCGTCCTGGCCGCGGCCGTGCTGATCCCGGTGAGCCTCACGGTCGCTGGCAAGGACTCGTATCAGCAGTTTTACGAGCACACGCTCAAGGTGCACGACCAGACCCCGGTGACGAACCACATGGGCCTGCGGGTCCTCGTGGCCCACAGGTTCGGATCAGGGGTCGAGTCCGGCAGGATGAAGTACACGAAGGACGTCACCCTCACCGATCCCTTCGAGGTGTGGAAGCGAATGCGCAGCGAGCGTTATGCGAGGTACCGAGGCGTCGCCTACGCCATCGTCGTCGCGAGCTTCGCGATCTTCGTTCACGTGGCTCGGCGGGTGCGCTCGCTCTGGGTGGGGGGGTGTCTGGCGCAGATCTTCATCATCCTGCTGTCGCAGATCACCTGTTATTACTATGTGTTCATGATCTTGAGCGCCCCGCTCACCCGGTTGAGGCGGCATCTCGAGGTCCCCCTCCTCGGCCTGGCGGCGCTCAGCCAAGGCATCTGGAGGTGGAGCTCATGGAACGATGACAGGTACACGGTGCTCACCGTGGCGATGCTCGCGTTCTGCTATTTCCTGCTGTACACGCTCGCGAGGGAGGCGCGCCGCGGGGAGGGCGCGCGTCATCGACCGTCCGGGAGCTCGGTGGCAGCGGTGCTCAACTAGCTAGTGCCGCACGTCAGAAATTGGGCTATGGCTGGCGGGGTCCCGTCGGGGGGATGCATGCTCGATCCCACGCCGCGGGCGAACCGCTCGCACCCCGGGTCTCCCCTGTGGACCCGATCGACCGCTGGAAGCGAGCATGGAGGAGCGGTGCGCTCCTGCTGCAGCCTGGCGAGGTCATCCAGCGTGATCGTCGGAGATCGGAGGCGGGGCGCGGCACGCCGCCCGACGTGCGCTCATCCAACGAGCTCATGGCGGGACCGGAGCCAGCGAAGCCGTTCAGGGGAGCCATCCGGACCTCGGTGTCGACATCGACGGACGGGCTGGTTGCAGGACAGGAGTTCTCCCTCTTCGTCACGGTGCAGAACCCGTTCGAGGCGCCGCTCTCGCTGTGCCGCGTGAGCACGAGCCTGCCCGCCGAGCTCATCGATGTCGACCGGCAGTGGACAGAGCAGCGGATCGAGAGGCTCGAGGACCGACTCGCCGGGATCGAGGGCGCCGCGCGGGCGCTCGCGCCGGGCGGCGACTCCCTCGGCTCGCGGCTGCGCCGCTCCGTCCGGCGGCTGCTGCGGCGCCGCCCGCCCGGGCGCGGCGCGGCGCCGAGAGCGCCCGCGATCGCGCGTGATCTCCGCGGAGCAGGCGGCGAGGCCGGGCTCGCGGCGCTCCACCCGCCGCTCCGGCACAGCACGGGCCTCCGGGGCCGGGGACCCACGGCGGGCGCCTGGAACGAGGACGGCGAGGAGGGGGGCACCGCGCCCGAGGGGCTCCTCGGCGACGACGCAGGCGCGGTCCGGGGCGCCATCCTGTCGTCGTGGGCCCCGGATCCTCCGACGGTGCTCCAGGCCGGGAACTCGACGGCGCGGAGCTTCACCGTGCGATCGCGGCGCACGCTGTGGTTCCGCACCGCGTCGTACCGGCTGCTCATCGAGGTCGAGTACGAGATCGACGGCGCGAGCAACGTCGACACCATCGAGCACGTCCTCGAGGTGAGCTCGTCGCTGGCGAGCATGATCTGCGGCGCCGTGCTCGGGGGCGTCGGGGGCTGGTTCGCCGCGCGGGGCGGCGCCGCGCCGTTCGACGTGGAGGCCGGCTTGAGCCTCGCCGTGTCGCTCGTCCTGGTCACGATGGCGGTCGTCCTGCTCGCGCGCAAGAGGGACGTGCAGCCCATCCTCGCGATCGAGGATTTCTGGGGCGGTGTCGCCGTCGGGTTCTTGATCGCCTATTCAGGACCGAGGCTCTTCGCAGGGCTCTTCGGTCTGCCCGCGCCGGCGCCGCCCGCGTCGAGCGCCCTCATCTGACAGCGATGCTGCCGAGCTCGTGCAACGTCGGGAGAGTTGGGAGAACGGAAGCGCAGCTTTACATCCTGCCCTGCGCCGTTAAGCAGACCGGGAGAGGAGGAGCCGTGTCCACTCTGCGTGCCAGGGCGACCGCCGAGCTCCAGCGCCGGATCGACGTGCTCCCGCGCGACGTCGCGCGGTTCGAGTCGTCCGCCGCGGCGAACACGCGAGGTTTCGGGATCCACACGAGCCAGGTGCTGGCGCTGAAGATCCTCATGAACGAGCTGATCCAGCGCCAGAGAGGCATCCTGGAGCGGCTCGGAGCGGACCTGTCCGACGCCGACTTCGCGGATGGCTTCGGCAAGCTCCTCGTCGAGATCGCGGGCGCGCACGGGGTGTGGAACATCTTTTCTCAGACGCTCGCGCAGCGGGAGCAGCCGGCGCTCGCCCCCCCGCTCGACGCGGCCGACCTCGTGGCCGCCGAGTGTTACCAGGTGTGCATGAACAAGGCGCGCAACTGGGGCCTCGTCCCCCGCGAGGGGATGCGCGAGCCGCCGCTGGTCTGCCTGGAGGCGCACTACGGGCCGGTCGCCGTGAGCCGCCAGAACCCGCTCCGCGCCCTCCGCAGCTCGCTCCGGAGCTACCGCGACCTCCGGCTGCCGATACCGATCGTGCTCCTGCCGGCCGATCAGACCGAGTGCGCCTGGCTCCTGGTCATGCTCTGCCACGAGGTCGGCCACAACGTCGATCAGGATCTGGCGCTCTCGAGCGAGCTGACCAGGGCGCTGCTCCTCGGCACCGACGGGGAGATCCCGTCCGACCGGCAGGAGATCTGGTTCGGCTGGACCCGGGAGATCCTCGCCGACGCGATCGGTGTCCTCCTCGGCAACGCCGGCTTCGCGCTGGCGCTCGCGTCGCTGCAACTCGTGCTCGCGCCCGGCAGCCAGCAAGGCGAGCTTGACCGGCACGATCCTCACCCGCACCCGATGATCCGCGTCCCGCTGCTCGGCACGCTGCTGCGGCGGCTCGGGGTCGCGGCGCTCGCCGGCGCGGCCGACCAGATGGAGCAGGACTGGCGGGCGCTGCCCGCGCCGGCCTGGGTCGCGCCGTTCCTCGGCGACCTCGGCGCGATCACGGGCACGTTCCTGGAGAGGAAGCTGGACGCGCTCGGCGGTCGCGCGCTCAGGGAGCTCCACCCGGACGTCGCGGCCGACGTGAAGCGGGCAGACGCGCTCGCGCGCTTTCTCAGGAGCGGTGAGCTCCGCCCGGCGCCGGACAAACCCTCGCATTTCCCCTACCGCCTCGTGCCGGTCGCGGCGCAGCTCGTGGTCGCCTCGGCGCCGTCGCCGGTCGAGCTCGGCGCCGTCCAGCGGCGATCGATGGAGTTCTTCGCGGCGATCCCGCGGCCGCCGATGCTGGCGGGCGCGGCGTCACTGTCCCCGCAGCGCGCCGCGTCCTATGCGCGGATCGCGCGGTCGGTCGACTTCGCTGGAGATGGCGGATGACCACGAGACCGAGCGCGCAGATCTCTCGATATCCAGAGATCCTCGTCCGCATCGCCCCGCTCTGCCTCGCGGAGCCGGTCACGCCGCGCACGACCGGCCGCCGCGTGTGCCGGCGCTACCACGCGTGGATCTACACGAAGCTCGATATCTCCTCCCTGCTGCTCGGGGACCCCGGCGCGGTCGAGCCGGGCGGCGCGCCGCCGCCGCCCGAGATGGAGGGGCTGCCGCTCATCGGCCATGAAGAGATCTGCGTCACCTGGCTCAGCTACGCCGAGTATCTGAGCATCTTTTACGGGGGCGAGGAGGCCCTGCTCGAGCTGCGGCGCCGCCTCGTCGGGTCGATCTCCCGCGGGCTCGGGGCGATCCTGCGGCTCCGGCCGCGCGCGCCCCGGCGGCTGCGCATCTGGTGGTCGACCGAATCGCCCGAGCTCGAGGAGCTTCCCTGGGAGATCCTCTTCCTCGGCGTGCACCGCCCGCCGTGCCTCTCGATCGTGCGGGGGATCCCGGGGCGGGTCGTGCCGCCGCTCTCCCTGCGGGAGGGACAGCCGCTGCGCGTCGCCGTGGTCGACCCGACCGGCGGCGCGCCCGCCTCGCTCTCCGAGGCGCTGGAGGGCCTGGGCTCCAGCATCGAGGTCGCCTGGATCGAGGAGGACGATGCGCGCAACGCGCTCTCCGCGGCGATCCAAGCGGGATTCGAGGTGATCCACGTGGTGGCCGACGGCATGGTGCCGCTCGGCCTGGAGGGCCTCCTCGAGTTCTCGGGGGACGAGGACGACACGCTCTCGCCCCTGGAGCTCACCTCCATGCTGCGCGGGTCGAGCGCCACGATCCTCTCGCTCACCCCGCCGGAGGTTCCCCGCGTGGGCCACGGCGGCATGCCCACCGTGTACCACGCGTTCGCGCACTTCGGCCACCAAAGCGGCGATGGCCCCACGATCGCCGCCCAGCTCGGTCCCATGCATCCCCGCGTGTACCGCGAGTTCTGGCGCGCGTTCTACGAGCGGCTCGCGGTGTCGCTCGACGTGGAGGACGCGATGATGGCGGCGTCGCAGCGCCCCCTCCTGACGCCCGTCGTCCTGTTCCTCCGGCACCGCTTCGGCCGGCAGTTCACCCGGCAGGGCGACGAGGCGCGGCGCTCTCCCACGTGGCCGACGTTCGGCGCGGGGCAGACCCCGGAGGGCGACGTGCCGCTCACGCCGGCGCAGGTGACCGCCGATCTCTCGTGCTCCCGCGACCTGCTCGACGCGGCGAAGATGCTGGAGGCCCGCTACGCGTCGCTCGGGCTCGAGTTCCCGGGCAAGGGCCTCATCGAGCGCGAGGGCCAGCGGCAGGCCGCCCTCGATGAGGCGCTCGAGCAATCCCTGTCCGAGGACACGGAGCCATGAGAGCCCCCGAGTTCGTTGTCGACATCGAGCCTGGCGGGGGCTCGCGCCTGCGGCTGTGCGTCCACGCCAGCCACCTCGCGGCCATCGATGACGAGCTCGAACGGCCCTTTCCGAGCCTCCCGCCCGCGGAGCTCGACGAGCTGCGGAGCGGCTACGGGTCGGAGCAGATGACCGAGATCCTGGCCGAGCAGGTCACCGGCTGGCTGCTCCAGAGCGATCTCCGCGGCCACCTGGGCACCGCAGTGAACGCGGCGACTCAGCCGTTCCGGATCGTCTTCCGGCCGCACCCGGCGGTGCTTCCGTACCTGCACGACGTCCCCTTCGAGCTGCTCAAGCTCGACGCCGACCGGCTCGCGCTGCACCCCTTGGTACGGGGGATCGTCCACTCGTACAAGCGCCACCGCGGGGTGGCCGCGCCGCCGGCGCTGCGCTGGAGCTGGCCTTTCCGCGTGCTCTTCGTCCGCACGAACCCGAAGGACCTCGGCGGGGACGTGCCGCCCGTGCTGCCCATCCGCGATCGCGTCGTCGCGATCGCGCGCGGGTGCGGGCTCGCCGACGTCGTGGAGGTCGCGGTGCTGAGCAGCGAGGCGGGCGCAGGCGGGCCCGTCACCTACGACGCCTTCCGCGCCGAGCTGCGCAACGTGCGCTACGATCTCCTCGTTTACCTGGGGCACGGCGACCTCCAGGAGGTCGGGTTCGATGGGTTCCCCCCGATCGGCGTCCTCCTGTTCGAGCTCGACGGCAGCGACTTCGCCAACCCGATCCGCGCCGATCAGCTCCGGAGCGAGCTCCTGAACCGGCCCGTGCCGGTCGTGGTGCTCGCGGGCTGCATGACCGCGGCGGGCGAGGTGCTGCGTGAGCGGCTGCCGCAGTGGATGCGCGGCAACCAGAACGTGGCGCACTCGCTGATCCACGGCGAGTCCGGCGTCCAGTGCGCGATCGGGATGCGTCACCGGCTGGAGGCGGCGGACGCCGAGCGCTTCCTCCAGGCGTTCGTCCTCAGCCTGCTCAAGGAGAGCCCGGGCGACGTCGAACGGGCCGTGCGGGCGGGACGCGAGGAGATGTTCGCGCAGAAGCCGTACCCGCCCAGCTGGTCGGCGCCCGTCCTCTTCCGCGCGGCGAACGTGGAGCCGCTGTTCGACTTCCTGTGCACCGCGCCGACCGCGTTCGACCCGCTCGACGAGCACGACCAGGCGCTGCGAGAGAAGGCCTGGAAGAAGCGGAGCGAGCTGCCTGCCACGCTGCCCCCGGAGACTCGACATTTCTCGAGCTTCCTGCTCGATACGGTGGAATTGGCGTTCCTCGACCGCAGGCAGCAGGGGGGGGCCACCCTGGTGTGGCCCGCGCGGAACGAGGCGAGGCCCGGCGATACCGTGAAGGTGTCTGTCCAGCTCATGGAGTCGGTCTCCGTGTCGCGCCTGGAAGGACGGCTGTCCTTCGCCGAGGCGATTACGGTGCGGGCAGCCCGGCCGGCGTCGGCGCTCAAGGCCGCGGGGCTGCGCGCGTTCTTCGCCCTGGATCAACCGGGCGAGGTGCGGTTCGTCGCGTCCAGCCCTTCCGGAGAGCCGGTGACGCTCGGCGCTGGTCCGCTGTTCGAGGTCGACCTGACGCTGCCCGGCGTGTTCCCCGCCGTGTACGAGTTGCGGGTTGACGCGCTCGCATCCGAACCGAGGTTGTTCCTGTGCGGCTGGAACAATGCGATCGTGGTGCCGCTGCCATGAGGCCGCGCCGGGGTCGATATGAAAACGATCACGCCGGAGGAGCCGCCGCAACCCTCGTTGCTGGAGGCTCACCCCGAGCTGCGGGCGCTCCTCGACCGGTCCGAGCGCTTCCGCCGTACCGAGGAGCGCTATCGCATCGAGATCGAAGGTCAAACGCTCTACCTCGTGCGGGGGGACACGCTCGGCTCGCGCGAGGAGCTGCTCATCGACGCGCTCGTCCGCGGCTCCGCGCCCGAGAGCGCCGACCCGCTCAGCCGCGCGCTCTTCCTTGAGTTGCCCGGACACCTTCAGGAGGTGATCCGCGGTCTCACGCGATCGGAACCAGAACCATCACCCAAGAGCCCGGGTGCTCCGGGCCAAGGAGAATCGCCATGGCCATCACCGATCCGGCCATCTCGCAGAAGGTAGGGGAGCTCAAGACGAGGCTCCCCACGTTCGAGCTCGATGGGAAGCTGATGTATGTCGCGGAGGGCGACCTCCTGCTGGAAGAGGAGCAGCTCGCCGACTACGTGCCTCACGCCGCCAACGTGGAGCCGCCGAACCTGGACGCCGGCCCCGGAGGGGAGGGGCTGGTCGGCATCCTGCAGAACGGCAGGCCGGTGCGCTGGCGTCCGGGGTTCGTGATCACGTACTGCGTGCTCAGGGCGACCTTCCGGGACGAGAGCCAGTACGCGACGGTGCGCGCCAACATGCTGACGGCCACGCGCGACTGGGAGGAGACCTGCGGCGTGTCGTTCCGCCACGTAGCCGAGCTCGACGGGAGCACGAGCCGCCCCGCAGAGGTCGTGTTCCCGGTGCGGCTCAACCTCTCCGGCGGGGATTTCATCGCCGCGGCCTTCTTCCCGAACGACCCGGTCGGGAGAAGGCAGATCCTGATCAATCCATCCTACTTCTCGCCCTCGCTCGGGTTCAACCCCGTCGGCGTGCTCCGGCACGAGCTGGGTCACGTCCTCGGCTTCCGGCACGAGCACATCCGGAGCGGCGCTCCGCCCGAATGCTACCGGGAGGATACGTCGCAGACCATCAACCTCACGGCCTACGATCCCAGGTCGGTGATGCACTATTTCTGCGGCGGCGTGGGGAACCCCGAGCTCGAGATCACCGAAGTCGACGTGCAGGGGTCGCAGCGGGTGTACGGCATGCCGCTCTCCAGGTTCCGCCTGGTGGCCTGAAGGCCGGGGCGCGCACCGGCGTGGCGCCGACATCGCTTCTGAGCGCCTGAGCGGCGCCATCGCGCGGGGCGACCCGACCCAGGCTGGGCATCACCGGTCGGCTGAGTCGCTCGGACGGACAGCCGGTTATGGTCGGGTCTCCGGGGTAGCGGCGCGGGCCTCCTCGACACGACGCAGGCAGGCGTCTCGGTTCTCTCGGGCCATGGGCTCGGGCACGCGAAGGAGCTCTATCCTCCGCTCGACGGGCATGCAGTAGGTGGTCGCGGTCCACAGCTTCGGGTCGTCGACGCCGCGGAGCGGCTCGAGGTCGGTCCACACCCGCACGAGCTTGTCGTCGCATCCGGCGACGATGCGCTTGCCATCCGGGCTGAAGGCCACGCTGTTGGCCGGGGAATCGAAAACGCGAAGGACCAGCGGCTCGCCCGTCCCGTCGGCACGCCACACGCGCACGGTTTTGTCCTGCGACCCAGTGACGATGCGCCCTCCGTCGGGGCTGAACGCCGCCCCCAGGACCCAATGCTCGTGGCCGCGCAGGACCAGGGGCTCGCCCGTGCCGTCGGCATTCCATACCCGTGCGGTCTTGTCATAGGACGCGGAGACAATGCGCATGCCGTCAGGGCTGAACGCCGCGGAGTAGACCCCATCCTCGTGGCCGCGAAGGACCAAGGGCTCGCCCGTGCCATCGGCGTTCCACACCCGCACTGTCTTGTCCCAGGACGCGGTGACGATGCGCTTGCCGTCGGGGCTGAACGCCGCGGAGTAGACCCCATCCTCGTGGCCGCGCAGGACCAGGGGTTCGCCCGTGCCATCGGCGTTCCACACGCGCACGGTCTTGTCCCTCGACGCCGTGACGATGCGCTTGCCATCGGGGCTGAACGCCGCCGTCATGCCCCGGTCCTGGTGACCGCGCAGGACCAGGGGCTCGCCCGTCCCATCGGCGTTCCACACCCGCGCGGTCTTGTCATACGAGGCGGAGACAATGCGCCTGCCGTCCGGGCTGAATGCCGCCGACATGCCCCGGTCCTGGTGACCGCGCAGGACCAGGGGCTCGCCCGTCCCATCGGCGTTCCACACCCGCGCGGTCTTGTCATACGAGGCGGAGACAATGCGCCTGCCGTCCGGGCTGAATGCCGCCCCCATCACTCCACTCTCGTGGCCACGGAGGCGCAGGGGCTCGCTCGTGACGTCGGCGTTCCACGCCCGCGCGGTCTTGTCATAGGACGCGGTGACGATGCGCTTGCCGTCGGGGCTGAACGCCGCCGACACGACCGCTTCTTCGTGACCACGAAGGAGCAGCGGCTCGCCCGTCCCATGGGCGTTCCATACCCGCGCGGTCTTGTCATAGGACGCGGTGACAATGCGCTTGCCATCGGGGCTGAACGCCGCCCAGTAAACTGCAAGCTCGTGGCCGCGAAGGACGAGGGGCTCGCCCGTGCCGTCGGCGTTCCATACCCGCGCGGTCTTGTCATAGGACGCGGTGACGATGCGCTTGCCGTCGGGGCTGAACGCCGCCGACGCGACCGCTTCTTCGTGACCACGAAGGACGAGGGGCTCGCCCGTGCCGTCGGCGTTCCACACCCGCACGGTCTTGTCCCATGACGCGGTGACAATGCGCTTGCCATCGGGGCTGAACGCCGCGGAGTAGACCCCACCCTCGTGGCCGCGGAGGACGAGGGGCTCGCCTGTACCGTCAGCGTTCCACACCCGCGCGGTCCTGTCCAATGCCGCAGTGACGATGCGCTTGCCGTCAGGGCTGAACGCCGCCGAGGAGGCTCGACCTTCGTGCCCGCGAAGGACGAGGGGCTCGCCCGTGCCGTCGACGTTCCACACCCGCACGGTCCTGTCCCATGATGCGGTGACGATGTGCCTGCCGTCGGTGCTGAACGCGGCCGAATTTACCACATCGTCGTGACCACGAAGGACGAGGGGCTCGCCCGTGCCATCGGCGTTCCACACCCGCACGGTCTTGTCCCATGACGCGGTGACGATGCGCTTGCTGTCGGAGCTATAGCGCGCATGCATGACCGCCTCTGGATGGCTGAGCACCGCGCGAGCGAGCCCGCTGTGCAGCGCCCCGTGCGCGAGATCGGCCCACCCTCGCGGCACAACGGGCGGCTCGACCTCGCGCAGGATCGCGAGCACGGTCGTGGGATCGGCTTGCAGCTCGCGGGCCGTGGCCATGCGGGTCGCGTTGCGCGCCTCCCGGGCTTCGACCTGCGCGCGAGCCGCCTCCTGGTCAGCGCGCATGGCCTGCTGATTGGCGCGCGTGGCCTGCTGACTGGCACGGATCGCCAGGAACGACACGATGACCGCGATCGCGCTCAGCGAGACGGCCGTGCCGACGGCGAGCCGCCGGCGCAGACGCCGCGCGTGCTCGACCAGGCCCACGACGGCCAGCAGGTATCGCTCCTCGCGCTTGCCGAGCCCGACGTGCCAATCGGCTCCCCGGTCGGCGCGACGGCGCTCGTGCCACGCCCTCGCGTCCTCCGCCGCGCGGTCGCGCCAGAGCAGCCCCTCGGCCTCACCGCTCGCCTTCCACTGCTGGGCCGCGGCGCGCAGCCGGGCCAGGAACTGCGCGTCTTGCTCGCTCTCGGCGAGCCACTGGCCGAGCTTCGGCCACCTGTCGATCAAGGATTCGTGGACCAGCTCCACCGTCGTGCGGTCGCGCGCTCCTCCGGCCTCGTCGCTACCAGCCTCGATGTGCAGGAGCCGCGCGCCCGCCAGGCGCTGGACCACCTGCGCGACCGCGTCGTCGGCGGCGCCCTCGCCGTCCTGCGCTGCCTCGCGGAGCTCGTCCAGGCTCACCACCGCGCGCGTGCGCTCGGGCGTGACCAGGCGCAGGAGCACCGCCCGGGCCAGCCGCTGCTCGCGCGACGGCAGCGACGAGAGCACCGCGTCCGCGTGGGCGGACAGCGCGCCGGCGACGCCGCCGAGGCGTTCATAGCTGTCCCGCGTGAGCAGCCGGCGCTCGCGATCTCGCGTCTCCCACAGCTTCGCGGCCGTGAACTGCAAGAGCGGGAGCGGGCTCCGCGTGCTCTCGAGCGTGCCCAGCATGTGCTCGATCATCTCGGCGGTCTCGAAGCGAACCCCGGCCGCCTCGAGCGGCCGCGTCAGGGCCTCGCGCAGGCCATCGCGCCCCATGGGCCGCAGGAACCAGAGCCCGTGGGTCACGTCGGTCATGAAATTGCGGTCCTCGGCCACGCGCTCGAGGAAGTCCGAGCGGACGGCGAGCAGGACGCGCAGGGGCGACGACGCGTCGTCGGCCGCGCCCTCCAGACAGGCGACGAACGCCGCCCGCTCCTCGGAGGGGGCGCCGAGCGTATAGAGCTCCTCGAGCTGGTCGACGAAGAGCACGATACGGCGCCTCCTCCCTTCATGCCGACAGCGCGCGCGCAGCCGGGCGCCCAGGACACCTGGCTGGGTGCGCAAGGTGGCGACCAGCGCGTCATGATCGGGCAGCTCGGGAGCGCCCGTCGCTGCCCCGCTCCCCGCCGTCGCCAAAGGCGTGGACTCCGCCTCGGCGACCTGCACGAGCACATCGGCGAGCGCGGACAGCGGACGGCGCCCCGGCCGCAGGATGAACGCCTCCCAGTGGCCTTCGGCTCCCTTCAAGGCGGGGATCACGCCCGCGCGCACGAACGACGACTTGCCCGCCCCGGAGGGTCCGGCGATGACGACGAGCTGCTGGCTCCGCACCCGCTTCGTCATGGCGGCGATGTCCCGATCGCGGCCGAAGAAGCGCGCGGCGTCCGCCTCCTGGAAGGCGGACAGGCCGGCGAACGGGCTCTCGTCCTCGCCCAGCTGGAGCGCCCTCCGGCCGGGCAGGAGCGCCTCGAGCTCGGCGAGGAGCTCCCTGGCCGAGCCGATGCGCTCGGCCTGGCGCTTCTTCAGGCAGCGGTCGACGAGGGCGCCGAGCGCGCCCACGTCCGGGCGCCTCTCGCTCAGGCTGGGCATGGGGACATCGACGTCGACGATGGCCGAGAGCCGCGCGTACGAGAACGGGTGCAGCGGGTGCTCCCCCGTGAGCAGCTCGTAGAGCAGGATGCCCACGGCCCAGAGGTCGGTGCGACAATCCACGTCGCTGCCCAGCAATTGCTCGGGCGACATGTACCCCGGCGTGCCGACGATCGCGCTCTTCCGGTGCCGGCCGGCGTCTCCTGCGAGCGCCGCCCGCGCGCTCCTGACCGAGGCGACCACGCTCGCGTCGATCCGCTTGGCGAGGCCGAAGTCGAGCACCTTGATGCACCCGGCGTCGTCCATGCGGATGTTCTCCGGCTTGAGATCGCGGTGCACGATCCCGAGGTCGTGCGCGCAGACCAGCGCGCGAACGACAGGCACCATGACGTCGATCACGGTGCTGGCCGCCCTCGGGCCAGGCGGCAACTGGGCGGCCGGCGACCCGGGCGCGCTGGGTTGCTCGCGCTGGGCCATCCATTCGCGCAGCGTGCGCCCCTTGATGTACTCGAGCACGAGGTAGGGACATCCAAGGATCTCGTCGACCTCGTGGATGACGACGATGTTCTCGTGCCTGCAGCGCGCCGTGGCCCGCGCCTCGTCCAGGAAGCGCTCGACCCTCTGCCCGGTGTAACGGAGGAGGAGCTTGATCGCGACCAGGCGGCCGAGCGTCGTGTCGCGGGCCAGGTACACGACCCCCATGCCGCCCCGGCCCAGCTTGCGAATGATCTCGTAGTGCTTGAGGACGTCGCCGGCCTTCAGGTGCATGCGGCCGGCGATGGGCTCCGCCGGCGCCCCCGCATCAGCGGTCCGGAGAGGCACGGCGTCGCGCGCTTGCCCGCTGGATGTCGGGCTGGCCGGGACCTCGGCGAGCGTGCACGCGGGCTCCTCGCCGGAGGTCCCGGGCGCGCCCAGGTCGTCAGGGTGGATCGCCGCCTCCCGTCCCGAGGCGGTCAGGGCGCGACCGGCGGCCTCCTCTCGCCTCGCCCCGGCGCCGCTCGGCGCGGCGTCCAGGATCAGGTCCTCCCGGCGGAGCCCGGCCACCTCGCAGGCGTCGAGCTCGCACAGCAGACCGTCCGCCGTGCCGGCCCGCGCCGCGACATCCTCGATCGTCGCCCGTCGCAAGATGGCCCCGAGCGGGTGATCGAGGAGCGCGCGCGGGATCCGGCCGGGCTCGCCGCTTTCCGGCGTGAGAGCGTCTCCGTCCGGAGACATTCCGCAGGCTGCCCGCCTGCCCGTGAGGCACTCGAGGAACACGAGCCCCCACGCGTACAGGTCCGAGCGCGCTATCGGCGCGAACCCCCGGCGCTGCTCGGGCGCCGCGTAGGCCTGCGCGCCGACGAGCTCGGTGCCGGAGGCGTGCGCTCCGTCCGCTCCGCCGCGCGCTCCGGCGGCGACCGCGGCGAAGCCGAAGCCGAACAGCAGCGCGCTCCGCTCTGCCCCCGAGGGCACGACCATCACGTGGGCCGGCCTGACGTCCCCGTGGACCATGCCCTGCCGGTGCGCGCAGGCCAGCGCGTCGAGGACCTGCCTCATCAGGCGTCGCGCCTCCTGCGGCTCGAGCGCGCCGTGGACCGACAGCAGCTCGGCCAGGCTCTGCCCTGGCGCGCGCTCGAACACGGTATAGAGCTGCCCCTCGTCCGTCTGTCCCGCGTCGATGAGCTGGACGATGTTGGGATGGTGGAGCCGCGCGCAGCGGCCCATCTCCCGCAGGAAGCGCGCGCGGCGGCGTCGCGCGATGCCCCCGGAGACCCCCTCCGGGAGGACGCGTACGACCTCGAGGACGACGGGCTGCCCACCCGCGATCTGCCGCCCGTGGTAGATCGCGGCGTGGGGGGTCTCCCAGGGCGAGGAGAGGATCTCGTAGCGGCCCTGGAACAACGTCCTTGGAGCGAGGGTCACCTGGTTCATCATGGTCCCTCCCGTCGCGGCCGCCTCGCGTGGCAGCTGCGGGCGAAACGCCCTCATCCGGATCGATGTCGCCGACACAGCGAGCCCGGCGGTCGAGCTTGCCCCGCGCCCGCGGAGAGAGCTCGATGAGGTGGCCGGCCCGACTCTGGGGCAGCCAGCCTCGATGCCCCCCATCGCATCTTTCTATAAAGCGATCCCCTCTCCTCGTCCGGCGTCGGCGCACCTCAGCGCGCCGCGTGGAGCGCTGTGCCGGACGAGCATGGCGGCAGGGCCAGCCTGACGAGCGCGTGGGGGCAGAGGGCGCCTCGGACAGAGCCGAGCGCGCATGGCGAAGCGGGGCTCCGGCCTGGTCTTGTGGCGTCGTCGGACTCGGTGGATGGGGGCGTCCGGCGCGCGGGGCCACATGACCCGGCGTCATCCATCTCCATGTCCATGCGCTCGCCAAGGATGATGCGAAGCCCCTTGCTCCCCGCCGGAAGACCCCTCCTCTGGACCTCTCCTGTCCTTCAGCTCACCGCTGCTCCCTGGCAGCCGCGCGGGCCTCCTCCACGCGGCGCAGGCAGGCTTCCCGGTCGGCTCGGGCCATGGCTTCGGGCACGCGAAGGAGCTCTATCCTCCGCTCGACGGGCATGCAGTAGGTGGTCGCGGTCCACAGCCTCGGATCATCGACGCCGCGGAGCGAATCGAGGTCGGTCCATACCCGCGCGATCTTGTCGTCGGACGCCGTGACGATGCGCTTGCCATCGGGGCTGAACGCCGCGTTGTTGACCGCGGCGTCGGAGGCACGGAGGACCACGGGCTTGCCCGTGCCGTCGGCGTTCCACACCCGCGTCGTCTTGTCCTGTGATGCGGTGACGATGCGCTCGCCGTCAGGGCTGAACATCGCCGATTGCACCCAGTGCTCGTGACCGCGAAGGACCAGGGGCTCACCCGTGCCGTCGGCGTTCCACACCCGCGCGGTCCTGTCATAGGACGCGGTGACGATGCGCTTGCCGTCGGGGCTGAACACCGCCGAACGGCCCCGATCCTCGTGACCGCGAAGGACCAGGGGCTTGCCCGTGCCATCGGCGTTCCAGACCCGCGCGGTCTTGTCATAGGACGCGGTGACGATGCGCTTGCCGTCCGGACTGAACGCCGCCGAACGGACCCGATCCTCGTGACCGCGAAGGACCAGGGGCTTGCCCGTGCCATCGGCGTTCCAGACCCGCGCGGTCTTGTCATAGGACGCGGTGACGATGCGCTTGCCGTCGGGGCTGAACGCCGCGGAAAAGACTCTCTCCTTGTGACCGCGAAGGACCAGGGGCTCGCCCGTGCCGTCGGCGTTCCAGACCCGCGCGGTCTTGTCCCACGACGCGGTGACGATGCGCTTGCCGTCGGGGCTGAATACCGCCGAACGGACCCGATCCTCGTGACCGCGAAGGACCATGGGCCCGCCTGTACCGTCGATGTTCCAGACCCGCGCGGTCTTGTCATAGGACGCGGTGACGATGCGCTTGCCGTCGGGGCTGAATGCCGCCGAATAGACCCGATCCTCATGACCGCGAAGGATTCTGGGCTCGTTCGTGCGATCGACGTTCCAGACCTGCGCGGTCCTGTCAAAGGACGCGGTGACGATGCGCTTGCCATCGGGGCTGAACGCCGCCCAGCGGACCCCATCTTCGTGGCCACCAAGGACCATGGGCTCGCCCGTGCCGTCGGTGTTCCAGACCCGCACGGTCCTGTCATAGGACGCGGTGGCAATATGCTTGCCATCGGGGCTGAACGCCGCCGAATAGAGCACCCCCTCGTGACCACGGAGGACCACGGGCTCGCCGGTGCCATCGGCGTTCCAGACCCGCGCGGTCTTGTCATAGGACGCGGTGACGATGCGCTTGCCGTCAGGGCTGAAGGCTGCTGTAGAGACTAGAGCCCCGTGACCGCGAAGGGCCATGGGCTCGCCCGTGCCGTCCGCGTTCCAGACCCGCACGGTCCTGTCATCGGATGCGGTGACGATGCGCTTGCCGTCAGGGCTGAACGCCGCTGAATAGCTCACAACCGCATACCCGCCAAGGACCATGGGCTCGCCCGTGCCGTCGGCGTTCCAGACCCGCACGGTCCTGTCATAGGACGCGGTGACGATGCGCTTGCCGTCAGGGCTGAACGCCGCCGAAGTGACCCCATCCGTGTGACCACGAAGCACCACCGGCTCGCCCGTGCCGTCGGCGTTCCAGATCCGCACGGTCGTGTCATCGGACGCGGTGGCAATACGCTTGCCGTCAGGGCTGAAGGCCGCTCTGGTGACTCGAGCCCCGTGACCGCGAAGGACTATGGGCTCGCCCGTGCCGTCGGCGTTCCAGACCCGCACGGTCCTGTCCGAGCAGGCGGTGACGATGCGCCTGCCGTCAGGGCTATAGCCCGCATACACGACGAGATCTGGATGGCTGAGCACCGCGCGAGCGACCCGGCTGTGCAGCGCCCATCGCGCGAGGACGGCCCACCCTCGCGGCACGTCGGGCCGCTCGATCTCGCGCAAGATCGCCAGCACGGTCGTGGGGGCGGCCTGGAGCTCACGCGCCGTGGCCATGCGGGTCGCGTTGCGCGCCTCCCGGGCTTCGGCCTGCGCACGAGCCGCTTCCTGATCGGCGCGCGCAGCTTGCTGGCTGGCGTCTATCGCCAGGCGCGACACGACGAGCGCGACCGCGCCGAGCGTGACGAGCACGCCCATCAGGAACCGCTGGCGCCGGCGCAGGCGCCGCGCGCGCTCGGACAGGGCCACGACGGCGAGCAGATAGCGCTCCTCGCGCTTGCTGAGCCCGACGCGAAAGGCGTCTCCCTGCTCGGCGCGACGGCGCTCGTACCAGGCCCTGGCGTCCTCTGCCGCGCGGTCTCGCCAGAGCAGCCCCTCGGCCTCACCGCTCGCCTTCCACTGCTGGGCTGCGACGCGCAGCCGGGCCAGGAGCTGCGCGTCTTGCTCGCTCTCGGCGAGCCACTGACCGAGCTTCGGCCACCTGTCGATCAAGGACTCGTGGACCAGCTCCACGGTCGTGCCCTCGCCATCTCCGCCGGTCTCTCCACCCACCCCGATGAGCAAGAGCCGCGCGCCGGCCAGGTGCTGGACCACCTGCGCGATCGCCTCGGCGCCGTCCCCCGCGCCCCCCAGCGCGAGCTCCTGGAGCTCGTCCATGCCGACGACCGCGCGCGTGCGTTCAGGGGTGACCAGGCGGAGCAGCACCGCCCGGACCAGGCGCTGCTCGCGCAGCGGCAGCGCCGCGAGCACCGCGTCCGCATGGGCGGACAGGGCGCCGGCGACACCGCCGAGCCGTTCGTAGCTGTCCCGTGTGAGGAGCCGGCGCTCGCGATCCCGCGTCTCCCACAGCTTGCCGGCCGTGAACTGCAGGAGCGGCAGCGGGCTCCGCGTGCTCTCCAGCGTGCCCAGCATGTGCTCGACCATCTCCGCGGTCTCGAAGCGAACCCCGGCCGCCTCGAGCGGCCGCGTCAAGGCCTCGCGCAGGCCGTCGCGCCCGAGGGGCGGCAGGAACGACAGCCCGCGGGTCACGCCGGCCATGAAGTCGCGCTGATCGGCCAGGCGATCGAGGAAATCCGAGCGGATGGCGAGCAGGACGCGCAGGGGCGACGAGGCGTCGTCGGCGACGCCCTCCAGACACGCGACGAACACCGCCCGCTCCTCGGGGGTGGCGCCGAGCGTGTAGAGCTCCTCGAACTGATCGACGAAGAGCAGGACGCGGTGCCTGGGTCCGTCACGGCGACAGCGCGCGCGCAGCCGAGCGCCCAGATAGCCCGGCTGGGCGCGCAACGTGGCGACGAGCCCGTCGTGATCGGGCAGCTCGGGCGAGCTCGCCGTTGCGCCCGTCCCGGACGCCAGCTCGGCGATCTGTACGAGCACATCGGCGAGCGCGGACAGCGGGCGGCGCCCCGGGCGCAGGATGAACGCCTCCCAGCGAGCCTCGGAGCGCTTCAAGGCCGGGATGACCCCCGCGCGAACGAACGACGATTTGCCCGCCCCGGCGGGCCCGGCGACGGCCAGGAGCTGCTGAGTGCGCAGCCTCGCCGCCATGGCGGCGGTATCGTGATCGCGGCCGAAGAAGCGCGCGGCGTCCGCCTCCTGGAAGGTGAACAGGCCGGCGAACGGGTTCTCGCCCTCGCTCAGGTCGAGCGCCTTCCGACATGGCAGGACCGCCTCGAGCTCGGCGAGGAGCTCCCTGGCCGAGCCGATGCGCTCGGCCCTGTGCTTCTTCAGGCAGCGGTCGACGAGGGCGCCGAGCGCGCCCATGTCGGGGCGCCTCTCGCTCACGCTTGGCATCGGGACATCGAAATCCACGATGTCCGAGAGCCGTGCGCGCGAGAACGGGTGCAGCGGGTGCGCCCCCGTGAGCAGCTCGTACAGGATGATGCCCATGGCCCAGAGGTCGGTGCGACAATCCACGTCGCTGCCCAGCAATTGCTCGGGCGACATGTAGTGAGGCGTGCCGACGACCGCGCTCTTCCGGTGCTGGACGGCGTCTCCGGTGAGCGCCGCCCGCGCGCCCGTGATCGTCGGGGCCGCGCCCGCGTCGATCTGCTTGGCGATGCCGAAATCGAGCACCTTGATGCACCCGGCGTCGTCCAGGCAGATGTTCTCCGGCTTGAGATCGCGGTGCACGATCCCGTGCTCGTGCGCGCAGAGCAGCGCGCGAACCACCGGGACCACGAGCTCGACCACCTGGCGGGGCGACATCGACCCGGGCGGCGCGGAGGCGGGGGGCGACCCGGGCGTGCTGGGGCGCTCGCGCTGGGCCATCCATTCGCGCAGCGAGCGGCCCTTGATGTACTCGAACACGAGGTAGGGACATCCAAGGATCTCGTCGACCTCGTGGATGACGACGATGTTCTCGTGCCTGCAGCGCGCCGTGGCCCGCGCCTCGTCCAGGAAGCGCTCGACCGTCTGCCCGGTGTAACGGAGGAGGAGCTTGATCGCGACCAGGCGGCCGAGCGTCGTGTCGCGGGCCAGGTACACGACCCCCATGCCGCCCTGGCCCAGCTTGCGAATGATCTCGTAGTGCTGCTTGAGGACGTCGCCGGCCTTCAGGTGCATGCGGCCGGCGATGGGCTCCGCCGGCGCCCCCGCATCAGCGGTCCGGAGAGGCACGGCGTCGCGCGCTTGCCCGCTGGATGTCGGGCTGGCCGGGGCCTCGGCGAGCGTGCACGCGGGCTCCTCGCCGGAGGTCCCGGGCGCGCCCAGGTCGTCAGGGTGGATCGCCGCCTCCCGTCCCGAGGCGGTCAGGGCGCAGCCGGCGGCCTCCTCTCGCCTCGCCCCGGCGCCGCTCGGCGCGGCGTCCAGGGTCAGGTCCTCCCGGCGGAGCCCGGCCACCTCGCAGGCGTCGAGCTCGCACAGCAGACCGTCCGCCGTGCCGGCCCGCGCCGCGACATCCTCGATCGTCGCCCGTCGCAAGATGGCCCCGAGCGGGTGATCGAGGAGCGCGCGCGGGATCCGGCCGGGCTCGCCGCCTTCCGGCGTGAGAGGGTCTCCGTCCGGAGACATTCCGCAGGCTGCCCGCCTGCCCGTGAGGCACTCGAGGAACACGAGCCCCCACGCGTACAGGTCCGAGCGCGCTATCGGCGCGAACCCCCGGCGCTGCTCGGGCGCCGCGTAGGCCTGCGCGCCGACGAGCTCGGTGCTGGAGGCGTGCGCTCCGTCCGCTCCGCCGCGCGCTCCGTCCGCTCCGTCCGCTCCGCCGCGCGCTCCGGCGGCGACCGCGGCGAAGCCGAAGCCGAACAGCAGCGCGCTCCGCTCTGCCCCCGAGGGCACGACCATCACGTGGGCCGGCCTGACGTCCCCGTGGACCATGCCCTGCCGGTGCGCGCAGGCCAGCGCGTCGAGGACCTGCCTCATCAGGCGTCGCGCCTCCTGCGGCTCGAGCGCGCCGTGGACCGACAGCAGCTCGGCCAGGCTCTGCCCTGGCGCGCGCTCGAACACGGTATAGAGCTGCCCCTCGTCCGTCTGTCCCGCGTCGATGAGCTGGACGATGTTGGGATGGCGGAGCCGCGCGCAGCGGCCCATCTCCCGCAGGAAGCGCGCGCGGCGGCGTCGCGCGATGCCCCCGGAGACCCCCTCCGGGAGGATGCGTACGACCTCGAGGACGACGGGCTGCCCACCCGCGATCTGCCGCCCGTGGTAGATCGCGGCGTGGGGGGTCTCCCAGGGCGAGGAGAGGATCTCGTAGCGGCCCTGGAACAACGTCCTTGGAGCGAGGGTCACCTGGTTCATCATGGTCCCTCCGGTCGCGGCCGCCTCGCGTGGCAGCTGCGGGCGAAACGTCCTCATCCGGATCGATGTCGCCGACACAGCGAGCCCGGCGGTCGAGCTTGCCCCGCGCCTGCCGGGAGAGCTCGATGAGGTGGCCGGCCCGACTCTGGGGCAGCCAGCCTCGATGCCCTATCGCTTCTTCTTCGGGCAGCCAACCTCGCTGCCCATCGCTGTTTCTATAGAGTCGTCTCCGCCCCTCGTCCGGCACAAGCGTGTAGCCAGCGCACCTCACGGCGCCCGCCCTGTACGAGCGGCCGTGCGTCGCCGAGCCCCGGGCAGGCTCGGGGAAAGATCGCTGGGGGCGAACCCGGACGTGCTGGGATCCGCGGGAGACGACGGAGAGGCGCGGAAAGATCGCGACGTGCCTCAGCATCAGCTACCGGGACGCACCCGCTCGCCTTGGCCGAGGACGATGCGGAGCTCCTTGCCCCCTGAACTACCCATCCTCCCGTCCTCTCTCTTCTTTCTGCTCAAGGCTGCTCCCGGGCCGCCCCGCGGGCCTCTTCGACGCGGCGCAGGCAGGCTTCCCGGTCGGCCCGGGCCATGGCTTCGGGTACGCGAAAAAGCCCTGTCCTCCGATCGACGGGCATGCAGTAAGCGGTCGCGGTCCACAGCCGCGGATCACCGATGCCGCGGAGCGGCTCCAGATCGGTCCACACCCGCACGACCTTGTCGTCGGATGCGGTGACGATGCGCTTGCCATCGGGGCTGAAGCTCGCGTCATTGATCGCGGCCTCAGAGCCACGAAGGACCAGGGGTTCGCCTGTGCCGTCGGCGTTCCACACCCGCGCTGTCGTGTCCTGTGATGCGGTGACGATGCGCTCGCCGTCAGGGCTGAACATCGCCGATTGCACCCAGTGCTCGTGATCGCGAAAGACGATGGGCGCGCCGGTGCCGTCGGCGTTCCACACGCGAGCGGTCTTGTCGAAGGATGCGGTGACGATGCGCTTGCCGTCGGGGCTGAACGCCGCCCGACGGACGCGATCTCCGTGACCCCGAAGGACGATGGCCGCGCCGGTGCCGTCGGCGTTCCACACGCGCGCCGTCGTGTCCCAGGACCCGGTGACGATGCGCTTGCCGTCAGGGCTGAACGCCGCCGAAGCGACCTGCTCCTCGTGACCCCGAAGAACGATGGGCTCGCCCCTGCCGTCAGCGTTCCACACGCGCGCGGTCCCGTCCCAGGACGCGGTGACGATGCGCGCGCCGTCAGGGCTGAACGCCGCGGAAGAGACCACATCCTGGTGGCCGCGCAGGACCACGGGCTTGCCGGAGCCGTCGGTGTTCCACACTCGGGCGGTCTTGTCGTAGGACGCGGTGACGACGCGCCTGCCGTCGGGGCTGAACGCCGCGGAGCAGAGCCGACTCTCGTGGCCGCGCAGGACCACGGGCTTGCCGGAGCCGTCAGCGCTCCACACGCGCGCGGTCCTGTCCCAGGAAGCGGTGACGATGCGCTCGCCGTCAGGGCTGAACGCCGATGTATAGACCTGATCCTCGTGGCCACGAAGGGGGATGGGCTCGTTCGCGTCCTCGGCGCTCCACACGCGAGCGGTCTTGTCTATGGACGCGGTGACGATGCGCTCGCCACCGGGGCTGAACGCCGCGGAATAGACTCCATCGTCGTGACCACGGAGGGCCACGGACTGGCCCTTGCCGTCAGCGTTCCACACGCGAGCGGTCTTGTCGTGGGACGCGGTGACGATGCGCTTGCCGTCAGGGCTGAACGCCGCCGAAAAGACCCGTTCCTCATGGCCGCGAAGGACCACGGGCTCGCCGGACCCGTCGGCGTTCCACACCCGGGCGGTCCTGTCCCAGGAGCCGGTGGCGATGCGCTTGCCGTCAGGGCTGAAGGTGGCCGAGACGACCCGATCCTGGTGGCCGCGCAGGAGTATGGGCTTGCCGGAGCCGTCGGCGTTCCACACCCGAGCGATCCCATCCCAGGAGCCGGTGGCGATGCGCTTGCCGTCGGGGCTGAACGTCGCAGAATCGATCCGATCCTCATGACCGCGAAGGACCACGGGCTCGCTGGAGCCGTCGGCGCTCCACACCCGGGCGGTCCTGTCCCAGGAGCCGGTGACGATGCGCTTGCCGTCGGGACTGAACGTGGCTGAAGTTACCGCACCCTGGTGACCGCGCAGGACCATGGGCGCGCCGGAGCCGTCGGCGTTCCACACGCGAGCGGTCTTGTCGTAGGACGCGGTGACGATGCGCTTGCCGTCGGGGCTGAACGCCGCCGAAGAGACCCGATCCTTGTGGCCTCGAAGGACCACGAGCGTGCCTGTGCCGTCGGCGTTCCACACCCGCACGGTCCCGTCGGCGCAGGCTGTGACGATGCGCTCGGCGTCGCGGCGATAGGCTGCGTGCATGACCGAGTCCGGGTGGCTGAGCACCGCGCGCGCGAGCCGTCTGTGCAGCGCCCAGCGCGCGAGGACGGCCCACCCTCGCGGTACGTCGGGCGGCTCGATCTCGCGCAAGATCGCCAGCACGGTCGTGGGATCGGCCTGCAGCTCACGCGCCGTCGCCATGCGGGTCGCGTTGCGCGCTTCCCGCGCTTCGGCCTGCCGGCGGGCCGCCTCCTGGTCGGCGCGCGCGGCTTCCTGGTGAGCGTCTATCGCCAGGCACGACACGATGAACGCGACCATGACGAGCGTGGCGATCACGCCCATGACGAGCCACCGGCGCAGGCGCCGCGCGCGCTCGAGGAGGGCCACGACGGCCAGCAGGTAGCGCTCCTCGCGCTCGCTGAGCGCCACGCGAAGGTCGGCTCCCTGGGCGGCGCGACGGCGCTCGTACCACGCCCTGGCGTCCTCCGCCGCGCGATCTCGCCACAGCAGCCCCTCGGCTTCACCGCTTGCCTCCCACTGCTGGGCCGCGGCGTGCAGCTGGGCCAGGAGCCGCGCGTCTTGCTCGCTCTCGGCGAGCCACAGCGCGAGCTTTGGCCACCTTTCAATCAAGGACTCGTGGACCAGCTCCACGGTCGTGCCCCCGCTATCTCCGCCTGCCTCTGCGCCCGCCGCGATGAGCAAAAGCCGCGCGCCGGCCAGGTGCTGGATCACCTGCGCGACGGACCCGGCGCCGTCTCCGGCGCCGCCCCGCGCGAGCTCGTGAAGCTCGTCCATTCCCACCACCGCGCGCGTGCGCTCCGGCGTGACCAGGCGCAATAGCACCGCGCGAGCCAGCCGCTGCTCGCGCAGCGGCAGCGCCGAGAGCACCGCGTCGGCGTGGGCCGACAGGGCGCCGGCGACGCCGCCGAGCCGCTCATAGCTGGCCTGCGTGAGGAGCCGGCGCCCGCGATCCCGCGCCTCCCAGAGCTTGTCGGCCGTGAACTGCAGGAGCGGCAAGGGGCTCCGCGTGCCCTCCAGCGTGCCCAGCATGTGCTCGACGATCTCCGCGGTCTCGAAGCGATACCCGGCCGCCTCGAGCGGCCGCGTCAAGGCCTCGCGCAGGCCGTCGCGCCCGAGGGACGGCAGGAACGAGAGCCCGCGGGTCACGTCGAGCATGAAGTCGCGGTGCTCGGCCAGGCTGTCGAGGAAATCCGAGCGGATGGCGAGCAGGACGCGCAGGGGCGACGAGGCGTCGTCGGCCACGCCCTCCAGACACGCGACGAACGCCGCCCGCTCCTCGGGGGCGGCGCCGAGCGTGTAGAGCTCCTCGAACTGATCGATGAAGAGCAGGACGCGGTGCCCGGGCCCGTCACGGCGGCAGCGCGCGCGCAGCCGGGCGCCCAGAGAACCCGGCTCGTCGCGCAGGAGGGCGACGAGCCCGTCGTGGTTGGGGAGATCGAGCTCGGGCGAGCCCGCCGTCGCGCTCGTCCTGCGCTCCGCCTCGGCGACCTGCACGAGCACATCGGCGAGCGCGTACAGCGGTCGGCGCCCCGGGCGGAGGATGAACGACTCGCCGCGGATCCCGGCCGCCTTCAGGGCCGGGATCACGCCCGCGCGCACGAACGACGACTTGCCCGCCCCGGAGGGCCCGGCGACGGCCAGGAGCTGCTGGGTGCGCAGCCTCGCCGCCATGGCGGCGATCTCGTGGTCGCGGCCGAAGAAGCGCGCGGCGTCGGCCTCCTGGAACGCGGACAGGCCGGCGAACGGGCTCTCGCCCTCGCCCAGGTCGAGCGACTTTCGACCTGGCAGGAGCGCCGCGAGCTCGGCGAGGAGCTCCATGGCCGAGCCGATGCGCTCGGCCCTGTGCTTCTTCAGGCAGCGGTCGATGAGGGCGCCGAGCGCGCCCATCTCCGGGTGCCGCTCGCTCAGGCTGGGCATCGGGACGTCGAGATCCGCGATGGCCGGGAGCCGCGCGAACGAGAACGGGTGCAGCGGATGCTTGCCCGTGAGCAGCTCGTAGAGGATGACGCCCACCGCCCAGAGGTCGGCGCGACCATCGATGTCCATGCCCAGCAATTGCTCGGGCGCCATGTAGCCAGGTGTGCCGACGATCGCGCTCTGCTGGTGCTGGCCAGCACCTCCGGCGAGCGCCCTCGGCGCGCTCGCGAGCGAGGGGACCACGCTCGCGTCGATCCGCTTGGCGAGGCCGAAATCGAGCACCTTGATGCAGCCCGCGTCGTCAACGCGGATGTTCTCCGGCTTGAGATCGCGGTGCACGATCCCGAGCTCGTGCGCGCAGACCAGCGCGCGAATCACCGGAATCATGAGCTCGACCACTTGGCCGGGCGATATCGGGCCGGGCGGCGTAGGAGCGAAGGGCGATCCCCGCGTGGCGGGGCGTTCGCGCTGGGCCATCCATTCGCGCAGCGAGCGACCCTTGATGTACTCGAGCACGAGGTAGGGGTATCCGCGGATCTCGTCGACCTCGTGGATGACCACGATGTTCTCGTGCCTGCAGCGCGCCGTGGCCCGCGCCTCGTCGAGGAAGAGCTCGATTCCCTGCCCGGTGTATCTGAGGAGGAGCTTGACCGCGACGAGGCGGCCGAGCTTCGTGTCGCGGGCCAGGTAAACGATCGCCATGCCGCCCCGGCCCAGCCTGCGGATGATCTCGTAGTGCTTGAGGACGTCGCCGGCCTTCAGGTACACGCGGTCCGCGACGGGCTCCACCGGCGTCCCCGCATCACTGGTCCGGGGGGGCGCGGTGCCGCGCGCGCGCTCGCTGGATATCGGGCTGGCCGGGGCTTCGGCGAGCGTGTGTGTGCGCGCGGGCTCCGCGCCGGAGGTCCAGGGCGTGCCCAGGCCGTCATGCTGAGTCGCGCCGTCTCGTTCCGACGCGGTCAGGGCGCGGCCGGCAGCCTCCTCCCTCTTCAGCTCCTCGCCGCTCGGCGTGTCGTCCAAAGTTAGGTCCTCCCTGCGGAGCCCGGCCACCTCGCAGGCGTCGAGCTCGGACAGGAGGCCGTCGGCCGTGGCGGCCCGCGCGGCGACGTCCTCGATCGTCGCGCATCGCAAGAGGGACCCGAGCGGGTGATCGAGGAGGGCGCGAGGGATCCGGCCGGGCTCACCGCGCTCTGGCCGGGGAGCGTCCCCGTCCGGCGACAGGCTGCGACCCAGCCGCCTGCCCGTGAGGCACTCGAGGAACACGAGCCCCCACGCGTACAGGTCCGAGCGCGCGATCGGCGGGAATCCTCGGCGCTGCTCGGGCGCCGCGTAGGCCTGCGAGCCGACGAGCTCGGTGCCCGAGGCGTGCCCTCCGTCCTCCTCGTCCCGTGTACCGGCGGCGAGCGCGCCGAAGCCGAAGCCGAACAGCAGCGCGCGCCGCTCTGCCCCGGAGGATGCGATCATCACGTGGGCCGGCCTGACGTCCCCGTGGACCATCCCCTGCCAGTGCGCGCAGGCCAGCGCGTCGAGGACCTGCCTCATCAGGCGCCGCGCCTCCTCTGGATCGAGGGCGCCGCGGGCTGACAGCAGCTCGGCCAGGCTCTGCCCGGGTGCGCGCTCGAAGACGGCATAGAGCTGCCCCTCGTCTGTCTGCCCCGCGTCGATGGGCCGGGCGATGTTGGGATGGTGGAGCCGCGCGCAGCGGCGCATCTCCAGCAGAAAGCGCGCGCGGCGGCGGCGCGCGACGTCGTCGGAGGCCCCCTCCGGGAGGAGGCGTATGACCTCGATGACGACCGGCTGCCCATTCGCGATCTGCCGCCCGTAGTAGATCGCGGCGTGGGGGGTCTCCCAGGGCGAGGAGAGGATCTCGTAGCGGTCCTGGAACAACGTCCTTGGAGCGAGGGTCACCTGGTTCATCATGGTCCCTCCGGTCGCGGCCGCCTCGCGTGGCAGCTGCGGGCGAAACGCCCTCATCCGGATCGATGTCGCCGACGCAGCGAGCCCGGCGGTCGAGCTTGCCCCGCGCCCGCGGAGAGAGCTCGATGAGGTGGCCGGCCCGACGCTCGGCAGCCAGCCTCGCTGCTCTGTCGCTTCTTCTTCGGGCAGCGAACCTCGCTGCCCATCGCTGTTTCTATAGAGTCGTCTCCGCCCCTCGTCCGGCACAAGCGTGTACCCAGCGCACCTCACGGCGCGTGCCGCCAGCCGCCCTGCCGGACGAGCATGGCATCAAGCCAGCTGGCGAGGGGAGCGGATGCAGAGGGCGCTTTGGAGCAGAGGGCGCCGGGACAGAATGCGCGCGGCGCAGCGCAGCGGGCGCTCCGGCCTGGCCTTGTGGCGTCAGCCGCCGCAGGACCAGGCCGCTCGGCGTGCCCTGCCCGGTCCCGCTTCGCTCTCGCCTCGTGCGCTGCCGGCCTCGCCTCGCCGCCGCGCGTGCGACGGCGGGGCTCTTCTTCGTCGCCGGCCTGACCCTCGGCGCGCAGGGCCGCGCCGAGGCCCCGAGGCTCGAGCGAGGCGGTCGCCGGCGCCGGAGGGCAGGGGGCGAACCCGGACGTGCTGGGCTCCTGCGGAGACGACGGGGAGGAAGGGGAGTCGCTGAGGTTTCCGCCGTGAGGGCGTAGGGCGGCGCGAGAGGGGAGGCGGAACGGGGAGGTCGCGATGGGGTGGGGCGGCCTCGCGAGGGGGCCGGGTTAGGCCGGGACCGAAACGGGAGGCCTCGGAGGGGGCGCGAGGAGGTCGCGACGTGGCAGCGTGCCATGGCGAGGGGGGCGGCGGATCCGAGACCGGAATGGATGGCCACCGAAGGGCGGAAACAGCTCACCGCTGCTCCCGGGCCGCCGCGCGAGCCTCCTCGACGCGGCGCAGGCAGGCGTCTCGGTTCGCTCGGGCCATGGGCTCGGGCACGCGAAGGAGCTCTATCCTCCGCTCGACGGGCATGCAGTAGGTGGTCGCGGTCCACAGCTTCGGGTCGTCGACGCCGCGGAGCGGCTCGAGGTCGGTCCACACCCGCACGAGCCTGTCGTCGGACGCGGTGACGATTCGCTTGCCATCCGGGCTGAAGGCCGCGGCGTTGACCGGAGAGTCGGAGCCGCGGAGGACCAGGGGCTCGCCCGTCCCATCGGCGTTCCACACCCGCGTCGTCTTGTCCTGGGAAGTAGTGACGATGCGCTTGCCATCGGGGCTGAACACCGCCGAATGCACCGTGTGCACGTGACCCCGGAGGACCAAGGGCTCGCCGGAGCCGTCGGCGTTCCACACCCGCGCTGTCCTGTCCTGGGACGCGGTGACGATTCGCTTGCCGTCGGGGCTGAACGCCGCGGAGCACACCGTGTGCCCGTGACCCCGGAGGACCAGGGGCTCGCCGGAGCCATCGGCGTTCCAGACCCGCGTCGTCTGGTCCAAGGACGCGGTGACGATACGCTTGCCGTCGGGGCTGAACACCGCCGATTCGATGCCATCCTCGTGACCGCGAAGCACCAGGGGCTCGCCCGTGCCATCCGCGTTCCACACCCGTGCGGTGTTATCTTCCGACCCGGTGACGACGCGTTTGCCATCGGGGCTGAACGCCGCCGAATAGACCGGATCCTCGTGACCGCGAAGGACCAAGGGCTCGCCCGTGCCATCCGCGTTCCACACCCGTACGGTCTTGTCAAACGACGCGGTGACGATGCGCTTGCCATCGGGGCTGAACGCCGCCGTACTGACCACCTTCTCGTGACCGCGAAGGACCAGGGGCTCACCCGTACCATCCGCGTTCCACACCCGTGCAGTCTTGTCCTCGGACGCAGAAACAATGCGCCTCGCGTCGGGACTGAACTCCGCCGACCAGACCTCGTCCTCGTGACCGCGAAGAACCAAGGACTCGCCCGTGCCATCCACGTTCCACACCCGTGCGGTCTTGTCAGTCGACGCCGTGACGATGCGCTTGCCGGCAGGGCTGAACGCTGCACGAATCTCATCGTCGTGACCGTGAAGAACCAGAGGCTCGCCCCTGCCGTCAGCGTTCCACACCCGTGCGGTCTTGTCGAGCGACCCGGTGACGATGCGCTCGCCATCGGGGCTGAACGTCGCCGAATAGACTTCCTCCGCGTGACCACGAAGGACCAGGGGCTTGCCCGTGCCGTCGGCGTTCCACACCCGCGCGGTACTATCGAACGACGCCGTGACGATGCGCTTGCCATCGGGGCTGAACTCCGCCGATCCGATTCCATCTTCGTGACCGCGAAGAACCAGGGGCTCGCCCGTGCCGTCGGCGTTCCACACCCGTGCGGTCTTATCGTACGACCCGGTGACAATGCGCTTGCCGTCAGGACTGAACGTCGCCGAACAAATCCCATCCTTGTGACCGCGAAGAACCAGGGGCTCGCCCGTGCCGTCGGCGTTCCACACCCGTGCGGTCTTGTCGAGCGACCCGGTGACGACGCGCTCGCCATCGGGGCTGAACGCCGCCGAATGGACTCCATCCTCGTGACCGCGAAGGACCAGGGGCTCGCCCGTGCCGTCGGCGTTCCACACCCGTGCGGTGTTATCTTCCGACCCGGTGACGACGCGTTTGCCATCGGGGCTGAACGCCGCCGAATAGACCCGATCCTCGTGACCGCGAAGGACCAGGGGCTCGCCCGTGCCGTCGGCGTTCCACACCCGTGCGATCTTATCGTACGACCCGGTGACAATGCGCAGGCCGTCGGGGCTATAGCCCGCGAACAGGACCGCATCCGGATGGCTGAGGACCGTGTGAGCGACCTGGCTGTGCAGCGCCCATCGTGCGAGGGCCGCCCACCCTCGCGGCACGTCGGGCGGCTCGATTTCGCGCAAGATCGCGAGCACGCTCGTGGGATCGGCCTGCTGCTCATGCGCCGTGACCATGCGGGTAGCGTTGCGCGCCTGCAGGGCCTCGACCTGCGCATGAACCGCTTCCTCATCGGCGCGAACCGCCAGGTACGACACCATGACTGCGATCGCCGCAAGCGCGACGATCGCGCCGGTGGCGAGCCGCCAGCGCAAGCGGCGCGCGCGCTCGGTGTGGTCCACGACGGCCAAAAGATAGCGCTCTTCGCGCCTGCTGAGCCCGACGCGCCCATCGGCTCCGCGGGCAGCGCGATGGCGCTCGTGCCACGCCCTGGCGTCCTGCGCCGTGCGATCGCGCCAGAGCAGCCCCTCGGCCTGGTCGCTCGCCTCCCACTGCTGAGCGGCGGAGCGCAGCCGCGCCAGGAACTGCGCATCTTGCTCGCTCTCGGCGAGCCACTGCCTGAGCTTCGGCCACCTCTCGATCAAGGACTCGTGGACCAGCTCCACCGTCGCGCGATCGCGCGCGCCGCCGGTCTCCTCGCCAGTTTCGATGAGCAGGAGCCGCGCGCCGGCGAGGCGCTGGACCACCTGCACGACCGCGTCGCCGGCATCGCCTTCGCCGTCCTGGGCCAGCTCGCGGAGCTCATCCAGGCTGACCACCGCGCGCGTGCGCTCGGGCGTGACCAGGCGCAAGAGCACCGCCCGGGCCAGCCGCTGCTCGCGAGATGGGAGCGCCGAGAGCACCGCGTCCGCGTGGGTGGACAGGGCGCCGGCGACGCCGCCGAGCTGGTCATAGCTGTCCCGCGTCAAGACCCGGCGCGCGCGATCCCGCGCCTCCCAGAGCTGAGCGGCCGTGAACTGCAAGAGCGGCAAGGGGCCCCGCGTGCTCTCGAGCGTGCTCAGCATGTGCTCGACCATCTCCGCCGTCTCGAAGCGATGAGCGGCCGCCTCGATCGGCCTCGTCAAGGCTTCGCGCAGGCCGTCGCGCCCCATCGGCGGAAGGAACCAGAGCCCGCGGGTCACGTCGTTCATGAAATGATGATCCTCGGCCATCCGATCGAGGAAGTCCGAGCGGACGGCGAGCAGGACGCGCAGGGGCGACGAGGCGTCGTCGGCCGCAGCTTCCAGGCAGGCGACGAACGCCGCCCGCTCCTCGGGCGCGGCGCCGAGCGTGTAGAGCTCTTCAAACTGATCGACGAAGACCAGGATACGGTGCACGGATCCCGCACGGCGACAGCGCGCGCGCAGCCGAACACCCAGATAGCCCGGCTGGGAGCGCAGGGTGGCGAGCAGCTCGTCGTGATCGGGGAGCTCGGGCGGACCCGTCGCTGCGCTGCTCGTGGACTCCGCCCCGGCGACCTGCGCGAGCACATCGATGAGCGAGGACAGGGGACGGCGCCCTGGGCGCAGAACAAACGCTTCCCAGCGCTCCTCGGATCCCTTCAAGGCCGGGATCACCCCCGCGCGCACGAACGACGACTTGCCTGCCCCGGAGGGCCCGGCGACGGCCAGGAGCGGCTGGTTGCGCAGCCGCGCCGTCGTGGCGGCGATCTCACGATCGCGGCCGAAGAACCGCGCCGCGTCCGCCTCCTGGAAGGCGGACAGGCCGGCAAACGGGCTCTCCTCCTCGCCGAGGTCGAGCGCCTTGCGACCGGGCAAGAGCGCCTCGAGCTCGGCAAGGAGCTCCAAGGCCGAGCCGACGCGCTCGGCCTTGCTCTTCTTCAAGCAACGGTCGACCAGGGCGCCAAGCGCACCCACATCCGGGCGCTTCTCGCCGAGGCGGGGCATCGGAACATCGAAGCTCGCGATGTCCGAGAGCCGCGCGCGCGAGAACGGCTCCAGCGGGTGCTCCCCCGTGAGCAGCTCGTACAGCATGATGCCCACGGCCCACAGGTCAGCGCGATGATCGACGTCCCCGCCCAGCAGTTGCTCGGGGGACATGTACCGTGGCGTGCCGACAGCCGCGCTTCTCCGGCGCTGGCCAGCGTCTCCGGCGAGCGCCGCCCGGGCGCTCGTCATCGTCGAGACCACCTTGGCCTCGATCTGCTTGGCGATACCGAAATCGACCACCTTGATGCATCCGGCGTCATCCAGGAGGATGTTCTCCGGCTTGAGATCGCGGTGCACGATCCCGTGCTCGTGCGCGCACACCAGCGCGCGAACCACCGGAGTCATGAGCTCGATCACGACGTTGGGCGCCCTCGGGCCGGGCGGCGTGTGGGCCCCGGGCGACCCGGAAGCGCCGGGGTGCTCTCGCTGGGCCATCCACTCGCGCAGCGTGCGACCCTTGATGTATTCGAGCACGAGGTAGGGATATTTACGAATCTCATCGACCTCGTAGATGACCACGATGTTGTCGTGCCTGCAGCGCGCCGTGGCCCGCGCCTCGGCCAGGAAGCGCTCGATCCTGTGCCCGCTGTACCTGAGCAGGAGCTTGAGCGCGACAAGTCGGCCGAGCTTCATGTCGCGGGCCAGGTACACGACGCTCATGCCGCCCTGGCCCAGCTTGCGGATGATCTCGTAATGCTTGATGCGGTCGCCGGCCTCCAGACGCATGACGCCCCTTGCGGGCCCAGCGGACGGTGGCGCAGCCGCCTCCTCCTGGGAGGGCTCAGCGTTGCCTGTTCGCTCCTCCGGCATCCGCGCCGCTGCCAATGCCGATGGAAGCGCGGCGCTGCTCGCTCGCTCCTCTGTCCTTCTCGCTGCTCCGATCGCCAGCTCGTCGTGCTTCACCAGGTCTTCCCGGCGGAGCCCGCCCACATCGCAGGCGTCGACCTCGCGCAGCAGGCCGTCGGCCGTGACGTTCCGCGCCGCGATCTCCTCGACCGTCGCCCGTCGCAAGAGGGTGCCGAGCGGGTGCTCGAGGAGCGCTCGAGGCATCCTCACTGGCTCACGGCCATCTCGCTGGAGAGCCGCTCCTTCCGGCGGCCCGCCGCGGCCTGCACGCCTGCCCGTGAGGCACTCGAGGAATACGAGCCCCCAGGCATACAGGTCCGAGCGCGCCGTCGGCGGGAACCCCCGGCGCTGCTCGGGCGCCAGGTAAGCCTGCGAGCCCACGAGCTCGCGGCCGGACACGGGCGCTTCCTCCTGGTCCGCTCGCGCGACAGCGGCGACCGCGCTGAAGCCAAAGCCGAGCACCAGGGCGCTCCGCTGTGCTTCCGAGGGCACGACCATCACGTGGGCCGGCCTGAGATCCCCGTGGACGACGCCCTGCCGGTGCGCGCAGCCCAGCGCGTCGAGGACCTGCCTCATCAGGTGCCGCGCCTCCGGGGGATCGAGCGGGCCTTGGGCCGACAGCAGCTCGGCCAGGCTCTGGCCGGGCACGCGCTCGAAGACAGCATAGAGCTGACCCTCGTCGGCCTGCCCCGCGTCGATGGGCCGGACGATGCCGGGATGGTGGAGCCGCGCGCAGCGGCTCATCTCCCGCAGAAATCGCGAGCGGCGACGGCGCGCCAGATCCGCGGGGCCGTGGTCCCGGGGGAGGCGCATGATCTTGAGGACGACCGGCTGCCCGCTCGCTATCTGCCGCCCCTCGTAGACGACGGCGAGCCTGCTCTCCCGGAGCAGGGAGAGGATCTCGTAGCAGCCCTGGAACACCGTCCTTGGAGCGAGGGTCTCCTGGTTCATCACAGCCCCTCCGGTCGCTGCCGCCTCGCGCGGTAGCCTCGGGCGAGCGGTCACGCACCGTCAGATCGACGCGTCACGTGGCGCGCGGAGCCGGACGCCCACGGCGGCCCGGCGCCGAGGGGCGGGGGCGCGGTGCCCGCCTACTCAAGCCTGAATCGGAAGATGGCTGGCTGGGCCGTGCCTAGCTGCGACGCCTCCACGTAGTTGGCCGGCGAGTGATCGCCCCACGAGAACGGCACCGGCACCCATCGGATGATGGGCAGCTGCTCCTTCACCCAGGCGAAGATGCCGACCGCCGCGCTCACGAGGAACGTGCGCGTCTGGCCCGCGATCTTGCCCTCGTACGTCCACCCCTGCCCCCTCGAGCGGTGCGCCCTCCCGAAGTGCACGAAGTACCCCGTCGAGAGCGGCGGCAGGCGCGGCACGATGTCGTTGTCATAAACGAATCGAAACAGCCTGTCCCCGAAGAGCTCTCCGGCCCTGGCAGCGAAGCCCGCGTCGCCGATCATGGGCTGCCCGAAGGTGTAGACCCCGCGGAGCCGCTGCCGGATCTCCCCGTACTTGCTGTCCGTGAACAGGCGCGCGGCGATGAGGGCCGCCATCGCTCCACCCAGGCTGTGACCGGTGATGAAAAGCGCCTCCAGCTTGCCCTGCGCCTCGGGCGCATGCCCGGCGGCAGGCGTCGACGCGACGTCGGGGCGCGGGGATATCTCGGTGCCCGGGAGGACATCACGGATGTGCTCGCCGCGCAGCGCTGCGGCGAGATGCTTGTCGATGATCGACCACATCACATCGACGTTGCGGGCGAAGCCGCCGTGGACGTGCCCGAGCGAACAGAATCGCTGCGACGCGACGCTCGCGTCCGTGAGCCAGTTGAAGAGGTTCCCCGGCTCGGTGCCCTTGACGCACAGGATGAGAAGCCGCCTGCACCTGCTCTGGATGAAGCACACGTCGCTCGCCACGAAGAGCGCATCGTTCCGCACGCTGATCCTCGCGAGGTCCCAGTCGCCGTAGACCGACATCGCCTTCTCCAGCGTGTCCAGATCCGAGTACATCCACGCCGATGCCAGGGACAGGATGAGCGTCGCCTCGGCGTCGGGCTCGCGCATCGCCGGATCCACCCGCAACATCCGCTGGATCGTGCCTTGTTCGGCGGATGGTTCGGCCGCGGCATCCGATCCGGGGACCGCTGACAGCCCCGTTATCTCCAGACACGGCGTTGCAACGATGGAATCGGTCATGAGCCCTCCCGTCATCAAGCTGCCTGGCTTCCCAGGACGCCGCTTCGTGCGAGTCGGACAGGCAAGCACCTTGCCACGGATCCTGTGTGCGCGCTCGACGAGCCTACCGCTGGCAGGTCCTCGATGCCAACCTGTGCGCCTGCGCCTGCGCGCGTCAAGCGACCAGGGCGAACGGGGCGGCATGGACGAAGCCGCTTCGCGACCATGTCGAACGGAGCCGCTCCGCGGCGGCGAACAACAGCCCTGCCGCGCTCTCTCCCCGGCGGGGCCGACCCATGCCGCTCAAGGCCTCGTAGGGTGTCTCGACGCGCCCAGCCTCAAGAGCAGCCTCAGGCTGTTCGTTCGCTGCCTCACCGAGGCTGTGTACGGCGCGCCGACGTGCTCGCGTGCGTCACGTAAAAGCCCGCGTCCTTCAGGCTCTCTACCATCATCGTGCTGATGCCGGTCTCCTGTTGCATTTGCTCCCAGCTGCTGAACCCCCCGAGCTGCTCGCGCTTCTGAACGATGATCTGCGCGCCTTGCTCGCTCACCTGGCTCACCCGTTGAAACTCATCCGCGCTCGCCTTGTTGATGTCGGTCGTGTCAGCCATTCGCGCCCCCGGGCAAGTTCTATGACTGCGGTCGTTTGGCCCTTACCCACCCCGAGCATGGTGCACCATGCTCGGGGTGGGGAGGGGCCCGCGGCGTCGAACAGCAAGATTGGACCGAGCAGCCGCTCGGCGCGGGGGCTGCAAGGCGCCGGCGGCGACTCCAGGCGAGCGGCGCGTCGCCCCTTGGTCCGAGCTTGCTCGCACGTTCGACGCTGGCGACAGGCCGAGCGGTCGACCGAACGCCTCGTGAACGCCACGAAGTTCACGGTCCCGCGCCGAAGGTATTCGAATTCCTGGTGCTCGACGTCGCCGGGGCGCATCGGGCGCAGTGGTACCCGTGCAGGTCTTGGCGGTAGAGCGAGTGAGTTCGCGTCTTGACCGTGTTGACCTTCACTGTGCCCACGTCGAGACTAGGAGGATCGAGAGCGCACCACCGCGGCTGTCCTCGCGAGCCACTCCACGGGATCTCTCGCGTGGTAGGGGTGCTCCGACGGCTCGATGTTGTCGAGGAACTTGCGGTAGATGGTCGCCTGGCGGGCCGCTGCGACGGGCGCGAGCAGCTCGGCGGCGCGCTCGGGGTCGGAGCCCGGGATCGCGGCGCGCCACGCGCGGCTCCAGGAGCTCCGGAGCGGCTCGACCGCGCCGGGCGGGGCCCCGTCGAGGAACGCTGGCTGATCGAGCAGCGGATGCCCGACGCCGCTGTCGCCCCAGTCCAGCAGGACGGCCGACGTCGCGCCGCCGCGGGCATTGCCGACGTGGAAGTCGCCGTGAACCAGCGTGTCGGGCAGCCCGGCCTCGGCCAGGCGAGCGAAGCGCTCGGGCAGGCCATCGACGAACCTGTCGAGGGTCGTCCGATCGCCGGCGGACAGCTCGGGCGTCCCCTCCACCACGTCCGCGATGAGCCGGGTCAGGGCCGGCGCGCGCCAGTCCGGCAGCCCCAGCGAAAGCAGGTCGTCGACCTGCCGGCTCGCGTCGCGCTGCAGCCCGACAAGCAGCGAGACCAACCGCTCCCGGACCGGCAGATCGGCCTCGTAGAGATCCTCGCCCGGGATCTCGGGCATCAGGATCCGCCGGCCGTCGTGGCCGAGGAGGGCCGGCACGGGCCCGCCCGCGAGCCGCGCGAGCACGGCCCCCTCGTGCCCGAAGAACGGAGGGACGTGCTTCAGCCAGAGCGTCTGGTCGCCGGCCCGGAGCCGCCACAGGCTCGACAGGTTCCACGACCGCATCTGCTCGGCGGGCGCCGTCCGCGAGAGGCCCCGATCGCGCAGGACGGCGTCCGCCCAGGCGAGGTCGTCCGCAGGCCCGCCCGGCCGAGCCCACGGCTGCCGGAGCGGGTGGTCGTCGAGCGCCCCGCGCCAGGGCTCGACGTCAGGCGGCGGCGCGTCGATCGCGGCCTCCGCGAGGTAGGTGACCGCTCCGCCGTGTGGAACCGGGAGCTCGGCGGCGAGCATCCGGAGGACCGTCACCTGGAGGCCGAAGCGCTCGAGGGCACCCCGGACGACCGATCGGACGTCCTGCCACCACGGCGTCGCGACAGGGTAGGGCGGCAGCGCGCCCACGAGCTCGCCCGTCGCGGTGAGGAGGACGAGTCGAACGAGGCGCGGCGGGTGGGTCGGCACCGGGCGATGATAGCGAATGGCCGGCGTCGCTCCAGTTCCGCCCGCCACAACGCGAGCGGCCGAGTTATACGCTCGGCGCAGGTTTCGGCGCTGGGGGACATTTGCGGTAAGGAGATTTCTTTGCTCTCGACTCGGGACATCCCCTTACACGATGCGACCGAGCGGCACCTGCCGCGCTCCGAGCTTCGGCTCCGTGGTGTCGTGTTGCTCAATCACGCAACGCCACGGAGGACTCAACCCTGGTAGCCGCCTCACCTTGCGCCCCTTGCGTCCCGGCTGGTGGAGCGAGCCATGGTACGACGATTGCTCCTCACTCCGCGCAGAGGAACACGGCGACTTCAGCGGCGCGCGCGGCGCGCGGGGCCGACGGAAGACGCGGAATCCAACGGAGCAAAATCATGGAATTGTCTCACTTGGCCCCTGTCCTTCGGCTCGACGGCTCGCGGCGCGCTCTCGAGCCGACGGAGGGAGGTGCAGGTCCCCAGCGGGAACCTGTCGCTGTCCGGCAATCCGCAGAAGACAGCCGCGAGCAGTTGCGCGCTTATGCATGTGCTCCGCTCTTCGGTCAGCCCAGCGGCTTTCGCATCGACGGCAACCCCTACCGGCGCCCCGTGCGCCCGCAGGACGTTGACCAGCTCGACCTCTCGCGAACGCTCACCCAGGATGGGCTCTCCTCGCAGGGCGCCCTGCTCGCGCAGCGGCTTCTGATGAACGTCTATGAACAGGAGCTTCTGTTCCTGCCCGAGGGCGGCTTCTCGCGCGTGGCGTCGGATTTCCAGGCGTTCTACTCGGATGAGCACAAGGTGGCGGGCGAGCGGGTGCGCCACCTCCTCGAGCGGCACCTCTTCGGCTTCCTCGACGAGGAGATCGACGTGTCCGGCCGCTGGAACGAAGGCGCGATGTGCGCGTACCTGTCGACGCGCATCACGGCCATCACCAGCGCCGAGGAGAGCGCGGTGACGACGGCCATCGAGCGCGCGCGTGACGCGCGGCCGGCGGCGGACCTCTTCCTGGTCCAGGCTGCGTCGGACTTCCTCTCGGAGGCCTCGGCCATGGCGCGCAACGTGATGGGCAATTACGGCGCTCCGCTGTCGGAGCTGTTCAAGGTGCTGGTCGACGAGTACGGCTATGGCGTGCACCAGGAGAAGCACAGCAGCCTGTTCGAGGCGACCCTCGACAGCCGGGGCCTGTCGCGAGACGTGCACGCGTACTGGCAGTATTACCTGCCCTCGTCGATCTCGCTGGTCAACTACTTCCACATGGTCTCCCGCGGGCACGCCCACTTCTTCAGATATCTCGGCGCCTTGCTCTACACGGAGGCGACGCTCGCCTGGGCGAACGGCCTGCAATCGCGCACGCTGCGCCGCCTCTTCCCGGAAGCCATCGACACACGCTACTTCGACGAGCACGTACACATCGACGTCCATCACGGCCGCATGGCGCTGGAGAAGATCATCCTGCCCGTGGTGCGGCGGTGCGGAGAGCAGATCATCCCGCAGATCGTGCGCGGCTTCGAGGAGTTCGCGCTGCTCCAGGACCTGGCGGACGCCGACATCATCGCGCAGATCGAGTTCTCCGATCGCGCGGAAGAGCATCGCGCGCGGGCGTGCGCCTTGCTCGCCGACCCGGATCGCGCCGTCGATCGGGCTCTCCAGCGTTTCGACGAGCCCAGGGGCACGCTGAGCGTGCCCCACGTCCACGATGAAGACGAGCTCTTCTTCGTCGACGACGGAGGGCTCGACTTCGTGACATCGCCCGGGCAGCGCCTCCACCTCGGGGCGGGACAGGGCATCCTCATCCCCAGGGGGCGACTGCACGGCTCGCTCGTCACGTCCGAGAGGTGCCGCTATTCGACGCTCACGCTCGAGAGGGGAGCGCCATGCGCGTCGTGAAATTCAAGGCCGACGAGCGCATGCTCTTCTATGTCGGCGAAGAGCCCTACTTCCTGCTCAGGATCGGGCGTGGCCGCCATCTCCTGTGCCCCAGCAGGTGCCCGCACCGCGGCGGACCGCTCCACCTGGGCCGGCGCGCCGGCACGAACGGCGCCCTCACCTGCCCCTGGCACGACGCTTCGTTCTCCCCCTCGACCCTCGCGCGCCGCGCCGTACCGGCGGTGCGGCGCGGAGACGAGATCGCCGCGGTCTTCCCGCTCGGCGACGAGGCGCCTGTCCGTGTCCGGCACTGCAGGGTCCTCGCCAATGAATCCCAATAGCCTCCGCAAGACGATCGGCATCTATGGAGCCGTCACGCTCGCCGTCGGCGTCGTGGTCGGCGCCGGGATGCTCTCGCTCCCTGGCCTCGTGTACCGCGAGGCGGGCGGCTGGGCGCCGCTCTCCTGGCTGCTCGATGCCCTGCTGGTGATCCCGCTGCTCATCGCCATGACCCACCTCGCGCGCCGCTTCCCCTCGGCGGGCGGCGTGGCCGGCTTCGTGGGAGAGGCGTTCCCGTCCCTGCGGCTCGGGTGCAGCTACCTCCTGGTCGGCACCTTCTCGCTCGGCCTGCCGGCGATCGCGATCACGGGCGGCAACTACCTGGCATCGGCGCTCGGCCCCGGCGACACCGATGCGCTGCGGCTCGCCGGCGCCGGGCTCGGGGCGCTCTTCCTCCTCGCCGTCCTCGCGTTCGCGTGGCTTGGGGCGCGCACGGCGTCGGCGCTGCAGAACGTGGTCGTGACCGCGCTGGTCCTGGTCCTCTGCCTGCTCGGCGTGCTCGCGGCGCTGAACTGGCATCGCATCGACTTCTCGGCCGGCGCGCCGTCGCCGCGCGGCGTGTGGAACGGCATGGCCCTCGCGTTCTTCGCCTTCACCGGCTGGGAGATGCTGGCCTTCACCACCGAGGAGTTCAAGAACCCCCGCCGCGACTTCCCCCTGGCCGTGGCCATCAGCTTCGTGATCGTGCTGTTGCTCTACCTCGGCGCCGCGTTCGCCGTGCAGGCGCTCGTCGATCTGGACGATCCGCTGCTCGCCTACGCGCCGCTGCTCGTCGCGATCGAGCGCGGCACAGGCGCGGAGACATCGCTCCTCGGAGCCATCGTGGTGTCGGCCATCGTCCTCGTGAACCTGAACGGCGCCTGCTGGGCCGCGTCGAGGCTCATCTACGACATCGGGCGCCAGGGCTGGGCGCCGAGGCGCCTCGGCTTGACCAGGCTCTCCGGGGCGCACGCCACGCCGCGCCCGGCGGTGCTGGCGCTCGCCGCGCTCTTCGCCGGCGTCATCGGAGTGGCCGCCACCGGGCTGCTGAGCCTGGATGACCTCCTGCGGCTCTCGGGGCAGAACTTCTTCCTTCTCTACACGCTCGCGGTCGTCGCCTATCTACGACTCGCCACGTCGCGCGGCGCCCGGGTGTTCGGCGTCGTGGCCCTGCTGGCCTGTCTGATCTTCATGCGCGTCTTCGGCTGGGGGCTGCTCTATGCCGCGGGGCTCTTCGCGCTGCCCTACGCGGTGCGCGCCGCCTCGGCGCGCTGGCTCGCTGCGCGCTGATCGAGCGCTCGGCGCCGCGGGCTCAGAGCAGCTGCCCCGCGACGGCGGCCCGGACGGCGCGCTCGAGCGCCTCGCCGTCCTCGGGCGAGAGGGCGCGCATCGCGCCGGGGAACGCCGCCTCGAGGTCCACGAGCACGTCGAGGGCCGCCTCCTCGTCGACGGCCGCCCGATCGTGGCGCCCCACCTTCGAGGCGGCGGACGCGAGGCGCGGGCCGTTCACGAGCCGCTCCCCCCAGCGGATCAGCGTGGTGAGGTCGACCGGGCGTTCCGGGTCCCACGGCGCGCTCTCGTCGAAGCGGTCCTCGCGCATCTCGGCGATCTTGCGCTTCAAGGCCATGTAGGCCCCGGCCGGCATGCGGACGTCGGGCTTGGCCACCAGCCCCTCCGCGAGGTTCTCCGGGCCGAGGGGCGGCAGCCCCAGGGCGGACGCGACGCGCGACGGGAAGCGCTCGGGCACGGCGGCGATCTCCACCTTGCGCCCCCGGGCGAGCAGCGGGGGCATCATGAGCCCCGCCGCGGCGGCGATCGGGGCCGCCTCGCTCCAGGCCAGGAAGGCGTCCTCGCCGGCATCGACCGCGCGCAGCTCGAAGGGCGCCCACCGCAGGTCGGGCGCGTACCAGACCCCGGTCTGCACCGGGCTCACGCCGCCCGAGGGCACGTCCGGATGCGGGTAGCCGCCGCCGAAGAGCTCGCCGTAGAGGACGAGCCGCGCCGCGCCGACCGCCGCGTGCGCCGCGCGGGCGGCGTCCCGGAGCGACGCGCGCAGCAGCTGCCAGCCGAAGAAGGGGTCCTCGTCCCGGAGCCACTCCTTGCGCTTGCCGAAATGGACGCCGGCCGCGTCCACGCCGATCACGAGCTGCGCGCCGTGGATCTTCTCGAGCGCGACCCAGGTCGGAGCGTCGCTCGCGCCCAGGCACGGCATCTTCGGGAAGAGGAGGAACTCCATTTCCGGCGACGATAGCGCCGATGGCGCGGTCCGCGGACGCCGGCGTGCTGGTCGAATCTGGACAGGGAGCGGGGAGGCAGGGAGAAAAAACTTAATAAATCTCCCTGTCTCCCCGTCTCCCTGTGATCTTTCTCGGGCAAAGTTGACCACCACCGACGCCGGAATGGTGCGTTGAATGGTGCGTTGCGTCGTCCGCGGCGGAGGAGCGCGGCAATCCCGGCTCCGCCCGCGCTGCGAGCCGCCGGCGCGGCGAGGGCGGCGAGGGCGCGAGGCGCTTGATTCCCGGAAAGCGTTGGCGTTCCTTAGCCATCAGGGGGTCACCATGTCCGCTGAACCCAGCCGGGCGCCGCCTGCGCCTTGCTTTCGCCTCCTGCTGATCGAGGACAGCGCCATCGCGGCCTCCGTCGTGCAAAGCCACCTCGACGCCGTGCCGTGGCAGCGCGCCGAGCTCGCGCACGAGGAGACGCTCGCCGCCGGGCTCGCGCGCGTGAACGAGGGGTGGGATGTCGTCCTCCTCGACCTCTCCTTGCCCGATGGCGAGGGCCTCGAGGTGGTCGAGCGGGTGCGGGCGGTGGACCCCCATGTGCCCATCGTGGTGCTGACGGGCCACGACGACGTCCGCCTCGCGGAGCGCGCGCTCGGCGCGTCGGTTCAGGATTACCTCGTGAAGCGGGGCCTCGACGCGGACACGCTGTGGCGAGCCATCCGCTATGCGGTCAGCCGCCAGCAGCTCCTGACGCAGCTCGCGCGGGCGATGGCCGAGGCCCGCGAGAACGAGGCCAACCTGCACCAGCTCATCGCCCGGAGCGCCGACGGGGTGATCGTGCTGGATCCCTCCGGGACGGTGCTCTTCGCGAACCCCGCCGCGGAGTCGCTGCTGGGCGACGGGCGCCCCGTCGCCGGGCGGAGCTGCCCCGCGGCGCTCTGCGCCGGCGAGACGAGCCTGCAGATCGGAGGGCAGCAGGTCGTCCTCGACGTTCGCTGGGTCGACGTGGACTGGCAGGGGCGCCCCTCGCGCATGGCGCTCCTGCGCGACGTGACCGGGCGGCGCCGCGCCGAGGAGCTGAGGTCACGGCTCGAGCGCAGCGAGCGGCTGGCCGCGGTCGGCCAGCTCGCGGCGGGCGTGGCCCACGAGATCAACAATCCTCTCGCGTACGTGGTGGCCAACCTCGAGCTGCTCGCCCGCGAGGTGCGGCGGCTGGCCGGCAAGGGCGTCGCCACCGAGCACCTCGCCCAGCCGCTCGCGGACGCCCGCCAGGGCGCCGCGCGGGTGGTGGACATCGTCGGGGATCTCGGGGTGTTCGCGCGCGCGGAGGCGAACGAGGCGATCGGGCCGACCGACGTCAACGCGGTGATCGAGAGCGCGCTCAACATCGTGCATTCCCAGATGAAGCACCGCGCGCGGGTCGTGCGCGAGCTCGCCTCGGTCGCGCCCGTGAGCGGCGCGGAGGGGCGCCTGACGCAGGTGTTCGTCAACCTGCTCATCAACGCGGCGCAGTCGATCCGGGAGGGGCGGGTCGCCGACAACGTCGTCGAGGTGCGGACCCGCGATCAGGGCCGGGAGGTCGTCGCGGAGATCGTGGACTCCGGCTGCGGCGTGCCCGAGGAGCACATGCACAGGCTGTTCGAGCCGTTCTTCACCACGAAGCGCGCGGGGGAGGGGACGGGGCTCGGACTCGCGATCTGCCGCAACATCGTGGAGTCGTGCGGCGGAACCATCGGCGTCAGCAGCGAGGCCGGCGTCGGCACCTGCGTCCGCGTCCGGCTGCCCGCCTGGGCGAGCGCCGAGCTGGCCCCTCGCCGCGCGTCGCCCGCGCCCGCGCGGGATGATGAGGAGCCGGCGCGGCGCGCCCGGATCCTGATCGTGGACGACGAGCCCCTCCTCCTGCGCGCGCTGCGCGGGCTCCTCGAGGCGTCGCACGAGGTCGTTTGCGCGCGCTCGGGCAGAGAGGCCCAGAGGACGCTCCGGCTGGACGCAAACTTCGATGTCGTGCTCTGTGATATCGTGATGCAGGAGGGCACGGGGATAGAGCTTTACGAGTGGCTCGAGGCGGAGCTGCCGGCGCTCGTCGACCGGGTGCTGTTCATGACCGGAGGGGGCACGAGCGAGGTGAGCAGGCGGTTCCTCTCGGCCCACGGGGGACGCGTGCTGCCAAAGCCGATCAATCCGGCGGAGCTGCTCCGGCGGATCGATGCGCTGCTGGAGGCGAGAGCGGCAGAGCCCGAGAGGATGTAGCGGCGGGCCGGGGTGGGGAAGTGGGGAATCGGCGCCGGTCAGGAAGTGGGGAATCGGCGCCGGCCTCCTGCGCGTAATTGGCCGCGCGCCGCGCGCCGCGCGATGCGCGGCGCGGGCTCACGTCCCGCCGCAGGCCTCGTACTCCGCCTTGCACGAGTCCGCGCCCGCCTGCTGCACGCACGCCCTGCAGTCCGCCGCGATGCCCTGGCCGGCGCACTCCCTCTCGCACTCGTCGGCGCACACGCCCGTCGCGCAGACGCAGGCGATGAGCGCGTCCGTCTCGGGATCTTGCAGGGGATCGGTGTTCGGATCGCAGCCTTGCACGCACGCACAGCAGATGCCGTCGCCAGGGCAGCAGCCGTCGCTGCGCCCGAGCGGACAGCGGCAGGCGCCGCCGCCTTGCTCCATGCACGGCCCGTAGCCGCTGCCGTCGGCGAGGCACGTCGCGACGCCCGGCGCGCCGACGGCGTGACAGGTGCAGGACATGGTCTCGCCAGGAGCGCAGCTTGCGCCCGTGGCCGAGCTGGAGGTCGTCGAACTGGCGCTCGCCGAGCTGGAGGTCGTCGAACTGGCGCTCGCCGAGCTTTCGCTCGTCGAGCTGGCGGCCGACCCGCCGCTCCCGGTCGGCTCCGGATCGGTCGTCGAGGAGCCGCATGCGGTCGCCAGCGCAGCCGTGAACAAGCCGAGGAAAAGGATGTGTCGCATCGGCGCCCCCTATAGCCTGCCGCCCCCGCGGCCGTCGAGGGCCATCACGGCGCGCTCCGTCGCGCTCCCTCCCCGGCACCGAGCCGCTCGCCGCGGCACCCCGTCATCCAATCACATTCGTCAATGCTCTTTACATTACTTCACGAGCGCGTCATGACGCGGAGCGCCCCGCGGGCGTGTCCTCAGCGCCGGAGTCCATGGATCAGCGTGAACGAGGGCCGTGCTCGGGCGCTCGGGGGTCGCGGGCGGCCCCTGCGTGAGAGGGCGTGCTTGCCTGGCGGGCAGGATGCCCTATGTTCGCGCCTGCTCGCGTCCCCGCCGGGGGGTGCGCCGGCGCCGCGCCGCGTGCGCCGTGCGGGGAACGCGCTGCCTGAACCGTGCGATAGCAAGGAGATGAGAAGATGACGATCTCGATGTATCAGGCCTCGGTCCCGGTGCTCGTCAGGATGCTCGGCAACCTCTCGGTGATCCTCACCAAGGCCGCCGCGTACGCCGAGGCGAAGAAGATCGAGCCTCGCGTCCTGCTCGACGCGCGCCTCGCCCCGGACATGCTCTCGCTCACGCGCCAGGTGCAGATCGCCTCCGACTCGGCCAAGGGCTGTGGAGCGCGGCTGGCGGCCGTGGACCTGCCGAAGTACGAGGACAACGAGGCCAGCTTCGACGACCTACAGGCCCGCATCGCCAAGACCGTCGCGTTCCTGAACAGCCTCCGGCCCGAGCAGATCGACGGCTCCGAGGACCGCGATGTCACCATCCCGACGCGCGATCAGCCGCTGCAGTTCAAGGGCCTGGTTTACCTGCTGAACTTCGTGCTGCCCAACTTCTATTTCCACGTGACGACCGCCTACGCGATCTTGCGCCACAACGGGCTCGAGGTCGGCAAGCTAGACTTCCTAGGCGCCCGCTGATCGAGCAGCGGTAACCCGCTGCGGATACGGGCCCACCTCGACGTTTTCGGTGCTCAGCGCACGGGAGTGCGCTTCCGCGCCGAAAACGCCGATCTGGGCCCGTCTCCTGTGCGGGTGACCGCCGCTCGTCGTCGTTTCGCTACCGCGCGCGCCTCGGATCGTGGTGATGTGCTGGGAGCGGGCCGAGCCGCGTGGTGTCGACGAGGAGCGAGACGACGAGCGAGAAGAAGCGGCGGCGCGTCTCGAAGCTCGGGCTCAGGTCGGGGAGGAGGGCGCCTATCCGCCTTGCGCCGGCGTCGTGGAGGACGCGCTTGGCCATGTCGATGGGCTCGATGTGGGCGGGGTAGAGGTCGCCCCCGGAGAGCTTTTGGATGAGGCCCACGTACTCGCCCACGAGCGGCGCGACCTCCGCCCGGGCGAGGGCGAGGGTGTCTGCCGAGGGGGAGCTCCCGGTGAAGACGAAGTGGAGGTCTCTGTCGTCGCAACCGGCGACGAGGGTGCAGGGCTCGCGCGAGGGCCAGGGCGGCTCGCCGGAGACGATATCGATCGTGAGCGTGCGCCACTCCTGCCTGCGGAGCGGCGAGGAAATCGACCAGAGGCGCTCTTCGATTCGGATGGCATGGACGGGCATATGGGCTGAGCTCAGTGTAGCGCTCACTCCTCACGGTTGTAACCGCTCACCGTCGGCCACCGAGGAAATCGACAGAACTCCATAAACTACATATTGTCCGTATTTGGCCCGGTGCACGATCGTCGCCGGGACCCTCGAACGCCCAGGATAGAATTTCGCCGCAACCTCTGCCTCGTCACGCCGAGCGACCGCCGGAATACGCGCAGCGCTTGGCGCGCGAGGGCGAACCGCGGCATCGCCATGGGGCTCCTCGTGTGTGGCACAAGGCCCGTATCGCGACGGCAGCGCTAGAAATCCCTCACCAGGATCCAGAGATACCTTGGGGATGGGAAGCGCTGCGCGATGACGTCGATCTCCGCTGGATCCGCGCCATGGGCGTAGCTCGCGCTGGAGATCTGCCGGAGCTCATCGGGCGATACGCCGCTCCAGGCTTCCAGGCCTGGCATCCGCGTAGCAGGCTCCCGCCCGAGGACCTGTCGAGCGCGCTCGAGCGTCAAGTTGCCGCCGAGGGAGCGGCTACAAACAACGGCAGCGTTGTCTGGGTCCACGATGAGCAGGTCAAGGTCGGTAGGCATGGTTCGAGTCGGCGTAGTAGAGGCTCACGCGGGTCGAGGCGCCTGCCGCGAAGAGCTCTCGCACGAGATCAAGGGTCTCCGATCGATGCTCGGGATCGGCGTCGTGGGCGACGAGGTCTTCTGCCTCCTCCGGGGTCAGCGCGCCCCACGAGACGACCGATCCACCTTCGAAATCAGGTGGGCGTGAGAAGCACGAGCGTGTCGTCTCCAGCGGAATGACCAGCTCGAACCGGTCAACGAGGCGGCCCTGGGCGTCGAGCGACACGAGCATGGCGAAATCTCTGAAGTCTATGGCCATGGGAGTGACCCAGATCTGCCCGACGTGCCGCTATCGAGCCGCGGCGTTTGCTTCAGCAGCTTGTCGGGCGGCGACGTCACGCCAGGATGCTCCTTGTGCACGAGTGGAGCGCTTCGGGGAACGACGACATCGTCTGCTTGAGTGAATGACCCCGGGCGATGCACTCGAACGTCTCGTCGTGGAAGGCAAGCAAGTAGTGTCGATACTGCTTCCACCAATCTGGATCGTACTCGCTGTGAACCGAGTTGATCTTCATCAGCTCGGCGATCCATCGAGACCTCTCGACGATGTGCGCAGCATACGCCACCAGCCCGCGGCCGTGCAGGGGATGTCCGTGGAGCACCTCGTCATTCGGTGAACCGAACTTGTGGGCGAGGCATCGCTCGAATTCGACGATGGCGATCAGGCGCAGGTCGGCGCTGGTGGGATCGACCACGGTCGCATACGAGCCGTCCCACGCGGGGTCAGGTTCGCGCATGTTGTAGACGACGAGAGTTCTGGAGCTCGACGAGAGAACATGCGGGAGTGGGGCGCCGACATCCCAAGGATGCTGCCAGGGGATCTCGACGGCACACTCCTCCCCGGTCGCGCGGGCGAGATCTCGCTCGAGCGAGATGCACTTGTCGTGCGCGGTTCGGTAACGTGCCCATCCCCCGTCTCCGCGTTTTCCGGAGAGCGCAGCGGCTGCAGCCGACAGCTCCTCGCGGGCAGCGTCCAGGCTGCGCCTTACATCTTCGACGACCAGGTCTGTCGATTCAGGCGCTCTGGGTGAACTCACGCACAGAAGGTCTCACGGATCGGCGCTGCGCCGCAAGTCCCGGGTGTCCCCCCGCGCCGTAGGGGAGATCCGTCCAACGCCGGCGGCCGTTGCAGCCTTTTCGGGGTGCCAAGGCTGCGGCGGGGGCCGCGGTGGACCGCGCCCGCGGGGTGGTGGTAGGAGAAGATATGGCGAAGAGGCGTGCAGCATGGATGTGCGCGGCGTGGACGCTCACAGCCGGTGGATGCACCACGCTCGTGGGGCTGGACGACGGCTACCACCTGGTGGAAGGAGCGGGCGGCGAGGCGGGCGCGGGTGGTGAGGCCGGCGCGGGCGCGGGCGGGGGCGAGGTGGTCGTCCCCGCCGACGTCGAGCTGATCGACGACATGGAAGACGGCGACAGCGCCATCGATGAGGCGGGTGGCAGGGTCGGCTACTGGTACAGCTTCAATGATGGGACGGGCACGCAGACTCCCCCGGTCTACACGGAAGAGAATCCCGTCGGGTTCATCCCGGAGGCGCTCGCGGAGCCGCGCGGCGAGAGCACGATGGCGATGCACTCGTTCGGATCCGGCTTCACCGAGTGGGGCGCCGGGTTCGGCTTCGCCCTGAACGGCCCCGACGGGGGTCTGCTCGCCTACGACGCGTCGGCGTACAGCGGTATCGTGTTCTGGGCCAAGCTCGGCAAAGCGAGCGCGGCGACGACCATGAAGGTCAACATCACGGACAAGACCTCCGACCCCGCGGGCGGCATCTGCGATGAATCGGGAGAGGACGTGGCCAATCCGTGCTTCGACGACTGGTCCTTCAACGCGCGCCTCGGCACGGCGTGGGCCCAGGTCGTGATCCCCTTCGAGCAGTTCGCGCGCGGCGGCGAGGGCGCCGAACCCACGGCCGATGCCATCGACCTCACAGGGCTCTTCGCGATCGAGTTCGGGTTCGTGCAAGGCGAGGAGTTCGACGTCTACATCGACGATGTCGGCTTCTACAGGTGATCGCGTGAGGGGAGGCCCCTCGGCGGCGCGGCGCTGGGATCGCGCGCGCTCAGCGAGACGCGCCGAGGTGATCCTGGACCACGCCGTCGTCCAGGCGTCAAAATCGTTGATAGTTGAACTATCTGCTCTCGGCAGTGCTGTGCGGCGAGGCGCCGCGCGCAGCTACCGTCGAGGTTCAAAAACGCGACGGCAGTAGATAAAATGGGTGGGTTGGTGGGTCGTTGGGGCACAAAAGTGTTCGCAATCGACCTCTGCCGTGAGCCGGACGGGACAGGTTCTGGTACATAATATCAAATCGGCGCTGTTGAGTCGCAGCGTCGGGAACCCGTGCAGGTGCCGATCCATGTGGTCGGCGCTCGCACCAACTCGTGCCTTCCTTCGGGCGCGGCGTGGAGAACACGGTGAACCCCGAGCAAAACACGCATCGCTGGCCTCTCGAGCTTTTCGGCTCACAACTCAGGTACGCTGCGCCGCTCTTGCTCGCGTTCGTCGCGGCTTGCAACGGCCAGATCGGCGGGCCCGGCCAGTCCACGGGGCCTGGCACGGGCCCCGGCGGGGACGAGCCCGGGATCGTGGAGCCCCCGGAAGACGTGCTGGATTCGGCGTTCTGCCAGACGCCGAGGCCCGGTACGGCGCCGCTCCGCCGTCTCAGCAATTACGAGTACGCCAACACGGTGAAGGATCTCTTCTCCGGCGTCCCGGGCGTGGCCTCCGCCGTCGACAAGGTGGTCGCCACATTTCCGAACGAGTCCGAGTCGCTCGGCTTCCGCAACAACGCGAGCTTCTTGAACGTCGGCTCGCTCGTCGCGCAGAAGTTCCTCGACGCCGCGGAGGAGGTCGCCGCTGTCGCGGCCCACGCTTCGGGCCTCGTCTCCTGCGATCCGGAGGAGATCGGCGAGATCGAGTGCGCGCGCGACTTCATCCGCACCTTCGGCGCCAGGGCGTACCGCCGGCCGCTCACGGAAGCCGAGGTCCAGAGTTACGAGGAGCGCTTCACCGCAGGATCGGACGGGTACACCTTCGACGACGGCATCGAGTGGGTTGTCTTCAGCATGCTGCAGTCGCCGAACGTGCTCTATCGCGTCGAGCTCGGCCAGGCGAGCACGGGGGACGTCACCGAGCCCACGCCGCACGAGATGGCCTCGCGGCTCTCGTACCTGGTCTGGCAGTCGCAGCCGGACGAGGAGCTCACGCGGGCGGCGGAGGCGGACGAGCTCGGCACGCCGGAGCAGCTCGAAGCCCAGGTGCGGCGCATGCTGGCCGATCCCAGGGCCGAGCGCTTGCTCGAGTACTTCGACCAGTGGCTCGACACCGACATGCTGAGCAGCATGAACCGCGATCCGGAGGTGTATCCGGACCTCTCGCGCGACCTGCCCGCCTTGCTGCGAGAGGAGACGCGCGCGTTCGTGCAGGACCTGCTCGCGAGCCCGAGCGGCTCGCTCGACGACCTCTTCGCCGCCGACTACAGCTTCGTGAACGGCGCGCTCGCGCAGCACTACGGCGTGAGCGGGGTGAGCGGCGACGATTTCATCAAGGTCGACATGCCTGGCCGCTCGGGCGTGCTGACCCAGGGCATGATGCTCACGCGCGACAAGGCGACGCGCACCTCGATCGTCCGCCGCGGCCTCAAGGTGCGCACCGATCTCCTGTGCCAGATCGTGCCCGCGCCGCCCAACGACGTGAAGCTCGATCTCGAGGGCCTGGGAGAGGGGCTCTCGCAGCGCGAGCGCCTCGAGCTCCACCGCACCGAGCCGAGCTGCGCGGGGTGCCACGCGCTGATGGATCCCATCGGCGTTGTGTTCGAGTCGTTCGACGCCGTGGGCCGCCCCCGCGCCACGGACGAGGCCGGCAGGCCGATCGACACCTCGAGCGCCATCTCGAGCACGCGCGACGTCAACGGCCCTGTGGCGAACGCCGCCGAGCTGGGCCAGCGCCTCGCGCAGAGCGAGGAGGCGCGCGCCTGCTACGTGCTGCAAAATTTCCGCTTCTTCTACGGTCGCGACAAGACAGACGCCGATCGCTGCTCGATGGCGTCGCTCTCGCTCGCGTTCAAGGACAGCGGTTACAGCCTGTCCGAGCTCCTGGTCGCGCTCACGCAGACCGACGCCTTCCGCTACCGCCCCGTCATCGTCCCGGAGAAACAATGAAACCTCTGAGCCGCCGTACCTTCCTGCGTGGCGCATCCGGAGTTGCGCTCGCGCTCCCGTTCCTCGATGCGATGCGTTCGAGCCGCGCGCGAGCCCAGACGACGCCGTCCCCGCGCCGTATCATGTTCGTGTTCCAGGCGAACGGCGATGAGACGGAGAGGCGCTTCGACGCCCGCGGCGAGACGAGCTTTCAGCTCGGCGAGTTCCTCGCCCCGCTCGAGCCGTACCGCGAGGATCTCCTCTTTCTCAACAACCTGCACAAGCGCTTCTACGATCTGCCGGAGTCCGAGCGGGCCGACAACCACCAGCAGGGCGGCAGCTCGCTCGCTCCGTGGAAGTCCGGCACCGGGTCGTTCCCCATCGGCGGCACCGAGACCACCATCGGTTACGTGGAGGGGCCGAGCGCCGACTATGCGATCGGCGGTCGCGTGCTGGAAGCCAACGAGAGCGTCGCGCACCGGCACCTCGTGTACCGCGTCGGGGACAAGTGGAACGACATCTGGAACACGCACTCCCACGCGGGGCCCGCGGGCGATCAGAACCCGATCCCGCCGGAGACCGACCCGTACGAGGCCTACGCCCGGATCTTCGCCGCCATGCCCGGCGACGGGGGCGCGCAGCAAGAGGTGCTGAGGCGCCTGGCGAAGAAGCAGTCGGCCATCGATCTGGTGCGCGAAGAGGGCAACTCCCTCCTCACCCGGGTCGGCGCCGAGGACCGCGCCAAGATCCAGCAGCACCTCGACGCGATGCGCGACGTCGAGCGCGCGCTCCAGGCCGGCAACGGCGCGGCCGCCTGCGTGCAGACCCCGCTCGGCGAGAGGATCAACCCCTACGCCGACGAGAACCACGCGATCATGGGCGAGCTGTTCTTCAAGATCAGCGCCCTCGCGTTCGCCTGCGATCTGACGCGCGTGGTGCATTTCAACTGGAGCGGCAACACCAGCAACCGCGTCTACTCGAACCTGGGCCTCAGCGATGGGCACCACGACATCTCGCACAACAGCGACGACGACTCGTTCGCCAAGGTGCGCAAGATCCACAGGCACCTCTGGGAGCAGAACACGAAGCTCTACGAGATCTTGAAGAACACGAGCGACGGCGACGGCACGCTCTGGGATCATACGCTCGTCGTGCACTGGAACGAGCTCGGGCAGGGCGACAGCCACAGCATCGAGGACAGCCTGGTCGTCTTCGCGGGCAAGGCCCACGACCACTTCCGGCGCGGTCGGCTGATGGATTTCCGCGGCGATCGCTCCTTCGCCGACATGCTCGTGAGCTGCTTCCACTACATGGGCTTCGAGGACGTCAAGAGCTTCGGCGAGGGCGTCCTGAACACCGGGGGCGCCCTGCCGCTCACCTGAGCAGGCGCCGCCTCCCGTCGGCGGCGCGGAACGCAGCGCATGGGGCGCCCCGGCTGCGGGCGCGCTCCGTACGCTTTTCCAGGTGAGCGCTCGGCCCACGGGTGCTTCACTGGGCGGCATGTCGATCATCCAGCCTTGTTTCGATCGGTCGGTCGTCGTCCGTGGCGCTGACGCTGAGATCGTCGGCTCTCCCGCCGCGCGGATCCAGCTCCTCGCGGACAGCAGCGCGACGGGCGGAGCCCTCTCCACCGTGCGTGTGACGCTCGCGAAGGACGCGGACGGCGCGCGGCCCCATCGTCACGACGCCTCGGCCGAGATGTTCTATGTGCTCGACGGCGCCGTGCAGGTCCTCTCGGGGAGCGACATCGTGACGGCCGAGAAGGGCGATCTCCTCGTGGTCCCTCCGCGGGTCGCCCACGCGTTCGCCGCCGCGCGCGGCAAGGGCGCAGAGCTCCTTGTCGTCATCACGCCAGGGGTCGAGCGCTTCGACTACTTTCGCAAGTTGACGCGTATCGCGTACGGCGAGGAGCCGCCCGAGACCTTGCGCGACGTGCAGGAGCTCTACGATACGTACTTCCTGAGCAGCCCAGAATGGGAGACGGCGCGCCGATGAGCGGGCTTTCGGCCGAATCGATGTCTCCCGGGGGGTAGACCGCATCGGCCGCTGGGGCGCTCGGCGACGCCGGCTTCGTAGGGTATTTCAAGCCAAGGTCCGGGTAGCTGCTGTCTCGGTGCCTTGTGACAGCGATGTTCTGCGGCGCTCGCTCTCGCGGACGCGATGCGTCCGGCGCTTGACGGCGTCGGCGATCGCCTGGATAAGCTGCCGCATGAGATCCGCGGCGCTTGCGCTCCTCGTCGGGGCCGCGCTGGGCAGCTTCGATCGTCCCGCAGGTGCGGCCCCGCGCGCCTCGTCGCTCGCGTGGGTGAGGATGCCAGGGGCCGAGGCGTGCATCGACGCGCGGACGCTCGCGCAGGCCGTGGAGCGGCGGCTCGGGCGCGGGGCGTTCGTGCCGCCCACCCGCGGAGAGATGGCCATCGAGGGGCGGATCGAGCGCTCGCAGGAGGCCGGCGTGTGGCGGGCGACGATCCGGGTGTTCGGCGAGGGAGGGGCGGCGATCGGGTCGCGGGAGATCGAGGCCGGGCAGGTCGATTGCCGGGCGATCGACGAGCAGCTCGAGCTCGTGATCGCATTGCTCGTCGACCCGGACGCCGCGCTCGTGCCCCCCGGCGGCGCGGTCGGCGCGGCCGCGGCCACCGCCGGGGGCGCGCCGGGCGCGGGCGCAGCGGCGCAGCCTGCCCCGCGGCCCTCCATCGCGACGAAAGCTGCCCTGCCTCCGGCGTGTCCGCCGGCTCCAGCGGCGCCGAGCGCTCCCTGGCGGGTGGGAGGCGCTGTGGAGGCGATGGGCGGGCTCGGGCTCACGCCTGGGCCCGCGAACGTCGGGGTCGGGGTCCGCGCGCACGCGACGCCGCCGCGCGGGCCGGGGTTCGCGCTGGGCGGCGCGCTGTGGAAGAGTTCGGTCGCGGGCGAGGTGCCCGGATCGCCCGCGTTTTCGCTCGCGTACGGGAGGCTGTCCGTGTGCCCCGTCGAGATCGCGCGCGGCGGGACGGCGCTCTCGGGCTGCGCCGGCGCGATGGTCGGATCGCTGCGCGTCGAGGGACCGGCGGTGCAGAGCAGGTTCCGCCACGAGCGGCTCGTGTTCGATCTGAGCCTCGACACGCGCGTGCGGCGGCGCTTCGTGGGCCCGCTGTTCGGGGCCGTCGGGCTCGGGATCGCGGTGCCGCTCGCGCGCGATGGGTACTTTTACACGGACGAGGCGGGGGAGCGGCGCGACGTCTTCCGTGCGTCACCGGTGTCGGCGATCCTCGACCTCGGCCTCGGCCTCGAGCTGCCGTGACCGGACCGCGTCAGATCATCGACGCAGTGGCGGGCTGAGCAGCTCTCCACGTCGCCACAAGCGCATCGACCTACCCCGCGAACGGCCCCGCGCGCTCAGCGCCCACCCCTGAATCACGTCGTTCGGCTTAACACGTCTTAACGGTGGGCGGCCAGGGACTGCGCTATTCACCGCCGCGGGGGAAAACCTCGCTCTCAGGAGAATCCTTATGATCGAGAAGAGCAATCTGTCGAAGCAACCCTGTTCTCTCCGTCCGTCACGCGCTGCCCTGCCGCGAATCGGCGCGGCGCTGCTGCTCCTCGGAGCCCTCGGCGCCGCCGCATGCACAGCCGGTGCCGGCGCGGACGAAGAGGAGAGCCTCGGGGTGGCGAGCCAGCGCGGAACTTACGATCTGACGAGCAGCTACACGGGCAACGTCGGAGACACCCGCGGCTGGCTCGTCGAGTGGCAGGTACCCCAGCTCCTGAACGCGTCCACGGCCTGGACCGCGGTGGGGCAGTGGTACTACAATCTGGAGTCCGGCATTTACCACAGCCCCGATGGATGGTTCGTCTACTACTTCGGAGATGACAACGGTGTTACGGGGAATCATCCGAGCTGCAACACCCAGTGGGGCTCGGGGGGCACCTGCGGCGGCTCGCTCGGCGGCCTGCAGCCTGGGCAGCAGGTCGTCTTCAAGTACGAGTGGTGCACGCCCGAGCGCGTCGCGAGCGTGACCGGCGCCCAGCTCTGCCTCTATGTCGACATGAAGAACGGCGCCGGCTGGCAGTTCCTCGCCCAGGACGCGCGCAGCACCGTCGAGATGTACGCGCACGACATCGAGCATTTCGCCGACGTGGGCCCGCAGTACCCCGAGCCGCAGGTCTCCTGCGAGGCGCCCATCAAGATGCTTCGCCAGCAGGTGAAGACGACCTCGGGCGCCTGGCAGAACATGTCGGGCGCGAGCACCTGGTCGTTCCACGACGCCGCGCCCTACGTCTACCAGAACAAGAACCTCAGCGCGTCGCCGTCGACCTGGGAAGCCTGCACGTCATCGACCGTGCCCCCGAACGACTGCAGCAACGCGCCCGCGTGGTCGTCGGGGCAGGTGTATACGCCCTCCACGCTGGTCACCAACGGCGGCCATCTCTGGTCGGCGACCCAGCAGATCTGGTGGTCGCACCCGGAGTGCCCGCCCAGCAACCCGACGTTCTGGTGCCCGGCCGAGTGGGCCGACCTCGGGCCGTGTAACTGATCGCGGAGCCTGCTCCACGGGGACGCCAGCGGACGGCGTCTCCCCCTCTCTCCTTGATTCAGCCCGCCCGTCCGGAGCGCTGAGCCGACAGCGCACGCCGCGTCGGCTGCCTTCATCGCCGCGGGCGCGGGCGCTCTGGCGCGCGGCGGGCGCGCTGTTTAGGATGGCGCGTCGCGGAGGCAGGGACGGGTCAGATGGACAGCTCAGATGGACAGCGTCGCTGACGGTCCGGCCGCCGAGGGGTTCTGCGGCACGGACCGCTTCGAGATCCGCGCCCGCCTCGGTGCGGGCGGCATGGGGGTCGTTTACCATGCTCACGATCGGCTTCGCTGCGCCGATGTGGCGCTCAAGACGCTGCTCCGGATGGAGGCCGCCGACATCCTCCGTCTCAAGAGCGAGTTCCGCGCGATCGCGGACATCGCCCATCCGAACCTGGTGACGCTTTACGAGCTCATCTCCGCGCAGGGGCGCTGGTTCTTCACGATGGAGCTCGTCTCCGGCGTGAGCTTCACCAGGTACGTCCGCGGGGGCGAGCTCGCCGCCCCGGCGCATGTCCCGGAGCGGACTTCCCCCGCGGCGGCCACGACCTGTCAGGCGGACCTCGACGGCCGCGCGCCCTCGCCCCGCGCCGACGGCGCGGCGCCGACGGCCTCCGGCGGCGAGCCCGCGTCACAGTCCAAGGTCGACGTCGCGCGCCTCTGCCAGGCGCTCGAGCAGCTGGTGCACGCCGTCGAGGCGCTGCACGGCGCGGGCAAGCTGCACCTGGATCTCAAGCCGTCGAACGTGCTCGTGGACCAGAGCGGACGGGTGGTCGTGCTGGACTTCGGCATCGCACGCGACACCGGCGCTCACAGGACGGCGCTCGCGACCGCCGAGACAGACGCCCCGGTCGCCGGGACGCCCATCTACATGGCGCCGGAGCACATGCGTGGAGAGCCGTCCGCCGCCGCGGACTGGTACGCGGTCGGCGTGATCCTCTACGAATCGCTCACCGGCCGCGCGCCCTTCAGCGGCAGTCTCTTCGACATCGTCGAGGCCAAGGCGTTCGGCGAGCCGCCGCCGCCTCACCTCATCGCGCCGGACGCACCTCGGCCGCTGAGCGATCTGTGCCTGCAGCTCCTCCAGCGCGACCCGCGCGCGCGGGCCACGGGCGCGGACGCGCTGCGCGTCCTCCGCGAGGCGGCGGTCGCCCTCGCGGCTGCGCCGGGCGCCGCTCCCCGGCCCGGCGCTCCGCCGCCAGGCGGCGAGGCGCCGACGCCGCTCCCTCGCGCGCTGTTCATGGGACGCGGCGAGCAGCTGCGAGCGCTCCAGGAAGCGTTCGACGAGGCGCGAGCTGGCCGCCCGGTGGCGGTCTACGTCCATGGTCGCTCCGGCATGGGCAAGTCGGCGCTGGTCGAGCATTTCCTCGACGATTTGCGCGGCCGCCGGGCCGCGGTGGTCCTGGCGGGCCGGTGTTATGAGCGCGAGTCCGTCCCGTTCAAGGCCTTTGACAGCGCGCTGGACGCCCTCAGCCGCCATCTCAAGCGGCTGCCGCGGTCCGAGGCCGCGGGCCTCCTGCCGCGCGGGATCCACGAGCTCGTGCGCGTGTTCCCGGCCCTGCGCGTCGTCGCGGCCATCGAGGACGTCCCGCGCCGCGCCTTCGAGATCCACGACGCCCAGGAGCTCCGGTTCCGCGCGTTTCGAGCGCTCAAGGAGCTCCTGTCGGCGCTCGCCGACAAGGGGCCGCTCGTCGTGTCCATCGACGATCTGCAGTGGGGCGACCGCGACAGCGCGCTGCTCCTCGCCGACCTCCTCGGCCCGCCCGACCCGCCCTCGATGCTGATGCTCGGCGTGTATCGGTCCGAGGACGAGGCATCGAGTCCATTCCTGCGGGAGCTCTTCGGCGCTCCGGCGCCCGGGTGGACGGGGGCCACCGAGCACCGGAAGCTCTGCCTCGGCCCGCTCGTTCGTGAAGAAGCGGAGTCGCTGGCTCGCTCGCTCCTGGGCGGCCACGGCCCCTCGCACAAGGCGTCGGAGATCGCCCGCGAGTCCGAGGGCAGCCCCTTCTTCCTGGCGGAGCTCGCGCTCCACCTGGGCCGCGCAGCGCCGGTTCACCCGGGGCACGAGGACGCCTGTTCCCCGGCGCCGCCGGTGTCGCTGGAGGCGCTGCTCCTGGCGAGGTTCGCGGATCTGCCGGCGGACGCCCGGCGGCTCCTCGAGGTGATCGCCGTCGCGGGGCTCCCCATCGAGCAGCGCGTCGCGCTCAGGGCCGCCGGATTGCAGGGGGACACCGCGCCGGCGCTGCACGCCTTGCGGACATGGCACCTGGTCCGCACCGGCGGGCTCGAGGAGGCCGATCCTGTCGAGGCGTACCACGATCGGGTGCGCGAGGCGGCGTCCGGCCAGATCGAGCCGTCCCGGCTCAAGGACCATCACCGCCGCCTCGGCGAGGAGCTCGCGGCCCTGGGGCGCGCCGATCCCGAGCAGATCGCGCGTCACTTCCATGGCGCGGGCGATCTCGACAGGGCGGGCGCGTACGCCGCGGAGGCGGCGGACAGGGCCGCCGCTGCGCTCGCCTTCGAGAACGCGGCGCGGCTCTACCAGCTCTCGCTCGACTGCGCGCCGGCGGGCAGCGAGCGCCGGCACGGGCTCCTCGTGCAGCTCGGCCATGCGCTCGCGAACGCGGGCCGCGGCGCCGACGCCGCCCGCGCCTACCTCGGCGCGGCGGACGCCGCGCGAGGCGCCGCGGCGCGCTCGGTCGTCCTCGACTGCAAGCGCCTCGCGGCCGAGCAGCTCCTGACGAGCGGTCACACGGAAGAGGGCGTCGCGGTGCTCCGGGAGGTGCTCTCCGAGACGGGCCTGCGTTACCCCGAGACGAAGCGCCGCGCCCTCGCCGCGGCGCTCGTTCACCGGACGCGGCTCGCCCTGCGCGGCTTCGGGTTCAAGGAGCGCGACGCGAGCCAGATCGATCCCGACGAGCTTCGCCGCGTCGACGTCTGCTTCTCTGCGTTTCTCGGGTTCTGCGCGGTCGATCCGGTGCGCGCGGTGGGCTTTCACGCGCAGCACATCCTCCTCGCGCTGGCCGCGAGGGAGCCGGGGCGCGTCGCGCTCGGGCTCGCGTTCATGGCGCTGTTCGCGTCGATCATCGGCAAGCCGGCGGGCAGCTCCGTGGAGCGCGCCCTCGCCGCGGTGACGCCGCTCCTCCAGCGCTCCGCCGACGCGCGCGTCGAGGGCGTCCTCCGGATCCAGCGGGCGATCGCCGCTCACGAGACGTCATTTCGAGAGACGGTGATGCACGCCGAGGAGGCAGAGCGCATCTTCCGCGAGCGGTGCACCGGGGTGGCCTGGGAGATCGGCACGGCGCAGACCATCTGCATGATCGGGCTCGGCAAGCTCGGCGATCTGAGGGGGCTCGCCCAGCGCCTCCCCACGTGGATCAAGGAAGCGGAGGCGCGCGGCGACAGGTATGCCGTCACGTCGCTGCGCACGGTCACGGGGGGCCACAGCCTCGTCGCGCTCGCGGCGGACGATCCGGCGCGGGCGCGCGCGGATCTCGCGGAGGCGCTCGCGGCGTGGCGGCAGCAGGGGTTCCAGCTGCAGCACTTCTTCGGGCTCTTTGCGGACGTGCTCATCGATCTGTACTGCGAGGACCCAGGCGCCGCGTGGCGCCGGCTGACGGCCGCGTGGCCGGCGGTCGAGGCCTCCACGTACCTGCGCATGAGCCCGATGCGGATCGGCGCGATCGAGCTGCGCGGGCGGGCGGCGCTCGACGCGGTCGTAAGCGCGGCGGATCCGGCCCCGCTGCTGCGCATCGCCGAGCGCGTGGCCGGCGCGCTCCTGCGGGAGCGGGTGGGCTGGGCGAGCGCCCAGGCGTGGCTCACGCTGGCCGCCGTCGCCTGGACGCGCGGCGACGCGGCGCTCGCGCGCACGCACCTGGAGGCGGCGATCGCCGGGTTCGACGCGTGCGAGGTCGCGCTGAGCGCCGCGGCGGCGCGCAGGCGGCTAGGGGAGGTGCTTGGCGGCGATGAGGGCCGCGCGCTCGTCCGGACGGCCGACGACGCGATGGTCCGCCTCGGCGCCAGCCGCCCGGATCGGATGACGGCCCTGTTCGCTCCCGGCTTCGGCGGTCGCTGACGCCGGGAGGAGGGGTGCCCGATCCAGCGCGACGGCCTCGCGGTGAGCTCGACGAGCTCGTCGTTCGGCCGGCAGCTCGGGTCGGCTCATGGCGTTGTCGGCCGGGAGGCGGCGCGCGCCGGGTTGCCTGCGTCAGGGCGTCAGGGCGAAGCAGTAGATCCCGCCGTAGCCGCCGCCGCCGCCGACGGTGTTCGAGCCCGGCGCGGGGCCTCCCGCGTCCACGAGATTGACCCCCGGCGCGCACCCCGGTGCATTGTGGACCGTTATCCAGTGGGCCCAGCCCCCGCCCCCGCCGGGTCCGCCGCCGGTTCCCCTTGGCCACGAGTGTCCAACCTGCGGTGTCCCCTCGGCCCTGTCTCCCGTCTTGGCCGTCCAGTCCTTGCACGTCGCGTTGGCGCCCTGGAGCTGCCCCTGGGGGTTGGAGCCCGTCAGGGTGTCGTGGTTGTCGACCTCGGGTTGGGCCGGGTCGGGCTGGTGGTTGGGGACGCCGTCCTCGTTCGGCAGATCGTTCATGATCGCCGCGTCGGCCCCGCTGGGGCGCGTGTTGAGCAGCTCCGCCTTCTCGTTCGCGACCAGCCGGCCGAGCCGGTCGTACCAGGGCCCCTCGCCGATCCGGTCGATCGCGTTGACCTGCTTCCCGTCCTCGCCTGCCGTGGCGCTCAGGAACGCGCGCCACATCTTGCTTCCCGCGCCCGGGAGGCTCTTCTCGGCGATCGTCGCGCAGATCTTGTCCGCGCCGCGGAGACCGGCGCCCGGCCCTGTCTCCCCGAAGCGGAGGTCGCCCCCGAAGCCGTCCTGGGAGCCCGACAGCTCCCGCATGGCGGCGAGGCTGGTCACGAAGAAGCTGAATTTCTCGGTCGTCCCGCCGCCTGAGGTGGACGAGGTGGTGTCGCCGGTCGAGGTGGATGAGGTGGTGTCGCCGGTCGAGGTGGATGAGGTGGTGTCGCCGGTCGAGGTGGACGAGGTGGTGTCGCCGGTCGAGGTGGATGAGGTGGCGCCGCCGCCCGAGGTGGACGAGGTGGTGCTGCCGCCGGAGGTGGATGAGGTGGTGCTGCCGCCGGAGGTGGTCGAGCCGTCGCTCGAGGTGCCCGCATCCGAGTCTGAACCGCAGCCGACCACGTGGGAGAAGAGCGCGAGGGTCAGAGGCAGCAGCAAGTGGCGATAAGTGCGTGTCATGGTCTCCGTTTCCTTTCTCGTGTTAAGCAGGAGGGCAGCCGCGCCGCGGTGCGGCGAGGCTCACTGGCATGGGAGGGCGCCGATCGCCGTGGAGCCCACCGCCTTGCGCCTCCCGAGCCCGACGTATCGTTGCTGCCAGCCGCACCCCCAAGGTCGAGCAGGCGAGAGACAGGGGGCCCACAACCCAGCTGAGGGTGCTGGTGTCCCATCCGCCTGGCGAGGGGAATTTCTCAATTCGGCAAATTTTTTGCAACACCCAGATGGATATGTGGCGACGCCGCGGGATGGAGGGTCAATCTTTTTCGCGGGCTCCTGGATGTGATGTTCCGCTCGGAAGGTCGCGCTCTGTTGCGCGTGACACCTTCCGCCACGAGCTCGCTCGCCGTCGGTCGCACGGCGACATGGAGCTCCGAACGGACCGCGCGCGGCGCGTGCTCCCGCCCTCCAGAGCCGCTTTCCGTCATCCAACGCGGTCGTGCCGGTTCGCGCCCTCTGGTAAATTTGGAGCCGAGTTTGATTCTTGGTCCCCCTTTTGGCTTACGGAGGTTCCATGTCCTCTCGTTCCCGCGCGCTCCCGCCCACGCTCGCCGCCCTCGGTGTCGCCGCCCTCGTCTCGCTGCCCGGCCAGGCGCGCGCCGAGGACGATGCTTTTGCCATGTCGGTCGGGCTCTCCGTGTCGGTCTCCTTCGGCCAGAAGCTCGCCTTCGGTCTTGGCGCCGACCTCCGTGCGACGTTCCTCATGGAGGGCAGCTTCGCCGGAGTCTTCGACTCGGGTCACATGGGATTCGGTCCGTTCGCGCAGGCGACATGGCTCGATTTTTCTGCCGGCCGCTTCGCGATCGGCAGCCACGGCGGCGGCGATACCTCGGGCAACTCCGACCAGGTCGTCGCCTGCAGCATCGCCGGTGAGCTCGGCTGGACGTACCGCACCCGCATCAGCGACGAGTTCCCGGCGCAGCACGGCCTCCACGTCGGCGCGATGGCCAGCCTGTTCGAGCCGGTGGTCGTCGATTTTTCGGCGCGCGCGGTCATTCCGGTGTCGGGCGAGCTGTACGTCCCCGAGGGGATGTTTGGCATGGGTGTCCGCGCCAACCGGCCTTTCGGAGAGCGGTTCCATGGCGTCGACGGCCGGCCGCTGCGCACGGCCGATGGCGTCGTGCTCCCGCCGGTGCTCGGGCTGGGCCCCGCTGCGTCGCGCCCGGCGCGGCTCGATCGCGCGACCCGGGCGGCGCTCGCGGGGGCGTGGCTGGACAGCGCGCGGGCCGAGTGCGGCTCGATCCCGGCGTTCCTCGCCCTCACGCGGGACCTCGCGGCGGTCGGCGCGCCCGCGTCGCTCGTGGCGCGGGCGCTCGGCGCGCTCGGCGACGAGGTGCGCCACACGGCGCGGTGCAGCGAGATCGCGAGCGAACTCGCGGGGTGGCGCCTCAGGCCGGCGCTTCTCCCGCCTCCGGCGGCGCGCGACGCGGACCGGCAGGCGGCGCTCGTGCGGATGGCGCTCGAGGCGTGGCACGACGGCTGTCTCGGCGAGGGAGCGGCGGCGGCCCGGGCGCGCCGGTCGCTCGCGGGGGCGAGGGACGAGGGCGTGCGCGTGGCGCTCGGCGAGATCGCCCGCGACGAGGCGCTGCACGCCGAGCTCGGGTGGCGCGTGCTCGCCTACTGCCTGGCCGAGGGCGGGCGCGAGGTGCGCGAGGCGGTCGGTGACGCGATGACCGGGCCGGCGCCGGCGCCGCCGGCGGACGACGTGGAGGTGGAGGGCGAGCGAAAGGAGGTGCAGGCCTTCGGCCGGCTCCGGCGCGCCGAGGCCGACGCCGCCTGGGACGAGACGTGGGCGGCGGCGCGGCGCGACGGCGAACGGATGCTCGTCGCCGCGTGAGCGGCCGCGGCGAGCGCGCCTGGCCGCGAGCGCGCCTCCGAGAGAAACGCGTCGGGCGGAATTTTTCACTTGCGCTGCTTCCGCACGCTTTCGTCTACTGGGACGATGCGCACGTGGACTCTTCACTCTTCAGTGCTGGTGATAGCGATCCTTGCGGCCCTGCCGGGATGTGGAGATGACGGAGAGCCGTTCGAGGGCGTGGTCCTCGGCCTGACCGATCGGTACGTCACCGAGGGCGGCGACATCACCGTGAGCCGGGACATGTCGGAGTACGAGTCCGTCGAGGCCCAGGTGATCGCCGCGGACGGCGCGGTGCGGACGTTCCCGGGCGCGCTGTCGGCCGACGGCTCGCGCTGGGAGATCCCGGCGGTGCCCGAGGGCGAGTACTGGATCGTGACGACCACCGCGCCGGACGAGCGCGCGACGAACGCGCCGAAGGGCCGCGCGATGCTGCAGGCGACGGCGCGCACCATCGATTTCGGTCGCGCGTACTCCGGGCGGCCCGACAACAGCAATGCGACGCAGGACACCGAGGCTGCGCTCACCGCGGACGGGCTCGGGCCCTGGCACCAGCTCAGCTTCGACGCGGAGGGCGCGGTGGTCCAGCCGCTCCAGGACAGGCTCGAGCTCTACAGCTTCAATGTCGACGCGATGGCCTCGCTCGTCCCGGAGGAGGGGACGAAAGGCGCGCCCGCCGACGGGGACACGGCCTGCTCGGGCTGGGCGTTCAACTGGAAGGCGAAGGTCTTCCCGGCGTCGCACGACGGCGAGCGGCCGCTGGTCGACGGTTCCCGGGGCGATGTGCTGCACGTCACCCAGCTCGTCCAGCACCAGGTCGGCTCGCCGCCGGAGCAGGCGGACCCGCACGATCCCTGGTCCTCGTTCACCTACGAGGCGGCGGAAGCGTCGTTCTCGACGCGGGAGGTGAACATGCAAGACGGGCAGGCGATCGCCATCGGCGGCTCGTTCGCGCCGCTCGAGCTGTCGAGCTTCGCGGCCGACCTCAGGAGTTCGCGGTTCATCGCGCAGGTGACGGCGAACGCGCCGGCCGTCCTCTCGAGCACGGTCACCTCGATGGCGATGTACCAGGAGCCCGGCAGCGGCGTGCCCCTCTATGGAAGCACACCCACGTTGCTCCAGGCGCAGGTCACGAGCGGCCAGGAGCCGGTCGACCCGATCTGCTTCTCGACGGACGACACGTGTGATCCCGAGCTCTGCCCGGATGGGTGCAACGCTGCCTTGACGACGTTCCACCCCGGCGACCACGCGGCGACGTACCAGTACGGCAACCCGTACGCCGAGAGAGGCATGGAGCTGCTCGACGTGAGGGTGACGTTCCGCACGCGGGTGAAGCATCCCGTCGATGAGGTCCAGGAGAGCCTGCGCGGCTTCGTTTCTGTCGCCAGGAGCGCCGAGGACGCGAACGGCGCGGCGGTGGAGCCGCTGCTCGGCCTGCCGCGGGACCCGCGGATCGACGGCGTGAGCCTGCCAGTGGACACGGTGACCGAGGGCGCCGGCGCGACACCGACCATCACCTTCGAACCGCCGGACCTGGGCGAGCCGGACGGCTATCACGTCGTCGTCTTCCTTTATGATGACGTCAAGGACGCGGAGGGTAAGGTGCTGAGCCAGCGCACAAGCGTGCTCAGCGTCGACACCACGGCGACCACGGTCGAGGTCCCGGAGGGCGTGCTCGAGAGCGGGCGGTACTACAGCGTGCAGATCACCGCGTACCTGGGCACGCACACGCGACAGGCGCCCTTCAAGTACCGAGGAGCGACGCTGGCCCAGGCACAGACGTACACGGGCATGTTCACGCCCTGAGGGCGGGAGCTCGCCGGGCACAGGTGACAGGAGCCCCGGCCCACCCGGAGCTCGGCGCGCAGCTCAGCGCTTGCCCTTGGCGCCGCCTGCCTTGGCCGCGCCGCCGCTGCTCCCATGCGCGTTCGCCTTGCCGCCGCCGCCATGGTCCTTGTCGTGGATCATGACCTTGGTGCCGCCGCCGCCATGGTCCTTGTCGTGGATCATGACCTTGGTGTTCCTGCCGCCATGGTCCTTGTCGTGGATCATGACCTTGGTGCCGCCGCCGCCATGGTCCTTGTCGTGGATCATGACTTTGACCTTGTCTCCGCTGCCATGGTCCTTGTCATGGATCATGACCTTGACCTTGTCTCCGCCGCGATCATGGTCGTGAACCTTCACATCCACGCCGGCGCGCGCGCCGGCGTGCACGTCGACGTCAGGCCCATCGACGAAGCCCTTCACGAGGATGTTGACCCGCGGCGCTCGCGCGGCCGTCGCGATCACGCGCACGCCCGGCCGGTAGCCCCAGAGCGCCACGCGCGTCGTGCCGCGGAATCCGAGCGCGACCGTCAGTCGGAACGGGTTCACCACCGCCGCGAGCTTGCCCACGAAGTAGAATCCAGCAGATGCCGGCGCGAGGACGAGCACCTCGGGTCGCTCGGCCACGAGACCCAGCTTGAGTGTTCGCCCCTCGATGGCGACCGGCTTGAGGTGAGCATCGAGCACATAGACGCGCACCTCTCCCGTGGCCTCGTTCGCGACCATCTCGAGCCGGTCGTCGCCGACCACCTGGACGGAGCCGCCGTGGGGGCCCACCGTGACCTCGGACACCTTGCTCTCCGCGCTCACCCTGGCGCTCGCCACGAGCTCCGCCGTGCCGCCCGCGGGCACGTGCAGCACGCCGCTCCACGGCTTGCCCGAGATCGTGAGCGTGTAGCTGATCTCCGTCAGGTCCGCCTCGAGCTTCGGCCCCGCCGCGACAAGGAGCCCCGTCCTCGCGTCGATCGCGAGCGGGATCGTCCGCGCCTCTCCGGACGGCAGCTTCCAGACGAGCGTGCCGCCGACGTCCTCCTTGACGCGCACACCGGAGCTGGCGGTGATCGCGGCCTTCACCTGGCCGTCGCCGTCGATGCGCCAGGCGACATTCCCCTCGTCGTGCTCCTCGACCAGCGCCGCGGCGCCGAGCTCTTCGCTCAGGGCCATCTCCGCGCTGGCCGTCGCCGTGGCCTCGCCGCAGGCGGGCAAAAGCAGGAGCGCGAGGGGGAGATACACCAGCGCGGTATGAGTCCTACGGATCATCGGTTCCTCCGTTGCCATCCTGTGCCGCGCCGGCCTGCGCCGGCTCGGTCGTGGCATCCTCTCGACTTCCTGCAGCAGTGCGCCCGAGGGGGCGCCGCGGCTCATCAATCTCGTGGTGGGGAGGTGCGGGACACACCTCCGGGGTATGTGGATCGGCGTCTCAAGGAGGCGTTCCTGAGCTGGTGGTGAACCGTCGCGAGCCGTCGCATTTGCCCCGCGGCTTCGAGGTGCCGGTGATCGCCGTGCTGGGCGGCGCCCGAGGTCGTCCCTTGTCGCGTGGGGGTCGTGCCGAGTGGCCCGGGCCCACGCTGAGCGCGGGAGCAGGGACGAGCTGGATGGTGTGCCGCGGCTCAGCACGCGAGCGCGCTGGCTGGGTGAAATTGTGAATCTTCACAGCAGCGCGCACCTCGCTAGCCGAGCGGCAGGCTGGTCGATCAAAGTTGACATTGGACATGTGAACGCTCACACTGTCGGCCGGTCGTCTTGCTTTTGCTTCGCTCCGGATGGGCCCTCATGCGCATCCAGGAGACGGTCATGAAGTAGCGCTCGGTCATCTCGCTCGTGGCCGGGATCGCGATCCTGGCCAGTGGGGACCGTGGCTGCAGCAACGATCCCAGCGGAGGTAACCCCGGAAGCGACCCGGCATATCCCGCCCAGCAGCAGGAATCTCCGGGGGCTGCACCAGGAACATTCTGGATGTGTTGTACGGCAACGCCGGCTACTCGATGATGAGGTCGCTACTGCTCGTGCGCTTCATTGTTCTGTCGGAGCCAGCAGGCTGTGGCGTGAAGGGGGCCCGTTCGATGCATGGATAAGTTTGATACAGCATCACTTTTCCAGGAGTGAGGCGGATCGAATAAGGTTCGATATGCCGATCGACGTGCAGCATGGCTGTACGACGGGACGGTCGCAGCGAGGGGCTTTATTTCCACGTCTGGATCTCCTGGCCCCCGGCATCTCATCCATTCTCACTCCAGCTTTTCGAGCTCGCTCGCATGCCGAGCGCGGCCGGCGAAGCCCGCTGGTCGCAGGCGATTTTCGACGAGATTCGCGCGAAATTCGCGCGTCTGGCGCGCCGGGCGATCGCGCCCGCAAAGGACTCGACCCCATGTCGGCGTCAAGTCACCACCGTGACTCAGCATCTGAGCTTATCGCACCTTCATGAGGATCCGGCCCGCTCGCGATGCACAATCGGCTTGACGGGCCTGCGAGCCCGGAGCAATAGATTCCCTCTTCGTGTTGCCTGGCGCGCGAGAAATAAACTTATCCACTCTGCGCGCATCTTGACAATCGTCCGCAGCGGCAAAGGCCGGCGCGGCGGCCCGCTCGAGAGTCTCGAGGGCGCGGCGAGCGACCCCGACGCTGCGCAAGGGCGGCGTTGAGCCGTGAGAAGACTCCAGTTTTACTTACTTAAGTTGACGAGGAGAACAAGATGAGACTCGGAACCAAGCAGAGCTTGCTTGCGGCGGCGACGGGCATCCTCGCCGTGTCGTGCGTCATCGGCCCCGACGAGGCGTACGACGCCGAGATCGAGGAGGCGGGCTCGCTCGATGGCGCCATCACGATCGATACGAGCGCGGTCTACACGATCGTCGGTGTCCAGAGTGGAAAATGCGTGCAGGTGGCTGGAGGCAGCACCGCTGATGCAGCGGCCATGCAGATCGCCAGCTGCAACGGCTCGACGCGGCAACAGTTCCGCATGGAATCGGCAGGCGGCGGCTACTATCGCATCCGCAACGTCAACAGCAACCGTTGCATGGACGTCACGGGCGCCTCCACCAGCGACGGCGCCGCGATCCAGCAATACTCCTGCTGGACCGGGACAAACCAGCAGTGGTCGTTCACGGACGTCGCCAGCGGCGTCGTGCGCCTCACCGCGCGCCACAGCGGCAAGTCCCTGGACGTCTACGGCCGCGGCACCGCGGACGGCACCGCCGTGATTCAATGGGCGTCGAACGGCGGCACCAATCAGCAATTCCGACTCACGCCCGTGGGCTCGGGAACCGGCGGCACGGGCGGCAGCGGCGGCACGGGCGGCACAGGCGGCTCCGGCGGCACAGGCGGCTCCGGCGGCACAGGCGGCTCCGGCGGCACAGGCGGCACCGGGGGCACCGGCGGCTCCGGCGGCGGCACCGGCGGCACGTGCACCGCGTCACAACCGACTGGTCGAAACGTGTCGGGGAGCGGCCCTCATCGGGTGGTCGTCGAGACGAATTCGGACCCGGGCATCAACCAGGGCACCATCTTTCGTCCCGCGGATCTCGGTGGAGGCGCCAAGTATCCGATCTTTGTCTGGGGGGAGGGCGCATGCTCGCGAGACGGGCTCGCGAATCAGGCGGCCATGGCCGAAATCGCCTCGCATGGCTACTTCGTGGTGGCGGACGGGACACCGGTCAACAGCCAGCCCAACCGCGACCTCGGGAGCGGAGGCGACGTGCTGCGCGCCTACGTCGACTGGGTGATCGCCCAGAATGAGAAGCCTTGCAGCGCTTACTACCAGAAGATCGACACCACGAAGGTCGCCGCGAACGGCTTCTCCTGCGGCGGCTTGATGGCGGCGGGGACTGCTGCAGATCCCAGAATGACGACCTGGGGACACACGAGCAGCGGCTCTTTCTCGGCGAATCAGTCATTCTACAACTCGATTCACACACCCGTGTTGATCGTCACCGGCACCGCGGATAGCCTGGGTGCGAACGCGAACGGCGCGAGAGACTTCGCGAACATCGCCGCCTTGGGTGATATTCCGGTCATGATGTTCGCCAAGGTCGGCGCGGATCACGGGGGCGATCTGTGGGCCAGGAACGGCGGCGAGTTCACTCAGGTCAACCTGGCGTGGCTCAACTGGTGGCTCAAGGGCGACCAATCGGCCACCGGCAAGGGCGCGCTCGTCGGCCCGAGCTGCCGCTTCTGCACCGACAGAACCTGGCAGGTCTCTTCTGCCAATCTGCCCTAGAGCGACAAACGGGTTGAAACCCCGAGAAAAAACAGGAATTTCACAGGGAGGCGGGGAGTCAGAGACGGCAAGAGAAAGAAATTCATTCTTTCTTCCTCCCCGCCTCCCCGCCTCCCTGTGAAAATTCTCCGGGTTTCAACGTGAACGGTGTTTTAGGGGGGCTCGCTCTCGAACCTCCTTGCTCCGAGGAGCAGGGCGGTTTGACCGAACCTGGCGCACGCAGAGCGAACCTATCCACCCGGCGCGCGTCTCTACATTCATCCGCGGCGGCAATGGCCGGCGCGGCGGCCCGCTGGGGAGCCTCGAGCGCGCGGCGAGCGACCCCGACCTGCGCAAGGGCAGCGTTGAGCCGTGAGAAGATGGCAGTTTCACTTACTTGACAGGATGAGGAGGACAAGATGAGATTCGGAACCAAGCAGAGCTTGCTTGCGGCGGCGACGGGCATCCTCGCCGTGTCGTGCGTCATCGGCCCCGACGAGGCGTACGACGCCGAGATCGAGGAGGCGGGCTCGCTCGATGGCGCCATCACGATCGATACGAGCGCGGTCTACACGATCGTCGGCGTCCAGAGTGGAAAGTGCGTGCAGGTGGCTGGAGGCAGCACCGCTGATGCAGCGGCCATGCAGATCGCCAGCTGCAATGGCTCGACGCGGCAACAGTTCCGCATGGAATCGGCAGGCGGCGGCTACTATCGCATCCGTAACGTGAACAGCAACCGTTGCATGGATGTCACGGGCGCCTCCACCAGCGACGGCGCCGCCATCCAGCAATACTCCTGCTGGACCGGGACAAACCAGCAGTGGTCGTTCACGGACGTCGCCAGCGGCGTCGTGCGCCTCACCGCGCGCCACAGCGGCAAGTCCCTGGACGTCTACGGCCGCGGCACCGCGGACGGCACCGCCGTGATTCAATGGGCGTCGAACGGCGGCACCAATCAGCAATTCCGACTCACGCCCGTGGGCTCGGGAACCGGCGGCACCGGTAGCACCAGCGGCACCGGCGGCAGCGGTGGCTCCGGTAGCACCAGCGGCACCGGCGGCACGGGCGGCACCGGCGGCACGGGCGGCACCGGCGGTACGGGCGGCACCGGCGGCACCGGCGGCTCCGGCGGCGGCGGCTCCGCCGGCACGCGCAGCGCCGGCTGCGGCATTCCCACCTCCTTCACCAGCGGTAACCGCACCATCAACGTCAACGGCACCACGCGCCAGTACGTGCTCGACGTTCCGGCGAACTACGACCCGAACAAGGCGTATCGGCTGGTGTTCGGCTGGCACTGGCGCGGCGGATCGGCCAACGACGTCGTGAACAACGGGTACTATGGGCTCAAGGCGCTGGCGAACAACAGCGCCATCTTCGTCTCGCCGAACGGCATCGACAACGGATGGGCCAACACGGGCGGGCGCGACATCGCCTTCGCCCGCGCCATGGTCGACTCCCTCAAAGCCAACCTGTGCGTCGACACGAGCCGTGTCTTCTCGACCGGGTGGAGCTTCGGGGGGATGATGTCGAACGCGCTCGGCTGTGATATGCCCGACGTCTTCCGAGCCATCGCGCCGATGTCCGGCGCCCTCTACAGCGGCTGCAACCAGTCCAACACCCAGCCCGTCGCCGTCTGGATGTCGCACGGCCTGTCCGACAGCGTCGTCCCCATCTCGGCCGGAAGGGCGGCGCTCGACGTCTTCGTGCGCAAGAACGGCTGCAGCACCGAGACGAGCCCCGTAGGTTCCAACTCGTGCGTCGCCTATCAAGGGTGCCGGGACGGATACCCGGTGCATCGCTGCGAGTTCCCCGGTGACCACCAGACGCCGAGCTTCGCGAGCTCGTCCATCTGGAACTTCTTCACGCAATTCTGACCTCGCGCCCCGCCGACGCGGCGGCTCGGGCAGCGGCAGACGCGCCCGCCCGAGCCGCCGCGTCGCCCGTCCCTCTTCACGCCACAGCCTGCGGGCGAGAACTATGACCGGTGCAGCCTCAAGCCCTGCTGCCCAGCGTCGCCGAGCCCCTCCCTCAGCTTCATCGACGGGATCTCGTAATCGCCGTAGTTCTGCGGTCGGTAGGCGATCGGCCTGTCGACGAACAGCCGCTCGAGGCGCCGATCGAGGTCGATCGCGATCGCCCGGAAACGCTCCTCGTTCATCCGCTCGGCGCGGTAGACGACGAAGGGATCCAGCACCGAGAAGCCGGGATAGAAGAGGATGCCATGCTGGATCGGAAACAGCAGGTCGTCCATCGGCCCGTTGATGCCGCGCTCCGAGTAGTGGTCGGCCCAGCCGCCGGCGGTGAGCGCGAGCATGGCGCGCTTGCCGGCGAACACGCCCTCTCCGTAACGATCGCCCCAGCGCCGGTCCGAGTGCTCGCCGACGCCGTAGGCGAAGCCATGCGCGAAGACGCGCTCGACCCAGCCCTTCAGGATCGCCGGCATGGAAAACCACCAGAGCGGGAACTGGAGGATGACGGCGTCGGCCCAGAGGAGGCGCCGCTGCTCCTCGGCCACGTCCGGCGTCTGCGTGCCATGCTCGAACGCGCGGTGGGAGGCCTCGATGACGCGCAGGGGGGCGCCCGCCGGCTCGGCCGGGAAGTCGACGCTGTCGAGCGCTGCCTTCCAGCCCTGCGCGTAGAGGTCGGAGACGAGCACCTCGTGCCCGGCGGCGGTGAGCGTCGCGACCATCCGGTCGCGGAGCGCGCCGTTCAACGAGCGCGGCTCGGGATGCGCGTAGACGATGAGGACCTTCATGGCATGTCCTTTCCGAGGAGCGTGTTCGTCTCCTCCTGCAGTGAATCAGCGGATAGGCTCGCGTGCGGCCGAGTGGATGCGCAGAAAACTAGGTCTCTCCCCGGCATCGTTGAAGTCACGGTTCTTCTGTGCTGCTATCGACCCGGTGGATAGCAGCCGCCTCGATCTGAACCTGCTCGTAGCGCTCGACGCGCTGCTCGCCGAGCGCAACGTGACGAGGGCCGCAAAGCGCCTGAACCTCAGCCAGCCGGCGCTGTCTGCGCAGCTCCAGCGGCTGCGCGAGCTCCTCGGCGACCCGCTGCTCGTCCCCGCGCAGCGCGGCATGACGCCCACGAGGCGCGCGCTGGAGCTGCAGGCGCCGCTGCACGAGGCGCTGGAGGGCGTGCGCGCCGTGGTCGCCGCCGGCGCGGGCTTCGATCCCGCGACGTCCGAGCTGACGGTCGCGATCGCCGCGTCCGACTACGTGCAATATGCGCTGTTGATGCCGCTCGCCTTCCAGCTCCGGCGCGAGGCGCCGGGCGTGCGGCTGGCGTGGCGAGCCCTCGACGTCGCCCAGCTCGCGGGCCAGGTGGAGCGCGGGGAGGTGGACCTCGCCGTGCTGACGCCCGAGCTCGCGCCCGAGCACCTGCGGAGCAGGAAGGTGCTCGACGAGCGCTTCGTCGTCATCGTCCGGCGCAATCACCCGCTGGTGTCGCGCACCATCAGCCTCGACCAGCTCTGCGCGCTCGACCACGTGGTGGTGAGCCCGCGCGGCGGCGGCTTCACCGGCGCGACCGACGCCGCGCTCGCGGCGCTCGGGCGCGAGCGGCGGGTGGTCCTGTCCGTGCCCTCGTTCCTCATGGTGCCAGAGCTCGTGGCGCGCTCGGACATGGCAGCGCTCGTCCCCGAGCGCCTGGCGCGCGACCGCGCCGACCGGCTGGAGCTCCTTCCGCCCCCCGTCCCCGTGCCGGGCTTCGCCATCGTCATGGCGTGGCACCACAGGACAGCCAAGCACCCGGCGCTCACCTGGCTCCGGGACCGGGTGCGATCGCTCGCGGGGGATGTTCGATGATGGCGCCGCTCGCCGCGGCGAGGCCGGCGAGGCGGGTCGCGGGCTGTCACCCGTTCTCGCGACCGGACCACTCCCTGCTTAACTGGCGCGCCGACGTCGTCGCGGTGCGCGGGCTTCCCGGGGCGCCCACACGCCTGAACGCGCCAGCGAGGCTCGCCGCGCCGCTGAGCGATAGCGACCGGAACGTACGGCTCACGGCGGGCACCATGGCGCTCGAGGCTGCGCTGCACGGCAGACCGACCACGGCGACACGGACCTGGGACGCCAGGCGGCAGGTGGAACGCTCACCTCGTCGATCGCTGGTCGCGAGGTCGCGCATGCTACCGTCCGTTCCGATCATGGAAGGTTCGATCCTTCGGCACATCGTTGCGAACGATGGGACGCGCATCGCGTGGCACACGCACCAGCGCCCGGGCGACGAGGTGCAGCTGCGAGATCGAGCGCCCGTCGTCCTCACGAACGGCCTCAGCACGACGGAGAACTTCTGGAAGCACCTCGTCAGCGCGCTCGCTACGACGACCCACCTGGTCCACTGGAGCTACCGGGGTCATGGGCAGAGCGAGACGGCGCGCTCGGGCGACTACGCCATTCCGACCCATGCAGACGACCTTCTCCGGGTGACGGAGGCGGTCCGTGCTCGCAGCACGTTCGCCGGCGCGCCGGTGCACATCGCCTTTTCCATGGGCGTCACGGTGCTGCTCGAGCTCTATCGCTGCCGCCCTGATCTCGTGCGCGCGATGGTGCTCATCGCCGGCGGCGCCGATCACCCCTACGCGTCGAGCGCCGCCTTCCGGATCCCCGGCGCGCGCGCGGCCCTCCGTGCGGCGCTGCGGACGGCGGCCCCCATCGTTCCTCGCATGGCGCCGGTCGTGCGCCGCGTCACGGCGTCCAGCGCCCTCTTCCCCCTGGGCCAGGCCGCGGGCGTCTTCGGGCCCGAGGCGCCGCGGGAGGAGCTGGAGCATTTCCTCCGCGCCGTCGGGACCATGGACCTCCGCGCTTACTGGGAGTCTCTGCGGTCGTTGATGGCGGCACGCGCGTCGGACGTCCTCCCCCACGTGCGGGTGCCGGTCCTGGTGATCGCGCCCGAGCGCGACGTGATGGCCCTGCGGGCCGATCTCGACATGCTGCGCCGCCTCATCCCGGGTGCCGAGTGGATGATCGTGCCCCGCACAGGCCACGCGATGCTCCTCGAGGCAGGGGGCGCGGTATCGGCCCGCATCCAGGAGTTCTTGCTCGGCCTGCAGTAGCCAAGAGCCCGCGGGGCAAGCTCCCGCCACCTGCACAGCCGCCTCGCCTGTCGCCGTTCCCTCCTCGCGCGGCATCGCAGCTGCGTGAAGCGAGGCGTCCGGATGAGGGCGGGCGACTACACCGACCCGAGGTCGCTGGGAGAGGCGTTCGCCGGCGGAGACGAGCTGCCGGTGGTGTCCGGGATCGTGAAATACAACGTGCTGCCCTCGCCGAGCCTGCTCTCCACCCAGATCCTGCCGCCGTGAGCCTCGACGATGCTCCTGCAGATGTAGAGGCCGAGGCCCAGGCCTCTCCTGTCCTTCCCACCGGCCTGCCAGAATCGCTCGAAGACGAGCTCCAGGAGGTCGTCGGGTATTCCAGGGCCGGTGTCGCTCACCGACAAGCGAAGCTCGCGCATGCAAGCCGGGCCAGCGGGCTTCCGATCGCCTCGTAAACCTGACCGGCATGGATTCCCGATTCTGTCTTGACGGCGAGGATTGTCGCCGGTACGTTGGTCTGACCAACTGACAGCATGACCAATTCGCCCCGCTTCCGGACGGTGTCCCGTTCGGCGATCTACGTCGACGTCGCCGATCAGATCCGCGACGCGATCCTCAATCGCTCGCTGTCGTCAGGCGAGCGCCTCCCGCCCGAGCGCGAGCTCGCGCAGCAGTTCGGGGTCAGCCGCGCGACCATCCGCGAGGCGCTCCGCCACCTCCAGGCGCAGGGGCTGCTCGCGTCGCGCGGCCGGACCTCGCCGATGCAGGCCGCGAGCCCTGACGCGGCGGTCGACCGCTTCTGCGAGGCGCTCACCCACGTGGTCCAGCTCCGGAATGTGTCGCTCCCGGACCTCATCGAGCTGCGCGTCGCGATCGAGACCGCCGCGATGACCCGCTCGGCGGCGGCGCCTGTCGCAGTTCACCTCGACGAGGCGCGCGCCGCGCTCGAGGCGATGGAGCGGGAGCAGATCTCGCCCACCGAGTTCCACGACGTCGATATCGCATTCCACGTCGCGCTGGTCGCGGCCTCTGGCAACCAGGCGCTCGCCCTCGTGATGGTCGCGGTCAAGGACAGCATCCGGCTCCACCTCGAAGAGGCGCTGAGGCCGCGCTCGTTCGCGGCGATCCGCCCGCGGGTGGTCGAGGAGCACCGGGCGCTCCTGCGCGCGATCGAGCGCGGTAACGCGAAGTCGGCAGCGACGCTCCTCAGGGCGCACCTCTCGGAGTTCTACGGCACATGAACCCGCTCGACGAACTTGCACTTATCCTGGGCGACGGCCTGGTGACGGATCGGGACATCCTGGAGGGCTATCGCCGCGATCAGGCCCTCTGGGCGCCTGGCGGCTGGCCGGTCGCGGTGGCGCGGCCTGCCTCGACCTCCCAGGTGCAGGCGCTGGCGCAGTGGGCGACCCGGCACCGCACCGCGCTGGTGCCGCGCGGCGCCGGGACCGGGGTGGCCGGCGGGGCGACCGCCAGCGACGGCTGCGTGGTGCTGAGCTTCGAGCGCATGAACCGGATCCTCGCGATCGACGAGGCGGCGATGCTCGCCGTCGTCCAGCCGGGGGTGCTCAACGGCGAGCTCAAGGCCGCCGCGCACGAACGGGGGCTGTGGTATCCGCCCGACCCGTCGAGCTACGCCGTCTCGACCCTCGGCGGCAATGTCGCCACCAATGCCGGCGGCCTGTGCTGCGTGAAGTACGGTGTCACATCCGATTACGTGCTCGCCCTCGAGGCGGTCCTCGCCGACGGGACGGCGCTCCGCACGGGCGGCCGGAGCCGCAAGGACGTCGCGGGCTACGATCTGACGCGGCTCCTTGTCGGCTCCGAGGGCACCCTCGCGCTGATCACCGAGATCACGCTGCGCCTGCGGCGGCGGCCCCCGCCGGCGACCACGCTCGTCGCGACGTTCACCTCGCTCGAGGCCTCGGGCCGGGCGGTCGCGGCGATCGTCCGGTCGGTCGACGCGTCGATGCTCGAGATCATGGACCGCACGACCCTCCGCGCCGTCGAGCGCTACCGCCCGCTCGGCCTCGACACCGAGGCTGCCGCGATGCTGATCGCGCAGAGCGACGCGCCCGGGGCCGCCGAGCTCTCCTGCATGCAGGAGGCCTGCGAGGCCGCCGGCGGGACGGTGGTCGCCACCACCGACGACGAGAGCGAAGGGCAGATGATGCTCACCGCGCGCCGCCTCGCGCTCACGGCGCTCGCGGAGCTCGGCACGGTGCTCGTCGACGACGTCGCCGTGCCGCTGCCGCAGCTGCCGGAGATGTTCCGTCGAATCGAGGCGATCGCCGCCGCGACGCAGACCACCATCGCGACGGTGGCGCACGCGGGCGACGGCAACCTTCACCCTCTTGTCGTGTTCGATGGAAGCGACGCCGCGGCCGAGGCGCGCGCGGTCGCGGCCTTCAACGATGTGATGGCTCAGGCGCTCGAGCTCGGCGGCACGATCACCGGCGAGCACGGCGTCGGCACGCTCAAGCGCGGCTTCCTTGCCCGCCAGCTCGGCGCGGCGTCGCTCGAGCTGCACCGCCGCATCAAACACGCCTTCGACCCGGGCGGCATCCTCAACCCCGGAAAGGTGATCGACGGCTGACGTGGCGTGATGTCCGCGCAGCGCGGCGGCGCCTCGCGCTGCGCGGCGCCGCCGCGATCAGAGCCCGGTGTAGATGGTGGCGAAGGAGGCCGCCTCGCCGCGGAGCAGCAGGCTGAGACGCGGGTTCGGCACCTTGAAGGTGTGAATCTTGGCGTTCCGCACGTCGAGCACCGCGAAGGCGCCGCCCGGCGTGCTCTCCGCGAGCCCGTTCATCAGCAGGTTCAGCACGACCGAGACGCGCTTGGACGACAGCGGCTCCCCGCGGAAATACATCTTGATGACGTGGGGCGTCCCGTCGATGACGAGCCCGAGCTCCGGATTGACGTTGATCTCGAGATCGCCCAGGCGGTACGTCGACGCCGGCGGCTCGAACCACGTCATCTTCGCCGAGGCGAGGAACTTGCGATATCCATTCACCACCGACGGGTAGATGCGGCGGCGCCGCTCGTCGTGCTGCGCGGCCAGGAAGCCGTCGAGCACGCTGGTGGGCTTTCCGCTCCTGTGCATGTCGACGATCGCCTCTCGCACCTGCCTGTAAAAGTCCGTGTAGAGCTCGTCCTTCCGTTCCTTGAACTCCCTGACGCCGGTCAGCTTGGGCGTCCCGGCCTTGAGGACGAAGTCGACAAAGTACGTGAGCGAGATCTTTTCCATGAAGTCTCCTGCAAAACGAAGCATTCGGGCGCGCCACTGACACGCGTCGTACGAGAGACACGCCGTCGCGCCGCGTCCTTGGTGTCTACCATGGATAGTCATCTTCGACCCGTCAGGAAAGGGATCGGTCGGACGGACATTGTCCCAACCTGTCGAGGGCGGACGGACGCGCCGCTTGTCGAAAAATGTTTGTAATTACGAGTATTTACGCGTGTGGTCGGGCGCGGTTCCCCCGGCGGCGCGGGGCCCCTCCTTGCCGCGCGAGTGGCCATGACGAGAGGAGGCGCGCGCGGCAAAGGTAATCGACAGAATCCAGCTGTTCTCCAGGGGATCTCCTGTGGAGAACCCCTGTGGAGAACTGGAGAGGTCGGGGTGTGATCGAGGCGTGGACCCGGTCGGACATGGTCTGTCATAACCACGTGCTCCTTGGCGCTTGACGCTGCCCGCGGGCGGAGGATGGGGCCGGAACGCCTCCGGAGCGTCTGGACTTCCCGCTCCCTCACGATGGGTTTTGCTCTGGACCTGTGTTTTCGAGGTCGACTCGGCGCGCGCCTGGTCGCGCCGTCGCGATGGAAAGATTCCCGCCCCGCTCTCCCTCGCCCCGGGCATTCCGCTTGCGTGCGGCGGTCGGCCGGCCAGACTACGCCGCCGTGCTGGCCATCGAAGCGTCCGCCGTGAGGAAGGTCTACCGCGGCTTCTTCCGCCGGAGCGGCGGACAGACGGCGCTCGCGGGCCTCGACATCGCCATCCAGCGCGGCGCCGCGTTCGGGCTCATCGGCCTCAACGGCGCGGGCAAGACGACGTTCATCAAGACGCTGCTCGGCGTGGTGCGCCCCACGAGCGGCGCCGTGCGCGTGCTCGGCGGCGAGCCGGAGGACCCGGGTGTGCGCGCCAGGATCGGGTACCTGCCGGAGCGGCTCTTCTTGCCCAGCGCGTTCACGCCGCGGCAGTTCCTCGCGAGCGTGGCCCGCATGAAGGGCCTCTCGCCGGGCGAGGGCGCGCTGCGCGCGCTGGTCGAGAGGGTAGGGCTCGGGGTCGACTCGGACCGCAAGATCGGCGGGTTCTCGAAGGGGATGCGGCAGCGCCTCGGGCTCGCCGCGGCCTTGCTCGGTCAGCCCGAGCTGCTCGTGCTCGACGAGCCCACCGACGGCGTAGACCCGCTCGGTCGGGCCGAGATCCGCAGGATCCTGGGCGAAGAGCGCGCGCGGGGGGCGACCTTGTTCCTGAACTCGCACCTCCTGTCGGAGACCGAGCGCATCTGCGACCGCATCGGCATCCTCGCGGGCGGGCGGCTCGTGCGCGAGGGGGCGCTCGTCGAGCTGTGCGGCAGCGAGACGGCGTACCGCGTGCGGTTCGCGGACGGCGCCGACGCGGCGAGGCTCGCCGCGCTCGGGTTCCGCGCGATCGACGGGGAGGGCGGGTGGCGCCTGGAGGCCGAGAGCCCCGCGGCGCTCAACGAGGCGCTCGACGAGGCGCGGCGCGCCGGCGCCCTGCTCGTCGAGCTGTCGCGGGACCTGCGCGACCTGGAGGACGTGCTGGCGGAGGCGCTGGGCGCTGGCGGCGCCCGCGGAGGTGCGGCGTGAGGGCGGCGCTGAGCGTCGCCGGCGACCTCCTGCGCGAGGCCTCGTCGCGGCGGTGGTTCCTCGCCCTCGGGCTCGGCGTCACGATGGCGCTCGTGGTGATCGGGAGCGCGCTGCAGCTCGAGGTGGTGGACGGCGCGCTCGCGGCGACGCGGCTCTTCGGCAAGGAGCTCGGCCGCGGCGAGATCCGCTCGGTCGACGTCGCGCTCCGCTACGTCGGCCGCGCGCTGGCGTACGTGCTGTTTTACGGGGGGCTCGCGTTCGGGATCGTCTCCTGCGCCGATTTCGGCCCGAGCCTGCTGGCGCCGGGGCGCATCGAGCACCTGCTCTCGCTGCCCGTGCGGCGGTTCGAGCTCCTGCTCGGCACGTTCCTCGGCGTGCTCGCGCTCTCGCTCGTCAGCACGCTGTACGGCGCCCTCGGGATCACGGTCATCTTCGGGCTGAGGGCGGGCGTGTGGATGGCGAGCCCGATCGTGGCGGCGCTCCTCGCGAGCGTGACGTTCGCCGGCATCTACGGGGCGATGCTCACGACCGCGGTGATGGTGCGGAGCGCCGCCCTGTCCGCGGCGGTGGGGATCGCGCTGTTCATCCTCGGCATCGTCGCGGGGTACCGCGAGCAGCTCGACTCGTTCTTCGAGCCTGGCCTGGCCCGCGGGGCCTTCCGCGCGGCGACGCTTGTGCTGCCGCGGGTGTCGGCGCTCGCCGACGCGTCGGCGGATATCGCGGTGGCGACGGCGATCAAGGGGGATGTGCTCGCCAGCCAGGTGGCGGGGCTGCTCCTCTTCGGCCTGGCCGCGCTCGCGGTGGGCGTCCACGTGTTCGAAGAGAAGGATTTCTAGGGTGGAGAGGCGATGCTGGACGAGGCGGTGAGCGATCGACATCGGCAGCTCCGCGGCGCCTGGGTGGGGGTGACGACCCGATGAGACCGATGAAGAAGCGGGGCGTGTGGCTCGCGGCGGCGATGGTCCTGCTCGCGCTCGCCGCGTGGCTGATGTCGCGCGGTGACAAGGAGAAGCCGACGGTCCGGCCCCGGAAGATCGAGTTTCCGCGCTATCCGAAGCCGGCAGAGGTGGAGCGCGCCAGCCGTCGGCGCACGCTGCCGCCGCTGTCTGCCCCGCCGCCCGGCGTCGAAGCGCCGCAATGGAAGCGCGACCCGGTGCTCGCCGCCCTGCCCACCGATCCGAAGCGCTCGGCCATGGTGTTCGAGATCGAGGCGCTCAAAGAGTCGCCGATCATGCAGATCTGGCTCGATTGCATGCTGTCGCGCGGCGACGAGCGCGCCGGCTTCGCGCGCTTGAAGGACCGATATGGGATCGACGTGCTGGAGGACGTGGAGCGCATCGCCGCGTCGAGCACGGGGCTCATCGTGCTCCAGGGATCGTTCGAGGGCGCGAGGTTCGAGCGCGAGCGATGGTCCACGCGGACGTACGGGGAGAGAGGCATCCTCTACGAGGAAAAGGACTCGGGCAGGGGCATCGCGACGTGGGGGCCTGACGTCCTGATCTTGAACCCGCGCGCCGAGCCCGATCTCGTCGAGGACGCGATCGATCGGCTCGAATCGACCGATCCCGCGCAGGGATCCATCCTTCAGGAATACCAGGCCTACAGCGACGTCTATGGAGTGCTCTCGCCCGACGATCTCTCGAAGATGCTGCCGTCGGAGCAGGGCCAGCTCGCCGAGCGGATCCGGGAGACCGTCCAGCGGGTGGAGATCCACGTCGACGCCTCGGAGGATGTCGCCGTCGTCGCCGAGGTCGCCGGCCCCGCCGGCCAGGAGATGCAGGACCTGTCGAAGCTGTTCGGCGCCGCGCTCTCCATGGGGCGGCTCAACGCGATGCGCGAAGACAATGACGAGCTCGCCGAGCTGCTCGATCACGCGCGGGTGGAGACGCAGGCGCGGCGCCCTCCCTGGGCGAGCAAGCCGGAGGAGGGGCGCTTCTCGGTCGACGTGGCGCTGCCCGTCGAGCTGCTGAAGAACCTCGGCCCGTGCCGTCGAGACCGGCGCGATCCGGAGCGCGACATCAAGGCCGAGCCCGAGCCCGAGCCAGCGCCGCCGCGGTGACGCGCGCAATGCCTCGCGAGCCGCTCGTCCCTGGGCGACACGACGGCACGCCGATCCGCTGCGCGAACAGCGCGCTGAAGCTGCCGAGGCTGGAGAACCCGACCTCCATGCACACGTCGGTCACCGAGTGATGCCCAGCCGCCAGGAGCTGCTTGGCCAGATCAAGGCGCCGCCGGATGCGGTACTGGTGCGGGGTCACCGACGAGTAGCGCTATCAGGAGCTCGGAGGGCTTCAGAGAGCGAACAGAAAATCGACGAAGGAGCGAGTCGCGCCGTCGAGGCCGAGGTACTTCTTGCCGGCGGCGGGCTCGATGACGAAGTATTCGTCCTTGGCGTGGGCGCCGGAGCCGTGGCCGAGGCCGACGTGGCCGGCGGGGAGCTCGAGCGGCTTTCCCGTGAAGAGGTAGCCGGGCCAGGAGCCGGCGAGGCGCGGCCAGATCACCGGGGCCAGGCCCGCGGCCTTGTAGACGGCGAGCTGGGTCTGGATGGGCGGCGCCTCGAGCGCGGTGTCCGTCGGGTCGTAGCTGCCCATGTTCTTGATCACGATGTCCTTGTAGCCGCGCCTGTCGAGGTGCTTTCGCAGCTTGGCGAGCACGTCCGTTGCGGTCATGTCCGGCACCAGCCGGATATCCATCTTGGCGAAGGCGCGGTGCGGCAGGATGGTCTTGGAGCCCTCGCCGATGTAGCCGGCGTAGAGGCCGTCGATGTTCACCGACGGGCGCGAGACGTAGCGCTCGAGCATGGCGCGCTCGTCGAGGTCGTTCACCCACCTGTCGACCCCGAAGACCTTCTTCCAGTCGGCGTCGTCCCAGCGCGCCGACAGGTCGTCGAGCAGCTTCTTCTGCTGGCTCGAGACCGGGCGCACGGCGTCGGTGAGGCCGTCGATCATCGGCTCGTTGCCGTCCGCCGAGACCAGCGTGCCGAGCGCCTGCACCAGCCGCCAGGCCGGGCTGTCGACGACCACCTTCATGCTGGAGTGGATCTCCCCGTCGCGCGGGCCGCGCCCCCACGCGTCGCCGCTCGCCTCCAGCTCGACGTAGACGATGCCCTTCGCGCCCAGGACGACGTTGACCGTGCCCGACAGCGATTGGTCCGCCGCCGGCATCATCACGCCCTGGCATCTCGCGAGCGCCTTCATCACGTCATCGTTCCGCACCACCTGCGAGAAATGCGGCGAGCCGAGCTCCTCTTCCCCTTCGGCGACCACAACCAGGTTGACCGGCAGCTTCAAGCCGGCGGCCCGCACCGCGTGCAGCGCGGCCAGGAACGCCCCCTGCGGTCCCTTCTGGTTGACCGCGCCGCGCCCCACGATGACCTTGCCGACGTCCGCCTTGTCGACAAGCCTGGCCGCGAAGGGCGGGGAGGACCACTCCTTCTCCTCCACCGGCTGGACGTCGTACATGAAGTAGAAGCCCATGGTCTGCTTCGCGCCGGCGTCGAGCGTCGCGAAGATGCCCGGATGCCCGTCGGTCTTCATCTTCTTGACCGTTCCGAAGCCGGCGTCGCGCAGGAGCTCCATCGTCAGGTCGCAGCACTCGGCGATGCCTACGTCCTGCGCCGAGATCGACGGCTGCTGGATCCAGCGCTGGATGCGCTCGATCGACTGACTCCGGTGCTCGGTGATCTTGTCGTATACCGGCGAGAGGTCGACGGCCTTGTCGCGCGCGCCCCTGGCGAGGCGGGGAAACGAGGCGAGCAGTCCGGAGGCCGCGGCGCCGGTGATGAACGTGCGGCGATCGATGTCCAGCATGGCGCGCAGCTTAAAGCGCGCCGGCCGGGAACGGTCCTCCCTCCGCCTCGTGGCATCTCACGGGGGAGGAGCTCCGGTGACGCGGAATCCGCTCCGCGGGTCGGAGATCCTGCCAGGGCTCTGCCTCGCGAGAGGAGAGAGATTTAACGCAAAGGCGCAAAGACGCAAAGACGCAAAAAGGCATGATATTTGTTCATTATTGCGCCTTTGCGCCTTTGCGCCTTTGCGTTGAAATCTCTCCCCCGGATCCCTGGCTGGACTCCCGTGGGTGGAACTAGCCTCTGACCTCTTCGTCCTCGCCTTCTGGAGGCGGAGGGCGCTCGCCCGCGGCGACCTGGAGCTCGCGGACGATCGAGAGGAGCGCTGGACAGCAGAAGCGCTCGACCACGGAGCCGTCGGGCGCGAGCTCGAAGCTCGGCGGCTCGCCGTGCACCGGGCAAGCCACGTCGGCGTACTTCGACTCGAGATCCCTCAGGACGCTCTCGTCCACCTCGCTGACCTCGCCATTCGCAGCCGTCCCTTCGTTTCCGTCAGTCGCCATGCGGCGCACGGTAGCAGGAACGGCGCCGCGCCTCTCGCGGTGCCCGGGGGCCCAGGGGGCCTGGGCGACCTCTGCCATCGATGCAGGGACGCCGGCGCCCACCGGGCTCAACCATCGAGGCGCCGCGACCAGAGCGGCTGCTCGAAATCAAGAGGACAAAATAGCAGCGCCGCCGGGCGCCTCGGGGGATTAGGCGGAGGCCGCCGGCGGAGCTGGTCCCAGACTAAGCATTCTCCGTACCAGGTACACCCTTCGGAAAATCCCCTACTTATGTCTCGGGCGCCGATCGGCTGGGTTTCGATTGTGCGAGGAGCCGGCTTGCACGGTTGCAGGATCGCGACGGCGCTCGCCCTCTTCCGTGACTGCCCTGTCGCCGGCTAGCGTCGGGTACATGAACCGCCTGCGTACGACCTCCGCCCTCACCCTGGCGCTGCCGCTGCTCGCGGCGTGCAGCGCCCCCGCGTCGAGGCCGCTGGACAAGCCGGCCGCGTCCCCGGCCGCCGCGACCCCGCCGCCGCACGCCGCGCCGGCAGCGCCCTCCGGACCGGGGCGGCTTCCTTATCCGGCGACCGCGAAGCGGCCCGTGGCGAGCGAGTACCATGGCACCCGGGTCGTCGACGACTACCAGTGGCTGGAGGACGGGAGCTCCCCCGAGGTGGAGCGCTGGGTCGCCGAGCAGAACCAGCTCTCGCGCGGCACCCTCGACGCCGTGCCGGCGCGCGGCGCCATCCGGGCGCGCGTGCAGGAGATCCTGTCGGCGACCTCCGCGAACCACTACGCGCTCGACGAGGCCGGCGGGCAGATCTTCGCGCTCAAGGACCAGCCGCCGAAGCAGCAGCCTTTCCTCGTCGTCCTGAGGTCCGTGAACGACCCCGCCTCCGCGCGGACCCTCGTCGATCCAGAGGTCATCGACCCGAAAGGGCACACGGCCATCGACTGGTTCGTCCCGTCGCGCGACGGCAAGAAGGTGGCTGTCTCCCTGTCCGAAGGCGGCACCGAGAGCGGGACCGTGCGCGTCTACGACGTGGCGACGGGCAAGGAGACAGGCGACACCGTCCCTTACGCGAACAGCGGCACCGCGGGCGGCAGCCTGGCGTGGACCGGCGATGGCAAGGGGTTCTACTACACAAGGCACCCTCGGCCCGGGGAGCGCCCGCGAGAGGACATGGGCTTCTTTCAGCAGATCTACTTCCACAAGCTCGGCACGCCGGACAAGGACGACAGGTACGCGCTCGGCAAGGAATTCCCCCGCATCGCCGAGGTGGAGCTCACGACGAGCGAGAACGGCAAGCTCGTGCTCGCCAGCGTGCAGAACGGCGATGGAGGCGAGTACTGGCACTATCTCCTCGACGCCTCGGGCAAGTGGACGCGCTTCGCCGACCTGCGCGACAAGGTCATCCGTGTCGTGTTCGGCGCCGACGACCGGCTCTACCTCCTGTCGCGCAAGGACGCGCCGCGCGGCAAGGTGCTGCGCCTCTCGCCGGGCAAGCTGGATCTCGCCAGGGCGGAGCTCGTCGTGCCCGAGAGCGAGGCGGTGATCCAGGACTTCTTGCCCACGACAGGGCGGCTCTACGTCCGCGATCTGCTCGGCGGCCCGTCGCAGGTCCGCGTCTTCGATCTGAAGGGCAAGGCGCTCGGGACGGTGCCGATCCCGCAGGTCTCCTCGGTGCGGCAGCTCGTGCGCACGCAGGGCGACGACATGCTCTTTCGCGGCGTGAGCTACACCGAGCCGGCGGCCTGGTTCGCGTACTCGGCCAGGGACGGCAAGGTGACGAAGACGGCGCTCGCGATGACGGCCCCTGTCTCCTATGCCGACGTGGAGGTCGCCAGGGAGGCGTGCACCTCGAAGGATGGGACCAAGGTCCCCATCAACATCCTGCGCCGGAAGGGCGCGCCCCTCGACGGGACCGCGCCGGCGCTGCTCACGGGATACGGCGGCTACGGGATCAGCATGGCTCCCGGGTTCAACCCGCTCTGGCGGCTGTGGTTCGACCAGGGAGGGGTGGTCGCGATCGCCAACCTGCGCGGCGGCGGCGAGTTCGGGGAGGCGTGGCACCGCGGCGGCAACCTGACGAAGAAGCAGAACGTCTTCGACGACTTCGCGGCGTGCGCGCAGCACCTCATCGACGGGCGCGTCACGAGCCCGGCGCGGCTCGCCATCCGCGGCGGCTCGAACGGCGGTCTGCTGATGGGAGCGCTGCTCACGCAGCACCCGGAGATGGTCAAGGCGGTCGTGTCGCACGTCGGTATCTACGACATGCTCCGGGTGGAGCTCACGCCGAACGGGGCGTTCAACGTGACCGAGTTCGGCACGGTGAAGGACCCGGAGCAGTTCAAGGCCCTTCACGCCTACTCGCCGTATCACAACGTCAAGGACGGGGCCGCCTATCCGGCGACCCTGTTCCTGACCGGCGCCAACGACCCGCGGGTGGATCCATGGCACTCGCGGAAGATGGCGGCGCGGATGCAAGCGGCCTCGTCGGGCCCGGCGCCCATCCTGCTCCGGGCGAGCGGCTCGACGGGCCACGGGGCCGGGACACCGCTCTCCGAGGAGATCGAGGAGCAAGCCGACGTGTTCGCGTTCCTCTTCAAGGAGCTCGGGCTCGGCGCCCCGCCCGCCAAGGACGACGCGGCGCCCCGGTGATGGAACGGCCGCGGCCGCCCCCGCCCGGGGCGCGCCGCACGCTCACGGCCGTTGACTCTGAACCGATTAAGTGCTTTGCTCGCGCGCGCTTCTTGCAGGTCGTGGGGCACGTCCTGCGCCCGGCGCTGGAGGTGGTTTGCGCCGGTAGCCTGCCTGGGCTCGCGCGGCCCGAGCGACGGGGTGTGAATCTTCAGTGGGAGGAGGGGTCACCGTGACGTCACGCACGATCGAGGCCGTAGCCGCATTCGCCCTGTTCGCCGTCGGAGCCGCCGCGTGCGGCAAGAGCGGGGGAGACGCGCCGTCTCCCTCGCCGTCAGGGTCGGCCGCGTCGGCTTCGCCGGCGTCCGAGCCGGTGACGCTGTCGTACTGGGCGAGCAATCAGGCGCCCAGCGTGGAAGAAGACAACAAGGTCCTGCTGCCCGAGCTCGCCAAGTTCGAGAAGCAGACCGGGATCAAGGTCAAGCTCGAGGTCATCCCCTGGTCGGATCTGCTCAACCGGATCCTGGGCGCCACGTCGAGCGGCAAGGGCCCCGACGTCCTCAACATCGGCAACTCGTGGTCTGCGTCGCTGCAAGCCACCGGAGCGTTCCTGCCGTTCGACGACGCCGCGCTCGCCAGGATCGGCGGCAAGGACCGGTTCATCCCGGCGAGCATGTCGGCCACCGGCGCGCCGGGCCAGCCCCCCATGTCGGTGCCGCTCTACGGGCTCGCTTACGGGCTCTTCTACAACAAGAAGATGTTCGCCGACGCCGGGATCGACAAGCCGCCGGCGACGTGGGCGGAGCTCGTCGCGGTCGCGACCAAGCTCACGGACCCGAAGAGCGGCCGTTACGGCCTCGCCATCATGGGCGCGAGCTACACCGAGAACGCGCACTTCGCGTTCATGTTCGGCCGGCAGCACGGCGCCAGGATCTTCGACGGCAAGCAGCCTCGGTTCGACGACCCGGAGATGGTCGCCGGCGTCAAGCAGTACGTGGACCTGCTCGGCGTCCACAAGGTCGTGAACCCGAGCGACGCCGAGTACGCCAACGACCCGCAGATCCTGAGGGCGTTCACCTCCGGCAAGGCGGCGATGCTCATGATCCAGAGTTATGCCCAGGCGCCGATCGAGCAGAACGGCATGGCCCGAGACGCCTACGGCGTTGCGCCGATCCCGCTGCCCGATCCGCTGCCCGGGAGCGGCAAGCGCGTGAACAGCCACGTGGCCGGCATCAACATCGCCGTCTTCGAGGACACCAGGAACAGGGACGCTGCGCTGAAGTTCGTCCAGTTCATGACGAGCCCCGAGGAGCAGAGGATCCTGAACGGCGTGTTCGGCAGCCTGCCTGTCGTGACGGAGGCCTACGCCGACGAGCGCTTCAGGAGCGCCAACACCCAGGTCTTCCAGAGGGTGCTGGCCGAGACGGCGGAGTCGATGCCGATGATCGAGGAGACAGCGCAGTTCGAGGCGCTGGTGGGCACCGCGATGAGGGATCTGTTCGCCGAGGCCGCCTCGGGCAAGGCGGTCGACGAGGCGGCGATCCGCGCCAGGCTGACCAAGGCCAACCAGCAGATGGCGAGCGGCAAGTAATGGGCGAGGGCGGCGCGGGAGGCGCAGGCGGGGAGGCGCCGCGCCTCGCCGGGGCGGCCCCGCCGGCGACCGGCGCCGCGGGGCGGCGCGCGGCCTCGCCGGCGCGCTGGCCACGGGTGTTCCCGTACGTCCTCTTGCTGCCCGCGCTCGTCGCCGAGCTCGCCGTTCACATCGTCCCGATGCTGGTCGGCGCGTGGATGAGCTTCCTCCAGCTCACGCAGCGGTTCATCCGCAACTGGCTGAGGGCGCCGCCGGCGGGGCTCTCCAACTACCGCACGGCGTTCGACTTCGGCTCTCCGATAGGCGGTGAGCTCCTTCGCTCCTTCTTCATCACGGTCGCCGTCAGCGTCCTCGTGGTCTCGGGCTCGTGGCTCCTCGGGACGGCCGCCGCGGTCGCGTTGCAGAAGCCGTTCCGCGGCCGCGCCGCGCTGAGGACGCTGTTCCTTGTGCCGTTCGCCATGCCGATCTTCACAGGCGTCATCACCTGGAGCTTCATGCTGCAGCGCGACACGGGCATCGTGAACACGGTCCTCGTCGATCAGCTCCGCCTCCTGGACGAGCGGCCGTTCTGGCTGCTCGGCGAAAACAGCTTCCTGAGCCTCGTGGTCGTGGCGATCTGGCGGACGTGGCCGTTCGCGTTCTTGACGGTGACGGCGGGCCTCCAGGCGATCCCGGCGGATCTCTACGAGGCGGCGAGCGTCGATGGGGCCGGCCCGTGGACGCGGTTCCGGTCGATCACGCTCCCGATGCTCCGGCCGGTGAACCAGGTGCTGCTGCTCGTCCTCTTCCTGTGGAGCTTCAACGATTTCACGACGCCCTACACGCTCTTCGGGCGGGCGGCGCCGCCGGAGGCCGACGTGATCGCGATCCACGTCTATCAGGCGTCCTTCATCACCTGGAACTTCGGGCTGGGATCGGCGATGTCGATGCTCCTCGTGGCCTTCTTGCTCGTCGTCACGACAGGCTACCTGCTCGTCACCGGCAGGGGGGCGCGCCATGCGTGAGGCCGCGTGGGTCGCGTGGCTGCGGCGCGGCGTGCTCGCGGGGCTCGCGGCCTTCACCGTCGCGCCGCTGTACGTGATGCTGATCTCGGCGCTCAAGCCGCTCCGGGACGTCCAGGGGCCCTTCACCTGGGTGCCGACGGAGGTCACGCTCCAGCCGTTCATCGACATGTGGCGGACCGTGCCGCTCGCGCGGTACTTCGTGAACAGCGCCGTGGTCGCGGCCGCCTCGACGGTGTTCTCGGTGGCGCTGGCGATCCTCGCCGGCTATGCGGTGAGCCGTTACCGCTTCTGGGGCCGGCGCGCGTTCCTCACGACCGTGCTGTCGACGCAGATGTTCCCCGGGATCCTGTTCCTGCTCCCGCTCTTTCTGCTCTTCGTCTCGATCGAGAGGGCCACCGGCCTCGCGCTGCACGGCACCCGTCTCGGCCTGATCCTCACGTACCTGACGTTCTCGCTGCCGTTCTCGATCTGGCTGATCGCCGGGTATTTCGACACCATCCCGCGCGAGCTGGACGAGGCCGCGCTCGTGGACGGCGCCGGGCCGCTCACCGCGCTCCTCCGCGTGGTGCTCCCGGCGGCGAAGCCGGGCGTGGTCGCGGTCGCGATCTACGCCTTCATGACCGCGTGGGGAGAGGTGCTGTTCGCCTCGGTGCTCACGGGCGACGAGGGGCGGACGCTCGCCGTGGGGCTTCAGGGGTACGCGACCCAGTCGAACATCTACTGGAACCAGGTGATGGCCGCCTCGGTGGTCGTCAGCGTGCCTGTGGTGGCCGGGTTCCTGCTGCTCCAGCGCTACCTCGTCCAGGGCCTCACCGCGGGCGCGGTGAAGACCTGACCGGTCGGGAGGAGGGTGTCGCCTCCGGCCGGCCTGGAGGGGCTCGCCGGGGCGCAGGCGACGGCGCCGCTGCGAGCGCTCGACGGCTTGGTGGTGGACAGCAGGGCATGGGTCCGCCCGCCGCGCTGCTCGCTGTGGCCGGGCGAGCGCTCACCGCTTGCGAAACGGAGCATCTCCACGGGGCAGCGCCGCCGGCCGATGCGCCTCTCCACGGGGCAGCGCCGCCGGCCGATGCGCCTCTCCACGGAGCAGCGCCGCCGGCCGATGCGCCTCTCCCCATTCGCCTCGCTCGGGCGTGTGCGCCGCGACCTTCGTGCTCCGCTGCGCCGCGAACGCCGCGCTCCGCTGCGCCGCCCCGCGGCGCGCGGCGAGGGCCCGGGTCAGCCCCTCGGCCAGCGTCGCCGCGGTGTCGAGGCCGCCGAGGTCGACGCCGAGCTCGACAAGCGTCTGCGCCAGCGCGGGCGAGACGCCCACCAGCGTGCAGGACGCGCCGAGCAGCCGCGATGCGGACGCCGCCCCGACGAGCTGCGCGGCGGCCCGGGCGTCGAGCGCCGGCACGCCGGTGATGTCGAGCAGCACCTGAGCCGCCTGCTGCGCGGCGATCGCCTCGAGCAGGCGCTCCAGGAGCGCGCTGGCCCGCGCGTCGTCGATCATGCCCACGATGGGGAGGCAGAGCACGCCGTCCGCGACGCGGATCACCGGGACGCTCATCGCCTGGATCGCGTCCCGCTGCGCCGCGATCACCCGCACCGTCTCTTCGAGCTCCCGGTTCCGCGCCTCCAGCGACGCCTGGAGCGCCCGCTGCTCCTCGATCAGGGCCTCGTATTTGTGCTGGATCTCGGCCGCCTCCGGGACGGCGAACTGGAACAGCACGCCCTCGAAGCCGTCCCCGGCGTCGCGCACCGGCACGCCGAAGGAGCAGACCCACACCGCGCCGCCCTTCTTGCCCGTGAGCTCCTCGACAAGGTCGGTGTCGTAGCTGATCGGCGGGATCGCGACCTCCTCGCCGCGAAAGAACCGCTCGACGTGCGGCATGATCCCGTTCTCGGTGAGCTGCCGGTCCTCCAGCATGTTGTAGTTCAGTTGCAAGAACTCCTCGGCTGAGGCCCGCCAGAGCGCTTCCCAGCCGGCGTTGACGGCGTGGGTCCTGCCGACGGGCTGGTGGATCGACACGCTGAGGCAGCGCGCCGCCATCAGCGCGCGCCATCTGCCTGCGTCCGCCCGCAGCGATTCCATCTCCTGCTCCATCGCCTCCAGGCGGCGAGCCAGCTGAGCGCTATCGTCGTCCCCCTCGTGTCCCATATGCCCGAGTGTTCCCCGAGCGGCGCCGGGCTGTCCAGCGCCGCACGCTGCAAGGGCTCGTTGAAGGAAGGTGGCGTGTTTCTCTCGACCCAGGTCGCGCTGTCGATCCTTCTTCAGAGCGCGCAAGAGGGGGGCGTCGCCATCACGGCGGCGTCCGAGGACCGAGCCTGACTCCGCCCGGAGGAGCGGACCCAGGAGCTAAAGCTGCGCGGCTTCCTGGCCTCACAAGCGGAGCAGCAGGCAGGCTGCCGAGGCCGGGCAGGCGCCGGCGAACTCCGGGGAGGCGGCGAGGTCGGCTGGAACCGCCTCGCGCGGCGTCGAGGCGAAGCCGAGCGCCCGGAAATAGTCCGCAGCGGTCGTGGTCAGCAGGTAGACGGCCTCGAGCGACTCCACCCGCGCCGCATCGATGCGGTTGGCGACGAGAGCCCGCCCGAACCCTTGCCCGTGAAGCGTCCGCACCACGGCCACGGAGCGCAGCAGGCCAACTCGCCCGTACGTCTCGAGCCCAGCTACGCCGACGAGCTCCAGGCTGCGCCGCATGACCACGTACGCGGCGGGGAACTGGTCGAGCAGGCCGGCCGTCGGTAGCTCCGCGCGGAGAAGGAGCCCCCGAACCACGTCGAGATCGCCCGACGCAGCCGGCTCGATCTTCCCGTCGTTCAACTCCACCCCTCAGCCGCGATGAGCGCCTCGACGCGCGCCTTCACCTCGTCGCGAATGGCACGGACGCGCTCCAGCGGCTTTCCCTTCGGATCCTCCAGCGGCCAGTCGTCGCGGCGCAGGCCTGGGACGGCCGGACAAGCTTCGCCGCAGCCCATCGTGATCAGCAGGTGCGCGTCCGCTGCGAGCGCGTGCGTGAGCTTCTGCGGCGTCGACCCGGACAGGTCGATCCCGACCTGGTGCATCACCTCGCGCACCTCGGGGTGAACGCGCGAGCCGGGCTCGGTGCCGGCGGAGATGGCGCGCGCCTTCGAGGGGTTGACCAGGGCGTTGAACCATGCTGCGGCCATTTGCGATCGGCCCGCATTGTGGATGCAGGCAAAGAGGATCAGCTTTGGTGTGGTTGTCATGACGTGCGGGCCTCCTCCCGTGGAACGACGACATCGGATGCGCGCTGGGGCAGGTTTGGCACCAGCCAGCGGAAGAACACTGTCGCGGCAGCGGCGCCGGCGACCTGGGCGACGATGAAGCCCGGGGTGTCGACAGGACGGATGCCGGCGAACGTGTCGGTCGCGGCGCGGGCGACGGTGACCGCAGGGTTCGCGAACGAAGTCGATGCAGTGAACCAGTATGCGGCGGTGATATACGCACCCACGGCGAGCGGCACCGCCTCGGAGCGCCGACGCGAGCATCCCCAGATCACCGCAAGCAGACCGAACGTCGCGACAAACTCGCTGAACCACTGCGACAGCCCTGTACGGACGTGCCTCGACACGAAGAAGACCGGCAAATTGAACATCGTGTCTGCTGCGGCGACCCCAGCGAACGCGCCGGCGACCTGGGCGAGCACGTACGGTGGCACCTCGCGCCAAGGAAGGCCGCCCTGCGAAGCGTCGGCCACGGTCACCACGGGGTTGAAGTGCGCGCCGGAGATGGGCCCCAGGGTCAGGATGAGAGCGACCAGCGCAGCGCCCGTGGCGATCGCGTTCGCGAGCAGCGCCATGGCTGCGTTGCCACCGGCCAAGCCCTCCGCCATGATCCCCGACCCGACCACCGTCGCGAGGAGGAGGGCCGTCCCGAGCGCTTCGGCGACGGCCCTTCGGGTGAGATCAGCGCGCTGCATCGCCGAGCTTCGCGGGGGCGCAGCAGGCAGGCGCGCAGCACGCCGCCTCGCTCTTCGCAGGCTCGCTCTTCGCAGGCTGGCTGCCCATCACGTCCGCGTCGCCCTTCACCACGAACACCTCCCACGAGTTGCCGTCGGGGTCCTCGATCCAGACCTTGTCCTGCACCGCATAGCAACACGCGGTGTTCTCCTCCGTGAAGGTCTTGAGCTCGGCCGACTCAAAGGCGCGCTTGGCCTCGAGCACGTCGTCGGTGCTCGCGACCTGGATGCCGAAATGGCTCGCGTTCACGCCCGTGCGCGGCGCCTCTTGCATCGTCAGGTTGAGGGCAGGCGACGCAAGGTCGAACTTGGCGTAGCCAGGTCGACGCTTCGCGGCGCGCACACCGAATGCCTTCTCGTAGAACGCGACCGAGGCATCGATGTTGGAGATGTTCAGCGAAACGTGAGGCTTGAGGACGTTCATCTCGGGTACTCCTTCCAAATTTTTAGAAATAGTGGAGAAAAAAATTAACAGCAACTCTTCCCGCGCTTGCAGCAGTCCTCCCAGATGTAGTCCGTGAGTCCGCGAAGCGCCGCGTAGTCGGCGCTGTAGTAGTGGAACGTTCCTTCTCCGCGCGTCCTTAGAACGCCGGCGTCGACGAGCCGCTTCAGGTGATGGCTCAGCGTGGATGCAGGCATGTGCATGTGCGCCTGGATCTCGCCTGCGGATGCGCCGTCGGCGCCGGCTTGCACCACGAAGCGCAGAACCGCGAGGCGGACGGGGTGACCGAGCGCGGCCAGTTGTTCAGCGTGACGCTCCAGTGTCGAGGGCACGCACTACTTCTACGGATCTAGAAGTACTGGCGCAAGGGGTTTCTTCCAAAAAAATAGAAGTGGTCGAAGCGGCCGCTCGGACCGCGCCCTGCGCGGTGTTCGTCCGGATCGAGGGAACCCCAGCGCGCGATGACAAGGCCTTTTCGGTGGCCATGGGCTCGGCTGGGCAGTCGAGCCGCCCGAGCTCTCCGCGCCGCGCCCACGTCCCTGGACGGCGCAGCGGGCCGTCTGTCGAGGGCGAACCCGAGGACTTCCCGCCAACCAGCCTTCAAGTGAAATTCCTCAGCGCGAGTGATATCACCACCCCGGACGGCCGACCTCGTGGAGAGAGAACGATGACGATCACCCGAGAGATCCTCGATTTCTACACGCGCCCCGCGCCAATGACGTCCGGCGGCGCGCACGCACCCCGGTTCGACGAGCTGCCGGGCGACGTGGCCTCGCTCGTGCGCGTCGTGCAAGGCCTCTTGCTGCACGTGCACTGGGCGCAGGCCTATGGCGTGGAGCTCTCGGACGAGCGCCGCGCCGAGTCCCACCTCCGCCCGACGGACCGGAGGCTGGATCGCCTCTTCGCCCACGACGATCGGCCGCTCTCCGCCGCCCGGCCGCTCGACACGCGCCTCGTCGGCTCCTGCCGTGACTTCACGGTGCTCCTGGTGGCCTTTCTGCGCGCCAAGGGGATCCCTGCCCGCGCCCGCTGCGGCTTCGGCGGCTATTTCCACGCCGGCGACTTCGTGGACCACTGGGTCTGCGAGCACTGGAACGCTGCCGAGGAGCGCTGGGTCCTCGTCGACGCGCAGATCGACGACGTTCAGCGGGCGGCGCTGAAGCCCGACTTCGATGTGCTCGACGTGCCGCGCCGCCGCTTCGTGGTGGCGGGCGACGCCTGGGCGCAGTGCCGCGCCGGGGAGGCCGATCCGTCGAAGTTCGGGATGTTCGACATGCGCGGGCTCTGGTTCATCAGCGGCAACGTCCTGCGCGATCTCGCGGCGCTCAACAACATGGAGATGCTGCCGTGGGACGACTGGGGTCCGATGATCGGACCCGACGAGCCGCTGCGGGACGACCAGCTCGCGCTGTTCGACCGGCTGGCGGCGATCACCCGCTCACCCGACGCGCGCTTCGCCGAGCTGCGCCAGCTCTACGAGGGCGACGAGCGCCTGCGGGTGCCGGCGGTCGTCTTCAACGCCGTGCTCAACCGTCAGGACAACGCGCTGACCTGACCTGCGTCGAGCCTCGCCGCCGGGCCCCTCTCGCACGAGCGCGCCGCGCTCCGGCTACCCGTGGCGGCTCGGAAAATCCCCCACGGCCGCCTCGCGCGCCCTGACCGCGCTCCGGAAGGTCGCGTAACTCCAGCTCAGATCGCTCACGCTGCATTCGTACCCGTTGTCGCGATCGAACTGCTCGCTCAGCTGGAGGCGATCGGAGTGGTAGATCACCGCCTCGAGCATCCTGTCGCCCGCGTCGATCAGCTTCGCCGCGATGTCCGGATCGGCGGGATCGCTCACGCCCACCTGCGCGAAGAACTTCTGCGTCGTGGCGTTCACGAGCGCGGCGCCGGGGGAGCTCTTGATCTTCGCCGCGAGCATGAAGTAGAGCTCCGCGAAGTTGCACGTCGTGAGCGCCCACGGGTGACCGGCGTCCGGACCCTGATCGGACAGGTTGCCGTCGTACGTGTCCTCGGGGTACCGCCCGATCATCGGCCCCCTGCTCCGAGGCAGCGCCGCATCGGCGTCGTTGATGCGGTACCGCCGGTCGCCCTGGGTGAACGCCTCGCGCACCAGCGCGGCCGTCGAGAGCAGCACCGGGTCCGCGCAGTTCGTGGAGCCGTAGATGGCCGACATGACGACATCCACGTTGAGCGTCGCTCCCCTGCCTTCGGCGGGCCTGCCGTTCGGCCCCGTGATGGACGCGTAGTACGGCTGTCCGTCGTACGTGCCCTGGTGTGTCGCCATCTGGCTGCCCAGCCACTCTGCGGCCGCCCACATGTCGTTGATGTACGGAGAGAGCCCGTGCTCGTCGGCGCGGCTGATCAGCGAGAGGAACGCCTTTCGCTGCACGGAGCGGGCATAGAAGCTGAACCCGGCCGTCTCCTCCCAGAGGTTGTGCGTCTGCTCCTTGTAGGCCGAGAGGAGGTACCGGGTGTCCTTCTCGATGATGGACCTGGCCGTGGCGAGCGCCTGCAGCGAGAGCCGATCCTCGATGGCGAGGAGGGACAGGATGCGGTGCGCCGGGCCGTCCGTCTGCGAGGTCCAGTTGTCGCGCACGGTGCCGTCGATGTGGAAGCACGCCAGCGCGAACCTGCTCGCTCGCTCGGCGTTCTCCTGGCACAGCGCCGAGAACATCGTGTAATCCTCGCAGATTGTCCGCGCCGTGAAGACCGGGTTGTCGAGCGCCTCCGGAATGCAGATGGCCGCGTCCCGGATCCAGTGGTGCACATAGTCCTGGTCGGTCTGACCCCTGTCGTCCGGCAGGGACGGGGACGCGAGCACACACCCCTTGACGGACTGCATCGCGCCCTTGCTGAAGACCCAGGTCCCCGTCGCGATGTTCCGCAGGAGGAGCACTTGCATGTACTTGCTGATCGCGTCGAACGATACGGACGAGACGTCGACGCTGGTGCTCAGGTAACCGAATGAACTGGCCATGGGACCCCCTCTCTCTCGTGGTTGGTCCTTTATAGCGGGGCGCCGATCCGTGCGCTACGCGCGATCGCGGCGACGTGGTGTGGGAGGCCCTGCTCGAACGCCGTCGTGTTGCTATCCCTTCGCATGCCGGGGCACAGGGCTTGCCCCTGTCGTGCCGGGATCCCGCGCGCGGAGCGACGCCACGACCGGCGGCGCCGGCGCGTCGAGAGCAGGCGTACGGCGGTCGCGCGCCGCGTCACGCGGCCAGCGGAGCGTCGCGGCGTCGTCGCCTGGTCTCCTCTGAACGTCGCGCTCCGCGAGGAGGCCCCGGCCGCCCGCCGCGCGGCGCCGCGTTGGCCGGGCCGTGGCGGGCGGCGCCGATCCCGGGATGTTCGCTGTTGCGAACAATCCGCCCCGCCGCGCACAGTGGGCGCATGGTCGACCCGCTCTTCGACGATCTGCCCGCCCTGCTGTGCTTCGCGCGCGTCGTGGAGCGCCGCTCGTTCACGGCGGCCGCGGCGGAGCTCGGGGTGTCGAAGTCGATGGTGAGCACCCGGGTCGCGCGCCTGGAGGAACGCCTCGGCGAGCGCCTGCTCGTCCGCACCACGCGAAAGCTCACCGTCACGGACGCCGGCATGAACCTCTATGCGCGCTGCGCGCGTGTGCTCGAGGAGGCCGCCGCCGCGGTGCGGGGCGCGTCCGACGCCGATCGGGGCCGCATCCGGCTCAACGCGCCGGTCAGCTTCGCGCAGATGTACCTGGCGGAGCCGCTCGCGCGGTTCCTCCGGGCGAGCCCGGGCGCGCACGTCGAGCTCATGCTGAACGACCGGCTCGTCGACCTGGTGGAGGAGCGCGTCGACCTGGCCATCCGGATCACGAAGCTCAAGGACTCGAGCCTCGTCGCGCGCCAGCTCGCCACGACGGCGCTGCACGTGGTCGGCGCGCCTGCGTACCTCGAGCGGCGGGGGCGGCCCGAGCAGCCGGGGGATCTCCTGCACCACGACTGCCTGCGCTACCTCCACCTGCGCGTCGAGGACGAGTGGCGCTTCTACGGGACCGGCGGGCGCATCTCCGTCCCCGTCTCCGGCCCGCTGACGGCGAGCAACGGGACGGCGCTCCGCGAGGCGGCCGTGTCCGGGATCGGCCTCGCGGTGCTGCCGCGCTTCATGGTCGACGAGGATCTCGCGGCCGGGCGCCTTGTCACGCTGCTCGACGCGTTCGCGCCCCGGCCCATGGGCATCTACGCGGTGCACGCGGCCGGCCGGCGCCCGCCCGCGCGGGTGCGGCGGCTCATCGAGCACCTGGCGGCCGCGTTCCGCGGGATCTCGTGGGCGTAGCGGCAGATCGTTCTCCCCGGAGAACAATTCGTTCCCGGGCGCGCTCTACCGTGGCGCGGCGCCGGGGCTTACTCCTCGGGGCATGGAGGCATCACCCATGAACCGTGTCGAAACGATCCTCTCCGTTCCCCGCTCGGCCGAGCTGGCCGCGCTGATGTTGCGCCTCGGGCTGGGCGCCGTGTTCCTGGCGCACGCGCTCGCCAAGCCGCTCGTGTTCACGTTGCCGGGCACCGTCGCGTTCTTCGCGGCCAGCGGCTTCCCGGGCTGGACGGCGTATCCCGTGTTTCTCGCCGAGCTGCTCGGCGGCGCGGCGCTCCTCGCCGGGCTCAGGACGCGCCTTGTCTCGCTCCTGCTCCTGCCGGTGATGATAGGCGCGCTGCTCGTGCACCTGCCGAACGGCTGGATGTTCGCCGGCCAGGGGGGCGGCTGGGAGTACGTCGCTTTCCTGATGATCGCGCTCGGCGCGCAGGCCCTCCTCGGCGACGGCGCGTTCTCCGTGAGCCGGCTGCAGCGCGGCTAGCGCCTCGCCGCGCACGGTCGAGGAGGGCCGCGCGATCTGCGCCGGCGGCCCGCGCCGCGTCACGGCAAGTTGGCGTCCATCCAGGCGAGCCGGGCCCGCAGGAAGTCGCGCATGCTCTGCAGCTGCCCCTCCCACGTCGGCGCGGTGGGGCCGCCGAGGAAACCCTCGCTCGACTCGATGATGCTCGACACCGGCCACTTGGCGAAGTCGCGGACCACGGCCTGCGAGAGCGGCGCGCTCAGCTGGTTCATGCGCTCCTCGATCGCGGCCTCGGACAGGTGCGTCTGGCGAAGCGCCGTGTAGCGCGCCTTCACCTGCGCCATGAAGCTCGGATCCGCGGTGAGCTTCTGGTACCAGTTGTTGACGTTCCTCGTGCCGCTGAAGCGCCAGCCGGTGTCGCTCTCCGATTGCGGCGTCGCGCTCTGGGCGCCCACCCCGCCGAGCGCGAAGTTGTAATCCCACAGCGGCCCGGCCTTGAGCTTCTGATCGCGATCCTTGAAGTAATACGCGCTCCGCACGTACGCGTCCACGTTGAGCGTCAGCTCGCTGATGATCAGGTAATCGATGAACGACGGCACGTCGATGTACGACGCGTAATCGCCGATCGGCGTCTGGTGGATGCTGTCGTGGAACTGCTGGATGTACTGCGTCAGCCAGGTCGCCTGCTCGTCGTTCAGGGGGTCGGGATCCACGACCTCGAGATCGATCCAGCACGTGCCGCCCTCGTCGGGACGGGGACCGCCGCCGCCGCCGAAGCTGAACGATGGGAGGGGATCCGACCCGGTGCAGGTGAGCTTCGGCTCCTCGGCGGCCGCCTGGTCGAACTTGAAGATGTAGCCGCCGCTGATGTCCGGCAGTCCCCGGTCCGTCTCCTTGAGCCCCTTGAGATCGGTGCGGACCTTGTTGTTCTTGATGGTCTCCGAGATCCAGTAGATGCCCTGGTAATCCGCCTCGCCGACGACGCGCGCGTCGTAGTTCAGATAGACCTCGGCTAACTCGACGCGTGGCGCCTGGAGGCCCATGTCGCGGCCGAGGCTGTAGGTGAACGGATTGCGGATCAACGTGCGGTCGTAGTAGGGAGGGATCAGCGCCCAGTCCGAGTCGGCGGGCATGCCCAGCACCGGGTAGTCGAGGTCCTTGTCGTCGTTGCCCCACAGCTCGAGCTTGTACGGTGTTTGCGGGAAGTTCCGCGACGACTGACCGCGCACGTGGTACCCGCCGCGCATCGCCAGCGTGGGCAGCGACGCGATCGACGCGACGCCGTTGACCGGCTCCCAGACCATCACCGCCGCGTCGAAGTAGACCTCCTTGTCCATCGGCTTGCCCATGCCGTAACCGTCCATGATCACGATGGGAAGATCGGAGGTCGCGTCGAAGGTGCGCGCGATGTAGAGGCCTGTGCTCACCGCGCCGCTCGCGGCGCCTCCCACGAACGCCTGCGCGCGGACCTGCGTTGTGACGGTGAGGGTCACGGGCTCGCCCGTGTACAACGTGGAGGATGCGGTCGGAAGCAGCCCGTCCAGCGTGTAGCGGATCTCGGCCCCCTCGATGGGGGTGGACATCCCCACCTGGATCTGATCCCTGAACGTCTGGCTGGGCGTGGAGAACGACACCTCCCCGTTCAGGGAGGGGGGAGGCGCCGCGGTGCCGTCGCCGTCGCCGTTGCCCCCGCCGTTGCCGTTGCCGTTGCCGCCACCGTTGCCGTGGCCGTCGCCAGCCGGTGCCTGGCCGCAGGCAACGCTCAGCGAGATCAGGGCGAGCGAGATGGAACGGTGAAACCGGGCAAAGCGCCCTCGTTTGACCATGGCATGATTTTCCACTGCGACCTCATTCAGAGTTCAAGGATCCTCCATTCTACTGGCACACAGGGCTGCAGCGCTATCCGTTTCGGGCGCGGCGACTCGAGCGGCCTCGTGTCGCTCGGCGAGGAGCAGCTCACATCTTGTAAAACGTCGCATGTGAACGTGGATCACGGGGTAAGGGCAGCGCCAGCTGGGATTGGAATGGCGGCATGGTCGCGTGGGCAGGGCGACCTCGCCGCCGAGACGCTTCGTCTCCCTGAGCTGAACAGGATCAGCGCACGTCAGGCGCGTCCCTGGCGAACGGCGCAATCTCTCTTCGAGCCGCTCTCGCGCACCGTTTGCACCCCTACGCCATGATTGCGCCTCGGCCGGCGCGGGGCAGCGCCGGAGAGCCCGGCCTTGTCCACTTCTGGCCTCTCGGGATCCGGGGCGAGCCGCCGGCACGAACGTTGATTGGCCCCGTGGCCGCCGAGGACGGGCCCTGCGCGGCTGCGCTGCGGCCCACGCGCGCTCTCCGGCCGGCGCCCGCGCAGCGCGCGTGGGCCCACAACCCTCGAGGTCCGTCATGACCATGTTCTGCAACCAGTGCGAGCAAGCATCCCACGGGACCGGGTGCACCACGGCCGGCGTCTGCGGCAAGGACGAGGACGTGCAGTCGCTCCAGGAGCTCTTGATCTACGGCCTGAAGGGCGTCGCCGCCTACGCGCACCACGCGCGAAAGCTCGGCATGCGCGACGAGCGGGTGAACGGCTTCCTCGAGGAGGCGCTCTTCTCCACGCTGACCAACGTGAGCTTCGACCCGGAGGCGCTCCTCGAGCTCTGCCTGGAGTGCGGCCAGGTGAACCTCCTCGTGATGAGGATGCTCGACGAGGGCCACCGCATGCGCTTCGGCGAGCCGCAGCCGGCGATGGTCCGGGAAGGCACCGTGGCGGGGCCGGGGATCCTCGTCTCGGGGCACGATCTCTCGGACCTCGCCGAGCTGCTCCGGCAGTGCGAGGGGACGGGCGTGAGGGTGTACACCCACGGCGAGATGCTGCCGGCGCACGCGTATCCGGAGCTCGCGGGCCACCCGAACCTCGTCGGCCACTACGGCTCCGCGTGGCAGCACCAGAAGGCCGAGTTCCTGGCGTTCTCTGGGCCGATCCTGATGACCTCGAACTGCGTGCTCATCCCGAAGGAGGCCTACCGCGATCGCCTGTTCACCGCCGGCGTCACCGCGGTGCCCGGCGGCCGGCGCGTGCGCGGCGGCGACTTCTCCGAGGTCATCCGGGCGGCCCTCGCGAGCCCGCCGCTGCCCGACCACTTCGTCCGCGAGACCGAGGTCGGCTACCACCACGAGGCGATCCTCGCGCACGCGGGCGCCATCGTGGAGGCGGTGAAGGCCGGGAAGATCAGCCGGTTCTTCCTGATCGGCGGCTGCGACGGCCCCGAGGCGGCGCGCAGCTACTTCACGGACTACGCCGCGCAGACGCCCCGGGACTCGTTCATTCTCACGCTCGGTTGCGGCAAGTACCGTATTCGCAACCAGGACCACGGCACCCACCTCGGCCTGCCGCGGCTGCTCGACATGGGGCAGTGCAACGACGCCTATGGCGCCCTCCGCGTGGCGGGCGCGCTCGCCCAGGCGCTCGGCTGCGGGGTGAACCAGCTGCCGCTCACGCTGGTGATCTCGTGGCTCGAGCAGAAGGCCGTGGCGGTGCTCCTCACCCTGCTCAGGCTGGGTGTGAAGGGCATCGTGCTCGGGCCGCGCCTGCCGGCGTTCCTCACGCCGAACGTGCTGCGGCTGCTGCAGCAGCGCTACGATCTCCGGCTGACCGGCAGGGCGCCGTCGATGGACCTGCTGCAGCTCCACCGGGCGCCCGCCAGCGCCTGAGCGCCTGTGCGCGGGCTGGCCCGCGATGCGGCCGCCGCCTCGACGTCGTCCCGCGGGTGACCTAGCCTGGCGGGCCGTGAACAGCACAACCCATCGAAGAACCGCCGCCCTGGCCCGCGTGGCGGCCCGCGCGGCCCTCCTGGGGGGCGCCGCGGCGCTCCTCGGCTGCGAGGCGCTCCTCGGCATCGAGGACGTGTCGCTCGACGCGGGCGCCGGCGGCGGCGCCTCGTCGTCCTCGTCCCCCTCGGGTTCCGGCGGGGGGACGGCCGACGGAGGCGGCGGGCAGGGGGGCCAGGCCGAGGGCGACTTCACGTTCGCGATCCTGGCGGACCTGGTCGATGTCCCTTACAACGGCGTCAACCACGTCCACGTCGCGATCACCCGCATCGGCGGCTTCGACGAACCGGTCGTGGTCGACGTGCAGGCGGCGCCCGCCGGCCTCGTCGCGGATCCGATCACCATCCCGTCCGGCAGCAGCGCGGGCAGGCTGGAGGTCGGCGCCTCCGGCGCGCTCACGCTGGGCACGGCGTTCGACCTCGACCTGATCGCCACCTCCGGCCGGACGACGCGCACCGACAGCGCGCGCGCCGTGGTCACGGGCAAGCCCGGCACGCTCGACGAGAGCTTCGGCGCGGCGGGCATCACCTCGTGGAACCTCGCCTCGGACGGCGGAGGGCTCTACGACATCCGGCAGGGGGCGTCGGGGCAGATCCTGACCGCCGGCAACAGCGTCAGCGGCGTAGGCGCGTCGAAGCTCGAGGGCTTCCGCCTGCTCCGCGACGGCGCGCTCGACCCCGCGTTCGCGGGCGGCCGCGTGACGAGCAGCTTCTGTAACTGCACGAAATACCAGGAGCTCCGCGGCATCACGCGCCTCATCAACGGCACCGTCTTCCTCGCCGGCTACGCCAGCGGGGAGGCCACGGACGACATCGCCTTCCTGCGCTACCGGGACAACGGGACGCCGGACAACATCGACTCGGCCAACACGGGCAAGGGCCTGATCGATCTCGGCGGCGACGAGCACGTGGCGGCCATGGATCTGTCGGCCTCCGAGCAGCTCTTCGTGACCGGCGAGCGCGATGGGCAGCTGTTCGTCGCGGCGATCAACCCGACGTACGGCTACCTCGACAACAAGTTCGCCACGGTGGGGTGGCTCGCGCCGCTTGGCGTCGGCCCGAGCGCGGGCACGGCGCTGGCGGCACGTCCGGACGGCTCGGTGCTGGTGGCCGGCTGGGCAGAGCAGGGCGGCGACCGGGACATCGTGCTGGTGTCGCTCGCCGCGAACGGCGCGGTCAGCGGGCTGGGGCAGCTGACGGTCACGAGGCCCGGTCAGCAGGAGCCGGTGGCCGTGGTCGTCCAGCCCAATGGCAGCGTCCTCGTGGGCGCCCGGAGCACCGAGACGGGGTCGAGCGACTTCCTCGCGGTGAGCATCGATGCCGACGGCCGGCTCGACCCGACCTTCGGGGAGGACGGCTTCGCGCTGGCCGGCCTCGCGGGCGGCGAAGCGGTCGACATGGCGCTCCAGCCCGACGGCCGCATCGTGGTCGCCGGCAACGTGGGGCCGCGCGAGGCCAACCAGCCCACCCTCGCGCGCTTCCTGCCGGACGGCGCGCTCGATCCGACGTTCGGCGACAAGGGCGTTCAGGCGCTCTTCCTCGGAGAAGAGGACTTCGTGCAGTCGATGACGCTCTCGACCGACGGCAAGCTGCTCGTGTCCGGCATCCGGCAGACGTTTCCCACCCACGGCCTCGTCGCGCGGCTCTGGAACTGACGGGCCTGCGCCGGTACGACGCAGGCCCGCGACTCCGGTGCTGGCTCAGTGCGATGTCGTGTACTTGAACTCGAGGATCGCCCCCGGGTTCTCCAGGACCGTCGTGACGCCGCCGGTCGGTCCGCTCGTGTTCCCCGCGGTGTCCGTGATGATGTAGAACGTCTTGCGGTCCGGGCTCATCGCGAGATCGCGGTACCGGTTCGTGGTCTGGAAGAGGACGGTGGGCTCGCCCTCCACGGTCTTCCCGTTCGGGCTCAGCTTCACCTTGTACACGGCGCCCTTCTTGAGGGAGGTCATCAGGAGAGAGTGATCCCACCCGTGGACGCCGTGCCCGGCAGGGTAGTAGTGGAGCGAGGAGGGCGCGATCGTCGGCCAGCAGATGTACTGGCTGAACCCGCACGCCCAGTCGAAGAAGACGTAGTCGTTGGGGACCGTGTAGAAGGTGAGGAGCGGCTCCTTGAAGTCCGGGTGGCTGAAGGCGCTCTCCAGCTGCCGCGGCACGGACGGGGGAGGAGCGAAGTCGCTCCAGGAGAGCTCGTTGCACGGCGTCGGGCTCGAGGCCGACCAGTTGTCGTACGTGTACGCCTGGTCGTCCTGGTAGCCGGCGACGTACGGCCAGCCATAGTTGTTGCCGGCCTGGATGAGGTTCAGCTCGTCGTCGCTCTTCGGCCCGTGCTCGTTCGCGTAGAGCTTGCCGCCCCGGCCGAACGTGAGGCCCTGCGCGTTGCGATGGCCGTACGAGTAGATATGGCTGCGGACCCCGTCGATCTTCGGGTTGTCCTTCGGGATCGAGCCATCGACGTTCAAGCGCAGGATCTTGCCGACGTATTTCTGCCAGTCGTGCGCCGCGACCTCGGCCGCCGTCGGCAGCTCCTGCGCGCGGATGGGGTTGCACATCCTGGCGAACTGGTTGTTCCCCTGATCCCCTATGGTGTAATAGAGCTTCCCATCGGGCCCGAACAGGAGCCGCGCGGAGTTGTGATCGTCGCTCCCCGGCAGGCCCGTGATGACGTCGACAGGGTTTCCGAGGGTCTCGGTCACCCGGTTGTACGTGTAGCGGCGGATCTTCGTCCTGCGGTCCACCGCCGGATCTGCCGCGACGTTGTAGGTGAAGGAGACGTACACGTAGTCCTTCCCTTTGTGCTTGAGCAGATCCGGGTGCAGCGCCAGGGCCAGCAGCCCGTCCTGACCTCCCGACTGGAACGCCTCCGGGATGGTGATCGCGGTCTTCTGAAGGCCGTCCTCCGGCCTCACGCGCACGACCCGCTTCCCCGTGCGCTCGGTGAGCCACAGGTAGCCATCCGGTCCCCAGACGATCCGCATCGGAAACGAGAGATCCCGCACGATCTCGCGCGAGGTGAAGGTCGGCTCCTCGCCGGAGCACGCCTCGTCGCCATCGCCGGGATCCTCGGCCTCCTCGGCGACGATGGCCTGAGCATCGGATTCGAGCGGCTCGTCCGGGGGAGCCGCCTGGCCACATCCGGTGAGGCTCCACGAAGCCGTGGTGAGCAAACCAACTTGAGCCAGAACAACAGCCAGGTTGCGTGAGATAAAGGGCGACATAGGACTACCTCCCTGTCTCGTTCACGGGACGTTCACGTGTCGGTGCTAACCAGATCCCACCGCGCCATGGCGTCGCGGACGCGCTGGGAAAATCTCGGCATACAACCGGGGATTGCGAGACATCCGGTAGGGCCCTCCCCGATTAGAGTAAGGTCTTTACTATAGCAAATGTGGAGCTCGCTCGCACTGACAACGTTGATTTGCGATGTTGGCGATGTCGGCGGATGACATTGTGCGTGAACGAGCCACTGTGTCGTTCCTGGCGCGGACATGGCTGCTCCGGTCGGCTCGAAGCCCAGCGCGAGGCGCCACCGCGCGTTGCGGCGAGCGTCGGAGCGATCCACCGCTGACAGCGCGTGGCGCGGCGGAGGTGCTCTTACGAGACGAAGGCGAGCCGCCGGGACGCCGAGGAGCGCGCCCTCCTCGCGCTCGTGGCGTCGCTTGCGCCTCGGCGGCCTTCGTGTCCGGATCGCTGTGCCAGGACGGCCGAGCGTGGCTGCGCGGCCGATCTCGCGATGTCTCGTGTCGCGCGGCGCTCGAAGGAGCGCTGGATCTCGGTGGGGTTACTTCGCCGGCGCCGGCTCTGCGGACACGTCGAGCTTCTCGATCGAGCGCGGGGTCCCGAAGCCGGGCCCGCCGAGCGCGGTCTCGACCTTCAGATACACGCCCTGATGCCCGGAGGAGCGCGCGGCGTCGAGGAGGACGTCATTGCGGTAGAGCGTCACGACCAGCCCCGCGACGACCGACAGCGCGAGCGTCAGGCGCTGCGCCCGGCCCGTGTCGCGCGCGCGGGGCGCCGCGTAGGTCGCCTCGTTCAGCAACACCTGCTCCCGCACCTCCGGCATCCACGGCGGCGAGGTGGGCCGAGACGCCGCGAGCATCGCCGCGGGCGGCGCCTGCACCTCGGTCCGCGTCACGAGGTGAGGCGAGCTGTCGTCCAGCGCTCGGAGCGGCATCGTGTCGCCGAGCGACATCGGGGCGCCGAGCGGCATCGTGGAGGACATGTTCGACGCCACCGGCGTCGGATGGTCGGAGTCCATGTTCCGCCGCCCGGGGGCGCGCGGGGGCGGCGGAGGCGGGCCCCGGCGCGCCATGCTCGGCGGAGGACCCTGGACATGCGCCGGCTCGGGGGGCGTCGGCTCGATTCCCGCCACGACGCCGAGCGGCTGCCAGGCGGCCATCCCGGGGCGCCATATCTTCGTCGTCTCGTCGATGACATCGAGACGGAACAGATCGTCGAGCTTGTCCAACGTGAGCACCTTGATGTCGTCAGGCGCGATCGCGACGTGCCAGAGACTCTCGCGATCATCGGTTGCCGGAACGGGCGGCGCCGGGCGCCTGGCCGGAAGGGGCGGCGGTTTCATACAAAGTCCTCCCTTGCGTCCCCGAGGATGCCACGGCGCGAGCGCACCGTACACACCGACATGAGCCTCGGCGTGCTTTCGAGACGGTGCGGATTTTTGCAATGAGTGAGGTGTGAGCCGTAACGCTGTGACCCGTGGCGCTGGCGGGATCCTCGCCATGCCGGTATTCTCGCCCGCGATGGCGGCGGAGCATGGAGGCAGTCATGAACATCGCGGATGAGGCGATCGCGGCCGGCAACAGCGCTGGATCGTCCAGCTTCCGACGCTGGATGCGCGTGATGCCGGCGCTCCTCCTCGTCGCGGCCGCCGCGTTCGTGGCGGCATATTACGTCCCGCTTCACCGCGCTCACGTGCTCTTGCTGGAGGAGCAGCGGAAGTCGAACCAGAGGGCCAAAGAGCTCGAACAGACGCTGAGCCAGGTGCGCGGGGAGCTCGAGGCGAAGAAGGCGCAGATCGAGAAGGGCGAGGCGGAGCGGCAGCAGACCGAGGCCGCGAAGAAGTCGGGCGTCGAGCGGGTCGGGCAGCTCAAGGCGGAGCTCGCGGGGAAGCTCGACAAGCACGTCAAGAAAGGGGTCGCGGCGGTCGCGGTCGCGGAGGGACAGGCGTTCGTCGCGCTCTCGGAGAGCGCGGTGTTCCTCCCCAACACGGTCGACGTGAGCCCGCAGGGGCAAGCCCTCCTGTGCCAGGTCTCGGGCGCGCTGTCCTCGACCGGCGGCGGCCAGGCGCCGCTGCGCGTCGGCGCGGTCAGCGGTCCTCCGGCCTCGGTGCCGGCCCCCTTGCAGGCCGCCTATCCGACGCCGTGGGAGCTCTCCGCGGTCCGGGCGGCGACCGTCACGCAGACGCTCCAGGACAAGTGCGCGGTGGCAGGGGCCCGGCTGTCGGCGGTGGGGCACGCCGAGCACGACCCCGCGGCCGCCGCGCTCGGGGAGACCAAGCTGCCTCCGGGGCGCGTCGAGATCTCCGTCGCGCTGCCGGCGGCCTCCGCCGACAAGTGACGGCCGCGAGGGCGCTCGACGTGCCCGCCGTCACGCGCCCCCCAGGCTGGCCGCGATGATCCGGCGCAGCTCCTCCTCGACGAACCGCTGCTTCGACAGCACCGCCCGCACGCCGAGCCCGCGCAGCGCGGCCTCGCTCTGCTCCTGCGCCGCCGTCGTCAGCACCACGACCGGCACCCGGGCGAGCCCGGGCGAGCGCCTGAGCTCCGCCACCATCTCCAGGCCGCTCAGGTAGGGCATCTCCAGGTCGGTCAGCACCACGTCGGGCGGCGCCGCCCGCGCCCGCGCGAGCCCCTCCCGCCCGTCGCTCGCCTCCTCCACGCGCAGCCCCATCGACCGCAGGATGCCGCAGAGCAGCTCCCGCGCGACGGGCGCGTCCTCCACGACCAGCGCGAGCGGCTCCCGCTTCTGGTCGGCGGCGGCGGTGAAGGGCGCGCTCCCCGGCGCCTGCCGGGCGTACGCGAACAGCCGCTCCACGTCGAGGAGCAGCATCGCCTCGCCGTCCGCCGTCGGCGCCACCCCGCGCACGAGCGGCGAGGTGAGGGGCATCTCCTCCGAGCGCACGAGCGCGACAAGCCGGGGGTTCTCGTAGCCGTCCACGCTCACAGCGAACAGGCCCGCGGCGTGGTGCAGCACGAGCGCCGCGTCCCCGGGCGCGGGCTGGCCTCCGTCGCCGAGCAGCGCCCCGAGCGCGTACAGCGGCGCGAGCTCCGCGCAGGCGCCGCTGGTCAGGCGCACGCGCGGCCCGTCGGGGGCGCGCAGGAGCTCCTCGTCCTCCAGCAGCACGACCGAGTGCACGGCGTGCGTCGGCACCGCGCACCGGAAGCGCCCGCTGGAGACGGGGACCACCTCCTCGCCGTGCAGGTTCTTCGGCACCACGAGCACGATCGTCGTGCCGAGCCCGGGCTTCGAGTCGACCCGTACCTGCCCGCCCAGCGCGCCGATCTCGCGCGCCACGATGTCGAGCCCGACGCCCCGGCCCGAGATCGCGCCGACGCTGCGGCTCGTCGTGAGCCCGTGCGCGAACAGGTACGGGATGAGCTCGGCGTCGTCGAGGGTCGAGGCGCCCGGGACCGACGGCGCGAGCACCTCGCGCAGGCGGGCGAAGTCGACCCCGCCGCCGTCGTCCTTCACCTCGACCCGCACGGCGGCGTCGGTCTGGACCACGGTCACCGCCACCGTCCCGCGCGCGGGCTTGCCGCGGCGGGCCCGGACGTCCGCCGGCTCGATCCCGTGGTCGATGGCGTTGCGCACGAGGTGCAGCAGCGCCGGCTCGAGGCGGCGCTCCACGGCCGCGTCGAGCAGCCCCGTCCCCTCGACCCGCGCCTCGACGTCCTTGCCCAGCATGCGCGCCGCGCTCCGGGCGGCGAGCGACACCTGGTTCAGCAGGCGCTCGGTGCGCACGACCGACGCCCTCCGGACCACCTCGTCGAGCTCGTCGAGCGCGCGCCCCGCCGCGAACTCGTTGCTGGACCAGTCCGCCCGGACGGCGCTCAGGAGGCGCTCGATCTCCGCGCCGTAGCCGAGCGTCTTCGCGATGCGCTCCGCGAATCGATCCACGTCCGCGCCGCGGGGGTCGATCTCGACGAGCAGCGCGCGGAGCATGCGCTGGGACTCGCGGAGTCGCCGCTGGATGACCTCCCGCTCGCCGTGGAGCCGCTGGAGCTCCTGCAAGAGCGCCCCGACGGCCTCGGCGTCGAGGGCCGCGCGGGCGGTCGGCTGGGCGGGGTCGGGCGGCGCGTCGGGCGGGTCCAGCCGCGGCGGCAGGACGCTCTCGTGCACGGAATCAGACGGCGGTACGAGCGCCGGCGCGAGCTCGCCGGCGGGCGGGCCGCCGCCGAGCTCCGCGCGCGCAGCGCGGAGGGTCTCCTTCACGATCTCGAGCTCGGGCGCGGCCTCGGCGTCGGGGCTCGCCGACAGGAGCCCTAGCCCCTCCAGCGCGCCGAGGAGGCTGTCGCCGGTGAGCTGCGTGGGGCGCGCGCCGCCCCGCACCGCGTCGATGACGTCCTCCGCCAGCTCGGCCAGGTCGCCGCACGCGGCGAGCTCCAGCATGTGCGCCTCGCCCTTCAGCGTGTGCAGGAGCCGGCGCAGCACCTGCAGGTTGCCGCTCTGCCCCTGCTCGTAGCCGAGCCACAGGTCCGTCGCCTGGGCCACGCGGTCCGGCATGGTCCGGCGGAAGGCGGCGACGAGATCAGCCCGGCTCCTCATCCGCGTCCGCCTCCGCGCCCTCGGGCTTGCCGGCCCTCGCCCCCGGCGGCTTGACCCGGAAGGCCTTCGCCGTCGTCTTGAGCACGTGCGACAGCTGGAGCAGCGACTCGGCCGAGCGCGTCGCGGCCACGCTGCTCGTCAGCGTGTCGTTCACCGCCCCGACGATGTTGACGATCGCCGTCTTGACCCGCGCCGTCCCCTCGCGCTGGTGGTCCACCGCGTCCGAGATCTGCGCGGCGGCCGCGGCCGTGTCGCGGGCCAGCTTGATCCCGTCCTCGGTCGCGAGCACGGACGCGTGGGAGGCCGCGTGCATGTTCGCCACGAGCTTCCGGATGTCGCGCACCGAGTCCATGACGTGCTCGGACAGGCGGCGCATCTCGGCGGCCACGAGCGAGAACCCGCGCCCCACCTCGCCGGCCTTCGTGCCCTCGAGCGCGGCGTTGAGCGCGAGCAGGTCCGACTTGTCGGCGATGCTCTGGATCAAGGACAGGATCTCGCCGATGCGGTCCGAGTGGGAGCTGACGAGGCGCGTCTGCTCCGCCGTGTGCTGGACGCTGACGAGGCTCCGCTGCGCCGTCTCGTGCACGGTGGCCGCGTCCTTCGCGATGTGATCCGCGCTCGCGGTCAGGGCCTCGACGGTCCGCCGGATCTCCTCGAGCGCCGCGTTCTGCTGGCTCGCGCTCGTCTCCTGCTCGCGCACCGACGAGAACATGCCGGCGGCGGCCGACGCGACCTCCGCCGAGGTGTTGCCGATCCGCGAGGCGAGCTCCTGGAGGCTCGTCACCATGGAGCGGAACGCGGCGAACAGCTCCCCGTCGCCGGTGATCTTGCAGGTGAAATCGCCGCCCGCGACCCGCGCGGCCGTCTCCTGGAGCTCGCGCAGCTGGGTGTTCATCCGCTCGAACGCGCTGGCCATGTCCCCGAGCTCGTCGTCCGAGATCCTGAGGGACAGCCGGGCCGAGACGTCGCCCCGGGCGATCCGGTCCGCCGCCTCCTTGATGTGCGCCATCGAGCGCGTCATGCGCGCCGAGATGACCCAGGCGAGGCCCAGGCCGAGCAGCGCGATCCCCGCCGATTGCAGGGCGATCGTCCTGCGCGCGTCGGCGCGGCGCTCGGCGATCCGGTCGCTGCGCAGCCCGACGGCCAGCGTCCCGAGCTGGCGATCGCCGTTCCGCGACCGGATCGGGGCCTCGCTGACGACGACGCCCGCGTCGCCCCGGCCCCGCGCGCCCTCGGGCGCCTGCACCGCGCCGATCGCGGCGATGCGCTGCCCCCTCGCGTCGTAGACCGACACCCAGCTCACCAGGGGATCGGTCATCGCGGTGCGCAGGGTGTCCGGGAAGGTCTCCGGCGGCTGCTCGAGGTCCATGGCCACGCCGATGGGCTCCTTCAGCATGGTCGCGAGGATCCCGGCGCGCTCGCGCAGCTCGGCCTCGCTCGCACGCGCGGCGTGCTCGGGGATCAGCCACAGATCGAGCGCCGACAGCACGATGGCCACCGACGCGACGAGGGCGGCGATCTTCCAGCGGATAGAGCGAAAGTTGAGCATGGCGGGTGAGGGGCGGCGATGGCGGACGCTGAACGAGGGGCCCTGGATGGGCGATGGGCGATGGGAGATCGCGAGTCGTGAACCGTGAGCCGTGAACCTGCGAGCGGCGATGCGCGGTGTCCGGTGACGGACGCCGCGAGGGCCTCAGTCGACGATGCGGGCGAGCCGGAGGAGCTGCGGGTCGAAGCGGAGGCCGACGGCGTTGGCGTGCTTCACGTTCAGCAGGAGCTCGGGCTTGGCGCCCGAGAGCCCCACGGCGACGGCGCAGCCGCGCTTCGTGTCGTCGCCGTCGCCGCACACGACGATGCGGACGACGGCTCCCTCGCGCGACGGGATGTCCGGGATGGCCGCGGCGAGCCCGCGCGCCACATAGACCACCTCGGCGCCGGCGGCGCGCAGCGCCTCCTGCAGCTGGGCCCTTCCGCTGTACGTCACGCGCAGGACGGACGCCGGCCGCTTGGCCACGGTCGTCTTCGCGGCCAGCCTGGAGAGCACGGCCGCCATCGCGCTCGCGTCCTCCGCGCTCGCGCCCGACTCCGCCCCGACGACCGCGAGCACGGCCGTGCCCGCGCGGCTCGCGAACCCGCTCTCGTAGCCGATCGAGCGCAGGAGGATGGCGCCCCGCAGCTCGTAGGGGACGGAGGCGGCAGAGCGGCTCTCGGTGCTCACGGTCGTGAGGAGGGCCGCGGCCATCAGCATTCGAATCGACGAGATCGGAGACTCCATGTTCCGCTGGCGAGCTCTGTACGATCGCGGACGGATCCTCGACGGGCGTGGCATCAGTCGACCGCGGTCCCCACGTCAGCGTTCCTTGCCGGCGAGCCGCTGGACCAGGGCCGGCAGACGATCGAGGTGGCGCTTCGAGAGGACCGCGTCCGCCTGGACCTCCAGCTTCAGCTGCTCGAGCTCCCGCTCGGAGTGTCCGGACATCAGGATGACGCTGAGCTGCCCGAGCCGCTGGTTCTTCCGGAACAGGGTGAGCAGCCGGTCCCCACGGATGGTGGGCATGAAGACGTCGAGGACGACGATGCGCACCTGGTGCCGCACGATGGCCTGCGTCGCCCCGATGGGGGAGGGGAGCGCGAGCACCTGAAAACCGGCAGAGCGCAGCACGCGAGACACCTCTTCTCGGGCGATCTCGCTGTCGTCGATCACGAGCACAGGCGCGTTTGTCGGCGCGGTTGTCGGCGTGCTCGCGGGCGCGCTCGCCGGCGACCGCGACAGCGGGGCCGCGCTCGCCGGGGACGCCTCATCGGCCGAATCGAGCGGCTGTCTGGCCCTGGGCGCAGGGGATCGGGAGCTCGGAACGCTCATGGATTCGACCAGATGCCCTGAGCTTCGCGCGTCGCCACGAAGGGCCGAGGCGCAACGCCGGGAGCGTCGACCAGGTGGGTCACGTCGAGGAAGGTCACTGCTCCCTCGCTGGTGTCGACGACAGCGTTCGGCACGGGCTCCCCGAACACCTCGACCGCGGCGACACACCGCGTCTTGCCGGCGGGCAATCCCAGGTAGCCGCGCGCAGCACGGCAGACGACGATGCGGAGCGGGGTAGCCGCCGGCTCCGCGAGGACGGGCGACAGGATCACGATGATCCTCCCCCGGTCCTGGAGGATGCCCATCACCCGGGGGTCGGTGCGCGGCAGCGGCAAGGGGGCGCGCCACGCGATCACCTCTTCCACCTGCTGCGCCCTCACCGCGAACGTCACCGCGCCCATGTCGAAGAGCAGGAAATCGACAACGGCCCTCTCGCGCAGGCCCTTGTCCGGGGTGTCGTCGAGCAGATCGTGAACCTGGCTCATTGTTTCGGACAAGGTGTCCTCGATTTATCACAAGGGCAGACGCCGGGGAGGTGCATTCGTATCGGGCTGCGCGGCGTCAGGAGATTTCTGATGTCGGTTCTGCTGTCGCTGTCGTGCGCGTGGCCTTCCCGCGCGGGCCGCCTTCCCGCGCAGGCCGGCGGCGTCAGTAAGACGCCTCGACCGAGGCGCCCACGTAGGGGCGACCGGTGGTGATGATCAGCCGGTGCGAGGCGTAGGACGGTGGAGGGACCTTGTTGAAGGTGAGGTTCTTGCCGAACACGGAGACCCAGACGCGCTCGATCGGCGAGAAGGACACGGCGGCGTCGAGGTTGAACGCCGATCGCGCCGCCAGCCGATCTCTCGGCGGCAGCTCGTCCGTGTCGTGGGCGGGCGCGTCCCTGGAGCCGTGGCTGTTCATGCCAGTCCGGAAGGTCGCGGCGAGCCCGGCGGTGAACCGGCTGGCGCTGTAGCTCAGGTGGCCTTTGACGAGGTGGATGGGGTAGTTGGCCCAGGTCTCGCCGTCCCAGTTGGTCAGGATGTTGAGGTCGCTCTCGGCGCCGAACGGCTTCGACACGCTGTACCAGAGGTCCCCCGCGAACCCGCCGCCGAGGTCGGCGATCGCGCCGATCTCGCCGCCGAGGGCGTCGACGTCCGCGGTGCTGTTCGCGAAGCTGCCCCACCAGCCGCCCACGGCCGGGTGCCTGGGGTTGTGGGCCACGTGGTCCTCGAAGTCCTCGGGCCGCACCCGATCCCACAACACCCAGCCGAGGGTGTTCATGTAGTGCTCATAGAAGACCGCGACGTCGAGGGCGAGGCGCTCGTCGAGCAGGCCCACGACATAGTCGAGCTCCACGAGGTGGGAGGACTCCGGAACGAGCGAGGGCAGCGGCGCGATGGGCTCGTCCTCGAAGGCGGCGTTGAATCGCTCGAGCCAGTTGAAGTAAGCCGCGTCCGGGAAGCGGAAGCCCTTCTGGTAGGACAGCTTGACGTTCTGCGTGTCGCTGATCGCGTAGGCGGCCGCGACGCGGTAGGAGGGGCTGCTCACCGGCTCGGGCTCGCGCGAGAGGCCCCCGCGGAGGTTCAGCTCTCCAAACTCGGTGTGATCGAAGCGCAGGCCCGCGGAGACGGTGAGATCGTGGAAGGTGGCCGTGCTCTCGCCGAAGGCGGCGAGCTCGGTCCACGAGAAGCTCTCCGGGGACTCGAAGGCGGTCCCGTAGAGCCGTCCCCAGCGGGATCTCTGGCCGTTGAAGCGCTTGTGGCTCGCCGACGCGCCGATCGCGAGCTGGCTGTTCGGCAGCGCCGTCGTCTTGTAGACCGCCTTGATGTCCCGGTGCTCCTCGCCGAGGCCCCCGACCGGCAGGAGCCCTGCGCCCGGGACCGGATTGGACGCCTTCGCCATCTCGTCTGCGACCCAGTCGGCCGGGACGATGGCCGTCTCGAAGGCCGAGAAGGTCGGGACCAGCTCGACCTTGTGCTGCCTGGACAGGTGGACGTGGATCTCCGGCGTGACGGCGAACGTCCTCTGCCGCACATGGCCGGTGTTGCTGTCGGACCACTGGCCCGCGAGCTGCTCGCGGGTCATGCCCCTGTTCGGGGCGTTGCCCATCATCGACGTCTGCGCGTAGTCGAGCCGCAGATCGACGCTGACGGGGCTGCGCTCGGAGCCGTAGCGGAATCGGCCGAAGCCCTTGTAGCTCGGCTCGCCGAGGGCGTTGACGCGCGTGTGGTGCAGGAAGGGAGACGCCGTGACGCCCGCGTAGTCCTTCCCGTACAGCTCTGCCGTGTTCGGCCGGGGCGCCTGGGGCAGCTCTCCTTCGTTGTCGGCGTGGCCGAAGTAGAGGAAGAAATCGGCGTTGTGCTTCTCGCTGAGCAGGCCGCCGTAGCTGGCCTCCAGGGTGCGCGTGTCGCCGGAGGCATACGACGCCTTGCCCCAGAGCCCGGGGCGGGTGATCCCCGTGGGCCTGAGGACGTTGACGAAGCCGCTGATCGCGCCCGAGCCGTGGACGATGGCGCCTGGGCCGAGGATCACCTCGACCCGCTCGATGTCTCCGGTGAGGGGCACGGCCAGCGTGCTCCCGATGGCGCCGAAATGGGCGCGCATGTTCGTGTTCACGCCGTCGACCATGACGAGCGTCTTGGCGTTGTTGTCGATGAGCACGCCGCGCACGCCGATGAGGCGCGAGGTGCGCTCGTGCTCGCCGATCAGGACGCCGGGCTGGTGGGCTTGCAAGAGGTCGTCGAGCGAGCGGACGGCGTAGAGCTTCAGCGTCCGCGCATCATAGAGGCGCGCCTGACCGGTCGACGTCTTGCTCTCGGTCTCGAAGAAGCCAGTCGACGAGACCTTCACGTTGAGGAGCTCTTCGAGGTCGAGCGAGAGGAACTGCCCCTGCCCGCCGTCATCGCCGCTGGCCAGCGCCTCGCCCCCCGGGGTCTGCGCCCAGGAGGAGCCCGCCGCCCCGAGAGGGCATAGCAGCGAGCAGAGGAGCAAAGCCGACTTGCGCATCGATTCCCCACCTTCGAGCGCCGGGAAGGGCGCACGGGATCGGGGCGAGCCGGCGAGCCGGCGGCCCCGAGGTCCTGGAGCACACCTGGACCGCCGGCCATGGCGGTGCGCGGCGGCGCCAGCGGGCGCGCGCTGCCCGGTCCCCCACGAATCTGCAACGGATCTGTTCGCTGACTTGCTGTATTGCGCGAACATCCCGATGTTACACGAATACCAGGATGCGTCAACGGCTGTCCTGAACGCTCGACGACGTGGAGCGCCGCGAGCCCACCGGCGCGCTCTCGACTCTCGAGAGCGCATCTTGGGGGCGGGAGCTGCACCCGGGGCGCGACTCGATGGGAGTCGATGTGAGAAGGTGTGGTGTTCCCCTGTGAGCGGGCCGCGCCAGGGGCCGGCGTCAGCGCCCGGTGATCCAGTAATGGAAGGCGTGGAATCCAGCCCCGCGGCGCAGGGTGATCGCGATGGGGGCCGGCGTGGAGAGGCGCGCGGCGGGGAGGGGCAGCGCCCGCTCCACCCACGGTCCACGCGGCACGTCGATGGCGCCGATTTCCTCGCCCGCCACGGAGACGGCGAGCTCGGCGCCGTCGTCCGAGGCCACCCGGAGCACGAGGCGCGCCTCGGCGGGGAGCGCAGCGAGGTGGGCGACGAAGCGATCGGCGGTCCGGTGGTAGCGGCCGCCGTCCGCGAGCTCCGTGCGCGTGAGGTCGAGCTCCCCTGGCGCGCTGCTCTCGGGCGCGGCGAGCGCGATCGCCATGTTGCGCTGGTCCGCGAGCGGATCGAGCGCATAGGCGTGCGCTGCCTCGGACTCGAGGTCCGAGACGTCGAGCTCGTCGAGGATGCGCTCGCCGGGCACGGACCGCACCGGCAGCGCCCCTGAGCCGAGGAGGTCCCAGCGCGCCTCGTAGGCGATCATCGTGGTGCCGCCGAGGATGGCCTGGTCCTCGACGGTGGCGTCGACCAGCGCGCGGCCCAGCACCGGCGCGCACGCCATCCAGTGCGGGTAGACGATGAAGTGCGTCGGCCGGCGCTCCGGGGGCAGCTTCTCGTAGTGCTCGAACCTGGAGCCGGCGCCCGCCACCCAGTAGCGCGCCTCGCCCTCGGTGGTCAGGCCCACGACGTCGAAGGTCCTGCGGCCGCTGAAGTAGGCGAGCGCGCCCGTGTCGTTGACGCCGATCCTGGCGTCCTCCGGCAGGTGCTGCGCGGCCCAGCGGCCGAGCCAGACCTGCTGCCGATCGATGGCGCGGGCGGAGTTGGCGAGGTCGCCGATGGCCCACGGCAGCCGCGCGGCGAGGGCGCCGGCGAACGCGCCGGCGAGGAGGGGCGTCACGTAGTGGAGCGAGGGCCGGAGCCGCTGGGCGGCGTCGCCGAGCTCGCGCGCGAGGCAGGCGGCCATGACGATCCACGCCGGCGCGAAGGGCCAGACGTACCGCACGCGGTTCCAGAGGAAGCTGAGGTACGTGCAGGGCAGCAGCGCGCCGAGCGCCAGGGCGCCCACGATCGCGGCGTGCGCTGGGCGGCCCCTCCGGTGCGCTGCCACGGCGAGCGCGACGGCGCCGAGGGCGATGACGGCGGCGGAGCCCTCGGGGAGGAAGACGGCGGTCCACTGGCCGCCGTCGATCACGTCGGTCACGAGCAGCCGGACGTTGTCGAGGAGCGCGGCCCTGAGCGTCGGTCCGTCGTAGTTGGGGTTGCCGATCAGCCACTTGACGGAGGTCGTCGATGAGGTCGGGTGGCCCGCGAGCAGCAGGTTCAAGGCCGGGACGACGAGCGGACCGAGCAGCGGCGCGAGGGCGAGCAGGCGCCCGGCGGAGCGCGCGGAGTGCCAGAGAGCGCCGCTGCGGGAGGGGGATGGAGCGGAGAGGGGCGGCGCCGGGAGGGGCGCTGGAGGCACAGCGCGTGACGCCGAGAGGGCGAGCGCGATCGCGGCGAGCAGGGAGGCGAGCGCGCCCTCCGGGCGGAGCAGGGGCGCGACGAAGCCGCAGAGCGCGAGGGAGCGGGCGATGGAGGCGGTGGGCGGCTGCGCGGGCGCGCCGGGCGGCTGCGCGGGCGCGCCAGGTGGCTCCGCGGGGGCCGCGCTGTCCGTGGCGGGCTCTGGCGGTGCCGGCTCGCAGAGCGCCGCTGCCAGACGGGCGGTGCGGGTGAGGATCCAGGCGAAGGCGACCGTCTCCATCCCGCTCCAGGCGAACCACGCGAACGCGGCGAACCCGGCGCACATCGCGCCCGCGCCGGCGGCGGCCGCGGGGCCGGCGAGGGGGCGCGCGAGGCGCGCGGTCTCGACGGCGAGCGCCGCGTGGAACACGAGCCCGAGCGCCCAGACCGCATAGACGAGCGAGAGATCGCGCAGGCCGAGCGCGTGGAAGGGGGCGAGCAGCACGGGCCAGAGCAGGCTGGTGGCGCCGCTCGAGTAGCCGTCGCCTGCGACGAAGCTGAAGAAACCGCCCTCGGCGAGCCGCCGGGCGTACTGCATGTGGATGAACGCGTCGTCGAGCGGCAAGGCCGGGCGCCCGGCCTGCGCAAGGATCGCCCGGATGCAGAGCGCGCCGAGCGCGCCGCTCGCGGCGAGGGCGGGCGCATAGGGGAGGGCGCGCGCGGCGAGGGCGCGCAGCCGGGAGGGGGCCGGAGGTGCCGCCATGGGGCCCGACGCATACCACCGTGCCGCCGGGGGACAGCGATTTCCCGCGCCGGGTGGCCGGCGGATTTCCCGCGCGGGGGCGGCCGGCATTTGGTAGAGCGCCGGGGATCCATGGTCTTCCAGCCGCGCCCGAACCACCCCTACGCCGACGCGCCTCGCTTCCCTGACGGCGACGACGTCTCCATCGACGCCTTGATCCCGGGCGCCGGCCCCGTCGAGATCGAGATCGGCCCTGGCCGCGGCGGCTTCCTGTTCGAGCGCGCGGCGGCGAGCCCCGAGGCGCGGCTGCTCGGGCTGGAGATCCGCCTGAAGTGGTCGGCGATCGTCGACGGGCGCCTGAGGAAGGGCGGCCTCGGCGGCCGTGTGCGGGCGCTCAACGCCGACGCGCGCGAGGCGCTCGCGCGGCTCCGCCCCGACGCGTCGATCGCGCGGTTTTTCCTGCACTTCCCGGATCCGTGGTGGAAGAAGCGCCACACGAAGCGCCTCGTGATGGGCCCGGCGCTGCTCGACAGCCTCGCGCGCCTGCTCATGGACGGCGGCGAGCTCTTCGTGCAGACCGACGTCGAGGAGCGCGGCGCGCTCTACGCCGAGCAGATCGGCGCGCACCCCGCGTTCGAGCCGGCGGGCGACGCGCCCGGCTCGCCGCACCTCGCCGAGAACCCCTACGGCGCGAGGAGCCCCCGCGAGCACCACGCGATCGCCGACGGGCTGCCGGTGAGCCGGCTGCGTTACCGGAGGCGGCCGCGCGCGGCCGGCGGCGCGCCGCTGGATCCCGGCCAAGACGCCGGCTGAGCCCGCTGGACGCGCCGGCCGGGGCGCGTGAGGCGGATGGCGGCTACGCTGCACGTCATGCGGTCGATCCGCACGTGGACGACAGTCGCCGCGGCGATCCTCGCTCAGGCGTTCATCACGGTGCGCCTGTGGCGGAGCGAGCTGTACTCGCGCGACCAGGAGCTCCTGCAAAGCGCGCTGAGTTGGCTATTTCCGGTCGCGGGATGCTTCATTGTGTACTCGGGGTTGCGGCAGGAAGACGATGTCTCCCGGCCGACGCCGAACACCGAGATGGAGAGTGACGACGAGGAGTAGATGGAGAATGGCTGAGGAGCAGCTCTGCGCGCTGCTCAGCAGGCCATGCTCCAGCTCTGGGGATCCCCTCCCGGGCACGCACGGCAGCCGCTACGCTGCTGCCGAACCGCGGCGACGAGGAGGCGCCGCCGGCGATGCGCGCGTGGGCGGTCAAGCTGGAGGCCAAGCCGAAGTACGTGGTGTCGTCGACGCGAAAGGACTTCCCGTGGACCAACAGCCACCCCATCGCCGGCGACCTCCCTCGCCGCGGCATGGTGCGCACCGGCGCGCGTCGCTGCGTGCAAGGTGAAGCCATCGAGCGCAGCGCACAGCGGCTTGTCGTACGCGAGCGCGCCCGGAGAAGACGGCGAGAGCCCGCGGAGCCATTGCGGGGCGACGACGTGTGGCGCGGCTCTCGTCCCGAGACGGTGGAGGCACAGAGCGCGGCCTCCGGCTCGTCGTCATAAGCCCCGTCGAGGAAGACCACGTGCGAGGCGCTCTCCGCTGGGCGTTTCCGACACGAAGTTAGCCAGTTTCCCTTCTGGCGCAGACAGCGCAAATCGCTCCGTCCACCGTTGCGGCGGAAGGCTCGCGAGTGCTTCCGGCGGAAACATCGCCCTCACGAGGTTGATCCCCGCGCTCTTGCCGTTCCCGCCCTCGCCAAATAGAATCGGGCAGCGCTGAAATCTGATGGCGTCGCCAGTGTAATGTAGACAATATTACATATCCGAGTGAACTCGTTGGATCTGTTGGTATTTATACGCGGATCAGTGGATCGTACTTCTTGTACGTTATGCCAATTGCCGGTCATTGGCGGAAAATTCTTGACAGGTCGGAATGGCTTCGCGCGGGCTATCCTCGGTGGCACGCCAGCGCGAACGCTTGGACGGCCTCGAGCTCGTCAAGGCGAGCCCGCGGCGCCGCGAACGTCGCGACGACCACCGGCGGCCCCTCGGGCCGCTCCTCTTCGCCGTCGTCCCGTCAGCTGGAGACGGCCAGTCTCTCGATCCATTCCAATCCTTATTCCACGGAGTTTAGATTGCCATGCTCAGCAATAAAGTCGTTTTGATCACCGGGGCCACATCGGGAATCGGGGCCGCGACAGCGATCGCGGCGGCGCGGGCCGGCGCCAAGGTGGTGCTGGCCGCGCGACGCCAGGAGATGGGCGACGCGCTCGCGGCCCGCATCAAGGTGGAGGGTGGAAACGCGCTGTTCGTCCGCACCGACGTCACCGTCGAGGCGGACATCCAGGCTCTGATCGAGCGCACCGTGGAGGCCCATGGGCGGCTGGACTGCGTCTTCAACAACGCCGGTATCGCCACCGCGCTCGGGCCGCTCGCGGACGTGCCGGTCGCCGATTACCTCGCTCTCATGCAGGTCAACCTGCACAGCATCTATCTGTGCATGAGGTATCAAGTGCCCGTCATGAAGAAGGGCGGCGGCGGCTCGATCGTCAACTGCGGCTCGATCGCCTCCACGGTCTCTGCGCCCGGGTTCGGCGTCTATGCCGCGACCAAGCACGCGATCCTCGGCCTCACCAAGTCTGCGGCCATCGACTACGCGGCGGACAAGATTCGCGTCAACGCCATCCTGCCCGGCCCGGTGGAGACCGAGATCTGGGATCATATGCAAAGCGGCGAGCAGGTGCTCGACGCCTTCGGCGCGGCCACGCTGATGAAGCGGTACGCGCACGCAGACGAGATCGCTCGACCGGCGGTCTTCCTGCTGTCCGACTGGTCGTCGTACATGACCGGCACGCAGCTGACCGTGGACGGCGGCTACACTGCAGTGTGACCCGGGGCAGCGCGCCTCGGAGGTCTTCGCGCTCCTGGCCCGGGCAGGCTTCATCGCGCCTCGCCTGATCTTCTGCGAGCTGCAAATCAAGACCTGGGTGACGCGCTACGAGCCATCCACGCTCGGCGCGTGACGCGGCGAGCACGAGCGGTCCGACCTGCGGCACCATGGTCGTCGTTCCTTTTACGGATTGCGGATCGCCCAGCGCACCCGTGGTGCCCTGGCCTCGACGATGACATTATGGTTGTCGCCAGTGAATGACGATTGGCAACAAAAGCAGATCGGCGTGATGTTCATCAACGAGACGAACCTGGGCGATCGACGTCGTCGCCCCAGGCGCGCACGATCACGAGGGTGCGGGAGCAGTCCAGCGGGACTTCGTCAGAATCCAGCGGTACCAGGAGATCAGCGACACTTGCTCACCCCTCCGCTGCCACCGGCAGCCCGAGCGGCCGACCGAGCGCCTCGTGAACGAGCCGGGCCGCCACCTCAATCCCCGAGGGCGACGGCGCGGCTCAGGGTGCCGGCGAGCGAGGCGACCACGGCCGCCCGAGGCGACGGATCGGTCACGGCGAGCTCCCCAGGCCCCGGGCTTGACGCTTGGGCCCGGGTTGGGCCCACGCCTTCGACCGCGCGGACGAAGGTCGCGGCGAGCGGCGCTCCAGCGGCCCTGGCGAGCCGCGATCCGGGTAGCTAACCCTCGGCACAGCGCTCGATCAGGACTGGGAGCGGCTTCTTGCTTGCGGAGTCGCGGTGTCGCCAGCGAAGCGCGCGACCTCCATCGCGTCGCGGGGGCCGCCGCCGAGCCAGCCAGCGCGGGGGCAGGTAAGTAAAGGTCGTGGGCTGGCCTGGATAACCCAGTCGCGCTGGGTGTTCACCAACACTTCTGTGGATTTCGTCTGCGTTCATACACTCAAGCGGGCGAACGATCGCTTCTCTATACCTTACTTCACACCGGCGGGCGGCCTGAGCACTTCAGTTCTGCATCGAAAATTTATAGCCTTGATGTGAATAACGACCGAAGTGTGCGACCTAATTGGCGGTCGTTTGATCTTGGAAAGTATTTCGTCTTGACCGGACGAGTCGATCCGGGAATAGAGTTGTTTCACGAGAGCGCCGGTATCCGCACCCTCTGGTGCTGGATGGTCTGCTCCGATGGTTCGCGGCGCGAATGCACGCAGCGGGAGGCTCCTCTTCTGCCCCCTGGTGCCTTCGCCCGTCACGGTCCTGTCCATCACAGCGGTTCGACGACGCCGGGGGAGAAGAAGCCATGCATTCGATTTCTCGATGCTTTGGGTCGCCGTCGTTTGCCGCCGGGAAGCTCATCGCCTCGCTCGTGGCGATGTCGATCGTTGAGCGCCGCTCGATGAGGACGTGACCGCGGAGGGGCCGCCCAGGCCCCGATTCGAAGTCAGTCGCCGAACGGGTAACCCCCACAGACGAAGCAAGTCTGCGACGGGGCACGTGTGTGCCTTCCGTCAAAGGAGACTCAATGCGTAGAATCAGTCACCTCCTTCCCTTGACCTTCTTGGCCGGGATCTCCGGCCTGCTCGGCTGCTTGGGCGTCCCCGATTCGGACGAGCTGGCTGAGCTGGCCGAAGAAGACGTGGGCGCGAGCGAGGAGATGCTGGTAGCGCGCCCCGCCGCGCGGCTCATCTTGACCGACTCCGTCATCGCGCGGCTGAAGGCGCGCGCCGCGGCTGGCGACGCCGCTTGGACGGCGTTGAAGAAGCGCTGCGACGATTACACGACCGGCACGATGCACCCGCCGAACGGCAGCACCTACCCGGGCTACCCGAACGTCGGGCAAGGCTATCAAGGTGACGAGTATCCGCCGGTCGTGCGCGCGCTGGGCATCTGCTATCGCGTGACGACCGACACGGCCGCGCAGGCTCGCTACGGCGAGGCCGGCGTTCGCCTGCTGGAGGCCATGAGCACCCCGGTCGCGTCCGGGGGGCAGAAGCCGTCGACGGACCTGGGTTACGGCATCCGAAACTACGTGGTCGGTATGGCGTTCGGCTACGACTGGCTCTACCCGGCGCTGCCGGCTGCGACCAAGACGCGCCTGGTCGCTTCGATGAACTCGTGGATCGACTGGTACGACGAGAGCGGGTTGATCAAGAACGACCCGATCGGTAACTACTTCGCCGGCTACTACCTGGCCAAGACCGCGGCGGCGCTGGCGACCGAGGGCGAGAACGCCAAGGCCAGCGTGTACTGGAACGACGTCGTGACGCGCATGTGGGGACAGCTCGTGAAGCCGAAGTTCACGAGCATGATGGCTGGCGGAGGCTGGCCGGAGGGCTGGGGCTACGGCGGCAGGGCCGTCTTGTACATGGTCGAGGCGCTGTGGGCGACCAAGACGGCGACCGGCCTCGACTGGTGGAAGGAGCTGCCGCTGGCCCGCGAGCAGGCGACCTATGCTCGGTACTTCACGTGGCCTTCACTCAAGCACATGGACGACCAGGGCACGATTCGTGCGGGCATCAACATGCGTCCTTCTGCGGCGATGTTCCTCGGTCTGGCGACCATGCTCGAGCAGCAGGGTGACACCTCGGCCGCCGTCGCGCGCGGCTTCGCCGCCGACGTGATCGCGGCAGCAGGCGACGACTCGGCGCCGTGGTCCAAGTTCTTGTATGGCGACACGGCCGCCGCCAGGAGCGGGTACCAGTCGAGCGGCTTGTCGCACTTCGCGGCCGGCCCTGGCCACGTCGGCATGCGCTCGTCCTGGGACAAGACGGCCGTGTGGGGGGCGCTGTCTGGCGGCGCGTACATCAACGCCGCCTACTCCGGGGAGCAGATGTTCAACGCCGGCGGTCTGAGCGTGGTGGTCGGCGATCAGCCGGTACTGATGAACGCCACCGGCTGGCTGCCCCAGAACTGCGGCAACACCTGCGAGAACCTGGTGAACGACGACAGCTACGGCACGAGCCAGCGCCGGCTGCACAATACCTTCTTCGTCGACGACGCCACGAACCGGTACAACCCAGGACAGAATTCGCTCTCACCGGTCGATTCGAACGCCCATGTAGAGCGGTACGAGGACCGCGGCGCGTTCGTGCGCGCGCGCGCCACGGGCCTCGGAGACCAGTACGGCAGCCCCACGGTCAAGCCGGTCTCGCAGTTCACGCGCGACGTGGTGTTCTTCCGTCCAGGCAGCTTCGTGCTGTTCGACCGCACGACGGTGGCGAAGGCCAGCGCGGACCAGTGGATGAGCTTTCACACACCCGTGGCGCCGCGTCAGGTGACCACCGCCGACGCGACACAGAAGCGCTTCGACGTCGTGGTGGGTAGCACGCTGGTTGGAAGCGTGCGCGCGCTGCTGCCGAAGAGCGCGAGCACGACGACGACGACGCTGCCGGCTTCGACGGCGCGGCTCGAGGTGCACGCTCCGGTGCGTGCGGCGGCGCAGCAGTGGCTGACCGTCGTCTCGGCGGGCGCGACGCTCGGCGAGCAAACGCGACTGTCGTCTGCGGACGGCAACGTCATCGCCGGCAACGTGGTGGGCGTCGAGCTTTCGGCGCCGCAGAATCAGGTCGTGCTGTTCTCGGCCGATCAGGCCGCGACCGGCACCGTGTCGAGCGCGGAGTACCTGGTCTCGCAAGCGGCAGCCGAGCATGTGCTGGTCGACGTTGCGCCCTCGAGCTCCGGATATGCGGTCACGGCCGTCGACTCCGGCGGAAAATGGCGGATCCGCGTGAGCGCGGGCGGCGCGCTGCAGGTGTCGGGCGCCAGCAAGACCTTGAGCTTCAAGGTCAGCGCCACCGGCGCGGTCACGGCGGGCTCCTCGACGCCTCCGACGTCGACGCCGACCTCACCGTCGCCGCCCACCGAGCCGACGCCGACCGAGCCGACGCCGCCGACGACGCCGACCGAACCGACGCCGACGACGCCGACCGAGCCGACGCCGCCGAGGCCCGGCGGTACAGCGCAGACGCTGACCTTCACTCAGGGCGTCAATGGCTACACCGGTGTGCAAGATCTGAGCATCTCCAGCCTGAATTACTCGTCCAGCAACCCTGTCGGCACGGTCTACAAGACCAACGACGTGCTCCTCGCCGACACGCGCCGCTACACCACCAAGGCGCTCATTCGTTTCGACATATCGCAGATCCCCACCACCGCCACGGTGACGGCCGCCACGCTCGCCGTGACGTTCGAGAGCTGGGTCGGGCCGCAAGCCATGAACGGCAACTTCATGAAGACGCCGTGGAGCTACGGCTCCGCGACGCTGGGCTTTTCGAGCGGGGGCGCGGGCAGCAACTGGACCGCGCCGGGCATCGGCTCGGGCGACGTGCAGGGACCGACCTTTCAGTTCCTGAACATCGACGACAGCGGATATCAGCGCAAATCGATCGCGCTCGACCCCGGCAGCGTGCAGAGGTGGGTCCGGAGCAGCGCCGCCAATCAAGGCCTCGTGCTCGCCAACACCGCGACCGGCAAGGATCTGCGCATCTGCTCGAGCGAGGTGGCCAATGTCGCGAGGCGTCCGACGCTCTCGGTGACCTTCCAGTAGCGCCGCGCAGTCGAGCAAGGTCCTCCCGGACCGCAGTCGCTGGCCTCCTCGGCGACCCGGGGTACCAAGGTAAGATTCAGACGGCTTGGCGCGGGGGCGGTCCGGCACGGGCCGCCACGGCGTCTGCGTGTCATGCTGGCCCAGACACCGCGCCAAGGCACGCTCCCTCTTGCCGGCCGTGCCCTGGCCCATGTTGCCGCGAAAGGAGCTCCGAACCTACCTCGCTTGACGACGCGCTGTTCCAGCCACCGCGTCGCGGGACGACGCCGCCGCGGTGGCTCGCTTCCATCCTACCAAGGAGCGTTCGTGCGACTGTCATTCTCTTCGGCACATTGCGTCCTCGCCTTGGTCACCGGGCTCACGGGCATGCTCGGGTGCTCGGACGACCCTGGTCCCGGCAGCCGCGCGCCCGACGCGGGCGCGCCCGGCGATCCCGACGCGGGCGCGCCCGACGGCAGCCCGCCCTCCTCCGCGACGTTCGGTCCCCTCGGCGATCGTCCGGATCTGCCCGTGGACGGGCGGCTCACCATCGGCGGCCTGCTCGCTGCCGTCGATGTCGTCCAGGACAGGGACGGTAGGCCCCATATCTATGCCGAGAACCTCGTGGACGCGATGCGCGTCGAAGGGTATCTGACGGCGCGCGACCGCGCGCTTCAGCTCGAGATCTTGCGGCGCACCGCCGAGGGGAGGCTCGCAGAGCTCTTCGGCGACCTCGATCCCACCACCATCGATCAGGACATCGCTCTCCGCCATGTCGGGCTCGGTCGGATCGCCAGGGCCCAGTACGACGCGCTCCCCGAGGGGGAGCTCCGCCAGATGCTCGACGCGTACGCGGACGGGGTGACCCAGGTGTTCAGGAAGATCCGCTCCGCGGACATCCTCCTCCCCGAAGGCGCGACGGGGATACCCGCCAAGGCGTTCACCGACTGGAGCGGCGTCGACTCGCTCGCGATCAGCCGCTTCCAGAGCTACCTCCTGTCGTTCGACGCCGAGCTGGACATCACCATGCAGCAGCTGTTCGACGCCGCCCGGACGACGTTCGCGTCGAGCAGCGCCGATCCGCTCGCGCAGAAGCGCGCCGGCTTCGAGCGGGACTTCCTGAGGTTCGCCCCCTCCGAGCCCGCGGTGACCAGCAGCGGCTATCCCGCCTCCCCGGCGCGGGAGAAGGCGCAGAAGGCGGAGGACAAGGCGGCGAAGAGGGCGCTTCGCGCGCTACGACCGGGCCGCGCCGCGCCGGGCCGCGCGAAGCTCATTTCGTCGCTGACCGGCTACCTGAGCGCGGTCCAGCGCGCCAGGAGCAAGGTCGCCCCGGAGGGCTTCGGCTCGAACAACTGGGCCATCCACGCGAGCCGGAGCGCGACGGGGCACGCGCTCGTGGCCAGCGATCCCCACCTGTCGCTGAGCGCGCCGGCCGTCTGGTATGCCGTCTCGATCCATGTCACCGCGCCCGAGGGCAAGGACGCGAGCCGCGATGTTCACGTCGGGGGCGTCACCTTCCCCGGGATTCCGGGGATCATCCTGGGCCACAACGAGCACGTCGGGTGGGGAGCGACGGTCGCGATGTACGACGTCACCGATGTCTATGCCGAGAAGCTCACGCCCGACGGCAAGGCCGTGCTCTTCAAGGGCAATCCAGTGCCCCTCCAGACGGTCGAGGAGGTCATCGCGATCGCTGGCAGGGAGCCCTATACCTACCGTGTCCCGATCGTGCCCCATCACGGCCCGCTCCTGCCGACCATCGTCGACCACGCGGTGGTGGATCCGGACCCGGCCGTGGGGGCGCTCAGCGTCCGCTGGACGGGGCTTGCGCCGACGAAGGAGCTGGAGGCCATCTTCGGCCTGCTGCGCGCCCGCTCGGTCGATGATGCGCAGGAGTCGCTCTCGAATTTCAGCGTTGGGGCGCAGAACTGGGTGATGGGCGACACCGCGGGCGACATCCTCTGGACGACGCACGCGGCGATCCCGACGCGGTCTCCTGAGGCGTTCGCCTGGGACGCGGCCACCTATACGGGCGTCCTCCCCTGCATGGTGCTCCCCGGCGACGGGACCGCGGAGTGGACAGGGACGCTCCCCGAGCACCTCATCCCCCGGGCGAAGAACCCGCCGGCGGGATACCTCGCCACGGCGAACAACGACCCCATCGGGGACTCCCTGGACAACGATCCATCGAACGGCACGCTCCCCGACGGCACCCCGATGTACCTGGGTTGCAGCTTCGACATCGGGTTTCGCGAGGGCCGCATCCAGGAGCGGATCGATGCCCACGAGGGACCTCTGTCGCCGGAGGATTGCGCGGCGATCCAGGGCGACATCAAGTCGGCGCTCGGCGCGAGGCTCGTGCCTCACCTCCTCCGCGCCGTGGACCGCGCCGAGGCGGAGCGCAAGACGCCCGGTACTCACCCCGATCTGACCGCGATCGTCGCGGACGCCGCATACGACCCGCAGCGCATCGCCGCCCTGCGGGCGCTCCTCGACGGCTGGGGCAAGGAGGCGGACTACAAGGCGGCCGCCGGCATCGATCTCGACACCGCCATGCCGCTCGCGGACGAGGGCGATGGCCCCGGCGCGATCGACGCCCGCGCCTCGGAGGCGACGTTGGTCTTCAACCTCTGGCTCGTCCGGGTGGTGCGCCGGGTGCTGGGCGACGAGCTCGACCAGATGGGCTTCCCGTCGTTCTCCTGGGACCTGTCGGCGAAGGCGCTCCTCCACCTGTTCTCTGCCGATCGGGAGCAGCTCGCCACCTTCGATCCGGCCGTGCAGGACAGCACGCTGTGGGACGACATGGGCACGCCAGCGGTCGAGTCCAGGGACGAGCGCGTGCTGCGCGCCCTGCTCGACGCCCTCGCCTGGCTCGAGCAACAGGGGGGCTCCGGGGCTGCGGCGCCCCGCTGGGGCGCCTTTCACACGGTCACCTTCCACGCGCTCGTCCCCCTCTCCAGCAGCCTCAGCATCCCTCCGCCGAGCGATCCGCTCTGGAGCGGCGGCTTTCCGCGCGGCGGCGACGAGTTCGCGGTGGACTCCTCGGATTACCGCCTCTCGTGGGCGCTCGACGAGTCACCGGATTTCCGGTACGTCCACGGCCCGTCGCAACGGCTCGTCGTGGAGCTCGACCCGGCGGGGCCGAAGGCGTGGAACGCCATTCCCGGAGGCAATGTCTGGGACGCCGAGAGCCCGCATTTCCGCGATCAGGCGGAGCTCTGGCGAAAGAACCAGACGCACCTGGTGCCGTTCCTGCTCCCCGACGTGATCCGGGCGAAGGCGTCGCGCACGGTGGTCGAGGCGCCATAGCCGGCGCGGCCACCGCGAGCGTCGCGCGCGCGAACGTCGGCGTCGTGGCCGCCACAAAGGAAGAGCTCCTGACAAGAAACTTCCGCCGGTGGCGCCGTGGCTTTTTCGTTGAGCCGAACGAGAACGCTCGGGGTACGTACAGGTATGAGGCGGGAATCCTTATTTCTTGCGAGGGTTGCTGCGGTCGCTGCGGCAGCTCCGGCGGCGTGCTCGGGTTCGGGGGAATTTCCGAGAGGAGGGGCGGGCCGTCGAGGATCGGCTGGGGCATCCGAGGTCGTGCTCGCCTTTGGCCTTCACTTCCGGATAGCTTCGATTCTCCTCCTTCCCCATCCTGCGGGGGAGCGGGACCGCACAGCCCGCGATCAGACCCAGCGCTCCGCGTTCAATCGTCTCTTCGAGGCGGTCGCGCACCAGCTGGCGAATGCGCGGATCGAGGCCTGGGACGACCGGTCGGGGGACGCCGCGCCTCCGGATGGCGCGCAGCCGCTGGAGGGCTCGGCGCCGGGCGCTCACCCCTCCCGGCGCGCCGCTGTCGCGTCGCGGCGCTCCGGCTCCGCGCCGCCGCCGCGGGCGACCGCGCGCTCGTCGTTCCGCACAGCGACCGACGAGCCCAGCTCGCCGCGCCGCGAGCCGCCCGGGAGCGCGCCGAGCAAGTGGGCGCCCGCGCGCCGGTCCGCCTGACGTCGATCATCTCTGCGCCTCGCTCCCCTCCGTGGGCGCGACGCAGAAATCCGCCTCGGCGCCGTAGCCCTGGGCGCCGCGGAGCTCCACAACCCGGTCCCGGCCGAGGGGCGCCGCGCCCGGGACGCGGAACGTTCTGACGTCGAGCCGCGGCACCGGCGCCTGCCGCGGCGCCGGGAGCTGGGGCACCCAGGCGTACGGCGCCCGGTAGGCCCGGTACACGAGGTTGAGGCTGAGCGGCGGTTTGCGCCAGTAAGGGCTGATGTACTCCCAGACGATCTCGTGCCCCGCGGTGACCTCGAAGATGCGGCCGTCGGAGCCCTCGGTGATGAGCGTGTTGCCGTTGGGCAGCCGCTGAGCGCTGCTGATGAACGGGCTGTAGAAGCGCGCCGCGTCGAGCGGCATCACGAAGCCCGCCTCCCTGGGCGTGTATTGCCACCGGATCTCCAGCGTGGTGGGGTCGATCTCCAGCACCCGCGAGTGGTCGCGCAGGGCCGTCTTGAGGCCCCTCGGCGCGCCGGGGTTGGGGGCGCCGTAGCCGGCCCAGCCCCCGTTGTCGAAGACGAGGAGATTGCCCTCGCCCGGCAGCCCGCGCGGGATGAGGTGGGCGTGGTGCTGGCCGATGATCCAGCCGAGCCGGCGCTCCGCCTCGCTGCCGTCGTACCGCGGGCCGAGCTTCCACACGATCCGCCCCGTCTTCCTGTCGACGATCGCGATGATGTTCGCCTCGCGCGCGTCCCAGATCAGGTTGTCGGGGTGAAAGCGCTTGTCCCCGGCGTCGTACCACCGGTTCGGCCCGAGCAGGGACAGCGAGTTGATGTGCAGCCAGTCGCCGATCCCCCCGTCCGCGGCGCTCGCGCCGAGGACGCTGCCGCCCGGCGCGCGCAGGCTGGGATCGCGGCGCAGGGCGGCGCGCGCGGCGTCATCGAAGCCCAGCTCCTCGACGTGCTCGTGGGCGCGCCACTCCCATACGATGTTCCCCTTCCAGTCCACCTCGATGATCTTGTCATCGAGCAGCGGATGCTCGGAGATGGCGAAATTCTGCACGTTCTCGTGCACGAGCAGGAACGTGCTCCCCCGGTCGACCAGCGGGTCCTGGCCGGGCGCGTAATAGCCGACCGGATTTCCCTGCCGCTGGAAGTCGTGGTGCTGGCGCGAAAGCCAGCGCGGCGCCTCGCCGGGATCGTGGATGTGCTCGAGGCGGTCGAAGCGCCACACCACGTTGCCTTCCCAGTCGACCTGGACGAGGTCGATCTGGTCTTGCGCCCCGTGCCGCGGGTCGCGCTCCCCGGTGCTGCCGAACACCTGTCCACCGGGCAACAGCTTGTTGGGAAACCCGTGCAGCCCACGCCAGAGCTGCACCTCACGGCCGTTCATGTCGATGAGCAGCGCGCCCAGCCCTGCAGCCTGGAAGATCGTATAGCCGTTCCAGCTCCGGTCCGGGTCATAGAGGGTGACCCCGGTGGGGTAGATGGTCGGATGGCCCATGGTTCGCGTCTCCTCGTCCGCGGTGGCGCTACGCACGGGGCGTACCAGCGGTGAATGCCGTGGGTGGAGGTGTTGCGCCGGGCGCCGCCGCGCGACGCTGCTGCGCAGCGAGCAGCCGACCAGCACCATGCGCTGGCCTGGGTGCACCGCGGACGTCGAGAGCGTCCTCCGGCCGCCGAGATCCCCGCCGAGGTGTGCGCCTCTCCAGAACGGCGCGCCCCGCTCTCGGCGACGCGGGAGGGCGTGCGCGCGGTCAACGAGGCGCGAGGCGCGACGCCGAGCCGCGTCCGCCGGTGGGCTCTGGAGACCGGCTGGGCCATACTCCCCCCGAGAAGCGGGTGGCATGGATTTCGACGTCGACTTCGCCATCGTGGGTTCGGGTTTCGGCGGCAGCGTCTCCGCGCTGCGCCTCACCGAGAAGGGCTACAGCGTCACCGTGCTCGAGTGCGGCAAGCGCTGGCGCAAGGAGGAGTTCCCGAAGACCAACTGGAATGTACGGAAGTTCCTCTGGGCGCCCAGGCTGCTCTGTCACGGCATCCAGCGGCTGACGCTGCTCAGCGACACGCTCATCCTCTCGGGCGCGGGCGTGGGCGGCGGCTCGCTGGTCTATGCCAACACCTTGCTGGTGCCTCCGCCCGAGGCCTTCGCCAGCCCCGGCTGGCCGGCCGGCACCAGCTGGCGCGACGAGCTGATGCCCTTCTATGAGCTCGCGAAGCGCATGCTCGGCGTGACCCCGAACCCGAAGCTCTGGCCGGCGGACCGGCAGCTCCGGCAGATCGCCGACGAGATGGGCCGGGGGGACACGTTCCACGTCGCCAGCGTGGGTGTCCTCTTCGCGAGGGAGGGCGAGCAGGAAGGGCAGCGCGTGCCAGACCCGTTCTTCGCCGGCGAGGGCCCTGAGCGCGCCACGTGCGTCCACTGCGGCGGATGCATGGTGGGGTGCCGCTTCGGCGCCAAGAACACGCTCGATCTCAACTACCTTTATCTGGCCGAGAAGAAGGGCTGCACCATCCAGCCCGAGACGATGGTCACCGCGATCGAAGCGCTCCCGGGCGGCGGCTACGAGCTCACCCTGGAGCGTTCGACCGCGCTGCTCAGGAAGCGGCGCCGCACGCTCCGGGCGCGCGGGGTGGTGCTCAGCGCCGGCGTGCTGGGCACGGTGAAGCTCCTGCTGAAGGCGAGGGCCGAGCGCCGGTTACCCCACCTCTCCACGCAGCTCGGCAACTACGTGCGTACCAACAGCGAAGTCATCCTCGGGGTGACGGCCAGGGACGACCGGGTCGACTACTCCCGTGGCATCGCGATCGCGAGCGGCATCTACCCGGACGCGCGCACGCACATCGAGCCGGTGCGTTACCCGGCCGGCTCCGACGTGATGGGCGCGCTGGGCACGGTGCTCACCGACGACGCGCCGGGCCTGCCGCGCTGGCTGCGCTGGCTGGGCCGGCGGCTGCTCCGCCCCATCGACCTGATCACCGGGCTCCTGCCGTTCAGGTTCGCGAGGCGCTCCACGATCCTCCTCGTGATGCAGACGGTGGACAATTACATGCAGCTCGCCTGGAAGCGCGGCGCGATGACCACCCACAGACCGCCCGGCCAGCCGAAGCCACCGGCGTACATCCCCGTCGCCAACGAGGTTGGCAAGCGGCTCGCCGTGCTGATGGACGGCACCCCGCGTAACGCCATCAACGAGGCCGTGCTGAACGTCCCGACCACCGCGCACATCCTTGGCGGCTGCGCCATCGCCGACAGCCCGGAGCGCGGGGTGATCGACCAGCGCAACCAGGTGTTCGGCCACGACGGCCTTTACGTGGTCGATGGCTCGATGGTGCCCGCGAACCTGGGCGTGAACCCGTCGCTCACCATCACCGCCATGGCCGAGCGGGCGATGAGCAAGATGCCACCGAGGCGGGACAACCCCGCCTTCACCGGGGCGTCCAGAATGCTCGAGGCGGCGGCGCCCTCGAAAGGCCAGGCTACGATAAAAAAGCGGTTGCGAGGCGAACAAGATTCCTTGTAGGTAGAGAATGTAGTGTGCGTGGTAGTGCGCGCCACGCAAAGGCAGGGGCAGCTTGGACGCTCGACAGAAGATCGGCGCGGTGCTCGGGGACCGTTATGAGATTCTCGCCGAGCTGGGCGAGGGCGGCTTCAGCACCGTCTACAAGGCGCGGCAGCTCGCGACGGGCCAGTGCGTCGCTATCAAGGTGCTGCAGCTCGGGTCGAGCGGCGCGGCGCAGGCGCGCGAGAAGCGCGTCGCGCGCTTCTCGCGCGAGATGCAGCTCTGCGGGCAGCTCCACCATCCGAACATCGTCAGCCTTATCGACTCGGGGCAGGCGGACGAGGACGTCGTCTATTCGGTCTTCCAGTTCGCGCCTGGCAAGGACCTCGCCCGGGTCCTCGCCGAGGAGGGCCCGCTGGATCCTCGCGAGGCGCGGGGACATCCTCCGACGCGCGACCGCGAAGGACGCGGCGGCACATGCTGACGGAGACGGTGGAGCTCGCCAGGCAGCTGGTCGCCGGTGGGCGCTCCAAGCAGCTGGTGGAGGGCTAGCGGCGCCAGATCACGGCCGTTTGCTGCACCCTGACGGCGTCGAGCACGGCGCAGGGGCAGGGGGACACGGAGGAGCTCGATCAGTGTGAGCGTGGACTGCGCAGCCCGGCGCAGGCCCGGCAGGGGTGAATCAACCTCCCTCCTTGGAGACCGCGAGAGCGATCAGACGACGCCATGATTGACAGCCGAGTGCTCGAATCGAATCAGCTCTTTATCGACGCGTGGTCCTTCTGGGCAGAGCGTTCGCCCGACGGCAGCGTCAGCAGGCCGGCCCCCGGCGTCGTGGCCAGGTGGATGAACCACGCGTGGCCGATCTGTAACCTGATGTTCTTCGACACCCCGGTCGACGACGAGGTCGATCTCGTCGCCCGTCTCCGTGCGACGTTCGCCTGCGCCAGCGGGCTGAAGCATGGCTGGCTCTTGTTTGTGAGCCCAGACATGCTGCCTCCGGAGCTCCGCGAGCGCGCTCCGGAGATATTCGCGCAGCAAGGCTTGCCGCACGCAGAGCCGATGACCGGCATGGTCGCGGACTCGTTCGCGGTACCGCAGCATGAGCTGCCGAACGTGGAATATGCGCGAGTCCGCGACGAGCACGCGCGGCGGTCGGTGGGGACCGTCAACGCCGAGGCCTATGGCATCCCGAACGAGTGGGGGATCGAGGCGGTGAGCTACCCATCGATGTGGCCCGACGCCGCGTTCGGCTATCTCGCCATCGTGGACGGGAGAGCTGTCTCGACCGCAACCGTCGTGTCTTTCGAATCGTGCCACTATGTCGGCCTGGTCGCGACCTTACCGGCCTACCAGCAGCGTGGCTACGGAGAGGCCGTGATGCGGCACGCCCTCGAGCAGGCGGCGCTCGCGAAGGGCCCGAAGCGCATGGCGCTACATGCGACCGAGGCTGGGAAGTCCCTTTATGCGACGATGGGCTTTCGCGAGGTCGCACCGTTCATCGGTCACTATGCGAGCGAGGGTTGAACATCCGCTCGCGCGATCGGAGCGAAAGGGCGATACGGTCGCGGTGCTCGACGAAAGGGCCAAAGCCGTAGGCCGTCTTCTCCGCCGCCTGCCGCAGGTCGAGCCAACCAGCAAAGCCGTGGGCGGCGAGCATCGCTGTCGAGGCGAGCTGGCGATCGCGCGGCCGGATCGTGAGCCCGCGTCGTCGCGCATCGAGCTCCGCTTCGCGAAAGGCGCGCCACCGGAAGAGCTCGGCGTCGAGCCCACCGGAGATCGTGAGCTCGTCCCACAGGGCTTCTGCGAACTCTCCCTCGGCGGCGATGAACGCCATCCAGATCTCCATCATGGCAATGCGGAGCGCGGTCGGCGCGACGAGCGCGCCGCTGCCGGGATCCGCCTGAGCGCCAGACGGCGCGGCGCCCAGGCGCAGCGCGCCAAGGAGGAGCGCCGCGCGCGGCGCTGCCATCTCGATACGGCGGCACAGCTCTTCCCCGCGCCGCGCGACCACGATGGGGAGCAGGTGGTCGACGTAGCGGCCGCCGAGGAGCTGCCAGCGAGCCAACGCTCGTTTCATGAGCCGTGGCTCGGCACCGCCGAGGGCGTCGTGCGCTCGCTCGCGGTGGATTTCGGTTCGCGCGAAGGATGCGGGACCGAGGCGCCGTCGCGCGAGGACGCCGGGGTCCGCCGCGATCCGCCGGGCGGTGCCGCGCAGCGCCCTCAGGGCGTCGTCGCGCTTCAGATCGTGGGTTGCGAGGAACGCTTCGATGTGTCCGTGAGGATCCGAGACGCGCGCGCGCCCGAGGATGGCGCTCCATGTTCGATCCGCGTAGTACAGGTCGACCGCGGCTCGGGTGATCCTGTCCGCGGTCGCGCGGTCGACGCGTCCGGCGCGGACGGCCATCGAGACCGCGTGGCGAACGTTGATGAGCGCTACGGTCAGCGCGCGGTGGCCGTCGTCGGGATCCATGAGCACCGCCACCTCATCATCGGACCCAAGCGCGCTGCGGCGGAAGAGGCGATAGATCGCCCCCATCCCTCGCATCCCGAGCGGCCAGCACTCGGCCGCTCGCAAGGCCCCCATGCTCGAGGCGCCGATGACCACCGCCCCATCCCGGAGGACGTCGACGATCTCGCGGGGCGACACCGCTTCTTGCTGGGAAAAGACCCCGTCGATGATAACGAAGACGGAGCTCCCGTGCTGCCGGGCGGCATAGAGGTCCCCGCGCGCCACCGGCGGGCGAAAATCGCCCCCAGCGAGCGCCGACTCCGCGTCCCGATGCGAGATCGTGGGGCCGATGTACACGACGGGTGCATCCGGCATGGTGGGCATAGGGTGTCCTTGGCTCGTCGCCGCGGCGGCGCGTCATAACACAGGGAGGGACGATAAGGAACGAGCTACGGCCACAGCAGATGGCGTAGGCAGCGTTCGCCCACCCGCCGCCGGTTGACGAGGAACGGCGAGAGGCCGGGCACGCGGACGCGCACGACCGGGATGCCGATGTCGGGCCGCGTGAGGTCGACGGCAATGACGCGCTCGATGCCCGCGTCCGCGAGGCGGGAGAGCAGGAACGCGAGATCGTCGCGGAGATCCGTGGAGGCGAAGGACGGCACGGCCGAGAACGGCTTCCATTTCATCGGCAGCAGCTGCCGCAGGCGGATGGTGCGACTCTCGGCGCGCCGGCCTGCGGGCAGAAAATTCCATGCGTCGCGCGCGCCGTGGATGACGCCGACGCGTGACTGCACTGCCTCGGTGATTGCGCGCAGCAGCGCGACCTCGGCCCTTGGAGCGGTCCCCGCGCCGCTGAACGTCCGGGTGGCGACACCATCGGCGGTCGGAAAGCGCGAGTCGGTGAGGACGGCCCAAAACGTTGCGACCCCGATATCACTGGTGATGTCGTGGACGACCATGTGGAGGTCATGCGCGGCCAGAGCATCGAGCCAGCCCCGAGCGCTGTCGGGCAAGGTCGTCGGATCGAGATGCGCGAGCGGCGGGGGCGGAGCCTCGGGAGCGCCGAAGAGCGCGAAGAACTCGACCTGGGCCTGCGCGTCGCGCTCGATCACCTCGCACAGGGCGTGGATGACGGCCTCGATGACGGTGCTGCCGGAGGCGAGCCCATTGGTATCCACGTCCCGCAGGAGGCCGTCTGTCGGAGGGCTCACGGCCAGGTCGGCCGCCAGGAGGACACCGGTCTCCGAGCGAAGCTCGCGCCCGGCGACCCAGGTGATCGCGCGCTCGGCGGAGTACAAGGTATCGTCGGGGAGGTCAAAGAGGGCGGGGTCGAGGGCGGGTGGCGAGAGGCTTCCCTCGAGGTCACGGAAGCTCGCGCGCAGCGTCAAAGATTCCGGGATGGATTCCGCGGAGACGCGCTCGACAGCCTCCATCAGCGCGCTGACGCGGGCCGACGTCGCGTCGCGACCCTTGCCGAGGTGTGTCGTCAGATCGCGCGCGAGCGGCGTGACGGCGGCGAAGACCGGGAGGCGGAGCCTGTCGAGCGGCGAGAGATCAGACACTCGGGTGATCGGGACACGGGTGGCGATGGCGCTCACGCGGCGCTCGGCGTCATCCGCGGTCGTCACGCGATCGACGAGAGGGTCGATCTTGGGGCTCGGGGGGAAGCGCCAGGGGTCTCTTGTCTGCAAGGCGGTCCTTCCTCCGTGATCGGTAGAGGAGTGGCGGCGACAGGGGGGCGGTTTACCGTTGATGATACATCCGACGGACACCGCGACTCTCGGTTTTTGGGGGTTGACAGCTTGAAGCGTTCCCAGGTAAGATCGCTGACAGAGCGGTAATTTTGAATCGGGGCCCCTGATGAGCAACTTCGATACTCTATATAACGCGGGCATGTTTCCTGACGCCGTTACAAAGGACGTTGATCTCGATCCCACGATGCGGGACACGATCGCCAAACTATCCAGCGATGAGATCAACGCGCTGATCTCGGCGTACAAGAAGCTCGATAGCACCGCTCAGAGCAAGAATCAGACGTTTATGCAGGTGTGTGGCTTCTAAGCGGCGTCGCTGGCACGGAGCGTTCGAGCCATGCAGCGCATCAGCGAGCAACTGGAAGCCCGGCGGCAGCTCTACAGTGCTCGGCTCGCGGAGGCGACCGCCAGGTTCTGGGAGCACCCACAGCTCGTGGAGCTCTACCCCGTCATGCTGTTCCGGATGCACTGCATGGCGCGCGCGACGGTGCCGCTGATGGAGGCGGCGGTCAGCCGGCTGAGCTCGATGGACACTGCCGATCCGGTGGTCGCTGGTCTCCAGGAGTACTTCACGGATCATATCCCGAGAGAGCGGCGCCATGATGAGTGGATCCTGGAGGACCTCGCGGCGCTAGGGCTCGACGTGCGCGAGGTGCTCGATCGGCTCCCTCCGCCGACGATCGCGTCGATGGTGGGTTCTCAGTACTACTGGATCTATCACCACCATCCGATCGCGCTTCTCGGCTATATCGCGGTTGTGGAAGCGGAGCCTCCGACCCCCGAGAGGGTGGACTCGATCGTCGCGAAGACTGGCCTGCCCAGGACGGCGTTCCGGACCTACCTCCGGCACGCGGCGCTCGAGCCTGAGCACAATGCGATCTACAAGGAGCTTGTGGACAGACTGCCGCTCGAGCCGCGGCATATCGCCGCGATCGGGCTGAGCACGCTCCACAGCGCTTACGAGGTCGGAAGGTCGATGGAGCAGATCCTCGGAGCCGGCGCGCAGCAGGGGTGAGCTGCCCGGCGGCATCGGTCGAGCGATGCGCCTCACGCCTGTGAAAGCGGAGCGCCGCGGCTCTCCTTCGGCAGCGTGATCACGAACTCCGTGTACTCCCCTTCCTCGCTCTCCACCCGCATCGTCCCCTGGTGCCCCTGCACCACGATCTCTCGGCTCAAGGACAACCCCAGCCCGGTTCCCTCGCCAGGCGGCTTCGTCGTGAAGAACGGCTCGAACATGCGCACGGCGATCGTTTTCGGGATCCCCATCCCGTTGTCGCGGATGCGCACCTCGACCTGATCCGCCCGGTCCGCAGTGCGGACGCTCAGCTCGGGCGTGTAGCTGGCCCCGCGCTCGCGCTTCTTCTGCCGCATCGCGTACAGCGCGTTGTCGACCACGTTGAGGAACACCCGCCCCATGTCGAGCGCCGCCATCTCCACCGGGCCGATCGCCGGATCGTACGCCGTGACGATGTGCGCGTCGGCCTCGCCGCCCTGGGCCCCGGCGCGCGCGTGCCGCACGCTCTCGTCCACCACTGCGTTCAGGTCGGCCGGCGCCCGCTCGCCCGCCGGGCGCCGGGCGTGCTGGAGCATCCCCTTGATGATCGCGTCTGCGCGACGGCCGTGCTCGGTGATCCGGGCCATGCTGTCGCGCAGGTGGCCCAGGTTCTCCTCGATCTGCGCGAGCGCGCCAGGGTCGAGCCGCTCCCCTTGCGCGCGCAGCTCCTCGCTCAGATCCTCGGCCAAGCCGGCGGCGATATCAGCGAAGTTGTTCATGAAATTCAGCGGATTGCGGATCTCGTGAGCGATGCCTGCCACGACGCCGCTGAGCGACGCGAGCTTCGCGTCCAGCACGAGCTGCATGCGCTCCACCGTCTCGCGCTCGAGGCGCCGGTACAGCGACGCGTTCTTCACGGCGACGGCCGCCTGGCTGGCGAACGCGACGAGGAACTCCAAATCCGCATCGGTGAAGACATGTGTCGCTCTGCGGTTGTCCACATAGAGCACCCCGATGACGTCGTCCTTGGGCTTGAGCGGAACGCACATCGATGCGCGGATCGACTGGGCGACGACGGAGCGCGCCGCGTCGAGGCGAGGGTCGAGAACGGCGTCGGCGAAGAGCGCCGCCACGCTCTTGCGGAGCGCATAATCGACGATGTTTTGGCTGAAGATCGGCTCATCGTCAGGCAAAGGCAGCGACGTCTTCACGGCGCGCCGCTCGAGCTTCCCCGTCGTTTCGTTGACGAGCAGGATGGCGCCGCGGTCCACGTCGAGGATCTGAAAGATCAGATCGAGGATCTTGTGGAGCAGGGTGTTGATGTCATCGGAGACCGGGAGTAGCTTCGCGACCTCGATCAGGATCTGCAGCCGAGCCTCCGCCCGCGGCCCGGAGCCGGGACCGCCGCGCTCGCCCTCCTGCATGAGCTTGCTGATGACGGTGTGTGTCAGCGGGCGGATCGCCTGCGGTCGCAGCGACGGCTCCGACGAAGGAGCGCCATCTGTCGTGAAGAGCAGATCGAGATCGCCGAGCGTGATCGTGTCGCCGCTCCGGATCTCTTTGCGCTGGACCCGCGCGCCGTTCACGAACGTGCCGTTCTTGCTCTGCAGGTCGACGATGAAGAACCTGCCCTCGGACGGCTCGATCCGCGCCTGGCTGCGGGACAGGCTCCTGTGCGGGATGCAGATCGCCTGATCCTCCGCGCGGCCGATGGTGATGGCAATGTCTCCAATGGAGAAGGCCTGCTCCTCAGGGCCGCCGGGATTGTAGATGAGCGTCGGCAAGGCTCGACCTATCGCATGGTGGTCGTCGTGGCAACACTGACGGTCGGCGTGCCCTCTGCGAGGGAGGCGGCCGGACCGCGGCGAACCACGTTGAAGGCGTTCACGGGCGGACCTCCCGGCAAGAGGCTCCTCGCGTCCACCGGCTCGAAGTCGAACAGCCCCTGCGCGGCGTCGCGGGCCGCTGCATCGATGAGGATCTCCCCGGGAAGCGCCGTCCTGGCGAGGTGCGCGGCGGCGTTGACCGCCTCGCCGAGCACCGTGTAGTCGAGCCGCCCGTAGGCCTGAGAGCCGACGCTGCCGGAGAGCACCTGCCCCGTGGAGAGGCCGATGCAGATCCGCCGCATGTAGGACGAGCACTTGCCGGCGCGGTGCGCCACCGCCGCCACCTGCGTGCGGACGGCCACGCACGCGCTGAGCGCCCTCGACAGATGATCCGGCCCCTGGAACACCGTCATCACCGTGTCGCCGAGAAACTTGTCCACGACGCCCCCCTTCGCCAGGAGCTCCGGGACGATCATCTCGAAGTTGGCCCTGAGCAGCCTCATGGCCTCACCGGGCGGCATCGCCTTGGCGGCGGGGATGAACTGGAAGATGTGGACGAACGCCACCGTGGCCATGAGGGTCTCGCTCTCGAGCGCGATTGTGGGCCCTATGGCCCGGAGCCGCTCGACCAACGCCGCGCTCGTGTACTGGCGGAGGACCTTGTTCTCCTCGTCCGAGCGCGCGTTCCTCCGCAGCTCCGCGACCTGTTTCTTGGTCTTGTCGATGGTCGCCTCGAGATCGGCGCGCTGGAGCGGCTTGAGCAGGAAATCAAATGCGCCTTGGTTCATCGCGGACCGGATGTTCCCCATGTCGCCGTAGGCGGACATCATCACCGTCTTTGCGAACGGGTTCACCTCCGGGACGTGCCCGAGGAACGTGAGTCCATCCATCACGGGCATCTTGATGTCGGTCAAGATGACGTCGATATCGGGGTGGCGCCGGAGCTCGCGGAGGGCGGACTCCCCGTTGTCCGCGAAGAGGAACTGGTAGACGCCGTCGCGGATTTTCTGCCGGAAGTGCAGCTTCATCATGAGCGCCACGTCGGGCTCATCGTCGGCGACAAGGATCTTGGTGGGACCGCTGCTGGCCTCGCTCACCGCCGCGAACGCCGCGACGAACTCGAGCGCGGACTGGAACCGCTGCGCCGGATCCTTCGCCAGCGCGCGCTCGAAGAAGCCGTCGAAGTCGAGCCGCAGGCTGGGGACGACGCTCGACGGCGGCGGGGATAGATCCGTGCAGATGCTGATCAACAGCTCCCCGATCCCGTTCGTCGTGAAGGGGAGCCGGCCTGTGAGAGCCCTGTAGGCGATGACGCCGAGCGACCAGAGATCGCTGAGATGGTTCGGCACGACGGCGCGCACCTGCTCGGGGCTCATGTACGCCGGCGTTCCGATCGTCCTGCCAGCCACCGCCTGCTGGTCTTCGTCCGACCCCTCGAAGACCGTCCACACCACGCCGAAATCGAGGAGCTTCACGCATTCGCCGGGCTCCTTCCGGGCCATGAAGACGTTTGCCGGCTTGAGATCGCGGTGGACGATCCCCGCGGAGCTCGCCGCCTCCAGGCCGATGGCGATCTGCCGGAGCAGGGCGAGCGTGGTCGACGGCGAGAACTGGTGCTCCCGGGCGAGCCTGCTCTCGAGGTCCTCTCCTTCGAGGAGCTCCATCACGATGTAAGGGCAATCCTCGTCGATGCCGTAATCATATATCTGCACAATGTGCTCGTTCCGGAGCCGGGCGATCGCCATCGCCTCCCGCTCGAAGCGGCGTCGCGCGGTGTCGGAGGTGAGGTGCTCGGGCGTCATCACCTTGACGGCGACCGGACGCCGGAGCACCTGATCGAACGCCTCCCAGATGACGCCCATCCCTCCGCGTCCGATCTCACGTTCCAGCGTGTACTTCCGTGCGATCGTACGATTCGACATGATCATGTGGGCGTCCGGCTCGCGCGCGAAGCACGCGAGCTCGTCCGCGGTGTCTTGGCCCTGGTACTCGGCAGTTCGTACGTTGGTAAGAAGCGCGCCGCCTCACGTCCACGACCTTCATGCGGCACGGGAGCGTGCGCGCCGGCATCCCAAGCCACCGCGCTGCCGCCCTGAACCGGTTCGCTTGGACGCATGCGCTGCTCCTCGGTGGTATCTATATCAGGCTGGTTCGAGCCGTCCAAGAGGCATCGCCGGACCGCGCCCTTGCAGCGGCTCGGCCGCGCTCGGCGGTCGCCGTATCGCCCGCTAGTTTCCAGCAGCGAGACCGGGTGGGAATCGTCCGGCCGAGCGTTCAAGGTGGCCGGGGCGGAAGCGGTTTGGTGCAGACGACGCTTCTTCGCTGCGACATGGGGGCCGTGTCGAGACGAGGAGCACGCCTGGGCAGATCGCGCGGCAGATCGCGCCGTGGTCCGCTTCGTTATGGTTCAGGATCGTTCCGCGCTTGCCGGATGAATGTTGTGGTGCGAACAGAAATTGGCGCCTTGTTGCGACATTTCCCAGCCGCGGGGCGCGCTGAAGGCGCCTCGTACGTCTCTCACGGCAGCTCCGCGAGCGGGCCCTTCCTGTACGCCGTGTCGTTTCCGAAGTGCTCGTCTTCGTAGCCGAAGGCGCGCAGGATCGATGTGTAGACGTTGTGCATCGAGACGTCGGTCTCGTAGTCGGACTGGGTGGGATCCGCGCTCGCGCGCTTGTTGTAGTTGACGTGACGGCCGCCCGGCCACCTGCCGCCTGCCTTGCCGGCGAGCAGGACGGGGATATCGCGGGGCGAGTGCCCGCCGCCGCACCCGAACTCGCTCGTGAAGAGCACGACGCTGTTGTCGAGCATCGTGCCGTCGCCCTCGGGGGTGCTCTTCAGCCCGTCGAGCAGGCGTGCGAAGAGCTCCATACGCCAGTTGCGGTTCGCCAGGATCGTCGCGCGCCAGTCCTCGAGCCTGTCGGGCTCCGCGCCGCTCGGGCCGACGTCGAGGGCGGCGTGGCCGAGGCTGTGGCCGAGGTCGGTGCTGTACGGTTGGGGCAGCCAGCTCGTCAGGACGTCGGCCACCTGGAAGGTCGCCACCTGCGTGAGACCGCACCGGAACGCATGCAGGAGGACGTCGACCAGCAAGGGAGCGGCCTCCTTGATTCCCCCTCCCGTGTAGGACCCATATCCCTGGTACACGGGCGCTCCGCCGACATCCGGCTTCGTGCAGGCCGCCAGGTTGGAGATGCCCTCGAGCTTCTTCTCCAGGCTCCGGATGTGCTCGGCGTGCGCGTCGAGCAGGTGCCTGTCGGCCGCGCTCACGCGCCCCTTCAGGGCAGCGAGGTGCTCGCTCACGCCGTCGAGGACGCTCTTCCGGTGGGCGCGGAGCCGGAGCTGTTCGGGCGTCGGACCCGACCCGGTCTCCGTGACGTCCTGGAAGAGCCGGTCGAAGGCGCTCGTCGGGTCCTTCTCGCTGGACACCTGCTCGCCCGCCGCGTTGTACAGCGGCTCTCCGTAGTTGTGTCCGTCGACCATGAGATCGATCGACGAGAACGGCGCCGGGCTCTCGCCGGCGAGCCGCTGCGCGATGAGCTGATCGATCGATGGGCCGAGCGCCCTGGCGTCGTCGCCTCCCGAGGTCGTATCGGCGCAGGTGAGCACGGTCGCGTTGGAGCAGCCGTGGTGCCCGCCGTAGTCTCCCTGGAGCATCCCGGCGGCGTCGTCGACGCCGCGGAGCAGGGTGAGGTCGCCCTTGTGAGCCTCGAGCGGAGCCATCTCTTCGCCGAGGACCTCGAGCGCCGACCCCTCGCCGCCGGGCGCCCACAGGTCGAGCATGCTCCAGGCGCCCGGCTTCCAGGGATCCCCCTTCTCCCCGGAGGAGTGGCGAGACGTGATCGTGCCGCCGTGGCTGAAGAACACGATGAACCGCCTGGCCCTGCCGTCCGCGGCCCAGACGTCCCCATGGGTTGCCTCGAGCAGCGGCAGGGCGATGCACAGACCGGTCGCGGTGCGGAGGAAATTCCTTCGGCTGAAAGCGGCGCGGCTCATGGGTTCACTCCTCGATCTGGCGCAGGTGCAAGAAGGCGTTGCTGGTCGTGAGGGAGACGATGAGATCACGCACGCTGCCGCCGCTCTCGGGCGTCGGCGTGGCCGCCTCGATCGACGCGAGATCCTGGTCGATCGGGACGCGCCGGAGCGCCGTCTGGAAGAAGCGCTTCGTGAGGCAGGCGCGCGCCGCGGGGCTCGCCGCGAGGGCCGCCGACATCCCGACGCCGCCGTCGACCTCCACGCCCTCTTCGTCCGGAGGGAGCGCAGGGAGGCTGCCGTGTGCGTCGATGTCGAGCAGGTAGGGCGCCTGCGCGTCCTCGCCCGCCTCCTGCGACTGCCATCTCCCGAGGGCGTCGTAATGCTCGAACGCGAAGCCGATCGGGTTGATGGTCCTGTGGCAGCTCGCGCAGGCGCCGCTCGACGTCTTGGCCTCGACGTCCTGGCGGATCGTCCTGTGCACCACCTCGCCGTTCTCCTCGACGGCTCCGCCCTTGACGGGCACGTCGCTCGCGTTGGGGGGCGGCGGGCCGAGGGGGCGGCAGAGCACCTGCTCCAGGATGTACGCGCCGCGGCGGATCGGCGATTTGACCTCGAGGCTGCCGAACACGCTCAGGAAGGCCGCCCGCGTGAAGATCCCCGCGCGCTGATCGAGGGGGAGGGAGACCCACGAGAACGTGCGCTCGTCGGCGGGGCCCTCCACCCCGTAGAGCGCGGCGAGGGGCCCGTTCACGTAGGCGTCCGTCGTCGTGAGCAACGTCTCGAACCTGCCGTCCCCCTCGAAGAGCACGCGCTCCGCGAGGGCCTCGAGCTCGGTGCGCATGGCGGCGCGCAGCGCGGGTGAATCCTCGGGGTAGATCTCGGGGCTCTTCGGCGCGCTCTCGAGCGAAGCGTGTTTGTTCGTGCCGTCGAGCTCCAGCCAATCGGCGAAGAAGCGCCTCGCCGTGGCGCGGGCGCGGTCGTTCGAGAGGAGCCGCTCCGCCTGCGCGCGCACGCCCTCCGCCGTGTCGAGCGCGCCGGACTCCGCGGCGTCGAGCAGCGCGTCGTCCGGCGTCGTGTTCCAGAGGAAATACGACAGGCGCGACGCCCGCTCCCAGCCCGTGAGCGGACGGACGCCGGAGGCGAGCGGCTCGCTCCCGTCCCCGTCGTGGCCGAGCTCGACGAAGTAATAGACGTTGGGCGACTGGATCATGGTCTCGAGCACGACGAGGAGGGCGTCCTCGAACGACTGCTCCTCCCGCGCCCTGGCGTACTGGCCCTTGAGCATCGCGATCTCGGCCTCGTCGAGCGTGCGCCGGAAGGCGCGGCGCCCGAACGTCCGCACGAAGCCGTCCACGCACGCCTCGTCGTCCGCGCCGCTCGTGTCGCACGGGAACACCGGTGTCCCCCACGAGGCGCGCCGCGCGACGATCGCCTCCGCCGCGGCGTTGAGCTTGTCGACGGCGAGGAGCGAGGCGACCTCTCCCGTGTCCGGGTCGAGATCGAGCTCGAGCCCCGGATCGCCGAACAGGTCGCGCATCGAGCTCGTGAACTGCGCCGGTGTCATCCGGCGCATCCCCGCTGGAGCGACGTCGACCAGCCCGCTCGCGCTCGGCGACCCGCCGCGGTCGCCTCCGAGGTCGCCGACGCAGCCCGAGAGCAGGTGGGACACCGTGAGGACAATCGCGCCGGCGAGCGCCGTCGTGCGCCGCCCTGGCGCGGTGAATCGATCGAGAACGTCGAGGGGTTTCACGCCGCTAGGCTTCGTTCGCTTCATGGCTTCAGTCCTCGCGCGGTCGCTGAACACAGGGGGCCGGATCGCAGGGGCCTCGACGCGATCTTCCCGGGAATTTTTCCCGGGAATTATCGAGCCACGCTGTGATGCGTGTTCGCCGTCCGCCAGGGATTGGCATCGAGCGATCGCCGAGCCGGGGCCTCCATCCATCGTGGATAATCGACTAACTCATCGGTGGGATCCAGCTCACAGGCCGCATGGAGCTCATGCACCTTGTGCATATCCTACGTCATCGTCTCGAATGACGCGAGGGCCGTTGATTGAAGAGAGCCGACAGGACCCCAGGAACCCTCAGGGCGCGAGAAAAATCCCTTCTTGGCGTCCTTGGCGGCTCAACTTCTTCTCACAGGAGCGCCGTTATCATCGATGGTTCGATGTAAGGAAGATGGTTCGATGCAAGGGACGCCCCGTCGACGAGCCTTTCGCGAAAGCGGCATCCAGCGCGAATCTGGATTACATCCTGCTACCTCGGGGGCGGAAGATGCGACAACAGCAATGTCCGGTCGCATGACAAAGTGCATCGACGTGTCATCTTGCCGCACTGAGGCGAGAAGGCCTCGCAATCTGTAAAATTACAGTGGAGCTTTTATGGCCCATATCGTGGAGAATTCTGTGAGGGTTCGAGCTTGCGTGACCGGCTTGCTCCTCGCCGCCGGTTGCACCGGCGAGCTTGGCGGAACGACGGGAACGACGGCTGGCGGCGGTCCGGTGCCGCTTCCTCCGCCCGTCGTGAACATTCCGCCGATTCACGTCGATTGCAGCCACGTCGGAAGCGGCAAGGATTACCAGGTCGGTCCTGGCAAGGAATTCGAGGCGATCGGCGACGTCCCGCTTGAATCGCTCGTCGCCGGCGACACGGTGCGCATCTTCTGGCGTGCCGAGGGGTACCACGAGAAGATCATGCTCGGGGGCCAGGGGACGGCCGAGCAACCCATCCGGCTCTGTGGCGTCCCGGGGCCGAACGGCGAGCTGCCGGTGATCGACGGTGAAAACGCGACCACCCGGCCCGAGCTCGATTTCCCCTTCGATGGCCACCAGGTGCGGGGGCTCATCATCGTCGGGCACAAGCACGACGACCCGTGGGAGCTCGGGCCCACCCACATCACGATCGAGGGGCTCGAGATCAAGAACGCGTCGCGCCCCCACCGCTTCACCGACAAGGCGGGCTCGGAAGCGGCCTACTCGGACCCCGCGGCCGGCATCTTCGTGGAGCGCGGCGATCACGTGACCATCCGCGCCTGCGAGGTGCACGAGAACGCCAATGGCCTCTTCATCGGCACGGCCGGCGGGGATATCCTGACCACGAACGTGCTCATCGAGTCGAACTACATCCACGACAACGGGAGCCTCGAGGATTACAACGAGCACAACGTCTACAACGAGGCCTCGAACGTCATCTACCAGTTCAACCGCTTCGGCCCCACGCGCGGCGGCAACGGCAACAACATCAAGGAGCGCTCGGCCGGCGTGGTGATCCGGTACAACTGGATCGAGGACGGCGCCCACCTGATCGACCTCGTCGACGCGCAGGAGGCGACCGACTCGGTCGCGCTGCCGTCGTTCCACGAGACGTTCATTTACGGCAACGTGCTCCTGCGCAACGGCTACGGCGCGTCCATGATCCACTATGGCGGGGACAGCGGGGAGACCGAGTACTACAGGAAGGGCACGCTCCACTTCTTCTCCAACACCGTCTTCGTCAGGAACGACAACTACGAGGACTACGATCGCTCAGCGATGTTCGAGGCCTCGACCAACGACGAGCGGATCGACGCCCGCAACAACGTGTTCGCCAGCAGCCTGGAGCCGACCGAGCTCCGCGCGGTCACCTTCCTCGGGGACCGCGACGGCGTGGCCGCCGGGGCCCTCACCCTGTCCGGGAACTGGGTGACGAACGGGTGGCTGCCGTTCGATCCTGTCCGCGAGGTGGTGAAGGTGGTCGGGCAGGTGGACGGCCTGGACGACTCGATCTTCGGCGTCGATCCGGCGTTCGCGTCGGCGGCAAACCACGACTTCATGCCGGCCGCGAGCGCGCCGCTCATCGGCGCTGGCGCCTCGCTCGACGGCCTCCCGCCGGTCGAGCACCAGTACGCGCCGCACCAGCAGGCCAGGGCGCGCAACGACGGCGCGACCCTCACGATCGGCGCGTTCGGGCGGTAGCCCCCGCGCCGTGCAGTCCCGCGGCGAGGCTCACTCCACGGCCCGCGGGGTCACCCCACACAACCCAGGTCGGCTCGCCCGTGACGGATCGCGCCTTGCAAAGGGCGGCGCATGCGCTGGATCGGATGCGCCTTGCCCCGCGCAAGGCGCAAAGGATGCGTGTCCTCGGCACGCTTTGCCGGAGAGATCGCTGTCATCCTGTCGCTCGTGAGCCCGCTCGCGGGGTGCGGCGCTGAAGAGGCGCCGCCGGATCTCCGGCAGCCGGCGGGCTGGGACGACGCGCTGCGGTTGCCGGATGCCGAGGATCACGACCCCGCGCCCGACGTTGTCGAGGTGCACCTCGAGGCCAGGGTGGCCGCGATCGAGGTGGTCCCAGGGCTCACGACCGAGGTCTGGACCTACAACGGGATGCTCCCCGGTCCGACGATCCGCGCGAAGAAGGGCGATCGCGTGGTGGTGAAGTTCCAGAACCACCTTCCCGAGGCGACGACGATCCACTGGCATGGTCTGCGCGTGCCGGCGGCCATGGATGGGACGCTGCACGTGCAGAAGCCCATCGAGCCGGGCGAGGGCTTCGAGTACTCCTTCACCGTGCCGGACGCCGGCACGTTCTGGTACCACCCCCACCTTCGCTCGAGCGCCCAGGTCGGTGCGGGCCTCTACGGCGCGTTCGTTGTCGAGGATGCCGCGGAGGATGCGCCGCTCGGCGACGAGCTGCTGCTCGTGATGAGCGACATCGGCGTCGAGGAAGACGGCTCGCTCACCCCCGCCGACGAGAGCGGATGGTTCGGCGATTACTTCGGGCGCGAGGGCGGGACGGTCCTTGTCAACGGGAAGATCCTGCCGACGGTCGCGGCGCGGGAGGGGGTTCCGCAGCGCTGGCGGGTGGTCAACGCCGCGCGCAGCCGCTACTTCCGCTTCGCCGTGCCGGGCCAGCCGCTCGTGCTCATCGGCGGAGACGGGGGCCTCTCGGAGAGTCCGCTCCCCGTGGACGAGGTGACGCTCGCCCCGGGGGAGCGCGCGGAGCTCTACATGCTGCCCGTCGAGGGAGAGCCTGTGGTGATCCCGCTCCTCGACGCGAATCGATTCCACCTGCCGAACGAGGCGGATCCCAAGGACCTCATGCGTCTCGAGCTGGCCGACGAGCCTCCGGGGAGCGGCGCACCGACGCTTCCCGAGCGCCTAACCGAGATCGCCTCGATCGACACCACGGGCGCGCAACGACAGGCGGTGGAGTTCATGGAGCAGGGCGATGCCGACGGAGCGGTGCTCGGGATCAACGGCCAGACGGACGGCTCTCTCATGTTCTCCGCGAAGACGAACACGGTCGAGATCTGGACGCTGAAGAACACCACCAACTACGATCACCCGTTCCACCTGCACGGGTTCTTCTTTCAGGTGCTCGACATCGACGGCGCCGAGCCGCCGGTGCGCGCATGGAGCGATACCGTCAACCTCGTGCCTGAAAAGGCCGTGCGGATCGCCATCCCGTTCGATGACCGCGCCGGCATGTGGATGTTCCACTGTCACATCCTCGACCACGCGGATCTGGGGATGATGGCGATGCTCCACCTGATGCCGTGAACGGTGCCTTCGCGTTGCTCGATGCCGTCCGTGTCCCCGGTCACCTGAAGCATCCCCTCAAGATCTTCGGATATTCACAGGGAGTCGGGGAGACGGGGAGGGAAATCTTCAAAATACTCCCTGTCTCCCCGCCTCCCTGTTCAATTTCCCCGCTGAAAAGGGCTGCAAATACGGGGATTCATTGAGGGCACCGGAACACGCTCGTCCTCGGGCGACGAAGCCCGAGGGCTGACGGGCGTCAGACCCACGCCTGTGTGGTGGGATCCCAGCGCTTCCAGGCGCCGCCGTCGTCCGCGTAGAGCTCGCTCTCCCCGGGGAGGGTGCGGAAGCGCTTGCTGCTGATCTTCAGGTCGCCGATCCTCCCCGAGTAGTCGGTCTGCGCCTCGGTGGCCTTGATGCTCCGCATGTCGGCGACGAGCTCTTGCCCGCTCGCCTCGACCACCACATAGCCGTGGGCGTTGCTGTTGGCGTGGGCGAGGTGCGGGTTGATCTTCGTCTCGGGCGACGTGAGCAGCGTGTCGATGCTGAGGGCCAGCGCCGCGGCGCCCGGGAGCCCGCGCAGCGTTGGATCGCTCGAGACCTGGCTCGTCAGGATCTCGCGGAAGGACGCCGAGGAGACGGCGCCGCCCACGAGCTCGACGATCTTCTTCGTGGGATCGCCGCTCGGTCCGGGCGTGCCAGCGTAGAAGGCGTGGACGTCGCCGGTGATCGCCACGACGCCCCCCAGCCCGACGAGCCTCTCGAGCAGCTCGTCCCGCTTGTTGCGGAAGCCGTCCCAGGCGTCGGTGGTCGTGTAGAAGCTGCGCTTGAACTGGGCGGGGAGGGAATAGGGGCTGAGATCGACGGCGAGCTGGACGAGGCAGAACTCGTTGCCCCAGACCTTCCAGGTCGCCTTCGAGCCTTCCATGGTGTCGAGGAACCAGGCCTCCTGCTCGGCGCCCATCATGGCCTCGCTCGCGCCCTGCGTCTCCTTGTAGCGGATGGCAGCGTAGATATCGAAGGTGTCCTTGGCCGTGAAGTAGCGGCTGCCGATCATGCCGTACGCGTTGATCTTGCCGAAATCCACGTAGGCGATGCCCCGCTCCAGGCCCGCTTCCGCGGCGTCGATGAGCGGGATCTGCGTGTCCTCCGGCAGGCCCTCGTTGGCGGCGGCGACGATCTCGTTGATGAAGGCGACGCTGATGTTCCCCGTCACCTCGGCGGGGTCGTAGCCCACGGTCTCCGCGGCCCCGGTGAGGACCGGCGCATAGATGCCGTCGCCGTAGGTCTCCACGTCCACGTAGGGCAGGGCGACCGCAGGGACCTCCCCGAGCTCGGCCACGAGCTTCGGCTGATCGAGCGCGACCCTGCCGGGGAAAGCGTCCTCGGGGATGAGGTGATCCGGCCGGTAGCTGCGCAGATCGGTCATCACCAGGTGGACGTGCCGGCCGAACACGAAGTCGCGGTAGATGTGGAATTCGTCCGGGAGCGCGGCGTCCGGGTCGAGCTCGACGTCGCCGTAATCGACGGGCTGGTACTCGAACCAGGCCTGGTTCGCGGCCTTGCGCCGGTCCGCGTCGGTCTCGTCCTGCCGGCCGTCGAAATAGGTGGCCGTGGCGCCGAAGCAGTCGTTCGAGAACTCGTGGTCGTCCCACGTGGCGATCATCGGGAAGCTCTCGTGGACCTTCTGGAGGTTCGCGTCGGAGCGGTACGTCCTGTAGAGCTCCCGGTAGTTATCGAGCGATCTCGCCGCGTGGTAGGCGCCGTCGCCGTCACCGAGGGAGATGCTGCCGGCCAGGTCGGTGAAGACGACGCGGCGCCCGGTCGTGCTCTGGAAGCTGGGATCGCCGTCCGTCTCGTAGATGTAATCGCCGAGGTGGACGAAGAAATCGAGCTCCTCCTGGGCGAGCGCCAGGTAGGTGTTGTAGTACCGGCCCACGTAATCCTGGCACGACACGTAGGCGAAGCGGACCTTGACGTCCGCCTCCTCGGCCGGGGCGGTCTTGGTGCGCCCCACGCGGGACACGTAGCTCGTCCCGCCCTTCACGTAGATGAAGCGGTAGTAGTAGACCGTGCCCGCCGCGAGGCCGCGGACCTTCACCTTCACGCAGTGATCGTGCCTCGCGAGCGCCTTCACCTTCGCCTGTCCGGCGTCGAGCGCCACCCGCTGCGCGAACCCGGCGTCGGTCGCGACCTCGACCTCGAGATCGAGATCCGCTGCGCCGTCCTGCACGCGGGTCCAGAGGACGACGCTGCCGGGGCGTGGATCGCCGGAGGCGACCGACTGGGGGAAGTACTCGGAGCCGTCCGCGAGCTCGCGCTCGTCGTCGAGCGGGTTGATCGTCTCGGGGCCATCACCGCAGGCCGGGACGACCAGCGCGCCGGCGGTGACGAGCGTGGCTCGAAGGAAATCTCTGCGCTTCAGCATCGGGCGATCAGGGAATCCTGGAACTTTCGCTGATGTCAATCTCCTCGTGGACCCCGCCGCATCGCGCGCTGCCGGCCACGCCTGTAAAGCGCAAAGCGCGGCGTCCGGTGAGTGGGGTAAGTATGTGTGCCAACACACCTGACCGAGCGTTGACGTGCGCGGTCAAGCGTGGCCAGGCGTCGCTAGACGTGGTCAGGCGTGGTCAGGCGTGATCAGGCGTGATAGACAAGCCGTCACGAGCTCGTGCGTCCTGTCCGAGGACCGCATTGGTCCTCGAGGGATAGATGAGCTAAGTTGAGCGTTTATCATGCGGCGGCGGAGCACGACACCGGAGGGTGAGTCCGACATGAGGTCGGGGCACAGCACCCCTGACCGCCCCGGCGCCGAGCGTCGCGACTCGTTCCCCCCGCCTCGAATCGGGCAGCCGTCCGGGCCTGGGCGCTCCGGCCCGTCCAGCGAGCCGTCGCCTGCTCCAAGGTCTGCTTCGTCGCGCAAGGTGCGGACCATCGACGTCCTCGTTCAGGGCGCGACCGTGGAGCTCTTCCACTTTTACGGCGTCGCCATAGCGCCTGCGGACATCGGGGAGAGCCGCGACGAGGCGCTCGTTCACAGCGATCCCGCGAGCACGGTCGAGTTCTCCGCGCCCGGCTTCTCCGGCCTGCTGGCCCTGTCGGCGCACCCTGGCGTGTTTCGCGCGATGACGGGGCTGCCGCCCGGGCTCGACAGCGTCGACGACTGGATGCGCGAGGTCGTCAATCAGCTCATGGGAAAGGTGAAGAGCCGCCTCGCGCGGTTCCAGATAGCGCTTCACGCCGAGCTGCCGCAGCTGCGCCGCGCGAGCGACGTGGCGCGGCGGTACCGGGGCAGCAAACAGCAGTTCTGCTATGCCTTCCGGACGTTGAAGGGCGAGGTGGTCGTCACGCTGGGCGGCGACTTCGACGAGAGCTCGCTGGTGTTCTCGAACTCGTCCCCGCTTCCGCTCGATGGCAAGGTGATCCTGTTCTGAGCCCTCTTGCGCGGCGCCCGCGCCGCGCAGTCTAGGGGCTGCCGCCGCCGCTACCGCCGCTGCCCGTGGCGCCGCCGCTGCCGCCAGCGCCACCGCCGCCGCTACCGTCGGCGCCGCCGTTGGCGCCGCCGTTGCCGCCGCTGCCGGCGGCGTCGCTACCGCCGCTGCCCGTGGCGCCGCTGCTTGTGGCGTCGCCGCCGCCGCTGCCGACGGCGCTGCCGCTGCTCGTGACGCCGGGCGGCGGGAACGGTGCGAAGCACGCGTTTCCGATGACCTGCTGGCCCGGGTCGCAGGGGTCGGAATCCCAGCATCCCACGAGCATCGCCGCGGAGATCGCGCCGAGGGCGACGATCAGGGCGCCGCGACGGGTGGGCGGCATGATGCGAGACGGGTGAATGACCATCGTTCGTTCCTCTCTCCACGGACTCACGGCGGCAAGACCTGGCCGTCGCGGATGCGCGCGATCACCTTGACAGTGGGGTTCACGTCGCTGGCAGGGAGGTAGCCGATACCGCCCGCGTCCTCGCCCACGGCCCGGAGCACGGCGCCAGGACTCGCCACCTTGCGCGGCGGCCGCTCGCCGCCGCGGATCTTCCTGTCGATCCAGTAGCGGGCGACGCCCTCGGGATCGAGGCCCAGCACCGCCATGTCGAAGCGCTTCCGCAGCGCGGAGTCCTCGGGGAGGTTCACCGGCATCATCGACCTGCCGGACCACTCGGTGCGCGTGGTCTGGAAGATCGGGCGGAGTGTGTCGCGGCTCGCCGCCCGCGCGGGGTTGGTCTGGTTGACTACGATGACGATCTCGTCCTCCACCGCGAAGGACGAGGCCGACGGGGTCATGCCGAGCAGGGCCAGGAGGAGCAGCAGGGAGTAACGCTTCATAGTGCGTCGAACCTCTCTCAGAAGGCCAGGATCAGACGCGCGAGCGCGCTCGTGGTGTGGAAGTCCTCGAGCTCCGGCACCCCCGGGGGCTGATCGCGCAGGACGGTCATGATCGTGCGCAGCACCTGGGTCCGGAGTGTGACGTCCGGGGTGATGTAGAAGTTCAAGCCGCCGCCCAGCTGGAACATGGTGTCGTGCCCGTAGAACGGCGCGTGCAGGGCGGCGCCGATGACGAACGGCTCCATGTTCAGGAAATCGAGCCGGTGCGCCGCCACGGCGTACGTGGAGGTCTTCCAGGCGTCCGGCGCGTAGACCCCGAAGCCCCCCTGGCGCTTCCCTTCGTCGTAGACCACGCGGACGACCGCCGCCTCCGCGCGCAGGCGGGTGGTCCCGATGTCGAGCGAGACGTCGCCGGCCCCTGTGTACTCCTGGAACGACCACGTCGCATGGATGTCGGGGTTGAACTCTCCGACCTTGTAATCGGCGACCCAGTCGCGGGAGCTGCTCGCGATGAACGACGCCCCGAGCTTCAACGCCATCTTGCCAGGGTCCTCATAGCTGGCGTGCAGGCGGCCGCCGAACCCGCGGTTGTCGTCGAAGGCGAACGGCGCGTCCTCGTTGCGCCCGTTGCTCACGTACGCGTTGTACCCGAGCTCCCACGGGCCCGCGAACGTGCTGCCATAGATCATGATCCCGGTCTGCCGCGTGGGGAACAGGCGCGATGTGATGAAATAGGGTATGGCGGCGGTGATGAGCACCGGGCTCCCGTGGTCGACGTTGTAGATGCCGATCGGGGTGAAGAACTGCCCGACGCGCACCTTGAAGAGGTTGAAGCGCGTCCAGTCGATGTGGGCGCGCTCGATCGAAACGAGCCCCCCATAGGTGGTCGGCGAGCCCATCGCGATCGCCGTCGAGTCGAAGGTCCCGTACGGCTGCGTGGTGGTCCTGCCCACCACGCCGGGCGGCAGCGTCGCCGCGTCCGCGGGGACCGGGGAGCCGCCGGGAGCGGTCGTGAACCGCAGCTCCCCGAGGAAGCGAAAGTGATCGGTCGGCTGCGCGTCGAGGTAGAGGTTCAAGTTCCCCACGACGAAGTTCGTGGCGTTCGCCTGCGGGAGGACGGCCGCGAGGCCCGAGTTCTCCGGGACCCATGTGCGCTGGACGCCGACGTCGACGAACCCGTAGATCCGGAAGAGATCCTTGTTGTCGTCCTGCTCCGGCGAGGCCTGCGCCTCCTCGAGCGCCTCGAGGCGCTTCTCGAGCTCTGCCGAGCGCTTCTCTGCAGCGGCGAGCCGCGCGGCGATCGCATCTTCTCCGGCGGCGGGCTCGGCGGCGGCCGCTCCGGTGGCGGCAGGGGTCGCCGCGGCCGCTCCAGTCGCGGCGGGCGCGGCGGGCGCGGCGGGCGCGGCGGCCGCTCCGGTCGCGGCAGGCGCGGCGGCGGGCGCCCCGGTCGTGGCGGGCGCGGCGGGGGGCGCTGCGGGCGCCGGGGCGACGCCGGCGCCAGGGCTCTGCGCATGTGCGAGAGATGCCGTGAAGAGCACTGCTCCGATGGCTGCGCTCGAAGCGCGCGCGAGGCGACCTGTCCGCGCTCGCCGCAGTGAACTCCGACCCATCATCATTGATTTCTCCCCGTTCGCAGAGCCTTCGTTGCGGCTCCAGCCGACGTCGAACGCGCTCTTGCGGACTCGCGAACTTCACGCGTAGCATACACGGCCACGAGGGCGGCCGTGAACTCGGCGCGCTCCGTGACGCTCCGGTGCACCACGGCTGGGTGAGACATCACAACAGGAAAGAACGTGAATCAGGGGAGCGTACATGGTGCGCGGGCGAACGTTGATGATGACTCCACGTGTGCACGTGTTGATTGTCATTTGCGTCAGCCGCGCCGCGCGCGGGGGGCAGCTCGCCCGGTGCTCGTGCTGAGTGCGCCGCGCGGGGGGACAGGCGTTCGCGCGAGACCCCTCGTCAGGAAGCACACGAGATGCGCGCGGGCGCCGCGCCGCGGGGGCCACGCCGGGGGGACGGGGGCATGCCGACATTGCGTAGCGCTTCGATTCGACTGAAGCTGTGGTCGCTCGCCGGCGTCCCCGTCGCGGGGGCCCTGCTGCTGGCGGCGATGATCGTCGGCGACGCGCGGCAGCAGGCGGCGAGGGCGGCGGGGATAGGCTCGATCGAGGACCTCGCGCAGCTCTCCTCGATCATGGCGCAGCCGCTGCACGCCCTCCAGAAGGAGCGGGCGTGGACCGCGCTGGTCGAGGGGCTGGAGGCCCGCCCTCCGGAGACGACCGACGTCGAGGGCGAGCGGCACGCCACGCCGCCGCTCAATCGCGCAGCGGAGCTCCTGCGCGCCGGCGGCCAGCTCCGGGACGCGCGGGCGGCGACCGACGAGAGCCTCGCCCAGCTCGACGCCTTCCTGGCCGCGCGCGACCTCTCCGGGCTGCCGCGCCGGCTCGCCCGCGATCTCGCGGAGGGGCGCGCCAAGGTCGGCGAGCTCGGCGCGTTCCGGGCCCAGGCCGACGCGAAGACGGTGTCGCTCGACAGCGTGCTGAGGGTCTTCGGCGGCATCAACGTGAGCCTCATCCGGGCCAACGCCGGCCTCTCCGAGCTGAGCGACGAAGGCGAGCTCCTGCGCAGCATCCAGTCGATCGTCGCCGTCCACGAGTTCGCCGAGCGCGCCAGCCGCCAGCACGCGCTGCTCGCGCACGCCTTCGCGTCCACGCAGTTCGAGCCGGGGGCCTTCAAGACGCTCGTGACGCTGATGACGGAGGAGCAGCTCTATCACGAGGAGTTCATCGCCAACGCGTCGGAGCCGGCGCGGGCGCTCTACGACGCCGCCCGCTCCAACCCGCGCGTGCGGCGCGCCGACGAGCTGCGCGCCGCCGCGATCGCGTCGACCGATGAGGCGCTGGCGATCGATCACGACGCGTGGTTCGAGGCGCAGCAGGGGCGCGTCGACGGGCTCGCCGCGATCGAGGAGGAGGCGATCTCCGGGATGAGGCGCGCCGCGGCGGCCAGGGTCGCGGACACGCAGAGGACGGTGCGCGATGGCGTCGCGGTCTCGGCGTTCGTGCTCCTCGTGTCGGTCGCGCTCGCGCTGGTCCTCGTGCGGGGGATCTCCCGGTCGCTCGAGGTCCTCGGCGAGGCCGCGGCCCACGTCCGGCGGACGCGCGACTACACGACGCGCGCCCGCAAGACCGCCGACGACGAGTTCGGGGCGCTCACGGACGCCTTCAACGAGATGCTGGCGGGCATCCAGGCGCGCGACGAGGTCCTCGAGGGCCACCGGCAGAACCTCGAGGCCACGGTCGCCGAGCGGACCTCGGAGCTCGAGAAGCGCAACCGGGAGATGCGCCTCGTCCTCGACAACGTCGATCAGGCCCTCGTGACCATCCACCGGGACGGCACGATGGAGCCCGTGCACTCCGCCGCCTTCGAGCGCCTCTTCGGCGTGCCGGCGCGCGACGAGCACTTCGCCGATCGCATCGCCGGCCACGATCCGCGGGCCAGCGCGTTCCTCAGGATGGGGTGGGAGGCGGCCTGCGACGACTTCCTCCCGCTCGAGGTCGTCCTCGACCAGCTCCCGAAGACCTTGCACCGCGAGGGCCGCTACCTCGCGCTCGGCTTCAAGCCGATCCTGTCGGGAGAGGGCCAGTTCAACGGGGCGCTGATGGTGATCACGGACGTCACGTCCACGATCGCCTCCGTGCGCGAGGCCGAGCAGCAGCACGAGTACATCCAGGTGTTCGAGCGGGCCGTGAAGGACCGGCTCGGCCTCGTCGGCTTCGTCAACGACACGACGAAGCTCGTCGACGCGGTGAGCGCGCGGTCCAGCGGCGAGGTCGACGAGGTGATGCGCCTCGTGCACACGATCAAGGGGAACGCCGGGCTCTGGGACGTGACGAGCGTGGCGAGGGTGGCGCACGAGATCGAGAGCTTCGTCGTCGAGGAGCGCGCGCTGCCGTCCGACGAGCAGATCGACGCGCTGAGGGACGTGTGGCTCGCGTTCGTGGGGCGCGTGAGCGTCCTGCTCGCGTCGACGGCGCAGTCTTCCCGCGCGGACGTCGGCCATGAAGAGGTCGATGCCTTGCTCGCCATGGTGCGCCAGCGCCGCGACCCCGCCGAGATCGAGCGGGCCATCGCGGCCCTCCGCGACGAGCGGACCGAGGTGCGGTTCTGCCGGATGAAGGACCAGGCCGAGACGCTGGCCCGGAAGCTCGGCAAGCCGAAGCCCGAGGTGCGCATCGACGCCGGGGGCGTCCGGCTGCCCGCGCCGCGGTTCGCCGGGATGTGGCAGGCGCTGGGCCACGTCGTGCGCAACGTGATGGACCACGGGATCGAGCGGCCGGAGGCGCGCCAGGCGGCGGGCAAGCCGTCGAACGGCACGCTCACGCTCCGCTCGCGGATCACGGCGGACGAGGTCGTCATCGAGATTGGCGACGACGGCGCGGGCATCGACTGGGAGCGCGTGCGCGAGAAGGCCCTGGCCGTCGGGTGGCCCGGCGCGACGCGGCGCGATCTCGAGGCCGCGCTGTTCGCGCCCGGCTTCAGCACGGCCGAGCAGGTCACGGACGTCTCCGGCCGCGGCGTCGGTCTCGGCGTGGCGCTCCACGAGTGCCGGCGGCTCGCGGGCCGGATAGAGCTCGACACCGAGCGCGGCCAGGGCACGACCTTCCGCTTCCGGTTCCCCCGGGATTCGAGCGACACCACGGGGGTGTCGCTCACGACTGCCTCGCTGCCGCCTCCGAGCGGGCGGGCCTCGCTGGTACCTCCCCCTTCGCGGGGCGGATCGAGCCCGGGCATGGCGTCGGGGAGCGCGTGACACGGTGAGCACATCGACAATGCAGAGCGAGAGATCGAGGAGAGGGGAATGAACTCGGAGAGCTGGGACCGCATCCACGAGGAGCTCGCTTCGTCGTGCGTCCACCTGTTTCGTGACAACGGCGTCGAGCTCGGGCGGCTGGACGACGCGGCGTCGGAGGCGACGCCGGGCAACGCGGTGGTCTCCTTCATCGGCTTCACGGGCGACCACCTTCGCGGGAGCCTGACCATCGTCGCCCCCGTGGCGCTCATCACGCGCAGCCACCCGCTGCGAGAGCAGCGCGAGATCGACGAAGACATGGTGTGCGACTGGGCGAGCGAGCTCGCCAACCAGCTGCTCGGGCGGGTGAAGAACCGCCTGCGCCACCTCGGGCTGGTCATCGTGCTCTCGACGCCGAGCGCCGCGATCGGCGAGCACCTGCGCGCCAGGGAGGAGCAGAGCGATGGCTTCCGGCGGCTCCTGTTCGCCGCGGGGCCCGACCGGCTCGTCGTGCTCTTCGACGCGCTGGCCCCCGACGACGCGCTGGAGCTCGAGGAAGTGAACATGCCCGATCCGCAGCCCGAGGGCGAAGTGCTGCTGTTCTGAGCGGATGGCCGTACACGCAAGAGGAGACACGTCACATGGCCAAGAAAATTCTTCTCGTCGAGGATTCGAGTACGGTCCGCCAGCAGGTCGGCATTCTCCTGTCGGGGGCGGGCTATGGCACGCTGGAAGCGGACAACGGCCGAGATGCGGTCGCCACGGTCGCCGCCCACAAGGATGATCTGGCGATGATCATCGCGGACGTGAACATGCCCGTGATGAACGGGATCGAGATGATCCAGAGTTTGCGGGACAAGGGGCTCGCGTCGGGCGTTCCGATCCTGATGCTCACCACCGAGGGGCAGCCGGAGCTCATCGAGAAGGCCCGGAAGGCCGGCGCGAAGGGCTGGATCATCAAGCCGTTCAAGCCGGATCTGTTGCTCGCGGCGGTGAAGAAGCTCGCCGGCGAGCCCTGAGGCTGCGGCCGCGCGAGCGGCGGGTATCCCCGCGACGTCGGCTCGACCGAGGGGCGTCGCTCCCTGGTACTGCGGAAAATCGGCGACTGCCTCCGGTGCTCCACGGATCTGCCTTGCGGCGCTGGACAGCGCTCGGTGGTTGCGGCCCAGCGTTGATCCGTGTGATCCTCTGTGCGGGAGGTCACCGAAGGCGGCCGAATAGACAGACCAGGTCCACCGGCGTCGGTTGGCCAGTCGACTACTCGTTCGGCCTCTCGAGCAGGAGTGGGTCGATGCCTTACTACAGCGTGATTCTCGAAGGAAAAGGTATAAAGGTCGAGGTGGCAGACGGGGAACCACCGATCATCGGCTTCTTCGCGACGCGCGCGGTTCGAGCCCACTCGGTGAAGCAAGCGGAAGAAATAGCCAAGGCAATGGTTCTCGCGGACTGGACCACGGGGGAGTATGCACCCTTGAATCAGGGTGGGGCACCGGTGCTGAAGGTGGAAGGCGTCGACGCCTTAAGTTGGTGGAGATTTTTGCGGTTCAAGAACACGGGGCACGTTTTCTTTAGCATGGACGAGGACGATGCCGAACAAGCCGTTTCAGCCGAGCGCCCGGAGGCGGGGGCCGGCTGAACGGATTCGCTGAGGCGCCCGCCAGGATGACCCGATGAGTACGCGCCTTGCTCTCGACCCACGGTGGCCAGCGCCGACCTGCTCGATCTGTGGCACGCTGTCGGAGGAGCCGGCGCACTGGCGAAACGACCTTGGACGGCTGTGCCCGTCCTGCTGCGGCGCGCTACGCGACCTTCTTCGGGCGGGGCCTCCCGAGCGAATTGCGGGGATCTGGGGACTAGAAGCCGCTGAGCTGAACCTGCCTGCCAACGCGGTCGCAGATCTCGTTGACATTGCAGACGAGGCGACGCATGCCGACCTTGCGACCGCATACCGCGAAATGGGCCTGTTCGGTGATGCCATCAGAGAAACGCTGTTCGTCGCACGCGGCAATGGAGAGCGCCCGTGGCATCAGGCGCTCGTCATCTTGTTGGCTGCCGAGATCGCCCCGGACGAACTCTTCGATAGGTTGAACGCAGCTCTATGTAGGCGATAGCAACCGGCGAGAGCCGAGCCCGGCTAACGGCTGCTGGTGCCGACGGTGCACCAAGCCTCGCTCCGCTGGGCGCAGCGCCCTGAAGCCTCCGCAGGGCGTCAGGCGGGAGCGGCGCCACGAAGGGCGGCACGCTGGTACAGGCGTGTCGTCACAGGCCACGTGACCGAGCGTCCGCGCATCGACCGACGAAATCGCGAAGAGCGCGTTCGCGTGCGTCCGGCGCGTCGAACGCAAGCTTGACACGAGCGAGGTTGTCGTATTGCCTATCCTGCTCGGAGAGCCCATGAAGAAAGCGTGGAAAGATGCAGTCACCTTCATCACGGGCGGCGGCTCGGGGATCGGTCGAGCGCTCAGCCTGGAGCTCGCGCGGCGCGGCGCGCGCGTGACGGTGACGGACGTGAACGGCGACGCCGCTGCGAAGGTGGCAGCCGAGGCCGGAAACGGTGCTTCGTCGCGCGCGCTCGACGTGCGGGACGAAGCGGGCATGCGCGGGGCCATCGAGGACACGGCAGCCCGCGGCGGGCGCCTCGACTTGCTCATCAACAATGCGGGGATCGGCGTCGCCGGCGAGGCGCACGAGATCCCGCTCCCGCACTGGGACCGCGTCCTCGACGTCAACGTGCGCGGCGTGCTGCACGGCATCGTGGCGGGCTACCCGATCATGGTGCGCCAGAAGAGCGGCCATATCCTCAACGTGGCCTCGCTCGCCGGCCTGGGCCCAGCGCCGCTCTTCACGCCGTACGCGATGACCAAGCACGCCGTCGTCGGCCTCAGCACGAGCCTGCGAATCGAGGCGGCGGCCTACGGCGTCCACGTCAGCGTGCTCTGCCCGGCGGCGGTCGAGACCCCGATCCTGGACTCCGAGAACCCCCCCGATCTGCCGGCGGTCCCGTGGGTTCCGAACGCGCGACGCCTGCTCGAGGCTCTTGCCGGCCCGCCTTACCCGGCCGACGCGCTCGCGCGCGAGGCGCTCGATGCGGCCGGCGCCGACGTGCCCGTCATCGTGCTCCCCTCGCGCGCACGCTTGCTCTGGCGCCTCGGCAGGATGTTCCCGGCGCTCGTCGAGAAGGGCGGCCGAGACGAGATCGCCAAAGAGCGAGCGGCGCGAGGGTGAGCGTTCGAGCGTGGGGGATGGGGCTCCGCTCCTCGGCGCAGACGCTGAGCTCGCCATTACCGCGCACGTGCTGAGCTTCATCGACGCCGTGCTCATCGGAGGGGCGCACGCGCGAGCGTCGGAGTTCCTCGGCGCGAGCTACGTCGAGCACCGCGACACCGACGCGAGCGGCCCCGCCGCGCTCGTCGAGTACGTGAAGGACGAGGGCATCAGCTACGTCAACGTGCACCACGTCATCGCCGACGGGAACTTCGTCTTCACCCTGTCGGAAGGAAAGCGCAACAACGCCGCTTATGGCTTCTACGATCTGTTCCGCGTCGAGGGCGGCGACATCGTCGAGCACTGGGACTCGCGGCGCTCCGTGCCCAGCTCGACCATGAGCGGGCTCCCGATCTTCTAGAACACCGATTACGTTGAAACCCGGAGAATTTTCACAGGGAGGCGAGGAGGCGGGGAGGAAGAAGAAATGAATTTTTCCCTCTTCCTGTCTCTCGCTCCCCGCCTCCCCGCCTCCCTGTGAAATTCCTGTTTTTTTTCTCGTGGTTTCCGCCAGCCGGGGCGGAAGCAGCGGCTTTCAATCCGCGCGGGGCAGGAACGCCCCATGGAAGGTCTGGGGCGAGGCGTGGAGCAGGTGGACCCGCGCCGCTGGCCCATCGTCCAGGTGCGCAGCGTCCCAGACGTGGATGGCGCTCTTCCCGGCCTTCGCGTCGGTGACCAGGGCGAGCACGTGGCCGTCGCCCTCGGGAGCGCCGGGCGCGCGCGGCACGAAGACCGGCTCCGACGGGCGCTCGTGGTGCGCGACGGGCGCCAGGGTGATCGCGCCCGTGTCGACGTCGACGCGCGCAATGGCGTTTCCGTGCGGGTCGTCGGCCCGCCCCTTCGTGGCGAGGAAGACGACGCCGTGCCGATCCCCCTCGACCCGGGGGTCGACGCGCGGGAACTCGCCGACGACGCCGCCGAGGTCCTCCACGAGGAGCTGCTCGCGGCCCGCGCGCACGCGGTGGCGCACGAGGACGCCGCCGTCGACGGAGGCGAGCTCGGGCCGATCCGGGTCCTTGCCGATCGAGCCGAGCGTGGCGAGCGTGCGGTGGCGGACGAGGTCGACGACGAGGTCCTCGCCGTCGTCGTAGGCGTTCGCGAAATGCCACTGGAAGAACGCGTCGACGCCGAAGCGGCGCACGCGGGAGACGTCGTCGATGTCGACGACGATCACCTCCGTGCCCCGGCGGGGCTCGAAGCGCACCCAGGACTCGAAGCCTCCCCACTGGAGCATCGCGCGCCCCACCCGGATGATCGCGGGCGAGACGAAGAACACGAGGTGCCGGCGGGTGGCGCAGAAGTCATGGAGCATCACCGGCGCCGGGAGCGGCACCGCGCCGAGCGAGCGCGCGCGCCCGTCGTCGTCGACCGCGTAGAGGTCGATCTGGGTCCTGCGCCCGTAGCGGACGCCGAAGTTGTAGCTCGTCTTCCTGGCAGCGACCCGGTGCGGGTGGGCCGAGAAGGTGGGGCCCACCGCGCCGCCGAGATCGCTCTCGCCGAGCGTGTCGAGCGTCGCGGGATCGAGCTCCGTCGGCCTGCCAGACTCCACGAGCGCGAACAGCCGGCCGCCGGCGAGGAAGGGGCTCGTGTTCGCGACGTTCTTGCCCCGGCGCTTGCCCTGCAGCGCGTGGAGCACGCGCTTCGGCCAGGACAGGGTCGAGCCGTAGAGGCGCCGCCCGGCCGCGAGCTCCTCCACCAGGCCGCGGCTGCGCACGAGGCGGTGCGCGCCCTCCGCCCGGCCGCCCGACAGCCGCACCGCGAGCACCCCTCCGTCGGCCTCGAAGGAGTGCGGCACGCGGACGCCGAAGAGGGTCGCGCGGGCCGGGCCCACCCGAAACAGCGTGCCCTCGAGGCCTTCGGGCAGCGTCCCCTCGACGGCGAGCGGCGTGAAGCCATACTCGGCCTCGAGGTCGAGCGGGTGATCGAAGGCGCGCGCTCCGCGAGCGGCGTCCGTGGAGGCGCCCCCCGCGCCGGCGAAGGCGGCGTCGAGGGCGGCGTCGAAGTCGGGGGCGGACAGGGCGATGGACATGGGACCTCCGGGCGGCCGATGTGATCGACGATCACATCGGCCGCTGGTGATGTCATCATCGATCACAGTGGCGGGCGTCGAGGCGGCCGGCGCACCGGCGCCGGCGCTCGTCAGTGCAGCCTGTCCTTGGCCTCGGCGAGCTCCTCGTTGATCCGGTCCACGAACGCGTCGAGGGTCATCGGGCCGTTGCTCGCGGCGGCGGCGGCCTCGATGGCCTGCGAGGCGAGGGAGGTGAGGCGCTCGACGTAGGCGAGCTGGCCCTCGAGCTTCTCGTAGTCCCCGTCGACGAAGTACCCGCTGTCGTCCTTGACGTCGAGCTCGGGCGCATAGCGCTGCTTCACGTACCGCAGGATGGCGCACACGGCGACGTGCACCTTGGGGCCGGCGAACTGCGTCTTCGTCCAGTTGTAGCGGCTCCCCTCCTTGAAGAACTCGACGCCCGGCGCCTCTGGCAGGCTGGGGACGCTGACGCTGACGCGCGGCCCTCCGCCGCGCTCCGCCTTCTCCTGCGCTGCGCGGGTGAGGTTGCGCGTGATGGCCGCGGACTCCGCCAGCGCCTGACGCATCATGTCCGCCATCTTCGAGTCGCTGAGCAGCGCGTGGTACGTGTGGTTGATGAAGGTGCCTTCACCGTCGAAGTGAAAATGGAGAGGCTCGCATTCGCGGTGGGGATAGAGCGTGATGCCCTCGAGACCCGAGCAGGTCACGCGCCGATCGGCGATGAGCTCCTTCATGGTCTTGCTGGGCCAGCCGGCGGCCGCGGCCTTGGCGGCGAGATCCGCGACGAGCTCGGGGACGACGATCGGGTCGCGGAGCTTGCCCGAGTACGCGATGGAGATGCCCATGGTGCCTCCTGAACGATCTCCCCTTACTCCAGCGCCGTCGTCGAGGCCAGAGCGCGCCGGGGAGGGAGCCCTCGGCCGCGGCGACAAGCACAGTGAAAGAGCCGCCGGAGCTCCCTCGCTCCGGCGGCTCTGGGCCGCCTGGGACCGCCTGGGACCGCCTGAACCTCGACACCTGACCGCGAGGCCCGGGGCTCGGCGGTTCCTTCACGTCTAGAGCGGATGTCCGCGTTCCGCTCCTCGCCTCCTCGCCGGGCTACTGGCAGGCTGTCGCGCCGAAGCAGACCGCCGGATCGTCCGCGAAGCGACGGAAGTTGTCCGCCTCCGGGTGGCCCGGGAAGGGAACATAGTAATAGACGGCCTTGTTGTCGAAATCGCTGCCGTCGTAGTAGGTCTGCCACGTCAGCGCGTAAGCGACGCCGGCGCTCTTGGCGAGATCGAGGAGGTGGGTGTTGTACCAGTCCTCGGTGAGCGCGCCCTGCCCCGCGTCCGGAAACAGGCTCGTCACCTCGGCGGAAGAGAGCGTGACGGCGCCCGCCGAGCTGAGGCCGTAGTTGGCCAGGAAGTCCGTCCGCAGGCTCTCATCGAACAGGGTGTCGTGCCACTTGCTCACGTGGTCTGCCGCGTAGAGCGCGAGCGAGGCGCCCGCGGCGAGCTTGCTGACCCGGTGGAGGAGGTGCAGCCGGTAGGTGCCCGTCTCGGTGAGGGCGTGAGGCTTGCCCTTGGCCGCGCCGATCGCCGCGACGGCGCTCGCCATCGCCTTCATGTCCTCGAGATCTGCCGGGGACGCCGCGCGCTCGTACGGGTAATAGAGATCGATGCCGAGGATGTCGATGAGGTCGTCGCCAGGGTACGCCTCGAGGTAGTACTCCTCCAGCAGCGCGGACGGCGGCTGGCCGTCGTTCTCGAGCGCCGCGATCGCCTCCTGGGGCGGGCTCTCGTACGCCGCGCCCAGCCCGGTGAGCTCCTCGACGAGGCGGGCCCGGAGCATGTCGCGAGAGAGGCTCTCTGGATCCCTGACCTTCGCCTCGGCGGGCGTCACCGAGCTGTCGCTCAGCTTTCGCACCTTGTCCGTCGAGTACGCGAAGATCACGTTCTCCATCCCCGGCTCGCTCCGGACGGCCTCGGCGAACGTGCGGTACGCGGCGCTGTAGGCGGCGGGGCCGGTGACGGCCTGATCGTCGTCTAGCAGAGCCTGGCAGTTCCAGTAGGGCTGACCCCACCAGAACCATCCGCCGGTGTGCTCGTGGAACGGACGGAGGACGATCGGCTTGCCGTCGAGCCCGTGCTCGCGGAAGAACTGGGCCACGTACTTCGCGTGGGCCACGAGCCAGTCGCGCGCCGAGATCCCGGCGTGGGTCCCCCGCTCGATCGGCACGTCGTTGGCGATCTTGCAGATGCACTTCAGGTTCTCCGGGATGTCCGCGCTGGAGCCGAGGGAGCGCGAATAGTACGTCTCGGCGTAGAACGGGGTGCCTCCGCCCTGGGCGTGAATCGGGACGCTCTGTCCGTCGACCGTGATGGTGGCGAGCGGCGTCTCGATGGCGTCCGCGAAGTCCGAGGTGCTGACGTCGTAGTTGCACGGGGGCGTGTGCCAGTCGAAGGCCACCATCCCGCCCGGCTGCTCCAGCATGTACGCCGCGGCGTCCGCGGTGACGTCGCGGCGATTCCAGGGGACCGGATCGAAGACCATCGCGTCGAGGGAGACGCCGAGCAACCCGGGGTTCTCTCCCACGGTGGCGCCGGCGTCCGACGACCAGCCCCGCTCGCCGCGGCTGGCGGCGCCCGCCATGCTCGAGAACCAGTCGTTGGTCGACACGAGCTGCTTGGTGCCCGGATCGTAGAGCCCCCACGTGATGGCGTTCTCGTAACCGAACCGGAACTTGCCGGATCGAGACGACGTCCAGAGGTCCTCGAGGAGGTCGCCCCTCGGCGTGTCCGGAAACTCCGGCGTGTCTCCCGGCGCGCCTCCCGTGCCTGACGACGTGCTCGACGACGTGCCTCCCGAGGTGCCCGACGACGCGCCTCCCGAGGTGCCCGACGACGCGCCTCCCGAGGTGCCCGACGACGCGCCTCCCGAGGTGCCCGACGAGGTACCTCCCGACGGCGTGTCCTCGTCCGACGACCCGCAGGCGGCCGTCAAGCACAGGAGGAATGCGGCATAAACGCGTGGACTGAGCGGGACAAGATTCATGGGTTCTCCCCTGCGAACGGTGCCAGTGACGAAGCGACAATAAAGCGTGTTAATCGGTTCAGTGTCAACGGCCATCTCACCAGGGGAGAGGTGCGCCGCCCCGGGCTTCGCGCCGATTTCACCCGAGCGCCCCTCGATGCGATGCTGCGGTGCGTCATGGCGCAGCTGGCTTGCCGCGAGCGCATCGCCGGCAGGTTCGGCCGGCTGCCGCCGGCGCGCCCTGTCCTGGAGCCCTGCCGGGACAGGTTCTTAACCGGTTCTTCGTTTATGGGGTTGCATCCAGCGAGCGCGCTTGAGCGCATGGCCTCGGCGGCCGAGGTGGCGACCCATCCATGCGTCGCGGCGGAAGCGGTCCCTACCGCCCGGCACCAGCTGGCCCGTGACGAGCACCATGCCGTGCTGCCAGGCGCCGCGTCGCTCCTGCGGGTAAAGCGCATCACGGCATCACGCAAGCGACGTCGCACGCCGCCTTATCACGACGAGCCGAACGTTGACCGTCAGCGGCGGTGGATCGTTCTTGACATACATGGGCGCTGCGTACAGACTGTTTCAGTAGGCCATTCGAGCGTGTGCCGAAGAATTCGTCGCGCTCGGGGTCCAGGGGCTCGCAGCGGCGTCGCGCGGTGCGGGCTCATCGAGCTTGACGTGGGATAGCTCGTCCGAGCGCTCCGTCGCGGCGGGGAGCTGGCGCGGCCGGCCGTCGCGCGGCGGTTCGTGCGCCGCAAGAACAGGGGGCCTCGCTGCGTCCTGCTCGTGACTGGAGCCGCGCGATCACATCGAGGTGCACCCATGCAGATCCGCGTAGGATACGAGCTGCTCTACGAATTCCCACGACCTACGCCGGTGATCCTGACGCTGAGCGTCCACTACTCGCGTGCATCGGATCTGGTGCGGCCCGATCACATGCTCACCAGCCCGTCGATCCCGGTCCGAGCTTACCGGGATGCCTTCGGCAACTGGTGTAGCCGTATCGTCGCGCCGGCGGGTCAGCTGAAGATCTCCGCCGACGCGGTGGTGAACGACACGGGCGCGCCGGACCGCGTCGTGACATCGGCCGAGCAACACCCCGTCGATGCGCTGCCAGAGGAGACGCTGGTGTTCTTGCTGGGCAGCCGGTACTGCGAGACGGATCGCCTGTCAGAGGCGGCGTGGGACCTGTTCGGCCACTCGCCCACCGGCTGGGGTCGCGTGCAGGCCGTCTGTGACTTCGTTCATCGGCACATCGCCTTCGGATACGAGTTTGCGAGCCCTACCAAGACGGCGGAGGAGGTGTTCAACGATCGGAGAGGCGTCTGCAGAGATTATGCGCACCTCGCGATCGCGCTCTGCCGTTGCCTGAACATTCCGGCTCGTTACTGCACCGGCTACCTGGGCGACATCGGCGTACCTCCTCCCCACGGGACGATGGACTTCTCCGGCTGGTTCGAGGCCTATCTCGGTGGCGAGTGGCATACGTTCGATGCGCGCAACAACGTGCCTCGCATCGGGCGCGTGCTGATCGCCCGCGGGCGCGACGCCGCCGACGTGGCGATCACCACGACCTTCGGCGAGAACACGTTGCGGAGCTTCCGCGTCTGGACGGATGAGGTTGTGGGCTAGCTCCGCCCGGGGCAGCCTCGCGCGGTGGCCGCGCTCATCGGGGCGGTGAGGGTGCTCGTCGTGAGCTCGCTCGAAGGCGCCGCAGCGCTGCCTTCTTCGACCGCCGCCGGAGCGATGTGACGGCGCTGCACCGCCGCGAATGTCGTCGATGCAGGGGACGGTGGTGTGCAACTTGGACGATCGGGTGGTGTGGTGATGGCGTCATGGCATTGGGGCCGCCTCGCTGCGTCCGGCCGCTTGAGGCGAGTCGGCGCACATGCCTGCTCTCGGTCAGCGTGGTAGTCTGCGCGCCTATGGACAACGCGCATGGAGACGGTATCGATGAAGGAGACTGGGGACGACTTCACGTCACGCGCGCCTGCTGTGGTGCAGGCGTTTGCAGGAACTTCGCTCCAGAGCTCCTGGGCGAGGTCGCGCCCGCGCACTGGAAAGCCATGGACGGCGACGTCCGGCGCCGCGGCCCCGCGGTGCTCGTGGGCACCTATGATGAAGGGGCCTTCACCGGCATCCTGCGCCAGCCCCGGAGCCGGGCCGACCTCGAGGCGGCGCGCTCGGCGGTCGCCGCCTGTCCGGTCAACGCCTTGCGCCTCCGATCGTCGTCGCCATCCCGAGCGCGGCCCGGCGCGCTCGGCGCCCCGTTCCGCGCCTGGCCGCGCCGCATCGAAGAGGACGTCTGGGCCCTTGGCCACCCCGCGCGCGAAAACGCGGGCGCGACGGCCTACTTCATCGAGCGCCCCGGCGGCGGCGTGCTCGTCGACCTGCCGAGCCCGACCGAGGCCGTCTTCCGTTTCCTCGAAGAGCGCGGCGGCGTGCGGTGGATCTTCCTCACCCACCGTGACCACACCGCGCACCACGCCGAGTTCGCGGCCCGCTTCCCTGGGTGTCGCCGCGTCCTCGGCGCCGCGGACGTGAACCCGCGCGGCGCCGGGCGCAATCCGGCCACCTCCGAGGTGGAGATCCAGCTCAGCGACCGCCTCGATCCGATGACCCTCGACGGCTCGCCGCTCGCCGACGGCGACCTCGCCGGCGCCGAGCTCGCCGTGCTCTCGCAGCCCGGCCACACCGCGGGCTCGATGTGCCTGCTGTACCGGGGCCGCTTCCTGTTCACCGGCGACCACCTGGCCTACTCGCGCCGCGTCGGCCAGATCGTGGCGTTCCGGCTCCAGTGCTGGAACGACTGGGGGCGTCAGATCCGCTCCGTGCGCCGCCTTGTCGCGCTGGCGGGCGCCGGCCACCTCCGCTTCGCGTGGCTCCTGCCTGGCCATGGCGAATGGCACCGACTCGAAGGCGACGGCGGCGCTCCCGCGGCGGCCGCCGAGCTCAAGTGCGCGCTCGCCTGGATGGAGCGGCAGCCGCCTGGCCACGTCCCTTTCTTCCGGTTCATCCCCTGGTTGCAGAGCCGCTCGTACCCCGGCACCCGCCTCGCGCGCGCGGTGCACGCGATCGGCGGCGATGGCCCCGGGAGCGAGGCCTGGGTGCTGCCGCGCGCCGCCCGCCCGTACCTGCCCGATTACCGGCCAGAGAAGGCCGCCGCCGCGTGGCTGCGGGTCTCCCTGGTCGCGGCGACGGCGCTCGGGGCCGCGGCGGCCGCCGCCCGGCTCGCCGCGCGCGCGGCGGGGGCGGTCGCAAAGAAGAGGGCGTGAAGCGGCCTTGAGGGGCGGCCGGCGCTCCGATCTTCGCAGGGCCGGGGCAGGGGCCCGAGGCGCCGCCGCGCCGGCCTGCGCGCTCAGCCGGCCGCGCTGCCTCGGTCGTCCGGTCGCAGCAGATACGCTGTCTCGGGGTTCTCCCGGCGCCAGATCACGTTGTCCATGAAATAGTGGTGGATGTTCACGAACACGAAGACGGCCGCGAAGTACGGTGTCGGGCCCAGGTCGGACATCGCTTCGCCGTCGCTCGAGCTCAGCACCAGCGCGCCGTGCGCGCCGTCGAAGAGCGCGGGCGCGCCGCGGAACACGACCCACCCGAGGCCGACGGCGGTCGCCGCCAGGAGCCCGAGGCGCAGGCCGGTAGGGCGCCCGAACAGCGGCGGGCCCTCGGCGTCGCGCGCCTCGTTCCGCTTCATGAGCCAGACGAAATACAGATACTGAACGGAGTGGAGCGCCGGGATCACGTACACCATGAGCCGGTCGAGGCTCGAGTAGACCGTCCAGAGCCAGATCGTGATGAGGAAACCGGCCAGCGGCGCGAGCGGCGGCAGGCGCCGCTCCATGCGCCACCTGCGCGCGAGCACCCAGAGCAGCGCGAGCGCGCTGAGCCCGAACGCGAGCCCGGTGACGGGCTCGAGCGCCGGCGGGTGCGCGAGCGACGTGTAGACCACGCCTTTCTCCTCGACCTCCCTGCCTGGATCCGCCGGGCTCGCCCACGCGTACGCCCAGGCCGCGAAGCAGTGCGCGAGGATCACCCTGCGCTCCAGGGGGTCGAACCGGAACCCACGCCGCGCCGAGAGCACCGTCAGGACGCCGAAGCCCTGCTTCACGTAGTGCCAGCCCACCAGGAGGAACATGAGCTGGATCATGAAGCCCATGGACAGCGCGGAGCCGGTCGAGAGCGCCCCGATCGCCCACGCGAGCAGCGCGACCGGGACCAGGAGGCCGGCCAGGATGTAGCGGGCTCGCTGCGCCGGGGCGAACGCGCCGCCGAACGCGCGGTGCCTCGCGTCCTTGTAGAACAGCAGGTACGTCACCGCGAAGTGAGGGTCGTTGATCACGGACGCGGCGTGGAACGTCAGGAAGCCGATCGCGAGCTCCGCCGCGTCGAGCCCGACGGCCCTGCGGGCGAGCCACGCGAGCGGGAAGAGCACGAGCGTCGCGCCCCCGACGAGCAGGAACTCGGTGAGATGGGCGCGCAACGCGGCTCGACGCGGCGTCGCGACCGGGACTGGCAGCGTCGCGCCCGCGCTGGTCATGCGCCGAAGCTACCACACAGGGACGCCCGTACGACGGGCGCGCCGCGCGCTCGGCCGCCGACGGATCTGCCAAAATCCGTTGACGTCGCGCCGCTGGCTCCGAGCGAGCTTGGCGCGGTGCGCTGCCGGCTCGAGGGGGTCGCGGGGCGCCGTGGCCTCCCTCCCGCTTCGTCATCAATAAATGACGAGATCTCTCGTCACAAATAAATGACAGATCGCTCGCCGCAAATAAATGACAGATCCGATGTCGCGCCGCCGCCGGCGGCAGCGAGGGCGTTCGGCGCGAAGCGGGCGCCGCTCCTCGTCCAGGTCCAGCTGTGCTATTCCGCGATCATGCGGAGTCGATCATGAGCCTGGGCGATCTGGTCGACGAGGTCCCCGAGGACCCGCTCCTCACCGGCGCGGTCCAGCGCGCGCTCGTCGCCTATGCGGCGGTCCTCCCCGAAGATGTCCTCCGTGACGTCGAGATGCTCGCCACGAGGACGCTGTTCGTGCACCCGCTCGGGATCTCGTTCGTCGCCCGGCTCGCCCCCGGGATCCGCGTCGAGGTGGACATGGGCGACGATCTCGCCGAGCAGGCGCAGCAGGGGTTCGCCGTCGGCGAGATCATGATCTCGATGATGCGCGTGCTCCGCAGGCGGTCGCGCGAGCGGGGCGAGCGTCGCTTCCTGATGCCCGAGACGCCGATGCTCATGCTGCAAGCGTTCCTGGGCTACTTCAACCCGGACCCGGCGCTCTGGACGATGGGCGACGACGCCGTGCGCGGCGCGCTGGATCGCCTCTGCGAGGCCGTCGTCGGCCTGTTCTTCACGGGCCTCGTCGTCGATGTGCTGGAGAGCCCATCGTCGCTCGACGACTGGGGGGAGACCGGCCTCGCGCTCTCCGCGGGGCTGCCGGCCATGACCGCAGCGCTCCGCGGCGCGAGGGCCCGGCTGTCCAGGCGCGACCGGCACGCGCTGGAGACCTACGATGCCTGCGGCTGGGATCCGGCGCGGCTCGAGCGCCGGCTCGGCGGCGGCCCGGAGCCCGCCCGTCCGGCCTTCTTCGCCCTGGGCGCGGCGCTCGCCGCGGAGCTCCGCGCCTCACCGGCGAGCTGACCCGCGTGGCCGGCGTGGTCGTGAGCGCGCGCTCCCTCGCCTCACTCCGCCCCTTCCGTTTGCCGCGCGGGCAGCCACATGCGCACCGTCGTGCCCTCGCCCAGCGCGCTCTCGATACGGATGCTGCCCTGGTGCTCCTCGATGAACCGGTGCGTCAGCGACAGCCCGAGCCCGGTCCCTTGCCCGGGCGGCTTCGTCGTGAAGAACGGCTCGAAGATGCGGCTCAGGTCCTCGGCGCGGATGCCGCAGCCGTGGTCGTGCACGTCGATCTCCACGCCGTGGATGTCCCCGCGCGGCAGCGGGCGAGCCTCGACCACCACGGCGCTGCCGTGCGGGCTGGCGTCGAGCGCATTGCCTATCACGTTGAGCAAGGCCGACTCGAGCTGCGATGCGTTGACGAGCACCTCGGGCAGCGCCGATGAGGCGCCGTCCGTCTCGAGGTGGACCCTGCGCTCGCGCGCCCGCGGCGCGGACAGGTCGACAGCGCGGCGGAGCGCCGCGCGCACGTCGCACGGCTCCCGGCCGATCGGCTTGCCGCGCGCGTACTCGAGCAGCGCCGTCACGAGATCCGAGCACCGGATCGCCTGCCGCTCGATGGTGCTGAGCGCCTTCAGCAGCGAGGCCTCGTCGGGCAGGCCGTGCCCCTTCCGGTGCCGCCTGAGCAGCAGCTGGGCGTTCATCAGGATGGCCGACACCGGGTTGTTCATCTCGTGCGACAGGCCCGCCACCAGCGTCCCTATCGCCGCCATCTTGCCCGCCTGGAGCAGCTCCTGCTGCGTCTCCGAGAGCCGCTCCAGCGCCGCCGCGAGCTCGCCGTTCTTCGCCGCGAGCTCCAGATAGGCGCGGTGCAGCCGCTCGGCGGCGCGGACTCGCGCCCTGAGCTCCAGGGGGTCGAACGGCTTGCTCATGTATTCGTCGGCGCCGACGTCGAGCCCCCCCACGGCCTCCGCGCCGCTCGCCCTGGCCGTCAAGAGGAGGACAGGGATGTCCCGGAGCGCGGGATCCCCCTTGAGCCGCCGGACCAGCTCGAATCCGTCCATCTCCGGCATCATCACGTCCGAGACGATGACATCCGGCCGCTTCGCCGCGATCGACTCGAGCGCTTCCCGGCCGTTCGTCGCCAGGACGATCTCGTGTCCGGCCGACAGGATGTCCGCCAGGTACGATCTCATGTCGGGGTTGTCTTCCACGACGAGTACGCGCGGCCCCTCCGCGCCGCCGCCGGCGCGGGGCGCGCCTGCGGCGGGCGGCGGAGGCACCTCGAAGCCGCGGAGGTTGACCGACGACGGGGGAGGCTCGTAGGTGCCCGCGCCGTTGAGCGATCGCGGCGGCTCGGGCGCGGCGGTCGCCCGCCGCGCTGCCAGGAAATCCGCGGCGCGCGGGAGCCGCACGAAGAAGCGAGAGCCGACCCCGGGCTCGCTCTCCACGCCGACCGTGCCGCCCATGAGCTCCGTGAGCTCCTTGGCCAGCGACAGCCCGATCCCCGTCCCCTCGTGCTTTCGCGTCGCCGAGGCGTCGATCTGCTGAAACCGTTGAAAGAGCAGGTGTCTCCTGTCCGCCGGGATGCCAGGGCCGGTGTCCTCGACCGAGAGCTCGAACAGACCGTCGAGCGCCCGGAGGTCGACGGTGACGCGCCCGCCAGGCGGGGTGAACTTCAGCGCGTTGCCCAGCAGGTTGAGCGCGATCTTCTCGAGCTTGCGCCGATCGGCGGGGACCCTCCGCAGCTCGGGATCCACGTGAATCGAGAGATCCAGCCCGCCGCGCGCCGCCGCCGGGCGAGCCTCCTCCACCATGTCCGAGACGAGCTCTCCGACGTCGACGGCCTCCCAGTCGATCTGCATCTTGCCGGCCTCGATCTTCTGGTGATCGAGGACATCGTCGACCAGCCGGCGGAGCCGCCGCCCGCTGCGCTGGATGAGCTCGAGGTCCGCCCGCACCCGCGGCGAGAGCGGTTCGTCCCGGCTCGACAGGAGCGACTCGAGCGGTCCGAGGATGAGGGAGAGCGGCGTCCGGAGCTCGTGGCTCATCACCGTGAGGAACTCTCCCTTGGCGCAGGCCGCGGCGTCCGCCGCCTCCTTGGCCTTCTGGAGCTCGATCTCCATCCGTTTGCGCTCGGTGATGTCCGCGTAGATCCCGAGGATCCCCGTCACATCGCCCCGTTCGTCGCGGATGGGTACCTTGCTGGTGAGCAGGAACCGCTGCTCGCCGTCCGGGCGGAGCAGCGGCTCCTCGACGTCGAGCATCGAGATGCCGCCCTCCATGACCTCCCGGTCGATGCGCACGAAGCACTCCGCGTTCTTGCTGCCCCACACGTCGAAATCGGTCTTGCCGACGAGGTTCTCCAGCACCTTCGTGTTGGTGTCGTTGAGGAAGTTCTGATTTCCCCCGAGAAACCGTCCATGACGGTCTTTCCAGAAGATGGCGTGAGGGACGTTGGCGATGACGTACTTGAGCACCGCCTGCTGCTGCTCGACGGGCGCCGGCGTCCATTCCTGGGCGGCGGTGCCAGTCGGGGCCTCGTCCGGAGGCGCCACACGGGGCGTCTGCGCGCGTGCTTCGCGCGTCCGACGGGCCGTGAGGAGCCTGCTGATCTTGGCAGAGAGGCGGTAGAGACGTCTCATCGTCGTATCGTCACAGGAGCATAAGGCGAGCGCGGGCGACATCAAACCTGCTCAGCACCGGGACGCCGCGGTCGAGCGCGTGCGGTCGTGTAAAATGACGCCCGAGCAGCCTGGCGCATCGGATCCGCCGCTCACCTCGCCGCTGGGCGCTGTGGTAGCGCCTGGTGTCGGTCCCGTCGAGCTCTCCCGGCGGCGCTGGCCTGCGCGTCGCTGGCCTCGTCCCACTGGCCCTGAACCCCACCAGCGCTGCACCGGCGCCTGCGCGCGGCGGCTCCGCCGTGCTACAGGAGAGGAGGTACGCCCATGGTGGAGGGAGTCGCGCTCATCACCGGAGCGGCGTCGGGTATCGGCGCTGCGACCGCGCGCAAGCTGTCGCAGACCGCATCCGGCCTGGTCCTGATCGATCGGCGCCGCGACGCGCTCGACGCCCTCGCGGGCGAGCTCCGCGGGCCGGAGCTCCTGCTGCGCGAGGCCGACGTGGGGGACGAGGCCGCGTGGGTCGAGATCGAGGCGGCTGTCGAGGGGCGCTTCGGGAGGCTCGACCACGTCGTCGCGAACGCCGGTATCGCCCACGGCGCGCCGATCGAGGAGACGTCGTTTGACGACTGGCGGCGGGTCCTCTCCGTGAACCTCGATGGGGTCTTTCTGACGCTCCGGACGGGCCTTCGTCTCCTCAGGAAGACCGGTCGCGGCGGGACGGTTGTCGTCGTCTCCTCGGTCGCGGCGGTCAAGGCCGAGCCGGGGATCGGTGCCTATGCGGCATCCAAGGCGGGCGCGGCGCAGCTGGTCCGCGTCGCGGCGAAGGAGGGGGCGCGCGACAAGATCCGGGTGAACGGCGTCCTGCCTGGCGGCGTCGAGACGCCGATCTGGGCCCAGGCGCCCTTCTTCCAGGCGCTCGTCACGACGGCCGGCAGCGAGCGCGCCGCGTTCGATCAGATGGCGGCGATGTCGACGCCCCTGGGCCGCTACGCGAGCGCCGACGAGATCGCCGGGCTCATCGCGTTCCTGCTCTCCGACGCCTCTGCCACCATGACTGGCGCGCTCCTCGTCAGCGATGGTGGGTATTCCCTATAGAGCGACGGGCCCGTCGTCGGTGCGGTGAGCGCCGCGCTGCGGCGCGTGTGACAGACCCGAAACAAAGGCGCGGTGCGTCACGGGGCGCGTCAGGCCCGCAGGAGCCGAGGGAAAGCGCTTTCATCGCCTGGTGAAGGGGTCCGTCCCGCCGTTGCGCCGTGACCGAACCATTACCGCGGGCCGCTCACGACGGGTGTTATAGAGGCCGTGCTTGTCATTAGGAGGCAGCTCAGCATGATTGAGGATCCGCAGGTCATCCGCAGCGCCGGCCTCCAGCCGATCGGCATCTGGCGCAGCGGGCCCTGGCTCCCCGCGTTCACATCGACAGATCTGCGGGAGGCCGTCTCCTGCGTGCGAGAGCCGGTGCACGTGGTGCGTGAGACGCCGGATGGGCGCGTCGGCGTGTCCCGCGGCGGCGCTGTCCTCCGCGAGGATCAGGTCAACGGGGTCCCGACGTTCCCGCTCCTCGGAACGCTGCCCGCCCTGTACCCGGAGTGGCTCGGAGACCGCTCCTTCGTCGAGGTCCACGGCTTGCGCTTCCCGTACGTGGCCGGCGCGATGGCGAACGGCATCCACACCACGCGGCTCACGATCGCGATGGCCAACGCAGGTATGATGGGGTTCTTCGGCGCCGCAGGCCTCGGGCTGCACCGGATCGAGCAGGCGATCGACGAGATCTCGGCGGCGCTCGGGACGGACGGCCCCACCTGGGGCTGCAACCTCATCCACGCTCCGAACCAGCCCAGGCTGGAGAGCGACACGGTGGAGCTCTACCTGAAGAGGGGAGTCCGGCGGGCCGAGGCGGCCGCCTACATGGGCCTGAACCCGATGGTCGTGCGGTTCGCCTACAGCGGCGTCAAGCGCTTGCCCGACGGCCGCGTCGACCGGAAGAACCACCTGTTCGCCAAGATCTCGCGCCCGGAGGTCGCCGCGCGCTTCCTGTCGCCAGCGCCGGCCGAGATCCTTGATACCTGCGTTCGCAACGGGTGGCTCACCCGCGACGAGGCGGAGCTCGCGCGGAGCCTCCCGGTCGCCGAGGACATCACCGTGGAAGCGGACTCCGGCGGTCACACCGACAACCAGCCCCTCGTCGCGCTGTTCCCGGTGATCCTCGGCGTCCGCGACGAGCTCGCGGCGAAGTACGGGTATCACCGGCCGATCCGCGTCGGCGCCGCCGGCGGCCTCTCCACGCCGGAGTCGATCGCCGCCGCGTTCGCGCTCGGGGCGGCGTACGTGCTCACGGGCTCGGTCAACCAGTCGTGCATCGAGTCGGGCCTGTCCGACGAGGGCAAGAAGATGCTGGCCCAGGCCGATCTCCCGGACGTGGTGATGACGCCGGCCGCCGACATGTTCGAGCTCGGCGTGCAGGTCCAGGTGCTCAAGCGCGGCACGATGTTCGGTGTCCGCGCGCAGCGGCTCTACGACCTCTACGTCGCCCACGATTCCATCGAGTCGCTGCCCAGCGACGTGCGCGCGCGCATCGAGAGGGAGCTGTTCCAGATGTCGTGCGACGAGGTGTGGGCGGGCTGCGAGCGGTTCTTCGCCGAGCGCGACCCGGCCGAGCTCGAGCGCGCCGCGCGCGAGCCGAAGCACAAGATGGCGCTGATCTTCCGCTGGTATCTCGGCATGTCCAGCAAGTGGGCGATCGCCGGGGACCCGAAGCGCCGCGCCGATTACCAGATCTGGTGCGGCCCGGCCATGGGCGCGTTCAACCGCTGGGTCAAGGGGTCGTTCCTCGAGGACCCGGCGCGCCGCACCGCGGTCCAGGTCGCGCGCAACCTGCTCGAGGGCGCGGCCGTCGTCACGCGCGCGCAGCAGCTCCGGACGTACGGCGTCCCCGTGCCGAGCGCCGCATTCCACTTCACTCCTCGCCCGCTCGCCTGAGCGCCTGACCACCTGCCGAGGTCCTCATGCACCCTTCGTCTTCGCGTATCCCGCACATCGCCGTCGTCGGCGTGAGCGCCATCTTCCCCGGCTCGGTCGACGCGCACGGCTTCTGGCGCGATATCCTGTCCGGGACAGACCTTATCACGGATGTCCCGAGCACCCACTGGCTGGTCGAGGACTACTACGATCCCGACCCGTCCGCCCCGGACAAGACGTATGCGAAGCGCGGCGCCTTTCTCAAGAATGTGCCGTTCGATCCGCTCGAGTGGGGCGTCCCGCCCTCGATCGTCCCGGCGACGGACACGACGCAGCTGCTCGCGCTGATCGTGGCGAAGCGGGTCCTGGAGGACGCGGCGCAGGGGCAGTTCGAGTCGATGAGCCGCGAGCGGATGAGCGTGATCCTCGGCGTCACCTCCGCGCAGGAGCTGCTCGCCTCGATGGTGAGCCGGATCCAGCGGCCGGTGTGGGCGAAGGCGCTCCGGGATCTCGGGTATCCGGAGGACGAGGTGAAGCGCGCCTGCGACAAGATCGCTGGCAACTACGTGCCATGGCAGGAGTCGAGCTTTCCGGGCCTGCTCGGGAACGTGGTGGCCGGGCGCATCGCGAACCGGCTCGACCTCGGCGGGACGAACTGCGTGACCGACGCGGCGTGCGCGTCGTCGCTGTCGGCGATGTCGATGGCCATCAACGAGCTGGCGCTCGGCCAGTCCGATCTCGTGATCGCGGGCGGCTGCGACACGATGAACGACGCCTTCATGTACATGTGCTTCAGCAAGACGCCCGCGCTGTCGAAGTCGGGCGATTGCCGGCCGTTCTCCGACAAGGCCGACGGCACGCTGCTCGGCGAGGGCATCGCGATGGTGGCGCTCAAGCGGCTCGACGACGCCGAGCGCGACGGAGACCGGGTCTACGCTGTGATCCGCGGGATCGGCTCGTCGTCGGATGGGCGGAGCAAGAGCGTGTACGCGCCGGTGCCGGAAGGGCAGGCGAAGGCGCTCCGCCGGACGTACGCCGCCGCCGGGTACGGCCCCGAGACCGTGGAGCTGATGGAGGCGCACGGCACCGGGACGAAGGCCGGCGACGCGGCCGAGTTCGAGGGCCTGCGGGTGATGTTCGACGAGTCGGGGCGCGAAGACCGCCAGTGGTGCGCGCTCGGCAGCGTGAAGTCGCAGATCGGCCACACCAAGGCGGCGGCGGGCGCGGCCGGCCTGTTCAAGGCGATCATGGCGCTGCACCACAAGGTGCTGCCGCCGACCATCAAGGTCGACAAGCCGAACCCCAAGCTCGAGATAGAAAAGACCGCTTTCTATCTGAACACCCAGGCGCGGCCGTGGATCCGGCCGGGGGACCACCCGCGGCGGGCGTCGGTGAGCTCGTTCGGCTTCGGCGGCTCGAACTTCCACGTGGCGCTGGAGGAGTACACGGGCCCGGCGCCGAAGGCGTGGCGGGTGCGGGCCTTGCCGGCGGAGCTCTTCCTCCTGTCGGCGGACACGCCGGCGGCGCTCGCGGATCGCGCGCGGGCGCTGGCGAAGGAGGCGGAGGTGCCCGAGATCCTGCGCTTCCTGGCGCGCGAGTCGGTGCTCTCGTTCGACGCGTCGAGGCCGGCGCGGCTCGGGCTGTGCGCGACGGACGAGGCGGATCTCAGGAAGAAGCTCGAGCAGGTCGCGGCGCACCTCGAGGCGAGGCCGGAGCAGGCGCTCTCGGCGCCGCTCGTGCACTGCGCGAGCGGGGAGGCGCCGGGGCGGGTGGCGTTCCTGTTCCCGGGGCAGGGGAGCCAGTACGTCGGGATGGGCGCGGACGCGCTCATGACGTTCGACCCGGCCCGCGCGGCCTGGGACGCGGCGGCGGGCGTCGCGATCGCGGACGCGCCGCTGCACGAGGTGGTGTTCCCGCGGCCTGTGTTCTCGGACGAGGACCGGGCGGCGCAGGAGGCGCGGCTCCGCGAGACGCGGTGGGCGCAGCCGGCGATCGGCGCGACGAGCCTCGCGCACCTCGCGCTGCTCGCGGCGCTCGGGGTGAGGGCCGAGGCGTTCGCGGGCCACAGCTTCGGCGAGATCACGGCGCTGCACGCGGCCGGCGCGCTGTCCGCGGCGGACCTGCTGCGCGTGGCGCGGCGGCGCGGCGAGCTGATGGGCGCGGCGTCGTCGGAGCGGGGCGCGATGATCGCGGTCCCGCGGGGGATCGACGAGGTGCGGGCGCTCGGCCTCGCCGGCGTGGTGATCGCGAACCACAACGGCCCGAAGCAGGTGGTGCTGTCGGGCTCGGTCGCGGCGATCGAGGCCGCGGAGGAGCGGCTGAAGGGCGCCGGGATCCAGGCGCGGCGCCTCGACGTGGCCGCGGCGTTCCACTCGCCGCTCGTGGCGGAGGCGAGCGCGCCGCTCCGCGAGTTCCTTGCGGGCATCGCGGTCGAGGCGCCGGCGGCGCCCGTGTACAGCAACGCGGAGATCGAGCCGTACGCGGGCGGCGGCGACGCGGCGCGCGACCGGCTGGCGCGGCAGCTCGCGGAGCCGGTGCGGTTCGTGGAGGAGATCGAGCGGATGTACGCGGACGGCGTGCGCACGTTCGTCGAGGTCGGGCCGGGCTCGGTGCTGACGAACCTGGTCGGCGACATCCTGAGCGGCCGGCCGCACCGGGCGGTGGCGCTCGACCGCAAGGGCAAGCACGGCGTGACGAGCCTGCTCGAGGCGGTGGCGCGGCTCGCCGTGGCCGGGGTGCCGCTGGACGCGCGGGTCCTGTGGGAAGGCTTCGCGGCGCCGAGCGATCCGCGGGCGCTGCCGAAGCCGAAGCTGGCGCTGCAGATCAACGGCAGCAACTACGGGAAGCCGTACCCGCCGCAGGGGGGCGCGAAGGCGCTGCCGGCGGCGAGCCCGCCGCGGGCGGCGCAGAAGCCGGCGCCGGAGGCGGTGCAGCCGGTGGCGAGCGCGCCGCGGCCGATGGTGAGCGCGTCGCAGCCGGCAGTGAGCGCGGCGCGGCCTGTGGTGAGCGCGTCGGCGCCGGCAGTGAGCGCGGCGCGGCCGGCAGTGAGCGCATCGGCGCCTGTGGTGAGCGCGGCGCGGCCGGCAGTGAGCGCGTCGGCGCCTGTGGTGAGCGCGTCGGCGCCTGTGGTGAGCGCGCCGCGGCCGCTCGTGAGTGCGTCGCAGCCGGCGGTGAGCGCGTCTGTGGTGGCGAGCGTGTCGGCGCCTGTGGTGAGCGCGCCGCGACCGACAGTGAGCGCGTCGACGGCTGTGGTGAGCGCGTCGCGGCCGGCGGCGAGCGCGTCGTGGCTGGCCGCGTACCAGGAGGCGCAGCGCGCCACGGCGGACGCCCACAGCGTGTACCAGCGCACGATGGCCGAGAGCCACATCGCCTTTCTTCAGGCCGCCGAGGCGTCCTTCGCAGGGCTCGCCGCGCTGGCGACCGGCGCTTCGTACCCGGTCGCTCCGACGACGGTGTCCGAGGTACGGCCTGCGCCGGTTCTCCTCGCTCCGGTGCATGTGGGGCCTGTCTCGGAGGCGTCCGTACGGCCTGCAGCGGCGCCGACCGCGCGCTCCAGCGAGGGCAGGAGCAGCGTGGCCCTGGACGGCCTGAACGGCGCAGGCGGGGAGCTCCATACGGCTGTCACGCTGCCGGCGCAGGCGGCGCCTGCCGTGACGGCGAAGGTGGCAGTCGCAGCGCCCGCCGTGACAGCGAAGGCGGCCACAGCGGCGCCTGCTGCGGCTGTGAAGGCCGCAGCCGCGGCGCCGGCGGTGGCAGTGTCCAAGGCCGTCGCCGCGCCCGCGGCCGCCGCGGCAACGCAGGCGGCGGTCGCCGCTGCGCCGCGTGTCGATATCGAGCGGTTGGTCCTCGAGGTGGTCGCGGACAAGACGGGATACCCCGTCTCCATGCTCGGGCTGCAGATGGAGCTGGAGAGCGATCTCGGCATCGACAGCATCAAGCGGGTGGAGATCCTGTCCTCGGTCCGTGACAGGACGCCGGGGCTGTCGGAGGTCGACGCGTCGGCGCTGGCGCAGCTGCGCACGCTGGGGCAGGTCGTCGACCACCTCCGCGCCTCGCTGCCTGCCGCCAGCGGCAGCCCGGCTGTCGCTACGCCTGCTGCCGGCGCGCCCGCCGCGAAGGCGTCTGCCGTCGCGGCGCCTGCAGTCGCATCCGGCGCGGCGCCTGGCGCGGTCGAGGTGGAGCGGGTGGTGATGGCGGTCGTCGCGGAGACGACGGGCTACCCGGCGGAGATGCTCGGGCTGCAGATGGAGCTGGAGAGCGACCTCGGCATCGACAGCATCAAGCGGGTGGAGATCCTGTCGGCGGTCCGCGACCGGACGCCGGGGCTGTCGGAAGTCGATGCCTCGGCGCTGGCGCAGCTGCGCACGCTGGGGCAGGTCGTCGACCACCTCCGCGCCTCGCTGCCTGCCGCCAGCGGCAGCCCGGCTGTCGCTACGCCTGCTGCCACCGCGCCCGCCGTCGCGTCCGGCGCAGCGCCTGGAGCGGCCGAGGTGGAGCGTGTGGTGATGGCGGTCGTCGCGGAGACGACGGGCTACCCGGCGGAGATGCTGGGGCTGCAGATGGAGCTGGAGAGCGATCTCGGCATCGACAGCATCAAGCGGGTGGAGATCCTGTCGGCGGTCCGCGACCGGACGCCGGGGCTGTCGGAGGTCGACGCGTCGGCGCTGGCGCAGCTGCGCACGCTGGGGCAGGTCGTCGACCACCTTCGCGCCTCGCTCCCGGCCGCCAGCGCCAGTCCGGCTGGCGCCGCGTCCGTCGCGAAGGCCTCTGCCGCTGCGGTGCCTGCCGTCGCGTCCGGCGCGGCGCCTGGCGCGGCCGAGGTGGAGCGAGTGGTGATGGCGGTCGTCGCGGAGACGACGGGCTACCCGGCGGAGATGCTGGGGCTGCAGATGGAGCTGGAGAGCGATCTCGGCATCGACAGCATCAAGCGGGTGGAGATCCTCTCGGCTGTCCGCGATCGGACGCCGGGGCTCGCGGAGGTCGACGCGTCGGCGCTGGCGCAGCTACGCACGCTGGGGCAGGTCGTCGATCACCTCCGTGCCTCGCTGCCGGCCGCCGGGCCGGCCGCCAGCGCCGGTCCGGCTACCGCCGCGCCCGCGACGAAGGCGTCTGCCGTCGCGGCGCCTGCCGTCGCTCCTGGCGCGGCCCCTGGCGCGGCCGAGGTGGAGCGTGTGGTGATGGCGGTCGTCGCGGAGACGACGGGCTACCCGGCGGAGATGCTGGGGCTGCAGATGGAGCTGGAGAGCGATCTCGGCATCGACAGCATCAAGCGGGTGGAGATCCTGTCGGCGGTCCGCGATCGCACGCCGGGGCTGGCGGAGGTCGACGCGTCGGCGCTGGCGCAGCTGCGCACGCTGGGGCAGGTCGTCGACCACCTCCGCGCGAGCCTCGGTCCCGCCGCTGCCACCGCCGGCGCTGCCCCGGCGGAGCCCGCCGAGGAGCCGGCCTCCGCGCCCCTCGGCCGGTGGACGCTCGTCGAGGAGCCTGCGCCCGCAGCCGGCCTCGCGATGCCCGGCCTCTTCGACGCAGGCACCCTCGTGGTCACCGGCCACGACGCGATCGGCCCCGCGCTCGTCGCGGCCCTCGCGGCGCGCGGGATCGCCGCCGAGTACGCCCCCGCCGTGCCCCGCGGCGCGCGCGGCGCCGTGTTCCTCGGCGGCCTGCGCGAGCTGGCCACGGCCGACGAGGCGCTCGCCGTCCACCGCGAGGCGTTCTTCGCCGCCCAGGCGATCGCGGCGAAGCCGGCCCTCTTCGTCACGGTCCAGGACACCGGCGGCGACTTCGGCCTCGCGGGCTCGGACCGAGCCTGGGTCGGCGGGCTGCCGGGCCTCGTGAAGACCGCGGCGCTGGAGTGGCCCGAGGCGTCCTGCCGCGCGATCGACCTCGAGCGCGCCGTCCGCTCCGACGGCGAGCTCGCGGAGGCCATCACCTCGGAGCTCCTGTCCGGCGGCGTCGAGCTCGAGATCGGCCTGCGCGCGGACGGCCGGCGCACCACCCCGCGCAGCGTCCGGCAGGACGCGCAGCCCGGGCCGCTCCCCCTCGGGCCGTCCGACGTCGTCGTGGCGAGCGGCGGCGCCCGCGGCGTCACCGCGGCGACGCTGATCGCGCTCGCCAAGGCCAGCCACGCGCGGTTCGCGCTGCTCGGCCGCACCGCGCTCGAGGACGAGCCGGCCGCCTGCCGCGGCGCCGACGGCGAGGCCGCGCTCAAGGCGGCGCTCATCAAGGCGACGACCTCCGCGGGCCAGCGGATGACCCCGGCGGAGATCGGCCGGAGCGTCGCGAAGATCCTCGCGAACCGCGAGGTCCGCACGACGCTCGACGCGATCCGCGCCGCCGGCGGCGAGGCCCTCTACGTCCCTGTCGACGTGAACGACGCGCGGGCGGTGGCCACGGCGCTCGACGGCGTGCGCGGCACCCTCGGCCCCGTCACGGCGATCGTCCACGGCGCCGGCGTGCTCGCCGACAAGCTCGTCGCCGAGAAGACGGTCGAGCAGTTCGATCGCGTGTTCAGCACGAAGGTCGACGGCCTCCGGGCCCTGCTCGGCGCGACCGCGGGCGACCCGCTCAAGGCGATCGTCCTCTTCAGCTCGATCGCCGCGCGCGGCGGCAACAAGGGGCAGTGCGACTACGCGATGGCGAACGAGGTCCTGAACAAGGTCGCGGCCGCCGAGGCAGCCCGCCGCCCGGGCTGCCGGGTGAAGTCGCTCGGCTGGGGCCCCTGGCAGGGCGGCATGGTGAACGCGGCGCTCGAGGCCCACTTCGCGCAGCTCGGCGTGCCCCTCATCCCGCTCGCCGCGGGCGCGAAGATGCTCCTCGACGAGCTGTGCGACGCTTCGGGTGATCGCGGCGATCGCGGCGCGCGCGGGCAAGGCGGCGCTCCGCCCGGCGCGGTCGAGCTCGTGCTCGGCGCGGACCCGAAGGCGCTCGCGGCCCAGGGCCACGGCGGCCGGGTCGCGCTGGCCGTCCGCGCCGACCGCGCGACGCACCCCTACCTCGGCGATCACGCCATCAACGGCGTGCCCGTGGTGCCGGTGGTGATCGCGCTCGAGTGGTTCGCCCGCGCCGCGCGCGCGTGCCGGCCGGATCTCGTCGTGACGGAGCTCCGCGACGTGCGGGTCCTGCGCGGGATCAAGCTCGCGGCGTACGAGTCCGGCGGCGAGGTGTTCCGCGTCGACTGCCGCGAGGTGAGCAACGGCCACGGCGCGGTGCTCGCGGCGGAGCTGCGCGGGCCGCAGGGGGCGCTGCACTACGCGGCGACCATCCAGATGCAGCGTCCCGAAGGGCGCGTGGCCCCGAAGGGCCCGGCCGCGCCGGAGCTCGGCCCGTGGCCCGCCGGCGGCGAGCTGTACGACGGCCGCACGCTCTTCCACGGCCGCGACTTCCAGGTGATCCGGCAGCTCGACGGCGTGAGCCGCGACGGGATCGCGGGGACGGTCGTGGGCCTCCGCGAGGCCGGCTGGGTGGCCCAGCCGTGGAAGACCGATCCGGCGGCGCTCGACGGCGGGCTGCAGCTCGCGACGCTGTGGACGCAGCACGTGCTCGGCGGCGCGGCGCTCCCGATGTCCGTGGGCGCGCTGCACACCTTCGCCGAGGGGCCGTCCGACGGCCCGCTGCGCGCGGTGGTGCGCGGGCAGATCGTGGCCCGCGATCGCACGAAGGCCGACATCGCGTTCGTCGACGACCGCGGCTCGCTCGTCGCGGAGCTGCGCGACGTGCAGTACGTCCTGCGCCCCGACACGGCGCGCGGCCAGGCGTGATCGAGGCCAGCGTGTTCGAGCCCATCGCGATCGTCGGCCGCGGGTGCGTCCTCCCGGGCGCGCTCCACCCCGCGGCCCTCTGGGACAACGTGCTCGCCGGCCGGGACCTCCTGTCCGCCGCGCCCGACGGCCGCTGGCGCCTCTCGCGCGAGCGCGCGCTCGCAGGGCCTTCCGTGCGCGACGCGCGCGACGTGCGCGACGCGAAGGACCGCGCGTGGAGCGACCGCGGCGGCTACGTCACCGGGTTCGACGAGCACTTCCGCCGCGTGCTCGCCAGCGACCCGTTCCCGCGGCGGGGCGGGCCGCCCGAGTCCCTGCTCGCGCTCGACCCGCTCTTCCAGTGGGTGCTCCACGCGGGCCGCGAGGCGCTGCGCGAGGCGGGGCACGAGGGCCGGTCCGACCGCGCGGGCGCGGTGCTCGGGAACCTCTCGTTCCCGTCGTCGGCGATGTCGGCGTGGGTCGAGTCGGCGTGGCTCGGCGATCTCGCCGGCGTCCCGCGGCCCGATCCGCGCAACCGGTTCATGTCGGGGCTGCCCGCCCACCTGCTGGCCGACGTGCTCGGCCTCGGGGCCGGGGCGTTCGCGCTCGACGCCGCGTGCGCGTCGTCGCTGTACGCGATCACGCTCGCCTGCGAGCGGCTGCAGGACCGCGAGGTCGACCGGATGCTCGCAGGCGCGGTGTGCCGCTCGGACGACCTCTTCATGCACATCGGGTTCTGCGCGCTGTCGGCCATGAGCCGCACCGGGCAGAGCCGCCCGTTCTCGTCGGAGGCCGACGGCCTGGTCCCGGCGGAGGGCGCGGCGTTCGTGGTCCTGGAGCGCCTGTCCGACGCGGAGGCCGCGGGCAGGCCGATCCTCGGCGTGATCCGCGGGATCGGCCTGTCGAACGACGGCCGCGGCCGCGGCCTCCTGGCGCCCTCCGTCGAGGGCCAGCTGCGCGCGATGCGGGCCGCGTACGCCATGGCGGGCCTCGATCCCCGCGAGGTGTCGCTGCTCGAGTGCCACGCGACGGGCACGCCCCTCGGCGACGCGACCGAGATCGCGACCCTCAAGGAGGTGTTCGGCTCCCGCGACGTCCCGCTCGGCTCGCTCAAGTCGAACCTCGGTCACCTCGTCACGACGGCCGGCGCGGCCGGGCTCCTCAAGCTGCTCGGCGCCATGGCGGCCGGCGTCCGCCCGCCGACGCTGCACGCCGATCCGCTGAGCGAGGCGGTCGCCTCGAGCCCCTTCCGGGTGCTGCAGCGCGCCGAGCCGTGGGAGGGGCGGCGGCTCGCGGGCCTGTCGGCGTTCGGGTTCGGCGGGAACAACGCCCACCTCCTCGTGGAGGCGTACGAGCCGTCCTCGCCGAGGGGCCGCGCGGCCCACGCCGCGCCGCAGGCCGCCGCGGCGGCCTCGCGCCCTGTCGACGCCGGGCGCCCCGCGCCGGCGGGCCCCCTGGCCGTGGTGGCCATGGGCCTGTGCGTCGGTGAGCTCAGCGGCGTCCGGGCCTTCGCGGAGCCGCTCCTCTCGGGCCGCGGCGCGGCTCCCCGCCGGGCGGCGGTCGCGCTACCCGCGGATCGGCTCCGGTTCCCGCCGCGCGATCTGCAGCAGGCGCTCGGCCAGCAGACGCTGCTGCTCGAGGCGGCGATCGAGGCCACCGAGGGGCTCGCGCTGCCGCGCGATCGCACCGCCGTGCTGATCGGCATGGGCGCCGACACCGAGGTGTGCCGGTACATGACGCGATGGCGGCTCGCCGAGACGGCGCCGGCGCGGCTCGGTCCGTCGGTCGACGTCGGCGCGCTCCAGGACGCGATCATCCCTGCGCTGCAGGCGGCGGGCGTCGTCGGGAACATGCCCAACATCCCGGCGAACCGGCTGAACAGCCAGCTCGACGTCGGTGGGCCGTCGTTCACGATCGCGGCCGAGGAGCTGTCCGGCCCCTGGGCGCTGCGCGTCGCGTCCCGCGCCCTGCGCGCCGGCGCGGTGGACGCGGCGATCGTCGGCGCGGTCGATCTCTCGTGCGAGGCCGCCCACGCGGCCGCGCTCGAGGCGCTCGGCGTCCGCCTGCCCCCCGGCGACGCCGCCGTGGTGCTCGTGCTCGAGCGCCTCGACGACGCCGTCCGGCAGCGGCACCCGGTCCTGGCCGTGGTCGTGGACGAGCCGGCCGACCCTGGCCTCGTGCTGTCGTCCACGGATCTCGCGCCGCGGTTCGGCCACGCGCACGCCGCCTCGGGCCTGCTGCACGTGGCCGCCGCGGTGCTCGCCTGCCGTCACGGCCGCAAGCCCGACGGGGCGCCGTGGTCCGACGAGATCCGGGTCGCCGAGGTCCGCTGCGCCGGCCTCGGCGGCGGCTCGCTGTCGGTCCGCATCGGGGCTGGCGGCCCCGCCGCGCCGCTCCCGCCGCCGCGATCGGCGGAGGGGCCGACGCTGACGCTCCCCGCCCACCCGCCGGCGATCGTCGTGCCCGGCGCGGCCTCCTGTTCATCCCCCGGAGACTCCATGGAACCTGCGCCGCCTCTGCCGTCCGCTCTCGACGACCTGCCGCCGCTGTACCCCGGGCCCACGGGGTTCTCTGCCGCCGACGCGGATCGCGCGCCGTCCTGGGACGAGCCGCCGCCGGTCGGGCCGGCGGTCGTCACGGCCGTCGCCGCGAGCCTCGCAGAGGAGCCGCCGCCGGTCGGACCGGCCGTCGTCGCGGTCGCTGCCGTGGACATCCCGGGCGACGTGATCGCCGGCGCCGCGGCGTTCACCGTGCAGCTTGCGCAGATCCACAAGGAGTGGGCGGAGCAGCAGGCCCAGGTCCACCGCCGGTTCCTTCAGATGCGGCAGCGCGCGCTGGACTCGCTCGTGCAGGCGTCGTCGGGCGCGGCCGCGGTGGTGGTCGAGACCCCCTTGGCGCAGGTGCCTCACGCCGCGCCGGTCCGTATCGAGGCGCCGCGCCCGGTCGAGGCGCCGCGCCCCGCCGCTGCGCCGCAGCTTGTTCGCGCCGAGTCGCCGCAGCTTGTTCGCGCCGAGTCGCCGCGTCCGTTCGAGCCGCCGCGTGTCGTTGAACCGCCGCGCGTCGTCGAGGCCCCGCGCCCCGCCGCCGCGCCGCCGCCTGCGCCGCGTCCCTCCGCCCAGCCGGCGCTCGCCGCGGCGCCTTCCGCTGCGCCCCGCGGCCCCCGGTTCAGCCGCGAGCAGCTCGAGCACCTCGCCTCGGGCCGGATCTCCGACGTGTTCGGCCCGCTCTTCGCCCGGCAGGACGCCTATCGCCGCCAGGTGCGCATGCCCATGCCGCCGCTCCTGCTCGCCGATCGGGTCACCGGGATCGACGCCGAGCCCGGCTCGATGAAGCTCGGCACGATGTGGACCGAGACCGACGTGCGGTGGGATTCCTGGTACCTGCACGACGGCGCCATGCCGGCCGGCGTCATGATCGAGAGCGGCCAGGCCGACCTGCTGCTCATCAGCTGGCTCGGCGCGGACTTCGAGAACAAGGGCGAGCGCGTCTATCGCCTGCTCGGCTGCGAGCTCACCTTCTACGGCGGCCTGCCGCGCCCGGGCGACACGCTCGTCTACGACATCCACGTCGACGGGCACGCGAAGCACGGCGACGTCCGCCTGTTCTTCTTCCACTACGACTGCCGGATCGGCGGCGAGCTGCGCCTGAAGACGCGCAAGGGCCAGGCCGGCTTCTTCACCGACGAGGAGCTCGCGAGCTCCGGCGGCGTCCTCTGGGACGCGGACACCGCCGAGCACGCGACGACCGCCCGCCTCGATCCGCCCCGGATCGCGTGCCGGAAGTCCGCGTTCGACCGGGCCGACCTCCTCGCGTTCGCGGCCGGCGACGGCGCGGCGGCGTTCGGCCCGGGGTTCGATCGTCTGAGCACCCACGTCAGGACGCCGCGGATCAGCGCCCCGCCCATGCTGTTCTTCGATCGCGTCGACCTGTTCGACCCGGCGGGCGGCCCGTGGAAGCGCGGCTATCTCCGGGCCACGCTGCCGATCACGAAGGACGGCTGGTACTTCGAGGGCCACTTCAAGGACGACCCCTGCATGCCGGGGACGCTCATGTTCGAGGGCTGCCTGCAGGCGCTCGCGTTCTACATGGCGGCCATGGGCTTCACGGCGGACGCGGACGGCTTCCGCTTCGAGCCCGTGCCGGAGGTCCCGTACCTGCTCCGCTGCCGCGGCCAGGTGGTCCCGACGAGCCGCGTGCTCACGTACGAGGTGTTCGTCGAGGAGGTCCACGACGGCCCGTGTCCGACGGTGTTCGCCGACTTCCTGTGCACGGTCGACGGCCTCAAGGCGTTCCACGCCCGCCGCGTGGGCCTGCGCCTCAGCCCCGACTGGCCGATGACGAGCGCCCCCGAGCTGCTCGACGGCCACGTCGAGCCGGTGCCGGTCGCGCGCGTCCCCTGGTCCGAGACGGGCGCGCCGCCGCCGGACGGCGCCGTCTCGGCGGGACACGCGGACGCCGGCGGCTTCCCGTTCGATTACCGGAGCCTGCTCTCGTGCGCCTGGGGCAGGCCGTCGGACGCGTTCGGCCCGCTCTACCGCAGGTTCGACGGGGGCCAGCACGTCGCCCGGCTCCCGGGGCCGCCGTACCACTTCATGAGCCGGGTCCTGTCGGTCTCGCGCCCCATGGCGTCGATGAAGGCCGGCGCCGAGGTCGAGGTCGAGTACGACGTCCCGGAGGACGCGTGGTACTTCGACGAGAACGCGGGCCTCACGATGCCGTTCGCGGTGGTGCTCGAGGCCGCGCTCCAGACGTGCGGCTGGCTCGCGAGCTACGCAGGCTGCGCGCTCTCGACCGAAGGCGCGCTGTACTTCCGCAACCTCGACGGCAAGGGCACGCTGCACGCCGAGGTCCTGCCGGCGCCGGCCGGCGGCGCGCTGCGCACCAAATCGCGGCTCACGAACATGTCCCGTTCGGGCGGCATGATCATCCTCTCGTTCCGGGTCGAGTGCAGCCTCGGCGGCGCGCGGGTGTACGACCTCGACACGGTGTTCGGCTTCTTCCCGAAGGCCGCGCTCGCGACGCAGATCGGCATCCCGCCGAGGCCCGAGGAGGTCGCCGCGCTCGATGAGCCGTCCGATTTCGAGGTCGATCTCCGCGAGCGCCCCGCGCGGTACTGCGGGGGCAAGCTCGGGCTCGCGCGGCCGTCGCTGCTGATGATCGACCGGATCGACGGCCTGTGGCAGGCCGGCGGCCGGAAGGGGCTCGGCCGGCTCCGCGCGCGGCGGGACGTGCACGCGTCGGAGTGGTTCTTCAAAGCTCATTTTCTGGGCGATCCCGTGCAGCCAGGCTCGCTCGGCATCGAGGCGATGCTGCAGACGATCCAGTTCTGGATGCTGCACCAGGACCTCCACGCGGGCCTCCGCGACCCGCGGTTCGAGCCCGTGATGACGGGGCACGAGCACAGCTGGCGGTACCGGGGCCAGGTGCTGCCGGCCAGCCGGCGGGTGACTGTCGACACCGACATCCTCGAGGTCGGCCGTGACGACCGCGGGCCCTACGTCATCGCCGAGTCCTACCTCTGGGTGGACGGCCTGCGCATCTACGGCGCGACGCTCGGCGTGCGGATCGTCGACGGCGCCTCGCCCCGGGCGCGGCGCGACGTCGGCTTCGACCCGCGCGCGAGCGCGCGCAGCCTCGCCTCGCTCCCGGGCGCCGTGGGCGGGAGCCCGCGCCTGCGCCCGCAGGAGCAGCCCGCGGCGATGGCCGCGCCGGCGCCGGCGCTCGACGACGTCGAGGAGGTGCTGGACCCGGATGGGTGGGTCGCGGACCACCGCCCCACGTGGACGGTCCCGGCGCTCCCCGGGATGAGCATGGTGGACCGGCTGGCCGGCGCCGCATTGCGGGCGCGCCCGGGGAGCGTGGTCGTGGCCGTGGAGGACGTGGTGGTGCAGCGCTGGCTGCCCGTGCCGGGGCCGGTGCGCGTCAAGGCCGAGGCGACCGGATCGGGCGACGTCCTCGATGTCCGGCTGCTCGCGTGGCGCGAGGCATCGAACCCGGCGCTCTCGCGGTTCGAGCCCGTGTGCACCGGCCGCGTGCGGGTGGCCCGTGGCTACCCGCCCGCCCCGGCGCCGGAGCCGGCGCTCGACGCGCCGGAGGCGGACGATCCGTACGCCGCGGGGACGCTGTTCCACGGCCCTGCGTTCCAGTACCTGACCGCGCTCCGCCTCGGCGCGCGCGGGTCATCGGCGGTGCTGGACCCCCGGAGGGGCTCGGTGCCCCCCGGCACGCTGCACCAGGGCATGCTCGACGCGCTGACCCACACCATCCCGCACGACCGGCTGTCGCTGTGGGATCCGGGGTGCCCGCCCGCCCAGATCGCGTTCCCGTCGCGCATCCCGTCGCTCCGCCTGTACGGGCCGGCGCCCGAGTCGCCGGTGCGCGTGGAGGTGCGTTACGAGGGCCGTGACGATCGCTTCGTCTCGTTCCGGGTGCAGGCCATCGCAGAGGCAGGGGCCGCGGCGGGAGAGCGCGTCTGGCTGGAGCTCCGGCTGGTCGAGGTGCTGCTCCCGCAGGGGCCGATCGGCGGCGCGCCTCCCGGGATCCGCCGGGCGTTCCTGCGCGATCGCGCGCCGGTCGACCTCGGCGTCTCGCGCGTCGATGCGGCGTCGGGCGAGGCGCGCTGCAGCCCCGCCGACGTGCGCACGATGGACTGGATGCCCGGCACCGTGGCGCAGCTCTACGCCGCGTCGGGCGACCTCGTCGAGGCGGCGGCGGTGAAGGATCACGTCGCGCGGCGCGCTGGCGTGCACCCGTCGACCGTGTCCCTCGTCGGCGTCTCCTCGGCGCAGCCGCTGACGCGCTGGCCGTTCACCGTGGCGCGCGAGGGATCCGAGGTCGTTGTCCGCGACGCGGGTCCGCCCGTGATCGACATCGAGCCTGTCCGCCGCTACTGGGGCGCGGCCATGGGCATCGGCCGGTGGCCGGCGGAGGACCTGTACTTCGGCCTCATCGAGCGGTTCATCCGCCGGGTGCACGTCGTCGATCCCGAGGCGTTCCGCGCCGTGAAGGGCCGGAGCCTGCTCTACCTCGGCAACCACCAGGTCGGGGTGGAGTCGCTGCTGTTCGGCATCGCCGTGTCCGGCCTGACGGAGGTCTCGACGGTCACGCTGGCCAAGGCCGAGCACCGGACGACGTGGCTCGGCACGATGCTCGCGCACTGCTTCGCGTACCCAGGCGCGCGTGATCCGAAGGTGATCACGTACTTCGATCGCGAGGACAAGGCGTCGCTCGGGACCATCATCGCGGAGCTCGGGGCCGAGATGCAGGGGGCCGGCAAGGGCGTGATGGTGCACGTCGAGGGCACGCGGTCGCTCGAGTGCCGCACGCCGGTGCGCAAGATGAGCGGCTCGTTCATCGACATGGCGCTCGCGGTGGGCGTCCCGGTGGTGCCGGTGCGCTTCTCCGGCGCGCTGCCGGCGGAGCCGATCGAGCGGCGGCTCGAGTTCCCGCTCGGCATGGGCGTGCAGGACATCTGGATCGGCCGCCCGCTGCTGCCCGAGGAGCTCGCGGGGCTGACCTACAAGGATCGCAAGGACCTCGTGATCAGCGGCATCAACGGGCTCGGACCGAGCAACGCGGAGGAGCAGCCGTTCCCCGGGGATCCTGCGTTCGCGGCGTCGGTGGACGCCTGGGTGGAGGAGGCGGGCGTCGCGCACGAGGACGCGACGGTCTTCCGGGTGCTGCAGGCGTGCGCCGACCCGACGCCGGAGACGGCGGCGATCCTGGAGGCCGCGCGCACGGGGCGGCTCGTCGCGCCCGACGCGCGGCGGGCGGACTGGCTGCGGAAGCTCGCCGCGCGGCTCCTCGGGAGGCGGCTCGGGGGGTGAGCAGAGCCGTCTCTGCCCGTACCCACACCTGCATTTCGTCGAATGCCGCTCTGCGCTCGGGAGAGTGAGATCTGACGGGTTCCTGTCCCTGGGATCGGGTCAGCCCGACCACCCCTGTGAGCGCGCCACGGCGTGGATCGCTCCTGCGAGCTCCGCTTCGAAGAGCTGGAACGCTGGCAGCCTTCGCAGCGCCTCCAGGCTGACTTCTTCGCCGAACAAGCGGTGGAGGTGCTCGGGCCTTCGTCTCATTCCACCCTCTTTCAAGACGCGCCCCAATGTCAGCTTGGGATCGGCCTCGCGCTCTGGCTCGGCGGGGAGGGCTGGCTGCGCTCCGCTGCCGAGCAACGTCCGGAAGACCTCACCGTCGACCAGCATCCATGCCTCGATCTCGCGAACTGGAACGCACGGGACTGTCACGACGTCCGGGCACGCGCGTCGGGCCGCTTCGATGCCGGGGTCAATCGAGCTCCGCCGCCTCGATGCCGGATCGCCGTCGCCGTCAGCGTGGATCACGAACAGCGTGCACTCCGTCCAGCGGTCGGCGATGGCAGCTGCGATCCGCTCGGCGCGCTCGCCCTGCGCCGGGGGCGGCGCATCGATCGGGAGGCTCGCCTCGACCTCGTTCGTCCCGGGGAACAGCGGCGACGCCAGCGCTGGCAGCAAGCGATCCAGGAGCGGCAAGAGGAAGTCGTAGTCGCTCCGGCCTTCTGCATAGAGTCCTGCGCGGAGATAGAGCCGCTTTCTGCTCATTCGGCAGCCTCGCTGGCTGCCGCCTGGAGGAGCGCGTTGATCTCACGCAGCGACACGATGTGCGCGCCGTCGCCCGGCGCGTTCAGCTGCCCCACCGCGCGCGCGCGCGTTACGAGCTGGCCGTCGCGTCGCACGAGGTCCATGAAGCGCAGATGCTCGGGTCTGTCCCGGAACGCAGCTAGGACGACCGGCGAGTGGCTGGTGAGGAGGAGCTGCGTCGCGGGTTGAGCTGAGTCCGGAGAGGCTTCGTCTCCTGGAGTCGTTATCTCGCGTAGCAGCGAGAGCAGCGTGCGCAGGCGGCCTGGGTAAATGCCGTTCTCAGGCTCCTCTACACCAACGATGGATGGACGAGGCTCGACCCGGAGCGCTGTGAGCAAGGCTAGGCCGCGCAGCGTGCCATCAGAGGCGAGGCGAGCCGGGAGGCGCTCGCCGCCGGAGAGTTTGAACTCGATGCGCAGGTTGTCGTCGTCGGGCACGATATTGAAGCCGGCGAGCCCCGGGATGAGTGAGACCAGATCCGCGCGGATCTCTCCGAGCGTCGGTGCCGGCAGATCGGCAAGGATGGTGGGAAGGTTCGATGCATCGGGAGCGAGCGCGATCGAGTCGGTGCGCTCGCTCGAGTCGCGCAGGCGCGCGGGGTCGAGCTGGATGAGGCTGAAACGGGAGAGCTCGTCGGTGATGATGTTGATGACCGCCCTCCATCCCCTCTCCGAGCTTGTGTTCCGGAAGTCGGCGTACTCCTTGAGGAGGGCAGCGCGCTCAGCGGTCAATTCCTTCGGGAAGTCGAGGTTGATATGGTAGGTTCCAGATCCTGTCTTGAGCGCCGCGAGCGCGGCGTGTGTTCGAGGACAGCGATAGTTCAGTCCCGCCCAGCTCTCGTATTCGGGCGCGATGAGCACGCGCCGCTCGCGTCCGTCTTCGTCCTCGTGGCGCAGGATGATCTCTCGTCGAGGCGGTCCGTCCTTGTCGGCGAGCGCGCGAAGGCATTCTCCGGAGACCACGAGCTCCTCGACGCCTGACGGACGCGCTCGGCGCTCGATGACGAGCTCGTACCGATAACGGACCGGCAGCGGTGGCCCACCATCTTGAAGCGGCGCTGGCGTGCTTCGCAGCGACACCTCGATCGCGAACCGGATCGTCCTCCCCGCCTCTCCCCCCGAGCGGCTGAACTGATCGACGACCCGCCCCCGTCCGAGCTTGAACGCCTCCTCGAGCGACATGAATGAGAGCCGCCCCAGCAGTCCGATCGCCTCCAGCAGGTTCGACTTTCCCGCTCCGTTCGGCCCGACGAACACCGTCAGCGGCTCCAGATCGACCGCGAAATCCCGCAGCGATTTGAAGCCGTCGATCTCGAACCGCGTGATCATGCCTCGACCCTACCATGTCCGCGCTGCCGTGCGGTTTGCCGGCCCGCCCCGATGCACCGTCACGCGCAGCCCGGACGCTCGTCGGCACGGCGGCCCTCTTGGCCCCGCCGCGCGGCGCGCGCCGATGGCCCCTCACCACCTGATCGACGCCGGCTCCGCGACCCAGTTCAGGCTCCCCCCGTTGTAGTCCGGCTCCGGCCGCGTAAGCGCGTACGTCAGCACCACGCCTCCCGTCACCACCGCCGCCGCGCCCGTCCAGAACCACCACGTCTTCAGCACCGACGGCCGCACCGGGATCAGCTTGGCCGTCAGATCCGCCCGCTGCCCCGCGTGCAGATCGAGCGTCGCCGCGTACGTCTCGAACCCGTCCCGCACCACCTCGATCCTGTACTTCCCCGGCGGCCGCTCGAGGTCGATGGGCGTGAGCCCGGCCTCGCGGCCGTCCACACGCACGAGCGCCTGCGCCGGCTCCGCGCGCACGGCCACGCGCGCAGGGAGGATGTCGAGGTGCAGATCGAGCATGGCCTTCTCCCCCGGCCGGTAGGTCTTCTGGACGAAGGCATCCTGGCGCCCTGGCCGCGCCGCGCGGAAGAGGTGGACCCCGGGATCGAGCTCCACGGTGAAGCTCTTCTCCACCGGCGCCGCCGCGCGCTCTTCAGACCCGGGGAGCGTCACGAAGACCCGGGTCCCGTCGTCGGTGGCCAGCCGGAGCGCGCGCCCGTCGACGGTCAGCGGGGTGCCCGGGGGATCCAGCGTGACCGCCACCCGGACCACGAGCTGATCCAGCTCGGCGACGAACGCCCTCGCGTCGTCGATCTGCGCGGCCGCCAGGCCCTCGGTGCTCGCGAGCACGCGGCGGAAGGTGCGGCGCGCGGCGACGTAGCGGCCCAGCGCGCGCTCGCAGAAGCCGATGTTGTACTGGACGATGGGCGCGTCCCGCGCCGCCGCCGCCTCCTCGAAGGCGGCGAGCGCCTCGCCCCACTGCGCGTCCTTCGATCGCTGCACGCCGAGCAGGAACGCCGCCCTGCCGCGCGCGGTGCGCTCATCGACCGCCGGCGCCTCCGCCGGGGCCGGCGCCTCGGCGCGCGCGCGCCCGGCCGTCGAGAGATCGACCGCCGCCACGATCAGGCCACCCAGGATCCATCGTGTTCGCATCATACCCCTCGTCCCTGGCCGCCCCCTCACTCCGTCCCGCCGCAAGCGATCTCGCAGTGGGCGAGCGCGCAGTCGAGCCCGGCCTTGTGCGTCGCCACCGCGTCCGGGAACATGGCGTCACACTCCATGAGACAGGCCTGGTCCGCGACGTCGCATGGGACCTTGCAGTTGTCCAGCAACGCACACTCGATCTCGTGCTGGCAAGCCGCCATCTCATCGGCGCAGTGCAGGTTCTGGCACTTGACGCAGGGGTCCAGCGGCTCGTTGCCGCAAGCGTCGTCGTCGAAGCAGAAGTACTGCATACACGCCATCCGGTGGCTGTAGGCGACGTAGCCGGCGGCGTGCGCCTGGTAACAGGCGCTCTCGCAGGGCGAGAAGGCCGCATCATCCGGGTCCTCGGCGCACGCCTTGACGCACGTGACCAGGTCCTGGCAATCCTGGTCGTCGCTGCAAGCCTGGTAGGTCTCGCAGCAGCGCTCGTCCTCGCACTTGTAGCAGGTGTTCGGATCCGTCGACGGCGAGCACGTCTGGTTGAAATCCGGGTCTGTCGGGGCGGGGATCTGACCGCAGCCGGCGCACTCCGCGCCGGGGCCGGCGAGGCGGCAGTCGATGAAGGCCTGCTTCGCGCTCTGGCCCAGAGAGCCGGTGACGGGCGGGCAGGCCTGCTCGCACGCGATGTCCGCGTCCCCACCTGGGCCCAGCGGACAAGCGTCGAGGCAATCGAGGTAGGCGGCGCAGCCCGGGTCGGCCGCGCAGGCGTTCACCTGGGACAAGCACGCTGTCTGCTCCACGCACGTTCCGCACGCGCTCGCGCCGTACGTGGCCTCACCGCCGCCACCCCCGTTGCCGCCGCCGGCGCCCGATCCCGTGCTCGCCGCCGCTCCCGGATCTCCGGATGGGGAATCGCCGTCGCACGCGGGGGAGAGCGCCGCCGCGATGGCTACGGAGAGCGCGGCGAGCACTGGCCGGGTGACCCACGACATACAACCTCCTCGCGAGCGGCAGAGCGATGTTCGGGTGATTCGGGGGAATCGCGTGAATCGCGTGAATCGCGTGGAGAAGCGAAAGAACCCTCTTGGCCTCGCCCCTCCTCGATGATAGCGAGGAGACTACCCCTGGGTCCTGTCGGGCGGCAACGAGAAAGGCGAAAGGCGGCAGGTGGTCGAACCGACACGCGCGCTCTCGATCCTCGTCGGTCTCGCTGCGGCGGGGCTCTCCGGCGCCTGCGGCGAGCGAGAGCGACCGCAGCTCCTCGTCGTCGTGGACACCGACGCGCCGGTCGCCGCGCAGCTCCTGGCAGACCCCTCCATCTCGCCGGAGGCGGTCATCGATACGGTGCGCATCGACGGGTTCGACGGCGCGTGGCGCCCCGGCTGCATCGATGACGTCGACTGCACGGCGAACTTCGTCTTGCCGGACCCTTCGTCCTGGCCGTTCTCCTTCGGGGTGGCCGCGCCGGAGGAGGGGAGCGCCGTGCTCCGCCTGCGCATCCGGGCGTTCCGCGGCGCCGTCGCGACGCGGGGGAAGGACTCCATCGAGGGGAGGGGGTTCTCGACCATCGATCCTCCGCCAGAGGCCGCCATCGACCGGCTGATCGAGGTCGCGCTCCCGACGTCTGGCGTGGAGACGGCGCAACTCACGCTCTCGGCCGACTGCCTGGGCGTGCCCGCGTCGCTGCGCAAGCCGCCGCACACATGCATCGATGCCTCCAGGCGGACGGCGGCCCCATCGGAGGGTGTCCTCGTCGGATCAGGGGCAGAGATGGGCGCGACGCGCGCCGGCACGTGGTCGCGCGCGCGGGAGGTCCCCTGCGGCGCCGCGCCCGAGGGCGCCGATGCCGTCTGCATCCCCGGCGGATTCAGCGTCATCGGCCAGGCCGAGCTCGCCGGGGTCGACGAGCAGAGCTATGTCTCGGTCGTGCCGCCGCGGCCGGTGCATGTGGGCCCGTTCTTCATGGACAGGACGGAGTTCACGGTCGGCCGTCTCCGTGCGCTGCTGAACGAGGGGCTCCTCCACGCCGAGGGCGATGACCTCGCCGGGCCTGATCCGAGCAGGGCAGGGCTCGCAGACTGCCGCTGGCTTGGCGCCGCCGACGGAGCGAACGACGGATATCCCCTCAACTGCATCTCGTGGCGCCTTGCCCGGGAGGCGTGCAGCGCGAGCGGCGGTGATCTGCCGACGGAGGCGCAGTGGGAGCACGCCGCGCGGGGTCGAGGGCAGGGGCGAATCTATCCCTGGGGTGACGCGTCTCCCGCGTGCTGTACGGCGAGCGCCGGGCGGGGGACGCTGTGCCCTGGCGATCCGGGGCCGGAGGAGGTCGGCTCGCATCGGCCCTCGGCGACGTGCGGTGGCCTGGGCGACAGCTCCAGGGATGGCGTCCTGGATCTCGGCGGGAGCCTGAGCGAGCTGTGCGCCGACAAGCTGGTTCCGTACGGAGAGGGCTGCTGGAGCGCGCCCGGGATCTTCGTCGAGCCCCGCTGCGACGATGACGGCATCAACGCGCACGCCGCCCGCGGGGGAGACTGGGCCAGCGGCCCCGCGAACACGAGGCCCGCGTTCCGGAGAGGGGATGTCCTGGACTCGCTTCACGGCTTCCGGTGCGTCTACGCGGGAGGTGCGCCGTGACGGCTCGTGGCCTGTCGACGGCGCTCGCGGCCGCCGGGTTTCTGCTCTCGGCGCTCTCGGCGTGCGAGCCCGAGCCTCGCCAGTGGCTCGTCAGCGTCTCCACGGACGCCCCGGCGCCCCGGTTCGGTGATCACCTGCTGCTCGAGGTGATGGGCGAGGGCGCGATCTGCACCGGGTGCATGCGCCTCATCGGCGTGGATGGGCCGGACAGCCTGCCCGTCAGCTTCGGCGTGGTCCCGCGGGAGGAAGGCTCCGCCGTGCGGGTCCGCGCGCGGCTCTACCGGGCCGAGCAGGCGGGCCCCGACGGCCTTCCTCACGGTCCGGCGCTGATCGACGCCGTGGCCAGGCTCCCGCCGCTCGATGGCGAGACGCGCGTGGCCCTCGATCTGTCCATGCGCTGCTTCGGCGTCCCGAGCCTCCCCGAGCAGCGCGCGACCTGCGACCCGGAGGCGGGCGCGCTCGGGCCGGAGCCGGTGCTCCCGCTGCTCTCCGAGGTCGGCGCCCGGCCCGAGCCCGGCTCCTGGCCGAGCGCGGCCCCGGTACCCTGCCAGGGGCCGGCGCCGGCGGGGATGGTGTGTGTGCCCGGAGGGGTCTTCCTTCTCGGGACGCCGCGACCCGGATACACCGTCGATCTCGACGAGCTGAGCCAGCCCGAGCGCCTCGTGCAGCTCGGCGCGTTCGCCCTCGACGCGGACGAGGTGACCGTGGGCGCGGTCCGGGAGCTCGTGGCGACAGGGCAGATCCGATCCGCGCCCGTTGCCAGGGACATCGACGCGCCGGGGTCGGACCTGGGCGCTTGCACGTACCTCGGCGCGTCCGACGGCGCGAACGACGCGCTGCCCATCAACTGCGTCACTCACGCGCTGGCGGAGGAGGCCTGTTCCGCGCGGGGTTTGCGGCTCCCCACCGAGGCGGAATGGGAGTACGCGGCCGGCAACCTCGATGACGAGACCGCCTATCCCTGGGGCAACGGCGGGGATCTCTGCGCGATGGCGCTCCTCGGCCGGGGCCGGGGCAGCGGGGAGGTCGACCAGGACGTGTTCGAGAACTCCGGCTGTCGCCCGCTCGACGCGCCGGTGCCCTGGGGGCCTGTCGCCGGAGGCGCCCCGAGCGACGTGACCGCCCTTGGCATCCGGAACCTCGCCGGGAGCATGTCCGAGTGGGTGGCCGACACCTTCGCTCCCTACGCCGCGCCTTGCTGGCAGTCGGGCGGGCCGCTCCTCGTCGATCCGGTGTGTCGCGAGCCGGCCCCCGGCGCGGCGCCGGGCTTCTCTTATCGCGGGAGCTCCTGGTCGGGTTACAAGCTGGGGGCCCGGGCCACGGCGCGCAGCCATGAGAGGGCGTCGGCGTTCAACCCGGCCACCGGCTTCCGCTGCGCGCAGCCGATGTGACCGCGCTGCCGCGGATGCGGATCGGGGCCGGCCGGCGACCGCGAACCGCTGCGTCCGGCTGGGAACCACGGTACGCTGCCGCTCGTGTCGGACGATCTCCAGGGCTCCCTCCCGGCCGGCAAGATCATCGCCGGGCGCTTCCGGATCGAGCGCCTCATCGGCCGCGGCGGGATGGGCGAGGTGTACGCGGCCAGGAACGTCGGCACCGGGCGCGACGTCGCGCTCAAGATGATCCGCGGCGTCGTCGACGCCGCGCAGACCCGGCGCTTCCTCCGCGAGGCCAAGGCGGCGACCGCGATCCAGCACCCGAACGTGATCGAGGTGCTCGACGTCTTCGAGGAGGACCACGCGCCCGTGATGGTCATGGAGCTGCTCCGCGGCGAGCCGCTCTCCGGGCTGCGCAAGCGCAGGGGCGCCCTGCAGCTGTTCGAGGCGGCGCGCCTCCTCGTGCCGGTCGCCTCCGCGCTCCGCGCCGCGCACGAGAAGGGGATCGTGCACCGCGACCTCAAGCCGGACAACATCTTCCTCTCGGAGCCGCAGGCCGGCGGGTGCGTGCCCAAGGTGCTGGACTTCGGGATCGCCAAGGTGCTCGACCCGACCTCCATCAGCTCGGAGACGCAGGGAGGCAACACCAGCACCGGCTCGATCCTCGGGACGCCTCATTACATGTCGTTCGAGCAGGCGATGAGCGAGAAGGACATCGATCATCGCGCGGACATCTGGGCGATGGGCGTCATCCTCTTCGAGGCGCTCACCGGCCGGAGGCCGCTCGAGTTCGAGAACCTCGGCGAGATGTACACGGCGTTCCTGCAGCGCGAGGTGCCGTCGATCCGCTCGGCCGTGCCCGACCTGCCCGCGGACGTCGCCGGGGTGCTCGACCGCTGCCTGCAAAAGCGGCGTGAGGATCGGCTCGACGATCTGGGGCCGCTCGTCGAGGTACTCGGCCGCTACACCGATCCCACGTCGGCGGGCGCGCTCGCGGGAGGCAAGGTCGTCGGCGCGCTCGCGCCGCTCGCCGCGTCTCCGAGCTCGGGAGCCGTCGCGGCGCCTCCGGCCCTCGCGGCCCCCGGCGGGCGCGCGAGATCGCTGAAGAGGGCGTTCGCGTTCGCGGCGCTCCTCGCGGTGGCCTTCGTGGCGGCGCTCGCTGCGCTCCGCCCCCCGCCGCTGGGCGGGCCTGCCGCTCCGGTCCCCGTCTCGGCGGAAGCGGTGGTGGAGCCGCCGCCCGCGGCGGTCGCGGTGCCTCCAGCATCCATGCCGAGCTCGCCCGCTCCGCCCCCTCCCGCTCGGGACGCGCCTGCGGTCGCGGGCGTCGCGCCCTCCGCTGCGTCGTCGTCCAGGCGGCCCTCACCGAGCGCGCTCTCTGGCACGCTGAAGGCGCCGGCGACACCGGCGACACCGCCGCCGGAGCCGTCGGCGCCGACGACGCAAGCGCGGGGGATCGTCGATCAACTCCCGTACTGACGGCGAGCGCGCCCCGCGTTACCCTGCTCCCGCGCCATGGAAGGTCAACGCATCGCCGGGAAGTACCGCCTTGCCCGGCTCCTCGGCAGGGGCGGAATGGGCTCGGTGTGGCTGGCAGAGCACCTGTCGCTGCGCACGCCGGTGGCCATCAAGCTCATCGACGTCGAGACCGCGAAGAACGCGACCGCCCGGGCGCGCTTCGACCGTGAGGCGCAGATCGCGGCGCGGATCCGCAGCGCCCATGTGGTCAAGGTGCTCGACCATGGCCTCACCGACGATGGATTACCGTACATCGCGATGGAGTGTCTGGCGGGCGAGAGCCTGCGCGATCGCCTCTCCGCGCGCCGGCGCCTGACGCCGGCGGAGACGGCGACGATCGTCTCTCACGTCTGCCGCGCCCTCTCGCGCGCCCACGAGGTCGGGCTCGTCCATCGCGACATCAAGCCGGAGAACCTCTTTATCGCGCGCGAGGATGATGGGGAGATCGTCAAGATCCTCGACTTCGGCGTGGCGAAGGTGACAGACGCGCTCGCCATCACCGGCATGGATCCCACGCGCACGGGGGCGCTCCTCGGGACGCCCTACTACATGAGCCCGGAGCAGGCGAAAGGCCTGAAGAGCGTCGATCACCGGTCCGATCTCTGGTCCCTGGGCGTCGTGGTCTACGAGTGTCTCACGGGGGAACGTCCTTTCACCGCCCCGGCGCTCGGGCCGCTCATCGCCAAGATCCTGGGCACGCCCCCGCCCGCGCTGACCGCGGCGGCGCCGGGCGCTGGCATCCCGGTGGAGGTCGAGGCCTGGATGCGGAAGGCGCTCGCCGTCGAGCCGGACGCGCGCTTCGCCTCGGCCCGGGAGCTCTCCGAGGCGTTCATGGTGGCGTCGGGCGTCGCCGACTCGATGGATCGCGGCTCCTCCGCGGGCCTCCCGGACGGCAAGCCGCCCTCGGCCGTGCGCCCCCCTGTCGGGATGTGGGAGACAGGCGACACGGTGGCCTTGCCCTCGAGCGACGGGCAGGCGCCGGTCGCCGCTGCGCCGCAGCCCCCGGCTGCGCCGCAGCCCCCGGTCGCCCCCCTGTCGTCGGCGACGGGGCCGGGCGCGGTCGCGGCCGCGCGCCCTGTTGCGCCCGCGCGCGGCCTCGTCTGGGCGGTCGTCCTGCTGGCGATCGCGCTGCTCGCGGTGAGCGGCGTGCTCGCCGCGACGCTCCTGCGCTGACGGCGATCCGCTGGATGCCGAGCGCCGCGCGGCGGCGAGGCCTGCGTCAGCGGCCAGCGCGGCGCGTGGTGTGTGGCGCGCTGCCTTCGTGCTTGATCGCCCGGCGACACGGGGGATACCCTGCGCGCATGCGCCGCCTGGTCCCGTGCGTCCTCCTTCTCTCGTCCTTCGCCCTTGCGTCGGGTTGCGCGACCTACACGCAGGATCTCGATCGCGCCCGCAGCCACTACGAGGCGAACCGGTTCGAGCAGGCGCTGGCGCTGTTCCGGGTGCTCGAGCACGATCAGGACTCGTTCTCGGTCCCGGAGCGGGCGCAGTACGCCTACCTCCGGGGCATGACGGACTACCGGCTGGCCGAGCTCGCGCCGCAGGGCACCGGCGTCGCCGATCCGCGCAAGGGCTACCGCGACAACGCGCGCCACTGGCTCGGGCTCGCCGCGGCGACCGAGAAGCTGGCCCCCGGCGGCATCACCAGCGAGCAGAAGAACCGCCTGACCGAGACGCTCGCGGACCTCAACCGCGACGTGTACGGCGGCGCCGAGGCGCTGCCCGAGGGGGGCGCCGCGCCGTCGTCCGACGCTCCCGCGTCGCCCGAGGAGCCGCCGTCGGAGTCGGAGCCGTCGGCGCCCACGCTCTGACCGCCGCGCGCTGACGTCCCCGCTCGTCGCGCCTCGCGGGCATCGAACCGGGGGCGAGCATCGCATTGCGTGCGCGCGTCCCCGCCGGCACGTCCGCCGTGGCGATCGGGCGCGCGCGCGTCCCAGCAGCGCGCGCAGATCCGTGCGACGCGCGCAGCGTGCGAGCGGCCCATTGCGTGGGCGCGCGGGGTGTCTGGAATGGAACGGAAAGGGGCGGGGGGTGCGCCGTGTGTGGCGCAGGATCGAGGGTCGGCGAGGGGTCGCTCGCTACGACAACCGCCGGCGCAGGGATTCGATCTCGTCCTTCGCGGCGAGCTTACGTTTCTTGAGCTGGGCAGCTTCCATTCTCTCCCCCGGTGTCAGGAACGCCCGTCGACCCAGCTGCCTGAGGCGTGAGTCGAGCTCGCGATGACGCGCTTCCGCCATGCTCAGCCGCTGCTCCGTGCCGATTCCAGTCACCGCGCGAGGAGAGATGATCTGATGCTTCATGTGCCCACCTCCAAGGCCCCACAACGGGGCCGTGATGCCTTCGAGGGCCCACAACAGAAGCCCTCGTTCTGATCGTCGCTGGAGAGGAGAACGCCGCCGACCGAGCTACACGCCGAGACAGCGGCCTGATGAACGAATGCGAGATTACCGCAACATGGCGGATCCATGCAGGCTTTTTGTCGGGCGAGGCCATTCTGCAATTTCACAGAGCAGCCGTTTGTAGTCAGGGATTGCCCTACGGCGTACAGCAATCCACCGGTGTCCCGGACGGCCGGGCCGGACTCTCCGTCCATGCACGTTGCGGAACAACCTCGAGCGTGGGGCTATTCTTCCCCGGCAATGTCGACTTCCTGCGCCACCACGGTCGCCCTTCTGGCCCTTGCGGTCGTCCTGGGCGGATGCACTTCGGAGGCCAACGTGCCGGCGCCGGCGCGATCGCCGCAGCCGGCCTCGGCGCGCGCGCCGGTCGAGCTCGCGCCGGTCGTCGTGTCGCCTTACTCGGACGCCGAGCTCGCGGCGGAGTTCGAGCGGGCGCGCGCGCTGCTCCTGGCCGACAAGGCGCGTGAGGCGGCGCCCCTGTTCGAGCGGCTCGCCCGCCTCTCGCCGGGCGGCGAGGTCGCGCCCCCGAGCCTGTTCAACGCCGGGCTCGCGCACGAGGCGCTCGGCGACCGCGCGCTCGCGGCCGAGCGCTACCGCGAGGTCACGCAGCGCTTCCCGGACCACGCGGTCGCGCGCGGCGCGCTCTTCCGGCTCGCGCGCGCGGCGGCCGCCCTCGAGCGGTGGCCCGAGCTCGTCGAGGTGTCGCGCCGCCTGCTCCGCCTCGGCGATCTGAGCGTGCTGGAGGCGATCGAGGCGCGCGGCGCGCTCGCGCTCGGCCTGGTCGAGCAGGATCTCGTGGAGGAGGCGGCGCGTCAGGTCGCGCTCGCGCGCGATCTCATCGAGGAGCACCGGCTGGGCGAGTCCGGCAAGCCGCCGATCGAGCTCGCGCAGGTGAGCTTCGCGCTCGGCGAGGTGCGGCGGCGCCGGAGCGAGGCGATCTCCTTCGTGCCTGTGCCGGCGAGCTTCGCCGAGGCGCTCGAGCGCCGCTGCCAGGGGCTGCTCGACGCGCAGAGCGCCTACACCGAGGCCATGCGCAGCCTCGACGCCCACTGGTCGGCGATGGCGGGTTACCGCATCGGGCAGCTCTACAAGGAGCTCCACCGCGACGTGATGCAGGTCCCGCCGCCGCGGAGCGCCGACACCCCGAGGGAGAGGCAGCTGTTCGAGGGGGCGATGCGCCTGCGCTACCGCGTGCTCCTGGAGAAGGGGCAGAAGATGCTCGCCGGCACCGTGCGCCTCGGCGACCGCACCGGGGAGTCGTCGGCGTGGGTCCTCCGCGCCCGCGACGCGCAGCGCGAGATAGAGCTCGCGCTCGCCGACGAGCAGGCGGCCCTGGCGAGGCTCCCGTTCACCGAGGCCGAGCTCCTCGCCGCGCTCGACGCCCTGAAGGCGGCGGCGCCGAAGCGGCCGTGAGCCCCGCGCGGGCGGCGGGTGTGGGGCCCGCGCGGCTCAGTTCAGCGTCGGCGCGCACCCGAAGAGCACGTCGAGCTCCGCGCGCACCTCGTGTTGCACCGTCGTGCAGGACGCGGGGCAGAGGATGATCTTCTTCGGGAGCACCTCGTTGTCGTAATACCACCCCGGCCCCGTGCCGCAGTCCGCTGCATCGTCCGCCTTCGGGACCTCCAGCGGGCTCGCGCTCTCGGGCGCGAACCTGACCGCGACCCGGCTCGTGTCGAGGACGGCGCCCGCGGGCGGCGCGGGGATGAGGAGCTCGCACGGGAGCGCCGACGCGCGGATCTCGGCCATCTTCGCCGAGAACGCCGTGATGTCCGCCGTGACGTCGAACGCGCGGGTCGTCCCGCCGGCGGCGGCGATCTGGTCCAGGTTGGTGAGCGTCGAGCCTTGCACCGCGACGACGTAGGTCTGGACGCCGTTGTAGCGGAGGGCCCTCTGCGCCATCTCCGCGGTGCTCGCGACGGTGTTTCCGGAGCAGCCCGAGGGATCGCCGTCGGTCGCGAGCACCACGATCACCTTGTGGGAAGGGTTCGCGTCCTTGTAGGCGGTCGCGTTCATGAGCACCCCCTGGAGCGCCGGGCGCATGGGCGTCCCGCCGCCCGGCGAGGTGCTCTGGATGGAGGCGGTGAGCTCCGGCGTGTTCACCGGCAGCTCGCCGATGGCGACCGCGAGCTCGTCGTAGCTCGTGTGGTTGCAGTCGCTCTGCCCATTGCTGCTCCGCGGGAAGTAGGTCAGCCCCACGTTCATCCCGGCCGAGGCGGCGTCGGTCACGAACGCCGAGAGCGCGTTCGTGACGCCGACCCATTTCGAGCCGAGCATGCTGCCGGATCGGTCGAGCAGGATGAGCATATCGAGCGGCAGGAGCGTGGCCTCCGCGCTCGCCTGGGCGCAGGAGGACCCCTCCCCGAGGCCGCCCTCGCCGGCGCCGCCGAGCCCACCCCCCTCGCCGAGCGACGTGTCTCCGCTCGCGCTGCTCACGCCGAACGAGCCGCCGCCTCCGCTCGCGGCGTCATCCGGCCGGGGGATCCTCGCCGGCTTCTCGTCCTCGGTGGCCGCGCAGCCGCTCGACTGCGCCGCGATCCCGGCGGCGACGAGGAAAGGGGCAAACACGAAATGACGTCGGAAGGACATCTCTGCGCTCCTCTGAAAATGGGCGCGACGTGGCTCGCTGCCGCGGGGCTCACGCGCGAAGTGGTCTGTCTATCGAGGGGTGGCCGAGCTCCGAGACGATCTCGTCAGTGTATGCAGCTCTCGATCGAGGCGCGATAGGGGCTCTCCGGTTTGTAAGCCCGGCTCGTGTCGTGCTGTCGTTGCTCTCTCTTCTTTCGTCGCTTGTCGCGGCTCTCGTCGCTTGTCGCAGCTCTCGTTGCTTGTCGCAGCTCTCGTCGCACTCATGGTCTCGTGCGCGCGCCGGCGCGGCGGGGCCCGACGTCTTTGCTCGTCGCTGATCGCGCCGACCGTTCCGGGTGCTCGCGCGCCGGAACATCATGTTTCCTTGCGCAGCCGCGAAGGACGCGTAATTCCCACGAGGTGCGTCACGCTTGCTGGAAAGAGGCGAACATGACTAGGTGGATTCCATGGGTAGTTTCCGCTGTCGCCCTGACGGATCTCGGCTGTTCGACTGCGACATCCGCGGGCAGCTCGGGCCCGGCGGGGGCCGGCGGCGCCGCTGGGGCGGCTGTCTCGAGCGGAGGGGGCGGCGCAGGCGGCGACGGCGCGCCGTGCCGGATCGACTGCTCGCTCGTTCCGACCTCGCAATGTGTCATGGCCGTCTGCAACGAGGCGACGCGTGATTGCGAGCTCGTCCCCAGCGCGGGCGGGGAGCCCTGTGACGACAGGGACGCCTGCACGGTCGGCGAGGTGTGCGAGGAGGGGGTCTGTCAGGGCGGGGCCCAGGAGGACTGCGGCCTCGCGCCGGACGCCTGTCACGTGGTCACGTGCGTCGACGCGGGCGGCGCGCCTCGCTGCGGGGTGGAGCCGAGGGCGAACGGGGTCCCGTGCGCGACGGAAGACCGCTGTCTCCTCGACGCGGCGTGCCTGGACGGCGCCTGCGTCGGGACGCCGCGGGACTGCTTCTTCTTCCACATACCGGACTCCTGTCATGTTGGTGCGTGCGACCCGGCCACCGGTGCGTGCGAGGCGGTTCCGGGGAACGAGGGGGCGCCGTGCGCGGACTCCGGCGATCTCTGCATGGTCGGCAAGACCTGCCAGAGCGGCCGTTGCGAGGGGGGCGTCCCGAAGGACTGCAGCGCGCTGAGCGTCGGGTGCAACGATGGCGCCTGTGATCCGGGCTCTGGCAATTGCTATGCTGAGCCGATCGGACAGGGCGGCGCCTGCCTCTCTGGGACCGACGAGTGCAATCGTGGCGTCTGTGACGAGAGCGGCGCCTGTATTTCCATCCCCACCCCGGGGGAGTCGTGCCTCTCGCAGGCGGTCGGTTGCACGCGCGGCGTCTGCAGCGAGGCCGGGGTGTGCACGGCGCGCCCGGTTCCCGACGGCGGGGTCTGCATCGACAGCGACTCGTGCACCGTGGGGGAGTCCTGCCTGGCTGGCGTCTGTCAGGGCGGCGCCGCCGCGGCGGCGCCGGTGGTCTATTTCCGGGATACGTTCGAGAGCGACGGGGCCGGATGGGAGCTCGGTCCGACCTGGCAGATCGGCGCGGCGAAGGCGTCAACCGGGCAGACCTACGGGCACGCCGATCCGGCGCTCGATCACACGGCGACGTCCGACAACGGGGTGGCCGGCGTGGTCATCGGAGGGAACGCGCCTCTCGGGGTCCACCCGTACTTCTACCTGACGAGCCCGGTCGTCAACGCCGATGTCGCGGGCGGCGTGTACCTGACGTTCTGGCGTCTCCTGAACAGCGATGAGGCGCCTCACATGACGAACCGCGTCGAGGTCTATGACGGCGTCCGCTGGAAGGTGCTCTTCGAGTCGGGGGCGTACCCGGGTGTCCGCGACTCGGCCTGGACGAAGGTCGTCCATGACCTGACGCCCTACAAGAACGCCGGCCTGCGCGTCCGCTTCGGCTACGAGATCGGGCGGGAAGCCTTCGTCGATACCGTGTCGAGCTGGAACGTCGACGATGTGGAGATCGCGAACGCGGCTTGCCCGTAGAGCCCGCGACGGGGGCGCGGGGAGGCTCAGGGACCTTGCGCCCTCGGCAGCTCGACTCCGATGTTCGAGCGGAGGCTCTGGCTCACCGCTCCACGACGGCCGAGAGCGCCGCCGTGATCGCCCGGGCGACCTCGTCGACCGCGCCATCCCCGTCGATATGGATGACCCTGTCCCCCGGGACGAGCTCCTCCGCCCGGCGGTATGCCTCCGCGAGCCGCGCCTGCAGCTCGGTCTTCTCGAACAGCTCCTCCGCCCCCCCGCGGCCGCGGCGGCGCTTCTCGGCGATCTCGGGCGCCACGTCGATCACCACCGTGACGTCGGGCCTCAGGGCGTGGCGGTTGAGCTCACGGATCCATTCGACGATCGCCCCGGAGCCCGCCCCGTCCTCGCCCGCCGTCGTGGACTGGTAGGCCAGGCTCGACAGGTCGTAGCGATCCGAGATCACGACGTACCCGTCGCGGAGGAGCGGCTCGACCTCGGCGCCGAGGTGATCGAGGCGATCGGCCGAGAAGAGGAGCGCCATGATCTCCGCCTGTCGGGCGCCGGGGAGCGAGATCCGGTGGGTCAGGACCTGCCGGAGCAGCGCGCCCACCGGCCCGGCGCTCGGCTCTCGGGTGACGTGCACCATGCGCCGCGCCGCCCTGAGGTGCGCCGCGTAGCGCTCGGCCTGCGTGCTCGTGCCGGCGCCGTCGATGCCCTCGAACACCACGAAGACGCCACGGCCGGCCTCCCCCGCCGGGCGCGACGCGGGGCTCTCTTGCCCACCTCTCGTCTTCGGCATCTAGCTCGCCTCCTCGCTCGACTCCGCGACGGGCGGCGCGTCCTCCCCGAGCACGACGTTGTCGATGAGCCGCGTCGTCCCGACGCGGACGGCGACCGCCAGCAGCGCCCGATCGCCGATCGCCGCGGAGTCGCTCCAGATCGCCAGGGACTCGGGATCGGCGAGGTCCACGTAATCGACGCTCGTCGCGGCGGCCGCGAGGCGCGCGCGCGCGGGCTCGAGGAGCGCCGCGGCGCGCCGCTCGCCGCGGGCGAAGGCGCGGCACGCGCCGGCGAGGGCGAGCGGGATGGCGCGCGCCGCGCGCCGCTGCTCGGGAGAGAGGTAGGCGTTCCGCGACGACATCGCGAGGCCGTCCGGCTCGCGCACCGTCGTGGCACCGACGATCTCGACGGGGAGGAACAGGTCGGCGACGAGCCGCCGGATGACCTGGAGCTGCTGGTAGTCCTTCCGGCCGAAGACGGCGACGCACGGGCCAGCGAGCGAGAGCAGCTTCGTCACCACGGTGGCGACGCCCTCGAAGTGCACGGGCCGATGGACGCCGCAGAGCGGGCCCGCGGTCGCGCCGACGCGCACGCGCGTCTCCTCGCCGGGCGGGTACATCGCCGCGACGTCCGGCGCGAACACGCCGTCGGCGCCGGCCTCCGCGCAGGCGGCGAGGTCTCGCTCGAGCGTCCGCGGGTAGCGCGCCAGGTCTTCCCCCGCGCCGAACTGGGTCGGGTTGACGAAGATGGTCACGGCCACGAAGTCCGTCCTCCGCCGCGCCTCCGTGATCAAGGCGAGGTGGCCTGCGTGGAGCGCGCCCATCGTCGGGACGAGGCCGACGCGGCTCCCTCCCGCACGAGCCCGGTCGCACGCCACCCTGAGGTCGCCAGGATGTCGCCAAAACTCCATAGTTGAACCCTATCAGACGTACGGCAAAATCGGAGCTTCGATCATGGTTGACCCGCCGTCCACCCCAGATAACGCCCTCGCTCCCGACTCAGAAGACGACGTCGATTCAGCTCGGGTCGCCGGGCCTGCACCGCGCCCGAGCGGCCCCTCCAGCGCGCGGTCCGGGGGGAGCTCCGCTCCGTCCAGCGGCCCGGTGTCGATATCGGCCGCCCCGGGGGCGATCCCGATCGAGGGGGACCCGACGCACTACCTGAACCGCGAGCTCTCGTGGCTCGAGTTCAACGCGCGGGTGCTGGCGGAGGCCAGGTCGCACGAGGTGCCGCTGTTCGAGCGCCTCAAGTTCCTGAGCATCTTCTTCTCCAACCTCGACGAGTTCTTCATGGTGCGCGTCGCCGGCCTCCAGGCGCAGACGCAGCGCACGATCGCCGAGGTCCCGCCGGACGGGCTCACGCCCCACGAGCAGCTCGTGGCGATCAGCGCTCGGGTCCACGCGCTCGTCGATGACGCCTACCAGCTGTGGCACTCGGATCTGATCCCGGCGCTCCAGCGCGCCGGCATCGTGATCGTCCGGCCCGATGAGCTCGACGCGACCGAGCTCGGCGCGCTCGACGAGCGGTTCCGCACGGACATCTTCCCGATCCTCACGCCGATCGCGATCGACCCGGGGCACCCGTTCCCGCACCTGCGCAACAAGATGATCAACCTCGGGATCATGTTCTCCCGGGAGCATGAAGCGCAGGAGCCCGGCTTCGCGGTCATCCAGGTGCCGCCGGGGCTGAGCCGGCTGATGCGGGTCCGCGTGGAGGGCGCGACGCGCGCGTTCGTCCTGCTCGAGGACGTGATCGCCCGGCACGTGAAGGATTTCTTCCCCTCGGGCAGGCTGCGCGGCACGTACCCCTTCCGCGTCACCCGGAACTGGGACCTCGAGATCGACGAGGAGGAAGGCGAGGACCTGCTCGAGACGATCCAGGCCGAGCTCCGCCGGCGCGATCGCGGCAACGCCGTGCGCCTGGAGATCGGCTTCGGCGAGGGCGCCGGCACCTCGGTCCAGCGGCTCTGCCGTGCGCTCAAGGTCGACGCGTCGCACGCCGTCTACCGGGTGCCTGGGCCGCTCCACATCGCCGACCTCATGGGCATCGTCGCGGACGACGAGCGCCGCGAGTACCGGGACGAGCCGTTCGCGCCGCAGGTCCCGCCGCTCTTCCGGGACGTCGAGGACATCTTCGCCGTCATCCGGGAGCAGGACGTGCTCCTGCACCACCCCTACGAGTCGTTCGATCCGATCGCGGAGTTCGTCTCCCGCGCCGCCGACGACCCGAACGTGCTCGCGATCAAGCAGACGCTCTACAGGACCGGCGGCGACTCGCCGATCCTGAAGGCGCTCGCGCGCGCGGCCGAGAGCGGCAAGCAGGTGACGGCCATCGTCGAGCTGAAGGCGCGGTTCGACGAGGCGAGCAACATCCAGTGGGCGAGGACGCTCGAGCAGAGCGGCGTGCAGGTGATCTACGGCCTGCTCGGGCTGAAGACGCACGCGAAGGCGCTGCTCGTGGTCCGGCGCGAGAAGGACAAGCTGCGCCGCTACGTGCACCTGTCGACGGGCAACTACAACCCGCAGACCGCGCGGCTCTACACCGACATCGGCCTGTTCACGGCGAACCGGGAGATCGGCGAGGACATGACGTCGCTCTTCAACCTGCTGACCGGCTACAGCGCGCCGCCCAAGTGGAACCGCCTCCTCGTGGCGCCGCTCGGCCTGCACGAGGCGGTGCTGGGCCTCATCGCGCGCGAGGAGGCCCACGCGCGGGCCGGGCGCAAGGCGGAGATCGTGGCGCAGATGAACGCGCTCGTGGACGTCGACGTCATCGACGCGCTGTACTCGGCGTCGCAGGCCGGGGTCGACATCAAGCTCGCCGTGCGCGGCATCTGCTGCCTCCGGCCGGGGATCCCGGGCCTGTCGGAGCGGATCCAGGTGCGCGCGATCATCGATCGATTCCTCGAGCACAAGCGCCTGTTCCGGTTCGCGAACGGCGGCAGCGAGGAGATCTACATGTCGAGCGCCGACTGGATGCCGCGCAACTTCCATCGCCGCGTCGAGCTGATGATCCCGATCATCGAGCCCGCCACCCGCGCGCGCGTGGAGGACATGCTGAACACCGTGATGTCCGACACGGCGAAGACCTGGGAGCTCGCGAGCGACGGCAGCTACCACAAGCTCCAGCAGCCCGCCGGCGCCCCCCAGCTGCGGTCGCAGCACCGCTTCATCGAGCTCGCGCGCGAGCGGGTGAAGCTCAGTGATCCGCTGGCGCGCGGCGGCGGGCGCTTCCACATCCTCCGCATGCCCGCGGGCACGGACGACGGCGGGCCGCGCCACCGCAAGGGCGCCAAGAAGAAGAAGGGTCTGCCCTGAGCGACGACGCGCAGGAGCGGTAGAGGCCTCCCCGCGACCCCGCGCGCGGGGAGGGGAGGATCGGGCGAGGGGAGCCCTTCAGAACTGCGTCTGCAGCGCGGCGGAGCCGGGGCCGAGCGAGAGCGTTGTCTGGGCCGACGCCTTGGGCGTCGCGTCGCTGACCGGCACCTTCTTCCCGCCGATGACCCAGAGCGGGATGCCCACGGCGATCATGATGCCGCCCGCCACGGAGACGAGCGCGCCGGCGAGCTGGCGGCGCCCGTCGGAGCGCGTCTCGCAGATGCCCGTGAAGCCACCGAAATCGCAGTAGATCTCGTATCGGTTGCTCGCCGACGCGAGCAGGCCCGTCCCGGTGAAGAACGCGATCGTGCCGCCGGCGGTGAGCGCGATGCCGCCCAGCATGAGGCCCGGGCTTTTCCGGCGCAGGGGAACCGGGGGCGGAGCAGGCGGGATCTCCGCCGGGGCCACCGGGTAGCCCGGCGGGAGCGGAGGGTAGGCGCCGCCGTACGGAGCGTAGCCGCCCGGGGGACCAGGCGGCGGATAGCCCGGCGAGGCCCCTGGCGGAGCCCGCGGGGCCTCCTGCGGCGGCGCCGGGTAGGGGACCGTCGGGTACGGCGGCGCGGAGGCAGCGGGCGGCGCGGAGGCAGCGGGCGGCGCGGAGGCAGCGGGCGGCGCAGAGGCAGCGGGCAGCGCGGAGGCAGCCGGCGGAGCGGGTTGCGGCGCCGGCTGCGCGCCCGCCGTCGCCGCGGCGAGGAGGCCAGACAGCGCGACGCCGAGCGGCAGGGCGAGCGCCCGCGCGCGGGCGCTCGGCGAGCGGCCCGGCGTTCGAGCGGCGTCGGGCGAAGCATTCAAGCGAAGCATCTCGGGCGTCCTTTCATCACGGCGGTTGCGATCACTCGTGTGGAAGCTCGGCAGGCTTTTGCGTGGGCTCCGGCGGAGGCGTCGCCTCCGCTGCCGGTGTCGCTCTCGCTGCCGGTGTCGCCCCCGCTGCCGGCGTCGCCCCCGCTGTCGGTGTCGCCACGGACGGGGCGGCGGCCGGCTTCGGTGCGCTGGTGCGCTTCTTCGGCGGGGCGGCTGCGGCTGCTCCTGCGGCTGCTCCTGATGGAGAAGCGCTGGCAGCTGTCCCCTTTGGCGAGGCGCCGGCTGCAGCACCCTGCGGGGTTGCAGCGCGCGCCGTCTCCGCTGCGGGCGGTTCGGCGGTGACGATCGTCGGCGGCGACGAGTCGACCGGAGGTGGAGCCGGCAGCTCGTCGGTCGCCGTCGGCGCGGCGGGGGACGCGGTGGACGGCTCCGCGGCGTGGGTCTTTGCCGGAGCGGCTCTCGCGGGCTCCGGCGCGGCGCGCTCTGGGGCGCGGGGGGATTGCGCGGCGAACACGATCACCGCGGCGAGCGCCACGAGGCCCAGGAACACCAGGAGCGCGCGATCTCGCTTTGGCTTCGTCTGTGCGCTTCCGCCGCGCGCTCGCGCGGCCTGCGCCTCGACTCCGCCTCTCCGATGGGATCGATCGCCCGCGTCGCGCGCCCGCGCGGGCTCCGCGCTGCTCGGCGCAGCGGCGCCGCGTGTGCGCGCGCCGCGCGGGTCATCGCCGCTTCGGCTCGCCGTCGGATCGACGCGCGCTACCGAGGGGCCTCGCGCTGTCGCGCTGTCGCCCTGATCGCCGCGCGACGAGGGCCCCGTGTCCACCTCGGACGCAGGCCTCGACGCAGGGCTGCTCTGCGGCGCCTTGCGCCGGCTTTCTTTACGCTGGGCGCGTGAAAGCTTCTTCGCCACGCAGCGACCGTACCGAACAGCAGGCGGGCCGCCAAGGGCCCGCGGCGCATGCCGGCGTCCGACTCGTGCGGCGCGCGCAGGCTCCCGCGCGTCCCGGGAGCCGCAGTCGCACGCCGAGCGCCCCGTCGAACGAGACGCGCACGGACGGCCCCCGCCGCGCGCCGCGCCCACGACGCCCACGAGCCCTTCGCGCGGGGCCGGGACGCGCAGAACACGGCCTCCGCAGGCGCGGCGGGACCGACGCGCCCGACACGAACGATGCCGCGGCTCGGCCAGCGCAACGGACGAGACCGACGCGACCGACGCCAGCGACGTGAACATCGCCGGCGACGTGAACGGCGCGACCGACGCGGCGGGCGCGACGCACGGGATCGACGCGAACGAACGGCACGCTGGCGTATCCAACACGAACGGGTCTCGTCCCGCTTGACATGGGTCGCCTCCTGGGTATCCTGCGCGTCCCCATCCCTCAGGTGGAAATCCGCGTCACTATGCCGACCATCAGCCAGCTCATCCGCCAAGGCCGCGAGGCCGCTCGTTACAAGACGGCCTCACCTGCGCTCAAGTCCTGCCCGCAGCGGCGAGGCGTGTGCGTACGTGTTTACACCACGACGCCGAAGAAGCCCAACTCGGCGCTCCGCAAAGTCTGCCGCGTCAGGCTGAGCAACCAGATGGAAGTGACGAGCTACATCCCGGGCGAAGGCCACAACCTGCAGGAGCACTCGGTCGTCCTCATCCGCGGCGGCCGTGTCAAGGACCTGCCGGGCGTGCGCTACCACGTCGTCCGCGGCACGCTCGACGCGTCCGGCGCTGCCGGGCCCAGCTCCACCAACAAAGCGACCCGCAACCGCAAGCGCTCGAAGTACGGCGTGAAGCGCCCGAAGGCGTGACGGCCTGACCGCGCGAAAGCCAGCAGAGGAACGAAGATGCCCCGTCGTCGCGAAGTCCCGAAGCGGAAGATCATTCCGGACCCGAAGTACAAGGACAAGCTCGTCGCCAAGTTCACGAACTCCCTGATGCAGTCGGGCAAGAAGGCGACTGCCGAGGGGATCCTCTACGGCGCGTTCGACATCGTGCGCGACCGGTTCAAGGAGGAGCCGATCGACGTCTTCCGCAAGGCGCTCGACAACGTGAAGCCGAAGCTCGAGGTGAAGAGCCGGCGCGTCGGCGGCGCGACCTACCAGGTCCCCGTCGAGGTCCGCCCCGAGCGTCGCGTCGCGCTGGCGATGCGTTGGCTCGTGACCTACTCGCGCGGCCGCGGCGAGAAGACGATGCGCGAGCGGCTCGCCGCCGAGCTCGTCGACGCGGCGCAGAACCGTGGCAACGCGGTCAAGAAGCGCGACGACACGCACAAGATGGCGGAGGCCAACAAGGCGTTCGCCCACTATCGCTGGTAGGTCAGCGAGGCCAGCGCAGATCCCGGATCTGCGCTGGTTCGTCATTTCAGGTCCCATCCCCAGGCGAGGAGACGCGTAGAGCGAGATGGCACGGCTGACATAAGGATCGGGTTACAGAGCCGGTCTTCTCGAGGGAGCGCGACAGCGCTCGCCCTCGCGGGACCTAGAAAAGCTGCTGCTGTACCCCGACACCCTCTCCAGGTTCAAGTGCCCGCCACAACAGCGGCGGGCCGGGCTGGAGAGGGTGTTTTGCATCCTGAGTCCGGAAACCTCACCCCACGCATCACACGACGGAGAAGGAAAAGTGGCACGCGAGTACAGCCTGGAACGGACGCGCAACATCGGGATCATGGCCCACATCGATGCGGGCAAGACCACGGTCACCGAGCGCATCCTTTATTACTCGGGTGTCAACTACAAGATCGGCGAGGTCCACGAGGGCGCAGCCACGATGGACTGGATGGTCCAGGAGCAGGAGCGCGGCATCACCATCACGTCCGCCGCGACGAACTGCTTCTGGGCGCCGGAGCAGGGCCCCGAGACGGGCGTCTCTCACCGGATCAACATCATCGACACGCCCGGTCACGTCGACTTCACCATCGAGGTCGAGCGTAGCCTCCGCGTGCTCGACGGCGCGGTGGCGGTGTTCGACGGCGGCAACGGCGTCGAGCCGCAGAGCGAGACGGTGTGGCGGCAGGCGGACAAGTACGGCGTCCCGCGCATCGCGTTCATCAACAAGATGGACAAGGTCGGCGCCGACTTCGACATGTGCGTCGACTCCATCCGCGAGCGCCTCGGCGCGAACCCGGTGGCGATCCACTACCCGCTCGGCGCGGAGGACTCGTTCCGCGGCGTGATCGACCTCGTGACCCTCCGGGCCGCCGTGTTCGACGAGGAGACGAAGGGCCAGCGCTACGACTGGCAGGAGATCCCGGCCGACCTCCTGCCGCGTTGCAAGGAGCTCCGGGAGAGGCTCATCGAGGCGTGCGCCGACTCGAGCGACAAGGTGATGGAGAAGTTCATCGCCGGTGAGATCGACCAGATCACCGAGCAGGAGATCCACGCGGCCATCCGCGCGGGCACCCTCGGCTTCAAGATCGTCCCGGTCCTGTGCGGCTCGGCGTTCAAGAACAAGGGGGTCCAGCTCCTGCTCGACAGCGTTGTGAACTACCTGCCGTCGCCGGTCGAGATCCCGGCCGTCGAGGGGACGCTGCCCGACAAGAAGGAGAAGGTCGTCTCGCGCAAGGCGAGCGACGAAGAGCCGTTCGCGGCGCTGGCGTTCAAGGTCATGAACGACCAGTTCGGCAACCTCACCTTCTTCCGTGTCTACTCGGGCACGACGAAGAGCGGCGTCAGCGTGCTCAACTCGACGCGCGGCAAGCGGGAGCGCTTCGGGCGCATCCTCCGCATGCACGCGAACAAGCGCGAGGAGATCGACGTCTGCTACGCGGGCAACATCTACGCTGCCGTGGGGCTGCGCGACACCCGCACCGGGGACACTCTCTGCGAGGAGAAGAACCCGATCGTGCTGGAGCGGATGGAGTTCCCCGACCCCGTGATCTCGATCGCCATCGAGCCGAAGACCAAGGCCGATCTCGACAAGCTCGGGCTCAGCCTGCAGAAGCTCGCCTACGAGGACCCCTCGTTCCGCACCTTCACGAACGAGGACACGGGCCAGACGATCATCGCCGGGATGGGCGAGCTCCACCTCGAGATCATCGTCGACCGCCTGAAGCGCGAGTTCAAGGTCGACGCCAACGTCGGCAAGCCCGAGGTCGCCTACAAGGAGACCATCTCGAAGAAGGCGACCGACGTGGAGGGGCGCTTCGTCCGGCAGTCGGGCGGGCACGGCCAGTTCGGTCACGTGAGGATCGACATCGAGCCGGCCGAGCGCGGCGCAGGCTTCGTGTTCGAGAACGACATCGTCGGCGGCATCATCCCGAAGGAGTTCATCCCCTCGATCGAGAAGGGCATCCGGGACGCGATGGGCCGCGGCGTGCTCGCCGGCTACCCCGTCGTCGACATCAAGGTGCGGCTCCACTTCGGCAGCTACCACGAGGTCGACTCCTCCGGGCCCGCGTTCGAGGTCGCCGCGTCGATGGCCTTCCAGGACGGCGCCAAGAGGGCGGGGCTCGTGCTCCTCGAGCCGATGATGGCCGTCGAGGTCGTGTCGCCCGAGAACTACCTCGGGGACGTCATCGGAGATCTCAACTCGCGGCGCGGCCGCATCCTCGATATGGGGCAGCGCGCGAACACCCGGGTGATCCGCGCGGAGGTCCCGCTCGCCACCATGTTCGGTTACGCGACCGACGTCCGTTCCAAGACGCAAGGCCGCGCGACCCATTCGATGCAGTTTTCTCATTACGCACCGGTTCCAGCAGCGATCCAGGAAGAGATCGTCGCCAAGCAGCGAGGTTAAAGAGACGCCATGGCCAAGGAGAAATTCACTCGTACGAAGCCGCACGTGAACGTGGGCACCATCGGTCACATCGACCACGGCAAGACCACGCTGACGGCGGCGCTCGTCAAGGTGCAGTCGAAGCGCAACCTGGCGAAGGCGATCTCGTACGCCGACATCGCGAAGGGCGGGACGGTCCGTGACGAGACCAAGACGGTGACCATCGCGGCGGCGCACGTCGAGTACGAGTCGGCGAACCGCCACTACGCGCACGTCGACTGCCCCGGGCACGCCGACTACATCAAGAACATGATCACCGGCGCGGCGCAGATGGACGGGGCGATCCTCGTCGTGTCGTCGCTCGACAGCGTGATGCCGCAGACGCGCGAGCACGTGCTGCTCGCCCGTCAGGTCGGCCTGAACCACATCGTCGTGTTCCTCAACAAGTGCGACGCGGTGGACGACCCGGAGATGCTCGACCTTGTCGAGATGGAGGTCCGCGAGCTCCTGTCGAAGTACAAGTTCGACGGGGACAACGCACCGGTGGTCCGCGGCGCGTCGCTGCCCGCGCTCCAGGGCGACCCGAAGTGGGAGGAGACGATCCAGCAGCTCCTCGGCGCGCTCGACAGCTACATCCCCGAGCCGGTGCGCGACATCGACAAGCCGTTCCTGATGGCGATCGAGGACGTGTTCTCGATCAAGGGCCGCGGCACGGTGGCCACGGGCCGCATCGAGCGCGGCGTGATCAAGGTCGGCGACGAGGTGCAGATCATCGGCTTCAAGGACACGAAGAAGTCGATCGTGACCGGCGTCGAGATGTTCCGCAAGCTGCTCGATCAGGGGCAGGCGGGCGACAACGTCGGGTGTCTGCTCCGCGGCGTGGAGAAGGAAGAGATCGAGCGCGGCCAGGTGCTGGCGAAGCCCGGGTCGATCACGCCGCACACGAAGTTCACCGGTGAGGTGTACGTCCTCAAGAAGGAGGAGGGCGGGCGCCACACGCCGTTCTTCACCAACTACCGGCCGCAGTTCTACATCCGGACGACGGACGTGACCGGCACGGTGAACCTCCCCGAGGGGGTGAAGATGGTGATGCCGGGCGACAACATCACGATGACGATCGAGCTCATCGCCCCGGTCGCGCTGGAGGAGCAGATGCGCTTCGCCATCCGCGAGGGCGGCAAGACGGTGGGCGCCGGCGTCGTCACCAAGATCCTCGCGTAGGAAGAGCACCATGCCTGATACAACCAAGATCCGGATTCGCCTCAAGGCCTTCGACCACCAGCTGCTCGACAAGTCGACGAGCGATATCGTCGAGACGGCGAAGCGGACCGGGGCGCACGTCGCGGGGCCGATCCCGCTGCCCACCGAGATCCGCCGTTACACGGTCCTGCGGGGGCCCCACGTCGACAAGAAGTCGCGCGAGCAGTTCGAGATCCGGACGCACAAGCGGCTTCTCGACATCATCGAGCCGACGCAGCAAACCCTCGACGCGCTGATGAAGCTCGACCTTTCGGCCGGCGTCGACGTCGAGATCAAGAGCTAGGAGTCCAGGTACCATGAAGGTTACCGTTTACAACCTCAAGCGGGAGCAGGTCGGCGAACTCGACCTCTCGGACGAGGTCTTCGGGACCGAGGTGAAGGAGCACCTCTTCTACGAGGTCGTGAAGGCGCAGCTCGCGTCCCGCCGCTCGGGCACCAAGGCCACCAAGGAGCGGAGCGCGGTCGCCGGCTCCACGAAGAAGCTCTATCGCCAGAAGGGCACCGGCCGCGCTCGCCAGGGCTCGATCCGCGCGCCGCACCACGCGGGCGGCGGCATGGCGCACGCCCTGGAGCCGAAGGACTGGTCCTACCGTCCGCCGCGCAAGGTGCGGATCGGCGCCCTGAAGAGCGCGCTCTCGCTCTTCGCGAAGGAGGGCCGGCTCATCGTGCTCGACAGCCTCGAGGTCTCCGAGATCAAGACCAAGGCGATCGCTGCTACGCTGACGACGCTGCAGGCGGATCGGAAGTCGCTCGTCGTCGACACGGCCGGCAACGACAAGCTGGTGAAGAGCCTCCGCAACCTGGAGAACCACCAGTACCTGCCGCCGGAAGGGGTCAACGTCTACGACCTCCTCAGGCACGACCACCTCATCGTCTCGAGGGACGCCGCCAAGGCGCTCGAGGCGCGTTGCCTTCGCTAGTCAGGGGAGTCCGACATGCAGCCCGAGCAGATCATCCGCCGGCCAATCATCCTCACGGAGAAGTCGAGCCGGCTCCGCGACCAAGGCAACAAGGTCATCTTTGAGGTCCGCCGCGAGGCGAACAAGATCCAGATCAAGGACGCCATCCAGACGCTCTTCAAGGTGGGCGTCGTGGACGTCAATACGCTGATCATGCGCGGCAAGGACAAGCGCATGGGGCGCGGCTACGCGAAGCTGCGCAATTGGAAGAAGGCGATCGTCACCCTCAAGGAGGGTGACGAGATCCAGTTCTTCGACGAGAAGGCGGAATAGCGATGGGAATCAGATCCTTCAAGCCGACCTCGCCGGCGCGGCGTTACTACTCGGTCAGCGACTTCAAGGAGATCACGAAGGTCGAGCCCGAGCGGTCGCTGCTGGAGCAGCAGACGTCCACCGGCGGCCGGAACAACAACGGCCGGATCACGTCGCGGTTCCGCGGCGGTGGTCACAAGCAGCGCTACCGGATCATCGATTTCCGGCGCGACAAGATCGGCGTCCCGGCGAAGGTCGCCGCGATCGAGTACGACCCGAACCGGACGGCGCGCATCGCGCTCCTGCACTACGTGGACGGCGAGAAGCGCTACATCCTGGCGCCCGACGGCCTCGCGGTGGGGGCGACGCTGCTCGCGAGCCGGAACGCGGACATCAAGCCTGGCAACAGCCTGACGCTCCGCTTCATCCCGCCCGGCACCTCGATCCACAACGTCGAGGTCAAGAAGGGCAAGGGCGGTCAGCTCGTGCGCTCGGCCGGCGTGGCTGCGCAGCTCATGGCGAAGGACGGCGACTATGCGCAGGTCCGCCTCCCGAGCGGTGAGATCCGAAAGGTGCACCTCGATTGCCGCGCCACGATCGGGCAGGTGTCGAACTCCGAGCACGCGAACATCAGCCTCGGCAAGGCGGGGCGTTCGCGCTGGCTCGGGCGCCGGCCGCACAACCGCGGTGTCACGATGAACCCCGTCGATCATCCGATGGGCGGTGGTGAGGGCCGGACGAGCGGCGGGCGCCATCCGTGCTCGCCGTGGGGTCAGCTCTCCAAGGGCCTCAAGACGCGGAACAACAAGCGCACCGACGGGATGATCGTTCGGCGGCGCGGGACCAAGGGTTAGTCATGCCGAGGAGCATCAAGAAAGGGCCCTTCATTGACGGTCACCTGCTGGAGAAGATCCAGGCGGCCCAGGCGACCAATGCCAAGAAGGTGATCAAGACGTGGTCGCGCCGCTCGACGATCCTGCCCGAGTCGGTCGGCCTGACCTTCGCCGTGCACAATGGGAGGAAGTTCGTTCCCGTGTTCGTGACGGAGAACATGGTCGGCCACAAGCTGGGTGAGTTCGCCCCGACGCGCACGTTCCACGGCCACTCCGGGGACAAGAAGTCGAAGGTCTCCAAGGGCCCGGGCGGTCGCTGATCGCTCCGCGTCAACCGCGAGCGCATCCGACATGAAGCGGGCAGGGTCGCAGCAGCGACCCTGCCCGTTCCTTTTTGTGCAGCTACGGCCCGAGCGCCGCCAGCACGGGCGCCTCCGTCGCCGCGCGCGTTAGAATTGGCCGCGTAGACCGGCGAAACCGGGGCCGACGAGCAGCTGCGTCGAGGCCGTGGCGCTCTGCGAGCCGCCAGCGCCGCCTCCGGTGAAGCTCAGGATGAGCAGGGTCGTGCCCGTGACGAGCCCGAGCGCGCCGACCACGACGCCGATGTTCGCGACCGTCTTCTGGGTCTTGCCGGCGTCGACGTCGTCCTGGCGATCGGCGGGGCAGGGGCCCCTGCAGGTCTCGGTGAGATCGCTGTAGGTGCTGTTCGCCATCAGCCCGGCGACGGTGAACATCGCGAGCCCCGCGACACCCACGCCGCCAGCGGCGTAGGCATAAGGCCGCAGGTACGCTCGCGGCGAGGGCGCTTCCGAGAAGGGCGGGCTCGGGCCCTCGTCGAGGAGCGCCGGAGAGCCGGAGCCGGCCTCGGTCGGGCCGCTCGGCTCGGCGTCGAGCGCGACGGTCTTCGCTTCGCCCGCCGAGAGATCGACGGTCTGCGGCGTCGAGGTGAGCTTGGTGCGCAGGACGATCTCCGCCTTGCCGGGCTTGACCGGGAACGGCTTGCCCCACCGCTCGCGCGGGACGTCCTTGCCGGCCACCGCGAGCGAGGTCGCCGCGTCCGGGTGCGCGACCGTGACCGTGACGAGGGCGATCTTGCGCGCGAGGTCGTCGCGCTCCAGCTGCGCGGTCTGCTCCGTCTGGGCATAGCGCGGCTCGTCCTTCGCCCGGGACGCGGCCTCCGCCGCGACCTGATCGAACTCGAGGTACGCCTCGACGTGATCGCCCAGATCCGCGAGGCAGCGCGCGATGTAGAGGCGGGAGTTCGGGCTCGGCACGGTGGCGTACGAGGCCCGGAACTGCTCCAGCGCAAGCGCGTAGCGCTTGCCCTCGTAGAGGGCGGCGCCCTTCTTGAAGTGGTTCTGCGCCTTCTCCACCGCGTCAGGCGCGGGCGTCGCCGCGGCGCCGTCCGCGCCGGCTGCGGGCCCGGGGAGCGTGCACAAGCACAGGCAAGATGCCGCACCGAAGAGCAGCGCACGGAGCCAGGGTCGAGATCGCACGATGTTCAGATACCCGATGGGTTGTACTTCTTCTTGGGGGTGGGTTTGCCGGTCGTTGCCGGCTTGGGCGCAGGCTTCGCCGGCGTGGACGTCGTCCGGGGGCGCGTGGTCGACGGTGGGGGCGACGCCTGCGGCGCGGCGACGGGCTGCGCCGTCGCTGCCGCGGGCGCCTTGGCCGTCTGGGAAGGCGCCGGCTCCGCCGCGGGAGGCGTCGGTGAGGGCGCCGTGGCCGCCTCGGGAGGCGTCGCCGACGCCTCGGGAGCGGGCGGCGACGCCGGCTCCGCCGCCTGAGGCTCCGCCGGCGAAACGGGCGCAGCCGGGACGGCCTCCGCCGCAGCCGCGGTGGTGTCGGCCGCCGCGGCCGCGGGCAACGCATCGACGCGCGCCTTGCCGATCTCCGGACGCGAGCGCTCGTCGCCGCCGCGCACGACCAGCGCGACGGCCCCGAGCGCCACGCAGAACATCGCCGCGCCAGCCACGATCAGCTGGAGCCGCTTGCGCCGCTCCCCGGTCTCGAACGATCGGTCGACCGCCGTGACCTCGCCGACGTCGTTGGCGAGGCTCCGCGAGCCGCCCCTCGCGAGGCGTTCGCTGAGCGCCGCGGCCCGGGACGCGGGCGGATCCGCCGGCGCGAGCACCTTCGTGGCGGGCACGCCGGCCGCCGGGAGGATCCGCTTGGCGGACGGGCCGAGCGGCTTGCCCTCGCGGGCGGCGGGCCGCGGGCTCACCGGCTCGGCCGGCTCGCCGGGCGCGACGTCGGCCTGCAGGGCGGGCGCGATGATGAGCCGCGGCGGCACCCCGGCAGGCTGCGCCGGCACGGCGATCTCTTCGAACGAGATCGGCTCCAGGCTGACCGGCGGCTCCTCGTCCTTCTCCGCGGTCGGTGACGCGGCCCCTCCGCTGGACGCCGGGACGGCGCGGGCCGGCGCCGCTGCCGCAGGGGGAGACCCCGCCGCGGCGGCGGGAGCGCCCTCGCGTGAGCCCGCGCCGACGTCGGCCAGCGCAGCGTGGCCCTCCAGCGAGGCGCCGGGCCGGCGCTCCGAGTTCACGGCCGAGCCTGCGTCGACGGCCGCGATCGCGTCGCGGAGCTCCTGCGCGCGCTTCGACTGGATCTCGCCGATCGCCTGCCGCACGAAGGCCGCCACGTCCTCGTCGGTCGTGGGCTCGCCGAGCGTCGACGCGACCTGATCGATGGCCCGCTGCATCTCCGCGCACGTCGAGAAGCGGCTCTCGGGGTCCTTCTCGAGCGCCTTGAGGATGATCCTGTCGAGCTCGGGGTGGATCGCTCCGTTCAGCTCGCGCGGGGGGAGCGGGTTCTTGATGGTGATGTTCTCGATGGTCGCGAGCTCGGTCTCGGCGCGGAAGGGGTGCAGCCCCGTCGTGAGCACGTACAGCAGCGCGCCGAGCGAGAAGATGTCGCTCCGGCGATCGATGGGGAGCCCGCCGAGCTGCTCCGGCGAGAGGTACGGCGTCTTCCCCTTGACGATGCCGCCAGCGCGCGTGACGTGCAGGCGCCCCTTCGACTTCGCCACGCCGAAGTCGACGATCTTCACGAACCCGGCGGTCGAGATGAGCACGTTCGCCGGCGAGATGTCCCGGTGGACGAGGTCGAGCAGCACGCCGCTGTCGTCGCGGAGCTCGTGCGCGTTGTGGAGCCCCGCGCAGATCTGCGAGGCGATGCGGAGCACGATCCGCTGCGGGATGCCCCCGAGCCGCTTCGCGGCCTTCTGCAGCGTGCCGGCCGTCTCGCCGTCGACCCACTCCATCACGATGTAGAGGACGTCGTCCTCCTCGCCGAGGTCGAGGATCTCGACCACGTTGGGGTGCCGGATCCGCGCCGCGACCCGCGCCTCGTCGAGGAACATCGACTCGAAGTCGGGGTCGTCGGAGACGTCGGGAAGCATCGTCTTGATGGCGACGATCTTCCTGAAGCCGCGGGTGCCCTGGAGGCGCGCGGCCCAGACGGCCGCCATGCCGCCCTTGGCGACCGGCATGAGGATCTCGTAGCGGCCGAGGGTGCTCCCCGGGCCCAGCTGGTCCACGGCCGACGCCGCGCGACCCCAGAGCTTGTTCGGGCCCTGCATCCCGGTCGGCGTGGCGACCGTCCTGCTGGAGGTCGATGCCGGACCGTTGCCGCGCGCGCCCTCCTGCGTCGCAGCCACCGCAGGCGCCCCGCCCGGAGGCGCGGCCGCCGCCGGCGGGGGCGGCGGGGTCTTCGCTGCGACAGGGATGACAGGCGCGGTGGCCGACGCGGGCGCGACGGGGGGCAGCGGCTGAGAGGGCGCAGCCGACGCGGCCGGCGCGGGCGCAGCGGGCGGGAGGGGCGCCGACGGTGTCACCGGCGCGCGGCTCGTGGCCGTCGCCAGCGGCGGCGCGGGCGTGGCGGCCGCGCGTGGCGCTGGCGTCACGGCGGGCACCACGGGCGTGCGGCGCGTCGCAGCGGCCGGCGGCGGCACAGGTACCCGAGGCGTCGGAGGGCTCGGCGCGAACGCCGGCACGACGGCGGCAGGCGCTGCAGAGGCGACCTTGCCGTGCGTCTCGGGCTGCGCCGGCGACGCCGCGCGAGCCGGCGGCGGCGGGCGAGGTGGCCTCGGGGACGGCCCTCCCAGGGCCGGCGTCGGCGGCTTCGGCGCCGTCCCTTCGGCCGGCGTCGGCGTCGCCCGCGCCGCCCCGACGGGGTCGCCCAGATCGCCCGGGCGCGGCGCGGCCGGCCGCGCGGGCGGCTGCTCCTTCGCCGTGGCCGCCCCCGTCGCTGCGGCGCGCTCGGTGCTCGCCCCGGCGGCGGCGCGGTCCTCCGTCCCCTGGCCCGACACCTCGATCCGCGGAAGGGTCTGTGCGGGACGCCGCGGCCCGGGCAGGTCGCGGGCGGGGACCTCGTCCACCGAGCCCCACCCGGTGTCGACGCTGGCGTGTGCCGCATCGGCGCCCGCAGGTCCTGCGCCGTTCGACGCGCCTGCGCCGGCCGCTGGCTTGGCCGCCAGGCCGTTCTTCGGCGCGGCGGCGTCCTTCGTCGCCGTCGCGCCGCTTGTCGGGCGCACCTGGCTCGCGGCGCTCGCGCCGCCCGCGGCCACCGGCGGCGCGCCAGGCGTCGCGCCGCGCGCGCGCGGCGACGGCGCGGTGATCGCCTGACGCGGGCTGTCGACGCGGGGGGAGAGCGCGCCGTCGGCCGCGGGCATCGCCACGCCCACAAGCGTCATCCCCCGCGCGCGCGGCGGCGGCCGCGGCTCGTCCGCGCCAGCGGGGCTCGCCATGGCCGCCGCGATCATCGTCCTGCGCGGCTCGATCGTCTTGCCGGCCAGCCTGCTCACCGCCGCGGCCACGTCCACCTCCCCGGCGATCCGCCCTGCTCCCGCGGCCTCCAGCGCCGCGAGCATCGCCGAGGCGCTCTCGAAGCGGCGCGCCGGATCGCGCTCGAGCGCCGTCTGGACGACATCGACGACCTCGGCCGGGACGGCGCCCCCGGCGAGCCCAGCGAGCTGCGGGATCGGCGCCGACTGCACCTTCTGGATGACCGCGGCCTCGAGCTTCGACGAGAACAGCCGCTGCCGCGCGAGCAGCTCCCAGAGGACCACGCCGACCGAGAAGAGATCCGCGCGCGGATCGAGCGGGGCTTCCGCGTGCGCTGCCATCGCCTTGACCCGCTCGGGCGCGGCATAGGCCAGCCGATCGGGGTTCCTCGTCCCCATGGGCGCGAGCCCGGCGATGGCCCGCGCGACGCCGAGCCCGCCGACCCGGGTAACGCCGTCGATGCCGACGGAGACGTGGGTCGGGTTCAGCTCGCCGTGAACGAGCGGCGCCGGCTGCGCCGTGTGCGCGGACGCGAGCGCGCGCAGCACGTCGATCGCGATCCGGAGGGACACCGGCGGCGGCAGCCCCTCGGCGCCGGCCAAAGGCACCAGGGCGCCCAGCGGCTCGCCCTCCACGTACTCCGAGACGATGAAGACCTCGCCGTCGGCGATGCGGGCGTCGAGCACCGAGAGCACGTTGGAGAAGCGGACCTGCTGCGCCATCCCGGCTTCGCGGAGGATGCTGTCGGCGGTCTCGGCCTTCTTCGTGAGGTGCCGGTAGATGCGCAGGATGGTGACGGGCGGCGCGCTCTTCGCCTCGCCCTCGTCGGAGGACGCTCGCGCCAGCCACGTGGAGCCGATGCCACCGCCGGAGAGCTCTCTCAGCAGCTCATAGTTGCCGAGTCGCGAAGCAGAGCCCGCACCGGGCGGCCTGTCGAGCGCCATGGGATTCGCATGCTATCAGGACGTCAGAAGCTGGATCCAGCGTTCACGGCCGACGACTCGGCGAGTTTGGGCGTGTCCGGAGCGCCCTGTCAGGCGGGCCTCGCGTGGGATCCAAGCGGGCGCTGGACGGTCGGGCCAGCGCCGCGCGTGCGGCGAAATGCCACGTGCTCGCGAGATCTCGCCCGCGTGTGGGCGCTGCGCGCGCGGCCGGGCACACGTCCGCGACGAGCCGCAGGCCGCGCGGCGAGGGCGCTCCGCGAAGGCGCGCCACCGCTGCGCGATCATGTCCGGAGCGAGGGGCGCGGGCCCCCTCAGCTCGCACACAGGTGCTGGGGTGTGGGGAGCTCGGTGTGGGGCGCCGGCTCGGCGAGCTCAGGGGCGCGACACGCTGGACACGCGGAGCGCACCGGGGTGAACGGTCAGCGTCACGAACCTGGTTCGGCGCTCGTGGCTCGAGAAGGCGCTCGCGGCGACGGGGATCCCGTGCCGGAGCGCCACGGCGACGTGGGGGCCCGGATCGACCCGGATTGCCCGCGACGGCTTCGTCACCTCGCCGTCGAGCAGCAGGGTCACGCCGTCGGTCGCGCCGGCGAGGTTCAGCACGATCCTCGGCATCCGTCCCTCGAGGTCCTCGAGGCGCGCGTCGATCTCGGCGAGCACCCCCGGCGACGCCTTCCGCGCGTCCGCGTCCGCGTCCGCGATCGCGCGCGCGTTGAGGTACGTCCGCTCGGCCGTGCGCAGCCGGCCGAGCCGCTCGTGACAGAGGCCGATGTGGTACGTCACGTTCGCCGTCGGCCGCCGGCGGGCGATCGCCTCGAACCTGTCCAGCGCGTCGGCCCAGCGCCCCGCGATCTCGAGCGTCAGCCCCTGCGCGAACTGGAGCCTCAGCGCGCGCGTCGCGCTGTCGTCCTGCGCGTGCAGCCAGGAGGGCGAGAGCAGCGCCCAGCAGACGAGCCCGAGCGCAGCGGCGCGCCGCCAGCGGCGTCGGCGAGGAGCGGTGATCGGTGCGGCGCTGGTCATCAGAACCCGGGGCTCGTGATGCGGGGTCGAGATGGCCCGCGCGGCGCTTGCCAGCGCGGGGGCTTGTCCTCGTAGGCCGACGAGACGTCGTCGCTGCCCGGGTCCCTCGAGGCGCGCTCGGGCGAGCCCGGCGCGCCGCCGCGGCTCGCCGCGTTCCGTGGCGGTGCGTCGCCGCTCGTCGCCTCGGGCGCGCTGGCGCCGCGCCGCCAGGCGGCGCCGCTGCCGGCGAAGGCCGTGGCCAGCACGGGGCGGAGGCTCTCGCGCGCCGCGCTCTCGGGCCCCGCGTCCGCCTGCTCCCGCAGCGCGGCCGAGCTGAGCGCCGCCGCGAGCGCCGCGGCGCCCGCGAGCCGGATCGCCAGGATCGTCCTCGCGCGGCGCGCCGCGCCCTGCGGGGCGGCGGCCCCCTGCGTGCGCCCGATCGTCGTCGCCTCCCGCCATCGAGGCGCCCGTGGCGCCCGGGTCCAGAGCCGCTCGAGGGCGCGAACGGCGAGCCTCGGGGGCGCGGCGAGCGCGCCGCGGGCTCGCGTCACCTCCCCGGGCCGCGAGCCAGAGGCCGGCGGCGAGAGGATCACGATCGGCGCGGGCGCGCTCGCGCCGAGATCGTCGAGCGCGGCCTGGAGATCCGCGCGCAGCGAGGCCGCGTCCGGGTAGCGCCGCGCCGGGTCCTTCTCGAGACACCGGCCGGTGATCTTCCGGAGGCGCGGCGGGATCGAGCTCGGCAGCGGCGCGGGCTCGGTCTCGAGGATGCGCCGGAGGACCGCGTGGTGGTTGCCTCCCGTGAACGGCTGCGCGCCGCTGAGCGCCTCGTAGAGCATGACGCCGACCGCCCAGAGATCGGCGCGCGCGTCGATGGTGCGCTTGCCGAGCGCCTGCTCCGGGCTCATGTACGAGGGCGTTCCGAGCAGCTGTCCGTCGATGGTGATGGCGTCGCCCGCGCCCGTGAGCTGGCTGATGCCGAAGTCGACGATCTTCGGCACGATCCCCTCGCCGGGGACCGTCGCCATCATGATGTTCTCCGGCTTGATGTCGCGGTGCACGACGCCCTCGGCGTGGGCGGCCGAGAGCCCGCAGCACACCTCGATGAGGACGGGCACCACCTCCTCGGGCGGCAGCGGCCGGTTCGGCTGGAGGCGGTCAGCGAACGGCGAGCCCCGCAGGAGCTCCAGGGCCAGGAACAGGTAGCCCTCGTCCTGGAGCTCGCCGGCGTCGACGACGCCGACGATGTTCCGGTGCTGGAACTTGCCGATGATCTTCGCCTCCCGGATGAAGCGCCCGACGACCTGCTCGTCCCGGAGCGCCGGGGACAGCTTGAGCGCCACGTCCCGGCCGATGAGCTCATGGCGCGCCCACCACACGCTCGACATCCCACCCGCGCCGATCTGCCGGATCAGCCGGAAGCGACCTCCTGCAACGTCCCCGGCATGAAGCATGTGCCCCCTTCGCCCATCGCGCGTGAGAAGCCTTCACGCCGATCGAGCAACGACAGCGGAAAGCACGAGCAAGGCCACCGGGCCGGCCGCCAGCCGTCGGCGTCGAACCGACCCCAAAGCCGGCGACGCTCGTCAGGGGCGATAGCGCTCCAGGATGTCGTTCGAGAGCTTCACGCCGAGCTCCTGGTAGCCGCGGAAGGTCAGGTGGACGCCGTCGCGCGACGCGCGCGGCGGGCGCTCGCGGTACCAGGCCTCGATCGAGCCCCTCCCGCCCATCGCCTGGTACGTGTCCCAGAACGCGCAGCCGCCCTCCCGCGCCGCGTCGCGCAGGACGTCTCGGACGACGGGCGTGCGCTCCGGCGTGTCCCTCCGGTCCGTCGGCGCGAGCACCAGGCAGTCGACGTCGGGCTCGACCCTGCGGGCGCGGGCGAGCAGCTCGGCGAGCTGCTTCGCGTAGAGGGACGGATCCGTGGTGACGTCGCCCGCCTCGTTCGTGCCGTACCCGAACACGACGAGCTCCGGCGAGCGCCGCGCGAGCTCGGCGGCCCAGGCGAGCTCGCTCCACCGGAGCGGCGTCCCCAGGCGGGCGCCGTTGATGCCGAGCGTATCGAGCACCACCCCGGCCCCGGCCTCGGGATCGCGCTCGACGACCAGCCCGCAGAGCTCGGCCCCGCCCGAGGGCGTGACGCCGAGCTTCACCGCGCCCACGCTCGCCAGCCGCGTGTGCTGCAGCGCCCCGGGCGCCTCGCCCGCGGCCGCGCGGAGCACCTCGCTCGGGCCGCCCTCGATCGTCACCGCGACCTCGTCGGTCGGCGCGCTCGGGCGGAAGCACACGTCCCAGAGCAGCCGCGCAGAAGGCGCCGCCGAGGTGAGCGAGATCTCCGCGCGCACCGGGGCCGTCTGCGCGCCGAAGAGGATGCCCCCGAGCCCGAAGACGCCGTCGTCGGCCGGCGTGGAGCCGCCCGGAGATTTCGGGCGGGTCCGCCACTTGCCGTCGGCCGTGAGCCGCGCGCCGTTGTGGCGGTAGGCGGCATAGCCGAGGTGCACGAAGCCGAGCCCGCCGTCGCCGAAGCGCCGCTGCAGCGCGGCGCGGACCGCGCCGCTCCAGAAGTCCGCCGCGGCGTGCGAGTCGCCGAGCCAGGCGATGCGCACGTGATCCCGGCGGCGACCCTGCTCGAGCGCGCGGAGCGCCGCGAAGAAGTGGGCGTAAGCCCCGTCCTCGGGGCGCAGCAGATCCAGCTCTGGCGGGCGCGCCGGCGCGGCCTCCGCGGGGCTCGGCGCGGCTGTCTCCGGGGCGGGGGTCTCTGCGGGGCGCGGCGGGGGCGAAGGCGCGGGCGGCGCGGATCCCACCTCGGGCGCGGGCGGCGCGACGTGCTCGCGCGTCGCGCTGCAGCCGAGCGCCTCGGCCACGAGCAGCGCCGCGAGCAGCGCCGCGAGGGCGCGCCGCGACGCGGCGGAGAGGGGCCGCGCCGGCGCTCGCCGCCGCGGGGCGCTGCAGGACGCCGTGCGGCGCTCCGGGATCTCCGCGCGGGCTGCGGGGCGGGCTGCGCCCCTCACGACAGCGGATCCTCGATGTCGGGCTCGGCGTCCGCGCTGACCTCGATCTCCTGGCGCTCGCGCCGCTCGCGGACGCGCTCCTGGACGGCGCCGACGAGCACGTCGACGTACGACTCGAAGGGCGGGCACGCGATCCCCGCGGCCGTGAGCACGAGATCTGCGTTCCGGGCGTCGTAGCGGACCGGGGTCATCAGCTGCTCGACGAACGCGCGCGGGCTGCGGACGAAGCGCTCGATCCCGGGCGTACGGAGCAGCGCCTTGGCGAGGTTCGACGGGATGTGACCGCGCGCGGCGCGGCGGCCGCTCGCCCGCGCGATGAGATCGAAGACCCGCCGCGCCGACAGCGGGTGCGGATCGGTGACGTGGAGCGTGCGACCCGGCGCGAGGCGGTTCAGGCCGATCGCGTGCGTCGCGCGGACGACGTGATCGATCGGGACGATGTTGAGCGGCACGTCGCCGCGGCCGGGCATCGGGATCGCCATGTCGGCCGGCGCTGCCATGATGAGCAGCACCAGGAGGTACAGGCCGTCGAGCCGGTCGATCTCCCCGGTCGTCGCGTCGCCCACCACCGTGGTCGGCCGGACGACCGCCGCCGGCACGTGGCGCATCGCCCGCCGCACGAGCACCTCCGCGCGCATCCGCGTCTCCTCCACGGGGTTGCGGAACGCCTGGCCGGCCTCGAGATCGTCCTCGTACACCATCCCCGTCCGGTCCCCCGCGACGAACGCGGTCGATTGATGGACGAGGCACCGGAGCGAGGTGCAGGCGCGGGCGAGCTCGATCACCTCGGCCGTCCCGACGACGTTCACGGCGTGGGCGGTGCTCCGGTCGGCCCCGGCGTGGCCCACGTGCGCGAGGTGATGGATCCGGTCGACCTCGCGGGCCAGCTGCCGGAACTCGGCGCCCGACAGCCCGAGATCCATCGCCGCGACGTCCCCCTCGAGCAGCACGAGGCGCTCGCGGTCCGCCGCCGGGAGCGCGTCCCGCTCCGCGCTGGCCTGCGCCGACGACTTCGCGATCACGACGGCAACCACGAGCGTGCGCGGCTCCGACGCGAGGATGTGCTGCAGCATCTTCCGCGCGATGAACTTGGGGAAGCCGGTGATGAGCACCACGCTGTCGTAGCCGGGGCGAGGCATCGACTGGAGCTTACCGCAGCGGTGCGCCTGCTCCGCAGCTTTCCGCTGAGGCCGCCTGGGACCAGCGCAGAAGTGATGGAGCAGCTGCCGCGCTGCGCGCGGCGATTTTGCAGGTTCGTGGTCGATCGCGGCGGGAAGGCGCTACCGTTCGGGTCGTGATCGCGCGATCGACCTCTGCCGTGCGCCGCGGCGCTGCGGCGCTCCTGGCCATCGTCCTCGGCCTGAGCGCGGGCGCGCTGGGCTGCAAATCGCCTGGCGCGCCGTCCGACGCCGGCGCCGCGGCCCTGAGCCCCGTGCCCGCGCCGGCGGGGCTCATCGCCGAGGCGTTCCTCCCGACGCCGGACGCCACGTGGGCCAAGGCGCGCGCCCTCATCGGCGGCTCGGCGGCGCTCCTCCCGAGCAGCGCCGGCGCCCTCGCGGCGTCGCTGCTCGGCTTGCCCATCACCGTCGCGTCCGAGATCGACGGCGGGGTGCCGGTGCTCGGCGCGGCCGTGGAGGCCGCGGACGGGGCGCGCCCGCGGGCCGCGCTCGGCATCCACGTGAAGGACGGGGGACGCTTCATCGACCAGCTCACGCGAGGCGAGGGGGCGCGCTTCCGCGCGAAGCCCGACGCGGCGACCGCGATCGCGCTGCTCGAGCCGCTCCAGCTCCAGGGCGCGAGCCCGGTGGCCCTCGGCGTCCTCGGCAACTACCTGCTCGTCGCGGAGACGCCGGGCGACCTGATCTCCCTGGGCCCCTACGTCGCGCGGACGATGCCGCAAGCGCAGGTGCCGAAGGAGGATCTCGCGGTCGAGCTCCCGAGGGCCGCGCTCGAGGGCCCGGTGCTCAAGGCGGCTCGGAGCGCCTGGGACAAGGCGCGCGGGCCCGACGGCGCGCCGCGCGCCACCGCGGTGCCGCTCGGTCCGATGATCGAGGGCGCGCTCGCGATGCTCGGCGATCTCGAGCGAGCGCGCCTCACGCTGGTGCTGGACGAGAACGCGCACCTGCGCGTCTCCGGAACGCCGAAGGCAGGGGGCGGCCCGGCGTCGAAGGCGTCGGCCGATCTCGCCGTCGGCGACGTGAAGCCGCTGCTCGATCTGCCCGCCGACGCGCTCGTCGGGATCCTCGTCCGCGATCGGGCCGCGACGCGCGCCGAGAACGTGCCCAGGCTCGTCGACGCCCTCGCTGGGCTCGTCGAGGGCGACCTCCCGGCCGCGGAGCGGGAGCGGGTCGCCGCCGCGATCCGCGCGGCGTCGGACGCGCGCGGCGACTGGTTCGCCGGCGGGCTCCGCTTCGACGGCGCGGGTCCCACGGCGTTCGTGCGCGCCGCCGTGGGCGACCGGGCCAAGCTCGAGGCCTCCATCCAGGATCTCCTCGGGACCGCGGAGCTCCCGCCGTTCAAGGCTGCGCTGCAGCGCGAGGGGCTCCGGGTCTCCGCGGGCAAGGCGGCGCTTCCGCTGCTCGACGGCGACGTCCGGCGGGTGCGGTTCGAGCGGACCGCCGGGGCGAGCGCGCCCGCTGGCGCGGGAGGGGCGCCGGCGCGGAAGGGGCCGCAGGGCGGAAAGGGCGGGCCCGCCGCGCAGGGAGCGTCGCTTCCGCCGTCGTCGATCGAGCTGCTCTACCTGGTCCGCGACGACGGCCTCTTCGCGTCCGTCGGCAACGATCCGGGCGCGGGGCTCCGCAGCGTGGTCGGCGCGCTCCAGGGAGAGCGCCTCGGCGAGGTCCCGTCCATGAAGACCGCGCTGGCGCCGCTCGGCTCGGACATCGCGTTCGCGCTGGTGGTCGAGCCGCTGCGGCTCGTCGCGAGCCGCCTTGGCCAGCCGGGCGCGGGCGACTCCGCGCCCGTGGTGATCGCGGCCGGCGCTGCGCCCGAGAGCGCCGGCTCACCCGCCGCGTTCTGGGCGCGCGCCGACGTCGCCGCCGCGGCGATCCGGGAGCTCGCCCGGCTCGGAGGCGCCTTTTGACGAGCGCGGCACGCGCGCGAGCGCTCGTCCTCGGCGGGATCCATGCGCTCCTGCTCGCGCTCCCCGCGGGGTGCGCGACCAAGGGGGGCGCGGACTGGGTCCACGACGGCTCGAGCGAGCCGCAGATCGCGCGCGGAGGCGGCGGCTGGCTCCACGAGCCCTCCCCGGACGACGGCGATCGCGACCGGCGCGCCAGCGCCGCTGTCGACGGCGCGCCGGGCGAGGCGCGCGGCGCGGCGCAGGCCGATCTGGGCGGCGCCGCGGGCGCGGCCCCGGCGCAGGGCGACCCCGTGATCCTCGTGCGCGAGCACGGCCGGCCCGCGCGCGCGGCGCCAAAGGCGGCGCCGGGGCTCGCGCCCGGGATGTTCCGGAACACCTACTACGACTTCCCGAGCGAGGGCGGAGGGCCGAAGGATGCGGTCCTCTACGACGCCGCCTGCGCGCCGCTCTCGAGCGTCCCGCGCGCGTTCCACGACCAGGTCTGCGTCCAGGGCAGCGGCCGGCTCGCTTCGGGTGACACGGTGAGCTTCGCGCGACGCGGCTGCGCGTGCGCCGATGTCTGCCCGCGCACTGGCCAGCAGGTCTGCTTCGAGCGGCTCGATCCGCGGCGGTTCCCGTATGGCCGCGGCGCGACCGGGCGCCCGATCACGCCGCTGCGCACGGTCGCTGTCGACTCGAGCGTCATTCCGCTCGGCACGTCCCTCTTCGTGCCCGAGCTCGTCGGGCTGCCGCTCCCCGGTGGGGGCCGACACGACGGGTGCTTCGTCGCCGAGGATCGCGGTATCAAGGTCGTCGGACGGCAGATCGACGTCTTCACGGGCGATCCAGCGGTCACAGCGCGCCTCAACGCGCTCTTTCCGTCGAACCGCGGCGTGCGCCCCGTGCTCGACGACGCGCGCTGCCGCGCGCTCGTGGGCCCTGCCGGGCCGTCCTAGAACACCGAGCACGTTGAAACCCGGAGAATTTTCACAGGGAGGCGAGGAGGCGGGGAGGAAGAAAGAATGAATTTCTTTCTCTTGCCGTCTCTCGCTCCCCGCCTCCCCGTCTCCCTGTGAAATTCCTGCTTTTTCTCGTGGTTTCAACCCGTTTGTCGCTCTAGCTCCGCGTACCAGCGGTCCCGCCAGCGATCTCCGGGAGCGGATTCGAGCACGCCGTGGACCTCGCGCAGCGTGCGCACCTTCGCCAGCGCCTCTGCGTACGGATCGTGTCCGTGTTCGTCCCGCACTTCAGGGCGGCGACCGTGTCCGGCCGGACGCGCGCTCGCGGCGTCGCGGCCCACGCAGAACCGTTCGTGTACACTCGCCGCATGGCCACGTGCCCGTTTTGCAAGACCCGATACAGCGGGGGGGCGCTGCTGTGCCGCAACTGCGGCCGGCCGGTCCCGCCAGCGGATATCGCGGAGGAGGCGGGGATCGCGGAGGCGGCCATCGCGGAGCTGGCGCTCGGGCCCGGCGATCCGACGCCGAACGTCGCCGCGAATGCGCTGCGCATCTGCCCCCGGTGCGGGCGCGTCGTGCCGACGCGCCACAAGGCGTGCAGCGTGTGCCGTGACGACCCGTCCGCACCTGTCGAGGTGGTGCGGCGCATCGACGATGCGTACTGGGGCCATGTCGCCTTCGCGTGGGCGTGCGCGGGCTGCTCCAGCCGCGTGCCGCTCGCCTCGCTCGCGGACGACGGCCGCGCGGTGTGCCCGACGTGTGGCCACACGCAGGAGCTCCCCGCCCTGCTCTGGCGCACCGCGCTCCGGCACGCGCATGCGGTCGCCGACATGGCTGGCCCCGACCCCGAGGGCGGCGCGGTCGGCCGGCCGCCGATCGCCCCCCTCAACCCCTTCAAAGAGGTCGGCATCGAGCGCGCCGACGCCCCCGGCGAGCGGCTCCGGCCCGACGACGACACGCCCGCCAACCTCGTCGCCGGCCCCGGCCACCCGATCTGCGCGTGCGGCGCTCTCGTCGAACCCCGGTGGCGCGGCGGCGGCTACACGTGCACGTGCGGCGTGAGCCATTCGGGCGAGATGCCCGCGCTCGTCCGGCGCGCGATGCCGCGCGGCGTGGTCGCGCTCATCGTTGACCGGGACCGGCCACGCGCGTCCCGTGGCGCCGCCGTGATCGCGCTCGAGTGCCCCCGCTGCCATGCGCCGCTCGACGCGCCCGAAGGGGTGCGCCGTGTGACGTGCAAGTACTGCGGCGGGTCGGCCGCGATCGTCGACCCCGCGGTGCCCCCGCCCTCGCCGTCCCCTGTGCCGCGGCTATGGGTCCTGTTCCGGGGCCCGTCCGGCGCGCGCACCGACCTCGAGGCGAGGGCCGGGAGATGAGGCGCGGCGCCGCGCCCACGTCACGGCGACAGCACGATGGTGTTCGTCACGCTGGGCACGATCTTGGCGCCGAACGCGTCCGTGCTGTTCTGCATCGATAGGCTCGTGAGCCGGGTGACCGGCGCGCAGCCGACGATGACGGTGAAGGCCCCGGTCAGGTTCCGCTGCGGCGCCATCACCGTTCCCGAGGCCACGCCCAACGCGACGCCGGCGTTGTCACCGTTGGTCATCGGCGCGATCGTCGTCATGTTGTGAGCGGGCGCGCAGGTGATGAGCACGTTCGGCACGAAGGCGATGTTCGTCGGCTCGAGCGCGATGTTGGGATAGGGGATGGGCACCGGTCCCGCTGGGGTCGGGGTCAAACACACGTCGGGAAACGCGAAATTCATCCCACCCGCCTGCGTCTTTGCCAGCATCGCGTCCTCCATTCATCCCATCGGACCGTTCAACCAATCTTGACCTGCTCGCCATCGAGCTTCGCGAGCACCCGCGCGGAGACGATGGTGTTCTCACCGCGCATCGCGGCGAGGTTCTCGGCGCGCAGGTCGTAGTTGCCCACGCGCGCCTGCTCGATGTCGGTCACGAAGCGGAACGCCTGCTTCGCCCGCTGGAGCACGCGCGAGGCGCGCGACTCGACGCGCTCGGCGAACAACGTCGCCTTCTCCGCGAAGCTCGCCTCGACGGAGCGGCCGAGGATCTTCAGCTCCTCGATCATGACGCTCGCGGACCTCGCGCGCATGAGGAGCGAGGCGCCGCTGATGGCGATCTCCCCACCGGCTTGCAGCTCGAGGGAGCCGTCCGCGACCACGCGGGTCGGCCCGGCGCCGGCGCTCTCGAGCACGGCCAGCACGTACACGGCGTCGGCGGAGACCGAGCACAGGACCCGGTCGCCCGGCGTGACGGAGACGAGGCAGCTCTTGGCCCGCCGCGCGGGACGGGGACCGCCGTCGAGCTGGACGGCGAGCTCGCCGCCGTCCAGCGCGGTGCCGTAGGCGAGCGCCGGCGGGTCGGCGCTGAAGCCGGCTCTGCCGGCGTCACCTCGGGGCTCGGGCGTCGGGCGCGCGTCGAGGTCGACGAGCTGCTCGAGCGAGGGGCGCTCCTCGTATGGGGCGATCTCGTGCAGTTCCTGGCTCTTGACGTTCGTCGCGTGCATGCGTTACCTCGGGATCAGCGGGCCGTCCGATCGGCCCCGGGGCGCGCCTTCCAGTCCTCCAGCGCGGCGACCTCGGCGTCGTCGCCGAGCCAGTCGCCGCCCGGGATGACGGCGCCGTCGCGCGCCGCGCGGTGCAGCTTCGTGCGAAACATCGAAGCCCTGCTGAAGTCGGCGCCGTTCAACTGGCAATGGGAGAAGTCAGCGTAGCTGAGCGTCGCGCCGACGAAGCGCGCGCCCGGAAACGCCCCCTTCGCCAGGTAAGCCTCCGTCAGGTCGACGTCCGCGAAGTCCGCGCCGGGCAGGTTCGCGCGCTCGAAGATGGCGTTCTGGAGCTTCGCGCGCGTGAACTTGACCTTGGCGCCGCGCGCCTGGCCGAACAGCGCCTGGGTCAGCATGGCCGCCGAGAAGTCGCAGCCCCCGACGTCGACGGCCGTGAAGTTGCACTGGGTCGCGTCGCACCCGGCGAAGCTCGATCCGGCCACGCTGCCGCGCATGAACTGCGTTCGGAAGAGCTTCGTGCCCGCGAAGGAGCGGGCTCCGAGGCTCGACTCGACGAACGTGGTGAGCGTGAGATTGGCGCCGTCGAGCAGCGCCGTCGCGAGGTCCAGCTTGTAGTACGTCCCGCGGTCGAGGTTGGCACGCCGGAAGTCCGTGCGGTCGAGGCCGCACTCGAGCACGTTGGCGCGGTCGAGGTTGGCTCCTTCGAACGAGCTGCCCGAGAGCACGCAGTTCGTCCAGGTGGCGAGCGGCGCCTCGCACCCCGCGAAGCTCGCCCGAGGCGCCGGCGACTCGACGAAGGTCGCGCAGATCAGCTTCGCGCTCGAGAAGCTGACGGCGTCGAGCTTGCTGCGGAAGACCGTCGCCATGTGCAGGTCGCTGCCCGAGAGGTCGCACGCGGACAGGTCGCACTCGTTGAGGCTCGCCTCCTTGAGCTGCGCGCCGGCCATCCGCGCGGGGAAGCGCACGCGGTCGAAGACGCCGCCGGAGATGTCGGCGCCCGAGAGGTCGAGGCCCGAGATGTCCCCCTGGACCACCGTGCCGTGGCGGATGGCGTCGATGAGCTGGTCACGGTTCACGGCGCGGGCCTCGTTGCCCCTTGATCGAAGCGAGTGAACTTCACGACGGCGTCGGTGAAGCGCGTGTCGCGGTCGCCGATGGCGCGGCTGAAGTCCGCGCGTGTGAGCTGGGCGCCGGTGAAATCAGCGCCGGCCAGCCTGGACTTCGACAGGATCGCCTCGGTCAGGTTCACGCCGCGCAGCGACGCGCCGTCGAGCCGCGCCCGGATCAACAGCGCGCTGCTCAGGATCGCCCGATCGAAGGTGGCCGCGCTGGCGTCGCACTCCGACAGATCGGCCATCACCATCCTGGCGGCGACGAACTTCGCGCCGGGCAGCGCGGTCGTCCGCAGGCAGCACTTCTCCATCACGGCGTCGGTGAAGTCGGCGCGCGGGAGCTCGCTCTTGTGACCGATCACCGCCTCGCTCATGCGGGCACGAACGAAGCGGGCGTCCTCCCCCTTGCAGGTGACGAAGCAGGCGCGCTGGAGATCGGCGCCCGAGAAGTCCACACGATCGAGCTGGCACTCGATGAACGTCGTCTGCACGAGGTGCGCGGCCGTGACGTTCGATCCCGTGAAATCGGCCCGGAGGAAGGTGCACTGGTCGAGCCGTGCTCCCGCGAGGTCCACGCCGATCCACCTCGTCTCGAGCACGTCGGCGCCCGTGAGCGTGGCGCGGGCGAAGCTCGCGCCCTCCACGCGCGCGCCCATCAGGACGGCCTGCGACAGATCGGCGCCCTCGAAGGAGGCCCTCTCGAGGTTCGCGGCGCCGAGGTTGGCGCCGACGAGCCGCGTGCCTTTGAGGCTGGCGCCGCGCAGGTCGGCCCGGGTGAGCACGGCGCCTTCGAAGCTGGCGCCCGAGAGGTCGGCGTCGCGCAGATCGGCGCCCTCGAGGAACGCCCGCGAGAAGTCCATGCCGGTGAGGTCCATCCCGCGGAAATCGGCGCCGGTGAGGTCGCGGTCCGCGAGGGGCTCGCCTGCGTCCCGCGCCACCTGGATCAACGCGCGCGCGATCTCCACCGCCTCCTCCGTCATCGGCGGAGCCGCGGGCGCGAGGTGGGCTGTTTGCTGGTACCCGGTGCGCGTCAGCCCCTCGAGCCGGAGGAGCTCCTCGTGAAACGCGGGGCTCGCGAGCTTCGCCTCGAGCTCGAGGTCCGGCTCGCCGGCCGCCCGCGCGACCCTCGCGAGCTCGGCTTGCTGTCGAAGGTGCGCCTTCGCGCGGAAGGTCGGTGGACCGCCGGTGAGCTCGCCTTGCTCCGCGGCCGGGTCGAACCCGGCGGCGCCCATCGCTGCCCGGTGCTCCGCCTTCAGGTCCTCCGCGGCCTTCTTCGCCTTCTCCTCCTCCTCGGCCACTTGCGCTTCGATCGTGAGGAGGTACTGCGCCATGGCGTCGAGGTCGTCCGTCGGCGGGAGCGCGATGGTCGGGAGCGGCTCGGCGAGGCCGTACAGCGCAGGATCGATCCCCTGCGCCGCGCACTCGGCCACGCGCTCCTGGCGCCGGCGCTCGGCGCCGCGCCGCTCGTTCTGCATCGCGATCAGGTCCGGCTTCAGCCACTGGCCTATCGGCCCGAGGTCCATGTTGGCGACCACGCCGGACGCGCGCGTGGGCATGAGGTCGCTGTCGCTCAGATCGTTCAGCGACCCCTTGTCCTTGTCGAGCCTGCGCACGAGGGCCTGCTGGTAGTGCTCGATCGGCCGGGGCGCGGCGGGCTCCTCACATGCGACGACGAGGTGGACGATGTCGCGCGCGTCGTCGGCGGCGACGAGCATCCAGCCGTGCAGGATCAGGGCGCCGATCCTGGCCGTGGGGAAGAGCCAGACCGTGTCGCAGCGAAGGCCGATCTCGACGAAGCGCTCGCCGTCCGCCGCTCGATGGGTCACGAACGCCCGCGCCACGAGGCCCGGCAGCTCTCCCTCGATCCGGGGGCTCGACGGGTTCATGTTCTCCACCAGGAAGCGCTCGTCGCCCCGCCAGAAACCGGGGATCCACTGGTCCTCGGGCGCGGCGTTGTACACGGTGGGGTCGTGGTCGGGGGGCAGGCCCGGCGCGTACTTTTCGACGTAGTCGCGCCCGAACGTCCCTGCCCGCGCGCGCCGCGGCGCGAAGCTCATGTCCATCGGCGCGAAGGACTCGGGCTGGTCGCTGTTCGAGCCGAGGAGGCCGCCGAACGGCTCGATGTTGGGCAGCGGTCGCACGCGCTTGCCGTCGCGTTCGATGTCCTCCGCGCCGATGCCGTAGGGGTTCCGCGGGTAGTCCTTGCCGCCGTAGGCGTGCGCCCAGTCGACGGGCATCTCCGCGAAGGGCTTCGGCTCCGTGGCGAAGCCGAACTGGCGGTGGCGATCGCCCATCACCATGAGCTTCTTGTCGATCGCGCCCACCTTTGCCCGGACGTACGACGCGGTCAGGGGCCGGCCGCCGGGGGTGCAGCAGCGTCCGGCGACGAGCAGCTCCCCGCGAGCCTTGGAGATCCCCTCGTCGAGCACGGCGATCCCGAGATCAGGGGTGACCGCCGGCCAGAACGCGAGCTCGTCGAGGAGCGCCCGCGGGCGGTCCAGGGGGAAGCCGATGATCGCGGCGACGTGGAACTGGGGTCTCCGCAGGTGCTCGATTACGCGCGTCAGGATCGGGATCTTGAGTGGCTTGCAGACCTTCACCGGCCAGTCACTCCTTCTTGAACGCGCCGTTCCAGATACCGATGGCGTAGTCCGCGATGCCGAACAGGGCAGTCTTCTTCGACATGGCGTACGCGCGCAGGAACATCCCGCCCGTGATCTTCTTGCAGAACTCGTTCTCGACCTTGACCCCGACGGTGTCGATCTTCAGGCCATAGGCGGACTGATAGATCGCCGCTTCGTCCAGCTTGAGGACGCCCGCGGCGCCCTTGTGGGTATACCAGTCGAACCACTTGGTGCTCTTCACCTGCACGTCGACGCCGTTGACCGTCACCTTGGGCGCCGTGAGCTCGATGCTGTCCGAGCCCTGGAGGTTGCAGTGGCCCCCGAGGCCCTTCACGTCGACGTTCCCGGCGGGGGCCTTGATCTCGATGCTCGCGCCCGTGCTGGTGACCGAGATGGCCTGACCGACGGTCGCGGTCCAGCTGTTGTCGATGTTGGACACCCACGTCCCATAGTGGTCGGTGTTCGTCGCCGTCACGTTGTGCTCCCAGCCGCCCGTGACCGTCGACTTCCCTCCAGGCTCGATCGTCTGGGTCAGCCCGCCGTGGATATCCTGCACCATGCCGCCAGCTAAGACCTTGTCGGTCCGGCCGGAGGTGATCTCCGTATTTCGACGGGCATGGTACTTCTCGTTCGAGTCGGCGCCGATGTCGAGCGTGAACGTCGACAGGTAACCGTGGGATACGGCGCCGTACACGAACCAGTTCTGCGTTCCCCAGACGTTGACCCAGGAGTCTCCGCCGACGAAGAGGCCCGAGTTGCCGTCGGTGGTCTGCCAGAGGCTCACGCCGACGTCGGATCCTGCGTTCGTGTCGCCGGTCGCCGCGGCGCCGGGGTTCGTGAAGTACCAGCTCGTCGGCTGGTCGCCGTCCCCGGTGAAGATCCTCGATTGATCGCCGGAGGGATGGCCGAGGTAGATGCCCGTCCTCTTGTTGGGGGACTGGATGAAGATGAACTCCTTGCCCTGCTCGTCCTCCATCACGATCTGGTTGTTGCTGCCCGTGCGAATCACGTTCTGCGTGCGGTTGCGCTCCTTGACGACGCTCGGCTTGTGCGCGTTGGGCACGACGCCCGCGATGAACGGCCGGTCCGGGTCGCCGCCGAGGAAGCCGACCATCACCTCGGTGCCCTTGCGGAGGGGAAAGTGGAAACCCTCGTTCTCTCCGCCGTGCGGCTGGAGCATCCGGACGCGCGTCGACACCTGCGCGTCGGGGAGATCGCTCGTGTCGAACTCGAAGCGGACGAGGTACCGGCCATCGGCGTCGATCTGGGCATAAGGGCTGTCGGCCGGGCCGCTGACGGCCCCGTTCTCGAAGCCGTAGATCCGCGGCCACGGGGTGGACTGCGGCGCTCGGTACTGTGCGCTCGCGGGCACGGCGAAGAGCTTCATCTTGTACGTGTCGGTGCCCTTGATGCCCGTCATGCGGACCACCTCGGGCGTCACGCCCGCGTGGGAGCCCTCGTGCTCCACCTCCACGGCGAGCCAGCTGTCTGGGAGGTCGTCCGGTCCGTCGTCGATGGTGAAGCGGTAGCCTGACCGCGGCCCGAGAGCGCTGCCCGCCGCGCGGAGCGTGCGCTCGCGGCAGCCGATGGATTCGGCCCGCACCGTCGCGATGCGCTTGGCGTCGCTCTCGCCGAACACGCGAGCGCCATACTCCCGGATCGTCCCGACGCCGCGCTCGGTCACGTCGCTGTCGCTCTTCACGGAAGCCGACGGGTTCGCGTAGTTGTAGTCGGCGATGGTGACCGTCTTCGGGAGCCACCGCACGTCGGCCTCCATCGAATGCAGCCCGGGCGGCGCCGTGACGTCGTCGCCCAGGATCGGCGCGTACCTCACGTGGCCGCCGCCCGGGAAGTCGTCGTGGAGCTCGCGGTTGTCCGCGATGACGAGGACCTCGCTCGGCTTGTCGTCGCTCTGCTCGAAATAATAGTAGAGGCCCTCGCGCTCGCACCACCGGTGGAAGAAGTCGAGGAGGGTCTCGCGGTACTGCGCGACGAACTCCTCCTTCGGGTACGTGCCGATGACGGAGAACCGGAATTCACTCGTGCTCAGGCCGCCGGCCTTCAGCGTGTCGGCCAGGAACTCGTCCACCTGCTTGTCGGTGAAGATGAAGCTCCGCCAGAAGTGACGAAGCATCCAGAGCTTGGGGACGAGCAGCGCCCGGTACAGGGCGCGCTCGGCCGTCTGGTGGAGCAGCCGCGTCCCCGCGATCACGCCGTGGAACACGACCGGGACCGCGTCTTCGCCGCGGCTGATCGTGAGCTTGGCCCGCTCGCCGACCGCATCCTGGACAGCCGTGCCGACAGGGACGGTGAAGAACAGCTCGATCTCGTACGGCCGAGATATCTCCTCCTTGCCGCGGAACCCGACGAAGGAGATGTTTTCGAGCTTCGAGCACGCGAGGGAGTAGAGCGCGGTGGGCATGTCTTGCCTCTTGCGACGCGGGGAGTGTGAACGGAGAGTCTCGGCCGGGCCTCGATTCGTGTCAACCGCTCACGCCGCGCCCGTAACCCGGCGGCGCGCCATCGAGGCCGTGGGGCCGGCGGTCAGGTGCCTTGGCGGAAGTACCTCCGCGCGTTCTCCCGCATGCGCTCCCATTGCTCGGCGAGCGCCGGATCGGCCGAGAGCCGCGCCTGCCAGAAGCGGTCGAGCGCCGCCCGCTCGTCCGGGGTCCTCACCCCATATCGGCTCTGGGTGTTCTGGGCATGGAGAGGATAGAGCTCGCAGGCCACCACCATCCCCGCATACTGCTCCAGCGTGAGCGGGGCGATGCTGGTGGCAGCGCCCACGCCCGAAGACGGCGCTGCGCGGTTGGCCTGGGGCGGCGCGCGCCAGGACGTGAGCTCGGGACCCATCGAGGCGCGCTCCTCGCGCGGAGCTGCGGCCGGCGCCGCCGGCGGCGGCGCCGAGGCGGAGCCCTGCGCCGCCGAGGAGGGGGGAGGGCGGAACGGCAGCACCGAATCGTACCGGGGCGCCGAGGACGACGGCGTGGGACGGTCCCACCCCGCCCTGGCCGCGAACGGGAGCGGGCTCGTCGTGGACGCGAAAGGCAGCGCGCCTGCGACCGGCATCGGCGTGGGCGGCAGCGTGGCATCCGTCAGCGGGGGTGCCGGCACCGCTGCGGCGGCGGGCGTGAACGGCAGCGGCCCCACGGCGACCGGCGTCGGCGCGGAGAACGGGACGGGAACGGCGGGCGCCGGGGCGACAGCGGACGAAGGGCTCACGGCGGGCGCAGGCGGCGAGAGCGGCCCTGCCAGCGGCGCCGCCGTCCCTTGAGGCCATGTCAACGCGACGTGCGGCGGCGGGCCCGCGGCCGCTTCTGCCGCCTCGGCCTTGCGCGTCAGCGCCGCCCCCTTCGCCTCGGCCAGGCGGCGCTCCAGGATCCCTTTCACCTCGGCGAGCGCCGCCCATGCGTCGGGCCCGCCCTCCTCCATCTCCGCGATGCCGCCGATCGCCAGCAAGAGGTCCCGGGCCGCGCGGAGCCCGGACTCCTCGACGGTGCGCCCGGGCATGTGACGTTTCGAGAACGCCGGCAGGTCCTCGTCCTCGCAGCGCGCGAGCTGAGCGAGGCGCTGGGCGACCCGGCGCCTCGCTGGGTCGGCGCTGCCGCCGAGGCTCGGGCGCATGGCCTCGTCGAGCTTCGCGAGGGCCTGGGCGATGGACGTGTTGTCGCTCACGGGGAATCACACCTGGACACGAGGAACGCCGACCTAGGAGTGTCGCTAGCCCTCCCGCACGACGTCAAGGGGGGCGGGGTTGCCGGTCGCTTTCCACGGCGGAGGAGCGCTCGCCGGACCGGTGTATCCTCCTGCCGCATGCGCCACGCGCATCACGCGCTCGCCCCTCGCGACGACACGTCCTTCGGCACACTCCGGCACCTGGCAGGATGACCGCTCCGCACTTCGAGATCCTGGGCCCCGATGCGCCCGGCCCCGTCGTTGTCGAGGTCCCCCACGCGGGCCTCGGGCTCGAGCCGCTCACCGCGCGGGGCCTCGGCCTCCCCTCGATCGCGCTCGACGCGGGCGCGCCCTGGGCCGACTCCGACGTGGGCGCCGCAGCCGTGTGCGAGGGGCTCGAGGCCAGGGGCGTGCGGCGCGTCGTCGCCACGGCGAGCCGTTACGTCGTCGATCTCAACTCGGAGCCGCGCGTGCCGACGCCCTATGAAGACAAGCTCCCGCCGGGGCTCGGCGACGTGCGCCGCTTCTCGTGCGCCGGCGTCATGTGGTGGGAGCGCCGGCGATCGCGCGCCGAGGTCGAGGCGCTCCTCGCAGAGGTCTTCGCGCCGTACCACGACGCCGTCGCCGCCGAGCTCGCGGCGTCGTGCGCGCGCCACGGCCGCGCCGCCCTCCTCGCGGTCCACACGTACCCCGACGGAGGCCGGAAGGACGCGCCGGACGTCGTGCTCGGGACCCGAGACGGCCGATGCGCGCGCCCGGCGGTGCGCGACGCCCTGGCGCGCGCGGCGCGGGACCATGGGCTGTCCGTCGGCGTCGAGGCGCCGTTTCCGGGCGGCTACTCCGTGCTCCGCCACGCCGCGCCCGGCGTCGACGCGATCCAGATCGAGCTGGCCCGGGCGCTCGTGTGCTCGCCCGGCGATCGGCGCCGCCCGGCGCTCGACCCGGACCGCGTGGCGCGGATGACGGCGGTGCTGCGCTCGCTGGTGGACGCGCTGGCCATCGAGCTTTCGCTCGGCGCCTCGTGACGTGCGTCCGTGGAGGCTGGACAGGGCAACGGCAAGCCGGCGGCGGCGCCCGCGACCCCCCCGACGTCGGCCGGCGGTCCGCCCTCGTGATCCCGGCCGGCTCGCCGCCCGTGCGGCATCGCACCCCTGGCCGGACGCCTGGCGGGTGGAGAGAGCTACCGTGCCAGCGATCGCCCTGCGCCTGCCTGGCGCCAGGAACGGTAAGGCTCACCGCCCGTCCGCCGAAATCCGGAACCAGGCGCGGGCGGGGAGGTGATACGATTTCTCGCCTTCCGGTGGCCGAATGACCTCACGTGGCGTCCTCCCCGAGTCCGTCATCCCTCCGCCCTCGGAAGTCACGGACGCGCCGGATGAGAAGCAGCGGGCGCGCGCCCGCCTCGGGATGACCGTCAAGAACAAGTGGCGGATCGACTCGCTCCTCGGCGTGGGCGGCATGGCCTCCGTGTACGCCGCCACCCACCACCGGAACGGCTCGCGCGCCGCGCTGAAGATCCTTCACGCCGAGTTCGCGCGCGACGTCGGCATCCGCGAGCGGTTCCTGCGCGAGGGCTACGTCGCCAACAAGATCGATCACCCCGGCCGGGTCGCGATCCTCGACGACGACATCACCGAGCAGGACGAGCCGTTCCTCGTGATGGAGCTGCTCGACGGGGAGACCGTCCAGCAGCTCTGGAAGCGCAAGAGCCGGAAGCTCCCCGTCGCCGAGGCGCTCTGGATCGCGGGCGAGGTGCTCCTCACGCTCGAGAGCTTCCACGCGGAGGGCATCGTCCACCGCGACCTGAAGCCCGCGAACATCTTCATCACGAAGGACAACGTGGTGAAGCTGCTCGACTTCGGCGTGGCGAGGATGCGCGGCGCGCCCGGCGACAAGACCAAGGCGGGCACGGCGCTCGGGACCCCCTCGTTCATGGCGCCCGAGCAGGCGATGGGGCTGACCGAGGGGGTCGACGGGCGGGCGGATCTCTTCTCGATCGGCGCGACCCTGTACGCCGTGCTCAGCGGGCAGCGCCTCCACCAGGGGCGCTCGGACAACGAGGCGTTCATCCTCGCGGCGACGACGCCGGCGCCGTCGCTCGCGCGGATCGCGCCCGAGCTGCCCGCCTCGGTCATCGGCCTCGTCGACAAGGCGCTCGCCTGGGACAAGCGCAACCGCTTCGAGTCGGCCGCGCAGATGCGGCAAGAGGTGCTGCGCGTCCTCGAGGAGGTCGGCGCGTCCGTGCCCCGCCGCTCCTCGCCGCAGAGCACGAAGCGCCCCCCGCCGGACGACTCGCCCACGGCCGTCGGGATGCGGGCGGCGGAGGAGCCCGTGCCCCACGACGAGCCGGGCGAGGCGGAGCCGGACGATCCCGCGGTCACGCGGCTCACCGAGGTGTTCCGCCGCATGGAGCGGCTGCTCCCGGCGGTGCGTCACTACGGCTGGACCCACCCGGACGCGGACAACAAGCTCCGCGCGACCTTCCAGGCGATCGTGGAGGCGCTGCGCGCGGACGGGAGCCTCGTCCACTGGACGCTGACGCCGTACGCCTTCGAGCATCGCCGGCGGACGGTGTGGGAGCCGTCGCACCCGCTCGACCTCGTCCCGTACAACCTCTTCGCGGCCGGCGTGCGGCGCGTCCAGCTGCTCGCTGGCATCACGGAGGACGAGCTGCGCGCCCTCTGCGAGGTGCTGCTGCTCGATCCGCTGCGCGACCTCGCCCCCGAGGACGACGTCGCGGCCGCCCTGTGGGAGCGCCGCCTCGAGCACGTGCGCTACGACGTGGTGAGCGTCTTCGTCGAGGGGGACGCGGCCGATCGCGAGCAGTTCTGGCACGAGGCCGACGACCTCGAGGGCATGGCCCGGCGCGCCGCCGAGGAGAAGGCGAACCGCGCCGAGGCGGCGGCGATGGTCATCGACACCGACGCCGCCGCGCTGCGCGCCGCGCGCCGCGCCGCGAGCGCGCTCGCGCTCGACCCGGTCGCGCAGCGCGCGCTCGGCACGCAGCTCGTCATGAGCCCGGATCGCTGGAGCGAGCGCTTCGTCGAGGTCGTGGCCGACGCCTTCCTGAACGCCAGGCGGTACAAGGACGTCGAGCTCGTGACCGAGCCGATGGCCGCCTCGGCGCGCGATCTCATCCTCGCGCGCCGCTTCGAGGTGCTCTTCGGGATGCACGACGCCATCGCGAAGGCCCTCGACGCGCTCGCGCCCAGGCAGCAGGGTGGCGCGCTCGCGACGGAGCTCGCCCGGGGGATGTTCCCGCCCGACACGGTGCGGCTGCTCCTCCGCGAGGCGACGCGCGTCGTCATGACGGCCGCCCCCGGCGGCGCGGCGCAGCCCGCCCCCGTGGACCTCGATCTGGTCGCGCAGCGGCTCGCGCCCATCCTGAACAAGCTCGGCAGCGAGACCCTGCCCGTCGCGATGGAGGTCGTGGGGCACACCGGCCACGAGGCGCTGCGCCGCGCGCTGCTCGGCCACGTCGAGCGGACGCTGCCCGGGCACGAGGAGGGGGTCGTCGACGCGCTCATGACGCTGGATCTCGACGTGGCCCGCCCGATCCTCAAGATGTTCGCCGCGTCGCGGACGCAGGGCGCCCTGGGCGCGCTGAAGCGGCTCTCCGGGTGCGCGAACGCGGCGCTCCGCTGCGAGGCGATCGCGCACCTCGCGACGAGCCCCGAGCAGATCCGGGACGAGCTGCTCTCGCTCGCCGAGTCGGCGCCGCCCGACGTGCGCGTCGCGGCGCTCCGCACGCTGGCGCACCACCAGGTCCGCGCGGCCGGCCCGCTGCTCGTCCGTCGCGTGCAGGACAGCTCGTTCCACCAGCTCACGCTCGACGAGCGGCGCGAGTTCCTCGGCGCGCTCTACACGCTCAACCCGGCGCGCGGCGAGTCGGTCGCCGTCGAGCTGCTCCAGCGGCACGGCCTCCTCGCGGACGACGCGGCGGAGCAGACCCGCTGCCTCTCGGCGGAGCTGCTCGGCCGCGAGGCGCGCTCGCAGGAGGCGCTCGACGCCGCGCTCGCGGCCACGAAGCGGCGGCCCTGGAACAGCCAGGCGCTGCGCGACGCCGCGGGCGCCGCCGCCGAGGCCATCGCCGCGCGCCTCGGCAAGCGGATCTCGACCGCCGGGGAGGTCCCGTGATGGCGCCCCAGGTCGACGTCATCAGCCAGAACGTGTCGGAGAACATCCGCCGCGAGCAGGCGCGCGATCTCGCCGCCAGCGTGGTGCAGGCCCTCTTCCGGCTGGTGAAGCTCTCGACGCTGCACGCGATCGACAACCAGGCCATGGTGCGGCAGGTCGAGGAGACGGTCTCGCTCGTCCAGGACTTCGGCCAGCGCTCCGGTCACAACGTCTCGATCCTGTTCACCCGCGGCTCGGTGTTCGTCTCCGGGCAGCTCCTCAAGGCGAACCGCACCGTCTACGAGGGCGCGCTCGAGCTCGGCGACGTCCTGAGCCGCTGCGGCTACTCCGAGATCGGCGTCGCCAAGGACGTCCGCGCGAGCGATCTCTACGCCCTCGCCTCCGCGCTCGCCGAGGCCCTCCGCAGCAGCAAGCCGGCGCTCGCCGACCGCCCGTCGCCGCGCGTCCGCCTGCGCGCCGTGGACGAGGCCGTGCTCCGCCGCGAGGTGGCGATCGATCGCGAGGGCGACGAGACCTCCGCGATCGTGCGCACCTACGCGACGGCGATCGTGATCATCCGCCGGTTCTACGACGACCTGCGGCGCGGCCGGTACACGCTGCGGCAGGGCGTCAAGCGCATCACGCAGCGCCTCGTCGACCTCTCCGCGAACGAGACGCCGGCCTTCCTGGGCGTCACCGCGCTGCGCAACCAGAACCACGACGACGCCGGGCGCGCCGTGAACACCGCGATCCTGAGCCTCGCGATGGCGCGGCAGATCACGAGCGACGTCGTCCTGCTCCAGCGGCTCTCGATGGCGGCGCTGCTCTTCGACATCGCCCGGCCGCGCCTCACGGGCGCCGCGACGAGCGGCTCTGGCGGGCTCGTCCCGCAGCTCAGCGAGCAGCAGGAGGCGGACGTCCCGGCGGGCACGGCGGTCGTGCTGACCGCGCTCGGCCTCGTCAACGAGCCGAGCGTGATGCGCACCGTCGTGGCCTACGAGGCGCACTGGGTGCGCCGCCAGCCGGCGCTCGGCCCGGCCTACCGCGGCCTCCGCCAGCCGACGCTCCAGGCGCGGATCCTCGCGACCGCCCGCGCCTTCAACGACCTCCTGACGCCGGCCCCGGGCGAGGCGCCGCTCTCCGCCGACGAGGCCATCGCCAAGCTCGAGCGGGAGGCGGCCGATCCGGCCGACCGCGCGGTGCTGCGGCTGCTCGTGGGCGCGCTCGGCATCTTTCCGACCGGCACGCTCGTGGAGCTCTCGACAGGGGAGGTCGCGCTCGTCGTGCAGACGCCGGCGCACCCGGCCCGGTACTCGCAGCCGCGCGTCCGGCTGGTCCTCGACGCCGCCGGCGGTCCCATCCCGCGCGCGCTCGAGGTCGATCTCGCCGAGCGGCCTCGCCAGGGCGAGCCGCCGCGGCACATCCGCCGGATCGTCGCGACGAGCGACGACCCCGCCGCCGCGTCGATGCGCGCCCACGCGGCGATCCAGGAGGCGCCGCAGGTGTCGCTCCGCTCGCCGGTGCTCGCGGCGGAGTCGCCGCCGATCCGCAGCGCGCCGGCGTCGCCGCTCGGCAACCTGCGCATGCCGCCGCAGCAGCAGATCACGCGGCCCTCGTCGCCCACGCTGCCGATGACCAACGCGCCGGCGAGCCGGAGGACGCAGCCGCGGGCCGGCGACGCCGCCCGCGGGCCCGCCTCGCCGCCCGAGGCCACGTTCGGTGGGCTGCCGGACGACGGCGCGGAGGCCAGGATGCTCGCGGATCTGCCGCCTGCGCCGTCCGGCAGGCTGTCTCCGCCCTTGCGGTCAGGGCGCACGACGGCGCGCTGGCCCGATCCACCGCATCTGGAGCCCGCCGCGGTGGCGGACCCAACCTCGCCCGCCCCGGGCGCTCATGGAGAGGAGTCGTGGTCGGTGCAGACAGACAGCGATCCGGACGAGGTCCCCGAGGAGAGCGCGCGCCCGCCGTCGGTGCGCACCCGCGGCTGGGGAGATCCGCCGCAGCGGCGCGAGCGCAACCCCGTGTCTGATCTGCCTCCGTCGGCGATGGCCGGTCCGATCGCCGTGCTGTCGTTGCCGGGCGACCCGCCGACCGCGGAGGGCACGCTCGCGCGCACGCCGCTCGTCCACCTGCTCGTGTACATGCTCGACCGGCGCCTCACCGGCACGACGTGCTTCATCGACCCCGACGGCGTCCGCCACGGCATCTTCTTCAGCGAAGGCGTGCCCGCCAAGATCTGGACCGGGACGATCATCGCCCCGCTCGATCGGGTGATCCTCGATCTCGGCCTCCTGGACGAGGCGACGCTGCGGGAGACGCTCCGGGACATCACCAAGCGACGGGTGCTGCATGGCCGGCTGCTCGTCTCCCGGGGCCTGCTCGACAGGGAGACGGTGTCCGGCGTGCTGCGCGAGCAGCTCGTGCGCAAGCTGGTCGCGCTCTACGATCTCCCGTCCGCGACGCGTTACGCCTACTACGACGCCCAGAACCTGCTGTCGTCCTACGGCGGTCCGGAGCTCATCGGGTGCGAGCCCCTCGCGGTGATCATGGCGGGCGTCCGGCTCCACGCCGACGATCCGCTGATCGACACGACCCTGGACCGGATCCAGAACCGGCAGCTCGGGCTCCACGTCGAGGCCGAGCTGAAGCGGTTCCAGCTCCATCGCGACGAGGCGGCCATCGTGGATCTCCTGCGGATGCGGCGCATGACGCTGGCCGAGCTGCTCGCCGCCGGCGTCGCGCAGGAGCGCGTCGTGCGGCTGATGATCTATGCGCTCGCGATCACGCGGCACCTCGATCTCGGCGCGCCGGGCCGGCGCCCTGTCGGGGTCGGCGGTCCCGCCGGGCCCGGCCGGGAGCGGGCCGCTGGCGCGCCCCCGGCCGAGGCGGGGCCAGCGCCCCAGCGCGAGCCCTCCGGCGCGGCGGCGCGCTCGCCGCGCCCCACCGTGGGCTCGACGATGCCCGGTCCACGCCCGGCGCGGGGCGAGGCCGAAGGCCGCGCACCGCAGCGGCAGCCCGACGACGTCGCGGTGCCGTCCAGCAGGCGCGCTGGGGTCCCGGTCGCCCCGCGCCGCTCCACGGCGCCACCCCCGGCCGCGGCGCCGGAGGCGGCGTCGTGGACCGGCGCGCCGACCCCGAGCCCGGCGGCGCCCTTCGACGCGCGCGCGTACGGCGGTGATCCGGGCGGCGGTTACCGCGGCGTGGATCCCAAGGCGCTGAGGCCGCCTCCTGCGCCGACCTTCGCCGGCGCCCGCGTTGCGCCGCCGCCCCCGCAGGCGCCCACCGTCAAGATGGCGGCGGTCGGCCCGGAGGGCAGGGCCGCGCGAGGGGCGGGGCGCGCCGAGGCGCCGTCGCCTGTGCCGCCGGCGCGCGCCGCCGAGCCGGCGAAGCCGCAGGGACCGGCGGCGCTCGCGCCCGATCTCCCGCCGCTGCCGCGCGCCGCGCCGAACCCCGAGCTCGCCGCGCGCCGCGCGGAGATCGAGGCGCGCGCCGCGTCGATCGACGGCGAGGGCTTCTTCGAGATGCTCGGCGTCGCGGAGGACGCCCCTCCGGAGCGCGTGCAGAGCGCCTATTTCGCGCTCGCCAAGCGGTGGCACCCCGACCGGACGCCGGCGGAGCTCCAGGACGTCAAGCCGCTCGTCGCGCGCGTGTTCGCCCGCATCAGCGAGGCCTACCAGACGCTGAGCGATCCGAAGCGGCGCGCCGAGTACCAGAGCGCGCCGAAGGAGGCCCCGCCCCCCGCCGAGGACGAGCAGCGGATCGCCCGCGCCGTCGACGCCGCGCTCGAGTTCCAGAAGGCCGAGATCCTGCTCAAGAAGAACGACCTCGCGGGCGCCGAGGCCCGCGCGCGGCGCGCGCTCAACGCCGACCCGGAGCAGCCCGAGTACATGACGTTGCTCGTCTGGATCCAGGCGCAGCGGCGCGGCGATCCGCCCGTGCTCGCGGAGGGGGCCACGAGCGCGCACTACGACGATCTGATCCAGACGCTGGATGCCGTCCTGGAGAAGGAGCCTCGCTACGAGCGGGCGCTCTTCTACCGCGGCATGCTGCTCAAGCGCTCGGGGAGGATCGACAAGGCGATCGGCGATTTCCGCCTGGCGGCAGAGCTCAACCCGAAGAACCTCGACGCCATCCGCGAGGTCCGCCTGCAGGAGATGCGGAGCCGTACGACGAGCGATCCGACGCCTGCGGGGGGCCTCCTCGGCAAGTTCTGGAAGCGCTGACGCGCGTCAGCGCGCTGCCGCGGGCACCGCGCCGAGCGACCGCAGCGCGCGGCAGACCGTCTCGTCGCGGCAGGGCCCTATCCGCCCTGCGTGCGCCGGCCAGGGCACGTCGCGCACGCGGTGCAGAGCGCGCACGTCGGGGCCTCGCCACGGGCCGAGCGCCCGGTCCACGCGCGCCTCTCGCTCGTTCGTCGCCGGCAGCGACAGCTGCACCTGCGGCACGATGCCCACCTTCTGCACCGGCGCGCCGTCGGGGAGCGCGTAGAGGAGCGTCGTGAGCCGCAGCACGCCGACGTGGGCGTCGTCGTCGAGGTATTCCTGAGCGCACCCCTTGCCGTACGTCCGATCGCCGATGATCACCCCGCGCCGGTAGCTGGCGATCGCGCCGGCGATCATCTCCGCCGCGCTCGCGGAGTCGCCGTCGACGAGCACCGCGAGCGGCCCGCTCCACCCGCGCTCCTCCGGGACCTCGGGCGAGCGCTCCACCTCGACGCCGCCGTCGCGGCGCCGCATCGGGAACAGCGGTACGCCCGGCAGGAACAGCCCGAGCGCGGCGATCGCGCCATCGGTCGAGCCGCCGCCGTTCGCGCGCACGTCCAGCATCACGCCCCGCGTGTCGCCCTGCGCGCGCGCGCGGAGGAGCGCCGCCGCGACCCGATCCCCGAGGTCGTCGGGCACGTCGGGGATGGCGATCACCGCGACCTTGCCGTCCCCGTAGCGCACCAGATCGAGCGGCAGCTCCGAGGGCGCCGCCTCGGCCGGCTGCGGTCCGACCGGGTGCGGCGCCACGGTCAGCTCGAGGGGCGCCGCGACCCCGCGCCGCAGCAGCGCCACGCGAGCGGTCGTCCCGGGGTGCACGTCGGACAGCACGGCGAGCTGCTCGGCCTGCTCGACGCTCATGCCGGAGATCGGCAGATCCTGGATCCGGAGCACCACGTCCCCGTCCTCGAGCGGCGCGAGCGCGCCGCGGTCGATGCGCACCCCGATCGCGGTGCGCGTCATCTCTTGCCAGAGCCGGGCCGGCGGGTGCGCCTCGAGGTCGAGATCGTAGATGGAGACCTCCTCCTCGAGCGGCGCCCAGGCGCCGTGCGCGTCCAGCTGGGGCACGTAGGCCCGCACCGCGGCGGCGATCACCGTGCGCGCCCAGCCGTCCTCGCTCATCGAGGGCGCCGCCCGCTCGCGCACGGCGTCTACGTACCGGGCGAGCGGCTCCCCGACATGCGCGCGCAGCCCGCCGACCTCCCGGCCGAGCTTGCGCGCGAGGTCCCGGGCGCTGCGCGTCACCTCGCCGTCCTCGAACGGCGCCGACGACACCAGCTCCCACGCTGCGGCGTGGGTCGCGGGCGGGCTGGCCAGGCCGCGCCGGTAGCCGTCATCGAAGAGCGTCTCGAGCTCGCGCGACCACCGGGCGAGCTCCTGCCCGACGCGCAGCGCCGCCGCGCACGGTCCGCTGCCCACGGGCGCCTGCAGCTCGTCCAGGAGCGCGGCGGCTTCCCGCTGCAGCGAGGCGCCCACGGGCGTGTCGGGGGCGACCGACCACAGCCCGTGCGGATCCAGCCAGTCGGAGGTCGCTTCGGCAAACTTTGCGGGATCGACGCGGAGCGGCGGGGCGGCCAGCGTGGTGCGGGCCTGGGCCACGATGGCGCGGGCCTGCTCGCAGCCGAGCGACGTCGGCGCCCCGGTCGGCACCGCGATGCCGCGGTCGAGGGCGTTCGGGTCGCAGCCGACGCCGTCGATCTCCTCGTCGTCCGGCGCGACGGTGTGGAGCAAGGGCCGCGCGATCCCGCGCCGCGCCCTCGCGAGGGGGATCTCCGCCTCGCGCGAGAGCAAGGCGAGCGTCGCCAGGCTTGCGGCGATGCACGCGACGGAGCCCGCGACGCGCGTCCTCACTGCTCCCCGGATATCACGATGCGGCGCGCGGGGGCAGGGGCGACCGCGGCGGCGTCCGCGCGGAGAGCGAGCGTGCGCGCCGCGCGGGCGGCGCCGTCGCCCGCGGCCAGGGGCCTCGGCGCGCACCTCGTCCGCCTCGTTCGCCGCTCGTGCGCTGTGGATCTGGGCTCAGCGCTGCGCATTCGTGCTCCTCCGCTTTCCCGCAAAGCTTTCGCTTCCGTCGAGGGATCCGAACACGTTGCGCATTCCAGCGCAAAAAAAGGCGATTTCCTAGGGTCAATCCCGGCATCACGCCTGCATCTGCCCCGGTGCCGCCCGCCGGCCCGCAGGGCTCGCAAGCCCTCCTTGATCCGCGCGCGGTGGAGAAGAGCGGAGAGATCATGAGCGCCACCTGGGATCGTGCGGCATTCTCGGCTTATCGTACAGAGCTCGCGAACTACGCCACCCTGAGCCCGGAGGCCGAGCGAGAGCTCGCGTTCCGCTGGCGAGCTGGTGACCGGGACGCTGGCCGGCGCCTCATCGAGGCGTGCCTGCCGTTCGTGATGACGATCGCTCTCGAGTACCGCCGCTGGGGCCTGCCGATGGAGGACATCGTGCAGGAGGGGAACATCGGCCTCCTGAAGGCCGCGGAGCGCTTCGATCCGGACCGCGGCTGCCGCCTGGCGACCTACGCGGCCTACTGGATCCGGGCGGAGATCCGCGAGCACGTGGCGCGGGGGTACCGGATCGTGCGCCTCGGGTCGTCGAAGAGCGAGCGGCGCGCGCTGCGCATCTACCGCAAGACGCACGAGAAGGACCCGGCGGTGCTCGCGGAGCTGAGCGGCCTGTCGGAGGAGCGGGCGGCCGAGCTGCTGCCGCTGCTCATGGCGCGCGACGTCAGCCTGGAGCGCTCTCCGACCGAGGACGGCGTAGCTCCGGTGGAGCGGCTCGCGTCGAGCGCGCACACGCCGGAGGACGAGACCTGCGACGCCGACGAGCGCGCGCAGCTCTCGCGCGCGCTGCTCCAGGTCGTGAACGAGCTGTCGCCCCGCGAGCGCTCCATCATGCACCAGCGCTGGCTGACGGACAGCCCCGTGACGCTCGAGCAGCTCGGCGCCGACTTCGGCGTCAGCAAGGAGCGCGTGCGGCAGATCGAGGAGCGCGCCAAGAAGCGGATGCGCGCGCGCATCGAGGAGATCACCCGCGAGCCCATGGCCAAGAGCGCATAAGGCGCCTGTGGCAGCGAGGCGCGGCGCGCTCCAGCGCCGCGTCTCGCGCGCGCTGCTCCTCGCCGCCTCGAGCCTGGCGAGGCGTCGCGCTAGATCTCGATGACCGTGCCTTCGCGCGCGGCGATGGTGTTCGGGAAGAGCTCGCGGGCGCGCATCTCCTTCTCGCGCACCATCGCGTCGGTCTGGTTGGGATCGTGGTGGTGCAGGACGAGCTGCTTGGCGCCCGCCGCCTTCGCGAGCTCGCAGCCCGCGACGAACGTGGCGTGACCCCAGCCCGTCTTCGGGCCGCCGCCGACCTCGCCCGCGTACTCTTCGGGCGTGTACATGGCGTCGAAGATCAGCACGTCGGCGCCCATCGCGAGCTTCTTCAGCTTCGGATCCACGATCGCGTAGTGCTCGGAGTCGGTGATGTACACGACGACCTTGCCCTCGTGCTCGACGCGGTACGCGTACACGCCGTTCGGGTGGTTGCCGCGCGCGTTGGTCACGCGCACATCGTCGTTCGGGCCGATCGTGACCACCTCGCCCTCGTAGAGGTCGCGGAAGGTCATCGCCGCGCCCATCTCCGTGAGGTGCACCGGGAAGCTCGGGTAGTCCATCTGCCCGGCCAGCGTCTCCTCGAGCGTCCGGGAGACGTTGAGGCCACCGTAGAGATGGATCTTGTTCCCGCGCACGAACGCGGGCGTGAAGAACGGGAAGCCCTGGATGTGATCCCAGTGCACATGACTGAAGAACATCCAGGCTTCGAAGGGCATCTCCTTGACCAGCTCCTGGCCGAGGAGACGGAGCCCCGTCCCGCCATCGAGGATGACCAGCGTTTCGCCGGCACGAATCTCATAGCAGCTCGTGTTGCCGCCTACTTCGACCGTGCCTGCACCGGGCGTGGGGATGCTTCCGCGAACCCCCCACATCTTGATCCGCATCCTGCCTCGCTCGCTGAACCCCGCCCGTTTCAAGGTAGAGCTATTAGATTCCGAGCGCGGGCAGCGTCAAGCCGCCTGGTGCACCGGGAGCAAGGAAGGTCGCAGACGTGGAGACCTGGCCGGGGGAGCAGGGCCAAGGCGCCAATGTAGTCAGGGGATAGGTTGCGGGCCCAGCGGCCGGCGCGGCCTGCCGCTGGGGGGCGGGAGCGCGCGGCGGCGGGGCGGGGGCGCGGGCGGCGGGGGCAGAGGCGCGGGCGGTGGGGCGGGCGGCGCAGATGGCGGCCACCGGTCGGCCTGCGGGCGGCGCAGGCATCGGAGCGGCGCGGCCCGCGGGCGGCGGCGGGAGGGCAGGACGATCGCGCGCAGCGGGCACGCGAAGGCCGCGGCCGATGGGCTATGGTCGGTCGCATGCCGCTCCACGCGGACGCCATCGTCGTCCTCGGCTGCAGGGTGTTTCCCTCCGGGCGCCCGGCGGCCCCCGGTGCGCGCCGCGCGGCGCGCGCCGCGGAGGCCTACCGCGACGGGGTCGCGCCGTGGGTGATCGCCAGCGGCGGGCGCCGCTGGGGCGCGCAGGTCGAGGCGCGCGTGCTCGCCGCCGAGCTGCGGCGCGCCGGCGTGCCGGCGCACGCGATCCTGCAGGATCTCTGGTCGTTGACGACGCACGAGAACGCGATCTTCAGCGCGGCCCTCCTGCGCCGCGTGGGCGCGCGGCGCGCGGCGATCGTCACCTGCTCCTGGCACATGGCCAGGGCTCTCCAGAACTTCCACGACGTCGGGATCGACGCTTGCGGGCTGCCGGCGTCGCGCGTGGGCGACCCGGTGGTTGCGCGCGCATGGCAGCGCGGTCACGAGGTGGTCTCGATGTGGCTCGACGCGCGCGCGATGCGCCGCCGGCGGATCCTCAGCGAGAGCGCCGCCTGGCTGCTCGACACCGCTCGTCAGGGTGAACCGTGATCATGCCGAGAAGGCGCTCCTCTCCGCTCCTCGTCCTCGCGCTGCTCTTCTCCCTCTCCGCCTGCACCGGGCAGCCGGCGCCGGGCCCCGCGCCCGACGCCGGGAGCTCCGCGGCGGCGCCGGCCGCCAGCGCCGGGGCGGCGGGGCGGATCGACGCCCTCCTCGCGGCCGAGCAGCGCCGCGCCGCCCTGGAGGTGAGCCCCGCGGACCAGCAGAGCCGCGACGTCGGCGTGCGGCGCGCCGCCGCGCGGGCCCTCGCGCGCATCGGCGGAGACGCGGCGTGGCCTGGGCTCGCGCGGGCGCTCGCCGACGAGGACGACGAGGTGGTCGCGTGGGCCGCCTACGGCCTCGGGTTCTCGTGCAAGGAGCGCGAGGCCGAGGCGGTCTCGGCGCTCGTCGCGCGCGCCCTCGCCCGCGACGCCCGCCCGAGCCCCGCGGGCGCGGCGACCGCCGCTGCGTCCGCTGCGTCCGCTGCGTCCGCGGCGGCGCCGAGCGGCGGCGCCGCTGCGGGTGCGCCGCCGCTCGACGCGGGCGGCGCGCTCGCTCGCGCCATCGGGCGGTGCGGCGCGGAGGCGTCGGAGCCGACGCTGGTCGCGTGGCTCGACGGCCCGCGCGAGCGCGCGATCCACGCGGCGTACGCGCTCGGCGATCTTGCCGCGATCAAGCTCAAGCTGCGCGAGGAGACGCTCGTCGCGCTGCTCAACCTCGCCTCGGGGAGCGCGGCGAGCCCGCCGGTCCCCGAGGCGCTCTACCCGATCGGGCGCCTCGAGCACGTCCCGCTCACGGTCATCCCCCGCATCCGCGACGTCGCGACCGCGCGGCTCGCGGAGGCCTCCGACGCGCGGCTCTTCGCGGTGCGCGCGCTCGGCCGGGCAGGGGAGGCGGCCGCCTCCGAGCTCGCGCGCGTGCTCTCCGCGAAGGGGGTGTTCACCGCGAGCGAGCGCGCCGAGGCCGCGCGCGCGCTCAAGCGGCTCGGCCCGCCCGGCCAGCGCGCCCTCGCCGACGCGGTCGCCGCGCTCGCCCCGAGCGCGGACCCGATCGCGCTCACGGGCCTCGTGAGCGAGGACTTCGGCGTGCTGCTCACCGCGCTCGACGCGCTCGGATCTGCGGGCGCCGCGCGCAAGGCGCTCCGCGATCTCGCCGCCCTGCCCCCGCCGCCGAGCGCGCCCGCGGCGATCCTCCGCCGCGTCGCGTGGCTCCGCTGCGGCGCGGCCCGGCTCCTCGCGGGCGGGGACTACCGCGATCCGCTGCTGCTCGGCTGTGACGTCACGGCGCCGGCGGAGCCGGGGAGCAAGCCGGACGCAGGCGCGCCGGTGCGCGGCTCGATCGGCGCCCGGGCGGTCGTCGAGGTGATCGGCCGCGACGCCATCACGGGCGCGCGGCTCGCCGCGTTCCGCGCGTACGCCGCGTCGGGCGATCTGCGCGCGCGGGAGGCCGCGATCGAGCTCATCGCCGCGCACGAGGAGATCGCCGGCGCGCCCGACCTGCTCGCGAAGGCGCTCGCCGCGGAGGAGCCGGGCCTCGTCGCCGCCGCGGCGGAGGTCATCGCGCGGCAGCCCCAGCGCGCGTCGGAGGCGCCGGGGAAGCGGAAGCGCAGGAAGCGGAGCGACGAGAAGGACGCCCCCGCGGCGGTCACGTCGCCGGCGATCGAGGCCGCGCTGCTCGCGATCCTCGACCGCCCAGGCGCGCGCGACGATCCGGAGCTGATCGGCGCGGTCGTCGACGCGGTGGGGGCGCTGGCGCTGAAGCCGGCGGAGGCTCGCCTGGAGCAGCTCTGCCGGTCGAGCCACCCCACGACGCGGGCGCGCGCCGGGACGGCGCTCGGCGTGCTCAGGGGCCGCAAGATCGCGTGCGACGCCGGCCTGCCCGGGGACGCGGGCGCGGCGGGGCGGCCGGCCGTCGCGCCGCCGGTCGGCGAGGTGCCGGCCGAGGCCTCCGCGCTCGTGCGCGCGCCGGCGGTGCTGATCTTCGACACGGACGCCGGCGAGCTCACGATGACGCTCGACCCTGCGCTCGCGCCGGTCGCGGTGACCCGCTTCGTCGATCTCGCGCGCTCCGGCTATTACGACGGCAAGATCGTCCATCGCGTGGTGCCCGGCTTCGTCACCCAGTTCGGCGCGCCGTTCGGCGACGGCGCCGGAGGTCCGCCCGGCAGGCCGGCGCTGCGCTGCGAGACGTCGCCGGTCGCGTTCGAGCCGCTGCGGGTCGGCGTCGCGCTCGCCGGCCGCGACACCGGATCGAGCCAGCTCTTCGTGATGCACGCGCGCGCGCCGCACCTCGACGGCCAGTACGCGGCCGTCGGCGTCGCCGCCGGGCCGTGGGCTGCGCTCGCGGATGGGGACATCATCCGCAGCGTGAAGGTGCGGAACTGATCGCGGGCGGCGCGCGGCGTGCGCGTCCCGTGACGACCTGGGCGCGCGGTGTGCGCGTCCCGTGACGACCTGGGCGCGCGGCGCCTGTGTCGCGTGCGCGCGCGGCGCACGACGCGCCTCACGCGGCGGCTTCACGGCGTGTGCGACATGCGCCACGCATCGTTCGTGTGCGGCGTGTGACGCGCGTGCGTGTGCGCGCGCAACGTGAACGGCCGTGTCGCGGCGTGGCCCATCCATGTCGGTTGACAACCGCCCCCGACCGGCGCTCTACAGTTTAGCGTGGTCATTGCCTCCTTTCTGGCCGTCGCGGTGCTCGTGTACACCTACTTCGGGTACCCGATCGTTATCGGCATCCTGGCGCGCCTCTGGCCTGCGCAGCGGAAGGAGGATCCGGACTACGTCCCCACGGTGACGGCGTGCATTCCCGTCTTCAACGCGGTGTCGTATCTCCCGGCGAAGGTCGAGAGCCTGCTCGCGCTCGACTATCCGAAGGACAAGCTGGAGGTCCTGCTCTTCTCGGACGGCTCGACGGACGACACCGTGCTCGTGGCGCGGCAGCTGGCCGAGCGCGATCCTCGAGTGAAGGTGATCGTCAGCGAGGCGCGTCGTGGCAAGCCGATCGGCGTGAACACGATGCTCGGGGCCGCGACGGGCGAGGTGCTGTTGATGACGGACATCCGCCAGCCGCTCGTGCCCGGGGCGTTGCGCGCGCTCGTGCGGCTCCTGGCCGATCCGAACGCGGGCTGTGTCTCTGGCAACCTGGTGCTGAAGGGATCGGCGGGGTCGGGGGCTTACTGGCGTTACGAGAACTGGATCCGCCTCCAGGAAGGGCGGTTCAGGAGCATGGTGGGCGTGACCGGTCCCATCTATGCGATCCGCCGCGCCGACATGAGCCATCTCCCGGAGGGCGTCATCCTCGACGACATGTGGGTGCCGATGCGGCTCCGCCTCGAGGGGCGTTCGATCCTGTTTGCTCCCGACGCGATCGCGTACGATGACGCGTTCGGCGACGAGCGCGAGTTCGGCCGCAAGGTGCGCACGCTGGCGGGCAATTATCAGCTCTTTTCGCTGCTCCCGGCGCTCCTCGTCCCGTTCAGGAACCCGTCCTGGTTCGAGATCTTCTCGCACAAGCTGCTCCGCCTCGTGTGCCCCTGGGCGCTCGTCGCGCTGCTGATCACGTCGACGGTCGGGTGGATGGGCGCCGAGATGAGCGGCGACGCCTCGTGGACGCTCTACGCGGCGCGCGCGCTGTTCGGCGGGCAGGTGGCCTTCTATCTGCTCGCGGCGCTCGGGGGCGCTGCGGGCAAGCTCGGCGCGCTCGCGCGGACGTTCGTGGTCCTGAACGCGGCGGCGGTGGTCGGCCTCTGGCGATACCTCCGAGGCTCGCAGAAGGTCACCTGGTAGCGCGGGGCGCGCCGGGGCTACGGCTCCAGGAGACCCACGAGCTCGTGAACGGCGCGCTGCGACCGTCTGAGGGAGAGCGACTCCGGCAGCAGCCGCTCTAGCCCCTCGGGTGGCAGCGACTGGAACCTGACCGGCGCAGGGAGGACATCGAGCCCTGCGCGCTCGAACATGCGGAGGGAGCGCGGCATGTGGAGCGCGCTGGTCACGACCACGACGGCGTCGGCCGACAGGCCGCGGGCGATCCGTGTCGAGTGGAGGGCGTTTTCTCGGGTATCGCGCGACTCGGTCTCCAGGATGATCTTCTTCCTGGGAACGCCGAGCTCCACGAGGAGATCGGCCATCGCGCTGGCGAGCTGGGTGGGCGCGCCTCGGACGTCCTTCCCCGAGACGATGACGTGGCCGAAGCCGTACTCGCGGTAGACCCGCACGGCGGCGAGGCCGCGCTCGAGGCCTGCCGCCGACTGCCGTTCCATGGCTGGCTCGCCGAACTCGTCGGCGTCGATGCCGGCGGTGAGGATGACGAGGACCCGCCGCTCGGGTGAGCTTCCGGCGAGCTCCGCGTGCAGGTCCCTCGGCACCGTGCTGATCCGGCGTGCGAGCGCGCTCGAGAGCCAGGGCGTGGAGAGGAGCCACAGCGCGAGCCAAGCGCTCCACGCGAGCGCCCGCCCGATCTTCGCCCCGCGTGTTCGGAAGCTCCAGTCGCCGCCGGAGAGCGCGAGGCCGACGCCCGCGGCGACGAGGAGCACGAGCAGGGGATCGACGAGGCGGGAGATGGGCAAGGCGAGGCTCGCCGTGAGGCGCTGGGTGGGCTCACTCTATGAAGGCGCCGGGGGGGCGATGCGAGCGAAAAAGGGGCCGTCTCCAGATGAAACGGCGGGACGGAGCCGATCGGGGATCGTCCGCCCCGCAGCGACGCGCGCTTGCGGCGGTTCGTGGTGGAGCGACGCTCAATGCCGCCGGTGGGTGCGCCGGCGCCTGGCTGCGGCGGCGAGGGCGAGCCCCGCGAGGCCCGCGGGGAGCCACCCGTCGGGGGCGTTGCCGGGCATCCGGCAGCCGCACCCGCCGTCGTCGCTGGAGCCGCTCGAGGTGCCGCCGGTCGGGCTGTCGCCGCCGGTGCCGCTGCCGCCGGTGCCGCCGCCGCCGGCGCCGTTGCTGCTGCTGGCGTTGGCGGGCGGCTCTCCGAGATCGAGCGGCGCTTCCGTGTCATCGGCCGCGACGAGGATGGGCGGCGCCTCGCCGGTCTCCTCGTAGATGGCCCGGAGGTCGTCTCCTGTGCTGTCCGTGCGGTTCTCGGACTGCAGGAACTCGATGTACTCCTTCGTCATCGACTGGTAGTACACGCGCGCCGAGAGCGTCTGCCTGCCGAAGGCGTTGGCCGGGACGGTGAGCGTGAAGCGCGCCTCGTCGTAGTTGCGGTATCCGCCGTTCCCATCGGCGAAGTCGATCTCCTGGGTCGGCTGGGTGGTCCGCGACGGGACGAAGCCCTTCGGCGGGATGCGCGTATCGGAGATGATCATGTCGTGGAGCGCGAGGTGCTCCTCCTTCTCACCCACGCCCGCCTCGCCGTCCCATCGCCCGTGCACGGCCCGGTACTCGTGGGTGGGCGGCTCGTGCTGGATCTCGCCGGTGTCGGCGTCGTAGCCGCCGAGCAGCGGCCGTTCGACGCCGTTCTCATCGACGAGGAACACGGCGATCCAGGCGCGCCGGCTCTCCGCATAGCCTGTCGGGAACTTGTGACCGGTGAGGTTCTCGACCCGGACGGTGACGGCGATCTCCTCTCCTGGCGCGGCCTCCTGCGGGGCGTCGACGAGCGTGACCGAGGCGGCCGAGGCGAGGCTCTCGAGGGTGCCTTTGAGCGCGCGCTCGAAGGAATCAGCGCGCTCCGCCGCGAGCGTCGGGTCGGCCGCCATGACGGCTTGGATGCCCCAGTGGTTGCCGCCGACGATGAGGTGGTCGCGCGGGTCGGTGCGGGGAGGCCCGAATTTGGCGACGGACCACTCCCCGAGCTTCTTGCGCATATGGCAGTCAACGCAGCTCTGTGCGTTCGTCCCGCCGTCGCGGAAGTCGCTGGATGCCCACTCTTCGAAGGTCGTATCGAGCGGAAATTCGATGTCCGTCGGAGTTCCGTTCGCGTCTCGGAGCATCACTTCCGGATTCGTAACCTGGTGGCATTGACCACAAAAGCGGGAGGTCGAGAGGCTGGGAGCCTCCTGTCCGCCGTGGTGCTCAGAGATCACGTTCTCGTAAGGGCCGTATTTGACCAGCTTTTGCTCCTCCGGGTCAATCTCGTAGCCAAATACGAGCTGCGCGTTGCCCAAAATGTATGGATCGTTGGGGGCGGGTGATGTCGTCGCTCGATGACACACATCGCACCCGACCCCCTGGCCGTCGACGATACCGTCCAGGCTCGTATCGGGGTCGAACGCCGACCCGTCCGGAGGCGTCGCGCGCCCGCGTACGAAGCCGATAGGGGAGTGGCAGCGTATGCAAAACGTGCCAACTCCGGGCGCGTCCTGGTTGGCGATGGTGAGGGCAGCGATGAAGACGGGATCGCGCCACGCATTGGCCATCATGGTGCCTGCCCATGTATCGGACGGCATGTAGTCCTTAGACTGTGGTGGATCTGTATTAGGTAAGGCCCGGTGGCAGCCGGTGCATGCCTCGGCGGAGAAGAAATCTCCGTTGTTCGGCAGATCTCCGGGCTTGGTCCCCTGGAGATCGTCGATCCCACCGGCAGCGTCTCGGCTCAGCAGCCCGAGCGCGAGGAGCAGCCCCCAAGCAGTGGTGTTCCCCCGTGTGCTCAGCATCGATCCCGTCCTCTTTCTCACCTGGTTTCTCTGCTCGATGTGCTCTGTCCGAAATGCCTCAGCTACCACCCTCTCCGCGCTGGCGGAGTGACTCTGGCGCTACACCCCGATCATTCAGGATCGATGCGGAACAGCCGTCCGCTACCGTCGACTCCATAATCAACCACGTAGAGCTCCCCGGCGGCGTCCTCTCCGAAGGACGCGAGCGCTTGCAGCGTATCCGCGCTCTCGAGATCAGTCGTGAGAGGCCTCTCTCCCAGCTTGCTGCCGTTCTTCCAGACGAAGCTATGAATGCGGTTGGAGGAGAAATCGCCATAGATGTAAGTGCCACGCAGCGCGGGGATCCTGCTGCCGCGGTACACATACCCTCCAGTGATTGACCCGTCGCCGGTGCCGTGCCCATGCACCGCGACAGGCGGTGTGTGATTTGCGAGTTGGCAGTTCGTCTGGCTCGGCGGGTAGCAGCCGCTCCCCTCGAAGATGCTCCATCCGTAGTTCTTGTGCCCTTGGCCGCGTGGCTCGACGTTGATCTCTTCGACCGATTTCGCCCCCACGTCGCCGATGTAGAGGTCACCATTGCAGCTATCAAAGCTGAACCGCCATGGATTGCGGAGGCCGTAGTCCCAGATGTCCGGATCTCCACCGGCGAGGTTTCCGGCGGGGGGAGTCGGATATGTGTCGACGTTGATCCGTAGGATCTTGCCGTACTTCACGTCGATATTCTGACCGTTCTTGTCCGGGTCCTGCGTGTCGCCTTCGCTGCCACCATCGCCGACGCCGACGTAGAGCATGCCGTCGGGCCCGAAGGCGACCATGCCGCCGTTATGGTTCTTTCGCAGCACCCGTATCGAGAGAAGCTCGTTTTGCGCCTGCGGGGCGGCTCGGTCCGGGTTGCTCTCTGAACGCCTGTACTCTCGAAGAACCAGCAAGTTGTTCGTCGTGTTGAAGTAGAGGAAGAACCGGCCGTTGGTCGCATAGTCAGGGTGAAACGCAAACCCCAGGAGTCCACGCTCGTCGGCTTGCCACTCGACCTGCTGGACGTCGTCGGTGATATCAAGGAATGGAGTGCTCTGCAGTACGCCGCCGGTGACGAGGCGGATCGTTCCACCTTGCTCCAGCACATACAGCCGGCTGGCGTCCTTCGGCTCGCTCGTCACGAAGAGGGGCTGATGCAGACCACGTACGACTTCCGTCAGCTTAAGCGGCGGCACGGTCCCGCCCGGCTCGTCGCACTCGATCGTCCCGCTCCCGCCGGCACCGGAGCCGGAGCTGGTTGCAGGGCCGGCCCCGGCTCCGTTGCTCGTCGTCGTGCCCGGGCCGCTGGTGCTGCCGCTGGTGCTGCCGCTGGTGCTGCCGCTGGTGCTGGTGTCCGAGCCGGTTCCGCTGCTCGTGGGGGCGCCGGTCGAGGTGCCGCCGCCGGAGCCCGTTGTACCGGGACCGGATCCTCCCCCGCCTCCTCCGCCTGCGCCGCTCTCGCTACCGCCGCAGCCATTCAGGGTGAAGCCGAGCCCGAACAGGGCGGCTGCGATGGGCATAAAAGGAAAAAGGAAACGCTTCTGGTCCATCATGCAGTAGGACACTATCCGAACAGCGCGCCCCTTGGTATAACTTTCCACCGCTCGGCGACGTCGGCATCTTGCGGCAGGCGCCCGGACCGGCGGGCACGACTACAATGCAAGACGCTTCCCTACTGCTGTTTGGAATTCTATCGCGCCGGATTCCGTCGGCGGCGCGCTCCTGGCTGGAGCGCGTCGAACGGGTGACCGGGACCGGTGCGGGTCTCGGCGGCACGCCCGACGCGCGGGAGAGCGAGTCGTCGACGTGGTTCGATCTCGACCGCTTCCTCGCGACGTTCACTGCGGCGGTACGCGTGCTCGGTAGGGGGCAGCTCGGGCTTCACCCCGACGAGCGGGATGCCCTGGAGGCTGCCGGTGTCGCCGGGGTGGTCGATGGCCGGGCGCTGGATGAGCTCGGCCGTGTAACGATGCTGGCGCAGGTTTCGAGGCGCCTGCCCGCACCGGAGCTCGAGTCGCTGCTCCGTGTTTGTTATGAGCAGGGAGATGGTCGGGAGCGGCAGGCGCTCTTGCGGGCACTGCCGTTCTTGACCGAGGCAGAGCGCTTCGTTCCGCTCGCGGTCGAGGCGTGCCGAACGAATGAGCTGCCCATCTTCGAAGCGATCGCCTGCGAGAACCCCTACCCGGCTGCCTATTTTCCCGATCTCAACTTCAACCAGTTGGTCCTCAAGGCCATGTTCATGGGCGTGGCGCTCGCCCGCATCATCGGGCTCGGCCGACGGCGATCGGGCGAGCTCGCCAGGATGGCGGAGGACTTCGCGAGCGAACGGAGGGCGGCTGGCCGGAGCGTACCGGCCGACATAGGCTTGCTCTCTCTGGACCACGAGCGTGAGCGCGCCACGCGGATTCCCGAGTGAAGCGGCGCGCTGCGGAGGGACTCTTGAAGCTATTCGATCCCCATATCCATATGACATCGCGGACGACGGACGACTACCAGGTGATGGCCGCGGCCGGCATCGTGGCCGTCCTCGAGCCGGCGTTCTGGCTCGGTCAGCCGAGGACGCACGTCGGCTCGTTCGAGGACTACTTCGCGTCCCTGCTCGGCTGGGAGCGCTTTCGGGCCAGCCAGTTCGGCATCCGTCACTTGTGTACTCTGGCGCTCAATCCGAAGGAGGCCAATAACCCTCGCGTGGCGCAAGATGTCATCGATCTACTGCCGCGTTACCTCGACAAGGAGGGCGTGGTCGCAGTCGGCGAGATCGGGTTTGACGACATGACGCCCGAGGAAGAGAAGTACTTCGCCCTTCAGGTCGAGCTCGCGAGGGAGCACGAACTTCCCATCCTCGTACACACGCCGCACCGTGACAAGAAGCGGGGAACCGAGCGGACGCTCGCCGCGGTGCGAGAGCTTCGGTTCCCCGAGGAGCGCGTGCTCATCGATCACAATAACGAGGAGACGCTGCCGCTCGTGCTCGCGTCCGGCTGCTGGGCGGGTCACTCCATCTACCCGAACACCAAGATGGACGAAGACCGGATGGTCGCGCTGGTCAAGAAATACGGTGCGGAGCGGATGCTGATCAACAGCGCCGCGGACTGGGGCGTGAGCGATCCCCTGAAAGTGCCGAAGACGGCGGCCCGGATGCGTGAGAATGGGATTGCGGATGAGGTGATCGAGCGCATTGTCTGGAAGAATCCGCTCGCATTCTTTGCCCAGAGCGGCCGGCTCGACCTCGCGGAGTTCGGCGAGGCGCCCGCGGTGGACCAGCGCACCCTGTTCGAGGGCAATTCAGTCTTGCGTGGGCAGGCCCCTGTCGTGCAGCGCTGATCGGGCACACGCATGCACCGCACCGTCGTTCTCAACGTCGTCGGGCTCACCGGGGAGCTCCTCGGTGAGGCCACGCCGAATCTGAAGCGCCTCGCTCAGGAGGGCGCCATGCGCCCTCTGCAGACCGTGCTACCAGCGGTCACGTGCACGGTCCAGTCGACCTTCACGACAGGGCTCCTCCCCAGCGGTCACGGCGCTGTGGCGAACGGCTGGTATTTTCGCGACATCGCCGAGGTGAACTTGTGGCGCCAGGCGAACCAGCTCGTGACGGGTGACAAGATCTGGGAGGCTGCGCGCCGGCGCGACCCGGCGTTCACCTGTGCCAAGCTGTTCTGGTGGTACAATATGTACAGCTCGGCGGATTATGCAGTGACGCCGAGGCCGATCTACTGGGCGGACGGGCTCAAGTTGCCCGATATCTGCACTGAGCCCTCCTCATTACGCGATGAGCTCGTGCACCGGTTGGGCGAGTTCCCTCTCTTCCATTTCTGGGGGCCGAACGCGGACATCCGGTCGACAGAGTGGATCGCGCGGTGCGCGCGCCATGTGTACGACACGCGTCGTCCCACGTTGACGTTGGTCTATCTGCCGCACCTCGACTACAACCTGCAACGCCTCGGCCCGGGCGACCCAGCCATCGAGAAGGATCTCAGAGCGGTGGATGCCGTTTGCGGGGAGCTCATCGAGCACGTGCGCAAGGACGGGGCGCGGGTGCTGGTGCTCTCCGAGTATGGCATTACGGCTGTGACCGGCGCTGTGCACATCAACCGGGCACTGCGGGAGCAAGGGCTCATTCGCGTGCGCGTCGAGCGTGGCCTGGAGAAGCTGGATCCGGGAGCCTCCGAGGCGTTCGCGGTGGCTGACCACCAAATTGCGCACGTCTACGTTCGACGCCCGGAGCGGATCGACGAGGTAAAGAGCCTGCTCGTGAAGCTGCCTGGCGTGGACTTCGTCCTCGACGGCGAGGACAAGCGCGCCGCCGGGCTGGATCACCCGAGATCAGGTGAGCTCGTCGCCGTCTCCAAGAAGGACCGATGGTTCACGTACTATTATTGGACGGATGACAGCAAGGCCCCCGAGTTCGCGAGGACGGTCGATATCCACAGGAAACCAGGCTATGACCCCGTGGAGCTCTTCGTCGACGCGGGCCTGCGTCTCCCGCCGGTCCACGTCGCGTGGAGGCTACTCAAGAAGAAGCTCGGTTTCCGCTATCTGATGGATGTCATCCCGCTGGACGCTTCGCTCGTGAAGGGCTCTCACGGTCGCTTGACCGAGAGCGCCACAGAGGGGCCGCTCGTGGCGTCGACCGATGCGTCCCTGTTGCCGAACAGGAGCGTTCATGCAGCGGACATCAGGGAAATCGTCCTGAGCCACATCTTTGACTGATCGCTGACGAACTGTCGGGGTGCGGCCTACCGGTCGGCTCGTGCGGCAACGCGAGGCGCTCACTTGCCGAGCTTCGCGATGAAGAGAGATTTGTCTACTATGGGTTGCGGGCCGGTCCCAAAATCGATGGTCGTGCTTTGGTCCGTGGTGTTGACCCCTCGTCCTGCGATGGCGGTTCCGCCTCCGGGGTGTGTTTCGGCGGCCCCTGCCTGTCCCGCGCCGAGAGGCTTGAGAGGGAACCACCTTTTCCAGACCGTTCTTCCCTCGGGGTCGAGCTTGATGACTATGGGCGAGGGCATCTCTTCCACATACAGTATCTCGCCGTCGTCGATTCTAACTTCATACGCCACAGTGCCGAGCACGATGACATTGTTGTTCGCGTCGGTGCTGATGCTCGCCGTCGTGATGTCCCCTCTGAAGCCGCGACTCCATCTGTGGTTTCCGGTGATGTTGAACTGCGCTGTGAACGCCATTTGGCTCCACTCTGGAAGACTGCCGCCCCCGAAATCGGTGGGATGTTCGTAGGCGCCTGTTACAGAGATGTTGCCGAGCGTGTCGACGCTCAACGCGGTCGGCTCAGCATTGGCGAAGCCGCGGGCCCAGGCAGGGCTTCCGTCCCTGTTCAGATTGACGAGGAACATTCCGTTGTCGAGCGCCGGTGAGAGAGAGCCGAACTCGATTCTCTGAGCGAAATTTCCGGTGATGATGATGTTGCTGCTCGAGTGAACGGCGAGCCCGGTCAAGGTGTCGTCCCCTTGACTCTTGAATCGCTGGACCCATCCGCCGTCCGCTGCGCTGCTGGCCCCGGTCTCTCCGTCGAGCCTCGCCACGTAGATGTCGTACGCCTCCGCGGGATAGGTGGTGAACTGGTCATCGCCGAACTGGAGGGTGCCAGCGAAGTGTCCAGCGAGGATCACGTCGCCGTCGGGCATGATATTGACCTTTGGATGACCTGCCACGAAGCCGGAATCGCCCGCCGGAGATCCGCCGATGCCCTTGCTCCACAGGTGGTTCCCGTCGCTGTCGAACTTCGCGACGAAGATGCCCGGGCCCACGTCGTCATCGCCGAGGTTCAAGCTGCCGGTGTTGATCCCTGTGACGATGACGTTGCCCGCGTTGTCGACGCCCACGGACGTCGCTTCCTGGGCCAGCGGGGCGCCGATCTGGCGGCTCCAGCGATGGTTTCCGGCGCTATCGAAGGAGACGATGAAAGCATCTAGGCCAGAGTCGTCGTCGTCGGAGCCGACCAGCGGCTCGGGTCCGAACTGTATCGAGCGCGCGAACGAGCCCGCCGCGATGATGTTTTCTTCACTGTCGAAGGCTATCGAGTGGATGCTTGCAGCGCTGCTAGGTGTATCGAACGTCTTAGCCCACAGCGCACAGTCAAACCCATCACAGTTCTCGTCCTCGGTGGAGGCGCAGCTCTCCTGTTGGGGCACCACCTCGTCCTGGCAGGCGCTCCAGGCCTCGCCTTGGCTGTCGCACGTCCGGGTTCCGGGGCGGCATAGCCCACTCTTCGCGGTGCTAGGCGGGCCACTGTAGCATTGCTCCGATGTGTCAGGGGGGCACGCATTTGAGCCGCCATTCCCGCCAGAGCTCTGGCTTCCTGAAGTGGAAGCGTCCTCGAAGTCGTCAAGCCCGAGGAGGAGCCCGCACCCGGACCCGACGAGGACGAACGCCAGAAAACCGGCCTGTTTCATTCGGGGGCGATATGTGGACATGTGCGCGTCTCTCCTGTGACTCACGTATTCTTCCGAAACTCGGGCTGATGCTCCGTCGGGAAGGTAGGGCGTGGCCCCTTCTTACCTCTTCCTCACGTCCCCCTGACCACCCGCTGCAGCGCCAGTGTCAGCGGAAATCCCAGCATCGCCAGCGCCGCCGCGCCGCCGGCGCCCGGCGCGCCGCTCCTCGCGATGAGCACGGCATCCAGCAGCGATATCCCTGCGATGAGCGTCACCACGGCGCGCGGGATCCGGTCCTTTCGCGTCCCCCGCAGTAACCTCACCGCGTGGATCACGCAGCCAGCGAGCGCCCCGTACGCGATCGTCCCCATTATCCCCGTGAGCGGCGCGCCGAGCGTCGCCAGGAACGGGACCGCCATGAAGCCGAGCGCCCAGAGGCTGCGCACCGCCAGCAGGTTCTCCTGCTTCGCGATCGCGGTCAGCCCGATCAGATAGAACAGAAGCGCCACCCCCCCGGCGAACACCGCGCTCCCGAGTTGGCCCCCTGCCGCGAACGCCGCCGTCACATAGACCAGCACGCGGCACGCCCCCATCAGCACCGGGCTCAGCGGGTTCCCCTTGTGCCAGGCATCGTAAAGCACGATCGCCCCGGCGAGCAGCGCGCTCGCCAGGGCGGGCGCCATCCCCCGGCTCGCCATATAGGCATGGCCGCCGACGATCAACACCCCCGCCCCGAGCAGGCCGTAGCCGACCGCGAACACCTCCCGGGCGCTCACAAGCCCGGATGGGATCGGCCGCTCGGGCCGCTCGCGCGCGTCGATCTCCCGGTCGAACGCGTCGTTCAGGAACATGCCGCCCACGTACATCAGCGACACCGCGAACCCTACAAGGGCCACCTCGGGCGCCCGCGGCGCAGACCCCGACAGGGCCATGCCACAGAGCACGTTCGTCCACACCGTGGGCAGGTTCGAGACGCGGCCGAGCCGCAGGTACACCCGTGCGCGCGAGCTCATCGCCCTGCCCCCGGTCGGCTATCCGCTCGGCCACCGGAGCCCGCGCCGACTTCGCTGTCCGCTCGCCCAGCGGAGCTCGCGCCGACTTCGCGGCCACCCCCGACCTCGCGGCCACCCCCGACTCCACGGCTTGCGCCGAGGCCTTTGCCCTCGCCGACGCCTCTGCCCTCGTCGGCGCCCACGCTTCCGTTACCCACCATCCGCTCTTCCACCCAGCAGAGCTCCCTTGCCACCGCCTCGACCAGTCCGCCTCGGCGCTGGTCCTCCGGCAGTACATCCCAGGTGTAAGTCTCCACCTCGAGGTGCTGCGTCGCTGGCGAGTCTCGCAGGTGCGACAGCAGCGCCGCCAGCTCCGGCTGCGTCGTCGCGAGCGCGCCCTCGAGCTCCCGGAAGATCGGTACGTGGAAGTGGACTCGCCACTCCTCCGGCCGCGCCCCGGGCGGCGCTGCGGTCCCGCCGTCGAGCGCCGCCAGCGCCTCGGGCAGATCCAGGTAGCGGACGAGCTCGCCACCGCCTGGGCCCCCACGCCGCTCGACCACCTGGTGCAGGTAGACGACGTCCGCCGCATACGCGCGGAGCCTCGCCATCGTCGCCGGCTCGCGCTCCGCCACGCGGGCGCGCAGCCCGGCGCTGAGCTGCACCTTGTGCACGCCGATGCCCGCCGCGCGGAGCGCCGCGAGCGACGCGGGGGCGTCCTCGAACTCCACCGCCATGTGGCACGCGTCGAAGCAGAGGCCGAGGTGGCTCCGGAGCGCCTCCTCGGCGTCCGGCAGGCTCATCCCGGCCAGCGCCGACAGCTCGCGCGCGCGCTCCGGCGCGAACACGTGATCGGTGAAGAAGCCGATCGCCTCGGGCGTCGTCTCGAGGAAGCAGCACGGCTCCGGCTCGAGGGCCAGCGCGATGTGCTTGCCCGTGCGGCGGCGGATCTCGACGAGGTGCGCCGCGTGCTCGACGAGCCGCCGCGCCATCGCCTCCGCGTCGCCCGGCGTGCGCACCCGCGGCCTGAACGCGCCGGGCACCGTGCTGACGCTGCCCATCAGGCCCTCGTCCGCCGGCAGCAGCTCGGCGAGGAGCGTCGCCAGGAGATCGCTGTACGCGAGCCGCTCCTGGTCGAGCCAGTCGGGCAGGTACACGCGCTCCTTCACCGGCGCGCCGTGGAACCGGCCGTAGGGGAAGCCGTTCAGCGTGAACACGTAGAGGCCGTTCCGCTCGAGAAAATCGCGGAACGCGTCGAGCTCCGCCGGCTCGGCGAGCTCCGCCGCCGCCCTCGCCGAGAGCCGCAGCCCCACCCCGCACCGGCGGCGCGCGCTCGGCCCGAGGCCCTCCGCCCCGCTGCCGCCTCCGCCGCTTCCGGCGCCTCCTCCGTGCAGCGCCCCTTGCTCCCCGCCGGCCGCGCGCGACCAGATCGCGAGCAGGTGCGTCTCGAGGCTCTGCTTCACCTCCGACCACGTCTCGCCCGCGTGGATGTTCGTGCAGTACGTGAGGTGCGGCGCGCCCGCGCACGCGAGCCTCATGATTGCGCCGCTCCCGTGACCGCGCCCGCCGCTCCCGTGACCGCGCCCGCCGCTCCCGTGGCCACGCCCGTCGCTCCCGTGGCCACGCCCGTCGCTCCCGTGGCCGCGCCCGCCGCTCCCGTCGCGCCGATCGCCGCGAGCGCGCCCCGCCTCCCGGCGCGCTCGCGCAGCCGCGCGATCGCCGCGACGATGTGCCGCTCCTCCATCGCGTGCACCTCGCGGGCGCGCCCCACGTCCTCGAGCAACGTCACCGTGAGCTCCCCGCCGAGGTGCTCGCGGAACTCGTCCAGCCCATCGAGCACGCAGAGCCGCTCGCCCCGCTCCCCCCGCTCGCACGTGCGCGTCAGCGCGAGCGCGTCGTCCCACAGCGTGAAGCCGAGCGCCTCGAGCGCCGCCACCACCGCGGCCGCCGTCGCCTGGCTGCACAGGCCGGCCAGCTCGGCGTACAGCGTGTCGATCGCGATCCCGATCGCGACCGCCTCGCCGTGGCGGAGCCTGTGCTTCGTGAGCGACTCCAGCTTGTGCGCAGCCCAGTGCCCGAAGTCGAGGGGCCGCGCGCTCCCGAGCTCGAACGGGTCGCCCGCGCTCGCGATGTGGTGGAGGTGGATCTCCGCCGAGCGGCGCACCAGCTGCGCGAGCGGCGCGAGCGACCCCGACGCGAGCGCGGGCGCGTGCTCGGACAGCCACGAGAACAGCCGCGCGTCCCGGATCAGCGCGACCTTCACCGCCTCCGCCATCCCCGCCACCTTGTCGCGCAAGGGCAGCGTCTCCAGGAAGCGCGGATCGATGAGCACCGCGAACGGCGGGGCGAACGTGCCGAGCAGGTTCTTCTTCCCGAACGCGTTGACGCCGTTCTTCACGCCGACCCCGGAATCGGCCTGCGCGAGCACCGTGGTCGGGATCCGCACGACCCGGACGCCTCGGTGCACCGTCGCCGCCGCGTAGCCGACCATGTCGAGCACCGCGCCGCCTCCGACGATCATCACGAACGACTGCCGATCCATCCCCAGCGCGTCGAGCCTCGCCTGCAGCGCCGCCGTCGCCGCGCCGTCGTTCTTCGCCGCCTCGCCGCCGGGCACCACGATCGGCTCGGCCGCGAGCGTGAGCAGGTCCGGCCGCGCGCCCACGTACCGCGCGATGTCGTCCGCCAGAGACGGCCACGCCGCCGCGACGCCGCCGTCGATCACCGGCAGCACGCGGTGACGCCGGCGCGGCTCCTTCGCGGCGATGGCGGCCGCCAGGTCGGCGTTGCTCGGCGAAAAGACGCCCTCCGTGAAGTAGACGGGGTACTCGAAGGGGACCGCGATCCGTTGCAGATGAAGCAGCATCAAAGCCGACTTTCGAGAGAGGTCATCGGCCCGTCAAGTTGGTTCCTCGCGAGGATCCCGCGTCTTGCGGCGGTACGAAAACTTCCCCTTGGCGGCGGACGGCCTTCCTGCAATGCTGGCGCCGCTCGGTGAATCGCGCCGCCGTACGGCCGAGTTCACCTCGTTCCCTGTGAACGCCCCGTGATCGCCCCTTGATCGCCGCGTGATCGCAACCCCGTACCGCCTGACATCCTCCTCAATGCAGACGCCCATGGAAGGCACAACCCGTCCCACGAAACGGTCCTTCATGCGAGGAGTGCTTCTGACGGCAGCGGCAGGGCTCGCCCTCGCCGCGTTCTCCGCCGGGTGCGCGCCGACGTACGTCTACAACCCCGCGAACTACGCGAAGGAGTACGACCCGCGTAAGCACGAATACACGATCGGGGTAGGGGACCAGATCCGGATCAACGTCTGGCGCATGGCCGACCTGTCGAGCGAGGCGCTCGTCCGGGCCGATGGCGTCATCACGATGCCGCTCATCGGCGACGTCTACGTGGCCGGAAGGACCCCGACCCAGGTGCGCGAGGAGCTGAAGAAGCGGCTCTCCGAGTTCGTGAAGGACGAGACGGCCGTGATCACCGTCGCCGTGACCGGGATCAACAGCTACCGGTTCGTGGTCAGCGGCAACGTCGCGCGCGCCGGCATCTTCGCCTCCAACTACTTCGTCTCCGTCTCCGAGGCGCTCGCGCTCGCCGGCGGTCCCAACCAGTTCGCCTCGACGGATCAGATCCTGCTCATCCGCATGGATAGCCCGGGCAAATTCCGGCACATCCCCATCAACTACGACGAAATCGCCTCGCGCAAGCGGCCCGAGCAGGACCTCGTGCTCAAGGCCGGCGATACCGTCTTCGTGCCCTGATCGTGGCCGGCTCCTCCGCGCTTGCCCGAAAGGCGGTCCTCGGCGCGGTCTGGACGATCGCGACCGGCCTCGGCTCGCGCGTGCTCGGCCTGATAGGCACCCTCGTGCTCACCCGGTTCATCGCGCCGGATGTGTACGGCGAGGTCTCGGCAGCGTCCGTCGTGATCATGACGGCGCACTTCATGTCGAGCCTCGGGACCGGCCAGTTCATCGCGTCGAGGCCCAACCTCGACCGCCAGATGGTCTTCAACGCGACCGTCTATTTCCACGTGGCGGGCCTCATCGCCATCGCCGCCGTGTACCTCCTCCGGGAGCCGATCGCGGTGCACCTCGTCGGCGCGCCCGGGATGCTCGAGTTCATGCCGGGGCTCATCCTCGCGATGTTCATCGATCGGCTCTGGTACGTCCCCGATCGCCTGCTCATCCGCGAGATGCGCTTTCGCAGCGTCAGCCTCCGGAACGCCGCCGGCGAGCTCACCTACACCGCGGCGTCCGTCTCCCTCGCCGTGCTCGGCTGGGGGGGGAACGCCATCGTGGTCGCGACGCTCCTGCGCGCCGTCGTGCGCGTGGTGACCACGGTCCCGGCGGTGAAGCTCGCCGAGTGGCTGACGCCGAGCCCGCTGTCGCGCGAGAAGGCGCGCGAGCTGTTCGCCTTCGGCATCCCGCTCAACTTCGGGTCGCTGGCGAACTTCGGGGCTTCCAAGTGGGACAACCTCGTCATGATCCGCCTGTTCGGGGAGCAAGTCGGCGGGCTCTACAACCTCGCGTGGAACCTCGCCGACATCCCGGCCTCCCAGGTCGGCGAGCGCATCGGCGACGTGCTCGTCCCGTCGTTCGCGAAGCTCGAGCCGGAGCAGCGCAAGGCGGCGCTCGTCCGCGCGCTCACGCTGCTCGCGCTCCTCATCTTCCCGCTCGCCGTGGGCCTCGGCGCGGTCGCCCCGACCATCCTGAACGACACGTTCTTCAACGAGGCATGGGAGCCGGCCGGCCCGCTCCTCGCCGTGCTGTCCGCGCTCGGCGTCACGCGCCCGATCGGCTGGGTCCTGTCCTCGTACATGCAGGTCTACGGCCGGACGCGGACGATCATGGTCCTGGAGTGGCTCAAGGTGGCCGCGATCGTCGGCGGCATCGCGCTGCTCGGAACGATCGGCGGCGTCCTCTGGGCCTGCGCCGGCGTCGGCGTCGCGTTCGGGGTGCACGCCCTGGCGAGCCTCTGGGTGGTCAAGCGCGCCGATGGCGTCCCGTACCTGCGGCTCCTGCGCCCGCTGGTCCGCCCGCTCGTCGCGTGCCTGCCCATGGTCGCCGCGGTGCTCGCCGTTCGCTACGGCATGCGGTCGCTCCACGACCTGCCCCGCGGGTGCCGCCTTGGCGCCGAGGTGGTGGTCGGCGGGCTCGCCTTCGTCGCCTCCGCGCTGGTCATCGCGCGGAAGGCATCGCGGGACTTCCTCCAGCTCGCACGCGAAGCGGTCCACCGCCGTCGTTAAGGCGTTTCCTGAATGTCACCGATCGGCGTGACGAGCGAAGCGCGCGCAGCGAGCGAGATGAGTGCGGTGAGAGCAACACGCGTAACGAGCGTGGCCAGCGTAACGAGCGTAACGAGCGTGCGGACCGCAACGAGGAGCACCTTTCCCCTCCGAACGTTGGGGCCCCACGCGACACTCGAGCGAAATTGAAGGGCCTGTGGTAGCGTCGGGCCCCTCTCTTCGAAACTGGGTCGGGATCCGCATGGCGGCTCCCGTCCACCACTGGAGATAAAAGGAAATGGCAGAGACGCATCCCCCTGCGGTCGAGAGCTTCCTGGCCAAGATCAACTCCCGCGAAGCCCAGGTGGGCATCATCGGCATGGGTTATGTCGGCCTGCCGCTGGCGCTCACGTTCATCGAGAAGGGCTTCCGCGTGCTGGGCTTCGACGTGGACCCGGCGAAGGTCACCGCGCTCAGCGAGGGGAAGGGCTACATCAAGCACCTCGATCCCGCGCGCATCGCGGCGGCAGCCAAGACGGGCCGATTGGAGGCGACGGCGGACTTCTCGCGGCTCGGCGAGCCCGACGCCATCCTGATCTGCGTCCCGACCCCGCTGACGGCCCAGCGCGAGCCAGACATGAGCTACGTCGTCGGCTCCGCCCAGAAGATCAAGGAGCGGCTGCGGAAGGGGCAGCTCATCGTCCTCGAGTCCACCACGTATCCCGGCACGACCGATGAGCTCGTCAAGGGCATCCTCGAGCAATCGGGCCTGCGCATGGGGCAGGATTTCTACCTCGCCTTCTCGCCCGAGCGCGAGGATCCGGGCAACCGCGATCACAGCACCGCGACCATCCCGAAGGTCGTCGGCGGCGTCGATCGCGCGTCGCTGGCCCTCTCGGTGGCGCTCTACTCGCAGGCGATCGCGCGCGTCGTGGCCGTCTCCTCGGCGCGCGCGGCCGAGGCGGCGAAGCTGACCGAGAACATCTTCCGGGCCATCAACATCGCCCTCGTGAACGAGCTCAAGGTCGTCTACGACGCCATGGGCATCGACGTCTGGGAGGTGCTCGACGCCGCGTCGACCAAGCCGTTCGGCTTCATGCGGTTCAACCCCGGCCCGGGCTGGGGCGGCCACTGCATCCCGCTCGACCCGTTCTACCTCGCGTGGAAGGCGCGCGAGTACGGCGTGTCCACCAAGTTCATCGAGCTCGCCGGCGAGGTGAACGTCGAGATGCCGCACTACGTCGTCAACAAGCTCCAGCTCGCGCTGAACGAGCGCGGCAAGGCGCTGAAGGGCACGAAGGTCCTGCTGCTCGGCGTCGCCTACAAGAAGGACATCGACGACCCGCGCGAGAGCCCCGCGTTCGAGATCATCGAGCTCCTGCGCAAGCTCGGGGCCGTGCTGAGCTTCCATGACCCGCACGTGCCCAAGCTGCCGCGCATGCGCACCTGGCCGCATCTGCCGGAGCTCTCGTCCGTCCCCCTCAACGAGGACACGCTCAAGAGCCACGACGCGGTCATGATCGTCACCGACCACTCCGTTGTCGATTACGATCTGGTGCTGAACCACGCCGCCTTGATCGTCGACGCCCGTGGCGTCTACCGCGCGGCGAACCCCAAGGTGGTCAAGGCCTGACAGAGGGCGAGGGCGCCCCGAGCGGTGCGGGCAGGCGTCGCACGCCAGCGCGGCGGTCCTGGTGACCAGGCATCCAGCGGCGGCGTCCTTGCCGCGTCGCCGCTGGCCCCGTGGCGTGTCGCTCAATTCCCGCGCTGTGGGCGGCGCGCCGTGGGCATCGCCGTGGCGCCCACGCCACGGCGCGGGCGCCACGGCGGAGCTCCTGGGTGACTCCTCGGCAACCGCGAGGGGCTCCGCGTGTCCTCGCGACCTCGTAGCCGCGTCACCTTGTATCCGCGTATCCTCGTCACCACGTATCCTCGTGACCCGTAGCGCCGTAACCCGGTAACCCCGTAACCCCGTAACCGATGCAGCTCTTGCCGAGCTCGCGAAATCGCGAGCATCCCCTTGATGTCAGGGCGCCGGTTCGGTACCCATCAAAGACGGTCCATGTCCACGCCGCCGCCCATGGTCGGGCCAGGTCGAACGATGTCGCCTGCAGATGACAGCCTGGGCCCTGCGCCGTCGAGCTCGGATTGGAAGGGCCACCTGGAGATCCGGCTCGGCGATCTCCCGGGGACGCGACGGCCGCTGACGGAGTCCCACATCGTCATCGGCAGGGCGCCGGGCGTTCAGCTCACGCTCGACCACTACACGGTCTCCCGGCGCCATGCGGAGCTCTTCTGCGATCCGTTCGGCCGGTGGTGGATCCGCGACCTCGGCAGCACCAACGGAACGCTCGTCAACGACGAGCGGATCAACGAGAAGGTGCTGAAGCCGGGCGATCGCATCGGGATCGGCGACTACATCCTCGAGTTCCAGCTCACGGCGCGGGCCCCCCGCGTGCCGATCGACCCGGGCGGCCTCCATTTCGAGGAGGACAAACCGACCGCGATCCGCAAGCTCGGTGAGCTGGACCCGCCGCGGATCGCGGCGAAGCACCTGTTCACCCTGATGGACCTGTCGCGGCGGCTCCTCAGCATCGAGGACGCGACGGATCGGTTCGACGCGCTCTGCCAGCTGATGGTCCGCGAGGACTTCCACGGCAGCATGGCGCTCGCGCTGCGGCTCCGGCAGAACGGCGCGCTGACGATCCTGTCCGGGCCGCACCGCCCGTTCCAGTCGCTCCGGCGCGAGGACTCCGTCGCCCCGCCGTACATCTCGCGCCGCGTGCTCGCGGCGGTGCAGGACACGCGCGAGCCGGTGCTGGCCGGCAACCTGGTGAGCGACAGCGCCACGGTCGAGCTCACGATGTCGCGCGACGTCATGGCCCTCTGGGTCGTGGCCTGTCCGCTGCGCGTCGAGGAGCAGCTGATGAACCTGCTCTACGTGACCCTGCCGCCCGACTTCGGCAGCGTCGAGTGGCTCGGGCTCATCGCGCTCGCGGCGGAGGTCTATCAGCAGGCCGAGTCGGCCTGGGAGGCGCGGCGCCACGCGCAGGCGCACGCGGCGATCGAGCGCGAACTCGAGATGGCGCACCAGATCCAGCGGACCTTCGTCCCGAAGCGGCTGGAGTTCAAGGCGCTGGACGTGGCGCTCGGCTTCGAGCCGTGCCGGTGGGTCGGGGGCGACTACGTGGACATCGTCCCGATGCCGGACGGCCGCATCATGCTCGCCGTGGCGGACGTCTGCGGCAAGGGGCTCCAGGCCGCGCTCATCGGCTCGAGCGTCCACACGATGGTGCGCGCGACGGTCGACGCCGGCCGCGGGATCACGGGCATGATGGACCGGCTGAACGCCTACCTCTGCGAGTACCTGCCGGAGCACTCGTTCGTCACGATGGTGGCCGTCGCCCTCGACCCCGCGACCGGCCGCATGGAGTGCGTCAACGCAGGGCACCCGCCGGCGCTGGTGGCGACCGCGGAGGGCGGACTGCGGCACCTCCAGGCGGCCGTCAACCCGGCGCTCGGGGTCGGCCTGGTGCCGATGGAGGCGCACCAGAGCGTGCTCGCGCCGGGCGAGGTGCTCGCGATGTACACCGACGGGCTCACCGAGCTGCGCAACTCGTCGAAGCAGATGCTCGGCCTGCACGCGCTCGGCACGGGCTTCGCCAAGCTCTGCGCCACCAGCGCTGGCCGCCCGGTCGCGTCGATCGCCGACAAGCTCACGCACATGCTCGAGGAGTTCCGCGGCGACCAGCTGCCCGAGGACGACAGGGCCTTCCTCCTCGCCCGGCGCACCTGAGCGCGCCGCTGGCGACGGTCCGGCGAGACCCCCGAGCGCGCTGCTGACGGCAGCCCGGCGAAACCTCTGAGCGCGCCAAGGGCGGGATTCCGGCTCCGCTGGGGAGCGCGCCCCGTCGCGCTCAGCGAGCGGCGTCGCTCGTGCCGGAAGACGTGGGCGCCTCACCCTCCAGCGGCTCGCTCGGCGTCTCCTGGCGGCGCGTCGCACCGGAAGGGCCTGCAGAGCCGAAGGGCTGGGTCATCAAGATGCGCGAGCCCGGCACCGCCTGCTGCGGGAACGCGCCCGACACGGTCAGGAGGAGCGTGTTCCGGACGACGCGTGTGTCGGGGAGCTTCTCCGTCCTCCCCTCGATCTCCACCGTCCTCCCCTCGGTGCGCTGGTTCCCGTGCTGGTACCGGAGCGCGAGCGCGAAGTCCGGGATGACGATGACGGGGCTCCAGAGCAGCGCGACGTCGGTGAGCACCGCGATCGTGGTCGGCCCCGTGTCGAGGTCTCCCTCCGCGTTCGGCTCGAGGGGCTGAGCGAGCTGCGCGCCGGCCGAGCCCTCGACCGACAGGTGCCAGGCGGGGCGGACGGGCACGGCGGCGCGGAGCGTCAGCATATGGGAGAGCTGGATCTGCTGCAGGAAGACGTTCGGCGTGGCCGAATAGGCGTACGCCAGCTCGGCCGCCTCGCCCCGCTCGTGCGTGTAGCGCAGCGCCGCGAGCCCGGCGGGACGCGCGAGCGACCCAGCGCCGTCCTTCAGGTCCGTCGCGACGACCCCGCCGACGTCGAGCTGGCTCGAGAAGCGGCGCCCGAGGTCGTGCTGCCAGCTTGCCACGAGCGTGCTGACGAGCTGGTCGCGCGACGCATACGTGACCGCGGTCGTGGGATCGGTGTCGACGTTGTCGAAATGGGTGTAGCCGACCGAGAGCGAGAGGGACGCGGCGTCGTGGCGGAAGGCGCGCTGCGCCGTCAGCGTGTTCGCCGCGCTGTACGTGCGCTGCGGGCGATCCCGGAGCGGGTTGTAGACGGCGAACGTCGCGGCCTGCCCGAGCGACCAGACCGGCGAGGGCTGGAACGAGAACCCCTCGTTGAACGACCCCTGCACGAAGTTCGTCGTCCCGCCCTCGGTGCCCTGGAGCGTCGTGGTCCCCGGCGTCTGCTCGAGCTGGAACGTGTTGAGCTGGCCTTGCGACCCGGACGCCCCGAGCGTCAGCGAGGTCCTCGGCGACGTGACGAAGCGGCCGGTCCACGCGGCCACGTTCGAGTACGAGCTCGCCTCCGAGCGCCGGAAGAAGAGGCTCGTCGAGAACGTGTAGGACAGCGTCTGCGCGGTCCGCGGCGTCGTGTAGGTGAAGATCAGGCCGGGGCTCACGGTCGCGAGGCCGTCGGCCTGGGGACCGGCCGGGGGCTCGGCCGCGGGCTCGGCCTCGGGCTCGGCCGCGGAGGTCACGTTGTCGGTGACGCCGATCGACCCGGTGAAGACGCCGTGGAGGGTTGCGTCCTGCGCCCGGGCGCCGTGGTGGGTGAGGATCGCGCAGCCGAAGGCCGCGACCGCAATACCTCGTCCGGAGCGCATGAGGGCTGCAAGGTAACAATGGAGCCGGCGCTCGGCTACGCCTCCCCGACCTTTCGGCGCAAGGAGGTGAGCGCCGCGCGCCGGCCGTTCAGGCGTCGAGGAGGACGACACCGAGGATGGGCGCCGGCCGGAGCTGCTCGATGGCCTGGCGGATCGCCTTGCGGGTCGACTTCTTGACCAGCGAGGTCAGGACCACGCCGTCCACCGAGTCGCCGATGACGTTCAGGTCCATGCTGCCGAGCACCGGCGGCGTGTCGATGATGATGTACGAGTAGCCCGCGCGCTTGAGGCTCTCGATCGCGGTCGAGAACGCCACCCCGTCGAAGATCGGCGGCCGCTCCGTGCGCGGATCGACGGCCAGGATGTGGACGGGCGTCTGGAGGGCGAGCCTCGCGTCGGGCGACCTGCCGCCCATCGGCGCGGCGTTCCTGTCCGACGACGTCTCGCCGCCGTCGTCGCCCGGCGTCACGGCGGGCGCCGCCTGATCGACGACGACCCAGGGCGCGAACCGGTCGTTGACGTGGCGCTGGAGCTGCTCCGTGAAGCAGCTCGGGGGCTCGAACCGCAGCGCCTTCGCGATGCCGGGCTTGCGGATGTTCGCCTCGACGAGGAGGATCTTCCCGCGGACGGTCTCGCGGAGCGCGAGCGCGAGGTTGATGGCGCACGACGTCTTGCCCTCGCCGGGCCCCGCGCTCGTCACCGCGATGGTGATCCCCGAGCCCGTCGGCAGCTTGCGCCGGAGCGTCCGGTACGCGTCGGCCTGGGGCGAGTACGGCGCGCGGAGCATCACGATGTTCGGATCCACGGCGTCCGGCATCGGCACGGGGCGCACGGTGATCTCGCCCGGGCCGCGCAGCGACTCCTCCGGGAGCAACCCGGCGTTCTCCGGCGTGGTGGGCAGGGAGCGCAGCTGCTCGATGTGCAGCGACGGCGGCTCCTCGAACGTCGGATCCAGCGACTGCAGCTTCGCGTCCACGGCCTGGTGCGCCGGGGTCGACACCACGCGGTTGAAGATCAGGGAGGGCGGCGAGCTGAACGTGCTGGTGAGCGAGCGATCGATCGGCCGCTCGGGCGGCGGCTGCTGCTGCGGCGGCGGCGGCTGATGCGGCTGCGGCACCTCGCGCACCGTCACCTCGCGCGTCGCGGGCGGCACCACGCGATCGAAGACGAGCGAAGGCGGCGAGGGGAACGCGCCGCTGAACGATCGCTCGAGGGACGGCGCTCCCCCCGGGGGCGCCGACGCGTCCCGGACCCCCACGTCGCGCGATGGCGAGGCGATGACCCGCTCGATCGGCACCGGCAGCGCCGGCGAGCTGCCCGGCCTCCCGCCGCTCGACACGAGCCCAGGGCTGCTCAGCGTCGCGCTCAGATCGACGACACGCGCGATCGCGGGGGACGAGCCTTGCCGCTCGGGGCCGGGCGGCAGCGCCGGCGCGGGCATGCCGAGCACCGTCGCGGTACCCGGATGCGCGCGGTGCTCGCCGTGGGCCGCCGCGGGGCCCCCGAGGAAGAGCGCCGTCGCTGGCGACGGCCCCCTGAGCGGCTGCTGCGCGCCGGGGTGAGCGCCCGGCGCCTGCGCGGCGCCGAGGCGCAGCCCCATCGCCTGCGGGTGCTGCGGCGGCGGGGGCAGATCTTGCCGGATGGTCGGCGAGTCGAACGCGGCGCTCGGGTCGTCCTGGCTGGAGCTCGGGCGCTCCGCCGAGACCACGTCCTCCGCGTCGTTCGCGAGGCGCAGGACGCGGGCGATCATCTCCTCGCGCACGTCCGGATCCGGCGCGATCGAGCGCCAGTTGCCGACCACGTTGCGGAGCCGGCGCGCCTCGATGACGAGGGCGCGGACCCGCGCGGTCTGCTCCGCGCGACTCAGGAAATCGCAGACCTGATCGAGCGCCCGCTCGAGGGAAGCGACCGGCGGGGGCTTTCCCGGCTCAGCTCCGCCTGCCTCAGCCACGGCGCCCTCGGGGCGCGCGCGCGGCGGGCGGTACGACGACGAGCACCGGAGCGAGCGCCATTCGATCGATATCTTCCATGTCGTAAACCCGATCGTCGAACACGATGCCACGCGCCGCGGCGGCCGCGATGCCGGCCGCGACGGAGAAGAACAGCCCGCCGATGGCGATGATCAACCGCGACGGGCTCGACGGTGCGCTCGGCCGGTACGCCGGGTCGAGCACCTCGATCTGCGCCGAGTAGCCGCCCTGCTCCGAGCTCGCGGCGATCTCCGCGCGGAACGACTTGCCCTCGAGGTCCGAGAGGCGCTGCTGCGCGCGCACCTTCTCGCGGCTGAGCCGCGACCAGTCGGTCTCGGTGTTGATGATCTGCTTCGCCGCCTCGCTCGCGTCGGCCGCGTTGCCCTTCTTCGCGCCCCTGCGCGCCGCGATCTCCCGCTCGAGAGCGGCGAGCTGGGACTTGATCTTCGCCTTCTCGGCCTCGTCGGTCGCGGGGACCTCCACCACCGGCTCCGGCGGCAGGACGAGCGCCTGCTCGGCGCGCCGCAGCGCCGCCTCGGCGTTGGTCACGCGGGCCGCCGCCGCCCGGACGTCGGGGTGCTGCTCGGTGAAGCGGGACTGCTTGTCGGCCAGATCCCGCCGCGCGGTGGCGAGCTCCTGCTCGGCCTGATCCCGCTGCCGGGTGAGCGCGGGGGAGGGCACCCCGGCGGCGCTCACCGCCGGCTGCTCCGGCTTGCCGGTGAGCCGGCTGCGCAGGCGGGGCACCTGCCGCTCGAGCGCCTCGAGCGTCGGGTCGGTCCCGGTGGCGCGCCGCTCTCGCTCGCGGATGGCGGCGCCGCCCTGCGCGCCGCCGGGCGAGTTCTGCTCGGTGGCGAACTCGGGGTGCTCGGCCAGGAACGCCGCGAGCTCGGTCTCGGCCTTCTCGACGTCCTGCTCGGCGCGCTTCAGCTCGGCGTCGAGGAACTCGTTCGTCAGCTTCGCCTGCGACCTGCGCATGCGGGTCGTCTCCTCGACGAGGATGTCCGCGAGCCGCTGCGTCACCTCCTGCGCCTGCTCGCGCGTCTCTCCTTCGGCCGAGATCGCGAAGGTGTCCTGCGAGCGGGCCTTGAAGGTGATCTTGGCGCGGAGCCGATCGACCGCGTCGACCATGCCCCGCTTCTCGAGGACGTCGGGGAAGAGGTTGAACTCCGTCACGACCTTCTCGAGGTTGGAGCGCGCGAGCAGCGTCTCCTTGAGCCGCGCGGAGAGGGTGCGGAGCGGGTCGGGCCCGTCGGGCCCGAGGTACGTCGCCTTGACGCCCTCGCGGTAGAAGATCACGGTCTCGGAGCGGTACGCGGGCTTCCTCGACTGCACGACGAGCACCGTGAACCCGAGCCCCGCGATCGCGACCAGCACCGCCACGTACCAGTGCGCCAGCGTCCGGTTGATCATCGCGCTGACGCTGGGCGGCTGCGGACCTGCAGGCCGCGCCGCTGCGTCGGCGGGGATCGCCCCGAGCGCCTCCTGGGGCGGGGTAGGCCCGGGGAGCTGCTGGTTCATCTTCTTGTCCATGGTCCCCGCTCCTCGAAGGTTGCTTTGCTCCGCCCGATCCGGAGGACGCGCACCCCGGTCTGGCAGGCTGGTTGGCTATGGTAGACGTGCGACGCGCGAGCGCCAGCTTGTTGCACTCGGCCGTGTCCGCGGCGTGCCCGCCGCGCGCAACCCCACGCCTAACACGCCCCCAGTGCGCGCAGCACGCGGAACCAGCGCCGCGGCGACGGGGGGGCACCGTCCGGGCGACTCCAGCCGCTCAGCACCGTCCGCGCGACACTCGCCGCGCGGCGCTGCCGCCGCAGCCGTTGTCGACGGGTGGGCCGGGGGGCCGGGGTGGCGGCGCGCGCGCCGCCACCGAGCGTCACGTGGGGAACACCCGATCGAGGCGCAGCAGGCGGAAGATCGCGCGCGGCTGATCCCTCAGCCCGACGATGCGCACCTGGCCGCCGTTGGCCCGTACCCGCTTGAACAGCGAGACGATGACGCCGACGCCCGAGCTGTCGATCAGCCGGAGGGACGAGAGCTCGAGCGTGATGTTCTGCCGGTTCTCGGCCACCAGCTCGTCCACCAATGTCCTGAACTCCGGTGCGGTCACTGCGTCGAGGGTCCCCTCGAACTGCACGACCGTCTCACTGCCGTTATCGGTCCGCGTATAACTCATTGGATTTTGATTCCCCCTGCGGCGCGGGTCGCGCCTGAACGGGAGACGCTCCGCATTCGAAAACTGCTCGTCCGATGCCCTGTCGCCCCGGCGAAATCGGCGTCGGAATGCTCTTGTTCGCTGCTGCCTTCACCCCCGTCGCCGGCAATACACGAGCTGCCCTCCCTCCGTTTCACAAGACGGAGGACATTCGGACTGCCGGGACAGTAGTCGACCTCATCCATGAACGACTTGATGATGAAGAGCCCCATCCCGGACTCGGGGAGGTCGTCGATGGGAGGGTTGTCGATGGCCGCGGGATCGAAGCTGCATCCCGTGTCCATCAAACGGATGATAATGCCGTCCGCGTCGGATTCGATCTCGATGTCGACGTCGCCCGGCGGGCCAGCGCGGTATCCGTGAATCGCGATGTTGTTGAACGCCTCGCCGAACGCCGAGACGGTCTGGTCCTCGAAATCCTCCTGGGTGAGGCCGGGCGACCCGCCCTCGACCCTCCCAGGCGCGGCCATCTTGCATGCGGCCGCCACCACGCGGAGGGCGAGGTGGCGATAGGTCAACGAACCTGGTACTCGGAGTCGGATCACGCCCAAACCTCCATCCGAGCTTGTACCCTACCACGTTCTCGACTATGGGAGCCACAAGGTAAACAGTGACACCTGGCGTTCGTGTAGCGAAACGTGCGATCGACATCGCGGGCTCGCTCGTGGGTCTCACGCTGACCCTCCCGCTCTACCCTCTCATCGGCGCGGCCATCTACCTCGAGTCGCCCGGGCCGATCTTCTACATGCAGCGCCGTGCCGGGATGCTCATCGGTACGGAAGTACGGGATGGCGTGGCCTACCCGCGGTTCGTCGAATTCCATATGCGCAAGTTTCGTTCCATGCGCGTGGATGCCGAGAAATTGACGGGGGCCGTGCTCGCCCAGCAGGACGATCCGCGCATCACCCGGGTCGGCCGCTTCCTGCGCAAGACGCGCCTCGATGAGATCCCGCAGTTCTGGAGCGTGCTCATGGGCGACATGAGCATCGTGGGGCCGCGCCCCGAGCGCCCCGAGCTGCTCGTCAACCTCGCGCTCGCCATTCCCTTCTTCGAGGAGCGGATGCGCGACATCAAGCCGGGCATCACGGGGCTCGCGCAGGTGTCGCTCGGGTATACCGGACGCGCCCCGGCGGAGAGCGAGGTCGCCGCGTTCGAGGCGACGCTGACGAACCCGTTCGGCCTCGAGGAGGCGGAGGGGGCCGAGGCCGACGACATGCGGATGAAGCTGCTCTTCGACCTTGCGTACGCCGCGTCGCTCGAGAAGCTCTCGACATTCCTGCGGATGGAGCTCTCGATCATCGTGAAGACGCCTCTCGTGATGGTCCTCGGCCTCGGGCGCTGAGCCCGGGCGCCCCGCGCGCCGGCGCCAGACGTCCTGCGCCGTCCGCTCTCGCGTCCCAGACGGCCGGCGCGGCGCGCAGCCTTGCGCCCCGGACGCTGGCGCCCGCCCCAGCGCCCTGGACGCTTCAGCGCGGCGCCCTCCCTCGCCCCCGACGCCGGCGCGCCGATCGCCAGACGGCTCGTCCACACGCATCCCGCGCGGAGGCGCGAGGGCCTCAGTGGCCCTTTGACTTCGTGTACAGGGTCAGCGCGATCACCAGGCCGACGTTGGCCAGGATGAGCCGGTACACATCGCGCTTCTCGAGCTTGATCGAGAAAGAGGGATCGACGCTCTTGACGGCGCAGTAAAACGCGCCCGCGAGGCCGAAGTAGATCCAGAGCACGTAGTGGTAGGTGAACGAGAGGAAGAAGATCCCCACCATCATCCCGCAGAACCCGGCGAGCATCCCCATGGCCCAGGCCCGGATCGGCGCGAACTGCGCGCCGTGCTCGTAGCGGTTGAGCGCGACCAGCGAGATCTTGAGCGTGAGGTAGATCATCGCCGTCCACGCGAACATCCCGAGCGGGCCGAGCTCCGCGAGCGCGAGCAGGTACGCGTTGTGCGCCGTGAGCCAGTGGTGCTCCGTGAACTGGCGGTAGCCCGCGCCCAGCAGCGGGAACATGCGGTAAATCTTCAGGCCCTCGGACAGGATCTCCGTGCGCTCGCCCGCCGACTCGTCCGCCTCGTCGCCGCCGCGGCCGCCGAGCATCATGAGCGGCGCCGCGCAGATCGCGCCGAAGATCGCGCCGCGGACGCCGTACTTCTTGACGAAGTAGACGCCCAGCACCGTCGCGAAGACGAGCTGGCCGCCCCGGGACTGCGTGAGGATGATCGCGGTCGCGATCAGGAAGAGCGACCCGAAGACGACGAGCGCGCGCAGGAAGGAGCGCTTCTGCTCGAACATCGCGAAGCTGAACGGCAGCACGATGCCCGACGTGAGCGCGAGCTCGTTCGGATCCTGGAGCACGCCGCGCCAGCGCACGCGGCCGTTGATGGTCGTCGTCTTGAAGAGGCCGACGCGCTCGCACAGGTACTCGACCTCGGGATCGGCGCCCGGCCCCTCGCGGCAGTCCACGCGGAGCTCGCAGGACCGGCCGTCGGGGATGCCCGACTCGCCGCGCGAGCCTCCGATGGTCTGGGCGATCGCCAGGCACTGATACGAGGAGAACCCCTGGTGCACAGCGACGCCCGCCACGAAGAGGCCCATGACGAGCACGGCGGAGGCGAGCTTCTGGAAGCCCTTGAAGCCGTCGGTGCTGTGCCCGATCAGGAAGAAGAGCACGAACGTCACGCTGATCGAGACGAAGCCCTCGGAGAACTCGCCAGGGTTCCGGAAGCCCAGCGTGAGCACGCACCAGAAGTAGACGACGATGGCCCACCGGAGCTGCGGGGTCGCCTTCAGCCTGACCTTGCCCATGGCGAGATCGAGGCCCATGCCCATGAAGGCGAGGCCGAGCCAGAGGTACAGGAATGGCAGGCTCTCGAAGCGCTCGTCCCACTCCTGAGGCCTGCCGTAGATGAAGACGATGAGAAGGATGACCCCGGGGAGCGCGAGCATGTCGAGGGTCCTCGGCGGAGACGCCGTTCGGGTGGTGGGGGACGTTCCGGAGGATCGCGGCTCGCGTCAAGCGACTTGCGCTCGCTCCCTCCGGCGTGGTTGCCGGGCCGTCGAGGCTACGTGCTGAGGCCCACGCGGCGCACGGCCTGGTTCAGGAACGGGACGAACTCATCCGCGGCCCTCGCGTTGCCCGCGCTCGAGGGGTGGTGGTCGGTGTTCCCCTCCGAGCCGTGCAGGGAGAAGTTGGACTCGCCCTTGTTCGTGAGCACGTCGTAGTAGTCGAAGACGACGACGTTCTTCTCCGGATAGCCGCTGAGCCAGCCGTCGGGCGACTTGACCCAGTTGTTGAACGAGCGGGCGAGATCCGCCTGGCGCTGCGCGATCTCGGCGTCGGACGGCTTCCCGAGGAGCCGCTTCGCGGTCCACTTCCAGGCGGGGTCCTTCGAGCGTTTGAGGATGTTGGCGGGGGCGGTGACGTAGACGAACAGCGTGTCCTTCCGCTTCGCGAGGTCGGGCAGGATGGACGCCAGCGTGGCCTTCGCGTTCCAGACGGTGAGCTCCGGGCCGGCCGGGTTGCCGGGGGCGGAGCCCTCGCCGACGAAGCGGTTGTTGGGATAACAGGATTTGAAGACGACGATCCGGTTCACCACGCCGTCCGGGTGCATCTGGTCGTTCAGCGCGACCCGGAGCACCTTGTCCATCTTGTCGCGGAACTTGGGCGCCCAGTCGAAGAGGTCGGTCTTCTCGCCGATCTCGCTGCCGTAGGAGGCCTCGTGGACGCGGTAGCCCTGCTCCGTCAGCTTCTTCTTGAGCCCGCCTCCGTTCGGGTGCGCCTCGTAGACGCACGACGCCTTCTCCTTCTCGGCGCCCGTCTCCGTGAGGAGCTGGCCGCCGCACGAGTGATGGATGAACAGGAGATCCAGCGGGGCATCGGGCCGGGCGCTCGCGAAGCCGGACAGGTCGAGCGAGCCGGCCTTCGCGATGGGGCCGGTCGCGGCCGGCGCCGTGCCCTCGATGGGGATGAACAGGGTGCCCAGCGCGACGAGGAATGCGCCGGCAGAGACGAGTCGCTTCTTGCTCATGGCATCTCCGTACAGGACGTGGGCAAAGAGAATGGATTATCGCAGCGCGCCACGCCGAGGACAAGCGGGCGCGGACGGCGTCATCGTCGCATTTGTCGGTTGCCGCGGTTGCCGCGGTTGCCGCGGTTGCCGTTTGCGACACGGCGCTCAGAAGGTGAGGACGCCGCCCTCGTCGGCCTTGGCGGCGGAGCCGGCGCGGATCGTGATCTCGTCGCCGCCGCCCGCGGGCTTCCTGATCACGTCGTAGGACGCGCCGGGGGAGAGCCCCGTGACGACGTGCTTCGCCACGCCAGGGAGCGAGGTGAACTGCACCTCGGACACTGCGCCCAGATCGACCGGGAACAGGACCAGCGTGCCCTTCACCGCCGCGCCAGCGAACGGCGTCCCGCGCTTCGTGCGCACGAGCGTCACCGGATCTGCCGTCGCGTTGCCGGCCGCGCCCTGGAGCACGTGCAGGAAGCGCGTGTCCTTCGGCATCGGGGCCGGCGGCTCGACCCGCAGGGTCGCGAGCATCTGCTCGTTCTCGGCCGGCTTGGTCTCCCAGGTGCCCGTCGGCTTGTACGGCTCGGCCACCATGACGGCGCTCTCCGGCAGGAGCGTGGTCACGAAGAGCTTCTGCCCCTTCGCCGTCGTGGCCGTCGCGAGCTTCCCCGCGACCTGCGCCGCGCTCGGCGTCTGCACGAAGAAGCGCTTGAAGCGCCCGTCCTTGCCCGTGGCGGCGCGGTCGTAGAGCACGAGGTGGTCCGGCTTGAGCCACACGAGCGCGCGGCTGACGTGCGTGACGTCGCGGATGTTCTCGTACTCGGAGTTGTAGAGCGGGGTCGCGTCGCCGAGGACGTAGACGTAGTCCTGCGCGAAGCTCTTCGCGAGCACCCTGGGATCGCCCGTGTGCACGAGCGGCCACTGGGACCCGCGCCGCCAGAGCTCGCCGCGGTTCGGGTCGTCGTGGCGGCGGTTCTTGTCGTTCTCGACCGTGAGGGTGTTGTGCTGATCGGAGCTCCCCATGAAGGCGCCGTACCCGACGCGCTCCTTCGTGAGCCACTCGCCGCCGCGGTAAAAGCCGAAGCTGAGGCCGTCGCCGTGCTGGTGGTCGATGTGCTCCCAGCCGAGCTGGAAGTGGAGCCACGTGGCCTCGGGCCCCCAGCTCGTCCTCGCGAAGACCTGGCCGAGGCCGGGGCCGTAGTGCGTGAGCGGGATGGAGGGGCGCGGGTCGGTCGGGGTGACCGCCGGGTCGAGCAGGAGGAAGTACATGATCGAGTGGCGCTTGTGGACCTGGCCGAGCTGCGAGCGGGCGCGCCGCGCGAGGGCCGCGGCGCCGCCCGGGCCGGCGTGGATGGCCATCCAGCGGAGCGCGTTCAGGCGCTCGGCGTTGCCGCTGTTCTCGGCGTGGAGGCCGAGCGCCGCGAACGGGTCGATGTGATCCGTGTACTCGTAGCGCTCCCCGTCGCCCGTCCACGCGGCCTCGTGGGTCGGCCCGATCCGGCCCGCCGGCGTGGCGGGGCTCAGGCCGTGGAGGTGGGCCGGGATGAACTCGTGCCAGAACGGGTTGCCGTCGAGGTGCACCTGCGGGCCCCACTTCGCCGGATCGGCCTCGCCTGCCGTCTGGATGGCGAGCAGCGTCTCGCTCACGTAGGCCAGCGTCGCGGGGCCGTACTGGAAGCCCTCCGGCGGCGCGCCGCCGCGCGCGTCGCTCCGCAGGACGCTGTCGGTCATGTAGAGCCACGCCCCGGCGACGTTGGCGAAGTAGTCCCTGAGCCGCGGGTAGGTGCCGCTCGGCTTCGGATCCGGCGGATCGTCGGCCTCGTCGAACGCGAGCGACAGGAGCGTCAGGTTGCGCATGTGCGACGTGAAGTAGTTGTTCAGGGCGTACCTGCGCTTCTTCGGCTCCTTCAGCATCGCCGGGTCGTTCAGCTTGCCCACGGGCTCGGGGTGATCGTGGCTCGTCGTCGACGACTTCAGCTGATCCTCCGCCCAGCGGAGGAAGACGGGCCGTATCGCCGCCTTGTCCTGGGCCGAGAGGTACCCGTAGATCCAGTCGACCGTGAGGCCGAACGACTCGCCGGCCCAGCGGGCGCGGTCGCCGGTCGAGAACCTGCGGACGAAGGGATCCTGCGGATCCCCCTTGTTCACGCGATCGACGATGTAGAGCAGGATCTTGCGCGCGCGGGCGGCGTGGTCGTTGCGGGCCGCCTCGTCGCTCGAGACGAGCGACATGAAGGCGAACAGCTCCGCGTGCGCCTCGCAGTAGGTGCGGGCGTGGGTGCAGTCGCCCTCCGAGGGGATGTTGCCCTTGTCCATCGCCGCCGCGGCCTCGGCCGTCACGGCGGCGAGCTCCTTGAACAGGGGGTTCGCCTGCGTGGCGCGCGCCCGGAGCTTCGGCAGATCGGCCGCGCGCACCCAGAGCCGGGGGTGCCCCTTGGCCGGCGTGGCCGGCGGCGCGGCCGGCGCGTCGAAGCGCGGCGCCTCGACCGCGAGGGCGGCGGTGGCGGACTGGGTGCCCGCGCCGCTGTGGACCGCCGGGGGCCCCGGGGTCTGCCGCCGGTCGCAGCCGGCGAGGAGACCCGCGAGGCCGAACGCGAGCCCGATCGACGCGAGCGACCGCGAGCCCGTCATGTCGCGCGTTCCTTGAGGTACGTGAACGTCCGCTGGAGGCCCTCCTCCGTGGAGACCAGCTGCTTCCACCCGAGCGCCTTCAGCTTCGTGTTGTCGAACCGGTTCCCCTTCCACGAGGTCGCGCTCTTGTAGGGCGTGAAGATGGCCGGCAGCTGCCCCTTCGAGTAGGCGTGGTAGCGCTCGACGAGCTTCGATATCCCGGTGAGGGCGAAGTAGGGCACCGTGAGCGAGCGGATCGGCTTCACCTCGCGCTTGTAGCGGGCGAGGTAGACGTCGGCCGTGGGCAGGTCGTCGTCGTGGACGTTGTAGACCTGCCCCCGCGCGACGTCGCTCCGGCCGGCGACGGCGATCGCCTCCGCGCAGTTGTCGACGAACGAGAGCGGGAGGATGTTGCGGCCGCCGAGGTGCAGGAACACGCCGAAGAGGCTCATCCCGACGCGGCTGGAGAAGGCGTTGCCGCCGGGGCCGTAGATGACGCCGGGGCGGAGCACCGTCAGCGGGAAGCCGTAGCGCCCCTGGTACTCCCAGAAGAGCTTCTCCTGCCGGAGCTTCGCCTGCGAGTAGAGATCGCGCTGCGCGGGCCGCGTCTCCAGGGGCGTGTTCTCGTCGACGATGTACCCCCGCGGGAGGTCGGCGACGCCGTAGACGCCGAAGGAGCTGACCAGGACGACGCGCGGCGATCGGCCGGTGTGGACGAGCGCCTCGAGCAGGTTCTTCGAGGCGACGACGGTGCTCAGGAACATGTCCGCGGGCGCGCCGCCCATGGCCGCGGCCACGTGGTAGACGACGTCCACGCCCTCGACCGCGCGCTCTGCGGCCTCCTTCGTGGCGAGGGAGCCCACCGCGATGTCGAGGGGGACGCCCCGCCGCTTCTCGATCTCTTCGAGCCGCGTGCGGTTGCTCGCGGGGCGGACGAGGCAGCGGAGGTCGGTCTCGCCGTGGGCGAGCAGCCGGTCGACGAGGGCCGACCCAAGGAAGCCGTTCGAGCCGGTGACAAGGACTTTCATGTGCGCGCCTTCTCCTGCGGGACCTGCCGGAAGATCTCATCCATCATCCACGCGACCCGGATCATGTCCCGGTACGGGATGGGCAGCTCCGCGCCCCGCGTGATGCTGTCGTAGAAGAGCCCGAACAGGCGGTTCATCCCCGAGAAGAAGTGGAAGTCGCTGTGGGCGAACCGCACGACGTTCTTGCCCCCCTCGCGGAGGTACGAGAGGGCCTGATCGAAGGCCGGGACGACGCGCCCGATGGCGCTCGGGAGCTTCGGCGACGCGTCGAGGGTGACCGTGCGGCTCGTGAAGTCGACGTGGAGCGTGTTCTTCGTGCCGTAGATGCGGAGGAAGTGCCCGGGCGGCCGCGCGTGCGACGAGAACGTCCCGTAGGCGCTGACGCGCGCGCCCTGCACCGTGACGCGGAGCTCGTCGAGCATGTCGTCGCGCGAGTCGCCGAACCGCTTCTCCCGGAGCGCGTAGGCCGTCGCGGTGACCTTCGGCTGCTCGTCGTCCACGAACTCGACGATCTTGTTCAGCAGGTGATCGACGTTGTTGTGGAACAGCTTGCCCGGGAGGCGATGGACCCAGTGCGAGCCGTCGCCGAGGAGCGCCGCGCCGAAGGGGCCGGCGAGGTTGTAGCCGAAGCAGCTCTCCACGTGGACGGGATCGCCGATCACGCCGTCGCCGACGAGCCTGCGCATCTCGACGGCCGGGGGATCGAACTGGTACTCCCAGCCGACGGTCATCTTCTTCCCGGCGGCGGTGCAGAGCTCGATGAGGCGCCGCACGTCCGCGAGGTTCAGCGCAGTCGGCTTCTCCACGTAGACGTGGGCGCCCGCCTCGATGGCGCGCCGGGCGAGGAACAGGTGCGACTGCGGAGGGGTGGTGATGTGGACGACGTCGGGCTTCTCGACGTCGAGCAATCGGTCGAACGAGTCGTAGTGGCTCGGGATGCCGTAGCGCACCGCGATCTGCTCGGCCATCAGGAGCTCCAGGTCGCATACGGCGACGACCCGAGCCCGCTCCGGCATCTTCTGGATCTCTTCTATGTGGCCGTCGGCGATCTTGCCGCAGCCGACGATCGCGATTTTGAGGGTCATGCGGCGGCGGAGCGTACCGCAACGTGGCAGCCGAGAGCTAGGCTCTCGGCCGGCCCGCGGTCAGCGTGGACGCGTCCAAGCTCCTCCGCGCGCGCGTGGACGGGCGAGGAGGAGCTTGATGACGGTCGCGGCGGCCTCGGGTAGGCTGCGCGGCGCAGCATAAAGAAGGGTGGTGATTCGTGCGCGTGCTCCATGTTCTTCATACGTCGCTGCCTGTCATTGCGGGATACACGATCCGCAGCGACTACATCATCAAGCACCAGGCCGAGCACGGGATGCGGCCGGCGGTGGTGACGTCGGCGCAGCAGGGGTCCGGGGATGCGCTGAAGGACGAGATCGGCGGCATCTCGTACTGGCGGACGCGCGAGCCAACCGGCAAGAAGCTGCCGCTGGTCAGGGAGCTCCAGCTCGTGCGGGCGCTGGAGGCGCGCGTCGAGGACGCGATCCGGGAGTTTCAGCCCGATCTCGTGCACGCGCACTCGCCGATGCTCGTCGGGCTGCCGGCGCTCGCGGCGGCGCGCCGCTTCGGGCTGCCGCTCGTCTACGAGGTGCGCGACCTCTGGGAGAACGCCTCCGTCGACCGGGGCAAATTCAAAGAGGACTCGGCGCCTTACAAGGTCGCCGCCGGCCTCGAGACGATCGTCTACAAGTACGCTGACGCGACGGTGACGATCTGCGAGGCGCTGAAGGGCGCTGTCGCGCCGCGGGTGCGCAGCACGGACGCGCTCCACGTCGTGGGCAACGGCGTCGACTCGGACAAGTTCGCGCCGCGGGAGGCCCCGCCCGGCGCCTGGGAGCGCTTCGGGCTCGCGGGGAAGAAGCTCATCGGCTACGTCGGCACCTTCCAGCCGTACGAGGGGCTCCAGACGCTCATCGCGGCGATCGGCGACATCGCGCGGGAGATCCCGGACGCGCACGTCGTGATCACCGGGGCCGGCGGCCAGGAGATGGAGCTCAAGGCGTTCGCCCGCGAGCGAGGGGTGGAGTCCAAGGTGACCTTCACCGGGCGGGTGCCGCACGACGAGGTGTTCAACATCTACGCGATGGCGAGCCTGCTCGTGTATCCCCGCATCCGGACCCGGACGACCGAGCTCACGACGCCGCTGAAGCCGCTCGAGGCGATGGCCATGGCCCGGCCCGTGATGGTGAGCGACGTCGCGGCCATGGGGGAGCTCGTCCGTTATGGCGAGACCGGGTTCGTCTTCAAGGCGGGCGACAGCGCCGACCTCACGAGGCGGTGTGTCGAGGCGCTCAAGGACCCGGCGCGCCTCGAGCAGGTCGGCAAGAACGCGCGGGCGTGGATCCTCAAGGAGCGCCAGTGGCCCACGCTGCTCTCGCGGTACGAGACCATCTACGAGCAGGCGATCGCCGTGCGGCGCGGACAGGGCAAGTCGCGCGTCGGCGAGCCGCGCGCGGCGTGAAGGGCGGCGACGCCGGCCCGGGCTTCCCACGGCCGACGGCCAGCGTCGCTGCCGCGTGAGCGTCGCGATCCCTAGGCGCGTCCTCGCGCGATCCGGGGTATGATCACGCGGCCCCATCCCGCCCCTTCGGGAACTGGCAGGAGGTCTCTCAACGTGTTCGAGATCAAAGTCGACCGGAACATCGCCATGGTGGATTTCGTCCTCGAGGGGCGTGTCCGCCTCGAGGAGATGGAGAACTTCGTCAGCGAGCTGAGGAAGGCGTGCGAGAGCCTCCAGGGCCGGGAGATCAAGATCAAGGCCGATGTCCGCGGGTTCAGGCCGATGTCCCCCGATGTGGCGGAGAAGATCCGCGCCGTCCAGGAGTTCGGCCTGGAGCTCGGGGTGATGCGCGTCGCCGAGATCATCGAGAGCGACATCGTCGCGCTCCAGCTGAACCGCGTGGCGCGCGAGAGCGGCACGGACAAGGTCCTCCGGCGCTTCTGGGACGAGGACGCAGCCCACGAGTGGCTCCTCCACGGTGATCCGGAATGAGCGGCGGGCACCCGCTTCGGATACGGGCCCATCGCGACCTTTTCGGTGCTCAGCGCACCTGAGTGCGCTTCCGCGCCGAAAACGCCGATCTGGGCCCGTCTCCTGTGCGGGTGACCGCCGCTCGGCGGGGCTTTTGCCAGAGAGAAGGGGGCGGGGGCGCTAGAAGAGGGGGGGCGGGTCGGAGGGGTGCGGGGGGCGGTACTGCTTCAGGATCTCGGCGACGGCGTCCAGCGGCAGGGCCGGGGCGTGGTGTCCGCTGTGGCCGGTCATGTCGACGCCGCCGAACATCGCGTTGAGGATCGCCTCCTCCACCACGTCGACGGTGGCCTCGTAGAGCGCGTCGACCTCGGTGTCGAGGACGAGCTCGGCCATGTGCCGGCCCGGCGCGAGGGGGTGCACGCTGAGCGAGCGGCTCGACCGGGGGGCGCTCCACTGCTCGGTGGCGACGCGAGGCACCCGGTTCGCGGTGCTCCAGGCGAGGACGATCTCGCCCGAGTTGTTGGCCGCATACCCGCCGGTCCGGCCGATCGCGAGCGCGGCGCGCCGCGCGAGGCGGGCGAGCTGGCGATGGATGAGCGGGGCGTCGGTGGCGACGAGCACGATGATCGAGCCGGCGGGGCCCCGCCGCGGGACGTGGTTGAAGCGGTCGCTGATGAGCCGCCCGACCGGGACCCCATCGACGCGGAGCAGCTCGCGATCGCCGAAGTTCGACAGCACGAGCGCCCCCACGAGGGCGTCGACCCCACCGACAGGGACCGACCGGCTCGAGGTGCCGATCCCGCCCGCGAAGTGGAACGTCTGCATGCCCGTGCCGGCGCCGACGCACCCCTCGGCCACGGGGCCACCCCGGGCGTTGTCGATCGCCTCGTCGACGTCGGCCTGCGCCACGTGGCGCCCCACGGCGTCGTTGAGGAAGCTGTCGTCGCACTCGGCGACGACCGGGATCACGACGTCGTAGTCCTTGCCGATCTTGGGGTGCTTGCGCGAGAGCCACGCGACGGTCGCGTCGAGGACGCGGCCGACGCAGAGCGTGCTGCAGAGCAGGATCGGCGTCTCGCAGAGGCCCCACTCGTTGATCTGCGAGAGGCCGGTGACCTCGCCCGCGCCGTTGAGCACGTAGCTCGCGGTGAACACCCGATCGAGGAAGACGTCGCCGTCGGCCGGGATGACCGCGGTCACGCCCGTGCGCACCGGACCGAGGCCGGGGACGAGCTCGCCTTCGCCCTCGATCTTGGTCACGTGGTGGACCCGCACCCCAGGGATGTCCGTGATCGCGTTCTCCGAACCGGTCGGAAACCGGCCGATCGCGACGCCGAGATCGCGCAGCCGAGGGCGCCTGAGCGCGGCCATGGGCGCGCTCATGGGCCGGCGACCTCGCCGTGCGCGACGGAGACCGTGTCGGAGAGGGGCGCGGCCTCCGCCGGCAGCGGCGCGGGCCCGGCGAGCGCCGGGCCGGGCGCGGCCAGCAGGCCCGGGTCGGTGGCCGGCGAGGCGACCGCCGCGCTCGCGGAGGGCGCGGCCGCGCCCGCCGCAGGCGCCGCCGCGGTGAACGCGGCCCGCGGCGCCGCGGCCCGGGCGTCGCGGTAGCGCTTGAGGCAGCCGGCCAGGATCTCGCCGATCAGCATCCGGTAATCCATCCCCGCGACCTTCGCGATCACGCAGAGATCGCTGAAGTCGGGCGTCAGGCCGGGCAGCGGGTTGATCTCGATGACGTACACCCTGCCGTCCTTCGCCATGCGCAGATCGACCCTGGCCACGTCGCGGCACCCGAGGGCCGCGAACGTGTCGCGCACGACCTTCTCGACGCGGCGGAGCTCCGACGGCGTGAGCTGCGCGGGGCACTCGAAGCGCACGCGCGGCGTGTCCGATTGCTTCTCGTCGTAGCCGTAGACGGGGTAGGTGGGCGGGTCGACGAAGACGACCTCCATCGGCGGCAGCACCTTCGGCCGCCGCTCCCCGAGCAGGCCGACGGTGAACTCGCGGCCCGTGATGTACTCCTCGATGAGGGCCGGCTGGTGGTAGCGATCGACCAGCTGCTTCGCCGCGGCGCGCGCGGCGGCCTCGTCCTTGACGACGGACGCGGAGGTGATCCCCTTCGAGGTCCCCTCGGCGTTGGGCTTCACGATCACCGGGTAGCGGAACGGCTTCAGCTTCTCGCGCCCGGTCGTGACCACCTGCCACTCGGCCGTCTCGATGCCGGCCGCCCGCAGGATCTGCTTCGTGAGGCCCTTGTCGAGGGCGAGCGAGAGCGTTGTCGCGTCCGAGCCGCTGTAGGGGATGCCGAGCAGCTCGCAGAGCGCCGGCACCTGCGCCTCGCGGCCGCGGCCGCGGAGCCCCTCGGCGATGTTGAAGACGACGTCGACCCCGGAAGCCGCGAGCGCGCGCGGCAGGTCCGGGGTCGCCTCGAGCGGGACCACGGTGTGGCCGTAGCTCTCGATGGCGCTGGCGATCGCCTGGATCGTGCGCGGCGAGTCGAACTCGGCCTCCAGGTCGTGCATCGTGCCGGGGCCCGCCTTGTCGGCCGCGGCCGTGTCGCTCCGCTTCATGTTGTAGGTGAAGCCGACGCGGAGCGCGGTCCGCTTCGCCCGCCGCGGCTGGTTGCTCTCCAGGAGCGGCAGGAGCCCCCGCCGCTTGCAGGCGCTCCTCACGATGGCGCGGATCACGCCGTCGAAGTCGACGCCGCGCTGCGCCGCTGCGACGAAGACGCTGGCGCCCGGCTGGAGGGTGGGCAGCCCGTCGACCTCGAGGAAGTGGACGTCGTGGCCCTGGCTGCGCGAGGGGGACGGCGTGACCCGGAACTCGCAGCGGGCGTGATCCTTGAGGTCCAGGGCGCGCACGACGCGCGCCGTGATGGCCCGGATGCGCTCGATCGTGGCCGCGGGCAGCTGCGCGGGCCGGCGCGTGACCTGCTCGGGCTTCGCGTGCTTCAGGTTGAAGTCGTACACGTTGTAGCTGCCCGGCACCTGGGGATCGATCACGAACTCGATCGGGGTGAGGACGCCCTCGGGGATGCCGGTGCCGCTCGATCGCGCGCCGTTCGCCTCCTTGAGGCCATCGACGAAGGCGCACGCGACGTCGATGCCGGCGATGTAGTGCTCGACCAGCAGGCCCGCCTCGAACCGCGCGAGCTGCCGCTCGACGACCTCGGCGAGGTGGTGCGCGTCCTCGCAGACGCTCCACTCCCGGAAGATGCCCTTGGAGGAGCCCTCGAAATTCGGCTTCACGATGACGGGGAAGCTCATGTCGTCGAGCGCGCCGCTGTCCAGGGTGGTCCGGTTGACGAGGCGGGCGCGCGGGGTGGCGACGCCGTAGCTCGCGAGGACGCGCTTCGTGAGCGACTTGTCGAGCGCGACGTTCAGCGTGTAGGCGTCGGAGCCGGTGTACGGGATGCCGAGCTCGTCGAAGAGCGACGGATAGAACGCCTCGCGCGTCTTGCCCTTGTGGCCCTCGGCGGTGTTGAAGATGAGGTCCGGCTGGAGCGCCTCGAGCCGGGCGAGGACCCGGGAGGCCGGGCCGCTGACCTCGATCCGCTCGACCTCGTGCCCGGCCCGCTCGAGCGCGCCGGCGATGGCGGCGATCGTCTCCGGGCTGTCGAACTCGGCTTCCTCGGCGGAGCCCGTGATCTTCAGGTTGTGCGTGAGCGCGATGCGCATGGTCTCTCCTGTGCCGGTCGTCCGGGCCGCGGCTCCCCCGGTGCTCTGCCGGAGGCGCACGGACGTGCGAGATTACGGCCAGCAGGCGTGATTTGCCGGGGAAAAAGCAGGAGAGCGCCGCGGGGGGCTCCGGGGCTCGGCGGGCTCCCGCTCGCGCGGAGGTCGTGCTAGCGACCCCGTGTGGATCGTTTCGCTGCACACGACGCCGACCGCTCTCCGCCGCCCGAGCCTGGCCTCCCTCACGAGGAGCTGAACGAGCCGCAGGCGCGCGCGGCCAGCCACGCGGCGGGGCCGCTCCTCATCTTCGCCGGCGCGGGGAGCGGCAAGACCCGCGTCATCGTGTACCGGATCGCGAACCTCATCGTCACGCACCGTGTCCCGCCCTACCGGATCCTGGCGGTGACGTTCACGAACAAGGCGGCGACCGAGATGAAGCGCCGGCTGGAGGGGCTCATCGGGGCCGACATCGTGAAGGACCTCTGGGTGGGCACGTTCCACGCGGTGTGCGCGCGCCTGTTGCGCCGGCACCACGAGGCGGCCGGGCTCGACAAGAACTTCGTCATTTACGACGACGACGATCAGCGGGCGGTCATGAACCGCGTGCTCAAGGAGCTCAACCTCGACGATCGGCGCTATCCGCCCCGCCAGGTGCTCTCGCGCATCCACGCGGAGAAGCAGGAGGGGCGGGGGCCCGCCGAGTTCGAGCGGAAGGGCTACTTCGACGACGCGATCGCGCGGTGCTTCGAGGCGTACGAGCGGCACCTCAAGGCGGCGAGCGCGGTGGACTTCGACGACCTGCTGCTCGCCGTGCTGCGCATCGCGGAGGACCCGACGAGCTACGCCGGCGAGGATCTCCGGGGGCGCTTCCGGCACGTGCTCGTGGACGAGTTCCAGGACGTGAACCAGGTGCAGTACCGGCTCGTCCGGGCGTTCTGCAAGAGCCACGACAACCTCTGCGTTGTCGGCGACGACGACCAGAGCATCTACCGCTGGCGCGGCGCCGACGTCCGGATCGTCCGCGGCTTCCGGCGCGATTTTCCGCACGCGACGGTGGTGAAGCTCGAGCAGAATTACCGCTCGATCGGGCACGTCGTGCGGGGCGCGCTCGGCGTGATCCGCCACGCGTCGGATCGCGAGCCGAAGGAGCTCTGGACGGCGAACCAGGACGGCACGCCGATCGACGTGGTGGCGGCGGACAGCGAGCACGACGAGGCGGCGTGGGTGGTCGAGTGCGTCCGCGAGCTCATCGCGAAGGGCGTCTCGCCGAACGAGATCGCGGTGTTCTACCGGATCCACGCGCAGTCGCGCGTGCTCGAGGAGGTGCTGCGCGAGGCGCGCATCCCGTACCAGATCATCGGGGGCACGCGCTTCTTCGAGCGGGCGGAGGTGAAGAACCTGCTCTCGTACCTCCGCGTGATCGCGAACCCCAAGAGCGACGTGGATCTCAACCGCATCATCAACGTGCCCGCCCGCAAGATCGGCCAGAGCACGGTCGACAAGCTCATCCAGGCGGCGGACCTGCTGGGCGTATCGCTGTTCGATGCGATCGATCCGCTCCTGGAGGGGAGGGTGCCGCCGTCGGCGATGCCGGGGGGCCAGCTGCCGCCGCTCGCGTCGGCGGCGAAGCGCAGCCTGCTCGGCTTCCGCGATCTGATCCACGGGCTCATGACCGAGGCGAAGAGCGCGTCGCCGAGCGCGCTGGCGGAGGAGGTGCTCGCGCGGTCGGGCTATGCCAAGGCGCTCGAGCAGGAGGACAGCGTCGAGTCGGAGGCGCGGCTCCAGAACTTGCGCGAGCTCGTGCAGTCGCTCGTCGACTACGAGCAGGAGGCGACCGCCGCGGGCGACGAGGCGACGCTCGCGGGCTACCTCGAGCGGGTGAGCCTTGTGTCGGACGTCGACGCGCTCGCGGACGTGCCCAAGGTGGCGATGATGACGATCCACGCCGCGAAGGGGCTGGAGTTCCACGCGGTGTTCCTGACCGGCATGGAGGAGGACCTGTTCCCGTTCCGGAGCCAGGATCCGAACCGCAAGGGCGACATCGAGGAGGAGCGCCGGCTGGCCTACGTCGCGATCACGCGGGCGCGCGAGCGGCTCTGGATCACGCACGCGGCGCGGCGGGCGATCTTCGGCCAGACGCGTTACGGCTTGCCGAGCCGCTTCCTCGCGGATCTGCCGCCGGCCTCGGTGCGCGGGATCGCGACGCCTGCCAGCACGATGGCGCAGCGCCGGGTCGAGGGCGGGTTCGGCGGGGGCGGCGGGTACGCCGCGCCCGGGCTCCGGTTCGGCGGCCAGGAGCGCTCGTGGGAGGGCCGCGAGCGGAGGCCTGGGGCGCAAGCTGACGAGCGGTTCGCAGGGGCGCGGTTCTCGCGGGAGGGCGAGCCGGCGAGGGCGCGCGTAGACGTCCCCGACCGGGCGCCGGGCGAGCGGTATGTCGAGCGGGAGGCGGTCGACGCGGGCGCCGAGGGCGGCGAGGGGCTCGCGCTGCGGCGCGGGATGCGGGTGTACCACGAGCGGTTCGGGCCGGGCGTGGTCGAGAGCGTGGATCCTGGGGCGGATCCGATCGCGACCGTGAAGTTCTCCGGGTGGGGGAAGAAGCGGATCAAGGTGGCGTTCCTGCGCGCCGGGCCGTGAGAGGGGCGGGGCGCTTGTAGCGCGTCGGCCAGGGACGATTCCGGCTACCCGAGGCGCGTAACGGAGGTCGGGTGAGCGCCGGAACATCGCCTCGACCATCGAATGAACGGTTGCCCGGACAGCTCCCATCCACGCTGGTACAGAGTCTCCGCGGACGCCGAGGAAATAGCGAGTCTCGACCTAGATCCACACCTCGCCTAGCAGCGGCAGCACTCCCAATCTCATGTCGCGCGATGCCCGGCCGAGGCGCTCTGCCAGGCGCTCTCCCTGCATCGCGGGGAGCGCGACGGCCGGGCGATCGAGGGGCAGAAAGAAATTGTCCCAGTGAGAGAAGAGCACCGCGCGCGGCGACAGGGCGCGCGCGACGCGCTCGGGGAAAGCGCTCGAGGCGGTCCAGCCGGCCACGCAGAGCAGGAGCAGGTCGGGCTCCCTGCAATCGAGGCCCGCCTCGACGAGCTCCGCGCTGCCCAGGTGGACGATGCGCCGGTCCGCGACCCGGATCTCCACCGCAAAGACGGCGCCGCACCGGTAACGCTCGGCCCGGAGCGGCACCTGGTCGCAATCGGAGATGTCGCCGGGGAAGGGGACCCGGCCGAGCAGCAGGCGGGAGTGAGCGCTCGGGAAGAAGCGCAGCTGGAACGGGCCGACCTCGGCGACGACGGGCTCGCCGCCCGGCGCGCGCTCGACGTCGCGCACGCGCGCCGCGGGGACGCCGGCTGTGCGGCAGAGCGCCGCCGCGGAGCGCGAGCCGAAGACCGTGGCCCCGGTGCGGAGCGCGATCTCCGGGATGTCGAGCGCGTGATCGAAATGGGTGTGGCCCGCGATGACGGCGTCGGCGCGCGGCGCGTGGCGCGTGATGGCGGTCACGTCGGGGACGAGCCGGCCGACCACGCAACGGAGGAGCGAAGCGCGCGTGAGATAGGGATCGATGAGCACCACCGCGCCGGCGTGCTCGATCGCGAACCCCGCCGTGCCCAGCCACCGCACCCGGACCGCGCCCGCCGGCGCGAGCGACCGCGGAGAGAAGGTGTCGGCGATCATCGGCGCGCGCTCGTCCGGCCGGCAGAAGGGGTGAGTCGGTGCGGCGTGCTCATCGAGATCGGATCGAGATCGAAACGTACGCAAGTGTCCGTGTTTCCGGCGACCGAAGCTCGTCCGCTCGGTTACGATTGTCGGTCGTGGCAGACCGAACGCGCGCCGGCACGATCGCCGCCCTCGCCGCGCTGTACTTCGCACAGGGCATCCCGTTCGGCTTCCAGGCGACGGCGCTCCCCGTCTTCCTGCGGGCGAGCGGCGTCTCGCTCTCCGGCGTGGGCTTCGCCGGCGCGCTCGCGCTCCCGTGGGCGGCGAAGGCGCTCTGGGCGCCGCTCGTCGACCGCTACGGCTGGGAGCGGATCGGCAGGCGCCGTTCGTGGATCCTGCCGCTCGGGGTGCTGCTCTCGCTCACGTGCGCGGCCGCCGCGTTCGTCCCGCCGTCGCGCCACCTCGGCGCCCTGCTCGCGCTGGTCTTCCTGATGAACCTGCTCGCGGCCACCCAGGACATCGCGGTCGACGGGCTCGCGATCGATCTGCTCGGGCGCGGCGAGCTCGGCCTGGCGAACGCCGCGCAGGTGGTCGGCTACAAGGTCGGCATGCTCGTCGCGGGCGGGCTGCTCGTCTGGGCGAGCGCCTGGATCGGCTGGGGCGGTCAGTTCGGGGTGATGGCCGCGCTCGTCTTCCTATCGGCGCTGGCCTCGCTCGCGCTGCGCGAGCCTCCCGCGAGCGAGGTCGAGGCGCACGCGCGCCGGTCGCTCCGCGAGGTGCTCGCGGCGGTCTTCGCCGCCCTGCGGGCGCCTGGCGCGCTCTGGGTCGTCGCCTTCCTCGGGACCTACAAGCTCGGCGAGGCGATGGTCGACATGATGTTCAAGCCGTTCCTCGTCGACGCCGGCTTCCCGCCGCACCGGATCGGCCTCTGGGTGGGCACGTACGGCCTGGTCGCGTCGATCGCCGGCTCGCTCGCGGGAGGCCTCCTGTCGCACCGGATCCCGCTGCTCGCCGCCGTCGGGGTGACCTCGGCGCTGCGCACCGTCGCGATGGCGGGCGAGTGGTACCTCGCCGCGGCGGGGGCGCCCACAGCGAATGCCGTCGTCGCGGTCACCGTGGCCGAGCACCTCTTCGGCGGCGCCCTCACGACGGCGGTGTTCGCTTTCATGATGTCGCGTGTCCGGCGGTCGGTCGGCGCGACGCACTACACGCTGCTCGCCAGCGTGGAGGTGCTCGGCAAGTCGCCCGCTGTGTGGCTCTCGGGCGCCGTCGCCCAGCGGCTCGGCTATGCAGGCCTGTTCGCCCTGGGGACCGTGATCTCGGTCGTCTTCCTCGGGCTGCTCTTGCCGCTGCGGGATGCGGAGAGCGGGAGAGGGGTGAGCGGGCCCGGTCGCCCCATTTTGCCCCAGTGACCAATTTTGCCCCAGTTTCGTGACCTGGCGAAATTGAATCGTAGAGGCAAGGCAGACGCCGAAACGCGGGGGAACGCAGGGGAACGCAGAGGAAAGAGGAGAGATGAAGAATTTTTGCTCTCTCCTCTTCCCACGGCGCCCACGGCGCCCACCATGGCTCCTTTTCTCACGAGATCAGGGGGACAGCCTTTTTCGTCGCGGCGCTGGCTGGTGCGAAAGACGATGATCCGCGCGCCCATTTCATGATATAACCAGACAGCGCTACGGCTGACTGCTGCAAGAATCGCTCGTGACCGCGCTCGCCCGACTTCATCCATCGATCGCCAGGCCGGCGACGACCCTCATCCCCCAAGGGGGGTGAGATCCTCCTGGGGGCCAGGGAGGTCGAGGTCGGCCACGATCCGGGAGGCGAGCGCCTGGGAACGGCCGTCCCATTGTGCCGTCGTGCCGCACGCGCTGGTTGACGAATGACTCCTTGAGCGCTCCGCCTTCGGGCAATGGAGCACCGTATCCGCATCGCTCAGTTTGTAAGAAGTATTTTCTAAGTCCACAGCGTGCGGCAGCTCGCCGCACAGCGCGGCGCCGCCATGCCGGCGCCGCAACGAGGAGCTCTCCCATGAGAACCGCCTATCTGTCGATCTCTGCCTCTGCGCTCGCGCTCGCCTCGATGATCTCCGGCTGCATGGCTACAGCCGAGCCGCACGACGATACCGAAGATGCCATCGGCGAGGGCGCGGCGGCGCTCGTCTCCTGCTCGGTGCTCCCCTCCGGCAACATCGTTACGAACGGCAGCTTCGAATCGCCGAACGTGTCGTCCGGCACGTCGTCGATCTACAACGGCTCGATCACCGGCTGGCAGGCCGCCTATGGTCAGATCCAGATCCATGACCACTCGAACGGCATGAGCCCCGCGCACGGCAGCCAGCACGTCGAGCTGGACGCCACGAACTCGAGCGGCATCTATCAGGACCTCACGACCGTCCCGGGAGCGACCTACCAGCTCCGGTTCGCCTTCGCCGCGCGCCCCGGCACGACCGCGAGCCAGAACGTGCTGGGCGTCGTCTGGGGTGGCCAGCAGGTCGCCACGCTCACGACCGCCAGCACCGCATGGGTCAATTACACCTATACCCTCGTGGCCTCCGGCGCGACGACGCGCCTCCAGTTCAACGACCTGGGCATCTCGAACGGCCAGGGGACGCTCCTCGATAACGTCACCGTGGTCGCCGCCGATACGGATCAGGACGGGGTGTTCGACTCGTGCGACAACTGCCCGGCGCAGGCCAACCCCTCCCAGGCCGACGCCGACGCCGACGGTATCGGCGACGCCTGCGAGCCCCCCCCGCCCGCCGAGCCCGTGTGCGTGGTCGTGCAGCGCGGCACCTACGGGAGCGTGCAGGATGCGCATATCCAGCCCGGCGTCTCGTGGCCGTACGGCGATTACCCGTACATCGTCATGAATACGTTCCCGGAGGGCGTGCAGCTGGGCGTGCTGGCCTTCGATCTGTCGTTCATCCCGGCGGGCTCCGACGTCGAATCCGCGACCCTCTCGCTGGCTCACACGTGGAAGGCGAGCGCCAGCACCATCGAGCTGCACCGCGTGATCGGCCCCTGGCAGGAGTCGACCGTGCACGCCGGCAACTTCCCCGGATACAACCCGGCCGTCGAGGCCTCGATCGCCACCGTCGCCCAGGCGAGCGCCGTCGTGACCGCCAACGTGGCGGCCCTCGTCCAGTCCTGGGTGGATGGCTCCCCGAACCACGGCGTCGCGCTCCACGACGTGAACGGTCGGACCGATATCCGATCGAGCGAGCAAACGAACATCGCCCCCCGGCCGAAGCTCGAGGTTTGCTACACGCCGGCCCAGTAGCGGGGGTCCGGCCGAGGTGCGGGGCACGCCGGGTCACGAGCTCTCGGACGCCCCGGGCGATCTCGGGATGTCGCCACGTCGCGCCCCCTTCGTCACCTCGGCCACGCTCGCTTGCCGAGAACCTGACGCCGCGCTCCGCCTTTGATAGCAAGCGGAGCCGCGGTGATCTCGCGCAGGAAGCTCGTCCTCGGTCTCGCCGGCGCCGCCGGCGCCGCCGCCCTCTCACGGGCGCTCGCCCCGGGCTCCCCGCGCGAGATCGCGGCGCGGCGCGCCCTCAAGCTCCCGATCGCGCCGAGCGGGTGGCCGTTTCCAGGGGCCCGCGTCGTCGCCCCCTCCGCCGTCTTTCCGCCCGATTTCGGGGTCCGCCGCATCTACCTCGACGCCGGACATGGCGCCCCGGGCAACACCGGCAACCTCTCCTGCTTCTGCGTCGACGAGCAGGACTTCACCCTGGCCGCGGCGCGCGCCCTCGCCGAGCGGCTCAATGCCACCGGGCGCTTCGAGGCGCGCGTGGGCAGGGCCGGCGACCGCCCATTGCCGTACGCGGAGCGCGTCGAGGACGCCGCCCGGTGGGGCGCCGACGCCTTCGTCAGCCTGCACTCGGACGTGCGCGGCAGGACCGAGACGTGGTCGCCCGGCCAGGGCCGCCAGTGCCCGCTCAGCCTCGCCGCGCCGGGGTTCGCCGTCCTGTGGTCCGACGAAGGTGATCCCGCCCTCTGCGCCCTCCGGCTCGCGCTCGCGCGCGGCTTCGCGAGGCGCATGGAAGAAGCAGGCCTGTTGCCCTACGACGGCGCCGCGTACAGCGGCCTGTACGAGCCGGATACCGCCCAGCCCGGCGTCTTCCTCGACCGGCGCCCCCCGGGACAGCGCATCTTCGTGCTGCGCCGCCCCTCCATGCCCTCCATCCTCGTCGAGACCCACCACGCGCTCGACGCCCGCGAGGCGACCCGCTGGACCGAGCCCGCCACGCTCGACGCCTTCGCCGCAGCCGCGGCCGCCGCGCTGGCCGATGCGCTCGGCGGCGCCGGCGCGCCGGCCGACACGCTTGGCGGCGCCGGCGCGTCGGTCTCCCCGCCGCCCACCTGAGGCGCGTCAGGACGCCCGCGCGTGCGGCATCTCCTCGGGCGCCTCGAGGCGGATCGAGCGGAGCCGCAGGCAGAGCGCGAGCGCCTCGTCGAGCGTGTTCACCAGGTAGAACTCGAGCGAGCTCCTCACCTCGGCCGGCAGATCGTCGAGATCCGCCTCGTTGTCCGCCGGCAGCAGGATCTCGAAGATCCCCGCGCGGTGCGCCCCCAGCACCTTCTCCTTGATCCCCCCGATCGGCAGCACCGTCCCGCGAAGCGTGATCTCCCCCGTCATCGCGATGTCGCTCCTGACCGGCCTGCCCGACAGGGCGCTCACAAGCGCCACCGCCATCGTCACACCCGCGCTCGGCCCGTCCTTCGGTACCGCCCCCGCCGGAACATGGATGTGGACGTCCCGCCGCTGCAGCCGATCGGACGGCACGCCGAGCTCCGCCGCGTGCGCTCGCGCATAACTCAGCGCCGCGCGGCCGCTCTCCTTCATGACGTCGCCCAGCTGCCCCGTGAGGACGAAATCGCCCTTGCCGGGCATCACGCTCGCCTCGACGTGCATGATGTCGCCACCCATCTGCGTGTAATACATGCCGGTGGCGACCCCGGGCTGATCGTACTGGAGCCTCCGCTCAAGGCGCATCCTCGCGCGGCCGAGCAATTCCTTCACGTCGTCGTCGGCGCCCACCACAGCCCGCTCGATCTCGCCGGCCGCGATCCGGCGCGCGGCCTTCCGCGCCAGCGAGCCGATCGTCCGTTCCAGCTGCCGCACGCCCGCCTCGCGCGTGTATCCGCTGATGATCCCGCCGAGCGCCGTGCCCGTCACGCGCAGCTGCTCCTCGCGAAGCCCGCACTCCTTCCGCTGCCGGGGGAGCAGGTACTTCCGGGCGATCTCGTGCTTCTCCTGCTCCGTGTACCCGGCGAACAGCGCCGGCTCCATCCGGTCGAACAGGGGAGGGGGGATCGTCTCGCGGAAGTTCGCCGTGCAGATGAACAGCACCTCGGACAGGTCGAACGGCAGTCCGAGGTAGTGGTCGACGAAGCCGTCGTTCTGCGCCGGATCCAGCACCTCGAGCAGCGCCGCGCCAGGATCGCCCTGGTAAGAGGCGCCGAGCTTGTCGACCTCGTCGAGGACGATCACCGGGTTCTTCGAGCCGATCCGCTTGATCCCCTGGAGGATGCGGCCAGGCATCGCGCCCACGTACGTGCGCCGGTGGCCGCGGATGTCCGCCTCGTCGCGCGCCCCGCCCAGCGAGACGCGGACGTACTTGCGCCCGAGCGCCCGCGCGATCGACTCCGCGATGGACGTCTTGCCGGTCCCGGGCGGACCGAGGAAGAGCAGGATCGGCCCGCGGGAGATCGCGCGGCTCCGCTCGCCCTCGCTCCTCGCCTGCTCCAGGCGCAGCTTGCGGACGGCCAGGAACTCGAGCACCCGGTCCTTCACGTCGCCCAGGCCGTAGTGATCCTCGTCGAGGATCGCCCGCGCGCGATCGAGATCGACGTGGTCGTCGGTCCGCTGGTTCCAGGGCAGATCCGCCACCCATTCGAGCCACGTCATGAGGACCTGCGCCTCCGGCGACGTCTCCCGCCCCATGCGCCGCAAGCGCGCGAGATCGCGCCGGGCCTCCTGCAGGATCTCCGCCGGCAGGTTGGCCCGCTGCAGCTTGTGCTCAAGACGTGCGGCGGCGTTCTCGTCGTCCTCCTCGCCGAGCTCCTTCTGGATCGCGCGCAGCTGCTCGCGCAGGTAGATCTCCCGCTGACGCTCGCCGAGCTCCTCCTCGACGGTCGTCCTGATCTTCTCCTGGGTCTCCACGATGCCGATCTGCCGGTAGAGGTGCAGCGCGAGGCTGCGCATCCGCTCTTCCGTCGAGAGGATCTCGAGCAGCGCCTGCTTCTCGGGGGTCGGGAGGTCCAGGTAGAAGGCGATGTGGTTCACGAGCTCGGCCGGGCCGTACATGCTGCCGACGAACTGCTTGAGCACGTCCTCGGGCGCGCCGCGGTGGCGGCCGTACTCGACGGCCCGCTCGCGCACCTCGCGGGAGAGCGCCTCCAGGGCGCCGTCCTCCTCTGGACGGAGGGGCAGATCGGCGAGCTCGATGACGGGGGCGCGGATCACGCCGTCGACCTCGGTGTAGCGGGGCGCGGCCGCTCGCCGCTCGCAGTAGAGCACGAGCTGAAGGCCCGACCCGAACCGCTGCACCTGGGTGATGCGGGCGATCACGCCGATCGAGAAGAGGCCGCCCGCGGTGGGCTCCTCGGCGGCGTCGCGCTGGGCGACCGCGAAGATGCGCTTGTCTTCTCCCTCGACCCGGAGAGCGGCCTCCACCGCGCGCAGCGTCTTCAGCCGTCCGACCGTGATGGGCGTCGCTATCCCAGGGAAGAGGACGGTGTCGCGCAACGAGAGCACGGGCAACGATCGGCGCTCGGGCATGGCCGGCCTTTGTGCGAACCTCATGCCATGGAGGACCGTACCGAAAACTCCTTTCGGCGCGGAAGCGTCGAGAATCGTGGTCAGACGCGCGCGGAGCGGTGGTAGGGTCGGCGCGCGATGCCCGCGGACACCTTCACGTTTCAGGCGGACGATGGCCGAGAGCTCTTCGTGTACCGCTGGCTCCCGGACGGCGGGGCGCGCGGCGTCGTTCACGTCGCGCACGGCATGTCGGAGCACGCGGGCCGCTACGCGCGCCTCGCGCAGGCGCTCTGCGCCGCCGGGTGGGCCGTCTACGCGAACGACCACCGCGGCCACGGCGCGACGGCGCGCGGGAGCGACGAGCTCGGCTTCTTCGCGAGCCAGGGCGGCTTCCAGCGGGTCGTCCGCGATCTCGCGCAGCTCCTCGCGCGCGCGCGCGGCGAGCACCCCGGCCTGCCGGTCGTCCTCTTCGGCCACAGCATGGGCGCCGCCCTCGCGCAGGAGATCCTGATCGAGCACGGCGGCTCGATCGACGGCGCGGTGCTCTCCGGCGCCGCGGGCAAGGCGAACGCGCTCGTGGACGCGGGCCGGCTCGTGGCCCGCGCCGAGCGGCGGCGGCTGGGCGAGCGCGGCACGAGCCAGCTCCTCCAGACGATGAGCTTCGACAGCTTCAACAAGGTGTTCGCGCCGACGCGCACGCCCTTCGACTGGCTCTCTCGCGATCGCGCCGAGGTCGACGTGTACATCGCCGATCCCCGCTGCGGCTTCCCGGCGACGACCTCGCTCTGGGTCGACCTGCTCGACGCGATGGCGGCGCTCGCGCGCCCCGAGCGGCTCTCGCGCATCCCGAAGGACCTGCCCCTCTACGTCCTCTCCGGCTCTCGCGACCCGGTCGGCGGGCTGCTCAAGGGCGTCACCCAGATGATCGAGGCGTACCGCGCCGCCGGTCTCCGCAGGGTGGCGCAGCGGTTCTACCCCGGCGGGCGCCACGAGATGCTGAACGAGATCAACCGCGAGGAGGTCGTGCGGGACCTGCTCGCGTGGCTCGACGCCGAGGTGGCGGGCGAGGCGAGGGCGCCGGCGAGGCCCGCGCAGCCGGGCGCCGGCGCCGCGCCCGGCTGACGGCGGGGGCCGGCATGGGCAGCAAGGGGCGGCCGTACCGCACGCTCACGATCGATGGCTTCGAGGTGCTCGTCGGCCGCGGCGACGAGGACAACGACGCGCTCACCTTCGAGATCGCCGAGCCGCACGATCTCTGGCTGCACGTGGCCGGCGGCACGCCGGGCAGCCACGTGATCGTGCGCAACCCCGAGCGCGTGGAGGTCCCGCGCGAGGTGGTCGAGCGCGCCGCGGCGGTCGCCGCGTGGTACTCGAAGGCGCGGAGCGCCGCCAAGGTGGAGGTCCACGTCTGCAGGGCCGGGGACGTGAGCAAGCCGCGGGGCGCGCCCGCCGGGCTCGTTCAGCTCGCGCGGTGGAAGAGCGTGCGCGTGCGGCCGGAGATCCCCGGGCGCGATCCGGGGTGACCGCCGCTCTAGCGCCGGGGCGTGGTGCGAGGTCGACAGCGAGCCGCGCAAGGGCGAGCGACGGCCCGGTATGCCGTCGTGGGGGCGCCGCTCAGAGCGCGTTCGAGATCACGCACGCTCCGGCCTGGCAGGAAGCGGTGAGGCCGGCACACGGCGCGACCAGACACGCCACCTCGTCTCCCGGGCACTTGGGCGCGGCCGTGCCCGTGGGGACAGCGTCGCAGTTGCAGCCTCCACAGTAATTGTCGACGAGGCTGCAGTCGGCGTCGGTCACGCACGGGCGCTTCGGGGCGGGCACGCACGCGGCCCTCCCCTTCCGTTCCTCGCAGACAAACCCGTCCATACAGCGGACGACAGCGCAGGTGAGTCGGCCGCCCGCGGGCCCCGCGAGTGCATCCGCCTGCTCGGAGGGGGTCTCCTCCTCGACGCCATCGAGATCACCCACGGGCGGGGCGCCGCACGCGGAGAGGAGCGTCGTGAGCGCCGCGGTCGTCGCGAGCAGCGCGCAAAGGTGCATCTTCATCGAGCGCAGGTTCGTGTCATGAAACATGATGTCTTCTCCCATCGTTCTGGTGAGGGGCGAGCCGCCGCTTTCACCCGGGGGGGGCGGGCGCCTCGCCGTCGTCGATAGAGGAGTATGCGCGACGCTCGCCACATCTGACATCACGTATCGTTTTCTTTATCGCCGCATTTCACCATGGCGGCAATCTGACAGCGGCCCTTGGATGCTGCCGGCTGGGAAGAGCGGATCAACGCCTGGGCCAGCGGTCGAGTCATCCGAGCCCGAGGGCTGGGGCGGTGATCTGCGAGGCCAATGCGCACACGCGCAGAGGCGCCGGCCTCGCAGATCACGTCGCGGCGCCTGGGGCATTGCGCGCGGCTGCCACGCGCCGGAGGAGCGCGGCGAACGCCGCGAGCCCGAGGAGCGCGCCGGCCGGAACGCCCGGCGCGCTCCTCGGGCTCGCGGCGGCGAGCGCGCAGGTCCACGACGGCTCCCGAGGGCCGGCCGCCACGGCGACCGCGCGCGCCACGTCGACGCGGCCGATGCCGTACGCTGGATTGGCGGGGTCGTCGCCCGCCACGGGCGCCGCGGTGCGCTCGAGGATCTCGCGCACCTCCGCCGCCGGGCGCTCTGGATCCAGGCTGAACAGGAGCCCCGCGGCGCCGGCCACGACGGGCGCCGCGCCGCTCGTGCCGCCGAAGCTCCGCGCATAGGGGCCGGCCGCGAAGCCGCCGATCGTCCGGTCCGTGGTCCGCATCCCGCCCGCCGGCGCCGCGAGATCGACCGATCGCCCGCGGTTGCTCGAGGCGAGCGGCGCGTCGTCCGGGCCCGTCGCCGCCACCGCGACCACCTCGGGGAGCGCGGAGATGTCGAAGGCCTCGTCGATGTCGGCGCCCTCGTTGCCGGCCGCGAAGATCACGAGCGCGCCGCGCCCGCCGCGGGCGTCGTGCGACGCGGCGCGCAGGGCCTCGACGACGCCGGTCGACGGAAAGGTGTACCCCCACGAGCAGTTGATCACGTGCGCTCCGGCCTCCGCGGCGCGGGCGATGGCCTTCATGTCGTCGGCGTCGGTGGCGCCGCGCCGGAGCGGGAGGAAGCCGCACCGCGGGCAGAGGCCGGCGATCCCGCGGCCGTTGTCGGCCACGGCGAGGGCGATGCCGGCGACCGGCGTGCCGTGATCGTCGAGCGAGCCCGCCGAGGGATCGGCGTCGAGATCCGCGAAATCCCAGGCGTCGGGGGAGACGCGCGGACGGCCGCCGAGGTCCTCGTGATCGAGGTCGAAGCCGTCGTCGAGGACGGCGAGCAGCACGCGCTCGCTGCCCGCGGTCGTATCGAGGGCGTCTGGGAGCCCGGCGCGCGCCGCGTACCACTGCTCGGGGAAGAGCGGATCCGAGGGGGCGCGGCGGCGGCCCGCGGCGCGGAGGAAGTCGGGGTGCGCGTCGAGGACGCCCGGCGCGGCGCGCAGCCGCTCGGCGAGGGCGAGGACGGCGCCGGCGTTCGGGGCGCGGGCCGCGCTGACCAGCAGCGCGCGCGCGAACGGCAGCGCCTCGTCGACGCGGCCGCCGAGCGCGCGCACGAGCGGCGCGAGCGAGCCCGGATCGACGCCGGGCGACATCACGACGACGGCGCGCGCGGTGAGCCCGAGCGGCTGGCCGTCGGGCGTGTGGACCGCGGGCGTGGCGGCCGCGATCCCGCCGCCGTCCGGGAGCGCCAGGGCCGCCGCCGCGAGCGCCGGCTCGTCCGGCGCCTCGCGGTCGAGGCGCACGAGGAGCTCGCCGCCTTGCCGGGCCGAGGCGACGATCTGATGGGCTCCGAGCCCGGGCGCCCCGGCGATCCGCCGTCGTGCGGCGTCGAGCGAGGCGCCGGGCGCGAGCTCCACCGTGAGCCAGCGGCGGCTGGGGCGGAGCTCGACCCGGCGCCCCATCGAGACGAAGGAGGCGCGCGCCGTGGCGAGAGGGGGAGCGGTGGCGGCTGCCGGGGCGGGAGGGGGCGCACGGCCCGCCGCCGCGTGCGACGGCGGCGTCGAGAGCCAGAGGGCGACGAGCAGGCCGAGCGACGCGACGAGCGATGTGCGATCCACGGTGCCTCCGCGCGAGGTGCGAGCCTCCGCCCCGCGATCCCGCTCAGTCCTGGGCGACGCTGCAGGACCCGCTCGCGGACCAGCCGCCCTTCGAGGCGCTGCACCTCGCGAAGCTGGCAAGCGTGAGCGTCGGGGTCGACGGGAAGTAAAGGAGGGTATCCGAATCGAAGGTGCCGCCTGTGCCCCTGCGGCAGTCCAGGCCCGAGTTGGGGTTCCTGTCCACGACCGTCCCATCGTCGCGCAGCTCGCCGCGGTTGCACGCCTGGATCGAGGCGCCGCCCTCGTCGAACCAGATGCCGAAGAGCCCCTTCACCTGATAGCTGCACGAAGCGTGCGTGTTCCAGTTGCCGAGGAGCGGCTTGTGCGCGTAGGCCGTCACCTTGAGGCGCTCCTCGTTGGCTCCGCCGCTGAAGAAGCAGCTCCTGTCGACGCGCTCGTCCTCGCCGCGCTCGTCCTCTCGCGCCTCCCACGCGCGGGTCGCCTCGTCGAGCGCACCGCTCAGATAGGCGTCGATCTCGTCGATCGATGCGCCCTCGAGCCCCATGCGATACGACATCTCCGTGATCGTGTAGGCCGCCTCTTCGCCGGCGTCCTGGCACATCGTGCCATAACGGCCACAGTCGAACGGGGCGACGTTCGCGTCGAGCCAGGCCTCGAGATCGTAGCGATCTTTGACGAGCGGGTGCAGCTGCGCGAGCTCGGCGCGGCTCAGGCCATACAGGTACTCGGCCTCGGCGCTCTGCGCGGTGACCGCGCCCTCGCCGGGGTCGTCCGCTGGCGCGCCGGCGCACGCGGGAGCGAGCATCGAGATCGCGATCAGGGCCATCGTCGTCGAGCGCAGCACCGTCTTCATAAGAAGCATGGCATCTTCTCCCTTCCTGTCGTGAGAGGCGCTCTGCCGCTCCCGCCCCGCGGGCGCCGGCGCCTCTCGTTGTCGATGAAGGTTTAGGAGCGACGCTCTCCACGGCTGACATCCCATGTCGTCTTTTCCCCGGTACGGTCCTCCGGCGCGACTCGGCCGTCGGGGCGAGGCGCCCCGGCGGATCGAGCGGATACGAAAGATGCGCTGTCGTCCTCGGTCGCGGCCGCTCTGCTCCGTCCTCCGGGCCCGCTCCGCGCGTGATCGCCGCCCCGGGCGGCCAGCGCCGCGAACCGCCGCCTGAGGCGGCTGCTCCAGGCTTGCACCGCGCAGGCGCTCATGCCGGTCCGCGCGCAGACCGAGGCGATCGGCTCCTCCTCGATGAGGAGCGCCTCGAGGAGCGAGAGCCCGAGGGGGCTGAGCTCCGCCCGGAGCAGGCCGAGGGGGCGCTCCAGCGCGTCGCGGGCGAGCACCCTGGCCTCCGGATCGTCGTCGGACCGGGCGCCCTCCTCCGGGGCGTCGTCGAGCGGCAGCGCCGCGGCGTCGAGCTGCCGCTTCCGGCAGCGGAAGGCCGCCGCCACCCTCTGGTCGGCGATGAGGCCGACCCAGTTGGCGAGGCTCAATCCGCGGGCCGGATCCCAGGCGCGGAGCGCCCGGCTGTCGTCGCGGAACAGCTCGACGAACACGTCCTGCACGAGGTCGTCCATGCGGTCGTCCGCGCCGCCCGCGAACCGCGCGCGGCGCCGGTGGAGCGCCCGGCCGACCCGCGCGTGAATCACCGGCGTGAGCGCGGCGATCACGGATCGGAGGCACCGAATCTCTCCGCCGAGCGCGGAGTTGAGGGCGGATGTCGTCATGTTGGCGTCGGGCAAGCGGATCTCCTCGGGCTGCGAGCAGGGGGCGTCCTCGCTCGTCTCGCCATGCATCGGCCGTCCTCGCCCGCGTCCACGGGGGTGCGCGCACGGAAGACAGGAGGCGGCAGAAGAAAGATGCGAGGCGGAGGCGGCGGACGTGACCCGCTCCGCGCCCCGCTCCGTCATCGGGTGTTCGAGAACCCTGCGAGGCGCACGGGCCTTGTCGTCCTAGCAGCCTGTGTGCCCGCGCCGGCGCCGCGGGCGCAGCGCGCTCCTGCGAGCGTGACGCGTCCCCCTGGCGAGCTCGTGCAACTCTTGCACGACCGGGCTAGGTAACTCTTGCCTGATCCCGGTAACTCCTGCACCCGGCGGGCGTCCCGCCCGCGCGCGGCGGCAGGGCGACGGCGCGCCGCCCCCTGGTGGCGAGCCGCCCCCTTGTCGCGAAGGCCGAGCTCGGGCTCCCTGGATCCGGCGTGGATCGCGGTCCGGGAGCGTCCGTGCGATTTGTGACGGCTGGCAGGGGCGCAGCGCAACCGGAGGGAGACGAGCTCCTTTCCATCACCCGCAGAGGACCCATGACCCACGCGTATCGACTTGCTTTCTTCTCGATTCTCGGCTTGCTGGTCGCTTGCAGCTCGACGGATCCCGATGTCACGTCGGGCGCAGGCGCGGCCTCTGAAGGGGCCACCGGAGGCAGCGGCGGAGGTACGGCCACGGGCGACGCCGGCACGGGCGGTGCCGGTGCGGGCAACGCCGCCACGGGCGGTGCCGGTGCGGGCGACGCCGGTACGGGTGGTGCCGGTACGGGCGGTGCCGGCACGGGGGGAGTCGGGGGCTCCGGCGGGACCGGCGGATCAGCGGCGCCGGCGGACGCCGCGGCCATGGTCCCCGACATGGGCATCGGGGCCAACATCGGCAACACGCTGGAGAACACCACCGAGTGGGAGACGGGCTGGGGCCAGCCGCCGATCACGCAGACGTTCATCAACGGCATGGCCAACCACGGCATCAAGACGGTGCGCGTGCCCGTGGCCTGGGACACCTACGCCGTCAATGGCACGATCGACGCCGCCAAGATGGCCCGGGTCAAGGAGGTGGTGGGCTGGATCGAGGCCGCAGGAATGTACTCGATCGTGAACATCCACTGGGACGGGGGCTGGATCTACAACGAGGACAACGCCGACAAGTACAAGCTCACCGGCGACGTCAAAACCAGGTTCGCGTCCTACTGGACCCAGATCGCCACGGCCTTCAGCGACGTCGGTCACAAGCTGATCCTCGAGGGGATGAACGAGGAGGGGAACTACTGGGTCAACGGCGTTCACGACGGCGGGACGCCGGACTACGCCGCTCTGAACGAGATGAACCAGCTCTTCGTCACCACCGTGCGCGAGCAGGGCGGCTACAACGCGAGCCGCGCCCTGCTCATCTCCGGCTTCGTGACGGACATCGACAGGACGTGTGTGGGCGATTTCAAGGTGCCGACCGATCCGGCCGGCACGAAGAGCCTCTTCCTCTCGATCCATTACTACACGCCCTATACCTTCTGCGGCCTCGACACGGTGGAGAGCTGGGGCTCTCCCAAGACGACGTGGGGCACGGAGCCCGAGAAGGCGGAGCTGAAGAGCAAGTTCGACACCCTCGGCGCGTTCAGCGCGCAGCGGAGCCTGCCGATCATCCTCGGCGAGTTCGGCGTGACGCTGGGCACGAACTACCCCCGTGAGCCGGCGTCGCGGACGCTGTGGATGCGGTCGGTGGTGGAGGCGGCGCGGTCTCGCGGCGTCGTTCCCGTGCTGTGGGACACGGGGACGGACATCAAGCGCACGGACGGCTCGTTCTCGACGGAGTGGCAGGCCGTCGTGAGCGCCGCCAACCGGTAGTCGGCGCCGCTGGCGCTCCGGCGCAGGGGGCGCGGCGCGCCCCCGGCCGTCGCTTCGTCCGGCCATCGCGAAACTGGACGGTCGCGCGAAACCACCAAACCTGGCCCCCGTACCTGGGGTGGCTGGACGACATGGAGCGGTCCAGACCACACCAAGGAGAGGGGCATGTCATCGACAACCAACGTCGGGATGGCGAGGGTTTCTGCGTCCGCCGTGCTGTTCTTCGCCGCGGGGGCGTTCGCCGCGTGCGCCGTCCCCGAGGGCGCTGAGCCCTCGGGCGATCATGAGGGCTCGGAGCCCTCCGACGATCCAGGTGAGCCGCAGGCCGAGGCTGAATCGACGGCCGAGGCGGACAGCGAGCTCAAGGTGAACGACTGCGTGAACCCGCACCCGTTCGCCGGCTGCAACGACGCGACCGTCCAGAGCTGCGTTTGCGCGGCGGACCCGTTCTGCTGTACCACCCAGTGGGACTCGATCTGCGCCGCGGAGGTGACGAGCCTCCATTGCGTACCGCCGTCCGCGGCCGTCATCGGGCGCCTGCAGTGCGCCGCGCCGGACGGCGCGGGGACGATCACGAGCGCGATCGCGTTCGCGCCGCTCAGCATTCCCGGCCTCGGGAGCGGCGTGACGGACGCGAACGGCGATTTCAGGATCCCCATCTCGTCGACCGCGAGCGCGAGCGTGCACCTCGACGTGACGTACGACGGCGTCGTGAGCTCGAGCGCCGTGACGACGCCGCTCACGATCATGGACGACCTGCACGCCCCGCGCGGCCAGGGGGTCGACGTCGCCGGCAGCCCGCGATCGAGCGGCGATCTCGACGTCGACGTGGTCACGCTGAGCGGCGTCGACTGCGAGCTCTGGCGGCTCGGCGTCGATACGCTGCGCGACTTCCACGCTGCCCGCGGGGCCCAGCCGCCGGCGCACGCGCTGCGCATGCTGCGCTGGAGCGGGGTCTACCTGGGCACGCCCTTCACGTTCTACGACTACATCAACATTCGCACGGACTTCCTCACGAGCACCTGGGGGAGCACGGCCGCGGAGCGCCGGCGGGTCATCACCCACGAGTTCGGGCACAGCGTGCGGCACGTCGCCGACGGGGATCTGAACCACTGGAATGGTGACGACGTGGCCTATGTCTATGGGCGCTCTCACGACGGCTCCGAGATCGCCAACCAGGGGTACGCCTTCAACGAGGGCTTCGCGGACTACTGGGAGCAAGCCCGGGCCGGCGCGCGCGGCCGCCTCTGCGGCGCCGGGGCCGCGTGCCCGCCGAGCCAGTACCGGGACTGGAACGAGAAGCGCATCGCCAACGCGCTGCTCGATCTCTCCGATATCGTGGGCGACGGCGCGATGATCCATGTGCTGGAGGCGAACCCCGGCGCGATCCACAGCCTGTATGAGTTCCATGCGCGTCTCCACGTGCAGAACCCCGCCGTCCCGGCCCCGGCCGCGGTGCCGGCCTGCCCGCCCGGCTTCAGCGATGACGGCGCGACGTGCTCCTCCACCGTGGCAAAACCGAGCTACGGGCGCGGCGTCGGCGCGGCGCCGACGCTCTGCGGCGCGGGCCGGCAGTACGACGCGGGTCTCTGCTATCCGGCCTGCGCGTCGGGCTACTACGGGGTCGGCCCGGTGTGCTGGCAGAGCTGCCCGGCCGGGTACTCGGACGACGGCCTCACGTGCCGGCGCGACGCGCAGATCATCAACGCCAACAACTCCGCGTGCCCCTGGTATGACGCCTGCGGCCTGACCTTCGCCAAGGGCTGCTCCACCTGCCCGCCGGGGTATAGCAACGACGGCTGCACGTGCCGTATCGACGCGCACATCTTCGGAAAAAGCTCTTACGGGCGCGGCGCCGGCTCGGTGCCGACGAGCTGCGGCGCGGGCCAGCAATACGACGCGGGTCTCTGCTATCCGGCCTGCGCCTCCGGCTACAGCGGCGCGGGCCCCGTGTGCTGGGGGAGCTGCCCGGTCGGCTACGTCGACTTCGGCGCGACGTGCACGAAGGTCATCTCGAAGTGAAGGTCGCCAGGTAACCCGATCGGGGCGCGCCGCGAGAGGTCTCTCGGCTCGGAGCCGCGCCCGGCGGCGGCGTCACCGCCTGCGCTTCGCCAGGCCGTAACGGTTCATCTTCAGCACGAAGGTCCGCAGCGGCATGTGGAGCGCCTCCGCCGCCCTCGTTTGCACCCCGCCCGCAGCGGCGAGCGCCTCGGCGATGCGCGTGCGCTCGAGCTCTTTCACCTCCTCGGCGAGCGGCCGGAACGTCCGGCCACCACCCCGCGCGGAGGGCGCCGCGCGGGAGGCAGGCGCCACGGAGGGCGGGATGCCCTCGGGGCGCGGCGGCCCCGCCGCGAGCGCGGAGGGCAGGTGCCCGCGCTCGACGATGCGCGCGGTGACCGTCGCCGCGATGTAATCGATGACGTTCTTCAGCTCACGCACGTTGCCCGGCCACACATAGGCCGTGAAGAGCTCCGTCGCCTCCGTCGACAGGACCATCTCCTCGCGCCCCGCGCGCGCGCACGCGTCGGCCAGGAACGCCCGCGAGAGCGCGAGGATCTCCCGGGGGCGCTCCCGGAGAGGGGGCAAGATCACCGTGGCCGCGCCGAGGCGATAATAGAGATCTTGCCGGAAGCGGCCCGCCTTGACCTCCCCCTGAAGATCCTTGTGCGTGGCGGCGACGACGCGGATGTCGACCTCGCGCTCGCGCACGTCGCCGAGCCGGAGGATCCGCCGGGTCTCGATCGCGCGAAGGATCTTCGCCTGGGCGCTCGCCGAGAGATCGCCTATCTCGTCGAGGAAGACGGTCCCCCCGCTCCCGTGCTCCAGGAGGCCCGGCTTCGGGCCCGTCGCGCCGGAGAACGCGCCTCGCTCGTAGCCGAAGAGCTCGCTCTCCACCAGGCTCTCGGGCATCGCGGCGCAGTTGAGCGTGACGAGCGGCCGCTTTGCGCGCGGAGACCACTCGTGGAGCGCGCGCGCCGCGCTCTCCTTTCCGGAGCCCGTCTCGCCGGTGACCAGCACCGGCAGGTCCGTCGCCGCGAGGCGCCGGATCAGATCGAACACGCGGACCATGGCCGCGTCGGCGAGCACCGTGCGCTGCCCGCCGATCTCCAGCGTGGTCACCGCCTCCGCGGCGGTCGCCGGCTGCCCGGGGAGCGCGACCTCCGCGGCCGCCCGGGCCGACGCGACGAGCGTGTCCGCGTCGCAGCCGTCCGCCGGCGCCGTCGCCACGCCGACCTTCGGCGCCGTGGCGACGGCGCGCACGGCGTCGACGAGCCGCTGCACGGCGTGGCCCGCAGCGGCCGCGTCCGCCTCGGGCAAGAGCACGAGGAGGCGGTCGTCGGCCTCGAAGCCCGCGAAATCGGTCACCGCGAGCTCCAGCTCCAGCGCGCCGGCGACGACCTCGCGGGCCGAGGCCGCCCCGAGCTGGACGGCGATCACCGTCGCCGGCCGATCGTGGCGCAGCGCCCTGTCGATCTCCCCCTCGATCCTCCGCCGCAGCTCCGCGATCTCGAGGACCTGCCGGCTCTTCGGGGGGCGCGGGCACCGCATCACCACGACGGCCTCGCCGATCGACACCACGTCGCCCGAGCCGAGCGGCCTCGCGCCGTCGACGCGGACGCCGTTCAGCAAGGTGCCGTTCCGGCTGCCGAGATCGACGAGCTGCGCGCGCCCGTCGAGCAGCACGATCTTCGCGTGCTCCCGCGACGCCGAGGTGTTGCGGAGGCGCACGTCGGCCCGGGGCCCGCGGCCCAGGAGCACCACGCCGCTCCGCGGCAGGCGGAGCACCGACGAGGAGCTCCCCTGGACCACGAGCAGGTACGAGCCGCCCTCGTCGGCCCCGCGCGGCGCCTCGTCTGTTCGGGTCGGGCCGCCGGACGCCGTTGCCTCGCTCATTCTCCCGCGGCCGACTCTCTCATTGCGGCGCCAGGGCGCGCAAGGCTCCAGGTCGGCGCGGAATCCGGCGCGGAATCCGGCGCAAAATCGCGCGCGCCGCGTGGTAGGCTCGCCGCCCGCAGGCCGGGCACTGCAGAGCGATTCGATGCAGCGGACGCCCCCCAGCAATGCGCGATTCTCGATCGGCCGCCGCCTCGGCGAGGGCGCGTTCGGCGCCGTCTACGAGGCGCAGGATCGCGAGCGCGGTGCGCGCGTCGCGTTGAAGTCGCTCCACCGCCTCGACCCGCTCGCGCTCTACCGGTTCAAGCGCGAGTTCCGCGCCCTGTCCGAGGTCGTCCACCCGAACCTGGTCGCGCTCCACGAGCTGTTCTCCGAGGACGAACAGTGGTTTTTCACGATGGACCTCATCGAGGGCATCGATTTCCTCTCGTCCGTGCGTGGCTCATCGGCCCGCGGCGCCCGAGGCGCCTCGGCGCCCAGCCCGACCGCGCCCAGCCTCGCCCAGGACGACCCGGACGCGACGGAACCGGACCTGTCGGCGGCGTGGCCCCATCCGGGCGCCGGCGACGCCGGGCGCGACCCGGCCGCCGCTCCGCCGCCGCGCTGGGGGCCGCTGAGGAGCGCGCTCCTCCAGCTCGCCCAGGGCCTCGCCGCGCTCCACGCGGCCGGCAAGCTCCATCGCGACCTGAAGCCGTCGAACGTGCTCGTGACCCGCGAGGGGCGCGTCGTCATCCTCGATTTCGGCCTCGTGGCGGAGCTCTCGGGCGCTTCCGTCGACCAGAGCGGCAGCCACATCGCGGGGACGCCGGCGTACATGGCGCCGGAGCAGGCCAAGGCCGGCTCCCTGACGCCCGCGTGCGACTGGTACGCGGTGGGCGTCATGCTCCACGAGGCGCTCACCGGGCGCCGGCCCTTCGAGGGAGGGGCGCTCGACGTCATCCTGCGAAAGCAGGTGGAAGAGCCGCCTCCTCCGAGCGCCCTCGCGCCGGGCATCCCGGAGGACCTCGACGCCCTCTGCGCGGAGCTCTTGCGCCGCGCCCCCGGCGAGCGGCCCACGGCGCCCGAGGTGCTCCGGCGGCTGCTGCCGCCGAGCGGCGACGCCCGCGGCAGCGCTGGCGCGCCGCCGCTCGCCGAGGCGCGCCCGGGGCCGCCGGCCGGGAGCGTCGCGCCGTTCGTCGGGCGGCAGCGGCACATCGACGCGCTGCGCGGGGCGTTCGAGCGGGCGAGGGGAGGGCGGGCGACCACCCTGCACATCCACGGCGCGTCGGGCACGGGCAAGACCGCGCTCGTCCGGCGCTTCCTCGACGACCGCGCGCGGGCGGATGACGCGGTGATCCTCGAGGGCCGGTGTTACGAGCGGGAATCCGTCCCCTACAAGGCCGTCGACAGCCTGATCGACGCGCTCAGCCGCCACCTCTCGCGCCTCCCCAGGCTGGAGGCCGCCGAGCTCATGCCGCGCGACGTCCACGCGGTCGTGCGCCTCTTCCCCGTGCTCGGGCAGGTCGACGCGATCGCCCGGGCGCCGCGGCGCGAGATCGAGCCCCCGGACGCCCGGGAGCTCCGCCGGCGCGGGTTCGCCGCGCTCCGCGAGATCCTCGCGCGGATCGCGGATCGACGGCCGCTCGTCCTGTTCATCGACGACCTCCAGTGGGGGGACGCCGACAGCGCCGCGCTGCTCACCGACGTCCTCCGCGAGCCCGACGCGCCCGCGCTCCTGCTGCTCCTCTGCTACCGGAGCGAGGACGCCGAGCGGAGCGAGCTCATCAAGCGCCTGCTCCCGCCAGCCTCGAGCGACGCGGACGGGGACGAGGGCGACGTGCGCTCCCTGGCCGTCGGCGCGCTCACGCCCGAGGAGGGGCGCGCCCTCGCGCTGGCCTTCCTCGGCGGCGGCGCTCGGGCCGTCGCGCAGGCCGACGCGATCGCGGCGGAGGCGGCCGGGAGCCCGTTCTTCGTGATCGAGCTCTCGCGCGACGTGCAGGGCCAGGCCGCGCCGGAGTCGGCGCGCGGCGCGGACGACGGCGGCGTCCGGCTGGGATCGGTCCTCGCGAACCGCCTCCTGCGCCTGCCCGCCGAGGCGAGGCGCCTGCTCGAGGTCATCGCCGTGTCGGGCAAGCCGCTCGACCTCCGCGACGCCCGGCAGGCCGCGGCGCTCACCCCCGAGCAGGAGCGGGCCGCGCTCGCGGCGCTCCGGGCCGGCAACGTCGTGCGCGCGCGGGGGCAGCACGGCGAGCAGGAGCTCGAGGCGTTCCACGACCGCATCCGCGAGGCGGCCCTCGCGCAGCTCGGCGCGGCGGAGCTCGCCGAGGTCCACCTGCGGCTCGCCGCCGTCCTGGAGGCCTCGGGGCGGGCCGACGCGGACGTGCTCGCCGTGCACTTCCGGCGCGCCGGGCGCCCCGCCGAGGCGGCCCGCTACGCGGTCCAGGCGGGCGACCGCGCGGCCGAGGCGCTCGCCTTCGATCGCGCCGCGGAGCACTTCGCCGCCGCGCTCGAGGCGGCGCCGGCCGGCGCGGGGGAGGCGCGCGCGCTGCGGGTCAAGCTCGCGCACGCCCTGCGCAACGCCGGCCGCGGCGCGGAGGCGGCCCGGGCGTACGCCGCCGCGGCCGAGGGCGCGCCGCCGCGGGAGAGCCTCGATCTGCGGCGGTGCGCCGCCGAGCAGCTGCTCGTGAGCGGGCACATCGAGGAGGGCAAGCGCGCGCTCCGGGGCGTCCTTGCGGCCGTGGGGATGCGGCTCGCCGAGCGCCGGTGGGCGGTGCTGCTCTCGCTCCTGTTCTTCCGCCTGCTCCTGTGCGTGCGTGGCTTCCGCTTCCGGGAGCGCGACGCCCGCGAGCTGCCGGCCGAGACGCTGACCCGCATCGACATCTGCTGGTCGGCCTCCATCGGGCTCGCCATGGCCGATGTCCTCCAGGGCGCGGAGTTCCAGGCGAGGCACCTCCTCCTCGCGCTCCGCGCGGGCGAGCCCTACCGCCTCGCCCGCGCCATCGCGACCGAGATCGCGCACCTCGGCACGGACCACGTCGTGGGGCGCCGCCAGGCGCACCGGCTCTACGGCACGGGGGCGGCGCTCGCGGAGAAGGTCGGCGACCCGTACCTCATCGCCTTCAACAAGGGCATGCTCGGCGTCGTCGAGAGCCTCTCCGGGCGCTGGGCCGAGGGCCTCGAGCTCTGCCGCGAGGCCGAGGACCTCCTCCGCGCGCGGTGCGCGGGCGTCGCGTGGGAGCTGGGCACCACCAGCCGGTTCATGATGGTGGCCCACTACCACCGCGGCGAGCTCGACGCGCTGGCCCGCCTCGCGGCGCCGCGCTGCGCGGACGCGGACGCGCGCGGCGACCTCTACGCGGCCAGCTTCTTCCGGGTGGGGCTCACGTACATCGTGCCGCTCGCCGCGGACCGGCCGGACGCGGCGCGCGACGAGGTGCTGGGCGCCATGGCGCGCTGGCCGCGCCGCGCGTTCGACCACCTCGACTGCCTGGAGACCGTGGCGCTCGGGCGCATCGACCTCTACGCCGGCGCGCCGCTCGCGGCGCTGCGGAGGATCGAGGACCGCTGGCGCAAGATCGCCTGGTCGTTCCTGCCGAGGTTCCAGTACTACCGCGTCTTGATCCATCACCTGCGCGCGTCCGCGGCGCTGGAGGCCGCCGCGCGCGACGGCGCCGGCGACGCGCGGCTCGGCCGGGCCCTCCTCCGCGGCGCGGCGCGCGACGCCCGGAGGCTGTCGCGCGAGGGCGCGCCGTGGGTCGCTCCGATGGCGATGTCCCTGCGCGCCGCCATCGCGGCGCAGCGGGGCCAGGCCGCCTCGGCGCTGTCGCTCCTCGCGGCGGCCGCGGCCGCGTTCGACGAGCGCGGGATGGCCCTCTTCGCCGCCTGCGCGCGCCGCCGCCGCGGCCAGCTCCTCGGCGGGGACGAGGGCCGCTCCCTGATCCAGGCCGCGGACGCCTGGATGGCGGGCCAGGGCGTCAGGAACCCCGCGCGCCTGGCGGCGATCTTCGCGCCGGGGTTCCCGTGAGGTCGATCTCCACGGTGTGCACCGCGGCCATCGCCGGGGAGGTCCGGAGCGCCGAGAGCAGCGGGCTCGCTCCGGCGTCCTCGGGGCGGTAGGCGACGATCAGCAGGAGCGCGGCCGGGTCCGGCGAGGCCATGATCTCCGCGAGCAGCGACGCGCTCTCCGCGTCGCCCCCGTGGGCGTCGTCGATGAACACGACGACGGCGCGCCGGTCGGAGATCCGCCCGAGCAGATCGCGCAGCGCGGCCGAGGCGCGCGCCCGGAGCCGCTCCTCGCCCTCTTCCGCTCCGCTCCGCGGCGCCGGGAGCGGCGGCGACGCGCGCACGGCCGGGACGCGCGCGAGCACGGGAAAGACGCGGGCCAGCGCGGCGGCGCCGCGGGGCATGAGCGCGGCGGCCTCCCCCGGCGGAGTCCGCACGAGGTGGCGGCTGAGCGCGTCGATCACGCCGTCGAGCGCCCTGAACGGCACCTGCTCGCGCTCGTGGCACCTGCCCTCGAGAACGAGGGCGTCCCCGGCCTCGCCGTCGAGGAACGCGCGCACGAGCGCGCCCCCGTCCGCCGCGGCGGCGCCCTGGACGAGGACCAGCCCCGGCTGCCCCTCCCGCACCCGCGCGAGCGCGCCGGCGAGCGCCTCGAGCTCCCGCGGCCGGGTCGCCGGCGCCTCCACCGCCGCGCGCGACGGGCCGCGGCCGCCGCGACCGACCGGCGCCGCCGGGTCGGGGGGCGCCGCCGCGAGATCACCCGCCGCGCCGAGCCGCCGCACCACCTCCGCGCCGGAGGGGCGCCGCTCCGGCGCCGCGCACAGCAGATCGGCGACAAGGTCGGCCAGGTCGTCCGGCGCCCACGGCGCGACGTCGCGGAGCCGGGGCGGCGCGGATCGCTGCTTCTCGGCGAGGACCTCGATCGACGTGCCCGTGAAGGGCGGCCTCCCTGCCAGCGCCTCGAAGAGCATCACGCCGAGCGCGTACCAGTCGGCGCTCGGCGCCGCGGCGCTCGCGCCCACCTGCTCCGGCGCCATGTAGCGCGGCGTCCCGACGAGCTGCTCGGCGTCGGTCGCGCTCTGCCCGCTGCCGCTTGTCGAGAGGCGCGAGGCGATGCCGAAATCGAGCACGATGGCGCGCCCCTCGGCCGTGACGAGCACGTTGGAGGGCTTCACATCCCGGTGGACGAGCCGCGCCGCGTGGACCGCCTGGAGCGCCCGCGCGACCTGGACGAGCGAGGACCGCACCCGCTTTAGGTCGGCGTCGGCGCGCGCCTCCGCGCAGGCGGCACCGGCAGGAGAGGGCGCGGGCGGGCGCTCGACCGGCTCCTCCAGCGTGGCGTCGAGATCGATCCCCTCGTCCGGGGGCGCGGTGCTTGTTAGGCTGGACCACGAGGCGGCGCCGCCCGCGGCTCCCTGCCCGCGCACGTGGGTGAGCCAGTCGACCCCGCGCACGAGCTCCATGGTGAAGAACCACTCGTCCCCGCTGCCGATGAGCTCGTGGAGCCGGACGAGGTTGTCGTGGGTGACGTCCGCGAGCGCCCGGAACTCCCGCTTGAAGCGGTACAGCGCCGAGGCGCCCACGCGCGCGAGCGCCTTCAGGGCGACCCGCTCCCCGCGCTCGCGATCGATCGCCTCGTACACGATCCCGAAGCCGCCTGCCCCGAGCCGCCGGACGATCTGAAAGCGCTCGGGGACATGCCGCATGGACGGGCCACGTGAGGTGAGGTTCCTTATCGGATCGTATCAGGCCGCGGCGCCGGGCGGCCACGCCGAACCGTGACCCGCGACGAGCGGGCCGGGCGGTACGCGGAACGCGGAACGAGACAACCGGCGGCTCGTCCTGTGCCGCCCAGCGCTTCGAGGGGCTCCTCGACGCTGATTGACAATGCCCCGGCGGCTCCCGCATCCTGGCCACCCCGCGACCCTCGAGGCCTTGAGCCGCAGGAGATGCAATGAGCACCGTCCTCCACCGTCTGGAACAGTGGGCTAACGAATCTCCTGACGCGCCGGCCCAGCGCTTCAAATCTCAAGGCGAGTGGAAGACGCTGACCGCGCGCGACTACCGTGACCGGGTTCACCACCTCGCGCTGTTCCTGGAGTCCAGGGGCTTCGACGCGAGCCAGGTCGGCGCGATCCTCTCGTACAACTGCCCGCAGTGGGTCCACGTCGACCTGGCGGCGCTGCTCGTCGGGGGCAAGTCGGCGGGCCTCTACCCGAACTCCACCGCGAAAGACATCCAGTACATCCTGAACCACACCGAGGCGACGCTGCTCTCGGTGCAAAACAAGGAGTACTTTCAGAAGATCTCCGGGGAGAAGGGCGAGTCTTCCGTCCCTGACAGCGTGAGTTGGATCCTCGTCTTCGATGGTGACACATCGATCTCTCCCAAGGCGATCTCGTACGAGCAGGCGCTGGCCGAGGGCCGCGCGCTCGCGGGGCAGCCGGGCGCGAAGACGTTCGCCGACTACCTGGCGAAGATCGACCCCAGGGCCGGCGCGTTCCTGATCTACACCTCGGGCACGACGGGCAACCCCAAGGGGGCCATGCTCTCGCACGACAACCTGGCTTACACGGCCGACATGGCCGTGAAGTACTGGAACCTGCCGTTCGCGCGCGGCACGATGTTCTCGTTCCTCCCGCTCTGTCACATCGCCGAGAAGCTGCAGTGCGTCGGGGCGGGCCTTACCCAGCGCTACACCGTCAACTTCTGCTCGAAGTTCGAGAACGTCTCGATCGAGCTCCCCGAGGTGCAGCCCACGCTGCTGCTCTGCGTGCCACGGCTCTGGGAGAAGATGATGGAAGGCGTGATGGCGAAGGTGCGCGGCGGCAAGGGCGCCAAGAAGAAGCTGGCCGAGTGGGCGCTCGCCGTGGGCGCCCGCGTGGCCCAGGCGAAGTACGCGCAGCGCGCGCCGAGCGCGCTCGACGCCTTGCAGCTCAAGCTCGCCGACAAGCTCGTGCTGGGCAAGGTGCGCGCGGCGCTCGGCCTGGGCAAGGCCGAGGTGCTCGCCTCGGGCGCGGCGGCGCTCGCGCCGCACATCTCGACGTGGTTCCGCGCGCTGAACCTCGAGATCCTCGAGGACTTCGGCCAGACCGAGTCGACAGGCGTCATCTGCATGACCGAGCCGGGCATCGAGAGCGCGGGCACCGTGGGCAAGCCCGTGCCGGGCGTCGAGTTCAAGCTGGCCGAGGACGGCGAGATCCTGACCCGCGGCCGGCACGTGTTCGTGGGTTATTACAAGGACAAGGCGGCGACGGAGGCCGCGCTCGAGGACGGCTGGCTGCACACGGGCGATCTCGGCGAGTGGAACGACCGCGGACAGCTCAAGATCCGGGGCCGCAAGAAGGAGATCCTCAAGACCTCGGGCGGCAAGATGATCGCGCCGCTCCCGATCGAGGAGAGGCTCAAGGCGGCGGAGATCATCAGCCAGGTGTGCATGGTGGGCGACGGCCGCAAGTACCTCTCGGCGCTGATCACGCTGACCGAGGGCAAGCTCGCCGAGCTGAAGGAGCGGGGCGCCCTGGGCAGCGACGCCGCGATCACGAGCGTCGAGGTGGTAAGCCAGGTGAAGGTGCACGTCGACGCCCTGAACGCGGAGCTCGCCAGCTTCGAGCAGATCAAGCGGTTCACGGTCCTCGGCCGCGAGTTCTCGGTGCAGGACGGCGAGATGACGCCGACGCTCAAGATGAAGCGCAACGTGATCGAGCAGCGCTTCCGCGGGACCATCGACGAGATGTATCCCGCCGAGTGAGCGGGGGCCGCGGGCCCCGCCGGCTGGCGGCCGGTCGACGAACGCGCCGCGGCGCTCGCCCGGCCCTGGGAGAGGCGCCCCCGCGGCGCGTTCGTCGACCGCCCGCTCGATCAGAGAACGTCGGGCTGTCGCTCATCGCCGGAAGAAGTGATGCGCGCGGCCGTTTCATGTGGGAGGGAAAAGCCATGAGTTCACCGAGAAGCCACCTCGTGCTCGTGCCGGGCTTTGCGGGCTTCGATATCCTGGGTTCGATCGTCTATTACAGCGGTGTCACGGAGATCCTCCGAAACACCGATACCGGGCCGTATCAAGGCCCGCTCTCCGTGCATTGCTTCCCGAACCTGCCCACGGCGAGCGTGGACACCCGCGCGCACGCGCTCCTCCGCTGGCTCGCGGATCGGTTCAGGCAGGGGGTGTTCTACGGGGGCGCGGGCCGCGGCCAGCGGGACTGCGTCCACCTCGTGGGCCACTCGACAGGCGGGCGGGACATCAAGACGCTGATGCTCCTGCTCCTGGCCGAGACCGAGCAGAAAGGGTCTGTCTACGGCGTCCCGGTGGAGCGCATCCTCGAGAGCATCTGCTCGATCCAGTTCCTCTCGACGCCGCACCGCGGGACGAACCTCGCCCACGTCCTCCACCGGAGGCAGCCCCTCCTCACAGGCCTGGCCGGGGCCCTCCACTGGTGGCTCCGCCTGGCTGGCCCGAAGGACGCGAGCTCCGCGGCCCGCCGCGCGAAGACGCTCCTGCAGGTGTTTGGCCAATCGGACGGCATCGTCCGCGCCGCTCTCGACACGATCGAGCGCTTCCACGCGCTGCCGTGCGACGACCTCGCCAGGGCCGAGGCGCGCGGCGAGTACTTCAACGTGCTCCGCTGGCTGCTGCACGTCGCCGAGGACACCGAGGCCTTCGAGGATCTCGATCCCCTGCCGCTGTCAGGCCGGCCGCCGCGCGAGGAGCGCTGGTCCAAGCATGGCCTGTCCGCGCGCGGTATCGGCGCCTGGCCTCGCGAGCTCGCGGCCTCCATCAAGAGCGCGAAGCGGACAAGGAAAGCCAGCCTCCTCGGGGCGGAGCTCGAGGAGGAGCTGAGCAAGTACTACGACGAGCGGGGCATCGCGCTCCGGTCGATCGTCACCCGGGCAAAGCGTGACCCCGGCGGCCCGTTCCTGGGCGCTTTTGGCATCTTTCACGGCATCACGGCCAACATCAAGGAGCCGAAGGTGGTCGAGGCCCTCGGGCCGCCCTGCTCCGTGCCACGGTTCGAGAACCCGACCCAGACCGAGCCGCTCACGCCGGAGATGAACGACGGGATCGTCAACTGCGTATCGATGGTCTATCCGGACACGAAGCGCAGCTTCCTTGTCGACGCCGACCACGCCGACGTGATGGGCCATTATCGGTTCATCGCCCCGGAGGACGGCGACGGAGCGGACCCGAAATACGGCGGATACGACCTGTTCCAGTCCCGGTCGACCTTCGATCAGTCCGAGTTCGACAGGTTATGGAGCAGCATCGGGCAGTTCGCCATGAACAGCGACAGGTGCGCCGCCGCGGCGCGCCGCAGCTCGGCCGTCGCCCCCGTGGAGGTGCCGGCCTCGGCGCCCGCGGTGTCGCCGGCCTCGGCGCCCGCGGTGACCCATTTCCGCGCCGAGCCGTCGGACCCGGAGGGCGGCGCGTAGGCGCCCCGTCGTCGGGGGCGCCCGGGCCGCCTTCGTGAATCAGGCCTTCGCGAGGTAGGCTTCGAGCTCGTCGGCGCCGCCGATGTGCTTGCCGTCGATGAAGACTTGCGGGGTCGTGCCCTTGCCGCTCACCGCGCGCAGGCGGCGCGGCGAGGACGCCACCTCCTCATAAGGGATCTTCCGCGCGTCGAGGAGCCGCTTCGCCTTGGTGCAGTAGCCACAGCCCGGCTTCGTGAACAGCAGCACGTCGTGCGGCGACTTCGACGACGGATCCAGGTACTTCAGCATCGTGTCCGCGTCCGACACATCGAAGGGATCCCCCTCCACCTCGGGCTCGATGAACATCTTCTTGATCACGCCGTCGTCGACAAGCATCGAATAGCGCCACGAGCGCTTGCCGAAGCCGAGGTTCGCCTTGTCGACGAGCATGCCCATCTTCTCGGAGAACTCCCCGTTCCCGTCGGGCAGGAACTGGACCTTGTCCGCCTCCTGCGCCTTGCACCACTCATCCATCACGAACGCGTCGTTCACGGACACACACGCGATCGCGTCCACCCCGCGCCGCTTGAACTCCTCCGCGAGCTCGTTGTAGCGCGGCACGTGGCTGCTCGAGCAGGTCGGCGTGAAGGCGCCCGGCAGCGCGAACACCACCACCTTCTTGCCGGCGAACACCTCCTTGGTGGTCACGTCCTTCCACTGACCGTCGACACGCGTACGAAACGTGACATCCGGAACGCGCTGCCCTTCGAGGTTCTTCAGCATGACTGTCGTGCTCCTCCCGTGCTCTTCTCGTTGCCATCCGCGACGGCAACCTTGTCCAGCGTCGTGCGGCGCTCCACGCGGCGCTCTCGGGCCGGCGAGAACTTAGCCCCGGGCCTCGACGCCGGCCAGCGCGACGGCGAGCCCGACCGATGGCCGCGCCGCGACGGCGAGCCCGACCGATGGCCGCACCGCGATGGCGAGCCCGACCGATGGCCGCGCCGCGAAGGCTGCTCGCCCGGGCGACGGCGACAGCGCCGGAGGAGGCGCCCCGCTGGGCAACCGCAGCGCCGCCGCGGGGCGAGGCGTCAGCCGCCCCGCGCCAGATCCACCGCGCGCCAGAGGTACCAGCTCGCCACCGTGCGGTACGGCTTCCACCGCGCGCCGCGCTTCTCGAGATCCGCGCGCGCAGGCGGCTCGGGCCGCTTGAACGCGAGCGTGAAGCCCTTGCGGATGCCGTAGTCGTCCACGGGCAGCACGTCCGGGCGGCCGAGGCGGAACATGAGGAGCATCTCCACCGTCCACCGGCCGATGCCGCGCACCCGCGTGAGGCGCTCGATGATCGCCTCGTCCGCCATGCCGTGGACCTCGGCGAGCGTGGGGAGCTCGCCGTCCTCCGTCTTCCGCGCGAGGTCGCGCAGCGCGAGGAGCTTCGCCTGCGAGAGGCCGGCGCCGCGGAGCTTCTCGTCGGAGGCGCGCAGGAGCTGCGCGGGCGTGGGGCCCTCGTGCGCTCGCGGGAAGAGCGCGCGCACGCGCGCGAAGATGGTCGCGGCGGCCTTGCCGGTGAGCTGCTGGTAGACGATCGACTCCGCGAGCGCGAGGAAGAGGCTCGACGTCCTGTCGATCCGCATGGCGAACGGACCGACCGCGTCGATGACGCGCGCGAGCGCCGCGTCGGACGCGCGCAGGTGCTCGACGGCGGCGCCCGGATCGAAGCCGAAGTCGCCGCCGGGCGCGGCCTTCGGAGCGCCGCGCGCCTGGCCGCCCTCGATCGCGAGGAGGCGGAGCTTCGTCGTGACACCGCCATTCGCGGAGAAGCCGCCGGCCTTGCCGCCGGCCGCGAGCACGCGGTGGCACGGGACGATGATCGCGAACGGGTTCCGCCCGAGCGCCTGCCCCACGGCGCGCGCCGAGCCGACCGCCCCGAGGCGCGCCGCGACCTCGCCGTAGGTCAGCGTCGCGCCCGGCGGGATGGTGCGCGCGACCTCGTAGACGCGGCGGTGGAACGGCGGCACCCGGTCCATGTCGAGCGCGACGGCGGACAGGTCGCTCGCCTCGCCGCGCAGGAGCGCGACGATCGCCTCGACAGCGCGCTGCACCTCGGGTGGCGGCGCCGCCGCCTGGGCGCCCGGCAGGCGCTGGAGCAGGCGCGACCGCGTCTCGGGCTCGCGCGCCTCGGGCAGCTGCAACGCGGCGACGCCGCGCTCGCCCCACGCGATGCCGCAGCGGCCGATCGCCGTGTCGAACAGGAGGAAGCCGTGTGCCGTTGCTGTCATGGGGTCCTGGCGGGCAGGCGGGGCGCCCGCGTCCGGCGGCCATCCTAGGAGCGCGCGGCGAGGCGATCTTGGAAGATCTTGCGATCCCCCCTCGCCGCCTTCCGGAAGCCGCGGGGCGAGACGCCGGCCGCGCGGTGGAAGGTGCGGACGAAGTTGGAGAGGTCGCCGAACCCGACGTCGAGCGCGATGTCGGTGATCGACCGGGCGCTGTCGGCGAGGAGGCGCGCCGCGCGGCGCAGGCGGGCGCGGACCAGGTACTGGTGCGGGGTCACGCCGACGACCTTCCCGAAGACCCGCAGGAAGTGGAACGGGCTGAGCCCGACCTCCCGCGCCGCGCCCTCGAGGTCGATCGGCTCGTGCGCGTGCTCGTCCAGCCAGAGCGCCGCCTCGACGGCGCGGCGGCGGTCGCGCGCCCCGGTGTCCGGCGGCCTTCGCTTCCGGCCGGAGGCGACCTCGACGAAGCGGGCGGAGAGGAGCACCCCCACCTCGTCGACGCCGATGTCGCTCCTGCCCTCGGCGGCCGCCTGCGCGAGCTCGCCGAGCACCATCAGCTCGGGCACGGGCGGCAGGCCGCCGGCCCGGAACGCGCCGGCGCCGTCGCCGAGGGCCTCGACGAGCGCCGGCGCGAGCTCGAACGACAGGCACTCGTCGCCGACGACGTGCTCGTGCGAGCACGTGTACTCGTCGCCGGGGTGGCCGACCAGGAGCGACCCGGCCACGAGCTCGAACGCCTCCCCCCGGACGCGGTAACCGAAGCTGCCCTTGCGCACGTAGGAGACGGAGAAGCCGCGGTGGAGCTCGGCGAACGGCGCGTCCCCAGGTCCGGAGCGGCACCGGTAGTCGACAACCGAGATGGCGTCGCCCCGCACCAGCGTCGTGACGTCCATGGGTCACCGAATGTACTTGCGGCGGTGAGGCCGAGCAACGCGCGCCGCGCCCCTGCTGCGCCGCCGCGCCTCCGGAATGGGTTGCGCGACGGCTTCGCTCACGTACTGACGGCGTTTTGATCGGACACGTTGAGCGTCACCCCTGTCGGATCGGACGTCGCGACGGCGCTCTGGGCCGCTATCGCGATCTCGGCAGGAGCCAGCCACGCGGGCGGGGCGCCCGGCACCTCGACGCCGACGACGACACGCACCGCCGCGAGCGCTGCTTCGTCCGCGAGCGGGAAGCTGCGCCGCCAGACCAGCGAGCACGATTGCCGGTCGCCGTCGACGTGCAGCGTGTCCAGCACGAGATCGAGCGGCTGCCCCTCCGTGACGCCGAACGCGGAGAGGCCATGGACGCGCGCGAGGGCGCGCGCCCCGGGGAGCCGCGTCCGCAGCGCCGCGAGCGTCGGGTGGAGCCCCGCGAGCACGAGCCACTCGTCGCCGACCAGGGCTTCGACGCGCTGATCGGGGGGGGCCGCCTGGAAGTAGCTCCAGTCGAAATCGTCGGGGATCTCGAGGATGGGCCCCTCGAGCGCCTTGTGGGGCGTACGCCCGAGCAGCCGCCTTCGCGACGGCCACACGCTCCCGAGCGGCGCGAAGCCCGCCGGGTGGTCGCGCCGCGAGGGATCCAGGACGGCCGGGCGATCGGTGCCGAACGGGTTGTCGGCCATGCCGATCCCCCCGAATGCGCGCTCGTAGGCGAGCGGGATCGCCTTCTCCGCGCCGCCGGGCTCGATCGAGAGCGCCTTGTCGAGGATCGGGCGCTCGCCGGCGAAGAGCGCGAGGCGCACGGAGAAGGGCGCCGCAGGCGGGCCCGGCGGCGCGTGCGCGTGGCCCGTGAAGAACACGTCGATGCGCGCGAGGTAGGGCGCGAGATCGCTCGTCAACCGGACGCTGCGGCCCGGGTGGTTGTGATGGTGGATGTCAGCATCGATGATTTTTTGCGGCTCGACGGGAATCATCGGTGCGCCGTCGACAAAGGCGAAGGTCGCCTTGGCGATCACGGTGAGGTGGAGCCGCCCCCGCGCGCGCCACATCACCGCCGCCGCCGCCGTTCCGGAAGGCGCCGCCATCGCGCTGGGAACGGGCGGGTCCTCGGGCTTCACCGCGCCATGAGAGCACCCGGGCGTCGCGAGGGTCAAGCCTCGCCACGCGGCGACACCGATGCGTCGTCCGACGCTCGCCCCTCCGCCCGCCGAGGAGGTTCATCGGCCTCGCAGCGCGGGTGAAAGCGGTGGAGTCCGGCGACGACGGCAGGATCCGAGTCCGGCGAGTCGTCCTATCCATCCATCGGTGTCGAGCCTCGCGCTCGGCGAGCGCCGGTATCCCTTCGTGCCGTCGCGGGAGCGCAGGAGCGCCGGACCCTCCTCGCCTGCGGGCGGGCCTTAGGCCGTGTCCTCGAAGCCGGGGAGCGGCTCGTAGTCCTGAGTTGCGTCGTCCTCCTCGCCAGGCTCGGCGCAGGCCGGCTCGTCGCCGTCCTCTTCGGCGCCGCCGGTATCGTGGAGCAGCCCATCGAACGGCCCGGGGAGCGGCTCGTCCTCGTCCGCCTCGAGCAGCGCGTCCATGCCGTCCACCTCGCCGGTCTCCAGGTAACGCTCCCACGCGACGGGGTGATCCCGGGCGCAGAGCGCCGAGAGCGCGGCGACGCCGAGGCGCACGATCGGCTTCCCATCGGTGCTGCTGCGGGGCCGCGCCCTCAGGTCGCGCGGGGCGTACACCGTGAGCTCGAGGGGCGCCACGTCCGCCACGTGGTAGTGGACGTACTCCCGGAGCTCTCCGCCCTTCTGGATCGTCACGCGCTCCCGGTCGAACGTCCAGCCGAGCGCCCGCACGTGCCGCTCCAGCGCCTCCTCGTCGGCGGGGAACACGTGCAGATCGACGTCGCTGCCGCGGCGGATATGGCCGGTGGAGACCGAGCCGATGAGCCGCGGCGAGAACGGCGCGAGCGCGCGCATGGCCTCCAGCGCCACGATGCGCAGCGCGAAGAGCCGGCGCGTCCGCTGGCTCCCCTCGGCGCGCTGGGCGAAGAGGAGCAGCGCCTCGCGGATCTCGCCGTTCGAGGGCAGGTCCGCGGGCCGGTAGCGCGCTCGCCGCCCCTCCACCTGGCCGAGGATCCGCTTCGCGGCCATCCGCTTGGCGGTGAAGTACTGGTCCACGCCTTCCTCGTACATGAGGCGCGCGGCCTCCGCGGCGATGCGGGCCCGCAGCCCGCCGAAGCGCTCGGCGCTCATCGGGCCCCCCGCGCCGCGCGCGCTGCCGGCGCCTCCGCCGCCCGCGCCGGCGCCGCGGCGACCGCCGGCTCGAGGGCTTGCCGCAGCCGGAGCATCGCGCCGCCGACCACCCGGCCGCCCCGAGGCGCCCCGAACAGGCGCTTCTGCACCACCTGCTGCGCCACGCCGAGGCGGCGCGCGATCTCGCCCTGCGAGAGGCCGTCGAAGAAATACGCCTCGACGACCTCCCGCTGCTTCGCCGTCAGCGCGGTCTCGACCGCGTCCCGCACCGCGGCGCAGAGCCGCGCTCGCCCGGGCGGCTCGGCCTCGGCGCCCCAGAGCCGGCGATCGTCGGCCCAGCGGTCGACGTCGTCGCAGAGGACCTCCCGGCGGACCTTGCGCTCAGGCGAGCGGCTCCTTTCGCAGGTCATCGGAGGGGGCGGGCTCGCCGCCGATCGAGAGGAGGGTCCAGTCTGCGCCGTCGAGCAGGAGCTCCACGGCGGCCTCGGGGCGGAGCACGGTCGCCTCGGGCGAGCGGCCACCGACGTCCCAGCGGCGGAGCCGCGCGAGGTCCGCGAGCGCCTTCGTGCGCCGCAGGCGCCGCCGGGTCGCGCCGGGCGCGCGCAGCAGGTGGAGGTGGTGCCGCACGAGCCAGACGATCCGCGGGCACACGAGCTCCGCGAGCACGTCGGCCCCCTCCTCGGCGTGGTCGGCGCAGGCGAACGCCTTGCCGACGTCGTGGAGCAGGGCCGCGGCCCAGAGCGAGCGATCCGCGGTCTCGCGGCGGGCCAGGTCGAAGACCTGCAGGGAATGGAAGAGCGCGTCGCCCTCGGGGTGCCAGCGCGGATCCTGCGGCACGCGGTCGAGGGCGAGGAGGAGATCGAGGAGGTCCTTGTGCATCGACGGGAGGGCGGTCAGGCCGCCCGCGGGCTGCGGGCGAGCGGTGCCCCTTCACCCTGGGGCGCGGTCACACCCACCGGGAGGCCCCGCGCGCCGGGCGAGCCGAAGCATAGCGCGGGCGTCCCCTGCGCCAGGGCTCAGGGAGTGAACAGGGTGGCCGATCGCTTCCTCGGCCCGGTTGGCGGGTGCGCGACCGTCTCCGCGGTCTGACGGGTGCCCGCGGCCTCCAGGCGGACCAGCCTGAGCACGGTGCCCCCGACGACGATCTGGCCGTTTTGCGGGAGCAAGGCGCTCGTGATGCGCTGATCGTCGATCTTGGTCCCGTGGGTGCTTCCCTGGTCGAACACGCGCACCTCATCCGCTCCGACGACGATCGTCGCGTGTTTTCGCGATACCTTCGGATCATCCAGGCGGATGAAGCAGTCGGGCTCTCGCCCTACCGTGAACTCTCCAGGGTGGAGCACGAACCGCCGACCCGCGAGGGGCCCGTTGCACACGAAGAGCTCGTAGGTGATCGCGGCGTTCCCGCCCGACGCCGGGATCGTGGCCCGGAGCGGGGCCTTCGCGATGCGCAGCCGCCCCTCGTACTTCTGCGTCCACATCTGCGGGGTTTGCCGGCCTCCCTCGGCCTTGATGCTCGCTTGCACGTACTCGCAGAGCTCGTGGACATCGACGTATCCGTCTCGGTCCAGATCGGCTGTGCCGGTCGACAGGCCCTCGACGATGTGGCGCGTGAAGATCGACTGCGGGGTCACCCCCACGGGCTGGTCGGCCTGCCACGCCAGCTGAACCGACGTCGTGGCGGAGATCACGACGCGACCCGAGCCGTCTCCCATGAACGTCCCGGCGATGTCGACGCTGTCCTGCTCGCTCTTGGCGGAGTTCTCGTACGCGCCGCTGTAGCAGCAGTCGAGGATCAGGACGATGCGCTTCGCGGGGCACTGATCGATCTGGCGGCTGATCCACGCCGCGTCGACCGAGGTCGCGCTGAAGAGCTCTTTCTCCGTGTCGTGGGTGGCGAGGTGGAGGTGACCCCAGTCGTCCTTCAGGCCATGACCGGAGTAGTAGAGGACGAGCAGATCCTCCGGATGGCGGCGATGGAAGAGCGCGCCGATGGCCTTCCGGACCTCGAGCTGGCTGCCATCGACGCAGAGCTGGACGCGAAAATCGCCGATGTCCGGGTTTCCCATCGTGTCGGCGAGCTTCGATGCGTCGAGGGCGGGCGCCTGGAGCGAGCGCAACCTGCCGTCCGCATACATTCCGTTCGCGATGATGAGCGCGAGGCGGTCCCGTCCGCCCAGCACAGGATCTCTGTCCAGGGCTGTCATTTGATTGCGCTGATGCGGCGCGCGAGGTCGAGCACTTCCTTCTCCCCGAGCGGCTTGTCCGAGGTGAACTCGACCTCCAGGCCGTTCTTCCCCCGGATGCGAATGCGGCGCCTCGGCGCGCGGACGACCCACTCATTGACGAGCTGAATCACCTGGGGGAGCACCGCGGGGAGCGCGGCGAGCGCGATCGCGCCGACGGTGAAGGCGTCTCCCTTGGCGTTCCTCGGGAGGTGGCCTTCAACGGCGCGGCGCGGGGTCGCGCCTGCGGTGCCGATGTCTCGCATCAGGCTCTCGAGCATCGCGTCCAGCTGATCCGCCTCGACCTCGGCGTCGTGAAAGTTGAACTGCATGTCCATTGGCCATGCACCTCCTCGCTGTTACGAATCGCCGAGGAGCGTATCAGCGCTCGCCGGGAGGTGCCAGCCGCACACGCGGAGTCGCGTCGTGTACGCGCCGCCATCCTCGAGCTGCGAGAGGCGCCTGAAGCCTGCTTTGCGATCGTCCAGCACATCTCATATCCATGCTGATCCATCCGTGCGAGCCCTGGCGGATCCGTGCAGGCCGGTCAGCCGCGAAGGTGCTCCTCGTGCTTCGTCGTGACTGTAAAGCGGTGCGGGAGATCGCGTCTCCGTGATCGGCTATCCTGCCCCTCGTGCTCTCCCGCGCCCGCCCCTCCGATGCCGTGATCCGCGCCTTCCTCGCTCGCCAGGCGGGCCGGCCGCTCTCGTACGCGGAGGTCGGCTGCACCGGCGCCGGCGATGGCCGCCCGCGGCCGCCTGCCGGCTTCAATGTCGACCACCACCGCGCGGTGCTCGGCCAGGGCGCCGCGCTCTTCGACCGCGCTGTCGAGGCGATGCGGCGCTGGGCACAGTTCCGGCTCGGCTGGGTCGAGCTCTGCTATCCCGACGCTCCCCTCCAGGCCGGCGTCACGGTGGTGATCCTCGTCCGCGTGCTCGGGATTCACTGGCTCAACGCGTGCCGGATCGTTTCCACGGTCGATGAGACGAGCGGCCCTGTGCGCCGGTTCGGCTTCGCCTACGGGACGTTGGAGGAGCACGGCGAGCGCGGCGAGGAGCGCTTCCTCGTCGAGCACGACGAGCATTCTGGCGAGGTCGCCTATGACATCTTCGCCGTCTCCCGGCCGAATCACTTCCTCGCCCGGCTCGGCTATCCCTACGCGCGCCGGGTCCAGGGGCGGTTCGCCCGCGACTCCATGCGCGCCATGCGCGGCGCCGTGACCTCGCCGCCGTGAGGCGCGCCGGGAGCCCTGCGACCCGCTGATCGCACAGGCGGCATGGCCCCGCCGGTCACGCCCTCTCCTTCACGAACTCCACGAGATCCGAGAGGCTCGCTCCCGTCGCGTCGGCGCTCACGCCCAGCTCCTCGGCCGGCAGGTCCAGGCGGTTGACCCAGAACGTGGGATAGCCGAACCACCGGGCCCCCGCGGCGTCCCAGCCGGCGAACGCGACGAACGCGATCTCCTCGCGCGTGAGGCCGAACGCGTCGAGCGCCATCCGGTACGCGCGAGGATCGGGCTTGTACGTCCTCGCCCCGTCCGTGCTGAGCACGTGCTCGAACAGGCCCCCCAGACCGGAGCTCTCGATGGCGGCCCCGAGCATCCTCGGCGTGAAGTTCGACAGGAACGAGAGCCGGATCCCCGCGCCCCTCAGCGCCCGGAGCGCCGGCAGCACGTCAGGCCACGCCCGGAGATCGAGGTAGGCGCCGAGGAGCCGCGCCCGCTTCTCCTCCCCGAGATCGAGCGCCAGCGCGCGCTCGGCGAACATCAGCGCATCCGAAGTCACCTGCCAGAAGTCGGCATACTCGTGGGACGCGACCCGGAGCCACGTGTACTCGAATTGCCGGGTGCGCCACGCCTCGCTCAGAGACGCCCCCTTGCCCGGACAGAGCTCCTCCGCGAGCGCCGCGATCGGCCGCGGATCGAAGATCGGAAAGGCGTCGAAGGCGATCGCCTTGATCTTCGATCCCGCCGCCGGCCGCGGCGGCGCCGGCCCATGCTGCGCGGCACAGGAAGCCGTCCCGGCCGGGGCCGAGCCCAGGAAGCCCGCCGCGGCCGTGCCGGTCACGCGGTGGAGAAACTCACGACGATTCGTCAACATGCCAGCCTCCCTCCGATCCTCCGACGTGAAACTCGCGACCTGTGAGTCCGCGAGTCCGCTAGTTCGCGAGTCCGCGAGCGCGCGGGTGCGGGAACGCACGCGGGAGAGCATGCGCGGTCCGCCGTTGCCCGGGGATCCGCCATCGACGTAGACTCGCCATGCACCTTTGCATGGCGCGGAGCGCGCTCCGGCAGCAGCGCCCCGCGCCCCGGAGCCATGCTCGACTGGGACGATCTGCGCTACTTCCTCGCCGTCGCGCGGCACGGCAACCTCTCCGCCGCCGCGCGCGTGCTGAAGGTCACCCAGCCGACCGTGGGGCGGCGCGTCGCCGCGTTCGAGCGGCGCCTCGGGGCGAGGCTCTTCCAGCGCTCGCCGTCGGGGTTCTCGCTCTCGGCCGCGGGCGAGAGCGTGCTCGGCCACGCCGAGCGCATGGAGCAGGACGCGCTCGCGGCCGAGCGCGCCGCCGCCGGACGCGACGCAGGCCTGAGAGGCCACCTCCGTGTCACCGCGTCCGAGTGGCTCGCCACGCGCGTCCTCGGGCCGCTGCTCGTCCCGTTCCTCGCGCGCCACCCCGCCATCTCCGTCGATCTCATCGCGGACGCGCGATGGCTGAGCCTGCCGCGGCGGGAAGCGGACATCGCCCTTCGCCCCGCCGCGTTCGAGCACCACGAGGTATTCCAGCGCGAGGTCGCGCGGATCGGGTTCGGGCTCTATGCATCGGAGGCGTACCTCGCCGAGCACGGCCCGCCGGCCTGGGGCCGGCAGTGCGAGGGCCACACCCTCGTCACCATGAACGACGAGCCTCCGGCGATCGCCGACCTGTCGTGGGTGCGCGCCGTCGCCGCGAAGGCCCGCGTCGCCGCGCGCACCAACGGCCGCGAGCCCCAGGCGACGATGGGGGCCGCCGGCGTCGGGCTCGTCTGCCTGCCCCGCTACCTCGGCGACGCGACCGCCGGCCTTTGCCTGCTCTCGCCGCCCTCGCCGCCGCCAGGGCGCAAGCTGTGGCTCGGGGTGCACCGCGATACGCGCGGCGTGCCGCGCGTGAAGGCGCTCGTCGCGTTCGTCGCCGACGCCCTCGGGCCGCTCCGGAGCGCCCTCGACCCCGGCGCGCGGCCGCGCGCGTCAGGCGACGAGCGCCCCCGCTACCGGCCCTGATCGCGCTGGCACGCCCTGAGCTCCTCGAACTGCGCGTCGCACGTCTGGGGCAGGAAATCGGTCGTGCACTCCCGATTGCGCCCGGTCAGGCATTCGAAGAGCGACGCGATCGACGGCGCGAGGAACTCGCAGGGGATCCGGTCCGCGGAGGCGACGGTCTCGCCCACGCAGTCGAAGAAGGGGGCGGTCAGCGCGTTGCAGGGGCGCTGCTCGGAGAGCAGGTCGGCGCAGCGCGCGCGACACCGGAGCTCCGGACACGTGACGCCGTCGAAGAGCGAGCAGAAGAAATCGCACGAGGCCCTCTGCTCTTCGATCGAGGGCCCGCCGGAGCTCGCCGACTGCGACCCCACGGCCGCGCCTGCGCCCCCGGCGCCGTCCGAGCTCCCGGGGAGCCCGTCGACGACGACGGCCCCGCCGCAAGCGCCCGCCCCCGCGAGCGCGACGAGCGAAGCCAGGAAAGCGAAGAGCAGCGGCGTTCTCATCAGGGCATCCTATCGCGCGGCAGGTACGGGAGGGGCGCGCGTCGGGCGCGTCGGACGCGCGTCGGACGTTCCGCGCGCCCCCGCCGCTCACTCCACCGCCTGCGATTGCTCGATCGCGTCCTCGCGGCGCTCCCGGCGGTTGCACGCGAGCACCTTCTTGCGGACGCGCACCGCGTCGGGCGTGACCTCGACGAGCTCGTCGCCGTCGATCCACTCCATCGCCGTCTCGATCGTGAGCAGCCGCGGGCTGGCCAGGAGGACGTTCTCGTCCTTGCCGTGGTTGCGCACGTTCGACAGCTTCTTCTCCTTGATGACGTTGACGTCGGTGTCGTTCGGCCGGTTGTGCTCGCCGATGATCATCCCCTCGTAGACCTCGACGCCGGGGACGATGAAGAACATGCCGCGCGGCTGCAGGTGGTGCAGCGCGTACGGGGTCGCCACGCCGACGCGATCGGCGACGATGGCGCCGGTCGGGCGGCGCATCATCGGGCCGCCCCAGGGCGCCCAGCCGTCGAACATCGTGTTGAGCAGGCCCGTGCCGCGCGTCGCCGTCAGGAACTCGCCGCGGAAGCCGATGAGCCCGCGCGACGGCACCCGGAACTCGAGGCGGGCGCGGCCGAAGCCGGGGTTCGTCATCTTCACCATCCGGCCGCGCCGGGAGCTGAGGCGCTCGGTCACGATGCCGACGTAGGTGTCCGGCACGTCCACGACCACGAGCTCGAGCGGCTCCATCACCTCGCCGTCGATCTCGCGCGTCACCACCTCGGGGTTCGAGAGCTGCATCTCGTACCCCTCGCGCCGCATCGTCTCGACCAGGATGGCGAGCTGGAGCTCGCCGCGGCCGAGCACCACGAACGTGTCGGGCACCTCGGTCGGCTCCACCCGGATCGCGAGGTTCTTCATCGCCTCGCGCTCGAGCCGCTCCTTCAGGTGACGGCTCGTCAGGAATTTCGACTGCTTGCTCTTGCCGGCGAACGTCGACGTGTTGACGCCGATCTTCATCTTGATCGTCGGCTCCTCGACCACGATGCGCGGCAGCGCCTCGGGGTGCGCCGGATCCGTGATCGTGTCGCCGATCGTGACCGCGTCGAGCCCGGCGATCGCGATCACCTCGCCCGCGACGGCGCTCTCGACCGCGACGCGCTTCAGCCCCTCGTAGGCGTAGAGCATCTTCACGTAGCCGCGCGACTGGCCGCCCTCGCCGAGGAGCGCGACGTCGGCGCCGGACCGGGCGGTGCCGCGGACCACGCGGCCGACCGCGAGCCGGCCCACGTAGTCGTCGTGCGTCGTGTTGCAGACGATGACCTGGAGCGGACCGTCGGGGTCACCGGAGGGGCCGGGGACCCGCTCGAGGATGGTCTCGAAGAGGGGATCGAGGTCCTTCGCCTCGTGCTCGAGCTCGCGCTTCGCCTGCCCGAACTTCGCGACCGCGTAGAGCGTCGAGAAGTCCATCTGCGCGTCGCTCGCCTCGAGGTCGCAGAAGAGGTCGAACACCTCGGAGAGCACCTCGTGGGCGCGCGCGTCGCTCCGGTCGATCTTGTTGATGACGACGATGACCGGGAAGCCGCGCTGGAGGCACTTCGAGAGCACGAAGCGCGTCTGCGGCAGCGGGCCCTCGGCGGCGTCGACGAGGAGGAGCGCCCCGTCGGCCATCATGAGCGTGCGCTCGACCTCGCCGCCGAAGTCGGAGTGGCCGGGCGTGTCGACGATGTTGATCTTGACCCCGCGGTACCGGATGCTCGTGTTCTTCGCGAGGATGGTGATGCCGCGCTCCCGCTCGAGGTCGTTCGAGTCCATGACCCGCTCGGCCACGACCTCGTTCTCTCGGAAGGCGCCCGACTGGCGGAGCATGTGATCGACGAGGGTCGTCTTCCCGTGGTCGACGTGGGCGACGATGGCGATGTTGCGGAGATCGTTACGGGGCATATACGGCGGCGGCCGTGTAGCACGCGACCCACGGAGGAGCGAGCCCATCCTCGCTAGAGCCCGAACGTTCGGCCTGCACGGCAAGCGCGCGGGCGGGCGAGCGGAGCAGTAGCGATTGACAGCCGAAGGCGCACGGCCATAGGGTGCGCGCCGTGCTGGTGCCCGGGCGCTCGCCTGGGCCGAAGAGGGAACCCGGTGAAATTCCGGGGCTGCCCCGCAGCGGTAAGCGAGAACGACCTCCACCCCATGCACTGGCCCGCCGAGGGCTGGGAAGCGGTGGACAGTAGGGAGCCGGTCTGACCGGAGCGCTCGCGAGCCCGAAGACCTGCCAGCGCCCGGCGGCGGGAGACATCCGGCGCCGGTTCGACCTGGGAGCCTCGAGGGAGGCGGTGAGGTCCGAGCCGGTGCAGCTCCACCTCTCTGCGCACGTCCCGGATACCGAACCGCCCCCGCGTCGCCTTCCGGTCGCCCGCGGGGGCGAGAGGTCGGTCCAGCGCACCGTGCGATGGCCAGCCATTTCGTCCTCGCGGAGCTCGACGCGAGCGGCCCGACGCCGCTCCGCGCGATTGCGGCGAAGGAGGACACGAATGCTGCGCGAGACGGTCACGACGAGCCACGGGCACCGCCATCCATTTCATCTGCTCGCCGCGTTATCCATGGTGCTGGCCGCCGCGCGGCCCGCGCGCGCCGAGGGCGACACCCCCGACGCGCCCGCTGCCCCGCCGGAGGCCGCCGCTGCAGCGCCCACCGGCGAGGGCGCGCCCGCGGGCGACGCCGCGATCGAGGTCACGATCCAGGCGGAGAAGCCGGGCAGCGAGGCCGCGTCGCGCATCTCCGTCGGACACCGGGAGCTCGAGCTCAGGCCGAGGCTCCGGCCGGGCGACATCCTCGAGTCGGTCCCCGGGCTCTTCGCCGTGCAGCACGCGGGCGGGGGCAAGGCGAACCAGTACTTCCTCCGCGGATTCGACGCGGATCATGGGACCGACGTCGCCTTCTTCGTCGACGGCGTGCCCGTCAACATGGTCAGCCACGGCCACGGGCACGGCTTCACCGATCTCTACTTCATGATCCCGGAGCTCGTGACAGGGCTCGACGGCTACAAGGGGCCTTATTACGCGAGCATCGGCGACTTCGGTACGGCGGGCGCCGTCAACCTGCGCTTCGCCGAGAAGCTCGAGGAGAGCTACGCGCAGGTCAGCCTGGGGCAGTACGGTATCCAGCGCGGCCTCGTCATCGCCTCGCCGGATCTCGGCGACACGTGGCGCGCGGTGGCCGCGGCGGAGATCTACCGGAACGACGGGCCGTTCCTGAGCTCGGAGCGGCTCAAGCGCTTCAACGTGTACCTGCGGGCCACGCACGATCTGGGCAACACCGGGAAGGTCCAGATGACCTGGATGTCGTATGGATCGACCTGGCACGGCTCCGGCCAGATCCCCGCGCGCGCCGTGTGCGGCGAGGGCGAGCAGGGCGGGTTGAACCCGCCGCCCTCGGCGTTCGGACAGCCGTGCATCGACCATTTCGGCGCCGTGGATCCGACCGAGGGCGGGGCGACCGAGCGGCACATGGCGTCCGTCGCCTACTCCACCGCGTGGCGGGACGCCGATCTGAGCGCGCTGGCCTACCTCGTCCGGTACCGCTTCACGCTGTACTCGAACTTCACGTTCTTCAGCGAGGACCCCGTCCACGGCGACCAGATCGAGCAGAACGACGACCGCACCGTCGGCGGCGCCGATCTCCGGTTCCGCAGGCAATACGAGCTCGGCGGGGCGAGGTTCACGACCTCGCTCGGCGCGCAGATCCGCGCGGACGCGATCGACAAGTCCCTCCACCACGACGAGGCGCGCGAGCGGATCGAGGAGAAGAGCAGGACCCACGTCGATGAGAGCCAGATCGGCGTCTACGTCGAGCAGGACGCCCGGCTCCGGCGCTGGCTCCGCGTCGTGCTCGGGGCGCGCGCGCAGTGGATCGACGTCAACGTGGACGACCCGGGCGAGGACCTCGAGGCGGTGGGGAACAGGTCGAGCGGCGCCCGGGGACAGATGCAGCTGCTCCCGAAGCTCACGGCGATCGTGTCGCCCGTCGAGGGGGTCGATCTATTCGCCCACTTCGGGCGGGGCTTCCACTCGAACGACGCGCAGGGCGCGGTGCTGGGCGAGGGGGCGGCGACGCTGATCACGCCCGCGATTGGCTACGAGGTCGGCCTGCGGGTCGCGCCCTTGCGCGGGCTGTCGCTGAGCGGGGCCGCGTTCCTGCTCGACCTGGACTCGGAGCTGGTCTGGAGCGGCGATGCGGGCGCGACCGAGGCGTCGGGGCAGACGCGGCGCTACGGGATCGAGATCGGCGGGCGCTACCGGCTCCGGAGCTGGCTCTTCGCGGACGTGGACGCGACCTTCACCCGCGCGCGCTTCCGCGAGAACGCCGGCAACGCGAGCGCTGTCGCCCTCGCGCCGACCCGGACGCTGACCGCGGGCGTCGGCGTCCGCCCGACCATCGGCGCGTTCACGCCGTTCGCGGCGCTGCGGGTCAAGGCGATCGGCGCGCGGCCCGCGACCGAGGACGAGTCGCTCACCGCCGAGGGGTTCACGGTCGTCGACGCCAACGCCGGGCTGCGGTGGAAGAACGTCGAGGTGGCCGTGGACATCCAGAACGTCTTCGACACGACGTGGCGCGAGGTCCAGTTCGCGAGCGCGTCGCGGCTGCCGTACGAGCCGGCCCCGGTCACCGGGATCCACTACTCGCCGGGGTGGCCGTTCACCGCGATCGGGCGGGCGACGCTGTACTGGGAGTAGACGCCGCGCCGGCTCATGTCCGGCGGAGGTCCTCGCGCAGCGCGTCGAGCGATGCCCGGAACGCGGCTTCGCTCACGGCGGCGCCCGTCACCGCGGGCAGGAGCTCTGCGAACATCTGCCAGGCTTCCCCGATGTCACATACCCTGTGCGGATAACGCTGGCGGGCAATGAGCGTGAGCCCTGTCACCACGCTGCGAACCATCGCCGCCTGGAACCCCGAGCCCTCGAAGACGACCGCTGAGCACCTGATGGTTGCGCTCGCCTCCGCGAGGAAGCTCGCGATCGCCCTGCGCGCGGGCGCCGGCGGCAACGACGCCCCGCTCTCGACGAGGGTGAGCAGCCCTATGCCGCGCGGGTGCTTCTTCGCGAACTCCGCGCACGCGTCCCTCAGGTGGCGCGCGCCGTCCTCGGTCGTCTCGCGGCGCCAGATGACACAGAAGATCTGGTGCCAGGAAGCCAGGATGTAGTCCGGTTGTCTGGTGACCAGGTGCCAGGGGTCAGGATGCATGATCGTGCTCGTTCTGGAGATGAGTCCGTCTTGATACCCTCGAACCGCTCCAGCGGCTGGCGGTGGTCCTGCGCGGCCGCCGGCGGGCGCTCTCGACGCGGGCTCATGGGGCCGTTGCTGTGCTCGTCACTCGCCGCTGCCGGCCGACACGACGACGGCTCGCGGACGCGGAGAGCAGGACAGGAAGGGAGAGCATGGCGTGGCGAACGTGTACCCATGCTGTAGGCTGTGCCGCATGGATCCGACGGGGCTCGGCGCCGATCTGCAATTCCGCATGCTGGTCGAAGGGGTGAAGGACTACGCCATCTTCATGCTGGACACCGAGGGGCGCGTGACCACGTGGAACGCCGGCGCCGAGCAGATCAAAGGATACTCCGCGCAAGAGGTGATCGGCTCGCACTTCTCGCGCTTCTATCCGGCCGAGGCGATCGAGCGGAAGTGGCCACAGACAGAGCTCGCCGAAGCGCGGCGCGTGGGCCGCTTCGAGGACGAAGGCTGGCGCGTGCGCAAGGACGGCTCGATGTTCTGGGCGAACGTCATCATCACGGCCCTCCACGGCCCCGACGGCGAGCTGCGCGGCTTCTCCAAGATCACGCGCGACCTGAGCGAGCGCAAGCGCCAGGAAGAGTCGCTGCGGCAGAGCGAGGAGCGCTTCCGCGCGCTGGTCGAAGGCGTGAAGGATTACGCCATCTTCATGCTCGACCCCGACGGCAGGGTGGCCACGTGGAACGCCGGCGCCGAGCGGATCAAGGGATACTCCGCGCAAGAGGCGATCGGCACGCACTTCTCGCGCTTCTATCCGGCCGAGGCGATCGAGCGCGGCCGGCCAGAGACGGTGCTCGCCGCCGCGCGGCGCGAAGGCAGCTTCGAGGACGAAGGCTGGCGCGTGCGCAAGGACGGGTCGTCGTTCTGGGCGAGCGTCCTCGTCACGGCCATCTACGGCCCGAGCGGCGAGCTGCGCGGCTTCTCCAAGATCACGCGCGACCTGAGCGAGCGCAAGCGCCTGGAGCAGATGGAGTCCAACGCGCGCCAGATGGAGGAATTCGTGGCGATGCTGGCGCACGAGCTGCGCAATCCGCTGGCGCCGATCGCCAACGCGACCAGCGTCCTCAAGCTCGAAGGGAAGGACAACGCCCAGGTCGTCTGGGCAGCCGGCTTGATGGAACGGCAGCTCGGTCAGCTCGTGCGGCTCGTCGACGACCTGCTCGACGTGAGCCGCATCACGCGCGGCAAGATCGCCCTGGAGTCCAAGCGGATCGATCTCGCCGACGTGGTGACGCGCGCGGCGGAAGCGTCCCGGACCTGGATCGACGCGCGCGAGCAGACCCTGGAGCTGCAGCTGCCCGCCGAGCCGCTCGCCGTCGTTTCGGGCGACCTGGCGCGGCTCACGCAGGTGGCGAGCAACCTGCTGCACAACGCGGCGAAGTTCACGCCGCCGCGCGGCTCGATCCGGGTCACGGTGGAGGCGGACGACGCGCACGCGATCCTCCGTATCCGCGACAGCGGCGTGGGGATATCGTCCGAGCTGCTGCCGCAGGTGTTCGACCTGTTCACGCAGGGGGATCGCGGCCTCGATCGCGTCGAGGGCGGGCTGGGCCTCGGATTGACGATCGTGCGCCGGCTGGTCGAGCTGCACGGCGGGACGGTCCAGGCGCTCAGCGAGGGGCCCGGCCGCGGCAGCGAGTTCATCGTGCGATTGCCGCGGCTGACGCGTCCCCTCGCGCCGCCGACGGTGGGCGCTCCCGCGACGAAAGCCGGGCGCAAGCTGCGCATCCTCGTCGTCGACGACAACCGCGACTCGGCCGAGAGCATGGCGCTGCTGCTCGAGCGCTTGGGCAACGACGTGCACGCCGTGTTCGACGGCCCCTCGGCGCTCGAGCTCGCGGCGCAGCTCTGGCCGGACGTCGTGCTGCTCGATATCGGCATGCCGGGCATGACAGGGGTTGACGTCGCGCGCGCGCTGCGCCGCACTCCGGGCCTCGCGGGCCTATCGCTGTTCGCGATGACCGGTTACGGCCAGGAATCGGACCGCCGCATGACCCGGGAGGCCGGGTTCGACGTGCACCTGGTCAAGCCGATCCGCGCGGAGGTGCTGAAACAGCACCTGGCGGACATCGCCAATCGTCCTGGAGCCGGCTGAGCGCCTCATTCCGTCGGGTGCCCCGGAGGCGGCGGCGATTCCGCCGTGGCGTCGCCAGGCACCCTCGCGGCGAGCGGCTCGTCGGCCCGCTGTAAGCTGCGCCCGGCCGCCCCGTTGCGAAGAGGTGCGCCGCGGCGATCTCGCCGAGGCCTCCTCAACGAGGGCTTTCATGCCGTTCTCCGTCCACACGACCCACGCCGCGGCGCGCTGGCGCCTGTCCACGGCGTCCGCCCCGCTCTTTCTCGCGCTCCTGTCGCTCCTCCTCCTGGGCTGCGGCCCCCGCCTCGTCCCGTTCACGCACGAGCTCCGGGTGCAGCACGACCTGAGCGACAGCGACGTGAAGAACCTGCAATTCTACGTTTCGCACCAGATCGCGCTGCGCCGAGAGCTCACGGCCGAGAGCTCGCAGGTGACGAGCAGCCACAAGCTCCTGCTCGTCTCCGGGAAGGTCATCGAGGAGGTCGTCGTCGAGGAGCGCACGCCCGGCGTCGTGGTCGCAGCTCGCGGCGGCGCCCTGTCGGTGAGCTTCGAGCCCGGCGCGTCGCTCACGTTCTCCGCGGGCCCTGAGCCATTCACATCGGCGCCGCCCGCGCCGTCGTTCCCGGGCTTCGCGGCCCCGCCCGATCCGTTCCCCGGCAATGCGGAGCCGCTCCTGGCCAGCCCGAGCGCGGCCGGGGACGGCAGCGGCCCCGGCGGCAACTACTGGCTCGCGGCCGGGCCCGGCCGCGAGATCCGTTACCAGGGCAAGGTGTTCTCGGCCATCGAGGACAGCCTGCGGGCGCACCTCCTGATCGACGCCGACGCGCTCGACGAGGTCGTCGAGCGGCGCACCGTCCTCCCGGGCGTGCGCCTCCCCGGCCGCTGACGCGCGGAGGCGCGCCCCGCCGCGCGCCGTCGCACGTGCGCACGTGGGGGCGCGCCGTTGCGATGGCGCGCGCCCTGCGCTTCCATGCCGCTCGCCTCGTGACCACGCCGCCGCCGCCCCCGCCCGCCGCGCTCCGCGCCCCGCGCGTCCGCGCAGAGCTCGTCGCGACCGGCTGGGAGCTGTTCTCGGCGCTCCTGTTCCTCTCCGCCGTCGTCCCCGCCGCCCTCACCACGCCGTGGCCGGCGATCCTCCTGCTCTCCTCCCTGGCCGCCTCGGCCGCGCTCTCGGGCTCGCTCACCCGCCGCGGCGACCGCGGCTTCGCCGTCGCGGCGGCGCTCCGCGCCCTCTCGTGGCCGCTCGCTGTCTTGCCGCTCGCGTTCCGAGGCGCCCCGACCGTGCCCCCCTCCTGGCCAGGCCCGCTCGGGATCGGCCGCTCGACGCCGCCCTCGTGGCTCGGCCTCCTGGTGACCGCGGTCGCCTTCGGCGTCATGGCGGGCGGCATGCGCCGCGCGATCTACCGCGCCCTGCTCCGCGAAGGCGCCGTCGAGGGCGGCGCCGGAGACGCCGCCTCGGCGCGCGCCCTCGCCGCGGCGCTCCGGCCGAGGCTCGCGGAGTCGGCGGCGACCGCGGGCATCGTCGGCGGGCACGTCATGCTGCTCTTCTGCGTCGCGTTCCTCCGCACCCAGAGCCAGGTCGTGTTCCAGGCGTGGTTCGAGGTCGTCCCCCTCCTCGCCCTCTCCGGCACCCTCGGCTTCACGCTCGCCGTGCGCCCCGCCACGCGCCCGATCCTGGCCGCCCTCGCGGCCGGCCCTTCCGGCGCCCGCGCCCTGCTCGGCCGCGGCCTCGCCCGCGCCGAGCGGCTCCCCGACGTGCTCGCCTCCCTGAACTTCGCGCTGTGGCTCGGGTGCACCGCGATCGGCATGGCCTACGTGCGCGTCGGGGCCACCTCCAGCGTCGCCGACGCGCTCATGCAGCTCGGCTTCGGCGCCCTCTTCGCCTTCGGCGTCTCGTTCTACCAGCGCGCCTGGCACAAGGACTCCGTCGCCCGCGCGGTGGACCTCCTGCGCGCCTGGACGGGCGCGCCCGAGCACGGCGGCGCGCCCCCGACGCCCCTCCGGCGGCGCATGCTGCGCGACTTCGGGCTGCCCCTCCTGTTCACGGGGCTCCTCTCGCTCTTCTCCTCGATCGGCCTCTACCGTGCGCTCGCCACAGGCTCGTCGTTCGACGAGGACTTCAACGCGATCACCGCGCTCTTCGCCTCGCTGTCCCTCCTCGTCCTCGCCGCCCTCGGCGTCGTCGCGCGGGCGGCGCGCGAGCTCTCCAGGCCGATGGCACAGCTCGCGCGCGCCGCCGACGAGGTCGCGCGCGGCGAGCTCGACGCCGCCGTGCCGCGGCTGTCAGGGCCGAAGGAGGTCGTGGGCCTCGGGGAGAGCGTCGAGCGCATGCGGCAGGCGCTCTCCCGGACGATCGCCGAGCTCGAGGCCGAGCGCGCCGGCCTCGAGGAGAACGTCGCCGCGCGCACCGCGGAGCTCACGCGCGCCCTGTCCGAGCTGAAGCGGACGCAGGCCGCGCTCATCCAGGGCGAGCGGCTCGCCTCCATCGGCGAGCTCGTGGCCGGCGTGGCGCACGAGATCTACAACCCGCTGAACGCCATCGCCGGCGCCGCCCAGCCGATCGAGGAGCGCGCCGCGGAGCTCCGCGCCGTCCTCGACGCGTACCGCGAGGCGGAGCGCGATCTCCCGGGCGAGCGCCGCCGCGCGCTCGAGGCGCTCCGCGAGCGGCTCCAGACCGAGGCGGCGCTCGACGATCTCGCCGGCATCTCGACCCTCGTCCACCGCGCGGTCGAGCGCAGCGTCCGCATCGTCACCAACCTGAAGAGCTTCTCGCGCGTCTCGGGCGAGCCGCTGCCGGTCGATCTGCACGCGGGGATCGAGGAGACGCTGCTCCTGCTCGGCCCCCGGCTCCGGCAGGCGCGCATCGAGGTGATCCGGCGCTACGGCGAGCTGCCGCCCGTCACCTGCCGGGGCGGCGAGATCAACCAGGTGTTCATGAACCTCCTCGTCAACGCCATCCAGGCGCTCGAGGCGCCGCCGGCGCCCGCCGCGCCGGCAGAGGAGGGGACCTCCGGCGGGGGCGCGGCGCCGCGTACGCCCGCCGAGCCGGCGATCTGCATCGAGACCTGGGTCGACGACGACATGGCGGCCGTCGCGATCTCGGACAGCGGGCCGGGCGTCCCGCCGGACCTCGCCCAGCGGATCTTCGATCCGTTCTTCACAACGAAGCCGCGAGGGCAGGGGACCGGCCTCGGGCTGTCGATCTCGACCGAGATCGTCCGGCGGCACGGCGGCACGCTCGCCCTCGCGGCAGCACCGGAACCAGAACGAGAAGGAGAAGACGGCGACGGCGGCCGCGGCGGACACCCGTGCCGCGGAGCGCCGGCCTCGGTCCACGGCGCGCGCTTCGTCTGTCGCCTGCCCCTCGATCCTCGCCCGGCGAGCGCCCGTCCGCAAGGCGATACCCCTCCTCCCGCGCGGCCGCCCGCGGAGGCGAGCCCGCCCGAACGGCCGTCCGGAGGCGAGCCCGCCCGCTCGGCCTATCGCGCGGCTTGGCTCGACGAGACGAGCGCGTCATCGGCGCCGGTCTCCCACCCCACCTCCACACGGAGCTCGCACGATATTCATCGCAACCCGACCGCGGGCCCGTAGACCAGCTGTTTCAAACCGGATACGTTCAGCGAGCGATCCGACTCACCGCACAGCGCAATAGGGCCCTGAGAGACGAGAACGGCTCTTCTGGGGAGCGCTGAGGAGAAACGAAGGCACCATGGAGCGCGCGATTCAGCGACCGGCAGGTCCCAAGGCTTCGAGCACCGATCCGTTGATCGGGAAGGTCGTGGCCGGCAGGTACCGGCTCGAGGCACGGCTCGGCGAAGGCGGCATGGGCGTCGTTTATCGCGCTCGCCACGTGCTGATCGACCGGGTCGTCGCCCTGAAGCTCATCCGGCCCGATCTCCGCGGAGAGACCCACCTCCGCGCGTGGATGCTGCGCGAGGCGCGCGCCGCAAACCGCGTTGATCACGCCCACATCATCGATATCCACGACATCGGCGAGACCGAGGAGGGCGAGCTCTATCTCGTCATGGAGTACCTCGTCGGCACGCCGCTCTCGGCGGAGCTCGCGCGCGGCCCGATGCCGATCGCGCGATCGGTGGACATCCTCGAGCAGATGTGCGCGGCTCTCGCGCGCGCCCACGACCTCGGCGTCGTGCACCGCGATCTGAAGAGCGACAACATCCTGCTCACCCACCGCGGCGGCCGGAAGGATTTCGTCAAGATCCTCGACTTCGGCCTCGCCGCCATCGCGCGCGACCCGCGCCTCGCCCCGAAGGGCGCGGTCTTCGGGACGCCCGAGTACATGTCGCCCGAGCAGGCGCGCGGCGAGGAGGCGACGGCGCAGTCCGACCTCTACGCGCTCGGCGTGCTCTTCTTCGAGATGCTGACCGGGCAGCTCCCCTTCCGCGCGAACGACCGCGACACGCTCCTCGAGATGCAGCGGACCCACGCGCCGCCGCGGCCCCGCTCGATCCGCCCCGACGCGCACGCGCAGGGCGAGGCGATCGTGCTGCGCCTGCTCGAGAAGGACATCCGCAAGCGCTACCGCGACGCCCACCACCTCCAGGAGGAGCTGAAGGCGCTCCAGCGCGGGCTCCCGGCGCACGCGTGGGAGGTCGAGGGGAGCGACGGCGTGCCGGTGCCGCCGCCGCCGCCGCCGCCTCAGAGCGCCGGCGTCATCGAGTGGGCGAGCCGGGCGGCCCTGTTCTCGCGCATGGTCTCCCGCGCCTACCCGTCCGGGCAGGTGCCGCAGGAGGTCCAGAACGGCCTTGCGCAGGCCTGGGACCTCGCCGCGCGCGCCAACAAGCTCGAGGGCGAGGTCGCGAGCCTCACCCGCAAGCTCGAGGCGCTCGAGCGCCGCGGCCGCGCGCTGCGCGCCGAGATCGGCCGCAAGGTCGAGGAGCTCGCGCACGAGGAGTCGCGCGTGATGCGCGAGGCGATGGCCGACGGCGAGGACGTCGAGAAGGTCCGCGTCGAGCTCGCCGCCGCCGAGAAGCTCGCGCTGTCCGCGCGCCAGCTGGCGGACGGGGCGGCCCGCCAGGGCAACCACGATCCGCTCATCTACGAGCGCGCGGGCGCGGCCGGCGCGACCGCGCAGGCGAAGCGCGAGCAGCTCGGGCGTTACGAGCACAAGAAGAACACGCGCGAGGCGAATGCGCGCGACCTGCGCCGCCAGATCGACGAGCTCCGCGCCCAGCTCGCCCGCTACGCCGAGGCCCTGGAGGAGGACCTGGCGCAGGGGCGCGAGCGCGTCGCGGCGCGCACGCGCGAGGGGCTCGCCTACGAGAAGTCGTTCAGCGAGGCCTCCAACCTGCTGCTGAGCCACCTCCGCAACAAGCCGGAGTGTCGGGATCTCGTGGCGGAGCTCCTCACGTCCCACGCCAGCCCTGGCGCGGACTCGGGCTCGGATCAGCGGCTCTCCGGCTCGGATCGGCGGCTGAACACCGCGACCGAGCGCAACTGAACGCCGTCGAGCGCAGCTGAACACGATCGAGCGCGGCTGAAAGCGTCCGAGCGCAGCCGAATGCGACCGGACGCGACAGCGTGTGACGGCGTTCGGTCGTGCGCGCTTCTTTCTTTCACCATCGTACGTAATCTCCCTACGTGATCTCCTGACGTCGCGCCGCTGACAGGCCCTCTCGTCGTGGGCGCGCATCGCGCCCTCTCGACGGCGTCTCGGGTGCATGGTAGCTAGCGCGCGCCTCGGGGGTCCGGTCACGGTGGAGGCATGCCTGGCAGCTCTGGGCACTCCGACACCCTCCGGTCGTCGAGGGACGAGGCTGTGCTGAAGCGTCGGCGTTAGAGCAAGAGCCCATCCGGCAGCGCGCCGGTCCCCTTCCCCTTTACGCAGGCGGCCAACCCCTCGGAACCACGAAGCAGCGAGCGGCGATGGCGCCGTCCTCTGCCTCGGATTTTGCGATGGAGGCACACCGTCCATGAACGTTCTCCGGTCCCAAAAGGCCTGGCTCGCACCGCTGCTGGCCGGGCTCGCTGCGCTTGCCCTGCTGCTCAGCGGCGGGCTCGCCAGCGCCAGTGAATCCGATCTCGTCCTCCCCGACCTAGGCACCCAGTCCTTCGGTGGCATCGACGGCCGCACGCTCCTCATGGGCGGCATCGGCGTCTGCGCGCTCGGGTTCGCGTTCGGGCTCGTCATCTACTCGCAGCTGAACAAGCTGCCGGTCCACCGCGCGATGCGGGAGATCTCGGAGCTCATCTACGAGACCTGCAAGACGTATCTGGTCACGCAGTTCAAGTTCATCCTGGTCCTCGAGATCCTGATCGGCGCGGTCATGGTTCTCTACTTCGGCGTGCTGCGTCACATGGATGCCGCGAAGGTCGTGGTCATCCTGCTGGCCAGCCTCGTCGGCATCGCCGGAAGCTGCGGCGTCGCGTGGTTCGGCATGCGCATCAACACGTTCGCGAACTCGCGTGCCGCGTTCGCGAGCCTCAAGGGCAAGCCGTTCCCGACGTACGCGATCCCGCTCAAGGCCGGGATGAGCATCGGCGCCGTCCTTATCAGCACCGAGCTCATGCTCATGCTGATGATCCTGCTCTTCATCCCCGCCGACTACGCCGGCCCGTCCTTCATCGGCTTCGCCATCGGCGAGTCGCTCGGCGCCTCCGCGCTCCGCATCGCGGGCGGCATCTTCACGAAGATCGCCGACATCGGCTCGGACCTGATGAAGATCGTCTTCAACATCAAGGAAGACGACGCGCGCAACCCGGGCGTCATCGCCGACTGCACCGGCGACAACGCCGGCGACTCGGTCGGCCCGAGCGCCGACGGCTTCGAGACGTACGGCGTCACCGGCGTCGCGCTCATCTCGTTCATCCTCCTCGCCGTCCCCGACGCCGCCGTCCAGGTCCAGCTGCTCGTCTGGATCTTCGTGATGCGCATCGTGATGGTCCTCGCGAGCATCGGCTCGTACCTCCTCAACGAGGCGATCGCGAAGGCGTCCTACGCCGACGCCGACAAGATGAACTTCGAGGCCCCCCTGACGCGCCTCGTCTGGCTGACCTCGATCGTGTCGGTCGCGCTCACCTACGCCGTCTCGGCGTTCATGATCCCGAACATCGGGGGCGACACGACGCTCTGGTGGAAGCTCTCGTCGATCATCACCTGCGGCACCCTGGCGGGCGCCATCATCCCGGAGATGACGAAGATCTTCACCTCGACCGAGTCGGGCCACGTCCGCGAGGTCGTGACCGCGTCGCGCGAGGGCGGCGCCTCGCTGAACGTGCTCTCGGGCCTGACAGCCGGCAATTTCAGCGCGTACTGGATGGGCATCGTCCTCGTCGTGCTGATGGCCATCTCGTACTTCTTCTCCGCCCAGGGTCTCGCGCAGCTCATGATCGCCGAGAGCGTCTTCGCCTTCGGCCTCGTGGCGTTCGGCTTCCTCGGCATGGGCCCGGTGACCATCGCGGTCGACTCCTACGGCCCGGTGACCGACAACGCGCAGTCGGTCTACGAGCTCTCGCTCATCGAGAACGTCCCGAACGTCGAGGCCGAGCTGAAGAAGGATTTCGGCTTCACCCCGAACTTCGACAAGGCGAAGCACTACCTCGAGGAGAACGACGGCGCGGGCAACACCTTCAAGGCGACGGCCAAGCCGGTGCTCATCGGGACGGCGGTCGTCGGATCGACGACGCTCATCTTCTCGATCATCGTCGTGCTCACGAACAAGCTGACGTCGAACGTGGACAAGCTCTCGCTGCTCCACCCGCCGTTCCTGCTCGGCCTCGTGACGGGCGGCGCGATCATCTACTGGTTCACGGGCGCGTCGACCCAGGCGGTCTCGACAGGCGCCTACCGCGCTGTCGAGTTCATCAAGGCGAACATCCGCCTCGAGGGCGTGGAGAAGGCGTCGATCACCGACAGCAAGAAGGTGGTCGAGATCTGCACGCAGTACGCGCAGCGGGGGATGTTCAACATCTTCCTCGGCGTCTTCTTCTCGACGCTCGCCTTCGCCTGCCTCGAGCCGTTCTTCTTCATCGGCTACCTCATCAGCATCGCGCTCTTCGGGCTCTATCAGGCGATCTTCATGGCGAACGCCGGCGGCGCCTGGGACAACGCGAAGAAGCTCGTCGAGGTGGAGCTGAAGGAGAAGGGCACGCCGCTCCACGCGGCGACGGTCGTCGGCGACACCGTGGGCGACCCCTTCAAGGACACCTCGTCCGTCGCGATGAACCCCATCATCAAGTTCACGACCCTGTTCGGCCTGCTCGCGGTCGAGCTGGCGATCGAGATCGACCGCGGGACGAGCCTCGTTCTCGCGGGCATCTTCTTCCTGCTCTCGACGGTGTTCGTGTACCGCTCCTTCTACGGGATGCGGATCAAGTCGGACGAGAAGGCGACCGCCGCTGCCGGCGCCCGCGCCACGGCCTGAGCCAGGCGTCTCCTCTCGCGCTCGGCGCTCCCCGCGCCCTTTCGCTCCCCTCTCGCACGCGCTGACCTCCCCCGCCGCCCGACGCCGCTCCGCGGTCGACGGCGCGCAGGGGAGGGCCTTGCGCCCAGCGCGCCCGCACTATAGGGACCCTTCATGCGAGCGCTCTGCCCCACCTGCGGCCTCCATCACGAGGTAGTCCGGGTCCTCGAAGACGGGCACGGCGAGCAGCGCAAGGACGTCTATCAGGTGGAGCCGCTCCTCGGCTGCGAGCGCACCTGGATCTCGGACAGGGAGCTGCTCGAGGCGCGCGCGCGCTTCGGTCAAGACGTCGTCGTGTCCGACGAGGACGACGAGTAGCGCGGCGACGACGGCCGCGCGGTCATGGCGCCTGCGCGGTCATGGCGAGCAAGGCGGCTCCGCCGGTCCTCTGAGGGATCTTCGCCGTGGCCCCGTTGCGTGGCCGCCGGTCGTGCGGTGCTCATGACACGCCCGATCGAGGGTCAGGGGATCTCTGACAACAACTCGTCGCGTGAGGGGCATTGGGGCGCCACCGTCGCCAGGCATCGTCTGCGGCCATTACCCGGCGGAGACGAGGACATGATGACGAGGCGGACCCTGAGGACGGCGTTGCTTCTGGTGCTCGCAGGCGGTCTTGCCGCGATCGGGAGCGGTTGCGGCGAGGATGGCGCGAAGGGCGCGCCCGGGGCGCCCGGGGCGCCCGGTGAACAGGGCGCGCCAGGCAAGGACGGCGCGAACGGTGAGCAGGGGGAGCCAGGGGCGCCTGGGGAGCCGGGTGAGCCTGGGGCGCCTGGTGAGCCCGGAGCGCCAGGGGAGCCCGGGGCGCCTGGTGAGCCCGGGGCGCCTGGTGAGCCCGGTGCACCCGGGGAGCCAGGGGAGCCCGGGGCGCCAGGGGAGCCCGGGGCGCCCGGCGAGGACGCGCCGGTGTGGAGCAGCGCCGCGAACCTCGCGCACTACGTGAGAGAGCGCGTCGCGCTGTTCGCCACCGGCAACTTGCCCGAGGGCGAGCAGTTCCCGCTCCGCGCGGCTGCGACCGACACCCTCCGGGCGCTCGCCGGCGTGCGCTCCGACATCGTGGTGACCTGGCTCGATCCGCTGACCTTCAGCACCGCGCCGGAAGCGCCCCGCTTCGGCGCCAACAACGATTACACCGCGTTCTTCGGCGAAGGGTGGGCCGCCACCGCGGGCGATGCGCCCCAGTGGAACGGCTCTGCCGCCGCCGGGTGGCTCTGGGTCAACCACGAGTACGTCTCCGGGCGGAGCCCGACGGTCAGCTCCGCGCCGACCGGGCAGCACCTCACGCTGGCCCGGCACCTGCGCAAGCTCGGCGTCCTCACGAATGATGTCGAGTCGAACGTCTGGTCGCAGGCGGACGTCGACACCTATATCCGCTGGGAAAAGAAGGAGGTCGGCGGCTCCTGGCTCCGGACCGTCCAGGACCCGGCGACGGGCGCATGGTCGGTCGACCGGAGCGCGACCGCCGTCCGCTACGACGCGACGAGCAGGACGCTGAGCCGCCTCGCGGGGCACGAGCTCTCGAGTCCAGGCCACGACGACACGACAGGCGCGGCGCTCCCGGGCGGGCTCGTGGCCGGCATCATGGGCGACTGCGCCGGCGGGCAGACGCCGTGGGGCACGGTGATCACCGCCGAGGAGAACGTGCAGGACTACTACGGTGATCTCGAGGCGAGCTGGTCGGGCGATCAGCGGTTCCTCACCGGCCGGGGCTTCGACCCGGGCGCGCCGGTGAGCCCGGTCTTCGAGGCGAGCACCAGCGCGGAGTTCGGGCGCATCTCCGATCCGAACGGCCGGCAGCCGCGCGACCATTACGGCTATCTCACCGAGATGGACCCGGGGCAGCCCGCGGGCGAGTACGACGGCAAGACGCAGCCGGGCACGGGCCACAAGAAGTTCGGCTTCATGGGCCGCGCCCGCTGGGAGGCCGCGACGTTCGCTGTCGACGACGCGTGGAGGCTCGTGCCCGGTCGGCCGATCGTTGTCTATGGGACCGACGATCGCCGCGGCGGCCGCATCTACAAGTACGTGACCAGCGGCAACTACACGGCCGGGATGACGCGCGCGGCGATCCGCGCGCTGCTCGATGAGGGCAAGCTCTACGCGGCGCACATGGCCGGGCTCGACAACACGACAGGCAACACCCTTGTCGCGACCCACGCGGCCCCGACCGAGGCGGCCCCGGGCACGGGGCAGTGGATCGAGCTCTCCGTCGACAGCGCCGCCATCGCGCCGAACGCGGCAGCGCTCGGCGACCCGGCCAGGACGGTCGGCGATGCGCTGCGCGACGTGAGCTGGAACCGGATCGGCGGCTTCCAGACCGATTACGACGTCTGGCGCGCGCTGTTCACGGTGAGCAACAAGGTCGGGATCATGGAGCTGAACCGGCCCGAGGACATCGAGTGGAACCCGCGCGACCCGAGCGGCACGCCGCGCCTCTACGTGGCGTTCACCAACCACACGGGGCAGACGTCGCTCGATCAGGACGGCGCGGTGCACGATCCGGCGACGCACGCGACCCAGTCCCCGAAGCGCGCGGACGCCGTGGGCTCGATCTTCGCCCTGGAGGAGTCCGACCCCGCGAACCCGGGCGCGTCGACCGAGTTCCTGTACTTCGAGGTCTGGCACGGCGCGAAGGGGCAGGGCGACTTCGACGCTTCCTGCCCGGACAACCTGCTCCTCGACCGCGACGGCGGCGTGTGGTTCGGCACCGACGGCAACTTCGGCGTGGCCTCGCACGCAGACGCCTTCTACTACCTCGATCTCGACCCCGCCCACCGCGCGGGCCAGCCGGGCGTGACCCGGCCGAGCTTCGGCAAGGCGTTCCGCGTCGTGGCGTTTCCGAGCGACGCGGAGGCGACGGGCCCGTCGTTCACGCCCGACATGGGCACGATCTTCATGTCGGTGCAGCACCCCGGCGAGAACGCCTACAGCACCTGGCCGAAGGGCGACGGGGCCCTGTCGAGCGTGATCGCGGTCACCTTCCTGCCCGAGTGATCTCCGCCATGCCCGCCCGCCGCGCGCGCCTGCTGTCCGCGCCCCTGGCCATCGCGGCGGTGTCCGCCGTCCTCGCCGCGGGCGCGCGCTGCGGCGGGGGCGGCTACGACCCGCTCGCCACCGCGGCCGAGCGCGCCGGGCGCGCTGGCAACCCCGAGGCCTCGATCCCGCCGATGTGTTACGCGACAACGGCCAGCGGCGCGAACGGCTGCTGGACGTGCCACACGATCGGGATCGGGCCGAACACGCTCGCCGATCACGAGCTCCAGCGCGAGTACAGCTTCTCGGACGCGGCCCGGAAGAACCCCTGGACGAACCTGCTCGGGGACCTCTCGGCCGCCGCCGCCCGGACGAGCGACGCGGAGATCCTCGAGTACATCCGGGAGGACAATTACGCGCCGCTGCGCGAGGCGCTCGCCGCGCGCCGGGATTACCCGGGCTACGTGCCGGATCTCGACCTCGGCGCCGGGCTCGATGAGGAGGGCTTCGCGCGCGACGGGAGCGGCTTCCGCGCGGTCCGCTACAAGCCGTTCCCCGGCAGCTTCTGGCCCACGAACGGCAGCGCCGGCGACGTGTTCCTCCGCCTGCCGGCCGCGTTCCGCGAGGACGCCTCGGGCGCGCCGTCGCGCGCGGTGTACAAGCTGAACCTCGCGCTGCTCGAGGCGGCGATCGCGTCGCCGTCGCCCCTGCCGAGGGAAGGCGCGGCCGGGCCCTCTGGCGCGGCCGCCGGGCGGGAGGTGGAGCCGGTGAGCGAGCTCCTCGCCGGCTTCGATCTCGACGGCGACGGCGCGCTCGAGCCCGCGGTGACGCGCGTCGTCCGCCTGCCCGCGCGGTACGCCGGCGGGGCGGCCGGCGTGCCGGTGCGGGCGTGGCTCTACCCGCGCGGGGCGGAGCTCCTGCACTCGGTGCGGTACCTCGACCCGGATCGCCCGGCGCTGCTCGCCGCGCGGATGAAGGAGCTGCGCTACGCGCGCAAGGTCGACGAGCCGGACGACTGGGCGATCGCGCGCGCGTACGAGCGCGAGGCGGAGGAGAAGGACGAGGGGCAGCCGCCGTTCCACCCGGGCGGGCCCGAGGTCGGCCTGCGCAACGCGTTCGGCTGGCAGATCCAGGCGTTCATCGAGGACGAGCAGGGCCGGCTGCGGCTGCAGACCGCGGAGGAGCACCGGGCGTGCATGGGCTGCCACGGCGCGGTCGGGGTGACGGTGGATCACACCTTCTCGCTGGCGCGCAAGGTGCCCGGCGCCGCCGGATGGCGGCACCAGGACCTGCGCGGCATGCCCGACGTGCCGCAGGCCGGCCACGCGGAGCCGGAGGTGCTGACCTACCTGCGCCGCGCGCGCGGGGCCGACGACTACCGCGGGAACGCGGAGATGCTCGCCCGCTTCTTCCCGGGCGGCGCGCTCGACGAGGCCGAGGTGCGGCGTGGCGCACCCGGCGGCGACCGCGATCTCGCGTACCTCGTCGCGCCGTCGCGCGAGCGGGCCCTCCTGCTGGACAAGGCTTACCGCGCCCTGGTCCGGATGCAGCGGTTCGAGGCGGGGCGGGATGTGGCGCTCGGGCCCGCGACGGGGATCCTGCGCGTCGTGGAGGGCGAGTCGACGGGCCTCGGCGAGGCGCAGCGCGTGTACCTCGACGGGCGGGCGCACCTCGCCTGGTGAGGCCTGGGGCGCGGGCGCGAAGAGGGTGGGGCGACGCGCGGCGGGAACGGGAAGAAGAAAAAACGCCAAGGCGCCAAGACGCAAAGACGCAAAAAAGAGAAAGGAATGATTGAGCGCTGCTGGGCGCAGGGCGATGGCCGAAGCACGGAAATGTGCTGTCCAAGTCGAGGTCCGGAGCTGGGAGAGGTTCTATCTCTCTCCCTTGCGTCTTTGCGCCTTGGCGCCTTGGCGTTTTTTCTCCTTCTTCTCTCCTCGAGTCGGCTCGTTTGATTTCTTGATAAGCTTACGTAACTGTTGATCTTTTAGATCTTCACCCCACCTCCGGCGAGCGCTCCCACCCCGGCGCGCTATGGTGGCGCCCCTTCATCGAGCCGGTGAACCCTTGAACCTTGCTTCCGCCCCTCTCGCCGCGGACAGCGCGCGGTCCGAGCTGCGCGCCCTGGCGCGCCTCGCGCTGCCGATCGCGGTGGCGCAGGCGGGGCTCGTCGCGATGGCGCTCGTCGATGTCGCGATCGTGGGGCGTGTCTCGGTGAACGAGCTCGCCTCCTGCGCGATGGGGAGGACGATCGTCCACACGAGCAACGCGCTCGGGATGGGCGTCTCGGCCGCGGTCGATCCGCTCGCGTCGCAGGCGATCGGCGCCGGTCGCCCGGGGCTGGCGTGGGCGGCGCTGCGCGCGACCCTGCGCGCGAGCCTGCTCGTCAGCGTCGTCGCGTTCGGGGCCGCGCTCGCGGCGACCTTCGCGCTCGCGCCCATGGGCGTCGATCCGGCGCTCGTCCCCGGCGTGCGCCGGTACATCCTCGGCCACGCGCTGTGGATCTTCCTCTGGCCCGTGTTCCTCGCCGGGAAAAACTTCCTCCAGGCCCACGGCGCGACGCGGCCCGCGCTCGTCGCCGTCGTCGCGGCGAACGCGGTCAACGTCGTGGCCTGCAACCTGATGGTCCGCGGCGACGAGGCGCTGCGCTGGGTGGGCCTGCCGCCGCTCGGCCTGCCGCAGCTCGGCGCGCTCGGCGCGGGGCTCGCCGCGAGCCTCGCCAGCGTGGTGCTGTCGTCGATCGTGCTCTTCGCCGCGGGGCGCCGGCGCGGGGCGCCCCGCGAGCAGGAGGGCGCGGTGCCGGTGGCTGTCTGAGGATTGATCACATTTCCCCCTTAATTTTCGCTGTGTTGGCGAGGGCGGCGTTCCAGCCCGTCTCCAGCATGAGCAAGGTTTGCATTCCGCGTGCGAGCGTCAGCCAGCCGGGGGGACCGTTGCGCTTGAGGTGTCCACCAAGACCGGCAACGGCGTAGAGCGCATCGACTACCGTCGCCCCCTGAGCCGGCAGCTTCTTGGGCTGGTGCTGGTGCAGCAGCTTCAGCTGCGTGGGGTTCAGGGCTCGTTCCGCGGGCGCGTTGGGCTCAAGGCGTGACAGAGAGCGCAGCAGCAGCATCTGCCACGCGATCGGGGCGAACAGCGCCATCGCGTTCGTCAGGCTCCGGAAGCTCTCGAGCTGGCGCGTCTCGAGGGCGCAGCCGGTCTTGAGCGCCTTGAAGAACTCCTCGATGAGCCACCGTGCCCGGTAATGGTCGACGATCGCTGCGATCTGGTCGGGCGTGTCGACGGGCTCGTTGGTCGCCAGCACCCACGCGACCGGCTCTTCGCCCGCTGGCGTGTCGATCTCCTGCACCAACACGACGTTGACCGCGAGCTCTTCGGCCAGCTCGGGCAGGTAGTAGGGACGGCGCAGCGCCACGCGCCGAGCGCCGACGCCCAGCGTGGCGCTCCGCTCCGAGCGCGCGGGGTGCGCGCGCTTGCTCGCAGGTACCGGTCCGGCGCGGCGTTGGGTGAGCACAACCTCGCGACTGAGCCGGATCGGCAGCTCGACCAGCGCCTCGCTCAGCCGCAGCGGAGCGCTGTCGTCGAGCGATTCCTCTTCGTCCTCGGCCAGCTCCGACACGTTCCGATCGCGCGCCATGCGCACGACGAAGCGGTGGCCCTGCTCGACCATGGCGCACAGAAGCGGGTAGGCGTCGGCCTCGCGGTCCATGACGTGCAGCAGCGACGTGCGGTCGCCCACGGCCTGCTCGGCCGCCTCTACCTGCCGCAGCCAGCGCGTCGACTCCTTGTCGGTCACGCGCGCATAGTCGCTGCCCGTCCTGTTCTTCTTGCGTGGGCTCTTGGAGAGGGCGGAGGCTTTGCGGGCCCAGCAGGCAAGGCCCAGCAATCCGAGCGGCTGGTTGATCGCGTCGGTGGCCACGGCGAGCGTCGCGTGCGCCAAAAAGCCCTGCGTGTCCTTGCCGTTGAGCGGACCGAGCCCTTTGCGTGCTCCGTCGCCGTCGAAGGCGACCGCGGTGGTGTCATGCACCGCGCGAACCGTGTCGTGACCGGCCATGCGCTCGAGGGTCTGCTCGCTGTGGGCTTGCACCAGCGCACCATACGACACGCGCTTGTTGCCAAGGAGCCGGTAGAAGCCCTCCAGCTCTGCCTCTGTCTTCAGCGAGTCCGGGAAGCTCTCGCCCGGCGCGACGCTCAGCCGCGCCACCACAGCCCGGACCCGCTGATGCAGGCGCGCATCGCCCAGCTGCACCGTCTCGAACTCGCGAACGATCGAAGGCGTCGTTTCCGGCACATCGGGATTTCCCATGACATTTCAGACGCTTGGCGCGTCCGAAACGGATCAAAAAATGTGCGGGATCCTCAGCGGTGGCTGTGGTCTACCGGCTCGGCGTGCCGATAGGGCTGCAGCTCCTCGCCGAGGTCGGCGTGTTCGGGATGACGGCGCTGCTCGCCGGGCGGCTCGGCGCGACCGTGGTCTCGGCGCACCAGATCGCCATCGGGCTCGCCTCCTTCACGTTCATGGGCGCCATCGGCGTCGGCGGCGCCACCGCCGTCCGCGTGGGGCGCGCGGTCGGCGCGGGCCGGTCGCCGATGCGCCCCGGCGTGCTCGGCCTCCTGCTCGGCGCCGGCCTCATGTGCGTGAGCGCCTCGATGTACGCCGCGTTCCCTCGCGCCCTCATCGGCGCCTTCACCCCGGACGCCGACGTCCTCGCCATCGGCGTCCCGCTGCTCCGCATCGCCGCGCTCTTCCAGCTGTTCGACGGCGTCCAGGCGGTCGCCGCCGGCGCGCTGCGCGGGGCGGGCGACGTGCGGTTCCCCTTCTGGGCCAACCTCGGGGCCCACTGGGCCTTCGGCCTGCCGCTGTCGATCGGGCTCGCCTTCGGGCTCGATCTGGGCGTCCGCGGGCTCTGGTTCGGGCTCACCGCGGGGCTCATCGCCGTCGCGGGGGGGCTCTCGGCGCGCTTCGTCCGGCTGGCCCGCGCGCCGCTCGCGCGGGCGCTGCCGCACGCCGGGTGACACGCGCGCTCCGCCGGTCCGCCGGGCGCGCGGCGCGTCTCGGGCGAGGCGCCCGGCTGGCCCGCGCGCGCTCAGTTGGGCGCGAGCGGGCCCGGCGTCTCGGGCGGCTGGTCGGCGAGCGGCCGGTTGCGCCCGTCGACGCGGAGCACGCGCGGCGTGTGCCGCCGCGCCTCGGCGTCGTCCATGTCCGCGAACGTCGCGATGATCACGAGGTCGCCGGGCTGATTGAGGTGCGCCGCCGCGCCGTTGATGCACACGACGCCCGAGCCGCGCGCCCCCGCGAGCGCATACGTGGTCAGCCGGGAGCCGCGCGTCACGTTCCAGATGTCGACCGCCTCGTACGGCAGGATGTCAGCGGCCTCGAGCAGGTCGGCGTCGATCGTGACGCTGCCCTCGTAGTGCAGATCCGCGTGGGTCACGGTCGCGCGGTGGATCTTGCTCTTGAACATCCGTCGGTTCATGCGTGATGCCCTCTGCCCTTCCCGGCCAGGGACGGCGGCGCGCGCGCCGGGTCGAGCGCGCCCCGCAGGCCCGCGGGCGAGGCGGCTCCCTCGCCAGGGGAAGGACGGGCTACCTCATGCGCGCAGGCGACGGTCAGTCAAGGAACAATCGCTGCCGCAGGAGCCGGCCGCTCGCCAGGTGGATGGCGTCCTCGTCGGGCAGCGAGTCGTCCGGGCCTGGCAGCGCGTCGGGGTGCCCGACCACCAGGACGACCTCGCAGGGACCCACCGCGACGTCCCGGAACAGCTCCTCGCGCGTGCCCGAGATGGTCGCGCCGCCGGCGCCATCCAGCGCCAGCTCCACGGGCCACGGGCGCGCGATCCCACCCTGCACCAGAAAGGCCCTTACCGCGACCGGCGCTGGCACGCGTGTGCCGGGCGAGAGCGCGATCGTGAGCCTTTGGCCCCTGCCGACGTGGCGCGGGGCGCCCGGCCCGCGAGCTCCCTGCTGCGGGCCGTCGCCGAGGGTCGTCGTCGCGAGCGTGTAGTCGGGGAGCGGGGCGGCGCCCGGCGCGAACGGCGCGGGCCGCAGCGCGAGCAGCGACACGAGCGCCGCCGACACGACCCAGCCGACAACGCCCACGGCCGCCCGGGCCCGCGCCGCCGGCGTCGTCCGCCGCGCGCTCCGCCGCTCGACGACAAGCTCGGGGTGCGGCAGGCCCTTGCGCGGCGGCCTGGCGAGGGCGTCCGCGCCGTCCTGCGCGCGCTGGGCAGGCTGCCCGGGCGCCGTGCTCGAGCACGCATCGCGCGGCGGCTCCGATGTCCCGGGCGGCACCGATTCGCCGTCGATCGCGCGACAGACCGGCGCGTCCGTGGTGGAGGGCGCGCTCGTGCCGCTGAGCGAGTCGGCGTCCGCGCCCAGCGGCGCGGCGTCGGCGACGTCGCTCGCCTCCTCCGCGTCGCAGTCCCACTCCTCGGGGCACCGGAAGCGGATGCCCGACTTCCGATCGACCGCTGGACGCGCCAGCGAAGACGGCGCGGGCGCACCGCCGCGCGGCTCCCGGAGCTGGGCAAGGAGCTGGTCGGCGAGCCGGGCGCGGGTCTCGTCGTCGAGGGGCGGCCGGACTTCGCGCTCCTCCCGCCCGGCGCTCGAGCGGGCCGCGGTGTTCGCGGCGTCTCCCGGAGCGTCTTGCGCGTCCTCCGGGCGCGTCTCTTCGGCGAGCCTGCGCCAGCGCGGATCGGTCGTCGGATCCCGCTGTGCGATGCGCGTCAGGGCGCGCAGCAGCTCGTCGTCGTCCATCAGCCGCTCCCCGCGTCGAGCCACGCGGTACAACGCTCGCCCCGCCGGCACTGGCTCAGGAGCGCGGGCGCGGTACGGGGGACCGGAAGGGGGAGGCGCCGCTCGCCGAGCGTCAGGGTAGGCACCCCGTCGCTCAGATTCGCCTCGTGGATCAGCGCGAGCGGTCGCTCGGGCATCTGATTCCCTTCCCCTGGGGATCGAAGCACCCCAGTTTGCTATTCACGTTATCCGGTCTTCGCGGCGCGCGTCAATGCGCTGGTGGCCGCGCCCGGGGGCTTCTCCCCCTGGCGCGTGTTGGCGTGGGCGTGGCCGTGAACGTAGTCGTGGTCGTTGACGACACGCGATCGCGTTGCGGACGGCGCTGAAGTTTTCTCACAACTACGTCTATTTTTTCGGTTTGGTCGCTTTGGTTGCGTCGGTTGCGCCAGTTGCGCTGGACGCGTCGGCCGCCTCGGTTGCCTTGGTTGCGTCGGCCGTCAAGACGCGCACGGTGTCACCGACAATCTCCAGCGCTGCTGGTTTTCCGCCGTAATGCGACGCCATGCCGACGTCGATCCGCCAGATCTTGTCGCCGCAGGCCGACGTGACGCCGTGCTTCTGGACCGTGTGGCCCACGACCATGCGCTTCGCGGACATCGCCGCGAGGGTCTGGTCCAGCGCCGCGCAGGGGGGCGACCCCGGGGCCGGCGGCGGCTCGCTCGAGTAGAGGCGCGCCCACACCGGGCTGTCCTCGGCCGCGATCACGGCCGGCGTGGAGGGGCTCTTCCCCTCCATCCACGCGCGCACCTCTCGGTTGATCCGCGCGACGCCGTAGCGCGCGTGGGCCGGGAGCACGCCGCCGTGCGCGAAGACGGTGTCGCCGACCGCGATGATCACGTCGCGCGCCGCGAGCTTCCTGGCGTAGAGACCGCCGGGGGCGAACGCGGCGGCGCGGGCTCGCGCGGGGGGCGGCACCGGCGCGAGCCGGGGGCCCGACGCGTCGAGCCCGGGCACGTCCTCGAAGTCCTTGAAGCCGCCCTCGGTGACGTAGCGGAAATCGAGCTGGACGTTCATGACCTCGTGGTTGCCGTTCAGCGCGTACACGGCGCCGCCGGCGGCGCGCGCCTCGACGGCGAGGCGATCGAAGAGGTCGACGATCTCCTGCTCGCCGTCGCCGCGGTCGAGCTCGTCGCCCGTCTGCACGAGCACGAGCTTGCCGCCGATCCAGCGATCCGCGCCGTCGATCGCGCCCGCGATCCGCAGGGCCGCGCGCGTCGCCGCGAGGTCGCCGTGGACGTCGCCGATGGCGACCACGCGATCGGCGGCCGGGTAGGCGTAGGAGCGATCCGCGTCGGGCGGCGGCGCGGCCGGGGCTGCCGTGGAGCGCGAGGGCGGAGATGAGGCGGCGGCCGGGCTGTGCGCCGTCGAGGCGGGTCGGTCGGCGTCACAGCCCGCGGCGAGCAGTGCGGCGAGCAGCGCGGTGAGGCGGGGAGCGGCTGACATCGGACGCGATCCTCCGGGGGATGATCGGGGGTGTACCATGGCGAGCGGTGGACGCGCCGCGGCGGCGCCTCGACGCGCGCGCTCAGGCCGGGAGCTTGGCGGAGAGGAAGGATTTCAGCTTGATCAGGTTCTTCGCGTCACGGCTGAAGCTCGGTGCCGTGTAGCTCGACGCCCAGCCGGTGATCTCGTGCATGAACGAGGTGCGGACCTGCTCGTCGCTCAGGATGTCGTCGACGGTGCGGCCGCGCGCGGCGCCCTTCTCCAGCGAGCGCACGTAGCCCTTGAGCCGGGCGTAGTCGCCGCCGAGCAGCTCGGCGATGAGCTCCGCGTCCCGGGCGAGCCGCGCGAGGGCCGGCGCCTGGTCGCGCAGCTCCGGGCTCTCCGCCGCGGCGAAGGACGCGGCGACGCGCAGCACGAAGGCGTCGTCGAGGAAGCCGAGATCCTCGATGCCGTCCGGGATGAGGTCGAGCGACTTGAAGAGGTAGTTGAGGCCCCCCGCGAGCGAGCGGCGCGTGGCCTCCGGGCTTTCCGGCGAGGCGAGCAGGCCCGCCAGATCCGTGGCGTCCGAGGCGAGGCTGCGCAGCCACTCGGGGAACGTGTCGAGACAGCGGTCGTCGAGATCGGTCATGGGATCCTCCCGGCGGGAGCGCGAGGGTAGTCCGAGGGGCGCGGCGCCGTCCATGCCATCCATGCAGGCGAAGGCGCTCGGCGCCGCTTCGGGCGCCGGGCGCTGCGACCAGGACATCGGTGCCGGCGCGGGCGCGCGTCGCCGGAGCGCGTCGATCGGGGCTCGCAGGCGGCGCGCCGCGCAGCGCGCGCGGGCGCTCTAGCGCGGCAGCCCTCACCTTCGCGTTCGCCCGGGCGTCCGCGGTGAGCTGGGCCCCGAGGACGTCGCCCGGGGCGCGCAGCTCGGGGCAGACGGCCTCGCCGGCGCCCTCGACGTGCGGGAGCTCGGCGCAGCTCCGGCCGGCGATCGACGCGAAGAGCGCGAGGGCGAGAAGACCTCGCGCCGACCCGGCGACTTCCCTGCGCATGCGTGGCCCTTACCACGAGCGCGCGGGCGGAGCGCGGCGGCCTCCGGCTACGGGCGCGCGCCGCCGGTCGCGCTCGCGCTCTTCGCATCCATCGCCGGGCGCCAGCCGAGGATGCGCAGCGCGTTCTGCGCGAAGATCTTCACGACGTCCTCGCGCGACATGCCGCGCTGCCTGAGCCGCGCGGCGAGCGCCGGCAGCGCCGACGCGTCGGCGAGCCCCCTCGGCGGGACGATGCCGCCGTCGAAATCGGAGCCGATCGCGACGTGATCGACGCCGGCCACGCGGACCATGTGATCGACCTGCGCGACCACGTCGTCGACGTCCGCCTCGCTCGTGCCGTTCACGAAGGGGGCGTGGAAGTTGAGCCCCGCGACCCCGCCGCTCCGCGCGATGAGCCGCAGCTGCTCGTCCGTCAGGTTGCGCGGCCGGTTCGCCACCGCGCGCGCGTTCGAGTGCGTCGCGACGATCGGCGCGCCGTGCGCCGCGGCGATCGGGACGAGATCCGCGAACGCGGCGTCCGAGATGTGCGAGACGTCGATCAGGGCGCCCTGGTCGTAGACGCGCTCGCAGAACCGCTTGCCGAGCTCGGTCAGCCCGTACGCCGCCGGCTCGCCGGTCGCGGACGACGAGAGCCGCGTGTTCTTCGCGTGGTTCGGGCTGATGAGCCGCACGCCGCGCGCGATGAAGCGGTCGATCTGCGCGATGTCCGCCGCGAACGCGCCGGCCCCCTCGATCGAGAGGAAGGTGCTGATCTTCCCCGGCTCGGCGCGCGCCGCGCCGAGCGGGAGGAGCACCGGGTTCGCGGCGATGATCGCCTCGATCGTCGCGAGGACCGCGCTGGCGTCCTCGATCTGCGGGCCCTCGGGGCGCGCCTGGTCGGGCAGGTAGATCGGCAGCACGACGCCGAGGTAGTGGCCCGCGACGAGCGTCTCCCTGCGGGCGTGGCCTTCGCCGAGGCGCCTGTCGCGCCCCTTGAAGTGGACCTGCCAGGGCACGTCGACGTGCAGATCGACGACCGGCACGGGGGGCTCCGCGGGCGGGTCGCCGAGCGTGGGCCGCGGCGCGCCCAGGGCGCCGGCGGCGCAGGTGACGGCGAGCAGGGCGCGGACGCGGGCGCTTCCGTTCACGCGCTCACCGGCTCACCAGCACGCCCAGCGCGAAGCCGACGCCGAGGCACACGAGCCCGATGAGCCCGACGAGCCACCAGGCAGCGCCCTCCGAGCCCCCACCCTCGGCGGCCAGGGGGACGTCCACGACCCGCACGTCGTAGTGGCCGCCCGTGAGCGTCGGCACGCCGGAGGGCTGCTGCGCGCTGATGTGGGTTGGCCTGGCCGAGAAGGTCGCCGTGGGCGCCACCGACGGGGACGCCTGGATGGGCGGCGCCGACATGCGCGGCGGGGGCACCGTCGGGAACCTGGACGCGATCGGCGGCACGCTCTGCACCGGCTGCGTGACGTTCTGCGGCGGGGGCGCCATGTTCTGCGGCGGCTGCGTCGCGCTCTGAAGCGGCTGCGGCGGCGGCAGCGAGGGCAGCTGGTGCGTCAGCGCGGGCGACGCCGGCGCCTCGGGCCGCGCGCTGGGCGTCGTGATGCCCGTGCGGTGCGCGATGGCGCCCAGCGTCTGCGCCATCTCCTCGGCCGTCTGGAAGCGCCCTGCCACGTCCTTGCAGAGGGCGCGCTGGAAGAAGAGGCCCCAGGCCGCGAGGTGGGGCGCGACCTGCTCGATCGGGCGCACCTCCTTGGCGAGCACGGCGGTGAGCCGCGCGAACTCGTTCTCGGCGGGGAACGGCTGCGTCGCCGTGAGCATCTCGTAGAAGATCACGCCGACGCTCCAGAGATCGGCGCGCGCGTCGACGCCCTGCGCGTTCTTGATCTGCTCGGGGCTCATGTAGCCGGGCGTCCCGAGGAGCGTGCCGGCGCGGGTCTTCAGGCCCATGCCGCCGGCCGCGTCCATCACCTTCGCGATGCCGAAGTCGAGCACCTTCACGCGGAAGCCCCCGCGCGGATCGCGGATGAGGAACAGGTTCTCCGGCTTCAGATCGCGGTGGATCACCTTGTGGCTGTGCGCCGCCATGAGCGCCTGGAGCACCTCGTGGATGATCGGCACGGCCTGCTGCGGGGGGATCGGGTTGCCCGTGTCGATGTACGCGGCGAGCGGGACGCCTTGCAGGAGCTCCATGACGAGGTACGGCGTGCCGTCCTCGGCGCGGGTCGCCTCGAAGACCGAGGCGATGTTCTGGTGGACGAACCCCCTCGTCGCCTCCGCCTCGGCGAAGAAGCGGTGGAGGACCTGCTCCTCCTGCGTGAACTCGGGGTGGAGCACCTTGATCGCCCGCTTGCCCTCGCCGCGAAGGCCCTCGGCCTCGTAGACCGCGCCCATGCCGCCCTCGCCGAGGAGACGCAGGATCCGGAAGCGCCCGCTGAGCACGGCGCCCACGAGCTGATGGGAAGGGCTCGATGGGTCGATCACACGCGGACTCTACCAAAGCTTGAGCGCGGCCCGCTCGCCGAAACCTCGGCGGTATGCGGCTTCCGCCGGCGCTTCGGCGTTTGGCTTCCGGTTCCGCCGGCGCGGGTCAGGGCGCGGCGTTCGCCACGGCCGAGCGCGCGGCCGGGCTCGCGGGGAGCGGCGTCCGCAGGGCCTCGCCCGGCTGAGCGCCGGCGTAGAGGAGCTCGTAGACGGCGAGGCTCGTCATCACGCGCTTCGTGTAGAGCCGCGTCTCCTCGTACGGGATGCGCTCGACCCACAGATCGAAGCTCTGCGAGGGGCGCTCCGCGATCCATCGCTTCGGCGCGCCGCCGCCCGCGTTGTAGGCGGGGATCGCCAGCAGGGGGTTGTCCGAGAACTGGCCGCGCAGCTGCGAGAGGTAGCGGCAGCCGAGCGCGATGTTCACCTCGGGGCGCTTCAGCGCGTCGGCGCTCCACGGCAGCCCGAGCGGCTTGGCCACCAGCTTCGCGGTCGGCACGATGAGCTGCATCAGCCCGAACGCCTGGGCCGGCGAGGCCACCCTCGGGTCGAAGGCCGACTCCTCGCGCATGATCGCGTAGGCGAGGGCCTCGGGGATCCCGCTCCGCTTGGTCTCCGCGGCGACGAGGCCGGAGAAGGGGCGCGGGTAGGCGAGCTCCCAGGCGCCGCGCCAGCGCCCGACGGGGTAGTGATCGACCCACTCGCCCGCGAGCTCGACGGCCGCCGGCGCCGCCATCGCGGTGCGCAGGATGCTGTACGACTGCGGCAGCGCGCCCGAGCGCGCGAGCAGGAACGCCGAGGCCCACATCACCTCGCGCGGCGCCGTCTTGCCCCCGACGCCGAGCAGGTCGAGCTCGCGCCGCGCGAGCTTCGCTTCCCCCTGGCGCGCGAGCTCGACCGCGCGCGTGAACGCGGGCTGCGCGAAGAGCGGGCTCCTGAGCTCGGTGTACGGCGCGCTCGCGTCGCGCTCCAGGGCCGCGGACAGGGCGCGCTGGGCGGCGGCGGGGTCCACGTCGGCGAGCCGCGCGTGGGAGAGCGCCATGTAGAAAGAGAGCGGGTAGTCGCGGATCACCTGCTCGAGCAGCGCCTTCCCCTTGTCGGGCGAGCCCGTCTCGATGTGGGCGCGCCCGAGGTAATAGGGGAGCCTGCCGGCGGCGTGGTACGCGCGTTCGTGCGGGAACCGCTCGAGCGCGCGCTCGAGCGGCCTGACCGCGCCCGCCCAGTCGCCGCGCTCCATCTCGAAGAGCGCGAGCTCGAACAGGCCGTCGGCGACCATGTCGCCCGACGGGTAGTCGTCGGGCATGGCGGTGAGCAGCTGCACGAACTGCGCCTGGTCCCCGAGCCCGAGCAGCGCGCGCGCGCCGAGGTAGCGCGCGTCGTCCGCGAGCCGGTGATCCGGGTATTCCTTCTCGAGCAGCGCGAAGCGCGCGGCCGCCTCGGCGTGCCGATCGACGCGGAGCGACGCGCGCCCGGCGTTGTAGAGGGTCTCTGGCCGTCGCGGGGCGGGTGTCCCGCCTGCGGCGGGCGCCGCGCTTGCGGCGGCGGGGGCCGCGCCTGCGGTGGCGGGGGCCGCGCTTGTGGTGGCGGGCGCGCTCGCACCTGCCGCGGGCGTCACGCCTGCGGCGGCGGGCGTCACGCCTGCGGCGACGGGCGCGGCCGGCCCGCAGCGCTCGATCGCCGTGCCGAAGAGGTCGGCGGCCTCGGCCCGCCGCCGGAGGCGGCCGAGCGCCTCGCCGCGCGCGGCGAACGCGTCGCAGGCGAAGGCCGAGGGCGCCTGCGCCTCGGGGAGGGCGATCAGCGCGTCGGTGACGGCGAGCGCTTCCTTGTCCTGGCGCGAGGCGAGCAAGGCGCGCGCGCGGGCGAGCAGATCGGCGGGGCCCAGGTCGAGGAACGGCTTGCGCCGCGCGAACGGCAGCGTCGACAGGGCCTGGTCCTGGATCTCCTTCGCCTCCCCGGCGCCGGCGCCGCCCGGCGCCTCGTCGATGACGCGCCGGGTGACGCGGATCGCCTCCTCGGCGTGGTCTTCGCTCGGGTGGCGGAGCAGCGCGCGGGCGAAGCGGAGCGCCTCGGGCACCCACGTCGACGCCGGCCAGCTGCGGGCGAGGTACGCGCGCCAGCGCGCGGCCGCGCCCTCGATGTCGCCCTTGTCGGCGAGCGCGCCGGCGACGATGCGATCGAGCTCGTCGGCGATCGCGACGTCCGACGTGACGGCGCGCGCGCGCTCGAGCGCCGCGTCGGGCTGCCCCGCCCTGGCGAGCAGATCGGCCGCCGCGAACCTCGCGTGATCCGCGAGCGGCCCGCCCGCCGCCGCGGCCGCGTCGTACTCCTTCGCCGCGCCCACGGGATCGCCCGCGAGGGCGCGCAGCCGCCCGAGCTGGTAGCGGAAGGCCGCCGCGTCCGCGGGCGACAGGGGCGCCGAGAGCGCCTGGGCCATCGCCGCGGCCGCGCCTGCGTACGCCTCCTGCTCGACGAGCTTCTGCACCTGCGCGAGCCGCGGGTCGTCCAGCACGAGGGTGAGGCGCTCGGGGTCGAACGCCGGCGCCTCGCCCGGCGTGCCCGGGACGACGGGCCCCGCCGGCGCTGCGCTCGGCGGGGGCGCCGGCTGCGGGCAGAGCGGCGGGCAGGCCGCCGCCCCGCGCTGCGCGGGGGGCGCGCCGGCGCACGAGGCGCCGAGCGACGCGGTCAGCGCGAGCGTGGCGGCCAGCGCGAGCGCGGCGGCCCCGGAGCGGGCATCCAGCCTGAACATGCCTGCACCATACTCCGGATCGCGCGATCGCACAGCGATCGAGGCGAGCGGCGCGCCGGCGCGCCGGCGCGCCTTCTCGTGAGCTGGCGCGCCGGCGTTCGGACTTGGTGTGAAGCGTGCGGGGAAGAGACGCGGCGTTACTGTGCCGCGTCGCAGGCCAGGAAGACCCGGATGGCCTCGATCGTGTCGTCGGAGAGCTTCGAGCCGATGGGCATCCCGTCCCCGCCATTCGCCCCGCCGATCCGGATCTCCGAGAGGATCTCCTCCGCCTCGGCGCTGACGCTGGCGGGGTCGTCGACGTTGACATCCTCCGGAGCGCCGATGCGCGACGCGCCCTCCGAGGTCGACAAATGACACGGCACGCACTGGTCCTGGAGCGCCTGGTGGCCCGCCTCCGCCTGCGCGGTCGAGTTGGGCGGACATTCACCGAGCGCCGATCCCCCGGAGGTCTCGCCGCCGCCGTCATCGCCGCCGCAACCTTGGAGAGCGCCAATGACAAAGGGCGCGAAGCAGAGCAAGAGCATCGTACGAACGGGCATCAAAGCACCTCAACAGCTTGTTAGGGAAGGGGAGCGAGCCGGAGTCGAGCCTCCGGCCATGCAGGCCGGCCGGCCGGGCGCTGCGCGCCGATGGTGCCTGGCGCCGCGCACCGGGTCAACAAAGACGGATCGGTGTGTACTGAAGGAAACCGGGATCGTCCGAGGGGGCAACCTTGTACAAGTTCGAGGCGCCGTGGGTCGTCCGAGGGGGCAACCTTGTACAAGTTCGAGGCGCCGTGGGTCGCCCGGGCGACAGCCTCGTGCAAGTTCGAGGCGCCGTGGGTCTCCTCGGCGGCAGCATCGTGCGAGCGGAGGCGCCGCCGGCCCCGTTTGGGTAGGGTGGCTACTGCGTCAACTCCGGGACCGGCGTGTCGAGCTCGATCTCGGCGCCTATCTTTCGCAAACGCATCCTCATGTCGCTCGCGGAGCGACCGGGGCGCAGCCTCCCGGATGTCATGCGTTGGTGCTCGAGCCGATGTCGAACGCGTGCGCCGACTCGGCGCTCGCTCTGGGCAGCTCGAACCAAAAGAGGCTCCCCTTGCCCACGACCGTGCGGAGCCCCACGCGGCCGCCGTGCGCCTCGGTCAAGCGTTTGACGGTGGCGAGCCCCAGGCCCAGACCCGGCACTCGAGCGCCTTGCGCTCGGACATGAGGCTCGAACACCATCTGCTCGAGGGCCGGCGCGACGCCGGGCCCCGTGTCCTCCACCTCGATCCGCACAGCCTCTCTCGCGTCGAGCACCCGGATCACGACGTGACAGACCGCCGCGTCGCCGAGGTACTTGAGCGCGTTGCGGGTCAGGTTGGCGAGGATGCTTGTCAGCACGCCGGGGCTCGCGGCCACCGCGCACGGGGCGAAGGGCTCGACGCGGAGCTCCGCGCCGAGCTCCACCGCGACAGGAACGAGCTCGACCATGAGATCGTCGATGATGGGGTGCACCTCGGCGCGCGCGCCTGGCTCCGGCCTGGCGCCCGCGCGAGCAAACTCCAGCAGCCCGTCGGTCATGCGCTTGACGCGCAGGATGGCCTGCCGGCCCCGTTCGAGCCCCTTTCGTGCCGGATCTCCCTCGCCGCACCGCCGCAGGGCGAGGTCGAGCGCGAGCGCGACCGCGCCGAGGGGGCTGAGCACGTCGTGCGCGACCCGGCCGGCGAACTGCTCGAGCTCATCCGCGCGACGCTCCAGGACCACGCCTTGCTGCCAGAGCAGCCTCACGTGGCGCCGGACCTGCACGGCGGCCGCCGCGCAGGCCAGCAGCGCGAACGTCACGCTCGTCGTGTTGAGCACGAGCGCGGTCCGACGGGAGCGAACGCGGTTGGCTGCGATCTCGATCGCCAGGCGGCGTGCCTGCCGGGCGTTGAGCTCGATGCTGGCCATCACGGCGTCGTTCGTCGAGTTGAAGTCCGCTCGCAGCGCGCCGTCCACAAGCTTGTTGGCCTCGTCCGGATGGCCGTTCGCCACCAGCGAGAGGGCCCGATCGGTGTCCAGATCGAGCTTGCCGAGCGCCTGCGCGACGCTCTGCCACTGCTTGAGCTCTCCCGGATAGACCGGCATGCCGAGGTAGACGTCGATGCTGCGGGATAGGTTGTCGCGCGCCTCGTCGAGCTCGTGGCGGTCGCGCGGGCGCCCCAGCGCGGCGTCGTTGACGAGGTCGCTCAGGAGCGCCTGGGTATGCCTCAGCTCGGCGCGCGCGGCCGCCAGGTGCATGATGCTCGGCGCGGCGTTCTCCGCCAAGCTCATGGCCGCCGCGTCGATCTCGGCGGCTCGGTGTTCCGCGTAGCCGGCGGAGATCACGAAGCTCGCGATAGCGACGAAGAACGCCGCAAACAGCGACAGCAGGATAGACGGCAGCCGCTCGAGCATAAGAGAAGGCTTCGCTCTCCCCGGGTCCTTTCGCCGTCGCATCGCCATGCCGGGATGCTGTTCCGCCGTCCCCCCGAGCGCAACGCGGGAAGTACGCCGTGGCGGATCACCCTCGCTGCATCAGCCCATGTCCCCCAGGCTCGTGTCGAGGGATGATAAAATTAACCACGATGACGCTCGTGCGCCCCGGGTTGCCCTGAGCCCGATCGAACGGGCTTGATGAACACCGATGAGGCCCCCGGAGAGGGTGTCCGTGGGGCGGCGTGGGGGACGGACCGCTGTCTGAGCCTGATCGACGTGCTCTCTCCGGCGTGCGCAGCGCGCCGGAGAGAGCACGTCGATCAGGCGAGTTCGGTGGGGCCCCCGCGCCGCCCCACGGACACCCTCTCCGGGGGCCGGGCCCCCGCGACCAGCGCCCTCTCCGGGGCCGGTAGGCGCAGAGCGCTAGCTCGCCCGCCGCCGCTCCAGGTGTGTCTTCATCGCCTTGAGATCCGCGTGCACCGCCTTCTTGAAGCTGCCGATGAACAGCCGCCCCAGCGTCTCCATGAACCAGCCCATCCCGGCGATCTCGCCCTCCATCTTGAGCAGCGTACCGGCGCCCTGGGGCTCGAACACATACCGGAAGCGGTAAGCCCCCCGCCCCGTGGTGCCCTTCTGCCCGTCGACGAAGAGGTCCAGACGCCTGCCGGGCTCCGCCGCCGTGACCTCGAACAGCTCGGTCGATTCCTTGCCGAACATCTTGCGGGTCTCACGCCACATCGCGCCCTTGCCGACGACGGCGCCCGTGAGCCTCTCTACCCGCACGAAATTGGGCATCCAGTCGCCGAACGCGTCGATGTCGGTCGCGAGCCGGAAGACGTCCTCGGGCGATGCATCGAAGCGCTCTTCAATGGTGAACAGGAGCGGCATCTCGTTCTTCTCCTAGGCTTTCCCGCGCGCCGTGCCATCGTGCCGGAACCGCTCCTTCTCCGTCAACGAGCCCGTCGAGCGCGCGCCGCGGCCGAGACGCCGGCGCTGCGCCATCTCGCATCTCTCGCATCGTCCGGCTTCCGTCCGAGCTCCTCGCGCGGCCCGGATCCGGCGTCGTGAGCTCAGCCCTTCTTGCCCGGCGGCAGCAGCATGCCCCGATTGCCGGTCGCCCCCTGCATCGGCCGGTGCAGGACGATCTTTCGCCCCGCCTCGCGCCCGTGCGCGTGCGCCGCCGTCCGCTGGTTGCCCGTGTGGCGCAGGTGCTGCACGTGCGGGTGGCGCGTTCGATAGTAGCCGTCCAGATCGGCGTCCCTCACCCAGACGAGCCCCTGCTCGACGGACACCTTCCGCTCCGCGTTCAGCTTCTCGAGGAACCCGAGCATCACCCCGGCCTGGTAGGTCCGCCGGTCCTTGTTGCCCTTCACCCCTTGGGTCCGCTTGTGCTCGTTCCACAGCTGCTCGGCCGTGTGGTGCAGGAACGCGTGCACGTAGGCGGCCATCTCCAGGTTCGCCGGCGTCCCGCAGATCTCGAGGACGCTGCCCCGCTTGCCCTCGAGCGGCACGTAGACGGGCACCCAGATCGCCTCGACGAAGAAGTGCTTCCCGAGGATGCCGCCGACGATCCGCTCGGTCTCGCCCACGCGCCCGCTCGGCGCGCCGAGGTGGCGGAAGCCGTACTGGCGCGCGGCGCGCGCCTTCGCGACGTCGAGGTTGTACTTCAGCATCAGCCGCTGCGCGGCGCTCATCGCCGCCTGCGCCTCGTTCGCGTTCGGGCTGTCGGCGAGCGCGAGCAGCCGCGCGATGCGATCGAGGATCCGGGCGTCCACGCTCGCCTCCGACGCGCCCGCGTCGCCGCCGCGCGCGACCCCGCCAGGATCCGCCGGCGAGCGCCCCGCCGCCGGCATCCCGGCCGCCGTCCCGTCGATGCCGAGGCGCGTGCACACCTCGCGGAACGCCGGCCCGTGCGCCGCCTCGTCCGTGACGCCCAGCACCTCGTGCACGTACTGGTGCGCCATCTCGTGCTTCAGCACCTCGATCACGACGCCCCACGGCTGCGTCAGGACGAGCGGCCGCGAGATCTCGATCGCGCGCGCCTCCGAGATCCACCGCCCGAGCCGGCTCGCGGCGTCGGACAGCTCGATGGACGCAGAGCGCAGCTTCCGCCGGAAATGCGTGTAGTTCAGGCTCTGGTAGGCCGCCATGAGCTCGCGCACGAGCGCGGCCTCCAGCTCGGCGCTGAGCCTGGCCGCCGTCTCGAGCGGCGGCTCGGGCGCCGGCGCGACCGGCGACGGCCGCTCCTCGGGCTGCGCGGCGGCCTCGGTCGACGCGGGTTCGGCCGGCGGCGCCGCGGCCCCGGAGGCCTGCTGCGCGCCGCGCATCCCGTTCAGGAAGAGCTGCTCAGCCATGCGAACGCCTCCATGGCACGCCTCGCGCGGCGGTCGAAGGGTTTTCTCCTCCCCCCGGGCGGGCAATCCCGGCCGGCGCCGTCACCTCGATGCCACCGAGCCGCCTCAGAAACGTTCCCGATACGCCACGTCCTCGGTAAACTCGCGCGCCTCCGTGCTCCGCTCCAAGGCGCTCAACGATCCTCGGCCGGTCGAGGCCGACGCAGCAAGCCGCTCGTCCCGCGGCTTCGCCCGCGATCTGGGCGCCGATCGCGCCGCGGCGCGCGCGCGGCTGCGCGCCGTCGCCCGCGTCCGCCGCCGCTACGGCCGCCTGTTCCTCGCGCTCCCGCTGCTCCTCATCGTGGTGGCGGACGTCCTCCTCCGCGGCGATCGCCTGCTCGATCTGGGCGGGAAGCACATCGCGAGCTACCTCGGCGCGATGGTCGAGAGCGCCGCGCTCTGGGGGCTCCTGCTCTTCGCCTCCTCGTCGCGGCGGGGCGCGTCGCGGTGGCTCGCGGCGCTGCTCTTCGTGGCGCTTGCGACGCTGTCGCTCGGCGGCCAGCTCTACTTCCACCGCCAGTACGCGACGTACCTCAACCTCGACGCGACGCTCTTCGGGACCTCGCTCTCGGCCAGCCTCTTCGGCCAGCTCCGGGCCGACGGCGAGAACTTCTTCCGCTCGGTCCTCCCGCCGCTCCTGCTCGCGATCGCGCTCGTGTGGCTTGGCCGGCGGATCGTGCGGCCAGGCCGCACGGCGTGGGCCCGCGCCGCCCGCCTCGCCGCGCCCGCGGTCGTCGTGGCCGCGTTCGTCCTGCCGTGCTCCTACCGCACGGTGCAGGCCTCCACGCCGGACGTCATCTACTTCCACGCGATCGGCGGCCTGCTCAAGGAGCTCGCCGGCGTCCAGACCACGGCGCAGGTGCGCCCCGGGCTCCGCACGCCGCCCTCGCTGCCGCCGGTCACCCCGCGGCCGGGCCCGCGGCGCAACGTCCTCTTCATCCTGACCGAGAGCGTGCGCGCCGACGCGACGTGCTCGGCGCGCATGCCCGTGGCCGCCGGCGAGGCGCCCGCCGCGTGCCCCGGCACGCCGCGCATCGACGCGGCGGTCCCCGACCGGCTGCCGCTCACGCAGATGCGCTCGAACGCCTCGACGACGGCGATCGGGCTCGCGGTGCTCTGGTCCGGCCTCCAGCCGGTCGCGACCCGCGAGGCGCTCCACTCGGCGCCGCTCGTCTTCGACTACGCGCACGCCGCCGGCTTCGACAGCGCCTACTGGACGAGCCACCACATGATGTTCGCCAACTCGCGCCTCTACGTGCAGGACCTGCCGGTCTCGCACCAGTGCGGCGCGACCGAGCTCGATCCGCTGGCCGACATCGATCTCGGGGCCGACGACCGGCTGCTGTCGGCGCACGTCCGGTCCGAGGTGCTCTCGCTGCGCGAGCCGTTCCTCGCGGTCGCTCACTTCGGGAACACCCACGTCCCCTACCTTGTCGACCCGGAGGACGCGCCGTTCCAGCCCGCCCTCGAGAGCAAGGCGCCGGACGACAACGAGGCGTACCGCAACTTCTACAGGAACGCGGTCTACCGTCAGGACGCGGCCATCGCGGACCTCATCCGCTTCGTCCGCAGCTCTCCGGTCGGCGAGCGCACGGTCATCGTCTTCACGTCGGATCACGGCGAGGCGTTCCGGGAGCACGGCCAGCTCGGCCACACGGGCTCGATCCTCGACGAGGAGATCCGGGTGCCCGGATGGGTCGACGCTCCGCCGGGCACCCTGACGGCCGCGGAGGAGGGCGCGCTGCGCACCGCCCGGGACGAGCCCGTCTTCCACACCGACGTGGCGCCGACCCTGCTCGACCTGATGGGCCTCTGGGAGGAGCCTGCGCTCGCGGGGTACCGGGCGGCGATGGTCGGGCACAGCCTGCTCCGGCCGTCGCCGGGGCCGGCGGCGCTGGCGCTCACGAACTGCACAGGGATCTGGGGCTGCGCGTTCAAGAACTGGGGGATGATGCGCGGCAACATGAAGCTCGAATCCCGCGCCTGGGACACCGCCTGGCACTGCTACGACGTGCTCGCCGACCCCCGCGAGCAGCGCGACCTCGGGCCCGCCGCCTGCGGCGACCTGCCCCGGCTCGCGGACGCCCTCTACGGCGGTCCTGCGGGCAGCGTCGACGTCCCCGCCCACCTCCGCGACCTCGCGGCGGGGCCTCGCCACGACTGATCCGGATGACCCAGGACATCGACCGACAGGGCGGCGCGCTCGCCGAGCCGCCCGCGTCCCCCGCCATCAGCCTGCCCGCGCACGGGGACGATCGCGCCGCCCGTGACCGCGTCCGCCCGCGCGCCGCGCGGAGGGCCGCGCTCCGCCGCGGCCGCCTGATCAGCGCTGCCCTCCTGGCCTCGCCGGCGCTCTGGATCCTCGTCGCCGACGTGCTGCGCCGGGCCCGCCACATGACAACGTTCGATCGGCCGCACGCCGCGGGGTACGCCGCGACCGTGGCGGCGTCGCTGGGGTTCTGGGGCCTCTTGCTCTACGTCGCCTCGGGCCGCCGCGGCGCGGCGCGCGGCGTCGTGGGCGCGCTGTTCGTCGCGCTCTTCACGCTCGCGTGCGGCGTCCAGGGGGGCTTCCACGCCCTCTACAACATCTACTGTTCGGTCGATTCCCAGATCCACTCCCAGTCGATCCCCTGGTCGATCGTGGGCACGCTCCCGCTCGGGCACCCGCGGGTGATCGCCCACTTCGCGGTCGCGCTCGGGCTCGCCCTTGGGGCGCTCCGGCTCTCCCGCCGGCTCGTGCGCCCCCGGCGGCTCCGGCGGCGCCTCGCCGCCGCGCTCGTGCCGCTCGCGCTGGCCGGCGTGGCGATGATCCCGGTGAGCTACCGGGTGATCCAGTCGTCGTCGGCCGACATGATCTACTTCCACGGCATCGCCGCCGTGGTGAAGGAGCACCTCGGCGTCACGAACGACTCGCCGGATCTGCGGGTGCAGCGCCGCGACCCGGAGCGCGTGCCGCGGCTCTCGGCGCGGCCTGCGCGGCCGCGGAACGTCGTGCTCATCCTGCAGGAGAGCCAGCGGGCGGACGTGACGTGCGTCGCGTACGACCCGGCCTGCGACAAGGCGACGCCGTTCTCCAACGCCGCCGCGCCCCGCCGCATGCCGCTCCTGCAGATGCGGGCCCACGACTCGACGACGGCCATCTCCATCTCGAACATCTGGTCCGGCGTCCCTCCGACGGAGCGCCTCGCGGTGCTCGGCGCCGCGCCGCTGCTCTGGGACTACGCCCACGCGGCCGGGTGGGACACCGCGTACTGGACGAGCCAGAACCTCATGTTCGGGAACGCCCGGCTCTACGTGCAAGACATCCCGGTCTCGCATCGGGCTGTAGCGACCCAGCTCGATCCGGGCGCCGACCTCGATTACGGCGCTTATGATCGGCAGCTCACGGATCGGGTGATCGAGGAGTGGGACGAGCTCGTCGAGCCGTTCTTCGCGGTCGTCCATTACTCGAACGTCCATTTCCCGTACGTGAGCGATCCGCTCCACTCGCCGTTTCAACCGAGCGAGCTGACGAAGGCGCCCGAGAAGAACGAGCACTTCAAGAACTACTACAAGAACGTCGTTTACCTGTCGGACATGGCCGTTGGCCGGCTCATCGAGCACATCCGCGGGACGCCGAGCGGCGAGCGCACGGTCCTCGTGTACACGTCGGATCATGGCGAGTCGTTCCGGGAGCACTGGCAGCTCGGCCACACGAGCTCGCTCTGGGACGAGGAGATCCTCGTCCCGACGTGGGTCGACGCGCCGGAGGGGACGCTCGCGCCGGAGGAGCGGGCGAGCATCGAGGGCGCGAAGGACACGTTCGTGTGGCACCTCGACCTGGCGCCGACGTTCCTCGATCTGATGGGCCTCTGGGACGAGCCGGGGCTCGATCCGTTCCGCAGGCGGATGATCGGGCACCCGTTGACGCGGCCGGAGCGCACGGTCGCGCCGATGCCGCTCACGAACTGCACGTGGGTGTGGGGCTGCGCGTTCCGCAACTGGGGGATGATGCAGGGGCCGATGAAGATCGAGGCGCGCGAGTGGGACGGCGAGTACCACTGCTTCAACGTGCTCGAGGACCCGCTGGAGCTGACCAACCTGGGAGAGCAGGCGTGCGCGCCGCTTCCCGACCTCGCGCGGGGGCTCTTCCACGAGATGCCGAACGTCACGCCGCCGGGGAGGCCCAAGGTCGACTGGGGCGGGTGAGCCTTCCGGTGAGCGCTGGCCGCGCCCGGGGCGTGCGCATCTCGGCGGCTGTCGAACGCCCTCGCGGACGAAATCGCGCTTGCTCTGCGGGATGTCACGCAAGGTTCACGGAAAGCTCACCTCGTCTCCCGAATGGGAATGGGGAGATCGCGTGAGGGATCCGCACGTGGGGATCCTGCCGTACCCTTCTGAAAGCACCGACATCACCGTGCAGAGAGCCTGAACCCCATCGCCGCCGCCGGAATCGTTCTGTCCTGTTGACTGTAAGCTGAAAAACCAATACCCGGATTCCTCTCTTTTGCAAAGCGAGGAAAACATGGTGCGGAGAAATCTGCTGGGTGGGTTGTTCGGGCTGACATGCATTGTGGTGGTGGGTAGCGCCTCGTGCGCCGTCGACGCCGAGGTGGGGGACGCGCCTCTTGGTACGGAGGTCGTCGAGGCCACGGCTCCGCGGTCGAGCCAGCGCGCGATGATGCCGCCGGGGCTGCGGGCCGCCTACATCGCGGCCGTGCAGGCAGGGGCCTCGGAGGCATACCGCGCGGAGCAAGAGGGGGCGGCGGTCCGGGTGCAGAACCCGGCGCAGCGGTTTGGCGCGGAGCTCACCGCGTCGGGGGTGACGATCGCGCCGAGCGAGGGGCAGGGCGACTGGCGCTGGTCGGTCGCCACCGTGGGATATGGCTGCGACCGTGCGCTCGATCCCGTGCAGGCCGCGGCGCCCACGACCGCCGAGGGGCGCGTCGAGTACCGGCGCGGGGACCTCGTGGAGTGGTACGTCAACGGGCCGCTGGGACTGGAGCAGGGCTTCACGCTGGCCTCGGCGCCCGCGTGCAGGGCGGCGGGCGGTGGCCCGGTGACCGTCGCACTGGAGGCCCAGAGCTCGCTGGAGGCGGCTCTCGCCGAGGGCGGGGACGCCGTCGAATGGCGGGACGCCGAGGGGCAGGCGGTGGTGCGCTACACGGACCTGCACGTGGTCGATGCGATGGGGAAGGTCCTGCCCGCCAAGCTGGCCGTGAACGCGGGCCAGGTGTCGCTCCAGGTCGACGACACCGGGGCGGTGTATCCGGTAGTCGTCGACCCGCTCGTCTGGACGGAGGAAGAGAAGCTGCTGCCCGGGGACGGGACAGCCAGCAGCCTCTTCGGCAGATCGGTCGCGATCAGCGGCGATACGGCCGTCGTGGGTGCTCCCTACACGGCGACGACGGTCGGTGGGGTCCTGAGAGCCAACGGCGGAGTCTATGTCTTCACCCGCTCTGGCTCCACCTGGACCCAGCAGGCCAAGCTCACGTGCGGTGATCCTGGCATCAACGAGGGCTGCGGGTGGCTTGGCCACTCCGTCGCGATCAGCGGGGATACCATCGCCGCATCGGCGCCCGCCAAGCGCGGCACGGGCGGCGCCTCCTCCGTCGGCGCGGTCTACGTCTTCGTCGGCTCGGGTTCCAGCTGGACCCTGGAGCAGAAGCTCTACGCCAGCCACGCTGTTGCAGGCGACGCCTTTGGCTGGTCGGTCGCTCTGGACGGAGACACCCTCGTTGCCAGCAGTGACTCCCATGACCATTCGGCCGTCAACGACGGCGCAGCCTGGGTATTCACCCGCTCCGGGTCCACCTGGACCGAGCAGCAAGAGCTCATCCCCGACGATGCCGCCCAGTCCGACGGTTTCGGCCGGTCGGTCTCGATCAGCGGGGATAGCATCGTCGTCGGCTCGCCCCAGGATGACGCCCCGTCCTCCAACCAGGGTTCTGCCTACGTCTTCGTTCGTTCTGGCTCCAGCTGGACGCAGCAGGCAAAGCTTGTGAGTTTTGGGACGGGCTCGGGGACGTATTTCGGAGAGAGCGTGGCGATCAACGGAGACACCGTGCTCGTGGGGGCCTATAATTACTGGAATCCGTTGAACACCTCGGGCGCTGCTTACGTTTTCGTTCGTTCTGGCTCCAGCTGGACCGGGCAGCAGGTGCTCGCTCCCACGGGGGCGGCTGCCTGGGACTCCTTCGGGATCTCCGTTGCGATCCAGGGCGACAGGGCCGTCATCGGCGCCACGGGGGGCGACGCTGCCAGTGTCTCCAACACGGGGGCGGCGTACGTCTTCGAGCGCTCCGGGTCCACCTGGACGCAGCAGCAAGAGCTCTTTGCCTCCGACGGAGCGAGCTACGACAACTTCGGCAATTCGGTCGCGCTCGACGGGGATACGGTCGTGGTGGGCGCGTCAAGTGACGACGATTTCGGGAGCGACTCGGGCTCGGCATACGTCTTCGTGCTTGAGGACATCTGACCCTCTCCGGCCGTCCGGTCGAGCCGCGCGCGGGCCGGTGAGCCCGCGCGCGGCGTTGGCAGACCCCGGCGTCCTCGGCGCTGGTCGCGCGGGAGACGCTCGCGGCGCTCGCCATACAGGAGCCGAGGGAGAGCGCGCGCTGAGCGGGCGCAGCGCTGGACCGAGGCCCGGCGCCGATCGGGCGAGAGAGCGCGTGGCGGTCCCACGTCGCGGAGGCAGGCGGAGCGAGCTGGTAAGGCCGAGCGAAGCGCCGCGACACGGGAGGAGACGCTGATCGTGCACCGGTGGACCCCGGAGGGGTACCTCGTGGCGCTCCGCGCGGAGCGGGGCGAGCGCATCAGGGCCGAGCCGTTCGATGCGCTCGAGCTTCAGGTCGGCGTGCTCTTCGGGGACGAGCGCGAGGACGACTGACGGCCCTCCCGCCGCCTCCCGCGGGGGAGGGCCGCCGCGGTCACAGGTCGCGGAGGTCGAGCGACCCGATGAAGTCGGACTTGCCGACGTCGAGCCCGTTGTGCCGCAGGATCGAGTACGCCGTGGTCGCGTGGAAGTAGAAGTTGGGGAGCGCGAACCCGAACACGAACGCCGGGGCCTTCATGCCCTTGCCCGGCAGGAAGAAGAGCGGAATCGTGCGGTCTTCCGCGCCCTTCAGCTGCTCCGGCTTCACCGCGTTCACCTGCTCGATCGCCTTGCCGACGCGCGCGCGCAGCTCCGCGATCGTCTCGTCGCCCGTCTCGAGCTGCGGCAGCTCCGCGCCGGTGAGCAGCGCGCTCAGCCTCAGGGGCCAGGCGATGACGTTCTGGATCTGACGCCTGAGGTTCCACTGATCGGGCGCGAGGCGCGCCGTGAGGAGCACCTCCGGATCGAACTTCTTCTGCTGCGCGTAGGCCTCCGCCTTGTCGAGCCAGACCAGCACCTGGCCGAGCATGCGAGTCATCTGGGGGAACGAGCTATCGTAAAGGCTCATGATCTTCTCCTCGTCAGCAGGAACAGCCGGCGCCTCTGGTCCACCCGCGGCCTCCGCGCGTCAACTCCGCGCGCGCGCACCGGCCATGGTCCACGTCGCGAGGTCGGCGCGGTCGACTGGAGCGGCGGTCGAGCCCGGTGGTGCGCTTCGAGGAGAAGTGACGAGCCCGGCGGAGCCTCAGGCGACGGCGGGGCTCGCCGGGGCTCCGCAGGCCTCTCGGGGGACGTTCAGTCGACCTGGTGGAACACGCCCGCTGCATCGAGGGTCCAGAGCTTCGGGCCTTGCTCGCCGCCGTCCGGCGTCCGGACGTGGATCAGCCGGATGCCCTTCTCCTCCAGCTCGGCGAGGATCGCGGGATCCAGGCCGGGCTCGAGGCGGGGCTCGAAGATGAAGTCCTCCGAGAAATTGTGGTGCTGAGGGCGGTACGTCTGCGCGTAGTAGCCCTTGAGCACGATCGGGGCGCTCGTCAGCCCCTCGATGCGCGTCCCCACCCACTTGTGGAGCGGCGCCGTGTACCCCGCCGTGGGGCCCGTGGGGGCCGGCGGCCAGTAAAACGCGGTCTCCACGGTGACGCCGGACGTCCATGAGAGCGAGCGCTCCTGGAGCAGCGCGCCCGCCACCGGGGGGCCGTCCGCGGGACAAGCGTCGAGCTGCACCACCTCCGAGGACACAGCGAGCGGCGTCCCGTCCCACTCGAGCGCCGGCACGGGCGTGGCGTAGGCGGCGCTCAGCATCATTCCGACGTCGCGCAGCGCGACCAGCGGGCCCAGCGACGGCGGCAAGAGCTCGGGCACGGGAGAGGCGGCGAGCGCATAGGTGATCTCCGAGGCCCCGGCGCCGTCCGCGAAGGAGTCCGTGGCCGTCTCGCTGGCATACGCGTGGGACGCGGCCGGCCACGCCGCGGGGCTGCCCGAGAGCGTCTTCACCGATCCACCGGAGAGGTAGTCGAGCCCCGCGTCCTCGTTGAAGAGCGTGCTGGCGAGCGCCGCCGGCGTGAGGAACCCGCTCTTCGCCGAGAGCCTCGCGCGCACCTTGAGCCGGTGGTTCGCGAACACGTCGCCGAACTCGCCCTGGAAGGTGCAGACCTCCCGGGGCTCGTCGAGCAGGAACGGCGTGAGGCTCGGCGTCGTGTCCGGGAGCGCGACCTCGCGCACCTGCTTCACGACGAGATCTCCGGGCTTCATCTTCTTGAACTCGTAATCGAGCAGGAACGACTTCCTGCCGGGGTTCACCTCGCTGAACCGCGCCTCGACGCGGCCGAGCAGCCCGGCGAGCGCGAGGTAATCGTCCTCCCATTGCATCACGTGGCCGCCGAGCGGGACGAGCGTCGAGCCGGACAGGAGGTAAACCGAGGTCTCCTGGTCGAAGAGGCTCGCGGTCACGACCTCCGGCTGCGCTCCGCCTTCCGGGTTGGTGACGGACGTCGCCCCGAGCTGCGTCACGATCTTGATCTGGTCGTTGACCAGCTCGCGCCGCTCGAGCGTCGCGACGCCGTTCGCCATCTCGTCCTCGTCAGGATAGGAGTGATGGACGAGGACGCCCATGCCGACCTCGGCCTCGTCGACGCCATGGAGGAGCCGGGCGAGGAAGGCGTTGTCGTTGTAGAAGCTCGCGTACACCTTGCGGATCGCGCGGAACACGCCGCGCTCGCCGGCCTCGCCGGGGTCGCACAGGCTCGGCCCCGCCTGGTCGGCGTCCCGATCGTCGGCCAGGCAGCCGCTGTAGCTGTCGTAGAGGCCCGCGCCCGTGAAGACGGCGCTGTCCTCCACGTTGGTCGAGCTCCGGAACCGGATCTTCTTCGTGGGCGTGAAGCCCTCGAGCGCCGCCTCGATCGCCTGCCGCTGCCCCGCCGAGAAGGCGGTCTCCCCGGTGATCCGCGCGCGGATCGCCGCGAGATCGGCCTTGAGCGCCGGCATGTCGGGCGGGTAGCTATGGCCCGCGAGGCGCTCCGCGATCTCGGCGCGCAGCGTGCGGCCGCCGGGCATGACCTGATCTAGGAAATCGTCCCAGAGATCGAGCGACAGCGCGACCGCGACATCGGAGTTCTCCGGGATGGCGTCCCGCAGCAGGCCATAGTTCGCGGCCTTGCCCCCGAAATGCACGATATCCGCGGGGCCGAGATCCTCGGTGGACCCGGCGTAGGCGCCGAGGGGCTCCTTGGGGCGGATCCCGAGCTCGCCGGGCCGCTTCAGCGTGAGCAGCTGCTCCCTGTCCGCCGGCGCGATCCCTCCGGCCTCGAAGAGCACGGCGCGGCAGATGGTCCCGTATTGCAGCGAGGCCCGCAGCGCGACCTCCTCGCCGTCGAGCGCCTTTGCGGCGTCGGCGGCGGCCGGATCGCCGAGGTAGACGAACGGGATGCCGAACGAGGTCGCGAGGAGGGCGGTGTGCGCGTTCGGCGTCGCGGGCGACAGCGAGACGATGCCCGCCACATAAGGCACCTCCGCAGGGATGGAGTCGGTGAGCAGGATGTCCTCGGCCCGGAGCTCGCCGCTCGCGTAGGCGGCGTCGATCGCGTCCGGCGGGACATAGCGGAGCCGGCCCACGGCCCAGCCCGTCGCATAACAGGCGTCGCCGTCCAGCCACCGCTCGACCGAGCTCACCGGGAACCCGCTCGCCTCGAAGAACGCGCTGTTCTCCGCGGCCGACGCCGACTGCTCGTACGTCGGGAAATAGAAGGGCCGCGTCCCCCCGGGCGCGACGACGCTGTTCTTCACGAGCTCCAGGACGACGCGCGCCACCTCGGGATCGTAAGCGTCCTGGCGGACGAGCTGGATGCCGTACTCCGGCACGCTCTCCGGGGTCGGCGGGAAGATCACGGCGCCGAGGATGGCCTTCTGCCCCTCCTCGTGCAGCGAGACCTGGTCGAACTCGTCCCGCGACATCTCGAAGAACGGGTCGAGCCGCGCCGTGGCGAACTCGCCGTGGAACGGGAACTTGTTGCTGTCCTGGTAGTAGACCTTGGTGGGATCGTGCATCAGCACGGTGAACTTGACCCAGCCCGGCGTCTCGAAGGTCGGGGGCCAGGCGGCGAAGGGCTCGAAGGGGAAGCTGATCTGGTTCTTCCAGTCCTCCGATGGAGTGATGTCGATCGGGTAGGTGTCGACGGGCCATGACGCGCCGCCTCCGGCGCTCCCGCCGTCCCCCCCGCCTTCGCCGCCCGCGCCGCCCTCGCCGCCGGTGGCGCCCCCGCTGCTCGTGGCGCCGCTGCCACCCGTGCCCGGTGACGAGTCCTCTCCGCACGCGGCGAGCGTCCCCGCGCCGAGGAGCGCGAGCGCAAGACAAGCCGGTCGACCGATTCGCTGAAGTCTCATGAACAACATCGCGGTACAACTGCCGTGCCATCGTGCGGCCAGCGGCGTCTCTTGGCTGCGCGGCGGGGCGCTGCTGTCGCGCGGGTGGCGCACGCAGGCACAGCCGTACGGGCGCGGCGATAGCCGCTCGCGCGGGTCCGCTGGCGGCCACCCTGCCGATTTTTCTTGGGGTTTCAACCGGTTCGGCGTTCTACGATGCCGCCATGACCGAGCGGAGAGCGGCGCTGATCGTCAACCCTGCTGCCGGCCACGCGGGCGATTCGGTCGAGTCGCTGCCTGCCCGGCTCCAGCGCGAGTTTGCGCTGAGCGTCTACGAGACGAGCGCGGAGCGCTCTGCCGCCGCCTGCGCCGACGCAGCGCGCCGCGAAGGCGCCTCCCTGGTGATCGCGGCGGGGGGCGACGGGACGATCTCCAGCGTGGCGTCGGCGCTCCTCGGGACCGATGCGTGCCTGGGGGTCCTGCCGCTGGGAACGGCGAACTCGATCGCGCACTCCCTGGGGATCCCGGCCGACCTGGAGGGGGCGATCGACGTGCTCGTCCACGGCGAGCCGACGCGCATCGACGCCGCCCGCGCCAACGGGAGGACCATGATCCTGCTCTCGGCGGTCGGGCTGCACGCCGACACGGTCGGCGAGACCCCGCAGGACGAGAAGCAGCGCTGGGGTGTGCTCGCGTACATCCGCACCGGGCTGAAGAAGCTGATGAGCCTGGAGCCGTTCGTTGTCGAGATCGAGACCGAGGACCAGCGGATCCACTGCCGTGCGGTCGCGGTGACCGTCGCGAACATGGCGCCTCCGCGCACGGTGCTGGCGCAGGGGCCGCCCGTCCTGTCCCCCGACGACGGGCGGCTCGACCTGACCATCGTGTCGGCCACGACGCTGGTGGAGGCGGTCGCGACCGGGCTGCACCTCCTGAGGACCGCGATCGACGGCGAGCCGGCCGAGCGCGACAACGTCGGTTTCCTCGCCGCCCGGCGGGTCTGCATCACCACCGATCCGCCCCAGAACGTGCTCATCGACGGCGAGGAGGCCGGGACGACGCCGCTCGTGGTGGAGTGCCTCCCGCGCGCCCTGACGGTCATGGCGCCCCGCCGCGAGGAGGCCCGTGAAGCGCCGCCCGCCGCGGAGGTCGAGGTGAAGCTCGCGGGCTTGCCCGAGCTCGAGGTCGAGCCGAAGCAGTGAGGCGCGCTCGGGCCGCGAAGGCCCGAGAAAATCCAGACGACCGGGGCCGGATCGTGCGTCGTGGTCGTGGTCGTTTACGTGGTCGTGGTCGTTCACGGCCTATCGTTGACGACCACGACCACGACCACGTAAACGACCACGACCACGTAAACGACCACGACCACGTAAACGACCACGATCCGGCTTCGCGGCGCGCGGCGAGCAGCATCGTGATGGCCTCGCGAGGGAGGAACCACACCCGCCCGGCGTAAGGAAACGTGGTTCTGCCGCGGCAGGGCTCGATTCTTGACCTTTCATCGGGAGTGCAGAGGAATGCGAACGACGTTCTGGGCTGGGGTGGTGGGGGTGTGCTTGGCTTGCGGCCTCTCGGGGCTGGGCTGCGGGGGCGACGACGACGGGGCGACGCCCGCTGACTCGACGGGTTCGGCGGGGGGCGGGGGCTCCGGGGCCGCGTCCTGCTCCGGACTCGACACTTCGGCGCTCGTCAGCGAGCTCTCGCCAGCGGAGGTCGAGCAGGCGTGCAAGGGGTATCGCCGCTGCAGCGCCGAGCAGGTGACCGTCGAGTACGTCTGCCTCATGCAGGGCGTGCTCGGCGCGGCGTACGGGGACGACGCCGGGACCAGCGACGCCGAGCTGCAGGCGAAGTGCTCCGAGCTGGTCGAGGGGTGCATGGCCGACCCGAGCCAGGCAGAGCAGCTCTTGGAGCAGGCCCTCATGGAGGTCGACGCAAAGCCCTGCGACCAGCCGACGGAGTGCACGGCCACGATCGCGGAGATCGACGCTTGCGCCGCCGAGATGCGAGCGTATGCGCGCGAGGTGTTCCCCGAGTGCAGCGCGCTCACCATGGCTTTCTACGAGCAAACCGACAGGGGCGACGCCCTGCTCGACGGGGCTTGCGGCAAGCTCGGCGCCGGCTGCTTCCCTCTCTTCACGACGCCAGGCGCAGAGTGAGCAGACCGCGCCGGACGCGGCGCGCCGCGGGCCGTGCGCTCCCTGCTCCAGCGCGGAGGGCCGCTCCGGCGCGCGGCGCAGCGCTGGCAGCGCGGCCGGCCGCGCCTTTCCCCGGCCATCCCGGCGCGATGGGCGTGATAGACGTGATGGACGTGATAGACGTGCGCCATGAGGCTGACCGAGCGAGCCATCGAGCTGCCGGCGCTCGCGAGCGCCCACTCCCATGCTTTCCAGCGCGGGATGCGCGGTGAGGCGCAGCGGCCGGGGCCGTCGGGGGCGGACGACTTCTGGTCGTGGCGCAGCGCCATGTACGCGCTCGCCGAGTCGCTCACGCCGGAGTCCATTCATGCGATCTCGAAGGTGGCCTATCGCGAGCTCCGCGCCGCGGGCGTGCGCACGGTGGGCGAGTTTCATTACGTGCACCACCAGCCGGGCGGCGCGCCCTACGCGGATCGCACGGTCCTCGCGGACGCGGTGATCGAGGCCGCGCGCGAGGAGGGCCTCCGGATCGCGCTCCTCCGGGTCGTCTACGCGCGCGCCGGCGCGGGCAGGGCGCCCGAGGGGGCGCAGCGGCGGTTCTCGGACGCCTCGCTCGACGCGGCGCTCGCGGACGTCGAGGCGCTCCGGGCGCGCTACGCGGGCTGCGAGGACGTGCGCGTCGGCGTGGCGCCCCACAGCGTGCGCGCCGTGCCCCCGGCGTGGCTCGGCGAGATCGCGCGGTACGCCGCGGAGCGCGGGCTCATGGTGCACATGCACGTGGCCGAGCAGCCGGCCGAGATCGAGGCGTGCCTCGCCGAGACGGGCCGGCGGCCGGTGGAGCTCCTGGCCGAGCGCGGGGTCCTCGGCGAGCGCTTCGTGGCGGTGCACGCGACGCACCTCGCGCCGCACGAGCCGGCGCTGCTCGGCGCGGCGAGGGCGTTCGCGTGCCTGTGCCCGACGACCGAGCGCGACCTCGGCGACGGACTGCCCGACGTGAGCGCCCTGCGCGCGGCGGGCGCGCGGCTGTGCGTCGGGATCGACAGCCACGTGATCACCGATCCGTTCGAAGACATGCGCGGCGTCGAGCTCGGCGAGCGGCTGCGGACGGGCCGCCGCGTGACGCTGCGGGGCGAGGGCGAGGCGACGCCCGCCGAGGCGCTCTGGGAGATCGGCTCTCGGCAAGGGGCGGAGGCGTGCGGGTTCGCGGATCCCGGCGGCTGCATCTCGGTGCGCCGGGACGCGCCGGCGCTCGCGATGGTGCGGGAGGAGCGGCTGCTCGACGCGGTGGTGTACAGCGGGAGCCCTTCGATCGTGGAGGGGAGCCCCGCGCCCTCGGGCCCGCCTGCGCATTGATTGATCGACGCGACGCGCCGGCGCGCCGTGGCGCGGGGGGAGCGCGGCAGGCCCGGGCCGAGCGGGCGAGCGTGAAGCGCGCTCACACGGGGTGGTGGCGTGGTTTGTGAGGTGCTGTCCCCCGCGTCTCGCCTGCGTCATGCATGGGTAACGAACGGCCAAGGAAAGAATGGCTCGACTGGATGCCCCTGGCGGCGCTGCTGCCGATCGGCGTCGTCTTGCTCCTGAGCCTCCACGAGATCCAGGACGTCCATCGCAGGAACATCGCGGCGACGCTGCAGGCGGTGCTCTCGACGACCCGCGAAGGGCTCTTGACCTGGGCGCGGCAGGCGAAGGGCGCCGCGGGGTTCTGGGCGAACGAGCCGAGGATACGGCGCGCGGTCGCCGCCCAGGTCGAGGTGCGCCGCAGCGACGGCTCGCTCCGCGATAGCCCGTACCTCCAGGAGCTGCGGCTGGAGCTGGAGGGCGTCGTCGAGCGGGAACAGTTCCTCGGCTTCGACGTCATCGCGCGGGATGGCACCCACATCGCCTCGGATCGCGATGAGCTCCTCGCCACCAGGACGCTGAGCGCCCACGACCCGGACACCGTCGCCGCGGCCCTGCGCGGCTCGACCGTCATGGGTACTCCTTTCGTCATGCCGTCTCCCGTCCTCGGCAGGGTCACCCCCGTCCTCGTCGTCGCGGCGCCGGTGCGCTCCGTCGCCGGGGAAGGGGAGATCATCGCGGCGCTCGCCTTCCGCATCGATCCCGGGAGGGAGCTGACGCAGATCGCCCATCGCGGCCAGGTCGGCGCGGCAGGGGAGACCTACGCGTTCGACAGGCACGGTCGCGTCGTCACGGAGCTCAGGTTCGCCCAGAACCTCCGCGACATGGGCCTCCTGGCGGCCGGCGAGCGCACGAGCCTCAACGTGGAGATCCGCGATCCCGGGGGCGAGGTGCCGGACGGCTCCGCGCGCCCCTTGCCCCGCATGGAGCAGCCGCTCACGCGCATGGCGACCAGCGCCGTCGCGGGGATCGCCGGGGTCGATGTCGAGGGATACCGCGATTATCGCGGCGTCGAGGTCGTCGGCTCGTGGCTGTGGGATCAGGAGCTCGACCTCGGCCTGGCGACCGAGATCGACAAATCCAGCGCGTATGGCGTGTATGTCGTGACGCGCCGTGTGGTCCTCACCGCCTGCGGCGTGATGCTGCTCGCCACGGTCGTCCTGACGATCCTGCTGCAGCGGCGCGCGAAGGACCTGGCCACCGGCGTGCAGCGCGAGCAGGAGCTGCGCAGGGAGCTCGAGGATCGTGTCCGTCGCCTGGAGTGCGCGGAGACCGAGCTGAAAGACGCCATCCGCGTCCGCGAGGAGTTCCTGCGGTTCGCCTCGCACGAGCTGCGCACGCCGCTGACGAGCCTGCGGCTCCTGTACGAGCACATGCTGCGATCGCGATCGCAGCCCCTCATGGTGACGCTGGGCTCGAAGGACATCAGCCGCTTCTTGAAGGTGTCGTCGCGGGAGCTCGCCCGGATCACCCAGGTCATCAACAACATGTTCGTCGTCGCGAGCTTCGCGGCCGGCCCGCCGGCGCTGAACCTGGAGAGGACGGAGCTCAACGAGGTCGTGCGCAGGACCGCCCGGCAGGTGACAGAGCAGCTCGAGGCCGACGGCTGTTCCCTGGAGCTCCAGCTCGATCGATCCGTGTTTGGCTACTGGGACGACGCGCGCGTCGAGCAGGTGATCACGAACCTCCTGTCGAACGCGTCGCGGCACGGCGCTGGACAGCCGATCACGCTGTCGGTCGTCCGGCAGGCCGGCTTCGCGGTGATCTCCGTGCGCGATCGCGGCGTCGGCATCACGCCGGAGCAGCGGGACAGGCTCTTCGAGCCGTTCCGGTGGACCCCGGAGGCGCACAGCGGGCTCGGCGTCGGGCTCTACGTCTGCAGGCTGATCGTGTGGGCGCACGGCGGAGAGATCGTTGTCGAGAGCGAGCCAGGCCAGGGCACGACGTTCCGCGTCCGGCTGCCGCTGCCTCCGGAGATCGAGGGAGGCGACGCCGCCCTGGCGCCCGAGAGCGAGCGGAAGGCGGCGGAGGAGCGGAGCAACGGAGGGACGGAGTAGCGGGAGCAGGGGAGCGGCGGCCGCTCATCCCATCGCGCCCGCGATGAGCTGCGCCGCCCTCAGGAGGACCGCCACGACCGCCCCGACGTTCCACGCGCGCGCGAGCCACCACTGCACCTCGGCGCCGTTGATCCACGGCGGCACCCACGCCGGCGGCGCCAGCAGATCGGCGACGGTGAGGACCCGCTCGCGCTCCTGCGCCGCGCGGTAGCCGCCCTCGCCGCCGCGGACGTGCTCCTCCGCCCGCACGAGGGCGAGGAGCCGCGCGCCGCGCCCCTCCGGGAGCAGCGCCGCGCCCGCGCGCAGCGCCTCCGGGGTCGCGGGCAGCTCGACGGCCCGGCCGCGCTGCGTGAGGCGGAGCGCGCCGTCCCCCGCGCGCTCGACCCGCGCGCGGACCCAGCCCTCGGAGCGCTCGCCGCGGAGCACCGACGAGAGCGAGGCGAGCTCGGGATCGGGGCCCAGCCGGGGCGCGCGCTCCCCCGGGAGGACGCGCGCGGCGAAGAGCCAGAGGGCGATCGGGAGCACCGACAGGAACGGATTCAGCGCGAGCAGGCTGGTCACGCCCGCCACCCCGTCGAGCACCGGCAGGGCGAGCACGCCCGCGCCGGCGAAGGCGCCCACGGCGATCGTCGCGCCGAACCCTCCGACGACGCCGACGGCGACGTTGCCGATCGCGACGACGCCGACGGCGACGTTGCCGATCGCGATGAAGCCGCGCGCGACGTTGCCGATCGCGATGAAGCCCGTGACGACGTTGCCGAACACGAGGAACCCGTTCGCGATGTTGCCCGCGTCGACCCAGCGCGCGCGCTCTGCCGCGCTCGACTGCCCTGCGCCCCGGAGCGGCCAGCTCATTCCGTCACCTCGAACGCGGTGCGGCCGACGAGCTGGCCGTCCTCGGTCTCGACATCCACCGTCCAGCGCCCGGCCAGGCGGCGCGGCAGGCTCCCGCCCACGAGCTGCGACTTGAGCCGCACCGCCCCCTCCGGCCCGGGCACCCGCAGCGTCTCCTCCGGCGCGCGGAGGACCTCGCGCCCCTCGCGCCGCCAGACGTGGAGCAGCCGATCGCCGTCGCCGCCCGGCACCACCACGTCGGTCACCGCGCGGAGCTCGCGAATCACAGAAAAATCAAGCGATTTCACGGACATGGCGAGACGTCCGTCCGGGAGCACCGAGGGGCCCACGGCCGCGGAGGACAGGTGCATCGGGACGGGCGGGATGAGCTCGCGCGTCCCGTAGGCGAGCCCGACCCCGGCGGCCATCGCGACGACGAGGAACACGGCGCCCATCCGGCTCCAGAGGGCCCCGAACGGCAGGTGCAGCGTGCAGAAGCCGAGCACGGACACGAGGGCGGCGGAGAGCAGCGTGTACAGCGTGCGGGTGTCGGGGAGGAGCGCGGGGATGACGAGGTTCAGGCACGCGAACAGCGTCACCCCGTAGAACACCGAGGCGAGGGTCTTCCAGCGCATGAGCACGCGGTCGAAGACGAGATCGAGCGTCGAGAGCACCGCGCAGGCGGCGAGGAGGAGGACGAACCACCGGTTCGGCGCGTCCAGGCTGGCGCTCTTCCAGTAGAACGGGAGGAGGAAGAAGAGCATGCCCTGATAGAGGTTCTTCAGGACATAGGTCATCACGAGGAAGCGCAGCCGGGCGCCGCGCCACGCCGTCGCGAAGTCCTGTCGGGCGCCGGTGCCGAAGAGCCGGAAGAAGAGGAGCACGAGCAGCCAGGCGACGCTGACCGTGACCGCGAGGAAGCGCGCGTGCTGGAACCCCTTCTGCGCGAAGGTCACCACGAAGGCGCCGAGGCTGAGCGCATACGCGGTGTGCAGCCACCAGAGCTTCTTGTGGTGGCGCTTGAGGAAGGCGCGGGCGGACGATCGGAGGTCCCCGGGCTTGCCCTCGTCCTCGGCGTTCAGGTCGACGTAGGACGCCTTGGGCTCGGCCTTGACGGTCGGCGCGTTGTCCTCGTCCGCTGCCCCGCCGCGCGCTTGCCGGTCGGGCATCTTGAGCGTGCGGTCGTCGTGCTCCCCGCCCGGGGTGCTGGCCCTGGGCGGCATGTGCAGGGTGGCCTCGTCCCCGGTCTGGGCGCCGGCCCTGGAGGGCATGCGCAGGGTGGCCTCGTCCCCGGCCTGGGCGCCGGCCCTGGTCGGCATGCGCAGGGTGGCCTCGTCGGTCGGCGGAGTTCGGGCCTGACCGGCCGCGTGGGGCGGGGCGTGGCCCGGCGAGCGATCGGGCTCGTCGCCCGGCATGTACATGATCGTGGGCGCCTCTCCGAAGGCCTCCGGGACGCGCGTCTTGTGGACCTGCGTCGTGGCGCTGGAAGGCGGCGTCGACGGCAGAGAGGGCGCGTTCGCGTGGGCCCCGGGGGCCGGGGCGTCAGGGGAGCGCGGCGCGTGCTGTTTCATGTCCGGCCCGCAGCGTACCCGACGGGCGGTCCACCTTCGAGCGCCGCACGAGCGGGCCGGCGCGGCCGGCGCTCGGGGCGCGCAGGGCGGCGAGCGCCTCGGCGGGGCGCGTGTCGTCGTCCTGAACAACCCCCTCATGGGTCGGCATCGGTCGGCATCTTGCCGGGAAACTGAACAGGGAGACGGTGAGATCGTCGGGATGTCACTCCCCATCTCCCCGCCTCCCTGTGAATTCTCCCCCCGAAAGATTCGAGGGGATGCTTCAGCTGCCCGTCGTCGCTCCGTTCAGGAACGGCTGTTGGCCGAAACGATGCTCAGGGCTCGGCGCTCACTCGATCGAGAGCTTCACATCGGCGCTGCCGCTGCTTTGATAGCCTTCCACGACCAGCGAGACCTCATAGAAGGTCCCCAGGGTCAGCCCCTGCTTCCCCCACGCGTCGAAGTGGTTGCCGACGGTGATGGTTCCGCTCGTGCGCTTTTGCTGCCGGACGCTCCAGAACTGATAGAAAGTCGCATTGCCGTCGATGGAGGGCTGGTTGACTCGCTGGGTCTTGTAGATGTCGTAGGTGCCTCCGTCGCTGCTGACGGTGCCCACGAACCCTTCTCCGCCCGGCGGACGCCAGTTGCCCCAGCTATCGACGATGTAATACTCGATGAGCGGGTTCCTCGTCCACCCATAGACAGACAGGTAGGAGTTGCCGTTCGGCCGGTAGTCGGCCTCGTAGGTGACGATATTGTTCTTCCCGCCCGGCCTCAAGCCTTTACGGCCCAGCAGGTTGTTGATGTTGCTCCACTCTACGCTGAAGCCATCCGCCGTGTTGACGAGGCACCCGTTTCCTCGGTCCTTCCAGTACTCGAAGGTGAGCCCGCAGTGCATGCCTGTCCTGTCGCTGCAGACCTCCAGGTCGGCTTCCGTGCACCGGGTGGGTGTGCCGGTCCCGGTCGTGGACGTGGTGCTGCTCGCGGTCGTGGTGCTCGTTGTCGAGCTGCTCGTTGTCGAGCTGCTCGTTGTCGAGCTGCTCGTTGTCGTGGTGCTTCCGCCCCCGGACCCGTCGAAGCCCCCGGCCCCGCTCGTCGTCGACCCGCTCGTGGTGGTGCTGCCCGTGGTCCCGCTCGTTGTCGACCCGCCCGGGCCCGTCGTGGTGCCGGTGGTGCCGGTGGTGCCTGTGGTGCCTGTGGTGCCGGTGCTGCCCGCGGTCACGCCGCCCGTCCCAGACGAGCTGCCCCCCGCCCCGGTCTCAGCAGATGAATCGTCCGGCCCCGCGCACCCCACGGCGACGAACCCTAAAGAGATAGTAAAAAGTTTTAACAAAGTTAAACGCACAGCGCCTCCTTGGCTAGATGACTCAATTCCCCGCAGCCGCTCTCGTGATCATGGCTAGCACCAGGACTCGGTGGCGACAACGACCCGTAGAGCCCTTCCAGCCGCTGGTCCAAGTCCCGCCCTCGGCTCGATCCGGTTAAGCTGCGGACGAGGTCGCACAACCGCCCCGGTACGGTGGGGTCTGCGAACAGCTGCCGAGGCACGCGCTTCCCCCCGCCACCCTGGATCCCTGACGCGCTGGAGCCTTGACGCGCTGAGTCGCGTGAAACAGCGCAAGAGAACTACATGAGGGCGGGAATATGGGATCGGCTCGGGTCCCATCTTCCACGCTCCGGGCCGCCATGCTCTAATGTTGCGGTTCTCGGGAAGACGCTGCCTGTTCGGCGCCTTGCCCGGCCGGACAGGTCATCGGCCACCTGAGAGAGCTGTTGAGACCTCTCACCGTGGAGCGACCGGTCGCCGGCGCTCGGGGACGACCCCATGATGACCAGGACGTCGAGAACCTCGTCCCTCCTTGCGATCACCCTGGTCCTCGTATCGGGCTGCGGTCGTGATTCGGCAGCTCCCTCGGACGAGGCCGGGTCGAACGGTGGAAGCGGCGGCGCGCCCTCGACCGGAGCAGGAGGAGCCGCGGGCTCCGGCGGGGCGCCGGCGGGCTCCGGCGGGGCGCCGGCGGGCTCCGGCGGGGCAGGGGCGGCGAGCGCGGCTTCGGCCAGCGGCGGCTCGTCGGGCGCGAGCGGGGGCTCACCGAGCGAGCCTCGCCCCACGGTGACCGCCGCTCCGGGCACGGAGCTCGTCCGGGTCGACACGGACGTGATGCACCAGTCCTTCGAGGGCTGGGGCACCAGCCTGTGCTGGTGGGCCGATCACGTGGGCGGATGGCAGGAAGCCAGGCGCAACGCCGTGGTCGAAGCGGTCGTCGATCCGGTGAATGGCCTCGGATACAACGTCTTCCGCTACAACATCGGCGGCGGGGAGAACCCGTCCCACGAGCACATGAAGGAGCACCGCGAGATGCCTGGATTCCAGAGCGCCGACGGGGCCTTCACGTGGGCGAACGACGAAAGGCAGCGCGCCATCCTCCTGCGCATCGCGGAGCGCGGAGCGGATCTGATCTTCGAGGCGTTCTCCAACTCTCCCCCCTACTGGATGACGAACAGCGGTTGCGCCTCGGGCAGCAGCAACGGCAAGGACAACCTCAAGGCGGACCATTACGACGACTTCGCCCACTACCTCACGGAGGTCGTCCGTCACTACAGGGACGAGCACGGGATCACCTTTCGCACGCTCGAGCCGCTGAACGAGCCTTTCGCCGACTGGTGGAAATCGAACGGCTCCCAGGAAGGATGCCACTTCGACCGGGCGAGTCAGGAGAAGATCCTCCAGGAGGTGGCCAAGCAGCTGACCAGCAAGGGCCTCGGCGAGACGGCGGTCAGCGCGTCGGACGAGAACAGCATGGATGACGCCGTCCGGAACATCGGCGCCTTCGGCGAGGGGACGCTCGCCGCTTTCCAGCAGCTCAACGTCCACTCCTACGCCGGCAGCCAGCGCGGCGAGCTCCGGCGGCTGGCGACCAGGCTCGGCAAGCGGCTGTGGCAATCGGAGTCGGGGCCGCTCGGGCAGAACATCAGCGACGACACGGACGCGGCGCTGTTCATGGCGGAGCGCATCATCGACGATCTGCGCGAGCTGAAGCCGGAGGCCTGGGTGGACTGGCAGTCGGGCGATCCGTCGCGCAGCTGGGCGAGCTTCACGCTGAACGACCGCGAGCAGTCCTTCGCTCCCATCAAGCGCTTCTACATGCATGCCGGCTTCAGCCGCTACATCCGGCCCGGCGCGCGCTTCGTCGACGTCGACAGCGAGGACATGGTGGCCGCGGTCAGCGCTGACGGGGGCTCTCTCTCGCTCGTGGTCCGCAACGGCGATCGCAGCGCGAGCCGCGGCTACACGCTCGATCTCACCCGGCTCCCCGCGGTCGGCCCCGCCGCGGAGGTGCACCGCACCTCGCGCACGGAGGACCTCGATCGGCTCCCCGACATGGCGATCGAAGGCTATCGCCTGGTGGTCACGGTCCCGGCCTTTTCCGTCACCACCTTCGTCATCCCGATGCCCTGATTTCCCCTGGAGCGACATCCATGATCGAGCGTCGGACCGTCCGCTTCACGACGCTGTGCGTCGGCGCGTCGTGCGGGGCGCTCGCGGGCTGCCCCCAAGGCCACCGGCCCGTGTCGTCAATCGACCGGATAGCCCCGCCACATCCAGCGCAGCGTGTCGGGGAGCGTCTGCTTGATCACCCTCCCGTCGCAGTGGCCGGCGCCCTTCGCGTAGACGAAGCGGTAATGATACCCCTTCTCCTTGAGGACCGCCGCCACGCGCTGGTTCGCCATCACCCAGTTGTGGTGGCTGGCTTCATCCCGGGTGCTGCCGAGGTCGTTCTCGCCGACCTGCAGGAAGACGCGCAACGGCTTGGGCGGGCTGTCCCGGATGAGCCCCTCCGTGTACTCCCAGGCGCCGTCGGGATACTCGGCCTCGGTGGGCGCGACGGGGTTCTGCTGGTCGACGAACGTGCCGGCGTAGGTGACGATCTTGCGGTAGGTGTCGTGGCCGAACCAGCCCATGGTCAGCGCCGCCGCCCCGCCCGAGCTGCACCCGTACGAGGCGCGGCCGTCCGGGTTGCTCGTGAACTTCAGGTTGGGGTACGCGGCGCGGACGGCCTGGTCGTTCTTGACCGCCTCCAGGAGCTCCGTATCGACGAACCTCTGATAAGCGTCCGACATGGTATCGTATTCGAGCCCCCGCTCGCTGCCGTACGAGTCGCCCCCTCCGCTCGCGGCGAAGATGGTGATGACGCTCGGGAAGGGGTTGTCCCGATCCGCGACGAAGTTGTTGATCGTGTTGATGATCTCGTTCCTGTCCCGCGCGTCCTGGACGACCATGAACGGCGCCTCCGCGCCGTCGACGTAGGTCGCCGGGATCGCGACCTCCACGCGGCGGTTGAAATCCCCCTTGGCGTTGGCGTTCAACGTGGGATCGTGGCCGGTGAAGATCTCGCTCTCCCGGGACGAGAGGGAGAACGTGAACGTCCGCCCCTGGGGAACGCCGTCGATCCTCTTGATCTCCGGGGCGTCCCGGTAGTCAGGCCCGATCTCGAAATCGCCGTCGCCTTCGGTGCCGACCGGATCGACCGTCCCGCCCTGTCCTCCCCCGCCGCTCGGGTTCGGGTCGTCCGTGCCGCCCGCGCCCGAGGTGCTGCCGGTGCTGCTCGAAGAGCTGCTGCTGCTGCTCGAAGGACTGCTGCTGCTGCTGCTGCTCGAAGAGCTGCTGCTGCTTCCTTTTCCTCCGCTGCCGCCCGAGCCGTCGGCGGCGTCGTTGTCGGACCCGCAAGCAGCGATTGAAAGCGCGACAAGGAGCGAGATACTGCACGGGATCGAGCGGGTCATGGAGCCTCCTGGGATGAAGTTGCCGCCCGCCATTGGCGTGCGCGGCGCCGACGTCGGGCCGTGGCGCTCGTGCGCCGGCGGCGGACGTAAAGCCGATTGTGACGTTCGCGTGAGCGCGCAGGCGCCGCGAGGCAGCGCGGGTGACCGCCGACGAGCTACTCGGTGGTGAACCGGAAGACGGCCGTCTGCGCGTAGCGCTGGCCGGGCTTGAGGATGACCTCGTTCTTCCAGGCCGGGACGTTGATCGAGTTCGGGAACTTCTGCGGCTCGAGGCACAATCCGCTGTACTGGTTGTACACCGCGCCGCCCTTGCCCTTGATCGACCCGTCGAGGTAGTTGCCGGTATAGAACTGGATCCCCGGCTGATCGGCCTCGATCGTCAGCACCCGGCCGGTCTTCGGATCCTTGACCCGAGCCGCCTCGCGGAGCTTGTGCGGGTCGCCGCTGACGACGAGGTTGTGGTCGAATCCGACCGGCTTGCCGCCCATCGCCTCCAGGTCCTTGCCGATCGGCTTGGCGGCGGTGAAATCGAGCGGCGTCCCCTTCACGGGCTTGATCTGGCCCGAGGGGACGCCGGTGGCGTCCGGCGGGGTGTAGCTGTCGGCGTGCAGCGTCAGCTCCTGGTCGGCGACGGAGCCCGAGCCGTGCCCTCCCAGGTTAAAGTAGCCGTGGTGGGCCATGTTGACGATCGTTGTCTTGTCGGTCGTGGCCGACATCTCGACCCTGAGCTCGTTCTTGTTGGTGAGCGTGTAGGTCGTGGTCGCGTTGACCGTGCCGGGGTATCCTTCTTCCCCGTCCTTCGATACGTACGTGAGCTTGATGGACGGGCCGTCCGGCGTCTCGGTCGCTTCTGCGTCCCAGACCACCTTGTCCCAGCCCTTCTTGCCGCCGTGCAGCGTGTGGGCGCCGTTGTTCGCGGAGAGCTTGTAGGTCTTGCCATCGAGCTGGAACTGCGCGTTCTTGATGCGATTGGCCACGCGGCCGACCGTCGCCCCGAAGTACGGGCTGCTCTTCAGGTACCCGTCAAGGTTGTCGTGGCCGAGGACGATGTCGCCCATCTTCCCTGTCCTGTCGGGGACGTGGAGCTCGGTCACCGTCGCGCCGTAGGTCATCACCTTCGCGACCAGGCCGTTCGCGTTCGTGAGCGTGTAGAGGATCACCTCTTTGCCATCGGCGTTGCCGAAGGGCGCCTTGGAGACGGAAGCGGGCTTTGCGTTCACGGCTTCACCACCAGGTGGCTCGGATCTGGCGGCCGGGGCCGCTGGAGCGGCGTCCGCCGCGGGGGCCGCCGCCGGCGCAGGCGCAGGCGGCGCTGCCGCAGGGGGCGTGTCGACGGCCTGCGCGCCGCCGCACGCGCCGGCGAGGCACGCCGTCATCGTCAATCCGAACCACGATCTCGTCCTACCCATCGCCATGCTGTTCCCTCCGCCACGATTGTCTCACCTGGATCGGCTCCACCTGAGCGAGCCCAGCGCAGGCGAGCCCCCGCGATCTCGTCACGGCTTGCGTTCACGACACCCGAGCGGAGCCGGCGCAGAGATCGATCCCGGTACAAAGGACCAAGAGTCCGGTGCGCACGACGGCTACCCGGGACAAAGCGAAACGATACCCTGAGACAAAATTGTGAACGTTCACATTGCCCATGTCAACTCAAATGAACCGGCGCGAGGCGAGCGTCGATCCCGAAATTGGAATCCACATCGAACAATACCGTGGCCCTGCGCCCGCCTTCTTGACGCGCCGCTCCGGAGGAGACTTGCCAGCCACCCCATGTCGAGCTTGGCCGACCACCGCGCCGCCACCCGAGCATCACTCAAGCGAGCGGGCACGCGAGCGGTGTCACGGTGTCAGCGGGGTATCGTTGGGTGCTCTGCGCCTGCGTAGTGCCCAGTTGACGTATCACCCATCACGAGCGCCCGTACGTGCAACTGTCCCAGGCGCTCCGTGGACACGCTTCCATGGGACCCGTCCGGGATGAATCGAACAATCTGAAAGAAGTTGGATCCTCGGGGCTCGTTGCCAGTTTTCGCCTCCAGGCGTGGCGGTCCGCTGACGTGGTGAAGCACCATGGTTTGCTGGCAAGCGGAAGGCATGGTATATCGTGACATGCAGAAAATCCGCGCTCAGCTGTCGTAGACGCAGCGCGGGCAACTGCATGCCGCGGATCGTCGGGATCGCAGAGGGGAGTTCCATGAACTGCAATCGCGCCGTGCTGGTCGTGCTGTGTGCGGTATCGGGGGGAGCTTCTGCATGCCTCGCCTCTGCGCGGGCCCACGCCTCTGACGCGACGCTGGCGGAGTGGACCGCGCCGTATGGAACGATGTTCGGGTCCGGTGAGAACGCCGGCTGCCAGCGCTGTCATGCACCACCGCCGGCGGAGGAGAGGTTGCTCCCGGCCGGCCGGGACGAGCGCCAGACCATCGTCGTCCGGCCCGGCCAGTCGATCCAGGAAGCGATCGACCAGGCGAACGACGGGGCCAGGATCCTCGTCCTGGCAGGCGTGTACCGGGAGACCGCCAGTGCGACCAACGGCCTGATCATCAACAAGAGCGGCCTCTCGCTCATCGGGCAGAACACCCCGACGAAGCGCGTCGTCCTCGAGAACGCCGGCGGCCAGCGCAACGGGATCGTCGTCGTGCCCAGCGAGCGCAACGACTGCATGGGTTGCCACGAGAGCATGGCGCCGCCGTTCGAGCTCAAGCCTGGCATCCACAGCGCCGCGACGAGCGGCGAGCCTGTCCTCTACGACGTCGAGATCCGCGGCATCACCATCCGCAATTTCGTCAACAACGGCCTGTTCACGGAGCGCGTCGACGGCTTCCGGATCGTGGACGTCCACTCGGACAACAACAAGAGCTACGGGATCTTCCCCACCCGATCGCGCAACGGGCTCATCGCGCTGAGCAAGGCCACGGGCGCCAATGACAGCGGCATCTGGGTCGAGACCTCCGAGGACGTCCGGGTCACGCACAACCTGGTCGAAGACAACACCAACGGCTTCGAGGTGTCGAACAGCGATGATGTCGATCTCCGCTACAACGTGGCCAGGAACAACGCCCTGGGGTTCTCGGTCGTGTTGCTGCCGGGCATCTTTGACGTCCGGGCGGGCGCCAGGCGAATCGACGTTCGCAACAACGACGTGGTCGACAACAACAGGCCGAACACGGCGCGGCCAGGGAGCATCCTGGCGGCCATCCCGCCCGGAATCGGGGTTCTCTATGTCGGCGTGGACGAGTCGGAGATCTCGGGCAACCGTGTCTTCGGCAACAAGCTCTCGGGTATCGCCATCGCGGACTACTGTGCGGTGGCCAGCGGCGTGCCGAACCTCGACTGCCGGACGGATCCGTCCATCACCGCTCCGTACCTGCTGGACCAGGACGCCCGCGACAACCACGTGGCGGGCAACACGGTGGCGGGCAACGGCCTGGACCCAGGATCGCCCGCCGAGAACCCCTTCTACTTTGCCGCGAGCGACCTGACGCTGCTCACCGTGCCGGACACGCACGACAGCTGCTTCGAGGACAACACGTTCGGCACGTTCTTCTCGCTGATCGGGCTGTCTGCCCCGCCCGGCTGCGAGGTGCGGGCTTTTTCCCGGCGGAATCCACGGATCCCGCAGGTTCGCCGGGGGCCGCCCGGGTTTACTGGACCTGGATCGTGAACTCGTCCGCGAGGCGGCCGTTCACGTCCTTGAAGTACGCCGTCGCGCGCTTCGGATCCCCGCCGACGTGGAAGCGGATGAACAGGGCGCCATAGGCGGCGGTGCCCGACATGACCACGTTGTTCTTCTTCCACTTGTCGCCGGCGTAGTAGGAGGCCCACCACGTGTCGTCGTCGTGGCTGGCCGCGTCGTAGTCGCGGATGCCGACGCCGGCGAGGCCGGAGACGAACACGAAGTTGCGGCTCGGGCCGAGCTCCACGAGGTCGTAGGCGCCTGTCTTGCCGTGGCCGGTCGCGGCGTTGCCGACGTCGGTCAGGGTCAGCGTGCGCGAGTAGGAGTGCTCGTGGCCGGTCGAGACGATGGCGCCGGCGTTCATGCACTCCTGGTACGCGCTCCAGCCGACCTCGTTGCCCTTGGTGCCGACCTGCATGTCGTTCTGGTTCTTGTGCCAGTTGCAGATGGACCAGATCGAGCTGTCGGCGGCGAGCGAGTCGCGGATGAAGTCCACCTGGTCGGCCGCGTTGGCGGCGCAGGTCGACCGGAGCTCGCTCGTCCCGACGCAGGACTGGATGATGTGCAGCCCGCGGAAGTTGCACGTCGACTTGACGCCGAGCTCGCCTGTGCAGTTCATTGACGGCACGGCCGCGTGGCGAGCCTGGATCTTGCTGGCGTAGCCGCTCGCGCCGCCCCAGGCCGCGGCGTCGTGGTTGCCGATGATCGCGAAGTAAGGATAGCTCGCGCCGAGGATGCTGTTGATCCGGTTGTCCCACGCGGTCGGGTTGTTCGCGTAGTCGAAGTCACCGTTGTGGATGGTGGCCGCGGCGCCCTCGTCCTTGATCAGGTTGAGCACCGCGTCCGAGTTGCCGTTCGCGCCCTGGTCGCCGATGAAGGCGATCAGGAGATCGGGATCGGTCGGCGTGCCCGCGCCGCCGCCGGGCGCGCCATACGTGATCGTGAGCTTGGGCCGCTGCGCCACGGTGGCGTGCTCCGAGGACGCGAAGTCGATGCCATCGGTGTTCGACGTGCTCGCGATGAGAATGCCGTCGTTGGAGGTCCCGTCGACCCACGCCTGGACGAGCGCCACGCCGGCCGCGTTCAGCGTGATCGTCCTGGCGCCGGCGCTGCCGGTGACGCTGCCCACGAGGCTTCCGCGATCGGTCGAGCCCATCGCGCCCGCGGTGGCCCACGCCGTCGTGGACGTCGCGTTGTTCCAGGTGACCTGTGACTCGTTCCACGAGCGCTTCACCTCGTAGACGCTGTACGTGTTCGCGGAGCCGTCCGTGACCTGGAGGGTGATCGACGCCGACTGGACGATGCTCCCCGCGGGGATGCCGGAGAGGGCCCATTTCAGCAGGCAAGATTTGTCCACGCCCGAGCCGTCGTCGCCGTCGGCCTCGCACGTGGTGGCTCCGCCGTAGTTCGTGCTGGCGGCGGCCTGCCGGAGGGTCGCGTCGGTCGAGTCGGCGTACGACGAGCTCGGGAGCGACCCCTGCTGGAAGGAGATCGTGGTCAGCGTCTGCCGCGTCTCCAGGACCTCCTCGATGTACCCGTCACTGGCGCCGCAGGCATGGATGACCACGAGCGCCGGCAGGGCGGAGCTGAGGGCGCCCTTCGAACGTCTCGACCAGCTCGTCTCTCGGTGTTCGTGTGTGCCTGCGTCCTCTCGCGTGCGCGAATTCTGCATGAGCCTGTCTACCCTTTCTCCTGATCTCGAACGTAGGTGTGAGCGAGGCAGATCCCGCCGCTCGCGATGGCAGCTCAGTAGAGATCGCCGGCGCACCGGAGGGCGAAATTGCCGGATGCGTCCTGCGTGCAGGTCGGCGCGGTGGTGCACTCCCTTTTGTCGCTGCTGCCAGCCGGCTTGACCACGTCGATCAGGCAGGCGCAGGAGGGCTCCGACGCGCAGGCGACGGCGACCGCTTTGCAGGAGCTCTGCGGCGGCAGCCGGAACAGCTCGTCGTGTTGATCCTCGATGGTCTGGCAGTACTCGCTGTCCGATCGGCAGAAGTAGCTTCCGCAGGCGAACGTCCCCGGTGGCGCTGCGCCCGCGCACTCCTCGCCGTTGCCGACGCTCACGCCGGCCCGGGCGGCCTCACAGGCGTTGGCGTAGGAGCGCCCGTCGCAGGCGCAGACCTCGCGCGGCGTGGCGGTGTCGCACGACGCGGGCCGCTCCTGGCAGACGCCGTAATTCCCCGGGACGACGCCGCCCTCTCCGCAGTCGCCTGGCGGGTAGTTGCAGTACTGATCCGCGGCGCAGAACACGCCGCCGCAGGGCCCTCGGGCCGCGGCCGTTCCGTCGTCGCCGCCGTCCCCGCACGCCGCGAAGAGCGCCACGAGCGCGCCGAACGCCCCGAGCCCGACGCTCGTCGTCGCGCTGGTGCCTGGTTGCACCGCGCCATGCCTCACCGCACGTCGCACCGCCATGCACGTTGGAAGATCCATGCCGCTCCCTCCTCTCACGTGGCCGTCGGACGATCCTGGACGGCCCGTGTCGTTCGGCGGGCGGAACGTAAAGGAGCTGGACGGGCCAGTGTGCAACAAGTCTGTGTCGGCGAGGGCGCGGCGCTGCGATCAGAGCTCCGGGATGCTGAGCCGATCGGCAGCCTTGCCCCTACCGCGGACCAGGAAGGCCTCCACGGCGTCATCGCTCTCTCTCGGAACGAGCGAGAAGAGCTGGCCGAACGGGAAGTTGAGCTGCGCGACCGCCGGATCCGCCCGGCGGTTCCCGGGCGCTGACATCACCGTTCGAGGCGCTCGAGCGCTGCTCTGGAGCGCTCATCCCGGGTCGTCGCCTCCGTGGCGTCGCCGCGGTAGTACGTCCCGCGTACCAGATCCCAGAGGGGGAAGGTGACGTTGAAGTTCCACTGCCGCATCAACGACGGCCGGTGGTGCGCGCCGTGGTGGCGCCGGAGCCGTGCCACGACGCGGCTGCGGCCTATCCTGCCGTCGGGCGGGAGGTGGTACGAGAGGTGGAGACACTCGTACAGCACCATGTACGCCATGCACGTCGCCACGAAGAGCGACGCGAGGTTGCCTTGACCGGCCGCGCTGAGGGCGAGCGCGAGCGGGAGCGTCAGCGCGAAGACACCCGCGATGCCGTACGACGGGATCAGCACGAAGCCGAGCTCACGCGGTGTGCGGATCGCCATGTCGTGCTCGACGAACACGCGGTGGTGAACCGGCGTGTGCCGGTCGTAGAACGCCTCGAGGAAGCGCCGCCTCCGGTGGAGCAGACCCCGATGCGCCCGCCACTCGACGGCATTGCAAAAGACGAAGAAAAGCGGAATCGCGGCGAGCTCCCAGGTCCGCAGGCCATGCAACCGCGTCAGCGAGAGCGCCGCGAGCCCACACCCGAGGCCGACCGTGCTCGCGAGGTGGAGCCAGGGAGAGTACCACCGTGGCATCGACATGACCCGGCGCCGCCGCAGCTCGGCCCGACCCGGATCGTCGAGCGGGGCGGGGTCGGGCGAGCCATTCTGGTCAGACGCGCTCACTGGTCTGCCTCGCGCCCGGTGTCGAACGCTCGGTCCCAGAGCGCGGAGCTCACCCCGAAGCGCGCGCGCGGCGCGGCGTGGTGCCGGAGGTGATGGCGGCGCTGCGCCGGAAGAGGGTGATCCGCGTCGCTGAGCAGGTGCGCCGCGAGATGGGAGAGCTCATAGAGAAGATAGCCGGCGACCAGCCCGGCCCAGAGCGGCGCGGCGCGAGAGGCCCCCGCGGCCACCGCGGTCGCGCAGAAGCCGGCGGAGAAGGCTCCGAGCGTGGCAGCGGGGGGTTTGACGATCGGCGTCTGGTCAGGGAGCTCGTGGTGCGCCAGGTGGATACGGGCGCCGAGGAACGCGAGCGGGTGCTCCGCCGGCAGGTGGAAGAGGAAGCGGTGGAGCAGGTACTCAATCAATGTCCATCCCGCGAGGCCAGCCGCCCAGAAGAGCGCTCCGGCGAGGGCGCCGCCTCCGCTCCACACGCCGATCCCGAGGAGGAGCACCTCGGCTGCCGCGACGACGGCGAGCCGCCGCGCGTCGGCGGGGTCCCGGAACATGGCGCCACGCAGGGTCGACATGCGGTTTACCCCTCACATGAAGATGCCGTCGACGAGGGTCCAGGGCTCGCGCGTCAGGACGCGCCGGGCGAAGTCGAGGAGGACCGCGTTGAAGTCGCCCCGCGGATAACGCGCGAAGCCGTCGCGCACCGAGGCGGCGTCGAGGTCGTAGCGGCGCACACCGAGGGAGTGGTCCATCCACACCGACTGCCGGAATGCCGTCGATTCAGGGCACAACGCCGGCGTCGGGCGGAGGCGATGGTTGTAGAGGAGGCACTCGTCGGCCACGCGCAGGTCGTGCGGGGAGAGCTCGAACGACTTCGCGGCGAAGGCGCGGTGGAACAGCGAGCGGGTGCGCTGCATGTAGTCTCCGCCCTGCTCGTCCGGGCACAGCAGCCCGAGATCATGAATCATCGCCAGCGCGTGGAGCAGGTCGGGATCGGCCTTCTGGCGGCGGCGCTCGAGGAGCAGCATCGTGAAGTGGAACACGCGAAGACAGTGGTTGCGCAGCCCGTCGCCGCGGTAGGGGGAGAGCTCCTCGAAGAGCTCCTGCGCGCGTGCCCCGAGCGCCGGACGCGCTCCGAGGCGATGCGACAGCGCGGCGTCCGGCGTCGGCATGAGCTCGGCCATGATGAGATCCTACCACGGAGCGCGCCGGAGCTGGCGCGCCGATCGTCGCCCGTGTCAGAGACTCCAGCTTCGTGGCGAGTTGGCCCGTGGACTCGGAGCCCGAAGCTTCTTCGCAGCCGTCGTGGAGGTCCGTGCCGTTCTCCCAGGAGGTGCCTTTGGCTATTCGGGGAAGCGAAGCGTCGGGTGGGCCTCACCGCTCGGGCCCATCGTCGTCGTGCCATCGTGATTCCAGCTGATGCCGCCTATGCCTGGCTGTCCGGTCTCGATGGTGACGTTCTCGAGCGTGAGCTGGTCCTCGTCGAGGTAGGCGACGCCGATCGAGTCGCCGCCGCGCCCCGGGCCGCCGTAGCCGCCGGGCCCCCCTTCGCCGCCAGGGCCGCCGAGACAGGAGTAGAATCCATTCCCCAGCGCTCCGCCCCGTACGCCTCTGCCGCCTCTGCCGCCTTCCTCGGGGGGCCCGCCGTCGCCGCCGTTGCCGGCATAGTCCGCCGTGATCTTGGTGTCGCGCACGGTCACCCGGGCGTGAAGCGCGAGGACGCCGATGGACGGCACTCCGTTCGCTCCGCCGCGGCCTCCTCGGCCTCCGCAACCGCCGGCCCCGCCCGAGCCTCCTCCTGGGCCTCCCTTGGAGGCCACGCCGCACAGGGCGAGCCCGCCCCGAGCACCGCCGCCGCCACCGCCGCCCTGGCCCGGCGTGCCCCAGGTCCCCTGGCCCCCCGCCTCGCCCTCCCATCCTGTCTCCGTGAGGTGCCCGATGCCCTTGCCGGGCACGCCCTGGGTCCCCGGAGCCCCCGGGCCGCCGGTGAATCCGAGCTCGCAACTGCGGTTGTCCTGCTCCCCGGTACCACCTCTTACGGGCGACGCAGGGTCGGCGGGTTCACCATCGCCTCCATCCTCCGCGCTGTCGGGCCGCCCGTCCCCTCCCTTGCCGCCAACGCTCGTGAGCCCGTTCTCGCACCGGTTCACGACCGCAGCGCCGCCGGCGACGACGGTCGCCGAGCACGCGTCCTTACCGAAGTTGCCATCCGGTGCGGCCGGTTGCTTGGTCGGCCACGTTTCGCCATCAACGCCTCCCCATCCTCCGCTGGCGGAGATCTCGCTCCGCAGGATCTCCACTGCCGTGCTCGACTGGACGAGCACGCCGATCGGTCCCCAGCTCGGGAGGTAGAGATCGGCGAGCGTCGACACCCCGTCCGCGGCCCCCCTGTCGTCTGGGGCGGCGGGCTCGACGATCACCAAGGGACCGCGGATCCCCTTGTGAGTAAACTGGCTCCACGGGAGCAGGGGGTCGCGCACCCATTTCCGGCAGTGGAAGCCCCCGCGGAGATCCACGCCGGAGGGCACCCTGATCTGATCGACCACGAATCCCTCGTTGCAGACGAACACTCGCCCTCGTCCAGCGCGCGCGAGCTCGACGGCGCGCGCGACGGTGTACACCGGCTTCGCCTTCGTGCCAGGGTTCCTGTCGTCGCCGCCACCGTAGTTTCCGGCGAGGAACACGCCGCAGCCGTCGTCGAGGACGTCAGCGGCGACGTGCTCGATGCACACCGATTCCGGGGGCGATTCGTCCTCGCACGAGGTGCCTTCACAAGGTGTCACGCCAGGATCGTTCACGTCGGGCACAGTTCCGCAGCCGGTCGGCCACGGGGACAGCAGAAGGACCAAGGTCGCCGCGGTGCTTTTTTTCATGTGCGTCTCCTGACGTGCGCCGCCAGCACAGGGCGGTTCATCGAGGCGGTTCCGGGGTTGGCGCATCGAATCGGTACCAGAACGTTGTGATCCCGCCTTCCCCTTGGCCGGCGTCTACTTCCCCGACTGAATTGGCGCCGCTCCCTCCCTTGCCGGCTTGTCCGGGCAAAACCGTCGCCTTCTCCGAGAGGGCCACGGAGGCGCCCACGGAGCCGATGCCGAGCGAGTGCCCCCCGAGACCGCCGCCCGCATCGCCTCCGCGACCGCCATTGCCGCCGCCGCCACCGCGGCATGCGGGCGCCGTCTCGGTCAGACGAGCGTTTCCGCCAAGGCCTCCGGCGAAGCCGAAGCCTCCCCACTGGCCCGTTCCGCCGACCCCGCCATCGCCGCCCTTGCCCCCGAGGACCTTGCTGCCGGCCTCGACCGTGATGGCGCTCCCTTGCAACGCCACGATCGCGATGCTCGCGCCGCCGTAGTCGCCGCCCTTGCCCCCTTTGCCCCCGCAGCCGCCGCCCCCCCCCGATCCGCCGGCCGCACCGCCCTGTGGCCGACCGGGCGGACACGCGGTCATGTCGTCGCGCCCTTTGCCGCCGCCACCCCCGCCGCCGCCCTGACCGACGCCGCCCTTCTTTCCGTCCTCCCCGCGGACGCCGACCCATCCGTCGACGTCCAGGAGACCAGCGCCAGCCGCGCCAGCCGCGCGCTCTGCATCGGTGCCTTTTGCTCCCTTCTCCCCCGGCGTGCACGCCATGCTGGACGCGCCGGAGCCGCCCAGGCCACGCTCGGGCGGATTGCCGACCGGCTCAGGCAGCCCTGAAACACCATCGCCGCCCGTATCGAGGCCGCCGTCGCCCCCGTAGCCACCCCTCGACTCGATGCCATCGTCGCACACGGTCACGACCGGAAGGGCGCCCGGCGCCGCGTCCGCGGTGCAGGCGTCCACGCCGTTGTTCCCCACCACGCCGGAGCTCGCGCGAAAGCTCGGCGCGTCCTCGCCCGGCTCTCCGTTCTTGCCGTCGCCCGCGAGGATGTCGCTCTCCCGCACGATCGCCCTGGCCCCGGCGCTCAGGATCATCGCGATGGACGACTTGCCATCGTCCGCGGACGCATCCGCTGCCTTGACGCGCACGCCAAAGACCATCGACGTCGTGTCGCCTTCTTCTCCCGTGATCACCCGCAGCGGGATCCCCGCTGGCGGAGCGATGATCGTCGGGTGATCCGGCCCGCCGAACGACCCCTCGTACGACCAATCGTCGCCGTCATCGCAGAGACGCCCGCCCCAGAGGTCGACCCCCGAGGGCAGCGCGACCTTCTCCTCGAACAACCCGCCGCACGCGTACACGCGCCGGGTCGGCGGCTCGCCGGGGCCTCGCCCGTGCGCGGCGAGGCCGATCGCATGTTGCAAGGTCTTCACCGGCGCGCCCTTCGTACCGGCGCTGTCGTCGTCGCCCTGCTCGCTGACGAACACCCCGCATTCGTCGAGCGCCATCGCCGCGGCTGGATCGCCGTCACAGAGCGACTTCGGTGGCGTGAGGCAGAGGCGTTCGTCGTAGCAGCTATCGTCGTAAGTGCACCCGGAGAGGGCGCCCGCGCCGACCATGGAGAGGGTGCCTGCGGTGAGAAGCAGCCGCATTCGTTGCGGTTCGAGAAGAGGCATGTCCTTGGTCCTGATCACCACGCGCCGTACGCCACGAGACCGGCCTGTGCCGGCGTGACTGTCGGCACCAGCGCGAGTCGAGCTCTGGTCGGTTCAGCCTGTAGAAAAGAGAAGTCCGTAAAGAACGAAGCCAGGGTCGCAGCGCCCACGACACCGCTCGTCACCACCATCGCCGTGCCGAGCCCGGCGAAGAGATCCCGCTCTTGTCGGAGACCCTTCAGCTCGGAGCACGCGGAGGGTCTCGTCGCTTCCCGACACACCCCTTGAGAAACGCCGGCGGCGTCGAGCTTCGCGTTCCGCTCGTCCAGATCTCCGTCGGCGGTCATCGCGCGAACCATGAAGACCGCACCGAGCGAGCCTGTCGCCACGGTCAAACCGATCCCGGTGATGCGCAGGGGGCCAGGCCAGGATAGAGAGGGGCTGTGCGGGCGGCTCCGCACAGCGGGCGAAGAGCTCAGGGCCTGCGGTGCTTCCTTCGGTGATCCTGGCGCGGTCTCCCTGGCGCTGCTCGCCGCCGTGCGGGGCAGCTGCATCGTGATCTCGTGCTCCGCGCCTGCCACGGCGAGGAACGAATGGAGCGCGTCCTCACGGCCCGGTGCGCGGGCCCGCACCATGTGTTTGCCCGGCTCGAAGAAGCGCGTGTAGGTCCGTGCAATCTCGCCGATGCGCTCGCCGTCGATGAACACCTCGGCGTCGGGCGGATCGACCCCGAGCACGAGCGTCGCGATGTGCTTCGCTGCCTCGCGCTGTCCTGCCTCGAATCGCCTTCGGAGCGCGTCCGGCAGCGTTTCCCGCTGTTGCAGGCTCCTGGAGAGGTGCTCGGCCGCGTCGCGATACCTGCGCAGCGCGACCTCGCAAAGGCCGAGCTCACCGGCGAGCTCCGCGCGCTCTCGCTCGGTGCTGGTCGCGGGGTCCGAGGCCTCGAAAGCAGCCTTGTAGGCGGCGTGCGCCTCGACCCACAGCCCGGCATTGCGCGCTCTCTGACCGCGGCGAACATGGTCCTTCACCGAGGAACTGCCGCTCGGTTTCGCCTTCGCTTGAATGTCTTCCGCGCTCGCCGAGCGCGTGAGGCCTGTCGTGATCCCGAGCGCAAGAAAGATCGAGAGCGAATGCGCGATCCAACGCATCCAGTCACGGTAGTGATGCCGTCCGCTTGGCGTCAACCGACAGAAATCGCCAGATTTTGGTCCGTTTTTGTGAGAATTTTCGGTCGGTTGATTGAATGCATCCAGCCGACCGCCAGGTCTGACTGAATGTGGTTAACTATACTACTTTGGTCTACGTTGTCTGACCAATGTTGCTCGTCGGATCATTTTTTTGAAGCCTTTCGACCCGCTCAAGTGTGCTGCATACCGTGGACAAGCCAGCGACCGTCTCCCCCGGCTTCGAGCTCTTCCGGCGCCTCGCGCGGCGCCACGGGGTGCCGGCGCGAAACGCCGAGGATGTCGCCCAGGAAGCGCTGCTGCGGGGGCTGGAGGCTGACAAGCGGCTCGACCCGGGGGGAGACCCGGCCCCGTACCGCGTCACGATCGCCGTCAACCAGGCGCGCAACCACGTCCGTGACGCCCGCTGCCGCGGCGAGGTGCTGACGTCGTTCGATGAGTGCGAGATCCGAGACGAGTGCCCCACCCCGGAAGAGCTGCTCCGGAGACGGCAGCAGGAAGAGTTCACGCGGCAGCTGATAGACCAGCTCGATCCGAAGTACCGGGAGCTCGTGATCAAGCACGATCTCCAGGAGGTCCCGCTCGCCGAGATCGCCGCCGAGCAGGGACTCCCGCTCGCAACGGTGAAGACGCGACACTGGCGGGCGCACAAGGAGCTCCGGGTGCAGCGGGAGCGGTGGCAGGCGCAGGAGCACTCGCAGGGAAGGGACGATCGCGCCTTCCTGTCGCTCGCGCTGGGGTTCCGCCGCAACGCGTCGTGGGTGGCCTCGCTGCGCCATCTGGGCGTGAGGATCTTCGTTCAGTGCGCGCTCGTCCTGCTGACCGGCGCGATCGTCTCCGCTGTGCCGCCCTTGGCCGACCTGGAATCGTGGCTCGAGGCGGCGGCGGTGCGCGTCCCTGTCACCCCGCCCGCCGCGCAGGACGCCGCGGCGTCCCCCGTGCGAGGCGGCGCGCACGGCGCCGCGGCGCCCGCCGCGCCGATCGCGGACGAGATCTCATCGCCGAAGGATCAAGGAAGCGCACGCGCGCAGGCGGCGGCGAGCAGCTCGCCCGCTCCCTCAACCAGGACCAAAGTCCGGCCCGCGCCTCCGGCGAGGGCCGTTCGACCGACCGTCAGCGAGCACGAGAGGAGCCTGATTGACCAGGCCCGGAGAGCTGTCGAGGCCGGCAACGCCATGGCCGACGTCGAGGCGCTCCAGCTGCTGAACGCCCACGCGCGGGAGTTCCCCGATGGGCTGCTCGCCGCCGAGCGCGAGGCGCTTCTCCGACAGCTGCGCTGAGCCCTCGGCTGTCCTCTGACAGCAAGCAGGCGGTGACGCTCGTGATGTCTTCGGACAGCACAGGGCTTCGATCTGCCTTGTTCCCGACAAGAACGGTCACGTCCAGGAAACGAGACGCGATGACGACGATGGAGGATGTGCTCAGTGCGATGTGGCTCATTTCGCCGCTCGGGCTCGCGATGATAGCCTGCGTCGCGATCGGCTTCGCGGTCACCGCGCGTGAAGCGCTGGGACGCGAGCGCGGGCTCCGTGAGGCGCGCGAGCACGCGCATGATGACGAGCAGGCAGCCCTCACCGATGCGAGGGATCAGGCTGCCGGGGAGCGGGACCGATACCGGCGCCTGCTGGACTGTCACGTCGATGCGGCGCTCGCAGAGCTGACAAACGTCCGCGCGCGCCCCATTCCCGGGCCAGGCAGGGTCCTCGAGTCGTTCTGCGCGACGAACCCTTCGTGGAGGAGAAAGCTGGCCGAGAGCACGGGGCTATCGCCGAGGGAAGTGGAGCAGTTGCTGAGGAACGACCTTCCCATGACCCCCGGCCTTGCCCGGCAGCTGGAGGACTTCACAGGCACGCCCGCTCGGTACTGGGAGCGCCTGTGGCGGCTGCACGACGACTACCGGACGGACGCAGAGGAGACCGCGGTGATCCAGGTCGGCGAGCCCGTCACCAGGCGCGAGAGCTCGGCGCGTCCCGCGTCGTCACCGGCGCTGAGCTCGGTGCCGCCGCCTTCGCCCACGATACCTCCTCGCGCGCTCGACGTTCCTCCGTCCGTGGTGCCGTCTCCCGAGCTCGCGGCCAGGAGCCCGCGGGCGAAGCTCCCGCCGCCACCGCTGCCGCGGCTTCGGTCGCCGCTCCCTGTCCGCTCCGCCACGGGGGAAGAGGTCGCCCGTCGAGCTGGGACGTTGGCGAGCTTCCCGCTGCAGCGTGACGAAGGCGGGGCGAGCTCCGCCGACGCGTCGGATTGGGAGGAAGCAGAGCGCTCTCCGCTGAACACGACACTTCCCGGAGTAGGGAGCCATGGGTGAGCGCCACCGTGCCTCGGATGCGGTGGACGTGGCCATGCGCCCCGAGGCACGCGTTACATTCGACGTCATCGTGCAGCAAAGTTCCATGATCAGGGACAGGCTGCGCCGGCTCCAGGTCCCAGAGTGCGATCGCGACGATGTGATGCAGGATATCCTGCTCTCCGTATGGAGGACAGTTGAGGCAGGACGCCTCCCTGCGCGCGAGCACCTGTCGATGAAGCAGGTGACAATACGCTGGCTGGATGTGGTCGTGTGGCACCATACGACGCACTACAGGGAATTCCAGAATCGGTGGGAGAAGGGCCGCGATTCGTATGCGCATTCGGCGATCGATGACCCTATGCCGTCGCCGTCCGGGCGCGTGGAGGCGCGGCTCAGCCTCCGCAACCTGGAACGGATCGATCCCGCGCTGCGCGACGTCGTGGTGGACTTCGCTCTGGGACTCACCACGGAGGAGATTGCGGCCGGGCTGGGTCAGAACCCGAGCACGATCCAGGAGCATCTGGCGCGCGGAAGAGAGCAACTCCGGAGGGCGCTGCGCTTGAACGAGGCCCCGACGCTGCCCGCCATCAGGAGCATATTGGCGAGCATGCCGCCGCTTCGAGAGCCGAGCAGTGAGGGCTGACGTCTTGCTTTGGTAGCGGACGCCTTAGGGCCTCGGTCACTCCAGATCAGGCCGCGCGCTGCCCATGCCGATGGCCCACGCCATCGTGTAGCGCGCGTTGATCTCGCACCGGGGGTTCCAGCGCAGCGCGCCGTGCTCGTCCTCCCAGCGGAAGGCGTCGATCCCGAACGGCCCGAAATAGCCCGCGCCGGCGAGCGCCTCTCCCGCCTCGAGCGCGGCCTCGACGAGCCCCCGGCGGTCGCCGTCGCCGAGGTCGCCCTCGCCGGCCAGGGCGGCCCCGAGGTACGCCCCGTTCGCGTCGCAGCGCTGGACACACGCGTCGCCGAGGCGCACCGCGCCGCCGCGGGCGACGTGCCCGTGCAGCGAGAAGTCGCCGCGGCGCTCGACCCAGGGCTCGACCTGCAGGCCGCTGTCCGGCGACGCGGGGTCGAGCGACGCGACGACCCAGGGCCGCGCATCCGGCGGCAGCGCCCCGCGGGCGACCCGGCGCCGGCCGCGCCCGGCGAACCCGAACGGCCGCTTGAGCAGCCAGTGGCCCGTCGGCGTGGGCTCCGCGATCGCGGCCTCGAGCTCGGCCAGCGAGGCGACGTAGCGCGCGCCGGGCAGCGTCTGGCCGAGGTCCGCGCAGAACCTCCGGTGGTTGACGCGCCGGAGCACCTCGAGCGGCGGCGCCTCCGCGAGGGCGACGCCGGCGCGGCCGAGGAGGCGAAGGGCGCGGGGCGTGGGGCACCACGCGCGGCCGATGAGCGGCGTTCCAGGCGGCGCCGGCGGCACGAGGGGCGAGGGGAGCTCGGGGCTCAGCACGACGTCGCCGGGGCGCAGCAGGGCCGAGACGCGGCCGGCGAGCTCGGGAGCCCGGCCGGCGACCGCGGCGCGCGGGGTGTACCCCGCGGGGCGCGCCAGCTCCTCGTCGGCGTCGAAGTTCAGGACCCAGGCGCTCGCTCGGTCCATGAGGCCAGCGCGTCGAGGAAGGGCTCGGAGAGGCCGGTGCGGCTGCGGTCGCGGCGGTTCATCGGCTCGCCCCGCATGAGCAGCGGCGAGAGGGGCGGCGGGATGTGGCGGACCCAGGCCTCGAAATCGCTCGGCCCGCGCTGCGCGACGTCATCCGGCCCGCGCGGCGCCGCTTCACCCGCGGCGGCCGGATTGCCTGCGGCAGACGTGGAAGGCGCCGCCTGGCCAGCGCTCCCGCTCGCCTGCGTGAAGCGGCGGAACCAGCGGACCCCGAAGCGCACGTGCGGGATCTCCTCCGCGCAGACCCGCTCCGTGAGCGCGGCGCCCTCGACGTCGCCGATGGCGCGGAAGCGCTCGGCGAAGCGCGCCGTGTGGTCGAGGTTGCCCCCCTCGAGGCCCATGCCCATCACGGCCACGAACTGCGCGGGCGACGCGGCGGCGGGGACCCGCGTCCAGAACCAGTCGCGCACCGGGAAGTCGCCGAAGCGGTGGCCGATCGCGGCGAGGTACGCGGCGTAGAGCCGCATGTGGCGCGCCTCGTCGAGGGCGATCCGGACGAGGCCGCCGCGGAAGGCGCGCGGCGTCTCGGGGAACGCGAGCAGCGCCCAGGCCATGAGCTCCGCCGCCTGGAGCTCGTGGTGCAGGAACGCGTGGAAGAGCTGCGCGCGGCGCGCCGGGTTGCGCAGCGCCTCGGGCCCCGGGCTCTTCTGCGCGCGCTCCGAGATGCGCAGCGCGGCGGGCCGCCCAGGTCGCTCGAGGCGCCGCGGCGGGGCCGGCGCGGCGCCCGACGCCGACAGCGTGGCATCCGACTCCCAGAGGGAGGGCACGGGCGGCGGAGACAGCTTGTGCTCGAGGTCGGTCGAGAGGACGTAATCCCAGGCCCAGCGCTCGACGGTGCCGGGCGGCGGCGGAGGCGGGTCGCTGGGCGGCGTGGCGGGAGACATCATGGCACGGCGGGGCAGGGGGGACGCCGCTCCCTACCACAGCTCGACGTCGCCGGCGGAACGCCGTGGCATCCGCCCGGAGAGCGCCCCCAAGGGAGGCGTTAAATCTGGACTATCGTTGAATTTTATTCCGGCCTTCCCGCCTTCGTGGCCGCCTCCGGCACGCCCTCATCGGGCGCACCCCGGCCGCGGGCGGCGGGGACGGCATGTCGGGCTATCTCGGTGCCGGTGGGTTTGCCGTCCGCACCGAGGGGTCGTGGTCGCGGCGCTCTCGTGGCTTTGGCGGGACGCTCGCGACAGCGCCTGCGATCCAACTCCTCGCCAGGGCCGCGCGCGCCGGCAGGAACTGCCGCGAGGGGGAGAATATTCCCCGATCCTCGCGGCTACCGCCGCGCAGCGTCGAGTCCTCGCGCTCGCGATGTCACGATGACAGAGGCCTCGGTGACTCGACGACATTTTGCCGGGGAATAGGCCGGAGCCGCGACATTTGCGCGGAAATGGCCGCTGGAGCAGCGTGGCTTACGCCTTGCTCCAGGGAGATCGCATGAAGGCGGAGCGGCGTTCCCAGGCGGTCGACAGGAAGCGCGAGGAGCAGACGGTGCTCGTCATCGGGGGCAGCGGCGGCATGTCGAGCCGCTACCGCGATGTGGTCGAGAAGCACGGCTGGTCGCTGCGCCATTACGAGAACCGCGTGCCGCCGGGCGCCCGCCACGGCGTGGGGAGGATCGCGCTCATCGTGATCATGGTGACGATGGTCTCGCACGCGCTTCGCGATCAGATGCAGAGCCTCGCGGCGGACGGCGCCCCCGTCGTGTACCTGCGCAGCGCCTCCGTCTCGGCGCTTCGGGCCGCGATCGAGCAGCGCGCCGCCTGAGGAGAGGAGCCGCGCGTCGCCGCAGCGCGCCGCGTGGCACGTCGGATAGGCCCCGTCGAGGCTCACGTCCGTCGCGTCTCGACGCGGAACTGCCTTGTGGTCCATCCGTCACCCGGCGCGAATCTGGGGCGCACGTCGCGCTGCGTGTTCTCCTCCGCGTCGAGCGCCTCGCGCAGCCGGAAGAGCGCGTCGTTCGCGGCTGTGTCCCTCGTGGCCAGCGAACGGGTCACGGGGTTGTCGAGCGCCGTGTGCAGGAGCCACCAGAAATCGGTATCACCGAGGGTCGCGAAGATCTTGATGACGTCGAGCGACGAGCCACGTCCCTGGGAAAGGAAGAACTGCAACGCGAAGCGGGCCTCCCTCCTCGCATCCACGGTGGAATACCGCCGCGTGGGGATCATGCGCCCCTCCGGCGGCGGAGGTTCGAGGGCGCGGATCCCCCAGTCATCGCCGAGATCGATGACGGCAATGTTGACCGGGCTGTTGCTCTCGTTCACGACGTGGACGAACACCCAGCTATCGGGCCTGATGACGTATGCATCGCCGTCCGGCCTGATCACGGTCCCACCCTCGGCTGGCGTGCGCTCCGACCACCCCGGCGGCGGGGCGAGAAGCTCGACGCGGAGATCGTCCTTGAGCCCCGAGAGCGGCTCGGCGACCTCCAGGATGGTCTGGCACCGGAGGAGATGGAGCAGCCGATCGACGACGATCGTGGCGGCGCCCGGTGCGCCGATCGCCACCGTCCCCACGTTGGGAATGGGCTTTCCCGACGGGTCCCAGAGCTCGTAGCGACGATCCTTGTTGAGAGCGACCTGGTAGTGCGGTGTCCCGCCGGAGAGGAGCTCGAGGAACCCTCGCCCTCTCGCCTTGATCTCCGCTCCCACGGCGCCGAGCGCCTGATCCTGGTCGATCTCGGGCGGCAGGTCGTCCCGGTGAAAGAGGTTGACCGCGCGCCGCAGCTCGATGGATCCCACGTCCTCGAGAAGCGTGGGGGCGCCCAGCTCGACGGAATCGATCGCGGCGCCCTCCTCCAGCGACGCCCAGCTCTCCACGGCCATCATCCTGTCGACGATGGCCGCGCCCACGCGCAGGTTGGGCTGCGTGAAGTCCGTCGTCCCTGGGGCGAAAATCCCGAACTTCGCGCCCGCGTGGGTCCCCGTCGCCAGACCTGCGCTCAGCTTCACTCTCCGGTTCGGAGCGTCGATCTCGTTGACCATCACGGTGCTCACGACCGGCCGCAGCTCGGCCCCGAAGACCTGGCGCTCCCCTTGACCCAGGAGCTGGGGGGTCTGCGACGAATACTTGCTGTGCACGCTCGCAAGCACGCGCTCGTAGAGCGCCTTCCAGGTCTGGTCTTTGCCGAGCCCTTCCAGCGCATCGAGGAAGGCCGCGGTCATCACGCCAGTCGACCTGCCGCCGTCCAGGCGCACCTCCAACGCGGTTTCCACGTCACGGCATGCCGCGAGAAGCACGTAGTCCCTGGCCTCGGGGAGCCAGGTGGTGGCGGTCGCGGCGCGCCGGCCGGCGCCCGTCGCTTCGAGCCGCTTCCACGCGGCGTACAGCTCATCGTCGGAGGCCACGCCGTCCGCCGGGCGCTCCGCGGTGTCGAGCGTGGGATCGGTGCCTTCGCGGGCGCCTGTCGAGCACCGCGGCGCGATATTGACCCCACGCGTCGCGCCACCGGAGTGGCAGCTGTCGAGCACGACGGTCACGGTCGCCTGCCTGTTCCTCGTGAGCGCGTCGAGGTAATAGGCGATGTCGAGATCGCGCACGTAACGCGAGCCGTCACCGATGTCCGTCGGCACGAGCGTCTCGTCGAACCCATCGGGCTTCAGGCTGGTGAACTTCGTGGGCACGCGGCCGCCATGGCCGGAGTAGTGGAGGTACACGTGGTCGCCCGGCTGGGTACGGGCGAGCAGCCCATCCAGCGCAGCCTTCATGTTCTTGTACGTGGGCCAGACGCTCTCCGGCCCACCGGGCGCCTCGTCCCCGACGTTCGGCGCGAGGAGCGTCGTGATATCGTGCGGCAGGGTGATCCGGGCGCGCAGGGCCTTCTCGATGCGGTCGACGTCGCTCACGCAACCACGGAGCGGCACGTACGTCGCGCCATTCGGGAGCGAGTTCGGGAAATAGAAGTCGATGCCGACGAGCAGCGCCCGGAACGTCGGCATCACCCCCCGCGGTCCGCTGGACCCCGTGTCGTCGGATTCGGAGCTGGGTCGGTCGTTCATGAGGCTCCTCGGATGGGTGGGCCGTCAGGGCCGGGCCCCCGCGCAGGCGTGGCCGCGGGTCAGCTGGGGTAAGCGGCCTTGATGAATTCGATGTCCCGTCTTGATAGCTTGTTGTTCGACTTGGTCCCTACTCCGTTCCGCGTGAGCGCCGCGGGGAAGCCGTAGAGCATGATCGAGTCCGGGTCGAACTGTGTCCCGATCAGGATATCCGCCGAATATTTCGCGATGACGTTGCGGTAGGTCCTCTCCCGGGGCCAGTTGTTCGGCGGGCCGGAGAAGTATCTGTAGACCGCTTCCTCGTTCCACTGGATGCCGCCCTGCGGGTTCTGGTGCTCGTGGATGGCGCCGAGCGCGTGGCCGAACTCGTGGATCGTGACGCGCGAGTACTCCGCGTCGTCGGTGTCGTCGCGCAGCCACCCGAAGTTCATCGTGGGCTGGTGGAGCGGGAAATACTGCTGTACCAGCGCGTCCGTGCCGAGCGCCGACCACGAGCCCGGGTCGGCGTAAAATGAGATCCGGATCTCTGAGTATTCCGAATCGTCGAAGTCGAAGGTGATGTTGGCGTAGCGCGTCCACTCCCGGGCATAGTGAGCGACCTTCTGCCGCATCGTGGCCGATCCGTCGAGGAAGCGGATCCTCAGGCGCTTGCCGGGGCGCCACCGCTTCTGCGCGATGAGCGCGATGCGCTCTGTCGGCGTGAGCTTCGGATCGTTCGGGTCGAGGTTCGGGTCTACCTCGTTCGTCGGATTCTCCTGCACGGCGATCCGCCTCGCCGTCTCCTCCAGCGCGAGCGGGAGCGTCCGATCGAAGCATAGATGGATGGATTCTTCTGTCGTATCCATGGGCGTTCTTCTGTCCTTCTCGGAGGGCGGGCGCGTGGCGGCCGTACGGCGCGATGCCCTCCGGCTCATCACGCCGCACCGCGTACACCATAGTTCGATGGAGCTTCGCTGCAATCTGTTGTCGCCGCCGAACGTCGAACAATGGTCGAGCTTCGACTCGCCAGATCCGGGAATGTTGCTATTGGTTCGCCGTCAAGAAGCTCCATGCCTCGTTCTCATAGCCGGGAGGAGCGCCGGAGTAGAGGTACCTGGTGTAGGCCATCGCCGCCTCCCCCCGGATGTCGCTCTCGGCGCGGGCGCGGAGCGCCCTGCCCAGATAAAGAAACGCAGCGGAGTGCGCGGAATCGCGCTGCGTTACCCAGCGCAGCTCGCTCACGGCGCGGTCCAGGTCACGCCGGCTCTTGAAGAGCACGCGGCCAAGGTGATAGTGCGCCGCTGTCGACTGCTCGCCCTCATTTTCCCGGATGAACGCCTCGAGCGCCTCGATGCTCTCCTTGTGTTTTTCGAGCGCGGCGTACGCGATCCCACGCCATAGCAGGTTGTTGGGGATGTCAGCGCGCTCGAGCACGGCGAGCGCGCGGCGGGCAGGCTCGCGATCGAGGTTCACGAGGCACGCGCGGGCGCTGTCCAAGAGCCTGTCGTCGAACGCGAGCTCGTCCATCCCCTCCCCGGTGACGTGCACGTTCATCGTCGTCGGAATCGCCCCGAACAACCCCCGCCATGTCAGCGCGCCCGGCTGGGCCGTCGTGAGCGCCTTGACGATCTCATTCGTCAATAGACCGCGCACCGCGTCGCCGGAGCCGGGCGACGACAGCGCCATCGCCTCCTCGACCTTCGGCCGCTCCTCGCTGACTCTCGCCATGTTGATGGATCCGTTGAGCGCGGTCAACCTGCCGACCCGAGGAGGGGAGTCGAAGTACCGGCGAGCGCTCTGGGCACGTCCGAGCGGGACCGGAGGCGGATCCGCCTCGACGTACCTCGCCCCTTCCGGGGACGCCCTGCTCGTCCAGCCGGCGTCCACGAGGGTGACGAGGCGTGTCGAGCGCCGACCGGCGAGCTCGTCGAGCTCGCGAAGCGCGATGTCGACCACGCCGTCGCTCCGCCCGTCCGCGCTCACGATCGTGGGATGACCGCTCGCGTTGAAGGAGCCGTTGCCGGCGAAATAGAAGAGCGTGGCCGACTCCTCTGGCTTCGCGGCGAGCTCCTTGAACGCCGCGAGGATCGCGGCGCGGCTCGCGGCGCCGTCGAGGAGCAAGCGCACGTTCTCCGGCAGAAACCCGTACCCATCGATGAGCACCTGAGACAGCGCGCACGCGTCGTTGACCGCGCCCCGCGGACGGGGCACCCCCGGATGGCCGTACGCGTCGACCCCGACGAGGAGAGCGAAGCGATTGCCGCGCTCGATCCGCGCGACCAGCGATGTCACGTCGCCCGCCAGCGGCGCGTGTGCTGGTGGGGTGAAGGCGCTGAGGTACCCATGGAGCGAGCCCGCCGCGGCCTCCCGCTGTCCAGCGCCGATCTGGGCGACGGCGACCGCCATGAACGCCTCCGGCGCGGACGGCGCGCGCGCGCGCGCGGACAAGGCCAGCGCCTCGGCAGCCCGGACGTACGCTCCTTGTTCGAGGAAGGCGCGCCCGGCCGCGTAATGCAGGTCGGGCGGCGTCGCGGGGAACGCGCGGAGGATCGCGTCGTAGCGCGCCTCGAGATCCTGGCGCGTGAACCCGTCGAAGCGCCGCCGCCGGCTCAGCTCGAAGAGCGTGAGGTGCCCGATGCTCACCGGCTCGAGGCGCTCGGACATCGATCCTGTCCCGCTCAGGTGCGGCGCTTGCTCCCGCGCGTCCAGGTGGGTCTGCATGCGCCTCGCGATCTCGTCCCTGAGCTCTTCGAGCGTGGTGCTCGGTGTCGCCGTCTTGAGCTGTTCGACCAGCGCCCATGAGAAGAGCCCGCGGCGGCCGTAACGCTCATCGATGTGCACCGTCGAAGCCTGCCGTCCGGCGCAGGCCCCGAACAGGGCCGCGTAGGATGCATCGCGGGCGAGGTCGAACAGCTTCGGCGGCGTGTCGGTGTCCATGATGAGCGTCTTGCGCCGTGAGCGGATGCGTTGGAGCGCCCTGTGAATCTCGTCCGGCGTGATCGACGGTTCGGCGTCCCCGGCGCCCGCTGCCGGGTCGAGGCTGCCGACGCGGTAGGAAGGGATCGCGTCGTCTCGAAGGGGCGAGAGGCCTCGGCAGCCGCTGTAGAAGACGACCACCGCGTCGTCCCCGGTCGCGGAATGGGCGAGCTTCTCGAGCGCGCCCAGGATGCCGTCTCGGGTGGCATCAGGCCCGCAGAGCAAGGTCACGTCGTCGTCGGCGAAGCGCCACCGGTCGAGCAAGACCTCGCGAAGCGAGCGCGCGTCGTTCGCCTCCACCGCGTCGTCGTCCGTTCCCTGGCCAGCGTGGCCGACGCCGATCAACAGCGCGCGCCGGGTTCCCGCGGTCGTGCGGCGCGCCGGGGCCTCCAGGAGATCGCGCGCGAAGGCCGCTCGCGGATCGCCGGGGTTCTTCGCGAGGAAGGACTCGATAGATTGCTTCGCGGCGCTCGCGCCGTGAGCCTTCGCGAGCGCGACGCCCAGGTAGTAAGCCGACTCGACCGCTCCGGCTTCGCCCCGGCTCACCACGGCCTGAAACGCCGGGATGGCGCGGTCGCAGTCCCCGGCATCGAGGCGCGCGAGACCCAGGTCCACCGTGTTGTCGACGAAGAGCTCGCTGGCCACGTCCAGGCTGACTCGATCGCCCAGGAACCGCGCGATGTCAGCGAGATCGCGGCCGAGCGTCTGCCGTTCCTCGTTGTCGAGCGTCGCCCTCCAGGCGAGGGGCAGGTTGTTGTCGAAGCCGTTTCCGCTGATCCATGGGTGTTGCGGCGTGGGCTCCGTGGCGGCGATCACATTCTTGCTCACATAATCGTAGAGGCTGCTCACCGTCACCTTGCCGGTGTCCTCCTCCGCGGCATCGCCGCCGAGCCCTTTGAGCAGGAAGTGCGTGAAGACGCCGTGGCCGCCGTCCCACTGTGCGCCTTCTTGCGCCGCCTCGTTCGCCCGCGTGGACGAGATCGTCGCGATCCCGGCCTGTGCCTTGCTGAGCGCCTCGGCTTGCTGGTTCATTACCTCGCCCGCGCTGAGGCTCTGCGCTCGTGTCGAATCACCGATCGGCGAACCGTGGCAGACATCGACCAGGATGACCCCTCGTTCGGCCAGCACATAGTCGTTCAGGGCGTTCTGCACCTCTCGCATCGGCAGGGCCGTGGACCCGATGTCTTTGGGGTCGGTGTCCCATGTGATCAGATAGAAGATGTTGCCCCGAGCTCCCACGTCCGGCTGGCCGTGGCACGCGAAGTAGAGGAGGATGATATCGTCCCTGGCAGCTTTTTTAAGGAAGCTCCGGAGCGCCCAGGTGATCTTGGCTGTCGTCGCTTGCTCGTTGAGCAAGAGCTGGACGTTGTCCCGCTTGAAGCCGCAGCTCACCGTGAGGATCTTGTCCAGGTCTTCGGCGTCGCGAGCTGCGTAATTCAGGTTGAGGCTCGCGTCCTTGTACCTGGAGATCCCCACGACCACCGCCCACTTCTCCGCATAGGTGCCATAGATGGAAGGGCTGACCGGCCGCACGTTCCGGTCGAACGCAGGCTCGATTGCGATGCTCCTCTCTCGAGCTGCCATGGGGTCGCTCGTCACCCTCGAACCGTCGGAGGTTTACTCGTCTTCTCGTGCGCTCGCGTGTCCGCCGCTGCGAGGGGCAGCTTCGGGAGGACGTGGCAACGGCCGCTCGGGGCTGCTCGCCGCGTGCTCGGATCGTGCGTGGCCATGCAGCCTCCGATGACCCAGCGCCGCTGCGCGTCGCCCTCCGCCTCGGGTGGGGCGGGCGGCGCGGAGCAGCCTGGCTCTGGAGGGGTCGCGAGCTTTCCCGCGGGTCGCCGGAGACGCCGGGGGCCACGAGACCCTGCGGATGCACGCGAAGCCCGACGAGACGAGGGCGTTCGCGAGGCGCAGGGAGGCGCCGCGCGCCGGAGCGCCCTCAGCGCACGCCGACGAGGCGCTGCATCAGGCGCTGGAACTCGGGGACCGAGAGGTCGATGTGCTCGACGACGCGGCCGTAGAGCGTGGCCGTGGGCACGTTGCGGCCGTTGAACTCCTTCTCGAGCTCGGAGAGCTTCCAGAGGATGATGCGCTCGGCGCGGGTCAGGCCGTCGCGCACGTCCGGGAGCTCGTCGAGCGGGGATCGCCTAGGGGGCATGGTCAGGCTCCGAGATCTGGCCTTCGTGGGCCGCGCTCACTGCACGACGCCGAGCACGCGCTGCTGGCGCGCGAGCTCCGCCGCGTTCTTGAGCGCCTCGAACAGGTCGCGCGACGCCGGAAGCCCCCGGATGACGAGCTCCGGATCGCTCGCGTCCTTCGTGAACACGCGGATCTCGGCGACGTCGAGCAGCCGCTGCATGAACGTCTGGCGGAGGTCGATGTCGAGGACCCGCCAGAGCTGCAGGGTCTCGATCCGGCGCGTGAGCAGGCCGGCCTCGTAGTCGATCGTGCGATCGGTGATCTTGTAGCGGAGGCTCTTGCGCTTCCAGTGCAGGATGCCGAGCCAGATGAGGCCCACCAGCACGAGCGAGAGCACGCTCGCCGCCACGTAGGACCAGAACCACGCCTTCCAGCTCGGAGTCCCCTCGAACAGGACGCGCGGCGCGCCCGGCGCGGGGGCGAGCGCGCCGCCGGCGGGGGCGAGCGCGCCGGGAGCGGGGGCGGCGGGGGCGAGCGGGGCCGCGGCCACCGGCGCTCGCTCGTCGAGCATGCTGCCGCAGAATCGGCACTTGATCGCGGCGTCCTGAATCTGCTCCGCGCAGAAGGGGCAGGGCTTCACCCCGACGATTCTAGTCGACATCCCGGGCGTGAGATCCACGGCAACCACCAAGCCTCGCGCCGCGTTGTCCTACATCCGAACATTTACGTGGTCGTGAACGTTTACGTTGCCTCCCGGCCCCCGGCGGCGAGCGCAGCCTTGCCCGCGCGTCCCAGCCGCCGGATCGCCGCCTCCCTCCGCAGGGCTTCCCCCCTGTCAGCCGCCGCCTCGACGTGGACCAGCGCGAGCGGCCCCCGTCCGCGCGTGTACCGCGCCCCGCGCCCCGCCGCGTGCTGCGCGAAGCGCGCCTCCACGTCGCGGGCGATCCCCGTGTAGAACGACCCGTCTCCGCAGCGCAGGATGTAGACGTGCCAGCCCGCGGTCACTCCTTCGGCCCCTCGTTGTAGCCCCGCGGCCGGTACTTCGGGTCCACTCCGCCGTGCGTCGCGCCGTTGTCGAGCGTGTCGGTCGCGAGGTACGCGAGCCACGTCCCGGGGTGCTCCTCCGCAAGCCGCCGGAGCTCCGCGTCGTGCGCCGCGAGGCGCTGCTCGTCGTGCAGGCACTGGAGCGCGAGCGCGATCAGGCTCAGCTCGTTCGGGCCGAGCTCCATGCCGCGCTGGTAGTGCGGGAAGGCCTCGTCGGGGCGGTGCATCCGGCAGAGCGTGTCGCCCGTGTACACGTGCGCCATCGGCCACGTCGGGGCGAGATCCATCGCGATCTTGCTCTCGGCGAGGCGGGTCTCGAGGTCGCCGCGGGCGCCCTTCATCACCGAGTAGTTGAGGTGCGCCTTGGCGCTGTTCGGGACCGCCTCCTTCGTCGCCGCCCAGAAGTCGAGGTCGTTGCGGTAGTCCATCGCGTGCCGGTAGGCCTGCGCGCACTGGAAGCCGAAGAAGAGCACGAACAGCGCCGGCGTCACCCACGCCCTCCACGACCAGCGCGCGCGCGGCGTGAGGGTCGAGCCCGCGAGCGCCTCGTGGAGCCACGAGAAGGCGACGGCGAGCACGAGCGACGAGCCGATGGCCGGGAAGTACCAGAAGCGCTCGGCGCGCACCGTCGGCAGGACGACAGGGATGTTCGAGTGCGGGAAGTAGCTCACCACGACCCAGGTCAGCCCGATCGCCGCGATGCACATCCCCGCGTAGCCGCGGCGCAGCGGCACCCAGGCGCTCCGGTCCGCCGTCGCCGGGCAGGGCAGGGGGCGCGCGCCCTCGACGAGCAGCCCGAGCCCGAGCAGGAACGCGGGCAGGAACGGCAGCGGCCAGAGCACGAGCGGCAGCGCCCGGAGCAGCGGCACGCGCCCCGCCGGGCGGAGCACGTGCCAGTCGTACGCCGCGAGCGCCGCCGCCGCGATCGCGAGGAGCGCCCCCGCGAGGAGCAGCGGCCACCTCCGCGACGTCGCCTGGCCGCCGTCCACCAGGAAGGCGGCGCGCACCGAGCGCCGCTCGCGCCGCTCCAGGTGCTCGCGGCGGAGGGCCGCGATCCACAGCGCGAGCGAGCCGAGCGGGGGCAGCACCATCATCGCGGCGCCGGCGACGCTGCCGAAGAAGACAAGCCTGTCCGGCACCGGCTCCTGCGGGTACGAGTAGTCGCCGCTCAGCGTCCACGGGAACACGATCTGGGTGAGGCCCCGCCAGTAGACGCGCAGCGCGCCGGCGATCCGGTGCTGCATGTCCGCGGCGCCGAGCGGGTTGTTGAGCGGATCGCGCGGCAGGGGCGCCTGGTGGAACCAGACGAGCGCCTCGTGGAGCGCGCGCTTCACGAGCGGCGCGCCCTCGGGGAGCGGCGCGGCGAGCTCGGCCGGCATGGGCGCGGGGAACCAGCGCCGCCGGAGCTCGACGTAGAGCACGAACGCCGCGGCCGCGGCGAGCAGCGCGAGCAGCGCACGGACGAACCGCGCCGGCCGCGTGGGGTGGGTGAGCGGCGCGGCGATCAGCGCGGCGAACGGGACGAGCGGCACGCAGACGAGCGCGCTCTCCTTGGAGAAGAGGCCGAGGAGCACGGCCGCGAACACGCCGAACGGCATCGCCCACGCGGGCAGCGCGAGGGCGGCGAGGGCGGCGATCGCCCCCATGCCCCCGAGCACGTCGGCGATGCCCACGATGCCGCTCACCGCCTCGGTGAGCACCGCGCAGCCGACGAAGAGCAGCCCGGTGAGGTACGCGAGCCCGCGCCGCCGCGTGAGCCAGAACGTGACGCACGTGAGCAGCGCGCCGTTCACCGCGTGGAAGAGGACGTTGTAGAAGTGGTGGAAGAACGGCTGCTTCGTGACAGCCCAGATCGTGCGCCAGAGGAAGTTCGGCAGCGGGCGGTAGGAGCCGACGCTCCGGTCGGGCGGCAGCCCCCAGAAATCGCGGTGGATCGCTTCGAGGAAGCCGATCCCGCCCTTCGCGTTCACGTACGGGTTGGCGAGGAGCGCCTCCTGCTCGTCGAAGATGTAGTTCGTCGACGGTGCGCGCGTGAAGAGGATGACGGCGACCAGCGCGAGCGGCGCGATCGCGGACAGGAAGGTCGGGTCGAGCGCGAGGAAGTAGTCGCGCACGCGCCGCGCGGCGTCCCCGAGGAAGGACGGCGTGGCGGGCGGCCCTGCCGACGGCGGCAGCCCGGAGGACGGCGGCGGGCCGGAGGACGGCGGCGGCCCGAAGGACGGCGGCGGCCCTGCCGACGGCGGCGGCCCGGAGGACGGCGGCCCGTACGGCGTCGTCGTGTCGTCGTCGAGCGCGCTGGACATGGGGTCGCGCGCGGCGGCAGGGGACGGGGGCCGATAGGTCACGCCGCGCCCTCTCAGCCCTTCACGTCCGGTGGAGCGCCCGGCGCGCCGTCCGGCTCGGGGATGGACCAGATGTCGCCCCAGAGCGGCTGGCCGCCGTCGACGCCGTAGACCGCGCCCGTGATGAAGTCGTTCTGGTCGCTGGCGAGGAAGACGATGAGCCGCGAGACCTCCTCGGGGGTGGCGAGGCGCTTGAGCGGCGTGGCGCGCCGCGCGAGCTCGAGCAGCTCGTCGCCGTACTGCGATGTGCCGCTCGACCGGATGTTGCTGCCGGGCGCGACCGCGTTGACCCGGATGCCGAGCGCGGCCCACTCGACGGCGAGCGAGCGGGTCAGGTTCTCCACGCCGGCGCGCGCGGCGCCCGTGTGCGCCATGCCCGGGAAGCCGCGGCTCACCGACGCGGTGACGTTCACGATCCGGCCGCGGCGCGCCGGGAGCATCGCGCGCCTCGCGACCTCGCGCGTCATGAAGAAGGTCCCGTTCAGGTTGTTGCGGACGACCGCCTCCCAGCCCTTCGGCGTCATCTCGCTGGCCGGGCTCGGGAACTGGCCGCCGGCGTTGTTCACGAGGACGTCGACGCGGCCGAATTTCCCGAGGACCTGGCCCACGAAGGCGGCGATCTGCTCCGGCTCGCGGATATCACACGGCGCGGCGAGCACGTCGTCGCCGGGGACGCCGTCGCCCGCGAGCGTGCTCGCCGCGGCTTCGAGCTTGTCGGCCCGGCGGCCGCAGAGGGCGACCTTCGCGCCGAGGTAAGCGAGCTCACGCGCGCACGCGAGGCCGATGCCGCTGCCCCCGCCGGTGACGATCGCCACCTGGCGTTCGAAGAGTCCTGGGGCGAAGATCGAGCGCACCTGGGTCACGCCCCGCGTTTACAACGGCTCTGCGGGCGCCGCCACACGCTGGGCGATCCTGGGGGGATCCGGCGTCCCAGGCAGAAAGGCCCCGGCGTTCGGGGGCGCTTGCCCGTCCGGCTCCGGCGCCTGGCGCGGAGTGCGCCGCGGCTCGGCGATCGCCCGGCGCGCCTGCCAGGCGCCTCGCGGCCAGCGCGCGGTCGGACCGCCGATCCCGCTGCGCGACGCCGGCGCTGCTCACGTGAGCGACAGCGCCTCTCGATCGAGGCATTGTTGAACGAATTGGGTCATTTGGGTGTCCTCACGACGTCCCCGGGCCCCGGAGCCGCCCTTGCCTCGGGGCACGATTCCGGCGCTCCGGTAGAGCGGACCGCGCGGAGAGCAGCGCATTCCACATGATATCCTCTCGCTCCTCATGGACTCTGCGTACCTCGAAGGGCATGTGATCGCCGATCGCTACCGCGTCGTTCGCGTGCTTGGCCGCGGCGGCAACGCGATCACCTACGAGGCCGAGGACCTCTCGACCGGGGGGCGCGTCGCCGTCAAACAGCTCCTGATCTGGAAGCACGCGGAGTGGAAGGCCCTCGATCTGTTCGAGCGCGAGGCGAGGGTCCTCTCGAGCCTCACCCACCCCAGCATTCCTCGCTATATCGATTACCTCAAGCTCGACGGCGCGCAGGGGCCTTGCTTCTATCTGGTGCAGGAGCTCGCGCCGGGGCGACCGCTCTCGGCCTGGGTCAAGGACGGATGGCGCGCCGAGGAGGCCGAGGCGACGACCATCGCGCGGCACGTCCTGCGGACGTTGCTTTATCTCCAGGGCTTCAGCCAGCCCATCGTCCACCGCGACATCAAGCCGCAGAACCTCCTCCGCCACGAGGACGGCTCCGTGTACCTCGTCGATTTCGGCGCCGTGGGGGAGGCGCGGGACACGACCTCGGGAGGGAGCACGGTGGTGGGCACGTACGGTTACATGGCCCCGGAGCAGTTCCGCGGCCGCGCCGCGCCCGGGAGCGATCTCTACGGGCTCGGCGCCACGCTGCTGCACGTGCTCTCCGGCCGCGATCCCGCGGATCTGCCCCAGAAGGGCATGCGGTTCGATGTCCGCGGCAGCGTCCAGGTCTCGCCCCCCTTCGCCGACTGGCTCGATCGCATGCTCGATCCCGACCTGGATCGCCGGTTCGCCACGGCGAGGGAAGCGCTCCTCGCGCTCGATCGTCCGGCGGAACGCGGCCCCCGGCGGGGCCTGTTCGCGGTGGCCGCGGTCGCCCTCGGCCTCACGGTCGCCGGCGGCGCCGCCCTGGTCGTCCATCGCACCCGATCGGCTCCGCTCCCCACCGCGGCCGTCTCGCGCGACGCGCCCGGCACGCCCGGCTCGCCCGCGACGACCGCCGCGAAGGAAGCGAAGGGACGGGCGTCCTTCGCCCCTCTGCGCACGCTCTCGGGCCACTGGTCCGCGATCTTCGAGGTCGCTTATGACCCCGGGGGCAAGCGACTCGCGAGCGGCAGCAACGATCTCGCGCTCAAGCTCTGGAACCTCGACGACGGCCAGCCGCTGCGCTCCTTCGCCGGGCACACGAAGCGCATCGGAGGGATCGCGTTCACGCCGGACGGCAAGGTGCTTGTTTCTGCGGCCGACTCGACCGTGCGGCTCTGGGACGTCGACTCCGGCGCGCCGCTGAAGACGCTCGACGCCGGCGCCGGGGTCATCACCGATCTCGCGCTGTCCGCCGACGGCGGCCGGGTCGCCGTCTCGAGCATGGATGGGACCGTGCGGGTGTTCTCGATCCGGACTGGCCAGAACGAGAAGACGTTCCAGAACGGCGGGCGCGTCATGTCCGTCGCCATGACGGCCGACGGCCGCGTGGTCCTGAGCGGCGACGACCGCGGGGCCGTCAGGGTCTGGTCGGTCGAGACGGCCAGCGAGATCGGCGTGCTCTCGGGTCACGCCGGCCCGGTGAACCGCATCGTGATCGGGCCCGACGGGCAGACCGTGATCAGCGCGAGCGACGATCGGACCATCCGCCTCTTCCACCTCGGCAGCCGGAAGCCGCTCAACACGCTCTCCGGGCACACCGACGAGGTCTGGTCGCTCGCGCTCTCACCGAGCGGCGACACCCTGGTGAGCGGCGGCAAGGACGACATGATCCGGGTCTGGGACGTTTACTCTGGCAAGCTCAGGAGAGAGCTGCGCGCCGGCCTGAACGGCGTGCTCGCGCTCGCCTTCCACCCGGGCGGCGCGCAGTTCGCCGCGGGCGGCGGGAACAACCAGATCCGCATCTGGGCGGCGCCGGGCAAGGTGTGGAGGCCGCCGGTGCCGCCCGCCGACCACACGCCAGTGCCCGTCGCCCCCGAGCCGTCGCCCTCCGTCGAGGCGTCGCTCGTCCGCGACGCCAACGCGCTGCTCGACGAGGCCAGATCGCAGAGCGTCTACCAGCGGGCGCGCGCGCTCCTCGATCAGGCGATCCGCACGAACCCCGCCTACGCGCCGGCCCACGCGGCGCTCGGCCGCGTCGCGTACAAGAGCGGTTACCTCCGTGGCAACGAGTACGAGCCCGACAGCCTTGTGCGCGCCCACGAGCACACGGACAAGGCGCTGGAGCTCGATCCCAGATGCCTGGACGCCCATGTGGTCAAGGGCTGGGCCTACCTCTTCCAGAAGAACCACGGCGAAGCGCGCAAGAGGGTCGAGGCCGCGGAGGCGCTCCGTTCCGACGCCGACGACGTGATCCTTCTTTCGGCCACCCTCGCCGAGCGCGAGGGGAAGACGGAGGAGGCCCTCGCGGGCGCGAAGCGGATCATCGAGACCAGCAAGAACCCGCAGGTGCTGGCGCGCGCTTACGACATCCTCACCGACGTCTACAAGGCCATGCGTGAGTGGGACGCGGTGGAGGACACCTATCTGGCGATCGTTCGCCTCGATCCGAAGTCCGCCTGGGCCAAGGGCAACTACGCCAACTTTCTCACGTGGAGAGAGGAGCACGATCGGGCGGTGGACATGGCGCGAGCCGCCCTCGCCACGAACGATTACCCGATTGGGCGCACGATCCTGGCCAGCGCGCTGTGCGGCAAGGGCCGGCAGCTGCTCGCCCGGCAGGACATCGAGGGCGCGCGGGCGCAGTTCCTCGCCGCGAAGGAGGCGTATCCCGGGAGCGCCGAGGCGCCGCACGGCATGGCGCTGTACCTCCGGGCGCTGGCGGACAAGGAGCAGGAGCAGCCGCGACGCGCCGAGCTCCTCGCCGAGGCGAAGAAGCACCTCGAGGAGGCGCTGCGGCTCGATCCCAAACACCGGGGCGCGCAGGAGGCGCTCGCAGCGCTCGACCGGCCCGCGCGCTGAGCGCGCTGGGATCGCGGGTCAGAAATCCCGCCAGAGAAACCGGCCGATAACGAGCGGTCGCTGGAAACATTAGCAATTTTATTAGTTTCCGCCTGTCTCGCCGCCGAGGGCGGCTCCGGTGTGGCCCAACGGAGCGCCCTCCGCCGCCGACTCGCCCGCGGTGGAGGGCCCGCGGCATCACCGATCGGGGTCGGCGCCTGGCCCGGCGGCAGGGCGGCGAGCGAATCTCCTTCGCTCGCCGCCCCACTGCCGGGCTCTTCGATGCGCTGCCGCCTGTGTCGGGATCGTGCGTGCGTCCCCCACTCTGCCGGCCTAACAACCCGACGAACTCAGGGAGAGCTCAGGCAAGGAGGCGCTCACAGCGTGAGTGCAGGCCGATGCGACAACTACCTTGACGGTCACCGATCCTGCACCAGCCGATCGAAGTTGGGGCCGACGGCGCTATATGCAGCGCTTACGCTGAATCGCACACCGGTGAACTTCACCGGCATCTGGCGCGGACTCCACCGGCATCCGGCGTGCCTTTCACCGACATCGGGCGCGGATTTCACTGCTGAACTTCACCGAATTCTCGCGGGCTACCACGATCATCTACAGCCAAGTGCTGCGGAAATCCGTTCTGGCAGCGCGAAGGTCTGAGGGAGCAATTGGTGCTAGCACTCGTAGGGAACGCGGCAGTGGAATGTCGGATAGTTGCAACACCCACAGATTCCGCGGCAATACCAATCGATGCCGCACCATGTCCCGCAATCGCTTTTTTCAGCGTCTGCGGAATGTAGCACGACAAGATTGGCCTGAATGTGAACATTACCGTACTTCTGCGCGAGAACCGTCCACCAAAGAGCCAAGGCTCGGCTCTGGCACGTCTCCAGAGTAGAAAGATCTTGCGATAGGATGACAGTTGCCGTTTTCTCGTTTGTGGTTACAAGAGGTCCACTATCATTGGATTGATCATAAGACAACCTAGCGGTATATTGGGGCTCGCCGATCAACAGCATCGATATATCTACTTTGGTATCATCTCCCTCCACCACGAATGCCCACACGTCGTCATCCTTTGTCAATACGCATAGCGTGTTGGTCGGCACTCCGAGCTTGGAAAGCGCAGCTGCGTCATCAGTCAGGAGGCAATGAAGTGTCAGTCGGCGGTTTGTCGCATCTGGACCTGCTGCGAGGATCCGGATGTTGGCTACCGAACTTATGTTCGGTGCGAGTTTTCCTGCTTCCATGTTGGAATCAATCCGATGGCTTACGTTGAGCGCTCTCATTCATTTTCTCCTGTGAGATCAGATCCTATAGTACTGAGGTAGTCTGGTAGCTCTCGCTCACGACGCCAATCGACAAGGGCATGGACTCGCGCGCGATTGGCCTTCGCCTGCCCAACTATCAGTCGATTGGTCAAGCGAAGCCGCCGGACCAGGTCTGTCTAGCTCGTCGCCTTTTGAGGCCTCCCCCACGGAAAGTCTCACGGATCGGCTCTGCGCCGCAAGGCCCAAATCCTGTCCAGCGCCATAGGGTACAGCCGGCTAACTCCGGCGGCAGTCGCTGCCTTTCCGGGGGGTCGGGAGCGCGTGGAGGGGGCGCGGCGGATGCGCTGCCGGAGGCGCCGCGTCGCGCCTGGGTGACACGGCGCGGCGGCCTCATCGCAAGGTTACCGGACACATCCGCGAGCACCGCAGAATAAGGGCAATGTCGAGGCGGGCGTCAAGTACGTCAAGCGCGACGGCCTGGCCGGTCGCGAGGGGCAGGACGTGGACGAGGTGCGCGCCGCGCTGGGTCGGTGGGTCGCCGAGATCGCGGGCACGCGGCGGCACGGCACCACGAGGCGAAGGCCGCTGGAGGTGTTCGAGGCCGAGGAGAAGAGCCGGCATTTGTCGCTGCCGCTGCGCCCGTACGAGCTGGTGACCTGGAAGCGAGCGCGGGTGCATCGCGACTGCCACGTCGAGTTCGGAGGACGGCTGTACTCGGTGCCTTGGCGGCTGGTGGAACGCGAAGTCTGGATACGTACGACGCCGTCGAGCGTGGTGGTGTACGCCGACGATGAGGTCGTAGCGCGGCACGATCGGCGCGGCGCAGGGTTGCGCAGCACGCTGGAGCGGCACCTGCCCGACGAGCGCGCGGCGCTGACATGCTCAAGCAGCTGCGCGCTGGCCGCGCCGACAGCAGCTACGACCGCCAGCTGGCCAGGCTCGTGGGGTCGACCTGCTCGTCGTCGACGACCTCGGTCTCCGCTCGTTGACCGTCGAGGAGGCACCCTCACGATGGGGCGCTATAAGCGACGTGACCGCCTACCGGCACGCAACCATCACGCGCGGGCGTTCTCAGCAGAGCCTGCGGGCGCTGGCGAGGGGCAACGCTCCGGCAGCGAGTCGACGCGAGCGGCGGGCCCGACGTTCGGCCCAAGCTTGCTCACGCCTCCGGTGCGACCGGCAGCCCGAGCAGGCGACCGATCGCCTCGTGAACGACCAGGGCTGCCTCCCCATCGCCGAGGGCGACGGCGCGGCTCAGGGTGCTGGCGAGCGAAGCGACCACCGCAGCCCGACGCGACGGCTCGGTCACGGCGAGCTCCCCAGGCCCGGGGCCTGACGGTTGGGCCCGGGTTCGGTCCATCCGCATTCACAGGCCGGCGGTCGCCCTGGTGGCCTGGATGCACACTGGGGTCCGAAACGGGACCGTGGAGGCGCATTCTAGGGGACGGCATGTTCGACCCACAGGCCGATTACCCGGGAGGCTTCCGCGCTCATCCACGTGGCCCTCTTTCACGCTCCCAGCGTGACGCGCTCGTGGCGCACGTTCCCGTAGGGGGAAACTCAGTGCATCGAGGCCGTCCTTGAGGTTGAAACCGGCCTCGACCGAGCCGTTGCCCGAGCGGTGCCGAGTCCCTTGTCGATCGAGCGCTGCCGGCGACGCGCCTTGACCGCGGCCTCCGTTATGCTTGTCGCCTGCTGCTCGATCGACTGTGCTTGCAGCCGCAGGCCCTTGGCCGAAGCGACCGCTGCGCTCTGCGCATCGTAGACCGTGTCGTCGCGCCACATGGCCCACAGCACCCCCGACAACCGCCGCGCCAGCGCCACGACCGCGACGTGGCGACCCCGGCGCTCATCGATGGCCTTTGCCCATCGGCCCAGCGGGTCGTCGCCGATCCTGTGCCGCAGGATCGTATGCGCGGCCTGCGTCAGCAGCGCGCGCAGATAGGCGTTTTCTTGCTTGGTGATCGAGCCCAGCCGCTGCTTGCCGCGCCCCCCGGAGGTGTCCTCCAGGGGTACCAGACCGAGATAGGAGGCGAGCTGGTGGGCGTGGTGAAAGTGCTTGGCTTCGTCCACCACCGAGACGAACGCGGCGGCGACGACCAGCCCCACGCCGGGTGCCGTGGTCAGCCGCACGATCACCGGCTCGTGGGTGCACAGCTGCTCGAGCGCGGGATCGGCCAGCGCGATCTGAGGGGTGAGCATCTCCGGCGCCGTCACCAGAGGTCCAACGAGCTGGCGAGTCTCGGCCGGCGAGGCTGCCGCGCTCAGCACCGTGAGGAATCCCTCGGTGGCGCACGTCGCGAGCTTGTGTCCGCAAGCGCGCAGGATGCCGGGCACGGTGGTGACGTACTGGGCCCGCGTCTCAACCAACGCGCGCCGGACGGCCAGCTGATGGCGAATGGCCCGCCGGTGAGGCGACAGCACGTGAGCGAGTGGAATGCCCCCGCGCTCGACGGCGCGCGCTAACGCCTCGGCATCAGGGCGGTCATTCTTGCGGCCGTGCTGGCCGATGCCGAGCTGACGAGCTCGCGTGGTGTCGACAACCCGCACGTCGTGACCCCAGTCGCGCAGCTTGTCGTGCACCGCCCAGGCCTCGCGGCAGGCCTCGATCGCCACCCGGGCCGGCGAAGACGACGGGCTGAGGAGATCTTGGAGCGAATCGAGCGAGCGGACCGTGCGTCGCATCACCACGGCCCCGCCCGCCACCTCGCAGAATGAGATCTCATGGCCCCCCCACATCCAGCGCTACACTTGTTGAAAGTCAAACTGGTTGATGCTCTCTCGCTCGGGCTGGCTGATGGCCATCGCGACGGTGAGCGGGCTTCGGTCACGGGCGTGATGGTCGGCCCATCGCGTCCTGAGCGTGCCGGGGTGCTCGGACGCGTCAAGGGTTCCCTCGCAGGGCTCGGCGGCTGCGCCGCCCTTGACGCGCCCCGCGCGCCCCGGCGGCCGCGGCGCGCGGGCGATGGGCGGACGGAGCCTCCGGCGGGGGCTCCGCGCACCGGATGGGCCAGCTATGGCCATCTCGCGCCTGAGCGAGCCCTCATCCTGCGTGAGCGAAAAGCGGCCCTCACCCATCATCTACCGCGAGCGTCAACAGCTAGCCACGTTGTTGTCGATGGTCCCTCCGAGACGCTCTTTGCCCTTCGAACGTGAGTTGCTCATTTGAGTCCGTCGCTATCTGGCGCAAAGATGCTTCATCGCTGGGTGAATCATCGTCTTGAGGAGGGACCGCGACTAACAGATCAAGTGACTGCCCCAGAACAATCCTGACACTCAATGTGCTGCCTAATATCCGGACCTGGCGGGCTTCGTCGACGAAATATCAGTGTAATGGGACCAGGTTGTAAAAACCGAACCTCGCAATGGTATGTGCCTGCTGATGTCCACTCGCGCTTTACCCTGGCCCGCGCTGGGGAAACCTGCTCTGGGGAGAAAGTCCACTCCCATATATATGGGAAGTCGCCTCCAGGGGAGTACGAGTACTCATAATCTTTGCCTGCACAAGGAGTAATTTCTCCCTCGATACGGCCAGCCATTTCTTGATCGCCTTTCATCTCAGCTCTGAGAACTTAGCAAAATTCGCACCAACAATGCGGAGCCCCCTGGGTGTCATAATAACAGCAGACCCGTGCAGAGTCCCCGCCACAGCTGCCACACGGGTAGTAATCGCACGTGAGTGTTCCTGAGGCAGCAAGGCCACGAAGGAATCCAGAAGCCTCCGGACCCGACTCCATCTGTGCCAGTTTTCCCGATAGAGATTGGAGGATTGTCCTGAGTTCACCTGTCGCGGCTCGCATGGCTGCCAAGCGCAGTAGTCAGAGATGTATGCCCTTTAGCGTGATCCGCGATCGGAATGAGGATCCTTGCCAGAGACTGTTCATTTGGGACAGCGTTTGTCCGTTCTTGCCGCTCCTCTTGCAACTATGAAGAGGTGCACTGTCGTGGCGTCTCTACCGAAGTGCAAGCTAAATTCGCGCAACAACTGTCTGTGTACAGCTGCCCACCTCGTGCTCGTAGGTGGGCTGGATGTCGCATGTCCTTCGTTGACCAGACCGCATCCCGTCCGCCCAACTATCAGTCGATTTATCAGCCGAAGCCGCCGGACCAGGTCTGTCTAGTTCGTCACGTATTATAGTTTATATAACAGAAATTCTACGGATCGGCTCTTCGCCGCAAGGCCCAAATGCTGTCCAAGGCCATCGGGTAGCAGGTGTATCCCTCGCCAAGCCGTTTCTGCCGGGCGGACACGACGCGTCGCCATACGCGGCGCGAACGCGTTGAGCAGAGGCTCGGGTCAGTGCGGTCGGCATGATGAGTCCAGGCGCCGCTTGGGTGCCTCATCCCATCCACCTGCCGCAGCAGAAGACGGCGTGGGGCAGCGCCGGGAACGATGCCGAGGTGACGACCAGGCTGGCTCGATCCGTCGTCGGCCGTACCCAGACGACGAGCCGGACGAACCTCGTGACATACCGGTAGCGGGCAGAGTAGCTCGCGAGATGATCGAGCGCCTCGCCGAGGCTCCTTCGACACGCTACTACTGCGCGAGCGATCTCAGCAAAGTCCGCGGGCGCTGGCCAGCAGCAAGGCTCCGGCAGCGAGCCCACGCGAGCTCGCGTTCGGCCAAGCTTGCTCACCCCTCTGGCGCCACCAGCAGCCCGAGCAGCCGACCGATCGCCTCGTGAACGACCCGGGCCCCCACCTCATCCCCGAGGGCGACGGCGCAGCTCAGCGTGCTGGCGAGCGAGGCGACCACGGCAGCGCGACGCGACTGGTCGGTCAGGGCGATCTCCCCGGACCCAGGGCTTGACCATTGGGCCCGGGTTGGGCCCATGCCTCCCGACGATGAGGCAGCCCTGAGGTCAAGGGCTTGAGCGCTCTCTTTGCGCGGCTGGTCGGCTTCGGCTCGGCAGCGACGGCGCTCGGCGTCGTCAGTGCAGGTCGTTTCGGCATGGACATCTCCCTTCGCCCTGGTCGGGCGTCGTTCCGCTTGTGCTTGAGCACCTCGTCGCGTCCGCAGGAGCGAGCTGTGGCTCGATCGACGATCCGCATTCACAGGCCGGCGGTCGCCCTGGTGGCCTGGATGCATGCTGGGGTCCGAAACGGGACCGTGGAGGCGCATTCTAGGGGACGGCATGTTCGACCCACAGGCCGATCACCCGGAAGGCTTCCGGGCTCATCCACGTGGCCCTCTTTCACGCTCCCAGCGTGACGCGCTCGTGGCGCACGTTCCCGTAGGGGGAAAGTCAGTGCATCGAGGCCCTCCTTGAGGTCGAGACCGGCCTCGAGCGAGCCGTTGCCCGAGCGGCGCCGAGTCCCTTGTCGATCGAGCGCTGCCGGCGGCGCGCCTTGACCGCGGCCTCCTTCATGCTTTGCGCCTGCTGCTCGATCGACTGGGCTTGCAGCCGTAGGCCCTTGGCCGAAGCGACCGCTGCGCTCTGCGCATCGTAGACCGTGCCGTCGCGCCACATGGCCCACAGCACACCCGACAGCCGCCGCGCCAGCGCCACGACCGCAATGTGGCGACCCCGGCGCTCGTCGATGGCCTTTGCCCATCGACCTAGCGGGTCGTCGCCGCTCTTGTGCCGCAGGATCGCGTGCGCCGCCTGCGTCAGCAGCGCGCGCAGATAGGCATTGCCTTGCTTGGTGATCGCGCCCAGCCGCTGCTTGTTGCGTCCCCCGGAGGTGTCCTCCGAGGGGACCAAGCCCAGGTAGGAGGCGAGCTGGTGGGCGTGGTGAAAGCGCTTCGCTTCGTCCACCACCGAGACGAATGCGGCGGCGATGACCAGCCCCACGCCGGGTGCCGTGGTCAGCCGCACGATCACCGGCTCGTGGGTGCACAGCTGCTCGAGCGCGGCATCGGCCAGCGCGATCTGAGGGGTGAGCATCTCCAGCGCTGTCACCAGGGGTCCAACGAGCAGGCGAGTCTCGGCCGGCAAGGCAGCCGCGCTCAGCACCGTGAGGAAGCCCTCGGTGGTGCACCTCGCGAGCTTGTGTCCGCAAGCGCGCAGGATGCCGCGCACGGTGGTGACGTACTGGGCCCGCGTCTCAACCAACGCGCGCCGGACAGCCAGCTGGTGGCGAATGGCCCGCCGGTGAGGCGACAGCACGTGAGCGAGTGGAATGCCCCCGCGCTCGACGGCGCGCGCTAACGCCTCGGCATCAAGGCGGTCATTCTTGCGGCCGTGCTGGCCGATGCCGAGCTGACGAGCTCGCGTGGTGTCGACGACCAGCACGTCGTGACCCCAGTCGCGCAGCGTGTCGTGCACCGCCCAGGCCTCGCGGCACGCCTCGATCGCCACCCGGGCCGGCGAGGACGACGGGCCGAGGAGATCCTCGAGCGAATCGAGCGAGCGAACCGTGCGTCGTAGCACCACGCTCCCGCACGCCACCTCGCAGAATGAGATCTCATGGACCCCCAGATCCAGCGCTACACTTCGCATGGCTGACCTCTCCTGGGCCCCCGTCTTCTGCGTCGTCGAACGCGTGGGGGTGCCCGCAGGCAACCCTGCAGGCGAGAGGTCAGCCACATTGCTCGCTGCTGCGAGCGGCTCTTTCTTGCTCGCTCCTCTCCAGAGCCTGGAGCCCCCGCCGGAGGCCTCCGTCCGCCCATCGCCCGCAGCTTTGTCCGGCTGGAGCGCGCAGGGGGAGTCAAGGGCGGCGGAGCCGGCGAGCTCCGCTCGCGAACCCTTGACGCCTCCGAGCACTCCAGCACCCTCGGCTGCCGATGGGCCGACCTCCACGGTGCTGCGGGCTGTCTTCGCAGGCCCCGCCGCGCGAATGCGTCGAGCAGAGGCTCGGGTCGGTGCGGTCGGCATCATGGGTCCAGGCGCCCCGTGGGCTGCCTCATCCCATCTAGGGGGTGCGATCCGTCGTCACGCTCCCCCCAGATCCCCGGGGAAGCGACGGAACACGCCGGTTCGCCCCCGCGGGACAGTCCCGCCAGGGATTTCTGCGACAGCGAGAAGGGGCCGGAAGATGGCTCGGCATTTCCAACACTTTCCGTCTGTCTTTCCGCCGAGCGGGGCTCGGCCGTGGCCCAACGTGGCGGTCGCGGCGGTCGCGGTGGAGCGCGCCGATCTCCCGCTGTTCTGCGCGGCGGTCTGCGGCGTCGGTCTGCAAGGCGCGTTCGTGCAGCAGTATCGCTTCGCGATCCTCGAGGGGCAGCCGAGCAGCAAGGGCGCCGGGCCTGCTGACCATGATCCAGCTCGCCAGCGCCGCTGGCATCGTCCCCGGCATCTCGCTCTTCGGCCTGCTGGAGGGGCGGACGTCCAGGTACATGCCCGCTGCCCTGCTGATGCTCGCGGCGCTCCAGCTCATGGCGGCGCTCTCGTTCGCGGCGTACGGGCCGCAGGAGGCGCGCGCCGCCGAGGCCTCCGCCGCGCCGGACGCGCGCGCCCGCGCGCTGTACTGGCCCATGGTGGCCATGGGCGCGGGCGCCTTCCTGGTGATGAGCCTCCTCATGGTGCCGACGCCGCTCCAGATGTGCGGCGTCGAGCAGCGCTCGGTCCAGCAGGCGAGCTGGGTGATCCAGGTGCACCTCCTGAGCATGTACCTGCCCTCGCTCTCGGTCGGCGCCCTCCTGAAGCGGATGTCGATCGCGCAGCTGCAGGGCGTGGGGCTGCTGTTCCTGCTCGTGGGGTTTCTGGTCAGCTGGGTTCCGGGGTTCGAGGGGGCACCTGGTCGGCTGGCGCTGGTCGGGGTCGTGTGGTGTTACGTGTTCGTGACCGCGACGACCCTTGTCGCGCGCAGCCGCCCGGGCTCCGAGCGCTTTCGCGCGCAGGGCGTCGCGCGTCGCCTCCGGGGTGCTGTATGCTCGGCCGAGATCAGGCTCGGATCGGTACGGGAGCAGCGGATCGCATGGAGTCCTCGGAGAGAAAGCCGGCAAGTCCAGAAGATTCGGTTCGCCAGATGCTCGTCGAGTTCGCGCGCGCCTTCGAGCGAGGCGACGTGGACGCGTTATGCGACATGTTCGTACGTGACGATGCCCTGATCTTCTACGGCACACACGACAAGCTGCACTTCACGCGCTGGGCCGAGATCGAGGCCTCGTTCCGGCGGCAGAGCGAGATCCTGAAGGACCTCGTGTGCAGGATCACCGGCGATGTCCAGGTGCGGCTGCTGGCCGGGGGAGCGGCCGCCTGCGCCGGGACGGCCGGCTTCGGTATCCACGCCACCATGGGCGGCGTGCGCTTCGACCTGCCCGCGCTCCGACTGACCTGCACGGTGGAGCGCCACGGGGATCACTGGCGGTTCGTGCAGCTCCACCTCTCCGTGTCGGACAGGCCGTTCCTCGACAGCGTGGGCCACGTGCTCGAGAGCGCCTGAGAGCGCCTGAACGCCGCGCCGCCACACCACGCCGGTGCGGCGGCGCGGCCCGCGCCTCACGTGGGGACGTCGCTCGACTCCGCCAGATCCCGGAGCGCCCTCTCGCTCCGGCGCAGCGCCTCCTCGGTCCGCTGGACCTTCAGCGCCTCCTGCTCCAGCTCGCCGCGGAGCACGGTGTTCTGCAGCGACAGCGCGGCCAGGAACTCGAGGAGCGGCAGCCGGCGCAGGATGAACGCGCCGTGGACCAGCCGGTTCTCCAGGTAGAGGAGGCCGCCCACCTCGCCGGGGTTCTTCATGAGCGGCATGCACAGCACCGACTTCGGCCGCTCGCGCACGAGGTACTCGTCCCCGGCGAAGGCGCCGCTCGCCCCGACGTCGCTGAGCACCACCCGCTCCCGCGTCCGCTCGACATAGTTGACGATCGACGCCGGGACGCGGGTCGCGAGCGGCGCCGTGCTCCGCTCGTACACGCGGATGCTGATGCCGTCGCGGTCCACCACGGCCTCGGCGGCGAGCCGCAGGCCGTCCCCGGTGAGCAGGAGACAGCACCGCTCCGCCCCCTCGTGCTCGACGACGAGCCGCATGAGCGACTCCATCATCTCCTTCGGCGTCATGTCGCTCGAGAGCGACCGCGAGACCTTGACCGCGGTCTGCGCGTCGATGGCCTCCGCCGCCATCGTCATGACGCCGCTGCTCGTCGCGCGGCGCTGCTCCTGGTTCAGGACGAGCGCATGCCGCTGCTCGAGCTGCCTCACCTTCTCGCTCGCGCCCCAGCGCGAGTACGACGCCACCGCCTCCCGCAGGTAGAGCCCCGGCAGGCCGCTGTAGCCGCGATCCAGGTAGAACCGGGCGGCGAGCTCGCTCGCGAGCGCCTCCTGGTGGATGAACCGGGACTCGCGGAAGGCCACGATCGCCTTATCGTAGAGCGCCGCGGCCTCGTCGCGCCTGCCGTCGACGCGCGCGCGCTCCGCCGCTACGAGCGCGTGTTTGCCGGCGAAGTTGTCGGGGCAACTCTCGGCCCAGACGCGCAGCTGCTCCTCGTGGCCGGCGAGCGACCGCCGGAGCCCGGCCTGCTCCTCGGCCGGGGCCCCGGAGAAGCGGGCCGCCCGGGCGAGGGCGCCGAAGTAGTGGTACTCGGCCGAGAACAACATCCCGTTGCCCCCCGAGATGTTGCGCTCCGCCTTCTCCGCGGCCAGGGCCGCCTCGTCGGGGTTGGAGGCCAGGAGGTGCTGCGCGGTCTTCATCACGTAATGGACGAGCCGCACGCTCGGGAAGCTCTCCTTCTCGAGGCGGTCCTCGAACGCCTGCTCGTCGAAGTCGTCCGCGCTCATCGTGCCGAGGTGGCGCGTGGCGCCCCTCATCGCCTGGACCAGGCGCAGCATGCTCGTCACGGCGTCCGCGGCGAACGTGATCTTCGCCTTCGTCGCGTAGTCGAGCGCGCTCACCGCGACCTTGTACGCCTCCTCGATCGGGTCGCCCCGCACGATCACGTTCAGGGTGAGCTGGATGTTGCTGAAGCTCCCCCACGTCAGGTTCCCGACCTCGTTCGCGGCCTGGATGCTCACGCGCTGGCAGGCGATCCCGGTGTCGATGTGGCGCGTCCAGACCGAGATCAGACAGCCATAGAGGTTGGCCACCTCGGGCTTGTAGACGAGCGCGTTCATCTTCTCGGTCAGCTCGTAGCCCACCCTGCCGATCCGGTCGCCGTCCTGGTACGCGCCGAGCTTCTGGCAGAGCGCCTTGCCGAGGCACGTGTACCCGATGCCGGTCGGCTCCGCGTTGCCGTGGAGCAGGCTGAGCCGGACCATCTGGCAGACCAGGAGGTCGTTGAGGTTCGGATCGGTGTAGAAGGTCGAGGCGTACATCACGGCCATCACGCCCATCGCCGCGAGCATCGGCGGCGCCGTCATCCTCGGCTGGCCGAGGATCTCGTCGGCCGTGCGATCGCGGAGCGCGTCGCGCAGCGCCGTGATCTCCGCGACAACCTCCTCGTCGGCCGGCTGCCTCCCGAGCTTGATGCCGAGCAGCGCGAGGCACTCCAGCCCGACGCCGATGCACGCGTCGTGCTCGGACCGGGCCATGTGGTTCTGCATCAGGACGCGGTAGGCCGCCGCCTTGTCGAGCTGCGTGCGCGCGCGCTCGAGGAGCACCGAGCAGAGGTCGATGGACCGATCGAACTCCCCGTTCACGCACGCGCTCTCGGCGAGATCGAGGTGCAGCGCGAAGGCGAGCAGATCGTCGGCTCCCGCCCAGTCGTCCTCCCCGGTCAGCGCGCAGCCCGCGGCGAAGTAGGCCACCGCGGAGCCGTAGGCCCCGGAGGCCCTCGCCTTCCTGCCGGCGCGGAGGTTCAGCTCGGCCGTCCTGCGCCGCTCGCCCGGATCGGTGATGAAGGAGGCGCCGATGTTCAGCTGGTTCGTGATCTCGAACAGCCGGTCCTCCAGCGCCTCCTCCGGCGTCTGGACGAGCAGCAGGCGCCCGATGCGCAGGTGCGTCGAGGCGTGGTTGCCCTCGCGGATGAGCAGGTACGCGGCCTGCTGCACGCGGTCGTGGAGGAACTTGTACGTGCTGCCTCGGCGCGCCACGAGCCCCTCGCGGATGGCCGGGGAGATGGCGGCGTGCGTCGTCTCGGTCGACTCGCCGTACATGGCCGAGAGGACCTCGGCGTCGAAGCGGGCGCCGAGGCACGCGGCGAGGGAGAGGACCCGCTGCGTCTCGCCGTCCAGCCGCCTGAGGCGGCCCAGCACCAGGTCGACGACGTTGTCGGTCAGGTTCTGCGCGGCGATGGCCTCGATCTTCCAGCACCAGACGGCGCTCACGGGATCGACCCAGACCAGCTTCTGGCGATAGAGCTCCGTCAGGAACTGGCCCACGAAGAACGGGTTGCCGCCCGTCCTCTGGACGAGGAGCCTGGTGAGCTGAGCCCCCAGCTCGTCCTCGCAGCGGAAGGTGTCCATGACGAGCTCGAGGACGTTCTCGTGCGGGAGCGGGTCGAGGCTGAGCGTCGAGACGCGCGCGCCCGTGGCGTGGATCTGCCGGAGCACCTCCATGAGCGGGTGCGACGGGGTCACCTCGTTGTCGCGGTACGCCCCGATCACGAGCAGGTGCCGCTTCTCGGGCGCCGCGACGACGTCGCGGATGAGCCTCAGGCTGGCGGGATCTGCCCACTGCAGGTCGTCCACGAACAGCACGAGCGGGTGCCGCTTGCGCGCGACCACGCCGAGGAACGCATGGAACACGCGGACGAAGCGGCTGCGCGCCTCGTTCGGCGCGAGCGGCGGCACCGGCGGCTGCTCGCCGAGGATCAGCGAGAGCTGCGGGATGATGTCGATGATGACCCGCCCCTCCTCGCCGAGCGCGTCGCTCAACCGGTGCTTCCACCCCGCGAGCGACTGCGGGCTCTCCGTCAGGATCTGCCGGACGAGCTCCCCGAACGCCTGGGCGATCGTGCGGTAGGGGATGTCGCGCTGGAGCTGATCGAACTTCCCGGAGATGAACGCCCCGCGCTCGCGGACGATGGGCGCCTGCACCTCCTTCACGAGCGAGGTCTTCCCGACGCCCGAGTACCCGGCGACGAGCACGAGCTCGGCCGTGCCCGTGGCGACCACACGCTCGAACGCCTCGAGCAGGATCGCGCGCTCGCGCCTCCTGCCGTAGATCTTCGTCGGGAGCTGCAGCCGGTCCGGGATGTCGGCCGTCCCGAGCGGGAACGAGTCGATCATCCCGAGCTCCTCCAGCTCGGTCTGGCACATGAGGAGATCCGACCAGAGCCCGCGGGCGGTCTGATAACGCTCCTCCGGAGACTTCGCGAGGAGCTTCATCACGATCTCGGAGACGATCCGGGGCACGTCATGCACCAGCTCCGCGAGCGGCACAGGGGCCCTCGCGATGTGGGCGTGCGCCCACGCGGGCGCGTCGTCCGCGTCGAGCGGCAGCTTGCCGGAGAGCAGCTCGTACAGCGTGACGCCGAGCGAGTAGAGATCGGCGCGCTCGTCGATCGGCCAGTCGACGCGGCCCGTCCGCTCCGGCGCGATGTAGGGCAGCGACTCCGGCTTGATCTTCGTCTCGTCGGAGAGGCCGAGATCGCCGCGCACCGCGGCCAGCCCACCGTCGAGCGCAACCTCCCCGCTCTCCGGGTGCACGGAGAGGTTCGCGGGGCGGATGTCCAGGTGAAGCGTGCCTGACTTATGAAGTTTCGACAGCGCAGATGCGATCTGCACCGCGTGCGTGAGGAACCGGCGAAGATCCATGAGAGCCCTGATGATCGTCGATAGGACGATCCTGAGTGTACGGTACTCGAAGCAGGATCCCTGTCAACGTTTCCTCCGGCCTCGCCGGCGAGGCGCCGGCCGCCGGAGCGCTTCGACGCGGTCGGCGCGGTCGGCGCGGTCGGCGCGGACGTCGATCACGACGCGTCAGGGATCCTCGTCGTGTGGTGCACGAGGGCTTTCCATTCACCGCCCTTGAGCTCCCAGACCGCGGTGAAGGCGATGGTGTTATCGAGCTTGACACCGCCCTTGAGCTCGGCGCGCGAGCGGTAGACGCCGCTCACGATAGCGACGTCCCCGCCGACGATACGCACGTCGCACTGCCGGAGCTCCTGCGTGTACGTCAACATGCTGTCGACGAGCTTCAGGTACTCGTCCTTGCCGCGCTGCACTCCGTTGTAATCGACGTACCGCCAGCCTTCGGCCAGGTGGCGATCGAGGAAGCCGTAGTCCTTGACGGCCCCCACCGCCTTCGTCCACGCCTTGAGGAGCGCGACGTGCTCCTCTCTCGCCTGCTCCGCGGTGATCTTCGACATTCTCCACCTCCGCCGCGCGCCCTGGCCGCACTCGAGCCCGCGCGACCGCGCGGGGGCGTCGCCGTCGCCGCTCCACACCCATGGTAAAGAGCCCGCCGGCCGGGCGTCAACATCAGCCCTGATGTCCCGCCGCCTCGAGGGCCGCGCGCAGATGATCGGCCATGACTTGCACGTTCGGCGGCAAATTCATGGTGATGTGATTGCCAGGGACCTCGTGGACAGTGAGCTGGCCCTGGATCAAATCGAGCCATCCCCGCGCCGGGTTGTTCACGGTCATGGCGTCGCGCTCGCTCGCCTCGAAGAAGAGCACGTCACCCGGGTAGGGGCGGGGGACATAGCGCAGCATCGCCTGCAGGTTGGCGGTGACGATCTTGCGGAACGTGGCGAGCTCCTGGAGCGCCAGCTTCGGGAACATCCGGGAGACACCCTTCTTGCGCTGGAGCACGTGGAGCAGCTGCTCGTCCGGGGAGAGGTGCCGGATCTCCTCCGCGGGGACGGGGAGACTCGCATCGCCGCTGATCAGGTAGGCGAGGCGCTCGGGGGTGTCGAGATCCTCGGGGAACACCGCCGAGGGCGCGGGCGTGTCGATCATCATGAGAAGCGCGACGCGCTCGCCCCCGGAGATGAGCTGGTGCGCCATCTCGAAGGCGACGACCCCGCCGAAGGACGACCCGCCGAGCACGTAGGGGCCCTCCGGCTGGATGTGCCGCCGTACCGCCTCGAGGTAGCGCGCGGCCATCTCCTCGACGCGGGTCAAGGGCGGCGCCTTGCCTTCGATGCCCTGCGCCTGCAGCCCGTACACGGGCTGCGCCGGGTCCAGGCAGGTGGCGAGATCGTGGTAGAAGTAAACGTGCCCTCCGACCGGGTGCATCAGGAAGAGCGGCCGCCCGGTGCCGGGCTTGATCCGCACGAGCGACGCGGGCAAGAGGCGCGCGGGAGAGCGCCTCGACAGCGAGGTGGATGAGGGCGAGTCGGACTGCGCGATGAGCTCGGCCAGGGCCGCCACGGTCGGCGCGTTGAGCAGGCTGTGGCCGGGGAGATCCATGTTCACGACGCTGCGCAGCCGGGAGATGAGCTGGACGGCGAGCAGCGAGTCGCCGCCGAGCGCGAAGAAGTCGTCGTGGACGCCGATCCGCTCGATGCCGAACAGCTTCTCCCACGTCTCGGCGACGGCGCGCTCCAGCGGATCGCGCGGCGCCACGTAGGCCGTGCCGAGGTCGGGCCGCGGGTGGACCGATCTCGGGATGCCCTCGGACTCGACGTCCCGCGAGGGCGGCGCGATCGAGCTGGCCGAGGGGCGCTGCTTAGCCTGCGCTTCCCGCTTCAGGACCAGGACGTGGGGCGTGGGGCTCGTGAGGACGCGCATCCAGGCGTCGAGCGCCTCGTCGCGCGAGATCCCCTCCTCCGCGGCGGCCGCGCCGCCCTCGCTCGAGTCGGCCGCGGGCTCGGGATCCTTGCCGCGCGAGGCGTCCTGCCGCTGCCACGGGTCCCACTCGATCGCGATCGTGAGCGGGCCGTCACCGGCGGCCCGCCGCTGCGCGAAGGCGCCGAGGAAGGCGGTCGCGGCGCACTGGCCCGCGAGGCCCGCCCCGCGGGCGCCCGCGGTCCGCGCGGCGCACAGCGCGACGAAATCGGGCCGGAGGCCCCGGAGCGACTCGTCGAGGACGAGCGCGCCGTCGAGCTTCGGGGCGAGGAGCGCCTCGCCCTCCTCGCGCGTCATGCGCTGGAGGGGCACGGCGCGGCGGGCGCCCGCCGCGTGGATCACGCCGTCGATCCGCCCGAAGCGCTGGAGCCCCTCGGCCACCGCGCGCTGCATGTCGTCGAGCCGCGTGACGTCGGCCGTCACGAGCAGCACCTCGGCGCCCAGCCGCTCCATCTCGAGCACCGCGCCGATCTTGCGGCGTAGCGCGTCGAAGGCGCCCGCGCCGGCGAGGCCGTCCCAGGCCTCCCGGGGCGGGAGCGCCGTCCGGCCCGCGAGCACGAGCTTCGCGCGCGCGACCTTCGCGAGGTGCTCCGCGAGGGCGGAGCCGACGGCCCCGAGCCCGCCGGCGATCAGGTAGACGCCGCCCTCCCGGAGGCGCGGCGGCAGGCCCTCGGCGCGGTCCATGCGCGCGGGCTCGAAGATCCGGACCCAGCGCTCCCCGTTCCGGTAGGCGATGACGGGCTCGGTCTGCTCCAGCGTGACCTCGGCGAGGAGCTGGTCGATGAGCCTCGCCTCCTGCAGCGTCCGCGGCTCCGGCAGGTCGATGTCGACGCTGATGCACGAGACGTTCGGGTACGCCCTGGGGATGGCCTCGCACGGGCCGAGCAGCGTGGCCTTCTCGGGGCAGAGCACGGCCGCGTCGGTCACCTTCTGCATGTGGCTCGTCACGACGCCGAGCCGCACCTCGTCGCGAATCCCCGCGTCGCCGATCCCCTGGGCCAGCGCGACGAGGCTGGCGAACCCGAGCCGCTGGGCCTCCGCGAGGCGGCCGGCGTCGAGCGGCGCGCGCGCGGGCTTGGTCACGCCCCACAGGAACATGATGCGCGAGGGGGACACGCCCGCCGCGCGCAGCGCGCCGAAGAGGGACGCGTGGTCCGCGCGGCTCGCGGGGGCGACGGTGAACTCGCCCTCGCCCGTCTCGGCGAAGCCCTCGCCCGGCCGCACGGTGATGACCTTGTAGCCGTCCCGGCGGAGCCGCATCTCCATCCGGGCGCCCAGCCCGTAGCTGTCGGCGAAGACGACGCAGCACTGCGCCCTGGCCGGCCGGGCCGACGCCTTCATCGACCCCGACAGCACCGAGCGCTTCCAGGCCAGGAGGTGGATCAGGCCGGCCGGCTCCGGCGCGCTGCGCGCCGGCCGGCGCGCGGCGCTCGAGGGCGGGTCGATCCAGTACCGCTTCCGCTCGAACGGGTAGGTCGGCAGGGGCACGCGCCGGCGGGGCTCGTGGGTGTAGAAGCCCGACCAGTCGACGCGGACGCCGGAGAGCCAGAGCTGGCCCAGCGTCTCCAGCAGGAACCCGATGTCGGACTGGCGGTGGTGGACGTGCCGGATCGACGAGAGCATCACCCGGCGGGCGCCCCGCGCGGGGTGCTGCTTGGCCAGGGTCGCGAGCACCCGGCCCGGGCCGACCTCGAGCAGGGCGCGCGTCGGATCGGCGAGCACCTCGCCGAGCCCCGCCATGAAGCGCACCGGCTCGCGCACGTGCCTCGCCCAGTACCCGGGGTCCTGCGCGTCGGCCGCGGACAGCCAGGTGCCGGTGACGTTCGACGCGATCGGGATCTTCGGGGCGCTCGGGCGCGCGCGGGCCACGATCGCGGTGAACGACGCGAGCATCGGCTCCATCATCCGGGAGTGGAACGCGTGCGACGTCTGGAGGCGCGTGCACTCCAGCTCGCGCTCGGCGAAGAGCCGGTCGGAGAGCGCCTCGACGGCGTCCTCGGGCCCGGCCACGACGCAGGCGGCCGGCCCGTTGACGGCCGCGAGCGAGAGCGCGCCGCCCCCCTCGTCGAGCAGCGGATGCACCTCGGCCTCGGGCAGCGGGACCGCGAGCATCGCGCCCGGCGGCATCTCCTGCATCAGCTTGCCCCGCCGGGCGACGATCTTCAGCGCGTCCTCCAGCGAGAAGACGCCCGCGAGGCAGGCCGCGACGTACTCGCCGAGGCTGTGGCCGATCATCGCCGCGGGCCGGATGCCCCACTCCATCCAGAGCGTGGCGAGCGCGTACTCGATCACGAAGAGCGCGGGCTGGGCGAAGCGCGTCTGCTTGAGCAGCTCCGCGGCCGCCGCCTCCCGCCCCGGGGGCGGGTAGATCACCTCGCGGAGATCGAACCCGAGCTCGGGCTGGAGCATGGCCGCGCAGAGATCGACGCCGGCGCAGAACGTGGGCTCCCGCTCGTACAGCTCCCGCGCCATGCCGGCGTACTGCGTGCCCTGCCCCGGGAACATGAGGACGACCGGGCGATCGATGGCCTCCTCGACGTGCGCGAGGACCCGCCGCTCCCCGAGCGTCGACAGCAGGCTCACCGCCTCGTCTGTGTCGTTGCAGACGAGCATGCGCCGGTGCGGGAACGTCTTGCGGCCGACCTGGAGCGTGAACGCGACGTCCGGCAGGCTGACGTCCGGGTGCGCCTTGAGGTACCCGACGAGGTTCTCGGTGATCGTGTCGAGCGCGGTCCTCGTGCGGGCGGAGAGCAGGAGGAGCTGCCAGGACCGCCCGCCGGGCGCCGCCGCCGCGTGGGGCGCCTCCTCGAGGATGGCGTGGGCGTTGGTGCCGCCGATGCCGAACGAGCTCACGCTGGCGCGGCGGGGCCCGTCGCCGGGCTCCCAGTCCGCGAGCGCCGCGTTGACGTAGAACGGGCTGTTCGCGAAGTCGATCTCCGGGTTCGGCGTCTTGAAGTGCAGGCTGGCCGGGATCTGCCGGTGGCGGAGCGCCTGCACGACCTTGATCACGCCGGTGATGCCGGCGGCGACGTCGAGGTGCCCGACGTTCGGCTTGACCGAGCCGAGCGCGCACCAGCCCTTGCGCTGGCCGCGGGACCGGGCGCGGAACGCCCGGGTGAGCGCCGCGACCTCGATGGGATCCCCGAGGCGCGTGCCGGTGCCGTGGGCCTCCACGTAGCTGATCGTCTCGGGATCGGTGTTCGCCATCGCCAGGGCCTGCGCGATGACCTGCGCCTGCCCCTCCACGCCCGGCGCGGTGAACCCGATCTTGCCCGAGCCGTCGTTGTTGACGGCCGAGCCCCGGATCACCGCCTCGATGTGATCGCCGCTGTCGAGGGCGTCCTCGAGCCGGCGCAGCACGATGACGCCCGCGCCGTTGCCGACCACCGTCCCCTGCGCCTCGGCGTCGAACGCGCGGCAGCGCCCGTCGGGCGAGAGGATCATGCCGTGCCGGTACAGGTAACCCGACCGCGTGGGGACGTTGATGGCCACGCCGCCGGCCAGCGCCATGTCGCACTGGTAGGTGAGCAGCGCCTGGCAGGCCATGTGGACGGCCACGAGCGAGGTGGAACAGGCGGTCTGGACCGCGACGCTCGGCCCGCGGAGGTTCAGCTTGTACGAGGTCCGCGTGGGCAGGAAGTCCTTGTCGTTGGCGACGTAGACTTGATAGTCCATCGCCTTCCTGAGCTCGTGGTTCGGGTAAAGGTTGCTCAGGAAATACGTGTCGTGGCCGCTCGCGCCCGCGTAGACGCCGATGGTCCCCTTGAACGCCTCGGGGTTGTACCCGGCGTGCTCGAGCGCCTCCCACGCGCACTCCAGGAAGAAGCGGTGCTGCGGATCCAGGATCTCGGCCTCTCGCGGGGTCATCCCGAAGAAGGCCGCGTCGAACCACTCCACCTCGTCGAGCACGGCCCGCGCGCGGACGTAGCTCGGGTCCGAGGCCACCTCCGGGGGCACGCCCGCCGCGGCGAGATCCTGATCCGAGAGCGCCGCGATCGACTCGACCCCATCGCGCAGGTTCTGCCAGAAGGCGTCGACGCTCCTCGCGCCCGGGAAGCGGCCGGCCATCCCGATGATCGCGATTTGGTCCTCCGGGACGGGTTGATCAAGCGGATCCATTCTGTCTGCTCTTGGCTGCCTGCTTCTTTCGTTTCAGGATCTCTCGCTGCTTCAGCGCCCGGGCGTCGGCCTCCGAGAGGTCGCTCCCGCCGCCGCTGCCGCTCGCGAGGAACGCGGCGAGATCGGTGACCGTCGGGCGCGCGAACAGATCGACGATGGAGAGATCGCTGCCGAACGACTCCCGGACGCGCTCGTGGAGGCGCATCAGGAGCAGCGAGTGGCCGCCCAGATCGAAGAAGTTGTCCTGCACGCTCACGCGCTCGATGCCGAGGACGTCCTGCCATATCGCGGTGAGCCGCTCCTCGAGCGAGCTCCGCGGCGCCACCATGGGCGCGCTCTCGGGGCGGAGCTCGACGGGGGCCGGGAGGGCGCGGCGGTCCACCTTGCCGTTGCCCGTGAGGGGCAGCGCGTCGAGCAGCACGATGGCCGAGGGGTGCATGTAGTCGGGCAGCCGCCGCTGCACGTGATCGCGGATCGCACGCTCGAGCCCGCCGGTCGGATCCGCCATGAACGGGCGCGCGCGGACCCCGGCTTGCGCGGGCGGCGCCGCGGCCCTGCCGCCGTGCGGGACGACGTACGCCACGAGGCGCCGGTCGCCCGAGCGCGCCGGCTGCGCCACCACGACCACCTCGCGCACGGCCGGGTGCTCGCCGAGGACCACCTCGATCTCGCCGAGCTCGATCCGGTAACCGCGGACCTTGACCTGCTGATCCATGCGGCCGAGGAACTCGAGCTGCCCGTCCGGCATCAGGCGGACGCGATCGCCGGTCCGGTACAGCCGCCCTCCCGGCTCGCCGCCGATGGGATCGTGGATGAACCGCTCCGCGGTGAGCTCCGGCAGATCGAGGTAGCCGCGCGCGAGGCCCTCTCCGCCGATGCAGAGCTCCCCGGGGACGCCGGCCGGGACCTCGTTGAGATCCCGGTCGAGCACGTGCACCCTCGTGCCGGGGATCGGGCTTCCGATGGGCACCGTGTGGCCGACCGGGCGCTCCACCGCGGCGCAGCAGGCGAACGTCGCGGCCTCCGTGGGCCCGTAGCCGTTGATCATCCGGCACCCCGGGAGCTCGGCGAGGACCCGGTTGACGTGCTGCGGGGACAGGACGTCCCCCCCGGCCACGATCTGGCGCAGGCCGCGCAGCGCCGTGATCCGCTCGTCCACGAGGAGGTGGAAGACGCCGGCGGTGAGCCACACCGTGGTCACCCCGTGCTGCCGGATCACGCGATCCAGGTCGTCGAGCGACGCGGGCGCGGGGGGCATGACGACCAGCCGGCCGCCGTTGAGGAGCGCGCCCCAGATCTCGAACTGCGACGTGTCGAAGGAGATCGACGCGAGCTGCAGGAAGACCTCGTCCGGCGCGAAGCGCGCGTACGTCGTGCCCTTGACGAGCCGGGCCACGCCCCGGTGCGGCACGGCCACGCCCTTGGGCCGGCCGGTGGAGCCCGACGTGTACATGACATAGGCGAGTTGGTCCGGCGTCGCCAGCTCCGTCGGGTTGTCGTCGCGCGCCCGGCCGATCTCCTCGGGATCCGCGTCCAGGCAGAGGACGCGCGCGCGGCACCCCGGCAGCACCGCGCCGACGCGCACCTGGGTGAGCATCACGCGGACCCGGGCCTGCTCCAGCATGAACGCGAGGCGCTCGGTGGGGTAGGTCGGATCCAGGGGCACGAAGGCGAGGCCCGCCTTCAGCACGCCGAGGAGCGCGACGATCATCTCGATCGACCGGTACATGCACACGGCCACGCGGTCTTCGGGCGCGAGGGCGCCCTCGTCGGTGCGCGCGAGGGCCCCCTCGTCGGGGCCGGGCGCGGCTTCGGGCCCCGGCGCCCCCGGCGCCCCCGGCGCGCGGAGGCCGAGCAGGGTGTGCGCGAGCTGGTTGGCCCGCCGGTTCAGCTCCCGGTAGGTGAGCGACGTGACGTTGCCCGCGCCGTCGTCGAAGACGACCGCGACGGCCTCGGGAGAGCGCTCGACCTGGGCCTCGAAGAGGCGGTGAATGCACGCGTCCGACCCGGGGCCGGCCGGGGCGGTGCCCCACGCGCGGAGCGCGCTCCGCTCCTCGGGCGTGAGCAGCGGCAGCGCCGAGAGGCGCAGATCGACGTCGCGCGACGCGCCCTCGAGCAGGGCCTCGTAGTGGCCCGCCATCCGCTCGATGGTGCGGGCGTCGAACAGCGCGGTGCTGTACTCGATGCGCCCGATGATGCCGTCCTCGCGCTCGTCGAGCTCCAGCATCAGGTCGAACTTGGACGCGCCCGTGTCCACGTCGAGCTGGCTCAGGGTCCAGCCCGGATCGAGCGCCGGCACGGGCGGCTCCAGCACGAAGGCGACCTGGAACAGCGGGTTCTGGCCGGGGACCCGCTTCGGCTGGAGCGCCTGCACGACGCTGGCGAACGGCACGTCCTGGTGCGAGAGCGCGGCCTGGCTCACCGCCCGCACGCGCCCGAGCAGCTGCCGGAACGTCGGGTCGCCGCGCAGGTCGGTGCGCAGCACGAGCGTGTTCAGGAAGAAGCCGAGGAGGTCCTCGGTCTCCGGCGGGTGGCGGCACGACGCGGACGTGCCCACGACGACCTCGTCCTGCCGCGCGTACCGGTAGAGCATCGCCTTGAAGGCCGAGAGCAGGACCACGAAGAGCGTGACGCCCTGCTCCCTGGCCAGCGCCTTCAGCCGGAGCGTGAGCTCCCGCGACAGGGCGACGCAGTGGCGGGCCCCCGCGAGGCTCGGGGCGGCCGGGCGCGGCCTGTCGGTCGGCAGCTCCAAGGTGGGCAGGTCGGCGAGCTGTCGCCTCCAGTAATCGAGCTGCGGCTGGAGGGCGCCGCTCAGCTGCTGCTCCCGCTGCCAGACCGCGTAATCGGCGTAGTGGATCGCGCGCTCGGGCAGCGGCGACGGCCTGCCCGCGGCGAACGCCTGGTAGAGCGCGTGGAGCTCCCTCGGGAGCGCGTCGAAGATGGAGACTCCATCCATCAGGATGTGGTGCACCACCACGAACAGCACGTGGTCGGCCTCGTCGAGCCGGACCAGCGTGGCCCGGAGCAGCGGGCCGCGGGCGAGATCGAACGGGCGCCGGGCCTCGTCTGTGGCGAGCGCGACGGCGCGCCCCCACCGCGCCTCGGCCGGCAGCGCGGTCAGCTCGACGACCGGCAGATCGAGCGGCGCCGGGGGCAGGATCTGCTGCACGGGCTCGCCGCCGACGACCGCGACGACGCTCCTCAGGATCTCGTGGCGCCTGAGGAGCTCGTCGAGGGCGCGCCCCAGGACCGGGACGTCGAGGGGCCCGCGGAGGCGCAGGGAGAACGGCTCGTTGTAGAACAGCGCGCCCGGGTGGAGCGAGGCGTGGAGCCAGATCTGCCGCTGCCCGTGCGAGAGGGGGATGGGCCGGTCGCGCGGCGCAGGCCGGATGGCCGCGGCGGCCGGGCGCTGCTTCGGCCGGGGGAGCGACTCCACGAGCTCGGCCAGCGCGGCGACCGTGGGGGCGTCGCACAGGCTCTGCAGGGAGAGCTCGACGCCGAGCGCGCGGCGCAGCCGCGACAGCACCCGCGCGGCGAGCAGCGAGTGCGCCCCGAGGTCGAAGACGTCGTCGTGGACGCCGAGGTGCTCGATCCCGAGCGCCTCGGCCCACGCCGCGGCGATCGCCGCCTCGATCTGGTTGCGCGGCGCGAGGGGCTCGCCGTCGCCGCGATCGGGCCGGGCGGCGTCCGGCGGCGGCAGGGCCGCGCGGTCCACCTTCCCGCTGGGGCCGAGCGGCAGCGCGTCGAGCAGCACGAACGTTGACGGGATCATGACCTCGGGGAGGCTCTCGCGGAGGAAGCTGCGCAGCGCGGGCACGACGGCCCGGGGGGCGGCCGGGGGCGCGTCCGGCGCGTCCGGGCGCGCGACGACGTAGGCGACGAGGCGGCCCTCGCTGGCGACGGCCACCGCCGCGCGGACGGCGGGGTGGCGCCCAAGCGCGGCCTCGACCTCGCCGAGCTCGACGCGGTGGCCGCGGATCTTCACCTGCTGGTCGACGCGCCCGAGGAAGGCGAGATCGCCGCCGGGCAGGCGGCGCACCACGTCCCCCGTGCGGTAGAGCCGGGCCTCCGGGGTGGAGCTGAACGGATCGGGGACGAACCGCGCCGCCGTGAGCTCGGGCCGTCCCAGGTAGCTCCGGGCCAGCCCGGGTCCACCGAGGTAGAGCTCGCCGGCCTCGCCGTCCGGGACCGGGCGCATGGCATGGTCGAGCACGTAGCAGCGCGCGTTCCTGATCGGCCGGCCGATGGAGAGGGGCTCGCCGGGGTCCCGAACCGGGTCGAGCCCGTCGGCCATCGTGGCGCACACGGTGAACTCGGTGGGACCGTAGGCGTTGATGAACCTGCGCCCCTGCGCCCAGCGCGCGGCGAGGTCGGCCGGGCAGGTCTCGCCGGCGACGATGAGGGTCCGGAGCGCGGGCAGCGAGCGCTCCGCGCCCTCGGGGAAGGCGGCGAGCGCGGAGGGGGGGAAGGTCGCGATCGACACCTCCTCCGCGCGCATCCGATTGAGCAGCGCGGGCCCGGGGATCATCTCGGCCTGCGCCCCCATCACCAGGGTGCCTCCCCGGGCGAGCGTCATCGCGATCTCCCAGACCGACGCATCGAAGCTGAGGGACGCGAACTGGAGCACGCGGCAGCCCGGCGCCACGTCGAATCGCTCGGCCAGCGCGCGGGTGAGGTTGGTGAGGCCGCGGTGCGTCAGCAGCGTGCCCTTGGGCCTGCCGGTCGAGCCCGACGTGTAGATGACGTAGGCGAGGTCGTCGGGGCCCGTGGTGTCCGGCGGGTCCTCGCCGCTGAAGCCCGCGGTCAGATCGCGATCGCCGTCCAGGAGGACCACGCGCGCCCCGTGGCGCGGCAGCGACGGGAGCAGCCGCGCCTGGGTGAGCAGGACGGGCGCCCCGGCGTCCTCGAGCATGAAGGCGACCCGCTCCCGCGGGTACGCGGGGTCGACAGGGACATAGGCGCCGCCGGCCTTGAGCGCCGCGAGCAGCCCGATGAGCGCCTCCAGGGAGCGCTCGGCGCAGAGCGCGACGAGGACGTCGCGGCCGACGCCCAGGCTCCTCAGGTGGTGCGCGAGCTGGTTCGCGCGGCGATTCAGCTCCTGATAGGTGAGCCGGTCAGGGCCGAAGGATGCGGCCACGACGCCGGGCGTGCGCCCGGCCTGGAGCTCGAACGAGCGGTGAATACTGGCGTCCTCGGAGCTGAAGTCGTGATAGCTCATGTCGTGTGTGGTGGTAGGAGTCTCTTCAGGGGCAGAACATCAGCCGCCGTGTGCGAGCCCGAGCAGCGACGCGAGGGCGTCACGCATCTCGTTCAGAACCGTCCCAGGAGCACCGGAGTGAGCTCCAGGGCGGCAGCCGGTGACACGGGCGCGCCCCCGACGTTTCAGGGGCGCGGTCGGCACGGATACCATGCTGCATCACGCTGGTACTCACGCTTCGATGGGCGAGTCCATCGACGCCGTGGCAGGGTGACGGTCCACAATTCAAGGCTATTCGCAGCGCAGCCGATTACACACAACCGCGGAATGAAGGTCAAGCGGGACGTACGGCTTTTTTCGGCGTGGAGGGGCATGTGGTCGCGGCGCTGCGTCATGAGGCGATCGCTCCCGGCCGGCAGTCCTGTCCCGCGTGGCCCGCGTGGCCCGCGTGGCCCGCGACGACCGCGCCGGGCTCGCACACCGCGACGGAGCCCGCCGCGAACGAGGCGTCGGGAGCACTCATAATCAGGTGGTGATCGACGATGTCCCGATTGCCGATCGTACGGGTTTCATGAATCGAACATCGCCGATCTTCAGAGGTCGCCGAGAGGGGCTGTCGAGCGTCCGCCCCGGCCCCGACCGCGCCGAGACATCCCTCGCGCGGAGCCCTGCCGCGGGGCGGGCCCGCGGCGCGTCCATCGCCGGCGCCGCCTCACCGCGCCTCCGCGGCGGACGCGCCGCGACCCGGACCGGCGAAAGCGATCCCTCGAAGTTCGCGGTCACGACGCTGGGGACCAAGATGTCCAAGAAGCAGATCGTACGCCAGTACAAGGAGCGCTATCGAACTGAGCAGGCCTACGAAGAGATGAAGGGCGAGCTGGGGCTCGATCACTTCGAAGGGCGGCGATTCCGAGGCTGGCACCACCATGTTTCCGTCGTCCTGTGCTGTTACGCCTTCATCGTGGCCGAGCGTGATCGGTCTTTTTTTCCCTCGGCAGACGCCGAAGGTCACGCCCACCCGCTCCGCTTCGCGGCCTGAGCGTCACTTCGCCGACTCGCTCGCGACCGTTCGCCGCGCGATCGCTCGCGCCTTGATCGCGTGGCTGCCTCGTTGCCCTGCGTGCCACCGCCCGCCGTTACGCCGCAGCGCGCATTGGTTCGTGTCCGCGCCGCGCTGACACAGTAGTGGTAGGCTCTTCTGGCTTCGCAGGGCGCGGTCCGATGCGCTTGCGCGCCAACGTGGGCGACTTGCCGAGGCGAGCACGCCAGCGTACTTGACGGTGTGAAAGCGCGGCGGCGGGACGCTGGCCGCGAGGCGGCACACGAGCGAGAGCGGATCCATGTCCACCGCGACAGTCCCGTCAGCGAAGGCGCGCCTCCGCGACAGCCGCACCAGGCCGTCCTGCTGCGGCTCGACGCGCTCCTTTGCGATCGGGGGTCGCAGCACGTAACGCAGCAGCGCCTCCCTCGCCGCGGCATGGTGCGCACCGGCGCGCGTCGCTGCGTGCGAGGTGAAGCCATCGAGCGCAGCGCACAGCGGCTTGTCGTACGCGAGCGCGCTCGGAGAAGACGGCGAGAGCCCGCGGAGCCACTGCGGGGCGACGACGTATGGCGCGGCTCTCGTCCCGAGACGGCGGAGGCACAGAGCGCTGCCTCGGGCTCATCGTCCTCCTCGACGTCGTGCTCGAGCTCGAGATGCCCGTGCCGCCGGAGAAGCCGGGCGATGACGAGCGGCCACCGGAAACAGTAGATATTTCATCGTTTTCGCCTGTTGCGCGCAGAGGGCGGCTCCGGTGTGGCCCAACGGGGCGCCCTCCTCCGTCGCGTCGCCTGCGGTGAAGGGCCCGCCGCATCACCGATCGGAGTCGGCGACTGGCCTGGCGGCGCAGCACCGCGATCACGGTGCGGGTGAGGCCACGCGCGGCCAGCGCCTCGTCCACCGGGCCCCTCGCGCTCCCGCGACGCGAGACCACCACATGCCCGTACTCCGCATAGCGCCGGGCGCTCACCTTGCCTTCGGTGACGAGCGGGTGTCCCTCCCGGACTGCGCCGACGAACTGGTCATGGAAGAGCGCCTGGACCTGAACCTCCGGCCCGGTTTGGCCGAGGACACCAATCTATAGATCAATCGCTCCGTCGCGCAGCGCTTGCACGTCCTTGTCTGGCTTCGGCGCAAAGCGCAGTCGCACCTTCGGGGCTGCCTCCATGACCGTCGCGATGAGCCGGGGACCAACGACCTCCACGAACCCATCGCCCGCGCGAAGGTTGAACGTGCGCTCGAGACGTGCGAGGTCGAGCGCCGAGGGGGCCGGTGCCAGCACCATCACGACCCCGAGGCCGAGCGCGACGACCAGCGCCGTCCTGCCGGGCGGAGCAGAATCGGCATCACGTCAGAATAGACCGCCTCCGATGACGGTCGCCTCGAAGGAGCCCGTGACCGGCGCTCCCGACTCCGTCGAGGCCTCGTCGAAGTGGATCTTGCCGTCGCCGAACAAGCCCGTGAGCACCGGCTCCGACTGCGTGTAATCAAGCGCGAACGCCATGACCGATTGCCAGTCGTACGGGCCCTCTTTTCCGGCGGCGAAGACTTCCGGGTCCACGAAAAACACGAGGGCGCGCACCGTCCCGTCGGGGAAGCTCCCGACGACCGTCACCTGGGCGCGGCCGCTCGTGATGGACTCGACCCCTGGCTCGGAGCCTTCATAGCCCGCCGCGGAGCCGACGGTCCGGGCCGATTGCGGGTCATCCGCAGGGAACGCGGCGTCGAACGTCCCCGTCCCCGCGGCGAAGGGATCCGGCTCGGTGAGCGACCCCCACGTCGTCGAGAACGTGCCCTTCACGGTCCCGACCGTCGTCAGGCACGCGATGGCGGGCTGCGGGAACGTCCACGCGGGGGGCGTCGGCGCGATCTCGGCGGTGATCGTGGCGCGGCGCCCGCTCACGAAGCTGCGTATCGCGTCGGTCGCCCCCCCCACGGCCGCCGCGTCCGCGCGCACGTACGGCGCGAGGAGCTCCTCCATCCGGTCGATCTCGAGGAGCAGCGCGTCCTCATTCCAGGCCGTCTCGAAAAGGTCCATCATCGCCTCGGCATAGGCAGCGCGGAGCTCCGGGGTCTGGTAGAGCCGGTTCGCGATGGCGCCCTTTGCCGAGACCGACTGCGGCCGCCCTGGCGGGCCAAGCGGGTCGTCCGCGTCGAATGACATGTCGGGGCCCCACGGCAAGAAGGACATCTTCCCGGACGCCGGGTCGAAATACACGAAGTGGTTGTTCGTGTTGCCCGCGTAGCCGTCCCACGCGCCGATCAGCGACTCGGTGGCCCAGTACCGCCGGAAGGTCTCGATATCCAGGACCGCGCCGAGCGTCGCGTCGAGCTCGGCGTCGCTGGTCAGGAGCGCGGCGGAGACCGCGTCGAGCTCGCTCAGGTCGGGGTCGTCCTCGTTGGTCTTCTTTTCGTACGTGGCGGTCCATCCGTCGCGGAAGTCGCTGAGCTGGCCCTCGTAGAGGTCGCCGCTCGCGTCCGTGAAATGGCGCTCGAGGAGGCGCTTCCCGGCCGGCTCCACGTGCGCGTAGATGCCGAGGTCCTGCCCGTTGACGGTCACGTGGGCGAAGTTGCAGCGCGAGGCGGGCAGGCCGGCGTCGCGGAAGACCTTGAACGCGAGGCACGTCTTGATCAGCGAGGGATCCTGACGGGCGTTGTTGAGGGTCATCCCTTCGAGGCCGGCGTACTCGCGCCCGTCCACGTATTCGTCGAAGCTCACCTTGAGCGACGGCTTCGACAGGCTGGCGGAACCGAGGAAGCCCTTCTTGCGGACGGACGACATCTCGAGCGTGGTGCCGTCGACGGTGACGGTCGCGGGGAACTGGGTGTAAGGGCTCCTCTTGGGGCCCTCCATGCAGCCCTCGCCGAGCACCTCCGAGACGTCGCGGGACTGGCGGCGGAGCGTCTCCCAGTCCTCGGGCGCCAGGGTGATTCCCACCTCGATGACGTGGTCGGGATCGAACATGGCGTCGCTCGGGTCGGGATCGGGTGTGTCGGGGCCGCCGCCGTCGCCGGACGGGCCGCCGCCGCCGGAGGGGCCGCCGCCGTCGCCGGGGGGGCCACCGCCGGAGGAGGCGTCGGGGGTTTCGCCGGGCGTCTGCGGCGGGTCGGAGCCGCACGCGGACGCGCCGAGGGCCAGCGCCAACGCCATCACCGAGAGCATGCTGCGTGCACGAACGAGCGTGGTTGTGTGTTTCCGTACCATGAGACAAGTGTCTAGCACGTCCGGCCGCCTCCGCGGGGCCGCCTGACACGCTATCTTGCGCCATGAGCGGCGCTGCGCGATGCATCTCGCGATGCAATGCGTCGAGGTGCTCACCCGTGACGGCATGGCCGAGATCACGCCGAACCGACCCAAGGTCAACGCCATGAACCAGGCGTTGCTCCGTGAGATGACCGACGTCTTCGGGCGGCTCGCGCAGGACGACGCCGTGAGCGGCGTTCTCGTCCGCGGCACCGGACAGCGCCTGTCCGCGGGGCTCGATTTGCACGAGCTCGCATCGCTCGATCGGGAGAGGCTCTCAAGCTTCCTCGACGATTTCGACGCCGCCTTCGGCGCGGCGTTCCGCCTCCCGAAGCCGCGCCGCCCAGGGTGCTGGCGAGTGAGGCGACCACGGCCGTCCGAGGCGACGGATCGATCACGGCGAGCTCCCCAGGCCCGGGGCTTGACCCTTGGGCCCGGGTTGGGCCAATGCCTCCGGAGGGGGTGCGATCCGTCGTCTCGCTCCCCCCAGATCCCCGGGGAAGCGACGGTTCACGACGGTTCGCCCCCTCGGAATCGTCCCGCCAGCGAAACCGGTCGATGACGAGCGGTCGCCGGAAACGGGAGCGGCTTTCCTAGTTTCTGGCTGCTTCGCCGCCGAGGGCGGCTCCGGTGTGGCCCAACGTGGCGCCCTCTTCCGCCGCGTCGCCCTCGCAGTCCCGAACGGCAGCACCCGCGCGCGATCCAACGTGGGAACCGATGGCGTTCGGGTTCGACGCGGCGTAGGTGGGCACCCGGCCCGAGCCTGTCATGGCGAACGCACGTCGCGGTCGTCGAGCCAGAGCTGCACCCAATGCACGGCGCGCGGGCCCTGCGACGGGGCGAGCGGGTGTCTGATCGGCCAAAACAATAACAGCTCGCCAGGCGCCGTCCCCGCGGAGGGCTTGATACGGACGAAAGTTCTACGGTTTCCTGTCCGCCCGTAGCGTGCTTCTGGGGATTTCGCTGTGCCCGAAGCGCCGGAACGCCGCGGCATCGGACGCGGATTTCGCCGGCGAGCTTCACCCAATTACCGCGGCTTGCGGAGATCATCTACACCGTGTCACCAACGCGGCGATGAAGTGCGCGCTCGCATTCGTGCCGACGATGACGATGGCGAGCACCGCCAGGGCTGAACCAGGCGTACGGGTCCACGCGGAAGCTGAACCAGGCGTACGGCTCCACGCGGAAGCTGAACCAGGCGTACGGCTCCATGCGGAAGTCGATCCGTTGCCATTCGTGCGCGGCGGCTACGGTGGCCAGGTCGGCGTGCGCGACGATCGGATCGCGCGTGTGCGTGTCTCACTCGCCAGCTTCTCCCGCGACGTTCCCGACTTCGTGGCGCAGCTCGGTGGGAACGATGACTTCCACGTGTGCGTGCGGCCGAGCGCCGCCGTGTACGTCCTTTATTACCCGTCAGCGGAGCGCAACGGCCTCGCGGTCGGTGGCGCGGTGCGATACCTGCGCCTGCGCTACACGAACGACGCCTTCCCCGGGATGCGGGACGAGACTTCCGAGGTGTCACCCGAGGCGATCGCCGGCTACAAGTGGCACCCGTCGAAGTACGGCTTCTACCTCCTGCCGTGGCTCGGAGCGTCGATGACCGCGTGGAGATCGAGCGACGCGGTCGTCGGCGAGCGCACGTACGATCCGTTGCCGGTGCAGCTGTTCCTTACAGTGAACCTGGGCTGGGAGCTGGCGCTGTGAACACCAGCAGGCGGCTCGGAGACGTCAAGCCCCAGCTGCGGGGCGCGACGGGTGCGCGAGCGTGCGCTCCTTTGGCTACGGTTCCGCGGTTACCTCGACGAGCGCGCGGCCGAGGAGCGCAGCAACGAGACCATCGAGCCCTCCGCGCTCGATGCGTGTACCCAGCTCGCACTCGCAGGTGGAGCGTATCTTGCGCGGCCTTTCGAGCACAAGGACAGTCCCGACGCGGCATTCGAGCGCCGAGAGCGACGCTTCTCCGCGGCGTGCGACGGGTTCGACGTGCATTGCGCGGTGCGCATCGCGGCGGATGACGGCGGTCGACGACCCGCGCGCGAGAGGCTCGTTCGGTACTGCTCCCGCCCGGCCTTCGCACTCGATCGAATCGAGCTCCTGCCCGATGGGCGTATAGCGTACTTGCTGAAGACACCTCAGCGGGGACGCACTCACCGCGTCATGAGTCCAATGGAGTTCATGGCCCGGCTCGCGGCTTTGATTCCTGCTCCATCCTCGGCACATCCTAGCCTCCCGGCCGAGGGCGCGCCCAGGCGTGTTCGGCCGCGACCGGCGGCGCCAGCCGACCCCGCCTGAGCAGTTCGCCGCCCCGCCGGTGGCGGCTGGCCGCGGCCTGCTCCTCGCCGTGGCCTACTTGTCGCCGTGGATCGAGAGATGATAGCTGTTGCCGGGATCCACCTGCGCGACGGCGACCCTGTAGGTGTCGTTGTTCTCGGTCTCGTACGAGATCACGCCCCCGGTCTCCGTGACGGTCTGGGCGAAGGTCAGGACCCAGTCGCCCGAGAAGTTCTTGTAGTGCACCCGCAGCTCCACCGTGCCCGACGTGGAGTCCACGTGGGCGTGGAACCACTTGACGCCCTTGAGCTCCTCCCAGTGGTAGTCGGTTCTGCTGGTCCAGCAAAAGTTGATATCGAGGCCGCTGACGTCGCACCAATCGTCCACGAACTCGCTCGCCGTCAGGGCCTGCGCGGCGGTCCCGAGCGGCTCTCCGGCGCCCGCCTGAGGCGGCGCCGCCTCCTCGATCACGTCGGGCTCCGTCGCGGCGCGGCGCTCGCCGCGGGCGAGCCGTCCCTCGCCCATGCGCTGCTGCGCCGCGATCAGCGCTGGCGGCGCGGCTTCTCGCGAGAGCGCCTCGTAGAGCCCGACGGGGGGCAGCCGCTCCAGGGACTCGGGGATCCTGCCCGTGGTGAAGGCCAGCACGCGCCCCTCCTCCGGTTCGTAGAAGTGGACCTCGGCGCCGTTCTCGCTGTGCAGGATCGCTATTGGGGCGAGCCCCTCCTCCACGGCCTCGGCCCCCGATTCCTGCTCCACGGCGCAGCCGCCAACGAAGCAGAGCCCCAGGGCGAGGGCCGCGGCGCGGTGGGCGGCGCGAGCCATCGAGAGGTCACGAAGCATCGAATCGATGATCATTGTAATTCTCCTATGTCGTTCATGGGTCATGTGCGGACGTCTGCCCGCGTGTCCGGCCAGCGCGCGGCGCGACCCCGCTGTGCGACGCTCGCGGCACGTCCGCGGGCCTATCGGCGAGACCGTGGGCTCGACAGCGCGTCGTGCGAGGCGTTCGCCTTCGCCTTGAGCGGATGAGCAAGGTTGGGGCCAGAGGCGATGTCGGCCTGCGAGCGGTCGCGGGTTCCACCCGGGATTCACGAAGGGCGCTCTTTCTCCCGGCCCGCGCTCCGCATGGTGCTTCCCCCGGAACGCGCGTGCCTGTCACGCGACGCCCGGATCCCTGCCACACCGACCGGGTGTGGCAGGTGTCAGGTGTGGCAGGGGTGACACCTCGCATCCGTGACCGCAGCGGGCGCGCGATCTAGGGAGCGCCTGCCCGCGAAGGCGCCGGTGACGGGGGTGAGGCCGGCGCGCCCACTGGAGAGCGGCAAGGCTCCGGCAGCGAGTCGACGCGAGCGGCGGGCTCGACGTTCGGCCCAAGTTTGCTCACCCCTCCGGTGCCACCGGCAGCCTGAGCAGCCGGCCGATCGCCTCGTGAACGACCCGGGCCCCCACCTCGTCCCCGAGGGCGACGGCGCGGCTCAGGGTGCTGGCGAGCGAGGCGACCACCGCAGCCCGACGCGACGGATCGGTCACGGCGAGCTCCCCAAGCCCGGGGCTTGGGCGCTGGGCCCGGCTTGGGTCCATGCCTTCCACGATGAGGCAGCCCTGAGGTCAAGGGCTTGAGCGCTCTCTTTGCGCGGCTGGTCGGCTTCGGCTCGGCAGCGACGGCGCTCGGCGTCGTCAGTGCAGGTCGTTTCGGCATGGACATCTCCCTTCGCCCTGGTCGGGCGTCGTTCCGCTTGTGCTTGAGCACCTCGTCGCGTCCGCAGGAGCGAGCTGTGGCTCGATCGACGATCCGCATTCACAGGCCGGCGGTCGCCCTGGTGGCCTGGATGCATGCTGGGGTCCGAAACGGGACCGTGGAGGCGCATTCTAGGGGACGGCATGTTCGACCCACAGGCCGATCACCCGGAAGGCTTCCGCGCTCATCCACGTGGCCCTCTTTCACGCTCCCAGCGTGACGCGCTCGTGGCGCACGTTCCCGTAGGGGGAAAGTCAGTGCATCGAGGCCCTCCTTGAGGTCGAGACCGGCCTCGAGCGAGCCGTTGCCCGAGCGGCGCCGAGTCCCTTGTCGATCGAGCGCTGCCGGCGGCGCGCCTTGACCGCGGCCTCCTTCATGCTTTGCGCCTGCTGCTCGATCGACTGGGCTTGCAGCCGTAGGCCCTTGGCCGAAGCGACCGCTGCGCTCTGCGCATCGTAGACCGTGCCGTCGCGCCACATGGCCCACAGCACACCCGACAGCCGCCGCGCCAGCGCCACGACCGCAATGTGGCGACCCCGGCGCTCGTCGATGGCCTTTGCCCATCGACCTAGTGGGTCGTCGCCGCTCTTGTGCCGCAGGATCGCGTGCGCCGCCTGCGTCAGCAGCGCGCGCAGATAGGCATTGCCTTGCTTGGTGATCGCGCCCAGCCGCTGCTTGTTGCGTCCCCCGGAGGTGTCCTCCGAGGGGACCAAGCCCAGGTAGGAGGCGAGCTGGTGGGCGTGGTGAAAGCGCTTCGCTTTGTCCACCACCGAGACGAATGCGGCGGCGATGACCAGCCCCACGCCGGGTGCCGTGGTCAGCCGCACGATCACCGGCTCGTGGGTGCACAGCTGCTCGAGCGCGGCATCGGCCAGCGCGATCTGAGGGGTGAGCATCTCCAGCGCTGTCACCAGGGGTCCAACGAGCAGGCGAGTCTCGGCCGGCAAGGCAGCCGCGCTCAGCACCGTGAGGAAGCCCTCGGTGGTGCACCTCGCGAGCTTGTGTCCGCAAGCGCGCAGGATGCCGCGCACGGTGGTGACGTACTGGGCCCGCGTCTCAACCAACGCGCGCCGGACAGCCAGCTGGTGGCGAATGGCCCGCCGGTGAGGCGACAGCACGTGAGCGAGTGGAATGCCCCCGCGCTCGACGGCGCGCGCTAACGCCTCGGCATCAAGGCGGTCATTCTTGCGGCCGTGCTGGCCGATGCCGAGCTGACGAGCTCGCGTGGTGTCGACGACCAGCACGTCGTGACCCCAGTCGCGCAGCGTGTCGTGCACCGCCCAGGCCTCGCGGCACGCCTCGATCGCCACCCGGGCCGGCGAGGACGACGGGCCGAGGAGATCCTCGAGCGAATCGAGCGAGCGAACCGTGCGTCGTAGCACCACGCTCCCGCACGCCACCTCGCAGAATGAGATCTCATGGACCCCCAGATCCAGCGCTACACTTCGCATGGCTGACCTCTCCTGGGCCCCCGTCTTCTGCGTCGTCGAACGCGTGGGGGTGCCCGCAGGCAACCCTGCAGGCGAGAGGTCAGCCACATTGCTCGCTGCTGCGAGCGGCTCTTTCTTGCTCGCTCCTCTCCAGAGCCTGGAGCCCCCGCCGGAGGCCTCCGTCCGCCCATCGCCCGCTGCTTTGTCCGGCTGGAGCGCGCAGGGGGAGTCAAGGGCGGCGGAGCCGGCGAGCTCCGCTCGCGAACCCTTGACGCCTCCGAGCACTCCAGCACCCTCGGCTGCCGATGGGCCGACCTCCACGGTGCTGCGGGCTGTCTTCGCAGGCCCCGCCGCGCGAATGCGTCGAGCAGAGGCTCGGGTCGGTGCGGTCGGCATCATGGGTCCAGGCGCCCCGTGGGCTGCCTCATCCCATCTGGGGATGCGATCCGTCGCCACGCTCTCCCGAAATCCCCGTGGAAGCGACGGATCGCGACGGTTCGCCCCCGCGGAATCGTCCCGCCAGAAAAACCGGTCGATGACGAGCGGTCGCTGGAAACAGTAGCGATTCTCATGGCTTCCGCCTGTTTCGCCGCCGAGGGCGGCTCTGGTGTGGCCCAACGGGGCGCCCTCCGCCGTCGCGTCGCCCGCGGTGAAGGGCCCGCGGCATCACCGATCGGGGTCGGCGCCTGGCCTGGCGGCGCAGCGCCGCGGGATTCTCCTTCGCTCGCCGCCCTGTTGTCGGGCCCCTTGATGCGCTGCCGCCTGTTTCGGGATCGTGCCTGCGTGCCCGCACTCTGCCAGCCCAACGCCGCGTTCAGCGGCGAGGGCGGCGCGCAGCGACCCCATCGTCCGCGGCAACGGGTTGTTAGCCACGTCGCGCTCCATTTTCGAGGCCTTTGAGCCAAAAACGCACCGCAGCAGTTTGCGCGCGATCGATCGTGCAGCAACGATCGATTTCGTCGAGGCTCTCGACGATCGCCTTCGACCTGAAGACATCGGCAAGGTACCAGTCGCCTTTTGTGACCTCCCCGATGGAAAATCTTACGGATCGGCTCTGCGCCGCAAGGCCCAAATGCTGTCCAGCGCCATAGCGTAGATCCATCTAACACCGGCGGCAGTCGACGCCTCCGTCTTCGGCATATGTCGACCTCCGCACGGGCAAAGCAGCCGCCCAGGCGCGGAGGCGACGCGTGTTGCTCTCGTGACCGCCCGGGAAAACGCCTCAGCGCTCGTTGCGCTTTCGCCCGGCGGCCCTGGGGGAGCGCGCGCGGTCTGCGGCGTGCTGCAGGAGCGGGCTCACCTCTCGCGCGGCCTCGATCAGCGCTCGCACCATGGGCGCGCCGTCGTCCTCCGCGCGCCACGTGACGACTTCGCTCAGATCGATGTGGAGATCTTCGACGGGCCGCCACAGCAACGAGGTCTGCGAAGCCAGCTCCCAGAACTTCTCTGAGAGGAAGGTGACCGCGTCGCCGATCACGACCAGGGCCATGAGCGCCTCCAGGTCGAGCACCTCCGCCGTCACGTGCAGCGTCACGCCCTGTGCGCGCGCCGTCGTGATGATGTCCGCGTGGAGCCTCGGATAGAGGTGACGTGGCTGGAGCAGCACGCGCTCGCTCTCGAGGTCTCGAAGCCGGATCTTCTTGAGCCGTGCGAGCCGATGCTCAGGGGAGAGCAGCAGCCCCAGTCGATCGCGGGTCATCTCGAGGTGGCCGAGGGCGTCGTCTTCGGGCGCGTAGGCCCCATAGCCGAAGGCGATCGTCCCCTGCCGCAGCGCCGTCCACTGCTCCAGGCTGCTCATGGGGACGAGCTGGAGGCCGACGCGGGGCGTTCGCCGACGAAACGCCGCGACGAGGGACAAGAACAAGCCCATGAAGGTCGTGCCCGTCTCGAAGCCGATGACCACGGTTCCGAGCCTGCCTTCTGCGATTCCCTTGGCCTCGTCGACGGCCGCGTCAACGCTCGCGAGGATGCTCCTGGCTCTCTCCGCGAAGGACTTCCCGGCGGCCGTGAGCTTGATCCCGCGTCCCTCGGGCGCGAAGAGCTCAACGCCCATCTCCTCCTCGAGGTCCTTCATCTGCCGACTCAATGGAGACTGCGAGACGTGGAGCCTGGTGGCGGCTCGGCGGAAGCTCTGCTCCTCGGCGATCGTGACGAAGTAGCGCAGGTGTCGGAGCTCCATGGTCTCGACCGTTACCCTACAGGCATCATAGCCGTGCGATCAATGTCTTGGACGGCTCGGTTCGAGAAACATACCGTGCTCGCCATGAACTCGACGATCCCGACGCGTCCCGCCTCCCGGGTGCTGGTCTCCGGCGCCAGCGTCTCCGGTCTCACCGTCGCCTATTGGCTCGCCCGCCACGGCTTCGCGGTCACGGTGGTCGAGCGTGCGCCGCATCTACGCCCGGGCGGGCACGCGCTCGACGTTCGGGGGCCGGCCCTGGAGGTCGCGGAGCGGATGGGCATCCTCGCCACGCTTCGCGATCGAAGCACGAGGCTGACGGGCATCTCTGTGGTCGACTCGGCCGGTCAGGAGATCTTTCGGAGCACGGAGAGCACCTTGACAGGCGGCCGGCTCGACAGCCCCGACGTCGAGATCTTGCGCGACGACCTGTGTCACGTGCTTCACGAAGCCGTGGGCTCCCGGGTCGAGTACCTCTTCGCCGATTCCATCACGTCGCTGACCCAGGATGGGCCTGCGGAGGGATGTCCACGCGAGGACGTATCTCGGCTTCAACGCGCCGAAGGGGATCGACCACGACTTCCGCGACATCGACGCGCAGAAGCGATTGCTCGCCGACCGCGTCGCAGGCGCAGGCTGGGTCATTCCGCAGATCGTGGAGCATATGCTGCGCGCGACCGACTTCCATTTCTACTCGCTGAGCCAGGTCCGCATGAGCAGCTGGTCACGCGGGCGGATCGTGCTGGTCGGCGATGCTGGCTACGCCGTCTCTCTGGGTACGGGGCAGGCCACCTCGGTCGCGATGGTCGGCGCTTACGTTCTGGCCAGTGAGCTCGCCATGCACGAGGATGATCTGGTGGGTGGCATCGCCGCGTACGAGGACGCCCTGCGCGCCTACGTGATCCGCAATCAGGACATCGCTTTGGACCAGAACGCAAAGCCTGACGAACCGACCGACGAGGGGCAGACCGCCCCCGTCGGCAGCATCCCGGACTTCGGAGCGCTGACGCTGCCGTTCGATTTCAAGAGCTACGATGGCGGCGCCGGCGATGCCCTTCCGAAGCGGCGGTAGTCAGGGGCTTGCGATCTTTCTGGACGTCCACCAGGATTCCAGTACGGCGGCCCTCGGTTGGGAGAGCGTGCTGGAACATCGGTCGGCTCGCCGAGCGCGGAGAGGAAGCGGACGATGTTCCGGGGCTCAGTGACCATGGCGACGAGCTTCATCCGTCGCGGCGAGCCGCTTCCAGTCAGATGCCGACCCCGCGCACCAGAAGGACCATCCCCGTCCCCATCACGGCGGCGCCGGCATAGCGCAGCCCCCGCGACAGGGACTCTCGACCGGCGGCGAGCTCGCCGAGGACGAGACCGCAGAGATGAAGCACGGTCGTGCTCAGCAGAAAGCCCATGGCATACAGCGCCGGGCTGACCGCATGAGGCATCTCCAGGCCGTGGGCATGTCCGTGAAAGACACCGAACATCGCCACGCATCCGGAGAGCAGGAACGGTGAGGAGCCACGGGTCGTGGTGACGATGCCGAGACCGAGCGCCGCGACCGACGCCGCGATGCAAAGCTCACCCAGGGGCATGGGCCATCGCGCCATCCCCAGGAGGCCGCCGACCAGCATCGCGGCGACGAACGTGGCGGGGATCCGGAGGAGGTGCTTTCCGCCGAGCTGCGAGCTGACGACACCGACGCTCACCATCGCGAGCAGGTGGTCCGCGCCGAACACCGGATGGAAGAGGCCCTTCAGAAATCCCGCATCGGCGCCGCCCGGGTGCGCCCAGCTCACGGAGGGCCACGAGACGAGCGTGGCGACGAGCAGGGCGCGCGCGCCGGGACATGAAGCCCATCCCATCGTCTTTTGGATCGTGGATTTCATGAAGCGCCTCTCCTCGTCAGGCGTTCGCCACGCGCGCTGCCGTCGATGCAGGATCGCTGTGGAAGAGCTTGTAGGCGAGCGCCGCGAGCAAGAGCTCGGTACCTGCGATGAGCACGTTCGGGTAGAGCGGGATGCCCGCGACGACCGGGAGCGGCACCTCGGGTCCCGCGAGCAGGCTGGTCCCCGGGATGAGCCACGTAATGTAGAAGAAGGGCGTCCAGATGATGACGACGATCCAGGCCGCCACGTTGAACCCGACCTGCGGCTCCATGGACCGCCGCCACACCATCCACAATCCGACGATCGTCACGCCACACAGGATGAGCAGCATGAGGGCGTCATGAAAGCGCGCATGCTCATGCCATGCAGGGTTGAACAGGTGGGTTTTATTCCAGTCCACGCCGACAGCGACGATGGCGCCGCTCGCCAGAACGAACGTGAGAACGACTCTTCCCAGGGTACTTCGGTTCATGGTGATAGGCTCCTGACCGGCGGGCACGATCGATTTGCTGTGACGAGCCACCCATTTCCGCACACCGGTGACTCCGTTGGCTATCAGCATTGGCCAGTAGGTGGCGGGCGCGTCGGCCAGGAAGACCATAGCCGCCCATTCACCCAAATAACAATATATTGATCCAATCGATCGATTTGATCTGCTGATTGATCCATGGTACGGTCGAATGTCGTGGACCTACGACACCTTCGCTATTTCCTGGCCGTCGCCGAAGAACGCCATTTTGGCCGCGCCGCGCAGCGACTGCACATCGTTCAGCCGGCGCTGAGCATGCAGATTCGGGCGCTCGAAAGCGAGATCGGCGGCGCGCTGTTCGTGCGGACGAGTCGGCGCGTGGAGCTGACCGAAGCCGGCGCATTGCTGGTCGTCGAGGCGGAGCGGGCGGTCGCGCAGGCGGAGCGGGCCAAGGCGATCGTCCAGCAATCGCTGCGCGGCGACATCGGCAAAGTTCGCATCGGTTACGCGGGCAACGCGATCCTCACTGGCAAGATGACGGACCACCTGCGAGCGTTCCGCAAAGCCCATCCTGCCGCGGAGATCGAGCTGCGCGAGATGCCACCTTCGAGGCAGGCGGAGGCCGTGTTGACCGGCGAGGTTGACGTCGGCTACTGCTCGGCGTTCGCTCTCAAGGTAGATCCGCGGTTGAGCGTCCAGCCGATCGGCGCCTGGCCGCTGGTGGTCGCGATGGCAGAGGAGCACACGCTCGCGGCGCACAGGCGCGTGACGCCGAAGATGCTCGCCGGAGAGCCGCTCATCATGTTCCCATCGGAAGAGGCCGGTGGCGACGTGCTGAAGAGATTGATTCTCTTGATAGGACGCGAGCCACGCCGGGTCCACCGCGCCGACACCACCTTGAGCATGCTGTCGTTGGCCGGCGCAGGCCTGGGCGTGGCGCTGGCTCCAAAACCGCTGATTCAGGTGAAGGTTCCCCGCATCGTCTATCGTCCGTTCGTCGCGCCGAAGAACGTCTTCGCCGAGCTGCACCTGATCGGCCGCGCTGACGAGACCGCTGGCGCTGTACGCGCCTTCGTGAAGCTAGCATCCGGCTCCTCGGATCGGGCCACCTCACGGTTGTAAGCTTCCTTTCGTCGATGTCGTCATGCACGCACAGAATGGTTTCGATAACGACGGATCGCGACGGTTCAGCGCCGCGGAACAGTCCCGCCAGAAATGCCGGGGCGCTGTCCGTGCGGGCCAGCCTCATGGCGTTCCACCTGAAGGCAGACTGGGCTAAGCTCGACCCCTCGTGACCAAGCCGTCAGACCTCGACTGGAACGACCTTCGCTACGCCCTCGCCGCGGTGAGGGCCAAAACGTTGGCTGGCGCGGCGCGCTCGCTGGGCGTCGAGCACTCGACGGTAGGCCGCAGGCTCGTGGCGCTCGAAACGGCGCTGGGCGCCCCGTTGCTCACGCGCGGCCCCGAGGGGCTTTCGCTCACGGCGATAGGCCAGACGGTCGCGCCGCTGCTCGAGCAAATGGAGCAGGCGGCGCTCGCGGTGCAAGCGGCCGTGCGGTCGCAAGCGGTCCGGGTCAAGCTGGCCACCCCCTCGGCCTTCGGCCGCTTGCTCGCCCCGCACATCGGCGCCTTCCAGGCCGCCCGCCCCGAAATCGTCCTGGAGATACTCAGCGGTAGCCGCCCGGCCGACCTCAGAAAGGGAGAGGCCGACGTCGCGCTGCGCTCGGGCACGGTCGATGGCGATGATCTCATCGCCAGGAAGATCGGCGAGCTCGATTGGTCGCTGTATGCCTCGGAAGCCTACCTGGCGCGGCACCCGGCTTCGGCCGGCTCGAGCGACCTCCGGGGGCACGACCTGCTGGGTTTCGAGGCGGGCGTCAGCAACGCCCCTCTGGCCCGGTGGCTCGAAGAGCGCAGCGAGGGCGCCCGCGTGCTCATGCGGTACCGCGAGGTGAGCGACCTTCTGGCCGCCTGCGTCGCGGGAATGGGCCTCGCCATCTTGCCTTGCCTCCTCGCCTCGCTCGAGCCGTCGCTCCGGCGGCTCACGGGCGAGAGCCTCGGCAAGAGCCGGCTCTCGATCGTGTACCGCAAAGAGGCGCCCCTCGCCGAGCCGGTGAGGGCGGTCATCGATCTCGTCACCGAGGCGTTGCGCGGGCACCTCGGGACCCCAGGGCGCCGCTGACGAGCGGCGCCCTGCCCGGGGCCATTCGGGGTTAAAGGTCCCGCGAACGGTGCCAGAGGGTGCCGTCGGAGCTCACGACGAAGATGTCGAGCCTGCCCGGGGCCGAGCTCACGATGATGGGGTCGCCGCCGACGTCGACGGCGAGCGTCGCCCACTCGGTCTGCCCGGGCCACCAGCTGCCCGCGCTCCACTCTTTGTAAAGCAATCGACCATCCGTGCTCCGGGCGACGACCTCGAGGTGGCCGACGTCCGACGAGACCAGCGACGGGGGCCCCGCGAGGTTGCCGCCCATGTCATACCACTCGGTCTGGCTGGGCGACCAACCGGACGCGTCCCAGGCCTTGTTGTACGCGCGGCCGTCGGCGCCGCGGCCGACGATGTCGAGGTGGCCGGGGCCCCACGAATCGACGACCGGGGTTTCGGCGAACTGCTTGCCGCCGAGGCCCTGCCAGCCCGTCTGGGAGGGCCACCAGCCGGCCGACGCATTATAGACCTTGTTGTACGCCCGCTTGCTCGCGTCGAGCGCGATGACGTCGATATGGCCGGCGCCCCACGAGGCGGCCGTCGGCGCGGAGCCCATCGTGCCAAGGTCGTTCCAGCCAGATGGAGAGGGCGACCACTGGCCCGTCGAGGTCGACCACGACTTGTGCAAGACCTTGCCCGACGCGCCCAGCGTGAATACGTCGAGCGAGTCGGGGTCGGGCGAGACGGCGACCGGCGGTGCCGCAGCGGGGCCCCCGAGAGAGTCCCACGTGGTTTGCGAGGGCCACCAGCCGGCGAGGAGAGGATCCCACACTTTGTGGTAAATCGAGTTGTCGTTGCCGAGCATGAAGGCGCTCAGGTGGTCGCCCCGCCGGACGAGCGCCGGCGCCTTGCTCGACGAGCCGCCGAGGCCCGCCAGGCCGAGCTGCGAAGGCCACCACGAGGGGGGCGAGCCGGGGATTTGCACCTTGTTGCCGAAGGTAGCGTCGGCGTTCCTGACGACGAGATCGAGCTGGCCCGACGGCTTGGTCGCGGCGGCCGGAAGCCCCCGTGCCCCGCCGCCGACGGACTCCCAGGCGCCCCAGCCTCTGCCGATGCCGAGCGCGGGCCTTTTGCCCTGGGCGCCGGCGAACCACGACGAGTCGACGTCGTAGCTCAGAACGCGCTTCACCTGCTCGACCTGCGAGTCGCTGAGCGACCAGCGGTCGCCGGTGTAGCCCGGATCGTAGTTATAGCTCATGAGGTTGGCGCCCAGGTTCGGCGCCGACGGCGTGTGGCCGGGCAGCGTGAGGCCGAGGCCCTTCAATCCGTCGTCGCCCGTATAAAGAATGTCGCAGGCCGAAGGGAAGCTGACGCAAAGGCACGTCTGGCTGTAACCGGGCTCGGCCTGGTTGCAGTCGGCGTACTCGAAGCCCGTGCGCGGCACGGCCAAGCGCAACGCGCGGTCGGGCTCGGCCGGGGGGCAGTTGTTGAGCGAGCCGTAGCAGGCGAAGCCGAGCGGGTTCTGCGCCCAGCCGCTGTTGCCTTGAATGGGCCGTAGCGACGATTCGGGGTAGCTCGCGGCCTGCGCTCGGCTCGAGAAGTAGACGTTGGTCGTGGTCGCCGGGGGCAGGTCGGCGGGTTTGTAGACGAGGTCCCAGAAGTCGGCGAGCTTGGCCGGGGCGCCGGTCGCGGGGTTCTTCAGGTTGGGGCTCGACAGATCGTAGCCGAGGCCCGCGCCGCGGAACGAGTGCGAGAGGCCCAAGTAGTGCCCCAGCTCGTGGGCGAAGGTGCGGTTGCCCGCGCCCATGTTGTAGCGTTGTATGATGATGCCGTTGCCCTCCCAGGGGTAGGCGCCCCAGGCCTGGCTGCTCGAGCGCACGGTGAAGACGACGATCTCGTTCTCGTTGCCGCAGAGCGAGGCGGCGCGAAAGAGGGCCATCTCCTCCGACTCGGTGCCGCTCAGCCCCGGGGCCGCGCAGCCGGGGTTGAAGGCGACGGGGGGCGCCGACGAGGGGGGCGAGGGCCAGGCGTAGCTGCCGCCGATGGTGGTGAAGGTCGGGCTCGTGACGACGACCGATGCGGCCAGCGAGAAGCGAATGCCCGCCTTGACGAAGGCGGCGTTCGCGCCGGTGATCTGCTCGTTCAGGGCGGTCCGGCCGAGCGAGTCGTCGGTGCCGTCGACGAACTGAACGAACCGGATTGGGATCTCTCGGTGGATGACGGCCGTCGAGGACGATAGCCCGGCCGACACCTCGGCCACGGGGGCGTCGTCGGGCGCGGGCTCGAGATCGACGGCGGGGGTGCCGCAAGCTGTGTGCAATAGAATGGACGCCGGAAGGGAGCGTGCCAGGAGAGACAGGTGAGTCGATCGAAATGTCATTGGGGTTCCTTGGTGCGTGAAATGACGGCGCCCTGAACGGGTCGGGGCGGCGCGCGCCCCCGCGATGGGGCGGGCGGCGCGGGGCCTGCCCTGCCGTCGTTGCAATGCTTTGGTACCCGCTGGCGGACGAACCGTCGATTCGCAATGTGCGCCCAGGCCCGTGCAAAAATGCACACACCGACACGGGGGTAGTGATCTGCCCTCCTCGCCCTGGTGAACGCCTCGGCTGCCGGGTCGAGGCCTCGGCGCTACGCCTTCACGGCGGGGGCCCGCTCGCTCATCGCGCGCTTTGCGCTGCGGGCTCGTTCATTCGCGCGGCCGCAACGTCTTCATGAGGCCGTCGATCATCGGCTGGAGGCCGAACTCGAACACGCGATCGAGGTTGAAATCGTATCCGCCCGAGAGCTCGTTCAGCAGCCTGGCGAAGCTCGGATACGGTCCCGACGTCGCGATCGCCAGGAACGCGGCCCCCTGCGATTCGTTCCACTGCGCTTCGGTCATCCCCGTGGTGGCCTCGGCCTCGCGCTCCGACTCGAGGTTCACGGCGACGCCGCGAACGTAGCTGTAGAGCGTCATGTGCGCCTCGAGCCGGGTCGCCGCGTCGATCCCGGGGGCTTCCATGGCACGCAGGATCCACTCGGCGTGCGCGATCACGTTGCGCAGCGCGACCGGCCGCGCGAGCGGCAGCACGTGCGCGAGCCATCCGTGCCGCCGGTACAGCGCCCATTGCGCGCGGGCCGCGCGGATCAGGGCCTCGCGCAGATCGCGAGGAGGCGACCCCGGCAGCGGGTGCTCGCCGAACACCGCGTCGATCATGAGGAGCACGAGCGCGTCTTTCCCCTCCACGTAACGGTAGAGCGACATCGTCGGCACGCCGAGCTTCGCGGCGACACCGCGCATGGAGAGGGCGTCGAGCCCCTCGTCGTCGGCGAGCCGGATGGCGGCCTGCACGATCCGCTCGCGCGTCAAGGCGCCGCCTCGCTCGGACGGCTCACGTGCCGCGCGATCGCCCTCGGCCACCACATGGCCCGAGCGCGGGACCGACCGGATGAGCCCCTCGTGGCGCAGGGTCGACAGCGCCTTGGTGGCGGTGGCGAGCGCGACGCCGAAGGAGCGAACGATCTGGCGCGTCGAAGGGACGCGATCGCCCGCACGGAGGCGCCCGGACGCGATGCGCGCGCGCAAGTCGCTCGCGATCTGCAGGTAGGGCGGTCCGTCGGCCGACTTGCGGCGGTTCGTCGACGCGCCGCGCTTCACCGGGGGCATGGTGACTGTACTAGCACAGATGGTCGGTTGAAAGCGCGCGGGATGGCTGCCGGGACGCAGTCCGCGACCGCAGCTGTTCTAGCCTAGAATCTTCGGCCAAGGCGCCGTTCGCGGGGTGCCGAGCGCCGCCGTCGTCGCCATGCTCGTGCGTACGTCGTACGCGGTCGGTTGCGTACGTCGTACGCAACCATCCCCTCCGAGGTCCCCATGTCGAATGGCACCGTTCTCGTCTCCGGCGCAGGCATCGCAGGCCCCGCGCTCGCCTACTGGCTCTCGCGTCGCGGGTTCACCCCCACCGTGGTCGAGCGCGCCCCCGCCCTGCGGGCAGGAGGCAACGCCGTGGACTTCCGCGGGCCGACGCACCTGCGCGTCCTCGGCGAGATGGGGGTGCTCGACGCGATTCGACAGCATCAGACCCACATGCGGGATCTCGCGATGGTGGACGAGACCGGCCGGCGCCTCGTCACGCTCCCCGCGGCGTTCGCGAGCGGCGACGTGGAGATCGAGCGCGGCGACCTCAGCCGCATCCTCCACGAGGCCGCGAAGGACGCGGCCGAGTTCGTGTTCGGCGACAGCATCGCCTCGCTCACCGACACGCCCGACGGCGTCGACGTCACGTTTGAACGCGGCCGGCCGAGACGCTTCGACCTTGTCGTGGGCGCCGACGGGCTGCACTCCCGCGTGCGCGCGCTCGCGTTCGGCGACGAGTCGAGGTTCCTGCGCTTCCACGGCCATTACGTGGCGACGTTCGCCGCGCCGAACCACCTCGGCCTCGATCACCAGGGCCTCATCTTCAGCGAGCCGGGGAGGGCCGCCAGCATCGCGAGCGCCCGCCGCCCCGAGGAGGCAACGGCGCTACTGATGTTCGCCTCCAGGCCGCTCGACCACGATCCGCGCGACGTGGCGCGGCACAAGGCGATCCTCGCCGAGCGGTTTGCGGGGATGGGGTGGGAGGTGCCGCGTCTGCTCGAGGCGATGAGGCAGAGTCCGAGTCTGTATTTCGACGCCGTGGGGCGGATCGACATGGATCGCACTTCGCGCGGTCGCGTCGTGCTCCTGGGCGACGCCGGCTACGGCGGCACCATCGGCGGACAGGGGACCGGCCTCGCCGTGGTCTGCGCGTACGTGCTCGCGGGTGAGCTGGCCGTCGCGAAGGGAGACCACCGCGCCGCGTTCCAGCGCTACGAAGCGCGGATCCGTCGATATGCCCGGCGCTGCCAGCAGGGGGCGAAGCACGTCGGCTCGTTCTACGCACCGCCGACCCGCGTGCAGCTCGCGCTGCGCAACGCGATGTACCGGGCGCTCACCTCGCGTCCGCTCTCCCGCTGGTTCGAGAAGATGGTCACGAGCGCGGCCAGCGACCTCGTGCTCCCCGCGTACCCGGCGTGACCTCCTCGCAGTGTCTCGATCGCGTGGGCTCGTTTCCGCGGCGCAATCCAGCGGTGTTTGCGAGCAGCAAGTCGAGCACCTGCTGCGCGCGCTCACGCGCGACCGGCACGTGGACACCGCGACCGTGCGCGGCGAGGCCGTCGCCCACCCAGACGCGGGTCTCGCCCTCCCGCGTGAGCTCCTTGACGTGCGCCACGTTGATCAGCCAGTTGCGATGAACTCGCGCGAAGGACCGCCCGAAGGACGACTCGATCGCCGCGAGCGAGAGGTCGATGTCGAAGGCGCCGTGGGAGGTGTGCACCTGCGTCAAGCGCTCCGCCGCCTCGAACGCCCAGACCTCGTCTCGGTCGAACAGCACGAGGCCCTTGTTCCGCCGCGCGGCGATCCGCAGCGGACTCGCGCGCTCCGGCCGCGGGGCGCGCGCCCGCAGCCTCTTCATACACTGCTCGACACGCTGCTCGGTGAACGGCTTCAGGAGGTAGTCGGAGACACCGAGATCGTAGGCCTCGAGCGCATGCGTGTGGAACGCGGTCGCGAGCACGAGCAACGGAGCGCCTGGCAGCGCCGCGAGCTCGCGCGCGACGTCGAGACCCTCGTTGCGACCGCCGGAGAGGCGGACGTCGAGGAACACCACATCGAAGGCGCGGCGCCCTTCTCCGAGGAGGAGCTCCCGTGCTTCATTCGCGGACGACACGGCGCCCGCGACCTGCGCGAGGTTCGAGCCATCGAGGAGCTCGACGAGGTAGTCGCGCGCCGCCCACTCATCCTCGACGACGAGCGCACGTAGCTTCGCGTCGCTCTCCGTGCTCATGCCGTCGCTCCTCGAGTCATCAGCACCTCGACGACCGCAGCGGTTCCTTCGCTCGATGACGAGAGGCGCAGCTCTGATCCAGGGCACCTCAGCTGGAGTCGTCGGCGCACGGTGTGGAGGCCGAGCGCGCCCGAGCGCGGCTCGGTCGCCGAGAGACCGGGCCCGTTGTCCGTCACGGTACATACGAGCTTCGATGACGTGCCGGCCTCATGGAGCGCCGCCCGCACGGTCACCCGTCCGCCGCCCGCGCGACACAGCGCGCCGTGCTGGACCGCGTTCTCCACCAGGGGTTGCAGCAAGAGCCGCGGCAGCAGCACGCCGCCGACGTCGGCCGGAATGTCCCAGTCGAAGCGCAGGGCGTCACGGTGGCGTGACTCGAGGATCTCCGCATAGCGCCTGAGCCACGTGATCTCCTGGTCGAGCGGCTGCATCTCGTCTTCCCCTTGCAGCGAGCCCCGGAGCAGGTCTCCGAGTGACCCGATCAAGCGCCGCGCCTCGCGCGGATCCTGCACGACGAGCCCCGCGATCGTGTTGAGCGTGTTGAGGAGGAAGTGCGGCTCGAGCTGTGAGCGCAAGCGCGCGAGCTCCGCCGAGACCCGGAGTTGCTCCGCCTCGAGGCGGAGCTTCTCCGTCTCGAGCGCGCGGCGCTGGGCCTGTTCGGTCACGTGCGGGGACACGAAGACGAGCCCCCAGATGCCGGCGAGCACGAGGCCCATCATGGCGCCGAATCCCGCGACGAGCGGTGGGGAGAGCGGCCCCTTCTCGTCGAGCTCGAAGCCGAGGAGCCCCTCGAAGACGAGCACGAACGCGAGCGCGAACAGGGCCCCGATGACGACTGCCACGACGAGGCTCACGACCAGCAATCTGGTCGGGCTGAAACGGCGCTCGACGCAGCGCTCGAAGGCGGCGGCGAGGGCGAGCAGCACCACCGGCGCCGCGACCAGCCAGAGCGAGAAGCTGATGACGATGCTCGCGATATGCTCCCCGCCGCCGAGATCAGGGGCGGTCTGGAGCACCCCGACGCCGATGGCCGAGGCCATGCCGAGGAGCCAGCGTCGCCGGGTATGGAGGGTCAGCGGCGCGCGCGAAGCAGAGCCTTCCATGAAGGAAAGCTATCATTCAGGGAGACGGTCCACAACATTCGCCGCTCGCGAGACGACGGGGAGAAGGGCCGAGACCGAGCGCTCACCGGCTCGTGCGCGCGGAGCGACGGCTCGTCGGAACCAGCACCCGGCTCGTCGGAAGTGCGCGGCAGAGCCGCGCGCCAGATGGGAGAGCTGAGAAACCCAGCCAGCTCATCAATCTCACTCGCTCAGACGGACGAACCATGACCCAACACACATTCCGCAGAGAGCGCGAGCCGTCCGGCGGCTCGCGTCCAGGCCGGCTCGCGACCCGCCCTTGGCATTGGGCCGCAGTCGTGCTGATGGCGACGAGCGCCTGTGGCACGAGCAGCACGAGCAGCACGAGCAGAGAGGACCTCACGGGAGAGCAGCTCTTCAGCACGCCCTTCCCGCGCTCCAACGGCCGCTCGTGCGCCACCTGCCACGTACCGGAGGACAACTTCACGCTCACACCCGCCCACGTGGCGCGGCTGCTGGAGACGAACCCGGGCGACCCGCTGTTCAACGCGATCGACGCCGACGACCCCACGGCCGAAAAGCTCACCTTCGAACACCTGAAAAAGGGCCTCGTGCGCGTGTGGCTCACGTTGCCCGACAACGTGGACCTGATAGACGATGAGGGCAACGTGATCACCCCCGGCGATCGCAAGCTCTTCGTGTGGCGCGGAGTGCCCTCCATCGCTGACTCGGCGTTGACCGCGCCTTTTCAACTGGATGGACGCGTGGAAACGCTCGAAGATCAAGCCCAGGGGGCCATCACCGGGCACAGCGAAGGCGGCGAGGCTCCCCGGAGCGAGCTCGAGCGCATCGCCGCGTTCGAGCGCGATGTCTTCTCCTCGGACCGGGCGCGAAGCGTCGCGGCGTATCTCGCCGGCGGCGGCGCCCCGGAGAGCGCGCCGAACGTGGACGACGAGCTCGATCTCACGCCGACGGAGGAGCGGGGACGAGAGGTTTACAAGGTCCTATGCGCGGCGTGCCATGGGGGCGGCAACCAGGCGACCATCGTGGATCGGGAGATTCACGATCTGGCCTTCCCGGTTATCAAACCCGACGGAACCGTGCTTTATGAAGTGCCAGCTACGGATCCTCCGACCCCGGTGCTCGTCGCTCAACCCGAGAACGAATTTCTTAATATCGGGTCGGCATACGAAACATTTATGGGTCAGCTGGACCCTGATTCGCATGTCTTCACGAGGGGTGTGAGCTTTCCGCGTTACCGGTACCGGTTCTACACGGACGATTCTCGAAGAGAGATAGCCGCGGACCTGCCTCCGGCTCCCCCGCCGGGCTTCGATGACGATCTGGACGGCGATGGCGGCCCCGCGGGCCTCAATGACGATCTGGACAGCGATGGCAACCCCGTCGCGGGGCCGAACTTCGGGCTACAACTTTTTTCTGCCGATCCGGGTCGCTCCATGATCACCGGGAGCCCCAACGACTTTGAGGCATTCGATGTGCCAACATTGCGTGGAATAGGGAAGACTGCCCCCTACTTCCACGACAATGCCGCGGACACCCTGGAGAGGGTTGTTGAGGTCTACAGCGACCACCTGCTCTCCAGGTTCCCATCCCTCACCCTGCCTGGGGAGAAGGAGCCGGACGATGATGGGGATATCGGCCCTCCCGAAGCGTTGACCGCCGATCAGAAGCGCGACCTGGTGGCCTTTCTGAAGCGGCTGTGAGAGCGAGCCGACGGCGAGCCTGGTCGCGGCGTTCGCGCTTATCGACGATCGATGTTCGCGCGCCTAGCGCGGGACCTCGGGGATGAATTCGGCGCCCAGGCGGAAGATCAAGAAGTCCTTGGTGACGTTGCCGCTGCTGCTGCCGGGCCACATGAAGGGGCTGCCGCCGCTGCGCTCCGGATCCCACTCGTACCACATCCACCGAGCCTCCTCGTCGATGTCGCAGACGATGGAGAACTCATTGCCGGGCTCCGGGACCTCGCGCTCCGTGTCGTTCGTCTCTCCGAATGCCACATGGCCGTGCGCAGACGCCTCGGTGGTCACCCAGCCGGCGCTTGTCGTCTGCGGGTCGAGATCACCGCTGTTGCAGCGCGCGATATACTGGTTGATGGTCTCCAGCGTCGGCCCGTTCGAGCCGAGGTCGTAGTCCTCGCCCGTCGCGCAGACCTCCCACGCGCCGTTGCCGGTGAAGACGGGAGCGGCCCCCTCGCGGAAGAACTGGCCGATCACGCCCTGTGTCGTGGACTTGTCGGCGTATGTGATGATGTAGAGATAATGCCCGGCGTTCGCGGACGCCGCTGGCACGGTGTACGACTCTGGCCCGTTGCCGATGGGACAGGAGAAGATCTTGCCGGCGAGGGTGTTCTCGATGCCCCCGAAATAGTTCAGGAGCCCGTCGCCGGTTCCATAGCCGAAGCCGTACGCATTGTCGGCCGTGATGATCACGCTCACCGCGGTCGAGAGCCCGGTCCCTCCGCCGCCGCCGGCGATCTCACCGAGACCGTTCTCGTCCTCCCCGCCCGAGCCCCCGTTACCGCCGCCGCCGCCGGCGCCGGAATCGCCAGGATCGGTGCCGGCGTCCGAACACCCGGATGCATGAAGCGCGACAGCAAAAGCCAAAGCTGAAACAAGACGTAAATTCATTCCACCAGGATCGGCGAAGTCGCGCCCTGCGTAAAGGCCTCTCGGAGAGGACGAGCGCGGCGTCCGGGCGTCGCGGGCCATCTGGCACGATTCCGACGCTTCCCTCGCCGGGGTGCGGCCCGTCTCCTGGAAGGAAAAGGAGAAGGTCGAGAAGGCGGCTTGGTCCGCCTCAGCGCTTGTTTCCTGCTTCCGCTCGCCGCTCGAACCGCAGCCTGAGCACCTCGTCCTCGAGCTCGTTCGCGATCGCCATCGCCCGCCGCCTCGCCTCCGCGCCCTCGTCGCCGCCCACGATCCGCGCCAGCATGTTCAGCGCCATCGCGCGCATGCGCATGTGTCCGCCGTCCCCCGCGTGCCGGCACGCCTCGCGCGCGAGCGCCGCGCCTTCCTCGGGGAAACCCTGCTTCCACCGCGCATACGCCAGCCCGTTCGCCCGCCGCGACCGCGCGAAGGCCGGACCGTCCTCCGGGATGCGCCGGTACAGCGCCTCCGCGGCCGCCGGATCCGGCTGCTTGCCGCCCCAGGAGCGGTTCCGCTCGAAGGCGCGTTGATCGATCCACCGGGCGAACAGGCAGGCTCGGTCGCAGGCGGGCATCGGCAGCTCGAAGAGCGGCTCGATCTCGTCGAGCAGGCCAGGCACGCGCGCGACGTCATCGCGGCTCGCCACGAAGGCCTCTGTGAGCAGGGCCTCCACCCGCGCCTCGGGCGGGGCCTTTCCGAGCAGCGGCCGGATGCGGGCGAGGTGCGTCTTTCCGGCCTCGCGGTCGTCGCCGCGCAGCACGCAGGTGGCGTGGGCGAGGGCGAGGAAGACGTGGGAGGTCGGATCCTCGCTCACCGGCGGTCGATCCCAGAGGCGCAAGAGGTCCTGGGCGAGGGGCAGGGGCAGATCGGTGAACCGCGAGTGATAGGCGCCCATCCAGCGGGCGCGCTCGGTGAGCGCGTCCGGCAAGCCGAAGGCCGCGAGCGCGCGCGCCCCCCACGTCCCGCCGTCCCGCTGGCCGCGCGTCCGCAGCCGGCGCAGGGCGCGCTCGATCGAGGTCACGTCGTCCTCGTAGCCACGCAGCGAGGAGAGCCGCTCGGCGACCGCCGTCAAGGAGCCGTGCTGCGCGACGAGCCAGGCGACGTAATCCTCCCAGGAAAAGCCCGCGGGAGCGGCCTGTCCGGTTTCGTGTCCGGGCATTTTCTTCGCGTCGATCCTATCAAGGTCCAGCAGAGAGGAGGACGGACATGGGAAAGGATCCTGCGTTTTTCCTGGTGATCGATCTGGAGGCGACGTGCGACGAGGGGGGCCGCATCCCCGAGCGCATCATGGAGATCATCGAGATCGGCGCGGTCCTCGTGGACGGCGCGACGCTCGAGCCCGTGGGCGAGCTCGCCACCTTCGTGCGCCCGGTCATCCGGCCGAAGCTCACGGAGTTCTGCACGAAGCTCACCACGATCACGCAAGCAGAGGTCGACGCCGCGCCCACGTTCCCTGAAGCCATCGCGGCGCTCGGGCGCTTCGTCGGCCAGCGGGAGGCGCTCTTCTGCTCGTGGGGCGATTACGACCGCAAGCAGTTCGAGATCGACGCGGCCCGCTGGGGCGTGCCCCTGCCGCTGCAGGGGCACATGAACATCAAGAAGCGCTTCTCCGCGGCGCTCGGGGTGACCCAGCGCTACGGCATGGCGAGCGCGCTCGATCGGCTCGGACTCCCGCTCCACGGGACACACCACCGCGGGATCGACGACGCGCGCAACATCGCGCGTATCCTGCCTTACGCACTTGGCCGCGTGCCGATCCCGGAGGCCGGAGAACCGCCCGCGCGCGCGGGCTGGCTCACCCCGCGCGCGCCACGCGGATCGCCTCCGCGATGCCGGCGGAGGTGAGCTCGGGGTCCTTCAGGAGCGTCGCCGCCCAGGTCGCGAGCTCGCCGGTCGTCCGGAAGACGTTCGGCGCCCGCCCCGTGTGCAGCAGCATCATGATGGAGCGGACCGAGGCCGCGATGAACCCCTCCGACTCGACGAGCGTGGCGGTGCCCCTGAGGCTCCGGCCAGGGGAGCTCGCCGCCCGCCGCATCGCGGCCCGGCTCGCCTCGTCCGGCGGTAGGGTGCGCTCAAGGGGGAGGACGACGACGAAGACCGCGCCGCCCGGCTGGCTTGCCGACCAGCGAGCGAAGAGCTCTCGCGAGCGATCGATCCCGACCGCGGTGGCCTCGCCCCGCCAGATCAGCAGCATGAGCCGCCGCCACACCGCGACCACGTACCCGTCCGTGCGCTCGAGTAGCTCGGCCGTCATCGGAGGAGGACGGACCGTTATCATTGTGGCGTATTGTCGTTCCGCCGGGGGGATGGTCGTCAAGCCCATGCCTATTATTCGGCGCACGCCGGACCCGGCGGACGCGGTTACGCCGGGAGCCCGTCCCTGTCCAGCCGCTCCAGCCGCTCCAGCGGGCTCGATAGCCGCCCGGCGTCGCGCCAATCGGCCGCCAGCAGCGCCCGCTCGGCCGCGGTCCCGCTCAGCGTCTCGCCCCGCGGGAGGCGCGTGGCCGGGCCCACCATTCTGGGCCGGGCGCATCGGTGAGCCGGCTTTGGTGTGCAGCGTACCAGCGGCGGCGGACCTCCGGCGCCGCCCCGGGGGCGAGCAGCCGCCCACGTGGGAACCGCTTCCACGCTCGCTCGGGTTCGACGAGCTCGAAGACGTACTGATATCGTGTTGCACGCGCCGTTGGTGAGCCGCTGTAAGCAGGAAGAGCCGGTATCGGGGTGGCAGCGCGGGTGCAGCGCGGCGGACCATCAAGTTCGCCCCACAGCAGCGGCAGCGCGCAGCAGCCCAGCTTGCGGGCATGTGATGAACGGTGCGCGATGAGCTGCGCCCGCCGCCTGACACCCACCCGCACGCGAGCCCGCACGCGAGACCACGAGCCAGATAAAAAGCTCACGCGGCAAAAAAGGACCTAGACAGGCGAAGCGAAGATTCGTTATCTTGAAAAATGGTCCCGTGCGCACTCTGCATCAAATCTCGTCAGACACTCCCGCGTACCTGATCCGATCCTGTTCGTCCCCCGGCCTCCGCGAAGGGTCGGCGAGGGCTGCTGATCCGGCTGAGCGTGCTGAGCGTGAAAGCGTGCCGCCGCCGCACGCGCCGCCCGGGGCACGCCGCGACCCGCGGACCGCGAGCTGCGCACTGGCCATCGATGTCGATGAGACATCGATGCGACAGACCACGCTCGTCTCTGCGTTCCTCCCCACAGATCTCGAGACGACGCGAGACGCCGAAAAACGTCACCGCACGACCCAAAATTGTCACTGCGCAACTCGATATATTTTTCTGGTCTGTCTTCAAAAAGATCTGGACACCTTCGTAGTCGAGTTGCTATCTTGAACACTGTCACCTTGCGCATCCGCCCTCCGATCGAAGCACAAGCACCCGCGTACTTGATCCGATCCTGATCATCCCGCGGGGGCTCATTCCGACCGGAGCCCGCGAAACCGACCTCGCCTGACCCGTGAGTCATGGCGCCTGCTATCCGGATGACGCTCCAGCAATGGTTCACCCGTGAGGACCTCGAGGAGCTACCAATGAAGCAGATCGCAATCGCATCTTCTGCCGCGCTCGCCACGCTGTTCATCACCGCCACCAGCCTCGCCAACACGACCGCTCCGTCTCCCACGTGCACCGTGATCAAGCGGGGTGTCCTGGGCGACATCTACAACGCGGAGATCTGGAGCCTCGCCCCGAGCTACCATGTCCCGTCCCCTTTTGAGGTCAACACCGGGTTCTCCAGCTCGGTCGGAGAGAAGCGCGCCCTGTTCCGCTTCGATCTCAGCCCCATCCCCGCCGGCTCTCTCGTCACGTCGGCCAAGTTCTACGCCCTGACGTACACGAGCACCGCGAAGACCGTGTACGTCCACCAGGTGCTCGCTCCCTGGAGCGAGTCGCTCGTCACGTGGAACAACTTCGGCGGCATGGACCCCGCCGCGTTCACCACGTTCGTGCCCAACGTCACCGGGTGGAGCTCGGTCGACCTCACCGGGATCGTGCAGAACTGGGTGAGCGGGACGGCGCCGAGCTACGGGATCCTCCTCGAGGAGGGCGCCAGCGGGAAGACGTCGTACAAGGGCAGCGCCCACACCGACATGGGTTACCGCCCTCTCCTCGAGGTCTGTTACACGGTGCCGAAGGGCTCGATCGGCGACAAGGTGTGGTTCGACGCCAACGCGGACGGCATCGAGGACGCCTCCGAGCTCGGCATCTCCGGCGTCGTCGTCGACCTCTTCGGCGACGCGAACTGCGACGGCGTCGCCGACGGCGCCATGCTCCAGACGGCGGTGACCGGCGCAAACGGCGTCTACCGCTTCACCGAGCTCAATGCGGGCTGTTACGTCGTCGACGTCGACGACGCGACGCTCCCGCTCGGCCATATCCTGACCAGCGACGACGAGCCGCTCGGCGTGTCCCTCGGCGTGGGTGAGAACGTGGCCAACGCCGACTTCGGCTACGTGACGTACTCGTCGATCGGTGACACGGTGTGGCTCGACAGCGACGCCGACGGGCTCTACGAGCCGGAGACCGGCGAGCTCGGCGTCAACGGCGTCCGTGTCGAGCTGTTCCAGGGGGCCCAGCTTGTCGACTTCACGATCACCGGCACGAGCCCCTACACCGGCCAGCCCGGCTTCTACCTCTTCGACACGCTCCCGGCGGGCACCTACTCGGTGGTCATCACGCCCGACAACTTCATGGCGAGCGGTCCGCTCGCCGGACAGGAGCCGACGGCCGACCCCGACGGCGGGCTCGACAACGTGGGCGTTGTCTCGCTCGGCTGGGCACAGGACCTGCTCGACGCGGACTTCGGCTACCAGCTCTCCTGCGGCAACGGCGTCTGCGGCGGCGACGAGAGCTGTTCCACCTGCGCCGTCGACTGCGGCGTCTGCCCGCCCCAGTGCGGCAATGGCACCTGCGAGGCTGGCGAGGACTGCGGGAGCTGCAGCGCCGACTGCGACGTGTGCCCGCCCGCCTGCGGCGACGGCACCTGCAACGGCAGCGAGAGCTGCGGCACCTGCGCGGACGACTGCGGCACCTGCCCGCCGGTCTGCGGCAACGGCACCTGCGAGGCCGGCGAGGACTGCGGCAGCTGCTCGGACGACTGCGGCGCCTGCCCCGCGGTCTGCGGCAACAACGTCTGCGAGAACGGTGAGGACTGCTCGACCTGCACCGGCGACTGCGGCGCTTGCCCCGCGGTCTGCGGCAACGGCGTCATCGAGGCCGGCGAGAACTGCCTCGAGTGCCCGAGCGACGTCGGCATCTGCCCGCCGGTCTGCGGCAGCGGCGTCTGCGAGGCCGGTGAGACCTGCTCGAGCTGCGCGGCCGACTGCGGCGAGTGCCCGCCGGTCTGCGGCGATGGCGTCTGCAAGGCCGGCTCCGAGGACTGCTCGAGCTGCGTGGCCGACTGCGGCGCCTGCCAGTGCGCCTCCCCCGGGACCGGCACCCCCGGCTACTGGAAGAACCACGAGGGCGCCTGGAAGGTCTCGCAGCTGACCATCGGCGGCAAGACGTACACGAAGTCCCAGCTCCTCGACATCATCAGCCGTCCGACCAAGGGTGACGTCACCTACATCATCGCGAAGCACCTCATCGTCGCCAAGCTCAACGTCGGTATCGGCAACCAGTCGAGCTGCATCGAGGACACCATCGCCGCGGCCGACGCCTGGCTCAAGAAGTACCCGCTCGCCAGCAACGTGAAGGAGGGAGGCAAGAACTCGCCCTGGTCGACCGGCGAGCCGCTCGCCACGAAGCTCGACAACTACAACAACGGCCTCCTCTGCGCGCCGCACCGTGACTGACCGACGCTCGGCCGATAGCCGGTGATCGGCCGGCACGACGAGACCTCCCCAAGGCCAGCGCCCGCCCCGAGCGAGCCGCCTCGAGCGCGACCTGCGCTGGCCCCTCCCCCTCTCCTCGGCCGCTTCCCCTCCTGCGCCGCTCCCTCCCCCGAGCTCCTCCTTACCGAACGTCCTGGTCCGCGATCGGCAGCCTCATCGCTCGATCGCTCCGCAACCAGCAGCCCATGCGAGGCGTGCCGCTGCATCCTTGATGCCCTTCATCGACGAGGAGGTAATCCTGAGGTCGAGTGCTTCAGGAGATGGTGGCCTTCGACCGCCGTGTCGCTCACTTCTCCAGGTTGCGCTTGGAGAAGGTGTCGTCGTTGACGGCCTCGTTCACCTTCACCTTCTTGCGCGTGAGCGTGGTGGTGAGGTTCTTCGTGTGGTCCACCATCTTGAGGGTGCCGGGGGTGCAGACGTCGCCGTCGCAGGAGTAGCCGGTGCGGGTCTCGGTCTTCACCAGCTTGCCCTCGCTGTTGTAATACTTGATCTCGCTGGGGACGTTCTTGTCCTTCGTGATCGTCATCTCGATCTTGGCGTAGGAGGTCGCCTGGCCGCTCCTGGGGGTGAGCGTGAGCTTGACCTCCTTGCCGCTGGAGGAGCTGACGGCCGGCGTGTAGCTGCCGTACTTCTGGGTGGCCAGGTCTTCCTGGCTGAAGGCCATGCCGAAGGCGCTCTGATCGCTGGTGTGGCTGGCGATGCGGCGGACTTTGCCGAAGGACGGCAGGTAGACGTACATTTCGGAAGGGGAGAGGATGAGGACCTTGGTGCCTTTGAGGTCCGCGGGAGCGGTGAACTCGGTGAGGCGCTTCTCGCCCTTCATCCACACGTTGATGCCGACGGTCTTCTCGGGTTTGCCGCTCTCCGCCGTCTTGGCCTCGTATTCGAAGTACAGCGTCTTGGCCTTGTTCATGGCCGCTTCGGTCGCTGCCAGGGCCTTGTCGGCGGCGTCGTCGGCCAGCGCCGCGGGGGCGTGCGAGAGACCGAGCGCGACCGTGGTGGCGAGGATGGAAACGAAGCGCGAAAACCTCATCGGGACCTCGGAGAGATGGGGGGGCCGCCGCTTGCCGGGGCAGAGCCGCCGTCGTTGATCAGGGCAGTGGAGCTTGGGGGCGGTGGCCCCGAGTTCGAACAGAGTGGTGGCGCCCTCGGCATCATAGAAACATGGCGTCCGCAAGGTCAATCCTGCTGTTCCCGCCCCTGCCGGCGCCGGCCGCGGCTCGGCTCCGGCGCCGGATGTCCGAACGGCGCGGCGTCGTCGGTCAGAGCACCCTGCGCATCACCTGCGGCAGGAGGACGTCGTGGAGCAGCTCGGGGACAGCGCGCTTCAGCCGCCAGAACCAGCGGCCGTCGCGGTGAGGCACGGCGTAGAGGCTGCCGGCGTCGACCGAGTCGAGCGCGCGCCGCGCCACGTAGTCGGCCTGGAGCCCCTCGCGCCCCATGAGCTTGAGGGCGGCCTCCCTGGCGGCCGCGTCGAGGCCGCGCCCGCTCTCGACGATCTGCGTCCTGAAGAAGGTCGGGCACAGGACCGTGACCCCGACGCCGTGCGGGGCGAGCTCGACCCGCAGCGCCTCGGAGAGGGCGACGACAGCGGCCTTGGTGACGCAGTAAGGGGCGAGCCCGGGCACCGAGATGAAGCCGGCGGCGGACGCGACGTTGAGGAAGTGTCCGCTCCGCTGCTCCTTGAAGCGCGGCGTGAACGCGTGGCAGCCGTGGATGACGCCCCAGAGGTTGACGCCCAGGATCCACCCCCAGTCCGAGAGGGGGATCTCGCCGACCTGCCCGCCGGCGCATACGCCCGCGTTGTTCACGACGAGATCGACGCCGCCGAGGGCGCGATCGGCCTCGCCCACGAGCTCCGCCACGTCGTCGCTCCGGCTCACGTCGCAGCGGACCGTGTGCGCCTCGCCCCCGGCGCTGGCGACGAGGCGCGCGGTCTCCTGGGATCCTTCGTCGTTGAGGTCGGCGAGGAGCAGCTTCGCGCGACGGCTCGCGAGCTCGAGGGCAAGCGCGCGGCCGAGGCCCGAGGCCGCGCCGGTGATGACGACGCGGGGGTGCTTGGGGAGGGGCATGGTGAACTCGCATATCACGGATGCTCGCCGCTCCGCGAGGAGCACCGCTGTGCGTGTAGCGAGAACATAATGAAGCCTGCTTGTCAGAGCGAAGCCTGCTTGTGACGCCCTCTCACCAAGGCACGACGGCTCGCGCGCTCCCGGTGGTGCCGCGGGCCACCACCAGACATGGAGGCGCGCCCCTCCAGCCCCGCGTCTCTCGCGCCGCGCCGCCGCCAGGATCTCGGCTGAAACCGCCTCTCGCCCTCGCCCCGCTCCCATCGTTGGCCCTGGTACGGCTCATGCGAGTGTCCTCCTCGCCCCCGCACGAAAGAAGCCGCGCGACGCTCGTTGCAACGACCAAGGAGAACCGATGCTGCCCACGAACACGACCCAGAAGACCCGCTCCCTCGTCATGTCCCTCACGATGGCCGCCGGCCTGGCCGTCACCGCGTTCTCGTCCCCTGCGGCGGCCGGGCCGCTGCCGACGCTCTCCGGATGGGGCGTGCGCGGCCATGCCAGCTTCATGGGCTCGGTGAGCCAGCAGGTCGACGGCTCGCTCAGGGGGCATTTCACGATCATCATCCACAATCCCGGCGAAGCCCCCGTCACCTGCCGCTACCTGCGCTTCCGTCCCCATACCGTGAGCGGCGGAAGCTGGAGCTTCGATGGCCATGGCACGTGCTGGACCTCGGGCGGCGCGTTCGCTGCGGCGAACCGCTTCACCTTCTCTGACCTCGGCAGCCCAGGCGCGGGCGTCGACGCCGTCGACGTGAACTACTACGGCGCGGTCGGCGTCTCGATCCCCGGCGGCCTCTTCGATGACGGCGACATCGTCTACACCCCTTGAGGCCATCCGCGATCCAGAGGGCATGTCACGCCGGGCCGGCGCTCGCGCCGCTCGCTCCGTCGATCGGGCGACCGGTAGATCATGGCCCCGAGCCCGGCGCCGGTGATGCGACGCTCTGCTCCCTCGCCGCGCGGCACGCGGCTCACACCGCCGGCGCTTCGAACTCGCCGAGGATGAAGGTCGCCGCGACCGCGGGCTCGAAGAACTCGGCGCGCACGGCGCGGTACTGCGCGTCGGCGAAGAACCGCTCCCGCGTCGCGCGGTCGGGGAACAGGAGGGTGAAGACGCGGTTGATCCGCTCATCCCCCTTCAGCACGCGCGCCACGACGAAATCGTGGCCGAACGCGCCGCCATAGGACAAGAGGATCGGCATCATCCCGGCGCGGTAGCGGGCGTAGGACGTCTCGTCCGCCATCTGGAGCCCCACCAGGAGCACGTGCTGTCGGCCCTCAGCGCCCATGGGAGTAACCTCCATCCACGTCGAGCGTCGTGCCGGTCACGAAGCCGGCCCTGGCCAGGAACAGCGCCGCTTCCGTCGTGTCCCGCACCTCGCCGACGCGCCCCAGCGGGTGGATCGAGGCCATCGAATCGGCCCCTTCGCCGATGAGCGGCGTGCGGATGATGCCGGGCGCCAGCGTGTTCACGCGGATGTTGTGGGCGGCGAGCTCGGCGGCCAGCGAGACGGTGAGCGCGTGGACGCCGCCCTTGCTGGCCATGGCGGCCGAGGCCGGCATCCGCGCCATGGCCTGCTGGACGAGCACCGTGCCGATGTTGATGATCGAGCCCCCGCCGCCCTCGAGCATCAGCGGCACCGCCGCCTGCGTCATCAGGAATGTCCCCTTCACGTTGGTGGTGAAGAACCGCTCCAGGTCCTCCTCCGTGCTCTCGAGGAACGGCTTCACGCCGAAGATCCCGGCGTTGTTGATCAGCACGTCGACGCCGCCGAAGCGCTCGCGCGCGGCCGCGGCGACGGCCCGCGCCGTGGCCCGATCCCCCACGTGGCCCGGCACGGCGACGACGCGCGCTCCGCCGTCGAGGCTCCGCCGCGCCTGCTCGAGCTTCTCCGGGTCGCGGCCGTTCATGACGACGCTCGACCCCTCGGCAAGGAAGCTCCTGGCGAGGTCGAGGCCGATACCGCTGCTGGCGCCTGTGATGATGACGCGATCGATCCTGGTGGACATGGAGTGTCGTTCCTTTCGCGCCGACAACCTAGGACCGTCCCTCGAACCGAGAAAGTGGTATGTTTCTATCAAGTTCATAACTCCAGGTTTTGATCCTGCGGGCCCCGCCATGACCTACGATCAGCTCGTCGCCTTCCTCGCCGTCGCGGGCGAGGGCACGTTCAGCGCCGCGTCCGCGCGGCTGCACAAGTCCCAGCCGGCCGTGAGCAAGCTGGTGCGCAACCTCGAGCGGGAGCTGGGGATCGAGCTGTTCGATCGCCGGGAGTACCGCGCCACGCTCACCGACGCCGGCCGCCTGTTCCACGAGCGCGCCGCGGCGGTCATCGAGGGCACCGAGGCGCTGCGCAGCTTCGGCATGCGCCTCTCGGGGAAGGTGGAGCCGATCGTGCGGCTCGCCGTCGACGCGGTGACGCCGCTCGGGCCCATCATGGACATCTTCCGGGGGCTCCTGGCGCGTTATCCCCTGGTGCGCATCGAGCTCGGCACCGAGCGGCTGGCGGGCACCGCCGACGCGCTGCGCGAGGACCGCGCCGATCTCGCCGTCGCCACGAAGCTCGGGATCGACGGCTCGGCGGTCGAGACGGCGCGCTTCTGCGACGTGCGGGTGATCCCGGTGGCGCGCTTCGATCACCCGCTGGCGACCTGCGGCGCGCCGATCCCGCCCGCGCTGCTGCGGGCGCACGCGCAGATCATCCTGCGCGACAGCGCGAGGGGGAGCGCCTCGCCGTCCCTGAACGTGCTGGAGGGCGGCCTGCGCTGGACGGTCACCGACGTCGCGGCGAAGAAGGAGGTCCTCCTCGCGGGCATGGGGTGGGGCGGGCTGCCCGAGCACGTGGCCGCCGGCGCGCTGGCGGCGGGCGAGCTCGTGGCGCTGCAGGTCCCCGAGTTCGTGGCCGACACCATGGAGCTCTTCGTGATCCGCCGCCGCGACCGCCCGCACGGCGTCGTCGCGCAGGCGCTCTGGGAGGCGCTGCTGCGCTGCGGCCACGGCGCCGGGGCACCCGCGGCGGCCGCGAAGGCCCCGCGCCGCCCGAGGAGGGGTTGAGGGCCGCGCCGGCCCGACCTCCGGCGGCGGAGCGCGCTCGCCAGGCGGGTCGGCGCCATGCCCGCGAGCGCCGGCCGCGGCTGGCACGCTGCTGCTGGGTCACGCCTCGCCACGGCAGATCGCTCGGAGGATCTCGCGCGTGTGTCCGCGCAGCCATGCGTGCGCCTTGTCGCCCTCGCAGCGCTGGTGCCACAGCTGGACGATCCTGAGCTCCGGCGCGTCGAGCGGCAGCGGACGGGTGCTGAGGCCCAGCGCCCGCACGATGGGACCGCAGACGCGCGCCGGCAGCGCGACGACGAGATCGCTCTCGTGGGCGAAATGGATGGCCGCCGCGCACGTGGGCGCCGCCGCGATGACGCGCCGCCGCAGCCCCAGCGCCTCGAGCGCCTCATCGATCGGATCGCGCAGGCGGCCACGGCGTGAGACGATGACGTGGAGCGCCTCGGCGTAGCGCCTGGCGGTGAGCCGGCCGCGCGCGAGCGGGTGGGCCCGGCGGAGGGCGACGACGAGGCGATCTTCGCCGACCAGCTCCCCACGGATCTCGGGGAGCGCGGGCTCCGTCGAGCCGATCTCGAGATCCACGCGCCCGTGGCGCAGGTCGTCCGTGTCTCCCGCGGGCTCGGCCAGGAGCCGGACCTTCGCGAGAGGCGCCTGCTCCTGCGCCGCGCGCAAGAGCCGCGTACCGAGCGCCGTCGTCAGGGCGTCGTGGCAGCGGACGGTGAAGGTCCGATCGAGCCTCGCCAGGTCGAGCTCCCGCTCGGGCGCGAACACCGCGTGCGCTCGCTGGACGATGGCCTGGACCTCCTGTCGCAGGGCCAGCGCGCGCGGCGTGAGCGCCATCGTCCGGCCGGCGCGCACGAGGATCGGGTCCCCCGTGGCGTCCCGGATGCGCCCCAGCGTCCGGCTCATCGCGGGCTGGGACAGGTGCAAGCGGGCCGCCGCGGCGCTGACGCTCCTCTCCTCGAGCAACGCGTCCAGCGCCGGCAACAGGTTCAGGTCCACATGCATGGCGGTAATTCTTCCTCATACAAACTATGCATTGGACGGTATGAGTCGTCCAGGGTTTATTCCTCCGTACGGTGGTTCAGCGGTTTGCGACCACGCGCGCGCCGCTCGTCCGAGGAGGATTCATGTCGATTCATTCCGAGCATTCCGAGCAGATGAACAACGATGTGATGTGGCGAGACCGAGGCCCGGGCCGCGCGGAGGACGAGCTCCTGCTGCCCGCGGTCGTCGCGGCGCTCTCCGCGGCGGGCGAGCGGCTCGTCGGTCGCTTCTCGACAGAGCCGCGCCCGAGGAGCCGGGAGGACATCTTCGCCGCGCTCGGCGCCAACGATGCGGTCTCCCTCGAGGCGCTCCGCGAGCCCTTGTCGCGCGCTCGCCCGGAGGCCCGGTGGGTCGAGGACGAGCTCGAGTGCGGGCCCCTCCCGCCGGGGGAGTGGTGGGTCACCGACACCGTCGAGGGGAACATCAACCATGTTCACGGGATGGCGGACTGGTGCGTCACGGCGACCCTCGTCCGCGACAACGAGCCGGTCCTGACGGCTGTGCACCTGCCCTTGACCGGCGACACGTACACCGCCCGGAAGGGCGCCGGCGCGTACCTCGGGACGAGGAGGATCCGCGCGTCGGCGAAGACGGAGCTCGGCGCTGCCTTCGTCGGGACCGGCCAGGCGAAGCCGGGTGAGGACGAGGAGACGTACCGGCGGATCGGCATGTCCGTCACCGCGATGCTCGGGAGCGCGCTCGTCCTGCGCGTCTCGGTCCCGGCCACCCTCCAGCTCGTTCAGGTCGCGGCCGGCCGGATGGACGTCTTCTGGCAGTACAGCCAGATCCGCTCCGGGCTCGTCGCGGGGGCGCTGCTCGTCGCGGAGGCCGGGGGCACGGTCACGGACACACGCGGGGAGCGCTGGAGCCTCGCCAGCGAGGACTTCCTGGCTGCAGCGCCCGGGCTCCACGCCGGCGCGGTAGGCGTCCTGTCGACCATCCGATGAGAGGAGGAGGCTGAACATGGATCAACTCATGGGAAACATTGGAATCCTCGGCTCGGGCCGTGTCGCCACGGTCCTCGCCAACAAGCTCGCGGGCGCCGGGCGCGCCGTCACGATCGGCACCAGGGACCCGGCGCAGGCGGCGCTGAAATGGTCGGGAGGGCGCGTCGACTTCAGGGATCCCGCGGAGACCGCGCGCCTGGCCGCGATCGTCATCAACGCCACCCCCGGGGACACGAGCGTGGAGCGGCTCGGCGCCCTCCGCGACGCGCTGAAGGGCAAGATCCTTGTCGACATCTCCAACGCGACGCTGCGCGGCCGCGACGGTCTTCCCGGCAGCCTGCTTTACCCGAACGACAGCGTCGCCGAGCGCCTGCAGGCTGCGCTGCCCGAGACGGCCGTCGTCAAGACGCTGAATACCATGCTGTTCACCGTCATGGCGGATCCCACGAGCCTGCGCGCCGCCCCGACCGCGTTCCTCTCCGGCAACGACGAGGGCGCGAAGGCGGTCGTCGGACGGTTGCTCGGCGATCTGGGCTGGCCGGCCGACTGGATCGAAGATCTCGGAGACATCGAGACCGCTCGCGGCCCCGAGGCGGTCGCCTTGCTCGTCCCGTCCGTGCTGCGAAGGCGAGGGCTCGCGCCGTTCGCCGTCGCGCTCGCCCGGTAAATGCGACGAAGCGCATCACGGAGCTGGAGCCCAATCCATCTCCGTGGCCGTGGCTTCGCGAAACTGCCCATCCGGTGTGAACGTTCACCGCGAGAAAAATTGCAGGCGACGAGAAGCGCCGTGTTCATGTGATTTTTCGCTGCAGAACGGAACGTGTGCGCACCGGGAGGCAACACGTCCTGAAGAATCAAATCATGTCGCCGTCACTGGAATCACGGAGCCGCCGGGACGGCCCCGACGGCTCCTGTGCGGTCGAAGGGGAGGGATCCGCTCTCAATTTCCTGGCGATTGAAGAGCGCTCGTTGTCTAATCGCTGGACTTCAGCGCTCCCAGCGCTGGTGAGGAGCGACAACGATGTCCAGACCCTCGCGTCACCAGCCTGCGCGCCGTCGCGGAGGCGCTCGGTGGGCGCTGCCGATCGCGCTGGTCCTCGCCAGCGGCTGTACGGGATCCGTGGGTGAGCCGGGCGCCGGTTCCGGCTCCGGCTCCGGCTCCGGCTCCGGCAAACCTGGTACCGACGATCCCATCGGTGTTTGCCGGGACGACACGGTGTATCCCGGGCGAGCGCCGCTCCGGCGGCTGACGCGCTTCGAATACAACAACACGGTTCGCGACCTCCTGGGGGACACGACGGAGCCAGCCTTCTCGCTGCCGAGCGAGGATATCGGGAACGGCTTCGGCAACGACGCGGACACGCTGTCTGTCTCGAGCCTGCTGGCCGAGCAGCTGGGCACCATCGCGGGGGGCATCGCCCAGCGCGCGACCGCGACGCCGGAGGCGCTCGCGAGGCTCGCTCCCTGCGCGGGCGACGTGACGGCGGCGAGCGAGGGAGCGTGCGCGCGCACGATCGTCGAGGATTTCGCGGCGCGCGCCTATCGCCGGCCGCTCCAGGCCGGCGAGGCGGACGAGCTCCTGGCGCTGTACAGCGTCGGGCGAGAGGACGCGACGTTCGCCGCCGGCATCGCGATGGTGATCGAGGCGGTGCTCCAGTCGCCCGATTTCCTCTACCGCGTCGAGTGGGGCGCGCCCGATCCCGCGCGCCCGGCGCTCCGCCGGCCGACGGGCGACGAGATGGCGACGCGGCTCTCGTACCTGTTCTGGGGCACGATGCCCGACGAGCCGCTGCGCGCGGCCGCGCAGGCGGGGGAGCTCGCGACGAAGGAAGGCGTGCGCTCGCACGCCGAGCGCATGCTCGACGACCCCCGGGCCCGGCCCGTCGTGCGGTTCTTCTTCGACAGCCTGCTCCCCATCAGCAGCCTCGCGGATCTCGAGCGGGACGCGGAGGCCTTCCCGACCTTCTCTCGCACGATCGGCTCGCTGATGCGTGAGGAGACGCAGCGGTTCCTCGAGCAGGAGATCTTCGAGGAGGCCGGCACCTGGCCGTCCATCTTGACCGCCCCGTACTCGTACATGAACGGCCCGCTCGCGGCGTTCTACGGCGTCTCCGGCGTGACGGGCGACGCGTTCCAGCGCGTGGAGCTCGATACGACCCGGCGCCTCGGGCTCCTCACCCAGGCGGGGGTGATGGCCGGGACGACGCACTCGAACATGACGAACCCCGTGGTCCGCGGCTCCTTCGTGGTCCAGAAGCTGATGTGCCATGTCATCCCGCTCCCCACGGGCGACATCCTGGAGAAGGTGAAGCCGCCGGACCCGTACACCGGCAAGACGGCGCGGGAGCGCTTCAGTCAGCACAGCGAGGATCAGGTCTGCGCGACGTGCCACCAGTTCATGGATCCTGTCGGCTTCTCGTTCGAGAACTACGACGCGGTCGGGCTGTTCCGCGCGACCGAGAACGACGTCGCGATCGACGCGAGCGGCTCGGTGCCGGGCACGGAGGGGGCCGTGAGCGGGCCGATCGAGCTGGTGCGCAAGCTCGCCGAGACGGAAGACGTGCAGAGCTGCTTCGCGACGCACTGGATCGAATACGCCTACGGCCTCACGCTGCGCGCCGAGGACAAGTGCACACGAGAGGCCGTCACGGCCGCCTTCAAGACGTCCGGATACAACGTGAAACAGCTCCTCATCGAGCTCACGCAGACGGACGCCTTCCACACCATGGCTCCCCGGGAGGAGTGACGGCTATGTCGACGTTTCGCTTGAACCGGCGTGCCTTGTTGCGAGGTGCTGGCGGCATCGCCATCGCGCTCCCGTGGCTGGAGATCATGGGCACCGAGCCCACGGCGCGCGCGCAGGCCGCCCCCGCGAAGCGCTTCCTCGCCGTCTACACGCCCGGCGGGACCGTGATGGACCGCTGGCGGCCGACGGGCTCCGAGACGAGCTTCACGCTGAGCCCCATCCTGGCGCCGCTCGCGCCGGTGCAGAGCCGGCTGCTCGTCGTCGACGGCCTCGACATGAAGAGCGGGCTCGGCGAGCAGCACCAGGCCGGGATCATCGCCTGGCTCACGGGCACGCCGCAGGACGGCGCCGCGGGCCGCGCCTACGGGAGCGGGCCGTCCATCGATCAGGTGATCGCCTCCCGGATCTCCGGGGGTCAGAAGGCGAAGGCGAGCCTCGAGATCGCGGTGCGCTGGGCGACGGGAAAATCGCACGGCCTGCTGTCTCCGATGAACATCGCGAATTTCGAGAACGACGCGCCCTACAGCCCGATCCCGCCGCGCATCGATCCTGTGGAGATCTTCACCGATCTCTTTGGCACGCTGAACCCCGGCGCCGACGACGACGCCGCCCGTCGGCTCGCGCGGAAGCAGTCGATCCTCGACTTCCTCGACCGGCGCTACTCCGCCCTGTCCTCGCGGCTCGGCGCGGCTGACAGGCAGAAGATCGATCAGCACCTGACGAAGATCCGCGAGATCGAGGAGAGCCTCAGCAAGGCGCCGATCGCGGCGGGCGCTTGCCAGGCGCCGGCGAAGGTCGACACGTCCGACTACAACCCGCGCACGGGGCGCAACTCCGCCGACAACGGCTCGATCAAGGACACGTCGACCGACGCGGCGATCCCCAAGGTCGGCAAGCTCATGACGGACATGCTGGTGATGGCGCTCGCCTGCGACATCACAGCGGTCGGCACCCTTCAGTGGAGCGACACCGAGGCGAAGCACACCTTCCCTTGGCTGAACCTGAGCGAGCACCACCATTACTACCAGCACGACGGCGGCTTCAGGGCGGCAGAGTGCGAGCTGATCTGCAACTGGTATTCGAAGCAGCACCTCTATCTCCTGCAGGAGATGGAGAAGGTCGACATGGGCGGACACTCGCTGCTCGACGAGAGTGTCGTCTTCTTCGGCTCCGAGATCTCGGATCCGCCGAGCCACAAGAAGACGAACATGCCGTTCCTCCTGGCCGGCGGCGGCGGCGGTCTGCGCACCGGGCGCTGGCTCCGGTACAAGAACCTCCCGCACAACAACCTGCTCGTGTCGATCTTGAACCTGTTCGGCGACACCCGGACCACGTTCGGCACCCCGGAGCATTGCACCGGGCCGCTCACGAACCTGACATAGCAGCGAGAACGAGGCGCGTCCGAGCAAAACCGGGCGAGCCGCTTGGAGGCACCACGCGGCGGGCAGACCTCGAGGGCACGCTCAGAAGGCCTACTCCTCGACACGGACCGATTGACCGATACCGTCCGTCGGTGGGGCATGGCTCAGCCAGACGGCGCAATGAATACCATTGACGACATTGCCTTGCATCGTCGACGAGGTGATGGAGTGGCTTGAGGAGAGCCGCGCTGGATGTTGCTCTTCACCTGCAGGCACGCTCCCTGGCTGAGCCAGATCGAGTGCGCTCTCTCCGACGTGCAGCGAACGGTTTCTTTCTCCAGGGATGAGTCTTGGTCGGCCGTCCCTGAAGAGGTCCAGCGGGCTGGAGCGCCTCATCGCGCCTTTGGCGAGTAAATCTCTGTTGAGTCTTGACCTTGGCTGCGGCACGCTCGTCCTTCGATGCACAGGGGGCAGCTCTTCGGCGGCCGCTTCGCGCTCGTGGACCGCGCGGGCACGGGGGGAATGGGGACGACGAGACGCGCGGGCTCCATGGGCGAGGCGCGCTGGTCGCGTGAGCGCTAGCGCGTCGTCCTCGCTGACCGCGCAGGCCATCGCCAGGCGCCGCGCTCGCGGGCAGCGTGGCCGCGCGAGCGACGTCGCGTGGTGCCACGCGCGTGGCCGTCACGGCGCGCGGTCACCGCTGCCTGGGCACGGTGCCGCGCTGGGTCGGGCTTGCAGCCGACATCGTGCAGCGCGGGGCGTGTGGCTGGTCGCGCGCTCCCGCGGTGGCGCGGCCAGGCAGCTGGCGCCAGCACGTCGACACGCGCTGGCGCCGCACGGGTAGCTGCTCGCTGGCGCACGCTCTGGACGGTACGACCCCTAGCCAGTGTAGTGTGCTCGCCTAGATTCCGTTTGACGCCGATCCTCTGATCAGAAGAATGCCCCGCGTCGGCACGTTGCTCACGAGTTGCGGAAGACGGGAAGGGGACGATGGGCACAAGAAGGCGGCGGATCCCATGGGCGATCCTGGTCATCCCGCTGCTCGTCGTCGTACCGACGCAAGGAGAGGCCTCCGAGCTGAGCGCTGGTGTGAGCCTCGGGTGGCTCCATGCCGGTACCGTTCCGCGCCTCGCGGTGGGGCCGCACGCGGGCATATCTTGGCCCATCCAGCGAGACATCCTGTTCACGGTGCACGACCTGTGCACGATCCTACCCCCGATCCAGGAGGACGGGCTCGGGATCTACAACCAGACCTCGGTTGACATCGGGTACGCGTGGAAGGACGGCAACGTCAGCGCGGGGCCGTCTGTCGCGTTCTACCTCATGCCGGCGTGCGGCGTCACTTTGTGCGGCCACGTTGGTGGCTTGGCCGTAGGCGGCCACGCGCAGACCAACGCGTACGTCGCCGGACCGCTCGGGGTGTCGGTGAGCGTCAACGTGGATTGGGTCGGTCGGGGCAGTCTGGTGCTCCCGGGCTATGTGTCCGCCGTCGTTGTCGCTGGTCCTGTGCTTCGATGGAGTGAGAAATGAACGTGAGAAAAGTTCTATTATTGATCTTGACTAGCGCGGTTTGGGCGCTGGCGGCGTGCAACATGACGTTCGGCGACTGCTATCCTGTGGGGGAAAGAACTTCGGGTGCAGGTGCCGGTCCGGGCTCCGAGCCACGCCCCGTCTTCACCTCCTCCGCATCCGGTGACTTCGGGGCCGACCCCCAAGGTGGCGGCGAGCGCAAGATCGCGTGCAACGAGTGGGAGCTTGAAGACGAAGAGGAGAGGACGAGCGACAGCGACAGCGCGGAGAGCCCGACAGCTGGCCCGACGAGCCCGCCAGACCCGTGCCCCGGATTCGGCGACATAGCCGGAGACGGAGCGACCTTCTTGAGCTGTAGCGATGCGTGCAGCTCGAAGTGTCCGCCGCCTGGAATGGCCCCATGGGTATACGTAGATTTCGATCCGTCGGACTTCCCGTTTGTTACCATCGTCACGGACGATGGCACGGGTAAAGGCGGAGGGTGGCAAGAATCCAGGATTAACCTGACTTTTCGGAGACTCACTATCCCGCATGAGATCAAGAAGTGGTCCTGCCCTCTTACCATCGGCATGCCGATCCGGACTGAGATTTATGGACCAATCGATCCAGATCGTGCATCTAGCCTCAGCGAGGAGATCATGGAGGAGGTCGCAAACGGCATGGACTACCACCTGCCGGCAGGTATCTTCTGCAAAAGGTTTGCTGACACGGCGGACGCTGCGTTCAAGTCCAAGTACAAGCGACTCGGCGCCAAGGTGACCAGTCCATGATGATAACTCGCTCCGAGCTCCTCGACGTTGTTTACCGCTTCTACCCGCGCGGTGTGCATAAAATCACGCGCATCCATGTGCCCCCCGACGAGATCGTCTACGAGGACACGGAGGAGCGCCGCCGCCTGGTGGAAGCCGCAAGACGAGGGCAAGCGGAGTACCCAAGGTGGAAGGTCATGATCGACAGGCTGGGGGAGCGATGCAGCCTTCAGAACGAGTCGCTCAGCCTGTTGGCGGGGTGGGTCGAACCGGCGTACTCGGCCCGCATCTGGCTCACCGATGATGCGGCGCTCAGCTTCCACGTGTCCCTGCTCGGGCCATACTACGGGATCCACCTCCCCGGCATCCCCCAGGAGGAGCCGGTGGCGCGCGAGATCGCTGGGGAGATCGAGGCCACGTACCCCGGCTACCAGCCGATCCCGCCGGAGCTCGGGAACGAGGTGGTGCTGGATGTGGACATGGACGGGGTGTCGATGGGCCAGGCGACAATCTACGTGTGCCTCTTCTCGGTCGTGTGGACTTGGGTGGATCCGTAGCTGTCCCCCTGGGTGGATGCCGCCCGTCGTGCAATGAGGGCGAGACCGAACAGGGCAACGGTGAGCCCGATGTATGCGGACCTGCTGCCAGCGCCGTGAGCGCTGCATCGTGCGTCGTTGCTGGTGTCGTCGGTTCCGTCATTTCTGCTGCTGCCGGCGGCAACGCCGGAGGTGCCGCCGCCCCCGCCATTCCCTGCTTGGCCGCCCGCGCCCGGCTCCGCACCGCCGCTCCCGCCCCCGCCCGGCTCCGCACCGCCGCTCCCGCCCGCCCCGGGCTCCACAGTGCCGCCTCCGCCCGTGCCAAGCCCTGCGCCGCCGCTTCCACCCGCGCCGCCGCCTGCGGCCAGCCCGGGTGAGGGCTCCCAGCTGAGCAGCCGCGAGACGACGCGCCGCGTGCGCGCAGCAGGGCCGAGCTTGTCATAGCTCAGCAGGAACCGGCCATCCTCGCCGCGGGCCAGCATCGGCGCATTGCACTCGTCATCGACGAGCAGCGCCTCCATGCCCGGCGTCCCATCGGGGGCCACGGCGCGGATCCGGAGCCGGTGCGTCTCCGCCTCTTCCCACACAACCTGGTAGCTCGCGCCGTCCCAGGCCACGGCCGCCGCATGACCGGCGCTCGTCGGCGAGATCAGGAACGCTTCGCCCCGCCAGCCGCCCGTGCCGTAGATTCGACCGTGCACCGGCCCCTCACCGCCCTCCGGCCAGCTACCTGCGGACTCCGTCCAGACAACGAGCGTGTCCGTGCCGTCCGTCGCCCCGGCGATGGCGGCCGGTGCGCTCGACAGCAGGAAGCCCTCCCCGACGCCTCCCGTGCGGCTCACGGGGACGAGATGCAGGCCCGCCTTCACGTAGGCCACCAGGTAGTCCTGCCCGGCGTGGAGCGGCATCGCGTGCGACTCCGCCCCGACCGAGGGCACGATGGGGAACACCGGGCCAGCGCTCCCCGAAGCGCCGAGCAGGCGGCCCGACGCGGTGTAAACGAAGGGCTCTTCCGCGGTCCTCTCCACGAAGGTCACCAGATAACCGTCGCCGTTGCCGGCGACCGACGGCGTCGCCGACAGGTGGAGCGACGAGACGGCGACGCTCTCCCCGAGCGCGCCGTCGCCCGACACCCACCGCAGGTGATCCCCGCCGGCGCCGAGCGCGCTCCAGGTGAGCACCGACGCGCCGCCGCCGTTCGAGGCCAGATCGATCGCGAAGGCGCTGCTCGCGAGCTCGATCCCGACCGGATCGACGACCTCGCCGGCCGCGCTCACGCGCACCGCGCGCGCGGTCATCCGCTCCCGGTCCGGGTCCGGCTCGTCGGTCCAGGCGACGAGGTAGCTCTCGCCGGTCCAGACGACGCGCGGGGCGCCCTGCCTGTTCGGCAGGGGGCTGAGCCCGAGCCGGCCCGCGGCCAGCGCGAGATCCGGGCCGATCAGGCTGCCCTCGATGCCCTGGCCCTGGAACGCGAGCAGGAAGCGCGAGCCGTTCCACGCGAGCGAGCTCCGATCCGAATCCCAGATGGAGCGAGGCGACCCGTCCGCGAGCCTCACGTCATCTCCCAGCACGACACCCTCGGCCGAGACGCGGGCCCCGACCATCGCGCGACCGTCCCGCTCGTCGGCCCAGGCCACGAGGTAGCTGCTGCCGTCGAATGCCGCGGCGGGGGCCCCGGTGCCCGGGCTCGGCCGCGAGATCGGGAAGTCCCTTGCCGCGATCGTGCCGTCTGCGCGCAGCACCGCGCCCCGGATCGTGCTCGTGGGATCGTCCCGTACCCACGTGGCCAGGAAGCTCGCCCCGCCGGACGCGAGCGCGGCCAGCCGCGCGTTGCCCGGGCCCTCCGAGATCGGAACGCCCCCGGCGTCGAGCGCCCTCCCATCGCTGGCCACCCGCGTCGCACGGATGGCCCGCGCGCCGCCGCCGGCGACGTCCTCGTCCCAGGCCACGACGGAGACGTCCGCCCCGGCGCCGACCGCCGGGCGCGACGCGCGGCCGCTCGTGGACAGGGCGCGCTCGGCGCCGGGAACGGCGCTGCCGCTCGGGTCGACGAGGGTCGCGCGGACGTCGTCGGCCCCATCGTCGGCGAGGCTGAGCCAGGCGGTCACGAAGCGCTCCCCGTTCCACTCGACCGAGGGATACACGCCCTCGTCCGACGTCGAGATCGCGAAGCTCGCCGGCCCTTCGAGCGTGCCGTCGGGGCGCATCACGCGGCCGCGGATGGTGATCCGGGCGTCGTCGCCGTACTGGCTCCAGGTGACGAGGTAGCGGCCTCCGCCGTACGCCACGCTGGGCAGGTACTGCCCGGCGGACTCCTCGCCTAGATCCAGCCAGTCGAGATCGAGCACGTCCCCGCGCGCGCCGACGCGGACCGCGCGGATGCGCGACAGATCCTCGAAGACAACGAGGTAGCTCGTCCCGTCGGTCGCGATCTCCGGATCGAACCCGACGTCTTGCTGGACGGGCACGGGCGGCTCCGTCCCGATCTCCGGCCCCACCTCCGGATCGAGCAGCGCCGGATAGCCGCTCTCCTCGACGACCGAGGCGGGCACGCGCAGCTCGATGTGGCCGTCCGCCCAGCGGGCGGGCACCGGAACGCGGCGGCCCGACGCGTCGATCCACGTGCCGTGGCCGTACACGAACCGCTGCCCCGGCGCGGCGCCGAGGACGAGGCCGCGGGCGTCGCTCGCGACCGAGGGCGCGGCGTCCGCGGCGCCGAGCCGGGCGCTCACGCGCACGACGAGATCGCCGCGCCCCCCGGGCCGCTCGGGGAACCGGAACGCCTGCTCGGCGTTCGCCTCGTGGTTCTTCCACAGCTCGCTGCAGGTCTCGAACGCGCGCTCCGCGCCGCCGTCCGCCGCCATGCGCACGCGGCCCTCGCCGTTCACGCACTCGTGGCCAGCGCGGGCGATCGATCGCGTCGCCAGCGTGAGCGCGCTCCCTGGCTGGAACTCGCCGGGCGCGCCCTCGACGAGAGGCCCGCGGAGCGCGCGGCGGCGCGCCGTCAGCTCGGCGGCGGTGCGCGCCTCGGCGAGGGCCTGGAGCTGCCTCGCCCGCCCCCTGCGTGCCGCCCTCGCCACGGGCTTCGCGCGGATCCGCGCCGCTTCGCCCTCGACGTCGATCCGGTGGGCGGCGCCCTCGGCGGAGAGCCCTTGTCGCGTGGATCGAAAGCTCGCCCGCGCCCTGCTCACGATCCGCCCGAGCTCGACCGGCGCGGCGCCGCTCGGCCGGAGCGCGCGCTCCGCGGGGCGCCCGGCAGGACCATTCCCCGCCGCCTGCGGTCCAGGCGCGCTGCACGCCGAGGCGCACCCCGCCATCAACAGCAACAATGCTTGACTCGAAGTCAGCGTCACGACGCACCTCCTGACGGCCTTGGCAGCCGACGCGCACCCCGCCGTCCTTCGATGGATGAGCCAGCAGGACGGTAACAGCGTGTGAGCGTTCACGTCGATCGTGGACCACGACGAGGTCATGCGACGACTCCGGTGTTGTGACCTGGCCAGATCGCCGAGTCAGCAAGACCCAGAGGACGCTGTGCGCTTGACGGGGGCAGGGGCGTGAAGATCGCCGCCAGGCCGCGGGCCAGACCGAGCTGGCCCGCCGCTCTCACTGCGCTCTCACTGGAGGATGGCCGGGGACGGATTCCCCGTATAGACCTGCGAGCAGCGGGGCTTCTTTGCGTCGGACGGGCAGCGGAGCCCCTGGTAGAAGCTCAGCGTGTTCGCCAGGGGGGCATATCCGCTCGGGACCTGGAGCTTCGACACCGAGCCGAAGTAGGCGAGGCACGCGTCGCGCCACCAGCGCGCCTCGTAGTGCTGGATCTCGAGGAAGTCGCTCACGTCACCGAAGCGCTTGCCATCGATACGGCCCTCGACGGACTTCCATGTCTCTCGCATCACCCCCACCTCATCGACGCCCTGGCTGTAACGATGGACGAGCTCCTCCCAGACCGTCCTCCCCGACTTCAGCTTGTCTTGCCAGCCGACGCGGTGGAAGAAGAGCACGAGATCGTCCGGCACCGTATCCCGGCTCCCGAACTTCTGTCCCACCTGCGCGGCGTACTGGGCAACAGCGTTGCTGCCCGACGAGGTGCGGTTGAAGCCGATGTTGTTCGCGTCCGCCTTGTGATAGTAGACCGGGTTCCACTCGACGCGGCTCAGGCTGTTCAGCCATGGCCCTGGCCCGTAGTGATGGTCGTTGCCCATGATGTGGACAAGGCCGAGGGGCGTCATGTAATCGACAAGCGCCTCGCGTGACTCCATCATGATCTGAACGACCGGCTCGACGACGACGGGGTCGTTCGAGAAGGTCTGCCGCACCCACTCCTCTGCGATGGCCTCCGAGGAGAGGTCCGGGTTCCACGCCAGGCGTCCGAACACGTACCAGTTCGCCTGGTTCATCTGCGATCCGGTCCAGTTCGTGTCGTCACCCACGTTGGCGACGCCCGAGATCGCCGTGGTCGTGTACTTGTGGAGGGTGCCGTCGATGATCCGCGCCACGGTCGAGCCCTCGCCGCCCGCGTAGGTGTCCGCCTTGAGGACCTCCTCGTAGAGCGGGCCGAGGTAGGCGAGGTGCGTGTCCTCGCCGAGGTACTCCTTCGTGATCTGGAGCTCGAGGGCGAGGGGCGTCTTCGGCATGGCCCCGAGCAGCGGATGGAACGGCTCCCGGGGCTGGAAATCGAGCGGGCCGTTCTTGGCCTGCACGAGGACGTTGCCCTTGAATTTGCCGTCCAGAGGCTTGAACTCCTCGTAGGCCTGCTTGATGCGGTCCGGCGGGCTGGTGTCGGAGTAGACGAAGGCGCGCCATATCACGATGCCGTCGTGCGGCGCGAGGGCGTCGGCGAGCATGTTGGCGCCGTCGGCGTGGGTCCGCCCGTAGTCTTGCGGCCCTGGCTGCCCCTCGGAGTTCGCCTTCACGAGGAAGCCACCGAAGTCGGGGATCTGCTGGTAGATCTCGTTGACCTTGTTCGTCCACCATTGCTTGACGCTGGCGTTGGTCGGATCGGCCGTGCTCAGGTTGCCGATCTCGACCGGCGCGCTGAATCGCGCCGTGAGGTAGACCTTGATGCCATAAGGGCGGAAGACGTCGGCGAGCGCCTTGACCTTCGTGAGGTACGATGGAGTCAGGACCTGCGCGTTGGCGTTCACGTTGGTCAGCACCGTCCCGTTGATGCCGATGGAGGCGTTGGCCCTCGCGTAGTCCTTGTAACGGGGAGAGAGCGTGCCGGGCAGCGCGCTCCAGTCCCAGATGGAGCGGCCCGCGTAGCCGCGCTCCACGCTGCGATCGAGGTTGTCCCAGTGGTTCAGGATGCGATGGCCGATCTTCGGAGAGCCGGTGAGCGACAGCTTGTCGAGGGCGCTGTGGCTCTGGACGTGCCGGAGGAGCGCGAAGGTGCCATAGAGCACGCCCACCTCGGTGTTGCCGGCCACGGCGATCACCGGTTGGCCTCCGACGTCGGCGGCCTCGACGAGGTAGCCCTCGGGGCCCAGGGCGCCGAGGCGCGCCGCGAGCGGCAGGCCCTTGATGACGTCCGCTGTGGCCGTCCCGATCACCACGGCGCCCGGTCCGTCGACGGCCGCGCCGGTCCCGACCGTTCCCCCCGTCAACCCGCTCAGCCCCTTGACGAGCTCGGCCTCGGCGATGTCGAGGCTCGCGCCGGTCCCCGACTTGACCACGCGCTTGAAGGCCGCCTGATACTCCGCGAGGCGCCCCGGAATCGGCACCTTCGGGTACCTGAGCCAGAGGTCTGCGCCCGTCTCGTCCGGCAGGGCGCCCGGCGCGGGGTACTCCTCGTCGGAGCCCGACATCCCGCCCGTGCTCCCTGTCGATGCTGTCGTGTCCATGCCGCCCTGGCCGACCGATGCGCCGCCGCCCGTGCCGCTGTTCGCGCCGCTGCTCGCGCCGCCGCCCGTGCCGGTGGCCCCGCTGGGGCTCCCCGCTGCGCTGGAGCCGCCGCTGCCGGTCACCTCGTTCGGCTCATCGGTGCCGCTCGAGGAGCAAGCGCCCGCGAGCGCCGCGCTCAAGAGCCCGACAACGAGGAGCGGTACCCTCAGGATCTTCATCGAATGAGGCCGTCGGGGGGGCGGTCGGCCCGCGCGACGTGGCATCTTGTTTTCCGAAGGAGGCGCCATCTGAATCAGCCTTTCCATGGAGGGTGGCTTGGGAAAGAGGGTGAACAAACCGATTCGCGGATCTCGAGGGTGAATCTCGACGCCCGTCAAGGGCTAAACGCGCCGTGCAAGACCGCAACGCACCGCGGCTCCGCCACGCCTTGCCCACCTCGTCAGAGGTCGCTTCTCGTGCGCTCGTGCGCGAAGTGTTCAGCGCTCCTGCATTTCTGGCGGGGTCCGAGCAAAAAACGTCAGGAATGCGGGCTGAAGCTGCCAATCACCGTGATCGAGGTGCCTTCCACCGGGAGTGCTCACCCGATCGCGCTGCGGTCCAGTGTCTCCGGCGGAGGAGGACGCGGCACGATCGGCCCGCGCATGGCCATGCCGACCCCTGCAGATCTGCGAGGTCCGCAATGTCCGTTCGACCGGATTGCCCCAAATGGCTCATCGGAACCGCTTTGCTTCCGCTGCTCACGGCGTGCGCGGTGAGCATCGGCGACGACTCGACGGGCGGAGGAGGCGACGGACCCCATGCGCAACATCGAGCTCGGCCGGCGTCACCACCTCTGTAGGTCAGGGCACAGGGGGCCGGCCGTGCTATGCGATCGTCGTGTCCAGCGCCGCTGATCCCTCGGCTCCTCCGCCGCCGCCCGCCTTCGCGGCCAGCGACTACAGCTGGCTCGTCGGCTTCGAGGGCGACTGGCGCGACACCTGGTGGAACCGCGATTTCGTCGAGCTCATCGCCCGCCGGCTCCGGCTCCACGAGGTGCGCGCGGCGGTCGATGTCGGCTGCGGCGTCGGGCACTGGGGTCGCACCCTCCTGCCCGTGCTCCACGGCGACGCCACCCTGGTGGGCGTCGATCGTGAACCGTCGTTCGTCGCGCGCGCCGCCGCCGAGGCCGAGGCGTGCGGGGTGGCGGCGCGCACGTCGTACCGGGAGGGCCTTGCCGAGGCGCTCCCGCTGCCCGACGCGAGCGTCGACCTCGCCACGTGCCAGACGGTCCTGATGCACGTCGCCGACCCGCTGCGGGTGCTGCGCGAGATGCGCCGTGTCCTGCGCCCCGGCGGCCTCCTGCTGGCGGTCGAGCCGAACAACTTCGCCGAGAAGGCCACCGCCCTGGTCACCGCGCCCGGCCTGTCGCGCGCCGACCGGCTCGCGCTGCTCGAGCTCGAGGCAACCTGCCAGGACGGCAAGCGCGCGCTGGGACAGGGGGACAGCTCCGTGGGTGAGCGGCTGCCAGGGCTCTTCCGCGAGGCAGGGCTCGGAGATCTCCACGTGTGCCAGTCGGACAAGTGCTCCGCGCTGATCCCGCCGTACGAGACGCCCGCGGAGCGCGCGGAGCTGCGCCAGATGCTGGCGTGGATCGACGGCGGCATCTGGCTCGGAACGGGCGGCACCCGTGACCAGGCCCACGCCTGGTACCTGGCCGGCGGCGGCGAACCGGCGCAGTTCGAGCGGCTGTGGGCGATCGCCATGCAGGAGGCCCGCGCGTGGAAGCAGGCCGCGCTCGCGCGCACGCTCGGCGGGGCGTGCGGGGTGACGTTCTATCTGGTGTCGGGGCGCAAGCCGGCGTGACGCCCGGCCTCGGAACGGCATAACTCGACGATGGCGACGATGGCGCGCGCCCAGGCAGCCTGAGCGACGGCGGCACGATCCGGAGGATCGACTCGGGGGGGAGATTGCTGCCCGGAGCGCTCGCTCCTTGCAGCTGCGTTTCCGGGTTGCTCTTGCTCTCTCATGGTGCCCCGCCCCACCGTGGGGTATCCGCATGTGAGTGGCTGTCCGACGAACACCGTGGTTGCCAGGCAGGGGATCGGCAAGGTCCGCGCGGTGTTCATGATCAGACGCACGCTGGCCGGGAATATTGAGCTCTACCAATTGAACGAGAGGGTTCGCAGGCGTCTCGCTGGTGCACGTATCCACCTTGAGCAGAAGCCCGCGACTCAGTCGTTCCGATCCTGGAGCATCTTATGCGTATGACTCGCTTGCTTGGCTGCATCTCCGCTGCGTTCGCGTTCGGTCTGTTTGCGTGCGCCGTGGAGCCCATCGAGGAAGAGGATCTCGACACGCTGGACGGCGCCCTGGACAGCGCTGACGGCTCGATGTCGGCGGATGTCGCGATTCAGTCGGACTGGGGGAACGGCTACTGCGCGAACGTCAGGGTGACGAACAAGTCCCGCTCCCCGGCCACCACCGGCTGGAACGTGGTCGTCCGGCTCAACGGCTCGACGCTGGCCAACGCGTGGAACGTGACCTCGGTGTCCTCGAACGGGCAGTTCACCGCCACGAGCGTGACCCACAATGCAGCGATCAAGGAGAAAGGTTGGGTGGAGTGGGGGTTCTGCGCGAACGGCAGCGGGCGGCCCGCCGTAGCGTCGGTCACCGGCAGCGGAGGCACGATCGTCGGCACGGGCGCGTCCTCCTCGTCGAGCAGCAGCGCGAGCTCTTCGTCGAGCAGCAGTTCCTCGTCGAGCAGCAGCTCCTCGTCGAGCAGCAGCGCGAGCTCTTCGTCGAGCAGCAGCTCGGGGGCGGGCGGGGCAGGCGGCTCTGGCGGTGCGGGCGGCTCCGGTGCGGGCGGCTCCGGTGCGGGCGGCTCCGGTGGATCCGGCGGGTCGGGCGGCTCTGGCGGGTCGGGCGGGAGCACGGGCGCGGTCGAAGACAGCGGCGCGAGCTGCCCCAAGCCGACGTTGCCCGCCGCCTCGTCTCTCCCGGTGTTCGACACGCATCACGATCCGTTCCTGAGCTTGAGCGGCTCACGCATCACGAAGAAGTCGGAGTGGGCGTGCCGGCGCGCGGAGATCAAGTCGCAGGTCGAGACGTATGAGTCCGGATCGAAGCCCGTGGTGTCCAAGGACAATGTCACGGGGCAGTTCTCGGCGAACAGGCTGACGGTCAACGTCAACGATGCAGGGAAGAGCGCCTCGTTCTCGATCAACATCAGCCGGCCCTCCGGCGCGCCTGCTGGTCCGATCCCGCTCGTCATCGGCATCGGCGGTTCGAATCTGGACAACAGCGTGTTCACGCAGAACGGCGTCGCGATGGCGACCTTCGACAACAACGCGATGGGCGCCCAGAACGGCGGCGGCTCGCGCGGGACGGGCACGTTCTACAACCTCTACGGCAGCAACCACTCGGCCAGCTCGATGATCGCGTGGGCCTGGGGCGTGAGCCGGATCATCGACGCGCTGGAGAAGACCCCGGGCGCCAACATCGACCCGAAGCGCATCGCCGTGACGGGTTGCTCGCGCAACGGCAAGGGCGCGCTCACGGCCGGCGCGTTCGACGAGCGCATCGTGCTGACGATCCCCCAGGAGTCGGGCGCCGGCGGCTCGGCGAGCTGGCGCGTCTCGCAGGCGGGCGCCAACGCCGGGGAGAACGTGCAGACCCTGTCCAGCGCGGCCAGCGAGCAGCCGTGGTTCCGCGCGAACTTCGGCTCGACCTTCGGCAACCGGGTGACGTCCTTGCCCTTCGACCATCACATGGTCATGGGGCTCGTCGCGCCGCGCGCGCTGCTCGTCATCGACAACAGGATCGACTGGCTCGGCATCAACAGCACCTTCACGGCGGGGTCCATCGCCCAGCAGATCTGGAAGGGGCTCGGGGTGCAGGACAAGATGGGCTACTGGCAGACCGCCGCCCATTCCCACTGCGCGTTCCCGTCCTCGCAGAGGGCGGCCCTCGAGGCGTACGTAAGGAAGTTCCTTGTCGGCGGCGGCACCGCGGACACCAACCTGCTCAAGGGCGACGGGGCGACGGCCGATCTGGCCAGGTGGATGAAGTGGACGGCGCCGACCCTCCAGTAACCGCTCGGGGCGACGGGGCGCCTCACAAGGGGCGCCCCGACCGGCACCCGCCCCGGCGGCGGTGAGCGCGTGCGGAGCGGCGCTCGATCTTTCGAGGCTCGCTCCGCGAACCGGGCAGCCTTCGACGGCGCACGCGGTTCGTGTATACCCCTGCAAAATCAGGTTCACGCGGCACGCTTCGCTTGCCTCGACCGGTAAGCCCCTGATCGGAGCGGGTCGCGACCGGCATCTGTACACCCACTTCAATTTTCCTGTGGCGCACCGAATGCGTGGACACGCAGGACGGACGATTTTGGTCCAATCCCTCCCGTCCTTGTGATCCAATCGGAGATCCCGCGGCGGGCGGCGCAATCTGCGCCGTCCCCCTGCGCCCGCCCGCGCCTGCCCATGGCCGAGATGCGTCTCGGGGCCGTCACCAAAACGCGATAAAGAAGGTGTCTCAGATGCGAACGCACGGTAAGAACAGAACAGCGCTGCATTGGGTGCTCGTGATGGGAGGCGCGCTGCTCGGCGTGCTCGAGAGCGGCTCGACCGCGATGGCGCAAGCCGAGGGCTACTTCACGAGCTGGCAGGCGTTCGAGCCGACCAACCCCGAGATTGTTCAGAACGGGGGAGACATCGCCGCGGTGGGGTGGGCAGAGCGGGGCGACTACGACGACGTGATCATCAGCAACACCCTGGCCGGGGTCCCCACGGGGCTCGAGACCAGGGGGTGGGGCCTGGCGAAGCTGGACCCTGCGCTCGATTGGATCAGCAGCAACGGCTATGCGCTCGATTACCTGTTGATGGACATCGAGGGGGACACCCAGACGCACTACGATCTGCTCCTCGACAACGTCGACCGCGTCCGAACCGACCCAGACGCGGACATCTCGGGGGCCTATGTCGGCAACTATGGCTACTACCCTGGGATGAGCGTCGATACGTCCGGCGCGTGGCCCTGGAATGTCGGTGAGCAGTACAAGATTGATCGAGAGAATATCTATTATACGTCAGGCATCAATGTCGCGATGCCGGTGGCGTACAACTCGAGCCAGTCGGCGCTGCATATCGCCTCCTCGATCAATGGCGTGCCTTATGTCGGCGGAACGGCGCCCACCCAGATCTCCGCGATCTTCTGGCAGGGGATCGAGACGGTGAGCGTGGCGGCGCGCCACCTTCCGGCTGGTGATTTGTTGATCCCCTACATCGCGGACTTCGTCAACAAGCCCAACTATGGTGTGCCTCAGTCGCAGGTCCTCCTGCCGACGGACAACGTCGCGCAGGTCCAGCACTACCGGCTCCGCGGGGCGGACGGGTTCAGGACGTGGGAGGTCAACGTCAACCAGTCGGGGGCAACCACCTACTACTATCAGACGTATGGCAACGTCGTCACCGCGACGCTCGCGTTCACTGCCGACATGGCCGACGCATGGCAGGCGCTGGACGGCGTGTTCGCGCGGGACGGCGAGCTGCGCACCCTCAACCTGGCGACCAACAAGAACGCCGGCATCGAGTGGTCCGGTGTTCAGAGAGGGGGCCGCGTCGATGTGCTGGTGAGCAACATGAACACCACCACGCAGCACGCCGACTGGTCTCATGTGGCGGCGTTGCCCTCCCAGTCGCCGGACGTCGCTTACCACGATCACGTGCGCCTTCAGTATGAGGCCTGCACCATGGATCGCGAGGACTACGAGCAGCACGTCTTTGGCAACGCGATGAACAACCAAGGCGCGAACAGCTGGTCGGGGGCGAACCCGGACAAGTTCGCGATCGGCTCGCCGCCGGGAAGCGGGAATGTCTCCGAGCAGAGCATCGTCTCCACGGGCGGCTACAACGGCAAGGTAGCCTGGTCGGCGTTCGATGGTCCGAGCTTCAGCAGCACGGAGAAGGTCGTCTACTCGGGTCTCATCTACAATGCCATCTCAGGCGTCGCGTTCGAGCCGATCAACGTGGCCGGCGGGAGCCCGACGGGCTACGCCCTCCCTGCCTACCAGGGGCCGACCGTTTCCATGGCCTGGGGGGCGCTCCGTCTTCGCTCTGGCTATGACGGCGGAGATGTCTATCAAGCCGTCAACATCCCCGCCACGATGGGCAAATGGCTGGAGGTGAAGCTGGTCGTCAATCCCACCGTGGGCACCGGTCTTGGCTCGCTGTACGTCCGCAATGTGACGGACGGGCAGAAGGACTTCACGCGCGTCGTCTTCGACAACCTCACGACGACCGGCGTGACCGAGCGGGTGCTGGTTGTCCCGCTGCTCATGGGCGTGAACAAGAACCCCTCCAACTTCAATGGATTCGTCGTGGCGGCCTACGGCGACAGCAATGCCGTGGATGACCTCTCGATGGGGTACTACGTGCCGCAGATGAATGACAATTTCGATCATTATCAGTCTGGCGTCGCCATGGATAGTCAGGTTGTTCCGCAGCTCGTGTGGAAGGGGCCAGCCTCCGGCGGGCCGGGGCAGCTCACGGCTTCCGCGCCGTACGGCACCGGTAATCCCTCGACGCTGGCGGTGAACCCGTCGGGCTCGACGTTGGCCCGCGCCTGGTGGGAGACCGAGCTGACCGACCACGACGCGAGCGACCTGACTGTCTATTCCGGGCAGCTGTACGGCACCACAGGGGTTTACTTTGCTCCTGTCAACACGGTCGCCAGCGCGAGCAACGGCCTTACCCCGAACTACTACGTCGGGTTCCTTGTGCAGTTCGAGCAGGGGCAGCTGCGCCTCCGTGGGTCGCGGGACAGCGGCGAGCTGTACAAGGCGACCAACTTCGCGCCGGCCTCGGGCAAGTGGTACGATATCCAGGTGCAGGTCGACCCGAACCGCGACATCGACGGCACCGCGGGCGGTGACTTCGGCGCCGCGCGCGTCTGGGTGAAGAACCTGACGGACAATACCGCTCCGGTCCTCGTCGATTTCGACAAGATGTCCACGACCGGCGTCGTGGAGTCATTGCTGGAGGTGCCGCTGTTCTTGAACGCGACGACCCGGAACCCGTCCAGGTGGAACGGGTGGGAGGTCGGCGGTATCAACTCGAGTGTTCAGGTGGATAACCTGCGTTCGGCGTTGTACCCGTATCTCGATTTCGTCGGCCGCAACCAGTATATCGCCGATTGAGGGCCCGTGGCGGGGGCCGGTCGACTATGCGATACGGCAGGCCTCTTCGAAATCGAGGCGCGGGTTGCGCGGGTAGAGCTTCGCCGGATCGCCGTGGCCCAGGTTGATGAGGAGGATCGATCGCCAGGGCACGTCGGCGAAGAACGCGGCGTCGACCTTCTCCCGGTCGAAGCCGCCCATCGGCCCGCAGTCGAGCCCGAGCGCGCGGGCCGCGAGGATCAGGTAGCCGGCCTGGAGCGAGGCGTTCTGGAGGAGAAAGAAGTCGCGCTGCTCCGGCGGCATCCCGGCGAGGGCCTCGCCCATCGTCGGGCGCGCCGGGAAGAGCTTCGGCATCTTCTCGTGAAAGCGCGTGTCGTAGGCGATGATCGCGGTGACGGGCGCGCTCATTGTCTTCTCGACGTTGCCCTCCGCGAGGCAGGGGCGCAGGCGCTCCTTGGCCTCAGGGCTCTTTACGAAGACGACCCGCGCCGGCACGCTGTTGGCCGCGGTCGGGCCGAGGCGCAGGGCCTCGTAGAGGCGGTGCAGGGTCGCGTCGTCGATGGGCTCGGCGAGCCAGCCGTTGTGGGTGCGGGCTTCGAGGAGGACTTGCTGGAGGAGTTGGTCGCTCATGATGCTTGCTCGGTGGTACGTGGGTGAGGTGGGGCGAGTCGTTCCGTGAGATCCCGCCTCAGGTCGCGAGCGCGTGCTCGCCGACGCGGGCCTCGGTCGATCCAGTAGCCGATGGTGCGTGCCTTGTCGTTCATGAGCGGGCATTCTGAGGCCTGGACACGCATGTAACAATGCATCAACAGTTGGAAGCACCTGCCAGGATTTGATCCAGATGGACGAACCCCTCGAGACCTCCGAGCTCCTCGCCTTCTCGAAGACCGTGGAGGCCGGATCCCTGTCCCGCGCCGCCGCCGAGCTCGGCGTCCCTCGCGCCACCATCAGCCGCCGCCTCGCGCGGCTGGAGGAGCGGCTCGACGTGCGCTTGCTCCGCCGGACGACGCGCAGCCTCGCCCCCACCGACGCGGGCGAGGCGCTCTACCGCCACGCCCGCGTCGTGCTCGACGCCGTCCACCACGCCGAGGCGAGCGTGCGCAAGGCCGACGGCGCCGTGCGCGGCGAGCTGCGCGTCTCGGTGCCGCCGATGGTGGACACGAGCTTCAACGCGATGATCTGCGATTTTGCGCGGCGCTACCCCGAGGTCCGCCTTCACGTCCACAACACGACCCAGCACGTCGACCTCCAGCGCGGCGGCTACGACGTCGCGCTCCGCGCGAGCAGCGCGCTCGAGCCCGGCCTCGTCGCCCGGACGCTGGCGCGCATGCCGCTCCTCGCGGTCGCCTCGCCCGCGTACCTCGAGGCCCGCGGCACGCCGCGCACGCGCCGTGATCTGCGGAGCCACCGCTGCATGATGGGCTTCGCCCGGGGGGAGCTGCCGCAGACGCACTGGCCGTCCTCCGGCGGTAGGTTCCAGGTCGAGGGCGCGCTCTTCACGAACGACCTCCTCCTGCTCTGCGACGCCGCGCTCCAGGGCCTCGGCATCGCGCTCTTGCCGCAGCAGGTCGTGCGCCCTCACCTCGAGAGCGGCGCCCTCCTGCACGTGCTGCCAGGCGCGATCCAGGCGGACTCGCACATCGCGGTGGTCTACGTGGAGCGGGAGTTCATGCCGCCGCAACTCCGCGCCTTCATCGACGCGGTGATGGCGTGGGGAGGGGAGAACCTCCTCCCGTGCGCCGACGCGCCGAAGCCGAAGCGGGCGGCGAAGAGCGGCCTGCGCCCGGGCTCGAGATCACCCGGCGGCGCCCGGCGCGCCTCCGGATAGCCTCGCCCCGCAGGCTGTGGAGTGAAGGCGGCGCCTTCGATGCTCATCGACCGGTGTTTCTGGCGGGATTTCAGACACGCGGAACTAGAATAGCGATCACGTTGTTCAAGCGAGAAATAAACCGCCAAGACACCAAGGACGCCAAGATAAGATTCTCTTCTTGGCGTTTTTGGTGTCTTGGGTGCGCCGGTAAAACCGGCATCAGGAAGTAGGTGAGCATGCAGCAGTACAGAAGCAAGTCCTACCCCGGGAGGTGCCCACCCCCGGGAAGTCAACCTTGCGGCGGCGTGGGCGACCACGACGGCGAAGCGTAGGAAGACGAGCGGACGGGCCGGGCGATGGAGCCTCGAAAACAAATCAGTCAGTGGGAGCCGACGCGTTCCAAGACCGCGGAAGGCCACGGTGCAGCGGCCGCAAAGACAGCGGTGGGCGATGGCACTGCACTCCCCTCGGGGTCGGAGAGTTCGGCACGTCAGCACTTGCCTGATGAACGGGAACCGGGAGGCCTCGGAGGCGCCTCTTCGCCAGTGGTGGGCGGGAGGCAGGCGCGGGAAGGCGACAAGCCGCAAGCCGCAGGGGCGAAAGCCCCGGAGCCGCATGCCCCGATGGAGTCGGACGAGCCCATAGTACCGAAGAAGTCGGCGAACTCGCGGGTAACGCCCGAGGAGTCGATGGAGGGAAGGGGCGAGGCCAACGGGAATCTCGACCAGCGAAACGCGTCCCGGGCTCAGGATCGGCAAGACGCGCTCACGCACCTGGATCGAGTCGGAAAGCGAGCGACGAAGGAGAAAGGGACGCGGTTCGATAACCTGCTGAGCTACATCAAGGCGCCGCTGCTGAAGGAGGCGTACGAGCGCCTGCGGAAAGACGCGGCACCTGGCGTCGACGGTGAGACGTGGAGCAGCTACGGCGAGAGGCTGGACGCACGGCTGCTCGACCTTCAGGACCGCGTACAACGCGGAAGCTACCATCCGCAACCGGTACGGCGCGTGCACATCCCGAAAGGCGATGGCCGCACGAGGCCGCTCGGGATCCCCGCGCTGGAAGACAAGATCGTCCAGCTGGCGGCGCGGATGCTCCTGGAACCGATCTACGAGCGAAGCGAGTTCCTGGGGTTCTCGTACGGCTATCGGCCAGGCCGGTCGGCGCACGGGGCTCTGGACGCGCTGAGCGTAGCGATCGTCAGCAGAAAGACGAACTGGGTGCTCGACGCAGACATCCGGGCGTTCTTCGACACCATCGATCACGGGTGGATGCAGAAATTCGTCGAGCACCGGATCGTGGATCGACGCATGGTGCGGCTGCTGATGAAGTGGCTGCACGCGGGCGTCATGGAGGACGGCCAGCTCCACGACGTGGAGGAGGGAACGCCGCAGGGGGGGATCATCAGCCCCCTGCTGGCAAACATCTACCTCCACTTCGTGCTCGATCTGTGGGCGCATCGATGGCGGAAGCGGCACGCGCGCGGGGAGATGTACATCGTGCGCTACGCCGACGATGTCGTGATGACCTTCCAGTACGAGCGGGACGCACGGGCGATGCAGGAAGCGCTTGCGGAGCGCCTCGCTCAGTTCGGACTGGAGTTGCATTCTGAGAAGACGCGGGTGCTCCGGTTTGGGCGGTACGCATCGGAGCACTGCGGCAAGGAAGGACACGAGCGGCCAGAGACGTTTGATTTCCTCGGCTTTACGCACATCAGCGCGAAGCGCGTGGATGGACGTTTCGCGCTCGTGCGCCGGACCTCCCGGAAGAAGAGGGCAGCAAAGCTGCGGGATCTCCGTAGGAAAATGAGGCGCAAGGCGCACGACCCAGCCAGGGAGCAACACCGATGGCTGAGCGCCGTGCTCCGAGGGCACTACAACTACTACGGGGTACCTGGAAACGCGCGAGCCCTGGGCTCGTTTCGCCACCAAGTGCGCGAGGCGTGGCACAGGGGCATGCAACGTCGCAGCCAGCGGGCTCGTTGGACGAACGACCAACGGACCCGTTTCGACGAGCGTTTCCCGCTTCCTCCGCCGCGCATCACACACCCCTATCCCACCGTGCGCTTCTCATCCGTAGACCGGAGGTGGGAGCCCGGTGCGGGAAAACCGCACGCCGGGTTCTGTACGGGGGGCGGCCCGAAAGGGCCGTCCCTACCGTGACCGGTTCGAAATTATGCGCTTTTCAGGCGATTCAACCCGTTTGTAGCTCTAGGCGCTCGCGCGGGCCCCTCCCTGGCCCGGGCGCCCTCCGCTCAGCCGCTGTCCGAGGAGCTGCTTCGCGCGCTCCGCGCGCTGCAGCTCCTCCTGCCGGACCTCGCTGAAGAAGGAGGCGAGCTCTTGATCACCCTGCTGCTTCGCATCCTGAATGTACTGTGAGTGGGTCTGCGCGCCCTTGAGCGTATGGTAGAGCACGCTGACCAGGTTGTAGTCCTTGTCGGGGATCACGCTGCTCTCGCTGCGGCCCTCCTGTTTGACGGAGCCCTGCTGCCCCTGCGCGCCCATTCCCTGCTTCTGCTCGGTCGCCATATCAAACCTCCTCGACTCCCCCCACCGGAGCCGGGCAATGCAAGCGGGAGACCGCGCGCCGGGGAGCCCCTGTGTCGAGGGGTCTGCGCGAGCGGCGCGGTCGCTCCACCCTGCTCGTCGCGTGCTGCAAGAGCAGGCAGACGCCCGCGCAGGATCGCACCACCCTGCGCGATCGCGCCCCCTCACGCCGAGAAGGCCGCGAGCGCGCTCGACGCAGCCCGCGCCAGGCCATCGCAGCAGGCACGGCTCAGCTCGCAAGACACGCTCCCCGGGGCGCCTGCCGGGCTGATCCTGGCGGGCTCACAGAAGGCTCCTCCTCTCCCGCATTCTCCTCGCGACCGCACGTCGCCAGCCTTGTTCTCTCCGCTCTGGTCGGATCTTCCGGCGTGTCGGCGGCTGCCGAGACTGCCCATCGTGGACACGTGGTGATCGCCCCCACGGCAGCGAGAACTCAGGCGGTTCCAGGCCCGGGCGAGCTGATACGCTGCGCCTCACGCACCAGCTCGTCCCTCCGAGCCCTCACCCTATCCTTCCATGAAATCACGGTCTCACGGCTTTCCTCTCTCCCTTCCCACTCTCGCTCCGGCGCTCGCGTGCGTCGCGCTCACGGCCGCGGCGTGCGGCTCTGACACCCCCGGGCCGAGCGAGCCGCGGGACACCGGCGTCCATCCGCGGCTCCTCGCGCGCCCGGAGCACCGCGACCTCCTGCGGTCGCGCGTCGATCGCGAGCCCTACGCCTCGATCCTCGCCACGCTGAAGCGCCGCGCCGACCGCGCCTACGAGGAGGAGCCCGACCCCGCTTCATGGGACCACAAGACGAACGGCAACAACGCCTCGACCGCGCAGGCGAATGCCCTCCTTGCCTGGGCCTTCGAGGACCGGGCGGCGGCGGACAAGGCGCGCGAGTTCCTGCGCCGCCTGGAGACCGACTGGGACACGAACACGGTCCTCGACATGAACATCCGGATGGCGAGGATCCTCATGGGGTACACGAACACGTGGGACCTCCTGAGCGCCACGCCGTGGTTCCCCGACGAGGAGTCCGCCCAGGCCGAGAGAAAGATCACCGACATCACCGGTCAGTTTTTCGCCAAGTACCTCGAGCACGATTTCTATCGAGATCTCCTGCTGCGCCCCGCGCAGAACAACCACCCGATCCGGACCGCCGACGCGATCGGCTATGTGGCGCTCGCGTTCCCCGAGCACCCGGCGGCCGCGACCTGGTGGAACTGGTCGATCTCGGAGCTCGATTACCTCTGGGGCCCGGACGGCCAGTACGTGCAGCCCGACGGCGGGGCGTCCGAGGGCCCGTATTACTCCGGCTTCGCCTGGGGCCCCACGGCGGCGTTCTTCATCGCCCTCGACAACGCGCTCGAGGGCGAGGTGGCCTTCACCCGCGACTGCCGTACCCGCTCCGACGAGGACCCGTGGGCCGGGCACGGCTGCGTCGACGGCGAGCAGGGCGCGCTGGAGGTCCCGCTGCGCGGCGGGCTCTTCACGAAGGCCGTCGACTGGTCGCTGTCGCTGCGACTCCCCTGGGGCAGCCGGCCCCCGGTCGACGACGGCGTCTTCACCCCGTTCAACGGGAGCCCGCTGCTCACTTCTTTCGGCGGGAGCGGGGAGTACCTGTGGGACTGGGAGCAGAACCGCGACCCCCAGGCCATGGAGTTCGGCGCCGACCTCATCGCCCATCACCTGCTCTACGTCGACGACGCAGTGGCCCCCGAGGCGCCGCGCTTCCTCACGCGCTTCTTCCCTGACACCGGCCACGCGGTGTTCCGCTCGGACTGGGGCGACGACGCGCGCTGGCTCCTGCTGCTCGCGGAGCACGGCTCGGCGCGCAAGGCGATCCACGACCACGTGGACGGCACGTCGTTCTCCCTCGCGGCCTACGGAGAGTACCTGTTGATCGACGCCGGCTACTACAAGCCCGATTCGCTCGACAACGCCAAGACCAGCCAGTCGCCGTCGCACAACGTGATTCTGATCGACGGCCGATCCGCGCCCGACAAGGGGCTCTTCAACGATTTCGGCGACGCGGACGCGTTTCTCCGGAACACCCACGACGGCGACGCCGTCGACTACGCGGAGGCGCACCAGGACTACCAGGACACTCACGTCGAGCGATCCGTGGCCTTCGTCGACGGCCGCTACTTCGTGGTCGGCGACCGCCTCTCGACGTCGCACCCGGCGGCCCGCGCGCACGCGTGGCGGCTGCACGGCTACGCGGGGCTCACGTCCGGAGGCACCTTCGAGCTCCTCCCCGACGGCGGCCGATGGGAGCGGGCGCGGGCGGGGGTCGAGGCGCGCGTGCAGTCGACGTCGCCGGGGCTCGCGGTCGTGGAGCCGCCGTACACTCCGCTCACGGTGCCCCACGTCCACGAGTTCGAGGAGGACCGCAAGGCCGCCGACCACGCGGTCATCGACGCAGCCGTGCAGGCCGAGGCGCCGGGGTTCCTGGCGGTGCTCCTGCCCTACAAGGTCGGCGTGGACGCGGGGCCCGACGCGCCGCTCCAGGCGGCGCCGATCGCGGCGGAGCCCGGGGTCGTCGCGTGGCAGATCGAGAGTGAAGGAGGGACCGACGTCGCGGTGCTGCGGAGCAAGGGAGCCCCGGAGGCGCTGGCGCTGCCTGGGGGGCAGTTCCTCGAGACCGACGCGGAGCTCGTCGTGCTGCGGATCGAGGGCGACCGGCCGTTCGCGCTGATGGCGAGGGGGACCAGGGTGCTCCTCGACGGGAGCCCCCGCGTCACCGCGCCCGACGCCACCAGCCTCGCCGTGGAGGAGTGAAATGCCCCCTCGCGAACGTGGACGTGAACGTAGTCGTGGCCGTGGTCGTCAACGACAAGAACGTGGACGTGAACGTGAACGTGAACGTGAACGTAGTCGTGGACGTGAACGTGGTCGTGGTCGTGGTCGTCAACGACAAGAACGTGGACGTGACCGGTCTGCCGATACCTCGGTCCACGACCACGACCACGACCACGACCACGACCACGTTCACGACCACGTTCACGTCCACGACCACGACCACGGCCGCGACCAGATGCCGCCGAGAGCGCGCCCTCACCTGTCGCGCCGGTGGTCGCGCTTCCGCGCGCTGCTCGTCGCTGCCGCCGCGTGCGCCGCTGCGGCCGGCGGGTGCGCGGGGGATTCGGGCGCCGGGCAGCCCGGCAGCTCCGGGGCGGGGTGCATCCCGACGTCACCGTCGGCGGAGGACGCGTTCGCGCGCGAGCGCGCACCCGACTCGGAGAGCATCACGCTGGCGCGCGCCATCGCCGACCGCTGGATCACCGAGCACCCGGCGGAGTCGCTGCCGTGGGACTGGGGCGAGGGCACGGTCATGCTCTCGCTTGTCGAGCTGTACCGCGTCACGCAGCACTCCCCGTACCGGGACTACTACCGGCGCTACCTCGATCACCACCTCGAGTACGGCTACGAGATCACGACCAGCGACCGCTGCCCGCCGGCCATGGCCGCGCTCGCGCTCCACGAGGAATCGTGCGCGGCCCCCTATGCGAAGGTCGTCGACGACGTGCTCCGCTACCTCTACGAGGAAGCCCGCCGGACGGAGCAGGGCGGCATCAGCCACCTCGGCGTGTCGCCGCTGTTCGAGCCCACCCTCTGGGTCGACTCGCTGTTCATGTTCGGCAACGTGCTCGTCCGCGCCGGCGAGCGCTCGGGCGAGGCGCGTCCGCTCGACGAATTCTCGAATCAATTCCAGATCTTCGCGTCGCTCCTCCAGGACGAGCCGGGGCTCTTCCGGCACGCGTACGACTGGGCGGCGCCGCAGGATCCGGACGTGTACTGGGCGCGCGGCAACGCCTGGGTCACGGCGGCCGGCTACGAGTACCTCCGCGTGCGCGCGGCGCGCGGCGAGCGCGACGACGCCGTGGCCGGGGCGCTCGAGCGGCAGGTCGCGGCGGTCCTGGGCGCGCAGGACCAGGACAGCGGCCTGTGGTGGACCATCATGAACCGCCCGGGCGAGATCTACCTGGAGACGAGCGCAACAGCCCTCTTCGCCGCCGGGCTCGCGCGCGGGTTGCGCCACGGCTTCCTCGACGCCTCGGTGCACCCCGCGATCGACCGCGCCATGGCGGGCGTGCGCTCGCGCATCGAGGAGGACGGCTCCGGGCGGCCGGTGGTGACCGGAATCTCCGGGCCCACGACGGTGGGAAAGCTCGAGGATTACGCGGCAGTCGAGCTCCGCGACGATCTCTCGTACGGCGTCGGGGCCGTGATCCTGGCGCTCGTCGAAACGTCCGGGCTGTAGCGCTGCCAGCGCCACGCTCGCCGTGGCCTCGGCGCGCGGCCGCCGCGCTCCTGCGCCGCGGTTGCCTTGCTGCTGCGCTTCGCCTACGCCTCAGCGCGTCCGCCGGCCTTCGCGACGCGATGGCCGGAGCGACGAGAGCGGCGCACCCTGGTGCGTCACGCGCGGGTCAGGCGAACCGGGCTCGCGCGGGTCGCGGCCGTCCCTGTGGATGGCGCAGGCCACCGCCGAGGACCCTCATGTCTGTACTCGTGAAGCTCGACGCGATCACCAAGGTCTACTGGATGGGCGAGGTGGAGGTGCAGGCGCTCCGCGGCGTCTCGCTGGAGCTCTCGCGGGGCGAGATGGTCGCCATCATGGGCGCCTCGGGGTCGGGCAAATCGACGACCCTCAACGTGATCGGCACGCTCGACCGCCCCACCGGCGGCCGTTACCTCCTCGACGACGAGCCGGTCGAGGAGCTCGACGAGGTCGAGCTGGCCCAGCTCCGCAACCGCAAGATCGGGTTCGTCTTCCAGTCGTTCAACCTCCTGCCGCGCGACACCGCCCTCGCGAACGTCGAGCTGCCCATGGTCTACGCTGGCGTCCGGCCGGCCGACCGGCGGGCGCGGGCCGCGCGGGCGCTCGCGCGCGTCGGCCTCGAGGACAGGGCGCACCACCTGCCGAACCAGCTGTCCGGCGGCCAGCAGCAGCGCGTGGCGATCGCCCGCGCGATCGTCAACGAGCCGCCGCTCCTCCTCGCGGACGAGCCGACCGGCGCGCTCGACTCCGCCACCACCGGGCAGGTCATGGAGCTCTTCTGCGCGCTGCACGCGCAGGGGATGACGGTCGTCGTCGTGACCCACGACCGCTCGATCGCCGACTACGCCACCCGCGTCGTCACCTTCAGGGACGGCGCCATCGTCGAGGACACCGGCCCCCGCGGCCGGCGCGTGGACGTCCCGTCGCCGGTTCCTGGACCGCCGTCGCCGGTTCCTGGCCCTTCGTCGTCGGTTCCTGGCCCTTCGTCGTCCCCTCCTGGAGGCCTCTCGTGAGCGCCCGGCGTAAGCGGCGCGTCTGGCCGTGGCTCGTCGGGGCGCTGGCGCTCGCCGGGGGCGGCGCCGCCGTCCTCGCGAAGGCGGGCGGCGGCCCCGCGCCCATCGACCCCGCGCTCGTCGTGACCGCGAAGCGCGGTGACCTCGCCGTCGAGATCCTCGAGACCGGGCGCATCGAGGCCCGCGAGCAGGTCGAGCTCAAGTCCAAGGTCGCGGGCCAGGTCGCCGAGGTGCTCGCGGACGAGGGCGCCCGGGTCCGGAAGGACGAGCTGCTGCTCGTGCTCGACCCGACCGACTACGAGCGCGAGGTCGCCCGCGCCGAGGCCGAGCTCGCCCGGGCCAGGGCCGCCGCGGGCTTCGCCAAGCGCGTGGTCGCGCAGCGGACCGCCGGCGTCGAGGCCAGCGTCGTCCCCGCGCAGGAGCTCGACACGGCCAAGCACGACCTCACCGAGAAGACCGTCGCCATCCGGCTCGCCGAGGTCGCGCTCAGCGCCGCCAGGGACCAGCTCCGGTACACGAAGATCTCCTCGCCCCTCGACGGCACCGTCATCCAGCGCAACATCGAGCCCGGCGAGGTCGTCACGCCGGGCGTGCAGTCGACCTTCAACGGCAAGGCGCTGCTCACCGTGGCCGATCTCTCGACGCTCGTGGTCAAGGTGGACCTCAACCAGATCGACGTGGCCAAGGTCGCGCTCGGCCAGACGGCGACCCTGACGCTCGACGCCCTGCCCGGCAAGACGTACGCGGCCAGGGTCACCAAGATCGCGCCCGCCTCGGTGAAGCTCGAGGGCCGCGAGGTCGACGTCTTCCCGGTCGAGGCCGAGCTCACCCAGATCGACGGCCTCATCAAGCCCGGCATGACCGCCGACGTGCGCATCCGGCTCGACAGCAGGCCGGGCGTGGTCTCCCTGCCCATCGAGGCCGTCGCCGACGAGGGCGGCAAGCAGCTCGTCACGCGCGTCGTCGACGGCCCCGACGGCAAGCAGACGACCGAGAAGGTCGAGGTCGCGCTCGGCGCGCGCAACGATCGCGACGTCGAGATCGTGAACGGCGTCCCGGAGGGGGCCCGCGTGCTCATCAACCCGCCCTCGGCGGCCGCGAACGAGACGAAGATGTGAAGTGGTCCGCCTACCTCGCGATCGCCGCGAAGGCCCTCTCGGCGCACAAGCTGCGGTCGCTCCTGACCGTCCTCAGCATCACCCTCGGCGCCTTCGCCATCGTGCTCATGACCTCGCTCGCGGAGGGCGGCCTGCTCACGCTGGGCCGCGGCATCGAGCAGCTCGGCGGGGCGCGGCTCATCCTCGTCGCCCCGAAGGCGCCGGAGCGCGCCGAGCGGAAGAAGACGATGTACGTCACCGGCTTCACCCGCCGGGATCGCGATCGGCTCGCGCGCGGCGTCCCCCACGTCGCCGAGCACACCATGTACGCCATGCTCGGCTCGCGCGACGTCACCTCCGACGAGGGCAAGGAGGATCGCACCGACTTCATCGCGGCCGACAGCGGCTTCCTCGCCGCCTTCCGGATGCCCGTCGCGCGCGGCCGGACGTTCTCCGACGAGGAGGACCGCCGCCGCGCCCGGGTCTGCGTCGCCGGCCCGAAGCTCGCGGCGCGGCTCTGGCGCGGCGACCCGATCGGCCGGTGGGTGACGGTCGGGGCCCTGCGCTGCCGCGTGATCGGCGTGCTGGCAGACGCCGATCGGATGGGCGTCAACTTCGGCTTCAGCTGGGTCGACCTGCTCGTCGCCCCGCTCGACACGGCGGCGGACGTCGAGAAGGCGGTGAGCACCTCGGCGCTGCTCGTCATCAAGACCGACGACGTCCGCAACAACGACCCGGTGAAGCGCATCGTCAACGCGCTCCTCGTCGACCGCCACCACGGCGTCGACGACTTCACCCTCCTCGATTTCAGCAGCATCATGCAGAAATTCGAGGCCATGTTCACAACGATGAAGGCGATCGTCGGCCTCATCGCGGGCGTCGCGCTGCTCATCGGCGGCGTGGGCGTGATGAACATGATGCTCGTCAGCGTGTCCGAGCGCGTGCGCGAGATCGGCATCCGCAAGGCGCTCGGGGCGTCGCCGCGCGACATCAGCGCGCAGTTCCTGGCCGAGGCGGCGCTGCTCTCGGGCTTCGGCGGCCTGCTCGGGGTCGCCGGCGGCGCCGCCGCGGCCGAGCTCGCCTCGGCGGTCATCCGCCGCTTCACGCCGAGCTGGATCGGCGCGGTCTCCACGCCGGCCGTCGTCGCGGCGCTGCTCGTCTCCTCCGGCGTGGGCGTGATCTTCGGGTGGCTGCCGGCCCAGCGCGCGGGACGGCTCGACCCCGTGGCGGCGATGCGGCGATGAGGCTCGACGATCTCCTCCACTCGACGCGCGCCGTGGTCGCCGACCGGACCCGCGCCGCGCTCACGCTGCTCGGCATCATCATCGGCACCGGCTCGATCGTGCTGCTCGCCTCGCTCCTCGCGGGCGGCGAGGAGGCGCTCCTCCGGGCGAGCCAGCAGGCCGTGGAGGCCGACCTCATCCAGGTCCACCCCGCGGAGGTGAGCGTCAAAGACCGGCGCCGCACCCGGCGCGATCTCTCGCGGGACGACGCCCGCGCGCTCGCCGCCTCGCGCGCCCTCGGCGGCGCCTCGGCCCTGAGCGAGTCGGTGCGCCCGACCGAGGCCCGCGCCGGTGGCAAGAAGAAGCGGATCTCCCTCGTCAGCGCCGTGCCGGCGGCGCCGGCCCTCTACGACCTGGAGCTCGCGGCGGGCCGGTTCCTCATCGAGGCGGATCTCGCGGCGCGGCGGCGCGTGTGCGTCGTCGGCCACGAGGTCTGGGCCGAGCTCTTCGGCGGCCCTCCAGCGCGGGCCGCGCAGGCCGAGCCCCTCCACATGACGGCCGACGGGCACGTGTGGACGGTCGTCGGCGTGCTCCAGGACCGGCCGATCCTCGGCTCCACGGACGACACGAACATCTGGAACCGCAAGGTCCTCGTCCCGGAGACCACCTACGACGCGCTCTACGCGCCGTCGCACAGGACCGACCGCCTGTACGTCCGGCAGGATCCGCTCGTCACCGTCCGGACCCCGCTCGCCGCGCTCCGCGGCGTCATCGACGCGACGCTCCAGCGCCGCCATCACGGGGTCAAGAACTTCAGGATCGAGGACGAGGACAGCCACGGCCAGGAGCGGCTCGTCCTCGACATCATCAAGATGCTGCTGCTCAGCACCGGCGTTGTCGCGCTGATCGTGGGGGGCATCAACATCATGAACATCATGCTGGTGACCGTGACCGAGCGGACCCGGGAGATCGGCGTCCGCCGCGCGGTCGGGGCCTCGCCGCGCGCGATCCTGCTGCAGTTCCTGTGCGAGGCGGCGGCCGTCTCGCTGCTCGGCGGCGTGCTCGGCGTGCTCTCGGGGCTCGCCCTCTCCTGGCTCGCCAGCGCGCTACTCGCGCAGATGGTCGGCCGCTGGGCGTTCCAGGTCGAGCCCTGGTCGCTCGTCCTCGGCCTCGGCCTCTCGGTCACGATCGGCGTGGTCTTCGGCTTCTACCCGGCCTGGCGCGCCGCGCGGCTCGACCCGATCGAGGCGCTCCGCTCGGAGTAGCGCTCTCTTACCGCTCTCGGCGCGCCACCATGGGGATCAATTAGGCCAATTGTAATTGTCTACGTACAACAATTGGTAGGTGGCATCGCCCGTGGCGGCGCATGGCTTGAGGACCATATTGGTCGGGGTAGCGCTCCCGTTGGTGTCGAGGCATTGACCATTGGTCGCGTTCTGCAGTTGGAACGTGCTCGAGCCGGGGAAGTTGCCGATGACGGTCCACATGAATTCGTTGCCGGTCCCGCAGGCCTTGACCCGCACGTTGGAAGTCGTACCGTCGCGGTAGGCGCATTCCGTGCCCCCATCGGGGTTCCCGTTCCGCAGCCGGAAGGTGCCCGTGCCGAAGGCTTCGAGGTGCCAGCGGGTCGCCGGTTGATCGGCCGTGGAATAGGCGGCTTGCAATTGGGGGTCCGTTCCGGTGGGGCGTCTCAGGATGGCGGGATCCGCGCCGCGCGAAAAGAACACCGCATTGAATGTATACAGGCCCTGGAGATGGCCGAACACCAAGGTGGAGCCGAAGGTTTGCCCCGATCCCCCCGTGCCGTCATCCCTGCTGCGCACGGTGAACCCTTTCGCGGTTCCGTTGAAGGGGATGAGATCGGCGAGGAAGCGCGCGCCCGAGCTCGTGGTGGGGGCATAGCCGCCCACGCTCGAGCCCACCCAGGAGGGGCTGATGGTGTAGGTCGCGGTGCCGTAGCCGGAGGTCGCCGCCGCGGTGATTTCCTTGATCATGGGATAGGTGAGGCAGCTGTCCCACTGGGGAGGGCAGGCTTTCACCCCGATCGCGTACGACTTGAGCGGATTGTCATGGGCCGGAGAGCTTCGGGCCCGGGCGCTGGCGCGCCAGGCCCTTCCGTTCGGGCCGTCCACCGGCCGCGATTCCACCAGGTACGCATCGGTGGCGGCGGTGATGCTGTCGGCCGGGTTGGTGCTGAGGACGTGCGCGCCTCCGCCGATCAGGAAGTAACCGTCAAGGAGCCAGGACTCCGGGGTCTCGACGGTGTAATTGGACGGGGGATTGACGGCGCTTGTCACGTAGTCCACGCCTTCGGTGACGCTGGGCGTGAAGGCGTTACCGGCGGCATCGACGAGCTGCATTTGGATGACATAGGCCTGCAATTGATGGGTCGCGCCGGAGGCCCTCACCACCCAGGTCGATTTGTCATCGATCCCAAGGCGCGGGGGCGAATGGCCCGCCGGGCCCGTGCAGCCGAAGGCGTTGGCTGCCGTGAAGAAGTTCGGGCTGGGAAAGGATGCCTGCAGCATGGCGCCGGGGTTGTTCTCCCCCAGGATCTGCGCGCCGCCCCCGATGCGGACCCAGCCATCGTCGGCGGTGCAATAGGCGCAATTGGTCGTCGCAGCCGCGGTGGGATCGCAGGTCTTCACCCGGATGCGGATCCTTCCGCTGCCGTCGGTGAAGTCCGTGTTCGTGATGGCGGCCGCGGTGACGAGGGTGTCCTCGGGTCCGGCGGGGGAGCCGTTTTCCTCGGTGACCGCGCATCCGGTCAGCAGCCCGCCGGCCAGCAACGAGCCGGAGAGGGCGGAACGGGCGACGCGGATCCCGCGGCGCCCGGCCAAGGTCATAGAATGCAGCATGAACATGACTCCTTGAAAGATTTTACCTTATGTTATTGCGGTGTTGGTGGCGTCCGCGGGATCGGAGGCCTCGCAGGGTCCGGAGGCGCGGTCAACGGCGGCCGCTCACGCCTCGGTGCGCGGGATGGCGTTTGCTCTTCCTGGTCTCTTGCCCTGATCAAGCAGCTCGACCTGAACGGCGCTGACCGCGCCCGTGCGATTCCATGCAATCCCAGGGTCTCCCATTTCGCGGAAGCCATTCGAAGTCTTGATATTCGTCGTTGGTGATATCGCTTCGATCGATGTGTTTGGGCTCCGCTCCGGTGCTCGTGGCACGTAGATCGACACACGGGTTCTGTTGTCGATGCCCGTGAGCCAAACGATCGGCGCGGCTCGGGCTCGTGGCAGCCGTGTCGCCTGCCCGCAGGCTGCCACGTCTGCCGGGGCGCTCGTCGTCCGGAGGCCCGATGCCTCGCGGTCGTCGTGAACAACGGTCCTCCTCGGCCGCTGCCCGGAGGTTATCGCACGCCTCGTGCCAGGTTCAGCAATGGCCTGGGTCGTCCGGCCATCACGCTCCGTGCGGAAAAGGCACGGCCGAGCTGGAAATGAAATGCGGACCGATGCGCCGCTACCTGTCACGGGTTGCACCGTGACTTGTCACGGACCGCAGCGTGACATGTCACGGGTTGCACCGTGACATGTCACGGACCGCAGCGTGACATGTCACGGGTTGCACCGTGACTTGTCAGCGTGGTCGCGCTGGTGGTGGGGGGCGCCGGCCGGCGGCGCGACGCCGGCCCGGTCCACGCCGGTCAACGCGGGTCAACGCGGGTCAACGCGGGTCAACCGCGGATGAACACCCAGACCGCATCGTCCTGCTGCCGCGCGGCCGCCCTGTAGAACAGCGAGACGTCGACGTGACGTGTCTTGTGAGGGAAGTGGAACACGAAGCCGAAGGTGGCCTTGAGCTCGCGCCGCTCGACCCCGTCCAGGAAGCGCCCGTGGAACTTCTTCACCCGGCTGCAGGGGGCGATGTCGGTGAAGAAGTTTTTCCCGATGACGTCCTGACGATTCCGGCGCGCCTGACGCTCCTCGTAGAGGTTGTAGGAGAGCACCGTGCCCTCGCGATCCAGCCGGATGATCCCGAAGGGCTGCGCGTCCAGGCCGCGCTCATCCAGGTTGAACACCCCGATATCGAACTCGAACTCACCGGCGGTGGACCGCTCCTCCGAATCATCCATCCAAGAACCTCCCGACGTGCGCTGCCCCCCGACGGACGCTCGCCAGGGTAGGGGACGCCGCGGAGCGTGACAATCCGGCGCGACCGCATCGTGTCGTCGGGCAGGGGAGGGGGCCGCCCGGGGTCGAGCGGCCCTTCCCGCGCGCTCGCCGCGATCTCGCCTCGCGCGCGGCGCGGCGCGGTCGATGCGGGCCCGCGGGGACCTCGGCTTGCCGTCCTTCGAGCCGGTAGGACCAACGGGTGGGTCAGCGGCGTCGGTGGAGGGGGGCGTTCAGGGGCGATCGCGCGCGCTGCATGGGCCGGATGAACCGGCGCGGATTCTGCGCGCTCAGCGCAGCAAAAGCACGGCTCGCGCGAGCGCGGCGGGAGGCGACCCGGGGCATCGCCTCTCCGAACCGCGTGATGCATCTGGTTCGAGCGTGATGTCTCGAATGTCCAGCCTGGCGGCATGAATCTTGAGTACTGGTCCGTGTTGAGTCAGTCGCAGAGGGAGCTCGATCATGTCCAGCATTCCGACCCGTCATCCGCAGCTTCTCGCCTGGGTCAGCGAGATGGTCGCATTGTGCAAGCCGGAGTCTGTCCGTACCTGCGACGGCAGCGAGGCAGAGAACACGGAGCTGATTGCGGCCATGCTGAAGAGCGGCACGCTGCTCCGCCTGAACCCGAAGAAGCGGCCCAACAGCTACCTGAGCCGCTCGGACCCGCGGGACGTCGCGCGCGTCGAGTCCCGCACCTTCATCTGCTCGCTGAACCCGAATGACGCCGGGCCCACGAACAACTGGATGGCGCCGGTCGACATGAAGGCCAAGCTGAACGGGCTGTTCGACGGCTGCATGCGAGGCCGGACCATGTACGTGGTGCCGTTCAGCATGGGGCCCCTCGGCTCGGAGATCGCCCACATCGGCGTGCAGATCACCGATTCGCCCTATGTCGTGGTCAGCATGCGTATCATGACGCGCATGGGGAAGGGGGCCCTCGAGGTGCTCGGCGACAGCGGGCGCTTCGTCAAGTGCTTGCATTCGGTCGGCGTGCCCCTGCAGCCCGGGCAGCAGGACGTCGCGTGGCCGTGCAACCCCGAGAACACGTACGTCACGCACTTCCCCGAGGAGCGCACCATCATCTCCTTCGGGAGCGGCTACGGCGGCAACGCGCTGCTCGGGAAGAAGTGTTTTGCTCTGCGCATCGCCTCGGTCATGGGGCGCGACGGCGGGTGGCTCGCCGAGCACATGTTGATCATGGGAGTTCAAGAGCCGAGCGGCGCCAAGACGTACGTTTGCGCGGCGTTCCCGAGCGCGTGCGGCAAGACGAACTTCGCCATGATGGTCCCTCCCGAGACGCTCTCGGGTTACAAGATCTCGACGGTCGGCGACGACATCGCGTGGCTGAAGCCGGGCCCGGACGGCAAGGTGTACGCGATCAACCCCGAGGCGGGCTTCTTCGGCGTGGCCCCCGGGACGAACGAGGTGACGAACCCCAACGCGATGGCGGCGATCAGCCGCAACACGATCTTCACCAACGTGGCGTTGACGGACGACGGCGACGTGTGGTGGGAGGGCATGACCAAGACCCCGCCGGCCCACCTGATCGACTGGCGCGGGCAGGACTGGACGCCCGACGCGGGGCGCCCCGCTGCCCACCCGAACGCCCGCTTCACCGCGCCGCTCGTGCAGTGCCCGTCGGTGGACCCGCGCTGGGACGATCCCAAGGGGGTGCCGGTGAGCGCGTTCATCTTCGGCGGTCGCATGAGCAAAGAGATGCCGCTCGTGTTCCAGGCGTTCAACTGGGGCCACGGCGTGTACCTCGCGGCCACGATGGGCTCCGAGGCGACCGCCGCCTCCGTGGGCCAGGCGGCGATGCGCCGTGATCCGATGGCGATGCTGCCCTTCTGTGGTTACAACATGGCGGACTACTTTTCGCACTGGCTCAACTTCGGCCGCAAGCTGCCGAACCCGCCGCGCATCTTCCGCGTGAACTGGTTCCGCAAGGACGAGCAGGGCCGCTTCGTCTGGCCCGGGTTCGGCGAGAACACGCGCGTGCTGTCGTGGATCCTGGCGCGGGTGCACGGGCAAGGATACGGCGTGGAGAGCCCCTTGGGCTGGATGCCTCGCCACGACGATCTGCCGTGGGAGGGCTTGAGCTTCTCGGAGGATACGTTCTACGATCTGATGAGCATCTCGCGCGACGTGGCGGCGGCGGAGGTCCGTCTGCATGAGGAGCTGTTCGACATGTTCCTGGATCGACTGCCGAAGGAGTTCGTGTTCGAGCGAGAGCTGCTCAAGTCGCGGCTGTGGCGGAGCCCGGCGCGGTGGGAGCTCGCGCACGATCCGACGTGAAGCCGCGGTCTCGCGGGAGGCGCCTCGCGGAGGAGCGGCGCTCCGGCTGGAGCCCGGCTTCGGGAGGGCTCGCTGTAGAGGAACACCATGACCGGGCTGGTTGAGCTCCTGGCGAGAGAAGAGCTGCTCCTGCTCTTCACCGTCATCCTGCTCGGGCTGGCGCTTGGCCGGCTGGAATATCGCGGCTTGCGGCTCGGGATGGCCGGCGTCCTGTTCGCGGGATTGGGGCTCAGCGCCTGGCTGCACCCTCTGGGAGAGCTGGAGCTCGCGCCGCAGATCAAGGAGCTCGGGCTGCTGCTGTTCGTGTACTGTGTCGGCCTCACCAGCGGTCCCGGCTTCTTCGCCGCGTGGCGCAGCCGCGGTCTCGGGATGAACCTGGCGTGCGCCGCGGCGCTCGTCTGGGGGGCGCTGCTCGCGTGTGTCGCGGGCTGGCTCTTCGGGTTGAACCGCGCGCAGATCGCCGGCCTGTTCTGCGGGGCCCTGACCAATACACCGGCGCTCGGCGCCGTCAGCGGCCGGCTCTCCGGCACCGCGCTCGAGGCGATCCCCGCGCTCGCCTACTCGCTGACCTACCCGGTGGGTGTGCTGGGGGCGCTCCTGCTCGGACGTGGCTTCGCGAAGTGGCGCCGCGACGAGCTCGCCGGCGAGGTCGCGCGGCAAGCCGCGTCGCGCGTCGCGATCGAGTCGAGGAGCGTCGAGGTCACGAACCCCCGCGTGCTGGGACATTCGATCGGAGAGCTGCGCGTGCGCGACGAGTTCGGGGTCGTTGTCTCCCGCCTTCGGCGTGGTGAGGTCGACTCGGTCCCGAACAAGTATACGGTGCTTCACGCGGGTGACGTGATCACGGTGGTCGGCACCCTTTCGTCGATTCAATCCGCCATCGAGTTCTTCGGGAGGGTCGCGAGCGAGCGTCTGGAGCTGCGCCGCGACAGGGTCGACATGCGCCGGGTCCTGGTCTCGAAGCGCGAGTTCGTCGGGCTCACGCTGGGGGAGCTCGACCTCGCGCGTCGTTTCAACGCCCAGGTGACGCGCCTGCGCCGGGCCGACCTCGACTTGATCCCCTCCGACGAGCTCCGCCTGGAGCTGGGGGACCGCCTTCGCGTCGTGGCGCCCGTCGAGCGCCTGGGCGAGCTCAGCCGTTTCCTCGGCGACTCGGAGCGCGAGATCGATGTCGATTACGTCGCGCTGGCGGTGGGCCTCTGCGTCGGCCTGCTGCTAGCGCGGGTGCCCATCCATCTCTTCGGTACGTCCGTCACGCTGGGGACCGCCGGAGGGCCGCTCGTGGCCGCGTTGATCTTCGGTCGCCTCGGGCGGACCGGCAAGCTGATGTGGGCGCTGCCGTACGAGGCGAACCTGAGCCTGCGAGAGATCGGGCTGCTCCTGTTCCTGGCGGGGGTCGGCGTGAACGCGGGGGGCAAGCTCGCGGGGTTGATGAACCGGGAGGGCCTGGCCATCATCGCGATCGGCGCCTGCGTGACGGTGACGACGAGCGCGCTGGCGCTGGTCCTGATGCGGCGCTGGGGCGGGGCGGGCGTCGTGGCGGCGCTCGGAGGCACGAGCGGCATGCAGACCCAGCCGGCCACGCTGGCGGCGGCCTTCGAGCTGTCCCAGCGCTCCGAGGAGACGTATGTCGCCTACGCGCTTGTGTATCCGCTGGCGATGATCGGCAAGATCCTCATTGCGCAGCTGCTCGCCGTGCTGGCCTGACGTCGTCCCTCGACGACGCGTCGTCAGCGCGCGGCGCGCCGGGTCGCGACGTAGGAAGATTCACAGGGATGCGGTAAGACGGGGAGTCAAATCCCATTCATCTCCCCGTCTCCCCGCCTCCCTGTTCAATTGTTCTTCTCTAACAATGCCAACAATCGAGGGGATCTGTCCGCCTCACGTCGTCGCGGCCGCCTCGGCCGTTCCGCCGCCGTCCGCGCTCTCCTCGGGATCTCGCTTCGCGTGCGGGAAGCGGTCCATGCGGCTGAGCACGGGGAAGCCGAGGGCCCACAGCGCGGCGACCACGAGGGTGGCGCTGCCGCCGAGGAGGATGGCGGGGAGCAGGCCGAGCCAGCTGGCGGTGAGGCCGGACTCGAACTCGCCGAGCTCGTTGGAGGCGCCGATGAACACCGCGTTGACCGCGCTCACCCGCCCTCGGATGGAGTCCGGCGTCTCGAACTGCACGAGGATGTGCCGGATATAGACGCTCACCATGTCGCCCGCGCCGACGAGGAACAGGGCGATGAGCGCGACGGTGAAGCTCCGGGTCTGCCCGAGGGCGATGGTGGCGATCCCGAACACCGCGACGCCGCCGAACATCCAGCGGCCCACCTGGCGGGTGATCGGCCGGAAGGCGAGGACCCCGGCGGTGATCGCGGCGCCCGCGGCCGGCGCCGTGCGGAGCAGGCCGAGGCCGGTCGGGCCGGCGTGGAGCACGTCGCGCGCATACGCGGGCAGGAGCGCGACCGCCCCGCCGAACAGCACGGCGAACAGGTCGAGCGAGATGGCGCCGAGCACCGCCGGCTTCGACCAGACGAAGCGCAGCCCCTCCAGCACCGCGCTCCACGACGTCGGCTCCGCGCGCCTCGCCTGCCGGGCCGCGTGCACGAGGCTCATGAGCACGAGAGAGACGAGGAGCAGCGCCCCGACGATCGAGTACACGATCGTCGACCCGGCGAGGTAGAGGAGCCCGCCGAGCGTCGGCCCGACGATGACCGCGACATGGAAGCTCGAGGAGCTGAGCGCGACCGCCTTGCTGAAGCTGTCCTGCGGCACCAGGTTCATCAGGATCGCCTGCTGCGCCGGCATCATGAAGGCGCGCGCGCTGCCGAACAGCACGAGCACCGCGAACACGGGCCACACCACCGTCAGGCCGGACACCGTGAACGCGAGCAGCAGGAGGGAGCAGAGCAGCTCCACGGCGAGGCCGACCGTGATGATGCGGCGCCGGTCGAACCGATCCGCCGCCTGGCCGGCGAAGAGGATCAGCGCGAAGAAGGGCGCGAACTGAGCGAGGCCGATGAGGCCCAGATCGAAGACATCGCCGGTCAGCGCGTAGACCTGCCAGCCGATCGCGACGCTCTGCATCTGCACCGCGACCGCGGAGAGCAGCCTGGCCGCGAGGTAGAACGCGAAGCTCCGGTGGCGCAGCACGCCGAGCCCGGTGAGGTTGTTGGAAGACATCTCGGCGCCTGCGGCGACCCCGGTGGGGCGTTGTGGACTCTCGCTCATGCACGATGAGCACTAGGGCATGTCGCGACCGAGTCCAGGAGTCGCGCCGCCGGTATCAGCACACGCGGCGTGTGGGATGGGCGATCCGCAATTCGCCATGAACCGCAACATCCGTACCACGATCCCCGCGCTCGCGGTGGTCGTCTGGACGGCGCGCCTCGGGCGCGATCAGGCCGGGAGCGCGCCGAGGGGGCGCGGACGCTGCTGCTCCAGCAGCAGCCGGTGGTGCTCGGCTGCGCCGCCACGAGCAATGCCCGTGGCGAGCGCGTCAGCCCTGCGCGAGCCGGGTGAGCGCCTCGCCGGTGAGGCGGTGGACGGTCCACTCGTCCATCGGCTTGGCGCCGAGCTTCCGGTAAAAGCCGAGCGCCGGCTCGTTCCAGTCGAGCACGGACCACTCGAAGCGCCCGCAGCCGCGCTCCACCGCGAGCTTCGCGAGGTGCACGAGCAGGGCCTTGCCGTGGCCTCCTCCGCGGTGCTCCGGGAGCACGAAGAGGTCTTCGAGGTAGATCCCGGGCTTGCCGAGGAAGGTGGAGAAGCTCTGGAAGAAGAGGGCGAATCCCACCGGGATCCCCTCCGCTTCGGCCAGGACGACCTCGGCTGCCGGCCTCGGGCCGAAGAGGTGCGCTTCGAGCTCTCTCTCGTCGAAGGTGACCTCGTGCGCGAGCCGCTCGTACTCGGCGAGCATCCGGATGAGGCGGGCGATGGTGGGGATGTCGGCGGCGGTGGCGGGGCGGATCATGGCGTCTCTCCGGCGCGTCATACCGCATCGTCGCGCCGCGGTGGAGGGCGTAGGCTCCCCGCCTGTATGACCATGACGACGCCGCCCTCCGCCGCCGGTCCGCGCTGGCTGTACCTGCACGGCTTCGCCTCGGGCCCGAGCTCGACCAAGGGCGTGCGGATCGGCGCGCACTTCGAGCAGCGCGGGGTGGCCCTCGCGCGGCTCGACCTGCGGGTGCCCTCGTTCGAGCGCTTGCGCCTGAGCGCGATGATCGGCGCCGTGAAGCAGGCGATCGGCGGAGAGCGCGAGCGGGCGGTGGTGATGGGATCGAGCCTCGGTGGCCTCACCGCGTGCCGCGTCGCCGAGGAGGACGCGCGGGTGTGCGCGCTGGTGCTGCTCGCGCCCGCGTTCCGGATCATGGAGCGATGGCGGCTGCGGCTGGGCGAGGAGGGCTTCCGGGCGTGGGAGGAGCGCGGGTGGCTCGAGGTCGACGACTACGCGGAGAAGAAGCGAGCCCGGGTGGACTTCGGCTTCGCCGTCGACGCGGCCGAGGTGGATGAGCGCTCGGGGGGCTGGCCGGACGTGCGCGTACCCACGCTGATCGTCCACGGCCGGAGCGACGAGGTTGTGGACATCGAGCTCTCGCGGACGTTCGCCGCAGGGAAGCGGCATGTCCGGCTCATCGAGGTGGACGACGGCCACGAGCTCGTCGCCTCGATCCCGCGCATCCTCCGCGAGGCGGACGAGTTCCTGCGTCACTTCCTCGCCGGCTGACGAACACGCGTTGTCGCCAGGACCGCGAACGCTGAGCGTCTGTTCAGCGTATCCAGCGCGATCCGCGAGCTACGTGAGCCCTGCGTGAACCGCCGGCTGGCCGTCCCCTCACCAGCCGATTGGCATTCTATGCGAAAAGAGCACAGCTATCAAGAGCGAAGCGCGCCGCTTACAGATCGTGGGCGACCGGCCGCGGATCGGCCGCGGTCGAGCGATCGGAGGAGCGAATGGCGACAGCGACGGCCACCGGGCGCACCGCGCCCGTCAACGACATCGAGATGTACTACGAGCTCCGCGGCGAAGGGCCGCCGCTCGTGCTGCTCCACGGCTTCACCGGAGCGGGCGGGGACTGGGCTCACGTATTCGACCTCGCGGAGCTCGGGTGTGGACACACGGTCATCACCCCCGACCTGCGCGGCCACGGCCGCTCGACCAACCCGGCGGGCTCGCTGACGATCCGTCAGTGCGCCTCCGACGTGTTCGCCCTGCTCGACCACCTGGAGGTGAAGGCGTTCCGGGCCATCGGCCTCAGCTTCGGCGCCAAGTGCCTCCTGCACCTGGCCACGCAGCAGCCGGACCGCGTCGAGTCGATGGTCCTCGTGTCCGCGACACCGTACTTCCCCGAGCAGGCCAGGGCGATCATGCGCCTCGTCTCCGACGAGGGCCGCTCCGAGGAGGAGTGGCGGGACATGAGGAGCCGCCACGAGCTCGGCGACGCGCAGATCCGAGCGCTGTGGAATCAGCCGCGCCGCTTCGCGGCCAGCCACGACGACATGAGCTTCACGCCCCCCCACCTGTCGACCATCACGGCGCGCACGATGATCGTGAGCGGCGACCGCGATCCGCTCTACCCGGCCGAGATCGCCCTGGAGATGTACCGCGCCATCCCGCGCTCCTGCCTGTGGATCCTGCCGAACGGCGGACACGGCCCCATCTTCGGCGAGTGGAGGGAGCCGTTCGCCCGCGCGGCGCTCGCGTTCCTGCGCGATGATCCGGGCGAGCTGCAAATGATCCGGCCATAACGAGGGAGACGCACGGCGCGCGGCGTCACTGCGCGCCCTCGGCGCGCTCCTCCACCGGCGCTTGCGCGCCGAGCTTCGGAAGCCGGACGCTCAGCGTCTTCATCTCTCCCGGCTCCACGTTGACCATCAGCGTCTTGGAGGCATGCCCAGAGGCGGACAGCACGAGGCGGTGTCCCTCGCCCACCGTGAGCCCCTCGATCCTGGTGCGATTGCCCTTCCAGAGCTTCCCGTCGACGACGACGTTGGCCGGCGGATCGACCCAGAGCACCACCGTCGCCGTGAGCCTGTCCAGCTCGGCCACGATCTCCTTGAAGCGCGCCTCGTCGCTCAGCTTCACGGCCGTGCGGTACGGCTTGTATCCGTCTCTCGTGAGCTTGATGTGGAGCTCACGCCCGAGCGGGAGCCCGTGAAGCTTGGCCGGCGTGGCGACGGGGTGACGCTCGCCGTTCACCCATAACGTGCAGCCCTCGGGCTTGCTCGTGATCTCCAGCGATCCCTTCGCCTCGACCGGCGCGGGCGGCTCCTGACGGCTCGCCTGGGCGTCGTGGACCATCGTCATGAACTCGGCGTGCCGCTCCGAGAGCTGCCCCTGCATGTAGAGGAACCCAGGCACGAGCGCGAGCGCGCTGGCGGCCGGGATGAACGCCGCAACACCTCCCTTGCCCGCGAGCGGCGGCGGGCTGCTCAGGGTCGCCGGGCTCGTGCTCGTCGGGACGCCGCTCTGGGAGACTGTCGCGCCGCCGCTCATCTCCAGCGACCAGCGCTGCTGCTGCGCCGCGATCACGTCGATGAGCTGCCTGACGCCGAGGAGCGCCTCCTTGTGGCGAGCGAGCTTGTCCCGGAAGAGCGACTCCATCCATGCCGTGAGGCCCATCGGCGAGGCGGGGATGCGCTCGTCACGGATGAGCTCCTCGATCGCGGCGTGCATCTCGCGGGCAGACTGGTAACGATCCTCGCGCCGCTTCTCGAGCGCGCGCAGGACGATCTTCTCCAGCCCCTTCGGGTAGCCGGGCTTGATCGCGCTCGGGAGGGGGTACTCCGAGCCGTGGATCTGGAGGAGCGTCCGCATCTGGGTACCGCCCTTGAACAGGCGTCTGCCCGTCGTCATCTCGAACAGGACCACGCCGGCGGCGAAGATGTCCGCGCGATGGTCGATGCGATCCCCCGCCACGTGCTCCGGGGCCATGTAGGCGAACTTGCCCATCAGCACGTTCTCTCTCTGCTCTTCGACGTCGCCTAGCTCGCTCCGCGCGATGCCGAAGTCGACGATCTTCACGTCGCCCGTGTAACTCACGACCACATTGCGCGGCGAGATGTCCCTGTGGACGATGCCGAGCGGCGTACCGTCGAGGCCGCGCTTGTCGTGGATGTACGCGAGCCCCGCGCAGACGCCGAGGATGATGCTGAGCGCGTGCTCGAGCGGGATCCCCGCCGGATCGCGCTCCGCCGCCTCGCGCACGATCGAGCCGACGTCCTCGCCGTGGATGTGCTCCATCGCGATGAAATACGTCCTGTCCACCTGCCCGGCGTCGAACGTCTGGACGATGTTGGGATGCGAGAGCGTCGCCGCGATGCGCGCTTCGTGGAGCAGCATGTCGATGAGCGACGGATCCTGGTTCATCGAGGGCAGGATGCGCTTGATCACCACGAGCTTCTCGAAGCCGAAGGACGAGCGATGCAGCGCGAGGAAGATCTCCGCCATGCCCCCCGCCGAGAGCTTCGACAGGAGCGTGTATTTGCCGAACTGTTTCGGCAAGAGCTCAGGTGCGTTTCCGGCCGCGCTCGGCGGCGCGCCGCCCGCGGCCAACGCGGTACGCTCTTGCATGAGACATTCTCCTGGTTCCAGTGGACGCTGCTGCAAGGCCAGCGCAAAGGGGCCTCACGAGGAGCGCTCTCATGCGAGTCTTATCATGGAGCGGTCATGAAATGTCAGCTTATTTGAGCGCGTCTGCCTGAAACGGCGGAGCGCGGGGCAGCGCGCGCAAAGCACTCTTCGGAAACATGAGCGATACACGTTCGTTCCGATGCTCGGGTAGTGTCTCCCTCCTCGCCCATGGAGAGAGAACAATGGCGCAGGTTTCCTCTGAGCTCCTGGCACCGACCCGCCGGTTGACGCGCCTGTACGTCAGCGCGCTCGGCGCCGTGGCGCTCCTGTCGGTCGTGGCGCAGCTCCTCGTGCAGCACGCGTTGAACCAGCAGACGAGCGACGCGCACGTCGTCAACGTGGCCGGGCGCCAGCGAATGCTCAGCCAGCGGCTCAGCAAGGCCGCGCTCACGTTCCAGGTGACGACCGACCCCGCCGAGCGCAAGGGCCGCGCCGACGAGCTGGCGCAGGTGATGGCGCTCTGGGAGCGGTCGCATCGCGCGCTCCAGCACGGCGATCCGGCGATGGGCTTGCCGGGGAAGAACACGCCGGAGGTGACCCGCATGTTCCAGGCGATCGAGCCGCTGCACCAGAGCATGCTCCGGGACGGGAAGGATCTGCTCGCCGCGGTCGGCGCCGGCGGGGAAAAGCCGGTGGAGGCGGCCGCCATCCAGCCGATCGTCGGCGCGATCCTCGCCGCGGAGCCGGGCTTCCTGAGCGGGATGGACCGGGTCGTCTCGCAGTATGCTCAGGAGGCGACCGCGCGGATCGAGCGGCTCCGCCTCGTCGAGCTGATCCTGCTGTGTGTGACCCTGGGGGTCCTCTTCCTCGAAGGGCTCTATATCTTCCGCCCGGCGGTGCGCGAGATCCGGAAGACGATCAGCCACCTCGTCCAGGCCAGGGGGCACCTCGACAACACGGTCCAGGCGCTCCGGGCGATCGCTGGTATCGGACAGCCGTGACGCACATCGGCTCTCCGTGACCGCCTGTCCGACCCCCACCGCCGCCGAGCGGCGATCAGAGGGCGAAGGGGGCGGTCACAGCCAGCCGCAGCCGCCGTCGAAGTCGAGGGGGGGCGTGGGCTCCGTGGACGACTGCGATGCACGACAGGCGTCCTCGATGTTCTGTCGCAACATCAGCATCAGGTTGTTGTCGTCCTGGATGTCGGTGTCCGAGTACTTCCCGAGCCACGCCCCGATCGGCGGCTTCATCATCTCGATGACCCCGAGCGAGCGCCGGCAGTCGCCCGCCTGGTAGAAGTCGAGCGCGCCGCGCAGCGCCAGGTACATGTTGAGCATCATGTACGGCTTGCCCGAGCCGCCGTCGGAGATGTTCCACCACCTCGAGTCGGGGTTCTGCCCGGGAGGCAGCGCGTTGAGCAGCGTGGTGTCGACGTCCTGCGCGGCTCCGTCCTTCGCCGAGGTCCAGCCTGCCGTCACCTGGAAGGCGGCCTTGTCCGGCCCGATGTCGTCGGCGAGGGACGCGTCGGCGAGGAGCTCCACGAACAGACCACCACCGCCGCCGCGGCGGCTGCCGCCCACGTCGGTCGCGCCGTCGCGCTGGCCGATGAACAGCGCCGGCATCTCCAGGGCCGCCCCCGCGGCGCTGGCGGTCGCCCGCTTCGTCCCGTAGATGCGCCCCACCTTGTAGCCGGCGGACGGGGTCACCTCCAGGCTGAAGTCCGTTGCCAGCGGGAAGAGCGTGGTCTTCCCCTCCTCCGAGAGCAAACCGCCGAGGTCGCCCGGGCTCAGCGCGTAGGCGTACGTGCCCGCGCCCATCGAGCCCAGCGCCGACGGGATCTTCACAAGGAAGCTCTCGCCCACGCCGATCACGCCGAACGCCGTGCCGTTCTCCACCAGCGCCTCGCCCAGACCGAGGATGCGGTCGGGGTCGGTGATACCGCTGGTCGCGTGCCCGCTCGTCAGCAGGAGCACGCGGTGCGCGCCCTCGAAGCCGGCCGCGTCGCCCTCCTCGAACGCGTTCTCGGCGGCGGCGATCCCCTCGTAGAGGCCGACGAGCTCGCCGGCGCCGTCGCCGAGGCGCTCGTCGGCGACGAGGCGCGTGAGCTCCGCGGACCCCGGCGCTGCGAGGAAGGCGCGGCGCTCGACCCTCTCGCCATAGCGGATGACGCTGACGCGGTCCTCGGGACGGAGGCTTTCGAGCAGCCCTCCCATCCCCGCGTCCAGCGCGCTCTCATCGATCTCGGCGAAGCGGCTGTTCTCGACGGCGATCGCCAGGTGAACCGGCGGCCTGTCCAGCGTCGAAGGGGCGACCCCGGTGTTCATCGCGACGAAGGCCATTGTCCAGTTCCCCCCGTTGAAGCGCGGCGCCACAGCGAGGAACGGGTGAACGCAGACGTCCTTGCCGCAGTCGGCGTCGGGCAGGTCGATCGCGTGCTCGGCGAAGAACCCGACCGGATCCAGCGTGTCGAGCGTGGGCACCTTCCCCGCCTTCACGATCGCGCGGAACTGGGAGATGTCCTGCGCCCCGCCCTGGGCCACGTTGACCGAGCCTGCGGGGACGCCGCTGCCCTCGCCGACGTTGTCGGTGCCGCAACCGACGGCGGCGGCGCAGAGACCGAGTGAGACCAGCTTCATCTTCGACGACATATGGCTTCTCCTCATTCGTAAGCAATCAACAGGTCCGCGGACGCCGTGGGCGTCTGGTAGCCCGCGTCGCACTCGTCACGCCCGGCGAGCACGCGCTCGGCGCGGCCGACCCGCACGCGGAAGTTGGGCCCTTCGAGGGCGTCTCCGGGGCTCAGCAGGGTCTTCTCGCCGCCGCTCTGCACCGCCACGACCGCGTCGGTGACGTAGGCTCCGCAGCTCAGCCGGTCGCCCTCGCACGCGGTCGCCTCGATCGAGGCAGCGAGGCCATCGAGCTGGAGCTCGACGACGTTGGGATAGACCTCGAGCCGCTTCGCCGAGTCGATGGCCGAGACCTCGAGGTGGTCGCCCTCGTCGGACCATTGCACCGTTTCTCCCGCCGAGAACGGGAAGTCTTCGATCGGAATGCACAGGTAGTGAGTCAGAGAGGTGAAGCTCGGGTCCGGCTCGCCGCCGGTGCCCATTCCACCTTCGCCGCCGGTGCCCATTCCACCCTCGCCGCCAGCGCCACCGACGTCGGCTCCGCCAGCACCCGCGCCGCCAGCGCCACTGCCGCCGGCGCCGCCGGCACCCGCGCCGCCAGCACCCGCGCCGCCGGCACCACCGACGTCGGCTCCGCCAGCACCCGCGCCGCCAGCACCCGCGCCGCCTGCGCCGCCCGCGTCATCGCCGGGACCGAGGCGCCGGTAGTTCATGGTCAATTCGATGCAGCCGTCCGACAGTGCATCGATGTGCGCGATCTCGCCGACCACCTGCTTCGACCAGGGGCCGGCCCACTGGAAGGACGATTGAGGCACGCCAGCGCACGCCGAGGGGGCGACGCTCGTCTGCAGCGCGCCCGTCTTCACCTGTCCGGGCGCCACCATCGTGTCCGGCTTCAGCGCGACGCGCCCCGCCACCGTCTCCGCGTCCTTCCAGAAATCGCTGTCGTCGTTCACCTTCTGCGGAATCATGACGGTTTGCAGATCGGACCACCATGCCATCACAGGCCGCAGTCCATCCGTCTCGAGAAGCACCACCTCGCAACGCCCTTCCGAGGTCGGCGCCGTCTCCTCGAAGTTGCCTGCGGCGCGGTGGGCCTCGGTCCGGTTGAGCGGGAGCGTGTCCTGCGGGTCCAGCCGGTACGTGATCCCGAGGTTGAACGCGCTCGGCCCGAACATGCGTGTCGGATCGCCGGAGGTGACGGCGGAGCAATCGAGCGACGCGTCCACCCAGCGCACGCGAACGTCCACGGTCCCGGGGGTGGCATTGATGAGATAGGCGTCCGTGAAATAACCCTCGGGTGCGGGGGTGCCGGTCGCGACGCAGGCGACGGCGGACGCCCCCAGGATCGCGCGCTCGAGCACCCAGGCGGTGCGTGAGCCTTCCTCGGCGCTCCGGGCCGAGAGCTCCCGGCTGGAAGGCGCGCGCGCCGAGAGGCGCCATGCCGGGACGAGGACCACGAGCGCGGCCAGGTCCGTCGGATCTTGCCAGATTCGCCACGTGATCCCCGCGAGCCCCACGAGCCCCACGAGGAACTGCGCGGCAGCGGCCGAGAGCTTGATCGCCGCGAACGGCGCGACCACGGCCGCGAACGCCAGCGCTCGCCCGCGCGAGGTGCGCGCGTCCACGAGCGCCGCTGCGAGGACGGGGGCGACCACGAGGCCGGCGAGGTCGCTGAGCTTGCCGGTGAGGGCGCCTGGCAAGAGCCCGGCGCCTTTCAGGAGGTGGTCGTTGACCACCAGGAGCGCCAGGGCGCCAAGGAAGAGGGGGTGGCGGAGGACCGCGAATCGAGACGACACAGATTGTCGTGACCGCGACACCAACGTCAGAGCCTCTGCGGGGCGGCCGGCGTTTCGCCGTGATGAGTTCAGCATCGCCGCGAGCCGATAGCAGCGCGCGTGCCAGTCGGACGCGCTTTGCTCGCCGAGGTTGCTCCGGACCCGGCGTGCTACAGCTCGCCCTCGCCCTCGCGCCTCTGCGAGCCGGCGTCTCTCCTGTCCGGCTCGTCCCGGCTTTTTTCGGAGCTCTGCGCGCGCGATGCGATCCTATCTTTTACCGTCCACCTTCTCTTTTCTCGCGTCCCTCTCCGGGTGTGGCCCTGTCGACAGTGAGCCGTCGATCCCCGGAGAAGCCAGCGATTGTCCCACGCTGTTCGGCGAGGACTTCACCGAGACCCGCGCCGTCGACATCGGCGACGCGTCGTCCGGGACGTTCGTGCCCTACGCCGACGGCGCCAGCGTGCGACTGATCCTCGGCAATCAAGGCTCGATGATGATCACGCCCTGGGTCCAGGTGGAGGCTCTGCCCGGCGACGCGGAGGAGACGTGCCATGTGGTGCGCCTCGCGAACGAGTTCGAGGGCCCGCTCGCCAGCGATCCCGAGGGGATCGCCGCCGCGCAGTTCAACATCCAGTTCATCAAGACCGGCTCTTTCCTGGTCTCGGACGGCGCGCTCTACCACCCTTTCGCGTGGGACCGCGAGACCCTCGAAGGTGAGAAGCTCGGGCTCACGGTGACCGTGCGCGGCGATGGATACGAGGGCACGAAGAGCGTGAGCATCGCGCTGGAGTGAAGAACCCTGCCCATCCAGCCGCTGCTCACATCGAGCATGCGATGGCAGGTCCGGTCCAGCGCGACAGGTGAGCGGCGCTACCGCGCGGCGCACCGGGGCGCGACGTAGCGGCCGTTCGGGTCCTCGTCGACGAACACGGGACCCACGTCGGAGAGCTCGAAGCTGACCGATCTCGGGTCGATCGCCGTGATGGTGAGCCTGCCGAAGCCCGTGTTGCCGCCGCCGCTGACGGCCCCCGTGCTGCTGCAGTCCGCGCGAGAGGACGTCCCGAAGATCGTGAGATCCCCGCTCGCCGTGTCCACCTCGCCCACGGCGAGCATCGACTCGGGCATGGTGAGCTCGAGGTCCCACCAGTCGCTGCAGGGATCGTACGTGGGGTTCGCGTCGGGATCGCTGCAGGACAGGGCCAGGGTGGCGATACGGAAGGTCACGGTCGAGTCGCCGAAGACGATCGCGCTCACCGCGCGCCCACCGCCGCCTGGGGTCGTCGGCGACGGCGCGACCGAGCTCGTCGTCGAGATCGGGCCATCCGGGCCATCCGGGCTGCCCTGGCCGCTCGTGTTGCCCTGGCCGCTCGTGCTGCCCTGGCCGCTCGTGCTGCCCGCGCCGCCGGCCCCGTCTCCTCCGCCGTCCATGATCACCGCGCCGCCGCACGCGCTTTGGACGAGCAGCGCGAGCGAGCCTACCGCCATTGAGATACATCGAGGTGAGCGCTTCATCGTCGCATCGTATCGCCCTCCGGCCGCGATCGCAGACGAGGGCACGCCTCCGTCGATGGACCGGCCGGGGGGCACCTGTGCTACCGTCGACCACAGCAGGCTCGGATGGCGGCGCGCCCCGTGGCCGGGCGTGAAGCACGGAGCTCCCATGAAGCCACCTGTCGTCGAAGGAGACGTCATCGCCGGCAAGTACCGGGTCGATCGCGTCGTGGGCCGAGGCGGCATGGGCATCGTGGTCGCGGCGAGCCACCTGTTCCTCCCGCAGCGTGTCGCGATCAAGCTCCTTCTCAGCACGGAGAGCCCGGCGCTCGTGCAGCGGTTTCTCCGCGAGGCGCGCGCGGTGGTCCGCCTCAAGGGCGAGCACGTCGTGCGGGTGTTCGACGTCGGCGAGCTCGGCTCGGGCATCCCGTACATCGTGATGGAGTACCTGGAGGGCGAAGATCTCTCCGATGTGCTCCGCGCCCGCGGCACGCTCAGCGTCGTGGACGCGGCCGACTACGTCCTGCAGGCCTGCCTGGCGATGGCCGAGGCGCACGCCGCGGGCATCGTGCACCGCGATCTCAAGCCGGCGAACCTCTTCCTCTCGACGACGCCCGGCGGGGCGACGCTGATCAAGGTCCTCGACTTCGGGATCTCGAAGGAGGTGCCGGGCAGCACCGAGGGCGTCGGCGTGTCGTTGACGCAGACGCGGGAGATGCTCGGCTCGCCCAATTACATGTCCCCGGAGCAGATGCGGTCGTCGCGCTCGGTCGACGCCCGCTCCGACGTGTGGGCGCTCGGCGCGCTGCTCTACCGCCTCCTGGTAGGGCAGCCGCCGTTCGATGCCCCGGCGCTCGCCGAGCTCGTGCTGCAGGTCGCGAGCGCCGAGCCGATCCCGCCCACCGCGCTCAGGAGCGACATCCCACCGGGGCTCGAGGCCGCGATCCTCCATTGCCTCCAGAAGGATCCGGCCCGGCGGCCGCAGACCGTGGCCGACCTGGCGCGCGCGCTGGTGCCCTTCGCGACGGCGGGCGGGCAGGAGCGGGCGGAGCGCGCCGCGCGGATCCTCGGGGCGGCGGCGCCGCCGACCGGTTCGGTGCCGCCGCCGCGGCTCGTGACGGCCAGCGGTCCTCCGAGTGCCCCGTCCGGCGCGATGGCGAGCCTCCTTCCCACGACGCAGGGGTTCACGCGAACGTCCGCGCGGCCCGGGTCGCGCAGGATCCTCGGGGCGGCGCTCGGGGCGGTCGTGATCGCCGTGCTCGCGCTCGCCCTCTGGGGCGCGGTCGCGTTGCCCGGCAGAGCGCCGGAGGCGGCGGCGCTGCAGGCCGCGGCGGCCTCGCGGGACGACACGGCGCCGCGGCGCGCGCGGCAGGACACCGCGGCGCGCGGCGCGGACCCGCTGATCGCGCCCGAGCCGCCGCCCGCGGTCCGTGACGCCTTGCCGCCGCAGCAGCCGCCGGTCTCCCCGGTCGTCGCGCCGGCCAACGACGCGGCGCCCTCCGGGGCGGCCCTCGAGGGCCGGCGCGCGCCCCCGGCCACGAGCGCGTCGGCGACGCCGAAGGCGCCGTCTGCGCCCGGAGGGACGAATCCCTTGGAACCACCGCTCAGATGAGACAGGAATCACCGGCCTCCGACCCGCTGCGCCCCGCATTCCATCCGGATGCAGGCGAGGCGCCGATGCGTTCGCGCCGCCCGGCGACGGGGCTCGCGCCAGCGGTCGCCATCGTGGTGTTGACCACGGCCGGCGGCGCGGCCGCGCAGCGACCCCAGCCCGCCCCTGCGGCGGCTCCTACGCCGGTCCCTTCCGTGCCGGCGGCTCCTGCCCCCGCCGCTCCCGTGCGGGCCGCCCCCGCGCCGGGCGAGGCTGCTTCTGCGCCCGCCCGCGAGCGGCTGAGCGGTGAGGCCAGGGCCGATTACGAGTCCGGCAAGGCGCTCTTTCGGAACGGCGACTTCGCCAGCGCCTTCCTCAAGTTCCAGAGCGCCTACGAGAGCTCGAAGGACGCGCGCCTCCTCTGGAACATGATCGCCTGCACCTCCAAGATGCACCGGTACAGCCAGCTCCTTGCGCTGGTGGAGAGGTTGAAGCAGGAGGACCGCGGCGTCCTGCTCCCGGAGGACTGGGCGACGATCGCCGAGGTCGAGCGGAACGCCAGCGCCCTCGTCGGTCACCTGGACATCGCCGTGAGCGAGCGGGACGCGGAGGTGACGATCGACGGCGAGCCGATCGGGAAGACGCCGCTCCCGGGCAAGGTGATCGTCGACGCCGGCACGAGGCGAATCCGTGTCTTCAAGCCGGGGTTCAAGGAGCACCTCCGCGTGGAGAGCGTGTCCCCTGGCGCGCAGCTGGCGCTCGACGTCCGGCTGGCGCGGCCGATGAACGGCGGCAGGCTCTCCATCGTTGCCTCTCCGGGCGATCGCCTCGCGCTCGACGGCGAGTTCCTGGGCGAAGGGCAGTGGGAGGGCATCGTGCCGAGCGGCCGTCACGTGGTGAGGGTGACGGCGCCGGGAAAGGTGCCCTACCAGGCCCAGATACGGATTCAGGACGAGGCGCTGAGCAGCGTCCGCGTCGGCCTGGTGCCGGCCGAGAAGAGCGGCGGGACGCCGTCGTGGGTATGGATCGCCGGCGCCGGGGCGGTCGTCGCGGCGGCCTTGTCGGCCGGCCTCCTCCTCTTGCACGACCCCTATCCCGCGCAGGTGGGGGCGGGCCAGGGAGCCGGCAGCGAGGGCCGCCCGACCGGATTCGGTGGCCGGTTCTGAGGGGGCCGCCGCGGTCCACGGCGGCGCTCGCTCACGAACCTGGGTTTCGCGCCGGCGAGCGCGGCCGGCAGGCCGCCGTCAGATCATCCCTGCCAGCGGTCCTGTGCAGAAGTCCGGGTCGCCGAACGTGTCGGCCTCGATGCCCATCGCGTGGAGCAGCGACAGGAGCAGGTTGTTGTGCGCGACCTCCTTCTGCTGGACGATGTATCGGCCCGTCTTGAAATGACCTCCTGCGCTCCCCGCGACGACATAAGGGATGTTCTTGCGCAGGTGATTGCCATCCGCGTGCTCGTTGGTCCAGAAGATCACCGTGTTGTCGAAGACCGTGCCGTCGCCCTCTGGCATGCTCTTCAGCCTGGCGATCAGGTACGCGAGCTGCTCGGCGTAGAAGCGGCTGATCCTGGTGAGCCGCTCGCGGTTCACCTGATCGGCGTAGCCGTTGTGCGCCATCGGGTGGTGGCCCTCGGTGATGTCCGGCCCGAGGAAGCTCAGCACCTTGGTCGTCGCGGAGTTCGTGAAGTGCAGGCTCGCGACCCGCGTCAGATCGCAGGCGAGGGACATCGCGATGAGATCCAGCTGGAGCCGGCAGAGCTCCGGCATGCTGGCGACCTTGTCGACGTCGAGATCCGGCGTCAGCGCCGGCGCGGCGCACGCCGGCGAGGTCGGCGCCGAGCTGCGATCGAGGCGCGACGCGATGTCCTCCACCGACGCGAGGTGCCCGTCGAGCTTCAGCCGATCCGCGGCGCCCAGCCGCTTGCGCAGCCGGTCGTAGTCCGAGGCCACCTTGCCGAGCACCGCCCTGCGCTGCTCGGTCTTCCGCGTCGCGTCGGCGGGCGCGACCGACAGGTCGGAGAAGAGCCGGTCGAACGCGGCGTACGGGCTGTTCTCCGGCGGCAGCGGCTGCGCCGGCCCGCGGTACGCGAGGCGCGCGCCCACGGTCGCCCCGTAGACGAGCACGCCGAGCTCGAGCGAGAGGAACTTGGTCTTCGTGCCGATGTGGTTCGCGATCTCCTGGTCGAGCGAGATGCCGTCGGCCCAGCCGCACGACAGCCCGGCGTCGCCGGGGAAGTCGCCCTCCTGCATCGCGCGCGCGGTCAGGCACTGCCCCGTGCCCTTCTGGTGCGCGTCGCCCGGCCCCGTCAGCGCCGACAGCGCGCTCACGTTGCCGAGGACCAGCAGATCCCTGTTGTGGTCCTTGAGCGGCGCCAGGATGGGCGACAGCTCCTCGCCGTCCTGGAACGTCGAGGACGACGGCCAGAAGTCCGGCGGGACGGTCCCGTTCGGCGTGTAGAGCACGATGAACCGCTTCGGGAACTCGAGCCCGAACGCGGCCCGCCCCGTCTGCTCCGACGCCGGCGCGAGCCGCTTCGAGCAGCCCATCGCCTCGAGGAACGGCAGCGCGAGCGCCGCGCCGCCGAGGCCCCTGAGCACGGCGCGGCGGCTGAGTCGGTACGGCTTCATCACGGCTCTCCTCCCGGGGCGCTCTCCGAGGCGCCCCCTGCGTCATCTCCCATGTGGCTCACGTCGATCTCGCGCCGGTAGCGGAACGCGTCGGTCTGGGTGAGCGCCACGAGCAGCGCCCTGACGTTGTACCGGGACGCCTCGAACGCCTCCGTCGCCTGCGAGAGGCTGCAGGCGTCCTCGCGCTGCTCGGCGCGGCCGTAGCCGAAGCGGAACCACTGCTTCACGACGCACGCGCGCACCTGCTCGCTCTCCGCGAGCCGGTGCGCGAGCTCGACCGCCCCGTCGAACGGCCCGTCGATGTCGGTCTGCGTGAGCTCGCCGCTGGCGTCGACCGGGATGCCGTTCTCGGCGTCCCGCCAGCGGCCGAGCGCGTCGTAGTGCTCGAAGCCGAACCCGATCGGGTCGAGCAGCGTGTGGCAGCTCCTGCAGCCCGGGTCGGACACGTGCTGCGAGAACTGCTCGCGCGTCGTCTTCGTCCGGTCGACCATCGGCGGCTCCGGGACCACGTCCGGCGGCGGCGGCGGGATCTGGCAGAGCAGGCTCTGGCGCACGAACCGGCCGCGGTGCACCGGCGAGGACCGGTTCGGCTTCGCGTAGAGCGAGAGCAGCCCGGCGTGCGTCAGGAAGCCGGCGCGCTGCGACGGATCGAGCTCCACCCGCTCGAACGCCTCGCCCTTCGGGCCTCCCTTGACGCCGTAGAGCTCGGCGAGCTCCCGGTTCATCATCGAATAGGACGCCGTGAACAGCGCGCTCACGCTCGCGTCCTGCTCGAAGATCGCGTGATCCAGGAACGCCTCGGTCTCGGCCTGGAACAGCGGCAGGAGCTCGTCCCGGTACTCGGGGTAGAGCTCCGGATCCCTCCCGCCCGCGGCGATCTCGTCGATCTTCGAGAGCCCGAGCCACTGGCGGTGGAAGTTCTTCGCGGCCTCGCGCGCCCGCGGATTGTCCAGCATGCGCCGCGCCTGCGCCGCGATCTCCGCGGCGGTGCCGAGCGCCCCCTTCTCGGCGGCCGCGAAGAGCGCGTCGTCGGGCATCGTGCCCCAGAGGAGGTACGAGAGCCGCGAGGCGATCTCGTACGAGGTGAGCGGCACGACGTCGCCCTCCACCGGATCCGGCATGCCGAGCTCGACGCGGTAGAGGAAGTGCGGCGACTGGAGCATCGCCTGGACGACGAGCGAGAGGCCGGTCGACGCGTCGTCGGGCGTCTCCCCGAGGCCGAGCCCGCGGTCGAAGAGCGCCGCGAGCTCGGCGACCTCGTCCTCGGCGAGGGGCCGGCGGAACGCCCGCTTGCCGAGCGACGCGATGAGCGCCGCGATCTCGCCGCGGCACGCGGCGCCCGCCGCGGCCCCGCGGCACGAGGGCGCCTCGCCGAGCAGCTTGCCCGCCGCGCGCGCCGCGATGCCCTCGGCGGCGGTCATGTACTGCTCCGCGAGCAGCGGGCTCACGACGAGCGCCGCCGCCTGGTTGTTGAAGCCGAGCGACTCCTCCTCGGGCACGAAGCCCCTCGCAGGGTGGCTGTCGTCGCCGAGGAGATCGAGTATCGTATTGTCGTACTCCACCCGTGTCATGCGGCGGAGCGGCGACTCGCCTGGCTCGATGGAGTCGCAGAGCGGCGCCGTCGCCTCGCCGTCGTCGTTGTCGTCGCTCGCGGGGAGATCGCCGAACTGCCCTGAGCAGGAGGCGAGGAGGAGCAGGCCGATGGGCCAGCGGAGAGCTCTTGGTTCAGCCATGGTGCCTCGTCGGCGAGCGCGAGCAGGGCACGGCGCGTTCCCCTCCGTGCAGCGTGCGCGGCGCGGCCGTGTGCGTGGCGCGCCATCTCGCCATCTTCAAGGAGCGTATGGCAAACCGTCGCTCCCGGATAGGAGCCGCGCTCGGAGCCGCCGAATCAAGTGGGAGCACGGGGCCGATGTGATCATCCCGTGCGCGCGTGTCTTACGGCGTTGCCGCGGACTCCGGCCTTCGAAGGCGGCTCGACCTGCGGTGTACGGAGCGACTATGCTCGCGCCCAATGCAAAGGCGAACGCTCGCCTGTCCTGTCGCTCCTCTCTCTCCTCGGGCGCCGCGGCGCCGCGCGCGCCGCTCTTCTGCGGCCGCGCTGCTCGGCGCGGCGCTCTCGGCGCTGTCGATGCTCCTGGCGCTCCTTTCGCCAGGCTCGGCGCTCGCCGATCCCAGCGCCGATCGCGCCGAGCGCGGCGAGCGCTCACAGCGCGCCCGCCCTCCCGCCGTGGGGACGGCGCTCTTCAGCGCGGGTGTCGATCTCGAGATCGCGGGTCGTACGCTGTCCTATAGCGATCTGCTCTCCGACAACCTCCGCACCTACGAGGTGCTGGGCGTGCCCATGCCGTCCCTCCGGGGCGAGCTGTACCCGTTCGCGCGAAGCGCCGTCCCGGTGCTCCGCGACCTCGGCGTCGAGCTCTCGTACGCTCGCGCGCTCGGCCTCGACTCGGAGGGCGCCGGCGGAGCGAGCGTATCGACCTCGTGGAGCCGGCTCCACGCGGGCCTCCGGGGCCGTTACCGCCTCGCCGGGCAGGAAGGGCCGGTCCTGTTCGCGAGCGGCGGACTCCGCTGGACCGACTTCGATATCGAGTCGACGGGCGACCCGTCGCGCGACGCCGCGTCGGTGTCTTACGTCGCCTTGCGCGTTGGGGTGGACGCGCGATTGCCGGTCGGCCCGGTCGCGCTGGAGGCCGGGGGAGGGGTTCAGGCGCCCCTCTCGATGGGAGCCCTCGCCTCTCATTTCCGCGCGCCGAGCGCCGGCGGCGTCGATCTCCGCGTCGCGGTCGCCGCCCCGTTCGCGCCGGGGCTCGAGGCGCGCGCCGGCGCGTCGTACGCGCGGTTCTTCTACGACTTCGACTCCGAGCCAGAGGACACGTACATCGCTGGCGGGGCGCTCGACCAGCTCTTCAGCGTTCACCTGGGGGTGGCTTATCATGGGGAGTGAGGTGCGCTCAGCGCGCGCGGCGCGCGCCGTGTCTGGCCGTCGCGGCGGGCGCTTCACGGCGGCGACGGCGCTGACGGCGGCGGCGCTCGTCGCGCCGGCCTTGCCGCTGCTCGCGGGGTGTCCGGGGACGATCGACGATCAGGAGCGGTTCGACCGGGGGCACGGCGGCGGTCCGCAGGCCGCGTGCGCCGACGTGCCCGCGGTGTTCGCCGAGCGGTGCGGCGGCGTGAGCTGCCACGGGCCGGGCGAGCCCGCGGCCGGCCTCGACCTCGTCACGCTCGGCGTCGGCGATCGCGTCGCCGGCCGCCCGGCCACGAGCTGCGCCGGCGTGCTCGCCGACCCCGATCGGCCGGAGGAGAGCGCGCTCTACGTGCGGCTCACCGACGCGCCCTCGTGCGGCGCGCGCATGCCGCTCGGCGGGGCCCCCTACTCGTCCGAGGAGATCGCGTGTGTCGCCGCCTGGATCGCGGAGCTCACGCCGGCCGCGTGCAGCGGCCTCGACTGCGGCTGTCCCGGCTGCGTGTGTACGCCCGGCGCGCAGGAGGCGTGTTACACGGGCCCGGGGGGGACGGACGGCGTCGGGCGCTGCGTGGCCGGCACGCGCGTCTGCAACGCGGAGGGCACGTCGTGGGGCCCGTGCATGGGCGAGGTCCTGCCCGCGTTCGACGCGTGCGACACGCCCGACGACGAGGACTGCGACGGCGCGACGCCCGCCTGCGAGGACGTGTGGAGCCGCGGCTTCGGCGACGCGAACGGCCAGTACGCCCGCTCCGTCGCGTTCGACGCGGACGGCAACGTGATCGTGGTCGGCCAGGTGGAGGGGACCGTCGATCTCGGCGGCGGCCCGCTCACGGCCACCGGCACGGACGCCTTCGTGGCGAAGTTCGACAGGTTCGGCGCGCACGTCTGGAGCAAGCTGTTCCCGGGCGACGGCAACCAGTTCGCGATGGCGCTCGCGGTCGACGCGGCGGGCAGCGTCCTCGTGGCGGGCCGCGCCTTCGGCCGCGTCGATCTCGGCGGCGGCGAGCTCGCGTCGCACGGGAGCGACGACGTCTTCGTCGTCAAGCTGGGCGGTGGCGGCGAGCACATCTGGAGCAGGATCTTCGGCGGATCCGGCGCGGATCGCTGCGACCGCATCGCCGTCGACGCGGCGGGCAACGTCCTCGTGGCGGGCGGCTACCACGGCGCCGTCGACTTCGGCGCCGGCGAGCTCACGAGCGCGGGCATGCGCGACGCCTTCGTGCTGCGCCTCGCCTCGGACGACGGCCGGACGCTCCTCGCCCTGCGCGCCGGCGGCGAGGGCGACGACTACGCCCACGGGATCGCGGCCGACGCCGACGGCAACCTGCTCGTCGCGGGGTATTTCGAGGGATCCATCGATCTCGGCGGCGCGCCGCTCGAGAGCGCCGGCCTCTCCGACATCTTCCTCGCCAAGCTCCGTCCTTCCGGCGACCACGTCTGGAGCGCCCGGTTCGGCGGCGCCGAGGCGGACGAGGCCCACGACGTCGCGGTCCACCCGGCGACGGGCGACGTGGCGCTCACGGGCACGTTCGCGTCGACCATCGACCTCGGCGGCGATCCGCTGGTGAGCGCCGGCGGGCGGGATCTGTTCGTCGCCAGGCTCTCCGGCGCCGGCGCGCACCTCATGAGCCGGCGCTTCGGCGACGACGAGGACCAGCTGCTCACCGATTTCGAGACCGGGGCGCGCGCGAGCGTCGCGGTGGACTCCGCCGGCAATCTCCTGCTCGCGGGGCCGCTGTTCGGCTCGGCGGACTTCGGCGGAGGGGCGCTGACGAGCCGAGGCAAGACCGATGTCTACCTGGTCAAGCTCGGCGCCTCGGGCGATCACGTGTTCAGCAAGCTGTTCGGCGACGTCCAGACGCAGGTCGGCCTCGACGTGGCGGCGGGCTCAGGCGCGAGCGTGCTGATCGCCGGCCGCTTCTACGGCGCCATCAACTTCGGTCAAGGGGCGCTCGCGAGCGCAGGCCAGGGCGACGCGTTCGTCGCGAAGCTCTCTTTGTAAATACCGTTCTCATTGCAACTGTCGCGCTCGCTCGCTAGCGTTGCGCGCTGTTTGCCCACCTCTTCTGCCGAGGCCATCTACGGCGCGTGGCAATTTGCCTCGCTGGGGCGGCATGGCTGTTCGTTCATCGCTCGTCCGGGCACGTCGCTCCCATTCCTTGCCTCGTTTCCAGCTTTCTCGGAGTGGCATGTTCTCTGCTCGACACCGCTCGACCGCGCGACGAGATGCTCCGCTGATCGGAGGATTTCCGTCGAGCCGAGCGGGCGAGTCCGAAGGAGCAGAGGTATGCGCATCCTGCTTATCACCAAGATCTTCCCGAACGCGACGAACCCGGGACAGGCGCCGTTCAACCGGCGGCAGTTCGCCGCGCTCTCGAGGTATTGCGACATCGACGTCTTCGCGACGATCCCCTGGTTTCCGGGGGCATCCAGGTTCTCCCGGTGGTCCATGTCGAGCGACGCGCCTCGCGAGGACGTGATCGAGGGATTGCCGGTGCGCCACCCGCGATTCCTCTATGTGCCCAAGGTGGCGCCCTATCTCAATGGCCCGCTCTATGCGGCGTCCATGCTCTTCGAGCTGGCGCGCCGCCGTCCGGCGCCGGACGTCATCGTCGGCTCGTTCGCCTATCCGGACGGCTTTGCCGCTGTGTGCCTCGCGGAGCTGCTCGGCGTCCCGGCGGTCGTCAAGGTGCACGGCTCGGACGTCGACGTGCTCTCGCAGCAACCGGCGGTCAGGCCCTCGCTCGAGTGGGGTCTCCAGCGCGCGACCCGCGTCGTCGCCGTAAGCAAGCAGCTGGCCGAGGGGGTGCACGCGCTCGGCGTCCCGCGCGACCGCATCGATGTCGTCATGAACGGCGTCGATCGCGGCATGTTCTACCCGCGCGACCGGCGCGAGGCCCGCGCCGCCCTGGGCCGCCCCGCGGAGCGCCGGCTGCTGCTCTACGTCGGCCACCTGCTCCGCGACAAGGGTGCGCTCGACGCGATCGCCGCGTTCGAGCGCATCGCCGCCGCGCACCCCGATGTCGACCTCGCGCTGGTCGGGAGCGGCGCGGACGAGCAGGCCTGCAGGTCGGCGGCGGAGCGGCTCGGCGGGCGCGTCCTGATGACCGGTCGCCTGCCGCACCACGAGGTGGCGCGCTGGGTCGCCGCCTGCGATGCGCTGGTCCTGCCGAGCCACCACGAGGGCACGCCCAACGTCGTGATCGAGTCGCTCGCGTCGGGCCGACGGGTGGTCGCGACGCGGGTCGGGGGCATCCCCGACGTGATCAGCCGCCCCGAGCTCGGCGAGCTCGTCGCGCCCGGCGATCTCCCCGCCCTGGCCGGCGCCATGGCGCGCGCGGCGCCCGCGCCCTACGATCCCGAGCGGATCTCGGCGCTCGCAGGGTGCAAGGGGTGGGACGAGAGCGCTCGCGCGCTCCACGACACGCTCGTCCTGGCGCGGAGCGAGCGGCGCTCGCCTGCGCCCGCGCCCGCGCCGCTGCGTATGCCCGTGATCGACAAGGGCCCCGCGCTCCAGGCGGACGCGCAACCTCCTGCGTCCGTGCGACGAGCGCCGCCCCCCTCGAGGCGGTTCCCCGACGGCGCGCAGCTCGGGGCGGGCCAGGCCTGAAGGCCCCCCGCTCGCCCTGGCCGCCTCAGGCCACGGGCACGGCTTTTTCGGGCCGCAGGCGCACCGTGGGGCCGGGATCCGGGGGCGGCGGCTCGGCGCGCGGCATCGCGGCGCGCGTCGTCCAGAAGCTCCTTGCGTCGTCCGGCGTCCACGCCGGCGCCGGCTCGCATGCGTCGAGCGCGGCGAGCAGCTCGCGCGCGCTCTGGTAACGGTCGCCCGGCCGCTTGGCGAGGCACCGCATCACCACATCTTCCAGCTCCGACGACAGCGGCCAGGGCGCGCGCAGCGACGGCGGGATCGGCGGCATCGTCAGGTGCGAGTAGACGAGCTTGCCGAAGCTCCGGCCGTCGAAGGGGGCCACGCCCGTCAGCAGGTAATAGAGCGTGACCCCGAGCGAGTAGATGTCGCTCCGGGCGTCCACGGCGCCGGCCGAGATCATCTCCGGGGACATGTACGTCGGCGTTCCCTTGATCACGCCGACGTCCGTCATGCTCGCGTCTCCCTCCAGGCTCACCTGCTTCGCGATCCCGAAGTCGAGCACCTTGAGCACGTCCTGCTCGTCCCCCACGCGCGTGATGTAGAGGTTGTGGGGCTTGATGTCGCGGTGGATGACGCCCGCGTCGTGCGCCTCCGCCAGCGAGAGGCAGGCCTGCCGCGCGAAGTGGACGACCCGGGAGGGCGGCATCGGGCCGTGATCGCGCACAAGGGTGGCCAGGTCGGCGCCGGCCAGGTGCTCCATCGCGATGTAGAAGATGCCGTCGCTGCTCGCGCCGAAATCGAAGATCCGGATCGTGTGCGGCGACGTGAGCCGGCTCGTCGCGCGCGCCTCGCGCTCGAAGCTGCGCACGTCGCCCTCGGACTTGCTCTCGCTGCGGAGCAGCTTCAGCGCCACGTCGCGGCGCAGCGACTCGTCCCAGGCGAGCCACACCTCGTTCTGCCCGCCCCGACCGACCGGCGCCACGAGCCGGTAGCGGCCGAGCTTGCGGGCCTCGTAGACCTGCTGGCGCGCCGACCAGAGGCCGTGGCTCGCCGCCGACACCAGGATCGCGGTGGCGAGCACGAAGATGTAGTTGCAGGCGAAGATCACGAGCGACCGCGGCGACGTCCACTGCGCCGCGAGCGCCGGGTCGAGGGACGCCCCCGCGCCCATGATGATGGGGAAGCTGAGCGCCACCGGGATCGTCATCCGGAGCGATCGCGAGAAGTGCGTTGGCAGGATCGTCGCGTCGACGAGCATCACGATCGACAGCCCGTGCATGTAGTTCCAGGTCAGATCCCCGAACTCCAGCGCCATCACGGAGATGAGCCCCCCCGTGCTCCAGACCGCGAAGACGTGCGCCGCGTCGAGGAGCTCGGCCGAGGTCTGCTCGCGTCGGGCGAGGAGGTACAGCCAGAGCAGGATGACCTCGCCGAGCAGCCGGTAGAGCAGCAGCCGGGTGACCGAGGCGCTCGGAAACACCGCGAGCACCACGAACACGTCGAGCGCCGCGAACGTGGGCCAGGTCACGAGCGCCGTGGGGAGGCCCCGCGCCATCGCGCGGCGCTCGTCCGCCGAGCTGATGCTTCGAGGTCCCTGGGATCCCGTCGAATGAAGGCTGCTCGAGGCGGTCATGGTGCGGCGCGGGCCGTGTCGCGGGCGTCATTGGAGCCCTGCGCTGGCGCGGAGTCAAAGCGCACGTCGCCCGTCTGGAGGAGCGAGAAATGACGCATCGCACGTGTCGCACGCAACGTACGTGTGGCGCGCATCGCACGCGTCACACACGTCGCCCACGTCGTACGCGCCACGCGAGCGCCGCCCGGGCGCGGCGCGGCGAGCGCGCCTCCGGGGTTCCGTCGGCGGGGCGTCCGTTGTAGAGGCGCTCCGCGCTCGCGCCGAGACCCCCGCCATGGCGGCGATCTCGGCGGCGATCCGCGGGGAAATGGGATGAAGCAGAGACGTGCGCTCGTGATCATCGCGGTCCGCAATGGCGTGCTCGCCGGCGCGGCCCCCGCGCGGGCGGCCATCGGCCCGCGCGTGATCCTGGGACGGGCCCTCTCTCGCGCGCGCGGCTGCTGCGGCGCGCCGGCGCGCTGACGGCCCGTGGCGAAGATCGGCTACTACGTCCACGGGCGCGGGCGCGGGCACGCGAGCCGCGCGCTCCCGATCCTGGGAGCCCTCCGCGAGCGCGGCCACGAGCTCCGGATCTACGGCGGCGGCCAGGCGGCGGACCTGCTCGGCGCGCTCCCGGAGCACCGCCTCGTGCGGCCGATCCGCCGCGGGCTCGCGGGCGTGATCGAGCTCCCGCGCCGCCTGGCGAAGGAGATCGTCGAGCAAGCGGGCTTCCGGCCCGACGCCATCGTGAGCGACGGCGACGTCCCGTCGCTGCTCGCCGCGCGCGCGCTCGGGATCCCAGCCGTCGCGCTCGGCCACGATCTCGTCTTCTCGCGCTGCCGCCTGCCCGAGGGGCTGCCGAGGCTGCGGGTGCTCGCGTGCCGGCGCACGACCTGGGCCTCCAGCCGGGCGCGCCGCGCGGTCGCCGTCCACTTCCTGCCGATCGACCCGGAGACGCCGGGCACCCTCGTCGCGCGGCCCGAGCGCCGGCTCGCCCCCGCGCGCGCCGGCGAGCCCGGGGCCGTCGTCTGTTACTTCAGCGAGTGCGACGCGCGCCGCGTGCTCGAGCTCGTCGCGCGCGACGGCCGGCGCGTCATCTCGTTCGGCGACCCGGGCCTCGACGTGCCCGGCGTCGAGGCGCGCCCCTTCGATCCGGGCGCGTTCCTCGGTCACCTCGAGGGCGCGTCGGCGGTCGTGACCACCGCCGGCAGCAACGTCCTCGCCGAGTGCGTGCTCGCCGGCAAGCCCGTGCTCGCGCTCTACGACGACCGCCACAACGAGCAGACGCTCAACGCGCTCCTCGCCGAGCGGGCCGGCGTCGCGGTCGCGAGCTCGCTCGCGGCGCTCTCGCCGGCCGTCGTGGCGCGCTTCTTCGATCGCTGCCGCGCCGCCGACTTTGCTCGCATCGACCTGGAGCGCGCGCTGCCGAGCGCGCCTTCCGCCGTGCTCACCCTGCTGGAGGAGGCGTGCGCGGGCCCCTCGTGACGAGGTGCATCGCGACGTTCGCACCTCGCACCGTGGTTGAAGTCGACACAAGCGGCATGAGCTTTGCTAATTACGCCCACTGCCGACAGGCCGATCGGCCGACGAGGAATGGCTGCTGTGCCGAGCAGCAGGCAGCGCTCGCGGCCGCAGCGCGACACGGCTGTCGCGGGCGCGACACCGACGCCCTACCGCCCGTCACGCTGCGCGCCTCGGTCGGTCATCGACCACGGTTCGCGCCGCTTCTCCAGGAGCAACGAAGATGACGATGGATGCAATTCTGCCGCTCAGCGACCACCGGAGCGATCGCGCGCCGCACGAGGCGATCGCGCCGGCGCGCAACACGCCGTCGACGGGACCCGCGCGGGGAGGGCTCTCCTCCGTCAGGGCGCAAGCGGCCATTCCAGAGAATCCCTTCGCTGCCCTCTCCGGCGCCAACGGGCGGCCCCTCAAGGTCGCCATCCTCAGCGATTTCACGCGCATTCCTTACGCGAATGGCGCCGTCTTCCAGACGCGGGCCCTGTATCGCGCGCTCAACACCTGTGGTCACCAGGCAACACTGATCGGACCTCGGGATCCGGATGCCTCGGCCGACGAGATCCCTCCCGGCACCGTCGCCTTGCCCAGCCTGCCGCTGCGCACCTACCCGGGCGTGCACCTGCCGATCCCCGTGGGATCCTCGGTGCTCGATCCGATGCGGTGGGATTTTGACATCTGCTTTGCGCAGACCACGACCCTGCTCGTCGAGTTCGGCATCTGGCTGCGCAAGATGCGCGGCGTCCCGCTGCTCTGCGTGAACACGACGCACCTCGCGGCCGCGTACGACGTGCTCCTGCCGGAGCGGGTCTCCCGGATCGGCGCGGTCCACACGGTGCTCCACAAGACGCTCCGCGCGCCGATGGAGCGGCTCTTCGTGGACCTGTACAACCAGGGAGACGGCCTCGTCGTGCTGAGCGAGGGCCTGCGCGATTACTGGCGCGAACGGGGCGTGACGGTGCCCATCCACGTCATCCCGCGGATGGTCCCCGAGGACGTGTTCGAGCGCCCGCTCGGCCCCGATCCCTACGTGCAGCTGCTCGAGGAGCGCGGGCTCGACCCGCGCGGCCCCCGCCTCGTCTGCGCGGGCCGCCACACCCGGGAGAAGTCGCAGCACCGGCTGATCCGCATCTTCGCCGAGCACATCGCCCCGCACGAGCCGCAGGCGACGCTCACGCTCGTCGGCGACGGGCCGGACAGCGCGGCGTACGCGGCGCTCGCGCGCGAGCTGGGCGTCGCGCGCCGGGTCATCTTCACGGGCGAGGTGCCGTACAGCCAGATCTCGGACTACTACCGGCACGCGAACCTCTTCCTGCACGCCTCGCTGAGCGAGACGTTCGGAAACGTGCTCAGCGAGGCGCTCTGGTGCGGCTCCCCGACGGTCGCGTTCGCCGACGGCATGGGCGTGAGCTCGCAGATCCAGAGCGGCCACAACGGCCTGCTCATCGACCCGGGCCGCGGGTCGATCGCCGAGGAGAGCGCGAACGCCGCGTTCGGCAAGGCCGTGCTCGCGCTCACGCGCGACCCGCTCGCCGCCGCGCGGCTCGGGAGCGCGGCCGCGCAGCGGGCGCGCGAGCGGTCCTCGCCCCTCGTCGTGCAGCGCATGCTCGCGAACGCGTTCGCGCACGCGCGCGAGCACGCGAGGCAATCCAACCTGCGCCCGCTCGTCGACGGGCCGAAGGCGCTCCAGTGGCTGGAGACTTTCCGTCACTTCCGCACCTGGATGGGCTTCACCGGCGGACTCTTCGCGTTCGGCCACCTGCGCCCCGCGGCGGCGCCGCGGCCCAAGGGTATCCAGCCGTCGTTCTGCGCCTAGCGCGCGTGGTAAGACCGGCCCGAAGCCGGCCCGCACGCGGCCGCTTCGAGGTGTTCCCGGTTTCGAGGTGTCCTTCGAATGCTCCTCAGGATGATCGGTGCGCTCGTCGATATCAGCGGGCGCCGTCCCTGGCTCGTCATCACGCTCGCCCTCCTCTCCATGGCAGGGCTATGGGGGTACGCGTCGCGGCTCGAGCTGCGCACGGAGCTCCGCGAGCTCTTGCCGCGCGACAGTCCCGCGTTCCAGGCCTACGAGCGGCAGGCCCAGCGCGTGGACGGTGGAGCGCAGCTCATCGTCATCGCCGAGTCGCCGGATCGCGGCGCGAACGAGCGGTTCATCGACGCGCTCGCGGAGCAGCTGAACGAGCCGCTCCGGAAGCGCGCGGCCTGCGCCGCCGCGTGCGCCGACGACGCCTGCCGGGCGGCGTGCGGGCCGCCGGCGCTCATCCGCTACCTGGAGTCCGGCACGAAGGAGGTCCGCAGCTTCTTCGACGCGAACAAGTGGCTCTACGCGAGCGTCCGCGAGCTCGAGGCGGCGGACGAGGCGATCGAGCTGGAGCTCGCGCTGCGGAGCGGCCTTATCGAGGATCTGGAGGCTCCCGGGGCACCCGGAGGTGATGCCGGCGACGTGGGCGCGGCGGGCGCGGCGGCGGCGCCGGCGCCGGCCAAAAAGGGGCTGTCGCTCGACGAGACCTGGCAGGAGCTCCAGCGGCGCCTGAAGAAGATCGACGAGTTCCCGAGCGGCTACTTCGCCACGCCCGACGGGCGCATGGTCGCGCTCCGCATCGTCTCGCGCAGCGCCGGGATGGGCGATCGCCGCGCGGCGGAGCTCTTCGACCAGGTGACCGCGCTCGTCTCGCGCCTCGATCCTGCGGCGTTCCACCCGGCCATGCAGGTCGGGTACGCGGGCGACATCCCGAACGCCATCGCGGAGCAGAAGTCGCTCGTGAGCGAGGCGGTGTGGGCCACCGTCATCGCGCTCGTGCTGATCGTCGGCGGCGTGATGATCTACTACCGCTCGCCCTGGTCGCTGCTGGTGATCCTGCTCCCCACGGCCCTCGGCGCCAGCGCGGGGTACGCGTTCGCGACCCTGACCTACGGCTACGTCAACACGGTCGGCGCCTTCCTCGGGGCGATCATCGTCGGCAACGGGGTCAACTACCCGATCGTGCTCCTGTCGAGGTACCGCGACTTCCGCGCGCGCGGCATGCCCGCGGACGAGGCGCGGCGCGAGGCGGTCATCAACGCGTTCCGCGCCGAGCTCGTCGGGGCGAGCGTGGCGGCGATCGCCTACGGATCGCTCACGATCACGCACTTCCGCGGGTTCAGCCAGTTCGGCACGATCGGCTTCGTCGGGATGATCATGGTGTGGGCGTCCATCGTGCCGCTCGTGCCCGCGACGCTCGTCGCGATCGAGCGCATCCAGGCGAGGCTCCCGCCCTGGATGCGCGATCCGGCGCCGCGCGTCTCGGACGAGGGCACCGCGGGGCCCGGCGCGCGGGCGCTCGCGCGCGTGACGTCGCGGTGGCCGCTCGCGTTCCTCGCTGTCGCGCCGGTCATCGTCGCGCTCGCCGCGTGGAAGCTCCCCGCGTACATCCGGGACCCCTGGGAGTACAACTTCGCGCGCCTCGGCTCGAAGAGCTCGCGGGAGAAGGGCGCGGGGAGCTGGTCGCTCAAGGCGTCCGAGGTCTTCGGCGGGAAGATGAACGTCGCCGGCGCGATGATGCTCGCGGACACCCCCGAGCAGGTGCCGGCCATCAAGGCGCAGATCCTGGCGAACGACGCGAAGGATCCGCAGGGCCAGCTCGTGGCCGACGTCGCGACGATCGCCGACGCCCTCCCCGGCACGGCCGAGGAGCAGCAGCGGAAGATCGAGGTCCTGGAGCGCATCCGGGACCGGCTGACCCCGCGGGTGCTGAAGGCCCTGCGCCCCGAGGAGCGGGAGCGCGTCCTCAGCATGAAGCCGCCGGAGTCGCTGCGCGTCATCGGCCCGAAGGACCTGCCCGACCTCATCCGCCGCAGGTTCGAGGAGAACAACGGCGTCGTGGGGACGGTGTTCTACGTGAAGTACAAGAACAACGTCTCGTTCTCGAACGGCAGGAACCTCCTGCGGATGGCCGACACGACAGGCAACGTGGTCCTCCCTGACGGGACCCACGTCGTCACGGCGAGCAGGCCGACGGTCTTCGCCGAGATGATCCGGTCGATGGAGCGCGACGGCCCGCTGGCGACGGCGGCCTCGCTCCTCGCGGTCACGGCCGTCGTGGTGCTCGCGACGGGCAGCATGGCGGGCGCGCTCGCGGTCCTCCTGTCCCTCGTGCTCGGCGTGCTCGCGACGGCCACTGCCATGGCGGCGCTCGACGTCAAGATCAACTTCCTGAACTTCATCGCGCTCCCGATCACGTTCGGCATCGGCTGCGAGTACCCCTTCAACGTCTTCGATCGCGCGCGGCTGCTCGGCGGCGACGTGTCGCTCGCGCTCAAGCGCTCGGCCGGCCCCGTGGCCCTCTGCAGCTACACGACCGTGCTGGGCTACGGGTCGCTCGTCTTCGCCGACAACCAGGCGCTGAACTCGTTCGGCTGGGTCGCGGTCAGCGGCGAGCTGGCGTGCGTCGCGTGCGCGCTCCTGTTCCTCCCGGCGCTGCTCCACGTCATGAACCGCTCGGCGCGGATGCGGCGCTCGTGGAAGGGCGGCCTCCTCCTGCGCGGGAGCAACCACTCGTGAAGATCCTCGACGTCGCGGAGTTCTTCTCGTCCCGCGGGGGCGGCGTGCGGTCCTACCTGGAGGAGCTGGTGCGCCAGGGGAGCCGGCGCGGCCACGAGATCGTCGTCGTGGCGCCCGGGCCGCGCGACGAGGTCGTCCCGCTCGAGCGGGGCCGCATCGTGCGGGTGGCCGGCCCACCGATGCCGTACGACCCGACCTACCACGCGCTCCTCCGGCTCGGCGCGGCGCGGGCGATCATCCGCCGCGAGGCGCCGGACGTGGTGCAGGCGAGCGCGCCGTACACGGCCGCGCTCGTCGCGGCGAGCGCCCGCGAGGTCCCGCTCCGCACGTTCGTGTACCACTCGGATCAGATCAGCACCTACGCGGCGCCGCTGCTCGACCGGGTGCGCCCGCGCGCGGTCGCCCGGGCGCTCGAGGGCGCGCTGTTCGCCTGGCCGCGCGCGCTGTCGCGGCGGTTCGACGCGACGATCGCCCCCGGGACGTTCATCGCGGAGCAGCTCCGCAGCCACGGCTGCGAGCGCGTCCACCGCGTCACCTTCGGCGTGAAGCGCGGCGACTTCGACCCCGCCCGCGCGGACGCGGCGCTGCGCCGCAGCCTGCTCGGCCGGTTCGCGGACGAGCCGTCGGCCGCGCTGCTCCTCGTCGCGTGCCGGCTCGCCGTCGAGAAGCGGGTGGCGCTCGTGATCGACGCGGTGAGAGAGCTCGCGGCGCGGCGCCCGGTCGCCCTCGCGGTGCTGGGCGACGGGCCCGAGCGGGCGCGGCTCGAGCGCCGCGCGGCCGCCCTTCCGCAGGTGACCTTCCTCGGCTTCGCCAAGGACCGCGCCACCTACGCCGCGCTGCACGCCAGCGCCGACGTCTTCGTCCACGGGGGCGCCGCCGAGACGTTCGGCTTCGTGCTGGGCGAGGCGCTGTGCTCGGGCCTGCCGCTCGTCGTCCCGGCCGCCGGCGCCGCGATGGATTTCGTGCAGCCCGGCGCCGCCGAGGTGTACGCGCCGCGCGCCTCGCCCGGCGAGGTGGCCGCCGCGATCGAGCGGGTGCTCGCGCGCCCGCGGGAGGAGCGCGTCGCGGCGGCGCGGGCCGCGGGGGAGCGGCTGCCCACGAGCGACGAGCACTTCGAAGCGCTGTTCGCGCTCTACGCGGACCTGCTCGAGCGCGGGGTGCGCGGCGAGGGTTGACGTCGTGGACGCCAGCTTGCCCGCGAGAGAACCGAACGTGCGCCCCTTCCTGCTGATCTCCCCCGCCTTCGCGCCCCAGACCAGCGTCGGCGCCTTCCGCTGGGTGAAGCTCGCGCGGCACCTGCCGCGCCACGGCTTCCGCGTCGCCGTCCTGTCGGGGACCTTCCCCGAGGATCCGCGCGACGACGGGCTGCTCGCCGCGCTGCCGCCCGAGGTCGAGGTCTTCGACGAGTACCTCGATCCGGCCGTCCTCGCCGCGGGCGCCGCGCTGCGCGCCCTCCGCGCGCGGGCGCCGCTCCCCGCGGGGCGCGCGGGGCCGCTCGTCGGGCTCCGCCCGTTCCAGGCGCTCACCGATCGCTGGATCGCGCACGCGCCGCGCGGGGCGCGCGCGGCGGTGGCCCTGGCCCGCCGCACCGGCGCGCAGGCCGTCGTGGTGAGCGCCGGGCCGTACTCTGCCTGCCCGGTCGGCCTCCACGTGAAGCGGGCGCTCGGCGTGCCGCTCGTCCTCGACATGCGCGACCCGTACTCGCTGCACGAGACGGGGAGCGGGCCGCCGTCCGGCCTGGCCGAGCGGGCCCGGCGCGCCATCGTCCCGCGCCTGGAGCGCCGCTGGATCGAGGGCGCCGACCACGTGATCTTCAACACCCGGGCCGCGCTCGAGGCCTACCGCGCGCGCTTCCCCGAGCTCTCGTCGAAGTCGTCGTTCGTACGCAACCACTTCGATCTCGCGCTGTACTCACAGGCGCCCGAGCCGGAGCCGCCCCGCCGCTTCGTCGTGCTCCACCTGGGCACGATCCGCGAGGAGGTCTCCGCCGACCAGATAGGCGCCGCGCTGCGGCGGTTCATCGACCGCGAGCGGCTCGCGCCCGGCGACGTCGTGTTCCGGCAGATCGGCCGGATGTCCGAGCACGACCGCGGCTGCTTCGAGCGCATGGGGCTCACGCCGTACGTCGAGGCGCTCCCCCTGGTCCCGCACCGCGGCGTGCTCGGCGAGCTCAGGCGAGCGCACGTGCTGCTCGCGATGTTCAGCCCCCATGTCGTGCTGCGCATCTCGGCCAAGACCTACGACTACATCGCGTCGGGGATGCCCGTCGTCAGCGTGACGGCGAACCGGGAGGTCGACGAGCTCCTCTCGTACCGGGGCGACAATGCGCGCGTCGCGCCGGACGACATCGACGGCATCGCCGCCGCGCTCGCGCGCCACCTCGCGCGCTTCCGGGAGACGGGCGCGCTGCCGGTCCCGGTGCCTCCGCCCGCGGAGCTGTCGTCCGAGGCGGCCGCGGCCAGCGTGGCCGAGATCCTGGACCGCGTCATCACCGACGCGGCCGCCCGGCGCGCCCGCCAGCCTCCCTGAACCCGGTGGCCCGGCGGGGAGGGGGCCGTCGCGCAACCAGCGCCGACCCCCGCCCTGCCGTCAGGCACTAGACTGGCGCGCGCCGCGCCGCCTTCGCGGCGCCATCCCCCTTCCTCGGAGCTGTGCATGCGCTTTCTCCACCCCGAGCATGACGAGAGCCTGGAGCTCGCCCTCGAAGACGTGTTCCTGACCCCCGGGTACTTCGCCGGCGGCTCCCGCCTCGAGACCGACCTGCGCCCGGCGGACTTCCCTGGCGGCTCGCACCCGATCGTCTCGGCGAACATGAACGCGGTCACCGGCAAGCGGATGGCGGAGACGATGGCCCGCTTCGGCGGCCTCGGCGTGCTCCCGCAGGACATGGATCTCGACACGGTCGAGCGCATCGTCGGCCACATCAAGCGCGCCGACCCGCGCTACGACACGCCCCTCTCGGTCTCCCCGCGGGCGACGCTCCGCGACGTGCACGGCATCATCCGCAAGCGATCGCACGACATGGTGGTCGTGGTCGACGACGAGCGGCGGCCGATGGGCATCGTCACCCACGCCGACCTGCGCGACCGGGACCAGTACACGCCCGCGTCCGCGCTCATGTCGTCGCGCCTCATCACCATCCCGGCTGGCACGCCGAACCGGACGGCCTTCCTGCTGATGGAGGACGCCCGCGTGAAGGCCGTCCCCGTGCTCGACGGCGACGGGCGGCTCCACGGCGTGCTGACGCGCGACGACGCCGTGCGGCTCGAGCTGCTCAAGCCGACGCTCGACGGCGGCGGCGAGCTCATGGTCGCGGCGGCGATCGGGATCTCCGCGCAGGCGGCCCAGAGCGCCGCGCGCCTGCTCGAGATCGGCGTCTCTGCGATCGTGCTCGACACCGCGCACGGCCACCAGCGCCGGATGATCGAGGCGATCCGCGCCGTGCGTGGCGCCGTCGGCGACGCCGTCCCGCTCGTGGCTGGCAACGTCTGCACGGCGGAGGGCACGCGGGCGCTCATCGAGGCGGGCGCCGGCATCGTGAAGGTGAACGTCGGCCCCGGCGCGATGTGCACGACGCGCATGCAGACCGGCGCCGGCCGCCCGACGTTCTCCTCGGTGCTCGCGTGCGCCCGCGAGGCGCGCCGCCACGGCAAGCGCGTCTGGGCCGACGGCGGCGTCCGTCACCCGCGCGACGTCGCGCTCTACCTCGCCGCCGGCGCCTCGCGCGTCATGGTCGGGACGACGCTCGCCGGCACGTACGAGAGCCCGGGCGACGTCATGGAGGACCGCGACGGGCTGCTCTACAAGGAGAACTACGGCATGGCGAGCGCCCGCGCGGTCAGCGAGCGCACCGCCGACCTCGACGCGTTCGAGCGCGCCAAGAAGGCCTTCTTCCGCGAGGGCATCTCGACGTCCCGCATCTACATCCACGAGGGGCGCGAGAGCGTCGGCGCCATCTTGATCGAGATGATCACCGGCGTGCAGTCGGCGTGCACCTACGCCGGCGCGGCGAACCTCGACGAGCTCCACGACAAGGCCGTCATCGGGGTGCAGACGCTGGCGGGCTACGGCGAGGGCAAGCCGCACGGAATCGAACGGCGTTGATCGAGCGGCGTTGATCGAGCGGCGTTACTTGATCGAGCGGCGTTGGTTGATCGAGCGGCGTTGGTTGATCGAGCGCGGGATGACGGAAAGGTGACGTGACTTCCACCCGGGCAGCGACGAACCTCCGGCTGCTTACCGTCGAGGTCCTCCATGTCGAACGCACCTGCTCCACGTTTCTCCGCCGCGCGCCGCGCCGTTCGCCGGTTCGTCGGCCGCACCTGGTTGTCCGTGTTCGGCTGGCGCGTGGAGGGCATGACGGAGCTCCCGTCGAAGGCGGTGATCATCGCGGCGCCCCACACCTCGAACTGGGATTTCCCGTTCACGCTCGCGGTCAGCTACGTGCTCGACCTCGAGTTCTCCTGGCTCGGCAAGCACACGCTCTTCGAGCCGCCGTTCGGCTTCTTCTTCAAGTGGCTCGGCGGCGTTCCCGTCGACCGCCGCGACCGGAACAACCTCGTCGCGGCCGTGGTCGACGTGCTGAAGGAGCGCGACGAGCTCATCCTGGTCATCGCGCCCGAGGGCACGCGCTCGCGCACGAAGCGCTGGAAGACGGGCTTCTACTACGTCGCGCTCGGCGCCGGCGTCCCGATCCTCCTCGGATACCTCGATTTCCCCCGCAAGCGGGGCGGGATCCTCCACGTGTTCCACCCGACGGGCGACATCGAGGCCGACATGGCGGCGATCCGCCATCACTACGAGGGCATCGAAGGGAAGCACCCGGAGCGGATGAGCGAGATCACGCTCGGCGCCAGGGGTGCTCCGGCGAACGGGGCCGTGCAGCACCCCTGAGCTCGGGTCGAGGGCGCGCGAGCCGCCTACCCGCGCGGTCGGGGGCGCTCGTCAGCGCAGGGACGGCGCGCGAACCGACGAGGCGGGCCCCGACGTGATCCTCGACGTCAGCACGCCCGCGAGCGCCCACTCGAACGCGGAGCGGTCGGTGTACACGTTGAAGCGGCCGCCCGTGGCGAGGTTGGCGACCGTGACGCCCATGGCGACGAGCCCGGGCCGCACGAGGATATGGACCTCCTTCAGCTTGCCGGGGTTCCGCAGGTGCCACGCCGTGAGCCTGGCCCGGACGTCGCTGTCATAGCCGGTGCCGAGCTCGAAATCGTCGAACAAGACCGGGTGCACGCCCGCCTCGACGAGGGTCTCCAGGTGCCTGATCGCCGGCTCGATGAGATCGAGCGACGCGTACCCCTCGAGGCGCCTCGTCACGACGTCGGACGCCGGTGTTCGAACATCGAGGACTCCCCGCCCGGTCGACCAGCGATCCCCCCGAGCTCCGAGCCGTGTGTGTGCCAAATCCATCTCGATTTCGAGACTTTAGTCGATGGGCGGCGCTCCGCCACGCGATCCGTCCGATCCGCGCCGTTCCCCGACGCCGGGGGCGTGCACTGCGCTCGCGGACGGCGCCTCGCCGGCCGGGCGCGCGAGGCGGCGGGGTTTCCGGCGCGTCGAGCACGTCCGGCGGGCCAGGCCGCCTCCTGCTGCGTCGAGCGCCGTCGGCGTGGCCGAAAGCGGCTATGATGCCGCAGCTGTTTCGGCCGCCAGCCGGTGCTGGCGGCTCGCGAGGCGTCTTCGCCCGCAGCAGAGAGACGAAGGAGGAGCTACCGAGATGAGAGGACATGTTTCCAGGGTGCTGCGGCTCGCTGTCGTGGCGTTTGCGTGCGCGCTGATGGCGGGCTGCGGCGGCCCGCTGCGCTACACGCCGCAGGGCATGGGGAAGGCGCCGGGCGCGGACGCCGTGATCATCGCCGACGTCAACTTCGACGCGGCCATGACCCGCCTCGACATCAACGCGAAGGACCTCCCGCCGCCCGATCGCCTCGACTCGAGCGGCGCCGCCTACGTCGTCTGGGCGCGCCCGGACAGCGACTCGCCCTGGCAGCGGATCGGCGCGCTCACCTTCGACCCCGATGCCCGCACCGGCAAGCTCAAGGACGTGAGCGTGCCGCTCACCCGGTTCGAGCTCGTCATCAGCCTCGAGAAGACGGCCAATCCCGGGTCGCCGTCCTCGGAGCTCATCTTCAAGCAGGACGTCGAGTACTGACGCGGCGGCTCCGCCGGGGGTGCATCTTCGCAGCGCTGCTCGAGCCGCTCCCGGCGGGAGAGTCGCAGCCGTCTGGCGCGACCCGCGACGCCAGCGACATCACCGTGACGCCCCCCGCCCCTCGTAATGGTGCCGAGGCGTGATCGTCGCCCGTCCCATCGAGGCGGGCGCCGGCCGTCGGACCCGGCGGCGATATACCGGCGCCGCCCACCGTGCATCGCGTGAATGCCCGCGAGCGCCGGTGCATCGAAGTGCGGTGAGTGAAGATTCTCCTCCTGTCGCAATGGTATCACCCCGAGCCGGTCGCGCGCCCCCATCTGCTCGCAGAGGCGCTGGCCGAGCGCGGGCACCAGGTGACGGTGGTGACCGCGTTCCCGAACTACCCGCATGGCCGCACTTATCCAGGGTACCGACAGCGCCTCTGGGACGTGGAGCACGCGAGCGGCAGCAGGGTGATACGCCTCCCGAGCTACCCTGATCACAGCCGATCGCGCGTGCGGCGGACGCTCAACTACGCGAGCTTCGCCGCCTCGACCGCGCTGCTCGGGACTGCCCTCTCCGGGCCGGCGGACGTCGCCTGGGTCCATAACCCCCCACCGGGCCACGCCATCGCCGCCTCGTGGCTCGCCGCGCTCCGCCGGATACCGTGGGTCTATGAGGTCCAGGACCTCTGGCCCGAGACCGCGGCGGCCTCGGGCATGCTCGACAACAGGCTCGTGTTCGCCGGCATCGATCGCGTGAACCGCGCCCTCTTCCGGCGCGCCGCGGCGATCACCGTCATCAGCCCGGGGCTAGAGCGCGAGCTCTCCCGCAAAGGCGTCTCGACAGACAAGGTGCACCTGATCCCGAACTGGGCCGACGATCGGATCTACAGGCCGGTGGAGCCCGACCCGCAGCTCGCGGCGGAGCACGGGCTGTCAGGGCGGTTCGTCGTCCTCTTCGCCGGCAACATGGGCCCTGCTCAGGCCCTCTCCAGCGTGCTCGACGCGGCCGAGCGGTTGCGCGACCTCACCGACGTGCGGTTCGTGATGGTCGGGGACGGGAACGACGCGCTCAGGCTCCGGCGCGAAGCTGCGGCGCGGGCCCTCTCGAACGTCGTCTTCATCGGCCAGCAACCCCATGAGCGCATGCCGCATTTCTTCGCGCTGGCCGATGTGGCGCTCTCGCACCTCCGGCGCGATCCGCGCTTCGAGATCACGATCCCCTCGAAGATCCCGGCCTACATGGCCGCGGCCAGGCCGGTGCTCGTCGCGGCGGGCGGGGATCCAGCCGATCTGGTGCGGAGCAGCGGGGCGGGGCTCGCCTGCGAGCCCGAGGACCCGGCGGCGCTCGCGGACGCCGTGCGGCGGTTTCACGGCATGACGCCGCAAGCGCGGCGCGCGATGGGGGAGGCCGGCCGGCTCTATTTCCTTCGCTGGTTCACGCGCGAGCCGCTCGTGCGTCGTTATGAGGAGATCTTCGCGCGCGCAGCGGGTGAAGCACCGTCGTGAAGAAGCTGGCGCGCCCTTTTTCGTGAGCTGGCGCGCCGGCGCGGGGCTGAGGGGTACCGAAGGACGCAATGCACCGGGGCATTGCGGTGGGCATCGTTCCATTTGCGAGACGACAGGCACAGCGGTGGGGACCATGCAGAATTACAAGGACCGGCGGATCATCGTGACCGGTGGGGCGGGCGCGATCGGCGGCTCGCTCACGGCGGCCCTGGCCGACGCGGGCGCGGAGGTGATCGTGGTGGACGACCTCTCCTCCTCTTCCCGCTGGGGCGTCCCGGCGCGGCGCAACGTGCGCTTCGTGGAGGGGAGCGTCGTTGATGACGGCTTGCTCGCGGCGGTGTTCCGGGAGCAGCCGTCGCATGTCTTCCACCTCGCCGCGCTGTTCGCGAACCAGAACTCGGTGGACAACCCGGAGCGCGATCTCGAGGTCAACGGCCTTGGCACATTGCGGGTGCTGCAGCACGCGCGGCGCAGCGGGGCGCAGCGCGTCGTCTTCGCCTCGTCCGGGTGCGCGCCCTACGGCAGCGACCCGCCGCGGCCCGTCCACGAGGAGCACCTCGCGCTCGATGTCCACACGCCTTACCAGGCCACCAAGCTGCTCGGCGAGCTCTATTGCAATTATTTCTGCTGTCATCCGGCCGGCCACGACGGGCTGAGCACCGTGCGGATCCGCCCCTTCAACTCGTATGGTCCGGGCGAGGTCCCTGGCCGATACCGCAATGTGATCCCCAACTTCGTCTACTGGGCCCTGCGCGGCGAGGCGCTGCCGATCACCGGGACGGGAGAGGAGACCCGCTCGTTCACCTACGTGGGTGACATCGTCGATGGATTTCTCCGCGCGGGCACCGCGGCGTCCGCCTCGGGCGAGGCGTTCAACCTGGCGTCGGGCGAGGAGATCGCCATCCTCGACGTCGCGAGAGCCATCAACGAGTTGACGGGCAACCGCGCCGGCGTCCGGTTCGTCGAGCGCCGGGCGTGGGATACGCAGCGCCGTCGGGTCGCGTCCACCGACAAGGCCCGTCGACTCCTTGGCTTCGAGGCGCAGACGGGCCTGCGCGAGGGGCTCGCGCGCACCGTGGCGTGGTTCCGCGAGCGCTGGGCCCAGATCGAGGCCGACGCGCGCTTCTAGGGACATGCGCGTCGCGCTCTGGGGCCCCCTGCCGCCGCCCGCCGGCGGAATCACGCGGTGGATGCGGAACTACCTCGACGCGGCGGCAGAGGCGGGCATCGAGGCGGACGTCATCGACACCTCGCCCCGAGGCGCCTCGACCGATCCGACGAGCAGGCTCCGTCCCGCGCGCGTGGTCCGCGCGGGCGAGGCGCTGGCTGCGCTCCACCGGCTGCTCGCGCGACGCCGGCCGGATGTCGTTCATCTGTGCACCACCCTGTTCTGGGCGACCGCGCGCGACGGCCTCGCGGTGGAGCTGTGCCGTCGCGCGGGGGTGCCGGCCGTGCTCCACCTGCGCCTGTCGCCGCAGATCATCGCCTGGCATCGGGCCCTGCCGTGGCCGGCTCGGCAGGCCGTGCGCGCCGTGCTGGGCCGCGCCGCAGCCGTCATCACGCTCTCGGAGGAGCTGCGGTGTTACGTGCAGGCCCTGGTTCCAGGCGGCCGCGTCCTCCGGATCGCCAACCCGGTCGACACCGGCGGCTTCCACCCCGCTGCCGCGCCGCGCTCGCCCGGCCAGCCGCTGCGGGTGCTCTTCGCGGGGCTCGTCACGCCGCAGAAGGGGGTCCTGGAGCTCGCGCGGGCCGTGCTGGCGGTCGAGGGCCTGACCCTCGCGCTGGCGGGGCCTCGCGACGCAAGCGGCGCTGCCGGCCCGTCCCGCCGCCTCGACGAGGCGCTCGCGGAGCTCGATCGGCAAGGCCGCCTGAGCCTGCTCGGTGAGGTGCCCGAAGACGCGATGCCCGCTGTCTACCGCGACGCGGACGTCTTCTGCCTACCGAGCCATGGCGAGGGGCTGCCCAACGCGTTGCTGGAGGCCATGGCCAGCGGCCTGCCCTGTGTCGTCACGCCGGTCGGCGCGGTGCCGGAGGTGATCCAGGGCGAGGGCCGTCGGGTGGCCCTCCTGGTGGCGCCGAGAGACGAGGACGCGCTGCGGGGCGCGCTCCGATCCCTGCGCGACGACCTTTCCCTGCGGGCGCAGCTCGGCGAGGCCGCGCGCCGGCGCGCCGTGCGCCGCTATGCGAGCAGGACGATCATGGCGGAGTACGCCGCGCTGTATGCGCAGCTCGCAACGGCCAACTCTTCGCGTCCCGAGCCCCGGGACGAACATCACGGCTGCGCGGGGCCGTAGACCGCGCGCCGTACGGCGTCGGGAAACTCGCCCACCGCCTACGCCTGCATGGATCGAGTCCGGTGGGAGCTCATGCGGCGGCCGGTAGGCGTACGCGGCGGCGAGCTGCCCGCCGCCATGGCGCGGTCGAGGGCCCGGCGCGCTGCGAGCGCCGCGCGTGGCGATAGGGGCTCTCCCGATCCGTTTGGCTGCTGGCGTCCTCTCGATTCCATATCAGTCTAGTGCGCCGATGATCGACCGCCTGCGCGTCCGTCAGGCTCGGATCGAGCCTTGAAGGGACGTCGCCGTTCCCGCCAGAAGCGGAGGAATCGAGGTGTCAGTGCGAGCGGACCTCTTCAGAAGCGCTCCGTTCACGAAGGTTCTGTCGCCGCTCGTCATCGCTGCTGCTTTGACCGCGGTCGACTGCGATCGTCCCCGGCAGGCGCCGGGGCCGGAGGCCGCCGGCGGCGGGAACGGCGGGAGCGGCGGGAACGGCGGAGGCGGCGAGCACGGCGGGGGCGGAGGGGACGGAGCGCCTTGCGTCACGGCCGCGGACTGCCCCGGGGTCGACGGCGCGTGTCAGCTGCGCACCTGCGAAGGCGGCCGATGCGCCCTCGACGACGCGCCGCGGGGAAAGCCCGTGGGCGATCAGGTGCTGGGCGACTGCAAGGCGCGCGTTTGCGATGGGCATGGCGCCGTGATCGAGCTCGACGACGACCAAGACGCCTTCTCCGACGGAGACCCGTGCTCGGCCGACGTGTGCGTCGCCGGGGCGCCGAAGAACCTTCCGGCGCCGGCGACCACGGAGTGCGGCGGACCCGACGCGATCGGAGCGCGCTATTGCGATGGGAACGGCGCTTGTGTCGAGTGTCTCGTCGCTGGCGATTGCCTGAGCAACATCTGCGTCGAGAACAGCTGTGTCGCGCCCGATTGCGGCGATGGCGCGATGAACGGCGCCGAGACCGGCGTCGACTGCGGCGGCTCGGAGTGCGTGCCGTGCGCGGATCTCGAGGCCTGCCTCGCCGGCGCGGACTGCCGGAGCGGGATCTGCGCGGACGGCAGGTGCCGAGCGTCGTCGTGCGCCGACGGCGCGACGAACGGGCCGGAGACCGACGTCGACTGCGGCGGACCGGCGTGCTCGCCTTGCGCCACCGGCAAGGCGTGCGCCGCGGACGGCGACTGCCTGGGCGGCCGCTGTTCAGGGACGACGTGCCTCCCGTCGTGCACCGACATCGCCCGGAACGGGGCGGAGACCGATATCGACTGCGGCGGCCCCGCGTGCGTCGGGTGCGCCGCCGGAATGCGCTGCGCCGTCGGGCGCGATTGCCTGAGCCACGTGTGCAGCGCCGCAGGCACCTGCGCCGCGCCGGTCTGCGGCGACGGCGTGGTCAACGCCGCCGCGGAGGCGTGTGATGACGGCAATACGAGCAGCACGGACGCGTGCCTCACCACGTGCGTCGCCGCCTCGTGCGGGGACGGGTTCGTCCGCGCCGGCGTCGAGGCGTGCGACGACGGAAACGCGAGCAACACCGACGCCTGCCCGACGGGCTGCGCGCGCGCCGTGTGTGGGGACGGGTTCGTCCGCGCCGGCGTCGAGGCGTGTGACGACGGGAACCGGAGCGCGGGCGACGGGTGCAGCCCAGGGTGCCTGCTCGACGGCTGCGGCGACGGCGCGATCCAGGCCGGCGAGGAGTGCGACGACGGCGACGCCGACAGCGCCGACGGCTGTCCTATCACCTGCCGCGCCGCGAGGTGCGGCGACGGCTTCGTGCGGGACGGCGTCGAGGGCTGCGACGACGCCAACACGTCGAGCGGCGACGGCTGCAGCGCGGGCTGCGTCGTGGAAGCGCGGTACACCTGCCGGGGCACGCCGAGCGTGTGCACGTACTCCAAGGAGCGCAACTGCGGCGACGCGGCGGACGATGACCTCGACGGCGAGACGGACTGCGCCGACCCGGACTGCGCGCTCGGCTGCGACGATGCCGTCAGCGCGTGCTCGCCCGGGCAGGTGCTGTGGGTGCAGTCGTCCACGGACATCCCCAAGACCGTCACGGATCGCGCCGTCGCTGCCAGCGTCCTCCCTGTCGTCTCGAGGGGCGCGATCCGGCGCGTGACGCTCGAGCTCGATATCGCGCATTCGTTCGACGGAGATCTCGATATCTCGCTCACCTCTCCGGCTGGCGCGACGGTCGATGTGTCGAGCGACAACGGCGGCTCCGGCGACAACTACCGGAGGACCGTCTTCGACATGGGCTGCGCGAGCGCGGTCACGGGGGCGATGGCGCCGTTTCGCGGCTGCTTCCGCCCGGAGTCGTCGTTCGCGGCCTTCCTCTCGGGGCCGGCGAACGGCACGTGGACGCTCCGGGTCGGGGACGACGCCGGGTCCGACTCCGGTACGCTGACCGCGTGGTCCCTCGCGCTCTGCATCGACCCGTGATCGCAGGGCGGCGCGGCCGCGCGCGCGCCGCCAGCCACGCTGTCCGCCCTGCGCGCCGCGAGGGCTGCGACGAGGGCAGGCGCGGCCGCGCCCGGCCGGCCCGATCGGCCGTGCTCGCCTGGCGTGGTCTCCCGTACCGGCGGCCTTCGATCCATGCCAGGGTGCGCTCGTGCCCTGGGTCCGCGCATCGCTTCGAGGTCAAACCGTCTATGCTCGCGCCGACGCCGCCGGCGCCCTGGTCGCGGAGGAGGGCGGCGGCGTCGAGATCCGCTACAAGCCGCACGACGGCCGCAGGTACAAGGCGCGCGCCGACAACCTGACCGTGCTCGACCCGAAGGTGTTGCCCGACGACACCTGTGGGCCTGCGGAGGCGGTCGTGAAGGCGCGCGCCGGCGAGCAGCCCGAGGGGGGCGCGGCCGCCCCAGCGCCGGCCGGGCGCGCGCAGCGCAAGGCGCCGGCGCGGGGGGAGGCCGGCGCGGCGCCCGTCCCGGAAGGGGCTGTCATCGTCTACGCGGACGGCGCGTGCTCGGGGAACCCGGGGCCCGCGGGGCTCGGCGTGGTGGTCATCGACGGCGGCCGGCGGATCGAGCGCAGCGAGTTCCTCGGCACCGCGACCAACAACATCGCCGAGCTGACGGCCATCCTCCGCTCGCTCGAGGAGGTGGACGAGCCGGGGCGGCCCATCGTCATCCACACGGACAGCCAGTACTCGATCGGCGTGCTCCAGAAGGGGTGGAAGGCGAAGGCGAACGCCGAGCTCATCGCCTCGCTGCGCGGCGCGCTCGCCGAGCGGCCGCGCGCGCGCCTCGTGTATGTGCCGGGGCACGCCGGCGTGCTGCTCAACGAGCGCGCCGACGCGCTCGCGCGCGAGGCCGTCCGCGAGCGCGCCTCCCGTCGGACGGTGTACCCCGGCTCCGGCTGAGTCCGGGGCAACCCCCGCCCGCGCGGGGCCGGAAACGCGTGGAACCGCCTGGGGCCCGGTGGTAGAGCCGCGCGATGCGTGTTCCGCTCCGCCTCGCCCTCGCCGGGCTCGTCGCCGCCGCCGCCTTCGCCTCGCCGCTCGCCCACGCGGTCGTGAGCGAGCGGATCGTCGCCGTCGTCGGCGATCGCGCCATCCTGCTCTCGGATCTGCGGCAGCGGGCTCGCCCCTTCCTGCTGCAGATCCAGGCCAGGGTCCCGCCGGGCGCGCAGCAGGCGGCGGCCGAGTCGCAGGTCTTCCGCGATCTCCTCCAGAAGATGGTGGACGAGGAGCTCGAGGGCCAGGCCGCCGAGAAGGCCAATGTCCGCGTGACCTCCGAGGAGATCGAGAACGCCTTCCGGAACATCGCGGCCGCGGAGCAGATGACGGTCGAGGAGCTGTTCCGGACGGCGCGGGCGAGCTCGGGGCTCACCGAGCAGGAGTACCGCGACGAGATCCGCCGGCAGATCCTCGAGGGCAAGATGCTGCAGCTCCGGGTGAAGGGCCGCGTGCGCATCACCGAGCAGGACGTGCGGTCGGCCTTCGATCGGCTGGTGCGCGAGGAGCGCCGGCGGCGCGACTACCACCCGGCGTGGATCGTCCTGCGCGTCCTGCCCGGATCGAGCGCCGAGGCGGTCGAGGAGCGCCGCGCGCTCGCCGCGGCGCTCGCGGAGCGCGCGCGCGGCGGCGAGGATTTCGCGGCGCTCGCGGGGCAGTTCTCGGACGACTCCGCGACCCGCGACGAGGGCGGCGACCTCGGGGTCCGCGCGCCGCAGGGGACGCAGGCCGCGGTGACCGGCCAGCGCGAGGTGATGGCCCCGGAGCTCGAGGCCGCGCTGATGGCGATCGAGCCGGGCGGCGTGACCGGGCCGATGCGCGCGGGCGACGCGTTCGTGGTCATGAAGCTCCTGAGCCGCCAGCCGTCCCGCTTCACGACGCTCGAGGCGGCTCGCCCGGAGGTCCTCCAGCGGCTGCAGGCGGAGATCATGACGAAGGCCAAGCAGAAGTGGCTCGACGACCTGAAGCGCGGGACGCACGTGGAGGTCCGGCTCTGACGCGCAAGGGCGAGCGGGGCGCGACGGGCGCGGCGCGCGCGGGCGGCGCGCGCGGCGGGGGAGATGCGGTCGTCCCCGAGTGCACCGCGTGCGGCACCTGCTGCTTCTCGGCCCTGCCGGAGTACGTCCGGGTCTTCGGCTGCGACCACGATCGCATGGACGATCGCGCGCGGGGGTTCACGCGCTTCATCGGCAACCGCTGCTACATGCGCATCGAGGACGGCCGCTGCGCCGCGCTCACGCTGGACGCGGAGCACGGCCGCTTCCTGTGCTCGATCTACGAGGTGCGGCCCGACTGCTGCCGCGCGCTCGAGCGCGGCAGCGGCCAGTGCCTCGGCGAGCTTCACGAGAAGCGGGAGCGGCCGCTCCTCGCGCTCGAGGCGCTCCGCCGCCGCGCGGGCGGCGCGAGCGGCGAGGGAGACGCGGGGGGCTCAAACGGCGCGGGGGAGGCGGGCGGCGCCGTGTAGGTGCGGCCGGCGTCGCCGTCAGGGCGACGCGTCCCTGTCCGGAACCGGCGGCGCGCCCGCGTCGATCGCGCCGCGATCGATCCGCATGCTCACGTCGAGCGTGACGGTCTGCCCCTCGGAGACGGTGATCGTGCGCTTCTCCTCGGGCGCGTTCGGGTGCCGGAACGTGACGTAGTGCCGCCCGGCCTGGAGCGGGATCGCCCGCGCCATCGGCGTCACGTCGATGAGCTCCCCATCGATGACGACCTCCGCCCACGGCCTGGCGAGGACCTTCAGGTAGCCGCGCTCCTCCGAGCGCCCGCCGGGCTGCCTGACCTCGGCGCTGGGCGGCTCCGCGGCGTCGTGCTGGCGGAGGCTGAGCTCGATGAGCGCGCCGCCCGCGACGACCAGGGCCAAGATGCCGACGAGCCGGCCCACGTCGGGCGCGAGCGACGGCGCGCTGCGCTGCTCGGCGGCGGGGCGCGCGGAGGGCGCCTGCGCGGGCGGCAGCTCGTCGCCGCCGAGCTTGGCCGCCGCGAGGGCCCTCGTGATGAGGGCGCGCGGCTGCGGATGGCCGCGCTCCGCGAGCTCCTCGGCCAGGGCGTCCGCGACGGCGCGGCCGCTGTCGTAGCGCTGCTCCGGCTCTTTCTCGAGGCACCGGAGCACCACGCGCTCCAGGCCGCGCGACACGTCGGGCACGAGCCCCCGCAGCGGCTGCGGCGGCGCGTTGCGGATCCGGTGGGCGACGGCCCTGCCCTCGGCCCACCGGTCCTCGTCGCGCTCACGCGGCGCGCCGGGCGCGCCCGACGCGCGGTTCGACGCGTGGTTGGACGCGCGGTTCGACGTACGATTGGCATCCTCCAGCCCCGCCTTCGGCTCGTCGAACGGGCGCACGCCGGTGAGCATCTCGAACAGCACAACGCCGAGCGCGAACACGTCCGCCTGAGGCCCGGGCTCCGCCCCGAGGATCTGCTCCGGCGCCATGTAGTCGGGCCGCGCGAACGTGTCGCTGCCCTCGAACGGCTCCGGCAGCGAGGGTTGCCGGCCGTCGGACGCCGCAGCGAACTCCAGGATCTTCACCCCGCCCGCGGGCGTGACGATGACGCGCTCGGGGCGCAGCTCGCGGTGCACGACGCCCCGCTCGTGCGCGTGCCCGAGGCCGCGCGCGATCTCCAGCGCGATGGCCGCCGCGGCGCCCTCGTCGAGGCGGCCAGCGCGCGCGCACAGGGCCGCGAGCGTCGGCCCCGAGAGCGGCTCCAGCACGAGCCATATCCGGTCCTCGTCGCGCTGGAAGTCGTGGATGTCGATGATGTTGGGGTGCCGGATGCGCGCGAGGATCTTCGCCTCGCGCTCGAGGCCGGCCGCGAACGCGCTCGCGGCCGACACCGTGGGCTTGAGCGTCTTGATCAGCGCCGCCCGGCCGAGCCCCGCGTGCTCGGCCCGGTACGTCACGGTGAGCGCCCGCGACGAGACGGCCTCGCGCAGGATGTACGGGCCGAGCTGCCTCTGGTCGGCGCCCACTTACCGCTGTCGGATGCGGAGCGTGCGCCCCGTCATCGCCGCGGGCTGCGGGAGGCCGAGGATCTCGAGCATCGTCGGCGCCACGTCGCAGATGCGGCCGCCGGACCGGAGCACGATGCCGGGGTCGTTCTTGTTCAGGTAGTAGAGCGGCACCGGGTTGAGCGTGTGGGCGGTGTGCGGGTTGCCGTGCTCGTCCTTCATCAGCTCGCAGTTGCCGTGGTCCGCGGTGATGATCAGCGCGCCGCCGGCCTCGCGCACGGCGTCCCCGATGGCGCCGAGCCCCTTGTCGACCGCCTCGTTGGCGTGGATGGCGGCCTCGAGGATGCCGGTGTGCCCGACCATGTCCGGGTTCGCGAAGTTCACCAGGATGAAGTCGTACTTGCCGCTCTTGATCGCGGCCACGACCTCGCTCGCGACGCCCGCCGCGCTCATCTCCGGCTTCTTGTCGTAGGTGGCGACGTCGCGCGGCGAGGGCACGAGCTTCCTGTCCTCGCCCGGGAACGTCTCCTCGCGGCCGCCGTTGAAGAAGTACGTGACGTGCGCGTACTTCTCGGTCTCCGCGCACCGGAGCTGCGTGAGCCCGGCGCCGGCGATCACCTCGGGGAACGACTCGGTCACCTCGTCCTTCGGGAACGCGACCGGCAGCTTCAGCGCCGCGTCGTACTCGGTCATGCCGCTGTAACAGTGCTCCTGGAAGGCGAAGACCGGCTTGCCCCGGTCCGAGAGGAGCTCCAGCACCTCGTCCGGCAGGTTCCGTCGCGTGAGCATCGCCGAGATCTCACGCATCCGGTCGGGCCTGAAGTTGACGGAGAGGCCGACCTCTTCGCCCTGCCACTCCCAGCGGGGCTCCTGCGAGGCGAAGTCGGCCACGAAGTCGCCCTTGATGCCGTTATAGTCGCCGATGCGGACGGGCTCGACGAACTCGTCCGTCTTCCCGGCCGCGTACGACTGCTGGATCGCGTCGAACGCCGTGTCGGCCCGCGGCGCGTCGCCGCGCACGATCGCGGTGTAGGCCTTCATGACGCGGTCCCAGCGCTTGTCCCGGTCCATGGCGTAGTACCGGCCCGAGATGGTGCCGATGACGCCGACGCCCTGGAGCGCCTCCTCGATCTTCTCGACGTAGCCCCACGCGCTCTTCGGCGGCGTGTCGCGGCCGTCGAGGAACGCGTGCAGGACGAGGGGCACCTCGTGGAACTTCGCGAGCTTGATCAGCGCGAGGAAGTGGTCGAGCGACGAGTGGACGCCGCCGTCGGAGACGAGCCCGAAGAGGTGCACCCGGCACTTGCGGTCCTGCGCGATCCGGAACGTCCGGTCGATGATCTCGTTCGAGCCGAGCTTGTTCTCGGCGATCGCGACGTCGATGCGCGAGATGTCCATCAGCGCGATCCTCCCCGCGCCGAAGTTCAGGTGGCCGACCTCGCTGTTGCCCATCTGCCCCACCGGGAGCCCGACGTCCGGGCCGCTCGTCCCGATCAGCGTCTTCTCGGAGTCGCGCTTGATCGCGTCGAGGTTCGGCATCGCGGCGAGGGCGATCGCGTTCTGGTCCTTTTCTTCGCGCTCGCCGAATCCATCGAGGATGCAGAGGACGAGCGGACGGGGGCGTTGCGTGGGGGAGGGGGCTGCTTCGCTCATGGCGGCGGAATCTACAACGAACCCGCGGCGATCGGAGGGGGGCTGCTCACGGATTTTCGCCGGGCGAGCCGCCGCGCGCGGCGTGCATGCTAACATCCGACCATGTCTGACTGCGCCCGTCGCGCCACGTACCAGGATGTGCTTGACACGCCGCCGAATCAGGTGGCGGAGGTCCTGAACGGCGTCCTCCACGCGACGCCGCGGCCCTCCGTGTCCTCCCGCAACGTGACGTCGGTGCTCGCGGGCGAGCTGTACCTGCCATTTCGTCGGGGCATCAAGGGGCCTGGCCGGTGGGCGCTGCTGGTCGAGCCCGAGCTGCACCTCGGCACCGATCCAGACATCGTGATCCCTGACATCGCCGCGTGGCGCCGCGACCGGATGCCGCAGATCCCGATGCGGAACGCGGCGATCTTCCTCGCGCCCGACTGGGTGTGCGAGGTGATCTCGCCGTCCACCGAGGCGCTCGACCGCCGCGACAAGATGGAGATCTACGCGCGCGAGCTCGTTGCGCACTACTGGCTGATCGACCCGCGGCTCCGGCTCCTGGAGGTCTACCGCATCGACGGTGGGCGGTTCGCGCGCGTGGGCGCGTGGGAGGGTGACGTCACCCTGCGCGCGGCGCCGTTCGACGCCGTGGAGATCGAGCTCGGCGTTCTCTGGCAGGAATAGCGCAGCAACAGCGCACGAATAGCGCAGGATCTGCCGTCGCCGGTCGCGTCGAGCCGCGCGCCGGGCGAGGTGCGTGAGCTCCGCTTTATCGTGATTGTCACCCCGAGATCGGGGAAGCGACGACCGTCCGCCGGATGCAGCCGGGGCGTGCGGCTTGCATGGGTGTTGAGGACACTCGGCCGTTCGCGCTCGTCATGAGCAGCCGTCACACGGGGGGATGGACATGAAGCGCATCAACATCATCGGCCTGCTGGCCGCGCCGCTCGCATGCCTCGGGGCAGCGCAGCTCGCCTCGGCCTCACCCACGACGCCCGTCGAGGAGCTCGTCCTCATCGCGGAAACACGAGCTCCCGTCGCCGCGGATGCAGCCGACGCTCGTCCTGCACGCCAGCGGCCCTGGTACGGTCCCTGGTACGCGTCCTGGTATGGTCATTGGTACAGGCCCTGGCATGGGTACTGGCACGGGCACGGTCATTGGCACGGTCATGGTCATTGGCATGGTCACTGGCACGGTCATTGGCATGGTCTCTGGTACGGGCACTGGCGGTGACATGACCGGCGGCGGTCCGATGGAGGGCTTCGCACCCTCGGCCCGCGGACGCCCGAGAGGGGACAGGACGGACCGCTGAGGGCGCCGGCGCCGCGGCAGGAGAGCGGGACGGGCGGCCCTCTCCCCGTCTCGCCCTCGTCGGTCAGGTTCGCGGTCGCTCGCAGGCGGGCACACCCGGAGGGAGCTGCATGGAGGGAAAGCGGAACAGCCGGAGTCACGCCGCAGCCCTGATCGCCGTCGTGGGCCATCTAGGCCTCGTCGTCATGGGGGCTCTCCAGATCCATCCCGAGGGAGACGGTCGGCTTGCGCGGGCGCTCGCGGTTTACGGCGCGCTCTCCGGGGCCGAGAGCGGCTATGCCTTCTTCGCGGACAGCATCACCCCGCTGCCCAGGGCCAGCTTTCACGTCTCGGGTGCCGGCGGCGCGACCCTCACCGACGCCCTCGAGTCGGGCGCCAGCCGCGAGACGGAGATCCGGATACTGAACCTCATCACGCCTTTCTTGAGCGTGGAGGATCCGACGATCCAGCGCTCGATCGCCGCCTCGTGGGCGGGCAAGGTGCTGGCGAGACACCCCGCGGCCGAGAGCATCCTCGTCCGACTGGAGACGTGCGATCTGCCGTCGATGCGGGAGTACCGGGAGGGGAAGCGGTCCAGCTGGAACCTGCAGTACGAGGCGAAGTTCATGATCCGCTCGAAGCTCCGGACCTCTCGAGAGGCGAGCGGGGGTGCGCGGTGAAGGACCCTTCGATCGGCCTCCGCGGGGCGGCCGCGGGCGGCGAGCCCGCGCGCGTCCTCGGCGCGATCGAGCGCTTCGCGCTCGCGCCGGCCTCCGCGGCGCCGCTCGCGGCCCTCCGCATCGGGCTCGCGGCCGTGCTCTTGCTTCAAGCGGCGCTCGTCGCGCCCGCGCTCTTCGAGCTCTACGGCCGGTCCGGGATCCTCCAGGGGCCTCTGCGCGACGTGTTCGCGAGGACCGATCTTCCACGCATCGGCTGGGCGGTGGAGCTCCTTGCCCCGCTCGGGATCGGGGAGGATCCGGTCATCCTGGGCACGGGGGTGATCTACGTGGTTGCCCTCGCCGCGCTCCTGGTCGGTTGGTGCACGAGGGCCGCGGCCTTCCTGGCGTGGCTCACCCACCTGATGCTGGTGACGACCGCGAGCTCCACCGTCTATGGCGTGGACAGCTTCGCCAGCATCTTTCTCTTCTATCTCCTCTGGATGCCCTCGGAGGCCGCCTTCTCCATGGATCGCCGGCTCGGGCGCGCGCGGGGAGGGCCCACGCCGGCAGCCCGGCTCGGGTTGCGCGTTGTGCAGCTGCACCTCTCGTTCGCCTACCTCGTCAGCGGGCTGGGAAAGGCATCGGGCGAGCCGTGGTGGGACGGCGAGGCGATCTGGCGTTCGGTCATGTTGCCCGAATACCGGCAGTTCGACCTGTCGTGGCTCGCCGGCGCCCCCTGGCTCGCGGCGGTCGCCGGGTGGACGGTGCTGCTCGTGGAGATCGGCTATGGCTTCCTGATCTGGCCGCGCCGCACGCGGCTGCCCTGGGTCGTCGCCACCGTGGCGCTGCACGCCGGGATCGCCTTGTTCATGGGGCTCCTCGTGTTCGGCGCCCTCATGGCGGTGCTCACCATCGCCGCGTTCGCGGTGCCGAGCGAGCCCCCCGGGGCTGCGGCTCCGGCTGGCGCGGCGCCGGGGTGATCCTCGCGTCCCCCCTTCTGGCGAACGGCGCCCCGGGATAAGCTGTCGCAGGTTCGATCATGTCGCGCACGGCCATCCCGACCTGGTGCATCGCTGTGGTGCTGGTGAGGCACCGGAACCGGTTCCTCCTCGTGCACGAGCGCAAGCACGACCAGCTCTGGTATCTGCCGGCGGGCCGCGTCGAGCCCGGGGAGACGTTCGCGGAGGGGGCGCGGCGCGAGGCGCTGGAGGAGACGGGCGTCCCGGTGGAGCTGGAGGGCATCCTGCGCATCGAGCACAGCCCGGGCCCCTTGCAGGCGCGCTTCCGGGTGATCTTCCTCGCGCGCCCTCGGGACGCCACGCCCCCGAAGAGCCAGCCGGACGAGCACTCGCTCGAGGCGCGCTGGGTCACGCTGGACGAGCTCGCGGCCTTGCCGCTGCGCGGCCCCGACGTGGAGCGCTATTGCGGCGACGTGCTGGCCGGAGCGCAGGTCTTCCCGCTGTCGCTGCTCGGGGCCGAGGGGGGGCCGCTCCTCGTGAGCGGCCGCTGAGGCGGCGCCCCCCGCGCCGTGGCGATCCCGCTGGCCGCGCGGCTGCTCGTGTCTACAGCTTCAGCTTCATCCCCTCGTGGCTCGCCACGAAGCCGAGCCGCTCGTAGAAGCGGTGCGCGCGCAGCCGCGCCTTGTTCGAGGTGAGCTGCACCCGGAAACACCCCCGCCGCCGCGCCTCGTCGATGGCCCATCGCATCATCGCCTCGCCGACCCCGCGGCCCCGCAGGCTCGGGTCCACGATGACGTTCTCGATCTGCGCCACCCGTGCTCCGCGGTTCGCCACGTACTGGATGATGGTCAGGTGGAACGCGCCGGCGACGCGCCCCTCGACCTCCGCGACGAGCAGCGCGTTGTTCGGATCTTCCGCGATGGCGGCGAGCGCCTCGCGGTAGCGCGGATCGAGCGGCGGGCCGGGGTGGTCCGTCTTCGCGTTGCCCTCGTCCGGGATCGAGAAGAGATGGACGATCGCCGGCAGGTCCGCCTCGGCGGCGCGACGGATGGCGGGTACGAGCTGCGGCTGGCTCATGCACGCATCCTGCCACAACACACGGCGGTCTCGCACGGAATCACGGAATCACGGAATCACGGCAGGAGCGGGGCAGGGGAGCAGAGGGGCAGATAAACAGACGAGCAGAAAAATAGAGATGCTGAGAATCGGCGGCGCAGGGAGCGGGAAGCGTGAATGAAAAGAACCGCGGGAATCCTTCCTTTTTAGGTCCGTACGATTCGCCTTCATGCCCGAGTGTGATCTAGACACAGGCGATCAAGCCGTGCAGAGTCGACGCACCATCATGTCGACCCGGAGGACCGTGTAGATGCGCGTAGTCAACACAGCCGACATCCTCGCGATCGAGTCTCTCAAGGCGGATGAGCGCACCCTGCTGGGGCTGTTCAAGGAACTCCGGAAACATTCGGAGCTCTCGGCTTACCTGCCCGAAGTCTGCCACCTGTCCTTGCGATGGGTACGCCTGCTCGAAGGTCAGCCGCTCAGGCCTCGTGCGCTCCTAGGCAAAGGCATGCTCGTCGTGACCGAAGGCTCGGGCGAGGTCATCGGGGACTCGCCCTGCAGCGTCCAGGCGGGAGACGTCGTGATGGTCCCTCCCGGCGGGCTGCAGGGGCTCGTGGGCGGCGCGCCGGGCGGGCTCTCCGCCATATCCATCCATCTCGAGGAGCTCGACGAAAGCGAGCCTCGCTGGGACACGCCGTGTCTGTGCGCGGCGCTCGGGCGGGAGGACAGCGCGGACGAGGCGTCCCCGGATCGCGCCGTGTCCCCCGTGGATCTCCTCGTCGAGGAGAACGAGGTCCACGCGCGGGAGTTCGCGGGCAGCCCCTTGATGCAGCTCATCCGGTCCGAGCGCGCCCTCCGGGACGACGTGAAGCGGCGGATGCTCGGGGCGCTCCAGATCTGGTCGAACGCGTTCCAGAAGGTCCTGTGCGCCAGGGTCGTCTTCGAGTCGCACCCCGGGGCCATCGCGATCGCCGAGCGCCACCTCGCCGACGAGGTCGGGCACAACCGGAGGCTCTCCAGGATGCACGACCCGCGGAGCTCGCCGTCCTGGGACCGCGGCATCGCCGCGGCGTCGTCGTGGTTCATCGAGCGGATGGGCTCGGCGTCCACCGAGGAGCGGACGGTCCTCGTCCACTTCGTCATCGAGCGCTGCGCCGACATCCTCCTCACGGCGGCGCAGCAGATCTTCCCCGACTCGGACTACTTCGCGACGCACGCCGAGGTGGACGCCGAGCACTTCAAGCTCGGGCACAGCCTTCTGAAGGGCTTCCCCGGCCTGGACCTCGGCCCGCTGCGGGGCGCGCTCACCGAGGGCTGGCAGATGATGAACCTGATCTGCCAGCGCATCAGCGACATCGCCGCAGGGGAAGGCGTCGCGGCCACCGAGATGCCGGCGGGCGGCGCGAGCGCAGGCGAGCTCGCCCGCGATTCCCGGCGCGAGCTGACGGCCGTGCTGGATGGCCTCTACGGCGGTGCGATGTGAACCGCTGAAGCGCCGAGGGAGAGGGAGAGCCCTTCGCTCTCTCCTCTCCCTCCCGCTCCTGGCGCGCGTTCTCTTCGCGCGCTTCGTGACGCGCGGCGCGCCGCGCGACCGGCGCTAGCTCGCGGCCTTCACCACGTCGGTGATGCCCTGCACGCTCTTCGCGCTCTTCGCGAGCATCTCCTTCTCTTCTGCGGTCAGCGGCAGCTCGACGATCTTCTCGATGCCCTTGCCGCCGAGGATGACCGGCACGCCCATGAAGATGTCCTTGTAGCCGTACTCGCCGTCCAGGTAGGCCGCGACGGGGAGCAGCCGCTTCTGGTCGAGCAGGTAGCTCTCGGCCATCGCGACGGCGCTCGATGCGGGCGCGTAGTAGGCGCTCGTCCCCATGAGCTGGACGATCTCGCCGCCGCCCTTGCGGGTCCTCGCGATGAGCGCGTCGAGCTTCTCCTTGCTGATGAGCTCGGTCGCGCGCACGCCGTTGATCGTGCACGCCGACGGGATGGGCACCATGTCATCGCCGTGGCCGCCGAGGACCATCGCGCGCACGTCCTTCACGGACACGTTCGCCTCGCGCGCCAGGAACAGCTGGAAGCGCGCGCTGTCGAGCACGCCCGCCATGCCGAGCACGCGCTCGCGCGGGAAGCCGGTGCGGCGCTTGAACTCGTAGACCATGGCGTCGATCGGGTTCGAGATGACGATCACCAGCGCGTTCGGGCAGTGCTCCTTCGCGCCGTCGGCCACGCTGCGAATGATCGGCAGGTTCGTCGCGACAAGGTCGTCACGGCTCTGGCCCGGCTTGCGCGGGATGCCGGCCGTGACGATGAGGACGTCGGCCCCTGCACAGTCCGCCCAGCTCGAGGTGCCCTTGATCGAGGCGTCGTAGCCCAGCACGGCGCCGTTCTGCTCGAGGTCGAGCGCCTTGCCTTTCGCGAAGTCCGTCTTCTGGGGGATGTCGAACAGCACGACGTCCCCGAGCTCCTTGCGCGCGATGAGGGCCGCGAGCTCCCCGCCGATGTTGCCGGCGCCGATTAGGGCGATCTTTCTTCGGTTTGCCATGGGCGGCCCTATTACCACCCCCCCGGCCGGAGACCAACGGGGCTCCAGGGCGGGCGCGGGGGAGGGAACTCGGCCGGCGCCTTCGAAACCTGTCGACTCGGCCCGCGAGCCCGGGTAAGCCGCGCCCCATGGTCACCGAGGACGATCTGCGCACCGCGCTCGGCAGGGTGCTCGAGCGCACCTCGCTCGCGGGCCCCTTCGCCCGCTACGAGGGCAAGGTGCGGGACTGCTACACGACGCCGGACGGCCGCCGCCTGCTCGTCGTCACCGACCGCATCAGCGCCTTCGATCGCGTGCTCGGCACGCTGCCGCTGAAGGGCCAGGTGCTGAACCGGCTCTCCGCCTTCTGGTTCGAGCGCACGCGGAGCGTCGCGCCGAACCACATGATCTCCCAGCCCGACCCGAACGTCCTCGAGGCGATCGAGTGTGTGCCCCTGCCGGTCGAGATGGTGGTGCGCGCCTACGTGACGGGCGTGACCTCGACAAGCATCTGGACGCACTACGCGCGCGGCGAGCGCGTCTTCTGCGGCCACCGGCTCCCCGAGGGACTCCGCAAGAACGAGCGCCTGCCGCGGCCCATCCTGACGCCGAGCACCAAGGCGCCGAAGGGCGGGCACGATCTCTCCGCCTCGCGCGAGGAGATCCTCGCCCTCGGCACGATCGCGCCGAGCGACTTCGACGCCGCCGCCGAGATGGCCCTCGCGCTCTTCGAGCACGGCGCCCGCGCGTGCGCGGAGCAGGGGCTCATCCTCGTCGACACCAAGTACGAGTTCGGCAAGGACCGGGACGGCAACATCGTCGTCATCGACGAGATCCACACCCCCGACTCGTCCCGCTTCTGGTTCGCCTCGTCCTACGGCGAGCGCTTCGCGGCCGGCGAGGACCCGGAGTCGTTCGACAAGGAGTACGTGCGCCGCTGGCTCGCCGCGCGCGGCTTCCAGGGCGACGGGCCGATCCCCGCGATCCCGGACGAGGTCCGGATCGAGGCGTCCCGCCGCTACATCGAGGCGTTCGAGCGGATCACCGGGGCGGCGTTCGTCCCCGACCTCGAGGACCCGGCGGTGCGCATCCCGCGCAACCTCGGGGTGTGAGGCGGGCGCGGCCGCGCCCATGAATCGTCGCGGGGCGCAGGTGCGCACCGCCATCGCGTCGCGCGAAGAGCGCGTGGAGCAAAGCCAGTGAAAGCCGTCGTCAACGTCCGACTGAAGAAAGAGGTCCTCGATCCGCAGGGCGACGCCGTGAAGCGCGCCCTCACCTCGCTCGGGTTCCCCGGCGTGAAGGGCGTGCGCGTGGGCAAGCTCATCGAGATAGAGCTCGACCCCTCGCTCGGCAGCGCGCCCGACCTCGAGCAGCGGCTGAAGAAGATGGCGGACGAGATGCTCGCCAACACCGTCATCGAGGACTACGAGGTCACGATCGCGCCGTAGCCCTCGCCCCGGCCCTCGCGGGCCGGCGGCTCAGGCCTCGGGCGCGACGAGCTTCTTCGCCCAGAGGATGGCGTCCTTGCGGGCGCGGCCGACGACGAGGTGCCGCGCCAGCACGGCCGAGCGGCGGAAGCCGTTCGCGAGGAGGGCGGCGCACAGCTCTTGGTCGTCCGCGGGGGCGAAGGTGAACGTGCTCACGGCCTTCTCCTCGACGAGGCGGTCGCAGAGCGCGCCGATGGCGGCCGTCGTGGCGAGCCGCTCCGCCTCGTGGCGCGGCGGGCACAGGAGCTCCAGGAACGAGTTGCCGAAGCACGACTGCATCTCCCACGCGGCGTGCAGCGCGAAGCCGCCCCGCGCGGACAGCACGTAGCCCGTCCGCACCGCGTCGCGCCCGAACGGCTCGAAGCCCGTCAGCGCCCGCCCCGCCCGCTGCGCGGCCGCGACCGCGCGCCGCAGCTCGACGCCGCTCGCGGGCGCGATCTTGATCGCGGGCAGCGGCCGCCCCGCGGCCTCCCGGAGCAGCCGCCTCGCGCGGGCGATCGTGCGCTCCGCGAGCAGGACCGCCGGAGAGGCCGCGACGTCGTCTCCCTCGTCTCCCTCGCCGCCCTCCTCGCCGTCGCCGCTCGTGCGCAGCCGCGACGTCATCTCGGACACGACCGCCCCGAGGATCCAGGCGTCGCTGCGCTTGTAAAAGCCGGGGATCGACCCCTCCCGCGTGAACCCGAGGCGGGTCCACGTCGACACCTCGTCGCGCTCGACAAGCGTGAAGATCTTCTCGACCCCCTCGCGCTTGGCGGTCGACAGGACGAAGCTCCGCTTGGACGGCGTGGGGCCCGCGCGGAAGTCGACGATGCGGAGCGTCCGGTGCCGTCGATTGACCAGGAGACAGAGCGAGACGGAGTCGTTCCGGAACAGGAGCTCGTCGACACCGCTGCTCGCCGTCGAAGATAAGTTTGTCGCTGCCATACCCCCTCGCGCTCGGCGCAGACGTGACGCCTCGGATCAGCTGTTCATTGCAGAATTGCAAATTGCAGATCTGCAATGCCCCCTAGCAGTCGAGGCCCACAGCGTCAACGATGTCGGCGGGATCGCGGTGAGGAGGGGGCTCAGGGGGTCGCGGCGAGCCGGCTCGCGTCGGTCGCCTTGACCCCGAGGGCCACGAGCGCCTCCTGGAGCCGGGAGCGCTGGAGGGAGATGCGGGTCGGCATCCCTCCGGAGATCTTGAACGTCTCGAGGAAGTTCACCCCGCTGTCGAACCGGGCGGCGAAGGTGATGCTGTCGTTGTCGACGACGACGGAGATGGGCGCGCGCTCCTGCCCGATGAGGAGGAGCAGTGTCTTGTCGTAGGCCCCGCCCCGCTGGGAGGCGTCGACGAGGACGAGGCCCGGCTCGACGCGCTCGTAGCGGAGCGCGATCCGGCGGGTCTCGGCTTCCATGGTGGCGAGCTCGGCGCCGGCCTGGTCGATGGGAGTCCAGAGCGACGGATCGGAGAGGCCTGACGCGAGGTGCCGGACGATGAGGCCGAAGAGGGCCTGATCGCGGGGGCGGGCGCGGAGAGCTCGGTCCATGCGGGTGGCGGCCGGGCCCGGGACGCCGATGCGGGTGTCGATGGCGCGGGCGTCGTCGTCGCAGCCGGGGTAGGGCTCGACGCCGCCGCGCATCCACTTCGCGCCGCTGGCGAGGCCGTCGAAGTCGACGTGGCAGACGAGGGTGTCGACGCGCCCGGCGCGGGCGACGAGCTCCGGCGTGATCATCTCGGGGCAGGCGCCGTGCTCGGCCTTGGTCGACAGGATGAAGCGGGGGTCGCCGGCGAAGCGCGCGTGGTGGGCGCTGTCGTGGTGGTCGACCCAGGCGGCGAGCCGCGGCCCGAGGTCCTGGATGAGGGGGAGCGTGACCGTCTCGAAGCTCTTGCCCCCCGCCTCCGAGGCGAAGGCGATGTCGAGAACGGCGACGTTGCCGCGCAGATCGCGGGCGCGGGGGAGCTTGCGAGGGGAGGCGAAGGCGAGATCGAATCCGTGCATGGCGTGGCTTCCCGGAGAGGCAGGTACCGTCCAGCCGGGCGACCCGGCGCGTGCCGCGGCGGGCGCCCTGCTCCATACACCCGAAACGGTCGAAGCGCTGCGGTGGAGGACCTTTCTCGGGCGAGGCCTGAATGTTCCGCTAGGATGATCCGACCAACGGCAGGGGCGGCTCGGCGTGCCGGGCGGCCCCGCAGTGAGTGCGCCGCCGCGCAGAGCAGGCCGGCGGTTCCAGGGAGACTCGACAGCTGGGGACCGCGCTCGGGCTCGCCGCGCGAGCGGGGCTGCCGGCCTGTGTCGGAGGAAGTGGATGAGAAGCGACGTTCTGGGACTCGGTCTTCTGGCTCTTGGGGGGGTCCTCTGCGCGGGGCTCCCGGGCACGCCGGCCGTCTCCGAGGCGAAGGCAGAGCCCGCCCAGGTGGTGGTGTCGGCCGCGCAGGTGACGGGGGCGGCCGCGCAGGCGACCGCGACGGTCGTCCAGGCGGTGTCGGGGCCGGCGTGCAAGCTGAAGGGGACGGCGCCGGTGCCCAAGGGCGCCCGGCTGCATGACGCGCCGAGCGGCGGCAGGACGGTCGCGAGCTTCACCGGCGCGCTGGTCCCGATGACGCTGAGCGCGATCCCGGCGGATCCGGCGGCGGGCCGCGCGCGGCTGAGCACGTCGGACAGCTCGCCTGCGCTGCGGATCGACGGCTACATCGCGCCCACGGACGTCGCGGTGTTCACGACGCGCGACATCCCGGTCATCGCCGGGCACGTGTGGATCTCGAGCGCGCAGAAGGTGAAGCTCGTCGCGGCCACGGGCGACTCGCTGCGCGCGGAGCTCTCGATCTCCGGGACCGAGAGGCAGACGGCGAAGGCCTCGGCCCCCTGCGACGCCTTCGCGCTGCAGCGCGGCGTCTCCACGAAGATGGAGATCCCCGGCAGCGCCCGCGGGTACCTGATGAAGACGTCGACGATCGAGCTCTTCGATCGCCCGGACGGCGACGTGATCTTCACGCTGAGGATGCTGGAGGGGACGGCCCAGCTCTTCTGGAGCACCGAGGCGAAGTCCGGCTTCGTCCACCTGATGTCCCGGGGCGACCTCACGATCGACGCCTGGGCGCGCCTCAAGGATCTCGAGCCGCTGAAGAAGGGCGAGATGATGGACCAGTACATCCCGCCGACGACCGCGGTGGCCGGCGCGCAGCTGGCGCTCGACAAGGCGCCGCCGATCGTGAAGGCGACGAGGGCGATCCCGGTCCGCGCGCGGCGCGACGAGAAGGAGAAGCCGATCGGCGAGATCGAGGCCGGCGCGGAGATCTACCTGCTCGAGACGGTGGCGGGCTGGACCAACGTGCTCCCGAAGGCGCTCGGGATGACGCCGCCGGACGAGGGCGGCTTCTGGATCCCCGCCACGGAGACGCCGAAGTAGCGAGGGCGCCGCGGGCCCGCTGTGCGCGGCGGGCCCGCCTGGACGACGCGCCGCAGCGCCGGTCCGGGGGGAGCGGCGCTGTGATCGAGGCGTCAACTCTCGATCAACTCTCGAGCGGTTTCGCCGCGCCGGGCGACTAGGATGGCGCGCATGTCCAGATCGCCGTTTCGTTTCCGGCGGCCCCGCCTTGGCGCCGCGGCCGGGGTGATCGCGGCCTCCGCGGCCGTCGGTGGCAGCGCCGCCGCGCAGGTCGCGCCCGTGGTGCTCCCTCACGCGGCGGGCCAGCAGGCGCTCGCTGTCCGCATCGATCCGGGCGGGATCACTGCCCGCGCCTGTCCCGCTGCGGCGGCGTGCGCGCCCGACGGCGGTAAGGTCCTCGCCGTGCCGTCCGAGGTGGCGCCGCTGCTCGGCGGCGCGCGCGTCGTGCCGGTCACCCTGGCGGACGGCAAGCGCCTCGCCAAGATCGAGGTATCGGCCGGCGGAAAGCCGGCGGGCGCCGGCGCGCCGGAAGGCGCGAGCGGCAGCTGGGTGATGCTGCTCGCGGCGCCGCTCGCGGGGAAGGGGACGGAGCCGCTCGCGCTCTGGAGCGGCTGGACCGGCGTCGCCACAGGGGAGCACGGCGAGGGGCGGAGCGACGCCGTGGTCGTGGAGCCGCTCGGCGGCAGCGGCAGCCGTGTGCTCGTCGGGCAGCTGCGAGACGACGTGACCCTCTGCGGGCGGCCGGCGCTGGTCGGCGCGAGCGAGGTCGATCCCCGGACCATGACGCTCCTGAAGGGGGCCAGCTTCCAGAACCTCTCGGCAGAGGAGCGGCGCGCCGCAGGCAAGCTGGTCGCCGAGCGCCGTGACGCCGACGCGGCGGCGGCCGCCTTCCGGCTGCTGCGCCCGACCGCCGCGTCGAGCGCGCTCGGCAAGCGCTTCGCGGAGATCGCCGACGGCGACCCGAAGACCGCGTGGTCCGAGGGCAAGGCGGGCGCGGGCCGGGGCGAGTTCGTGTCGTTCTCGTCGGCGGACGAGGTCGGGATCACGGGCCTGGGTCTGCGCATCAAGCCGCCCGACGGCGTCGAGGGCGGCGCCGCGCCGCGCACGCTCTTCGTGGCGACGCCCGACCGGCTCTTCCAGGTGAGCCTGCCCGAGGACGCGTGGCTCAAGGAGTCCGCCGGCTACGAGGTGAAGCTCCCCGAGGAGATCAAGGCCTCGTGCATCGCCGTCGTGCTCGACGACGCGTACGCGCCGGCGGGGGCCGGGGGGGGCCGCGGCGCGCCCTCGGCTCCGGAGGTGCGGGTCACGATCGCCGAGGTCACGGCGCGCACGGCGTTCGACGGGCAGGGCCCGGCGGCGCTCGTGGGCGCGCTCGCGGGCGGCGGCGAGCGATCCAGGGCGGCGGCGGCGCTGCTCGCGCGCGGCGGACCGGAGGCGGTCGAGGCGGCGATCGCCGGCTATGACAGGCTCGACCCCGCGGGCAGGCAGCTCGCCCGGGGCGTGATCGACACGGCGCCCTGCGCGATGCAGATCCCGTTCCTCACCGCGCGGCTGGCGTCCGGCGCGTCATCGGCGGCGCAGCTCGCGCCCGGCGCGGCATCCGCGGGGCGCGCGTCCGGGTCGGCATCGGCCGCGCCGGGGCGCGCCGCTCGCGTTGCGCCGCCCGAGCCCGATCCGGAGCTCCACCACGCGCGCGATCGCATCCGCCGTTGCGGGCGCGCGGCCGCGCCGGCGCTCGCGGAGATCGTGAAGGCGGGCGCGGCCGCGGCCAGGGTCGCGGCGGCCCGCGAGCTCGCGCTCGTCGCGCCGGCCGAGGCGATCCCGGCGCTGCTCGACGCCCTCGCCGAGGCGCGCGGCGCGGCGCGGAGAGAGCTCCGGGCTGCGCTCGCGCTGGCGGCGCGGAGCGAGCGGGCCGCTTCCGTGGTCGAGGAAGAGGTGCAGATCGAGCGGCTCCGCGCCCGGCCGGAGGACGCGCAGCTCGATCTGCTGCGCGCGCTCGGGCCGGCGCTCGGGCGGGTGAAGGGCGGCGGGGCGGCGTTCCAGGCGCTCGCTTCGGCGGGCGGCGCGCCCTTCGAGCGGCGTTACCTGCTGCAAGCGCCGGCCGCGGCGCTCGCGCGCGCGGGCGAGGCGCCGGCGGAGGCGTACCTCCGGGCGTCGCTCCGGAAGGACGCGGACGCGCACGTGCGCCTCCGCGCGGCCGAGGTCGCGGCGGACGTGCCGTCGCTCGCGCAGGACCTGCTCGCGGCGGCCTCCGATCCGGACGCGCGCGTGCGCGAGGCGGCGATCGTGGCGCTCGCGCGCGCGGCCGCTGCCGGCGCGACGCTGCCCGCCGGCGCGGCCGAGGCGCTCGCGGCGCGGCTCACCTCGGACCCGTGGACGTTCATCCGGGGCGGCGCTGCGCTCGCGATCGGCGCGATGCCGGCGACGCCGGCGGGCGACCGGGCGCTCGTCGGGGCGCTCGCCGACAGCTCGCCCGAGGTGCGCCGGCACGCGCTCGACGGCCTCGGCGCGCACCGCGCGACCGCGCACATCGAGGCCGTGCGCGACCGGGCGGAGGACAAGGAGGAGGACCTCGAGGTGCGCGCGCGGGCGATCCTCGCGCTCGGGGCGATGTGCGACGCGAGCTCGGTCGACCTGTGGACGCGGCTCGCGCTCCGGGCGAAGGCGCCGATCGGCGAGCACGATCAGCGGCTCGGCTCGGCGGCGCTCGCGGCGCTCGGGTCGGTGCACCCGGCGGATCTGCCCGCGCGTCTCAAGCCGCTCCTCGACAAGGACACGCCGCACGGCCTGCGCGAGGCGGCGAGGGCCGCGCTCTCCGCGGCGCCGCAGTGCCGCCGCCGCTGACTGAGAATTGAAGGCAGGGGGCAGCAGGCCGCCAGCGATGCCCCTCGCTCTCCGCTCTCCTTCATTGGCCAACGAAACGCATGCTCAACCTTCACAAGCTGGTTCGGGACGCGCTTGTGGACGACGCCACGCACTCCCCGACCCTGCGGGGTTGCCTCGAGCGGGACGGGGCGCGCGCCTTTCGCTACTTCGACCGGATCCTGCGCAGTCGTGAAGCCTACGCCAGGGTCGGTCTCGATCTCACCGAGTTCTCTTCGCTGCTCCCCTTCGATATCTCCAGTCTGTCGACCCCGCTCCTGGTTTGTCTCGCCATGCAGCGCGACGGCTACCTGCGCCAGCGCGCCGTCTCCGCGCTCGCCGTCCGAGTGGAAGCCATCTCGCTGGCTGGCGTCGCAAACCGGATCGTCGACCCCGTTCACCAGGTCGCTGAACAGGCGTGCGATGCCTGGGCCTCTCTGCTGGCGTACTCGAGCGTCCAGCACCTGGTTTGGTGCCTCCCGCTCATCGACATGGTCATCAAGACGCCACGGGGCGCGCGCTCCAGTGTTCTGCAAGACGTCGACGGCTTCATGTCCCGCTTTCCGGACCTGGCCGTCACCGAGCTCGATCTCGCGACCCGTTCGCCAGACCAATCCTTGCGCCTGAGCGCGTTCACTCACCTTGCTCGCTTGTTTCCGAACGAGCTCACCCCGCGCCTCGCTCAAGCCCTCGAAGACGCGAGCCCTCCCGTCCGACGATGGGCAGGGCGGACCGCGCTCTCCGTCGTTCCACAACATGAGGTGGAACCTCTTCTTCGGCTGCTCGCAGACAATCGCAGCCCGTCCCTCCGACTCCTGGCATTGCGTGAGTATCGTCGGCGCGCAGACGCCGATCGCATCGAGGACGCATGCCTCGACGGCAACGCCAATGTACGCTTTTACGCTCGGCGCTACCTCCGCAAGCTCCACAGGCGCGTCGACCACCGCGACCGCGCGCTCTCGATTCTCACGAGCTCTGCCGGCCAAACAGCGCAGCTCATCGGCGCCCTCGCGGTCCTGTCAGAGTTCGGCCGCGAACAGGATCGACCTCTCATCGAGACGTTTGCGAAGGACAAACGCGCAAGGGTCGCCGCCGAAGCAGCTCGCACGCTTCGACTTCTGGGATAGCCACTACCGACCATGGCTGTTTCATCGTGAGGACGTCAGCGCTCACCTCACGACGCGCCCTGCCCGCCGCGGGAGCACCGCGCGCGCGCGCGCGAGCCACTCGCCGAGCGACGTGGCGTCCGGGGGGACCGCGTCGAGGTCGGCGTCCTCCGCCACGCGCACCATGGCGGCGCCGTCGCCCGGCATCATGCCCTTCGCAGCGAGCATCGCCTGCGCCCTGAGGGGCGACATCTCCTCGGTCGCCTTCTCCCCGAGCAGCGCGAGGATCCAGCCCCCCAGCGCCGGCGCGGCCACGCCGCCGATCACGTCGGGCGGCGAGGACAGGGCCGACGAGACGCGCCGGATGCCCTCCGCGATCGCCTCGCGGCGCGCCGGATCGCGGTCGATGTCGCGGGCGAACGCGAGGATCTCGCACCCGGCCTCCTGCGCGTCGAGCGCCGCGCCAAGCACGTGGTGCGTGTCCTCGTGGGCCGCGCCGCGCGCCTGGTACTTCCGGATGCTCCTCCACTCGCGGGCGCCGCCGACGACCCATCCGCTCGGCTGGACGCGGGAGAGCAGCGTGACGAGCACGCCGGGGTGCTTGTCCGACTGGTAGGCGGGCGCCCCGGCGCGGCTGCCCAGCTCACCCTCGCCCTCGCCGACAAGGAAGACCCGGATCCGATCGGGCGCCTTCATCACGGCCGCGGCCCTCCTCCGAGGAGCGGCGCCTCGTCCCCGCCGTTGGCGTAGCTCAGCCAGAGCTCCCCCAGCGCGTACACCCTCGCCCGCTCCTCGAAGCCCGGCGTGTCCAGGATGCGCGTTGCCCTCATCCCCCGCTCGCCCGCGCGGGTGACGACCGTGACCTCCTCCGGCTGCAGCTCGTTCACCACGAGCGGGCTGTGCGTCGCGAGGAGGACCTGGGTCTTCTCGGAGACGAGGCGCAGCGCGCGCATCACGTCGGCGATGCGCGCGGGGTGCAGCCCGTGCTCGGGCTCCTCGACGAGGAGCAGGGGCGTCGGATCGAGGTGCGGCAGCGCGGCGAAGGCGAGGTAATACAGCATGCCCTCGCTCATCAGCGACGCCGGCACCACGGCGCCGCCCTCGAGCTTCACGCCGATGGCCTTCGTCGTGGAGCTCGGGTTGGCGAGGTGGAGGCTCTTCACGCTGGGGAACAGGCGGGTGAGCTCCTCGTTCAGATCGACGTACGCCGACAGGTCGCGGCTGATGACGGCGTCGTAGACGGCCGGCAGGCCCGTGCCGCGCTCGTCGGCGAAGCAGAGCGGGTGCCCGTCGGGGATGAGCGGGTGCGGGGCCCTCAGCGCGTCGGGATCGAGGCGGAGCATCTGGGCCCCGCGCAGCGCCTGGACGATGTCCAGCGCAGGGCGCTCCGGGCTGGGCGCGCCGCCCGCGTCGTCGTCCCCGTCTGCGTCGTCGAGCAGGGAAGGGGGCTCGAGATCCCTGGGGAACGACATGGACCGGACTCGCCCCCCGGCGTCGAGCTCCACGCGCCACGTCGTGCTCGCCGCCGACACCTCGAACACGGCGCCGTCCGGGGCCTTGCTCGTGGGGCCGGCGCGCCCGAGCGTGTCCAGCGACGGCGCCCCGAGCGCCCGCTCGAGGACGGAGGAGAGCGTGCGGAGCGCCCGCAGCACCGTGCTCTTGCCGCTGTCGTTGGGCCCGATGAGCGCATGCAGCGGCGTCAGCTCCAGGGTCGCGTCCTGGACGCAGCCGTAGCCCTGGATGCGGAGCTGCTCGACGTAGGGTCGGTCCATCGAGATCGACGCCAGCATAACCGCTCGCTCCGTAGCAAGGAACTTGGCCCGTCCTCGCCAGCCCCTCTACGCCGCGGTCATGCGCCGCCTCCCGTCGATCGCGCTCGTCGTCCTCGTCGCGCTCGCCGTCCCCGTGGCCAGCGGACTCGGCGAGCGGCACGCCAGCGCCAGCGTCGCCTATGAGTCGCCTTACACCTTCGAGCAGACCTTCGGCACGGCGCTGCGCCTCGTGCGCGTCGATCTCGGCTTCAAGATCGTCGAGAAGGACGTCGCCAATGGTTACCTGCTCTTCGAGTACCGGAGCCCGGAGAGCGGCGGCAGGGTGACGCAGGGGGCGATCGAGGTGGTGGACGGCCGCGCCGGGGTGCACGTCGCCGTGCAGCTCCCGGCGATGCCGCAGTACCACGAGCAGGTGCTCCTCGACGGGCTCGTGAAGAAGCTCACCGACGAGCACGGCGACCCGCCGAAGAAGGCGCCCGCGGGCGGGGGCGCACCTCCCCCTGACGCGGGCGCGCCTTCGCCCGACGCGGGCGCGCCCTAGCCGCGCCGCACGTACTCGAAGTCGACGGGCTTGCCCTTGAGCCCCTTCGTCGGCGCCGCGATCCAGTTCGCCATCTGCTTCGGATCGAACACCGGCTTCTCCATCAGGCTCCGCACGTAGGCCTCGTCGCTCGCCGTCGGCAGCCACGCGTCGCGCCGGCGCTCCCACGCCTCCTTCGAGAGCGGGTTGCCGTCGACGTCGAAGTGGAGCCCCGCGTAGATCCCCGAGCTCCGGTGGAAGCGCCGGCTCGGCAGGCTCAGCTTGAACGACACGCCGGACGCCTCGATCACCCGGTTCATCTTGTCGATCCCGCGCTGCGAGTCGGCCACGTACTCGTCGCGCAGCACCTCGTTCATCGCGTTCCTGAGCGGCACCTCCTCGCGCCGCCAGCCGGTCACCGCGCCGCCCCCGGCGGCGGATGCCTGCGGCACCTGCGGCACGTCGATCACGTACACGCCGTCGAGCGCCCGGTGGTCGTCGTACGACGCCTCCTTCGCGCGGCCCTTCACGCTCGAGGCGAAGAACGACGCCGCGTTCGACGAGATCTCGCCGCCGAAGAGGTCCAGCGACAGCGAGTACCAGAGGTTCAGGTACTTCTGCATCGTCGGCAGATCGATGCCGCCCTCGGCGCGCGCGTCCTCGTTCGCGTTGCGCTTCATCAGCTCGCACGTGCGCTCGACGATGCGGAGCAGGCCCGTCTCGCCGACGAACATGTGGTGCGCCTCCTCGGTCAGCATGAAGCGCGTCGTTCGCGACAGCGGATCGAAGCCGCTCTCCGCGAGCGCGAGCAGCTGGTACTTGCCGTCGCGATCCGTGAAGTAGGTGAACATGAAGAACGAGAGCCAGTTCGTGCACGGCTCGTTGAAGGCGCCCAGGATCCGCGGCTTGTCCGGGTCGCCGCTGCGCCGCTCCAGGAGCCCCTCCGCCTCCTCCCGGCCGTCGCGGCCGAAGTGGCTGTGCAGGAGGTACACCATCGCCCAGAGGTGCCGCCCCTCCTCGACGTTCACCTGGAACAGGTTCCGCAGGTCGTAGACGCTCGGGCAGCTCTGGCCGAGCAGCCGCTGCTGCTCCACGCTCGCGGGCTCGGTGTCTCCCTGCGTCACCACCAGCCGCCGCAGCATGTTCCGGAGCTCCCCCGGCACCTCTTGCCACGCCGGCTCGCCCAGGTGGTCGCCGAAGCCGATCGTCCGGTCCGCCACCCGATCCGCGAGGAAGATGCCCCAGCGGTACTCGGGCATCTTCACGTAGTCGAAATGCGCCCACCCCTCGTGATCGACGCTGATCGCCGTGCGCAGGTAGATGTCGTCCGCCTGGAAGCCCTCTGGCCCCGTCTCCCGCCACCAGTCGAGGAACTTCGGCTGCCACGCCTCGAGGGCGCGCTGCAGCTTCCTGTCCGACGCGAGATCGACGTTGTTCGGGATCCTCTCCGAGTTGACGACCGCGCTCATGTCCGCCTCCAGTCGAATTCGGGGCGCTCCGGCCGCCCGTATACCGTCAGCGCGCCCCGCTGACCCACCGCATTGGGGCGCTGGAAGATCCAGTTCTGCCAGGCCGACAGCCGCGAAAAGATCTTCGTCTCCATCGTCTCGGGCCCGCAGAAGCGCAGGCTCGCCTCCATCCCGGTGAGCGCGTCGGGCGACAGGCTCACCCGCTCCTCGATCGCGAGCCGCACCTCGTCGTCCCAGTCCATCGCGTCCGGCGCGAAGGTGCAGAGGCCCTCCTCCAGCGCCTCCTCGGCGGACAGGAGGCCCGTCTTCTCCTTCAGCGCGGCCACGCGCTCCGGCGCGCCGAGGAAGCGCGACGCGAGCCGCGTCAGGCCGTTCGACATGACGAGCGGACCGAAGTTCAGCGAGCTCAGCGCAATCGACGCGGGCGCCCCTGCCTGCCCCTCGTCCCCTCCGCCGTCCAGCATGTAGGAGCGGTCCGCCGCGAGGGCGAGCTCGAACAGGCTCCCCGCGAAGCAGGAGCCCGGCTCGATCAGCGCGAACACGCTGCGCGCCGTGAGGTCGAGCCGCTTGAGCACGCGCCGCATGTGGAGCAGCACCTCCTTCACGAACCAGTCGTCGCGGCTCGCCCACAGCGCCTCGTCCGCGGCCCGCACCGCGGCGGGAGAGCCGGACGTCCGCAGGAGCACGAGGCCCACCGTCGGGTGGTTGAAGCGGAGGTCGAGCAGCGCGTCGTCCAGCTCGCGGAACGCGCGGAGCGCCCACAGGTCCGCGCCCGCCCGGCGCATCCCGGCGGCGTCGGTCGGCGCCTCGCGCGTCTCGCGCGTCTCGCGCCCTTCGCCATCCGGCCCGAGCACGCGGATCTCCGCGGTCCTGGCGGCGCGGTCCACCTTCATCGACACGTGGCGGTAGTCGCAGGTGGACACGTCGCCCGCCGTGGCGCGCCGCGCCTCGAGCGGCGAGAGCCTCACCCCGGGCCCCGCCCTGTCCGGCGTCGCCGCCGCGAGCTCGGCGGCGCGCTGGGCCACCGCCTGCTCGAAGCGGCTCTTCGGGATCGATCGATCGACGAGGCCCCACTGCTCCGCGCGCTTGCCGCGCACCCCCTCGGCCAGCGTCGAGAATACGTCCGCGAGATCGCGCCGCACCTTGCGCTTGTCGACGAGCCGCGTGAGCCCCCCGGTCCCCGGGAGCACGGCGAGCAGCGGCGTCTCCGGGAACGAGACGGCGCTGCTCCCGTCGTCGGCGAGGAGGATCTCCTCGCACGCGAGCGCGAGCTCGTAGCCGCCGCCCGAGGCGACGCCGTTCAGCGCCGCGAGGTAGCGCTGCCCGCTCTCGGAGCACGCCTCCTCGAGCGCGAGGCGCGTCTCGTTCGTGAACTTGCAGAAGTTGACCTTGAACGCGTGCGTCGACGACCCGAGCATGTAGATGTTCGCGCCGGCGCAGAAGATCCGCGGCTGCGCGCTCGTCACGACGACCGCCTTCACCTCGGGGTGCTCGAAGCGCAGCCGCTGCACGATGTCGGCGAGCTCGATGTCGACAGCGATGTCGTAGCTGTTGAGCTTCAGCTGGTAGCCGGGCCGCGCCGCCGCGTCCTCGTCGACGTCCATCGCCACGCGCGCGATCGCCCCCTCGAACGAGAGTTTCCAGTGCCTGTAACGGCCCGGCTCCGTCTCGAAGCGGAGGGGCGCGTCCTCGCCGGACGCGCCGTCTTCCCGGGCCCTGGTCTGCGGCGCCGGCGCCGCGGAAGGAGGAGAGGTGGTCGCTTCCATACCCGACGAGCCCACCACCGCGCCGGGGTTCAGTCAAGCAGTATAATTCTTGTTGGTCCGGCTTTCATGAAATATAGTGCATCGACGAGATGAAGTCCCGTCAGACATCGCGCAGGGCGCGCGCAGGCCAGGGGCCGGAGGCCGGCGCGGGGGGCGTCGCGGACGGCGCGCCGCCGATCCTCGCGCACCTCGGCGGTCGGCTCCGGCAGCGGCGGACGGAGCTCGCGCTCACCTTGCGGGAGCTCGCCGAGCTCGCCGGCGTGAGCGAGCGCTTCCTTGTGCTGCTCGAGAGCGGGCGGGCGAACGTCTCCGTGGTGCGGCTCGAGGACATCGGTCGCGCGCTGGGCACCTCGGCCGCCGCGCTGCTCTCGGCGGGCGAGCTCGGCGAGGAGGCGCCTCTGCGCGGCCGGTCGGCCGGCGAGGACGGGGGAGGGGCGGGCGAGCCCCTCGTCGCGCTGCTCGGCCTGCGGGGGGCCGGCAAGACAACGATCGGCGGCCGCGCCGCGGCGCGGCTCGGCGTGCCCTTCCTCGAGCTCGACGCCCTCGTGGCCGCGCGCGCGGGGATGAGCCTCGCCGCCCTGTTCGAGATCCATGGAAACGCCTACTACCGGCGGCTGGAGCGCGAGGAGCTCGCGCGGCTCGAAGGCGCGCGCGCCCACGGGATCGTGGCCACGGGCGGCGGCCTGGTGACCGATCCGGCGACCTTCGAGCGACTGAGGCGCTGCGCGGTGACGGTGTGGCTGCGGGCGACGCCCGAGGACCACTGGCGCCGCGTGGTCGAGCAGGGGGACGCGCGCCCCATGGCCAACCGGGCCGACGCCATGAAGGAGCTCAGGGCGCTCTTCCAGGCGCGGCGCGCGCTCTATGAGCAGGCCGACTTCGCGGTGGACACGTCGGCGCTCGGTCTCGCGCGCTCTGTCGATCGCGTGGTCAAGATCGCGCGTGAAGCTGGTAGAAGGAACGCGACGCGCTCGCCTTGAGTCGGGGGCGCGCTCCCCCTCCTTCCCATGCCCATGCCGCGCCTCAAAATTCTCTTCGTGGTGTCCGAGTGCGTCCCCTTCAGCAAGACGGGTGGTCTAGCCGACGTGGCGGGCGCGCTGCCGATCGCGCTCGCCGCGGCCGGTCACGACGTGCGCGTCGTGATGCCGGCCTACCGTGTCGCGAAGCGCTACCTCGCCCGCCAGAGCGCGCTCGCCGAGCAGCAGCCCGCGGGCAGCGAGGCCGTCGCCGCGCCGGCCGTCGCCGCGGCGGCCGCCGGCAGCGGGCTCGCCGCCTCGGCGGCCGACGCGGCCGCGTCGGCCGACGCCGCATCGGTCGCCGACGCGGCCCCGGCCGCCCCGGCGGCCGATGCCGCCCCGGCGGCCGACGCGGCCCAAGGCGGAGACGGCGAGCCCCCGGCGGAGCGCTTCGTGCCGCACCGGCTGCCGATCTCGCTCGGCGTGCCCCTCGGCGGCGGCGAGGCGTGGACCGCCGTCTGGGAGACGCGCCTCGATCCCGGGGCGCCCGGCACACCTGCGCCCCGCGTGTACCTGCTCGAGCACGACGTGCTCTACGATCGCGACGGCATCTACGGCGACGCGCACGGCGAGTTCGGCGACAACCTCGCCCGCTACGCGCTCCTGTCTCGCGGCGCGCTGCAGCTCTGCCACGCGCTCGAGTTCTGGCCGGACATCGTCCACGTCCACGACTGGCAGTCGGCGCTCGTCCCGCTCTACCTCAACGTGCTCGAGCACCGGTCGCCGCTCGCCCGCGCCGCGTCCGTGCTGACGATCCACAACCTCGGCTACCAGGGCTGGTTCAACAAGGGACAGCTCCCCACGACCGGGCTCGGGTGGGATCAGTTCCACAGGTTCTGCCTGGAGGCGTACGACAGCATCAACCTGCTCAAGGGCGGCATCTACAACGCCACGCTCGTCTCCACCGTCTCCCCCAGGTACGCGCAGGAGATCCAGACGTGGGAGGGCGGCGAGGGGCTCGACGGCGTGCTGCGGGATCGCGGCACCGACGTGATCGGGATCCTCAACGGCATCGACGATTCCATCTGGAACCCCGCGACCGATCCCCACATCGCGGCGCCGTTCTCCGCCGAGGATCTAGGCGGCAAGCGCCTCTGCAAGGCGGCGCTCCAGCGAGAGATGGGGCTCGAGGAGCGCCCCGACGTCCCGCTCCTCGGGCTCATCAGCCGCCTGGCGACCCAGAAGGGGATCGACATCCTCGCGGGCGCGCTCGACCACATCCTCTCGCTCGACGTCCAGCTCATCGTCCTGGGCTCTGGCGAGCGCTGGGCCGAGGACCTCTTCTCGCGAATCTCCGGCGCGAGCGACCGCTTCCGCGTCTACGTCGGCATGAACGAGGGGCTCGCCCACCGCATCGAGGCGGGCGCCGACCTCTTCCTGATGCCGTCGCGCTACGAGCCCTGCGGGCTGAACCAGATGTACAGCCAGCGCTACGGGACGCTGCCGGTCGTGCGCGCCGTCGGCGGCCTCGACGACACGGTCGAGAACAACGTCACGGGCTTCAAGTTCGAGGAGATGTCGTCGAGCGCGCTCGGGAACACCGTCGCGTGGGCGGTGCACCTCTACCGCGCCGACCCGGCCTACTTCCGGTCGATGCAGCTGCGGGCGATGAAGAAGAACTTCGGCTGGGCGCAAGCCGCGCGGCAGTACGAGGCCCTCTACCGCCTCGCGATCGCCCGCCGGACCGGCCGCCCGTTCTGACCGCGTCCGCGCCCCCGGCGGAGGCGCGGCGCAATCGGCACGTGGGCGGCGCGCGCCTCCCGTGCGGGGAGCGCGCCCGGGCGGTCACTCCTTCTCGGGCTCGGGGGCGGCGGGCGCGGCGGGCGCGGCCGGCTGCGCGGTCCCGGCGGCCTCGCGCGTCGCCGCCTGGCTCTTCGCCATGAGCGAGCGGGAGAGCGCGCGGTGCTTCCCCTCGATCACCGACACGAAGCTCGTGACGACCGGCAGGAACAGGGCAGGGGAGGTGATCCCCTTGTCCGTCAGCTTGGGCTCGGCGGCCTTCACGTCGCGGATGAAGCCGGCGAGCGCGGGCTCCATGATCTTGGCCCACGGGTCGGTCTGGTGGGTCGAGCCGTACGTCTTGAGCGCGGCCGCGGACGTCTCCAGCTTCTGGAGCGCGGCCTTCTCCGCCGCGGGATCGACGTTCTTGCTGGCGAGGATCAGCATGAGCGCGCGCGCGTCCTCGAGGGCCGTGATCGCCTCCTTCTGGCCCTCTTCCGCCTTCGCGAGGTCGGGCAGGTGCGACGCGTGCCACGCGGACACCGCGAGGCCGAGCTTGTCGGAGTGCGCGTCGAGCTTCTGGAAGTCGGCGAGGAGCTTCGCGTGGAGCTCCTTGCCCTTCGCGAGGCTGTCCTTCTTGTACTCCTCGCGCTGGTAGTAGTTGGCCGCCGCGGCGATGTTCTTCGCCAGCTCGGTCGCGAACGGCGCGTACTCGGCGAGCGCGGCGTCGACGTCCGCCATGGCCGGCTCCTTGAGGCTGAGGGCGACGGTGCAGGCGCGTGCGTTGCGCTCGTGCGGCGCGCGCGCGCTGAAGTTGATCGGCCGGCGCTCGTCCGGCTTGCCAGGCGGGGTCGGCGCGCCCTTGGCGGCGGGGGCGCTGGTGCCGCCCGGCGCGGCGGCGGCGCCGGGCAGGCCGGTCGTCTTCGGCGCGGCCGCGGCGCCCGGCGCGGGCGGCTTCGCGGGGAGCGCGCCCTTCGCGGCGTCTCCGGCCTTCGCCTGATCGTCGTTGCCGAAGCTCGGGATCTTCTTCTCGCTGGGCTCATCCTTGCCGAGGCTCGCGAGGTACGCGTCGCGGGCCTGCTTCAGCGAGAGCGTCCCGAAGTAGCAGACGTCGACGCGGTACTCCTTCATCGACTGCGGGTCGACCTTCGCCATCGGCGACACGGGCGTCCGCAGGCTCGCCTTTCCCTTGTTCGTGTTCGCCGCCGCGGAGCTTGCCGGCTCCGGCTGGGGAGGGGGCGGGTCCTCCTTGCAGCCGGCGGCACCGCTGGCGACGAGCACGAGCGCGATAGAACAGAGAGACCTGACGGAAATCATTCGGTGTGCCTCCTCGGCTGGCGCAGGAACGGGCGCATCATGCCTAAGCCGGCGGCGCTTGCAACACCCGGCCAGGGGCGAGAACTTGCGGCCCTGGTCGGGAAAACCCCGCCCGCGGCACAAAACACGCGACGCCGCCCGGTTCTTCCAGGCCTCCGCCGGGGCTGTCCTTCCCCGGCCTCCGCTGTGGCTGACGAAACGTTCCGGGTCTAATGTCCGCCGCGTGAAGCTGCGAACCTTGACCCTGGACGAGCTGACCATCGACGACGAGCGCTCCTTCCGGCACGTCGCGCTCTACGACGATCTGAAGCAGGCACTCCGGCGCGACGGGTACCGCTTTCGCGTGCCCGAGGGCGAGGCGAGCTGGGATCGCGTCGTCTTCTTGAACCTGACGTTCTGGAGCCAGAGCGAGCAAGGCGACCTGATCGCCGGCGATCACCTCGCCGCCGACGTCATCGCGCACGTCGCGTGGCACCACCTCGCCCACCGCGCGCTCACGGCCGCGGGCGCCGGCGCTCCGCCCAGCGCTGAGTCGCTGCTGCTCGCCGAGGCCATCGCCAGCGCGTTCGATCTGTACCTCGTCGGGCGCCTCCTTGGGCACGCCCCCAGCTCCGACTTCCTGGCCACGCAGGTGCCCGCGATGGCCGAGGCGGCCGAGGCGGCTGGCCTCTCCGACGCCGGGTTCGAGGCGCTCCTGGAGAGCGTGGCCGGGAACCCGGAGCGCGCCTTCGAGGACCTCCGCGCCCTGCTCTTCGACGTCACGACGGCGCTCGTGCGCTGCGATCGCCTGAGCCGCGCCGCAGAGATCCTCGCCGGCTTCGACGCCCACCGGTTCGCGCCGCTCCTCCACCACTACGAGCTGTCGAACTGGATCCTGTCGACCCGCGCTTCCGGGTCAGCCCCCGCCCCCGATCCGGTCGCGCGCGCCGTCGACACGGCGCTGCGGAGCGCGCCGGTGTCGCTCGACTGGTTGGAGCAACGCTGGGTGCGCCCGCCCGCGCCCCTGCCGGCGCCCGCCGGCGAGCCCTCCGCCTAGGCGAATCCAGCGGGATCCGGCGGAATCCCGCGGCGCGGAGCCGGGAGGAGCGGGCGAGCCCGAGGACGACCGCCCTGGTCACCTGTGAAGAAGATTGCGCGTGCTGGCGAGCTGCGCGATTCTCTTCTCAAGGTGCAACTCGCCTGCTCTCTCTGCAGGACCTACGTGGAGATCGGTGTAGGACGCGAGATGCGTCCGTCCTTGCCGTTTGTCTGCAAGACGTGTCGCATGAAGAGCAAGCAGTCCGCTTCCGAGAGGGGTGAGCCACGGTCTTCCCCCTCGGGCGTTCCGAGCTCCGCGAGCGGACGCGACCGGCGAGAGCCGTCGAGCGAGCCGGAGCGCGCGAAGCCTTCCTCCGGGCGCCGCTCGGAGAGGGGGGCCGGGCCGACGAGCGATGTGCTGGACGCCGAGACGACGCTCCCGGGCGCTGGCATCCAGCACCGGCTGGAGCCTGCAGGCGACACGGAGCGGCGCGCGGCGCCGGCGGCGGCCGGAACCAGGCGAGGGCTCACGCTCGCGGAGCGGATCGCGCAGCAGGAGCTGGACGCCGCGCCTGAGTCCAGCCCGAGGGCGCTGGATGCGTTCTACGCGGCGGCCGAGGCCTCGCTCGAGCACGCCGTCGTGACGCCGGACGGCGGGCTGGGGCGGCGCGAGGTCCCGGCGCGGCATCGGACGTTCGCCGGCCTGTCCTGGGACGACACGCCCCGCGGCGGCGCGGCGCCGACCAGGAGCCCGTCCGCGCTCCCTCCCGCCGACTCGGATCCCGTCTCGATCCAGGACCTCGCGCAGATGCTCTCCCCGGGCGTCGAGCCGCCCTCGCTCTCGTTCGGCTCGCACGTCATCGAGGAGGAGCGCGCGAGCCAGCCCGCGCCCGCGCCCGAACCCGCTGCCGTGCCCCGCGCGACCCCGCGCACGCCGGTCCCGGCGCGACCGCCGGCGCGGCGCGAGCAGCGCACCACGGCGCCGGTGGCGCGGCCCCGGACCGCTGCTGTCCCGCGCGCAGGCGGCTCCGCGCGGCCTGTCGCGCCGCCGTCGGAGATGCCGCCGGCGCCGCTCTCCGAGATACCGTCGGCGCCGCTGTCCATCGACGAGGGCCGGCCGTCGTCGCACCGCTCGTCGCCCGAGCTCCGGCTCCAGGACGTGCAGGCGATGGCGGCGCTCGCCCCGCAGCCCATGTCGTCCGCGCGGCGCGCCCGGTCCGGTCCGAGCGCCGCGCAGCCCGCCGACGCCTCTCCGGCGGACCTCGCTTTGCTGGGTTCGCTCGCCCCGTCGCCGGCCGCGGGCCCGCCGCGCGTCGCCGAGGAGCAGCGGCGAGACCGCGCCAGGTCCAAGGCGGCCGAGGCGCAGGGCGCCGCGGGAGAGCCGCGGGATCAGGGGAGCGACGAGCGGCCGTCGCACGAGCCGCTCGCGCTCACGAACCTCTCCCCGCGCTCGAGCCCCCACGCGGCGGGCGGCGGGCCCGGCCAGACCGAGCCTCGCGGGCGCGCCGAGCGCAAGGAGACCTCGGGCCTGATCGACCTGCGCAGCATGGCGCCGCCGCCCGGCGAGGAGGGCGAGGCGCGCCGCAACGAGGACCGGGCCGATCACGAGATCCTGAGCATCAACAGCGGGCTGTTTGATGACGCCTCCGCTGGGCGGAGCTCGGACTCCTCGTTCCCCTCTCAGCCCGTCGAGCCCGAGCTCCTGGCCGTCGAGGGACACACGTCCTCCGGGGAAGAGACGCCGGTGCGCACCTCGATCACGGCCGGCTCCGTCGTGTCCGAGAAGCTGCGCGCCCTCTCGACGCCGGCATCGCGGCAGAACATGGCGCTCGCCGGCTGGGTGACCGTCGTCTTCATCGTGTTCGGCGCTGCGCTCTACCTCGCGCAGGCTCACGGCCGCTCGTCCAGCGCCGTGGCGACCCAGAGCGCGCCCGCAGGCAGCGGCGCGCTCGTTGCGGCGCCGCCCGAGGTGCCGCCTCCGTCGTCCGCCGCGGCGGCGCCCGCTGGCCAGACCGCCGACCGGGAGCCGTCCCTGGACGACGAGCCGGTCGCGGACCCGCCGGCCGCCGCTCCCGGCCCTGCGGAGCAGGCGCTGGCCGCCTCCGCCAGCCCTGCCGGCGAGCCAGCCGCACCGCCGCAGCCCGCGCAGACAGGGGCTGTTCCTTGGGCCGCACCCGAGCCGACCGCCGCGCCAGCAGCGACCGCCGCGCCAGCAGCGACCGCCGCGCCGGCGGTGAGCCCCGCGGCAGCGGCGACCGCCGCGCCGGCGGCGACCGCCGCGCCGCAAGCCAGCCAGAAGCCTGATGTACCCGAGCGTCCTGCCCGGGCCGCGGCGCCGAGCGAGCCCGAGCGCGCCAAGCCGGCGGGCAAGCAGCCGCCGCCGGCGCCGCTCCTTCCGGCGAAGGACGAGCCAGCGCGCTTCGATCAGAGCGCGGCGTCCGCCGTCCTCGCGTCCGCGGCGGCGGCCGCCGCCGGGTGCACCGGCGAGGGCCTCACCGGCACGGCTCGCGTGGCCGTCACCTTCGCCCCCACGGGGAAGGCCATGTCGGCACGCGTGGAGGGGGGCGACCTGGTCGGGACCGCCACCGCCGGATGCATCGCCGGTGCATTCCGCGACGTCGCGGTGCCGCCTTTCGAGGGAATTCCGGTCACCGTCATGAAGCAGGTGAAGATCCGCTGACGACGGGTCGAAAGCTTTCTATCCTCCCGCCGCTGTGCTGGTCGCGCTTCGGGTCAAGAACTTCATCCTGATGGACGCCCTCGAGCTCCGGCTCGAGCCCGGGTTCAACGTGCTCACCGGCGAGACGGGCGCGGGCAAGTCCATCGTCGTGGGCGCGCTCTCGCTGGTCCTCGGCGGCCGCGCGAGCGCCGAGCAGGTCCGCCCTGGCGCGGACGAGGCCGAGATCGAGGCGCTCTTCGACGTGCGCGGCTCCGATCGCGCGATGGCGATGCTCGACGCCGCCGGCATCGCGAGCGAGGGCGAGCTCGTGGTCCGCCGCGTGGTCCAGGCGACCGGCCGCTCGCGCGCCTACCTGAACGGCCGTCTCTGCACCGCGGGCGAGCTCCAGGCGCTCGCCCCGGAGCTCGCCGACGTCGCCTCGCAGCACGAGAGCGTCGCGCTGACCGATCCGTCGACGCACCTCGGCTACCTCGATCGCTTCGGCCGCCTCGTGCCTGCGCGCAGCGAGCTCGCGGCGGACGTCAGCGCGCTCGAGGCGCTCAGCGCCGAGCTCAGGGCCGCCCGCGAGCTCGAGCGCGGCCGCGGCGAGCGCGAGGCGTTCCTCTCCTTCCAGCTCCAGGCCATCGACGCGCTGTCGCCGCGCCCCGGCGAGCTCGCCGATCTCGCGGCCGAGCGCAACCGGCTCCGCCACGCGGGCCGCCTGCACGACATCACGCGGCGCGCCGCGTCCCGCCTCGATCAAGGGGACGACGCGATGTGCGACGAGCTCGCGCGCCTCGCCTCGGAGCTCCGGGCGGCGGCGGAGATCGATCCCGCGCTCGACGATGTCGCCCGCGCGGTCGACGGCTGCTGGACGGAGCTCAGCGAGGCGGCCCGCCAGATCGCCCGTTACGCCGAGCGCGCGGAGGCCGACCCGGATCGCCTCTCCGAGATCGAGGATCGCATGTACCGCCTCGAGGGCCTGCTGCGGCAGCACGGCCCCACGCTCGACGACGTGCTCGCCGCGCGGGCGCGCCTCGCGGCCGAGCTGGAGCGCCTCTCGGGGGTCGAGAGCCACGTCGCGGAGCTCGAGCGGCGGCGCGACGCCTTGCTCGCCGTCGCCGCCGAGCGCGCCCGCAAGCTCTCGGCGAAGCGGCGGAAGGCCGGCGAGAAGCTCGGCGCCGCGATCTCCACGGAGCTCGGCGATCTCGGCATGGGCGGGGCGCGGGTCGTCGTGGACATCGAGCCGCACGGCGGCGACCGCGCCGAGCTGGTCGTCGACGGCGCCCGCCTCGGCCAGGACGGGATCGACCGCGTCGAGTTCCTCATCTCGCCCAACAAGGGCATCGAGCCTCGCCCCCTGCGCCGCATCGCCTCGGGCGGCGAGCTCTCGCGCGCCCTGCTCGCCCTGAAGCGGGTGCTCGCGGAGTGCGGGCCCGCCGGGCTCTACGTCTTCGACGAGGTCGACAGCGGCGTCGGCGGTGCCGTCGCCGACAAGATCGGGCGCGCGATCGGCGACGTGGCGCGCCACCACCAGGTGCTCTGCATCACCCACCTCGCGCCCATCGCGGCGTTCGCCGGCGCTCACTTCGTCGTCGCCAAGGAGAACGCGGGCGGCATCGCCAAGAGCTCGGTCACGCGCGTCGACAAGAAGGACCGCATCGCCGAGGTGGCGCGGATGCTGTCGGGCGCGAAGGTCACCGGCGCGTCGCTCCGGGCGGCAACGGAGCTCATCGAAGCGGCACGCCTATAGATCGACGGCGCACCCAGGGCGACGGCGTAGCCGAGGTGACGGCGTAGCCGAGGCAGGGCGCGTGGGGCGGATCAGCTCCGCGCGAGCGCGTAGTCGTTCAGATCGACGCGGATCAGGTCTTTCAGCCAGGGGTGCACCGTGATCGCGGTGCGGTAGAGCCCCTGGGCCATGCGCCGGTAGCTCGTGTGCCCCTGCTTCGCCGAGCGGAGCTCGATGACGTGGAAGAGCTCGCGCAGGTTCAGCGTCCAGAGGGTCCTCACGCGGAAGCCGAGCGGCACCGCGTACTGCGCCTCGAGGGGGTAGCGCTCCTCCATCGCGTTCCACACGTCGCGCGCGGCGAGCATCGCGTCCTGATACGTCTCGGCGTGGCCGAGATCCGAGAGGGCCTGCGGCGTCTCGAAGCCGAGCCGGCAGGTGAGCCGCTGCGTCGCCGGCGTCAGCATCCTGTGGCGCTGCAGATCGCGGTAGGCGCCGTAGTCGAGCATCAGCTCGAAGGTCATCGTCGACGCCTCGAACGCGCGCGGCGGCGCGTCGTACGGGCCGCGCTTCTCGCACGCGGCCTTCGCTATCCCGATGAGCTCCGGCAACGTCGCGCGGTGGAGCGCGTCGCCCAGGTTGTAGGCGTGCACGCCCGGATCGCTGCCGTCGTACGCGAGCGCGAGCGCGACGCGCTCCAGCGCGTCCTTGTCGTAACGCACCAGCCGGACAGGCTGGTTGATCACCATCGTCGCGCTCACGCCCTCCTCCGGCGGCGTGTAGACCCGCTTCATCGCCGCGGCGACGGAGGCCTGCAGCGTCTGCCGGAGCTCGTTCGGCGCGGCGTACTTCACGAGCGTCGGGGTCACGGCCAGCGCCGCCGTGTGCATGTCGCGGGCGACCCTGCGCACCTCCTCGAGCGGATGCGACAGCATCTTCGTGAGCAGGACCTCGAGCGCCCTCGCGTTCGCGGTGAGGCCGATGTTCGTCCGCGTCCCCGCCGGCAGGAGGCCGCGCAGGAGATCGCACGCCTGCGCGCGCAGCGCCCCCTTGTAGGCGGCGTCCGACATCTTCTCGGGCTTCGGCGAGCGCGCGCCGAGCTGCTCGGTCACCCTGGGGACGAGGTCGAGGTAGGTCGCGAAGAGCCGCTCGCTCGAGGCCTTGTATTTGGCGGCGTGCTCGGCGTCGAGCTCCGGCAGGCCGACGAACGAGTGCTGATCGAAGACCACGTAGCGCGTGCTCTTCTCCGTGTACGAGCCGAGCCGCAGGTCCTCGATCACCTTGGACGCGACGATGCTGACGTTCTCGATCGCGAGGTGCACCACGGCGTGCTCGGCGACCGACGCGTGGCCGTAGCCCACGACCCATTTCTCGTGGAAGCTCCGCGCCTTGTCCGACGCGAACGCGAGGCCCCGGCGCGGCCGGCCGTCGGCCTCCGGGGCGACGTCGAGCTCCTCGTCGCCGAGCAGGCGCGCCAGGTTGGTGCGCAGATCGTCCCGGCTGCGCGAGTAGTACGCGAACAGGACGGCGATGACTTCTTCCGGCAGACCCGACAGTGAGAAGACGTCGGCCGTCGGGCTCGACACATACGGCGCGATGCGGGCACGCGACGCTTCGTCCAAGGCCATGCCCCTGCTTCTACTCCCAATCGCAGGCCGGACGGTCGACAAAACTCGGTTTCCGATCGACAGATCCGGGCCACGTCGGCGCACCGCCGCGCAGGCCCTCGCGGCCGGGGCTGGCCGGCGCGCGCGCGGTTCGGACGCGCCGCGCGTTCGGTGTTGTGCGCGTCGTTGGCGTCGTGCGCGTCGTGCGCGTGGTGCGCGTCGAGCGCGTCGTCGAGCGCGCTCTGCGTCAGAGCGCGCCCTGGGTCAGAGCGCTTGCGCCGCGGAGACGACGAAGGGATCGGGGAAGATCTCGCTGTTCGCGAGCGGCCGGCTGCGACGGGTCAGCACCTCGCAGCCGTTCCTCGTCACGACGATGGTGTGCTCGAACTGCGCCGACAGCGAGCGATCGGCAGTCAGCGCGGTCCACTTGTCTTCCTGGATCTCGACCTCGTAGGTGCCGAGGTTGATCATCGGCTCGATCGTGAAGCACATGCCGGCGCGGAGGCGGGCGCCGCTGCCGTACTTGCCGACGTGCGAGACCTGCGGCGCCTCGTGGAAGCGCCGTCCGATGCCGTGCCCGACGAAGGCCCGCACGACCGAGCAGCCCTCGCCCTCGGCGAATTCTTGGATGGCGGCCCCGATGTCGCCAAGGCGCGCCCCGTCCCGGACCTGGGCGATGCCGAGCTGCAGGCTGCGCCGGGACACCTCGGTCACGTGCTTCGCCTCGGCCGAGGGCTTGCCGATGTAGAAGGTCGCGGACGTGTCGCCGTAGAAGCCGTTGTAGATCGTGGTGACGTCCACGTTGATGATGTCGCCCGGAACGAGGACGCGATCGCACGGGATGCCGTGGCAGACCACCTCGTTGATCGACGTGCAGACGCTCTTCGGGAACCCGTGGTAGTTGAGCGGCGCGGGGTAGCCGCCGCGGCGGATCGTGTCCTCGTGGACGAAGGTGTTGATGTCCTCGGTGGTGATGCCGGCGCGGATCATCTCGCCGACGCCGAGGAGCGTCTCCGCAGCCATCTGTGAGGCTGTGCGGAGGGCGTCGACTTCCTTGACCGTCTTGATACTCACGTTGCTCACGGCGCAGACAGCTCCCCGAGGACGACGGCCTCTTTGACGGCCGCGGCGACCTCCGCTGTGTCAGGTGAAAGGTGCCAGTGGATCTCCGGCTCGCCGGCCTCGCCGGCGAAGCGCCGGATGAAGGCGATGAAGGTGAGCCCGCGGAGCCGCGCGTCGATCGCCTTCGCGACGCCGAACGCGCGGTTCTGCGGCCGGATGTGGAGCTCGAACGCCCGGTCCGGCGCCCGGGGTGCGGCCAGCGGAGGGTAGCCGACCTGGATCCCGAGGTGGTAGGTGCTCTGTTCGCCGATCGAGTCGACGGTCACCGTGTTGACGCGGACCCGCGCGACCACGTCTCCCGTCTGCGCCCTCTCGCGGAGGAACGGGTCGGATCTGGGCGAGGGGCCGTCCAGCGAGAAGCCCACGGCGGCCGGCTCGATGTTGTCGTCGAAGACCTCGCGCGCGCGCCCCTCCCATGGGGGCAGGCCAGCCTGTGGATCGACGGACGCCGCGGGGCGCTCGTGATCGGCGACGCAGCCGCCGGCGGGGCCAACGGTCGCCAGCGCGGCGAGCGCAAGGCGCAAAGGTGCAGCACCGGCGGCAGGGATCATCCTTGGGGCCAGAGCTCGTAGCACGTCGGCTGGTCCCTGTCAGGACCCGGCACACACCGGCCACATGCGCTGTCGAGGCTGTTTTGCCCTCGTCGCGATCCGCCTCGTGCTGGCTCTCCATCGATCCGGCCGAGCGATCGTCCAACGGCGGTCGACCCCGCTCGGTGCGGAGAACCTATTCTCCTGTCCTACCGCAGGTGCTAGCGTTCTCCGGCTTGCCGGGCTGGGTTTCCTGGCTTTTGCGATTGCACAGAGCGCAGGGACAGAGCCTGCGCCGGCTGGAGGAGGAACATGAAAGCGAAGAGGCTCCTGGGAGCGGCGCTGGCTCTGGGGCTGGGCCTTGCGGCGTTCACGAGTGCGACCGTGGCGGCTGCCCAGCAGAAGCGGGGGACGAGCGGGGCGCCTGCCGCGGCTCCTGCCAAGCCTGCCGATACGCCGGCGACGAAGAAGACGATCGCGCTGACGCCGCCGGGCATCGCCTGGGGGATGACCACCAAGCAGGTGGCGGCGGTGATCGACAAGATGCTCGATGAGGCGTACGTGCCGCGTTACAAGGCGATCTCGCCCGGCGTGAAGATGAGGGCGCTCGACGCGGAGCTCGCCGAGGAGAAGAGCGCGTTCCGCCGCAGCCGCATCGACTTCGGCGGGTTGCCGACCGGCATCGACGCGACGCCGCTGAAGGGCGAGTACACCTACCTCAACAAGGAATCGATGATGACGCTGACCCGCGAGAGCGGGAAGCGGTACTTCTTCTTCATCCAGGACAAGCTCTGGAAGATCATCGACGAGCACCCGCTGGGCGAGAAGGCCGCCCGCGGGAAGGACTATGCGTCCGCCGTGGTCAAGCTGGCGACGGTGTTCGGGGTGCCTGGCCGCGTGACGCCGCCTGCTCCGGACAAGGGCCGCTACGTCAACGAGGTCGACTGGAAGGACGCGGCCACGCACTTCCGTGCGATCGAGCGGAACGACTCCGAGATCGCGTTCGCCTACGAGGACCTGGTCACGCTGGGCAGCCTAGAGTCGCTCCGCCCCAACAAGCCGGTCGACGCGAACGCCATCGATCCCGCCGTCGCCTCCGCCGTCCGCAAGGAAGAGCCCCCTCCCGGCCCGCCCCCCTCCGCCGACAAGCCCGGCAAAAAGAAGTAGCCCTTTCCCCACCCCGCCCCGGTAGCCCAGCTGCGGCGACCCCCCCGGTAGCCCAGCTGAGGCGGCCCCACCCCGTCCCGGTAACCCGGCTGAGGCGGTCACCCGCACAGGAGACGGGTCCAGATCGGCGTTTTCGGCGCGCAAGCGCGCTCCAGTGCGCTGAGCACCGAAAACGTCGAGATGGGCCCGTCTCCGCAGCGGGTGCCCGCCTCACGCCAGGGAGGCGCCGTCGGGGACACGCATGCCGTTGGTCACGATGACCCGCGCGGACGGCGCGACGGCGAGCACCGCTGGCTCGATCACCGCGCGCGCGGTGAGCATGGCCCCGGGGCAGCCCGAGCACGCGCCGGCGAGGTGGAGCGTCAGGTGATCGGGCTCGACGGCCACGATGTAGAGCTCACCGCCGTCGGCTCGGACGAGCGGCGCGATCACCTCGCGGCAAACCTTGAGAAGCTGATCGATGGAAGCCGGCATGGGGGTGAGCTCGGCAGCGCGAGCCAGTCGCCACAGCCTAGCACGGTAGCGCTCGATAAGGAGATCTCCCCCAGGCCTGCCGCGCGCCGTCACAGCACCCGGGCCGTAGCCAGGGGGACCGCCCCGGAGGGCGCGCTCAGAGCGTCGAGACGAGCGCGGCGACGCCGGCGTCCGCGGCGAGCTCCGGAACGCGCTGCGCCGCAGCGCCGAAGGTGCGGCCGGCGATCTCCACCGTGCCGCTCCAGGGGCCCGAGGCCGTCTTCGCCGGCAGCTCCAGCTTCTCGAGCGCCTCGGTGTTGACGTCGGGCGTCACCGGTCCGCCGTACGCCTTCGCGCCCTTCCACGCGAAGACGTAGAGCAGCGGCGTCGACTTCAGCCCGTCCCGCTTGGCGATCTCGGCGATGTCGCGCTTGGCCGCCTCCTGCAGCCGGTACGCGTAGGCGCGGAACGACCAGCCCGTGACGAAGAGGCCCTGGAGCTCGCCGCCGCTCCGTGTGACCGGGTGCACGGCGACCCACTGGAGATCGGGGCCGTTCCTGACCCCGCGCATCTCCTGCATCTCCCCGAACGCCTCGACGACGCCGCTGCCCGGGGCCAGCACCTTCCTGAGCTCGGGGAACGAGGCCAGGACGGACCTGTTGGCGAGCATGTCCGGATCGGCCTCGCTGCGCAGCACCGTGCCGCTCGGATCGGCGAAAGAGAAGAAGGTGCTCTTCGCGAACCCGAGCTCCTTCACCGAGGCGCGCGCTCCCGCGATCGCCTTCTGGAGCCCGAGCAGGTTCGCGCCCGGGTCGGTGTCCACCAGCGCCGCGAGCTTCTGCGAGCCCGCGGGGAGGCCCGTCCGCACCTGGCCGACGTCCTCCGCGACGACCGGCGCGAGCTTGGCGCAGAGCTCCGCCGCGTGCTTCTGGGAGGTCTTGCCGTCCTCCTGACACGCGCTCCCGAGGGCGGCGGCCAGCGCACAGGCGAGCACGGCAGGCTTGCTTTCGCTTCGGGCGAAGGTGGAAGAGCGCATCATCGAGAACGACTCTCCGAGGCGAGCGGAGTTCCGGCGGCCGGGACCATCACGCCTCACAGGGTTTCCGGAGTTACAAAAATGATCTCGACCCGGGCGTTGCGGGCGCGCTCGCTGCCCCCCGGATCGACGACCGGGGACGCGGATCCCGCGAGGAACGGCGCGATGGACGGGCCCGCGGGCGCCCCCGCAGCGATCGCACCTTGCGCAGGACCGAGGGCGCGGACGACGGCATCGGCCCGCGCCGCCCACGCGGGCTCTTCGCTGGCGCGGATCTCCCGGTCCGTGTGCACGACCACGGCCACGGGAAAGGAGGGGTGCGCCGTGGCGACCAGCGCGAGGTCGCGGAGGCGCGCCTCGCCGGCCTTCGTGAGGGCGTTGCCGGCAAAGAGCCCGCGGAGCGTGACCACGATGCCGCGATCGTCGCGGACGGGCGACCAGGTCCCTGCGGCCGAGAGCTCTGCGAGGAGCGCGTCACCGGCGCCAGGCGCGCGGGTCACCGGCGTGGCGGCGCGGCGCGCGGCCGTCAGCGCGGCGAGGCAGCCCGCCCGGGCGCGGGAAGCCTGATCGATGGGCGCCGGGATGGCGCGGGTGGAGCCGCTCGCCTCGGCGAGCTCCGCGTCGAGCTTCTTGATCGCGGCGGTCGCCCCCTCGAGCTGCGTCGCGAGCTCGGCGCTGCCGGGCTGCGCACCGGCGGGGCTTGCGGCCGTGGGCTGCGCGCCGGCGGGACTTGCGCCTGCGGGCTGGGGTCCGGCGGGGCTTGCGCCTGCGGGTTGGGGTCCGGTGGGGCTGGCGCTTGCGGGCTGCGAGCTGTCCTGCGGCGCCGGTGCGATCAGGAGGCGCGCCGCGCCGCACAGCAAGCGGGCCTGGAGCGCGAGCGAGCGCGCGGCGGCGAGGCGCGCCTTCTCGCGATCCGCATCGGCCTTGCCCGATGGGACCACGGGCTGCGCGTCCCGGGCGACCTTGGTCCGCATGTCGAGCGCGTCGACCTCGGCCGCGACGCGCGACTGCTCAGCCTCGAGGCCCGCGAGCGACGCCTCGCCCGCGGAGCGCTGCGCCTTCGCTTCGGTCTCAGCCGCCTCGGCCCGAGCCACCCGCGACAGCGCGTGTGCGTGCGCGTGCGCCGCAATGGCCTGCTCGCCCAGGATCTGCGCCCCGGATCGATCCTCGCTCTCGAGCGCGGCGAGCGCGTCGCCGCGCAGCTTCTCCGCCCGCGCGAACGCGCCCGGCGCGTGCCGCTTCGACTCGGCGGCAACCGCCCCCGCGCGGACGTGATCGAGCTCATCGAGCACCGCTGGCCGCGGGATCGGCGCGCACGCGCCGAGGAGCACCCCCGCGACGGCGACCCCTGCGAGGCGACGCGCGCTCAAGGCGTGCCCTCCTGGCCCACCGGAGCCGTCGCCTTGCCGGCGCCGCCCTTGGGCCCGGCGCCTGGCGCTGCGGTGGGCGCTTGTTCGGCCCCTCGCGCCCCCCGCGTCGCCGGCGTCGCCGGCGTCGCCGGCGTCGCCGCCTTGGGCGCCGCCCCTCTCTTGCCGGCTTCTATCCGCTGCGCTTCGACGTTCGCCGCTGCCCTGGTCGCCTCGCGCGCCTCGGCCTCGATCCGCTCGAGCTCCGCCGCGGCGCGGCCTCGCCGCGCCTGCGTCTCTTCGAGCAGCGCGCGCGCCCGCTCGAGCTTCGTCTCGACCTCGCGCGCGCGCTTCGCGGCCTCCACGGCCGCCGCCTCCGCCGCGGCGGCGCGCAGCAGCGTCCTCGCCGCCTCCGCCCACTCGAGGGCCACCGCGTCGAGCCGCCGCGCGTTCGTCGCGTCGCCCGCCGCGCGCGCGCCGTGAGCGCGCTGGAGCGCGCGCTTCGCGTGCGCCATCGGCTCGGCCACGACCTTCGCGGCGCTCGGCGAAGGCCCGCTCGCCGCGATCGGCGCCCCGACAGCGGTCTCCTCGCCGCCGGCGGCCTTCTCGCCGGCGACGGCTGCGGGCGGGGGCGCGACGCGGCCCTCGATCTCGCGGAGGATCTGCGCCGCCTTGGCGCCGTCGCCGGGGGGCGGCGCGGGCACCGTGGCGAGCGGCTTCTCTCCTCCGCCGTGCGCCAGGGCGTCGGCGCTGCCGAGCGTGGCCGCGACGGCGAGGAGCAGCGCCTGGCTCCACCGGCGCTGCCGCGCGTCACAGGGAATGGGGCGGGAACGCACGTCCGCCAGGTAGCAAACAGGGCTTCCGCGAGCAAGCGCAGCGGCGCAGCGGCTGTAGGGCCGCGCGCGCGCGGCCGACGCGGGCGGCGCGTCACTCAGGCAGGAAGTTGCGGATGGCCCAGTCGATCTGCTGCTGATGCCGCTCGACCAGCGCCTTCGCTCCGCCCGCCTCGTGGAGGAAGACGCGATCGTCGTTGACGAAGACGGTGAGGTAATAAAGGTGCGCTTCCTTCCCCTCGTCGTGCCCGAAGCGCAGCTGGACGCCCGGCAGGCCGTTCCGGGCCTTCACGTCGGTCTTGCCGAGCAGCGCGTAGCCGCCGCCCTCGCGCAGCCGCTTCTCGATCACGCGGGACCAGAAGGCGAGGTCGCCCTTCGGATCGTTCTCGAACGCGCGGATCCCGATCACCAGCCCCTCGGCGGTGGTCGCGCGGTACTCGTCGTCGCCATAGCGGTCTTCGAGATCGACGAACCCCGGCGGGGTCGCGGGGACGAAGGGCCGGCCGCAGGCGAGCAGCGCCGCCGCGCCGGTGAGCGTGGCGAAGAGGGCGAAGGCGTGGCGAAGGGAGTGGTTCATCGGAGGCGCCCGGTTCACAGGTTGAGGAGCCGCGAGAGGCCGAGCTCGTTGAGCCAGTCGATGGGGAGCCGCGGTCCCGACGGGGCGAGGGTCTCCGTCGAGCGCGGCTGGAAGGTCACGGTGAGGGTCGAGAACGCGACCCGGTCGCGCAGGAACTTGAGCCGCCCCTCGAGGCGCTCGAGCTCGCTGGAGACGCGCGCGAGCTCGCGCTCCAGCTGGATCGACTCCTCGACCTTGGCGGCCTTCTCGAGGAGCTTCTCCAGGCGATCGCGCACCGCCCGCGCGTTCCGGATGCGGATGCCGAGGTCGAGGAACTCCTCGGTCACGTCCTCGGCGACCACGTTGCGCTGGAGGATGTCGCCGAGCCCCTCCAGGCGCTTCAGCGCCTCGTCGAACCGGGCGGCGGGGACGCGGATCGTGATCGCCCGATCGTCGCGGCGGGCGAGGAAGCCGCCGAGATCCCGCGCGAGCGCCTCGACCCTGCCGAGCGATGCGCCCACCTCGAACACCGCCATCGCGATCTCCGCCGTGTAGACCAGGAGGGGCGCGCGCGCCGCGCTCACCTCGCCGGCGGCCTGGGGCGCGCCCTGCGGCGCGGCGCCGGACGAGGTCGGCGCCGGCTGCGGCGTGGTGGCGGTCGGCGCCGGCCTCGCCGCCGGGGGCTGAGCGCCGCCGGGCGCCGGCGGCGGCGCAGCCTTGGCGAAATCGGCCGCCGCCGACACCTCGGCGTCGTACGACTCCTCGCGCACCGAGCCCGAGCGCGTCGACTCGCCGGCCGTCTGCATGACTCCAGGAGGCATCCCTGCCATCGGGGCCGGCGCCGCTCCGTACGCCGGCGAGCTGGAGGCGTCGCGCGCGGCCGACGGGGCGGAGCTGCAGGCGGCAGGGCCGGCGAGCGAGGCAAGGAGAGCCCAGACGGGCAGCGTTCTTCGCATGGTTCCTCGGAGCATGGAGCCGGTGGCAGACGCTCAACGCGCCGCCTGGGCCGACCTTACACCAGGAGCGCCCCCAGGCGGCGCCTACGCCGCGCCGGGCACGCGGCGGAGCTGGCGCGCCCAGTACGAGACGCCCGCGGCTGCGCCCGCGATCGCCGACGCGGCGAGCATCGCGGGCAGCGCCGAGGGGAGCGCGATCGCGGTGAAGACCGCAGCGAACTGCACCACCGTCGCGAGCTTGCCAGGGATGTTGGCGCTCGCCGTCGACAGGCGCGCGCCCTGGAAGCGGCGGCTCACCGCGATCCAGAGCGCGAGCGGCAGCTCGAGGAGCTCGCGGGCCAGCAGCGCCGGGATGCCCCAGAGGGGGAGCGCGCCGCTCTCGAGGAGCGTGCCCACCACCGCGAGCGCGAACACCTTGTCCGCGATCGGGTCGACGATCGCCCCGGTGGGCGTCACCTGACCGGAGCGGCGGGCCAGCCAGCCGTCGAGCACGTCCGTCAGGCCTGCGCAGCAGAGGACGGCGAGGGCGAGCGCAGGCCGCGTGGCCACGATCGGGAACAGGGCCGCCAGCGGCAGCCGGGCCAGGCTCACGAGGTTCGGCGGAAGCGCGAGATCGCGCGGACACAGGGGCGACATGCGAGGAACTCCACGCGCCGCATGCGACGCAGAAGCCGGGGCCCTGACCCACGTCGAGCGCGGTCGAGCCCGCCCTAACCCAGTCGAGCGCGGCCCTGCCCGCCGCGCCCCGGCCGGCAGCCGCGCCGGCCCGCCCACCGCGAGGCGCCGCGGAGGATCAGCTGGCCACGCGCACCGTGAGCACGGGGACGTTGCTCTTCCGGATCACCTGCTCGGCGACGCTCCCGAGGAAGAGGTGCGTGAGCCCCCGGCGGCCGTGCGTGCCCATGACGATCATTGCCGCCCCCTGCTCGTCGGCGGCGGCGAGGATCTCGGTCGCAGGGTCGCCCTCGCGCAGCGCCGTCGAGAGTCCCCCTGTCTGCGCCGAGAGCTGCTGGACCGCGCGCGACGCGGCGGCGCTCACCTCGGCGTGGAACCCGGGCATCAGCGCCGGCTCGAGCCCGGGGTACGTGTAGACCGGGAGCTGGTAGACGTGCAGCAGCACGACCCGATGCCCGAGCCTCGCGCCGAGATCCCTCGCGAGCTCGATGGCCTTCATCGAGGCCGCCTCGAAGTCGACGGGCACCAGTATCACGTTCGCGCCTTCCTTCATCGCGCTCTCCTCGCACGCGGGACCGGGTGTCCCGTCGAACTTCGAACTTCGACCGACGCTGACCTCCAGGACGCCTTCGATGCTGGCGGAGGCGCGTCGCGCGCATCTTGGATCCAAAAATCGGCCACTCCCAGGAGAAACTGTTCCATGGAAGCCGCGCCGACGCCCTGGGCGGTACGCGGCGCGCGGGGGCGCTCGGGCCGATCCGCCCGGATCCCGGCGGCAGATCAGGCGTCGCGCGGGCGCGCAGCGGTGAGCGCGACGGCGCGGCAGCGCAGGAGCGCGGCCGCGATCACCTGGCGGACTGCCGGGGCCGCGTGCGCGCGCCGTCGAGCGTGACGCCGCGACCGACATCGTCGGCAGGGTCGGGCGCCGCGGGCTCAGGCTCGCCGCCGGGGCGCGCGCGCGGTGCCCCTGCGCGCTGGCTCCGCAGCGCGCGCTCGAGCGCGCTCTGGTTCGCACGCACGAGCGAGGACAGCAGCGAGCACTGCGCCCTCCGCCGCGCGACGTAGGCCGCGTCGCGCGCGATCGTCGAGCGCGGGCGCTCGCGCTCCACGCGCTCGGCGATCGCGAGCGCCTCCTCCGCCTGCCTCAGCTCGGCGATCGCGAGCGGCGAGAGCGGGTTGTCCTGCGCCTGTACGACGGCGGCGCGCGCCGTCAGCAGCTCGGGCGGCGGCGCGGCAGCGCGCGTCGCGCAGCCCGCGAGCGCGAGCGCCATGGCGAGCGGGGCTCCGGCGCGCACGCGGGCCCTACTCCTTCCCCTCGGCGAGCGCGCTCGCCTGGTCCAGCGTGCGGCCCGCTGCGTCGCGCAGCCCCGCTTCCCTCACGACGAGCGCCGCGAGCTCCGCGTCGACCTCGGCCCGCCGCAGCAGCCAGCGCGCGCCCTCCACGTCGCCCACCGAGATCCGCCGCCGCGCCCGCGCGAGCTCGCTCCTCGCCAGCGCGAGGTGCATGGCCGCGCGCCGGTCGGCGCTCGCGCCCTCCCGCTCGGCCGCGCGGATCGCCGCCCGGGAGCGGGCGAGCTCGGGCGGCGACGCCGGCGGCCTGAACGCGGCGCATCCGGCGAGCTCCAGACAGGCAATCACGAGCGCGGTTCTGGCGAGCATTTGCGTGGATTCCCGATCTCGCGGCGCCGGTGGCACCGTCGCTCCCGGCGGCGCGCCTGGGATCGCGCTGTGCATCGGGCAGGCCAGCCTGGCCGGCGCGATCCGTGCGCGCGGGCTGCTCGCTGCCCGCGGACGAGCCGGGCCGATCTGGCCCATGACCCCGAGCGCCGTGCTCCTCGCCGATGGCAGGGTCCTGGTCGTCCGCTGCTGGTCCCCATTGCGCAATGGATTGCGCTGTTGCGCATCCGATGACGGCGCCTGAGCCCCCGCATGCGACCTCTTATCGCGAGCGACGCCCCGGGATCGACAGCCCTCGTTGCAATGATCCACAAGGACCATCCGAGCGAGCCGGCTGCGATGGCCATGCGGCCGTTCGTCGAGCGGCGCCAGGGACATGGAAATGATGGGCAGGGACAGGGAACAGGCCGACTGGGACAAGCGGCAGCGTCGATCCCGAGCGGCGGTGTTCTTGCCAGGGACACGGACATCGTCGCCAGGGACACGGAGATAGCTGCCAGGGACACGGAGATAGCTGCCAGGGACACGTTGTGAAGCGCCAGGGACACCCCGGAGGTCTTCGCGTGTCCCTGGCGCCGTGTCGTCCAGGCACGGGACGTGGATCCCTGTCGCCCTGCCGCGAAGCTTCCGCATCTCGCCCACTTCATGACCCGCTCTCGGCGGCTCGTGGTGCGAGAGGGCGGGAGTCTCGGGCTCAGGTCCTTGTGGAGGGGAGTCCGAGCCAGGGCTCTCCGGAATGGATGCCCGGGATTGCGGCTCTGGACGGGGGGTCCGGCGCCGCAACCCAGGGGAGGTCGAGATGGCGAAGAAGACGAGCGATATCGAGCGGTGGTCGGACGTCGTCCAGCAGATGAGCGCCGGCAATCTCCCGGCGATCACGGTGCCCTTGCACGTGCTCTTCGGGGAGGCGGTCGATGCGGCCCACCTCGACGAGGCGCGCGCCGTGGCGGCCGAGCTGCGGAGCCGGCCGGCGCAGGCGGAGGCGATCTCCGGGCAGGCGCAGGACGCGCTGCTGCTCCGCAACAAGCTGGCGACGCTGCTCGTCGAGCGCATGGGCCTCGTCCGGAACGCGGCGCGCTTCGTGTTCCGTGGCCAGCCCGAGATCGTGCACGAGGTGACGAGCGCGTACGAGCGCCGCAAGCGCGCGGCGGCCCGGCGGGCCAAGGCGACGGCGGCCTCCTCGCCGGCAACGCCAGCGCCGGCGGCGCCTTCGCCAGCGGCGCCGGCGATGCCGCTGGAGGGCTGAGCGGCAGGCGAGGGGCCCGCCTCGCCGCGGCAAGCGATCCCGAGCGCGAGGCCGGGGCACAATCCACACACCGGCGGCGCAACGGCGCAAACGGGTGAGCCCCCCGGCGCCTCCGCCAGCCCCCCTCGAATAAACGCCCCGCGCCGGCCGTCTTCCGTCCGCCGGCTTCTTTCTCAGCGCTCGCTGCTTCCGCTAATCTGGCAATCGCTGTGCCGCCCGTCGACCCCAACCTCCGCACCACGATCGTCCACGCGTTCGCCGTCACGGTGGCGGATCCGTCCAGCCTGGTGCGCACCACGTCGCGCGGCGGGAGCGACGACCCCGCGAGGAGCAGCAGCCGCGGCCCCTCGATCCTCCCCGAGGTCGGCCAAATCGTCGGCGGGCTCTACCGCCTGGGGCGCCTGCTTGGGCAGGGCATGTTCGGCAAGGTCTACGTCGCCCAGCGGATCGACGTCCCCGAGCACCAGGTCGCCCTCAAGCTCATGCCCCGCTCGCTGTACGCGATGCGGAACGTCGAGCGAGAGCTCGTCATGCTCGCGACCGTCGGGCACCCGCACGTCGTCCAGCTGAAGGACCACGGCATGAACGCCGACTACGTGTGGCTCACCATGCCGGTCTACGAGGGCGAGACCCTCGCCCAGCGCCTCGAGCGCAGCCCCCTCGCCCTGCGCGAGGCGCACGACATCTTCCTCGCCGTCGCGCGCGGGCTCGAGGCGCTCCACGCCGCCGGGCTCCGGCACCAGGACGTCAAGCCCGACAACATCTTCCTCGCCAGGTTCGCCGGCCGCGTCCACCCCATCCTGCTCGACCTGGGCGTGGCCGCGGAGCGAGAGGCCTCCTTCTGCGCCGGTACCGCGCTCTATGCCTCTCCCGAGCAGCTCCGGGCGCTGAACGGGTTCCCCGGCGCCGTGCCGCTCTCCGAGAAGATGGACACGTACGGGCTCGCCACGACCCTGCTCTACTCGCTCGTGAACCCCAGGGACTTCCCGGGCGAGTCCGCGCAGAGCCGCACCGAGCTCGCCGAGTCGCACGACGTCCGCGCCGACAAGCCGCTCGCCGACAACGCGCTACCAGACCTCACCGGGCGCCCGCGCGAGATGTTCCAGGCCGCGCTCAGGCGATGGCTCGCGATCGATCCGAACGAGCGCCCGACGATGACCCAGCTCGCCGAGGAGCTCGACGTGCTGCTCGAGCCGGAGCGCGAGGCGGAGCGCGAGGCGGAGCGGCTGCGGATCAAGCAGAAGACGTCCTACCTGCGCGCGCGGATCGCGGCCGGCGCGATGACCCTCGTGGGCTGCGCGGTCGTGCTGCTCGGCTTCTCGAAGCGCGAGACCCTGCGGCTCGCGAACGAGCTCGAGCAGGCCCGCCAGCGGGGCGCCGAGTCGTTCGACAAGCTCGACACCTGCGTCGCCAGCCACCAGATCGCCCAGTCCGAGGCGATCGCGTGCCGCGGCGCCCGCGAGCAGGATCGCGCGGATTTCAACGCGACGCTGGCCACCCTCCAGAAGAGCGGCTCCACGTCGGAGGCCGAGCACGCCCGCGAGATCCAGGTGCTGCACGCGACCCAGGCGGCGCGCCTCAAGACCTGCGAGGACAGCGCAGCGGCCGCGCAGAAGGCGGCCATGGACGAGCGCGCGCGGCTCGCCGAGGTCGAGAAGGCGCGCGCCGCCGTCACCGCCGAGCGCGACGAGGCCAGGGCGCTCGCCGACCAGCGCTCCGCGGACCTCGCCAGCGCGGCGCAGGCGCGGGCCGCGTGCGACGCGGAGCGCGCCAGCTGTTTTGCAGAGCGCGATCGCCTGAAGGCCGACCCGTACGAGCCGGACGAGCCCGCCACCCCGCCGCCCTCGCCGCCTGCGCACGCGCCGCCCGCCGCGAGCGGCGCGCCGCCGCAGGCGCCGCAAGCGCCGCAGCCGGCGAGCACGGGCGCTTCCCCCGCCGCAGGCGCTCCGGCGACGCCAGCGGCCCCAGCGGCCCCGGCGCCGTCCACTGCGGCTCCTCCTTGAGCGCCGTTGCTGGAAGCGCCGGGAGGCGGCGCACGTTGGTTCCGCCAGGCCACCTCTGCTTGTGGCGACCGCCCGGGGAGGCTATCCGTAGGTCCAGGGAAGGCGAGGGCCATGGGTGACATTTCTCGACGTGAAATGCTGCGTCGGCTGAGCGCGGCGGGCCTCGTCCTCGGGGGCGCGGGGGGGCTCGCGGCGGCCCGGTGGGACCGCGGCGGCAGCGTCGCCGCCGCCGCCGAGCGCCAGCAGACGCGGGACTATCGGCTCCGCGACGCGCCCGACGGGCTGCCGGAGCTCGTCGTCGCCCGCGCCGGCGTCGAGGCGCTCGCAGGGGGCGCCCCGGACCCGGCCGCCCTGGTCCGGAAGGCGGTCGACGCGCTCGGCGGGATGCGCCGCTTCATCTCGCGCGGCGACGTCGTGGTCGTGAAGCCGAACATCGGCTGGGATCGCACGCCGATCCACGCGGCCAACACGAACCCCAAGGTCGTGGCCGAGGTGGTGCGCCTCGCCTACGACGCCGGCGCCAAGACCGTCATCGTGACGGACGCCTCGTGCAACGAGCCGAACCGCTGCTTCCAGCGCTCCGGCATCTGGAAGGCCGCCTACGACGTCGGCGGGGAGGTCGTCATCCCCGCGGCGCACCGCTTCCGCGGCATGCGCCTGAAGGGCGAGGTGCTCGACGACTGGCCCGTCTACACGCCGCTCGTCAACGCGGACAAGGTCATCAACGTCCCCATCGCGAAGCACCACAACCTGTCCAAGTACACCGGCGCGATGAAGAACTGGTACGGGGCGCTCGGCGGCCGTCGCAACCGCCTCCACCAGAACATCGACGTGTCGATCGCCGATCTCGCGACGTTCATCCAGCCCACGCTCACCATCGTGGACGCCGTCCGCGTCCTCATGCGCAACGGGCCGCAGGGCGGGAACGTCGCCGACGCGAAGGACATGCACACCGTGATCGCGACGATCGACCAGGTCGCCGCCGACGCGTACGGCTGCCAGCTCATCGGCCGCAAGCCGGAGGAGATCCCGTACCTGAAGATGGGCCACGAGCGTGGCCTGGGCACGATGCACTGGCAGAACCTGCGGCTCGCCGAGGTCTAGTACTCATGGCAAACCTCGATCCGACGCCGGCCGCGCCGGCGCACCATGAACCCGCGGCAGGAGCGGCCGTGGCGCCCGCGAAGGCGAGCGCGGCGCCGCCCGCCGCGCCGAGCGCGACGCCGCCTGCCGCCTCCGCGAAGGAGGCCCCCTGGGGCGCGCTGTTGCGCACGTTGCGCAAGGCCGGCGCGATCGTCCGGCCCGCCCCGAAGCGCCGGTCCGGCTCGGGGCTGCCGGCGCGCAAGGTGATCCAGGTGCTCGTCTGGGTGCGCCGCGCCGTGCAGGCCGGCTGCCTCGGGCTGTTCCTCTACTTCCTGTTCCAGACGGGCTTTCGCGGCTCGTTCGCCTCCGCCGAGGCGCGCGTGCGCCTGCCGCTCCCCGTCGAGGGCTTCCTCCTCGCCGACCCGTTCGTCGGCGCGATGACCCTGCTCTCGACGCACACCGTCTACCGCGGCCTGCTCTGGTCGCTCGGGATCCTCGCGCTGACGCTCGTCTTCGGGCGCGTGTTCTGCGGCTGGATCTGCCCCTTCGGCACCCTCCACCATTTCTTCGGGTGGATCTTCCCGTCGCGCTACGGCAAGGGCGGCAAGCGCGTCGAGGCGAACAAGACGTACACGCGGCAGCGGGTGAAGTACTACCTGATGTACGCCTTCCTCGCGGCGAGCGCGACCGGCAGCGTGATCGGCGGGCTGTTCGATCCGATCTGCGTGGCGGTCCGGGCCATCGGCCTCGCCGTCATCCCGGCCGCGCAGTACGTCGCCGCCGTGGTGACCGGCTCCGCGGCCACGACCGGGAGCCGGCCGGTGCAGCTCGCCGCGGATCACGCGCAGGATTTCCTGGCCGCGAGCGTGTGGCAGACGAAGCAGTTCTACTTCCACCACACGTGGTTCGTCGGGATCCTGTTCGTCGCGATCCTCTTCATGAACCGGTTCATCCCGCGGTTCTGGTGCCGCGTGCTCTGCCCGCTCGGCGCGTTCCTCGGCGTGTTCGCGCGCTTCGCGCTCTTCGGGATGCAGAAGGATCACGCGAAGTGCACCGACTGCAACCTGTGCCTCGTGCACTGCCAGGGCGCCGACTCGCCCCAGGGCGGGGTGAAGTGGCGGCAGGACGAGTGCCACATGTGCCTCAACTGCGAGAGCGCCTGCCCCGAGGACGTCATCAAGTTCCGCTTCCTGCCGAACCGGAAGAGCGCCCTCGTGACGCCCGACACGGGCCGCCGCACCGCCCTCGCGACCGCCGCCGCCGGCGCGGTGATCATCCCGACGGCGCGCATCGCCGACGTGCTCGACGCGAACTACGACCACCGCGTGATCCGGCCGCCGGGCTCGGTCGAGGAGCGCGAGTTCCTGGAGCGCTGCATCCGGTGCGCGGAGTGCATGAAGGTCTGCCCCAACAACGCGATCCACCCCGCGTTCTTCGAGGCGGGCATCGAGGGGCTCTGGACGCCGATCGTCATCCCGCGCATCGGGTATTGCGAGCACTCCTGCGTCCTCTGCGGCGACGTCTGCCCGACCGGCGCGATCCAGAAGATCACCGAGGAGCAGAAGATGGGCATCGGCCAGAAGCCGATCTCGATCGGCACCGCGTTCTACGATCAGGGGCGCTGCCTGCCGTGGTCGATGAGCGTGCCGTGCATCGTCTGCGAGGAGTTCTGCCCGACGTCGCCCAAGGCGATCTGGGTCGAGGAGGTCGACATCCCGAAGCGCGAGCCGGTGGCGGCCGAGCACGGCAAGGAGCCGCCGATGAAGATGGTCCACGTGCAGCGTCCGCACGTCGATCCGTCGCTGTGCATCGGCTGCGGCGCGTGCGAGAAGGTGTGTCCGGTGCAGGACAAGCCCGCGGTCTACGTGACCAGCGTCGGCGAGACCCGCTCGAAGACGAACGTCATCCTTCTCGAGGACACGGACTACAACAAGGCGTCTTGACCGCGCACGCCGGCTCCGCGCGGCGGGACCACGACAGGAGGCAGCTCGGGTGCGCACGCTTCGCTTCTACGGAACCTTCTCGCTCGCCGCGCAGCTGGCGCTCGCGGCGCTCGCCGGCTGCGGCGAGCGGTTCACGGCGGCCGGCGCGAGCGCCACGTCCACGTCATCGAGCGGCGGCGAGGGCGGCGCCGGCGGCGACGGGGGCGGGGGCAGCGGGGGAGGCGGGGGAGGCGGGGGCTCGGCCTCGTCGTCCGCCGCGTCGGGCGGGGGCGGCGAGGGCGGCTGCGGCGCGTGCAAGGACGGGGAGTTCTGCACGGCCAGCGAGACGTGCGTTTCCTGCGCGGCCCGCGGCGGCGTGCTGTCGTTCGGCGCGCTCTCGGAGGTCGAGGTGGCGGGGGCGATGCCCGCGTTCCCGCGCGTGCGCGCGGAGACCGGAGAGGGCGAGGCGACGCTCCGGCTCGTCTACACGGCGAAGTTCGGATCGGACGACACGAAGATCGCCACGGCCACCGGGCGGCCCTGGACGGCCGGCGAGGTCGTCTCCAGCTTCCTCGTCGACGCCGAAGGCCAGGAGTCGGGCCCGCTCCTCCTGCCCCTGGACGCGCCCTCGCCGCATGACGGCTTCCCTGCGGGCTCGTTGCTCTTCGACCGCCTCCCCGCCGCGCCGGGCAGCCTCCCGCTGCTGCTCGTCGCGGATGGGCTGGGCGCGACCCAGGCGGACGCGCTCCCCGCGCTCAACCCGGATGGGGGGAGCCGCTCGGTGGCGGTCGCCCACGGGCAGCGGCCCTCCTACCGGTACTGGTTCATGAACACGCACCAGGACGGCGGCGGGAACACGAGCCGGCTCGTCACGAAGCGCGCAGAGGACGCGGAGGTGCAGGTGCTCGACATCCACCTGCCAGGCGACTGCCCCGCGCAGGGAGACGACCTCGCTCCGTGGGTGACGCCCGACGGCCGCCTGCTCTTCTTCCAGGCGCCCTACAGCGCGCGCGGCGAGTGCGAGGAGGCGTCGGTGCTGCGGAGCTTCTACGTGGCGCTCGGGGACGACGGGCTGCCCGTGGACGATCAGCCGGCGAGGATGCTGCTGCCCAACCTGGACCCGAGCGTCGCCGTCATGACGCCGTCGCTGTCCCCGGACGAGTGCACGCTCTACCTGGCGTCCGACAAAAACGGGCAGCAGAAGCTCTACGCCGCCTCCCGGCGGTAGGCGGCGCGGCGAGCAGGCCCACCTCGGGCCTGCAGCCGCGCGGGCAGGCAGGGGCTCACTGCGCGCGGAAGCCCTCGGCGGGGCGGAGGCGCGCGGCGTAGAGGCTGGGCACGATCGTGGCGGCGAGGCAGATGAGGATGGCGATGCAGCCCGTGATGATGAACTCCTGCGGGCGCGCCTGGACGGGGAGGCGGGAGATGAAATAGACCTTCGGGTCGAGCGGGAAGCCGTAAACCAGGAGCCCCTTGCACACCGCCACGCCGAGCAAGAGGCCCAGCGTGGTGCCCGCGACGCCGATGATCCCGCCCTGGTAGAGGAAGATGCGCAGGACGGCGCCGTCCGTCGCGCCCATCGCCTTGAGGACCGCGATCTCCTTCTTCTTGTCGAGCACCACCATGATCAGCGTCGCGATCACCGTGAACGCGGCGACCACGATGATGAGCGCCAGCACCGCGCTCATGCCGATCTGCTGGATGCGCAGCGCCGTGAAGAGCCCGTGGTTCAGCTCCTCCCAGTCCATCGTGTAATAGAGCCCGCTGCCGAGGAGCTTGCTGATCTCGCGCGCGATGCCGCTCGCGCTGTCGATGTCGTCGACCTTCATCTCGACGCCGGTCACCGTGTCGCCCTGGTCGTAGAACGCCTGCGTCTCGTAGAGATCGGCGTACGCCAGCTTGGTGTCGTACTGCTCGAAGCCGGCCTCGAAGATCGCGATGACCCGGAATCGCTTGGCGACCGGCGGCTTGATGGCGCCGTTCGCGAACGAGAAGCCGATCGTGGGCGAGGTGACAGTGACGCACTGGCCGAGGTCGAGCGACAGGTTCTTCGCCAGCGCGGCGCCGATCACAATGCCCGGCATCCTGGCGATCTGCTCCTTGTCGGCGCAGGGGTCCGGATCGACCTCGGGCGGCAGCTCGTCGTCCTCCGGGAGAACGCTGCCATAGCCGCCCTGCGGCTCGATCGCGCCCCGCGGGGCGCCCTCGCCGAGCGCGACCTCCGCCTCCTCGGCCCCGGCGCCGGGCGCGCCTTCCGCCTCGGCCGCGCGCGGCGTCGGGGGCGCGAGCGCGGCGTCGCGCGCGGCCGCGGCGCGCTCGTCCTCGAGGATCCGGGCCTCGTAGGCCTTCAGCAGATCGATCTCGGCGCCCGCGTCCGGCGCGAGCGCGGCCGAGGCTGACGGCGCGCCAGCGTCCGGCTCGAGGAGGGGGACCTCGGGCAACGACGGCACGGCGCGCTCGGCGGGCTTCGAGCCAGGGCGCCGCAGCCCGGCGAGATCGCCGCCCGGGAGGATGTGACGGGGCAGGTCGAGCACGGCCGTGGAGGCGCCCTCGGCCCCCACGCCGAGGCTCCTGGCCGGGTCGACCCCCTTGACCAGGACGCCTGTCGCCGTCGCGTCGCCGTGCGTCAGCATCATGGGGTTGATGCTGAACGGCGCGACGCCGACGACGCCGGGAACCTTGGAGACCTGCTCCATGATCGAGCGGTACTCACGGAAGTCCGTCGAGTACTTGATCACCAGGACGTGCGCGTTGACGCCCAGGACCTTCTCGCGGAACTCCGCCTGAAAGCCCCCGGTCACGCTCATCACGGTCGCGAGCGCCGCGACCCCGAGCGCGACCCCGAGGATCGCGAACGTGGTGCCGACCGAGATGAACGCCCGCTTCTTGGAGCCGAGATATCGCAGCGCGACCTCGATAGGGTAGCTCATCGCGGTGCCCTCCTAGCAGAACGCGGCGCGCGCGGCACGCTGGGCCGCCATCGTCGGCGGCGGGTCGACACGCCGTCGACGCGCGCTCGCCGCGCCCTTTCGCGCGCGGGGTCCGCATGATCTCGCTTCCCGGACCGAACGCCTGCTAGAATCCAACCCTGTCGCAGCTGCCGGCATGTGGCGTGCACTTCTGCCCGCGAGCCTTTCATGAGCGCCACCAAAAACGAGCACCACACCGCGCGCAGCAGGGTCTTCAACGCCGAGGAAGGCGCGCTCGAGGAGCCGCCCCCGTCACGCCCCAAGAGCGCGGCGGGCGGTCCCCGCTCGTCCGGTGTCGCGGCCGCGTTCGCGCCGTCCTCCATCGAACCGAGCGGCGCCGACGACGACGTGCCGGTGGAGGTCGAGCTCCGCCCTTCGTCGAGGCCCTCCAGGGCAGGGTGGGTCGAGGGGCCCGCGAGCGAGGTGCCGCCGAGCTTCCGGGCGCCGCCGCCGCTGCGCCAGATGGCCCCGCGGTTCGGGCGGCAGAGCGAGCCCGACAATGACGAGATCGGCGGGCGAACGAGCCCGGTGCCGATCAGCGAGGGGGAGCCTTCCCTGGAGATCCCGCCGCCGGACGAGGTCGAGCCGCGGGAGCGGCGGCCGCCGGGCGCCAAGGACCCTTACATCGGGACGACCTTCGATCACCGGTACAAGATCGAGCGGCTGCTCGGCGAGGGCGGGATGGGGTTCGTCTACCTCGCCCGCCACAAGGTCATCGACAAGCGCGTCGCGGTGAAGGTGCTCCGCGCGGAGCTCGCCAGGGACCGCGAGATCTTCGAGCGCTTCGTGCAGGAGGCCCGCTCCGCGTCGAGCATCGGCAACCCGCACATCGTGGACATCTCCGATTTCGGCGACCTGCCGGACGGCTCCACGTACTTCGTCATGGAGTACCTCGAAGGCGTGAGCCTGGCGCAGCTCATCGACTCGCCGAACGAGCTGCCGACGGAGCGCATCTGTCACATCGCGCTGCAGCTGTCCGCGGGGCTCGCCGCCGCGCACGACGCCGGCATCATCCACCGCGATCTCAAGCCGGACAACGTCTTCGTGGTCGCCCGCGGCAGCGATCCGAACTTCGTGAAGATCCTCGACTTCGGGATCGCGAAGGTGTCGACGAGCACGACGACCAAGCTGACGCGCGCCGGCGCGGTGTTCGGGACGCCGCACTACATGTCCCCGGAGCAGGCCGCGGGGGCGCCCATCGATCACCGGACCGACATCTACTCGCTCGGCGTGATGCTCTACGAGCTCGTGAGCCGCCAGCTCCCGTTCAACGCCGACAACTTCATGGGGATCCTGACGCAGCACATGTACAAGGCGCCGGTCCCCATCCGCGCGCTCGTCGGCGGCCCCGACTGCCCGCCCGGGCTCGAGGCGGTGATCCTGAAGTGCCTCTCCAAGAAGCCGGAGTCGCGCTATCAGAGCATGAGCGATCTCCACGCCGACCTCGATCAGGTGAAGTGCGGGGGCGTGCCGGGCGCGGTCGCGGAGATGATGGCGCGCTCGGGCGGCTTCAACGTGCCGCACGATTACTTCAAGACCTCAAAGGTGATCGTCCCCGCGACGCCGCCGTCGCCCCCGCGCTCGCCTTGGCCCCGCTACGTGTGGGTCGCCGGGGCGGCGGCCGCGGTGGGGATCGTGACGGCGATCTTCGTCATCGGCGCGAGCGGGTCGGCCAGGGACAACGCGCAGAAGGCGCAGAAGCCGCCGGTCGAGGCGCCCGCCAAGCCGGCGCCCCCCGAGCCGCCGCCGGTCCAGAAGATGGTGGTGGCGCTGGCCGCGGTGCCGGAGACGGCGGTCGGCTACCGCAACGGCGTGGAGCTGAAGCTGCCGGCGAGCATCGACGTGGAGCGGGGGCAGACGGTCACGATCGACATCCGGGCCGAGGGGTACCAGCCCAGCACGGTGGTGCTCGACGGCACCGAGCCGAGCAAGCTCGTGAAGCTCGAGGCCGACGAGAAGAGCGGTCCGAAGGCGAGGCCCGGGACGGGACGGCCGCCGGCGGTGCCGACGACCCGGACCCCCAAGAACCCGGATGTCCGGGACCCCTGGGCTCACCCGAAGAAGTGAGCGTGCGCTCGGCGGGGGCCCTGCTCGCCGTGCCCCGTGATAAGCCGCAGGCGTGACCCGGATCGATCACCTCATCGAGGCCGTCCCCGAGGACGTGCTCGGCATCTGTCGCCGCCTCCGCGAGCGCGGCAAGCGCGGCTGGATCGTGGGCGGCTGCGTGCGCGACCTGCTCCGCGGGCAGGACGCGAAGGACTGGGACGTCGCGACCGACGCGCGGCCGGAAGAGGTCGTGGCCGCGTTCCGGAAGGTGATCCCGACCGGGATCCAGCACGGGACGGTGACCGTCCTCGTGCGTGGCGTGCCGTACGAGGTCACGACCCTGCGCGGCGACGGGACCTACAGCGACGGCAGGCGGCCGGACCGCGTCGAGTTCGTGGACGACATCACCGCCGATCTCGCGCGGCGGGACTTCACCATGAACGCCATCGCCATCGATCCGGTGGACGGGCACCTCATCGATCCGTTCGGCGGGAGGAGCGATCTCGAGGCGAAGGTCATCCGCGCGGTCGGGGATCCGGGCGAGCGGTTCGCCGAGGACGGGCTGCGGGTGCTGCGCGCGGCGCGCTTCGCCGCGACGCTGGAGGGCACGCTGGACCCCGAGACCGAGCGCGCGATGGGCACCGCGCGGTCGCACCAGACGTTCCGCTGCGTGAGCGCGGAGCGGGTGCGCGACGAGTGGCTGAAGGCGATGCGCGCGCGCCGCCCGAGCGTGGCGTTCGAGATCATGCGCCGGACGGAGCTGCTGGCGATCACCTGCCCGGAGATGATCGAGTCGGTCGGGTGCGAGCAGAACCGATGGCACGCCTACGACGTGTGGGGGCACGCGATGGCCTGCCTCGACGCGTGCAAGCCCGAGCCGATCCTCCGCGTGGCGGCGCTGATGCACGACATCGGGAAGCCGAGGACGCGTGAGTTCTCCGACAAGACGAAGGACTACACGTTCTACGAGCACGAGCGGGTCGGGGCCGAGATGGCCGACCCGATCCTCACGCGGCTCCGCTTCTCGAACGACGAGCGCGCGCGGATCGTGGCGCTCATCCGACACCACCTGATCTGCTACGACGACACCTGGACGGACGCCGCGGTGCGCCGCTGGCTCCGCCGGGTGACCCCGGCGCTGGCGCCGGATCTCTACGAGATCGGCTTCGCCGACGCGCTCGGCAAGGGGCGCGAGGCGACCGAGGACATCGCCACGATTGGGCGGCTCCGGGAGCGCGTGGACGCGCTGCTCGCCGCGGGCGCGGCGCTCTCCGCCAAGGATCTCGCCGTGAACGGCAATCGATTGATGAAGGAGCTCGGCATTCCGCCGAGCCGGCTCGTCGGCGAGCTCCTGGAGCGCCTCGTCGAGCTCGTCACCGAAGAGCCCGAGGCGAACACGCCCGAGCGCCTGCTCGCGGCGGCGCGCGAACTCGTCGCCTCGAAGAGCGCAGTCTAGCCCCTCCCCATCGCAAAGTTGCGACTCCCGCCGCCGAGCGGCCGAGGAGAGCCGTCAGGATGGCTGTGCGCCGTGCTCGCTGTGTGTACCCGAGGGTGGTCTCGCCGGGCTGCCCTGGGGCCGCCGCGTCGTGCGGCGCTCCGGTTCACCCGCCCTCGGCCATGTCCTCGCTCCTTTGGTGAGCCTGTCCCAGAGGGCGAGTCGACCGGTCGTGGACAAGGTACCTGGACCGACAACGGTGGTCGGTTGTCTACCTCATGTCGGTCTCGATTATTTCATGCCGATCGCGTCCACTGGGACGTGAGTCTGGTAACATCCGTCGCTGCGCATTGTCGCGTTCCCCAATTTGGAGGTCAATTTGAAGCTCTCGACGAAGACGCTTGTTGGGCTGGTTGGTCTGGGTTTGCTTGCGGCGGCGGCGGCCATCGGTGGGTGCTCCGGCGGGGGTGGTGAGGCGAACCCCGGCAACAGCGGCTCTGGAAGCGGCAGCGGCAGCGGCAGCGGCGGCAGCGGCAGCAGCGGCGAGACGTCCGGGAGCGGGCTCGGGGACGGCGGTGAGTTCGATGTCGACGCAGGGGCCGGGGACAAGGACGCGGCGCTCAATGGCGATACGGCGTGCGTCGCGACCCGATTGCAGGCCGATTACCAGCAGCGCCCGGCCGACATCATCTTCATCATCGACAACTCGGGGAGCATGACGGAGGAGATCAACAGCGTCCAGCGGAACATCAACCAGAACTTCGCCTCGATCATCGCGGCGAGCAAGATCGATTACCGCGTCATCATGCTCTCGAGACACGGCAGCTCGACGCTGGAGCAGTCGGTCTGCATCGAGGCGCCGCTCGGCAGCGGGAGCTGCTCGCCGGTCCCACAGACCCCGAACACCAACCCTCCGCACTTCTACCAGTACAACCAGGATATCAGCAGCCTCGACTCGCTCTGTATGGCGATCGACACGCTGAAGGGGGCGATCCAGCCCCGGGGCGAGACCACGTCGCCCGGGTGGTCCCAGTGGCTGCGGATGGACTCGCTGAAGGTGTTCGTGGAGATCACCGATGACGGCGTCGACTGCACGACGAAGTCGCTCGGTGCGGACAAGGCGGTCTTCGAGGAGGGGGCTGACATCAAGCTCCTCGACACAGCAGATGATGAAAACAAGAACGTCGCCGGCGGCACCCTCGCCGCAGAGACCTTCGACGCGGCCCTGACGGCGGTCGCGCCGGAGTTCTTCGGCTCGAAGGACGCGCGCAACTACAAGTTTTTCAGCTTCGTGGGCATCAAGGAGAACGACCCAATCACCACCCCCTGGCCGCCGGAGGCGCCAGCCACCTGGGAGCAGTGCCGGCCAGACTCGGTCGATCCCGGGACGACCTATCAGGTCCTCAGCGTCATGACCGGCGGGCTGAGATACCCGATCCAGCAGCACGCCACCTACGATGCGGTGTTCCAGGCCATCGCAGACAGCGTGATCTCGGGCGCCAAGCTGTCGTGCGAGATCGAGGTGCCCACGGCGCCCGATGGGCACTCGATCGACCTGAAGACGGTGCAGATCGAGTTCACGCCGAGCGACGGCGGGCAGAAGAAGACCTTCTCCCAGGTGAAGAGCCTCGAGGAGTGCGCCGGGGCGGCCTCGTCCTTCTACATCGAGGAGGGGCAGATCAAGCTGTGCGAGGACACGTGCGCCATGGCGGCGCAGGACAACACCGCGGGCATGGAGCTGCTCTACGGCTGTTCGGTCAACCCGAACTGAGCGAGGAGGCGCTCCCGGGCGCGACACCCCGGGAGCGCCGCCATTGCGGGGCGTCCGGCCGAGCGAGCCCCCTCCGTGGAGGGATCGCGGGAGCCAGGCGCCCGCACCTGCTACCCTGCGCGAGAGGCAGATGCGGGTCGATGTGGCGTGCCGTGCCGGCCACGGCGGGAGCGAAGAGCCCGAGACGGTCACCCTGGGGGAGCGCCGCGTGCGGGTGACGGAGATCCTCGACCGGTGGCCCGGGGGCGATCACCACTACTTCAAGGTGCGCGGGGACGACGGCGCACGGTACATCCTGCGGCGAGACTTCGAGATCCTCGTCTGGGAGCTCGAGGTCTATGAGGCCGCCGAGGACGAGAGGGGGACCGGTCAGGGGTAGACTGGCCGGCCGCGCACGAACGCGCGCTGGACGGTCGCGTCGGACGCGAAGACGAGGTGGTTCAGCGTCTCGGCCTCGCCGAGCACGTGCTCGGGGAAACGCACGGCGATGAAGTCCGCCTCCTTGCCGGCGTCGAGGCTGCCGACGACGCGGCCGAGGCCAACGGCGTCGGCGGTGCCCTGCGTGGCCATGACGAAGAGATCCGCCGGGGTCAGGCGGTCGCCCAGGCAGAGGGCGTTGTCGAAGGCGCTCGACATGCTGCGGCGCATGTCGAAGCTGCGGCCAGCGCCGACGTCGCTGCCCAGCCCGACCGGGACCCCGCGCGCGCGCGGGTCGGAGAGGCGCATGCGGCCGCTGCCCAGGAAGAAGTTCGAGTCGGGGCAGTGGACGACCGAGGAGCCCGTCTCCGCGAGGCGGTCCCACTCGCGCGGCGAGAGGTGAATGGCATGCGCGAGCAGGACGCGCCCGGTGAGCAGGCCGACGCGGTCGTAGACGTCGACGTAGTCGCGCGCCCAGGGGTGCGCGCGCAAGGTGGCCTCGCCCTCGGCCGGGTTCTCGGCGACGTGCGTTTGCACGAGGAGGCCGTGATCGCGGGCGAGCCGCGCGGCCGCCTCCATCAAGGGACGGGAGCAGCTCGGGGCAAAGCGGGGGGTGATCGCGAACTCGAGGAGGCCGCCTCCCTCGCCGTGCCAGCGCTGCACGAGATCGCGGGCGGCGGGGATGGCCTCGTCGCGAGGGACGCGGAGCGCCTCCGGGCAGCTCTGGTCCATGAGCGTGAGGCCGGCGATGCCGCGCAAGCCGGCGGCCAGCAGGGCGTGGAACAGCCGGTCGGTCGCGCCGGCGCACGAGCTGGAGAAGACGACGCAGGTGGTCGTGCCCGACGCGAGCAGCCGGCTTGTGAACTCGCCCGCGACGAGCGTGGCATAGGCGTCGTCGCGGAAGCGGGCCTCCTCGGGGAAGACCGACCGATCGAGCCAGTCGAGCAGCGGGCCGCTGGCGCTGCCGATGATGCGCGTCTGCGGGAAATGGACGTGCGCGTCGATGAAGCCCGGCATCAACACCGCAGGCCGCAGGTCCAGCACCGGCCCGCGGAACGCGCCCGGCGCGAACGGCGCTGCCTGGGCGATCCGACCGTCGCCGCCGACCACGAGCAGCGCGTCGTCGGTGAAGCGGACCTGAGCGCCGTCCGGAGACGCGGGGATCGGGGTGAGCAGACGACCGCGGTAGGCGCGCGGCGACTCCGGCGAGCGCGCGCTCATCGGATGGCGATCTCGCTCCGGCGGGCCCAGCCCATGAGCAGCTCGCCCCCGCCGTTCTTCATGACGAGGGCCCACGCGCCCGACTCGCGCACGATCATCACGATCTCGCCCGCGGCGATCGCGCCGACCCGGGTGCCGTCCGCCCGCGGCTCGTCGAGCAGCGTGATGCCGCGCGAGGCGATGCCCGCCTGGAGGCGCGCAGGCCCGCCCGGGTCCTCCTCGTCGTCGAAGGCAGGGCCGTCGTCGTGAGGGGATGGCCGCTCGTCGGAGCCTGGATCGTCGTCGAACGGGAAACGAGGGTGGAGCTGCGCGCGCCGGTCCGCCGGAGAACGCCCGTCGAGGAGGTGCGCGAAGCGGCCAGCGCTCTGCGCCGGCGAGCGATCGCCGGCGACCGCCCGCAACACGACGGGCGCCGTCGGGAGCAGCACGACGGCGGCGGCGGCGAGGAGCACGAGCCCGGTCAGCCGATCGAGCTGGCGCGCGCGCGGCGGGGCTGGCGCGGCGCCCGGCGGCTCCGCCCGCGCAGCGAGGCGCGTGCCGGCGTGCGCGGCGCGCACGTCGCGGGGGCCAGGCGAGGCGCCCTGTCCGGCGGGGGGGTGGTCCATCAGCGCAGAGGATACGCGCTGCGGCGAGCGCGGTCGACTGCGCGGCGGCGTGAGCTCCGCTGACGCGCGCCGCGCGCTTGTCTGCACGCCAGCGAGCGCGTCAGCGGAGCTCGCGCGGCAGCGGGGCGGCGGCAGGATCGCCGGAGACGGCGCGCTCCGCGGGGACGCCGATCGTGGCGCCGCGGTCCGCGCAGCAGCGGAAGCCCTGCTGGTAGAACATGTGGTTCTCGTCGTGCGAGCGGGTCGAGGGGCGGCAGCGCGTGCGGACAGGACCCCAGTAGCCACCCTTCAGGATGGAGGGGCGCTCGCCCTCCCGGACGGAACGGGTCCACTCATCGATGTTGCCGGTCATGTCGTAGACGCCGAAGGGGCTCCGGCAGCGGGGCTGGACGCCCGACGCCATGCCCTGCCAGAGCCGGTCCATCTCGGCCATGGCCGCGGGGCCGCCCCGGGGGCGCAGCGCGGTCTCGATGTACGGGCGCCAACCCTGATCGACGACGCACGCTTCAGGCTCGCGGACGTAACCGTAGGGGTAGGGGCGCGCCTCCTCGCCCTCGCAGGCGAAGGTCCACTCGGCCTCGTCGCAGAGGCGCTTGCCCTCCTCGGCGCAGAGCTCGTTCGCCTCGTAGAACGAGACGAGGATGAACGGATAGACGCCCTTCTGGTTGGGGTACTCGTAGCGATCCATGCAGAAGTGCATCGGCTTCGTGTCGAGAGCCTTCGACATCGAGAGCCACTTCTCGCGATCGAACTCCGCGCACCGCTCGGGGTAGTCCCTGCTGATCCAGTGCTTGCAGGTGGTCCGCTGCATCTCGTCGATGGAGCGCAGGTCGCCCTGGGCCTTCGGAGCGGGGTCGAGCTTCATGAGGCCGGAGACCTCGACCATGCCCGTCGGGCAGGTGCCGCGGGTGCCCTCGATCTGGTCGGTGGCCTCGCGCGACTCGGCGGGCGACGAGGCGATCTGCCAGTGGCGATCGCGCACGAGGCGCCACTCGAACCGGAGGCGCCGCGGCAGCGAGCCCGTGATGGCGCCCGCGCCGAGCGTCAGCGGCACGGACGGCGCCTCCGCGAGCCGCACGACGAGCAGCGCGAGCGAGGCGAGGCCCAGCGCGAAGCCGACGGCGACGGCGGCGCGCAGCGCCCTCGCGCGGGGGGGCGCGGGCTTCCGCGTCGAAGGGGCGAGTCGGTGCATGATCCCTCGCAGTAAACTCTACTGCGAGGGAGACTCGAAGGCAGACAACTTTTCGCGGAGCCGCCCGAGGTCGGCCTCGAAGCGCCGCTCGCCGGACAGGTCGCGGGTCTCCCGCGGATCGCTCCCGAGATCGAACAGGAGCAGCCGGTCGCGCTTCTTCCGCTCGATCACGAGGAGCTTGAGCTGCCCGTCGACGACCGCGGCGCGGCGGGCGGTGCGGGCGAACACCGGCCCTCGGGGAGCGCGCTCGGCGCCGGTGGCGATCGCGGCCAGGGAGGCGCCTTCGACGGCCGTCGCCTCCGCGCCGCCGACGTCGAGGACGGTGGGCGCGATGTCGACCGTGCTCACGGGATGCGGGTAACGGCCCGGCGCGGCGCCGGGGAGGGCGATGACGAGGGGGACGCGGATCGCCTCCTCGTAGAGCTCGACGCCGTGCCCCACGGGGCCGTGCTCGCCGAGCCCCTCGCCCTGCGAGCCGTGGACGATGACCGCCGTGCGGCCGGCGCGGGGGCCCCTCGCCACGGCGTCGAGCAGGGCGCCGAGCTGCCGGTCGACGTAGGCGATCTCGCCGTCGTAGGCGGCGGTCCTGCCGGCGCCGAAGCGGATGCCGGGGTGGGCGACGTAGCGCTCGTGGGCGTCGAAGAGGTGGAGCCAGAGGAAGATCGGCTGGGTGCGCTGGGCATACCCCTCGAGGAGCGCGATGGCCTTCTCGACCGCGAGGTGGCCTGTCGCCTCGCGCTCCGGGTGGGCGTCGCCGTAGACGGTCTCGAAGCGGTCGAACCCTTGATCGAAGCCGCGCTCCTGGCTGATCCACGTGAACGAGCTGACCGCGGCGGTGAGGTAGCCGGCGCGCTTCATGCGCTCCGCGAGGGTGTCGTTCTCGGGCAGCAGCGTGGGCCACTCGCGGCGGTCGCGCGCCGCTCGGTTGAGGCGGCGGCCGGTGACGAGCGGCGAGATGGCCCGCTGCGTCTCGCTCGATGCGGCGTAGGCGCGCTCGAACAGCACGCCGCGGGCCGCGAGCTCGGCGAGCCGCGGGCTGGTGTCGCGGCCATAGCCGTAAGCCGATGTGTGGTCGGCGCGGACCGTGTCGAGCGTGACGAGGAGGACGTCGGGGCGCGTCGGCGCGGCGGCCGGCGCGGGCGTGGTCCCGGCGGGGGAGATGGTCTTCGTCAGGACGGCCGGGATGACCGCGCCGCCCTCGTCGCGCGCGGCGGGCGCGGAGGTGGCGCGCACGTGCGCGGCCGTCGTGGCGCCGGCAGGAGCGGCCGTCGGGACGCCGGCAGGCGCGGCCGGCGGGCCGCCGAGAGCGGCGGCCGGCGGGGCGCCGGAAGCGGCGGCAGGCGGGGCGCCGGCGGCCGCGGTCGTCTGCGCGCCGGCAGGTGAGCCCGCGACGGCCCTGGCGGGCAGGGGGGCGGCGCGCTCGTGGGCCCCGTCGCTGCAGTCCTGATCGATGCCGTCGCCCGGCGTTTCCCGTGCGCCATGATACCGGGTGGGATCGCCCTCGTCGCAGTCGAGGCCGCCGAAGTGCGAGCCCATCCCGTCGCCGTCGCGGTCGGTCCACTGCTCGAGCGCGCTGAAGAGGGTGGCCGCGAGCCCGCCGCCGGCGCGCACGGCCTGGCCGAGCGGGGGGAACGACTCGATCCGGGCGGTCGCGGTCATGAGGACCAGGGCGGCGAGGGGGACGCCTGCGATTCCGGCGATACGGCCGACGGCCGCGCTGAGGTCGACGCTCGAGACGAGCGCGGTCGCCACGAGCGCGATGGCGCCGTCGACGATGGCGGCGCGCACGGCGGCCCCGGCGTCGCCGGTCGTGCTGGCCGCGTGGGCGGCGAGCGGAGCGAAGGCGGCGACGAGGGGCACGACGCCGATGGCCGTGCCGGCGACGGCGAGGAGCCACGGCTTCACGCCGCGGGCGGCGAGGCGATCGCCGAGCGCGACGAGGCGCTGGGTGACGAGCGCCGCTGCCACGACGCCGGCGAGGCCGAGGACGCCGAAGGTCGCGCCGGCGAGGCCTCGGTGGTGCGTCGTCGCCTTGAGGAGGGCGGCGAGCGCGGCGAGCACCGGGAAGGCGACGCCGATCCAGAGCGCGACGCGGAGGACGGCGAGCCGCTCGCCGCCCGCGCCGACGATGCCGCGGAAGCCGCGGCCGGCCGCGCGCGAGAGGATGAGCGCGAGCGTGACGAGCGGGAGCAGGACGGCGGTCCCGACGAGGAGCCCGTCGAGGAAGGACGCGCCGGCGCGGGCGGTGCGGAGCGCTGTCGGCACGGCGGAGAGCGAGGCGACGCCGAGGCCGAGCACGCAGGCCTCGCCGAGGCGGGTCGTCCAGGCGCTGCGGCGCGGCGGGGGAGGGGCCGACCGCCCCGGCGGGGGGACGGACCGCCCCGGCGGCGCGCTCTGCCGGGCGGGCGGGCCGCTCGGCGATCGCGGCGGGACACTGTCATGAGAGCCGGCGGCGCTCGGCGGCGGCGGGGGACCTGGTTCGGCGGTGATCATGGGCACACAGGGGGGGAGGGCCGCGTGGGCGCCTCGCGAGGGCCTGTCGCGCCTGGCCGCGAGGTCGTGCGCCCTGGAGAACGGGGCCTACCATCGGTGTACCGGGCCGCAAAGTATCCTGCGGGAGCGGACGAGCCGGGGGCGCCGGCGGCCGGCAATCTGAGCGCGCCGGCGCCCCTCCCGGGCTGGTCACGCCTGAGGCCGAGCCGACGGGGCGCCCGGACGCCCGCTCATCGGCAGTCCGCTGGACCAGCCCCTCGCCATGCCCTGCACCATGGCCTCGTAGTCGGTCGCCTTGCTCCTGCGATCCCTCGCCTCGCAGAGCGCAGGATCGGTCGCGAACAGCGAGCGCGCGAGGTCGCGGGCGCCCGCGTTGATCGCGGCGTTCTTGGCGTGGCGGCGCTTCGTGAAGGCGGTGAACGCCTCCTCGAGGGAGGCCGCGCCGCCCAGGCAGTCGGCCAGGTGCCACGCGTCTTCGAGGGCCTGACTGGCGCCTTGGCCCGACGTGGGCAGCGCCGCGTGCGCGGCGTCGCCGATCAGCAAGACGTTGTCTCGATGCCACGTATCGATGGGATCGTGATCGTGGACGTAGATCTTGTTCATGCGCTCGATGGGCGTCTCCTCTATCAATTGCGGTATCGGGCTCGGCCACCCGCGGAAGAGGGCGCGGAGCTCGGCCCGGTGATCTGCTGGTTCCTTGCCCCGAGCTTCAGGGCAAGCCGCGGCGCCGGCCCAGTACGCCTTCGATCGAGATACGGGCACGACGCCGAAGCGCACGCCGACACCCCAGCAGTCCATCACCTCGATCTGCGATTCCGAGAACACCGCGCGATCGCTCTCGAACGTGCCAAGCCAGTTGACGAAGCCCTGATATCTCGGGCGATTGTCGCCGTGCACGAACGCTCTCGCGACCGATCTCATCCGCCCGTCCGCTCCGAGGATCACGTCCGCCGCGACGGTCGCTCCGTTCGCGAAGTGAACGCTCGCCGAGCCGGTGGCCGAGGGCTCGATGCGATCGGCGGCGTGCCCGTACCGCACGCGGACACCCAGTTCGGTGACGCGCGACAGCAGCGCCGCCTGGAGCTCTCTCCTCAGCACCGAGAGGCTCGGGGACCCCATGAGCTGGTCCAGCTTCCGGATGTCCAGCGCGCCGAGCTCCTCGCCGGTACACGAGACCCTCCGCATCCGGGTCGGGCGCCCCGCCAGCCTGGCGACCGATTCCAGGAGCCCGAGCTCCTGGAGCACGAACGAGGCGTTTGGCCAGCAGACGATCCCCGCGCCGATGTCCGTCGGCGCAGCGTGTCGCTCGAAGACCTCGACCTCGAACCCCCGTCCGGCGAGGGCGATCGCCGCGCTCAACCCGGCGATCCCGCCTCCAAGAACCGCACTCCTCAACATGAACCTTCCCGTGCTCTCTCGTGGCCTCCCTGCGACCACGACCCTTGCAACGACGCTGCCGGGCGTTCCCTACCACATGCCCCGCGCGCTGCACGCGGCGCCGTTCCGAGGCCTGTGTCCTCGGTGACGCGTCATGTTCGGTCGCCCAGGCCCTCGACCCGCGGAGGGGCCCCATCCGAGTCGCCGCCCCCGACCTGGACCCCACCTGGTCCGGACGGCGCAACGGCGGACACCGTCGGAGATGTGCGCCGGCGCCGCCGCGACCCGGTTCTCCTTGCTCTGGCCCCCCCGGCGACTTGTATCGTCGCAAAGACGCTGCCCTTGCTTCATCAGCCGCCCTGTCCTTCATCCCCTCCAAGGAGCTTTTCATGACGCTGCTGCGACGTCGCGCTTCCGTCTCTGCGCTGATCTTGCTCGCCTTGTCCGCCTGCGGAGACGACGATGCGGTGAGCGAGACCGGGCTGTCGTGCGGTCCAGGCACGAAGGCCGAAGGCGGCGTGTGTGTGCCTTCGGCGACGAGCCCCGGTGTCGTCTGCGGCGAGGGCACCGAGGACGTCGACGGCGCGTGTGTGCCTTCGGCGACGAGCCCCGGTGTCGTCTGCGGCGAGGGCACCGAGGACGTCGGCGGGGAATGCGTCCCGACCGCGCTCCAGCCCGGGCATTTCCTGAGCCCGCTTGTGCAGCTCCAGAGCTTGCACGAAGTCGGGAGCCACACGGATGAGGTCCGCGTCCGCGACGATGACTTGCTCCTCAATTGCAGCTACACATTCAACGTCATCGATGCGGAGGACCCCGCCGACATGGAGGTGCTCGCGGGGGGGCTCAAGCACACAATCCCCGGCGATACCCGCACGCCCGGCTGCAAGCACCTCGCGTGGGACGATGATCTCGTCTTCACCACGCACCTCGGCAACATCCGGAACCCGGCGTTCCTGAGCGGCTGGGACATCAGCGATCCCGAGGCCCCGGTGCAGCTCCCCGTCCTGCAAGAGGAGGGGATCAGCTACGAGGGAGTCGACGTCGCGAACCACAACATCTTCGTGGGGCTGCACGGAGATGGCCTCGGCGTCTACCGCTACGACAGCGCGGTCGGGTTCACGCGGGTCGGAAGCCTGGGTGGATTCACCAATGCGTGGGGGGTCGCGGCGCGCGACAACCATGTCTTCGTCGCCGACGGCGTGGACGGGCTCGTCACGGTCGACGCGACGGACCCGACGGCCCCGGTGGAGCTCGGGCGCGTGGCGACCGGCGGCCAGGCGAAGGGCGTCGTCGTGGACGGCGACTTCGCTTATGTGGCGGCGGGCTCTGCGGGCGTCGCCGTCGTCGACATCTCCGACCTCGCGCGCCCGGTCGTTGTCGGGCGCGCCGAGATGCCCGGGACCCCGCTTCGCCTGGCCTACTCCGAGCGCCGCCTCTTCGTCGCCGCGTGGAACGACGTGCGCGTGTACGACGTGTCCACGCCCGCCGCCCCGACCTTCATCGCGGCCGTGCGCATCCCGAGGGCGTTCGAGTACGAGGATCCCGATCGCGAGCTCCCCACGATGCGCACCTTCGGCGTCGCCGCCCGGGGTCAGGACGTGTTCATCGGCACCTGGGAGAACCCGTATTCCTACCGCCTCGATCCGGACCGCCTCGCCCCCAACATCCGTCTCCCGGAGTCCGCCGCGCGGATCGATTTCGGCCCGGTCGCGGCCGGGGACAGGAAGACGCTCCCGCTCGAGGTCACGAACCAGGGGACGGCGCCGCTCACGCTGGTGGACAACTGGGTCAGCGGCTCAGCGTTCAGCGTCGAGCCGCGCCAGGCCCGGATCGCGCCCGGCGAGACGATCGAGCTCAACGTGACCTACCTCGCCTCCGCGACGGACCAGGAGATCGGCTATCTCCACATCACCTCGGACGACCCTGCGGCCCTGGTGCGGAAGAGCTACCTTGTTGGCAACGCGCCCGGCGTGAGCGTCGGGGCGCCCCTGCCCGCGACGACGGGCACGATGCTGGACGGCACGACATGGACCTCGGAGGAGTCGGCGGGGGGCGTGCTTCTGCTCACCTACTTTGCCACCTTCTGTCCGGTCTGCGCCAACCACCTGCCGGACACCGAGGAGCGGTTCTGGCTGAAGTACAAGGACCAAGGCCTGCAGATCGTCGCCCTCAACCCGAGGGAGCCGGTCGATCAGATCGGCCAGGTGCAGGCGTATTGCGACAACATCAAGGTCAGCTTCCCGGTCGGGCTCGAGGAGACCGCGAGCACCTACGCCGCCGTGACGTCCAATTTCCCCGGCCCCAACCCGTTCCCGGTCGACGTGATCGTCGGCAAGGACGGCATCGTCCGGTATGTCACGCATGAGTACGATCCGGATGCGATGACGGCTGTCATCGAGCAGGCGCTGGCCGAATGATGAAGCGCGCCCTGCTCCTGATGGTCGTGCTGGTTGCGTCCGGTTGCGACGGAGGCGGCGGCTCGACCAGCGGGGCGGGGGACGCCGGCGGCGGCGCAGCGACCGGCGGCGGCGCCGGAGGCGGCGGCAGCGCAGCGGTCAGCGGCGGTGGCGACGCTGGCGGCGCGGCGGGAGGCGGCGGCGCGACGGGCGGCTCCGGCGCAGGCGGCGCGCCGGCGGGTCCAGGCGTGACCGGCGTGCTCGCGGACGAGGCGGGACAGCCCATCGGCGGAGCCACAGTGCTGTTTTGCAACACCGCGGTCTGCTACTCGGACCGATCGAGGGCGGATGGTCGCTTCACCTTCCTCTGCGACGCGGAGCCGCCTGTCGACTTCGTGGTGAAGTCGATGGAGGACGCGGGGACGACGCCGCGCCGGGGAACGACCATGTTCCCGCTGCGCTTCACCGACGCGGTCACCATCGATGCGGGATCGCTCTTCGTGCCGCACCTGCCCGCGGGCGCCGTCCTTGGTCCGAACAGCGACGATCCGCAGGTCCTGGAGGTCGGCGATGGCCTCCAGCTCACCGTGAACCGCGCCGCGCTCGCGACGCCGCTCGGCGAGGCCCTCCACGACATCGCGGCCCGGAGGATCCCGCCGGAGCGCGTGCCACCGCTCCCCGATCTCGGCGGGGAGGAGATCGTGGCGGTCTACGCGCTCTACCCGTTCGCGACGACCAGCGACTCGCCCATCGGGGTCCAGGCCCCCTCGGACCTGGCGCCAGGGACGCCCGTGAGGTTCCGGACGATGAGCGAGTACGACGGCAAGCTCTCGGCGCCGGCCGAAGGGGAGGCCGACGGCGCGGTCGTCAAGACGGCGCCGCTCTCCGGGATCGACGAGCTCACCTGGATCGTGATCTCCAGGTAGTGATCATCGCAATGCTGTTCCTCACGTCAGGACCGGCTTGATGTCGACGACCGGTGTGCCGTCGATGGCCTCGATGGGCCCGATGCGCAGGCGGTCGCCGTCGATGGCACGGACAAAGGTGGGATGGAGACCGAGAGGGTTCGGTCTGTCCGGAGATCGCGTCGCGAAGACGCCCGTGAGCGGATTGCGCGCGTCGGACCGCGGGTGGACTCGGAGGACGTCGCGACGCCCCTGGTGAAGCCACGTGATGACGATGATCTCGTCGCCGACGGCGAGGCCGTGCAGCCCTTCCGCCGCCCACGGGTACAGCTCGAGCCAGGCATCCGGCGCTCCCTCCGAGCCTTGCCTGGGCGCCTCGCTGCGCTCCTTGAGCAAGGACCGGATCACGCCGACCGGGCGCAGCTGAGCGCCATCCAACGCCGCCTCGAACGCCATCGTGCTCATGGAGGGGAAGGGAACGCCAGACGATGCATGGGTGTCAACGGCGAATCGTCACGCGCGCTCAGTTGGCCCTCGGTTGACCCTAGTTGCCTGATGACGGATGACCGAGGCTCCTTGCGCGAAGCAAGCTGTCGCTAGACGATGTCTGCCATGCGATATTCCACATCGGTTATCGCGTCTGCCACATGACGGGCGTGATGCGGCGCCGGCACGAGCTCGCTGAGATCTTCGATGGCGTGCTCTCTGTCTTCAGAGCGCACCGAGGCGCCGACGAGAACCGGTATCCCGCGCCGGCCTTCAGCCGCTGTCCACCGTCGCGACGCCGGCGCTGGCCGCCTGCGAGGGCACGAGGACCGTCCTGCGGAGGCGTCGCCAGCGGATGGCGGTGGAGAGCGCGGAGGCCTCGGAGGTTCGCTGATCCGAGGAAGCTCGGGCCACGGCGGCTGAAGCGGCGGCTCAGCGGCGGCTCAGCGGCGGCTCAAGGCGCGCGGAACCCGCTTGACGCTCGTCGCGCCCGCAAGCTATGTTCCCCGCATGCCCCGCGCGCTCCCCGCGTCCTGCGCTCGCCGCCGCTCCGAGGCCTTCGTCCTCGGCGGCGCGTCGTGCTCGGCCGCCGAGGTGGGTTCGTGCGTGGCAGGGCTGCGCTGGTGGCGCTGGTGCTCTACCAAGGCGGGCCCTTACCACGGGTAACGCGCCTCCCTGCGGGGAGGACGACCTGAAGGAAAGAAGAAGAGGGCCCGCCGAACAACGGTGGGCCTTTTCGCTTTTGTCCGCTATGCAGGGCGCCGCGGCGCGACGCCAGAGTCCCGAGGATCCGTGTCTGCCGGAACAGCCGTGAACATGAGGAGAGAACCATGATGCATGCAGTCATCGATGCGCTCTGCGCCGGCGTCGACCTCTCCGCGGAGCAGACCGAGGCGCTGTTCCGCGATGTGGTCGCAGGGGCGCTGACCGAGATCGAGCTCTCCGCGCTGCTCGTCGCGCTCAAGGCGAAGGGCGAGACCCCCGCCGAGATCGCGGGCGCGGCGCGCGCGCTCAGGGGGGCGTCGGCGCCGTTCGCGCGGCCGGCTTATGTCTATGCCGACTGCTGCGGCACCGGCGGAGACGGGCAGTCCACCGTGAACGTGTCGACGGCCGTCGCCTTCGTCGCGGCCGAAGCAGGCCTGCCGGTCGCCAAGCACGGCAACCGCTCGGTCTCCTCCCAGTGCGGCTCCGCCGACGCGCTCGAGGCGCTCGGCGCCCGGCTCGACCCGCCGGCCGAGGTCTCGCGCCGCGCCCTCGATGAGGTCGGCTTCTGCTTCCTCTTCGCGCCGCAGTACCACGCCGGGCTCCGCCACGCGATGCCCGTGCGCCGCGCCCTCAAGGTGCGCACGATCATGAACCTGCTCGGCCCCCTCGTGAACCCGAGCGCGCCGCCGATCCAGGTGATGGGCATCTACGAGCCGGAGCTCGTCACCCACGCCGCGCGCACGCTCGGCATGCTCGGGTGCCAGGCCGCGCTCGTCGTCCACGGCGGGGGGCTCGACGAGGTCGCCCTGCACGCCCCGACGCGCGCGGCCCGGCTCCGTGATGGGATCGTCGAGGAGCTCTTGATCGACCCGGCGGACGCGGGGGTCTCGCCGGCGCCGATCGAGGCGCTCCGGGGCGCCGGCCCGGCGGCGAACGCGGCGTGGCTCCGCGATCTGCTCGCCGGGCGCGGCGCGCCCGCGCACCGCGACGCCGTCGCGATCAACGCCGGCGCGCTGCTCTGGGTCGCCGGGCGCGCCGAGGGGCTGCGGGAGGGGACGGCCCTGGCGCTCGACGCGCTGGGCTCCGGGCGCGCGGCGGAGCGCCTCACGCGCTTCGTGGCGCTGAGCCGGGATGGGGCCCAGGAAGCGCGGAAGGAGGCGAAACATGGCTGAGCAGGGCAATGTGCTCGCGCGCATCGTGGAGCGGAAGCGGGCGGACGTGGCGGAGCGCGAGCGGCGGACCCCGCTCGCCAGCCTTCGGGCGAGCGCGCCGCCCACCTCACGGAGCCTCCGGCGCGCGCTCTCCGCGCCGGGCGCGCGGTTCGTCCTGGAGTGCAAGAAGGCCTCTCCGTCCGAGGGCCTCATCCGGCCGGATTTCGACCCGCACGCCGTCGCCGCCGCGTACTACGGCGTCGCCGACGCGGTGAGCGTGCTGACCGACGAGCCCTTCTTCCAGGGCAGCTTCGAGATCCTCCAGGCCGTGCGCGCGGTCGTGGACGTCCCGATCCTCTGCAAGGACTTCGTCGTTTCGCCCTACCAGGTGATCGAGGCGCGGGCGAACGGCGCGGACGCGATCCTGCTCATGCTGTCGGTGCTGGACGACGCGACCGCGCTCCTGTGCCTGGGCGCCGCCCAGGCGCTCGGCATGGACTGCCTCGTCGAGGTCCACGACGAGGCGGAGCTCGAGCGGGCGCTCGCGCTGCCCGCGCCCGTGATCGGCATCAACAACCGCGATCTCAAGACGCTCAAGGTCGATCTCGCCGTCTCGGAGCGGCTCGCCCCGCGCGTGCCGCGCGATCGGATCGTCATCGCGGAGTCGGGCGTCGAGTCGCGCGCCCACGTGGAGCGGCTCGCGCCCTCGGTGGACGGGTTCCTCGTCGGCACGTCGCTCATGCGCAGCCCCGACATCGCGGACGCCGCGCGCGCGCTGGTGACCGGCCGGGTGAAGATCTGCGGCCTGACCCGGCCCGGGGACGCGCGCGAGGCGGAGCGGCTCGGGGCCCGCTTCGGCGGCCTCGTCTTCGCCGAGACCTCGCCGCGGCGGGTGACGCGCGAGCAGGCCGAGATCGTGGCCGCCACGGCCGCGGGGCTGCCCTTCGTCGGCGTTTTCCTCAATCAGTCCGTGGACTTCGTCGCGGATACGGCGCGGGCGATCGGGCTGCGCGCCGTGCAGCTCCACGGCGACGAGGACGCCGCGTTCGTCGAGGCGCTGCGGCGCGCGCTCGCCGAGGGGTGCGAGGTCTGGAAGGCGGTCCCGATGGCGCCGTCCGGGGAGGCCGCCGGCGCGGCCGGCGAGGCGGGCGGCGACGGCGCGGGCGCGGAGGTCGAGCGCAGCGCCGACCGGCTGGTCTTCGACACGCGCACGGCGGAGGCGCGGGGAGGCACGGGGCGGACGTTCGCCTGGAGCGCGATCGACGGCCACCCGGCGCGCACGCGGAGCTTGCTCGCGGGCGGGCTGAACCCGGACAACATCGCCGCGGCGCGCCGGGTGGGGACCTGGGGGCTCGACGTGGCGTCGGGCGTCGAGCGCGCGCCCGGCGAGAAGTGCGCCGACCTGCTCGTGCGCCTGTTCGACAGCGCGCGCGGCCCGTCGCGCCACGACAATGATCCCGGGGCCCCGGCGGACCGCGCCTCCCCCTGACGGCAGCTCTCACGACGCACAACGCACAACCGACGATCGAGGCAATCACATGCAGCAAAGCGGCCGCTTCGGCGCCTTTGGCGGCGCCTATGTCCCGGAGATCCTCGTGCCCGCGCTCGAGCAGCTCGAGCGCGCGTACCTGGAGGCGCGCGGCGATCCGTCGTTCGCGGCGGAGTTCGACGCCTTGCTGACGACCTACGCGGGGCGACCGACGCCGCTCACCCTGTGCCGCAACCTGACCGGCGATCCGCGCGTGAAGCTGTACCTCAAGCGCGAGGACCTGCTCCACGGCGGCGCGCACAAGACGAACCAGGCGCTCGGCCAGGGGCTGCTCGCGCGGCGCATGGGCAAGCGGCGGCTCATCGCCGAGACCGGGGCCGGCCAGCACGGCGTCGCGACCGCCATGATCGGGGCCCTGCTCGGCATGCCCACGCGCATCTACATGGGCGCGAAGGACGTCGAGCGGCAGCGGCTCAACGTCTTCCGGATGCGCCTCATGGGGGCCGAGGTGGTGCCCGTGACCTCGGGCTCGCAGACGCTGAAGGACGCCCTCAACGAGGCGCTGCGCTACTGGACCGAGAGCTACGAGGACACGCATTACCTGATCGGGACGGTCGCCGGGCCTCACCCGTTCCCCACGATCGTGCGCGATTTCCAGTGGGTGATCGGCCGCGAGGCGCGCGCCCAGATCCTGGAGGCCGAGGGGCGCTTGCCCGACGCGGTGGTCGCGTGCGTGGGCGGCGGAAGCAACGCCATGGGGATCTTCTCCGAGTTCATCCCGGACAAGGACGTGGCGCTCGTCGGCGTGGAGCCCGCCGGCCACGGCCTGTCGACCGCCATGCACGGGGCGACGCTCCTCAAGGGCCGCCCGGGGGTGCTGCACGGGTCGGAGACCTACATCCTCCAGGACGAGCACGGGCAGGTCGCCGAGACGCACTCGGTCTCGGCGGGGCTCGACTACCCCGGCGTCGGGCCGGAGCACGCGCACCTCATGACGTCGGGCCGGGCGACGTACGTCGCGGCGACCGACGACGAGGCGCTCGACGCGTTCCAGCGGCTCGCGCGCAGCGAGGGCATCATCCCGGCGTTCGAGTCGGCGCACGCGATCGCGCACGCGCTGAAGATGGTGGCGGAGGCGGCGCAGGCAGGGCGCGAGACGGTGCTCGTCGTGAACCTGTCGGGCCGCGGAGACAAGGACATGGAGCAGGCGCAGAGGCTGCTCGATCCCGGGAGGTCGACATGAGTCGGGAGACGGTGACGACGCGCTACGATCGCGCATTCGAGCGGCTGCGGCAGCGCGGCGAGGGGGCGTTCATCCCCTTCCTGATGCTGGGGGATCCGGACCTCGCCACGAGCGCGCGGCTGCTGCGCGCGGCCGTGGAGGGCGGCGCGGACGCGATCGAGGTCGGGATCCCGTTCTCGGATCCGATCGCGGACGGCCCGACGATCCAGGCCGCGGCCGTGCGGGCGCTCGCGGCCGGCGTGAGGCCGGGCGACTGCATCGAGCTCCTGGCGCGGTTCCGGGCGGAGGCGCCGGAGGTGCCGATCGGCATCCTGACGTACGCGAACCTCGTGAAGCACCGCGATCTGGCGGGCTTCTACGCGTCGGCGGCCGCGGCCGGGGTCGACAGCGTGCTCGTCGCCGACGTGCCGGTGAGGGAGTCGGATCCGTACGTGGCGGCGGCGCGCGCCGTGGGGGTGGCGCCGGTGCTGATCGCGCCGCTGAACGCCTCGGAGGCCACGCTGCAGCAGCTCGCGGAGCGGTGCAGCGCGTACACGTACTGCGTGACGCGCAAGGGCGTGACGGGGGCGGACGAGCAGCTGCGCCTGGGCCACGGGGGGCTCTTCGAGACGCTGCGCCGGTTCGACGCGCCGCCCGCGATCCTGGGGTTCGGCATCTCGAAGCCCGAGCACGTGCGCGACGCCCTCGCCGCCGGGGCGTTCGGCGTGGTCAGCGGGTCCGCGGTCGTGCAGCGGGTCGCGGCGAACGTCGGTGATCCCGAGGCGGCCGCGCGCGCCGTCGCGAGCTTCGTCCGCGAGATGAAGGCGGCGACGGCGCGCTGAGCGCGCCGGCCGGATGGCGTTCCACCCGCCGAGCCGGTCAGGTTCACGGCGGAGCGCCGTCGCTACCGCGCCATGAGGGGTTCGCCTTTCGGGCGGCGAGCCGAGCTCACCGGCACGTGACGTCGCACAGCCTCTCCGAGAGCGCGATGCAGCCCTCGTCCCACCCGAGCGTGCAGCAGAAGCTGTCTCCGTCCTCTCCGCACACGGTCTCGACGCAGCTGTTGCAGGTCGCGTCGAGGGGCGCGCCCGTCTCGCAGAGGTCGTGGGCGCACCCGCAGGCCCGCCCGCAGGCGGCGGTGAGGCCGGCGACGCAGTGGGTGTCCCAGTTGCTCATGCAGCACGCCGGGTCCTCCGCGCACAGCTCGGTCACGCACGGGTCGCAGCCCATGAGGAGGGGCGCGCCTTCCTCGCAGAGGTCGTGGCTGCACTCGGCCGGCGGGCACACGCCGCAGTCGGTGGCGCACGCCTGGCAGTTTTCCCTGTCGGGCTCGCACACGCCGTCACCGCAGACCGGCGGGCACACGCCGCAGTCGTCGGCGCACGAGTCGCACGTCTCGCCGGTGTCACACCGCAGGTCGCCGCACGCCGACGCCCCACCCTCTCCACCGCCGCCGGCGGCGTCGCCGCCGCCCGTCGAAGCGCTGCTCGCCGAGGCGCTGCTCACCGAGCCGCCGCCGGCGGCGTCGCCGCCGCCCGTCGAGGCGCTGCTCGCCGAGCCGCCGCCGGCGGCGTCGCCGCCGCCCGCCGAAGCGCTGCTCGCCGAGGCGCTGCTCGTCGAAGCGCTGCTGGTCGAGCCGCCTTGCCCGCCCGCTCCACCGCCGCCCGTGGCATCTCCGCCAGCCGAGGCGCTGCTCGTCGAGCCGCCTTGCCCGCCCTCTCCGCCGCTGCTCGTCGAGCCGCCTTGCCCGCCCTCTCCGCCGCTGCCCGCCGCTCCGCCGGCCCCACCGTGCCCGCCTTGCCCGCCGGACCCGCCGGCGCCGGACGTGCTCGCCGCGCTGCTCGGCGCGGCGCTCTCGTCGTCGCCGCAGCCGGCGATCGTGAGGGTCGATGTCAGGGCGAGCAAAGCACACATGCGGAGTGAACGGTTCATCAGGGGAGCCTCGTTATCATCATGCGTTGGGAGCGGCCTCGCGCGCGAGGCCGCCTGTCAAAAGAGCCCCACGGAGAAGTGGAGTGCACCGTCGATCTCATCCAGCTCGTCGCGCGGATCCAGGTTGAAGCCGTAGTCGAAGGCGAGGGGGCCGATGGGCGTGTTCACCCGCAGGCCGGCGCCGAGCCCGTAACGCAAGAGCCGCGGATCGAGGTTGACGTTCCTCGCCCTGATCCAGAGGTTGCCCGCGTCGAGGAAGAGCCCGAGCTGGAGCAGATCCGTCAGCGGAACGCGCAGCTCGGCGCGCGGGTTCACCATCACCGTCCCGCCGCGCGGGATATCGTCGGTCGACACCTCGGCGTCCCCGCCCAGCGCCTTTCTCGCCTCCTCGAGCCCGTCCTCAGGATACAGCGACTCGGCCAGATGGGAACGGAGAGAGTCGACGCCGCCGAGGAAGAACAGGCGATCCGGGTACGTCCCGCTCTCGGCCACGAGCGGCTGAATATACCCTCCGGACAGGCTCAGGGCGAGGGTGAGCCGCGACCGCGGCGCGAGGGGGATATAGCCCGACACGCGGCCCGTGAATCGCAGGAAGTGGCTCTCGGGGAAGCTCGATTGGGCCCGGACCGAGGCGAAGGCGTCGAAGGCGTCGACGTGCTCGACGCCGCCGGAGAGGAGGAAGCCCCGGGTCGCGGCGAAGGGGGTGTCCCGCGTGTCCCAGGACGCGTCGATCCGCTGCGCCAGGGCGATCGTCTCGCCCTCGGGCATGCGCAGCTGGTCGAGGATATCCCGCTTGTCGGCGCCGACGGCGCCCGGGAAGAATCCGACTTTGTTCAGCTCGGTCGACAGGGCGAGCTGCGTCGTGACGGCGCGCCGCGGGCGGTAGGTGATCGCGGGGATGATCGCCGTCTTCGTGACGCCGAAATCCAGCTGGTTGTCGCGCACGTGGATGCCCGCGAGCGACATGCTGACGAGCGGGCCGAGGCCGATGTCCGGGAGCGCGACCGAGACCGCGATGCGGCGCTCCAGCTGGTCATCGACCTGGAGCTCCTCGTAGTGGCGGCTCGCCGCCTTGTCCACGATCATGAACTCGAACAGGTAGCTGAGCTGGACGCCCATCGTGAGGCCGATGGCGAGGCCGGCGATGTTGCGGTGTCCGTACTCGAAGGCGAGGCGCGCGCCCTCGCCGGTCGAGAACCCGATCTGCGGGTTGAGGTACTGCGGCAGCTGCTCGACCACGTGGATGACGACCCGCTTGTTCTTCTGCGGGACGTCGGGATCCTCGAGCGAGATCGACACGCTGGAGAAGGGGCCGAGCGTGGCGATGCGCTCCTCGCTCAGGCGGGCCTGCGACTGGCGGAACGGCGCGCCCTCGCGGAGCAGCACGCGGCGGAGGATCAGCTGCTCGTCGGTCCGGACGGCGCCCTTGACGACGATGCCGGTGACGAACACCCGATCTCGCTCCGAGACGATGAACCGCGCGCGGGCGCGCGTGCGGTCGGGCGAGGGCTCGATGGCCGTGCGGACCTCGGCGAACGCGTAGCCCAGGTCGCGATAAGCATCCATGATGCGCAGCCGCGCGGCGTCGAGCGCGAGCGTCGAGAGGGGCTGTCCGACCTTCAGATCGGCGAGGTCGCTGAGCCAGCGCTCGCTGAACGGCCGCTCGTCGGCGCAGAGGGCGCGGTCGCGCTCGCTCAGGCCGGCCTGGCGGCAGAAGCCCTTGTTCCCCTCGAAGGCGAGATCGTAGAGCTGGGTCTGCGGGCCGGGATGGACCGGAATGCGGAGCGTCACCTCGGGGGAGCACGCGATGTGCCGGGCGGCGTCGGGGCGGCACGTGAGGGCGGCGGGGACGGGCGGCTCGGGGAGGGGCAGCCCTTGCGCGTCGGTGAGGCACTGGGCCGTGACGCGCTCGGCGACCGGCTCGGGGATGCAGGCGCCCGGCGGGGAGCGGCGCGAGCAGGTGGCGCGGAGCACGGAGACCGGGCCGACGACGGCGTTCAGGTAGCCCTTGCTGAAGTAGAGATCGCGAAGGTGCTTGAGGGCGCGCTCGTAGGTCTCCTGCGCGTACGTCATCGAGGGGATGAGCTCGACCGGCCTGGCCCGGCCGCCGGCGCCGCGGGTCGGGCCGAAGAGGTCCGAGATGCCTCGCGGGTCGGGCATCGAGAAGGCGTCGGCGCCGGGCAAGTCCTCCTCGAGGAAGCTCTCGATCTCGCGGCCGAGGTCGTCCGGGCTGAGATCGCCCGTGAGGCAGGGGAAGACGCGCTTCGTGACGCGCACCTGGTCGTGCTCGCGGACGGTGAAGGTCAGGTAACGGACCGCATCGTCGGGCTTGCCGCCCAGCGAGGGGGTGACCTCGGCGTCGAGGAAGCCGCGCTCGACGTAGAACGCGCGGAGCCGATCGGTGAGATCGTTCGTCCTGGTCTCGGTCGTCTCGCCGAGGTCGAGCGCGGCCTCGAGGGCGTCGTCGTCGAAGGCGCGGTTGCCGTCGAAGACGGGGACGATGCGTGCGCCGGGCTCGAGGTAGACGTAGAGGTAGTTGTGCGGGCCGACCGCGAGCACGCGGTGGGAGACCTCGGCGTCGTGAAAGCCGCTCCGTCGGAGCAGCTCGGCCATCTCGCGGTCGGCCTCGGCGAGGGCGGGCTCGTCGACGCGGGCGCCGACGCCGAGGCCGTAGCTCTGCTTGAGCGAGCCGAGCTCCCGGTCCGCGCGCGGCGCCACGACGAAGACGCGCTCGGAGACCACGCGCGGGGCGCCGGCCTCGATGTCGAGGGCGAGGACGACCTGGGAGGGCTCGTCGGTGTCGACGGCGCGGACCGTGACGGCGGCCGCAGGGTAGCCGTGAAGCGCGTAGAACGCGCGGATGCGGGGGCTGATCTCGGCCAGCGTGGCCGCGGTGATCTCGCCGCCCTCGGCGATGCCGGCGGCCTCGAGGGTGTCCTGCCGGTCGAGCGCGCCGCCGGTGATCTGGATGGTGGCGATGCTCCTGCGGGGGACGACGACGATCCGGAGCGCGGCGCCGTCCGGCACGAGGTACGCCTCGGCCGACGCGCGGGCGAAGTTGCCGGAGGCGAGCAGCTCGCGCATGGCGCGGCGCGCGGCGTCGGGGCTGAGCGGCTCGCCGAGTTCGACGCTGGTGACCGGCGACACGATCTGCCATCGGTCGCCCTGCGCGGTGACATCGATGCGGACGATCGGCTTGCCGACGAGCTCTCCCAGGGCCAGCGGCTGGCCGAGCGACGGCACGTCGGTGGCCTGGGTGCCGGCCTCGTCCGACGGCACGGCCCGTGCCTTAGGGTCGACAGCGTCGACAGCGTCGACAGGGGCGAGGCTGGCCTGACCGGGGTTGAGGTTGGCCTGACCGGGGTTGGGGCTGGCCTGAGCCGGACGTGCCGGGGTCGGGTCGGCGTGCGCCGGGACGGCGATCGCGCCGAGCGGCAAAAAGCCGAGCAGAAGGGGAATGAGGGTGGAACGGAAGCGAGCCATCAGGCGCGGAGCGCCGGGGGACGAAACGGAAATGAACCGGCGCCGGCGTGCACGACGGACGCAGCGTAGCCCGGTTGGGCGCTGGATGGGCAAGAGGCCGCCCGCGAGGCCCCGATGTGCGAGACGCGGGGCTCTCGGCGGGCAGAGCTCGTGCTAGCGTCGCCGCCCGTGCGAGGCACCGGATGAAGGACCTGGCGATGCTCGTCGGCGCCGTGGCGCATGACGCCAAGGTGGTGACGCTGTGGGAGAGCTTGCGCGAGCACTTCCGCGAACATGGAATCCTGATTGATTTCGCGCTGTTCTCTACGTACGAGCGCCAGGTCGAGTCGCTGATCCGCGGGCACATCGACGTCGCCTGGAACAGCGCCGTCGCGCACGTGCGGGTGAAGCGGCAGACCGAGGGCCGGTCCCGCTCGCTCGCGATGCGCGAGATCGATCGCGACTTCCACAGCAAGCTCCTCGTCCGCCGCGACGCCGCCGTCGGGGCGCTCAGCGATCTGGAGGGCAAGGCGCTCGCCGTCGGGAGCGTCGACTCGGCGCACGCGCGCATCCTGCCGCTCCACTTCCTCCGGCAGGCGGGCGTGGCCGTGGAGAAGATCCAGCTCATGCCGTTCGAGGTGGACGTCGGCAAGCACGGGGACACCGCGACGAGCGAGGTCCAGGCGCTCGCGGCGCTGCACGAGGGCAAGGCGCAGGCGGCGGCGGTCGGGGACGCGGTGTGGCTCGCCGAGCAGGCGAACGGCCACATCGACCTCCGCCGGGTCGACGTCCTCTGGACCACGCCGGCCTACGATTTCGCGATGTTCGACGCGCTGCCGGCGCTTCCCGAGGCGAAGGCCGAGGCGTTCCAGCGCGCGCTGCTCGGCATGACCTGGAAGAACCCGAAGCACCGGCGCATCTTCGAGCTCATGGGCCACAGGCAGTGGGTCTCCGGCCGCGACGACCGGTACGGCGCCCTCGACGCGGCGCTCGCCGCGGCCACCTGACGGCCGCGGATCGAGCGCCGGGCGAGCGCCCTTCGAGCGCCGTCCGCGGCTCGAGCGTCACTCGAACTCGAGCCGCCACCTCAGGTCGGCGCCGACGTTGCCGAGCGGCGAGCTCGAGGCGTCGCTCGAGTTGTCGTACGACCCCTGGAGGCTCATCCGGTCGCTGAGCTTCACCTCGACGCCCGCGCGCACCTGGCTGCCCTGCGAGAGCCCCGTCGTCACGTTGGCGCGCACCGCGTCCGTGATGCGCTTGCCGATCGTCACCGTCGGCTCCGGGGCGCCGTTCTTGGACGAGTAGCCGGTGCCGAAGCGGAACTCGTCGATGAGGGGGACCATGGTCTTCACCGCCTTGTCGGCGCCCGTCAGCGACGAGAGCGCCTCGAGGCCCATGGTCTCGCCGAGCGACGACACGACGCCCTGGTTGAGCTCGGCGCGCGTCATGCCGAGCGTCAGCAGCAGGACGATGTCCTCCTGGCTGAGCGGCGGATCGCTCGTCAGGTTGAGCTGGAGGTTGTCGGCGTCGCCCTGGGCGTGCAGCTTGATGCGCCAGAGCCCGCTGGAGTTCGCGCTGCCGCCCGCGGCCGCGGCCGTCGGCGCCGTGGGCTCCGCGCCCGACGTCGCGTCCGCCGCGGCGGCGGTGCTCGTCGACGTGTAGCGGCGGTACTCGCTCTCGGCGCGCACGTCGACCTTGGGCGCGATGCGGAACGGATCGTCGAAGCGGACGTAGCCGTCCCGGACCTCGAACTCGGTGCTGCGCAGCATGAGCTTCGAGTCGGGCAGGATGCGCAGCGTGCCGCGCGCGCCGAAGCGCTGGTTCGTGCCCGAGAGCGCGAGCCCGGGCTGCGAGACCTCGAGCCGCATGTCGGCCAGATCGTTCGAGAAGCGGAGCGGGTTCGGCGAGGCGACGGTGACGTCGAACCGGACCACGTCGGCGGCGGGGTCGTAGGTCTGCACCGTCGTCCGCTGGCGCCCCGTGAGATCGCCGAGGTCCATGCTCATCAGGATGGGGCGCGTGTAGCTGAACGACGTGAGCGTGATCTTCCCCTCGACGCGCGGCAGGTTCTTCTCCCCCGACGCGTCGTCCTCGACGCCGGGCCGGAAGCTCGCCGTCAGGTTGGCGTTCGCGGTGAGGTTCACCCCGTCGGCGACCGGCAGCTTCACGCCGTTCGCCACGATGGATGCCTGCGCCGTGCCGAGGGTCAGGCCGCGCACCGGCATGTGCCCCACCGCGGTCACCGTGCCCGTGCCGACCCGCGCGCTCGCCTTCGTGAGGCGCACCTGGTCGCCGCCGATCGCGAACTCCACGTCGATGTCGTCGAGCGAGACCGGCAGGCCGACCACGTCGAGCTCGCCCTCCTTGAGCGTCGCCGAGCCCGTGTAGCGCAGCCCCTGGAGCGGCCCGGCCACCTGGACCTCGGCCTGCACCGTGCCCCGCGCGTGCCGGATCTGCGGGATGTCGGCGCTGAGCCGCGAGAGGCTCGTCGGGCTCACCCGGATCGCCACGTCGAGGTCCGGCGCCGTGAACACCCGCTTGACCTCGCCGGACGCCGTGAACGCCGCGGACAGGCGCGAGGCGGTGTGCGCCTCGAGGTGGAGCTCCGGCACCTTCAGCGTGTTGCCCGCGAGGCGGATCGGGCCGCTCGGGCGCGTGAGGTGGACCCCCTGGCCCTCCCGATCGAGCTTGAGCGCGTCGACCGTGAGCGTGAGCGCGGACTGCCGGAAATCCGTGAGGGGGAGCCGCTCGATGTCGAGCGACCCGGTCATCGTGCCCTTCGGCGCCGCCGCGAGCGCGGCGCCCGGGATCAGGTTCGCGAGCGTGCCCAGGTCGAGCGCGTCCATGCGCACGTCCCCGTCCACGATCTTGCGCCGCTGGCGCGTGACGCGGAGCCCCTTCAGCGCGACCTGCCCGCCGAACAGCGAGCCGTTCGCGACGAAGGAGCCGTCGGGGAGGTCGCGCTCGTACTCCGCCGGATCGAACGGCGCGCCCTGGGGGTTGCCGCAGATCGGCGTCCTGCCGATGATCTTCGGCGGCTTGTCGTTCGGCAGGATCGTGAGCTCGACGCGCGAGGGCGGCAGGCTCGCGTGCGCGCGGCGGATGCCGACGCGCGAGACGTGCACGTCCGCGAAGCCGGCGAGCCTGCTCACGGTGCCGCCCAGGCTGGCGACGACCGACACCGAGCCGTCGAACTGCGAGGCCGCCGCCCCGAGCCCGTCGATCCGCGAGAGCGGGAGGCCGCTCGCGATGACGCTCCCCTTCAGCGCGCCGCCGTGCGCGACGGAGGCGCTCGCCAGCACGGAGCCCGTGCCCTTGCGCAGCGACGCCGAGCGGACGTCGAGCCGCATGCCGTCGGCGCCGGCGGCCTGGTCGTCCCAGATCATGTCGAGGTCGACCTCGCCCTCGTCGAAGCGCTCGTCGAGCAGCTCGACGCCGGTGAGCCGCATGCCCGCGTTCACGGCGAGGTAGCCGCCGCCGCAGCGGTCCTCGGGGCCGCCGAGCGCGAAGTGGGCGCGGGCCGTCCCGCTCGCGGTCGCCTTGTAGTCGGCGAACCGCGGATCCTTGTCGAGGCGGAGCACCTCGAGCAGGTCGCGCGCGGCGAGGTGCGGCGCCTCGCGCGTGTCGACGGTCGCGTCCACGACGACGATCCCCGTCGAGCTGTCGAGCGGGCGGCCCTTGGGCAGGTTGCCGGCCGGGTCGAAATCGATCTTGATCGACGGGACCCGGACGCGGCTCGCCCCGTGCCGGACCCGCGCGTTCTCGAGCGTCAGGGCGAGCGGCTCGAACGCGACCGGCGAGGGCTCGAGGTCGCCGATGGGGAAGCCGCCGAACACGAACTTCTCGACGCCGATCTCGCCGGTGAGCTTCGGGTGCTCGTAGGAGCCGTGCATGGCCGCCTTCATCGTGGCGACGCCGGCGAGATCGAGCGCGGCGAGCGGGGAGATCTCGGCGAGGTCCACGCGCGAGCCCGGGTGGACCTCGGCCCCGAGCTGGTCGTTGAAGCCGAGCGAGACGGTGGTCCTGAGGTGCGAGCTCGGCGTGTCGATCGAGAAGCCCGAGAGCACGACGGCGTTCGGGCGCACCTGGAACGAGCCGCGGACCGTGGCCTCCTTGACGCCCATCAGGCGCTTGCGGGCAGGGTGCTTCGTCGGGTGATCGAAGATCTCGAAGCCGTGCGTCTGCACGGCGAGCGGGCCCTCGAGGGAGAGCGGGGACAGCGTGCCGCCGAAGCGATCGAACCTCCCCTCGCGCAGCGTCCACGCGACGTGCGCCTGAGGGTGGACGGCGAGGTCGCGGAGCAGGCCGGGCAGCTCGACGTTGGCGAGGTCGATCGGTCCGGCCTGGAGCGGCACGCCCTTCTCGAACGGCTTGATCTCCGCGCTCGAGATCTTCAGCGTGCCGTCGGCCCAGGCGACGTCGGCGTCGGAGAGCTGCACGGCGTCCGGGGTCGTCGAGACCTTGCCCGCGAGGCGCGTGACGAAGACCCTGCCGTCGAGGCCCGGCCGGTCGAGCAGGAGCGTGCCCTTGAGGCGGGGGAGCGAAAGGCCGAGCGGCGCGGACGCCGCGTCGTACTCCGCGTCGACGTCGAGCGAGACCGAGCCGGACGCGGGCGGCAGGGCCAGGAAGCGGTGCACGATCGGCACGGGGAGGCGCGCCCGCACGCGGCCCTCGATCCGGTGGGGCATGCCGCCGCCGAGGCCGACGGCGCGGAGGGCGCCGAGCTCGAGCTCCACCCGGCGCCAGTCGCCGTCCTGGAGCGCGCAGGGCGGCGCGGTGCCGGGATCCGGGTCGAAGTCGGCGGCGCCCTCGAGGATCAGCCGGCGGACGAGCGCGCGGCCCGGCTCGACGCGGACGCGCGTGTCGAAGCGGCAGACGACGTCCTCGTCGACGCTGTCCTCCTCGGCCTCGTGGCCGGGCGCGGGGTGCGTGCGGACGACCGAGACGAGGCCGGAGCGCATCGCGATCTCGAACGCGTCCGACGGCTCGGCGGAGACGTCGACGTCGACCTCGGTGGCCTGGACGCGGACGTTGTCGATCGTCAGGTCGACCCGCGCGTCGGTGATGGCCACCGAGGAGAGCGGCGCGCGGTCGAGGCCGCCCCCGCCGCCCTCGCCGGTGCTCGGGAGGGTGAGGTTGCGGAGCTCCCCGTCCTTCAGCACCGCGCGGACGCGGGGGCCGATGATCTCGACGTCCCCCGCGTCGATGTGCCCCGCGAGCAGCGAGAACAGGCGCGGGCGGATGGCCACGCGCTCGAGCTCGAGGAACGGCGCGCCGCCGTCCGAGGAGTCGACGACGAGCCGGTTCAGGCCGACCATGAGGGGCCAGGCCTGGACGCGCACGTCGTAGCGGGCCGTGATGCCGAGCTCGCGCTGGAGCAGCGCCGCCGTCTCGCGCGCCGCCCAGGCCCGCACCGTCTCGGTGCGCACGAGGAAGCCGAGCGCGAGCGGGATCGCGCCGATCACCGCGAACAAGACGCACAAAATGCGCACGGCGAGGCGCCCCCAGTCCCTGCGGGCGCTCGGCGGGGAGCCCTTTCTCCTCGTGCCGTGCATCGGGCGCAGCTTAGCTGAAGAGCGGTCGGACGCTTACGTGGGCGGGGTGATCCTGTGCCAGGAAAATACCGGTGCGTGCGCGTCGCACCCGACCGGAAACGTGCTCCGGGGTGGAACGCCGCGGGGGCGCCTTGCGAGGCGCGCCGGGCCGGGTCAGCCCGCGGTGAGCTTGCGGTAGCGGAGCTTGCGGGGCTCGGCCGCGTCGGCGCCGAGGCGGCGCTTCAGGTCGGCCTCGTAGTCGGCGTAGTTGCCCTCGAACCAGACGACCTTGCTGTCGCCCTCGAAGGCGAGGATGTGGGTCGCGATCCGGTCGAGGAACCAGCGATCGTGGCTGATGACCACGGCGCAGCCGGCGAAGTTGAGCAGCGCCTCCTCGAGCGAGCGGAGCGTGTCGACGTCGAGGTCGTTGGTGGGCTCGTCGAGCAGGAGGACGTTGCCGCCGCGGCGGAGCAGCTTGGCGAGGTGGAGGCGGTTGCGCTCGCCGCCGGAGAGATCGCGGACCTTCTTCTGCTGGTCGCTGCCGGCGAAGTTGAAGCTGGCGACGTACGCGCGCGAGTTGACCTCGCGCTTGCCGACGAGGAGGCGGTCCTCGCCGCCGGAGATCTCCTGCCAGACGTTGTTGGTCGGGTTGAGCGCGTCGCGCGACTGGTCGACGTACGCGAGCTCCACGGTCTCGCCGAGCTTGAGCGCGCCGCCGTCGGGCTGCTCGAGGCCCATGATCATGCGGAAGAGCGTGGTCTTGCCGGCGCCGTTCGGCCCGATGATGCCGACGATGCCGCCGCGCGGGAGCGAGAAGCTGAGGTCGTCGATGAGGACGCGGTCGCCGAAGCCCTTGCGGAGGTGGTCGGCCTCGACGACCACGTTCCCGAGCCGCTGGCCGGCGGGGATGTGGATCTCGTTCTCCTCGACCTTCTTCGACCTGTCCTCGGCGAGCAGCGTCTCGTAGGCGGCGAGGCGGGCCTTGCTCTTGGCCTGGCGGGCGCGCGGGGCCAGGCGCACCCACTCGAGCTCGCGCTCCAGGGTGCGCTTGCGCGCGCTCTCCTGCTTCTGCTCGAGATCGAGGCGCTTCTTCTTCTGCTCGAGCCAGCCGGTGTAGTTGCCCTCGTACGGGATGCCGGCGCCGCGGTCGAGCTCGAGGATCCAGCCGGCGACGTTGTCGAGGAAGTACCGGTCGTGGGTGACCGCGACGACGGTGCCGGGGTAGTCGTGGAGGAAGCGCTCGAGCCACGCGACGCTCTCGGCGTCGAGGTGGTTGGTCGGCTCGTCGAGCAGCAGGATGTCCGGCTTCTCGAGGAGGAGCCGGCAGAGGGCGACGCGGCGGCGCTCTCCGCCGGAGAGCTTGGTGACGTCGGCGTCGGGCGGCGGCAGCCGGAGGGCGTCCATGGCGCGCTCGACGACGCGGTCGATTTCCCAGCCGTTCGCGGCCTCGATCTTGTCCTGGAGCGCGGCGTACTCCTCGAGGAGCGCCTCCATGTCGGGGGGCGACTCGCCGAGCTTCGCGCCGATCTCCTCGAAGCGCTGGACGAGGGAGCGGACGTCGTGGACCGCCATCTCGACGTGCTCCTGCACGGTCTTGCCGGCCTCGAGCTGCGGCTCCTGGGCGAGGTAGCCGATGCGGATGCCGTCGGCGGGCTTCGCCTCGCCGAGGTACTCCTTGTCGACGCCCGCCATGATGCGGAGCAGGGTGCTCTTGCCGGCGCCGTTCGAGCCGAGGACGCCGATCTTCGCGCCCGGGTAGAAGGAGAGCCACAGGCCCTTCAGCACCTCCTTGTTCGGGGGGTGCACCTTCCGGACATCCTGCATCGTGAAGATGAATTGAGGGGCCACGTCTTCGCCTGCCTGTGCGTGCCCGGCGCGCCGTGGGGCCCCGCTCGGCCTTCGAGCGGGCGCGGCGCTGGCCGGGCTGGGGGGAGAGGCCGTATGCGAGATCGCCGGCTGACGGTCAAGAGGGCGCGGAGGCGGCTGTAGGCGGGCGCGCAGGGCGCGTGTCGGGACGGACGCGGGCGGGCGCGCGGGGCGTCGTACATACGAAGAGAGATTTCAACGCAAAGCCGCAAAGGCGCAAAGACGCAAAAAAGAACAGATTTCATGCAGTTTTGCGCCTTTACGGCTTTGCGCCTTTGCGTTGAAATCTCTCCCCGGATCCGTGGCCGGACTCCTGACGGGCGGAGCTAAACGCGCCGCGCGCCGCGCCCGAACGCCTGCTTGATGGCGGCGAGGTCCTCGCGGCCGACCTCGCGCGTGGCGACGAGCACGGCGAGATACACGAGGCCGACCAGGAGCGCCTCGCCGAGCACGGCGATCTTGCCGAGCCACGGGAGCTGCGTGCCCACGGCGATCGCGGCGAGCAGCGCGGCGCCGACGCGGAGCGCCGTCCGGGCGGGGACGAAGCCGCCGGCGGCGCGGTGGAGCAGGACGCCGCCGGCGACCGCGGCGGTGGCGAGCGCGAGCGAGGTGGCGACGGCGGAGCGCACAAGCATGTCGGGGCCGAACGCGGCGCGCGGGACGGCGATCGAGCAGCCGGTGGCGACGAGCAGGACGGTGGTGGCCGTGAGGGCGGCGGCCGCGCGCTCCCGGTGCAGGCTGGTGAGCGCGGCCGAGGCGACGCCGAGGACGGCGAACGCGCCCATGCCGAGGGAGAGGACGCGGAGCGTGTCGCCGCCGCGGCTCCAGATCTCGACAGGGAAGGCGAAGCGCAGGACGTGCGGGGCGAGGCCCGAGATCGGGGCGCAGAGGAGCCCGGTGAGCAGGAACGAGAGGCGGACCCCGGTCATGGCGTAGCGGCGGACCGCGGCGCGGTCGTTCTCGGCGTGCGCGCGGGCGAGCATCGGGAAGAGGATGAACGTGACCGAGAGGAGCAGCTGGTACGGCAGGAACGCGAAGAGCTGCGCGCCGCGGTAGACGCCGATGAGGTCGTCGGCAGCTTTCGCGCCGAGCGCGAGCCCGCTCGTGGCCTGCCCGAGGAAGCGGCGGAGGAGGAAGAAGTCGGTCTGGAGCAGGAGGTTCAGGAACGTCTGCGAGACGGCGAGCGGCAGGAGGAACGCGGCGTGCTCGCGGATCGAGGGGCCGGCGCTGCCGGGGCGGCCAAGGCCGGTCCTGGTGAGCGCGAGCGGGACGATGACGGCGGCCGCGGCGACGAAGCCGGCGATCGCGCCGAGGACGCCGCTCTGGCCGGCGCGGAGGAAGAGCAGGGCGAAGGCGGCGATGCTCGCGGTGCGGAGCGCGCCGTAGCCGACGTCGAAGGCGGCCTGCGTGACGAAGCGCCGCTGGCCGTTGAGCGCGCCGACGAGCGGGGCGTAGAGGCCGTAGAGGAGCACGACGGCGGCGGCGAGCCGCAGCGGGCCCGCGACGTGCGGGGCCTCGGAGAAGTCGGCGATGGCGCCGGCGAGGAGCGCGAAGCCGGCGGAGACGACCACGGCGAGGAGGGCGTGCAGGGCGAGCGTGCGGCGGAAGGCGGCCGCGACGTCCTCTTCCGCGACGCTGGAGACGGCGCGCGAGACGCCCTGGATGCCGGTCGCGACGATGACGTTGTTGACGACGCCCACGCCCGCGAGGACGACGGAGACAGCGCCGTAGCCGTCGGTGCCGAGCAGCCGCGGGAGGATGAGCTGCTGGACGAAGCCGAAGAGGATGAACGAGACCTTGGCGCCGGCGATGGCGAGGCCGCCGCGGCCGGCGGAGCGGGCGGTGGCGGCGGGGGCCGGGGCGTCCGGCGGCTGCGGCGGGAAGGGCACGGCGGCGCGCTGCACGGCGGCGTTGTCGCAGAAGCACGCCGGGCGGGCAATCTCGCGCGGAGCGGGCGAGCACACCGGGGCGTCACGTAAACTTCAGCGGCGGTGCGGATTCGCTTGACGGGGGGGCCTCGCCGACTATCCTCGCGCCCGTCTCCAACGCATTCCAGCTTAGCTCAGTTGGTAGAGCAGGCGGCTGTTAACCGCCGGGTCGCTGGTTCGAGTCCAGCAGCTGGAGCTATTTCGTCGCGGCGACCCGGTCTGGGCGCCATGCCGACAAGAGGCCTTGCTAGAAAACCTGGCAAGGCCTTTTTGTTTTTCCGCAGCTCACGCAGCGCGCACGCGGAACCCAGGAGATCGCTCAGAGCAAGACGGGGCGTGTGACGAGCCTCAAGGTTCGGCCCACGGAGCGCCTAGACCGAGCGGTGCTCTTGAGTTCACGGTGAACGGTTCCCCGCTCTGGGGTGCACAGCTCCTCCTCTCCTTGCCGGTCGCGCCCGCACACCGGAAGATAGAGAGGGAGGCCGCGATGAAGAAGCACACCTTGACGCTGCTGGGAGGGATGCGCGGCGAGCTTCGCGTTCCGGCAGACGTGCTTCTCGAGACGGTCGGTGCGCTGATCGAGGGTGCCCGCCAGGCGACGCGCTTCGTCGTCGAGGGCGAGAGCACGCGCAAGGGGCCGCGACCCGCGTGGCTCGATGTGGCTTGTCGCGTGGAAATCACGGGGCTGACCGCTGGTTCCGCCGTCGTGGCGCTCGAGGCTCCGACGCTGGCCGACGTGGCGCCCGAGCGCTTTGGAGGCGCGCATCAAGTCTCGCTGTTCGTCGAGGCGCAACGGCTGATCGAGACGAGCAGCTCGGCCGTGGACATCTTCGCGGCGGTGCTCGCGAGCGTCGTGAAGGGCGACCGAGATCGCGTGCTCGCCGACCGCGCGCTGCTCGACACCTGCGTCCGGTTCGCTCGGGCTGCGCGTGACGGCTTTCATGGCGTACAGCTCGAAGGCATCGCTGGGCTCGACGCCCCCCTCGTCGTGCGACGCGACGATGTGAGCAAGATCGAGCTCCTTCGCGACGAGACCCCGGATCCCAGGGCCGTGCGTGTGACCGGCACGCTGGACACCATCTCCGCGACGAAGTCAGACGTCATGCTCACGCTGGCAGACGGCACTGCCGTGGCTGCCCGGCTCGACGTCCGCGACAACGAGCAGCTCAAGACACTGTTCGGCTCGCGGGTGGTGGTTTCGGGCATGGCCCAGTTCCGTCCGTCCGGCAAGCTCCTGGTCATCGACGTCGAGTATCTCGGGCCCGCGCGCGCTGGTGACGCCGTGTTCGAGAGCGCGCCGAAAGCCACCGCCAGGAAGCCCGTGGCCTCCTGGGTGCCGCAGGACGAGGCCACTGGCGTGTCGGCGTTCTTCGGCACGTGGCCGGGGGACGAGACCGATGAGGAGCTGCTCGGCGCGCTCGAGGCGATCCGGTGAGCCAGCGGATCTACCTGCTCGACACGAGCGTGATTCTCCCGCTGGTGCGCGGTAACGCGCTGGGTAGGTACATCGACGAGCGCTTCGGCCTGCGGTCCGTGGCGCAACGCCCGCTCGTGTCGGTGGTCAGCCTCGGCGAGGTGCGCGCGCTCGCGCTGCGCAACGCCTGCGGCGACGCCAAGCTGAAGGCGCTCTCGAATGCGTTCGACAACCTGGTTGTCGTGGACATCAATCATCCAGCCGTCCTTGACGCGTACGTGCAGCTCGACCTGGCCTCGCAGAGCCATCCCGAGGGCGCCCGCAACATGGGAAAGAACGATCTGTGGATCGCGGCCTGCGCCAAGGCTTCTGGCGCGACGCTGCTCACCACGGACGACGACTTCTCCCACCTGCTCCCCGAGCACCTCGAGGGCGAGGTCATCGCTCCCACGAAGGCGTCGTCATTGCTGACGTGAGGTCTGCTGAAGCGACGGACGACGCCGAGCGAGCCGCGGAGCTGAGCGAGCCCCTCCGACCTCATCGGGTTCACTGAGCCGGCGCGGGCTCGGAGCGCGCCCGTGCAGCGCACACGGCATCTCGCATGTTCACCGCGCTGGAGAACGGGATGCCCCCCGCCTGGGGCGACAACGGCTTCCCTTCGTCGACCATGAAGGAGCGCGCGGCCGAGCTGCTCGGAGCGATGGGGCTCGCCGACCGGATGAACTTCAGGGCGACCGCGCTCTCGGGCGGCCAGCAGCAACGCGTGGCCATCGCGCGCGCGCTGTCGCGAAGGCCGCCGCTCGTCCTCGCCGACGAGTCGACGGGGAACCTCGACACCGAGTCGTCGGCCGAGGTCTTCGCGTTGATGCGGCGGTTCAACCGGGAGATGGGGACGACGTTCCTCGTCGTCACGCACGATCCGCGCATCGCCGAGCAGTGCGATCGCGTCATCGAGATCGTCGACGGTCGCATCGCCAGCGACCGCGCATGACGGTCATCCAGGCGTCGCACCGAGATGCAGCCCGGCGCCTCGCGAGCAACTCCTGGAGCTGGCGGACGAGACGCCGCCGAGGCCTCGTTTCCGCGTGCGTTCGGCGCTCGGCGAGCACGACGCGCGCGTGAACAGCGTTCGCGCACAGCGCGCCGCGGGCGCGAAAGAAGGCGTACCGAGGGCGTTCCGGACGGCGTTCGCGCTTTCTGTGCTGTCCTCCGGGGAGAGCGAAGCCGAGACTTGGTTAACAGCTGGCCCCTCTTTCCGGGACAGTGCCCTCGCGATTAACTGGCCACCAGCGTCACTCGACGCGGTACGCCTCGCTGAAGGCACCTAGCGTCACGATGGCCGGCGCGGTGGCGTCCTCTGGGTCGCGCGCCAGCGCCCCGTCGAGCACGCGCACACCGGTACCCGGCTTGAACGTGGTCGGCTGCTGGAGCCGAAGCAGCACGGGCGTATTCGCGGAAAGTTCGCGAGCACGCACGACGACGGCGTCCCAGCTTGTCGGGCCGTGCTGACGAACGATCCTCAGCTCGACGTCGCCGAAGCGGCCGTCGTCCGAGACGGCCTGCGCGGCGCCGGTCCAGTAGGCATCGCACAGGTGGCGCACGCTGCAGTAGCGGCAGGCGTCCGCGCTCGGACGCGCGGCTGGCGGACGCGCGGCGAGCGCCGCCTCCGCCGCCTGCCGACGCGCTAGTAGATCCTTGGCGAGCGCGTCGATCTCTTCCGCGCTCGGCGGCACGACCTCGACGTCGCGGCTGTCGTAAGCGAGCACGAGTCGATCGATGACACGCGCTGTTGGGTTGAGCTCATCGTCGAGGCGCCACAACACCGCGTACACCTGAACCTGGAACTTGTGCGCCTCGTCGGCAGATCCGGTCTTGAAGTCAGTGATCTCGCACGCCTCATTCGAAAGGACGAGGAGATCGGCCTTGCCTTTCCACCCAATGCTCTTCGCGCGAAGCTCGACCTCGGGGTACGTGCCGTTCGTGAGCGGGGTCCGACGGGGTGGCTGCTGCCCCGTCGAGTCGGACGCGGATGGCGCGGTCGACGCTCCTGACGGGAGATGGAGGCGCGCCAGCATCGCCTGGACGCGAGTGCGGAGCGTCGGCACCTGGCCACGCAGCGTCCGCCGCGCGTGCTCAAGCAGCGGGAGCGCGCGAGGGTTGTCAGCGAAGCGCCTGAGGATTCGCTCCACGCACTCCTGTACGATGTTCGTGTAGCCGCCCAGCTCCTTTAGCACCTGCGTCGCGCGCGGGTGATCCTGCGATGGTGCCCCGGCGCGCTTGAGTTGTTTCGTGATGATCTCGAGCGCGAGGTGGACGACGCTCCCCGCGAGCGCTGTCAGTTGGAGCCTCGGCGGATAACCGCGGCCGTCCCACAGCGCTGGGTAGTCGGCGGCGCCGAGCGCCCATCGACGCGGGCACTCTTCGATCTCTGCGCTCGTTGACACGCTCATATCCGTAGGCGCGGCGGGCCACGTCGTCGGTGAGACGACGCTCCACTGCGCCTCTGGGTCCGTCGGTGCTGTCATGTCCCGACCTCTGACTTAGCCGAGCTTCTCGATGAGTTGTGCGGTGGCGTATGGAAGGCTCCGACGCACGACCAACTCGTCGACGAGGATGACCGGCAGAGACGCGGAGTACTCCTTGATATCTCGAAGCGCGACGTCCGTCGGTTCATCGGGCGTCAACGGTCCGTGCAATCCGATCGCGAAACGCGCGCCTCGACTGTTCGCGGCGAGGATGGGCGCGACGACGTCGCCGAGGCCGGGGACGGAAATCCGCTTGCCACGCTCGAGCGAGATGCCGTCAAGGCCCTGTCGATCGAGGTCCTCGAAGAGGAGGTCCGTCGACCGCGCGACGCGGGTCGAGTTCAGTGTTGGCGCAGCGTCGTACAGAGCGAAGCGCAGTAGGCTGGCCCCGAGGTGACGGTCGAGCAGGTCGTGCTCGAACTTGTTCTTGTAGCTACGAAGGCACCGGTAGCAGGAGCGGTCGCAGTTGTCGGGGCAGCTCTCCAACACCTTGAGCGCATCTTCGAACACAGGCAGCCCGAGCTCACCGACGCGCTTCGCGAAGCCGGCGCCGCCCGGCAGCGTGTCGTAGATGTAGATCTCTGCTTCACGCCCCTCTCGCCCTGCGGCGGTCAGCGCGGGACGGTACTCCGCCTGGAGTTCATTGGCCTCGAGTTCGAGCCGAGCGCACGCGGCCTTCGTGACTGCCTCGCAGAGCGTCCGCAGCGCGACATCCGTCGCGAGCACGCCAGGGACCAGCAGGATGGGCGCGTCGACGCGGATCGAGACGAGCAGTTCGTCCGTGATGAAATCGGTGCCGAGGACCAGCCCCTTCGTCGCGCCACCGCCGGCGCAGTTCGGAGCCCTCAGGTCGGGGTACGGCTTCCGATGAGCAGCGCCCACGACTCCCTTCGGGCTCGCCGTCGGCTCGATGAGCCCGCACCTCGTGCAGTACGTATAGCCCTCTTCGCGCGGACCACGGTTGGTGACGAGGAGGTGCTGACGCGTGTGGTGCACGCGGAGGCGCTCGTTCAACTGCGTCCACCTAGACGGATCCGCTGGGGCGGGCGCAGTGAGCTTGGCGCGCGTGGCGTAGCTCTTCGCAGGCACGTCATCGGGTGACGTCCCCTCTTCCTTGCTCACGGGGTGCGCAAAGCCCGGTGGGCGCAGCCACTGCGTTGCCGGGCCGAAGGTCCCGATGCCGCCGCATGCCTCGCAGTCCTTGGTCTCTCCCCGCGAGCCGCCGTCTAATGTCGTGGTCCTCGCGTAATGGCAGACGCTGCACTCGTAGTAGAGGCGCCGCCCCAACCACGCGCGGTATCGATCGTCGCGCATGGGCGAGTAGATCGCGCCGGAGGTCCACAGCTTGTTGCCGATCCAGACCTCCTTCCCTGGCGCGTACTGGGACAGCGCGACCGGGAGCCCCTGCGATGGCGTGAACCTAAAGACCGGCCTGTACATCGTCGAGTTGACCGGGTCGAAGACATGGAACGACGCGACGTCCGTCGGAAACGCGTAGCGGGGGAGGACGCCTTTGTAAAGCAGGCGGTCGAGGAGGTTCTCGGAGGCGGGGTCCCGGCCCGGCTTCTCCTCGCCCTGCTCGTCAGGTGCCTCTAGCGCGGTGTCCGTCGTCGTGGGCGGCGCGGCGGCCGCGTTGGGCGCTGACGCCGTTGTGGGAGCGGCTCCGGCAGCCGCGGTGGCGGGCGGAACGTATTCGATGGCTTCGTCGATTGGGCGCATCGTCTCTGCGACGAGTTCCTCGAGCAAGCGCATTCGGTCGTTGGCGTCGAGCTGCTCCGGTAACCACGCGTCTACCTCCGCACGCAACTTGGCCTCGCTCGCGCGCAGCCAGCGCTCAAGGTCCGCTCGATTGAGCACCTTCGCGGAGTTCCTGAAGTCCGCGACGGTGCCGAGCACCGCGAAGAGGTGGGGCTGGTCCTCTGGCTTGATCGAGGGGAGCTTCTCCTGGTGATAGCGCTGCAGGAGGTACGCGGTGACGTGCCTGCGGATGATCTCGCTGTTGTCGAGCGTGAGCAGCGGGTCGTCGACGGCGCCACGGATCATTTGGTCGGGGTTGGTGAAGTAGTGCTCGTCGTGGCTATCTGCGCTGCCGAACGCCGTAACCGTCGCGACCGCGTTCCCTCGACGACCTGCGCGACCTGCGCGCTGCTGATAGTTCGCCCGCGCTGGCGGCATGTTCCGCAACGACACGCCCGAGAGCGAGCCGATGTCGATACCGACCTCCATCGTTGTCGTGCAAGATAGGACATCGATGGCGGGTCGCTCTCGACCGGTCCCCTCTTCACCGAGGTTGACGTCCTGGAAGAGAAGTTCATGCTCCTCCGCCTTCGAGAAGACCTCATCAGCCTGCGCGCTGTTGAGCTGCGCGGTGTGCTCGGCAGCGATTAGTGCCATGGGTGGGACCGGGGGCGCCTTGAGCGCATCGAGCGTACTCGCGCGGTAGTAGCCCTTGCGCGCGACGAAGACCTTGTCCGTGTTGGGATCGATCGGCGTCGCGGTGTCCCGGCCACAGTTTACGCAGGTCGTGCGGCCGGGGAACGGACGCTGCGCGGTCTTGCAGGACTGGCAGTAGGCCCAAGGTCCACCAACGAGGAGAGCGACCTCGCTGCCTCTCAGATGGAACTTGTTGGGCGCGAGTCGCTCCCCGAAGCGGAGAAGCAGCTTGGGCAACCACTCCTTATTGAAGGCGGACCGCGCGGTCTTGTCTGCGATAAGGCGATCCATCTCGTCGAACTTGCCCGAGCGGGCCTGGAACTCACGGCTTGAGCCTCGCCACGCAGGCGGCATCTGGCTCATCCACAGCCCGGCGCGACCCCAGCAGCGGATCCAGGAGCGTGCGGTCGCGACCTTCTGCTCCGGCGTGACCGCGAACCCAGGGATGTCGGGGAGCGCTTCAACCCATGGGGTATCTTTCGCGCGTTCGCGGAGCGACGCGAGCGCTAGAGCTTCGAGGCCGTAGTACCGGTCACCCAGCGAGTTCACGATCGCGCGCAGCAGCGACTCAGGCGGATGCGACGCGCGGAGCCCGCCCCACAGGGTCAACAGCAGTGCGGGGTCGCTAAGCGCGCCGTCTTTGAGGGCGGCTTCCACGTCGAGATCGTCTTGGAAGCTCTCTCCCACCTTGAGCTCGGGCCGCAACCTGACCCCCAACTCCTTCGCCGCGATGAGCACGCTCAAGTACAGGTCATCGAGCGACAGCCGGTCGGCGACCGCAGGAGCCTTCGAGAGCCGGTCGTAGCCAGCGACAATCAGCGGGCGTAGCGCATCTTGCGTCGAGTACGTCTGGAGGTTGGGCGCGAGGCGCGCCGCCGTCTGACGCGAGTCCGAGAAGATGAGGACCTTGCGACCACGAAGCGGCGCGAGACGTGTTGCGCGCACGGGGCTCGGCGGCTGCACCTGGATCTGCTTCGCGATAAGCGCTTGGAAGGGCTGGTCGCCCTTGGTCTGATGATCCTGCACCGACGAACGTCCGAAGGCGGCGCTCCCGCCGCACACAGCGCAGGGGCGGAACGCTCCAGGGCTCGCGTCGCGCGGTTCATCATCCGCCGCCGGCTGTGACATCGCAGCCCGAACATAGACCCGTCGGTTTCGCGCGCCGGGCTTCTGCGGGTTCAACCGCCCGGTGATCAGGTCGTACTCCGCGGGCTTGGCGAGTTCGGCGAACACCGGATTCTCAAGCAGGAGATCGATCGGTGAGAGCTCGTCGACATATTCCGCGAGCGTCCTAAAGGCCCCCCCCGGCTCTGCCCACAGGAAGTTAGGGTCGTTCACGTCATTCGTATACGCGCGCGCGTGCGCGGAGCCGCAATTGCGGCACGTGAACAGCTCGAGCACTCGTGCGCCGCACTCGCACGCGTCACGCGGTTGGCTATACAGCTTGCCACCGGGGCCGCCTCGCTGGGCAACAGGCAGGCTCGCGCAGTTCGGGTCCATGCAGACCCATAGACCCGCGAGGCCACGGTAGAACGAGTGCACGCGGCAGGGCAGCAACCCAGGCTCCGTCGGTCCCCTTCGCGCGACGCTGCCGAGGGCAATGAGGTTCGTTACCGCGCGTGCTGCGATGTCGGCCGGAACATCCGCATCGAACAGCGCCGCGCCGAGCTCGTCAACCGGCTGCGCCTCCTTCATCGTCGAGTTGACGAGACTCGACATCGGCCCGAACGACTCCAGCGCCTTATAGAGGGACGGCTGCAGGTCCCACGGCTCGGGCACGTTGCGGTACTTGAGGAAGCTCGAGACGACCTTGAGCCGCGCTTCGTCTGTGTCTGCCTCATAGAAAGTATTGAGGTCGAAGGCCTCGAGCGCGGCGGCGTCGGCGGCGGTCCCCTTGGAGGCGCCGGGGCGCTTGAGCAGATCGCCCTCGACCTTCTGGAAGTCGGCGGGGTCCTTTCCGGTGAGCTGAGCCCCGAACTCGACGGCATAGTCGGCGCGATTAAAGCTCGCGCTCGTGCAGATCACCTGCAGGCGCGCCGGAGGGATGCCGAGCCGGGTGCGAAGGCGTCTGATGAGCAGCGCCACCTCAGCGCCCGCAGCACCTCGATAGAGGTGCGCCTCATCGATGACGAGGAGGAAGCGCTCGTCCGGGTTCTTCTCCAGCCATTCGCGGGTGCGGTCGAAAATGGGCCGCTCGAGCGGTCGCATCAGCATGTACTCGAGCATCGAGTAGTTCGTCACCAGCACGTCGGGCGGCGCCGCATGAACCTCATGTCGGGTGATGAGCTCGGGATCCTCGGGGAGCGTGACGCAGCGCTTGAAGTCGCCGTTCTTGTCGAGCCAGCGTCCCTTCCCGTACCAGGCCGCAAGGTGAGGCTTTGCCGGCCATTTGCCGCGCACCTTCAGCTCGTTCACGAGGTCCTTTGCTGCCTCCTGCTGCGGCGACGGCGGCCCCGACGCGAGCTCGAGATTTCCGACGTAGTACTTCCCGATCGGCTTCAGTCGGTCCTGGTCCTTATCCTTGTCGCGTACACCCGGGTACAGCGTCCGGCTCGTGTAGCGCGCGAACCGCGCAGGTCTACCGGACCAGCTGACGAAGCGCCGGACGACGCGCGGGTCACCGAGCAGCAGCCGCAGGCGGCCGAGCTGATCGTTGACGAGCGCGTTCATCGGATAGAGGACCATCGCGCGCACGGCGCTCGTCTTGCCGAACTCGGAGCCCTTCGCACTGGCCTCCATCGCGAGCTTGCCGAGAATTGGGAGGAGGAAGCACTCTGTTTTTCCTGAGCCGGTGCCCGTCACCACGACGAGGCTGCGACCTCCGACGAGCGAGAGCTGGGTCGAGAGCGCTTGGTGCTGGTACGGAGGATCGTGGATCAGGAGCCCGAGGTCCACCTTCGGCGCGGAGACCGACGTGAAGATTTCCAAGACGGCTGGGTCGAGTCCGAGTTCGGCGAATGTCTTGCCAGGCTGGTATCGCGGCGTGCTCTCGAGGTAGGGCCGCTGGTGGATGACGCCGACTTGGTCGAGGAGCGCGCCACGTTGGTCGACGAGCGCTGGGTGGCTCACGTGGTACGTGGCCTCGATGTAGTCACGCAGAGCGCGGTGGAGTTGCTGGGTCGTCTCGCCGATCGTTAGAGCCATTGTCGTTCCTGTTTTACTGGGGATTCGCGCCGAACTCTTCAACCCAAAGCGTGTCGCGCGCGAACCGCCGCTCCTCGTCGATCTCCGTCTTCGGAATCCGGTACGCGAAGAGGTTGCTCGTGCTCGGCACGGGTTCACCGATCGCGTCCCACCGTCGCCGCGCCCACGCGGGTACGGGCGAAAAGAACTCGAGCACAACGGAGGCCCCGACGCTCTGCGTGATGCGGAAGCGTTGGGGTGAGCATCGCTGGGCATCGAGAGCCATCTGGAGGTGCCACGCCTCGTCACATCCTCGCCACCGGCTCCCGCGCAGCGGGAGGTCGATCATCCGCTCCGGCTGGCCGTCACGCACTTGGACGTAGCACCAGAGATCGGCGCCGTACGCCTGGCGTCGCCGGGCGACGTAGCGGCCAGTCTGCGCCTTCGGCTCTACCCAGCGCCCTCGGTAGTAGTGCACCGGCCGCGTTGAATCGAGCAGCAGTAACCCCGGGATGTCTCTCGACGGGGCGACGCTGTCGAGCGAGCGATCCCGCGCCGCCACATGTTGAGAGGCGCTCTCCCGCGCGGGGCCCTTTAGCCAGTCGTTGAAGGTGAGCTCGAGCAGCCCGAGTTGTCGCAGCTCGGTGCGCAGATCCTCCCCCGCCGAGGGGATCATCCGACGGACATGCCCGACGTACTGGATGCGACGCTCCATCTCCGCGGGCAGCGGTGAGAGGTGGTCCGACGCGACGCCGAGGAGGATTACGAGCCCGCTCTGCCGAGCCACGAAACTCGCCGGGGCAGCGTAGAGGAGCACACGGGACGAAGACGTCTCCCCCTCCACGTCGGGCTGCTCGAGCACGTCGCCGTGCGCGATCATCGCCTCGAGCGTCGCCTCCACCAACTCCTGCGCCCTGTCCAGGTCAGGCACCAGTCCGCGCAGGGGGCGCACTACCGCGCGCACGAGCGACGCGGCAGAGCACGGGCACAGGAAGCTCGCCGCGCGCCTGAGGGCGCCCGCCAGCCCCTCCGCGGTCGTCAGGTCCAGCGCCTCCGGGTCGAGCCCGAGCTCGGCAATCTTGTGCGCGTGAACCTCCGCCGCAGTTAGGCGCTTCATGACCACCCCCATCCCGCGTAGATCTCGCCAGCCGTCGCGTGCTTCTTTTGCTGGTCCACGGCGAGGACGAGGAAGCGCGCAGCGCGCGCAAGCGTGGGTACCTCCAAGAGCTTGTTGATGCTCGCGTCGATGTGTTCCCCAGCCCAAGCCTCGAGGGTGACGGGATCGCTCGCCATGCGGAGCGCGAACTCAGCGAGCCACGTCGAACAATCGGGGCCCACGCCTTGAACCCGCCGCACTACGGTGGACCCAGGAGACCTTGGTCGGCTGATGATCTCTCGTCGGCTCTGGCTCGGCGGCACGAGCCGGAAGCTCTCCGCCAGCGATGCGAGGCTCGCGACGCGCTTCGCGGGTGACGTATCCGCGAGCGCCTCGTACTCCAGCTGGAGCTTCGCGCCGATGCCCGCCTCGGACCGGTCCTGAGAGATGCTCCGCTTGAGGTCAGCGAGCCCGTTGGGCGCGCCGACGTTGGTCTCGGCGCTCCTCCAGGCTTGGCCACCGAGCAACGACAAGATGTGGGCAGTAATGGCGCGAATGACGAGCCGCTGGCGCGCTCCTGCGATGAGATCTCCGGAGAGCCGCGCGGTCCCCCAGCGTCGGGCCAACGACAGGAGTTGCGAGACGGACTCCGGCGTGCGGTCTCGCACGTCGATCCGTGGCTCACGCTTCAGCTCCGCGAGGCCCCTGACGATAGAGGGCACGATGATCGACGCCTTGAAGTCCCGGAGGGTCGCGACGTAGAGCCCGCCGGCGCGAGGCGCAGCGTGCTCCGCGACACCCTGGAGCCGCTCTGCCACGGTCGGCTGGTCGAAGGAGTACCGCTCGATCAGCGGGGCGCCGCTGCCGGCGTCGTCGTGGAGCCGCGCGACGAAACCAGATGGGGCCCTGCGGAGCGACCAACGTAGCGGCGTGAATTCGCGCTCGCACCGGAGCGTGAAGGCGCCGAGCTCGTCTGCGGAGAACTCGACCTCGCAGACGCGCGCGTCGTCGTACGCGCGCTGCGCGGCCTCGTTCGCCTTCACGTTGCTCTCGAAGTGGCGCCGCCACTCTCCTCCGGCGAGGGGCAACGTGACCGCAGGGAGTTGGCGCTCAAATGAAGGCGCCCCGCCAGCGTGCGTGAACATGAGGACCCGGCACCGGAGCGGCCGCTCAGCGGGGCCGCGCACCGAGAGGTCAATCTTCCCCTCCCAGAGTTGCTCGAGCGTCGGGGCGGCGGGGTCCACCTCCACCATCAACGGTCCATGCGGTGTTATCCCCGGCGACCACGGGCGTGCTTCTCGGACGCGCATCACGACGTCGAGATCCCCGATCACCTCAGCGTCGGCGCCGCGCCCTCCGCGCGCCGCCACGCTGAACTTGTGGAGACCGATGCCGAGCGGCGGCAGCTCTATGAAGACTGGTTCGCCGATGGGCGTGTCCGTCAGCGACAGGGACAACGACGCGCCGCCATCCCCCATCGACACGACCAACTCGTCGATCGGGTGATCCGAGCGGACCGCGAGGGTCGGTCGCTCGGACGCGAGCCACTCGCCGTGGCCCTCGCCGTCCCACGCCACCGCCGCGAGCCCCGCGGGCCATACCTCGATGGATTTCGCCTGCGTGACCTGGAGCTCTCGGAGCGCCTGCTCCCACTCCGGCGTGAGCGCGCTCGGCACATCCAGCAGCACGCCGAAGACTCCCTTGCACGTCAAATCGACCGACCCCGCGAGCGCTGTGCGCGTGAGCGGCGTGGTGCTGAGGAGGAGGTAGCGCGAGCCTGCCCTGACGCGCATGCCCCGGGATTCGTATGCGAGGCCGTCGCTCGCGACCTTGAAAAGCCAGGAGGAACCGGGGCGCAGGAGGCACTCCGTGCGGAGGAGGTATTCGAGCTGCGGCTCGATGCGCTCAAATTTCAGCAGGACCTCGTCCGAGCGAGGCCACCGGGCGAGGGCGATGCGCTGCGGTCCGTGCAAGCACCGGCCGCGAGCCAACGGGCGCCCCGCCGCGCCTGCGACGGTGCAGCGGGAGTCCGTAAGGACCTCTCGAACGTGGGGGAATCGTAGGAGTAGGTGCGACAGGTCGGGGAGCTCCAGCAGCACTTCCCACAGCGCCCCCTCCATCGGCCGGAGGACGAGGCGCGGCTCGACCCCGAGGCGCGCGACCTCCGCGCGAGCCTCGTCCCGTCGTTGGACGGGCGTCGTGGCGGGCTTGCCGAGCGTGAGCCCTCGGATCCGTGCCCGCTCCTCTGCAGCGCGTCGAGCGTCGCGCAGCCACTCGCGCCCCCTCCGCTCGCGGTCGACGTCGTCGCCGATGCGCCTGAGCGTCGTTGGGTGAAGCAGCGTCCTAAAGCCCTCCTTACCCTGGAGGAGGAGCGCGGCCGCGATCTGCCCGACGAGCGCCGGCTCCTGGATGAGGTTCTGAAAGCGCGCGGAGGTGTTCCAGCTCCGCGACGCGATGAATTGTCCGAGCAGCAGCGGGGCGTCGAACAGCTCAGCGGAGAAGGAGTGCCGGAGCTCGTAGAGGATCCTCGCGAGCTGCTGCTGCAGATCGCGCGGCAGGATCGCGTGCGTGATGGGCCAACAGATAATCGAGAACTGCTTCGCCCACGCGCCGGACGGCTCCGCACCGCCGAACTTCTCCCGGAACGCAACGAAGACGTCTCTGATCCAGCCTCGGTCACCGCGCTCGGTCCAACCCGGCGTCTCCGCCTCGAAGGTCTGCCAGTACTCATCCCCCGCGTAGCGGTACCCGAGCTCCGCGGCGTATGCGATCCACGCGAGGGCGTGGTCTCGCGAGGGCGTCCAGAGACGGATGTGGGTGCGGATCGCTGCTGACAGCTCCTGGACATCGTCGGGCGTGAGGCCGTGCTCAAGCGCGAAGATCGGGATGTCCTTCCGCGCGCGAGCCAGCTCGCCGAAGTGAGTCGCTAGTCGTAGGTTCCACCCCCTAAGATCCATCCTCACCCGCTCACTTCCGCGGACGCGCGGGCGCGCGCTGCGCGTAGATCCACGCGTCGAGGTCGACGCGACGAACGTGCCACTGCCGACGGACCTTGAGGGCCGGCGACTCCCCGCGTTGCGCCATGGGATAGGCGGTCATCGCTGCCACCCGCAGCAGCGATGCGACCTCCCGGATATTGCGGACCTCGTTCGTCATCGTCAGCGGCCGCCGCGCGGTACCAGCGCTACCAAGCCAAGGTAGCCCACGGCATAGTAAGCGAACCTGGCACTGCGGTAAAGTGGGGGCGGCCGACCGGCTGCGGGCCAGGTCCCCCGACGAGCACGCGACCTCCGGGGCTAACGTGGTGCGAGGGGTGCGGCGGGACACCGACTCCGCAGCGCGCGTGGGCAGGTCGCGCACGCTGTCGGAGCCAGGTGCACGCAGTCGGCGATGGCCGCGCGGCGGTTGGCGGTACTCATGAACAGGTACATCGCCTGCTGAACGAGGCGCGGGTTGTAGCGCTGCAGCGCACTGTCGAACTCGGTCAGGTCGACGACTCGCGCGAGTTCGCGCAGGAAGTCGCGCCTGGCGTCGTAGGTGCCGTTACCTTTGTAGCCGATGGACGCAAGGAATAGATCGACGTTGCTGTCGATGACGACGTAGTAGGTCCAGTCGATCCCACGGGACCACGGCGCGAGGCCTCGCGAGAGGTCTGGGTTCGTGACCATCGAGAGGAACATGCTCGCGATCTTCTGGTTCACACGCCACGCGCGCGAGAGCTCACGCTCAAGCTCCTGCGCGCGTGTCAGCGGATCTGGCGCTCGCCTCATAACCAACCGACGCAGCGCCGAGAGGTCCTCGACGCCCGCCTCCCTGACCATCAATGCGATCGACGTAGGGACCTTACCGAAGTGCCCGTAGCGCTTAAGCAGGACGGTGTGCCGCTTGAGGTGACACGCGACCTTCGGGTTCGCGTTGCAACACCCCAGACGAGTCCGAGGATCCTTATCGAGGTCGCACTCCTCGGCGAGGGCGAGCGTCGTCCGCATGTGCGCGCAGCCGCCCTCGTCGACCAGCGCCAAGAGCTGCTCTGCGTCAGAGATCTCGTCCGCGTCGGACGCACCCATGCCCCGCAGAATGCGGAGGATCTGCACGTCCTGCCGGCGCTGGAACATCGCCGTCGCGACGAGAAGTCGAAAGAGGGCGCGGCCGTCCCCCGCGCGCAGGGCTCGCCGATCGACAGCGAACGCGCCCACGCGCGACGGGTCGCAGAACATCTCGAGGACGCCTGGGTCCGAAGGGCGCCGGAAGTGGTGCTCCAAGTACCACCGAACGACCGCCTTCGTCGCCGCGATTTGGCTTGCGCGCGGCCGCCCGAGCCTGTTCGCCTTCACGACGGATCAGCGAACAGCGGCAGCTGGCTCGACGAGGCACGCTGCTGCGTCACGCGGGCGCCGTGGGTGATCGGGTGCACCCTAGTGTGTCGCGAGACTTCCTCGAGCACTTCGTCGGACGTGATCCGGTTCCGGAGCCACCGTTCTCGCCACCACGCACCGATCTCTCCCGTGGCGGCGCGACCCTCGTCAAGGGGGATGATGGGCTCCGGCTTCGGGGCGAGCCCGATGAGGTAGTCGCGTAGATTCCTGATCAAGTTCACCGCGTAGACGACGCGTGGGCGGTGGTGACGCAGGAGCATACCGGAGGGCAGGTTAAGCATGTCGAGCGCCTGTCTCACCTTGCGGAGCTTCGGGCTCACCCCCTCGCCGAAGATGCTGTTCACGCGCTGCTCGTAGGACTGCTGCACGAGATCGACGAGCGCGTCGACCGTCTGCTCGGAGTACTGCGACGTACCAAACGCCTCCGAGCGCCCCAACTCCTCGTAGCGGATGACCTCATTGTCGGCGCCACCGAGGCGGTCGGCGGGGATCTTGATGCGGTTGTACTGACTCGATCCCACGCCGTAGAGCGACGTCGTCCCGAGCAGTACGAGCGTCGGCGCACGGACGATGGATCGGCCCGCAACAGAGGACGCGATCTCACTTTCGGCGGCCGTGTAGCGACGACGGTATTCTGCGACGACCTCCGGGCTCACTGCCATCATGGCGACGAGCTTCCCGCCGAGCAGCGCGTTGTAGGGCTGCACGGCGCCACAGACCGTGATGTCCGCGACCGCGATGCCTACGCGGTCGGCCTTCGCCTTCTTGACCACGCGACGGATCGCGTCGCTGCCGTAGCCGGTCGCCGCCAACGCGGCGAGCTTCTCCGCCGTCGGCCTGTCGCCGAACGCCTCGTTCAACACCGCCCGCGCGCGCAGGTAGGTCGCAAGGGCGAGCGCGCGCTTGCTGCGGAACAGGTGCGTGCGCGCTCGCGCGACCCAGTACTCGTCTCCGCACAGGTCGGCGCGCTTCCTCTTGAGGTCGCGCGCTCGCGCGTACCGGTGGTGTAGCCGCCGTTGCTCCGCGCCCTCCTTGAGCAGGCGCTCCAGCGAGGCGTCCGATGGGTCGGTGAGGTCTCGTGCCGAGAGAATTTTATCCTCGAGCAGGTCGGCGACGTAGATCTCGGCGATGGCCGCGTCGAGCGTGTTGACGAGCCACCGCGCCAGTGCGCACGTCGGCTCGCGCCGTACGCGCTCCAAGAAGGCCTCAGGGTGCCAGCCGATCCATGAGTCGCGCTCGCGGATTTGCATGATCGGGCTGCTCAGCGCGCCGATGCCCATCACCGGGTGGTTGTCGGCGGCGCGGTCGCGGATGAGGAACAGCATCGTGCGACCAGGGACGTTCGTATACTGGTTTGTCCACGTGTGGCGAAAGTAGCGCCAGACGTCCATGAGGCGCAGCCCGGTGTACGCGCACGTCGCGTTCTCCGATGTGACGAACTCGATGTACGGATCGATTAACTGAGAGAGCGCGTCCGCCCACCCATTGTTGAGGTGCGTGCGCGCCTCCCTGAGCCCTTCCGCGAGTTCACGGCCATCCCGCATCAGCGAGAAGATCGAGACGAACTTCCCGTCGTGGAGCCGCTGCCGCTCCATCGACCCGACGAAGCGCTGCACTGAAGGTTGCTGGAGCTGTGCGTTACGTTTCACCAACTCCTGCCTGCGAATGCGCGCCTTCTCTGCCGTCCTGTCGCCGTGCACAGGATTGGGTGGCCTGATCTCGACGCGCTCAGCGCGCACGCGGAGACCCCACCCCTGGATCGCGAGGTCGCTCAGGACGAGCCCCGCTGCGAGGAGGGCTTGGCGGTCAGAGCGCCGCGCCGCCTTTATTTCCGCGACGAACTCGGCGCGGCGCTTCTCCAGAGCCTCTTCGGCGCGATCATCCCGACGGATCTTCGCGAGCTCACGCGCGTGCTCCACGAACGCGTCTCGCGACGCCTTGCTCGGGAGCGGCGGCTCTAGCGTGGTCCAGGGGATCTCAGGCATTTTGGTCATTTGTCGTTCAGGAACGCGGCCAGGGTGTTACTCCACTCCAGCCGATGCTTCGCGAGCGCGGGCACCTTGCCGCGCGCTGCCGCCTCGCTCCGCGCTGCCGCGAGGAGGAGCAGTTCGAGCTTCGCGCGGAGTTGCGGGTCGCGAGCGGCCTCGCCGTCGGCGAGCGGCTTGTAGATCTCTCGGTAGAAGGGGTGGTCGGGGTTGAGCACGAGGACGAGCCGATCGGCGTCGTGCGCCAGCGTGAAGAATGACGTGTCCTTAACCGCGTGCTCGATGATGCTGTACCGATCTGTCTCGTCGGCTCGTTCACGCAGCGCGGGATGGCTCTCCTCTAGCTCCCGCATCAGCGCCTTCGCCGCGGGATCGGCGCCGCGAGGCAACGGACGGAGCAGGTGGTCGCGCTCGTTGGCGATGCGCTCCGCCTCGGAGAATCGTGCGCTCGCCTTCACGGCGAGGTGCGCCTTGCGCGCGCGGCCGTTCAGCGCGCGGGCGGTCGCCTCCAGGTCCGGCGTGAGCGCCTCCAACAGGTGCGCCTGCGGTCGAGCCTGTTGCTTCGTGTGGGTAATGCCGAACGCCTCATCGAGGATCGGATCGAACTCGATCTCGCACCGCCACCAGTCGTCGTAGTTCTCGCGGTGCTTGCTCCCCATGAAGAACCAGCCGTAGTCCACCTCGCGGCCGGCGCGCACGATGGAGACGCCGGCGCCCTTGGTCAGCCCGATGCGGCGCTTCTCGTCGTTGGAGAGCTTGTGCCACGCATGGACCGGTAGCTCCGTGAACCGGACCCGCACCCACCCAGTTTTTCGTGCGTCACCAGCGTCGGCGCGGACCTCGAAGCGCATTTCCTCGCCGAAGAGCTGAGCGCCAGAGACCTCGGCCTTCGGGTTGAGGTAGAGCGGGTCAAACGCCTCGAGCGTGTCCCCGTTGATCGTGATGCGGAGCCCCTTCCAGATGAAGTGGCGGAACCTCCGACCCAACTCTGCCTCGAGCTTCCGCACGATGGTCGAGACGCGGCGGTTGTCGAGCCTGTCGCATTGCGACCAGCACACGAACGTCCCGGAGGTCCCGGTGCAGGCGCCCGGCGGCGCCTTCACGATCCGGGGCTCGGGGACCTCCCCCATCTCGCAGCGCACGATCTCATCGACGTCGAGGTAGGAGTAGTACACGCGCGGGGATGATTCGCTCCCGCGTTGCGCGCCACTCTTCGCGTGCGAGGATGCCTGCCAGGTGTAGACGGTGACCCTCCGCGCCTGGCTCAGCGACGCGTTGGGGAGCCCCATCCCGTAACGTCCGAGCCCTCGACGATCGCCGAAGCGCGTGCTGCCGCCGAAGCGGAGCGCTTGACGTAGCGTGCCCGGGGCCATTCCGCAGCCGTTGTCGAGGACGGAGACCTCGATTGCCTTCTCCTCGTCGTCGCTGGCCTTGGCCGCCACGCAGATCGCGATGCGCGTTGCGCCCGCTTGGATTGAGTTGTCGACGAGTTCGGAGATCGCGCTGGCGGTGCCCTTGTACCCGGAATCGCGCGTCGCTTGGATGAACTTGTCGAGCGCGATAATCGAGCAGTCCTCGCGCCGCGATCCATGCGCTGCCTTCCTCATGGCGCCACTCGCGCCACTCGCTGCTGCGGATTCTTCTGTGGCATCACGCGTCCCCCCTCTACGCCGTCGCCGAGGCGCCGGTTTGTCGACTAAGCAGGGGCGAGGCCGCAGGTTGGAGGCGGTTCGAGTACTCGCGGATGGCCACCGCCTCCGCACGCGTGAAGACGATCGCCTTGTCCCTGTAGCGTCGCCCGTGGGAAATTTTCGGGGCCCTGCGCCACGGCCACAGGATCTGCCGAACGACGCCGACCTCCCGCTGGATGTCTGTCGCGGTGAGGTGCTCGACGCCCGCGATCTCGATCGGCATCATGCTGCTCGGCTGTCCAGGTTGTACGTCGTCACCGTGCGTCGTCGCTCGTCACTGATGGGTGCAAACTATCTCTCACCGTCGCGGCACGTCAAGCATCGTCGCGCACCGTCATGTGAGAAAACTCGTGGTTTTTCGGGCGACTAGCGCCAGCGCGTGGCTCCACGCCGCCCGCTGCTCGCACGTCCCGGCGTGCGCCACCGCCCAGGTGGGCCGCTCGGCCATCAGCTCGGCGCCGTCGACCGCTTGGAGTTCGAGGGCCCACGCCTGGATGTCGGGCGCGAGAAAGAGCAAGTTGAGCAGCTGAATCAGCCGTGCCCGCGTAAGCGTCAGCTTCCACGCCACGGCGGCGCCGTCGGCGACAAGACCCCGGTCGATGGCGCCCTGCAGGTGGTGCGCGAGGGCGAGCATCCGGGCCACTTTTGCGGGGCGCCGCACGGGCTGGGCCTCGGGGCGGCTGCTCAGTGAGGAGTACCGCGAACTGCCGCGGCGGAACAGCCGGCCGGTGAGGACGTGGTGGCCCCGCGGCGTCGGGGCATCGTTGCTCGTCATACGGCGGACTTCGAGCGCACGTCGGCGCTGAAGTTCAGCAACTCGACTTCCACGACACCAGTCTCCTCGTTACACACGGACCGAAGCCACCAGCGCGCAGCAATCGCTCTGGTTCTCCGACGTCATCAGGCTCCAGACATTCGCGAAGTCGCGTAGCGCGCCGAGCATCCTCTTCACCTCTGCGTCTGCGGCCTCGCGGTTGGCTCAGGGCGCGCTCGGTCTCGGCGAGCTGCCGTTTGGCGACGACGAGGAGCTCGGCCTTGACGCGCAGCCCGGCCTCGATGAATTCGCCTGCGAACCGGGCTCCCACGCGCAAGGCCCTCGACGCCATGTGGTCCATCGCCGCCGCCCCAGCCGTTCGCGCCTCCGCGGCGCGCGCCGCCCGCCGCTCCTGCCCGCCCGCCCATCTGGACAGGAAGTGGGGTCATCTGGACATCCCGCCCGCCCATCTGGACAGGGGGCGGGGTCATCTGGACACCCTGCCCACCCGTCTGGACATCCCACCCCGTCGCCTCGCCTCCCGGCTCCCCCCACCCCCGTCCAGACCCTGCTCCGCGCTGGACGTCCCTGCGACCAAGCTCATCCTTGCCGCTTTGCGTCGTGCCCCGAGGGGCGCTGGTCGCAGGAGGAGGGGTCAAGCAGTCATGGCAAAGCAAGGACAGGACTTCGATCGCTGGGTCAAGGTCGCCGCCGGGTCGGAGCGGATCGACAACCCGCTGAACATTCCGTACGACATCGCCGTGCGCGAGGCGGTCGCCGCCGCGGCGTTCGTGAAGAAGTACTGGGAGCCCGACGGCGATCGTCCGGGCCTCAAGCGCGTCAAGAGCCGCCTGCCCGCCTCGAGCGGCGAGGAGCTGCTCTCCATCGTGCACGCGATGCAGGAGGCGCAGACGCTGCTGCTCCTCATCGCCGATCCGGCCGTCGCCGATCTCGGCGAGCGCGCCCGGTTCGTCGTCGATGAGCTCGAGTCGGCGCTCGAGTTCCTGCTCGACGACGACGTCGACGAGCCCGCCGACGCGCAGCTCGCGCGCATCAAGGAGTTCCACGCGCAGGACGGCCAGCGCTCGAGCGCCCTCTCCCAGGCGCTCCGCGATTACGCGGGGCTCGCGGAGTCGCTCAAGGACCGCCTGGTCGAGGCGGACGAGGCGTTCGAGGTGCGCCTCATCGCCGAGGCCAGGAAGCTCGCGGAGGATCTGCAACGGCGGGCGCTGGAAGCGGCCCCCGAGGCCGGCGCCTCGGCCGCCGCGACCACGATCCGCAACCAGCTCCTGCACCTCATGGTCGGGCGCGTCGGCGCCATCCGGAAGACCGCGGCCCACGTCTTCCGGCGCCACCCCGAGATCGCTCGCGAAGTGACGAGCGCTTACGAGCGGCGCCGGCGCGCGGCGGCGCGGCGCGAGAAGTCCCGCAAGGCCGCCGAGGCCGGACAGGCCAACGGCAAACCGGCGGCGGCGCCCGTGCCTGGTACCCCCACGCCCCCGAACAACTAGACATCGGCCGGCGCTCGGCCATCGTCATCCCGGCCGGCTCGCCGTCCGCGCGGAAACTGCGCCCCGCGGCGCGCCCGCTCCCATCCACCATCGCCGTTCGCAGCCTTCACAGACGACGCCGGAAGCGGAGGACGAGCGCGGCGCCCATGCCGACGAGCACGAGCAGGGCTACGCTGACCCACGCCCAATCCTGGGATCCGAGCTAGCTAAAGGAGACGGCCACTGCGCCGCACCTGGGAGACCACGCTCCTTTCATCAGGCAGCCCATCCTCTCATAAACCGCCCCCTCCGGTCCGCCGGAAGGTGCGGACCCCGCCGTGGGGCTCCTCGCCGCCGCGGCTCCGCTATCTGCTCGGGCACCATGTACGCTAGCGCGATCGCGAGCTCGCGAGCGTCCCGCGCCACAACGTCGCCCAGCTCGATCAGGTGGACAGCGAGGGTCCTGAGCTCGCCGACGCTGAGCACCGGCGTCCAGTCACCAGTTCGACGTGGGCATCGACCCGCACGGACCGACCCGAGCTCGCAGGTTCCTCACTCAACGCCGGCGGTCGCTCCGTGGTCGATCAGGCCGTGGCGCCGAGCCCGCGCTCGAGGAACTCGCCGGCGACGGACCCGAGCTCGCGCGGCGCGTCTACCTGGAGGAGATGATCCCCTGGCCGAGGAGCGCCCCGTGGCGCGCCCGTGCCGCCGACACCGGCCGCTCCGCCCTCGCCCTCGGGGCGACGTGGCCGAGGTCGACCACGTGGGCGGCGGACGCGCCGAGCTGGCCGACGCACGCCGCCCCGAACTCGCCGGTGTCCACCTCGACGCCCACGGCCGCTCCCGGGCGACCGAGCCGCGCCGCCATGTACCACCCGCCGGCGACGGACCCGGCGCACGCCTCGACGCTGGCGACGGACCCGAGCTCGCCCATGCACCTCTCGACGCCTCGGTCGCCGAGCTGCTCCGGCTCGGCCTACGCGTCGGACGGGTTCCCTCCCGGACATCGGATGTCATTGCCTACGCAGAGGAGTAGAAAGAGGAAGGGCGGTCGCCGTGGGAAGAGGACGGTGGGAGCCGCGGATGGAACCAAGAGGACGGTTCCCGACGTGACCTGTTCATATCCTAAAGCCTTTGGTTTCTAGTTCGGAAGAGATGCGGCACGCCTCAGGGAAGCACACATGAGCCCGGCACACCGATCGCAATAGGCGCGGCATGCGAACAATCACCATCACCATCGCAACAGTTCTCATTTGCTTTTTCATGCCTTCCTGTGCGGTCGACCAGATGCCTGACACGGAAGACGTGTTGGATAATGAAACTCTGGAGGCTGGCGAGTCGCTCGCAGCACGAGGAAGGTGCGAAGACGCGGTGGACGAGGGGGCTGACATCTGGAGGCTCATGTGTGGATCGGCGATGGATATATTTTTGACACGGTATGAGACACGTCTCTGTCTTGCGGAGAGCAGCGAAGGGCGAGCCGTGGGCCACGCGAAGTGCCGTTCCAGTTGTCCGACTGCATGCCTCGCACTTTCGACGCGATGGGAGATCTACTGTGAAGAGCGCGCGCCCCTGCTCCTGAAGAGCATCTGCGAACAGGCGCGACAGAACGGGCAGAGGAGGTGCCTGAGCTCCTGTTGAGCTAGGGCGCTTGACATCGCCAAAGAGGGCGCTAGCTGGTGGGGCATGCCGGACGTGATTGCGGAACGTACCCTCGATCTGACACTTCCGAACGGGACGAACGAAAGCCTCCGAGTGCGACTGTGGTCACCCGAGTACAGGCCACACGCTATGTGCTGGGAAGCTGACGTGGAAGTCGCTGGAGCGGGGGACGCTCATAAAACCCACGGAGTCGGCATCGATGCTTTCCAGGCGCTGCAGAGCGCGCTCCATTTGATCCCGTCGATGCTCGTCAAATATGAGGATGTGGGCCGGCTCTCGTGGCTCGATGCGGAGTGGCTCGGGTTCCCAGAGATCAAACTCACTGAGCCTTGACCGCGGCGCGCTGACGCGCGAACGCGCGGCCGAGGTGGCGAGCCCAGGTCATCGGTGCCGGAGCGAGCGCCGTGGCCAGGAGCACGCCGCCGGCGACGCCTGCCGCACCCCACCCGAGCGCCGGGCGAAGGGCCCGGGGGGTCGCGCGCACGAGGCCCGCGAGGCGTGTTCGCCACCGTGTCCCATCGACGCGCGCTCGGAAGCTCGGCGCGGCCGGGTCGCTCGCGGGCAGGATCGTCTCGCGGAGCGAACGCAAGGAGGTCGCCGAGAACAGCGGGAGCACGAGGACGCTGGACCGGAGCGCCCGTCTCTCTTCGGGGCGCAGCCGCTTCTCGGCGGCGCGGTAGTCCCGGCGCGCGAGGCGCAGCCGGCTCGCGGCGGTGTGCTCGTTGAGCGAGAGGGCGCGCGCGATCTCGCGCACCGGGACATCGTACGCGTCGGCCAGGAGGAGGACGGCCCGGCGCTCCGGCGCGACCTCCGATAGGAGGCGGATCGCGAGCGCGAGCCGCTGCTTCGCGGCGATGTGATGCTCGCTGCTCGCTGCGATGTCTGCCTCCTAGAAGCAGGCGGCGTCCGCGAGCCCTACCGGCACCTCGCGGCGCCGGTAGGCGCGTTCCAGGTGATGGCGGACCTGCCGCCAGGCGATCCCGAAGAGCCACGACGCCTCGGCCCTCCAGTGCTCGCCGAGGCGCTCCGGTCGAGATGGCTCGGGCATGCCCGCGGGCGTGCTGCGCGGGCGAGGAGGCGTGTCACCCGGTGCGCTGTCTGCGGTGACGGCGGCTTGCGCGCGCGCTGCGGCGAAGCCCAGGGGGTCTGGCGAGTCCAGCGGGGCCGGGGCGCGCGCGCTGCTGGAGCGCATCGGGTCGTACCGGGGGAAGCTGCGGTAGGCGCCCAGCAGGACGTCCTGGCACAGGTCGTCGAGGTCGTCCTCGGCGACGCCGAGGAACCGGAGCATGCCAGGGAGGACATGAACGGCGGTTGTGTGCATGGACGTCCAGGCGCCGTGCTGGACCGGGTCGGCCGGAGGACGAGAAGAGCTCATGCTCAGAATTACGGGGCGTTTCCCGCGGCCGTCACAGAATCGGGCCGGGCCGAGGCCCCCCCGGCCCGATGCGGACCCCCTTCGACCCGGTGCGATCCCAGCTCGGACGAGCGACGACCCCCTTCGACCGGGTGGAACGCCCGATGGGAGGGGAGCAGGTCCTCCAGCAGCCGGAGGCCTCCAGCTGCCGTTCGCCGCGTGGCGAACCTGCCCGACCCTCCGATCTTCCGGGAGTTCGATGTCGGCGCCCCGCGCCCAGAGTGTCGTGATGTCACGATAGCGCGTGCGTGCGCTGGTTCCCCGTAAATGTGACGGCGGTGGGGGGACGATGACGTAGAAGGCGTGCTTGGCCGACGGGCCGACATGCATGGATACCGGGGCCCGTTTCGATCACCGACGCCGGGCAGCGTCCTCAGCGGCCCACGACGCCCGTAGCAGCTGGATAGCCGACCGCGGACGGCTCGCGAGCACCGCGTCCTGCTCGACCCGCGGGAACAGCCCCCGCACCATCGGCTCGACCTAGCAGCGCGTGATGGCGACGACGTCGTCGTGCGGCAGGGATTCGTGCGCGAGTCCTTCGGCTCGTCGCCGCACCTCGCGAACGAGCACGCCTCGGAGCTCCTCATGGGCGCGGTGCGCACGCTCCATGAACTCGCCGGGCCACGCCGCGTGGTGTGGGTCGGTCTCGCCGGTGCGGATGTACCGCTCGACCTCGTCGGCGATGCTGGGCACGTTGCTCACTGGCGCATTCTACCGCGACAGCGCTTATCCGCGACGCACCCTCTTCTTGCTGCTCTTCTGGATCGCCTTCGTGCCGGTCTCCCTGGGCTTCGCCGCTGGTCTCGACTTCGATGCGACCTTCTTTGCCTTCGGCTTGGTCTTCTTCGAAGCGGCGGGCTTCGTGGCTCCGCCTCTCGACCTGGTCTTCCCTAGCTTCGCCGACTCGAAGCGGGGATGGGCTCGCAGGACGCAAGTCACGGAGACCTCCGTGGCATCGAAGATGGGCGGGGGACAGCCCGTCGCCGCCATCGTGCTGCGGATGGTCTGGATACCTTGTCCTTCCGCCTGGGCGAGCTGGAGGCGAGAGAGGAACCAGGCGAGCGCCTGGTTTCGCCAGCGGGGCGTGACGGAACCCGTACGGAGGTTCTCCAGCGTCACACCGACGGGAAGCGGCCCCGGTGAGACGAACTCGATGCGATCACGGTACGAGGTGAAGCGGCCAGGATCGACGAGCTCATAGTCTCGATGAGCGAGCGCGTTGACCATCGCCTCCTGGAGAGCTCGCCGCGGATATTTCTCTGCATTCGGCGCTCGGAGATCGGTCTTGTCGAACAGCGTCACGGCTTCGGCGTCGAGGAGCTCCTGAAGGCGGCGCGCCTGATCGAGCAGCGTGCCGGGGAGCTCGAAGCGACGAGCGATGGGATCGGTGCGATCGAGCCCCGGGTACGCGGAGAAGATCGAGAACGCGCCGGGGATGAAGCGCTGGGGTTCTCGTCCGAAGAGCAACACGGCGAAGTTCCTCGGACGCAGCACGCCGGAGAGCGGCTCGGCCACGCACAGCGACGGCACGAACGGCGACAGCTGGACCCCGGCGACCAGGTAGGGCTCGACACCACGGTCGAGCGTGAAGACCCCCATGCGCTGCAGCGCGTCCCTCAGCGTGAGCAGGTCGATGTCGTTCACGGTCGCGGCGTTGCACGGCCTCCGATCCCAGGGCTCCAGTGCCCCCTTGCGAACGAGCAGGTCCTTGAGGAGCCCGTTCCGCGCCTCGATGGTGGAGCGGCTCACCCGCACGAAGTGCTTCGCCCCCTCGTTGTTTCGGCGAAACGTGTGCGCGGAGCCCGTGGCAGGTTGGAGGAAGACCAGGATCCGCCGCTGCGGATCATCCGACTCGAGCTCCTCGACCAGCGGCGCCAGAGGCGGAGAAACGCGATCCCTGCACCGAGTCAGGACCATGTTCTCGACCTCCTTCAAGCGTGCCGCGGTGAGCCCCGCGCGAACGAGCTTGGGAAATCCGCTCTCGTCCTTCTCCTCCTTCGCACCGCATACCACGTAGCCACCGCCCAGATTCTGGAGGTCGTTCGCGAAGGCAGAGAGCGTCTCGACGACGTCATTGACATCAGCGACGTTCTCTTTCCATTCCGTCTGCTCGCTCTCCCGTCTCGCAAGCTCTACCAGGTCGATGCGGGCCGTCACGAAAGCACCACCTTCTTGCCCGCCCCGATGAGGCGCGCACACTCATCGCGCGAGGAGGGGCGCGGCGATCTCGTCATCGGCTCCGCTCCGGTCGCGTGGAATCCCCTGTGCACGGGAGCACGCTACCCGGGCCGAACTCTGCCAACAAGACCCGACCAGAGTCGAGAAGAACAGGTGTGGCTCGGAACCTACCGACGCCGGATCGCGGACGCGCACACCGCCCGCTGCGGGGCCCACGTCCCCGCGCTGGCCACCGACCGGAGGGGCCGCTCGGCCATCGGGCTCTGCGCCGTCGGTGGCTCCGAGCGCACGGACGGCGTCTTGAAGATCGGGCGCGAGGGGGAGCAAGTCGAGCAGGCGCTTCATCCCGGCGCGCGAGGCGCAGCCGGCTCGCGGCGGTGTGCTCGTTGAGCGACAGGGGGCGCGCGATCTCGCGCATCGGGACATCGTACGCGTCGGCCAGGAGGAGGACGGCGCGGCGCTCGGGCGTGACCGAGGAGGAGATCGGCGCGGAGCCGTGCTTGCCCGGCATCGCTTGGGGATCATCGTGCCGAAGCGGCACCCTCTGGCGCCCGAATCCATGATCAAAGTCAAGGACCTGGCGAACGAGCCCATGCTCATGGATCCCGACCGCGACGCGGCTAGACACAACGGGCCGAACGCTTCGAGGACATGCGTCGATGACCCGGCTCACTGCTCGCCGCCCTGCGCATCCTGCTCCTTGACCACGCTGATCTCCCCGTCCGCCTCGAGGCAGGCAGAGCGCACCGTGGTGATGTCCGTGATCCCTTGCCTGCGAAGGGCCGCCTGCAGCTCCTCCTCGGTGACCATCTCCCGGCGCATGTTCTCCCACTGCGGGCGGCCGTCTCGGACGAGGGTCGTCTGCGTGTCGCGCAGGCAACGCCGGAAGAAGGGGACGCGGAACTCCAGGATATCGAGCACGTAGCCCCAGGCGACGATGAGCGCGATCATGAGCAAGGCGTCCGCGGGCGAGCTCGAGCCGCCCATGATGCCGTCGGCGGCCATACCACCGATGAGAATGAGGGCGAGCATGTCGTTCGGTGAGAGATGCCCGGTGCGTCGCTTGGGGATGACGCGGATCAGGATGACCAGGGCGAGATAGACGAGCGTCGTGCGCAGCGCGATCTCCCAGAGGGGCTTGGAAAAACCAAAGTTCCCTTCCATGGGCGTCCTCCCGCCAGCACGGCCACGCGCGTCAGCGCGCGAGATGGACGTCGGGAGCGAGGTTCGCGGCCGCCCAGCGCGCCAGCGCCGCGAGCTCGACGCAGCGGTGCAGGTGTCTCATCTCGGTGTTGCTGGGCATGGCCGCCTCCTTCGGGGCACGGGAGCACTGCTTCGTTCGCGCTGGAGGGGCCCTCGCAAGAAAGGGACCGCTGCTGACCGTGTGCCGCGCGGCCGAGGAGGGGGTCGCTCGGTGCGCTGCCTGCTAAATTCGCGTATTCGCTCGTGTTTCTGCCCGTTTGGCGCTCCGGTTCACCGCCGGCGCCGAGCGCACTATAGTGCTGCACGTGGTCCGGCAGCCGACGAGCGAGCAGGGCCGATCCTCCCCCTTGCAGGAGCTCAAGCTCTTCCAGGAGTAAAAGATGACCGTGAAAGCCTTTGGTGCCCATGCCGCCGACAAGCCGCTGGAAGCGCTCGACATCTATCGCCGCGCCCCAGGCGACCACGATGTGCAGATCGACATCGTCTACTGCGGCGTCTGCCACTCGGACTTGCACACCGTCCGAGGTGAATGGGCGGGCACGCTCTATCCGTGCGTTCCTGGGCACGAGATCGTGGGGCGGGTGTCCGCTGTGGGGGGCCAGGTATCTCGCTTCAAGAAGGGCGAGCTGGTCGGCGTCGGCTGCATCGTCGACAGCTGCGGCCGCTGCGCGTCCTGCGCCGAACACCTCGAGCAGTACTGCGAGAGGGGCATGACGCTCACCTACAACTCTCCGACCCCGGACGCCCCCGGGCACACGCTGGGCGGCTACTCCCAGCGGATCGTCGTCAACGACAGGCACGTGGTGAAGATCACCCACCGCGAGGAACAGCTGGCGGCCGTGGCCCCGCTGCTCTGCGCCGGCATCACCACCTATTCGCCGCTTCGGCACTGGAACGCCGGGCCCGGCAAGAAGATCGGCGTGGTGGGCATCGGCGGGCTCGGCCACATGGGCGTCAAGCTCGCCCACGCGATGGGCGCGCACACGGTCGCGTTCACGACGTCGGAGTCGAAGCGGCAAGACGCCAAGGCCCTCGGCGCGGACGAGGTCGTGGTGTCGCGCAACGCGAACGAGATGGACCGCCACGCCGAGAGCTTCGACATGATCTTGAACACGGTCGCGGTGAGCCATGACCTCGACGCCTTCACGAGGCTGCTCAGGCGGGACGGCGCCCTGGTGCTCGTGGGCGTGCCGAAGGACGCCCACCCGTCGCCCAACGTCTTCAACCTCGTGCTCAAGCGCAGGACGATCGCCGGGTCGACGATCGGCGGCATCGCCGAGACGCAGGAGATGCTCGATTTCTGCGCGGAGAAGGGGATCGTCGCCGACATCGAGGTGATTCCGATCCAGCGGATCGAGCAGGCGTACGAGCGCATGCTCAAGGGCGACGTCAAGTATCGCTTCGTCATCGACACCGCCAGCTTGGCCGCCGGGCCACAGCGGTAAGACCCTAGGTCATCGTCAAAGCCGAGGGGCGGCGCTAGCCCCTTCGCCTCTTCCGTGGCGCGCGGCGCTGCCCGGCATGCCCTTTCCGCGCCGCCGTCTCTTCCCCGCCTGCCACGACCTCCCGCACGCTGTCGCGCAACCAGCGGTGAGCGGGGTCCGCGTCCAGCCTCGGGTGCCACAGCAACGAGACGGTGATCTCCGGCGCGGCGAAGGGCAGCGCGAAGCTGAACAGGCCGTCGCGCAGGCTCCTTGTGTGGTGATCCGGAACGGTCGCGATCAGGTCGGTCGCGCGCGCCAGCGCGATCGCCGTGGCGAACCCGCCGACGATGGTCACCACCTCGCGCGCCAGACCGAGCGCGGCCAGGCTCTCGTCGATGCGCCCCTTGGCCACGCCGCGCCGTGAGAACACGACGTGGCGTCCGGCGGCGTAGCGCGCGGGCGTGATCTTCGCGCGGCCGAGGGGGTGGTCGCTGCGCACGACGCCGATGAAGCGGTCGCGGAACAGCGCCTGGGTGCGCAGCTCGGGGCTGGTGTCCTCGTCGACGACGCCCGTCTCGAGGTCGACGGCGCCCGTGCGCAGCGGCGCGCTGTCCTTGTCGGGCTTGGCCACGAAGCGCAGCCGGACGCCTGGCGCCTCGGCGCCGGTGCGCTCGATCAGGGCTGGACCGAAGCTCTCGACGAAGCCCTCGCTGGTGCGCAGCGTGAAGGTGCGCTCCAGGCGCTTCAGGTCGAGCTTCTCGGCCGGCCGCAGGACGGCCTCGGCGCCCTGCACAAGGTGGCTCACGCGCTCGCGCAGATCGAGCGCGCGTGGGGTCGGCACCAGGCCGCGTCCAGCGCGCACCAGCAGGGGATCGCCCAGGGTCTCCCGCAGGCGCGCGAGCGCCCGACTCATCGCCGACGGGCTCAGGCGCAGGCGTCGGGCCGCGCCGGTGACGCTGCCTTCCGTGAGCAGCACGTCGAGCGTCACGAGCAGGTTCAGGTCAGGCAGCGACATGCCAGCAGGCTACCAGAGGTCGGGGTGAACTATAGCGTCGGATGCACATATAGATTGCGATCGTTGCGCGTTCCGCAATCCGTGCCGGCGCTCTAGCTTCAACGTCGAAGCGCGGATCACGTCGATTCGAGCCGAGCCGGAGGCCACCCATGACCGAGAACGCCCTTGACCTGTTCGTCCATCGCACCCGCGCCAGCTGGGGACCGCTCAGCAGCGACCTTGTCGCCAGCTGTCGCCATCACCTGGAACAGCTGGCGAAGGCGCACGCCTCCGAGCCCTGGCTCGCGGCGCTGCACGAGGAGGCGCCCGCGTCCAGGGAGCTCTACCGGGATGCGGAGCACGGCTTCGTGCTGCAGGCCCACACCGAGCAGGCCGGGCTCTACCGCCCGCCGCACGACCACGGTCGCAGCTGGGTGATCTACGCCCTGCAGCGCGGAGAGATCGCGATGTCGACCTACGCTCGCGTCGAGACCGGGGCCGGCGTCCAGCTGGTCAAGCGTGACGAGACGCTGCTGCGCGCCGGGCAGGCGCAGCTGTTCTTGCCGGGAGACATCCACGACACGCGCTGCGTCGCCGGCCCGGCGCTGCTGTTCCGTTTCACCGAGCGCGATCTCCGACAGGAAGATCAGGTCGCGCGGCGCGTGACCCGCTATGTCGAGCGCAACGGCGTCTGGACGGTGGGAACATGATGGCGCTGCGCACCTCGATCGCGGGCGCGCCCCTGCCGAGCGAGGCGCCCGATCACGCGGCTTCCTGTGTGCAGGGCCCGGCGCGCGCGGAGGCGATCGCGTGCGTGCTCGCGGCCATGGTGCTGGTGGTGCTCTCCGCAGGCATCGCCAACGTGGCGCTGCCTGCGCTGGCGCACGCGCTCCAGGTGACGCCCGCCGCGTCGGTGCGCGTCGTCAGCGCCTACCAGCTCGGGCTGGTGATGGCTCTGCTGCCGTGCGCCGCGCTGGGCGAGAGCCTGGGCTATCGCGCCGTGTTCACGGCGGGCGTCGGGCTGTTCACGGGCGCGTCGGTGCTGTGTGCGCTGGCGCCATCGCTCCACTGGCTGGTCGCCGCGCGCTTTCTCCAGGGGCTCGGGGGCGCCGCCGTGATGGCGCTCGGGGTGGCGCTGCTGCGCTTCGTGGTTCCGCAGGCGCAGCTGGCAGCCGCCATCGGCTGGAACGCGCTCGCCGTGGCGCTGTCCTCGGCCGCGGCGCCCACGGTCGGCGCCGTGCTGCTCTCGAGCGCGAGCTGGCCCTGGCTGTTCGCCGTCAATCTGCCGCTCGGCGCGGCGGTGCTGCTCGCCTCGCGCGGCCTCCCCGAGGTCCCCGGCACGGCGCGGGCGCTGGACGCGACGAGCATGGCGCTGAACGCGGGGGCCTTCGGCGGGGTGATCGCAGGCGCGGAGCTGCTGCCGGCGGCGCCGGCGCTCGGGGCCGGCCTGCTCGCCGCGGCCGTCCTGAGCGCGACGCTGTTGCTCCGCCGCGAGCTGCCGAAGGAGGCGCCCCTGGTGCCGCTCGACCTGCTGCGCAGCCGCTCGTTTCGCGTCTCCGTGATCGCGTCGGTCGCGTGCTTCGCGGGGCAGGCCTCGGCGCTTGTCGCGCTGCCCTTCTATCTGCGGCACGGCTTTGGCCAGGAGGCCCTGAGCACCGGGCTGCTGATCACGCCCTGGCCGCTGAGCGTGGCCCTCCTGGCGCCCGTCGCGGGCCGCCTCGCCGACCGCATCTCGACGGCCTGGCTGTGCGCGACGGGCGCGGGGTGTCTCGCGCTGGGGCTCGCTGCGCTCGCGCTGTCGCCGGCGCACGGCAGCGCGCTTTCGCTTGTGCCGTTCGTGGCGCTCTGCGGCGCGGGCTTTGGCCTGTTCCAGGTGCCGAACAACCGCAACATGTTCCTCGCGGCGCCGCGCGCGCGGAGCGCCGCCGCGGGCGGCATGCAGGGCACCGCGCGGCTGGCCGGCCAGACGGCGGGCGCTGTCGTCATGACCTTGCTCTTCACGCTCATGCCAGTAGATACCGCGCCGCGCATCGGCCTCGGTATCGGCGCCGTGCTGACGCTGAGCGCCGGGATCGTCAGCGCGCTGCGCGCCGGCTCGCACCGCGAGCCATGATGGTGGGCGGATGGGCAGCTGAAAGCCGCGGTGTCCGAGCTCTTCGAGCAGAGAGCGCCGCGGGCGAGAAGGAGGGGCGCCGGCTGGCGCCTTGACCCACCTCGGGCACGCGCGTATCCAATTCTGCGTAATGCTGAGGATCCGTCGGGCGCAATGGGTTGCTCTGGCGAGACCGGCGGACGATCGGCTCGCGGAGCAGCTGGCGGCGATCGCGGCGCGCCACTGGGCGGAGGCGGCGGCGCTCCCGGCGCCGGCGCGCCTCGAGCGCGTGCGCGCCGCCGTCGATCGCGCGCGCGCCCTCGGGATCGACGACGATCGCGACGTGGGCCGCTTCGTCATGATCGACCTCGCGCTCGGCGCGGGGTTCGAGGTCGAGCGGGCCTGGGCGCGGGCGATCCTCGCGGACGAGCGGCTGCCGATGGGGAATCGCGTTGCGCGGCTGAAAGCGCGGGCGCACGGGGAGCTCGGGTGAGCGCGGCCCTCCGCGCCGCGGCCGGGCCGCGGTCCGATGTCGGCCTCGAGCCGCTCGGGTTCGAGCACGCCGCCGCCATGCAGGCGCTGCTCGCCGGCCCGGCCGTGGCGGGCCCGCTGCGGCTGCCGCACCCGCTGCCGCCCCGGCACGTCGAGCGCGAGGTGGTGGCGCTGCGCCACCACGAGCGCGAGGGGACGCGGGCGAGCTTCGCCATCGTCGTCGCGCGGGGGGTCGCGCAGGCGGCCGGGCAGGCCGCGGCCCCCGGGGGCGCGCCTGCGGTCGCGGGAGGCTGCGATCTCTGCGCCATCGATCGCCTCGGCCGCACGGCGGAGATCCGCTACTGGCTGGGCGAGCCGTTCTGGGGCCGCGGGATCGGACGCGCCGCCGTCTCGGCGCTGCTCGGCGAGGCGCGGGCCCGCGGGCTCGGCTCGGTGACGACGTTCATCGCGCCCGGCAACCTGCGCTCGCGCCGCCTGGCCGAGGCGCTGGGCTTCGAGCGCATGTCACGGAGCGACGCGGAGGAGGCGCCCGGCGGCGCGCCACCGCTGCTCGCCTACGGCCGGGCGCTCTGAGCGCGGGGGCACGAAGATGGAAGAGAGAGAACCGTCCCTCCCCGCCACTCGGTACAGGTCAAAGAAGCGGGCAAGGAAGCAGGGGCGCTTCCGGCCGCCGACCGTCACCGAGCTCGGCCTCCTGGACCTCGAGCTCTTCCTGCAGTCGAGACCTTCGAGCTGGCCCGACTCCATCGACGAGCTGATGCTGCTCGACGCCCTCCGTCTGCGCACGCGCTACTACCGGTGGCGGTTCGTGACCGACGAGCAGTCCGCGCTCGAGACCTCGACCGACGAGGTGCTGCGCCTGGTCCCGAGCAAGAGGGGTCCGGAGACGACTTGTTCCGTCACCGACAAGGAGAAGGAGGTCGAGAACGACGACGCCGCGAACAAGGCGCAGCGGGAGTTCAACGATCTCGGACCGCCCGCCGCCGGCGACACGCTCCTCCTCCTGGCGGCCATCCAGACAGGCGACATCCAGGCTGTCGAGAATGCGATCGATGGCGCCGATCTCTATCTCCCCTGCGCTTATACCCCCTGGATGATGGGGAACGAGGGCATCTGGGATTTCGCGTCCGCCATCGACTTCTACATGTCGCCACGGCAGGCCGCCTTCGTCGAGTACGCCTGCGCCCTGCTCGCGCGGGCCGACGGCCAGACGGTCTGCGCCGAGCTCGCCGGCTCGAAGATCACGAATGCGCGCAAGGAGCTCCTCGATCTCCTGCTCGCGCACGACAGGACCGATGCATTTCCGAAGCCGCTCCTCGCGCACACCCTGAAATTCGACCTCGCGCATGCCGGGTGCCTGATCGATAGCCCGTGCTGGACCCACTTCGGAAAAGACCCGATGAGCCAGCCCTCGTCGAACGTCCGGGACTTCGTGCTGCTGCTGACCGGCTTGCTGGCGGGGCTCTGCCTCGAGCTCAACGAAGCGCACCTTCATCGGAGCTGCGGCGTCGAGGACCTGCTCGAGCGCCTGCTGGCCATCGATTCGGTCTGCGAGCTCTGCATCGGTGTGGTCTACGGGCAACAGCCGCTGAGCAACATCGGGCAGACGCCGCTGAAGGCGCCCACAGCGCTGTCGCCAGCGTTCGTGGACGAGCTCTTCCGCCTGCAGGCCGACGCGGCCGGCCTGGCCCGCGCGCTGGATGCGGCGTTGAGAGAGGAGCTCGGGCTGCCGCCGCCGATCCCGCCGGGGCTGCGGGAGGATCTCTGGGGAGCCGCGAAGCGCAACCTCTGGGTCTACCTGCCGCAGCTCGCGCAGCACCTCAGGGGATCCGAGAAGATCTGGTCCGTCATCTTCACGCCGCAGGACCTCTCCGGCCACATCGGGAAGCTCGAGGCGCTGGAGCCTCCCAAGGATCCGTCGCTGGTGGAGACCCAGGAGCTCGCGAAGAAGATCGTGTTGAGTTGCCTGCGGAAGAAAGGCGTCATCGAGCTCGCCACCCTCCTCGAGCTCCGGAGCAAGCTTCCGGCGAACCCCAAGGCCGAGCAGATCATCATGAACGTCCTCGGCCTTGGCCAGAGCCTGCAACAGACCATGGAGGAGGCGCTGGCGGCCGCGCACGCGGCCCGCACGCACCCCAAGGTGTTCGGCGCCCCCGCCGACATCAAGAACAAGTACGACCGTGCCGTGTGCGGCGCGGACGCGGTGCCGCCCGACGTCGAGTACTACGGTCTTGACGGGCTGGCATGGGACGCCAAGCGGCTCGGCGGCAATCAGTCGGAATGGGGCGACACGCAGAAGAAGGGGTTCGCGAGCACCAGCAACGTGCCGTGCGCCCTCCTGCTCGACGCGACGTATGCCAACCAGCGGCGTTACCAGCGAGCCTGGGCCGAGATCTTCCGCGACGTCGCGCGCGGCAAGCTGCGGCTCTACCGGATGGTCGAGGGCGAGCGCCGGCCCGCGCTCCTCGAGATCTCGGTCGACATGATCTGCGAGGCCCGCGGCGCGCAGGTCCTCTCTCCCAGCCCGGTCGGCTTCCTTCACGATCCTTCATGCACCTTCGGGGCCTACGTCGTCGACGACTGGCTGAAGAGCGGCAAGCTCCAGGGAAACGCCGTCGACGTCGCAAAGATCATCAAATCGAACCCCTGGGTGAAAGCCACGCTCGATCGTCTGCTGTCGGGGCAGCTCGTCTGGTACGACTTCTTCTCCGACCACACCCGCGAGCTCCCGCTCGGCGGCGGGCGGCACATCTGCCTCGAGGTCTCGCTCAGGTCGGTCCCCGAGATCGTGAGCCTTTGCGACGAGAACGCCGCGCTCGCCGAGGAGGTGAGCTCCTTCTGGCGCATCATCTGGGTGGTCGACCAGCACCGCTTCTTCATCACGTTCACGCATTACGAGCGGTGGTGCCTGGGCCGCGGCCCGACGGCGCAGCCGCTGCCGATGCCCGCTTTTTTCGAGCTCGAGGGCCCTCCGCCTTCCGCGCTGCCCGCCGCCCCGACAGGCACGACCTTCGCGAACGCGCTCGGCGCTTTCGGCGCCGGCCTCACGTGAGGCGGCGCTTGTCTCGCCGCCGGTGCCACGAAGCGCCGGAACCACGCAGGCAGATGTCAGCGCCGGGGGCGCTTGAATCGCTCACGCGAGCGCTCGACCTCTCCTCGGATGACGCAGCCCTCGACGTGATCGTTCACCAGCCCCATCGCCTGCATGAACGCGTACACCGTCGTGGGGCCGACGAACTTCCAGCCGAGCTTCTTCAGGTCCTTCGAGAGGGCGACCGACTCCGGTGATGTCGATACGGTCTGCGGGCGCGCGAGCCGCTCCGCGGCGGGCTCGTAGCGCCAGACGAACGCCGCCAGCGAGCCCTCGCGCTCGACGAGCTCTCTGGCGCATCGCGCGTTGTGGATGACCGCCTCGATCTTGCCGCGGTGGCGAATGATCCGCGCATCCCCGAGGAGCCGCTCGACGTCTCGCCCCGTGAAGCGGGCGATCTCGTCGACGTCGAAGCCGTGGAACACCGCGCGGAAGCTCTCACGCTTGGCGAGGACGGTGCGCCAGCTCAACCCGGACTGGAAGCCCTCGAGGCTCAGCTTCTCGAACAGCCGGCGGTCGTCGCTGACAGGAAACCCCCACTCGCGATCGTGATAGTCGATGAACTCCGGCGCCGCGCCGGACCAGCGGCAACGCGCTCGACCGTCGGGCCCCACGATTGTCGGGTTGCTCAGAGCATCGCCTCGCTGGACGGCCGCTGTCGCAGCCGCCGAGAGTCGGTCTCGTAGGACGATTGTCCTGGGCTGTCAAGCGTCGCCGCGTGCTCCACACGTCGCGCGACGTGGGCGGACAGCCTCAGCGTGCGCCATGACGGCTCACGGCAGCCGCGAGGCTGCGGCACGCCGCTGGGCCATCGACCCGCTGTCATCCACGGGAGGTGGCCTTGGCCGTGTACTCCGCGAACAGTTCGCTCAACGCCTTCGCCATCGCGCGCATGCGCGGCACGTGGCGCAGCTCTCGATGCATCACGACGTAGAACGGGACCGACGGACCCGCGGCGTCGAGCGCGACGGGCTCCAGACCCGGGAGATCGACGCCGGCCCCGTGCACCACGATGCCCATGCCCGCTCGCGCTGCCTCGATCCGCGTCTCCACGGCGTTTGAACGAAGCGGGAAGTTTTGCGCGCCGCGCTCCACGAGCCAGTGGAAGGGGCCGAGTCCCTGGGTGATCCGCTCATCGACGATGAAGCGCTGGCCGGGGTAGTCGTCTCTCGTGACCAGGCGTCCGGGCAGATGCGCCGCCAGGTAAGCGGCGCTCGCGTACAGAGCCGGCTTGACCTCGCCGACGCGCTTCTCGATGAGCACGTTCGAGGCCGAACGACCCCCGCGGAGCCCGATGTCGGCCTCGCGCTCCGCCAGATCGACGAGCCGCGACTCGACCGACACCTCGACGATGGTCGTCTGGTCCTGCTCCCAGCATCGCCGCGCCGCCTGGGCCGCCACGGCGCCAAACCCCTCCGGCACGGAGAGGCGCACGGTGCCGGCTCGTTCACGATCGTGCGCCCCGAGCGCTTGCTCGAACCCGGCGGCGATGTTCACGAGCGCGAGGGCCTCGCGCTCTAGCCGCACCCCGTGGCTCGTCCGGTGGACGACGGAGCGCCCGAGCGCGCGCTCGAGCGTCGAGACGCGCCGCATGACCGTGGAGGCCGACATGCCGAGGCGCTGTCCGGCCGCGAGGAAGCTCCCGCGGCGGTGGACCTCGAGCAGCACACGACAATCGTCCCAGTCCATGGGACGACCCTGCCATCTCGACGGATCTTCGTCCATGCAAAACGGTTTTGTTCCTGCGCAAAACCACCGTGGTGCGGCGCAGGTTATGATGCCTTGATGAAAATGGCAGTGCTCGGTACAGGAGCCATCGGCAGTACATTCGCTTACCAGCTGGCGAAAGCCGGCCACGAGGTCACGGCCGTCGCGCGCGGCGCGCGCCTGGAGCGCCTGCGGGAAGACCGCGCGATTGTTATGACCGATGGTGCTCGCGCCCCTGTGGCCGTCGCCGGCACCCTCGATCCGAGCGTCCCGTACGATCTCGTGCTCGTGACGGTGCTGGCGCCTCAGGTCGACAGCGTCTTACCCGCGCTGCGACAGAGCGTCGCGAAACACATCATGTTCATGTTCAACACCTTCGAGCCGCTGGATCGACTGCGGGACGCGGTGGGCGCCGAGCGCTTCTCGTTCGGCTTCCCCGGCGGCGTGCTCGCGCATCTCATCGACGGCAAGCTGCGGAGGCGCATCCTGCCGGGCACCACCGTGGGCGATGCGGCGTGGGCAAAGGTGTTCGGCGCTGCAGGGATCCCGACCGTGACCAGCGCCGATATGCACGGATGGTTGCGCTCGCACGCCGCCATGGTGATCCCCCTCATGTCGATCGGCGTCGTCGTGGCGCACCGGGACGCCGGCATCACATGGCGTGAGGCGCGCCGCTACGCCGCCGCGCTCGCCCAGGGGTTTCACATCGTGCGCGGCCTGGGCCACGCCATCGAGCCCACCGTGGTGGCGCTGCTCAGCCGTCTGCCGCGCACGCTCACGACCGGCTTGTTGTGGCTCATGAGCCGCACCCAGGAGCTCCGGAAGCTCGGCGCGCTCGGCGCCGCGGAGCCCCGGATGCTCATCGACATGATGGCGACCGCGGTGCCGAATCAGGCCGCCGAGCTGCTGGCGATCCGCCCGTGAAGGTATCCGGCCACGTCTCGGCGTGCGCAGGCGCAGCGAGCCCGAAGCCTGCGAGGACGCGGGTGCGTCTTGCAGGTTGGCCCGGAGATCTGCATCAGCGCATTGCGCCAGCGCTCTGGACCTAGTCGCGATCGGTCGGCGCGCCGCCGGGGAAGTAGTGGCGGTAGGGTCGGCCGCCCTCCACGGCGCGATCGACGGACGGGCGCTCGCGCAGGCGGCGGTAGTAGGCGCGCAGGTTCGGGCGGTCGTCGAAGGGGTGGACCCAGTCGGCGTAGAACAGCGACGGGGCGGCGGCGCAGTCGGCGAGGGTGAAGGCGTCGCCTGTCGCCCAGGTGCGGCCGGCGAGCTCGCCGTCGAGCCAGGCGTAGACCTTGTCCAGGGCGGCGCGGGCCTGGACCTCCCCGTACTCATCGCGCGGGTTGGACTGCATCTCGCGGATGCGGTTGTTCACGATGACCTGCATCGTATTCATGACGTAGTTGTCGAAGATGCGGTCGAACATCCGCACCTGGAGCGCGGCGGCCGGATCGGGCGGGATCAGGAGGGCGGGCCCCGGATGGGTCTGGTCGAGCCACTCGACAACGATGGTCGCCTCCCACAGGGCGAGGTCACCGACCCTGAGCACGGGGAACTTGCCAAGCGGCCAGAGCGCCGCCAGCTCGGCGCCGGCCTGCGGGTTGGAAGGCTCCAGCAGGCGCAGCTCGAAAGGGACGTCCTTTTCATGGAAGGCGATGAAGGCCTTCTGGGAGTAGGACGAGAAGGGGTGGGCGTAGAGGATCGGTGTCGTCATGGTGGCCTCACTGCTTCGCGCCCCTCGCCAGCTCCTCGCCGAGCGCGTCCAGCATCTGGAGCCAGCTCGGGTGCGCGCCGGTCCGGCGAGCGAGCGCCTCGCTCACGTTCTGCTCGAGCCTCACGAGCGTCCGCCCGTTTCGCTCGGTGAAGGTGATCGACACGAGCGTCTCCTCGGGCCAGTCCCGATCGTGCCCCTGGCTCTCGGAGGAGACGGGATTCCCGTTCGCGTCAGCGATCCGCATGGTGAACGCGAGCCGCTCCGGCCGCACGACCTCGCGGTAGACACCGACGGTCCAGCAATCGCCGAACTGCGGGTTGTGGATGCACGAATGGAAGCCCCCTCCCGGCCGGATGTCGATCCGCGCGAAGCGGATGGTGCACCCCCGCGGCGCGAACCAGCGCGCCAGCAGGTCGGGGTTCGTCCATGCATCGAACACCACGTCGCGCGGAAAATCGAACGTGCGCTCGATGAGGACCGTGGGCTCATGAGGGGTTTGAGAGAATTGCATCGTGACGTGATCACCCTTTCTTTGGCGGATGCAGCTCGTGCAGGAGGTCGTCCAGGCGGCCGAACGCCTCGTCCCAGTGCTGCCGGTACTGCTCGACCCAGCTCGCCACCTCCCGCATCGGCGCGGGATTGAGCTGGCAAACGTGCTGCCGCCCGTCGCGCCGCTTCTCGATCAGACCCGCTCGTTCCAGGGTTGCCAGGTGCTTGGAGATGGCCTGTTGCGAGATCTGAAACGGCTGCGCCAGCTCGTGCACCGACGCAGGCCCCGTCTTGAGCCGCACGAGGATCGCGCGCCGGGTGGCGTCGCTCAGGGCGGCCAGGGTCGTGCTCAGCGAATCCACAACCATATGGTTGTGGATCGACACCCGGAAGTCAAGCGCAGGACGAAGTGCAATCAGATGGCTGCACTTCGTCGGGCGGCTCGTTATTGTGCATCCAGGAGGTTGCACATGGCATCGACGGACAGGATCGAGAAGCGGGTCACGCTGCGCGCGCCCGTGTCACGCGTGTGGCGGGCGATCGCCGACGCCAGGGAGTTCGGGCGCTGGTTCGGGATCGAGCTCGAGGGCGAGTTCGTCGCGGGCAAGACGCTCACTGGCATCTTCGATGAGGGGCTCAACGAAGCCGCCATCATGGACTACCAGAAGAGCCGTGGTCTCCGGCCTTCGAAGGTGAAGCTCCCCGAGAAGGGCGCGGTGTTCTGCACGGTGGAGCGCATCGAGCCGGAGCGGTACTTCAGCTTTCGCTGGATCCCGTATGGCATCGACGCCGAGGCCGACCCGGACAACGAGCCGACGACGCTCGTCGAGTTCCGCCTCGAGGGGGTCGCTGAAGGCACCCTGCTCACCATCGTGGAGTCTGGCTTCGACCGTGTGCCAGCGCATCGGCGCGAGCGCGCGTTCCGCATGAACGAGGGGGGATGGGCCGCTCAGGCCGAGAACATCGCGAAGTATGTCGAAAGCGTGTGAACCGGCGGTCGCTGACGTCTTCTTCGCCCTCGGCGACGGGACGCGGCTGTCGGTGGTGACCCGGCTCGGGGCCGGAGGGGCGCTGTCGGCGACCGCGCTCTCCGACGGAGCGAAGGTGACGCGACAGGCGATCGTGAAGCACCTCCGGGTGCTCGAGGGCGCGGGCCTCGTGACGCACGAGCGGCGCGGGCGCGAGGTCCTCTACGCGCTCGAGCCGCGGCGGATCGAGGAAGCCCGCGTGTTCCTCGACGGCATCTCCGCAGGCTGGGATCGCGCGCTCGAGCGGCTGCGTCGGATGGTCGAGGAGCCGTCGCCTCCGCCGAGGAAACGGGAAACGCGATAGGGGAGCGGCTTATCGGCGACGTCCTGACCGAAGCTCCGCCGAGGTGCTGGGCCAGCGTTGACCATCTTGCGAACGGTTCGTATAGTTCCCCGCGTGCGCCATGTGACCCAGCCGCCCGCGCTCGACGAGGCCGGCCTCGAGCGGGCGCTGGAGCGGCTGCGGCGCGCGGTGCGGCAGCGCGGCCTGAAGGGGTCGTCGGTACGCGACTCCATCGCGCGCGCGGCGCTCCTCAGGCGAGGGCACTTCTCGGTCGACGACCTGCTGAAGGAGCTCCGCGAGAGCGGCGTCGTCGATGCCCACCCCGCCACGGTCTACCGGGTCCTACCCCTCCTGGTGGAAGCGGGGCTCCTCCAGATGACGCTCGTGTCGAAGGGCGACGGCGCGCGGTACGAGCGAGCGTTCGAGCGTGAACATCACGACCATCTGATCTGCACACGCTGCGGCAAGGTCGTGGAGTTCGAGTTCGAGGCGATCGAGGTTCTTCAGCGCGATGTCGCGGAGAGATTCGGCTTCCGCTTGACGGGCCACGTCCACGAGCTGCTCGGGATCTGCAAGGACTGCAGCGCTGCCGGCGTCGAGGGCTGACGCGCGAGAGGCGCCCTGCCGGCGCCGCAGCGCGACCGGATCACCGGCGTGCCCGACCGCGAGGCAGGCGGCGTACATGAGCAGCGACCCGGACACCGCCGTCAGGTAGCCAGGCCACGCGATCCAGCCGGCGCTCAGGGCGACGAACGCGCCGACGAAGCCGAACATCGCCGCGCAGCCGGCCACGGCGACCCACGGGCCAAGGCGCCCCATGGCCGCGCACGCGAGCCCCCGGACCCGCCCGCCGAACGTCCCCCAGGGCCCGTCCAGCGGAAGAGCCGTCGAGGCCGCGCGCGCGAGCGCCCGGGCCCTCACGCGACACCTCGCCTCACCACGTTCATCACCTCGGTCGTCCTCCGCGCGTGGAGCTCCGCGGCGGCCTCTCCGAGCACGGCCCACAGCGCCTCCAGGCTGGAATCGTCGAGCCGGACGGAGACGGGGCCGAGGTGAATCGAGATACCCCCGCAGTCCAGGCACCGCTGGACGTGCGCGACGCCGTTGTACGCGAGGGTTTCGTGACGACAGTCCTTCGAGTTTGACAAGTCGACCTCCCGAGCGAGACCGTAACGCGAATGATTCTCATTTTCAACATGATCGCGCTGGGGGGCGACTCATCGCGCTGGGGGGCGACTCATCGCGCTGGGGGGCGACTGACGGACGACTGCCCTCGCGACCGGAGATCCGGCCGTGACAGAGGGTTTGCGCTGCTCCTCGCTGAATTTTCAGGCCGAATCCGCGCTCCGGGAGGGCGGCGCGTCGCCGGCGCTGCGCGCCGCGGCGACGAACTCCTCCACGAAGGGCGACGCCGGTCGGGCGGAGAGCTCCTCCCAGGTGCCGGCCTGCGTCACGCGCCCTGCCTCGAGAACGGCGATGCGATCTCCCAGGAGCCGCGCGTCCGTCGCGTCGTGCGTGACGACGACGGTGGGGATGGCGAGCGTCCGCAGGTAGTTCGAGAGGAACGCCCGGACCTCGCGGCGCGAGTGGACGTCGAGCGCGGCGAGCGGCTCGTCGAGGAGCAGCGCCCGCGGGCTCACCGAGAGCGCGCGCGCGAGCGCCACGCGCTGCTTCTCGCCCCCGGAGAGCGCCTGCGTCCGCCGGTGGGCGTGCGCGGCGATGCCGAGGTCGTCGAGCATCGCGTCGACGACCTCGGCGCCGGCCGCGCGCCGCCGCCGCGCGGGATCGCTCCGCAGCGCGAACGCGACGTTCTCACGGACGCTGAGGTGCGGAAACAGCGCGTAGTCCTGGGGCACATAGCCGATCCCGCGCTGCTCGACGGGCACGTCGATCCCGGCCGCCGTGTCGAGGAGCACCGCCTCGCCGACCTCCACGCGCCCTCGCTCCACGGGGAAGACGCCCAGGAGGAGCGAGAGCAAGGTCGTCTTCCCGGCGCCGTTCGGCCCCACCAGGACGAGCGACCCGCCGCCGGTGTCGAGATCGGCCTCGATGCGCAGGCGCCCGACGCGCGCGGTCACGCGGGCGCGGAGGCGCTCCGCCGCCATCACGGCGCCGCCTCGGGGCGCTCGCCCTCGGTGGAGCGCCCCAGCACGGCCCGCACGAACAGGAGCAGCGTGAACGCCACGACGACGAGGACCATCGACAGCGCCTGCGCGGCGCGCAGGTCCGACTCGAGCGCCGTGTAGATGGCGAGCGGCAGCGTCTGCGTCCGCCCCTCCAGGTTGCCGGCGAACATGAGCGTCGCGCCGAACTCGCCGAGGGAGCGGGCCCAGCTCATCGCGGCCCCGGCGGCGAGCCCAGGGGCCGAGAGCGGCAGCGCCACGCGGAAGAACACCCGGAGCGGCGACGCGCCGAAGGTCCGCGCCACCACGAGCAGCCTCGCGTCGACCCTCCGGAACGCGCTGGTCGCCGCCTGCACGAAGAACGGCGCCGAGACGAACACCTCGGCGACGACGACCGCCGCCGTCGTGAACGAGACGGACCACCCCGCGGGGTAGAGCCACCCGGAGAGGAGCCCGCGGCGGCCGAACGCGAGCAGCAGCGCGACGCCCGCGACCGCGGGCGGGATGACGATGGGCAGCTGCACCACCGCCTCGACCGCGCGCGAGAGCCGCCCGCGCGAGCGCGCCAGCGTCCAGGCGAGCGGCGTCCCGAGGACGACCACGACGACGAGGCTCGCGGAGGTCGTCAGGAGGCTCAGGCGCAGCGCGGGCCACACGAGGGGGTGGCTGAGCCCCTGCTCGACGTTCCCCACCGTGGCCGTCGCGAACAAGGCCAGGATCGGGACGGCCAGGAAGGCCACGAGGACCGCGCCGACCGCGGCCAGGGCCACCCGCTCCGCGCGGAGGCGCCCGCTCACCGAGGCGCGCCGCCCCCGGAAGGCACAAGGAACCCGGCGCGCCACAGCGCCGTCCGGCCGGCCTCCGACGTCACGAGATCGAGCCACGCGCGCGCGAGCCCGGGGTGCGCGGCGCCGGAGACGACGGCGATCGGGTACTCGGCGAGGACGTTGACCTCGGGCGGGATCGCCACGACGACCACGCCGTCCTGCGCCCCCTGCGCGTCCGTCCGGTAGACCACGCCCGCCTGCGCTTCGCCGAGGCGCACCTTGGCGAGCACCTGCCGCGCGTTGGGCTCGCGCGAGGCGACCTTGGACTCCACGCGCGCGCGGAAATCCCCGCCCAGGGAGGCCGACGCGCGATCGAGGATCTGCAGCGTGTAGCGGCCGATCGGGACCTCGGGGGTGCCGATGACGATGCGGGTCGCGGCGGGGAGGTCGGCGAACCCCCGGACGGTCGCGGCGCTCTCGCTCGCGACGACGAGGACGAGCTCGTTGCGCGCGAAGACGACGGGGCCCGCGGCGCGCTGGGATTTCACGAGCTCGTCCATGTGGCGCTGATCCGCCGAGGCGAACACGTCGGCCGCGGCGCCGTGCTCGAGCTGCGTGCGGAGCTCCTGCGTGCCGGCGAAGTTGAACGTGACCTCGACGCCCGGATAAGAGCGCTTGAAATCCTCTCCCAGCGCGGTGAACACGTCCCGGAGCGAGGCGGCGGCGAAGACGACGAGCCTGTCCTCCCGCTGGGCGGACGCCGGCTCCGAGCGCTCGCAGCCGCCGAGGACGGCGAGGCACGCCGCGAGGATCAGGAGGGGGAGGGCGCGCAACAGCTGTCGTCGGGGGTACTTCATCGGGGAGACTCCTGGGTTCCGTCGTTCCGGGGTTCCGTCGTTCCCTGGCTCGGTCCGTGCCGTCATGCCGCCCGCACCTCGGCGACCCGCTCGCCCGCCTGCCGAGCGTCGTAGGCGAGCGCCGAGAGCTCACGGCGGAACTCCCCTGAGACGAGGACGTCGAGCAGGCGCTGCACCCTGCCGTCATCAAGCCCCTCGCGCGGGACCGCGAGGTCGTAGCGCTCCTCGGCCAGGGGCACGAAGCCGAGCCCGAGCGCCATCGCCGCGTCGCGCGTCGCGACGCCGGTGTCCGCCGCGCCCATCGCCACGGCGCGCGCGACGTCGAGGTGGCCGGCGACCCGCAGGTGCGGCTTGCGCGCGAGCTCGATCGGCAGCCCGTGGCCGCGGACCTCGCGCTCGAGGAGCCGCTGGGCGCCGGCGCCCGCCTCCCGGCCGGCGAGGCGCAGGCCGGGGAGATCGAGGTCGGCCGCGCCGCGGATGCGGCCGGCGTCCTCGCGGCGAACGAGGAGGCCCGCCTCCCAGCGCGCCAGCGTGATGAGGACGATCGGCTCGGCGTGCCCGAGCCGGCGGACGTCGGCGACGTTCGCCTCGCCGGTGCGCGCGTCGACGAGGTGGACGCCCGCGACATGGGTCCGCTGCCGGGCCAGCGCCTGGAGGGCCGCGGTGCTCGAGCGGGGAAACCAGAGGAACCGCCCCGGCCCCGGCCTCGTATTGAGCCGGTCGGCGAGCAGGCCGAGGCCGGCCGCGCAGCCCATCACGACGACGTTCTCCTCGACCTCGGCGAGCGCCCGGAGCGGCTCGACGACGGCCCTCCCGCGCCGCTCGCCGGTCACGATGCCGTCCGCGGCCATCCGCACCGCGTCCCGCTCGAGGGGGTAGGAGACCCAGCGGTCCGCGATGCGCGCGACCGCGGCGCGGCCCAGCGCCGCCGGAGCGTCGGTCTCGGTCGCGAGGTCCGCCGCCGCGCTCGGCTCCCCGAAGAGGTCCTCGACCGAGCAGTCGAGGGCGCTCGCGAGGCGCAGCGCGACGTCGACCGCCGGGGTCGCGCGGCCCGCCTCGATGGCGCCCACGCTCTGCCTCGTGAGGCGGGCGCGCTCGGCGAGCGCCACCTGGGACAGCCCGCGCGCCTCGCGCCGCTCGCGAACCCGGTTCGCCGCTCGGTCTGTCATGACGCACACTCTTTACACCGAGGAACGCTTGCTTGTCATCCGTTGGCGGCCCGAGGCGCCCCTCGACAGGTCGAGTCGCCCCGCTCGTCGCGCGTTGTCCTGCCATGCTCCCGCTCGCCGCCGGAGCGCTTCTCGCCGTGCGGCGCGGCGCCGGGGCGCCTTGCTCTTCGCGCAACGCGGTCTAGCTTTCGCGGAGTGGCTCAGCCCCACGGATCCGCCGACGCCCGTCGAGAGGACGGAACTTCGGTCATTCCGACGCGGACGCGCTTCGAGGCCACGGCGAGGATGGGTTATGCCATCCTCACCCTGCTCCTGGCGCTCGGCATGGCGTTCTCGGTGCGGCGCTTCTCGTCCGTGGCCGAGGCTCAGATCGATCGGTTACGCGCCAAAGAGCACGAGATCACGCTCGTGGAGCGGCTCCGGTGGAGCAGCGAGCTCATCGTGTCTCACGGCAGGGGCTACCTTATCTCCGGCGATCGCGAGCTCCTCGAGCAGGCGAACAGGGCCAGGGCGCGCTTCGACGAGCACGTCGGCGCGCTTCGCGACCACGCGCTCAGCCCGATCGGCCTCGATCGGGTGGCCGAGGTCGAGCAGGCGGCCATGCACCTCGCCCGGATGCAGGAAGAGCTGCTCGCCGCCCGGCAGCGGACGCGGACTGGCGACGCGAGCGAGCTCGTGCGCCGGTTCGACGAGGAGCTGAGGCCGCGTCACCGCGAGCTCGAGGGCTCCCTCGCCCGCCTCGTCGAGCACAAGCAAGATGTCCTCAAGCAGCTCTACGATGACGCGAAGACGGAGCGAGCCCGGCTGGAGCTGTGGCTCGAGGGCCTGCTGGGCTTGCTGGTGCTGGCCGGCCTGGGGATCGCCTGGTACTTCACGAAGCTCCTCGGCGGCCCGTACCACAAGGCGCGGGAGGCGCGCGACGCCGCGCGCCTGGCGCTGGCGGCCCGCGACGAGCTCATGGGCATCGTGGCCCACGATCTGCGCAACCCGCTCGGCGCCATCGCGCTGAAGGCCGCGTGGCTGCGGCGGGGCGCCGACTCCGAGCGGACACGGCAGCAAGCGGAGTCGATCGAGCACGTCTCGCTGCGGATGGAGCGCCTCATCAGGACGATGCTCGACGTGACGACGATGCAAGCCTCCAGGTTCTCGGTGACGCCGAAGCCGTGCGCGGTGGAGGATCTCCTGCACGAGACCATGGAGATGTTCGGGCCGCTCTCCGAGTCGAAGCAGGTCCGGTTCGAGCAATCCCTGAAGGAGCCCGGGCTCGTGATCCGCGCGGAGTGGGAGCGCGTGCTCCAGGTGCTGTCGAACCTCCTCGGCAACGCCCTGAAATTCACGCCCCAGAGCGGCCAGGTGACCCTCTCGGTGGACAGGGACGGGGCGATGGCCCGCTTCGCCGTCCTCGACTCGGGGCCGGGGATCCCCCCCCAGAACCTCACGAGCATCTTCGAGCGGTTCTGGAAGGACGAGACGCCCGGGAAGAAGGGCACCGGCCTCGGGCTCTACATCGCCAAGGGGATCGTCGACGCGCACGGCGGCCGCATCTGGGTGGAGAGCGAGGTCGGGCAGGGCGCCCGGTTCTACTTCACGCTCCCGATCGCCGAGGCGGCGGGACACGAGGCGCCCGCGGCGGCGGAGGCGCCCGCGGCGGCAGAGGCGCCCGCGGCGTCAGAGGCGCCCGCGCCCGCGGCGGGAGGCGAGGGCCGCCCGCGCGGGTGAGGCCTCGATCCACGGGACGCGCGGTACGCGGCGCGCGGCGATGCCCGTGCCGCCCGGCGCTTCACGGCTGCCCGCCGGCCGGCGCGTCCTCCCGGACGCGCGCGTAGAGCAGCACGTCGCCGAGCCGCCCGTCCTTCACGACGTGGCGGCGCATCCGCGCCTCGAGCGCGTAACCCGCCTTCTCGAGCACGCGGGCGGACGCCCCGTTCCAGTCGAAGACGCCGGCCTGGATGCGCTCGAGGCCCAGCTGCTCGAAGCCGTACCGCGTCAGCGCGATCACCGCCTCGGTCGCCAGCCCGCGCCCCCAGTAGGCCGCGCCGAGCCAGTAGCCGAGCTCCGCGGTGTGCCGGTGCACGTCGTCGAGGCGCTCGAGGCCGATGCCGCCGGCCGCCTCGCCGGCGACCACGATCGCCAGGGCCTCGCCGGGCCGCGCGCGCGCCGCGCAGTGCGCGATCCAGCCCTCGGCGTCGTCGCGCGTGTACGGGTGCGGAAAGCGATCGCGCAGGTTCGCCCAGACGCGGCGGTCGTTCGCGTTCTTCACGAGCGCGTCGACGTCGACCGCCGCCCAGGGACGCAGGGTGAACGCGGGCGTCTCGAGGATCATGGCGTCGCTCCCTCCGGTCGAGCCTCGCCGGCCCGAGCCTCCGATCGATCGAAGAGCTTCACGAGGATCTCGCTCCCGATGCCGGTCGCGACCATCCGCTCGCGGCGGTTCGAGAGCAGCGCGCCGAGCCACGGCAAGGCGCCGCCGTCCCCGAGCGGGAGCTCGAGGCCGTCGTCCCGGCGGACGACGAGCTGGATGAACGGCCCGGCGTAGTAGCCGAGCCCCTGCAGCCGCCCGAGATCGTGCACGACCTCGACCTCCGGGCGTGCGCGGGTGAGCGGCTCGCTGACCTCGGCGACCCAGCGCTCGGCGCGCGCGAGGAGCTCGGGGCCGAGGCCGAGGGACCGCGCGGCCCCCACGAGATCCGCCGCGCGCCGCGGCAGATCGACGCCGGCCTCGCGCAGGGCCGCCTCCGTCGACCCGGGCTCGTGCGCCTTCGCCCGCCGCGCCATCGCGTCCGCGTCGACGCCGCGCGCGCCGAGGCTCGCGCGGACCAGCGACGTGTCGGAGAGCACGACGCGCAGCCCCGCGGCGCGGAAGCCCGCGTGAGGCAGCGCGCGGACGAGGTCCGCCCAGACGACGAGGTGCTCGAGCAGGGCGCGCCGCTCGCACGCGTCGTCCTCGCCGCGGCCCGGCGAGCGGGCCGCCGTCGCGAGGGCGAACAGGCGGAAGTGCGGCGTGAAGCCCGGCTGGGTCGTGGGCTGCATGCGCAGGACGCGCTGGCTCGCGCAGAACCGCAGCGGCTCGCCGCCCCGGGTCCCGCGCCGGCGCCGCGCGGCGTGCAGCGCGAGGCCCGTCGTCGGGTCCGCGGCGACCTCGGCGAAGCGGACCGTCGCGAGCACGTTGTTCGGCTCGACGCCCGCGCACGCCGTGGCGCCGAGCGGCCCGATCGGGGCGAGATCCACCGCCTCGAAGCCCGCCGCCGCCGCGTACGCCGCCGCGTCGAGGGCGTGCAGCCGCCGGGCGTCCGCCGTCGAGGCGTGCGTCATGGGCGCGCGCTCCGCGTGGTCGAGGACGTCGGCGAAGCTCCGCCGCAGCGCGCGCCGGCGCAGGCAATGGAGCAGGAGCGTGGTCAGCTCGTTGCCCGGGAGGTCCTCGGCGAGGAGCCGATCGAGCGGCTGACCGGCGTGCGCCTCGGCCGCGCGGCGGGCGATGCGCGACGAGAGCTCGCCCGTCTTGTCGTCTTCGAGCGGCCGCCGCGGGGGAGCGGTGGGCCGCTCGCGGGCGATGGGCCGCTCGCGGGCGATGGGCTGCTCGCGGGCGATGGGCTGCTCGCGGGCGGTCGACACCGTCGTGAGGTCGTCGGCGGTGGGCATGGCTGGCTCCTCGTCGACACGGTGCCCCGGATCTGGCACCCTGGAAAGGGCCAGAGAAGCCGATCTCGATGGTGCCAGCGCGCTCCACCTCCCACGCCGCCCACGCCTTCCTCCACCTGCAGCGCGGCGCGCCGGCGACGCTGGCGGCCCAGCTGGTCGAGCAGCTGCGCCGCGCCGTGCTGGACGGCGTCCTCCAGCCCGATCACCCGCTCCCGTCGTCCCGCGAGCTCGCGCGGGAGCTCGGCGTGTCGCGCAACACCGCGGTGGCGGCGTACGAGGCGCTGGCCGCGGACGGCACCATCGTGGTGCGCCCTCGTCGGGCGCCGGTCGTCGCGCACGTGCCGGCGCGCGCGGGGGGGCAGGGCGCCGCCCGCGTCCAGCCGGCGGCGGCCGCGCCGCGCACGTCGAAGAGCGCGCGGCGGCTCTCGGCGGTGGTGCCCCCCGACAAGCTCGACGCGCTCCTCGGCAGCCGCGCGCGGTCGCGCCCGTTCGGGGTCGGCCTGCCGGACCTCGAGCTGCTCCCGTGGCGCATCTTCGAGCGGTGCCTCGCGCGCCGCGTCCGGTCGATGTCGGCGGCCGACGCGCTCGACCACGATCCGCGGGGCGCGCCGCTGCTCCGGCGCGCCGTGCTCCACCACATCGCGGTGGCCCGCGGCGTGCGCGCGACGGTCGACCAGGTGTTCATCACGGAGGGATCCCAGGCCGCGGTGGACCTGTGCTGCCGCGCGCTGCTCGACCCGGGCGACGCCGCCTGGGTGGAGGACCCGGGGCCGCTGGCCCTCCGCGCGGCGGTGCGCATGGCGGGCGCGCGGCCGGTCCCGATCCCGGTCGACGAGGACGGGCTCCGGGTGCGCGCCGGCGCGCATCGACGTCGGGGCGCGCCGCGCGCGCGGGTCGCCTTCGTGTCGCCGGCCTACGCGTTCCCCTCGGGGGCGCGGCTCACGCTGCCGCGGCGCATCGAGCTCCTGTCCTGGGCCGCCAGGGCGCGCGCCGTGGTCGTCGAGATCGACTACGAGGGCGAGCTGCGGTTCGACGGCACCCCGCTGCCCTCGCTCCTCAGCCTCGACCTCGAGGGCGTGAAGGATCGCGTGATCCACGTGGGGACCTTCAGCCGCTCGCTGTTCCCGGGCCTGCGGCTCGGCTTCATGATCGTGCCGCCCGCGCTGGTGCGCGCCGTGGCCATGGTGCGCGCTGCGTCGACCCGCTCGCCGCCCTACCTGCTGCAGGCCGCGCTCGCCGACTTCATCGACGAGGGCCACTTCGCGCGCCACCTCCGGAAGCTGAAGCAGGCGACGCGGCGCCGGCGCGACCTCGTGCTCGCGGAACTCGGGCTGCTCTTGCCGAGCGCGGTCCGGGCGCGGGCGCCCGCGGGGGGCTCGGTGCTGACGCTCGACCTGCCCGCGGGCGCGGACGACGTCGCCATCGTCCAGGCGCTCGCGGCGCGGGGCGTCGACGCGCAGCCGCTCTCGCGCATCACGGCGGCACGCGCGCCGCGCGCGCCCGGGCTCGTCCTGGGGTTCGGCGCGCACTCGGAGTGCGCGCTCCGGGACGCGGCGCGGACGCTGGCGGCCGTCGTGACGCAGGCGATCGGCGCGGGCGAGGCCGGCGCGCCGCCGGGGTCGCCGCCGCGATAGTGCCTGTCCCCCAGGGATGCGGGTACCACCCGTCGTGAGCGAGCGCCGCGCCCACCACCGCGCCGTACGAGCAGGGCTCGTCCGCGATCCGGCGCGCTGGTCCGGGCGCGTTCCGAAGAGCACGCCGATGCAGGCCATCGCCGTGTCACCTCCTGCCACACCTGACACCTGTCACACCCGGTCGGTGTGGCAGGCCCCCCGGCGTCGCAGGACGGGCGCGCGAGCGCCAAAAGCAGGAGCGGACCGCGCGCATGCGGAGATCGCGCGGGTCCTCGCCGCGAGGACGGGCTGGCATCGAAGTCGCAATCCGCGAGACCCGTGACCTCGTTGACGGAGGAGACATTCATGCTGCTCAAGAAGATCGTGGGGATGTCCGTGCTCATGCTGTCGGTTGGCTCGGCTGGAGGCTGCGGCGGGCTCGAAGGTTCGAAGGGGACCGACGTGGAGGAGGTCGAGGCGCTCGCCAGCCCGATCGAGAACGAATATCAAGGGTTCGGTTGCGTCCCCGTGGCCACGTCGATGTTCGAGATGGAGGCGTACGGCGTCGGCTCGTCCTGTTCCCTCATCGGGCGGAAGAAGAACGCCGAGAGCCGCGCGATCGACGCGCTCGAGGCCCACGCGGAGAACGAGTGTGAGGCGATCCGGGACGACAACCCCGAGGTCTGGGACATCCTCTGTCGGGAGATCTGCGAGTTCAACGGGTACGACGAGACGACAGGCACGGGGATGTGCTCGTACGAGGTGACGGACACGGACACGTGGGAAGAATCCGGCTGTGCCCTCGGCTCGCGGCAATACAACCAGCAGGAGGCCACCGTCCAGTGCGGCTGCGACTGCCTCATGGACCTCTGAGGCCGAGCGCGCGAGCGCCCTGGCTTCGCCCCCGGCAGTGCGATGCAGCGACGTCGCGTGTGCCTGGCCGGACGGCTGGTGTGCGGCGCTAGCGGCCGCCGGCGACGTCCAGGAGGGAGCCGGTGCAGTAGGAGGACTCGCTGGAGGCGAGCCACAGGATGGCGTGCGCGACCTCCTCGGGGCTGCCGGCGCGGCCCAGGGGCAGGCTCGCCTGGAGCCGCTCGACGCGCCCTGGATCGCCTCCGCTCGCGTGGATGTCGGTCGCGATGATCCCCGGCCGCACGGCGTTGACCCGGATGCCCTCGGCGGCGACCTCCTTCGCGAGGCCGATCGTGAGCGTGTCGACGGCGGCCTTCGAGGCGGCGTAGTCGATGTACTCGCCCGGGGAGCCGAGCTGCGACGCCCGCGAGGAGACGTTCACGATGGAGCCGCCCTTGCCGCCGCGGAGCGTCGACATGCGCCGGACCGCCTCGCGCGCGCACAGGAAGCTGCCGACGACGTTGGTCGAGAGGATGCGCTCCACGCGCGCCGCGGTCATGTCCTCGAGGCGCGCCTGCCGGTCGAGCACGCCCGCGTTGTTGACGAGCGCCGCGATCGGGCCGAGGTCACGGTCGACGGTCTGGAACAGGCGCACGACGTCCTCTTCGCGGCTCACGTCGGCCGCGATCGCGAGGGCGACGCCGCCGTGCACGCGGATCTCGTCGACCACCCTCGCCGCGGCGTCCTCGTCGCGCAGGTAGCTCACGGCGACCGTGTAGCCTCGGCTCGCGGCGAGCAGCGCGGTGGCGGCGCCGATCCCGCGGCTGCCGCCCGTGATGAGCATGATGTCGGCCATGGCGCGGGAGCCTACGCGAGCCCGCGGCGAGGCGGGGTGCTGTGAGGCTCGCGGTCGCGCTGGAGCGCTGAGCAGCTTGGAAACCAGAGAAATGAGCCGCCAAAGCGCCAAGGACGCCAAGCACGCGAAGAAGACATGAAGATGAGCCGCCGAGTCGTCAGGAAGACATGAAGATGAGTCGCCAGGGGCGCCAGGAAGACACCAAAATCTTGGCGTCCCTGGCGACCTGGCGGTTCAACTTCCTGCTGTTTGCATGCGGCTTCGACCCGCTGGTCGCTCTAGACTCGAGTCTGGTCGCCGCACCCACCCCGCGCCGCGGCCGCTCCCCGATGGCCCCGATCCGCCTGTGCGCTGCCGCTTCGCTCGCCGTCCTCGTCGCCGCGTGCGCCGGCCGGACCACGGCGGTTCCTCCGGTCGAGTCGGCCTTCCCGTCGAGCCTCCCGCCTCCCGTTCCGGAGCGCGCGCCTGCCGCGGGGGAGCCCCAGGCGTCACCGCCTGTTGCCGCGGCCGAGGCCGTGGAGCCCGCCTGGGCGCCGCCGATCGTGCACACGCTGGCCGTCCTCACGGTGACCCGCAGCGTCGAGGCGGTACTGTGGCCCGAGCCCTTCGCCGACTTTCGCGCGGAGCGATGGGGATACCACTATGGCGAGGCGCTCACGAAGCCGCCGCTCTTCGACGCCGCTCAGCCCGCCTTCCGGTGGGATCACGACCCGTGGCCGATTAACGTGGTCGGCCACGGCCTGCTCGGGAGCGAGATGTACCTCAGGGCGCGGATATGCCGCTTCGGCGCCCCGGCCGCGCTCGCGTTCGCCATCGCCGGCACCCACCTCTGGGAGTACGGCTACGAGGCCAACGGCGTCCGGCCCTCGGCGCTCGATCTTGTCTACACGCCGCTCGCCGGGGTCCTCCTGGGCGAGCTCCGGTACGCGACCTGGCGCGCGGCGGGGGGCATCGAGAGCGCGCCGGCGCGCCTGATCCTGCGCGCGCTCATGGATCCGTTCGGCGAGATCGAGCGGGGCGCCGGGGTCTTCGACTGCTAGAACACGATCACGTTGTTCAAGCGAGAGATGAGCCGCCAAGGCACCAGACGAATAAGTGGAGCGGATCGAGCGCCGAGAAGCTCGCGCGGCGCGAGGGGTACGATCCGAAGCAGCTGGTTCGGTCGCTGCGCACCCTGCCTGCCAAGCTGGTGGGGATCGCGCAAGCTGCCTCTGGTTCGGGATATTTACTCGATTTCTACGCAGATGGCATCACCGAGCTCGCGAGAGTCGGTCGCGCGGATGCCGCAACCGTAACCTACGCCGTCAATGGAGCCCCCTCCACCGATTCTCGCGATTCCCCAGTACCCGACGTGAGTGCATATCTCATCGGAGTAGGCGGAAGCGGTAGCAAAATCCACGTGCTCGAAGCCTTCCAGGCACTGATCTCCGCCTCTCACTACCGCAAAGGTAGTCCCGCCGATGTCAAAGAGCTGGTAGTTGGGTTTGCAGAGGACGTAGTCCAGCTCGCGGGTGTCGTTGGCATGCTGCTGGCAGTTGTTCCACGGGCCGTCTATCGAACTCCCGTCCGCGAGACGAAAGACTCCTGAATAGGGGAGCTCATCGCAGCGGGCGACAAACGTCCAGAAGGCGTCGACTGGGAGCAACGGCGTGTATCCTGCGGGGCAAGTTTCTCCTTCATATACTCCAAATTCCACCGCTTGAGCTTCAGCGGGTGCGCTCAGCGAGATGACTCCGCCGACAAGGCCGCAGATCAGGGCGCCCATGGACGTCGTGTGACGAGTGTGTTTCATATGTCAACCAATGTGCTGTTATGATGGGTTATGTTTCCAAGCCAAGCGCGTGGTCAGGCGCAGGGATTCATTGGTGCGTCTTGGTCGCGCCGCAAGATGCGCTGTGGGCTCCGCAGTGGAGAGCCCGTCCCGTGCCTCATCGGCCAGCGCGGAGGCATCATTCTCACAAGCGGAAACACTGTCAATGTCTAAACTAGCGTGTCGTTTTCATGGATATCTCTGGTCGAGGTGAAAATGGCAATCGGGTCCTAGTCGCCCGGTCAGTAGAACAGGCCCTGCCTTCAGGCGGGCTCTGCAGTTCGCTCGTGGGTCCCAGCGCTCGGCGAGGCGCGTGCCGCTCGTGATCTCGTCTCCCTTCACGGCAATCGCCAGCCTAGAAGAGCCGCAGCGCCCGCGCGCGACCCTCACGCTGGAAGGACGGGCCCGGAGCACCGCGGCGGATCATCGAGGCCAGGTTCCATCCGCCGTGATGCCCTCCGCACCGGCGGTGCCGCATGATGAGCCCGCTGCAGCCCGAGGTACGGAGGCAGGCGCATCCGGCCCGCCCCGCAACCGCGAAAGGATCACGTCCAGAGTATGCAGCGACACGGTGGGCGACGCCAGACAGCGGGCTGGAACGGCGGCGTTCGAGAAATGAAACAGTGCTATCGAGCGCGCTGACGTTGCGAGATCAGGGCAAGCGCACGTTCCGTGTGGCTGGTCTCCAACATGCTGACAATCGCGTGGACCGCCTGGATCATGTCGAGGAGCGCCTTCTTGGGCACGTCCCACGAGCGCGCGAAGGGCTCCGAGCTCCCGGGAATGTCGATTCGCGTGAGGACCGCCACGACGTCCCCGCGATCCTGCAACACCAGGTCCTGAAAAATCTGCTCGAGGTGGTCCCGTCGCAGCGACGCACGGACCTCTGCGTAGAGCTCGATCGGCTCCAGCGATGGTGGACCGTTTTGGTCCCACGCCACAGGGGCGAAGCCGTAGCGGTAGGGAGCAAGATCCGGGAAGAACGTCATTGCAACTCATGCCTCACGCCAGGACATCTGCCCGGCGTTCACATTCAGTCGCGGCGGGAGGCCGTCGGCTGGGGGGCGGGGTGGAAGGCTACTCAAGTGTGACTTTCACAAAGGTGGACCGACTGGCGATGTCGCGCAACCGTTGAACAAACTGTCCATCGCGAAGCCGATGCAATGACTGTGTGTTGACGAGCTTGAGCTCACATTCGCCCGGCCACCCAGGACCGCCGTTCAGGCCGTCCCAGAAGGCGTCGAGGTTCCGACCAAAGTACGCCGCACCTTCCGGCTCTGCCGCAATGACGTACGCGGACCAGAAGTCTGCTTCTGTCTGGACGGGGGCGCAGTCAACAACGATAGATCGCATGCCTTCTCACCATTCCTCGATCGGTCAACCGAAGCCGCCGGACCAGGTCTGTCGAGATCGTCGCCTCTCGTGGCCTTCCTCACGAAAGGTCTCATGAACCGGCTCTGCGCCGCAAGGCCCCGATGCTGTCCAGCGCCATGGGGTAGGTCCGTCGAGCACCGGCGGCAGGCGACGCCTCTCCAGGGGGCCGGGGCGCCCTCCGCCCCCGCGTCGCCCGCGATGAAGGGCCCGCGGCATCACCGGTTCCACCGTACAGCCACGCTGTACGCGCTGGTTGCCATCGAGCACCTCGCGCGATCCGCCTCCCTCCTTGAAAAGTAACGCTGTATCACAACTTATCCATCTGTCGAAGGGCCGGGGCCGCTCTCACGCCGCGGCCTGCGGGCTTCGCCGTCGCTCTGGCGCCCGCTGCTGAATGACGGTATTGGGGATCGAAGATGCATCCTGCCTTCGCCAACATTCAATTCGGCCCCTTTGCGAGCGCCTACCACTCGGCAGCGATGACCCCGGAGCTCAAGGAGGCGCTTGGCGCATTTCTGGAGAAGGAATTGCTGCCACAGGTCGAACAGCCTTTCGAGTCGACGAGCGGAGCCTTGGTGGCGGCCTACGGCGCCGAAAGGTACTGCGGTCCGAACAGCGCGGTCCGCGACATCTACAAATTGGAGTTCGCGTTTCATCGTTCGTCGGGCGATGACACGATCAAGGTCGAGCTCTTGTTCCGTGCGCAGGCCAGGGCGTTCTCCGCGAGAAGGAACAAGCCGCTCTACCTCTGGACTCCCGCCCGCCGCGATCGATACCAGGCGGAAGGTCGACAGCTCCAGCACCTCTGCGGCTGCATCGCGAGGCACGAGGCCGTGGAGGCCATTTGCCCCTTGTGTTCGGCGGTGCTGAGCGTCCACGATTCGCCAAACCTGTTTGGTGTGAGCTGCCCGAACCGCTGCTTCAAGTACAACTATCACCGAGATCCGGCGAACGGGCAGTTCCTCCACGGTCACTTCTTCCGGAAGGAGCCCGGTGAGGTCTGACCCCGCGCCTGTCGGATGTCGGGCAGCTCGCGAGCGCCCCCGGTGCACCGGCCTGGTATCGTGCCCGGAATGAGCATCCGGCACAGCGCCGTCTGGGGACGAGGTCGCCTGATTGTCATCGCGGGATCCGAGGGGCACGTGCTCCGCTCGGAGGACGGCGGCCAGCGCTGGAAGAGGATGCAGACGTCCACCCGCCAGGACCTGAGCGCGCTCGCAGGCACCGGCGCGGCGCTGATCGCCGCCGGACACTGCGGGACCCTGCTGTCCTCGCGCGATGACGGGCAGCGCTGGTCCGACGTGGGCTGCGGCGCGACGGCGGACCTCCGAGGGGTCGCCCTGCGGGACGACGGCGAGGCCATCGCGGTGGGGCTCGGCGGGACGGTCCTCCGCTCCGGCGATCACGGCCAGACCTGGGGAGCCGGGCCCAGCCCCGGAGACCTCTGCCTCGAGGCCGCCGCGGTCGACGCAGAGGGCCGCTTCCTCGCGCTGGCGCTCGAAGGACAGCTCGCCACCCTGCAAGGAGCGACATGGACGCGCCACAAGGTCCCGGGCCGGAGTCCGAGGGCGCTCTGCGCGCGAGGCGGGCTCGTGATCGTGGGCGACGGCGATGGCCATGCCCACGCGAGCCGGGACGGGGGCGCGTCCTGGGAGTCGCATTCCACCGGGACCGGGCGCTCGATCAAGGCGCTGTGGATGGGCGCCGCGGGCCTCGTGATCGCGTCCGGCGAAAGCGGCATTCTGGCGGTCAGCGAGGACGAGGGCCGCACCTGGAGGCGCACCGCGCTCCGGTCGGATCAGCACCGCTGCGCGGCGTGGGGCGATGACGAGGGCGCGATCTGGTGCGTGGGAGACGGCCCCGCCGCCCGATCCCTCGATGGCGGGAAGAGCTTCACCAAGGTGCCAGTCCAGGCAGGGGACGCGCCGCTCGACGGGCCCTGGGAGAAGGTGCCTGTCCGAGGGAAGTTCCGGGGCCTCTGGGTGCAAGCCCAGGGGAGGGTCGTGCTTGTGGGCGACGGCGGCACCGTCGCGCGAACCCACGACGGCGGCCAGACCTGGGAGAGGAGCGCCGTGGAGGACGCCGGCGCGCTGATCTCCGTGTGGGGCAGCGGCGAGACGATCCTTGCTGTCGGCGAGGGCGCCTCGCAGATCCGGACCGAGGACGGCGGGCGCTCCTGGATGGACGTGAAAGGCAAACCCGGCGGCGCCTCGGTCCACGGGCAGAACGAGACAAGGGCGTTCGCCGTCATCGATGGTCGGGTCTGCCGCCTCGTCGCGGGCGGTTCACGATGGCTGGAGCTGGAGGCCCCGCGCGAGCCGCGCCTCCGCGCCGTCTGGGCAGGGCCGGAGCAGCGCGCCGTGGCGGTCGGCTCCGGCGGGACCATCGTCCGTACGATCGACGACGGCGCCACATGGGAAGCCGCGGAGAGCGGCAGCTCCCGCGATCTGTCCGCGATCTGGGGCAGGGGCGACGAGCTCTTCGTGGCTGGTGGACCGGGCGTCAGCGACGTGCTGCGCTCTCGAGACGGCGGCGCGACCTGGGCGGTGGTGGCCCAGGTCTCCGGCAGCCTCAGGAGCCTCTGGGGAGACGACGCGGGCACGCTGTGGGCGTGCGGCGCGCGCGGCATGCTCCTGCGCTCCACCGATGGCGGCCACACCTGGCGAGGCGAGGCGTCCGGCACCTGGGGCACCCTGTTCGAGCTGCGCGGGCACGGGGCCGAGGTGTGGGCGCTGGGGGAGAACCTGCTGCTGCGCCGGCGGCATCGGGCGTCGACAGATTAACTGCCCGCACATTCCTCAGAAATACGTTCGAAACAGAGCGATTGCTACACCAGGGAGAGCCTCCTCGACGCGCTCGGTGAGGGTGGCTGACGCGACTCCATGGCACCGCGCTCTTCCCTCCGGCTCAAGATCGTCACCTCCGAGACGACCACGCACACCCACTGTCCTTACTGCGCCTTCCAGTGCGGCGTGGTCATGACGGATCGCGCGGACCACGCGGGGGCGATCGACGTCCGACCGGACGACGATTTCCCCGTGAACCGCGGGCAGATGTGCATCAAGGGGTTCACCTCCGCGGCGCTGCTCGATCACCCCGAGCGGCTGACCGTGCCGAAGATCCGCGGGCGCGCAGGCCGCCTCCTGCCGGCGCGCTGGGACACGGCGCTCGATTTCGTCGCCGAGCGGCTCCTCCGGCTGCGCGAGCTCCACGGCCCCGCGGCGCTGGCCGCGTTCGGCAGCGGCGCCCTGACGAACGAGAAGACCTACCTCCTCGGCAAATTCGTCCGCCTCGCCCTCCAGTCGCCGAACGTCGATTACAACGGTCGCTATTGCATGGCCTCGGCGGCCGCGGGGCACAACAAGGCGTTTGGCATCGACCGCGGCCTGCCGTTCCCCGTGTCCGATATCGCCCAGACCAAGGCGCTCCTCCTCTGGGGCGCGAACTGCGCGGAGACCCTGCCGCCGATCATGCAATGGATCTTCGCGCAGCGCGACAACGGCGGCGCGCTCATCGTCGTCGACCCGCGGCGCACCGACACGGCGCGCGCCGCGGCGCTCCACCTCCAGCCCACGCCCGGGTCCGATCTGGCGCTCGCCAACGGCCTCCTCTACCTCGCCCTCGAGGAGAAGCTCGTCGACACGGCGTACATCGCCGCGCGCACGGACGGGTTCGACGATCTCCGCCGCGTCATCCTCTCGTACCACCCGGCGCACGTCGAGCGGCTGACCGGGGTCTCCACGCAGGATCAGCTCAAGGCCGTGCGGCTGCTCGCCGAGGCGCCGAGCAGCATGCTGCTCTCCGGCCGCGGGCCGGAGCAGCAGTCGAAGGGGTCAGACACCGTGCTCTCCTTCATCAACCTGATGCTCGCGCTCGGCAAGGTCGGCAAGCCGTACAGCGGCTATGGCTGCCTCACCGGACAGGGCAACGGCCAGGGGGGCCGCGAGCACGGCCAGAAGGCCGATCAGCTGCCCGGCTACCGGCATATCGAGGACGCGGAGCACCGGGAGGCCATCGCCCGCGTCTGGGGCATCGACCCTGCCGAGCTGCCGGCCAAGGGGAAGAGCGCCTACGAGCTGCTCGACGCGCTCGGCCCCGAGGGGGGGATCCGCGCGCTCCTCGTGTTCGGATCCAACGTGGCTGTCGCGTCGCCGAACGCGCTCAACATCGAGCGGCGGCTCGCCTCGCTCGATCTGCTCGTGGTCTGTGACGCCTTCGCCAACGAGACGGCCCGGGACGCCCACGTCCTCCTTCCGGTCGCGCAGTTCGCCGAGGAGGAGGGGACGATGACGAACCTCGAAGGGCGGGTGATCCTGCGGCAGAAGGTCCGCCCGGCGCCCCCCGAGGTGAAGACCGATATCGAGATCTTCTGCGAGCTCGCGCGCCGCCTCGGCGCGGGCAAGCACTTCCAGTACACGTCCGCGGAGCAGGTGTTCGACGAGCTGCGCCGGGCGACCGCGGGCGCCAGGGCGGACTACAGCGGCATCACCTACGACAAGATACGCCGGAACCGAGGCGTCTTCTGGCCGTGCCCGTCGATCGAGCACCCGGGGACTCCGCGCCTCTTCGCCGAGCGGTTCCATCACCCGAACGGCCGGGCGCGGTTCCACGCGGTCCACCACCGCCCCGCCGCCGAGCTCCCCGACGACGCCTATCCGCTCTACTTCACGACGGGCCGCTACAAGGAACACTACAACTCCGGCGCCCAGACGCGCCGGGTCTCCACGCTCGAAGAGGCCAAGCCCGAGCCGATGGTCGAGGTCCACCCCAGGCTGGCGGCGCGCCTCGGCGTCGTCGATGGCGACTTTCTGCTCGTCGAGAGCCGGCGCGGAGCGGTCACCTTCCGGGTAGCGGTCGCACCTTCGATCCGGCCGGACACGCTCTTTGCTCCGTTTCACTGGGGCGGCAAGAAGGCCGCCAACGTCCTCACCGTGCCGGCGCTGGACCCGACCAGCCGGATGCCGGAGTTCAAGGTGTGCGCCGTCAGGGCGCGCCGGGTCTCGGAGTCGAACTGATGCGAAGGAAGGACCTTGTCATCGTTGGCAACGGCAATGCGGCATGCCGCCTGCTCGACGAGATGATGTCGCGCGGCGCCAGGGACCGCTACGACATCACCGTCTTCGGCGAGGAGCGAGGCGGCGCCTACAACCGCGTCCTGCTCAGCAAGGTGCTCGCAGGGGAGGCGCCGGACTCCATCGTCACGAAGCCCCCCGCCTGGTACGAGCGGAACGGGGTGCGGCTCGTCAGCGGGACCTCCGTGGCGCGGATCGACACCGGGTCGAGGGCGGTCGTGGCAGCCGACGGCGCGCGCCATCGTTACGACGTCGCCGTGCTCGCGACAGGCAGCCAGCCGCTCGTCCCGCCGCTCGAGGGCATGACGACCTCGGAGGGCGATCTGCGCCCGGGCGTCTTCGTGTACAGGACGATGGACGATTGCGTCCGGATGCGCGGCAGCGCGCGGGCGGGGGACAACGCCATCGTGGTCGGCGGCGGGCTCCTCGGCCTGGAGGCGGCCAAGGTGCTGAGCGACATGGGCCTCCACGTGACCGTCATCCACGTCGCGAAGAGCCTCATGAACGCGCAGCTCGATCAAATGGGCGGCGACATGCTCGAGCAGCACATCGAGCGCTGCGGCATCTTCGTCCGCACCGGGCGCACCGTCGAGGCCATCTGCGGGGAGGAGGCGGTCGAGGGCTGTCGCCTCGACGACGGCAGCGTCCTGCCGGCCGATATGGTCGTCCTCGCGTGCGGCGTCCGGCCTCGCGTCGACGTCGCGCGCGCCTCCAACCTGCCCATCAACAAGGGCATCGTCGTCAACGACACGATGGCCACCCAGGTGCCCGGCATCTACGCGATCGGCGAGTGCGCGGAGCACCGGGGCAGGCTCTATGGCATCGTGACGCCCATCTGGGAGCAGGCCGCCGTCCTCGCCGACGTCCTGACGGGCGCGAACCCGCAGGCGCGCTACCGGGGCACGAAGCTGTATACCCGGCTGAAGGTGGCGGGCGTCGACGTGACCTCCATGGGCAGCACCGAGCCGGAGCTCGAGAGCGACGACGTGCTCCAGGTCGTGGAGACGCGGAAGAGCACGTACCGGAAGCTGATCATCCGCGACGGGCGATTGTTAGGCGCCCAGTTCGTCGGCAACACCGCGGCCGCGGCCACGCTGGTGCAGCTCTTCGATCGCAACGATCCGCTGCCCGCCGACCCTCTGGAGGCGCTCTGCGCCGGCGGCGGCGCGGGGCCGGCGGCGCAGGCGGAGCGCATCGTCTGCAACTGTCACAAGGTCAGCGAGGCGACCCTCCGGGAGGCCATCGAGGGCGGCGCCTGCTCGCTGGAGTCGGCGTGCGCCGCGACCAAGGCCGGCACGGGGTGCGGCTCCTGCCGCGGCGAGGTCGCCCAGCTCGTGGCCCGGCACGCGCCCTCGCCGGAGGTTGTCAACGGCCGCGCCGTGGCCGTCGGATAACGTGGAAAACACGCCGCGGCGAGCCGAGCGGCGCGGATGCGCCCTTGGCGCACGAGGATCCGCCCCGCTATAGACGCCGGCGAATGCACCACACGCCGCGCGAGCGCCTCCACGAGCTCTTCACCAAGGTCGACGCGTTCTTCGCCAGCGCGAGCGCCCGCCACGGCGAGCGGATGGCCTGCCGCACCGGGTGCAGCGACTGCTGCCGGCGGCGGTTCTCGGTGACGTCGATCGAGGCCGACGCGATCCGCGAGGCGCTCGCGGCGCTCCCGGAGGCCGACCGCGCGGCGCTGGCGGAGCGCGCGCGGGTGGGCGATCCGGGCGTGTGCCCGGCGCTCGACGGGGAGGGGAGGTGCGCGATCTACGCGGCGCGGCCGCTCATCTGCCGCACGCACGGCCTGCCCATCCGGTTCGCGCCGGCCAGCGAGCGCGCGCTGCCGGTCATCGACGCCTGTCCGAAGAACTTCGTGGGAGAAGACCTCCACGCCGTCGAGGCGTCGTCGGTCCTGGACCAGACGACGCTGTCGACGGTGCTGGCCGCCCTCGACATGGCCCACGCCGACGCGGCGGGGCAGCCGCGTGGGCAGCGCGTCGCGATCGCCGCGGTGCTCTCGGGCGAGGGGTAGCCGCCGCCGGGCCGTCGGCCTGATGACGAGCCGGTCGGGCTCAGCCGACCGACGGTCGTCGGCGCCATGAGGCTCCCGGCCTCGGCTTGCGTGCGCTCGCGGTGGCACAGACCAGGCATTGGCACAGGCCAGGTATGGCCCAGTTATTGGCTCAATATGAGCCATGTGCTGAGCGTGTGCCCATGGGCACGCGCTGATTTGCGGCAAATCCAGATTGGCCCGCGGGTTGCTCTCAGGTGGTGGCCCACTCTGGACCGATGGCAGGTCACGGCACACGCCGTCATCGGTCCGGAGGGGCAGCTTATTGGGAGGATAGAATGACCAAGTCGATCAAGGGGTTTGGGTTGGTGGCGGCGGCTGGCGCGGTGTTCGCGGCCTTGCTCAGCGGTTGCGGCTCGCAGGGCGCTGATCGCGGGCCGGACGTCGGCTCGATCAGCTTGCCGCTCGCGGCCGATGCAGCGTCTGGAGCGCGATATCGGCTCCGCGACGCCACGTTCGAGATCTCGGACGGTTATTACTACTACGAAGATGAGAACACCTCAGCCATGGCTGTCGGTGGTGGCTACGGAACTGTGGTGACGGTCAGCAGCGAGGACGAGGATCCGGACGCGAGCTCCATCCTCGTCGATCTGGAGCAGGGCAACTACGGCGTCAGGCTCCTTCCGGGCTGGCACTTCGAGAAGGTCGAGGACGGCACGGTGACGGATCCAAACGTGGAGGCCACGCTGCTGTCGTCGCAGAATGTCTACGTTCACGTCTCGCCGCATTCGACGAGCTGGGTTCAGTATGCGTTCGGTATCGGGAGCAGCGAGCTGTGGCTCAACGGCAAGGTGAACCTCGACATCAACGTCTACGAAGATCCGGACGACTACTACGGCGGCCAGGGTGGATACGGAACTTCGGTCGGAGTCGGGGGCGCGGGCGGCGGCGACTACAGCTCTGGCTACAGCGCGGCGGGGGTCGGCGGCAGCGGCGGTTACTAGCGCTGGTGCGAGGAGCTGAGCGGAGCGGAGCGAGCGACGTCATCGCCCGTCAGCGAGGGCTGCACTGCACGACGCAGAAGGCCGTGGCTCCCTTGGCGCGGGCGCTCGCCTCGCACGACCGCTTCGCTTGCTGCGACGCCATGAAGCGGTCCTTCGCCGAGCCATTGCCGAACACCATCTGATAGTTGCACGCGCCCGCGAAGCCGCAGACGCGCACGGACGCGCTCGCCGTACACCACCAGGACGTCCCGCCCGCCGCGCCTCCGTTGCTCGGGCTTCCATTCGAGGAGCCCTCGCTCGGTGAGGTGGGCGTCCGCGCCGCTGTCGACAGAGGCGCCGGCGCCTCACCCGTCTCGTCGTCGGCAGCAGGCGACGGCGCCTCGCCCGCGGCGCGGTCGCCGGTGGACGGGTCTTCGCCCGCCGCCTCGTCGGCCTCCTGGTCGGGGCGAAGCGGGGTGCTCGTCGACGTGGGCACCACCGGCGAGAGGCCGCCGGCGGTCGACACGCCGGGAGGCGTGGTCTCGACGACGGTTTGCTCCGGCGATGCGCTCGCCACCAGGTACACCGCGCCGCCGATCACGAAGATGGCGCCCACGCCCAGCGCGAACAACCCGCCGAGGACGATGAGCACGATCACGAGCGGCGACAGGCCTGACTTCGGGCGCTGCGGCGGCGGTGGAGGGTAGTAAGGCGGCGGCTGCGGAGGGTAGTGATGCGGCGGTTGCGGAGGGTAATGAGGCGGCTGCTGCGGAGGGTACTGAGGGCGCCCTGGACCAGACATCTCGCAGTCATAGCGCAGCGGAGCCGTCCGCGCTGCGTGTGACGAACACCCACGCTGTCGGCGAACGAGCGATGTCGCGTCTCGCTCGCGTCTCGCTCGCGTCTCGCTCGCGTCTCGCTCGCGTCGGACGAGCCCGCCCGCAGGGGCGCTGTCCGCGGTTGTGCTGCTCTGGAGCCGGCGGAGCGGCGCTCCGCGGCCCGCTCACACCCAGCCGGTCGTGGCGCGCAGGAGCAGCCCGAGCCCGAGCGACGCGCCGTTCGCGAGCGCCGAGGCCGCGATGGCTTGCGTGGCAGGCAGCTCGCGCAGCGCGAGCCGGTAGACGCCGAGCTCGAGCAGCACCGCCCAGAGCTCCGAGAGGGCCAGTCGCGCCGTGGCGCCGATCGCGAGCGCGGGGAAGATGAACCACACCGCCGGGTGACTCGCGAGGTTGGCGACGACGACGAGCGCGGCGCGGCGGCCTCGTGACCGCTCCGCCGCGCCGAGCAGCGGTGAGGCGACGGCGAGCTCGATGAGCAGCGTGAACGCGAACGCGCGCGCCCAGGCGGCCACCAGCGGATCGGTGAAGACGCGGCTCATGGCGCGGCCGGCTGCGCGGCGATCTCGGGCCCGCAGCCGTCCACCCCGCGCGCGCGCCCGGACCGCTCCTGGCGCGCCTCCGCGGCGCGCCGGCCGACGTCGCCGCGGACATAGAAGTACGCGAGCAGCGCGAGCTCCAGGTACCCGTGGAAGGAGGCGAGCGAGAGCACCAGGTTGCGCGTGCCGAGCGCGCTGCGCAGGGCGCCGAGCAGCACCAGGCCGGCGATGAGCGCCACGGCGGCGAGCCCTGCGTCCCCGAAGTCGCGCCGGAGCGAGCGCGCGGACATGCGGAAGGTGGTTGTCCGCTGGCCCGGGTGATCTTCCTGGGGAATGAGCAGCAGCCAGACCGCGTAATGGACGGACTGCAGGAACGCATAACATGCGGTGAGCGCGACCGCGGCGCGGGTCGGCAGCCCGGGAGCGAGCCAGTCGCTCGCCAGGAAGAGGTGCAGCCCGAAGGCGTCCAGCCACCCGGCGCGCAGGGTGAGCGAGGTCATCGCCCCGCTCGCGAGGAGCGCGGTCCCGGCCAGCACGAGGCCGAGCGGCCAGGCGACCGCGCGCACCCGGCGGCGGAAGAGCGCGAGCCACAGCGCGAGCGCGACCAGGTTGTGCGCGTGCGCGAGGACGAGCCGGAAGCCGCGCGGCGCGGCGAGCGCAGCCGCCGACAGCGCCACGGCGGCGGCGGCGGCGAGCGCGACGCGCCGCCACGCGCGCGACGCGAGCGCGCCGGCGACGACCGCGGCGCCGAGCCAGGCGGCGAGCAATGCGTGCTCGGCGCGGAGCAGCGCCGCGGCCGAGCCGAAGAGCTCCTGGGCGCCCCGCAGCCCCACCAGCGCGGCGCAGGCCGTCCAGACGACGCCGCGCCACCACGACGGCAGCCCGCGCCGCAGCACGAGGTAGCGCACGTCGGCCGCGACGTGCAGGACGCCGAGCAGGATGGGCCCGAGCACGAGCAGCGCGCTCGGCGCAAAGACCGCCATGGTGAAGGCGCCGAGCGCATTGGCCGCGGCGAGGGTGGCTATCCTGCGGTCGGGGCGCGCCACGATCGCGATCGCGAGCTCGCTCCGGCGGAGCAGGCCGAAGAGGCGCCGCCGCGCGCCGTCGAGCGGCGCGACGCCGCGCTCGAGCAGGCGGGCCACGCTCGCGGGCGGAGGACCGGGCGCGCGCACGGTCGAGGCCCGGTTCAGCGGCGCCGGCGGGCGGTCACGAGCGCCGCGGCGCCGCAGAGCAGCATCAGCCCCGCCATCGCGCCGCCCGAGGCGGCCCCGCTCATGGCGCAGCCGCCGTCGTCCGAGGACGCCTTGTCCGCGCCCGCGCTGCCGGCCGACGTCGAGTCCCCGCCCGAGGTCGACGTCGCGCTCCCGCCCGAGGCCGACGTCGAGCTCCCGCCCGACGCAATGCACAGATTGCAGTCGTATTCCATCGTGGTGAAGCCGCCGTCCTCGCCCGGCAGCGTTCGCTGGCACTTCTGCTGCGTGCACGTGCCAGGCTCGTCGTAAGCGGGCCCTGCGTTGTTACAGCTCGACCCCGGCGTGTCGCAGCTCTCGGGCGGCGGGACGTCCGCCCGCGCTGAAGAAGAGGTGAGCAGCGGCGCTGCGAGCAAGGCGGCGATCGCCACAAGGCAGGAGGGCTTCATCATCCCGCCACTCTGTGCTTTTCTCCGGAAAACTTCAAGAGCAGTGCCGCCGATCCACGCTCGTGCACCTGGCCCTTGCGAGGAAAATATACCCGGGTAATACCGAGACGGTCAGATATTACCCGGTAAAATACATGGACACCAACATCGAAGTCGAAGCGCCGTCCGCGCCGCGCGGCGTGCACGACATGACGCAGGGCAAGCCGCGCGCGCACGTCGTGCGCGTCATGCTGTTCATCCTGGCCGGCATGGCGATCCAGACCCTCTATGGCCTGATCGACATCTACTGGGTGGGTCGCCTCGGGAAGGAGGCCGTCGCCGCCGTGGCGGTCTCCAGCAACCTGATGTTCGTCTCGCTGGCCGCGACGCAGATGCTCTCGGTCGGCTGCGTGGCGCTCGTCTCGCAGGCGGCCGGAAGGAAGGAGCTCGGCGAGGTGCAGCGCCTGTTCAACCAGGTGCAGAGCCTCGCCACGTGGGCGGGCGCCCTCTTCCTCGTGCTCGGCCTCGCGCTTCACCGCACGTACGCCGAGAGGCTCTCCGGAGACGCCATGACCGCCGAGCTCGCGAGCAGCTTTCTGCTCGCGTTCATTCCGGCGCTCGCGCTGCAGTTCACGATGGTGGGGCTCGGCTCGGCCCTGCGCGGCATCGGCGACATGAAGCCGGGGCTCGTGGCCCAGACCGCGAGCGTGCTGCTCAACATGGTCCTCGCGCCCTTCCTCGTCTTCGGCTGGGTATCGGGGCGCCCGCTCGGCGTGTTCGGCGCGGGCCTCGCCACGCTCCTCGCGACCGCGGCCGCCGTCGTCGGGCTCGCCGTCTATCTGCTGCGCGGCAAGACCTTCCTTCGCCTCCGCCTCGCCGACTGGCAGCCAGACCTCCCCACATGGAGAAAGCTGGTGGCCATCGGCTTGCCCTCGGGCGCGGAGTTCTTGTTGCTGGCCGTCACCATGGGCGTGATCTACGTGGTCACGCGCCCCTTCGGCTCGGAGGCGCAGGCGGGGTTCGGCATCGGGCTGCGGCTGATGCAGGCCGGCTTCATGCCTGCCGTGGCGATCAGCTTCTCCGCTGCGGCGGTCGTCGGCCAGAACTACGGCACCCGCGCCTACGCTCGCGTCCGCGAGACCGCGCTCGAGAGCGTGAAGCTCGTGCTCGGGTTCATGCTCTTCTTCACCCTGATCTGCCAGGTCTTCCCCGCGCCGCTCGTCGCGCTCTTCTCGCCCGCGCCGGACGTCGTCGCGGCCGGCGTCGATTACCTCCAGGTGACCTCCTGGAGTTACTTCGCGAGCGGCATCGTGTTCGTCTGCGCCGGCGTCTTTCAAGGCCTCGGCAACACCTGGCCTTCGCTCGCCGCCTCGGGGGCGCGGGCGGTCGCGTTCGTCCTCCCCGTGCTCGTCCTGAGCGCGCGCCCCGGCTTCCGCATGCACACCATCTGGCTCGTCTCGGTCGGCGCCACGCTCGGCCAGCTCGGGCTCCAGCAGATCCTGCTGCGGCGCGAGCTCGCCCTCAAGGCGCCCGTGTCGCCCTGACGCGCCGCGGGGGGGGGCGGCGCGGCGCCGGGCCGAGCGCAGCTTCAGGGACGTGCGCGCGCCGTCCTGGCGGGCAGGGCGCGCACCTGGTTCTTCCGCATGACGTCGGCCGTCAGGCGCGCCGCCATGGCGCGCGGCACGAAGCGCGCGAGGTTCGCGAGGATGTAGTTGCCGAGGCCGTGGATGGCGTGGGTTCGCCCCGTCGAGAGGGCGCTCAGGCCGAGCCGCACGACGTCGCTCGCCTTCGCCTTCGCGCCCACGGCCGCGGCTTCCCCGGCGATCTCGAAGAACGGCGTCTCGGTCGCGCCGGGGCAGAGCGCGACCACCTTCACGCCCCGCTCGCCGAGCTCGGCCCAGAGCGCCTCGCTGAACGAGAGCACGAAGGCCTTGGTGGCCCCGTACACCGCCATCGAGGCGATCGGGTAGAACGCCGCCGTGGACGCGACGTTGAGGACCGCGCCGCGCGTCCTCACGAGGTCGGGCAGGAACGCGTGGGTCATCGCGACGAGCGCGCTCACGTTGAGCGTGATCTCCTCGAGCTGCCTCGCGATCGGCGTCTCCTCGAAGCGGCCGTGGGTCGCGAATCCGGCGTTGTTGACGAGGAGATTGACGGTCACGCCGCGGCGCGCGACCTCGGCGTGCACGCGCCCGATCGCCCCTTCGCTGGTGAGGTCGTCGGCGATCACCTCGACGCGGACGCCGTGCGCGGCGCGCAGCTCGGCGGCGAGCGCCTCGAGCTTGTCGCGCGAGCGGGCGACGAGGATCAGGTGGCACCGCTGCGCGGCGAGCTGGCGGGCGAATTCGGCGCCGATGCCGGTGGAGGCTCCGGTGATCAGGGCGTTCCGGTTCTCGAAGGGGTGTCGCGTCATGCCTCCATGTGTAAGCTCCGGGTGGCTTCGCGAGAACGGGCATCTTCGGGCATCGGAGTTCCACGGATGAAAAACGACGCCTTCTCCTGGGACGACCTGCGCGTGCTGCTCGAGGTCGATCGACGTCGCAGCTTCCTCGGCGCGGGCAAGGCGCTCGGGCTCTCCACCTCGACGGTCGGGCGGCGCATCGACGCGCTCGAGCTGGCCCTCGGCCGGAAGCTCGTGCACAGGACGACCGCCGGCACCTCGATCGATCCGGCGGCGCGCGCGCTCGTCGCGCTCGCCGAGGGCATGGAGAGGGAGCTCCGCGTCGAGGGGAGGGACGCGCGCGGCGCCGAGTCGCTCGAGGGCGTGGTGCGCGTCTCGATCAAGGAGAGCTTCGCGCGCCCGATGGCGAAGGTCCTCTCCGCGTGGCGGCGCATCCACCCCGAGACGCTGATCGAGCTCGCCTCGGAGGCGCGCCTCGCGGACGTCGCGAAGCGTGAGGCCGACCTCGGCGTCCGGACGGTGCGCTCGTCGTCGAAGGCGCTCGTCGAGAAGCGCCTCGGCACGTTCTCGTACGGCCTGTGGGCCTCGAACGAGTATGTCGAGCGCCACCTGCGGGACGGCCACCTGCGCGAGGCGGATTTCCCGCGGCACGACTTCGTCGGCTACGACGGGCCGGGGCGGGAGTCCGAGCAGGAGCGGTGGCTCGTCGCCCGCGGCGCGCGCCGGTTCCCGTTCCGTTCGAGCTCGGACGACGCGATGCTCACGGCCGCGAGCGAGTCCCAGGGCATCTGCATCTTCGCGGACGCGCTCGCGCGCGACGTGCCCGGGCTGCGGCGGCTCGCCTGCGCGACGCCGCTCCCGACGGTGAGCGTGTACCTCGTGGTCCACCGGGATCTGCGGCGCGTTCCGCGGATCCGCGGCGTCGCGGGGGCGATCGAGGAGGCGATCAGGCAGATCGCCGTTCGTGAGAAGGCCCGCGGCTAGTTCCGCCCGCCAGGCGTCCGGAGGGAGAGTTCAACGCAAAGGCGCAAAGGCGCAAAAATGCATGAATTTTATTTCTCTCTCTCTCTTGCGTCTTTGCGCCTTTGCGCCTTTGCGTTGAACTCTCCCTCTCCTCTCGCGAGGCGGCTACCGCCTCAGAAGAGCACGCGCTCGACGCCCGCCGCGTCGAGGAGGTAATCCCTGGACGCCTCGAGGCCGGCGCGGAGCCGGCCAAAGTTCACGCCGACGAGCTTGCCTCGCCATTTGCGGATGCTCCCCGCGACGATGACCGTGTCCACGTTGCTGCGGTCCATCAACGTCACCACGGCTCCAGGCACGTTGTTGAGAGGCGCCACATTGATGGCATCCGCTCGCAGCAGGATGATGTCGGCCTCCTTGCCCGGGGTCAGCGTGCCGACCTTGTGGGAGAGACCGGCCACCCGGGCCCCCTCGACCGTGGCCAGGCGGATGACATCGCGGCACGTGAGGAGCTCGGGCAGATCCGTCTCTCCGGCCAGCGCGCGCTCGTTGATGAGCGCCCGCTGAAGCGTGAAGACGGTCCGCATCTGGGTGAAGAAGTCCGCGGTCATCGTGCACTCGACGTCGGTGCTCAGCGCCGGCTGGACGCCATGATCGAGCGCGGCCTGGATAGGCGGCATGCCGTGCCGCATGGTCATCTCGATCGGGGCCGCGATCGAGACGTTCGCGCCCGAATCGGCGATCGCCTGCCAGGAGGCCTCCGAGATGGCGCTGGCGTGGATGAACTCGAGATCTGGCCCCATCAGGCCCTCGCTCTCGATCTGCTCGATGAGCGTCCCCTGGCCGATGCTGCCGACGAGGTGCGTCACGATGGGCAGGCCGTGCTGGCGCCCGATCGCCCAGGTGTCGCGCCACGCGGGGTCGAACACCTCCCCGCCCATGGCCAGGGTCAGGAGCTGGTCGGTCGAGGAGAAGTACTGGCTCTGGATCCGATCGAGATCGTTCGGGAAGATGTTGCCGGGGCCCGCGCCCGGCGAGTACACGAAGAGCGCGCGGCGGCCCGACTCCTGCAGCCCATGGATGACGGCATCGGTGTGCTCCGGCGTATGGCCCACCTGGGACGTGTCGACGACCGTCGTCACCCCGGCATCCAGCTGGCTGAGCGAGGAGGCCAGTATGGCGAGGAAGGCGTCCCGCGGTCGGAAGACCGGCGTGATGGTGAAGTGGATGTAGTCGAGGTAGTTCTTTTCGCCGTGCGGCAGCCCGTCGTTGGCCAGGAGGCCGTCCGAGAGGAAGCTCCGTAGCGCGGTCTGGTACTGGTGGTGATGGGTGTCGACGAACCCCGGCATCACGATCGTGCCCGTCGCGTCGATGATCTCCGCGCCTGGCGCGTGCAGGTGCGGCCCGACCGCGATGATCTTCTTGCCCTGCACGAGCACGTCGCCCCGGGCGAAGTCCCCCACGTTCGGATCCATGCTGAGCACGGCGCCGCCTCTCAGGATGTACCGCCGGTGCGGGGCGCCGGTCCCGTGCGGCATGTCGTCATCGTGCTCCGCCCTTCCCATCGCCGCCGCGGGCGCCGAGAAGGCCGCCGCAGCACCGAGCGCTGAAGCTCCCACCGCGAGAAACCGGCGACGAGACGAGCCCGCCTCGCCCGGCTCTCCGTCATGGTTCGAGTCGTTTCCACAGAGCTTCTGGCACATACCAAGTTCCTCCTGCTCAGTTCAAGCGTCCCTCTGTCGTGCCCCCGTCTCTCGAGACACCGACCGCCGCGTTCTGGTGCGCTGAGCAAAGCAGAGACTAACCCGGTGCGGAAGCCAGCGTCGAGCCTCGTGAGACGCGATGCGGCGCCGAGGTCGTGCGCCAAGTACGGTTGCACGGTTGCACGGTTGTACGGTTGTACGGTTGCACGTCGCACGGCATCGAGCTGGAAGGCCGGATGGAGAATTTCACCCGAGATGCCGTATTACACAGCGAATCTCCCGGTAGTGACTACAGAGGGGTCTCGCGTGTGATGATGCGGTCGCGGCGAGATCACCTGCCCAGCGCGGCCATCTTCTCGTTCACCCAGTCGTCGCCGGCGAGGGGGTGCACGCCGGCCCCGTCGCGATCGAGCGCGAGGCCCACCGAGAGCAGCCCGCTCTTCACGAGGAACGCTCCCCTGGGGGTCTGCCCGTCGGACTTCGTGAGCCGCCCGCGGATCGCGAGATCGCCCCCCGTCGCCTCCAGCAGCCTGAAATCGACGCCGGCGTCCGCGCGCCTCACCTTCGCGGATGCCTTGAGCCCCTCCATCGTGAGGAGCCCCGCGGCCCAGCCGGGAATGGCATCCTCGGCGTCGAGCAGCATCACGGCCGGCCGCGCGTCCTTGCATTCCAACCGGATCGCCGCCTCCATGAGCCCCCGCCTCACCTCGGCGTCCTCGATGTCGATGTGCGCCCACCAGCCAGGGAGCGCCTCGCCCTCGTGCTCGATCGCGAGGTCCTCGATGTCGATGCGGCCCTTCCGCAGCTTGGCTGCCTGATTCAAGACGTTCGCCGCGTCGAGCGTCATGCGCGCCGCCACGTCGCCCTTCACCCTCGTCTTCTTCCATTGCAGGGCGCCGTGTTTCAACAGCAGGTTCAGCGAGCCCGTCCCCCGGCCCAGCGGGTCGACCTCCAGGCTGCTCCGCAGGAAGGCTGCGCCGCCGGTGAACCGCGGCGCGTCCGGCGCGGCGCCCTCGGCGTTCAGCCAGCGCAGGTCCGGGATCGCCGCGGCGACGACATCCACCTTCGACGCGAACCCCGGCTGGAGCCGCAGGAGGTGGAGCTCCGGCGCGTCGAAGGTGGCGCTCGCCCTCTCCACGACGATGGGCGGCAGCCCGCTTCCCGGGCGCTCGAGCGTCGCGCGGGGCAGCGTCACGGCGAGGCGCGCCGCTCCGCGCTCGTCGACGCGGAGCGCCGCGCGCGCCTCGGCGGTCGCGCGGAGCGACGCGGTGGAGGCCACGAGGTGGCTCGTCTCGTAGGACGCGGTGCTGCCCGGCTCGACGCTCCCCCGGTTCACGACGAGGTTCGTCCGGAGCTCTCCGCTCCCGTCCTCGAGCCGGGGTGCGGCGCCCTCGCCCGCGGGAAGGGGGATGAAATCGAGCCCTGGCAGCTGCGCGTCCAGGCGGACGCGCGCCCAGGCGGTCTCGAGGACGTCGAGCCCGTCGACGTCCCTCGGATCGAACGTGCTCATCGTCACGTCGGCGTCGGCGTCGAGCCGCGCGACGACGCGATCGGCGACGTGGACCTCGCCCGACCGGAGCTCCAGCGCGACGGGCCCGACGCGAACGGCGCGGAGCGGCTTGTAATAGAACCCTCCCCGCACGCGACCGCCGCCGGCATACCGGACTTGCTGGATCCAGACCTCCTTGAGCGTCGTGTCGATGCCTTCCAGGTGCACCGTCCACAGGTTGTAGCCCTCGTCCGAGCTCTCGAGGTCGTGCTTCGGCGGCAGCTCCGGCTTGAGCGGAGGGTTCGCGAACTCCGGGATGGGCGGCAGCGCCTGGATGTGCGGCGCCTCCAGATCGCGCTCGCTCGTCGGATCCACGAGCATCCGCATCCGGAACACGAAGCCCGTGGCGCGGACGTCCTCCGCATAGAACTTCTTCCGGAGGAGATCGGTCAGGTGGATATCGACGTCCGCTTCGTCGAGCTCCACCGCCCACTGAAGCACGCTGTCGGAGCCGCTGAGCCGGAGCTCTTTGACGTGAACGACGCCGGGCCAGAGGCTCCACGCCGAGCCGTAATAGAGCGAGGCGTCGACGGGGTTGTAGCTGACGAGCCTCGCGATGAGCCCCGTGCTCAGCATGACGTTCACGACGACGACGTAGCCGAGCCAGAGCGCGAGAGGCAGGATCAACAGCGCCTTCAGCGCCCTCCCGGCCCGTGGCCCGATCCGCCCGCTGAGCGCAGGTGGAGACTTCAGCGCGGCAGCTTCGTGCAGGAGCGCGTGCATGCGCGCATCGATCGCACGCGCCATGCCGCGAGCTGAGCCGCGGCGCGAGGGGGCGGGCTCAGGGCTGGCCGTGGCGATCTGCCCCGCTCGTGGCGAAGGTCGACATGCGCGGACCGCGGGGGGCTCGATCTCGCGCGGACGCGCCCGGAAATGGCCCTGCCGCGAGCGCGCGGCCCCCGTCGGACCCGACAGGCACCCGGCTTGCTAACCCAGCGACCGCCGGCGCTGGCAAGCCTGTCGCGTCGACGCCGCTGGAGGTCCGCTGGAGACGATCTTCCAGCCATCTTCCAGCCATCACCCGAGATCATCATGAACCACACTGTCCATCACGACCTGAACGACGAAGAAGCGAAGAGCGCCGTCCTGCGGGCGATGGCGAAGTATTGTGATCGATATGCAGAGTACGCTCCCTCCATTTTCTGGAGCGACGAGCGGCGCGCGGATGTCGGCATCTCCTTCAAGGGCTTCACGCTCTCCGGGCGGCTCGAGCTCCGGCCCAGGGCCGTCGACTTCGCGATCGACGTGCCGCTGCCGCTGCGCATGTTCAACCGGATGGCGATCGCGGCGATCGACGCCGAGGTGAGGCGGTGCATCGATGACGCGCACCGCGATCGCGCGCGGCGGCGCGCTCCGAGCGCGGTCGCGCAGGAGGCGCTCTGAGCGGTCCGCGCCATGAAGAGCGGAAGCGCCACGACCACCCGTGAAAGGCGCCGCCCGCGGAGCGCCCCGCGCCGCGAGAGGCGCGGATCCGCGAACGGCGTCGTCCTCCGCCGGCGCCGCGTCAGCGTGTCGGTCGAGTCCGTCGAGACGGTCGAGCTCGCCCGCGCGGACGGCGAGCTCGCGGGGACAGGGCAGCTCACCCCGTCACCGGTCGAGTCCGCCGAGTCGGCCGGGCTCCATTACGTGAACGACGGTGAGCCGGGGATCTCCAGGCGAGGGGCGGGCAAGGGCTTCCGTTACGTCGACGCCGACGGTCGCCCCGTCAAGGACGAGGCGACGCTCGCGCGCATCCGCCGCCTCGCGATCCCGCCCGCGTGGACCGAGGTGTGGATCTGCCGGAGCGAGCGCGGGCACATCCAGGCGACAGGGCGGGACGCGCGCGGCCGAAAGCAGTACCGGTATCACCCGCGCTGGCGCGAGGTCCGCGACGAGACGAAGTACGACCGCATGCTCGCGTTCGGCGCGGCGCTCCCGGCGATCCGCGCGGCGAGCGAGCGGGATCTCGCGCTGCCTGGCCTGCCGCGCGAGAAGGTGCTGGCGGCGGTGGTGCGCCTGCTCGACGAGACGTCGATCCGCATAGGGAACGACGAGTACGCGCGCGACAACGACTCGTATGGACTCACCACGCTCCACGACGAGCACGTCGAGATAGAGGGGAGTCTCATCAGGTTCCACTTCAGGGGCAAGGGCGGCAAGGAGCACGCGATGACGGTGCGGGATCGGCGGCTCGCCCGCATCGTGAAGCGCTGTCAGGACGTGCCCGGCCACGAGCTGTTCCAGTACATCGACGGCGAGGGCCGGCGGCAAAGGATCCATTCGGACGACGTGAACGAGTACCTGCGCTCGGTCGCGGGCCACGACTTCACGGCGAAGGACTTCCGCACCTGGACCGGCACCGTGCTGTGCGCGTCGTTCTTCTGCGAGATGGAGATCGCGAGCTCGGTCCGCCAGGTGAAGAAGCGCGTGGCGCAGGTGATCGACAGGGTGTCTGCCCGTCTGGGCAACACACGAGCGGTCTGCCAGCGTTGTTATGTCCACCCCGCCGTGATCCGCGCCTACACGGAGGGCGCCCTGCAGTCGCTGATCGACGCCGAGGAGGCCGTCGCGGACGGGGCGCTCGCGGCGCTCCGGCCGGAAGAGGCGAAGATGCTCCGGATCGTCCGCGGCTTCGGCGAGCGAGAGGCCGTGCCGCTCGTGACCCGCCTCAGCGAGAGCGTGCGCGCGGTGAACGCGCGGCGAGCCGGCAAGAGCGCGACACGTCCCCCCAGAGAACGACGCGCCGCGGCCTGAGCCGCGCCGCGGCGAGCGCCGCAGCAGCCGCGCGGGGATGCGCCTCGCCGCGCTGTTCCCGACGAGTTTGCCGTGTCGTTGCGTCACAGCGTGATCGCCTCGCTGTGGCATCGTGCCGCGGACGCGGCGGGGGCTGTTGCTGGGTTCGCGAGCGGCCCGCGTTCTCCCGCCGGATACGCGCGCGGTACGGTTCGTGTTGTGCATAGCTCCTTGGAAACCAGCGCGCGCGGCGCGAACCCTCAGCCAAGGAGGTCTGCATGGCGAGCCAGCGGTTGATCACGGGGATGGTGCGAGCACGTGGGGAGGCCGAAGACGTCGTCCGGCGCATCCTGGACAGCGGGCACACGCGACGGGACGTCTGCGCCATCGTGAGCGAGGCGACGCGCCGCCAGCACATCTTGCGCTCGCGCGCATACGGCGCGGCCTCGCACGGGAGCGCGCTGACCTCCGTCCTCGCCGCGGCGAGCGCGGGGCTCGTGGTCCCGGGGCTGCGGCTCGCGGTGGCCGGCCCCATCGCGGTGAGGCTCGCGGACGCGAGCTCGGCGAGCGAGACGGCCAGCCTGAGCAGCGTGCTCGTCGACGCCGGGATCCCCGAGCAGAGCGCGCCGGAGATCGAGAGGCGCCTCAAGGAAGGCGCGATGCTCCTCGGCGCCCTCGCGCGCGACGAGAAGGACGCCGCGGCGCTGCGCGCGATCCTGCGAGACGCAGGCAACGGCGATTTCTGCGGCACGGGCAAGGGAGCCCGCGTGTTCGCCGCGCTGTGAGCCCGGCGGCGCTCTGCGCTCTGCGTCGTCGCTGGAGGGGGCCGCCGCCGGATCGATGAGCTCGCTTCATGACCGCGAAGTCCCGGACATTGGAACGGGACTTGAAGGGAATGAAAGAGTTCAGCCGAGACTGATTCGGTACGAGGCGAACATGTACCCCTGAGGCAACAGGGGGCGCGCGCCTTCCCGCAGCGGCGACGATCCCTGGCGATCACGGCTCCTGCGTGGACGTATGGCGTGGTGGCCCACCTTGGGAGGTAAGGAGGAGAGGAAGCGGGCGTTCACCAGACATCTCAGGAGAGTACCCCATGGAACCGGTCGCATTCGCAGACGAGAGCGTGGGCCTGGACGGACTCATCGACGATGACTCGATCGAGCAGCTCAAATCGTTCTGCCGCGGCGAGATGTCCGCGGTCGAGACCTACCGTCAGGCCATCGCCGCGGCGCGCCAGGGCTGGGTTGCTCACCACCTCCGGCTGAACCTCGCGTCGCACGAGGCGCGGGTGAAGGTGCTGCGCCGGCGGATCGAGGAGCTCGGAGGCGACCCCCCGGCGAGCTCCGGGCCATGGGGCGCGTTCGCCAAGGCCATCGAGGGGACCGCTGTGGCGCTCGGCCACAAGACGGCGCTCTCGGCGCTGGCCGAGGGGGAGGAGCACGGCCTGAAGGACTACCGGAACGACATCGAGGAGCTCGACACCGAGTCGCACGCCCTGGTGCGGGACGTGATCTTGCCGCAGCAGGTGTCGACGCGCAGCTGGCTCGCGGATCTCAAGCGGCAGCTGCCGTGACGCGCGAAGCCGTCGGCGGATTGTCTGATGGATGACGTCGTCTTCGTCGCGTGCTTTCACACGCGCCGAAGACCCGAGTCATGGAAGCGGAGAGGCTGAGGGCAACATCGGTGTTGGGACGAGGGTGAACACCCCCGCTCAGCCCTTCGCGTCGTATCCCGCCTGGAGCAGCTTCGCGATCGTGGAGAGCTGCATGTTCGACGTCCCCTCGTAGATCTTCCCGATCTTCGCGTCGCGGTAGAGCTTCTCGACAGGATAGTCCTTGGTGAAGCCGACTCCGCCCATGAACTCGATGGAGAGCGACGCCGTCCGCTCGGCCACCTCGGACGCGAACAGCTTGGCCATCGCCGCCTCCTTCACGAACGGCTGACCCGCTTCCTTGAGCCGCGCGGCGTTGTAGACGAGGAGGCGCGCGGCCTCGATCTCCATGGCGACGCGCGCAACCTGGAACTGCACGCCCTGGAAGCTCGCGATCGACTGCCCGAACTGCTTCCGCTCGCCCATGTAGCGCATCGCGTGGTCGAACGCCCCCGCGGCCAGGCCGAGCATCTGCGCGCCGATGCCGATACGGCCCTCGTTCAGCGTCTCGATGGCGATCTTGTAGCCCTTGCCGACCTCGCCGATCACGTTGCCCTCCGGCACCTCGCAGTCATCGAGGACGAGCTCACACGTGCTGGAGGCGCGGATCCCGAGCTTGTTCTCCTTCTTGCCCACCGAGAAGCCGGGGAAGGAACGCTCGACAACGAAGGCCGTGATGCCCTTGTAGCCCTTCGTCGGATCGACGTTGGCGAACACAAGGAACACCGAGCTCTCGTTCGCGTTCGTGATCCAGAGCTTGCGGCCGTTCAGGATCCAGCGGTCGCCCCGGCGCTCGGCGCGGGCCGCGAGCGCGAACGCGTCCGAGCCGGAGCCCGCCTCGCTCAGCGCATACGAGCCGATCCAGTCGCGGGAGAGCCGCGGGAGATACCTCTCCTTCTGCGCCTCGGTGCCCCAGCGGAGGAACGCATTGGCCACCAGGGTGTTCTGCACGTCGACGAGCACGCTCACGCTCGGGTCGACCACGGCGAGCGCCTCGATCGCGAGGATCGCGCTGAAGAAGCCCGCGCCCGAGCCCCCGTACGCCTCCGGGATCTCGATGCCCATGAGGCCGAGCTCGAACAGCGAAGGGAGCAGATCATGGTCGAGCGCGCCCTCTTCGTCCATCGCCGCCGCGCGCGGCGCGACGCGCTTCCGGGCGAAATCAAGCACCGAGTCGCGGAAGAGGCGCTCCTCGTCGGAGAGCTGGGTGAGCGGGGGGTGGGACACGACGGTTTCTCCTTGTGGGCCCATGGCGCGGCGCGGCGCCGTGGCGGCGTCGCCCCACTATGCTACGCGAGGGCCACGAGCGAAAGCCGTTCGCGCGCGCCACGCCCGGTCATCGCCGCGGCGCAACGCAGGCCACGCCGCGTCGGCGGCGGACGGGGTGCGCCGCCCCGAGCCGCCTCATCCGTTGTGTCGCCGCTCGCCCCGGGGTCGGGATCGTCCAGGCTGCCACGCGCGTCGCTTCACCTGGACGCTCACGCGCGCTTGCCCGCGGGCGCGTCGCGCCGGCGGCACCGGAGCAGCGTGTGGGCGAGGCCGAGGTGGTCGATCTCGGCCTCGACGACGAGGCCCGCCTCGTCGATGCAACGCCGGATATCGGCGGCGCTGTACATGCGGCTGTTCCCGTTCGCGAGGCACGTGAAATACAGGGAAGAGCCGTGAAGACAGTGGACCGCCACCTCGTTCGTCTGCCGATCCCAGAACGTGTCGAGGATCCAGAGCACCGTCTCGTCCCGCATGGCCGACGCGGCCCGCCGGAGGATCTGGACGATGTCCGCCTCGGAGAAGCACACGAGGAACTGGCTCATCCAGATGGCATCGAAGCCCGTCGGGAACGCCTGGCCGTGATCCAGGAAGTCGATGGGGGTGCCCATGATCCGGCCGAGCAGGCCGTGCCGCTCGACGTTGACGCGCGCGTCCTCCAGCTGGCCCGGCAGGTCGAGCAGCGTGACGCGCACGTCGGGGTCGTGCGTGCAGCACTGGATCGCCCACCGCCCCGTGTTGCCGCCGATGTCGAGGAGCGTCCTCGGCCTCCGCTCGAACACGACGGGCAGCGCCTCGGGGAACGCGGAGTCGGAGTAGAGGTGATCGAACGCAAACCAGCTCTCCCTCACCTTCGGCGGGAGCGCCGGCAGCGCCTCATAGACCGTCGGCCACTCGCCAAAGACCTTCAGGCCAGCCGGCTTGCCGCCCTCGATGGCCTCGTCGAGAAAGCGCATGCCCTCGTAACAAACGTCATGGATGAAATCCATGTTGATGCGGGTCATCCTGTCATTCTCGACGATGAGCCCGACCCGCGTGATCGTGTAGCGCTCGCCACGCTCTCGCGGCTCTGCGTGGGCGTTTGCGCCGCTTCCGCCGCCTGTGTGCTCCACCAGGCCGAAGCTCAGGCTCGCCTCCAGCAAGGTCTTGGCGGCATAGGCGGAGAGGCCGGTGTCCTGGGCCACCTCCGCCGGTGTCCTGCCGCCCTTGCCAGCGCGCTGGAGCGCTTTGAGGACGCCGCGGTTTCGCATCACCCGCGCCACCTGGAACATGACGGGCGCAAACGCGATGCGCTGGGCGGCGAGCATGGCGTCGAGGGTGGGATTCTGGGCGGGATCGTTCTTCATCGAGCTCCGGTCGTCGGGGGTGGGGTCAAGGCTAGGGTGCACCCTAGCGCTGGAGGAGCAAGACGAAGCCGCAGACGCCGGTGAACAGCAGCGCGCACTCTGCCCGACCCTCGTCGGCGAGCGAGATCCCCGTCACGCCGCAGAGCATGCCGAACACGAGGCTCGCCACGCTGATCCGCCGCCGCTGGTCGATCGACCGGACCCGCGGCGGAGTGGGCGGTCTCGTGCGGTACGGGCTTGCCACCCCGTGATGATACCACCAGCGCCGCGATCACAAGGACGCCGCCGCGATGTCGAACAGCTCCTCGTCGGTGAGCGGCAGTGGGTTCGCCTTCATGCTGCTCGCCGCCCTGGCCTTCGCGACAAGCGCCGGGAGGTCCGCCTCAGCCATGCCGTAGCGCCGGAGCCCCGGGATCGCGAGGTCACGGCAGAGCTCGCGGACCCAGGCGATCCCTTCCTCGGCGCTGGCGCCGGCGCGCCCCGTGACGAGCGCGGCCAGCTCGTCGAAGCGCGGCAGCGCGCGGTGAGCCGGGTCGCGCGCGCGCAGCGCCCGCAGGTTGACCTCCAGGACGGCGGGTAAGAGCGCCGCGCACACCGCGCCGTGCGGCGCGTCGTACATGCCCCCCGCGGGCCCCGCGAAGCCATGGACGGCCCCGAGGCCGGCGTTCGCGAGGCAGAGGCCGCCGAGCAGGCTGGCGATCGCGAGGTCGTCCCGGGTCGGCGCGTCGGTGCCCTCCAGGACCGCGCGGCGCAGCGAGCGCGCCGAGCGGCGGATGCCCTCGCGCGCGAGGCCGTCCGTGAGCGGGTTGCTGCGGCTCGACAGGAACGGCTCGATGAGCTGCGAGAGCGCGTCGAGCCCGCTCGACGCGAGCACCCCGGGCGGTGCGCCCGCGAGCAGGTCGGGGTCGATAACCGCGAGGCGCGGCAGCATGTGCGGGCTGCGCAGGCTCGCCTTCACGCCGGCCTCCCGCGACGCGAGCACCGCGTTGCGCGTCACCTCCGCGCCGGTGCCCGCGGTCGTGGGGATCGCCACGAACGGCACGGACGGCCTGGAGAGCGCTCCCCCCTTGCCGATGACCTCCAGGTAATCGAGCGGGTCGCCGCCGTTCGCGACGAGCGCGGCGATCGCCTTGCCGGCGTCGATCGCGCTGCCGCCGCCGAGCGCCACAACGACGTCGCACCGCTCGGCCGCGGCCCGCGACGTCCCCTCGCGGGCGATGTCCACCGTGGGCTCGCCCGCGACGGCGAAGCGCACCGCGGCGATGCCCGCCGCCGCGAGCGCGGCGAGGAGCGGCGCGGCGCGGCCGGGATCCTGCCCGGTGACGACGAGCGCACGCGTCCCGCCGAGGCCCCGCACGGCCGCGGGCACCTCGGCGATCTTGCCTGCGCCGAAGGCGATGCGCGTCGCGGTGGCGAACTCGAAGGCGGGTTCATGGCCAGGAGGCGTCATGTCAAACCCCCGCGTCGTCAGGGAAGACATTGACGTATTTCCGGCTGGTCCGCGGCTCGGCCATCATCTCCGCGACGGTGTCCCGCCACCGCTGGTAATGCGCCGTTTCCTTGTGTGCGGCCGGCGCCTCCTTGGTCCTGTAGACCTCGACAAGCACGAACCGCGCGGGATCCTCGGTGTCCTGGACGACGTCGAACCGGGCGATCCCCGGCTCCTTGACGCTCTCGCGTGCGTTCTCGATCGTCGCGCTCCGGAAGGCGTCGACGAGCTCGGGTCTGACACGTACATGCACATGCACGACGAACAGGCTGTTGGACATGCGCGCAATCTAGCTCGGGCGCGCTGCCACAGGAACCCGGCTCGCGCCGCGGCCGGCCTTCCGGGAGAGCGCGCGCAGGCCGCGCGGGCTCGGCCGAGCGCGCCGCCTCCGGGCGGGGCGGGGCGGCGGGTGGCGGGGCGGGCGCGCGGGTGGCGGCGGTCGGCAGAGCGCCGTCGCCCCCTGCGTGGACTCCCGACTTGGCTCGGCCGGCTCGCGCACTACGATCGTCGTGACCCGGCGTGCGGCTCGGCAAGCGTCGAGTGCATGAGCGCCGCGAGCGAGGAAGGTCGATATGGCGGATCCGACCACGGAGAGCCCGGAGCCCGATGCGGCGCGGCCCATCGCGCTGCATTCCATCGAGTTCAGGTCCGATCACGGTCTCCTGAAGGACTGCAAGGGGGAGAGCGGCTGGAGGAACGAGGGGGCCCTGTGCCCACGGCCGGAGTGGACGCCGGGGGGCGCCGTCCCCCTCTCGATCTCGATGGGGCGGCACATCGTCGTCCGGCTCGAGCTCGCGCAGCGCGACGCCTACAGCGCGGCGGCGGCCGAGATCCGCGCCGTGGGGCCGGGGGGCATCGTCCTCGAGAGCCGCGGCGGCGGGGCCGTCGCCGCGCCGCTCGATCTCTTCTCCTCGCGGCAGATCGGGAGGAAGATCCAGAAGTTCAACCTCGCCCTGAGCTGGTCTGCAGGGGCGGAAGCTACCGTGTCGCCCGCCCGGACCTCGAACGTCGTCTATGTCACGATGGGCAGGCCCCAGACCGACAGACAGGATGTCTGGCAGGAAGATGGGGTGACCTTGAAGCGGATGGACAGGGCGGTTTCCTGGATCGCGCCGATGGATACCCTCAATCCCCACGAGATCGTGGAGGGGGTCATGGCCAGGTTCCCGACCTACACGCTCCTGCCGAGCCCCAGGGTGCCCCGGCAGTACCATCACCCGACGTACATGAACGACGAGGGCGGCGCCTGGCCGATGACCGATCACGTGGAGGAGAGCGGGGAGTGCCAGGCGATCGTCCGCCTCCTCCGCGGCATGCTGCGCCAGCTCGGGATCCCGGGGCGGACGCGCATGATGGTGGTCTGGGGCGACCCCAACGTGGGCGGCGGGCGCAGGACGCTGTCGGCCGATGTCGAGCAGAACCCGTGGGCGGGGCTCGACGTCACGAAGGTCGAGGGCGGCCGCGTGTGGCGCGCCGCGCTCGTCGACGGGCCGGTGGAGGTGGGGAGGACCTATCCGGCGTCCCATACGCGCATGCCCGACGGGACGCTCAGCCCGGGGCTCAACCGGTACGAGGCGTGCCTCGAGTTCTCCCACGGCGGCGTGACCAGGTATTACGCGGGGGGCGCCGGCGTGTTCGATTCCATCGAGCCGATCCTGGGCGTCTTCTGGGGGCTCATCTGGTTCAGCTCGGCGCCGGACGACGGGTACCGCGTGGAGCAGATCGTGGCGACCTACAGGAACGGAGGCTGGGGATGAGCGCGGACGCATTTCACAAGCAGGACGTCGACGCGAAGATCACGGGGTGGCTCGCGGCCGTGGCGCGCGTCTCGCCGGAGGGCTTCACGCCCGTCGAGCGGTTCGACGACGTGCCGACCCAGGCGCGCGCGGAGTCGTTCTACTGGTGCGACTCCATCTTCCGGGACGAGCTCAACCCGCACGGCGAGGCCGTGAAGGCGCGCCACGCGTTTCATGCCGCCACGGACGATACGCCCGACCTGCTCCGCCACGAGTACGCCGCGGGCGGGCTCGGGCTCACCGTCATCGAGGGGCGCAACTTCATTCTCGTCCAGGTCGATCGCGCGAGCCTCGATATCCTCTCTCTCTGCGGTCCAGACCGCGCCGCCGCCGTGCGCCGGGTGGCCGAGGCGCTCTTCAACGCGGGCGTCGAATCGAGCGCGGTGGGCATTCCGGTGACCTCCGGTCCGGCGGCCTGCCCGGACGCCGCCGGGACACAGGAGCTCGAGGAAGGGACGGTGTTTTCGAGCAATCCGGCCGTGGACCCGGATCTCCTCACCTGCTGGAAAGACCGCACGGAGTGCGGTGTTCAGGGCGGAAGGCTCTACTTCCTCTGTTACAAGAAATCATCCCAGCGCGTGGGGTTCGCGAACGCGTGGCAATGGTTCGACGACCGGAGGGCCGGGGTCGGGTGAGGCGGGGGTAGGCGCGGAGCGCGCGGGAAAGCGCGGGAACGCGCCGGGACGTGAGAGAACGTGGATCCCCGCTGCGCCGGTATTGCGTCTGCGCGCCGCGCGCGGGATGTTGCGCGCGTGGCGGGACCACAGGCACCCAGGATCTTGATCTTCCCAGGCGGCCCCTCGGGCGCTGCGCAGGCGCTCGCCGCGGCGCGCGGCTATGTCGCGGTCCCGGCGCGGGACGTCGAGGCCGGGCTGGATCTCCTGGCGACTCAGCCGTTCGACGTGGCCGTGCTGGCGGACGAGGGGCCGCTCGAGGACACGCTCGCGCTCTGCCGGCGGCTGCGCGCGGCGCCCGGGGGCGATCGCGTGGCCGTGGTCGCCGTCACCGGGAGCGCGGGCGCGACCGCGGCGCTGCTCGAGGCGGGCGCGACGGTCGTGGCGGCGGCGCTCGAGCCGTCGATCGCCATCCAGCTCGACGCGGCGGTGTGGTGGGTGCGGCGGCCGTCGGCGCACGTGGCCGACCGGGCGCCCGCGGAGCGCGCGCTGCTCGAGCGCGCCGCGCGCTCCTTCCGCGACGCGTCCGCGGAGGTGATCGGCCTCCTCATGTGGGACGCGGCGGGGGGCGTGCTCGACGCGAACGACGCGTTCCTCGGCATGGTGGGCTACACGCGCGAGGACGTCGAGGCGGGGCGCCTCAACTGGATGGCGATCACGCCGCCCGAGCACCGCGCCGCGGACCAGCGCGCCCTCTCGGAGGTCCTGAAGAACGGCGTCTGCCCGCCGTTCGAGAAGGAGTTCCTGGCCCGCGACGGGCGGCGCGTGCCCGTCCTCATCGCGCCTGCGCTGGTCGAGGGGGCGCGCGATCGCGGCGTCTGCTTCGCCTTCGACATGAAGGCCCGCAAGGCCGCGGAGGACGCGCTCCGGACGAGCGAGGAGCGCCTGCGGCTCGTCGTGCGCGCCACGAGCGACGCCTTCTGGGACTGGGATCTCTCGTCCGGGCGCGTCACCGGCAGCGAGCGCATGCGGAGCTTCTATGGCACGGGCGGCGCCGACATCGAGGAGGACGCTGTGTGGTGGTTCGAGCGGGTCCACCCCGAGGATCGCGATCGCGTGATGAACGGGCTGCGGCGCGCGATGGAGGGGGACGGGGGGACGTTCGAGCTCTGGTACCGGTGCCTGCTCGCGGACGGCAGCTACGCCGACGTCCACGACCGGGGCATCGTGCTGCGCGACGCGACCGGCAGGGCGTACCGGATGCTCGGGGCCGTGTCCGACGTCACGGAGCGCCGGCAGATGGAGACGCGGCTCCAGCTCGCCGATCGCATGGCCTCGCTCGGCACGCTCGCGGCCGGGGTGGCGCACGAGATCAACAACCCCCTCGCGTACATGGTCGCGAACGTCGATTTCGCGCGCAAGGAGCTCCGCGCGAAGGGGGCCGGCGCGCGCCTCGACGCGCTCCTCTCGGCGCTCGACGAGGCCGCGGAGGGCGGCGCGCGGGTACGGCACATCGTGGGCGGCCTGAAGACGTTCTCGCGGGCCGACGACGGCGAGCTCGGCCCGGTCGACGTCGACCCGGTGATCCAGCTGGTCCTGCGGATGGCGCAGCAGCAGATACGGAGCAAGGCGCGGCTCGTCCTGGAGCTCAGCCCGGTGCCGGCCGTCCACGCGAACGAGGCGCAGCTCGGCCAGGTGATCCTGAACCTGCTCGTGAACGCCGCCCAGGCGCTGCCGGAGGGGAAGGTGTCGGAGAACGAGATCCGGATCTCCACCGCCCCCGCGCCGCCCGGCCGCGTGTGCATCGAGGTGTGCGACACCGGGCCTGGGATCGCGCCGGAGCTGCAGCGCCGCATCTTCGACCCGTTCTTCACGACGAAGCCCATCGGGGAAGGGACGGGGCTCGGGCTCGCGATCTGCCACGGCATCGTGACGAGCTTCCGGGGCGAGATCGGCGTGGAGAGCGAGGTCGGCAAGGGCGCGTGTTTCCGCGTGCTCTTGCCTGTCCATGACCATCGCGCGGGGACAGGCGAGGAGCGCAACGCCGGCTCGGGCGGAGCCTCCGACGAGCTTCCCGAGGAGGCCGCTCAGTAGGCGCTCCGCCGTCCTTGGCGGACGGGCTCCGACAGGCGGCGCGCCGGTCCGTGCTCCGGCGCGCCCCGGGGCCGCTCCGCGGGACCGACCGCTTGCCAGGGCCGCGGCGTTCGCTCAAGTTGCGTCACCGGCCCCATGAACACTCGATCGGTCAGGGCCGCAGCTGGGCTGCTCGGCGGGGCGGCAGAAGAAGCGCGCCGCGCGGCGCAGTCCGGTCGTGAGGTTCGGTCATGATCGAGAAAACTGGCCGCATCCTGGTCGTCGAGGACGATCTGGATATCAGGAGCATTCTGACGCAGCTCCTCGTGTTCGAGGGGTACGACGTCGAGGAGGCGGCGGACGGCGCCGAGGCGCTCACGCTGCTGCGGCGGGACGCGCCGCCCGCGCTGATCCTGCTCGATCTGATGATGCCGGTCATGGACGGGTGGCAGCTCCGCGCCGAGCTCCAGCGCGACCCGGCGCTCGCGTCGATCCCGGTGGTGATCGTGTCCGCCGACGTGCGGGTCGAGCAGGAGGCGTCGCGGCTGCGCGTCGCGGGCCTGCTGAAGAAGCCGCTCCAGATCGAGCCGCTGCTCGAGCTGGTCCACCGCATCTGCGGCGCGCCGGCGTGATGAGCCGGGCGGGGCGCGCGCGCCCATCGAGATCGCGCGCCAGGGCGGCGCTGGGGCGGCTCGGGGGCCCTGATCAGGCTCCGGGGCGCGGCGCTGCTTGACCGGCAGCGCCCGCGGCGGGCGCCTTCCCCTCCGCGAGGCGGCCGGCGCCGTGTTCGTGGAAGTACTCCGAAAGCCGCCTGTCGGCCTCGTCCCCGAAGAGGAGCTCGCACGCCTCGCGGAGGCCGGGCGACCTCGCGAGCGCCTCGCGGCGGAGCAAGAGCGAGATCTTCGTGCGCCGCCGCAGGAAATCATCGAGCTTCGCGATCATCTCGTGCTTCGCGGCGTGGGCGACCTCGCAGCGCAGGTCGTCCGCCCCTTCGAACAGCGGCTCGGCCATCCTCGGATCGCGCTGGATGTCCTCGAGCAGCCCGAGCGCCTGCGCGCCATAGCGGCGCCAAAGCCGCGTGCTGAGCGTCTCCGAGGCGCGCGGCGGCGTCAGCGCGTCGAGATCGAGGGCGCGCGCCTTGTGAAAGAACTCTTTACGAAGCGCCTCGCCCGGCTCGCCATACCAGCGCTGCGCAGGGCGGGGCAGCGCGACGCCGAGCCCCTGCACGGCGGCGCAGACCTCGTCGCCCACGTTGATGCAATCGGTGAGCTTGCCGCCGAAGATGCTCACGTGGGCCTGCGCCCCGTCCACCTCGAGGGCGTGCTTGCGCGAGAGCTGCAGCCAGTCCTCGCCGTCCCCGCCGCCCTCGACGGCCAGGGGGCGCACCCCGCAGCGCTCCGCGATGACGTCGGCCTCGTTCAGGGGGCGGGGCAGGTTGAGGCGCTTGTTGATGTTGGAGAGCACGAAGCGCCGATCCTCGGGCGTCACCGCCGCGCGCGGGCCCTCGACGCGGGTGTCGGTCGTGCCGATGCACGTCCTCGATCCCATCGGGATCACGAAGAACGGCCGGCCGTCGTCCGCGAAGAACGTGAGCACCCGCCGGCTCGAGGTGAGCCGATCCACGATGAGGTGGATGCCCTTCGAGAAGATGTGGCGGTGCCTCGTCCGCTGGCCCGTCAGCTCGTTGTGCGCGTCGACGAACGGCCCGCAGGCGTTGACGAGCACGCGCGACCGGACGGAGAGCTCCCTGCCCGACAGGACGTCGCGGGCGCGCGTGACCCACGCGCCCCCCTCGCGCCGCGCGCCGAGCGACTCGACGTAGTTGGCCACCCGCGCGCCGTGATCGAGCGCCGCGCGCACGAAGCCCCAGACGAACCGCGCGTCGTTGTCGACAAGGTACGCGTCGGAGTACTCGAATCCTCCGTCGCAGCCGTCCAGGTTGACGATCGGCTCCTCCCGCGCGATCGCCCGGCGGGAGAGCAGGCGGGGGATGCGCGTGAAGAAGCTGCCGATGATCCAGTAGAGCCAGGTGCCCAGGAAGAGCTTGAAGAGCCCGTGGCGGAAGCCCCGCTCGTGCGCGGCGTAGAACCGGATCTCCTGCACCGACGACGGGTAGCTCCTGAGGAGGAGGTTCCTCGACGTGCAGAGCTTCCGCACGAGCGGAAACTCGAAGCTCTCCATGTACTTGATGCCGCCCCAGGCGAGGTTCGACGACTCCTGGCTGGTGAATCCGGCGAAGTCGCCCCGATCGATCAGCGCGACCTTCGCCCCCCGCGCGGCGAGGGCCGCGGCCGCGACGGCGCCGTTGATCCCGGCGCCGAGGACGAGGACGTCGAACGTGTCGCGGCTCAAGCTGTCGATGTTCGTGGCCCGCAGCATCGATGGCGATCCGGCGAAGGCGCGGCCGGCGCTCGCCCCACCTGCTCTATCACGTCCTCGCCGCCTCGGGGCGGCGGACGGCGCCCGACGTCTCGCTCAGCCCATCAGCCCATCGGCCCAGCTGCCGTCCTCGCTGCGGTACGCGTCGGACGACGGCGCCGGCTGGACGCGGCGCGGGCTGCTCTTCGCCGCGGCGGCGTGGCCGGTGTGGAGGTGCTGCCAGCGCGCCATCTTGGTGTAGACGCCGCCCCGCCGCAGGAGCTCTCCGTGCCCGCCGTTCTCGACGATGCGGCCGCGCTCCATCACGAAGATCTGGTCGCAGTCGACGACCGTGCTCAGGCGGTGGCTCATCAGGACGATCGTCCGCTTCCCCTTCAGGGCCCGCAGCGCCTCGGCGATGGTCCGCTCGTGCTCGGCGTCGAGCCCGTCGGTCGGCTCGTCGATCACCAGGATGGGCGCGTCCGTCAGCAGCGCGCGCGCGATCGCGATGCGCTGCCGCTGGCCGGTCGACAGGTTGAGCCCGCCGTCGGCGATCGCCGTCCGGTAGCCGTCCGGCAGCGCCTCGATGAAGCCGGCCGCCCCCGCCATCTCGGCCGCCCTCCGGAGCTCCGAGTCGGTCGCGGAGGGGCGGCCGTAGGCGATGTTCTCCGCGATCGTCGCCGGCAGGAGGATGCTGTCCTGGAGGACGAGCGCGATGTGCCGGCGCAGGTCGGCCACGCGGACCGCGCGCGTGTCGATGCCGTCGAGCCGCAGCGCGCCGCAGGTCGGGTTGTGGAAGCGCGGCAGCAGGCCGAGCAGCGTCGTCTTGCCGGCGCCGACCGAGCCCACGAACGCGACCATCTCGCCCGGCCGGATGGTCGCGTCGAGCCCGCGCAGCACCGGGTGGCCCGGGCGGTACTCGAACCCGACGCCATCGAGCGAGAGCGCGCGCGGCTGGGGCGGGAGGCTGGCCGCGTCGTGCCTGTCGACGACCGCCTGGTCGCGGTCCAGCACCTCGAAGACGCGCTGCGCGCCCGCGACGCCGCCCTGCACCGCGGCGCCGGCGCCGGTCAGCTTGCAGAGCGGGTCGTAGAGCATGCCCAGGTACCCGAGGAACGCCGTCAGCGCGCCGAGCGTCATGCCGGCCTCGCCCCCGCCCGCCCGGGCCTGGACGATGAGGTAGCCGCCGTAGCCGAGCACCAGCGCGCCGCCGAGCCCGAGGATCGAGCCCATGGCGAGCGTGTGGCGGAGCTCGTCGTGGTGGAGCCGGAGCCACGCCTTCACGCTGTTGCGCAGCGTCGTGTGGAAGCGCGCCTCCTCGTCCGCCTCGCGGCCGAACGCCTGGACGAGGCCGATCGACGCCATGGAGCGCTGGACGGACGTCGCGAACTCGCTCTCGACCTCCTTCGCCTCGGTGCACTTCTTGTGCAGCACGCGCCCGAACCGGACGTTCGTGAGGAGGAGCGGCGGGACGACCGCGAGCGCGAGCAGCGTGAGCTCCAGGCTGCGCGAGGCCATGATGCAGATCATCACGGCGAGCGTCAGCGCGCTCCCCATCACCGCGACCGCCACGTTGAGGATGCCGTGGAACCCGGAGGCGTCCTGGTTGAGCCGGTAGAGGGCGTCCCCCTGCGGCTGCGCCCGGTGATAGCCCATATGGAGCGCCTGGAGCTTCCGGTACACGTCGCGCCGCACGCGCGTGAGCCCGCCATAGCCGATGCGGAACGTGACCAAGGCGCGGCCCATGCCCACGAACTCCTGCGCCACGCGCAGGACGAGCGTGATCGCCGCGAGCCCGAGGACGCGGCCGAGCAGGCTGTCCGGGAGCGGCGCGAGCAGGACGCGATGGACGAAGTCCCCCGCGCGCGGGCCGGTCGAGATGAGATCCACGATCACGGCGACCGGCCACACCTGGAGCAGGCTGATCGCGATCGAGACGCAGACCAGCACGGCGAGCGCCGCGATGCGCGCCCACTCGCCCTTGAAATAGGCGCCCACCCGGAGGAAGAAGCGGACCCGCTCCGCGCCGGCCGGCTGGCTGGGCGCGGCGCGCGCGGCGGTCAGCTGCGTGGTCGTCCGAGGAGAATGCCTCGAAAACCTGACCCTGCCTTCGCGCCGAGGCGAAGGATGATAGTGCTTGCGGTGAGCCGGTGCGCTCATGGTTCGCTGAGCTCTCTCCTGTCTACGGCTGAGGTGGTCGTCGGCGGCCCATCTCGGGCCCGGCCTGACGATCCATCGGTTACGACCAGTAGCGAGGTATCGCCGCTGGTGTAACAGCCCAACGCGGACGCGCTCGACGCGAATGCCGGAGAACAGGTAGGCGCTCGTTGATTTGCTGCGCGGTTGTCCGGGACTCCAGGGCCGGCGACGCCGGCGCTGTCAACGGCACAGGCCGACGGCGCGGCCGGCTCTCCGCGCCTACCCGCGAGTCCGGCTCTCGCGCCTCGCGAGCCTCCGGCCGAGGGCGCGCGCCGGCGCGAGGTCGAGCTCCGCCGGCGCGTGATCCGCGCTCGCCCGAGGCGGGCCGTCGCGCCGCGCGGCCCTGCTCGTCGGATCCATCTCCGCGTCCATCTCCGCGCGGGCGGGGGCCTGGACGAGGACTCCATGGCCGGCGAGGGAGCCGAGCGTCGCCGTGAGCGTCGCGCGCTGCGCTCCCTCGACCGCGGACGGCGAGCAGAACACCGAGGCCACCTTGCCGGCGAGATCTCCCGAGGGCTGCCTCGATCCGTCGAGGAAGCGCCGGATCTCCGCGCACATCGCGCCATAGCGCGCAGGCGAGCCGATGGCGATGCCGTCCGCCCAGAAGAGGTCGTCCTGCTGCGCCAGCGGGACGGAGGCGAGGTGTTCCCGCGCGGCGCGGATCCGCTCATTCGCCGCGCTCCACCGGTCCTCGATCGCCGTCAGATCGGCGACGCGCCGGAGCCGCACGGTCGCTCCGGCCTGCCTGGCGCCCTGCGCGACGGCGGCCGCGAGCGCGGCCGTGCCGCCATAGCGGGAATAGAAGATCACGGCCACGTTCATGCCGAGCGCGCATGCAGTCCTCATACCGCCGTGATCCCATGGTCGGAGCGCTCCATGCCATGTCCGATGAGCTCGCCGCGCGCCCCGTCATGGCATCGTCGAGAACGGCATGAGGGGCAGGCTGGCAGGCCCCGCAGCCGTGGATGACGCATGGCGCAGAGCGCGCGTCGCGATTCAAATTGCGCGTCGCGGCTCCACGGCTTATGGGTCCTTTGATGGTCCGGAGCGGATTGCGCAGGGGAGGCGTCGATGTCCCGTGCGCCCCCGGAAGGGGGTGCGGCGCGGAGCGGGGCGATCCGCCGGCCGCGCCGCCGTGCCCTCCGGGCGCGATGGGGCGGAGGCTCGCCGAGCAGGGCCCCTCTCGACGGAAGACGATCTTCATCATCGAGGACGACCCAGGCGTCTGCGATGCGCTCGTGACCGTCCTGTGCGATGAGGGATACGATGTGATGACGGCCGGGGACGGCGCGGACGCGCTGGCCAGGCTCCGCGAGGCGCCGACGCCGGCGCTCATCGTGCTCGATCTGATGATGCCGGGGATGGACGGATACGCGTTCCGCGCAGAGCAGCTGCGCACGCCGGCGATCTCCGACGTCCCCGTGGTCGTGCTGACGGCGGGGGCGGCGCCGCGGGCCACGGAGCTCGGAGCGGTCGACATCCTGAAGAAGCCTGTCGATCTCGTCGCGTTGCTCGACGTGGTCGGTCGCAACACCTGAGTCGGCGCCGGGACGCCCGAAACAAACATCGCTGAGAGCGCGGCGCGACGGACGCGTTACAGCGCTCGTTTCTGCTTGCCGGGGCGGCGGTGCGTGCGTCATACGCAGCTCACCGCACGCGGTCGACAAGGGGCGTGATCATGTCGATGGCCCGGCGAAGCCTCCTTTGCAGCGTATCCATGTTCAGCCTCGCCGCGCTCCCCGGACTGTCGGGCGGCTGGGGCGCCGCGCCGGACGGCGACGCGCCTTTGCCGGCGTCGGGGGACGCTCCGTCGCCGGCCAGCGAGCTGTCGAAGGCGGTATTCCAGCACGGCGTGGCGAGCGGGGATCCGCTGCCCGATGCCGTCATCCTCTGGACGCGCGTGACGCCGGGCAAGGCGGGCCCGGTGGCGGTGACATGGCAGATCGCGCTCGACGCAGGCTTCAGCCGGATCGTGGGCACGGGGGCGCTCCTGACGGACGAGGAGCGCGATCACACGGTCAAGGTCGACGCCGGCGGGCTCGACCCAGGGACGACCTATTATTACCGGTTCATCGCCCTCGGCGGATCGTCGCCCGTCGGGCGCACGAGGACGGCGCCGCGCGGCCGCGCGGGGCGGCTGCGCTTCGCCGTCGCGTCGTGCGCGAGCTATGCGCACGGGCTGTTCCACGGGTACCGGCTCATCGCCGCGCGCCTCGACCTCGACGCGGTGATCCACCTCGGCGATTACATCTACGAATTCGGCGCCGGCCAGTACGGGAGCGCGCGGCATTACGAGCCCGCGCACGAGATCGTGACGCTCGCCGACTACCGCGCGCGTTATGCCCAGTACCGGCGCGACAGGGACCTCCAGGCGGCGCACCAGCAGCACCCGTTCATCACGGTCTGGGACGACCATGAGCTGGCGAACAACACATGGAAGGGCGGCGCGGGGAACCACGCGTGGCCTGCCGAGGGGGCGTGGGAGGAGCGCAGGGCGGTCGCGCAGCGCGCCTACGCGGAGTGGATGCCGATCCGCGAGCACCCTCGCGATGCCAGCCGGATCTGGCGCGCGCTGCGCTACGGCGATCTCGTCGACCTCTTCCTGCTCGACACGCGCTCCTGGGGGCGCGACAGGCAGGCCGACCCGAGCGATCGCGCGGCGATCGAGGCGCCGGCGCGGACGATGCTCGGGCGCGATCAGGAGGCGTGGCTGCGCGCGGAGCTCGCGGGCTCGACGGCGGCGTGGAAGGTCATCGGCCAGCAGGTGCTGATGGGCCAGATCCCGCAGGACCTGAACACGGACGCGTGGGACGGGTATCCGGCGGCGCGCCAGCGCTTCTTCGAGCTCCTCGACGAGGAGCGCGTGCGCGACGTCGTCGTGCTCAGCGGCGACACCCACGCGTCGTGGGCGATCGATCTCGCGCCGGCGCCGCTCGATCCGGCGCGCTACGACGCCGCGACGGGCCGTGGCGCGCTGGCGGTCGAGATCGCAGTGCCGGGGATCACCTCCCCGTGGCTCACCGAGGAGCAGGCCCGGGCGCTCGAACCGCTGGTCCTCGCGAACCCGCACGTCAAGTACGCCGACCTGTGGCGCCGCGGGTACGCGGTCCTCGACGTGACGCCGGATCGCGTGCAGGGCGCGTGGTTCCTGTACGATGCGCCCGAGCGCCCGGACGTCGACGAGGTGTTCGCCGCGGCGTTCGCCGCGCGCCGCGGCGAGAGCCACCTGCGCCGCGAGGAGGCGGCGGCGCCCGCCATCGACGACCCGCCGGAAGCCGCGCCTCGGGTCAGCTGACCTGGAGCCGACGTGCGGCGGGCCCGCGAAGCCCGCGAAACCACGCGGGTTCTCCGCCGGTTGGTGGTAAGATCCGTCCCTGCGATATGCTGTGCAGGCGTTCCGCTGGTCCTGTCGCGAGCCTCTGGCTCGCCGTCGCCGCGATCGGGTGTGCGGGCGAGCGTCCGTCGCAGCCCGAGGGGTGGGACAGCGCGGTGGCGCTGCGACCGGCGCGCGATCTCGACGCGAGCCCGGGGGTGCTCGAGGTCGATCTGACGGCGCGGGTCGAGGACGTGGAGATCGTGGCCGGCAAGAAGACGCCGACGTGGACCTACAACGGCGGGCTCCCCGGCCCGCTGCTGCGCGCCAGGGTGGGCGATCGCGTGATCGTGCACCTTCGCAACGAGCTGCCGGCGCCCACGACGGTCCACTGGCACGGCGTGCGTTTGCCGGCGGAGATGGATGGCGCGCCCGGGCACAGCCAGCCCGAGACGCCGCCGGGCGGCGGCTTCACGTACGACTTCGTGGTGCCGGACGCGGGGCTCTACTGGTACCACCCGCACGTCGACTCCGCGGTGCAGGCGGGCAATGGCCTCTACGGCCCGCTGCTGGTCGAGGATCCGGACGAGCCCGCGGCGCTCGGCGACGAGCTCGTGCTCAGCGACGTCAGCCTGCGCGACGACGGCTCGCTCGAGGACCCGGAGGCGGGCGGCAATCTCGGCACGCTGTTCGGGCGCGAGGGCGACCTCCTGCTCGTCAACGGGCGCGTCAACCCGGTGATCGGGGCGCGCGCCGGGCTCAGGCAGCGGTGGCGCATCGTCAACGCGGCCAAGTCCCGTTATTACCAGCTCCTCCTTCGGGAGGCCCGAGGTCGAGGCGTTCCGGCTGCGCCTCGCGGACGAGCCCCTGGCCGAGGAGGATCCGCTCCCCGCGATCGCGCGGGGCATCGAGGCGCTCGACACGGCGGCGGCGAGGCGCGTCGATCTGCAGCTGACGCGGGAGGAGGGCCCGGGCGACCTCGTGATGGGCATCAACGGCGTGCCCTCCTGGGAGGCGGAGCCGCTCGTGGCGGCGGTGGGCGAGACCGCGGTGTGGACCATCGAGAACACGATGGAGTTCGATCACCCGTTCCACCTGCACGGCTTCTTCTTCCAGGTGCTCGGCGCCGATGGCCAGCCGGTGAGGCCGCTCGCGTGGAAGGACACGGTGAACGTGCCTGTCGACGGCGCGGCGCGCTTCGCGGTGCGTTACGACAACCGGCCTGGCATGTGGATGTTCCACTGCCACATCCTCGATCACGCCGACGCGGGCATGATGGGGATGCTGCAAGTCTTGCGGTGAGCGCGGTGAGCGCGATGAGAGGCGGCGGGGGGAGGCGGCGAAGCGCGCGGAGCAGGACGCGCGGGGCGAGCGGTGCGCGGGTTGGGTTGATAACAGCGCTGTAGAAAAACAGGGGCTCTGTCGGTATCTCGCACAACACAGCACCTCCGCCGCGGCGGGAGGGGGCTGCTAGGGGAGGGGGATGCGAGGGGAAGGGGATGCGAGGCGCGGACAGGCATGATCCCGAGACGAAGTCGCCCTGGATCGGGTAGGATGGGAGCGTGGTAGATCTCGATGTGATCTCGGACCGAACCTACGTGGCTGCGGGGGCGGACTTCGCGTTCGTGATCACCCGGCGGGGGCGGGTCATCACCAAACGCGTGCCGCGCGACATGCCCAGGGAGGGCCGCAGCCAGATCGTCGAGGCGGCGCTGAGCCTCGGGGAGCGAGGGCGGCTCGGGTGCGTCGAGCTGCGGCGCGAGGATCTGGTGCCGTACGGGGGCGCGGCGCCCGTCGACGTGTACTTCGGCGTGGCCGCCGAGGCGATCCTCTGCGTGGTGATGCCCACGTGGGCGGACCGGCGGGACGTGGCGTCCGCGATCGAGCGCGGCCTGCGTGCCATCGACGAGGGGACCCTGGCGGCGCCGCAGCCGATCCGGAGCGCGCCGCGGCGCACCCGGTCGCGGCCGCGGGGAGAGGCGGTGCCTGCGTCGGCGCGCCGGCCGGTCACCGAGGTGCGCGAGGTGCCGCCGGCCATCTGCGGGGCCGCGGTCGTGTGCGAGGCGCCGGCCCCGGCCTCGAGGCGCCCGCCGCCGCCGTCGCCGCCGGCCCGCAAGCGGAGCGCGGTCGCGGGGCTGGCCCTCCTCGCCAACGGGGGGCCGCCGCGGTCGCTGGCGCGCCCGGTGGCGCTGCGCGAGGCGCCGGCGTCGCCCGGGGCGCCGGCGCGGCCGGCCGGGTCGCTGCCGGACATCCGGATTGGCGAGGCGGCGCTCGGGCGCGAGAGCCTCGACGCGATCGGGCGAGAGCTCGGCGGGGCGTGGCCGTCGGCGCCCGAGATCCGCGTCGGCGCGGCGTCGGCGGGGGAGGGGGCTCTGGCGTCGATCGAAGCGGAGATGCCGGAGCCGGCGCGGGCGGGATCGATGCCGGAGGCGATGCGCCTCGAGCTGGTGAGCATCAGCCGCGAGAGCCTGATGGAGATCGCGGCCGAGGAGGGGCGCATGGCGGCGGCGGGGCCGAGGCCGTGGGTGCCGCTGGTGCGGCCCGCGCAGGTCACGCGGCCGTGGGAAGAGCCGCCCGAGGAGGCGGGATGAAATCCCTGCGCTAGAGACGATACCCCGGATCGCGGGGTAGCTTGCCGTCGACGCGAAGCACTTTGACGTCATTCCCCGCTGCCGACGCGCGAACGAACCCGATGGCTCCGTCCACCCTGCCCACGATCCAGATGACCGTGGCCGCGTTCGACACGCCTTTCGGCGGACCGGATTGGCCACGAATCTTGCGATCGATCCAGTAGAGACCAACCTCCTCGGGTGACATGCCGAGGACCGCCTCGTCGAAGGCGATGCGCTCTGGAGCGGCCCTGGGATAGGTGATGGGCACCAGCAGCTTCCCGTTCACCATGACCTGGCTGCCCATGTACGCGCGCTTCAGATCTCCAAACGAGATCCCCTCCGCGGGGAAGCTCTTCGAGACGACGATCGCCAGAGGTCCCAGCTCGCCCGCGCCGTACGTCTCCTCCGGCGCTGCCGTGACCACCGCCGCGAACACCCATGCGCACGACGTCAAGAGGGTTCTTCGTGCGATCATGCTAGAAACTCCACGCGGCCTGCGTGACGAACTGATCAAAGTCGAAGCTCTTCTCTTTCAGGTAGGGCATCCATACATGCACACCGACGAGCTTCAGCACGACGTTCTCCGTGGGGCGTATGTTCAAGCCGCCGACGATATCGCACGCCTCGTACACGAAGGCGGATTTGCCCAGGTGGTCGTATTCGAAGCCGACCCAGGGCATGATGCCGTACCAGGGCAATCGATAACCCGTTTGAAAGTAAACGCCCCAGGTACGGTTGTCAGGGGTCCATGTCCCTGGGGCCAAGCCAGCAGGCCGGTGGTCGTCGTCGTAGCGTACATCATGCATGATGTACTCGGTCTGGAACAAGAACCCGCCCCATGTGTACTTGAGATCTGCGGCCAGGCCGAGCTCATCGTAGCTCGCGGTGATCGGGAAGTTGGTAGTAGGCGTGCCGTTCTCCAGCGTCGTGACCTGCCCGGCGTCGGTGTAGCGGCCCTTGTAGCCCGAAGTGCCGACTGCGAAGTTTCCGAACGGAGTGTCTTGCCGTAGCCAGAGGCGCCAGCCAACCGCCTTGTTCTTGTCCAGATCCATGTAGCTATCGACCGGGCCACGGCCGTTGGACAGCGTAAGGTGGTACCCTACCTGCGTGTCATTGATGCCATGACTCCCATACGCTTCGATGCCGGTTTGTCGTTGGGGCAGCCACTCGGAGCCGACGACATAGGGTCGCGTGACGCTCAGGATGACAGGTGTCCCGTGGTCCACGTTCCAGATCCCATACGGGGTAAGCCACTGTCCGAGCCGGACGTTGAAGAGAGGATGGGCAGCGTATTCAAGCCACGCGCGCTCGATGATCACCCCGCCCACCTTCTTCGCCCGGGAGAAGTCGGTGTAGTCTGGAAAGGCAGCGCTGATACGGGTGCTCCGGAACGTCGCCGGGTCGGTCACGACTGCCCCGTCGGGCAGGTAAGTGAATCGGAGCTCGATCAAGGAGCGGAACTTCTTGCCCAGGTTCGAGTCGAGGTAGACGTTGAGGTTGCCGATGTAGAACGTCGGGTTCGGGCCCACTCCGGTCGAGGCCCCGGATATCTTCTCGTCGCTGAGCAGCGTGGCGAAGGTGAAATCAGCGAAGCCGTAGACGCTGATCTTGGTCTCTTCGGAGGTGAGCTCCTCCGCGAGTTCCTCGCCGGCCAACGCTTGAGCGACGGATTCTCCGCCGGCTCCCGGCGCGGCGCCCGCGTCGATCGGGCCGGCAGCCCCTGCCTGTGGTCGAGGCGCCGCGGCGCTCGAAGCCGGGCTGGCCGCCGGCGAAGGTGTGTTTGCTGCGCCCGGCTGCGCGCTCGCGGCAGGTTGAGCCGGAGACGCCGGCTCCGGAGATTGAACGGCGCCCGAGGCGTCCGGTGCCGGAGCCTGTCCGGAGGGGGCCGCCGGACCCGTGGCCTCCGCAGGCGTCGGAGCTGCTTGTGCCGCCGCGAACGACGACCCGAGCGACAGCGCGGAGGATACGGCGAAGGCAAGGTGAATGGGCACGCCGCGGGGTGCAACGGATCGCGTTCTCAATTGGGGCAGCTCCCTTCCGCGACGCACTGGTATTGCTCGACTCCATAGGCGGTAAAGTCGCAGCACACGGTGCCGGTGAAGCAATTGTTCGGCGAGAGCGTGCAGCCTTGAACCTGACACTTTTGCGTCAGCTGGATATTGCAGTACGTGGCCTCGGTTCCTGCGCAATCTGCGTCGCCGGTGCAGGGCTTCCCCGCGCCGATCGGCGGCCGGCGACAGTAGGATGGGGTGACCGTGAGGTCGCACATGTATCCACCCGGGCAGTCGGCAGGGCCCTCGCACCCCTGGCTGGTGCAGTAGCCGCTGGTCCCCGAGACGGCGTGACAGGTGTTGTACTCGGCTTCGGGGCAAGGCGTCGTTGCGGTGTCGCACGCCGCAGCCAGGCCGGCCGGGGTCGCCGTGCATGGCGCCCCGGCGGACGCCCTGCTGAAGCCGGTCGCGCATTCGCACGCCCCTGTCGCTCCGGTCACCTCATTCTCGCCACATGCCGTGCAGGACGCCGCGGCGTCGGCGCGGCCATATCCGGCTTTGCAGACGCAGCCGCTTGGCCCGATCTCCTCGTTCTCGCCGCAGCGCACGCAGCCTGCCGTCGTTGCAGCATAACCCTCGGCGCAGACGCAGACCTCCGAGTACTCCGACACGGACATCACGGTCTGGCCAGGTCCACAGGGCTGTTCGCTGTCGTAGACGCAACCAAGGAACGAAAAAGCAACGGCATTGGCCATCAGAAAGACTCGACCCCATCGGCGTGACGCCGAGGGAGGAGGTCCATGCAGCAGTCTCGCAGACATCACGCTCATTCCTTGCTGTTGGGTTCCTTACACAACCTTCGAACGCAGAGTTTGCAAGAGGAGTGAACCTCTCTGTTGTCGAGCCCACCGGAGGGCAGCTCGGCACCTGCCGTCGTGGCTGGTCTGCCCAGATCCCAGCGTGCCCGTCCATTGCGGCCATGCCTCGAACTGCCCGTACATGGGTAATGCTACAGGGATCTGCAGCCAGTGGAAGGCCAATCTGCGCACCTGGGAGGGCGGCCCAGCGCAGCGCGACCCGAGCTCGCGCTGCGCTCCGTGGATCCGGGCGGCCTCTCACGGGCGTCAAGCGGGACAGCCTCGACGCCGGCGTGAGCTGTTGTGCTACACGTCGAGCCGCGGTGCGCCCAGCATCCGGCGATACTCCTTGTCCGGCGTCGCGCTCGACGACGCCCGGCTGTTCGCCGAGGCCCAGGAGGCGATCCGCCGGCTTCGCCCTGTTTTCACCATCCGGACACCCGGGAGCCGCCGCGCTCGCCCGAGCGGCGACGGGCCGGCCGGCGTGACGTCACCAGGTCCGGGGCGCGTACGTCGCCGGATCGCTGGGGGGTCGGTGCGCATCAGTATGGATTGCTTGACAACCCGATGGCCCTTCGCACGATTCGTCATCGTGGAGGAGCATGCGTACCGGACCCGACGATCACACGGAGCCAGGCGCGCTCGTCGTCGAGCACGCTCGCCACCCGGGGCCGGGCGGGCCCGCGGAGCGCGCTGAGCGCGCGGGCCCCGGGCCGCAGAAGGCCGCCTCGGGCTGCCCGCCGGAGCAACGTACGGACGATCTCGGGAAGAAGAGCCCTCCGCCGGGGAGCGGCCGAAGAGCCCAGCCGAGCACGGTCGCGACCGACATCCCGACGGACATCGCTCGCAAGTGGCAGGAGATGACCGATCTCCTCGCGGAGATCCTGCGCGTCCCGGCCGCTCTGATCATGAGAATCGAGCCGCCGGAGATGGTCGTCTGCGTCTCCAGCGAGTCGAAGGGGAACCCCTTCGCGCCCAACGAACGAGCGCGCCTCGGCTCCGGGCTCTACTGCGAGAGCGTGATGACGAGCCGAACGCCGCTGCTGATCCCTGACGCCCTGAAAGACGAGCAGTGGAAGTCGAATCCGGACATCGAGCTCGGGTTGATATCCTATCTCGGCTTCCCGATCTCCTGGCCCACGGGGGATATCTTCGGGACGATCTGCGTGCTGGATGACCGCGCGAACCATTACAGCAAGGCCTACCAGGCGCTCATGGAGCAGTGTCGCGACGTGATCGAGATGGACTTGAAATCGATCTTTGCCCTCGATACTCGCCTGACAGAAGAGGCCCGGGCGAAAGAGCGGCTCGAGCAGCAGGTCGCCGAGCGCACCGCCGACCTGCGCCACGCCAACGCCCAGCTCAGGCAGAAGATCGCCGAGCACGAGCGGACGGAGGCGGCGCTGCGGAGGGTCGCGGAGGAGTGCAGGTGCGCGGAGGAGGCGTTGCGCACGAGCCAGGAGCTCCTGCGCGCCATCATCGACAGCTCGACGGCCATCGTCTCCGTCAAGGACATCAAGGGGCGCTACCTCCTCGTCAACCGCCGCTTCGAGGAGCTGTTCGGCGTCGCTCGCGAGGCCATCGTGGGCAAGAGCGACGATGACGTGTTCTCTCGGGAGCACGCCGAGGCGCTCCGCGCTTTCGACCGGCGGGCGCTCCTCGCTGGGACGGCGCTGAAAGACGAAGAGGTGGTGCCCGAGGACGACGGCGCGCACACCTATTTCACCATCAAGTTCCCTCTGCGCGACGTCGCCGGCGTCCCGTACGCGGTGGGCGGCATCTCTACGGACATCACGGAGCGCAAGAAGATCGAGGCGGAGCGCGCCCTGGTCCTGGAGCGCGAGCAGAGGGCTCGGACCGCCGCCGAAGCGGCGGTGCGGATGCGCGACGACTTCCTGTCGATCGCCTCCCATGAGCTCTATACCCCCATCGCGGGCCTGAAGCTCGCCGTGCAAGGCTTGATGCGCGAGGCGACGACGCTCCCCGCCGGCGCGACGAAGCTGGCCAGGATGGCGGAGCGGCAGTGCCAGCGGCTCGTGAGGCTCATCGAAGATCTGCTCAACGTGGCTCGGATCCAGGCAGGCAAGCTCGAGCTGAAGCTGGGAGACGTCGATCTCCGGGCGCTCTCGCAGGAGGTCGTGGAGCACTTCGACGTGGAGCTGAAGCAGGCAGGAAGTACAGTGAGCTGGCGCGCAGACGCCCCCGTTGTGGGCGTGTGGGACAGGGCCCGTCTGGAGCAGGTGGTGACGAACCTGGTGCTGAACGCCATCAAGTATGGGAGGGGCAAGCCGATCGAGATCAGCGTCGCTGCCGAGGGCGAGGTGGCCAGGCTGGTCGTCGCCGATCGCGGCATCGGGATCGACGCGAGCTGCGCGCCGTACATCTTCGAACGCTTCGAGCGAGGCGTCTCGGCGCAGCACTATGGCGGTCTCGGCCTGGGGCTGTACATCAGCCGCCAGATCGTGGACGGCCATGATGGCTCGATCCGGGTCGAGAGCGAGCTCGGCGCGGGGGCTGCCTTCATCGTGGAGCTCCCCCTGCACCGGCGCCGCGACGCTCTGCCGACCGAGGTGTCTCCGCCGGCTGGAGGTCCCGATGAGCCTGCAGCATGATCCTCACGACGGTGTCTTGGTCGTCGACGACGACAGCGGATTTCGCGCCGTCGTGGAGGAGCTCTTGCAGGCATGCGGCTACGAGGTCGTCTGCGCGGAGAACGGCGCGGTGGCGCTGGAGCTGCTCCGCAGCGGCCTCCGCCCGAGCATCATCCTGCTCGACCTCATGATGCCGGAGATCAATGGCTGGGAGTTTCTCGCGCTCAAGCGACGGGAGCCCGCGCTGGCGGACATCCCGGTGGCGATCCTGTCGGGCGTCGACGCTCTGGAAGCCAAGGCAGCCACCCTGGACGTGTGTGCGCTGCTCAAGAAGCCGATCGATCTCGATACCCTTCTCGCCGTGGTCGCGAAGACACGATGAGCTCGCGTCAGGGAGCTCGTTCGGCGCTCGAGACATCCTCGAGCGACGGCGTCGACCCCGGTGAGAGCGGCGAGGGGTCGCGCCCATGGCGATGGCTGGTCGCCTGCGGCTGACCTCTTCACCCTCGCCGACCGGCGGCATCGAAGCGCGGAACCTCCGGGAGCTCCGGGGCATCGAGCCCCGCGAACGGATCGCGCCAGGCGTCGAGCTGCCACAGGCGCGCGTGCCAGGCCGCGACGCGCGGGTAGTCCGAGAGCGGCAGGCCGGCGAGATCCGCGAACGGAAGCACCGATGCCATCCGAAAGTCCGCATACGAAACCGCGCTCCCGACGAGCCAGTCCCTGCCGCTCAGGACCTGTTCGAGCAGCGCCGCCGCCTCGGCAAACCCCGAGAGCCCCTCCGCCACGAGGTCGTCGCGGATGGGACCGAGCCCGTAGCGCTGCTTCGTCACCCGCTCGAAGTGGACCTTGTCGCACGCGGCGACGAAGTTGTGCGTGCCCCAGCTCAACCACCGGATCATCTCCGGTTGCGCGGCGCCCGTGCGCCAGAAGTCCGAGCCCGTGAGCTGCGAGAGGCGGCACGCGATCGCGTCCGTCTCCCAGAGCGACTGGTCCCCCTCGACCAGGATGGGTACGCGCAGGTTCGGATTCAGCGCTCGGAACTTCTCCTGTTGTGACGGGTCGAGGGGAGCCGCGTGGACGTAGTCCACGGGTGCATCGAGGTGGCGCGCCACGGCGACGGCGACCCGTGGATTCAAGTTTCGGCTGAAGTACAGTTTCATGGGTCGTCCTCTCCAAGGCCCTGCGATCACAGGCCGCAGCCGACCCAGGTGCGCTCGATGGTCTTGTAGTCCTGGGTCATTCCGCTGGCGTTGGGGCAACCGGTCGAAAGGATCACCGTGCCCTTGATCTGGCACGACGACGAGCTCACAAACGTGCTGTTGCCGATGGCGACAGGGGCCTGCGGCGTGCCGACCAGGCCGTCCTGCTGCGCGCTCACCGCCGACCAGGACGCGGTCGAGCTGGGTTTGATTGAGGAGGCGACGAACACGGAGTACTCCATGCCGCTCTCGACGCCTGGCACGAACGGATTGTCCTTGACCTGCCCGGACTGCGACTGGACGGTCGCGGTGCTGGTGGTCTGGCCGAAGGTGATATCGACCTTCGCTTGCAGATGGCTGTTGCACAGATAGACCTGCTGCGAGAAGTTCGGCGGCGGGGCGCCGGCCGACGCGGCGCTCGTGAACATGAGGAGGGGGAGTACGAGCACGCGGACATTCATCCTGATCTCCTGTCTGTTTCGTTGCGGGGAGGCGATGCCCATTGCATCGCCGCGCGCGGGCGATCTCCGCACAGCCCGCGGGCGCTGGCAAGCAGCAAGGCTCCGGCAGCGAGTCCACGCGAGCGGCGGGCTCGGCGTCCGACCCGCCAGGGTGATGGCCCCGGACGCCGCGCTCGCGACCGCCACCTGGTGCTGGTCACCTCCGTCGCCTGCGCGCCCGCCGAGGAGCGGACTGCCGTCGGCGTCGAGCTTCGGCTCCCTCAACAGCACGCGAAGCAGAGCAAGAGCGTACACAGGGAGACGGGGAGGGGAGAGGTATAGAATCCCCACCTCTCGTCTCCCCGCCTCCCTGTGAATCCTTCCTTCTTCCTCTCCGCCAACCCGATCAATTCCTCGATGCATCGACGATGAGGCCGCCCTGAGGTCACCTCTCGCTGTCGAGCATCGCCATCATGGGCGCGGGGTAGCGGGCGCCGGCGATCTCTTCCGCGGGGACGGCGGCCTCGAGCTCGGTGAGGTCGGAGGGCGCCAGCGCGATCTCGAGGCCGGCGAGGGCATCGTCGAGCTGCTTCCGCGTGCGCGCGCCCATCGTCGGGATCACCGTGACGCCCTGCGCGGCGCCCTTGGCGCGGACCCAGGCGATCGCGAGCTGCACGGGGGTGACGCCGCGCCTCTCTGCGAGGCGAACGAAGGCGTCGACGAGGGCCTGGTTCTTCCGGGCGTTGTCGCCCGAGAAGCGCGGCAGGTGGGCCCGCATGTCGCCCGCGCCGCCCGGCTTGCTCCCGGCCAGCAGGCCGCGCGAGAGCACGCCGTACGCGGTGACCGCGACGCCGAGCTCGGCGAGCGCGGGGAAGATCGTCGCCTCGGGGCCGCGGCTCACGAGCGCATACTCGATCTGGAGGTCCACGATCGGGTGCACCTTCGCGGCGCGGCGGATCGTCTCCGCGCCCACCTCGGAGAGGGCGATATGGCGGACATAGCCCGCCTTCACCATGTCGGCGATGGCGCCGATCGTGTCCTCGATGGGGACCGCCGGGTCCAGGCGCGCGGGCCGGTAGACGTCGATGTAGTCGACGCCGAGGCGCGACAGGCTATGGGCGAGGAAGCTCTTCGTCGCGATCGGACGGGTGTCGAAGCCGAGGAAGGTGCCGTCGGGCGCGCGCAGGCCGCCGTACTTCACGCTGAGCACGGCCTTGTCGCGGCGGTCCTTGATCGCCCGGCCGACGAGCATCTCGTTCTTGCCCATGCCGTAGAAGTCGCCGGTGTCGATGAGGCTCACGCCCCGATCGAGCGCCGCGTGGATGGTCGCGATGCTCTCCGCGTCGTCGCTCTCGCCGTACCAGCTGCCCCCGCCCATGCTCATGCAGCCGAGGGCGAGGGGGAAGACGGAGGGGCCAGTTTTGCCGAGCTTGGTGGTGTTCGTCGTCGTCATGCCGTCACCCTAGGCGCTCGCGTTTCATTGCTCCAATGAATAGGATGTATTCTCGACATGCCTGAAGTTTATGGGAGAAACCTCGACCTGAACCTGCTCCGCGTCTTCGCCGTCGTCGCCGAGGCGGGCAGCGTCACGGAGGCGGCGAGCCGGCTGTACCTGACGCAGCCGGCGGTGAGCGCCGCGCTCCGGCGCCTGACCGCGACGATCGGTGCGCCGCTCTTCGTGCGGAGCGGGCGCGGGGTCGCGCTGACGAGCCGCGGCGAACGGCTGCGCGCGTCGCTGAAGCCGCACCTCGGTGCCCTGATCGAGGCCGCGCTGGCGCCGCCGACCTTCGACCCGAAGACGTGCGAGCGCACCCTCCGCCTCGGGCTCTCCGACACGGCCGAGGTGTGGCTGCTCCCGCCGCTCTTGCGCGCGCTCGAGCGCGAGGCGCCACGCATGCGCGTCGTCGCCGTGCCCGTGCAGTTCCGCACCGTGGGCGCGGCGCTCGCGGGCGGCGTCGACGCGGCGATCACGGTCGCCGACGATCTCCCTTCGAACGTCCGCCGGCGGCGGCTCTTGAAGACCGGCTTCACCTGCCTGTACGACCCGCGCCACGCGCGCCTGCGCAAGCTGACGGACGCCCAGTACTTCGCGCACGATCACGTCATCGTCTCGTACAACGGGGACCTGCGCGGCTTCGTGGAGGACCTGCTCGGCAAGACGCGGAGGATCCGGTGCTCCGTCGCGAGCTTCTCCAACCTGGGCGCGCTGATCGACGGCACAGCGATGCTGGCGACCGTGCCCGAGATCGTCGCCGACGACATCCGCGCCGTCAGGCCGCACCTCCGGACCAAGCCCCTGCCGTTCGAGGTCCAGCCCGGGTACATGGAGCTGCTCTGGCCCGCCGCCACGGACGACGACGAAGCGTGCAAGTTCGCTCGGGAGAAGATCGTCCAGATCGCGCGGCCGCTGAGCAAGGGATGACCGGCCCGCCGGCCCGTCAGCGCCCATCGGCCCGGAGAGAGTTCATGAAGGCACGAAGATCATCGATCTTTCTTCCGGCCTTCCCGCCTTCGGGGTCGATGGGAGCGCGGTCTGCCCCTGGTCCCTACGCCCCCGTCGCCCCGCGCGGCTGCCGCGCCGCGGCCGTCGCATAAGGCGGCTCGCGGCCGGCGCGCACGGCGGCGAGATCGGCGCGCATCGTCCTCGCGTCGGGATAACGCTCCTGCTTGAGGAAGGCGAGGGCGCGGTCGACAACGGCGCACAGGCCGGGCGGCGCCGTGGGGGCGTGCATCGCGAGGGGCGGCGCCTTCTCCGTGGCGACCGCGATGAGCAGGCGCGCGTCCTCGAGGTTGCCGTGGATCGTGCGGCCCGCGAGCAGCCGGAACATCGTCGCTCCGAGGCCGAAGAGGTCCGTCCGGCCGTCGATCTCGCGGATGAGGCCCAGGGCCTGCTCGGGCGCCATGTAATCGTCGGTGCCGATCGACACGCCCGTCGCGGTCTTCGTCATCTCGGGCACCCCGGCGACGTCCTCGAGCAGCGGGTCGAGGACGCGCGCGAGGCCGAAATCGAGCACCCGCACGCGCCCGTCGTTGCCGATATGGAGGTTCTCGGGCTTGAGATCGCGGTGAACGACGCCGTGCTCGTGCGCCACGATCAGCACGTCGAGGACCCGCTCGCCGAGCGCGAGCACCTGGCCGACAGGGAGCGTCCCGTGCCGCGCCATGCGGTCGAACACGGTCTCTCCCTCGAGCACCTCCATGGCCATGTAGACAAGGCCGTCGTCCGTGGCCCCGGACTCCAGCACCTGGGGGAGCCCGTCGCAGAGCGGCGCCACGGCGGCCAGCGCGCTCCCGATCGGCCCCTCGCGCAAGAACCGCTTTCGCACCGCCTCGATCTCGGCGAGCTCGGCGTGCAGTACCTTGAGCGCCGCCACGCACCCGTCAGCCCGGCGGCAGAAGAAGACGCTCGCCATGCCGCCGACCCCGAGGACGCTCTCCACCGCCCAGGGGCCGATCCACGTGCCGACGCGCTGCTCCGCCAGCTCCTCTTCGGTCACCATGGGGAGATGCTACCACCGGCGGCTCCCCGCCGGGCCTCGTCCCGCAAGGCCCCGGCCGCGCCCCTCTTGCAGGGCCCCGGCCGCGCCCCTCTTGCGGAGCCTCGTCCGCGTTCCTCGGGGCGAGGACTGCGCTCTTGCGGCGGAGAGGACGAGCAAATGCTGGTGGTCAGCGCCAAGCGGACGTCCCCGACTGAGCGAGCGCCTGGACCGCTCGCCATAGCTGGGTCACCACGTCGCGATCGAGGCCGACGGTGGAGAGCTTCCCGAGGCACCCGGCGCAGACATGACCGGCCTGGAGCTTGATAGCCACCTCGGCCTTCTGCTGGCAGAGGTCGAAGAGGCAGGCGAGGGTCTCGGCGTGCAACAGCTTCTCGGGCTCATAGTCGGCGGAGAGGGCGTGCAGCCCGTAGAGGAGCAGCTCGTAAGCCACGAAGGACGCGGCTGGCAAGGAGATGAGCTGATCCAGGCCGGCCAGCGAGATCACCGCCGTCCGGTATCCCGGATGCCAGTGCGAGAACCAGCGGTCCGGCAGGGGCTGCTCCACGAAGACCACCTTGAGGGCGCCAGGGTCCAGCGAGTCCGCGTGGGCGGCCAGCTCGTCCTCGCCGCGCTGCGAGAGCGGACCGGCAGGGATCGGGGCCCCCTGGAGCGACACGTCGACGTCGAAGGCCGGCGCCCCCTTCACACCGCCGAGCGCCTGGGATGCCGTCCGGAGCAGCGGGGCCAGCCGGGCAGCCGTGGGGACACCGAGGACGCGAGGGCCCGGCATGGCGCGGCCGCGGCCGCCCATCTTCATGGCCATCATCGCGTCGTAATAATGGCTCTTCTTGCTCAGGGACGACATCGGCCTGGAATAGGCGTCCCGCTCGGCGTCGAGCCGGTCCGCCTCGGCCCGGATCTCGGGATCCCCGTCGGCGTAGCCTCGGAGCCGGTTGGCCGCGTCGGCCAGCGTGGACGCGGCTTCCTGCCACCGGCGCTCGTCGTTGAGCCCCAGGGCCACCCGGCGAGCGCGGGCGGCGTCGAGCGCAGCCGCGGCCCGGAGCACCTCCGGATCCGCCGGCTGGGCGCGGACCTGCTCCGCCGCGACCCGAGGCCACGCCAGCGTCCAGGGCTCCCTCGACAGCGCGCCGTCCCGGTCCGTGAGCGCGACGTTGACCAGGTGCGTCTCGCCGATCGCGCCGGCGGGGAAGCGCAGCCGGAACATCGGGGCCAGCACCATCCCGCCCGGGAGCGAGCCGAGCGAGAAAGAGCGAGTCCCGCCGTCGCGGGTGCAGGGGTAGTCATTGAGCGACTCCACCTCGACGCCCTCGGGCGCGCGGATCACGAGCGCGGCGTCGCGGGCGACCACGGAGAGCACCTCGCCTATCTCCCGGCCGACGAAGCCGGGGAGCTCGTCGGCGCGCGCTGCGAAATAGAAGTTGCCGCCGCCCTCCTCGGAGAGGCGGCCCAGGAGGAACTCATTGAAGCCCTCGCCCAGGCCAATGGTGCTGGTGGTCACCCGGCGCAGCCGCTGGGAGCGAGCGTGGGAGGTCAGCTGGTCGGGCGAGGTGATCCCGTGGTTGGCCTGGCCGTCGGTGAGCAGGAGGACGCGGCCGATGGCATCCTCGGGCAGGTGCGCGCCCACCTCCGCGCAGCCGCGGAGCCAGCCGCCGCCCAGGTCGGTGTTGCCTCGCGCTGTCACCGTGTCGAGCGCGGCCTCGGCGCGGAGCCGCGCCCCGGGCGTGGCCTCGGTGGAGGGGATGGGCACCTCGACCTGGTGGTCGAAGGTGACCACGCTGAAGCGATCGCCGGGCTGGAGGGTGCGGATGGCCTGGCGAGCAGCTTCCAGCGCGAGCCGGAGCTTCTCGCCGGACATGGAGCCGGAGCGGTCAATCACCAGCGAGAGGTGGGCAGGCTTGCGGGCCTGGCTCCCCTCGGGCCGAGGTACCGTGATCTCCACCCGGAGCAGTCGCTCCGTGGGCTCGGCGGGGAGCCATGCTCGATCGGGGCGGGCGTTGAACATGGCACCATGGCACACCCCGCCCCGGGCTGCCGTCAACGGGTCGATGGCTTTCGCAGGCCGGCAGATCGCCGCGGCCGCCGCCTCGCCGCGCGCCGAGCTTCACGCCAAGGAGACTCCCTCGATGCCTGCCATGCACTCGCTCCCGCCGGTTCATCGCCCTCTCGAGGACGCGCTCGCGCTCGGCCCCGCGCTGCTCGCGCGCGCCGGCTCCGCAGAGGCGGCGCCCTGGCTCGCCACCAGCCTCGTCGAGGGCCCCGCCGTGGTGCTGGGCGCGGCCCAGCGCGCGGCGCGCGTGGTCGACCTCTCGGCCTGCGCCGCGCGCGGCGCGAAGGTCCTGCGGCGCGCCACGACGGGCACCGCGGCTTTCCTCGGCGGGCGCGGCGTCGTGTGGACCCTCGCGCTGCCGCATGCCGCCGCGCTCGCGCCCGACGCCACGGCCCGGACGCTCCTCAACCGCAACGTGCGCGGCTTTCTCAAGGGCTTCTCCCGCGCCGGCGCGCCCGCGCATTACTTCGGGCGCGAGTGGATCTCGCTGCAGCACCGCCCCGCCGCGCTGGTCGGCCTCGACGCCACGCCGGACGGCGCGGTCCTCATCGAGGTCTTCGCGGGCCTCGACGCGCCGCCCGCGATCCCCCCGGAGCTCGCGGCGCCGGACGAGCGCGTCATCGACCGCTGGCTGGGCAAGGCCCCGGCCGCGCTCTCCGACGTCCTCCCGGCGCGCCTCTCGCTCGAGGCGCTCGCGCGCGCCGTCGTCGAGGGGGTCGCCCTCCGCGCCGCGCTCCCGCTGATCGACGGCGGCGAGGCGCCCGAGCTCACGGCCGAGCGCTTCCAGCCCGTGACCGCGCCCGACGACCCGGTGCCGCCGGGCGCCTCCGCCGCGGTGCTGGCGCGCGTGCCCATCGGCTGGATCGAGGCCGCGGCGCTCTCCAACGTTCCGCACGCTCCGCCGGCGCGCGCGTGGCTCGGCGGCGACGTGCTCACGGCGCGCTGGCTCCTCGACGCGCTCGGCCGGGGGGATGCGCCTGCGCGCGGCGAGGACATCGACGCCGAGGCCTCGCCGCTGGAGGGGGCGACCCTCGCCGACCTGCGCGCGCTCGCGCGGCGCGCGCTCGCCCTGGGCCGCGCGCCCGGGGGCTGATCCGCCTCAGAGGCCTCAGAGAAGCGCCTGGCAGGGCGCGAGCTGGCTCGCCAGGGGCCCGAGCGCCGCGCCGGCCGCGCCCCCGGCGAGGAGGCCCGCCAGCGCGGGGCGCGGGCGAGGATCCGGGTCGGGGACATGCCGCCCCCCGTCGAGGCGATAACGCCAGCGGGGACCCCGGGCGACGAGATCGGCGATCGCGAGGACGAACCGGTCGATGTCCGCCGCGCTGGTGCCGACGCCGAAGCTCGCCCGCACCGCGAGGGGCACCGCCGCGCTCCCGCTCGCCTCCGGCGCGCGATCCCCGGCGAGCGCCGTCATGAGCGGGTGCGCGCAGAACGACCCGTCCCGCACGCCGATGCCGTGCTCGGCGCTCAGGGCCGCGGCGACCGCGCCGGGATGGAGGCCCCGCACATTGAACGTCACGACGCCGATCCGCGGGCTCTCCGGGCCCCACATCGCGAGGCGCTCGACCCCGGGCACGGCGCACAGGCCGCGCGTGATGCGGTCGAGCAGGCGCGCCTCGTGCGCCGCCACGGCGGACATGCCCACCTCGGAGAGCGCGCGGCACGCCGCCGCAAGCGACACCGCGCCGACCACGTTGGGCGTGCCGGCCTCGTGGCGGGGCGCGCCGCTCGCCCATTCGACGCCGTCATGCGTGACGCGCCGGACGGCGCCGCCGCCGGCGAGGTAGGGGCGCGCGGCGTCGAGCCAGTCGCCGCGGCCGACGAGCACCCCGCCGCCGAAGGGGGCGTAGAGCTTGTGACCGGACAGCGCGACATAATCGGCCCCGATCCCGGCGAGCGCGATCGCGCGGTGCGGCGCGAGCTGGGCCGCGTCCACGGCGAGCCGCGCGCCGTGGCGATGCGCGACCGCGGCGAGCTCCGGGAGCGGCCACAGCTCGCCCGTGACGTTGCTCGCCCCCGTCACGGCGAGCAGCCGATGGCGTGAGCGCACCCCGCGCAGCGCGTCGTCGGCCCGCGCGATCGCCTCGTCCGCGCTCGCGGGCACCGGGAGGACGACAAACCGGCCGCGCCGCCACGGCAGCTGGTTCGCGTGGTGCTCCGAGGCGAACATCACCACCGTCGTGTCCTCGGGCAGCGCCGCGGCGAGCAGGTTGAGCGCGTCGGTGGTGTTCCTCGTGAACACCACCGTGTCCTCGTCGCGCGCTCCCACGAAGCCCGCCACCTCCCGGCGAGCGGCGGCATAGAGCTCCGTCGTCACGGTGGACGCGAACCCCGCCCCGCGGTGCACGCTGCTGTACCAGGGAAGCAGCTCCGAGACCGCGTCGAGCACCGAGCGCAGGCACGGGGCGCTCGCCGCGTAATCGAAGTTCACGTAGCCCACCTGCTCGCCGGTGACGAGCGGCACGGAGAGATCCGCCCCGACGACGGGCAAAGGGAGCGAAGGGAGCGAAGGGAGCGCGCCGAGGGCAGACGGCGCCGGCGCGCCCGCGGCAGGGCGCCAGTCCACGATGGAAGCGAGCGACATATCACCTCACGAGTCCAGGGGACTCCGGGCGACCAGAGTCCGCGCTTGCCCGCCGCACATGCGGCTGGCCAGGTCGTCACCCGGGACACCCCACCGCGGATCGGAGGGTTGTCGGCCAGCGAGCCGGGGCTACGCGCTGGCGCTCATGACCTGCCGAACCATTACCGCGTTGGTTGCCTCGTGGCAAGGACCGGCTCGACCTCACAGCCGCCCGCCCGGCCGCGAACGCCGGTACGGTGGTTGCATTGTGAATCTCCAGGGCAATGCGAACCGCACATCGCGGCTCCTGGACAGGGCCCTCACGGCCGACTCTGCCGCACGAGGCGGGGCGCGACCGTGAGCCGTCCGTCCTCCAGCGCATCCCGAGAGAACCCATGAAGACCCCCGGACTGCTTCTCGCTCTCTTCCTCCTTTGCGCCTCCTGCAGCGCCTGCAGACCGGACGAGAGGCTCGCTCCCGTGGGCCACGGCGGCGCCACGCCGGGCCACGCAGGCGCCGAGCCGGACGCCTCGCAAGGCGGCGCCGGGGACGACCTGTTCGCCCGGCTCCCCGAGATCGCGCCGACGGCCACCGGGCGGCGGGGGGCGGCGGCGACGGTCGATCTCCGCGGGACGCTGGCCGCCATCGAGATCCTGAAGCGAGGGGGGAACGCCGTCGACGCCGCGGTCGCCGCGGCGGGCGTGCTCGGCGTGACCGACCCGTTCTCCTGCGGTATCGGCGGCGGCGGCTTCATGCTCGTCTACCTGGCCGGCGAGCAAAAGGTGATCGCCCTGGATCACCGCGAGACGGCGCCGTCCCGGATCGAGGCGAGGTCCTTTTATGAAGACGGCGCGCCGATCGCGTTCAATGAGCTCGTCACGAGCGGCCTGTCGGTCGGCGTGCCCGGCACGGTGCGGGGCTGGAGCGAGGCGCTCCGCCGCCATGGAACGCTCGGGCTCGGGGACGTGCTCAAGCGGGCCATCCAGGTCGCCGAGGCGGGGTTCGACGTCGACGCGACCTTCCTCGACCAGACCCGCCGCAACCTCGCGCGATTCCAGGCGATCACGAGCAGCAAAGCGCTCTTCCTGGGGCCCGACGGCGCGCCGTGGCCGGTGGGCACGATCTTCAAGAACCCGGATCTGGCCGGCACCTACCGGCTCATCGCCGAGGGGGGAGAGAAGGCGTTCTACGAAGGGCGGGTCGCCGAGGCGATCGTCGCCGCGGTGAAGTCGCCTCCGGTCGAGCCCGGGAGCGCGCTCGACGTCCGCGCCGGGGTCATCGAGCTCGCGGACCTCCAGGGCTACGAGGCCCGCGTCCGCCCCGCGCTCTCGACGACGTACCGCGACTACACCCTCTACGGCCTGGGCCTCCCGAGCAGCGGCGGGATCACCGTCGCGGAGGCGCTGAACCTGCTCGAGGCGTACGACACGGCGACCCTCACGCCGGTCGAGGTGCTGCACCGCACCCTCGGCGCCTCCCGGCTCGCGTTCGCGGATCGAGGCGCTTTCCTCGGCGATCCCGGGTTCGTGGACGCCCCCGTCAAGGGGCTGCTCTCGAAGGACTACGCCGACGCGCGGCGCGCCCTCATCGACCTCGCCGAGGCCCCTTCGGCCGCGGCGGCGCCGGGCGATCCCTACGCATTCCAGCGAGATCCGAGCCCCGCGCCCGCCCGCGCCTCGGCGGCGAGGGGCGGGGGGGCCGGCCCGAGGGACGCGTACGACAACGAGACGACGCACATCACGGTCAGCGACGCCGCCGGGAACATCGTGTCCTATACCTGCACCATCGAGTTCGAGGGTGGCAATGGCATCGTCGTCCCGGGGTACGGCTTCCTGCTGAACAACGAGCTCACCGACTTCAACATCCCGCCCGACCCGAGCTCGCCGCACCCCAACGCGGTCGAGCCGGGCAAGCGGCCGCGCAGCAGCATGAGCCCCACGATCGTCCTCAAGGACGGCAAACCCGTGCTCGCGCTCGGCTCGCCGGGCGGGTCCACCATCATCACCACGGTCCTGCAGATCCTCGTCGGCCATCTCGATCTCGGCCTCCCCATCGACAGGGCGCTCGTGGCGCCGCGCCTGTCGCAGCGCAACTCGGGCGACGGCGCCACCGACGCGGAGACGGCGTTCCTGAGCGCCCCGGAGGCCGAGGGGCTCGCGTCCCTGGGCCACGTCCTCTCCGACGCGGGCACGATGGGAGGCGAGATCGGCGCGGCCACCGCCCTGCGCTTCAACGCCGATGGGACCGTGACCGCGGTCGCCGAGCCGGTCCGGCGCCACGGCGGGAGCGCCATGGTCGAGCAGGAGCGGTGAGCCCGTCGCGCGATCCTGGTGTTGATGGGGCAGCAGTCGGTAAGTAACCGTGATGCTTCAGCAGCAGCGGCCTCGCGACCCGCGAGCGAGCGCCAGCGCTGATTCCGTCCACGCGCAGTCCACTGCAGGGACCCGTCATTGCAACCCGTGAAGCAGCCCGGAAATCTGTGCGACGAGCCCAGACGACCGATCGGCGCGTACAGCGGCCATCGATGGTGGCGGGCAGCCGGCCGCGCGGCACGCTCCTTGTTTCATTCGATCGAGCTCAGGGAAGGTGCCGGCGCCCTCGGTCGCCACGGGGAGCGGTGATCGGCTCTGCGCGCGCGCCTGCCACCCTTTTCATCGAGGATGACGAAGAAGGAGCTCTGGCCATGAGCACGCACGATCTCAGGTCGCTGTATCGGGAGTACGTCGAGGCGGCCTGGCACCAGAGGGCCGAGCACGGGGCGCACAGCGACGATCTGGGCACACGGCAGCAGCTGGGCCTGCTCCCGGCGCCGGGGCGATAGGTCTCGGCCATGTGCGCCGCGCTGGATGCCCTCGGCGTGGTTGATCGGCTGCTCTGGCAGCTGTGCCTGTCGAGCTACCACGCTCCCGCGGTCGAGCTCGGCCTGTTCTGCCTTCTCGAGGACGCCGCCCTCGATCCTCTCACGCTCCCTCGCGAGCTCCCCGGATGCTTGACGGCCGTCGGGCGGAGCCCAACAGGGCGTTTCCCAAGCTATCCCTGGCGCCGTGATGGGGAAGAACTCGAACACACAGGATCTGAGCCATAGAGAGGACGCGGCGTTTCTTCGTCCTCTCCTCCGTGTCCACCGCCTCGGCGACGCGGGCGGCCGTCGACCAGGTGGACGATGACTCTGCCTGGGCTCGACATCCGAACGCACCCGCGCGTCGCTCCTTCAGGCTTGCTGTGCGTTGTTGCGGCGCACATCCTTTGCCTTCCTGCTACCTGTCTCCCTACCGCCTCCCTTCCAGCTGCCTTCGGCCTCCATGAGCTCCCGGTCGCGGAGCTCGCGCGCCTGTTCCGCGCGCGATCGCCGTTGCCGCGGGGATGGCGTCTCCACTCGAGGCCGCGCGCTCCGGCTGCAGGCCTACCAGCGCCTGCCCGGCCGCATGCCACCAGCGTCGTGGCCGCGAACCTCATGGAGAGGATCCGGGCGCGCCGGCAAACCATCGCGACCGACAGGGACAAGATGCGTGCCTGTTGCAAATTTCTATTGGAGATTCCGCCTGCCCTCGTGGTAGGGTGATCCTGCTCGGGGGAGACGCCCTGCACGTAGGTGGGAAGAGGGGGAGTCGTGCTCATGCGCGATGGCACGGCCGGGCCATGTCCGCTGCATCGGATCGAGGGGGGGCAACGATGCCTCGGAAGAAGATTCTGCTGGTCGACGATTCTCAGACCATCCTGCGTATCGAGCAGATGGCGCTGAGCAAGGACTACGACCTCATCACGGCGAACGACGGCGGCCAGGGGATCGAAGTGGCCTTGGCTCAGCGGCCGGATCTCATCCTCCTTGATGTCGTCATGCCGCACATGAACGGGTTCGACGCCTGCCAGCAGCTGCGCGCGGAGGACGCGACGCGCGGCACGCCGATCCTGCTCGTCACCAGCCGGAGCGATGTCGCGCACATGGAACAGGGATTCCGGTGCGGCTGCTCCGATTTCGTCACGAAGCCGATCGACACGATGGAGCTCCTGGAAAAGGTCAGGAACTGCCTTGGCGACTGACACGGCGGCGAGGGCATTCGAGGGCGCACGTCTCGCCCCTTCCAGCGGCGACGATGGATCCGTACCCCTGCCCGACGATGTCGACGGAGAGGAGAGGACCAGTCCGTCCGGCCCGAGGGCGCCGTCCGCGTCGGCCGGACCGCCCAGCTGGCGCTCGCTGCCGTCGGAGACCCAGCACGTCATGCCAGGCCAGCTGTTCGCTTCGCCCGAGCCGACCATGGTGACCACCATCGTTGGATCCTGCGTGGCGATCTGCCTCTGGGACGCCACCACCGGCGTCGGCGGGATGAACCATTACGTGCTCCCGGAATGCCCGAGCCCGGCGATGGCCTCGGTCCGCTTCGCCGAGTTCGCATGCCAGCGCCTCCTCGAGCGGCTCGTGGAGCTCGGGGCCTCCAGCCGGGCGCTGCAAGCGCACGTCGTCGGGGGCGCCTGCCTCATCTCCGCGTTCCGGGAGCGCGGCACCCACCTCGGCGCCCAGAACGTGGATGCCGGGCTCGCGTTCCTGCGCATGGAGCGGATACGGATCGCCCAGCTGGACACGGGCGGCAACCGGGGGCGCAAGATCGTCTTCCGGACGAGCGACGGCGCCATCTCGATCCAGCCTCTGTGAGCCGCATGGACAGCGATCGCGACGAGCTGCTCCAGACGTTCACGCCGGAGGCGCACGAGATCCTCGACGAGATCGAGCGCGCGCTGCTGCAACTCGAGACCGGCCGCGACGCTCACGAGGTCCTCCAGCGCGTCTTCCGCGCCACCCATACGCTCAAGGGGAGCGCCGGCTCGGTAGGCCTCGGCGGCCTGAGCGATCTCGGGCACGCCGCCGAGGACATCATCGAGGCGCTCTGCCGCGGCGAGCTCCCGCTCTCGACGCCCGTGGTCTCGCTGCTGCTCGAGACGGTGGACGCAGCTCGCCGGCTCGTCGCCGAGGTCGAGCGGGGGCAGGCCGAGCGCAGCACCTCGTACAGAGAGGTCGTCGCGCGCCTGGAGCAGGCGCGGCATGGAGGGCTCACGGCGAAGGAGGACGCGGGGGCGACGAGCGCGCGCCGCGCGACCGAGGACGACGCGGAGGGAGCGACCGGCATCAAGAGCATCCGTGTCGCCGTCGAGAAGCTGGACTGCATGGCGGATCTCATCGGAGAGCTCACCCTCGGCCGGAACAGGATCGCTCGGACGCTCCGCGCGGTGCGCGGCGATACCGGCGCTGCGCTGCGCGACGAGATGGAGGAGCAAGATCGGCTCTGCAAGGAGCTGGAGGAGGCGGTGCGCGCCGCGCGCATGGTGCCGGTCGGCCCCTGGTTCCGGCATTACGAGCGCACGGTGCGCGATCTCGCGCACGCGCACGGCAGGCAGGCGCGCCTCCTCGTCGTGCACGGCGACGTCGAGGTGGACACGGCCGTTGTCGAGCGGTTCCGGGACGCCCTGACGCACATCCTGCGCAACGCGATCTGTCACGGCATCGAGCCGCCCGAGGCGCGGCGCGCCGCGGGCAAGGACCCCTGCGGCACGATCACCCTTCACGCCGCGCACGAGCGGGGCGGCATCGCGCTCCGGATCTCCGACGACGGCGCCGGGATGAGCCGCGAGCGCATCGCCGCCCGCGTCTGCGCGCTGGGAAGGCACCCGGCGCCCGAGGCGCTCCCCGATCATGAGCTCTTCAGCCTCGTGTTCGAGCCCGGGTTCTCCACGGCGGCGGAGTCGTCGCATCTGGCGGGGCGCGGCATGGGCATGGATGTCGTGCGGCGCAGCGTGGAGTCGATCCAGGGGACGATCCGGATCGAGAGCCGCGAAGGGCACGGCACGTCGCTGTCGATCCAGCTCCCGCTCACCCTGGCCACCATCGAGGGGCTCTCCGTCGGGATCGGCGCCGAGCGATACGTGATCCCGCTCCGCGCGGTGCTCGCCTGCTGCGATCTGCCCCGCGGCGCGCTCGCGCACGGCGGCGCCCAGGGGCTCATGATCCGGCGCGGACGCGCGCTGCCGTGCGTCCGCCTCCGGGCGCTCTTCGGGCTCGGCGGATCTCCCCCGCCGGAGGAGCGCGTCGTCATCGTCGCGCACGACGGCTCCGAGGCCGGCCTCGTTGTCGACCTCCTCGACGGCGAGGGGCGCACGGTGGTCAAGCCGCTCGGCCAGCTGTTTCGCCGCGTCCGGGGCATCTCCGGCTCGACCATCCTCGGCGACGGCAGCGTGGCGATGATCCTCGACGTCGACGCGTTGCTCGGCGGCGTCCTCGGGGACCTCGGCCCGGTCGACGCCCCCGACGAGCGCAGGGCAGCGCCATCGGCCGCCGGAGGCAGCCCAGGATGAGCCGGCGCCCCGGCGCGCAGGGCGCCCGTTTGCCATCTCTCTCCAAGGAGGCGTCATGATCTCCGACGCGTCGAGCCCCGTGTCGCAATACATCTCCTTCATCATCGCGGGTGACGAGTACGCGGTGAACATCCTCCGGGCGCGGGAGATCGTCGAGCACAGCGTCACATCGCGGGTCCCGATGATGCCAGCGTGCATCGTCGGCGCCATGAACCTCCGGGGCCGCGTCGTGCCGGTCATCGATCTCGCGGTCAAGCTCGGGCTGCCGCCGACGAGGGTGAGCCGGTGGACGTGCGTCCTCATCGTCGAGACCGAGCTCGACGGCGAGAACACCCGCCTCGGCCTGCTCATCGACGGTGTGGGCGATGTGCTCACGCTCTCCGAGGACGAGATCGAGCAGGCGCCGGCCTTTGGCGCGCAGGTGCGCGTGGATCAGCTGCTCGGGATGGCGAAGGTGGGCCAGAAGCTCGTGCTGCTGCTCAACATCGACCGCATCCTCTCGCCGGCGGAGCTCCTGGCCTCGACGACGCCCGGCCCCTCGGCCCCCGGGGCCCCGCCGGCGCTCCCTGGCGGCCACGGTGCGGCGGCCGGCGAAGGGGACAGGCCATGATCTCGCTCACCGAGCTGGGCCCGCGCGCCCTCAGCGACGAGGAGTTCGGGCTGTTCCAGAGGCTCGTCAAGCGCGCCTCGGGCATCGCGCTCGGCCCGCAGAAGAAGCCGCTCCTGCTCTGCCGCCTCGGGCCCCGGCTCCGCGCGCTCGGGCTCCGCAGCTTCGGCGAGTACTACCGCCGCGTGACCGCGCCGGACGGCGAGGGCGAGCTCGTGCACATGCTCGACTGCATCTGCACGAACGAGACCCATTTCTTCCGGGAGCGCGCTCAGTTCGAGCTCCTCGAGCGCGAGATCCTCCCGGCGTGGCACGAGAGCGCGGGCCACGGAGCGCCCTTCGCGCGCGGCCGCCGCCCGCTGCGCGCCTGGAGCGCGGCCTGCTCGACCGGGGAAGAGCCCTACTCGATAGCGATGTCGTTGCTCGACAGCCTGCACTCCCGGGATCGCAGCGACACGGCGGGACAGGCGCCGCCATGGGCCGCCGCCGCGTCGACCGGCGCTCCGGGGATCTGCATCCTCGCGACGGACCTGTCCGTCCGCGCGCTCGACCAGGCGCAACGCGCGGTGTGGCCGATCGAGCGGGCCTCGGAGATCCCGGAGGAGCGCCTGCGCAGCTACATGCTCCGCGGGACGGGCGCGAGCGCGGGCCTCATGAAGGCCCGGCCGGAGCTGCGCAGGCTCATCACCTTCCGGCGCTTCAACCTGCTCGACGCGGCGCCCAAGCGATTCGGCCTGTTCGATCTGATCTTCTGCCGGAACGTCCTCATCTACTTCGACGCCGCGACGAAGGCGTCGATCGTGGCGAGGCTCATCGCCAGCCTCGCGCCTTCAGGGTACCTGTTCCTCGGACACGCCGAGGGCCTCCACGGGACGGACCACCGCGTGCGGTGCGTCGCGCCATCCGTTTATCGGCTCCCGCCCCCGGCGGGGCTCGCAGGAAGCCGCACCACATCTAGCCCGGAGCATGCATCATGCTTGCGCATATCGGAGTAGGCCGGAAGCTCTACCTCGGCTTCGCCGCCATGGTCGTCATCGTCCTCGGACTGGCGGGCACGTCCTACATGAGGTTCGCGGAGCTCGACGAGGCCCGCTCGTGGGACCAGCACACCTACGAGGTGATGCTCACGACGAGAGAGATCATGGCGTCGCTGCTCGACACCGAGACAGGAGAGCGCGGCTTCGTCATCACCGGGGTGGAATCGTTCCTGGAGCCGTACCGCAGCGGGCGAGACCGGTTCGATAAAAGCCTGAGCCGTGCCCGGGAGCTCACCAGGGACAACCCGCGCCAGCAGACGCGCCTCGACAGGATCGACAAGCTCCACGACGAGTGGCTCTCCTCCGTGCTGGAGCCGATCATCCAGTACCGCCGCAGCGCGGACGAGGCGAGGGCGCCGGCGGATCGCGCCGTCGAGGAGGTCAGGCACGGGCGCGGGAAGGGCCTCATGGACCAGATGCGCACGGCGCTCAAGGAGATCGACGACGAGGAGATCTCCCTCCTTGCCCAGCGGCAGGCGGCGACGAACGCGCTCGTCAGGACGATGTACGTGACGCTGCAGATAGGAGGTCTTCTCGCGATCATCGTCGCCGCCGTGCTCGCCGTCGTCTTCAGCAGGATGATCCTCTTGCCGCTCACCCAGGCGGTGTCGATCCACCAGCGCATCGCCGGGGGCGACTTCACGGGCCAGGTCACGGTGAAGAGCTCCGACGAGTTCGGCCAGATGCTCGGCGCCGTGAAGGCCATGTCGGAGCGCCTGGCGGGCCTCATCGGCGAGGTCCGGGGCGGCGCGGTCTCGGTCTCCTCGGTCTCGGTGCAGCTCTCGGCGACGGCGCAGAGCCTGTCGCAGGGCACCAGCGAGCAGGCGGCGTCCGTGGAGGAGACGATGACCAGCCTGCAGCAGCTGAGCGGCACGATCGCGAAGAACGCCGCCAACTGCAAGCAGGTCGAGGAGACGGCGCACCGGAGGACGAGGGACGCGGAGCAGAGCGGTCAGGCGGTCCGGGAGACGGTCGAGGCGATGAAGGCGATCACCCAGCGGATCGTGATCATCGAGGAGATCGCGTACCAGACGAACCTGCTCGCCTTGAACGCCGCGATCGAGGCGGCTCGCGCGGGCGAGCACGGCAAGGGCTTCGCCGTGGTCGCCACGGAGGTGCGGCGGCTGGCCGAGCGAAGCCGGGATGCGGCGAAGGAGATCGGCTCGTTCGCCGCGTCGAGCATCGTCGTCGCGGAGCGCTCGGGACAGCTCATCGCGGAGCTCGTCCCGTCGATCCGGGAGACCGCGGAGCTGGTGCAGGGCGTCGCCGTGGCATCCAAGGAGCAGTCGAACGGCGTGGCCCAGATCAGCGGGGCGGTGGAGCTGATAGAGCAGTCCACGCAGCGCAACGCGGCGATCTCCGAGGAGCTCGCCAGCACGGCGGCCGAGCTCTCGGCGCAGGCAGAGCAGCTCCAGAACGTGATGGCGTCGTTCCGCCTCGCGCAGGAGAGCGACGGCGACCCGGGCCAGAGGCCTGCGGGGCCGGGGCGTCTACCGGACCGCCGCGGCGGCAAGGCGCTGTGGAGGCCGCCGCAGAAGGGTCCCCTGAGCGGCGGCGGCGCATCGAGCAACGGGCGCGTGCCGCACGCCCCAGGCGATCAGGACTTCATCCCCTTCTAGAGCGGCGGTCGCCCGCTTCGGATACGGGCCCACCTCGACGTTTTCGGTGCTCAGCGCACCGGAGTGCGCTTGCGCGCCGAAAACGCCGATCTGGGCCCGTCTCCTGTGCGGTCGCCCGCCGCTCTGCTCCTCGAAAAAGTGACGCAGTATTATCGATGCATCGAGGAGGCCGCGTTCACTCCGCAGCCAGCGGGCGTCACAGCGCGCAAAGCCGCGGGGCTCGCGAGCGGGCTCAAGCCTCTTCTTCGATCACGTCCTGCGCTTCCTTCTTCATCGGCTTGTACTTGAAGATCGCGCGAATGATGCCGTGATCGTTGGTGCCGTCGGCTTTGTGATCCTCGAAGTTCAAATGATCATTGTTCACCGTCATGCCGTTGAACATCCATAGGCGTTTGCGGCTGTTGTCGTAAAACTCCTGGCTCACCAGGATGTGATCGAGCGATTCACGTATGTCCTGGTGGACATGCGTGTAGTAGACGTCCCTTGTGTCACGATACTCCTGCAAGGTCTGCGCGGTATAGAGCGCGGTGTCTCCACCTCCAGCCGAATCGCCTACCAGGTACTTCGGTTGGCCGGTCAGTACGTTGGCAGTGTTGCTCTGCTGTCCATCGTTGATATCGCCGATCACGATGACGGGTGTATTGTTGCCCTTCATCTGTTCTGTCAAAAGGAAGCGAAGCGCCGCCGCCTCGGCCGTTCGACGGATCGTCGAGAGCGCCGACCCGAGCCCGGCCGAGTGCTTTGAATATGTAGTCCTGTCTGCCTTGTACCAGGCCTCGTTGAACACCTTCGTCGGCGCCTTGGATTTGAAGTGGCAGACGTAGACATGAATCGCAGGGTCGTTCTCGCGCGGTTTTATCGTGAAGTGGAGGACCGGCCTGGAGAAGCCGCTGATGCTCACGTTGATGTCCGGCGTCTGCGGATCGTCGCCGCTGGATTGCAGGACGAATTTTCTGGGGAAACGCTCTATCCAGTCCGGCTGGCCTTCCAGGAGCCCCTTGCGTACGATGGCGGCACAGACGATTTTCGTTCCCGTAGCCTCTGGCGGCGCCAGCACATCGTAATCCTCCGTCATGCCCGCGGCCTGCAAGCAGTTGTCCAAGGAGTCGCGGTGCCATAATTCCTGGAACCCGCAAACGTCGGGTTTCAGCATTTTCAGCTGCCGGGCGACCCATTGGAGCTTGAGATTGTATTGATCCTGGGTCCAGCCCTCCGGGTCCGAGTACATCCGCAATCCAGGTTCGTTGAGGTTGAAGAGGTTGAATGTCGCAATGCTCAGCTCTCTCAAATTCATAGGCGCTTCCTTTCTCTAAAGATTGCTGCTCAAGTACGAACGACGAGCCCGACAATCGTAGATTCGCCGTCCTGCGACGCTTCCCCCGCGTCGCTGCTCCAATGCGCGATGCGCGATGCGCCGCAGGTGCAGCGTCGTCGGTGTACCATTGAGCGCCACAGGAGCCAGGAAATCCAAACGCGATCCGAATGTCAATCTCCTCGTAGCGGCTATCCCACCATACAGCCACGCTGTACGCGCTGGTTTCCGCGGCTCACTTCGAGCCCGCGATTCCGGCGAGGATCAGGTCGATCCCGGCGAGGAACTCTCCGCGGTCGTCGTGGCCGGGGAGGTGGGCGGCGACGCTTCGCGTGAACGGGTACTCGCGGGCGTCGAGCTCGCTCCAGCGCGCCGCTGCCGCCTCGAGGAAGTCGACGCGGTTCGTCGACGGCGCGAGCTCGCGGCGCGCGAACTGGCTCGCCGTGGCGTTCTGGACGCTCACCCCGATGACGTAGCTGCCCCGAGGTGCTCCGCGGCGACCTCCGGCGCATCCTCCTCGACTCACTCCCGCCTGACACCGTGCAATGGGGCCGCAAGCTCACGGGTGTGCGCGCGCTCGGCGACGGAGAGCACGAGCTCACCTTCGCGGACGGGTCGACCGTGACCACCGGCCTCGTCGTCGGCGCCGACGGCGCGTGGTCGAAGATCCGGCCGCTCCTCTCCGACGCGAAGCCCGAATATGTCGGCACCACCTACGTCGAGACGTACCTGCTCGACGCCGACGCGCGGCATTCCGCCAGCGCCAGGCTCGTCGGCGGGGGCGCGTTCTACGCGCTCACGCCCGGCAAAGGCATCGTCACGCACCGCGAGACGAACGGCGTCCTCCACACCTACGTCGCGCTCACGAGGCCAAAGGCGTGGATCGAGGGCATCGACTTCACCGACCCGAAGACGGCGCGGGCGCGCGTCGCCGCGGAGTTCGACGGCTGGGCCCCGGCCCTGACCGCGCTCATCACCGACGGCGAGACCGCTCCGGTCCCGCGCATGATCCACAAGCTCCCCGCCGGGCACCGCTGGGATCGCGTGCCCGGCGTGACGCTCCTCGGCGACGCCGCGCACCTGAGCCCGCCCGACGGGGAAGGCGCAAACCTCGCGATGGTCGACGGCGCTGAGCTCGGCAGGGCCATCGCCGCGCGCCCGAATGACCTCGAAGCCGCGCTCGCCGAGTACGAAGAAGAGATGTTCGTTCGTGGAGCGAAGGCCGCCCCCGAAGCCGCGGCGACCTTCGAGCTTTGCTTCGGCGAGACCGCCCCGCACGGCCTCATCGCATTGCTGTCGGGCGGGGCCTCCCCGGGCAGCTCGACGCGCTGATGGCCTGACGCAGCGCGCGGCCGTCACCCAGTCCAGGAGCGGGCGGTCGGGCGTGTGGTATCCATGGTGGCAGCAGTGTCGTCGCTCCTGGGCGCGCCGGGGCTGCGGCTCCCTGCTTTGGGACTCCCAGTCTGATCCAGCCGGTTTCAGTCAAAACCGGCCGCCGCCACCACCGGACTGGCCACCACCGCCCGCGGACTGGCCGCCACCACCCCCGGACTGGCCGCCACCGCCCCCGGACTGGCCGCCACCGCCCCCGGACTGGTCGCCACCGCCCCCCGAGTGGCCAACACTGCCCTTGACCGGGCCACTGCCCCCGGCGCTGGCAGCGCTCGTCGTGGGACAGCCGCGGGAGTAGTTCCTGGCGGTCACCTTGTAGCAGCACAATCCGTCTCGCTGCTTCGCGCTCTCCACCGACACGACCTGGTCGTTGCAACTTCGATCGATCATGTTGAGCTCCTCCACCGCCTGCTCGCGGTCCAGGCACGCCCCGAGCTCGTCGGGCCATTCGAAGCAGCGGATGTCGTCCCGGCCGAGCCAGTCGCTGCAGCCCGGCGCTGCGATGAGGAGCGCAGCTGTTGTCGACGGGCCGGCGCTCAGCAGGAGACCGGCAAGGAGCGTTCGTCGAAAGGATCGGTCGAGCAGCATGAGGTGCACCTCCAGCCATCGCTAGCGTGGCGGCTCGGGCACGAACTCGGCGCCCAGCCGGAAGATCAGGAAATCCTTGATCACGTTGTCGCTGGCGTTGGGCCAGATGAACGGGCTGCCGGCCGTGCGGCTCGGGTTCCACTCATACCACATCCACCGGGCCCCCTCGTCGATGCCGCAGACGATGGGGAACTCGTTGCCGGGCTGCGGGACGTCGGTGGCGGTGTCGTTCGCCTCGCCGAACACGACATGGCCGCGGTCGGACACCTCCGTCGTCACCCAGCCGGCGCTCGTCGTCTCCGGATCCAGGCCTCCGCCGTTGCAGCGCGCGATGTGCTGGTCGATCGTCTCCAGCGTCGGCCCGTGCGAGCCGAGGTCGTAGTCCTCGCCGGTCGCGCAGACCTCCCACGCGCCGTTGCCCGTGAAGACGGGCTCCGCGCCCTCGCGGAAGAACTGGCCGATCACGCCCTGCGTCGTGGACATGTCGGCGTAGGTGATGATGTAAAGATAGTGCCCGGCGTCCGCGGATGGCGCCGGCACCGTGTACGACTCGGGCCCATGGCCGACGGGACACGAGAAGATCTCGTCGGCGAAGGGGTTCTCGATGCCGCCGAAGTAATTCAGGAGCTTGTCGCCGGTCCCGTAGCCGAAGCCGTACGCGTTGTCGGCCGTGATGATGACGCTCACGTCGGTCGTGAGCCCGCTCCCCCCACCGGCGCCGGCGATCTCGCCGAGCTCGTTCCCGCCAGCGCCCCCCGTGCCCCCGCCGCCGGAGCCGGCCTGGGAGCCGCCGGAGCCGCCGGGGTCGCCCGTGCCGGCGTCCGAACACCCGGAATTATGGAGCGCAACAGCGAGAGCCAGAGCAGGAGCGAGACGTAGGTGCATTGCACGAGGATCGGCGAAGCCGCAGCATTCGTAAAGCCCCCGCCGCGGCGCCCGTTCGCGAGATCCCGGCGTCGCGCGCGCCCGCCGCGTCCACCCTCACTTGGGCGCGTCGCGCTTCCGGAACCACTTGGAGAGGTAGCGCTCTTCGAGGTCGATGAAGGCTTCGCGCATCATGGCCTCGTAGACGATGGCCTCGAGGACCCCGGGGCGCGGGGCGGGGGTCTGCTGCTGGATGAGCCCGGCCGGGACACGCCGCGAGATCTTGTAGCTCGTGAGCAGCGGCTCCGCGTCTCCGGGCAAGATGAACTCCGTTTTGAACAGGAACTTGAGCCCCATGATGATGATCTGCGGCTTCTTGCTGGCATGGGCGATCCCGGACGACTCGACGCGATAGCTCACCACGAGGGAGGGGGAGGTCACGGTGAGCTGCTCCTCGGCGGAGCCCTCGAAGGGCGGGCCCGGCTCGAAGGTGACGAGCTCCGGCTCGAACCCCCGCGCGAACCCGTCCACCAGGGCCGACGCGGTCCGCTTCTCCTGGGGATCGAGGCGGGTCGCATCGACGTAGCGGCTCGGCAGGGACGCGGCGCCGCTGAACATCGGGATCTTCCTAACGATGTCGTCGGCGCGCTCCAGGTCCTGCGACGGAAGCCGCCGGAAGCGGACCTGGACGGCCGGGCCGCGGAGGCCCTGCGGCGTGCTCCTGGGCCCCACGCGCTCCGCGTAGGCCAGGAGCCGCCTCACGAAGTCCGCGTTCTGCTCGCCCCCTTCGGGCATCTCGCTCTTGTACCGATCGAGAGCCCGCGCATAGAGCGCGTGCCTGGCGTCGTTGAACGTCTTGTCCAGGCCGTGCTTCGGGTAGCGCTCCGCGAACGCCAGCAGCGCCGCGAGCGTACCCACCTCCCGCGCCCGCTCGAGCTCCGCGGCGAGCGCGGCGCGGCGGACCGCGTCGACCTCGCCCTGGATGCCCGTCTTGGGGTGGGCGCGGAGGAAGTCGTCGATGGCCTCGACCGAGCCTTTCGCCACCGCGAGGCGCAGCTCGGCCCGTGGCAGCAGCACCTGGGAGACGACCTCCGCGTGGCCGCGGCCGCGCGCGATGTAGCTCTGGTACGCGGCCACGTCGTCGCGCTCCCGCGCCGCGGCGTACATCCGCGCGTCGCTCATCCGGTTGCGGAGGAAGAAGAGCCCCAGGCCGAGGGCCACGCCGATCGCGGCCGCGAGGAGCCACGCATAGCTTTGCCACCCGGGGACCTCGCGCGAGAGCGGGATCGGCGACGCGAACGGGCTCTGGATGGCAGGCGGCTCGAAGGGATCGAGCCGGCGCAGCTCCGCGGCGTCGGGCTTCGCTTTCATGCGGCTGCACGCCGCTTCGACCTCCCGGATCACGTCGTCCGAGCGCGACGGGTCCTCGAGGGGAAAGGCGTGCTGCGTGCCGCCGAACGTGAGGACCACGGCGCCGCGAGGGCCCGCCGAGACGCGCGAGAGCTCCGCGAGCGAGAAGACCCGGAGCCTGTGGTCGCGCGCGTCGACCAGGTTCGCGGGGAAGACGAACAGGCCGGGCGCGAACGGCAGCGTGACGAGGTCGGCGTTGTAGGCGAGCGCCCGGAGCACGCCGATGACGGTGGTCGCGGCGAGCACCACGTACGCGGCGGCCGCCGACCTCGGGTGGAGCGCGAGAACGCTGTTGACGTCGCCCAGGCCGGCCGCACAGAGCCCCGCCAGCAGGAGGCCCGAGGCGGCGCTGACCGCGAGCCAAGCGACGATGGTGCGCCGAGTCCCGAACCGGCTGACGATCGGCGCCGGCGCGAACCGCCCGCGGAACGCCTCGATCACGCCGTCCTGGATGGTACGCGGAAGCTTGTAGAAATTGATCTCGTTCATCGCGCTGCTCCCACCCGGCGCCGGAGCTCGGCGCCCTTCCACGCCTCGACCTGCCGATCGACTCTAATGCATTTCGCCCCGAGCTCCGAGACCGGAGATGGCAACTGCTTGCAGCAGGAGCGTGCGGCGATGCGTCGACTTCTGCTCCTCTGGCACTTATGCAGTCTCGTCGGCGCCGGCGCTGCGGTGCGCTGCGGCGATGACGGGCCCCGGAGGGACGGCTCGAGCGCGCCGGGGCCGCGGCTCCGGCGGTACGGCGGCTCGAGCTCGGGCAGGCCGCCCGCTACGGTAACCATCAACCCGCTGTCCGCCGGCGACGCTGCCGGCGAGGCCGCGGCGCCGACGCACGCGGCCACGGGCCCTCTTGCCCGCCGAAGTTCGGGTTTGCGTCGGCGATGCGAGGCCCGCGAGGGACGACGGTCGAGCTGGGCCATCCGACCCTCGCGCACCCGACCCGCTGGCGCGTGGGGCTGCGACCCGCACGCCGGCGTCCTCGCGTTCGAACAGGCGTAATGACCGGACCAACGCATGGGACGCGAGACATCAGCCGACCAACAGCACATTTTCGACGCTTCCAAACAAGGAATGAAGAGTCTAGCTTGAACGCTTAAGGCGAACGCTCCTAGCGAAGGAGGAAGAGCCGGAGCTTTCAACGTGTTCGTATGAGGCAAGGTGAACGCGCAGCGTGCGTTCACGACAAGAGACCACTTCAGTAGACCACGCATCACTGCGGCAAGACGCCGTTTCTTACAGACCACACGCATAACGCGTAAAAGGAGAGGTAACCCAGCATGAAGATCGTCATCAAGAGCGCGGGCTCGGTTCGCAACGCCGGCTCGGTTCGCAACGCCGGCTCGGTGCGCAACGCCGGCTCGGTGCGCAACGCCGGCTCGGTGCGCAACGCCGGCTCGGTGCGCAACGCGGGCTCGGTGCGCAACGCCGGCTCGGTTCGCAACGCGGGCTCGGTGCGCAACGCCGGCTCGGTTCGCAACGCCGGCTCGGTTCGCAACGCGGGTTCGGTGCGCAACGCGGGCTCGGTCCGTAACTAGCGACCGCGACTACAGGGACATTGGTCGCGCCGCGGCGGCGATGAACTCGCCTCCGCGGCGCGCCGCCGTCAACAGGACAATCACGACCAGGCGCGATGGCGTCCCTCGTGGCGCAGCCCATCATTGACCACCTGTCTTCCATGGCGGATCGACGTGCACCGTGAGGGCGAGTTGCCGTCCATTTTGCGCTTGAATCGACCTCGATGGATTGATAGTGTCGACACGTCCCAACAGGAACTCCATGCCCACCGTGTCAGAGCACATCGACGCCCCCCTCGCCCCTGCGCCGCCGAGGATGGGCCGATTTCTTGCTCTCGACATGCTCTTCGAGGGCGGACGAATGTTCGTCGGCGCAACGTCGGTGCTCTTCCTCCTGTCCAGGGGCTTCCAGCTGCAGGACATCGCGACGTTGAAGTCGGTCCAAGCGGCCGTGATTCTCGTCGGTGAGTTTCCTACCGGTCTCGTGGCAGACGTGGTCGGGCGGCGGCTTAGCCTTGCGCTCGCGCTGCTGCTCGGCGGCGCAGGGTTCTTGCTCTTTTTCACTTGCGATACCTGGGTGTGGTTCTGCATCGCTGAATGCCTGACCGCCCTGTCGCTCTGCTTCTGGTCCGGCTGCTACGAGGCCTACGCCATCGACTCGTCGGGGCTCGCGAGCTCACCGCAGCACCTCGATCGCTTCTTTTACCTCAACCAGACGTGCAACAGCGTTGCGGTCATGGCGTTCGGCTTCGCTGGCGGGCTCATCGCAGCCCACGGCGTGGGGCTGCCGTACCTGGGCGCGGCGCTCACGTTCGGTGCCGCGATGGCATGGCTCGTGTTCGCGCTCCCTCGCGACGTGCAGGACTCTCGCGTCGCGGCGGAGCACACGCCGCTCCGTGTGCACCTGCGCAACGCCTTCGCCGACGGCATCCTGCGGCCGACCGTGCTGCCGCTGTTCCTCGCGAGCCTGCTGGTGCAGCTCGTGATCCAGCCGATCCTCCACTACTGGCAGCCGCTCTTCCAGGAGCTCGATCCTTCCGTCGAGAGCACTGCCCTGGGCACGACCTTCATCGCTTACGCCGGCGCCTCCGCCGTGTTCGGGTCTGTTTACGCTGCCATCGCCAAGAGAGCATGGGTACGCAGCGCGTCGTTCATGCTGACGCTCTTCATGAGCTTCTCCGTCCTGTACATGCTCGTCGGCCAGATGCGCGCCTGGCTTCCCGCGCTCGTCGTGTTCTGCTTGCTCCAGGGCAGCCTTGCCTCGGTGCGGAGCTTCCTGAGCGCCCGCATCAACGAGCGCATCACCTCCTCGTCGCGCGCATCGGTCCTGAGCTCGTTGAGCCTGTTCTCTCGCATCGGCATGATGGGCGCCCTCGCCATCATCCACTGGCAGCTCTCGGGCCGGGACGGCGAGCGTCTATCTGTCGTGAACCTCTACAACCTCTTCTCGACCGTATCCATCGGGTTGTGCGTGCTCATGGTGATCTTCCTGCTCGTGGTGAAGAATGACAAGAAGCATACATGAACTGGATGTCTCACTGCGCCCGCTCTGCGCGGGTGATCTGGACGCATTCATGACGTGGGCGTCCGACCCTGAGGTGACTCGCTCATTGTTCTGGGACAGCTACCAGGATCGTGAGCGCGCCCGCCGCTTCCTCGCAGACGTCGCTGAATCACACCCGTGGTTCATGGCCATCTGCCTGGACGCTACGCCGGTCGGCGCCATCACCCTCGACCGCCGGTCCGGAGCGGCGTCCTGCAGGGCGGAGCTGGGTTATGTCCTCGCCCGCGGACACTGGGGGCGGGGTATCACGACGAGGGCGGCCTCGCTCGCGCTCGATCGAGGCTTCGCCGATCTGGGCGTGGCGCGTATCGAGGCCTATGTCGATCCGGACAACGTCGCCTCGATGCGCGTCCTCGAGAAGGCCGGCATGGTTCGGGAAGGGCACCTGCGATGTTATCTGATGCACCGGGGAGCGGTGCGCGATAGGTATCTCTATGCAAAATGCAACCAAAGCACGCAGTGAGCGCGCATCGAAGCTTCAGATCCCACGCTACCTCGGGCTGGAGCGCGCTGAAGCGACGCGAGACGGAGCTGTTCAGCTCACGCTGGGTCACACGGATCGGCTGCGAAAGGAGCTCACGCTGGACAGCGAGGGGCTCGACTTCCTGCTCGGCTTCCTGAAGCCCACCACGCTCTCATCAGCGGCTCGGCGCGTGCGCGAGCGCCCCGCCAAGGCGCAGCGGCTCGGACGAGACCTGAAGTCCGCGGGCATCCTGCGCCCGGCCAAGCCCGTTCCAGAGCGCTTTCGCCGGTACGATCGCCATCTTTTGTTCTACGATCTCGCGGGCGCCGACCCGATCGCCGTGCAGGCCAGCCTCGCGCGGCGGCGCGTCGCGCTGGTGGGCATGGGCGGAATCGGCAACTGGGTCTCGATGGCGCTCATCGGAGCCGGCTTCGGCGAGCTGCGGCTCATCGATTTCGACGACATCGAGCTCAGCAACCTGACCCGTCAGGTGCTGTTCACGGAGAAGGACGTCGGGCGACCCAAGATCGACGTGGCAGCGGAGCGGCTGGCCGAGCGAAACCGGGGCACGCTCGTCCGTCCGGTCCCGCTCAAGGTCAGCAGCGCGCGAGAGCTGAGCGCCGCGCTGAAGGGCGTGCACTTCGTCGTGCTCTCTGCGGACCAGCCAGCCACCATCCACGAGTGGGTCGATCTCGCCTGCGTGAAGCGACGCATCCCCTATGTGAACCTGGGATACCGCGACGCCACGGGGGTCATCGGGCCGATGACCGTGGCGGGGCGGACGTCGTGCTACCACTGCTTCAAGCCGCGCTCCGAAAAGCGCCGGGCCAAGGGCGGCGCGCGCGACATGGCGGAGCTGCACGAGGCGCTCAACCGTCGCTATCAGGCGCCGTCCTTCGGTCCCGTCAACGCGCTCGTGAGCTCGATCGGCGCGCTCGAGATCATCAAATATCTGGGGGGCTTCGCCGATTGTGCTTCGATGGGCACCGAGCTCACGGTGGATCCGTTCACGCTCGAGATCGACCGCCGCGCCTACCGCCGTGATCGCTCGTGCTGGAACTGTGGCCACATCGAAGCATGAAGCGTTCGGTCCATCGCATCCAGGCGCGGAGCGTGAGGGACTTCCGCTGGCAGCGCGGTCGTCTCGTGTTGACGCGAGCGAGGTCGGAGGCGAACTTCTGGCAACGGACGGCTTCCGGGCACGTTCGCAGCGGGACCGCGGACGCCCCGTCTGCCGGCGGGCTGAGGGCTCCTGTGCTTTATGAGGTGGCCAGCGACCTCGCCCGCTCCTTCGACGCCGTGCGCCTGGAGCTGCGTGAGGAGGTGCGGGAGCTCCGCCGGCCCGCGCGACCGCCGCTGCGGCGTAGGAGCGCGTACCTCGATGTCTCCCGCGACGGCGAGAGCTTCTCGTTCCTGAGCGTGTGGGACCGCGGCAGTGCCCAGCGCGTGCGGCGCTGGGCGCAGGCCCTCGTGGAGCACCTGGACCTGCCCGCCGCGAACGCAGGCGAGCTCGACGCGGAGGTGCTCGAGCTGCGGCCTCCCGCGTTCGGCTACCTGCTGCATGAGGCGCTGGGCCACCGCCTCGAGGGGGACGACCATGTCGGGCCGATCGTCTGGCGCCGGTTCAAGGCGCTGAGCTTCGATGTCTGGGATACGCCAGGTCATCCGGAGTGGATCGGCTTCACGCCCTGGGATGACGAGGGCACGTCGGGCCGGCCCGTCCGGCTGCTCGCGGGTCGCGACGGGCGCCAGGAGCTCCTCCGTGCGGCGACTGGCAATCTGCGGGCGGTTGACGGCTCATGGCATCCCCTGGTCCGCCAGCGCTGCCTGGAGGTGCGGCCTCTCTGCCCTGGCAGGCCGCCGCCTCGGCGCTCGGCGCTCGTGATCGGCGACATCGCCGAGGGGTCTTTCCACGGCGATCACGTCGTGCTGCGCTCGAGCCGCCAGCTCCTGCGCCAGCGCGATGGCCGCGTCCTCCGCCTACCGCCGCTGCGGCTCACCCTGCCGCTCGACATCGTGCTCGGTTTCTCGCACGACGGCGACGTCGAGGTGTGGAACCCCGGCGCAGGTTGCCACAAAGGGTTGCAGCGCGGGCTGCCGGTGACGTTCTGCTGTCCGGCCGCCTGGCGAGCGATCTCGGACAATCATGAAATGCAAGTCGAGGTGCTCGGTGAAACCTAGCCTTCGCGCGGCGTGCGGCTCGCTGCTATTCCTGGGGATCGTGGCCTTGCAGACCGCGGCCAGCGCGACGCGCGAGAGCCTTTACCCGCTCAACGCCTATCGCATGTTCGATCGACACTGGCCCGATGGGATTGTGATGGAGCGCGTCCTCTACGTCGACGAGCACGGACGACGTCATCGGCCGTGGGACGTGGTGCACGTGCCGTTCTTCCAGGCAAACCACGCATCCTACGCCACGTTCCTGGATCCGGCCCCGCCGGAGCAGCGCGCGGATCTCTGCCGTTCGGTCCTGGAGGGCCGCTTCCGCAGGCTCTCGATCGTGGCCGAAGAGGTAGAGTTTGTCCGGTCTCCGAGCGGCGCCATGACCGAGAGGGTCGTGCGCTCCGAGGAAAAGCACGTTTGCACCGTCGAGGGCTCGGCGCCGTGAGCGCCGCGGAGCACCTCTGGCGGCGGTGGCAGGAGTTCCTGCTCCACGCCCCGGCATCGCGGTTCCTGGACCGGTTCCGGTTCGTCCTTTATCCGTACGGCCTCTGGGAGGTCTGGCGCTGGGACTGGTCGTTCTACACCGCGATGAGCCCGCACCTCTATCGACCTATCGGCGTCGCTGCGGTCCTCGGCCTGCCGTTCCCCTCCCACGCGGTGCTGCTCGGCGTCAAGCTCATCGCGACGCTCTGCGCGGCCGCGGCGCTCTTCAATGTGGCGTTCCGGCTGGCTGCGTTCGGGTTCTTCGCCAGCATGCTCCTCCTGGATGCGTGGCATAACATGTTCGGGTTCGTCGACGCGCGCATCCATGTGGTGTGGCTGTGCGGGCTCATGGTGCTGCATCGGCCTGGCGCGCGGTCCGACGCGTGGGCGTCCAGCGCGTCGTTCCGCTGCATGGAGCTCGTCGTGGTTCTCGTGTACTTCCAGTCGGCTGTCGCGAAGCTCATGCGATCGGGCTGGGACTGGGCGCTCGAGGGGACCACCATGCAGATCGCCATGCTGAGACAGGGAGAGCCGCTCGGTCTCCTTCTGGCCCGGTCAGCGGAGATATCACGCGTGTTCTCCTGCGCTGCCCTGCTGATGGAGCTCGCGTTCATCCTCTATTTCCCGGTGCGCGGCGCGCGCAAGTACCTCCTCGGCGTGGCGCTGCTGTTCCACATGGGCACCCTCGCGACGCTGAGCATCGACTTCAGCCACCTGTGGGTGTTCCACGCCGCGGTGCTGATGCTTGGACGGGAGCTCATCACGGAGGTCCGCCCGACCGCGGAGCCTGACGCTGGTGCCCCGGCTGCACAGGTCTCGCGGGCGTGACGGCACTCCACAGCCTGCGTGCACATGACGTCGTTCGGCGGCCGTTTCGACGGGGCGCCGTTCATGGCGGTGGACGAGCAGCGAACGGCCGAGCGGGCCGTTCAAATCTCGGCTCGGCGCGCGGGGCGGCGGCCAGGGCCAACGCGGCTGTCCGAGCGGGCTCGGAGAGCGAGCGAGCTCACGGGTTCGCGTAGAAGTAGTAGGTCGCGCTATAGTCGATGCGCGCTTCGGCGCCATCGTGCGCTTTGTCGCAGCCGTCCGCCGGAGCTTTGCCGCCCACGGTCTCGACGCGCTGAATCCACGCGACGTGGCTGAGCACGCCTTGCCCCTCGGTCGACTTGATCTCCAGGAGCAGCCAGGGGATCGCGGTGGCGTCGGGAGCATCGACCTTGGCCTTCATGGCACCGACGATCTTGCTGCCGTCTGCCGCTTCCCACGTCGGGCCGCCGTAATGCTTGCCGAGCGTCTTTCCTGCCTCGTCCGAGAGCGTCGCGTCCGGGGCTTTGAGCGTCCACTCGAATTTCGCCTTGGGCTCCTTCTTCTTGCCGCACACGTAGATCTGTGCGCCCTTGGCGTTTGCCTTCAATACGAGGTTGGCCGTGCTCGGGGCCTTGATGGCATCGGGGGTTTCGGGGGGCGCCAGCTTGGGGAGGCTCGCAGTCGCCGCGGGCTCGGCCGCGGGCGTCGTTGGCAAAGGTGCCGGTGCCGGCGGCGCGGGCGCGGGAGCTTCGGCGCTCGCGAGCGGTTCGCTCGGCGGCGGGCTCGAGGCGCTCGGCGTCGAACCCGCGCAACCACAACCAACGACGATGAGTCCAATCGCATAACGCGCATTCATGATGAATTCCTCTCCGATCGCGGCGGCACAGGGGGCCAGGAAATCCAAACGCGATCCGAAAGTCAATCTCCTCGTGGTGGCCGTCCGACCGTACAGCCACGTTGCATGCGCTGGCGCAAATTTCTTGACAAGTTGAAATGGGTTTGCGCGGACTATCTTCCCAATCGCCGAGGAGGACGGCTGGTTCTCGCTGGTGGCGCCAAGGGGCTTTGTGCCATGACGGCCGCGGCACACTCCGCGACGCGGATGTCGCGGCTGCGGCCCTTCGAACGCCGCTTCGGCAGCGACCAGCGCGGCCGCCAGCCTGGCATCACGTTTGCTCAACTCCGGCCACGTCGGGGAGGGAAACCCAATCGATGCAACCTAGGACCTCGGCGCGAGTATCGGTCTTGCTTTCGGCGGTCGCGTTGACCGCATGTAACGATTCCTCGGCCGTGAACGCCGCCGGCGCGGGGGGAGCGCCGGGGGCTGACGCGGAGTATCTCACGGAGCTCGTCACGCGCGACGACTACACCTCCCTGGCAGGCGAGGGCGCGGAGGTGAAGTACCTGACGATCGTCGACGGCCGCGAGCCTCCGGCGGTGTTCTCCGGCGCAGCGTGCCTGTTTCAGAATACCGACGACCACCCGTACCATTTGCAGTTCCTTCGTACCTTCCCGGAGTACGCGGCGCTCGCGCCGGAACGTTATGCGGACATGGTGCTGCGCCGCGCCAGCCGCGTGATGTGGGGCGGCGGCCTGAAGCTCTACCCGGCCACGCCTCATCCTCTGACGGGAGCGGCGGGCGTGCTGGCGTACACGGTCTACAGCGAAGCCGCGCCCGATGAGCTCCTGACGGTCGACGACATCGTGCAAGCCGACCGGCGGCTCAAGGGGTGTAGCCCGTTCGCCGAGCGCTTCCTGGTGTTCTCACCGGATGGATCTGCCCAGACCGCGGCGGTGCAAGCCATCGCCGACAAGCTCGTGGCAGCAGGCGTCGCGCTGGTCGACCCGGATGCGCTGTTGAGCGGGCTGTCCGCCGAGACGTACAGCGAGGGCGAGGCGTACGGTTACCTGAAGATCGTGGATGGCGCCGCCGCAGGCAGCGCCGGACCGCGCGACGTGCTGGTGATCGACGCGGCGCCGAGCGATCTGGGGCTGGTCGCCGGCCTCGTCACGCGGCAGCCGCAGAGCCTGGCCAGCCACGTGAACCTGCGCTTGCGCGAGAAGGGGATCCCGAGCGCCGCGGTGCCGGGCGTATTCGACAACAGCGTGCTCCGCGCGCTCGCCCATGGCCTGGTCCACCTCACGGCCCGGGGAGCCCACGTGGAGATCGAGCCCGCGCGCCTGGAAGACGCCGAGGCGTTCTGGAGCGCCCGCCGGCCGCCGCTCGGCGATCCAGCCGCGGACCTGGAGGTCACCTCGCCGGCAGCCCTGGCCTCGCTCGGCTCGGCGGATATCGCGGCGTTCGGCACCAAGGCCGCGAACCTCGGAGAGCTGTCCCGGATCCTGCCCGAGCAGAACCGCGTGGACGGCTTTGCGATTCCGTTCCGCGCCTATGCAGATTTCATGGAGCGGCGCGGGTTCAACGCCGAAGTCGCGGCGCTGCTGGCCGATCCCCGGGTGTTCACGGACGCCGATACCAAGCAGCGCCGCCTGTCGGAGCTCCGGGGCCGCATGCGCGCCGCCGAGCACTTGCCCGGATTCGGCGAGGCGCTCGAAGCGGCCGTTCGCCAGGCCTATGGCGCCGCGGGGCTGGTCACCCGGCTGCGTTTTCGCAGCAGCACCAACGCCGAGGACCTGCCGGGGCTGTCGGGAGCAGGTCTGTACGACTCCCGGAGCGGCTGCCTGGCCGACGACCTCGACTCGGACACGCTGGGACCGTCGGCCTGCTTGAGCCCGGAGCACGAGGCCTACCTGCGCGCCGAGCTCGAGCGGCGAGAGATCGAGCTCGCCGAGCACCCCGACCGGAGCCATCTGCTGCCGCTCATCGAGGATCTGGAGCAGGACTTGACCGAAGAAAAGAGCGCCTTGCTCGCGGTGCGCCGGGTCTGGGCCAGCTTGTGGAACGAACGCGCGTTCGACGATCGCGAGTACTATGGCATCGATCACACCAAGGTGTTCATGGGCGTCGCGGTCCACCCCACGTTCGTCGGTGAACGCCTGGAAGCCGTCGCGCTCACGGGGCTCGAACCCGACGCGCCGGAGCCTTTGTATCGTGTGGTCAGCCAGGTGGGAGAGGTCGGCGTCGCCGAGCCGCTGGATCCCACCGCCAGCCCTGAGATCCTGACGTTCCGGCGCTCTGCCCGCGGATCGCCGAGCGAGGTCACGCTGGTGTCACCGTCCTCGCTGGCAGCGGGCGGCGCTCGGCTCTGGCCCGATACCGCGTTGAACGAGCTCGCGGGGCTGTTGTTCATGGTGCAGGACCATTTCGCGGCCAGCGTGTATCCGAGCCTCGCCCCGCTGTCGCTCGATGTGGAAGTGGACGTCACGATGGACGGGCGCACCGTGATCAAGCAAGCCAGACCCTACACGCCATGATGGAGCCAGACATGACCTTGAAAACGATCCTGTACGGCCTCGGGTTCTCGCTGGCGTGCGCCGGCTGTTCCAGCTCCGAGCCGGGGAACGGAGCGAGCGCGGGCGGAGCCGGCGGAGCACCGCCGGACTCGAGCGACGCGCTGTGCGGCGAACGTCCCGGCGGCCGGCTCGGCGCGACTCACGTGCTGCGCTTCGAGACCTCTGACGGGCGCGCGGTGGTCCAGCTCAGGCGGACCTGGGAAGACTTCGGTGTCGGCGAATCCTCCTTGTATCGATTGGACGGTTTCAGCGTATCGCTCGACGGAACGACGGCGTGCGTCACCGAACCGAGCCGCCTCGAGTACGTCAACAGCCATCATAACTGGACGGACGTCGCGCGAGCCGATGCGGGCACGGCTCGCTACGAGCTCAAGTTCGATTTCGACGCTCCGTTCACGTTCAGCGCCTTCGCCGCCGACGGCTCCGTGGTCGTCGACGCCGTCCCGATGATCTCGACCGGCAGCCCGGCGTTCTGTTGGGGGTGTCCTGCGCCGCTGGCCGTGTCGATCTCGGAGGTCATGCTCAACAACACGACCACGCTGGCGGATGAATCCGGCGAGTACGAGCCGTGGATCGAGCTGTTCAATCCGTCGGCGGAGGACGTCGATCTGACGGGCTGGACGCTGTCCGACGACTTCGCCGAGCGCGGCAAGTGGCCGCTGCCCGCCGTCACCCTTCCGCGTCACGAGGTGCTCGTCCTGTTTGCCGACGGCGACACGGACCAGGGCGAGCTCCACACGAGCTTTGCGCTCGATCCGAGCGGCGGCGAGCTCGTGCTGACGGCACCCGGCGGGGTGAGCGATGGCGGCCTCGTGCTCGAAGCTCAGGTACCCGGCGTGAGCCTGGCCTACCAATGGGCCGCGAACGGCTACGTCGTCGGGCAGCCGACCCCCGGCGTGAAGCCGCCGGAGGAATGATCCCGCCTTCGCGCCGGACCGTGCTGGCCCTGCGCGCGCCGCCGCGAGGACGAGGGCCACGCCGCGAGATCTCTCGGGCACCCGAGCGCCGCGCTCTGGCACGACGGACGAGCTGCACGGCCACGCGGAGGGGCCGCACCACCGCCGGCGGGTGCCGCGTTTGCCCCGCCGAGCGCTGCCCGCCGGAGCTGTCCTCTACGCCCGCGCGCCGTTCTTGAGCGCTGCACGCGCGGCGCTGACCACGGACATGAACTCACGCGCGCGCTCCGCGAGGACCTCGTCCTTGCCCGCCGCGAGCGCCGCGGCGTCAACGAGCTCGCCGCCGACGCCGAGCGCCACGGCGCCGGCCTCGATGAAATCCCTGGCTGTCGTCAGGTTGACCCCGCCGGTCGGCATCATCTTCACCTCCGGGAGCGGCGCGCGCAGGGCGCGCAGGTACTTCGCGCCCCCCATCGCGGAGCACGGGAACACCTTCACCGTGTCGGCGCCGGCGTTCCACGCGGTGATCACCTCGGTCGGCGTGAGCGCCCCCGGGAAGACCGCCTTCCCGAGATCGTGCGCCGCGCGGATGACCTCCAGGTCGAGCCCCGGGCTCACGATGAACTCGGCGCCGGCCTCGATGCACGCGCGGGCCGCGTCCGCGGTGAGCACGGTGCCCGCGCCGACGAGGACGTGGTCCCCCATCCGCGAGGCGATCTCGCGCATGACGGACAGGGCGCCGGGGACGGTCATCGTGATCTCGACGACCTCGATGCCGCCCGCGCAGAGCGCGCGAGCGGCCCGCACGGCGAGCTCTCCGCTCGGCGCGCGCACGACGGGGACGATGCCGATCTCCTCGATGCGGCGGACGACTTGCTCCCTGTTCATCGCTCGATCCTCGCGCCGGCTCCGCTCATCGCCTTCCGCACCTCGTCGAGCGACGCCATCGAGGTGTCCCCCGGGGTCGACATCGCCAGCGCGCCATGCGCGACGCCGCACTCGAGCGCCCACTGCGGGCTCTGCTCGGCCAGGAGGCCATAGATGATCCCCGAAGCGAACGAGTCGCCGCCGCCCACGCGGTCCAGGATCTCGATGTCTCGCTGCGGGACCTCGTGGAACTCGCCCTTGTAGTACAGGACGCCCCCCCAGCCGTTCACGCTGGCGGTCCTGGCCGTCCGGAGGCTCGTGGCGACGACCGAGATGTTGGGGTACGCCGCGACGACCTCCGAGATCATCCGGCGGAAGCCGCTCGTGTCGAGCTGGCTGTAGCTGCTGTCCACGCCGGACACCTCGAAGCCGAGGCCGGCGACGAAGTCCTCCTCGTTGCCGAACACGCAGTCGACGTACGGCATGAGGGCGCGATTGACCTCGCGCGCCCGCCGCTGGCCGCCGAAGTTCTTCCACAGCGAGGGCCGGTAGTTGAGGTCGTAGGAGATCCGCACGTCCTGCGCGCGCGCGACCTCCATGGCCTCGTGCGCCACGCCGGCCGTGGTCTCCGAGAGAGCGCAGAAGATACCGCCGGTGTGGAACCAGCGCGCGCCGCGCTCGCCGAAGAGGGTCTTCCACGGCATGTCGCCGGGCCTGAGCTTGGACGTCGCGCTGTGGCCGCGGTCCGAGCAGCCGGCGGCCGCGCGGGGCCCGAAGCCGCGCTCGGTGAAGTTGAGCCCGTTGCGCACGTCCCGGCCCACGCCGTCGTAGTCGACCCAGCGCAGGAAGGACGTGTCGACCCCGCCCTGGAGCATCAGGTCCTCGATGAGGCGCCCGACGGCGTTGTCCGCGAGCGCCGTGACGATGGCGGTGCGGAGCCCGAAGCAGCGCCGGAGCCCCCGCGCCACGTTGTACTCGCCCCCGCCTTCCCAGACGTCGAACGTCCGCGCCGTGTGGACGCGGCGCTCACCCGGGTCGAGGCGCAGCATCACCTCGCCGAGGCTCACCTGGTCCCACTGGCAACCCTTTGCACTGCGAATCTGCATCTTCTTCTCCTCGACGGCTCATCCAGCCGCCGTCGATGGATAAGTTGTTGAACTGGTGGGGCTGTTCGGCAAGGCTCTCAACACAGCCTCCGATGCCCCGCGCCGTGCGCGTGGGAAGCGAGCCGGCAGCGTGAGGCGCCGGGCTGCGACTACGTTGGAAAACTTGTCGAACAGTTCTCCAGCGTCGCTTCTCCAGGGTTGGTGATCGATCCCGATCCCAGGGATGAAGGGCCGCCGCGCATGGGCCTGCTCAGGGGAGCGAAAGGAAACCCCGAGGCAAATTGTGAACGTTCACATTGCGGGTGTCAACCAAAATGGATCGGCGCGACGCCATGCTCGATCCCGATGGGGGCGCAGCGGCGGCCGGACGCGGCGCCCGTGACCCAGGTCGAGGAGATGGCGGGTCGCCGCCGCGCCGTCGTGTTGGTCGACGGCGACCACCGGGACCGAATCGTCCAGCCCGCCCGCGACAGCGGTGATCCCAGATGCTCCTTATAGGGATAGGCCCTTGACCGGGGGCAAACGGATTGGAAATTGGAATCTACATCGAACATCACCGCGGCCCGGTGTCTGCCTCTCTTGCCGCGGCGCTCCGGAGGAGGCTTGCCCGCCACCCGAGTCCGAGCTCGGCCTCAGCAACGGATTGGTGTTGACATCGTTCATGTGAACGTTCACATTAAAGGCCTCCTTATTCCGCTTTGCCATGAGGGGGTCGTCATGCGCAGCGACACCTTCGCTATCGGGATCGCGTTCGGCACCGACTCGAAAAAGACTCCACCATGAAAATACTCACGAGTATTCCGACGACTTTCGCCAAGTTGTGCCTGATGATGACGCTCTCGCCGCTGGCGGCGTGTGCGTCGTCTTCCGCGACCACCGCGACGCCGCCCGAGACGGCGGGCGACACGAGCAAAGCGGCGGCCCCGCTGGCCGTGCCGGCGGAGCAGCGGGGTCCGATCCTCGACACGCACATCCATCTCTACCAGGTCACGCGTCCGGGCGGCGTCGTTTGGCCGGAAGCCAAGCAGAAGCCGATCTACCGCGACGTGTTGCCCCCGGAGTATGAAGCCGTCGCGAAGCAGAATGGCATCATCGGCACCGGCATCGTCGAAGCCAGCCCCGCCGTCGACGACAACTTCAAGGTCCTCGAATTGACGAAGGGCAACGACTTCTTCAAGTTCCTCGTCGCGCAGCTCGAGATCGGCTCGCCGAGCTTCAGCGCCGATCTGGCGCGCCTCGCCGCGGACCCGCGCGTGGTCGGCATTCGCGGCTTCCTCTGGAGCCCGAAGCTGACGCTCGACGCCAAGCAGCTCGCCTCGCTGGAGGAGCTCGCGGCCAAAGGCATGACGCTCGACATCATCAGCCGCGGCGCCCTCAACCCGAAGGACAAGGTCGAGGCGCTCGCGAGCGCGGTGCCCAAGCTCCGTATCATCATCGACCACCTGGCGGGCGCGAAAGGGCCGACGCCGGATCCGGCTTGGGTCGATGCGATGCAGCGGCTGGCCAGGCACCCGAACATCTACATCAAGTTCTCGTCGTTCTTCGACATGTACAACCCGGCCGCCACCGAGGACGATCCCTGGAAGGCGCCGACCGATCTCGCGGCGTACAAGGCGCACTTCGATGTGCTGATGAAGGCCTTCGGCGAAGACCGGCTGATCTGGGGCAGCAACTGGCCCGTTGTCGACATGGGCGGCAGCCTCGCTTCGGAGATCGAGGTCGCCGAGCTCTATCTCAAGGAGTTTGGTCAGGAAGCACGTGACAAGGTCATGTACAAGAATGCGCAGAAATTTTACGCGCGTCACCCCTGAACAGCGGCGTCCCGAGCGCCACGGCGAAGGCGGCGCCCGCCGCCCCGCTGACGGATTGTGAAGCAACGCCACGTCGCTTCGGCTTCGGCCCTTCGACATGGCGCTCTGTTCTTTGGCAGAACGAAGCGGCCCCGGCTGCGGAGCGCGCCGTGAAAGCCGCGAGTGAACGAAGTCGCTCAGTGAGGCAATGACAGCATGAAAGCCCTGACGATCACGGGTCCGTCGGTTGCACAGGTGAGCCAGATCCGCGAGCCCAAACCGGCGCACGATGAGGTGTTGATCCGCGTGCAACGGGTCGGTCTGTGCGGCTCCGACTTGAACACGTTCTTGGGCAAGAACCCGATGGTGACGTACCCTCGGGTGCTGGGGCACGAGGTGGCCGGCACGATCGTGGAGCTCGGCTCGGGCGTCGAGGCGGACTGGCACGTCGGTACCGACGTCACGTTCACGCCGTACACGGCGTGCGGCGGGTGTCCCTCGTGCCGCGCGGGACGGCGCAACGCCTGCCGCGACAACAAGACCATGGGCGTACAGCGCGACGGCGCGCTGACCGAGCTCGTGGCCGTGCCGTACCAGAAGCTCTTCACGTCACGGAAGTTGAGCCTCACGGAGCTCGCGCTCGTCGAGCCGTTCTCGGTGGGCTTTCACGCGGCGGCGCGAGGGCGCGTCGAGGCCGAGGAGACCGTGCTGGTGATGGGCTGCGGCGGCGTGGGGCTCGGGGCCATCGCCGGCGCGGTGAGCCGCGGCGCGCGCGTGATCGCGCTCGACACGCAGGAGGAGAAATTCGCGCTCGCCAGGGCGCTCGGCGCGCGGGAGGCGGTGCTCGGGAACGCCGATGCACGCCAGCGCGTGATGGACCTGACGAACGGCGACGGGCCGGATGTCGTGATCGAAGCCGTGGGCGCGACCGCGACGTACCGCAACGCGGTGGAGTGGGTGAAGTTTTGCGGCCGAGTCGTGTACATCGGGTACGGCAAAGAGCCGGTGAGCTACGAGACAAGGCTGTTCGTGATGAAGGAGCTCGACATCCTCGGCTCGCGCAACTGCCTGAACGAGTTCTCGGACGTGATCGCCTTCTTCGAGCGACGCACGTTCGACCCGAACATCCTGATCTCGAAATCGATCCCCATCGAAGGCGTTCCCGAGGCGCTCGCCGACTGGGCTGCCCACCCCGGTCGAACGTCCAAGATCATGGTGGGCATGTCGTGAGCGTACGCGAGCGTCACGTGGGTACGCGGCTGCTGAGCCGCCGGAGCACTGACATGGGCAATCCGATTCTTCAGTTCGGCACGAGCCGGTTCCTGCAGGCTCACGCGGACCTTTTCATCTCGGAGGCGCTCCTCGCCGGCCGCGCGCTCGGGACCATCACCGTGGTGCAGACCACGTCGAACCCCGAGAGCCGCGCGCGCATCGACGCGCTGCGCGCGCAGGGGCGTTACCCCGTGCGGATCCGCGGGCTGCGCCGCGAAGAGGTCGTCGACACGACGATCGAATGCGGCTCGATCACCGAGGCGCTCGACGCGAACACCGATTGGCCGCTCGTGCGCGAGCGCTTCGCGAAGGATGCGCGCGTCGTGATCTCGAACACGAGCGACAGCGGATACGTCTGCTTGCCCGAGGACACGGCGACATTGCTCGCGCCCGGCGCGGGCGTGCCGCGCGGGTTCGCCGCGAAGCTCGTCGTCCTGCTGCGCGCGCGCTTCGAGGCGGGCGCCGCGCCGCTCACGCTGCTGCCTTGCGAGCTCGTCTCGAACAACGGCGACACGCTGCGTGCGCTCGTCGCCGGCGTCGCGCGCCAATGGGGCGCCGATGCCGCCTTCCTGCGCTACATCGAGCACACGTGCATCTGGGTGAATTCGCTCGTCGACCGGATCGTCTCCGAGCCGATCCGCCCCGTCGGCGCGATCGCCGAGCCCTACGCGCTCTGGGCGATCGAGCGGCGCGAGGGAATGGTGCTGCCGTGCCAGCATGAAGCGATGATCGTGACGGACGACCTGCTCCATTACGAACGCTTGAAGCTGCTGTTGCTGAACCTCGGGCACACCTACCTCGCCGAGCGCTGGCAGCTCGACGGGCGCCCCGCGGACGAGAACACGCTGCACGCGATGCGCGATCCGGCCTTGCGCGCCGATCTCGAGGCGCTCTGGCGCGACGAGGTGGTGCCCGTCTTCGATGCGCTCGGCAAGGGGGCTGCCGCGCGCGCCTACCTCGACGAGGTGCGCCAGCGCTTCCAGAACCCATTCCTCGATCACCGGCTCTCCGACATCGCGCGCAACCATGGCGAAAAGAAGCGACGCCGCTTCGGGCCCGTGATCGAGCTCGCGCGCGAGCTCGGCCTGAACCTCGATCAGCCCCAGCTGCGCGCGGCGCTCCGCGCGGCCGCGCCCGCATGAGCATCTGAGGCTGCCACGGGCGGCTTCGCGCGATCGACGGGCCGCGCGAGCCGCCGCGATCGCCGCGCCGATAGCCGCACCGATAGCCGCAACAACCCGATGCAGTCGCCGTTGCACCGCCCGCGCAACGCACCGCAAGGCAGCGCCGCTCGACGGGCAGCGCGCGAGAGCTGCCGATCGCACGAACAGATACCGTAGCAAAGGAGACATGCAGATGAGAAAGATGCGTTGGGTCGTGCTCTTCCTGTGCTTTCTCGCCGTCGCCATCAATTACATCGATCGCGCCAATCTGGCGGTCGCGGCGCCCCAGATCGAGAAGGAGCTCGGCATCGGCCCCGCCCAGATGGGGTTTATCATGAGCGGCTTCTTCTGGACCTACGCGCTCATGCAGATGCCGTTCGGCTGGTTCGTCGACCGTGTGGGCGCGCGCATCGCGCTGCCGATCGCCGTCGGCTGGTGGTCGCTCTTCACCGCGGCGACCGCCGGCGCGTCGAGCGTCGCGGCCATGTTCGGCTACCGGTTACTGCTCGGCGTGGGCGAAGCCGGCGCCTACCCGGCCTGCGCCAAGCTTGTGAGCCAGTGGTTCAAGCCGCGCGAGCGCGCGCTCGCGACGGGCATCTTCGACAGCGGTGCGCGCGTCGGATCGGCGCTGTCGATTCCCCTCGTCGCGCTCATCATCGACACGCTCGGATGGAAGGCGGCCTTCATCATCACGGGCCTGTTCGGCGCGGTGTGGATCCTCGGCTGGGTCGTCATCTACCGCAGCCCCGCACATGGCGACATGACGGGCGAGAAGGACGTCGTCCACGCAGCGCCCGCAGAGGACGCGCAGAACAACGTGACGTGGGCGTCGCTCTTCCGCCATCGCACGCTCTGGGGCATGATGCTCGGCTTCTTCTGCCTCAACTTCACCAACTACTTCTTCATCACGTGGTTCCCGAGCTACCTCGTGCAAACGCGCGGCTTCTCGCTCAAGTCGCTCGGCACGCTCGGCATGATCCCCGCGCTGATGGCGATCCCGGGCGGCTGGATCGGCGGCTTCGTCTCCGACACGCTCTATCGCCGTGGCTGGAGCCTCACCGCCGCACGCAAGACCTGCATGGTCGGCGGCATGCTGGTGTCGTCGGCGATCACGTTGTCGGCGTTGACCTCCAACCTCTATCTGATGCTCGCCTGCTTCGGCATCTCCTACGCGAGCCTCGCGTTCGCCGGCGCCAGCGTCTGGTCCCTTCCCGGCGACGTCGCGCCCACGCCGCGCCATGTGGCTTCGATCAGCGGCATCCAGAACTTCGCGTCGAACCTGGCCGGCATCGTCATCACGACGTTCACCGGCGTGATGCTCTCGCTGACCAAGGGATCGTTCACGATCCCGCTCGTCGTGGCGGGCGGCTTCTGCCTGCTCGGCGCGTTCAGCTACCTCGTCATCGTCGGCAAGATCGAGCCGCTCCAGGTCGGGTCGGCACCGATCGCCGCGAGGTACCCCAGCCTGGATATTGACCGAGATAGTTCGCCTACCAGCGCACGATGAGATCGTCCATCCGGCTCGGTAACCGGAGGCGGTTAGGCGGGCCGTTCGACGTGCGGCGGAACGAAGCCGAGCCTGGCCTCCGACAGGTGTCGTAGGCTCAAAGGGTGACGCCCCGCTTCCAGAGTGCGATCTCGCGCTCGCCGTTCTCCTCGGCGCGGGTTGGACGGCCCGAGGCGGTGGCCAGCACCAGGTCCATCAGGGCGTCGGCGGTCGTGTCCATGGATTCGCCCGAAGCGATGCGGCCGGCGTCGAAGTCAATCCAGCGCTTCTTGCGCTGGGCCAGGCTGGAGTTGGTGGCGAGCTTGAGGGTCGGCGCGGGGAAGCCGAGGGGCGTGCCCCGACCGGTGGTGAAGAGGATGACCGTCGCGCCGGCGGCCGTGAGCGCCGTGGACGAGACCGCGTCATTGCCGGGGGCCTCCAGCAGAGCCACGCCCGGCGTGCCGCGGATTTGCCCGCCGTAGTGGACCACCTCGGTCACCGGGGCGCGGCCGGCCTTCTGCACCGCGCCAAGGGACTTCTCCTCCAGCGTTGTGATGCCGCCGGCGATGTTGCCGGGCGAGGGGTTCTCCGACACCGGCTCGCCGTGGGTGATGAAGTAACTCTTGAAGTCGTTCACCACGCCGACGATGTCCTCATAGACCGCCTCGCTCTCGGCGCGGGTCATGAGCAGGCGCTCGGCGCCGAAGATCTCCGGGATCTCGGTCAGGATGGCCGAGCCGCCGGCGGCGCACACCTTGTCAGCGATGCGGCCCACCAGCGGGTTGGCGGTCAGCCCCGAGAAGCCGTCCGAGCCGCCGCACTTGAGGCCGATCACCAGGTCGGAGACGGGGCAGGGCTCGCGGCGGTCCTGCTCGACGATCCTCACCAGCTCCTCGACGGCCTCGAGGCCCGCCTCGAGCTCGTCCTCGGCCGTCTGGGCGGTGAAGGACCGCAGGCGATCGGGATCGATGTGCGCGGCGCTCTCGAGGAGCGGGCCGAGCTGGTTGTTCTCGCAGCCCAGGCCGATGATCAACACTCCGCCCGCGTTCGGGTGGCCGGCCAGGGCCACGGTCATCCGGCGGGTGGCCTCGAGGTCACCCCCCAGCTGCGAGCAGCCGAAGGGGTGGGTAAGGGCGTGGACCCCGTCCACCCGGCCCTTGAAGCGTCTGTCCGCCTCGGCGGCCACCTTCTGGGCGGTGCGCGAGACGCAGCCCACCGTCGAGAGGATCCAGATCTCGTTGCGGGTGCCCACCCGCCCGTTCTTCCGCCGGTAGCCCATGAAGGTGCGGTCTTCGGTGGCGGGGAGGGGCTCAGGGTTCGTGGGCTCGTAGGCGTAGGTGTCGAGGCCGGAGAGCGCGGTGGCCAGGTTGTGCGTGTGCACGTGGTCGCCCGGCTGGATGTCCACTGTCGCCCGCCCGATTGGCCAGCCGTACTTCCGCACCAGCTCGCCAGCGGCCATCGCGCGCAGCGCCACCTTGTGTCCGGCCGGGATGTCGACGCGGGCGGTGATCGCGTCGGCCACCGAATCGCCGGCGGCCAGTCCGCGCACGGCGACGGCCACATCATCTCGGGGATCGATCTGCAACAGGGAGGATGCCAAGATCATAGTCAGTCGCCAATCGTATTCGTGCCGTTCAGGAGCGGTACGCCGAAGCTCGGCGTTCCGTCTGCATTCCATTCCAGCCGCTGGACGCGCGTGTGACGGTTCGGGTCGTAGAGCGGGTCCCCCGTGATCTTCTCGTAGTTCCGCGCGTGGTACACGAGCACGTCGATCGATCCATCCGCCGAGGTCGTGAACGAGTTGTGGCCCGGGCCATACAGCCCGTTTGCGCTGACGAACACTGGATCCTCGTTCTTCGTCCACGAGCTGGCGCTCAGCAGGTCGTCCGTCGCGCTCGCCGTGAGCAGGCCGAGGCAGTAGCGGTCGTCCGTCGCGCTCGCTGAGTAGCTGATGAAGACCCGCCCATTCCGCTCGAGCACGGCAGGACCTTCGTTGACCGCGAACCCCGCCGTCTCCCAGGCGTGCTCGGGTCTGGCGATCCGCACGCTGGGCCTGGCCAGCGTCCACGGGTTCACCATGGCCGCGATGAACAAGCTGCTGTTGTCGCCCGCGACGCTGGGGTCCTCCTGCGCCCACACGAGATAGCGCTTGCCGTCGTGCTCGAACGTCGTCGCGTCGAGCGCGAAGGTGTCCGAGTCCGTCACGATCTGCCCTCGCTCGATCCACGTCCCATCCATCGGGTTGGCCGATGAGCTCTCGAGCGCAACCATGCGAATGGCCCAGACGTCGGTCGAGCTTCCGGCGGCGAAGTAGATGTACCACTTGCCGTCGATGAAATGTAGCTCGGGCGCCCAGATGTGCGCCGCCATCGGGCCGGTCGCGTGCTTCGTCCAGACGACCTTCGGGGTCGCGCTGGCCAGGCCTCGTATCGTGGTCGCGCGCCTGATCTCGATGTGATCGTACGTCGGCACGCTCGCGGTGAAGTAGTAGTAACCGTCCGTATGCCGCTTGATGTGGGGATCGGCGCGCTGCGAGATCAAATAGCCGAGCGGTTCGAGCGCGAACGACGCCTCCGCGTTCTTGACCGCCGTGCCGTCGAGCGCGTGCGCATGGATCTGGTAGTTCAGGTGCCGGAGATAACGTGTCGCATCCGAGTACCACTGCAGCGAGACCATCGCCGGATCCCCGTTCAGCGCGGGCACGATCCGGAACGTGGCGTCCCTCCGGAACGCGGTGGACTCCGTGAACACGTCGATCCACAGAAGGTGACTCCTCTCTTCGGGTGGGGTCTCCCAGAGCCCGCTAGCCCGGTTGGACGTCTCACTCTGCAGCGGGTACCGGGTCGAGTTCATGCTGTCGACGTGCAGGTAGCGACCGCCGAAACCCACAGGCTCGAACGACACCAGCGTCGGATCATCCGGGTCCGCCAGGCCGGGCACCACTCTCCACTGGAAGTCGGCAGGAAGCTGGTTGTTTGCCCTGTCGTCGAGGTCGGTGATCATCGCATGATAATAGGAGTGCGCGACGTAGAGCGGGGCGTCCTCCTTGTGCGTCGTGCGAAGCTGGTAACCCCCTCCGGCGTCGTCGTCGAGATTGGAGAGCTCGAGAACAGCGGGGGCGGCGAGGGCCGCATATTCGGGGTCCTCGCTGGCCGGTGAGTCGAAGACGACGCGTACGGGCTGAGCTCCGTCGGCCTGCCAGTCATCGACGCTGCTCAAGGTCACGGTCTGCGCAGTGTTCCAGTTCGCCTCCGTGAACGTCAGGTCCGCTTGGCTCAGCGTCGCCTCGGTCGTGTCGCTGACGCTGAGAGCGATCGTCACGGGCGCGCTCGGCTGCGATGCGAGGAACACGGTGAATGTCACGGGCGCGCCGCGCTCGGCGAGGGTCCCCGACGGGTTGCTGACGACGATCGCTGCCGTCCCTGGACCGTCGTCGTCCGTGTTCGTGATGTCAGCGGACTCCGCGACGAGGCCGTCGCACGCCGGGTCTGCAGAGACCGAGGGCCCGAAGCGGACGCGGAAGATCTGATCCCCGTCGCTCTCCGCGTCGTCCACCCCCGTGACCGTGATCTCTCGAGGGACACTCCAATCCTCCACGGTGAAGGAGATGGTCGCCGGTGAGACGGAGCCTTCGGTCGCATCCGAGCTCGAGACCGGCACCATGATCGGCGCGCTCGGCGCGCCGTCGAGCGCCACGCTCACGGTCACCCGCCCGCCGGACTCCGAGGTGCTGAGCGCTGCGCCCGCCGTGATGAGCCGCAATGAATTGGTCGACGCGTCCGGCGCATCGGTCGAGGGCCCATCCGAGCACCCGACCACCACGAGCAGCCCGGCGAACGCGAAAGCTGCCGCCGTGAGCGCGACGCGCGGCGCAGAGAGGGAAGTGCACTCTGGAGGGGAAGTTCTCGGTGCGCGCATGATAGGGGGAAATTCTACCCGTCAGCGGGTCCGGTAGAATGTTCAGTAGTGGGCGATGATCGCGTCGAGCTCCGACTGCGTGACCCGGACCGCGTTCGCGTGGCGCACGCCGGACGGAAAGCGGTACTGCGCGCTCGGGAGCTCCGTCCAAGAGCCCGGATCCGCGTCGAGATCCGTCGTGCTCCAGCACCCGAACACACCGCCGTTCAGGTAGTAGTCGGCGAACAGGTACCATCGACTCTGCCGCGGATCCTTGATGACGAACGGCCCCTCCGTCGCTCGTCTACTGCTCTGCGTGGACCCGCGCGTGATGTAGTCCGGACTCCATCGCGTGAACGTCGCCGCATCGAGCGCGAGCGTCGAGGAGCGCGCGATCTGGATGTCCTTGCCCGATCCGGTGAGCGCGCTCCCGCTGCTGTCCGTCTCGTCCTTGAAGAAGAGGTAGTTGCGGTCATTCCATTGCGTGATCGTCGCGTCGATGACGCTGTAGCCCGGATCGAAGAGCACGTCGGGTGTCGGGTTGACGATGGTGACGAAATCCTCGGTGTAGCTGACGTAGATGCGGTTCGCGCCCGTGGTGTCGTTTCCGGACCAGATGATCGCATAGAGCTTGCGATCGGGGTCGTAGTAAGCCTCCGGGGCCCACGCGTGCATCGGGGTGGCCCCGGGGCCCGGGAGGTTCGTGAGCGTGATCAACCGGGGATTCGTGAAGGTGATGAGATCGGTCGAGTCCGCCACGAAGATCTTGGAGCTCGGATGGTTCCAGTAGTTCGAGTCGTTCTCCGAGAGCGTCCAGTCCGTGGCGATATAGATGTACGTTCCATCGTTCTTGCGGAACAGGAACGGATCGCGGATGTGATTCGTGCCCATCCCGGTGAGCTGGTACGCAGGCTGTCCATCGGCGAGGGTCGACCAGCGAAGCCCGTCGGTGCTGTAGGCGAGGTGCAGCGAATCGCTCGCCACGTTTTGATTCGGCCCGAAGTAGCTCAGCACCCAGGCACCCGGGGAGCAGCTGGTTGCGTTCATCGTGGCCGTGTGCTCGCCGTTCGTACACTTGACGCAGCTGCGGTCCGTGGTGCTGCTTCCCTCCGTGCCGACGAGCTCCCCTGGCACGCAGTCGGTCCAAGCGACGCATGTCGTTACGGGATCGGCGTCGTCGTCCCATGTGCCGTCCGCGCAATCGACAGGCGCGGCGGTCCCGCCCGCGCAGTACGTGCCCGGCGAGCAGCCGTCACACTGCGCGGGCGTGGTGCTCGTCCCCGGCGCGGTCTGCCTCGTCCCAGGCGCGCAGGGCGCGTGCATCCTGCAGCTCGGCGCGTTCATCGTGTCGCTGAAGGTGTGCTCCGGGCACGCCGTGCACCGCCGGTCCGCCGTAGGCGAGCCCTCGGCGCTCGCGAAGGTGCCTGCGGTGCAGCCTGTCCATGCGACGCAGCTCGTCGCGCCATCGCCGTCGTGATCCCAGGTGCCCTCGGAGCACGCGGGGGGCTCGGCATCGGGTCCTGCGTCTCCGCCGGGCGTCGTCACCGGATCGCTGCACCCGGAGGTCCATAAGAGCGCCACCAGGAATCGTGCTCTCGATCTGCTTCCCAAACGTGCCATCTCGCTCCTCGGTTTCCCGCGTGGTTGCTGCGCCGATGGACGCCGGCGCCCGCCCGGTCCGATGTCCGGAGCTCGGGATCACATCCTGGTGCACAGCTGGTTCGAGCGAGCGGAGCCGTGCCGGGATCGATCCCGAGGACGAGCGCCCTGCGCGCTCGACGGCCTGTTCTGAACAAAGCGAAGGGGTTGTTCGCGAGCAATTGTGAGCGCTCACATCATCGGCGTCAACCGAAATGGCCCGGCGACGAGCTCACGGCCGCCGCGGCGAGCTCCGGAGCTTGCGCCCGGATTCCCTCGACGACGAGCTCGGCGAACACCCTCGCCGAGGGAGGGCGAACGAGCGAGGACCGCCTCTCGTGACGCCGCGCTCCAGAGGCGCCCCGCCAGCCTCTTCTCCCTCGGGCTGGAGGACACCGCGGGCCGGTCGATTGGAATTGACGTTGCCAATGTGAGCGCTCACAATCGGCCCGATCGGACTCCTTTTGCTTCGCCATGGATGGGTCGTCGTGAACACGGAGACCTTCGTCATCCACAGGAGAGAACTCCATCATGAGCCGAAATTGGACTGCCTGTGGCGCCTTGCTGGCAGCCATGCTGGGGCCGGTACCCTCCGCGGGAGCGGCGACGTTGCAGCAGATCAACGACTGGAAGGTGAGCGGTCTGCCTGGTGACGTGAGCATGCACGTCTATGTCCCGGACCACGTCGCGCAGAATCCTCCGATTCTGACGCTGGTGCACTACTGCGGCGGGACCGCCAGTGCAGTGTTTGGTCAGGCGCGGGGCGGGGGCATCGTCGACGCGGCGGACGAGCATGGCTTCATCATGGTCGTCCCCAGCAGCGGAAGATGCTGGGACGTCGTCTCGGACAAGACGCGCACGCGCGAGGGCGGTGGCGACAGTCACGCCATCAGGCAGATGGTGAAGTACGCGCTCGACACGTACGGAGGCAACGCGGATCGCGTCTATGCGACGGGAGATTCGTCCGGCGGCATGATGACCGAGCTCCTGCTTGCCCTCTACCCGGACGTCTTCAAAGCAGGCGCCGCGTTCGCGGGCATGCCGGCCGGGTGCCGCGCAGCCAACGAATCAGGCAACGGCGGCGGATATAGCGGAGCGTGCGCGGGCGGCTCGGTGACCCACACAGCGCAAGAGTGGGGGGACATCGCCCGTACGCTGGCCCCGGGGTATGCGGGACATCGCCCGCGGCTGCAGCTTTTCCACGGCGACGCGGACACCATCATCAGGTACCCGAACCACACGGAGGCCATCAAGCAATGGACCAATGTTCTGGGCGTGGGCGCGAGCCCGACGTCGACCGATACGGGAGTCCGGCTCGGCAATCACGATGCGACGCGGCAGCGCTGGGAGAATGAGTGCGGCTACGTGGTCCTCGACGCGTTCACCTCGATTGGCGGCGATCACGGCCCCTCCGACGCGTTATTCCCCGCTGAGCACGTCATCCCCTTTCTGGGTCTCGACAAGACCGGGCCGGTCGATCCCGAGATAGAGCAGTGCAGCGGCGGGGCGGGCGGAAGCGGCGGCGCAGGCGGAGCCGGTGGAGAGGGTGGGGGTGGCGGACAGGGGCAGGGCGGCATGAGCGGCGTGACCGCTGGGAGCACGGGGTCGAGCGGCACCGCAGGCGGAGGCGGCGCCGCAGGCGGAGGCGGCACCGCAGGCGGAAGCGGCGGGAGCAGCGGAACGGGTGGCGCCGTCACGGCTGGTGGCCCGGCCGGTAGCGCTGATTCTGGATCGTGCGCGGTCGGCAGGGCCGATTCGGGGAAGTCCGTCGGGACTTCCCTGGTTGCTCTGGCAGTTGCACTTTCGACCTTGATCCGTCGTCGTCGGAGGACGGCGGTGGGGTGAACCTGAACCGGGACCACCGAGGGGAGATCCGCGAACGGCCCGCGCCGGTCGGGGAAGCAAGGTGGGCGCCGCTGCTGTAGCGCCCACCGCGGCACGTCAGCGCACCCGTAGTTGCGCCGCCGATTCACCGAGCTTCTCGCCCTGCGCATCGACCACATGCAGCTTGTACGTTCCGGCGCTGGCCGGCACGGCGATGGACGTCGCGTCCCCCGCCGCCTTCGTCATCGTCGCGCCCTCCGTGAACGTGCCGGTGCCGGCCGGCGCGAGCCAGACGGCGTTGGCCGCCGCGCCGGTGCTCCTGATCTTGATTGTCGTGGTGCCGGATGCCACCGAGGCGCTCGCCGGGAACACGTAGTCTTGAACCGCGAGCAGGCTGTTGGGGAGGATGCCCCGGTGCTCCTCCTGGATGCCGGAGCTCAGGCAAATTTCGTATTGCGCTGCCGGCCACATGTTGTCCGGCACCGCGACCGGCGGGTCGATCCTGCTATCGGGCGGGTTGATGCCCATCTTGTTCACGGTGGCGTACGTCCTCAGGATGGTGAGGTGGTGCTTGGCCCCGAAATCCTCGCAGTTGATCGTGTATTTAACGCCGGGGTCGATGTCGAGCACGTTGTCGTTCTGCGTGATGTGCGCGCTGCCCTCGTCGTTGTGCAGGCCGTACGTGGGGCCGCTCGTCGCGGGCGGAATGCCCTTGACGTAGTTCTCGTTGATGGTCGTGCCCGGCATCTGACCTAGCGTGTAGACCGCGCCGCTGTCGTGTAGCCTGCTCAAGGTATCGATGAAGCGATTGTTGTTGATCGCGTTGTCTTTGCACGTGGTCGAGTCGGGGAAGTTCCGCCAGCCCCAGCCCAGGTTGATGCCGTTGTAGGCCGTCTTCTGGATGTGGTTGTAGGTTATCTTCAGGCCATCCACGAAGAACGCGGTGATGCCCGAATGGCCGCCGAAACCCGGCAGTGAGCTCACGTCGTACAGCAGGTTGTTGCTGATGGTGTCGTTCTTACAGATGCCTTCGACACCCGGGCCGAACTTGTGGTGCGGGCCGGAGTCGCCCGCGTACAGGTGCTGCGGGTGGCCGACCGTGATGCCGCTGCCGGCGATGTCGGTGATGTAGTTGCCGACGATGCTGGAATTCACGACGTTGTTGATGAAGGAAATGCCCTCGTTGCCGCTGTGCTTCACCACGTTGCCGATGAAGTTGATCGAGTCGGCGTTGTTGACCGTGATCATCCCGGGCAGCGTGTCGATGATTTCGTACTTGCTGTTGTGCCAGTTGCCGTCGCCGTAAGCAACGTAGATGGTGGCGCCCTGTACCGTCGCTTTGCCGCGCGACCCGTCCACGCTGTATAGGTTGTAGTCGGTGTTGGCGAAGGTGATGCCCTGGAAGGTGAGGTTCTTGACTCGGCTAGCGCTGGAGGCGCCGACGATGTCGATCAGCTTTTCTGCGATCGGCGCCTGCACGTCGGCTTGAGCCATGTCTTCGCCCTGCCGCGGGTAGTAGTAGAGGGTCCCGGTCGTCTTGTCGAAATAGAACTGACCGGGTGAGTCCAAGAACTCGCGCGCGTTGTAAATCGTGTGGGAGCCAGAAACACTGAAGCCCGAATTCCAGCCGGGGGTTTGCGCGATGGCGCCGTAGGGCTGTTGAAAGAGCAGCGCGCGGAAGTTGTCTGGCGTGGTGGTGACATCACGAACGCAAACGATATTCTCGTTCCAAGTGGTGCCGTTCACGATCTCGAGGTCGTCTTTGTTGCTGGCGATGGCAGGTACCGCGTTGAGGTCGTACTTGGCGCCGTCACTGCCGTTGCCGGTTGCCCAAGCCCAGCTGTGCTGCCCGGCCGTCACGCTGTACGTCCCGACCGCTCCGCGCGACGTGACCCGCTTGCTCGTCATCAGGGCACGAGCATCGTTCACGTACAGGTTGCGCAGCTTCGTCGTTCGGTCCAGCTTGGCCTTGTAGATATTGCCTGCGTCCGGCGTCCATCCGGTGACCTTCGTCGCGCCGTTCACAACGGGCTTTTCCCCGGGGTAAGCCTGATAATAGATGCGATGGCCATTCGTGCCCGAGTCCGACGGCGCGAAGGCGATGGCGTCGGTGAGGCTGTACGTGCCAGCTCGGAGGTAAACGTAGATGTCGCCGGTCATGTTGGCGTTGACGGTGCGGACGGCGTCGCGCGCCTTGGTGACCGTCTTGAACGGCGCGCTGGCCGTGCCTGGATTGTCGTCGCTACCGGAAGGCGACACGTAGTACGCCGCTTGCCGCGTCCCGGTCTCGTCTGGAACCTCGCCGCCGCCGCCGCCGCCGCCGCCCGTCCCGCCACCGGCCATCGCGCCGGCGCTGCCGCCGCCCCCGTCCGCTGCCGCTCCTCCGGCTCCTGCAGTGGCGTCGGCTCCGCCGGTTGCGCTGCCGCCAGCCGAGCTGTCGCCGCCGGCCAGGTTGGGGCTCGTCCCGTCCGATGAACAGGCAGCCAACCCAGCGAACGCCGTGAGGGATGCGGCGACCAGCAGCTTGACGTGACGAACGGTGGAATCGTGACTCTCACGCATGATTCTTGCCTCGAAGGGAAGGTGAGCCAGCCGCCTACGCGGAGCACCGCGCCGCTTCCAGATCACGTCAACTCAGTGAGGAACCGACCCGCAGCGATGCTGCCGCGAGCCCTGCCAGAGCGTCGCGAAGCAGCGGTACGTCGCGAAGCAGAGATGCCGAACGAGCACGCGCGCCGGCACGCTCCTCCCCCTGCATGCGCCTTACCTGGAGCCAGCAGCCCGACCGGCACGGTGAACGCGCACAAGGAGAAAGGCCCGGTGCGCATGACGCACCTATCCAGGGCAACGCCAAAGAATACCTGGCGTAAAATGTGAACGTTCACATGGCTGGCGTCAATCGAAATGAACCGGCGCGCGGATGTCCTCGATCCGGAGCGGTGCGCAGCGGCGGCCGGCCGAGGCGCCCGCGTGAGCTGTCCCGCGAGCCCGGCTTGCGCGAGGTCGTGTTTTCCGGGGGACCTGGGCGGTGCTCGTGCACAGGACCAGCTCGGCCTCGACGGCGGTGCAGCCGTCGAGGCGCTGACCGGCTCCGAGCTCGTCGGGCGGGCCGGCGCGGCGGCGTGATGGGGGCGCCGCGGCCGAGCTCGCCACGCTGCTCGTCTGGGTTCCGGCGGGCGTGTACCTGATCCTCACGCACCACATCGCCATGGGGATCGTCGAGCTCGCGTGGGGGGCGCTGGTGGTGGGGGGCGCCTCCGACTACGTGATCCGCCCGCGGCTCGTGGGCCGGGGCTCGAGCGTGCCAGCGCTCTTCACGTTCGGCGCGCTGTTCGGTGGGGTGGAGACGTTCGGGCTGTTCGGGCTCTTGCTCGGGCCGCTGGTGATGGCGCTGGCGATCTCGACGCTGCGGATCTACGTGGCGGAGACGAAGGGGAGGCGCACGGAGGGCGACGCTCGGAGGTGATCGAGGTGGCGAGATCGACGCTCAATCGTCCATCCTGCTGCTGGCTGCCGCCCCGGGGCAGGTCTCGACGCCGGGCGCAAGCTTCCGGTTCACCACCGCCCCCACGAGGAGCGCTGCCGTGAACAAGTACAGGCCGATCATGGTCACGCCGATCACCGCGAGCCCCGCCAGGTAGGCGCCGCCATCTCCCGCTTTGGCGATGTAGAACGCATAGGCGAAGCCGAACAGGATCTCGAGCGCGACGGCGAGCAGCGCACCGGGGAGGATCGGCACGCCACGCCGGGCCCGGGGCGGGATGCCGACCCGGTACAGGGCACAGACGTACGCGAGGACGATCCCCGTGCTGACGCAGAAGCGGAGAAGGCGGCTCGCCAGGGTCGGGGCTTCGGTCGCCCGCAGCGGCGGGATCCACCGCCCGAGCCCACCCATCGCGCCCTGGAGCGCGGGGCCCAGGGACGCGAGGAGAGCAACCGCGACGGGCAGGACGATGCACATGCCGATGGCGAGCAGGCGCTTCTTCCACCAGGGACGCGAGATCCCGGTCCCGATCTCGAGGGAGTCGAAGATCGAGTGCACGCCGCTCGAGGCGAGCCAGATGAAGACAGCTGTGCTCGCGACGCCCGCCGAACCCTCGTTCCAGGTGGCGAGGTTGATCAGCTCGGCGCTGACGAGCTGGCGGGCCGCTGCCGGGAGCGGGCTCAACAGCTGCACGACCGCGCTCCAGTTGTTCGTCGAGAAGCGCCCGGCAAGGAGACCCGCGACGGCGGCGAGCGGCACGAGCGAGAGAAATAGCCAGAACGCCGTCTCGGCGGCGAGGCCGAGGACCCTCGTGCGATCCAGGCAGACGAGCACGTCCTTCGACCAGGCGCCGGCGCGTGAAAACCGCCGCTTCCATCCCGCCAGCTTCAAGGTGTGCAGCCGACGCATCGATGCCTCCCACCCCGGGGCTCCATGGTATCTTGTCAGCCTCACGCGTCGTGTGATCGCGCCCCGATATTGCCAGCGAAGGCGCGTCGCCGTCACGCCGCGCGCCCGCGCGTGAGGAGCTCGCGCCACCGCTGCGCGGAGACCCGCGCCGGCTCCGTCGTGTCCACGAACCCCTCGAGCACGCGCACGAATTTCTCCGGATCCTCGCAATGCGGGTAGTGCCCGACGGCGTCGAAGAGATCGAGGCGGCTGCCCGGCATCGATGCGTGCGCGTCGCGGGCGTGGGCGACGGGGATCACCGGGTCGTTGGTCCCCCACACGATCAGCGTCGGCACCTCCGCCGTCAGGTACAGCCGGTCGTGCGCGCTCACGCGCTGGCCGGCGCGGTCGATCACCGAGCGCAGGGTCTGGACGAACGCGCGCCGGGCGTCCGCGTCCGCGAGCGATGAACAGGAGTTGACGAACTCGACGAGCACCGGGCCGGGGCGCCGGCCGCGCCGCTCCAGGAAGCGCACGGCGGCGCGCGCGAGGGAGCGCTCCGGGCGGAGAGCGAAGCGGAGGAGCGCGCGGGAGAGCGGCCGGCAGCCGATCGGCAGCGCCAGCCCGGCCCCGGGCAGGCTCAGCATCCGCAGGAGCGCGTTCACCTCGATCCCGAGGCCGCCGCTGCCGACGAGGACGAGCCGCTCGCAGCACTCGGGGAACTGGTAGACCGTCTGCATGGCGACGCCGCCGCCGAACGAGTGCCCGACGAGGGTGCCGCGGTCGTGTCCGAGCGCCGCCATGAGATCGCGGATGCTGCTCGCATACGCGCCGAGCGAGTAGTCGGTCCGCGGCTTGGCGGAGGCGCCGTGGCCCAGCAGATCCGGCGCGACGACGGTGAACCGCCGGGCGAGCGCGGGGATCACGTGCCGCCACGTCGCCGAGCTCCCGGCCATGCCATGGATGAGCACCAAGAGCGGGCCCCGGCCTTCCCGGCGGAAGGCGATGTCGTGCCCGTGGATCGTGGTGTGGCGCAGCTCCATGACACGAAGCGTAATGCGATTCCGCCGGTGTCGCTCCGATCCGACCTATGCGGGTCGCGCCCGGTCGAGCGGGCGCTCGTCCCTCAGCCGGAGCCGCGTCTCTTCGCCGCCTTGTCCTCCGTGTCGAGCCGCTTCGCGTCCTCGTCGTAACGCCTCTCGTCGGCGCGGATCTCCGCCTCGGTCTGCTCGCGGATCGGCGGGCGCACTGCCTGGGGTTGGTCTTCGCCGAAGATGGCCTTGGCCGCTCCCCGGCCGAGGCCGTAACCGAGCCATGCTGTGAACCACGACATGGACAGCCCTCCTTCCTGGGCTTCTCGAGGGAGTCGTACGCGCCGCCCTCGACGGACGCCTTGACGTCGCTTCAGACGTGATCGGCGCCCTGCTTCACCTCGTCCCACGTATCGTCGGTCGTCTCGGCGATCTCGTGGAGCTTGGCCTTCGCGACGTCGAGCGTAGCGTGCAGGGGGTCGAGGTGGGGCTTCGCCCGAGCTTGGCCGCTCGCTGATGTGGGTCGTCGGCGACCGGCCACGCGGACCGCGGGCAAGCCCCGCTCGGACCCCGCGAGGAGGGGGACGCGGCGCTCGCTCACGTCAAGGGTCCGCTCCGCGGAAATCCCAACAGATTCGAGCCCTTGACGTGAGCTGCGTGCCGCGCGGTGGAAGGGTAGGTACGGCGTCCTGGCGGGATTCCTGGCACGCGGGGTTACACGGCCACGTGGAGGGGCTGCACCACCGCCGCGAACACCGGGAGCGCCTCGCAGCGCGCCCCGTGCGCGGCCAGCGCCGGCCGCCTCGCGGCGTCGGTGAGGGCCGGGTGCGCCTCTCCGACGAAGCGCAGCGCGCAGGCGACCGCGATGTCGGCGTGGCTGAAGGCGCCCAGCCACCAGGTATCGCCGCGCCGGGCGGCGCGCTCCCGCTCCAGCAGGTCGAGCGTCTCGCCGATCTGCGCGGTGCAGCGCTCCATCCAGACAGGGCTCCGGCGCTCGCCCGTGCGCAGCACGTGCTCGTAGAGCAGGCTCACCGCCTTGTCCGCGAGCCCCGTGGCGAGCGCGGAGACCCGCAGCCCGGCGCGGCGCGCCTCGCCCGAGCGCGGCAGGAGCGCGCGATCGGGCCCCACCAGGTCGTCAAGGGCGTCGAGGATCGCCGCGCTCTCGACGAGCGGCTCCCCGCCGTCCGTCACGAGCACGGGGACCCGCCGGAGCGGATTGTACTTCGCGATGGACTCCGCGTCGGCCCACACCGACCACGGGCGGTGCTCGTACGCGAGCCCGTAATGCTGGAGCGCCACGGCGACGCGGCGCACGAAGGGAGAGTCGTACTGGCCAATCAGGATCATGGAGGCTCGTTTAACCGAGCCTGCCGCGCGCGGCTACCAGACAGCGCACGTCTTGGTCGGCCGCATCGGCGTGCCCGGCGCGCACTTGAAGGCCTCGCCGAACTCCGGGAGGTTCGCGAGCGGGCCGTTGACGCGGAACCGCGGCGGGGAGTGCGGGTTCACCTGGACCATCAGCCGGAGCGCCTCGTCGCGCAGCTTGCCGCACCAGGACTGCCCGTGCGCGAGGAAGAACTGCTGATCTTCCGTGAAGCCGCTCGCGACCGTCTGCTCCGCCGCGCCCTTGCGCATCGCGCGGTACGCCATGAACGCGAGCTTCACGCCCCCGAGATCCGCGATGTTCTCGCCCAGCGTCAGCTTGCCGTTCAGCTTCAGTCCCGGCAGCGCCTCGAAGGCCGAGTACTGGGCCTCGACGCAGGCGGTCTTCTCCCTGAACGCCGCCCCGACCTCCTTCGACCACCAGTCCTCCAGGTTGCCCTTCTGGTCGAACTGCGAGCCCTCGTCGTCGAACCCGTGCGTGAGCTCGTGCCCGACCACCATGCCGATAGCGCCGAGGTTCACCGCCGCGGCCGAGCTCACGCTGTAGAACGGCGGCTGCAGGATGCCCGCCGGGAAGACCATGTGGTTGCGCTGCGGGTCGTAATAGGCGTTCACGGTGGGCGGGCTCATCTGCCACTCGTCGCGATCGAGCGGCTTGTCGATCTTCCCGAGGTCCCACTGCGTGTGGAAGGCGCGCGCGGCGAGCGCGTTCTTCGCGTACGATCTCGGATCGACCTCGAAATCGTAGGTCCTCCACTTGTCGGGATATCCGATGAGGTACGCCATCGCGGTGAGCTTGGCGAGCGCGCGCTGCCGCGTGCCCTCATCCATCCAGTCGAGCGCCCGGACGTTGCGCGCGAACGCGTCGCTGATCTGGTGCACCATCGCCTCGGCCGCAGGCTTGCTCGCGCCGGGGAAGCTCGTCTTGACGAACGGCTGCGCGAGCAGCTCGCCGAGCGCGTCATCGGTCGCGTCCACGCAGCGCTTCCAGCGCGGCCGCACCTCCTTTTGCCCGGTGAGCGCGGCCTGCAGCGTGAAGCTCTCGTCGACGAACGCCTTGGGCAGCGCGGGCGTCATGGAGCGCACCACGTGCCACGACAGGTAGCTCTGCCACGCGGCGGGCTTCACCGACGTGAGCAGCCGGGAGAGCCCCTCGAAGAACCGGACGGAGGTCACGTTGACCTCCTTGACGTCCTGGAGGCCGAGCCCCTGGAAATACGCGTCCCACGAGAACGCCGGCGCGGCCTTCGCGAGCGCCGTCCGATCCAGCTTGTTGTAGAGGCCCGCCGGGTCTCGCCGCTCGACCCGCGTCTTCGAGATCTTCGCGAGCTCGGTCTCGATCTGCACGACGTCGAGCGCCGCCGCCCTCGCCGCCGCCTCCTGCGCCCCGGCGAGCCGCATCATCCGCGCGACGTGCTCCTCGTAGGTCTTGCGGAGCGCCTTCGATTTGTCGTCCTCGTTGAGGTAGTAGTCGCGGTCTGGCAGGCCGAGGCCGCTCTGGTCGAGCTGCGCGATGACGCGCGTCGCGTCCTTCATGTCCTGCGCGGATGCGACGTCGAACAGCGCCCAGATGCGGCGGCGGTGGAGCTCGGTGACGAGCGCCCCGAGGCCCTTCGGGTCGCGCACCCGCCGCGCCTTCGCGAGGAGGTCCGTGATGGGCTTCGCGCCGGCGGCCTCGACCGCGGGCTCGTCCATGCACGCGCCGTAGTAGGCGCCGATCTTCTTGGTCACCGGATCCCGGTCGCCGGCGCTCGCGGCGTCCTCGAGGATGCGCCGGAGCTCCGCCTCGTTGCGCTTCTCGATCTCGTTGAAGCTCCGCATCCAGGCGGACTCGTCCCCCGGTATCTCGGTCTTCGCCAGCCATCCGCCGCACGCGAACTGATAGAAGTCCTCGCAGGGGTTCGCCGATCGGTCGAGCGCGGCCTCGTCGAGCCCGACGCTCTCGAGCTTCGTCTCGACGACAGGGAGGCCCTGCGGCGCCGGCGGCATCAGCGCCTTCACGGTGGGGGGCGGGGGCGCCGGCGGCGGGCTCGCGGCGGGGCCGCAGGCCGCCAGCGCGGAGAGGGCCGCGGTGAGCGCGAGGGGAGCGGCAGGCTGTCGGAGCGTGCGCATACAGCGCTCTACCACAGGCCGCGGCCGCGGGCGGCGAGGGAGTTGGGGCGGTAGGATTTTATCGAGCGATCTCGCCATGTCACAGGTGAGTAGCCGCGAGGGCACGAGGGCAGAGGAAGAACTGCCGTTGCTCGGCGCTCGACCCGCCCCGTCCTCGACGCTCGCAGGATGATTGCGCCGCCATGACCGTCGACGACGGGAAGCCGCCTCGATATGCTGCGCGCGAACCCACGACGCGGAGGACGACCATGCAAGAGCCGTATCGGACCCTGTATTTCACCCTTGTGGCCAACAACTTCCCGATGGGCCGCTGGCGATACAACGTGAGATTTGACGCTGACAGGGTATTGATCGGGTCCGACTATCAACACATCACGGTGCTCGCCGACGTGGCCGGCTGGCACGTCACCATCGGCGGGCAGCACCCAGGTCAGGTGGAGGGCGGGTTCGATGCTCTCGTGAGCCTTCGCTGGGATGTCACGCCGGAAATAGGGCAGGCGCTCGAGTGGTTCAACGCGAATCGCTCCTACATGTGAGCCCCCGGGCGCGCCATGCCCGACGGGCGACGGGGGCGGCCCGCCTGCGCGGCTCGATCACTCCCGGTCGAGCTTGCCCATCAGGCTCAGGGTGAAATAGGCCCCCATGTACTTGAGGTGCGGGCGCACCTCGAGGTGGACCCGGTACCAGCCCGCGCTCCCCTCGACCTCGGTCACCGAGGTCCGCCCCTTGCGGAGCGGCCTGCGCGAGCGCACGGCGGGCGACACGACATCCATGTCCGCGACATACTGGCTGAGCCAGCTGTTCAGCTCGCGCTCGAGGTCGCCGCGCTCCTTCCAGGTGCCGATCTGCTCGCGCTGCATGACCTTGAGGTAGTGGGCGAGCCGGCTGACGAGGAAGACATAAGGCAGCTGTGTGCCGAGCCGGTAGTTGACCTCGGCGGCGCGCCCCTCCTCGCTCTGGCCGAAGTACTTGGGCTTTTGCGCCGAGTTCGCCGAGAAGAAGCAGGCGTTGTCCGTGTCCTTGCGGAACGTGAGCCCGATGAAGCCCTCCTCGCTGAGCTCGAACTCGCGGCGCTCGGTCAGCATGATCTCGGTCGGGATCTTCGTCTGGATGGCGCCGAGCGCCTCGTACTCATGGAGCGTGAGCCCCTCGACGGTGCCGCCGGATTGCGGCCCGATGATGTGCAGGCACCAGCGGTGGCGCGCGAAGCTCTCGGCGAGCCGGGTCGCCATCGCGTAGGTGGGCGCCCCCCAGAGGTACGCCGCGTGGTTGCCGACGACGTCCTCCTCGTAGGAGAACGCCCGGATGGGCGAGGTGCTCGCCCCGTAGGGCAGGCGCAGGAGGAAGCGGGGGAGGAGCAGGCCGACGTAGCGCGCGTCCTCGGACTCGCGGAACGCCGTGTACTTCACGTACTGCGGCCCCTCGAAGAGCGCCTTGATGTCGCCGAGGTGCGGCACCTTCCGGTAGTCCTTGAGCCCGAAGAAATGCGGGCCCGCGACGGCCAGGAAGGGCGCGTGCGCCATCGTCGCCACCGCCGCGCATTTCTGGAGGAGCGCGATGTCCTGGGGCACGGGGCCGAACTCGTAGTTCGAGATGATGGCGCCGAACGGCTTGCCGCCGAAATTGCCGAACTCCGACGAATAGGCGATCTTGTAGAGGCCGCTCCTCACGACCTCGGACGAGTCCTCGAAATCCGCGAGCAGATCGTCCTTCGAGCAGTTGAGGATCTCGACGCGGATGTTCTCCCGGAAGTCGATGTGATCGATGGCGAACTTCAGGCCGCGCCACGCGGCCTCGAGGCGCTGGAACACCGGGTGATGCAGGATCTCGTCGATCTGCCGCGACAGCCGCTGGTCGATCTCCGCGATCCACAGGTCGATCAGGGCGCTGTCCAGCGCCGCGCCGGCCTCCGGGCGGCCCGCGACCTTGCCGACCACCGCCTCCACGCCCCGCTTCACGTCGTGGTAGGCGCCGCTCGTGGGGGCGACCCCCGTCTCCTCCAGGAGCTCCGCAAGGAGAGAGCCATTGCTCCCCATCACCGGCTCTTCGTGCTGCCCCTCTTGCATGTCCGGAAATTTACCACGGTCGCTCGCCGGCTGGAAGCGACGGACACGCTGGCGCCCGCGCGCCGCGCCGCGCCCGGGCGGGGCGAGCCCGCGGCGGCGCGGCATGGCGCGGCGCTGCCACAGGAGAAATGCGCGCTCGGCGCGCCTCGGACGCCCGCGCGGAACGCTCCCTCAGCACGCGAGTCAGGTGTCGACCGGACATGAAAAGCCCATGGCGATCGCGCGACTGCAGTGTTACAAATCACATGTGGGTGCTCCCACGGAAGCCGAAGACATAAGGGCTTTCGTTCGAGTCTTCCCTCTCGCAGTCCCGGATCAGGCGCCGACGCCCCCGCGTCGACGCCCGTCCTGGTCGTGGCCGCGCGGCGCCGCGCGGCGCCAGCGCCCCGAACGGCTCGGGACCGGGTGAAATGGGCAGTGGGAGCACGGAGGGACAGCGGACATCGCCTGTCTCTATCTCTCCGTGTGCCCCGTGCCTGTGTGATCCAGATTCTCTGTCTTCACATCCGGCGCGCGTCCGCGCGTCGTCGGCATTCGGCGCGCGTTCGCGCGTCGTCGGCATTCGCGCGCGTTCGCGCGTCGTCAGCGTTCGGCGCGCGTTCGCGCGCCATGGGTCGTGGATTTCGAGGAGAGGAGTCGGGATGGAACACCTCGGGCTCGGCATCATCATCGGGATAGGGCTCACCAGCTTGACGAGGATCACCCGTCCGACCGTCAAGAGGGGCATGAAGCTCGGCTTCGTCGCCGTGGACGCGATCAGGGGCGCGCTCGGCGAGGGCAGGGAGAGGCTCGCCGACCTCGTCGCCGAGGTGAGGGAGGAGATGGCGCGCCAGGAGCAGCGCGCCGGCTCGGGCGGCGCGCCGGGGTGGTCGCGCGCGGAGATGGAGCCGCCCGGGAGCTGACGAGAGGGGTGTTCCGGTGACCCGGCCGCGCAGGCCGGGAGGTGAGCCATGCCGAGCGATCGAGGGGTCGTCATCATCCACTGGGTTCCAGGGCGCGTGCGCCTCGCCGTCCCCGCGCTGCGCAGGGACCCGGCGAGGGCCGAGGAGATCGCGGAGCTGGCGCGCGCGTGCCCCAGCGTCGTCGACGCGCGGGCGAGCGCGTGGGCCGGGAGCCTCACGGTCGAGCACGAGCCCGATGTCCCGCTGGAGGACGTCTTCTCCGAGCTCGCGCACATCCCCGAGCTCTCGGGCTGCGGCTGTCGCACGATCGATGGGCTCACGCCCCCGCCCTGCGCGGCGCCCGCCGAGCCGCCGAGCCCGGGCCGGACGGCGCGCCTCGTCGTCGAGGCCGCGGACAGGCTGAACGCGGCGTCGCAGGTCGTCCCGCCGCCGCAGGTCGACCTCAAGCTCCTGGTCCCGGCGCTCCTCGTCGGGTCCGGGATGCTCCAGCTGCTGATGCGGCGCTCCCCGGCCATGCCCCACTGGATCACGCTCGTGAAGTACGGGGTCGACTTCTTCGTGGTGCTGAACCACGGCCGTATCCAGAGCTTCTTCGCGAGCGCGGGCGCGGGCGCACCCACCGGCGGCGAGGCGGGGTGACGATGGCCGCGCTCCTGTCGACCGCGACCGAGCCGGTCTCGGTGGTCCACGCGATCCCGGGCAGGGTCCGCCTGCGGCTCCCGCGCCTCGGGAAGGACGTGGCCTTCGGTCCGCTGCTCGAGGCGGGGCTAACCGCCGTGCCCGGGGTCCTGTCCGTGCGCATCGCCGAGGGCGCGTCGAGCGCCGTCGTCGAGCACGACCCGCGGCGCGTCGACCTCGACGCCATCGTGCGCGCCGCCGCCTCGGCCTCCGCCGCGCCGGCCCCGCGGGGGGCGCTGCGCGCCGCGCGCGCCGCCCGGGAGGTGCGCCGCGCGGCCGCCCTCGCGAAGCGCCCGCTCTACCTGTCGAGCGTCGGCATGGTCCTCTCGCTCGGCAGCTTCGTCTCGCCGCTGCTCGCGTACCCGTTCATCGCCGCGACGTCCGCGCCCATCCTCAAGAGGGCCTGGGACTCGGTGGTGCGGGACCGCAAGCTCAACGTCGACCTGCTCGACAGCCTGGCGATCGCGTCGGCCGTGGCGACCGGAAACGCCATCAACGCGGCCGGCATCATCTGGCTGGTCACGCTCGGCGACCACATCCGCGATCGCACCCAGGCGCGCGCCCGGCGCGCGATCAGCGGCCTGCTCGAGTATCAACAGGACCTCGCGTGGGTGGTCCGCGGCGACGCGAAGGTGCAGATCCCGGTGGCCGAGCTCGCCGCCGGAGACGTCCTCGTCGTCTACACCGGCTCGGTCATCCCGGTCGACGGGACGGTCACGGACGGCGAGGGGCTCGTCGATCAGCAGACGCTGACCGGCGAGTCGATGCCCGTGCTCAAGGGCCCCGGTGACCGCTGCTTCGCGGCGACCGTCATCAAGGACGGCAAGCTGTACATCCGCGCCGAGCGGGTCGGCGGCGACACGACCGCCGCGAGCACGGCGCGGCTCATCGAGAACGCGCCCGCGCTGGAGACGCGCGCGCAGAACTACGCGGAGCTCGTGGCGAACCGGCTCGTCCCGCCGGCCCTCGCCTGCTCGGCGGTCGTGCTCGCCGCGACCAGGGACCTCGGCCGCGTGTCGGCGATCCTGACGATCGACTTCGGCACCGGCCCGCGGGTCTCGGCCCCGACGACGGTGCTCGCGTCGATGAACGCCGCGGCGCGGCGCGGGATCCTCATCAAGGGCGGCGCGTACATCGAGAAGCTCGCGAAGGTGTCGACCGTGGTGTTCGACAAGACGGGCACGCTGACCTCCGGCATCCCCGAGGTGACGGACCTCCTCGTCCACGACGCCCTGTCCGAGCGCGAGGCGGCGACCCTCGCCGCCGCGGTGTCCGCGCGGCAGACCCACCCCGTATCGCAGGCCGTGCTCCGGCTCGCCGAGGCGTGGTGCCTGACGATCCCGGACCGGGAGGAGTCCCGCTACCTCGTCGGCCGGGGCGTGCAGGCCAGGGTGTTCGGCAACGTCGTGCAGCTCGGCAGCCCCCGCTTCCTCGACGAGCTCGGCATCACTTGCCGCGCCGAGCCCGGCGCGAGGAAGGCGCTCGAGGCGGCGGCGAAATCGCTCCTCTTCCTCGCCGTCGACGGCCGGCACGTCGCCACGCTCGCCTGCCGCGACGCCATCCGGGCCGAGAGCCGCGCGACGATCCGCAGCCTGCGCGCGCGCGGGATCGAGGATATCGTCATGTTGACGGGCGACAGCCGCGAGGTGGCCAGGCAGGTCGCGCTCGAGCTCGGCATCACCCGATACTTCGCGGAGATGCTGCCCGAGGACAAGGCGGAGATCACGCGCCGGCTGACGCAGGAGGGCCGCACGGTCGCGGTCGTCGGGGACGGCATCAACGACTCCCCGGCGCTGTCGTACGCCGACATCGGCATCAGCGTGTCCGCGGGCGCCGAGATCGCCCGGGAGACGGCGGGCGTCGTCCTCGTGGAGGACGACCTGTCGAAGCTCATCGAGGCGATCGACATCTCGCGCGCCGCGATGCGCCTCATCCACCAGAACTTCTCGATGATCCTCGCCGTGAACGCGGTCGCGTACGCGCTGTCGATCCCCGGGCTCCTCAACCCGGTCGCGGCGACGCTCATGAACAACGGCTCCGCGGTCCTCGCCTGCGTGAACGGACTCCGTCCGCTCATGGCGGCGCCGCGCAGGAAGGCCCGCGCCGGCGGCCCCTAGCGCGCTCGTCCGCGCTCCGCGCCGCAGCCCGGCACGCACGCTGCACGAGGGATGGAATGGTTGGAATGCAGAGCGAGACGCGCGCCGGATCGAGATCGTCCGCCGCGGACCGGACGCACGCGGCGCGCCGGACTGTGCAGTGGCTGCCCGGCGCGGCGCTCCTGGCGTTGATCGGCTGTGCAGCCGTGGCACGGGCGCCTGCCTCGCCGCACGTCGCGGCGGGGAGCCCGGAGGAGGCCGGCCGGTACCTGATCCTCGCGGGCGGGTGCAACGACTGCCATACACCCGGCTGGGACCGATCGGGCGGCAGGCTCCCGATCTCGGAGTGGTTGACGGGCAGCGACGTCGGCTACCGAGGTCCGTGGGGGACGAGTTATGCGGCGAACCTCCGGATCTCCGCCCAGAACCTCAGCGAGGAGGCCTGGGTGCGGATGTTCCGCGAGGCCGCCGGCCGGCCGCCGATGCCATGGCTCAACTACGTGACGATGCACGAGCGCGATCTCGTCGCGATGTACCGCTTCATTCGGAGCCTCGGTGAGAAAGGCGCCCCCGCGCCCCGCGCGGTGTCGCCCGAGGAGGAGCCTGCGACGCCGTACATCCTCATGGTCCCGCAGCAGCCGAAGAGCAGGCCGTAGGCGTCGGTTCGCGTCGGTTCGCGTCGGTTCGCGTCGGTTCGCGTCGGTTCGCGTCGGTTCGCGTCAGGCGTGCAGGCCGCCGAGCGTCGCCGACGCCGCGTGGCTCGCCGCCGGCCGCTCGCAGGGCAGCTCCACGGCGAACCGCGCCCCCTCGTCCGGCCGGCTGACGACGCGCACCGCGCCGCCGAGCGCCTCGACGATGCTCTTCACGACGTGGAGCCCGAGCCCGAGCCCGCCGAAATGGCGGCTCGATACAGCGCGCTCGAACCGGTCGAACACGTGCGGGAGCCTCCCCGCCGGGATCCCGATGCCCTGATCCTGCACCACGAGCTCTGCCGTGCCGTCCTTCCGCGCGACCGAGACCTCGATCGGCTTGCCCGCGCCGAACTTGAGGGCGTTGTCGAGCAGGTTCGAGACCACCTGCTCCAGCCTGCTCCTGTCCCACGAGCCCACGACGGACGGCTCGGCGCGCACGCTCACGGACGAGCCGGACTGCGCGATGCGCTCGGTGAGCCGCTCCAGGACGTCGTCCACGACCTCCGCGAGATCGACCGGTTCGACGTGCAGCTCCAGCCGGCCGGTGTGAAGCTGCGACACGTCCAGCACGTCGTCGATCAGCCGGATGAGCCGTTGCACCTGCCGATCCATCCTTTGCAGGGCGCGCGATAGGCGCTCGTCGGACGCGTGGTCTCCCCGGCGGAGCAACGCCTGGAGGCCGAGGCGCAGGGAGGTGACGGGCGTCCTGAGCTCGTGCGACGCGACGCTGAGGAACTCGTCGCGGACGCGCACCGCGTGCTGCGCCTCGCGGTAGAGGCGGGCGTTCTCGAGGGCGATCGCGATCTGGTCGGAGAGGAGCTCCAGCACGTGGACGCGAGCGCGCGTGAAGGCGTACGTGGTGAGGTTGTTCTCGAGGTAAACCACCCCGAGCCGCGCCTGGTTCCGCTGGATGGGCAGGACAAGGACCGACCGCGAGCCGCCCCCGGCGAAGTGAGGATCGCGGTCGCGCGCCGGCGCGCTGTCCGCGTCGTCGAGCACGAGGAGCTCGCGCGCCATGTGGGCGTGCTCGACGACCCGCCGGGGGATCTCGCGCGACCGGGAGAGGGGCGTGCGTTCGATGGAGACCGGGGTGGCGACGGACCCCTGAGCCCGCACGAAGAGCTCCCCCTCTTCCTCGAGCACGAGCGCGCCGCACTGCGCGCCGGCTGCCTCCAGGCAGACGCTCAGGAGCTTCTCGAGCAGCCGATCGAGCACGATCTCGCTCGAGAGGGTCTCGGCGGCCTTGAGCAGGCTGAGCGCGTCGAGGGCGACCGCCGGGAGCCGCTCCGCGAGCTCGGGCTCGTCGCCGGGCCCGCCGATACTGAACTCCTCCGCGAGCGCGTGGGCCTTCTCCGAGGCCCCCCACCGGGCGAACCCCTGGTGCGCGGCGCGCAGGTACATGGCCGCGATCCGCGCCCGTCCGAGCCCGTGGTAGAAGCGCCCAGCCAGCTCGTTGCCGAGCGCAGCGATGTGGAGGAACCCCCCGCGCGTCGCCGCCTCGACCGCCTCGTCGTACAGCGCTCCGGCGAGCTCGAACCTGCGCTCGACGCGGGCGATCTCCGCGTCGACGAGGAGGCGCCGCGGGCGGAAGTTCTCCGGGCAGCCGAGCTCCCACCTTCGCAGGGCGCGCTGCAGGTCGGCCACGCGCGCGAGCAGCGCGGCCCTCTCCTGCTCGTCGGCCTCATCGCATCGCCACAGCAGCGTGAGCGCGGTGAACAGCGCGCACTGGCACTCCGGGATGTAGCCGCCGAGAAAGTGAATGAACGGGACCGCCGCGTCGGCGTGAGCGATTGCCTCGGCCAGGTCCCGGAGCAGGTACGAGACCTGAAGGCGCCCGATGTGATACACGCACCTCGCCGGCGGCTCCCGCTGCGCCGCATCGAGGAAGGCCCGCTCGTCGAACTCGGCGTCCTCGGCCGCGTTCTGGCCCCTCGTCAGCCCCTTGAGGCACCGGATGGTCTGCCGGTAGGCGAGCTGGTGGAAGAGCGTCGACTTGTTGCCTGTCTGCCGGCTGAACGCGAGCGCGTCGTTCAGATCGACAAGCACGCGATCGAGCTCCACCCCTGCGGCGAACGAGTGCGCCACGAGCCCCGTGCGCGCGTACGAGGAGAAGCGGAGCTCGCCGGACGACACGCCGAGCTCGATGATCTCTCGGAACGGCGCCCCGCTCGAGGCGAGCGGCGCGACCCACGGATGAACGAACTCGTTGTACATGTACCGGGCGATCGTCTCCTGGGCGCGATCCTCGAACCGCCGCGCGAGCTCCACGGCGAGCTGGCCGAAGCCCTGGGCGCTCGATAGGTCGCCTTCGGCTGCGAGGAGCATCGCGTGCCCTGCGTAGGAGAGGATCGACTCGCTCGAGTTGCCGTGCTCCAGCGCGAAGCGGACGCCGAGAGAGGTGAGGAGCACCAGCTGCTTCCGGTCCGCGAACCAGGCGGGGGCCACCATCTCGGCGAGGAGCCTCATGCGGGCCCGCTCTTCTGGGCTGGTCACGCGGGGCAAGTCGACGAGCGACTCGGGCGAGCGCGCCCCGAGGTGGCTGGCGATGGCCCGCCGCTGCGCCGCGATCTCCACGTCGAGATCCGCTACGGACAGCTCGACCCCGAAGTCCGTGCGCAGCGTGTCGCGCCCCCAGCCGAGCGCCAGATCGTGCTCGCCGGTGATCGTCGTGCTCATGATCCGGAGCGCCTCCAGATCGACCTTCTCCGGGATCGACGCCGCGTGGCGGAGCCCCTCTTCCACGAGCGCGCGGGCCATCGCGTGCTGATCGGTCAGCGCGGCGCACTCCGCCGCGTCGCGGTGGAGGGAGAACCAGAGCTCGTAGCGCGAGCGGAAGGCGCCGTCCGGCAGCAGGCGGAGGCCGCTGCGGAAGTACGCGAGCGCCGGGCCGAAGGCGGCGGCGCGGCGCGCCTTCACGCCGGCGCGGTGGTTGAGCTCGGCGAGGTGGCCCCGCTGCTCCGCGTCGAGCAGCGCGGCGCCGAGGTTCAGCTGGTCCGCGGCGTCGAACAGCGCCGCGTCCGTCCCGTTGGTGCAGGTGGCCTCGAGGAAGCGGCCGATCTCCAGGTGCAGCTGCATCCGGAGCTGCTCCGGCCCGAGCTCGTAGGCCGTCTGCTGGAGCCGATCGTGGACGAACCGGATCGCGAGCCCCGCCTCGCGCTCGCACGTGCCGTCCGGCACGACGAGCCCCTCGCGGAGCGGCTGGACGAGCGACGCGGTCGTCTCGTCGACGGATCGGCCGAGCACCGCCGCGACGAGCCTGAGCTCCGCGCGCTTGCCGATGCACGCGGCGACCTGCAGGAGCTCCTGCGCCGCCTGGGGCAGCCTGCGGACGGACTCCGACATCAGCTGGACCACGTTGTCGGTGACCCCGACCCGCTCGATCCGGCCGAGATCCCACATCCATGTCGAGCGGATCGCGTCGAAGAGGAGCAGTCCTTTCTCCTGGAGCGACCGGAGGAGCTGGCGGATGAAGAAGGGGTTGCCCGCCGTCTTGGCGAGGAAGAGCTCTGCGAGAGGGCGCGCCCGCTCCGGCTCGCAGCGGAGCGCCTCGGCGAGCAGCGCGACGACCGCCTCGACGCCGAGCGGGCCGAGCGAGAGGTGCGTCAGCGGGGGGACCTGCGCGCCCCGGATCTCCTCGATGGTCTGGTGGAGCGGGTGCGCGGCGCCGACTTCCCTCGACCGGTACGCGCCGAGCAGCAGCACGTGCTTGCTGCCTGGATCGGCGGCCAGGGCGCGGAGGACGCGGAGCGACGCGGCGTCCGTCCACTGGAGGTCGTCGAGGAAGATCGCGAGCGGCGGCCGCTGGCTGGCCACCGCGCGCACGAAGTCCTGGATCGCGAGCAGGAAGCGGTTCTCCGCGCGCATCGGATCCGAGGCCGGCAGCGCGGGCGCGTCTCCGAGGAGCTCGGTGAGCTCCGGGCAGAGCTCGCCGAGGGCGCGGCTCCGCTCGCTGACCGCCTCCCTCAGCTGCGCGCGGCTCTCCTCCGGCTCGGCGCGGAGCGCGGCAGCGAGGGCGCGGAGCGCCTCTGCCAGGGACGCATAGGGGACGTTCGCCGCGCGCAGGTCGAACTTGCCCTGGATGAACCGCCCGCCCCGCTCGGCGACGGCGTCCTGCAGCGCCTCGACGAGGGCAGTCTTTCCGACGCCTGCCTCCCCGGTCACCAGCACGAGCTCCGTCCCGCCGTTCGAAACGCGGGCGAGCGCGCAGCGCAGCGCGGCGAGCTCGCGCTCGCGGTCGATCAGGCGCTCGGGGAGCGGGAGCCGCCGCGCCAGGTCCATGCGGCCGAGCTCGAACGGCGCGATGGTGCCTGCGGCGCGCCATCGCCTCTGCGCCTCGTGGAGGTCCTGGGCGAGGCACTCGGCGCTCTGGTATCGCAGGTCCGGCATCTTCGCGAGGAGCCGCTGCACGAGCTCGGAGAGGACCGCCGGGACGCTGGGGCTCGCGACGTGTGCGGGCACGGGGCTCCTCGCCATGTGGGCGTGCACGAGCGCCAGCGGATCGGCGTCCTTGAAGGGCGGCGCGCCGGTGAGCATGGCGTAGAAGGTCGCTCCCAGCGCGTACAGATCCGAGCGCGCGTCGATGAACCAGCAGGTGCGCCCTAGCTGTTCGGGGGACAGGAAGGGGAGCGCGTCGAGCTTCTCGAGCTCCACGGCTCGGGGCATGCTCGTCAGCTCGGCCGCGCCCGAGAAATGGACAAGGGTGACCTGCCCGTCCTCGCCGAGGACCACGCGGCCTGGGGCGATGGCGCGGTGGACGACGCCGCTCCCGTGGATGCGCGTGCACGTCTCCGCGAGCGCGACGGCGATGTCGAAGAACGCGTCCAGCGCCAGCGGCCCTCGCGCGAGCCGCCGCTCGAGGTCCTCGGGGCCTGCGTCCTCGAGGAACAGCGCCGGCATGCTCTCCGGGCCCTCCAGCGCGAGCGGCCGCACGACCCCCGGCACATCGAGCCGGCGCAGGAAGGCGTGCTCGCGCAGCAGGAGGGCCGCCGCGCCCGGGGCTGGATGACGCCCCCGAACGGTTTTCTGCACGACCATCCTCCCGGCAAGCCTCTGTCTGCGGAGCAGAAATCGGCTACAGCGGTGGACCTCAGTCGCTTCCGCCCGAGTCATACGCGTTCCCCCTCGCGCGTTGCCGCGAGAATATAAAGCAGGATGCGTGCTGGTGCGAGCCGGGAAGTCCCGGGTCTCGTGATATGGGAGAGACGTCGGGTTGTGCGCTTCGCGCCATCGCGCGGCGGCGCTGCCGCTTCCTTCTTCTCGGCACGACGACGCGCGCGCTGCGCTGCCTCACCCTCGTCGCGAGGGTTCCCCTCCAGCGGTCTTTTGCCAGGCCGTCGGGCCGCGCGGACAGGGGTGAAACGGGCAGGGGTGAGAGGGGAGCGCGGCGCTGGCCTCGAGCTCCGGTGACGACCGGCGACCGCCAATCCGGCGAGCGAAGGTGCTAGGATGAATCAGCGCATGTACGGGGGGCGGGCGGCTGCCCCCGCGCCGGTGCGCGCTGCGGGGAGCTTTGATGAACGCACCTGTCGTCGCAGGGGACGTGATCGCCGAGAAGTACCGGGTCGACAGGATCTTGGGCAGCGGCGAGCTGGGGACAGTGGCCTTCGCGAGCCACCTCGTGCTCCCGCAGCGGGTCGCGATCGAGCTCCTGCTCGCCGACGGCAGCCCGGAGCGCGTGGAGCGCTCGCTCCGGGAGGCGCGCGCGGCGGTGGCGCTCAAGGGGGAGCACGTCGCGCGGGTGCTCGACGTCGGCCAGCTCGCCTCGGGGGTCGCGTACATCGTCACGGAGCACCTCGACGGGCAGGACCTCTCCGAGCTGCTGCGCGGCCGCGGCCGGATCGAGCTCTCGGAGGCCATCGATTGGGTGCTGCAGGCCTGCGTGGCGGTGGCCGAGGCGCACGCCGCGGGGATCGTGCACCGCGACCTCGAGCCGGCGCGCCTGTTCCTCGCGACGACCCCCGGCGGCGCGACGCTCCTCAAGGTGCTCGGCTTCGGCGCGTCCAGGGAGCTGCCCGGCTCGAGCGACGGCGGCGCGCTGGCGCAGACGCGGGAGGAGCTCGGCGCGCCGCTCTACATGTCGCCGGAGCGGATGCGATCCTCGGTCGCCGTCGACGCCCGCGCCGATGTCTGGTCGCTCGGCGCGATCCTGTACCGGCTCCTGACCGGGCGGCCGCCGTTCGAGGCGAGCTCGCTCGCGGATCTCGCGCCGCGCATCGCGAGCGCGGCGCCGGCGCTCCCGAGCGCGCTGCGGTCCGACATCCCCCCTGCCATCGACCGCGTGCTCCTCTGCTGCCTCGAGAAGGACCCTGCGCGGCGGCCCACGAGCGTGGCCGAGCTGGCGATCGCGCTCGCCCCTCACGCGTCGGCGGAGGGCCAGGATTACGTGGAGCGGACCGCGCGGCTCCTCGGCGCGACGCTCCCGCCGCGCCCCCGCGCCTCGCTCCCGACGATCGGGCTCGGGCTCAGCGCGAGGCCCCGTCCGCCCGAGAGCGCCGGACCGAGCTCGGAGGCGGGCCCGGTGACCCAGCGGCACGGCGCGTACGGCGCGCAGGACACGGGGCGCAACAGGGCGCGCATCGCGCTGATCGCCGCCGTCGCATCGCTGCTCGCGATCCTCGGCGTGGCCGCGACGCAGCTCAGGTGAGCCGGCGCCGGCCGAGCCGCCGCGGGCGCAGGAGCGCCGCCTCCGGCCCTCGCCGGAGGGACATCGTCGCCGCGAGCGCGGCAGGATGGGAGAAGCCGGAGAGCCGTCCTGTCTCCCACGGACGCGGTCGCAGAGCCTCGCGGCTATGCCGAGAAAACGTGGCATCCGCGTAGACCGGCTGTCGTAGTATCCGCCGCATGCCGCATTCTCTCCCACATTCCGGGGGCGGTCTCGCTCCGCCCGCGCGCATCGGCAAGGTCGCATTCCTCGGGTATGGCCGCTTCGGTGCGGCGCTCGGGTCGCTGCTCCGCGATGCGGGGATCTCGGTGCGCGCGTTCGACCCTTCTGCGGAGGTCCGCGGCGCCGCGCGGGCCGCCTCGCTCCCGGAGCTCGTGGACGGCGCGGATCTCGTCATCGTCGCCGTCCCGGTGCCGGCGGTGCGCGAAGCCCTGCTGTCGCTGCGGCCGCACCTTGCGCCGGGGCAGCTGGTGGCCGACGTGGGCAGCGTGAAGAGCGTGCCGGCGAGCGCCATGGCCGAGGTGCTCGGCGAAGGCCGGCCCTGGGTGGCGACGCACCCGCTGTTCGGTCCGGCGAGCCTCGCCCGCGGCGAGCGCCCGCTGCGCGTCGTCGTCTGCCCCAACCCTGCGCACCCGGACGCGGTGCGCCGCATCGTCGCGCTGTTCGAGCGGATCGGCTGTCAGGTGCTGGAGCAGGCGCCGGAGGAGCACGACCGCGTCATGGCCTTCACGCACGCGCTCGCGTTCTTCATCGCGAAGGGCATGATGGACGCGGGCGTGCCCGCTGGCGCGCCCTACGCGCCGCCCTCGTTCCAGGGCATCGCGCACACGATCGAGACGGTGCGCGTCGACGCGGGGCACCTGTTCGCCGCGCTGCACCGCGAGAACCCCTTCGCGGGCGAGGCGCGCCGCCGCCTCATCGACGCGCTCGTCGCCGTCGATCGAAGCCTCGACGTCCCGACCAAGGACGCCGCGCCCGAGGACCTCGCCGCGCTCGCGATCCCCGATCTCGGCGCGCTCTCTCCCGAGCTCCGCGAGACGCGGGAGCTCATCGACGACCTGGATCTGGAGCTCGTCGGCCTGCTCGCGCGGAGGGCCGAGCTCGTCCAGCGCGCCGGGCGCGCCAAGGCCACGATCGGGGCGGCGGTCCGGGATCCGGTGCGCGAGGCGCGGCTGATGGAGTCGCGCCGCCGCTGCGCCGTCGAGCTCGGCCTCGACCCCGACGGCGTCGCCGAGATCTTCGAGGTGATCCTCCGGCACTCGCGCTCGCTCCAGGAGCGGCGCTCCGCCGTCTAGCGCGCGGCGCAGGCGACCGGCTCCTCACACCGAAACACGAGGCACACCGAGCGCGTCGAGCGGGTATCGACAGAGAGTCAGGAGAGCATCGATGCCTAGCTCTCCGCGCCACTTGCGTCGGTTTTCTTCGTGTTTCTCCGATTCTCGCGCTGCTATCACGGCCTCTTCGAGGGGGCGCTCGGTGGCGCTCGGTGGCGCACGAATTCCTCTTTCCACCCTGGCGTGCTCCGGTGTAGGGTCTGCGTGCGGGAATCATGCAGCGGCGTCAGGCGCCCCCTTGTGGATACTGCAGGTGAGGCCTGGGTCGCAGATAAGACAGCGCCTCGATTACGATACGAGCTCGTCGGCGCAGGGCAGCGCACGGGAGGGGCTGGAATGGATCTGCGGAGCGGCCATGCCGGGCGGGCCGAGCGTCCCGGGGCTGAGCGTGGCCGGCGTGCGCTCCGCGCGCCGGCGCCCCTGCGCAGGGCCGCCTCCGGGAAGGCCCTCCGGCGCCCGGAGAGGCGCTCCGGCAGCGGGCGGGCGTGCTCACCCTCCGCCGCGGGCGCGCGCTGCATCCCTGCGGCGACGTGGTTTCCCAGAGCCTCCTCGCGCGGAGCGCTGGAGCGGGCTGGAGCGGACGCGGCAGACGCCGCCCGAAAGCGGTGGACACAGCCCCATTCCTGAGGATGCTGCGAGGCTGGCCGCGGCGCTGACACGGAGCAAGGGGGGCAAGGAGACGCGGGATGAGGGCAGAAGTAGGCAGAGTCAACATCCTGATCGTTGACGACAGGCCTGAGCAGCTCCTCTCCCTGGAGGCAGTCCTCGCGCCGCTCGGCGAGAACATCGTCAAGGCGGCGTCCGGGAGGGAAGCGCTTCGCCATCTCCTTCAGGAGGAGTTCGCGGTCATCCTCCTCGACATCCAGATGCCTGAGATAGATGGGTTCGAGACGGCGACGCTCATCCGCAAGCGGCGGAGCACGCTGCACACGCCGATCATCTTCCTGACGGCGCACACCGAGCGCGTCTATGTCGAGCGCAGCTATTCGCTCGGGGCGGTCGATTACATCATGACCCCGTTCGCCCCCGAGGTCCTCCGCACCAAGGTGTCAGTCTTCGTCGATCTCTTCAAGAAGACACAGAAGATCAAGCTCCAGGCGGAGTCGCTGCGCGCGCACGCGGAGCAGCTCCAGCGGCTCAACCGCGCCGCGCTCACGATCAACTCGGCCCTGTCGCTCGACGCCATGGTCGCGGCGATCACGGAGGCGGCCCGCGACGTCGGCGGCGCCCATCAGGCGATGACCCTCGTGAAGCTGGAGCGGCCCGGTGAGCGGGCGCGGACCGCGGTGTCGCTCTCGGAGCGGTACACGACGTTCCAGAAGGAGGCGCCTCCCCCCATCGCCGGCAAGCTGTGCGCGCTCGTCTGCGCCAGGAACAGGCCTCTCCGGCTGACGCAGCGAGAGCTCTCGCTGCACCCGGAGTGGCTGGACAACGGCGGGCAGAGGCCGCCGCCGCGGGGGTACCTCGCGGCGCCCCTCACCGCGGCCGACGGCCAGAACATCGGGACCATCCAGCTCTCGGATCGGAACGACGGCGAGTTCTCCGACGACGACGAGACCGTCCTCGTGCAGCTCGCGCAGCTCGCTTCCATCGCCATCCAGAACTGCGTGCACGCCGAGGCGCGCGAGGCGAACCGCCTGAAGGACGAGTTCCTCGCCACGCTTTCCCACGAGCTGCGCAGCCCGCTGAACGCGATCCTCGGCTGGACGCACCTCCTGCGGTCCGAGCCGTTCGATGAGCAGCGGGTGTCCCACGGGCTCGAGGTGATCGAGCGCAACGTGGCCGCGCAGACGAAGCTCATCGAGGATCTCCTCGACGTCTCGCGGGTCACGACGGGCAAGCTGAGCATCAGCGCCGCGCCGATGGCGCTCGCGCCAGTCGTGGAGACCGCCATCGACGCGATCCGCCCCGCCGCCGAGGCGAAGGGCCTCACGATCGACGTCTCGCTCGACCCCGACATCGAGGTGAACGGCGACGCGGATCGGCTGCAGCAGGTCGTCTCGAACCTCACGTCCAACGCGCTCAAGTTCACCCGTCCCGGGGACCATATCCTCGTCTCCCTCCGGCGGGCCGGCGCGACGGCGGAGCTCACGGTGCGCGACACGGGGGAGGGGATCGCGCCGGATTTCCTCCCGCTCGTCTTCGAGCGCTTTCGTCAGGCCGACAGCACGAGCCGCAGGACGCACGCGGGCCTCGGCATCGGGCTGTCCCTTGTGCGCCATATCGTCGAGATCCACGGCGGCTCGGTCGTGGCCGACAGCCCTGGGTTGCACAAGGGGTCGACGTTCGTGGTCCGGCTCCCGCTCCTCGGGGTCGAGCGCAGCTCGCTCCCGGCGCTCGCGAGGGAGGGACGGTCGCGCTCGCTCGCTTGTTCGGAGTCCGCGTCCAATCTCGGCGGGCTCCGCGTCCTGCTCGTCGAGGACGACGCGGACGCCAGGGAGCTCCTTCAGGAGGTGCTGTCGCAGCACCACGCCGAGGTGACGGCCGTGGCTTCGGCCCACGAGGCGCTCGCGGCGTTCTGCGCGGATCTCCCGCACGTGCTCGTGAGCGATATCGCCATGCCGGGCGAGGACGGCTATGAGCTCATCCGCGCCATCCGCCAGCGCCCGCCGCAGGCCGGCGGCGATCTGCCCGCGCTGGCCCTGACGGCCTATGCTCGCAAGGAGGACCAGAAGCGCGCGCTCGACGCCGGCTTCCACATGCACGCCACGAAGCCGATCGAGCCCGCCGCCCTCGTGGCCGCCGTGGCCAGCCTCGCGGCCCGGGCCCGCGCAGGCGACCTCCCCTGCGCCCGGGAGCGAGGGTCGAGCGAGGAGATCAACCCGTGAAGAGCGCGCGGAGACGAGGGGCCGCGGGCGCTCCATAGCGGCGCGCCTCCGCGTTCTCCGTCGCTCGCACATCCAACCTGAGCTCGCTCGCTACCTCGCCCGCCCCGCCAGCGATATCGGGTCTCTCCCCAGCGTGCCTGCGCTCATGAGCAGGGACGAGGACCATGGCCGATGGGCATCGGGCCTGGGACTTGCACTTCTTGCACTTGATGACGCGAACGTGTCCTCATGACCAGACCGGGAGCCGACCCATCGGGGGCCAGACGAGGCGCGTCCGCGCTGCAGTCGGGCTCTGTTCGCGTGTTGCGCGGCGCCGGCGCAGCTCCTCCAGGCCGCTCACGCGAGGAGGCTTTGGCTCATGGGGCCCTCACCTCTGGAGGTCAATCCGTTATGGCGGATGAGCTGTCAGGCGCAGTCGCTCTTCACGCGTCAGGTTCGCCCGCGCCGATGTGGGCGAATGTGCTTGACCAGCGGGAGCTCACGGGGGGGCACCCACATGCAACGATGATGCAGTGAGACAAAAAGCTTGCGTAATCCAGTATGGTGGCTTATCGTCCACCATAACGGAATCCCCACGGAGTTGACACCGGCCCATCGAATGCAGCGTGCTCATAGCGCTTTTTAGGGCGCACATTTTGCGCGAATTTGCGTGGATTGAGTCGCTTGGCGGTGTGGAGCGGTGATCGGCGCGGGGTTCTGCCGAGTCATTCTTTGGGGGGGACAACCCAACGGAGAGAACGAACCATGAACGCTTCGAAGAGCATCTTTGCAAGCGCGCTGCTGCTAGGCGCGACCATGATGATGATCGGCGCCGGATGCGGCGATGACGATGGGACCACCACCACCTCCTCCACGACGACGAGCTCGGCGTCGGGCACGGGCGGCGAAGGCGGCGAAGGCGGCGCCGGCGGCGAGGGTGGCGCGGGTGAGGGCGGCGGCACCGGCGGCGAGGGTGGCGCGGGCGAGGGCGGCGGCACCGGCGGCGCGGGTGGCGAGGGTGGCGCGGGCGAGGGCGGCGGCACCGGTGGTGCCGGCGGCGCTGGCGGCGCCGGCGGCGCGGGCGGCGCGGGCGGCGCCTGAGACGAGCGCGTCGATAGCGGCCATCCCTCGCCGAGCCCGCGGTACGGCGGGCGGGGGATAGGCTGTTGGAGCGCCACTCATCACCTCCCGTCCCCATGCGTCTTCGCGGCTGCATGCCTTGGTCGGGCGTTGTTCGGCGCTCTATCGCGATGTGCAGGTTCGTGGGATGCTAGCTCGACCGCCAGGCCAGCGCGTTAGGCGTGCGAACGTGCGCTGAAGCGAGCCGAACGACGCGGATGAGCCCGTAGCGCACGAAGTTGCGCCGCGCTGTAGGCTCGGGAATCACGGGTAGGCTGGGAGACGGCAGGTGCTTGTGTCTTCCCACCGTCTCGTGGTGTCCCGAGCATTTTGATTTCGGAAACTGTGTCTGTCAGCGCCGGCCTCGAGGGGCCGGGTGCAGGACGGCGTGCGCTGCTGCCGCGCGCTCTACCGCGCTGCCACGTGTCTTTCGCGCTGCGGCGCGCCTTGTTCGCACGGCTGCATTCCCCTTCGCGCTTGTACGCATCTCGGACGGAGCCATGGCGTAGACGCGCTCGCGCTATGCATGTTTTGCGGCCCCTCTGGTGCCGGCGTCATGGATTTTTCAGAGGGGATGTCCCTCAGCGATGTGAGCTTTGCCCACGGCGCCCCCCGCGAAGCCTCGCTGAAGCTCTCCCCTTCCTGGCGGGGAATCCTGTCGGGCGGGACGGACCCGGACGCACCCCGCTGCAGCGGGGCTAGCGCGCCTCGTTGCAGCGCCGCAGCTCGCTCGTGGGGCTAGCGTCGCGGTTGCACGCGCGGAGCTCCTCGGTGAGGCGAGCGACCTCGTCGACGAGGGCTTCATTGCAGCGACGGAGCTCGCGCGAGGTGCTCTGCGCGTCGCGATGGCGCAACGCGTTGTGCACGGCCACCGCCGCCTGCGATGCGAGGAGGCCGCAGAGCTCGACCTGGCCGGCGCGGAACGCGCCAGCGGTCGCGCCGTTCTCCGCGTAGAGCACGCCCGTGAGGCGGCCCTGATGCGTCATGGCGAGGCACAGGATCGATCGAAGGCCGCCCTCGAGCAGGTAAGGGTCGTCCGCGAACCGCTCGTCCAGGGCCGCGCTGGTGAGGGCGATCGGCTGCTGTGTCTGGGCGACGTGCTGGACGACGCTCGCGGCGAGATCGGCGGTGGAATCGAGCGGCGTCGCAGGTCCGAGGCGGACCCCTCCGCGGTCGCCGTCGAGCTCGGCCTCGATGGTCAGCGCGCCGTCGCGCGCGAGGACCAGCACGGCGCGCTGCGCCCCCGCGCTCTCGCTCAGGGCCCGGAGGAGCCGCTCGAAGAGGCGCTCCAGGACGAGCTCCCCGCAGAGCGCGCGCGAGACGCGGAGGAGGGCGAACGCGTCGAGCGACGTGGGGCGCTCCGTGCTCGCCGGGAGTGAGGACTCCGGCGGACGGCTCTGCTGCCCGACGAGCGCGGCGCGCGCCACGAGGTGCGGGTACTTTCGCGACAGCTGTCGCGCTTTGGCCTGCGCGCCCCACCGCAGATAGCCCTCGTGGGCATCGGCCATGTAGACGTGGGCGATCCTCTCCCTGCCGCTCGCCAGGTGGAACTTCGCGCAGAGCTCGCTGGCGAGCGCCTCGTCCCGGACGAAACCGTTCACCTTCGCCGACTCGATCGCCTGATCGTAGAGCTTCATCGCCGCGAGCTCCTCGCCGGCGGCGCGCGCGGACTCCGCGCGGAGGAGGAGGTGCTTGTGACGGTAGTTGTCCGGGCACCGCTCGCCCCACTCCGAGAACCGATCCCGGTAGCTCGCCACCGAGACGGTGGTCAGCTGCCGGCCGCGCGCCAGCGCGGGCGAGAGCAGCGTCAGGCAGGTGTAGAAGAACACCTCCGTCGCGAGGTGATCGTCGACGCCGCCCTGCATCCTCGCCTCGGCCAGCGAGCCCATCCGCAGCGCCCCCTCGTAGTCCTCGTTGAGGAAGCAGATCTGCTGCCGCAGCGCGTAGTGGACGCGCGCGGCGGCGCCGTGCGCCGGCGCCGAGAGCTTCGCTTCATCCGCTGCGTCGTCGAGATCGCCGTGGCTGGGTGGGCGGGACGTGCCGGCGCGCGTCGCGTCCATCAGGTCGTCGAGCGCGCGGCGCACCCCGGTCAGCGCGAGGGCGGCGAGCTCCTCCCGCGCGCGCCGCACCAGCGAGAGGAACCCGTCGACCTCGGCCCGCACCGCCTCGCACTCGTCGCCGAGCCCGAACCGAACGAGCGCGGTGTGGACGCACGCCTGGGACAGGTAGGTGAGATCGCCCGTCCTGTGCCCCGCCTCGAGCGCGGCCTGAAAGAGATCGAGGCTGGAAAGAAGGTGATCGGTGAAGACGCTGACGTGGGCCCCGAGCACGACGCGCAGCCGGCACGAGAGCTCGGGCTGTCCGGACCTCTCGTTCATCTCGAGCGCGAGCTGGCCGAGCTCGTAGGCCTCGTCGTAGCGGCGGAGCACCCGCGCGGCGACCCAGGCGTAGGCCATGTAGCCGTACGAGGAAACTCCGCCGTGGCCGTGCTCCAGCGACAGGTTGACCTGCCTGGCCGCGATGAACGTGCAGAGCGGCGGGTTCACCGTTGCGGCGGGGAGCATCAGGGCCATGAGGAGCCGGAGCGCCGCGCGGGTCCGGGCGTCCGACGCCTCGGGCTCGTCGAGCAGATCCTTGAGCCGGCGCGTGCCGAGCGCGGCGCGCGCGGCCGCGAACTCGGCGTCTGCGGCCGCCTTTCGCCCCGGCCCGTCCTCGGGGAGGGGGACGCCGAGCATCGCGAGGGCCGTCTTTCCGAGCGCCACCGCCTCGTCGAGCCGGCCCTGCGTTGTGTACACGGCGATGCGCAGCTCGTGCGCCCTGGCCCGCTCGAGATCCGAGCGCGCCTCCGCCGCGAGCACGTCGAGCAGCGCCTCCGCGCGCTCGAGCCGGCCGCCGAGGTGCGCGCACTCGGCCGCCTCCGCGTGCAGCGAGAAGGCGATCTCGTGGTCTCGCTTGAAGCTCCCGTCCGGCAGCGCCGCGATCCCGGCCTCGAAGAGATCGGCGGCCGCCGGGGTCGCGCCCCGCTCCCTCGCCTTGCGGCCCGCGGCGAGGTTCATCGCGGCGAGCGCCGCCCGCTCGCGCGGCTCGACGATCAAGGGCGCGCCGAGGTTCAGGTGGTGCGCGGCCTCGAAGAGCGCCTCGTCCGAGCGCTCGCGCTGCGATCGCGCCTCGGCCATACGCCCGAGGCGCAGGTGGACCGCGCGCCGCTCCGCGTCAGGGAGGGCGGCGTAGGCGTCGATGTCGACCTTCAGCACCTGCGCACGCGCGGTGCGCTCGTCAGCGGGCTTGCAGAGCAACTTCATCGCCATCTCCGAGGCGATCGCGGGGGGCGCCGGCGGCGAGGGCGGGGCTGGCGCGGGGGGCCGCGCAGTCGCGTCTTCGCTCGCAGGGAGCTCCGTCGTGATCGTAGATGGGTAGGGGATCATGGAGCGGCCGGCGCCCGCGGTCGCGGGCTCCTCCAGCGGGAATACGTCCGCCGGAGTCGGGTGGCAGCATCCTACCTTAAGTGGGCGTGGGTGCGCTACGGTGGTAGACGCCCGTCTTTCCGTTCTGCGCGCGCCGACGGCCACCCGCGGAGCCGGGGGAGGGCGGCCTCGGGGTCCGCGCGGGCGCCCCGCCCGCGGCTCGCGGCTCCTGATGCCCGCCCCGGCGTCAGGGCCGTCCCGGCGTCAGGGCCTTGCGCGCGAGCAACCCGCCCCATCGCCTGCGCCTCGCCGGGCCAGGCGACGTTCAAGATGCCAGTCGCCCGCGCCTCGACGGCAGCGGCGAGCGACTCGACCCTATTTCGACCATCGATGATCTGGATAGGGAACAGGCGGTGTCCAGGGCGAGAGATGCCCTATCCATCTCTGTCGGCGCGCGCGTGCCAGCGCGCGAGTCGAACGATCGCGCGACCTGGGTCGAATGGCCGGTTCGCCCTGGAGCGACGGTGCGAAGAGGACATGAGGCGGCGCCGAACGAACGCGTCCTCCTGCCCCGGATGAGCCCGCATCCAGCGAGAAAAGTTTGGAGTTTTCAACTTCGCGAGAAGCTTGAAAGGCGCGGGCCATGGTCCGCATCCTGCAATGTTTCCAGTGTGCCCGCGTCGAGGCGGGAGAGGAGATTCAGTATGTGGTCTGTCTTGAGAGCACGGAGCGCCCTCTGCGGCGTCATCTGCTGTGGCGCCGGGTGTATGTCCTCGGAGGCTGCGGACGCTGTGTCGGAGGGCGAACCCGGAGGCGACAGCGGCGGTGCGGCGCGGGCGAACGCCGAGCACGCCTCGCCTCCCGGGATGTGCGAGATGGGGGCAGTCGGCCCCGGGGGCGTGTGTCTGGGTGCCGCGGTCGCACCCAGCGGGCGGCTGGCCGGCGCGGCCGGGCTCGGCGACAGCGAGCGGGCCGAGCGGGCGTGCCGGCAGAGATCGTTCAGCCGGCAGTATCCTGGCAAGGGCGCGACCCTGCGCGGCTTCACGGTCGACGGCGCCGGCCGCGCGTTGCTCGCCGGCTCCTTCGAAGGGGAGCTGACCTTCGGCAGCACCCGGCTGCGGAGCGCGGGCGCGACGGACGCCTTCGTGGCCGAGCTCGACGCGTGCGGCGCTCCGCTCTGGAGCAAGCAGTTCGGCGACGGCACGGCGCAGAGCGCCATCGACGTGGCCGCGAGCAGCGGGGGTCAGTCGCTCGTGTTCGGCGATTTCTCCGGCACGGTCCGCTTCGGCGCGCACCGGCTGACGGCGGCGTCGCCTTCGGGCGCGGACCTGTTCCTCGCGAAGCTCGGCCCGCGCGGCGCGGCGAGCTGGGCGGCGCAGATCTCCGCGGAGGAGGACGCGATCCTGAGCGGCACGGCGCTCGCCGCCGATGGCCGCGGCGGCGCGCTCGTGCTCGGCAGGCTGGAGGGGGCCGCGAAGGTCGCCGGCGCGCGGATCGAGCGGCGGGCGATCGGCGCCTTCGTCGTCCGGCTCGACGCCTCGGGTCGCTTCGCGTGGGTCAGCCTGCCGCCGAGCGGCTCCGACAGCGACGAGATCGGCATCGAGGTCGACCGCGACGGGAACGCGATCCTCGCGAGCCAGGACGGGCGGGGCACGGCGACGTTCGTGACCAAGCTGGACCGGAACGGAGAGCTCGTGTGGCACAAGCGGTTCCGTGGCTCGCCGGATCAGCTCGAGGAGGCGTACGACCTCGCCGTGGATCCGGAAGGCGCCGCGTTGCTCTCCGGCAGCGGCGTCTTCGGCGAGCCCGATCTGCCGGGCGGCCCGCGGCCGTTCGTCGCCAAGATCGGCCCGGATGGCCGTGTGATCTGGGTGAAGCGCTTCGACGCGCGGAGCCCCCGCCGCATCACGGCGAGCGGCGAGCGCGTGGTGCTGGCAGGCGACGCGCTGTGCGCGTCGGCGGATGAGCCGGCGTCGTGCAGCGCGTGGGCGGCCGGGCTCAGCTCGAGCGGAGAGGAGCAGTGGACCCGGCGCATCGGCGCGGACGTCCACGTCTCCGGGCTGGAGATGGATCCGTGGGAGAGCCCGATGCTGGCCGGGTCCTTCCAGGGCACGATGGCGCTCGGGGGCGAACGCCTCTCCAGCGACCAGGGCGCGCTCTTCCTGACCCGCTTGCCGGACCCGGGCTGACCGCGCGCGGGCGCTCGGGTCCTCCCGGAGAGATCGCCTGGAAAGCGCCCGGCGCCGGCAGGCGGCGCGGCGCTGGCCCGGCTCACACGCCGAGCGCGCGGCGGACGGCGGCGACGATCTCCTCGGGGGGGCCGCCGACGTCGACGCGGATCGCGTCCTCGGGCGGCTCCAGCGCGGCGAGCTGCGTCGAGAGGAGGCCGGGGGGCATGAAGTGATCCTTGCGCGCAGAGAGGCGCGCGGCGATCAGCGCTGGATCGCCGGTCAGGTGCACGAGGCGCATCCGCGCGGGGTCGACGAGCAGCTGCGCGCGGTGCGCCGCCTTGAGCGCCGAGCAGGCGAGCACGGCGCCGCGCCCCTCGTCGAGGAGCTGGCGGATACGCGCGGTGAGCGCCGCGATCCACGGCGCGCGATCCCGATCGTCGAGCGGCTTGCCGGCGCGCATCTTCTCGATGTTGGCGGCGGGGTGGAAGTCGTCGGCGTCGACGAGCTCCCATCCGAGCTCGCGCGCAAGGCCCGCCCCAACCGTCGTTTTCCCGGCGCCGCTCACGCCCATCACGAGCACGATCACGGGCGCCGCGCCTCTCCGAGGGCTGTCTCTCGCGCTCTCCGCATGGTGGGAGCCATCCTATCATGGGCGGTTCGGCACGCCCCCTGCTGCGCCGGGCGTATGCGTAGGCCTCCGATCCCTGTGGTCCTGTTGCCATTTTCCCTGCTCTGCGCCGGTTGCTCCTCTGGCGGCGCCGAGCCGGAGCCGCGGCCCTCGCCGTCCGGGTGCGCCGATCCGGGCACCGCGGGCTGCGTCGTCGCCTCGGACAGGCAGCGGGCCCGCGCGCCTCGGGTGCCGGAGGCCGACGCCAGGGAGCTCGCCCTCGGCAACACGGAGTTCGCGCTCGAGCTCTACCGCCGGATCGGCGCCGCGCCGGGCAACCTCTTCTGCTCGCCGTACAGCGTGTCGAGCGCGCTGGCGATGACGTACGCCGGCGCGCGCGGGGAAACCGCGGAGCAGATGGCGCGCGCGCTGCGGTTCACGCTGCCGCAAGCGCGGCTCCACCCGGCGTTCAACACGCTCGATCTGGCGCTCGCGCGCCGCGGCGAGCGCGCCGAGGGGCGGGACGGCAAGGGGTTCCGGCTCCACGTGGCCAACGCGATCTGGGGGCAGGTCGGCTCCGCGTTCGTGCCGTCGTTCCTCGACGTGCTGGCGGAGAGCTACGGGGCCGGGCTGCACGTCGTCGACTTCGTCCAGGCGCCCGACGAGGCGCGGGGGATCATCAATGGCTGGGTGGCCGAGCGCACCGAGGACCGCATCAAGGACATCCTGCCTGAAGGCGCCCTCGGGCCCTCGACCCGGCTCGTGCTGACGAACGCCATCTACTTCAACGCTGCCTGGCAGTTTCCGTTCGAGGAGGAGGAGACGACTCCGGGGAGCTTCACGCTGGCGGACGGCTCCGCGGTGTCCGTGCCGATGATGACCAACCACGCGCAGGTCCGTTATGGCGAGGGCGACGGCTACGAGGCGCTGGAGCTGCCCTACGACGGCGGTGAGCTGTCGATGGTGCTCGTGCTCCCGTCGGAGCTCGGCGGCTTCGAGGCGGGGCTCGATGCGGAGCGGCTGGATGGCGTCCTCGCCTCCCTCGGGTCGCGGAGCGTCACGATGGCGCTGCCGCGGTTCAAGATCGCCTCGACCCTGGATCTCGCCCCGCCGCTCGAGGATCTGGGGATGCCCGCCGCCTTCTCCGATCGCGCGGATTTCTCGGGGATAAGCGTCCAGGGCGGCCTGTTCATCACCGATGTGCTCCACGAAGCGTTCGTCTCCGTGAACGAGGCGGGCACCGAGGCGGCGGCTGCGACGGCGGTGGTGATCGGCGAGACGTCGGCGCCCGAGCCCGCCGCCATCCGCTTCGACCGCCCGTTCCTCTTCGTCATCCGGGATCGCGCGACGAGCGCGATCCTGTTCGTCGGCCGCGTGGCCGACCCGTCGAGGTAAGAGCGCCGGGTCCGGACGAGCGAGGCATCCTGCGACAGGCGTTGCATCCTGCCCTATGGCGCCGCGTGCCCGCCTCTAAGCGTGGATTTCGCGCCTACGGGGCACGAGTGGGCCGACGGCGACGCGCGAGTGGCGTTCCGCCGACGAATGCGACGTCGATTACAATCGGGTGCGCTCAGCGCGGCGCAAAGGCACACGCCCCCCTTACCCCCCACCATGATTTCGGCTGGTTCTGGGCTCAATTGAGCCGGCGAGCGAGCTGCGAGCGCTCCGGCACGTGCAGCTTCGTGCACCGACTCGAGCGGGCCAACCTTCCAGGGACGAGGATCAGCGCGCGCCGCAACCACGGCGTTCGCCAGGTCGCGAGGTGCGGAACATGGTCGAGGACATACCGGCGCATCAGGTTGGCGGTCAGCAACTTCAGCAGCAGCGCGGCATGATTGGCGTTGAAGCTATGGCTCGGCACGCGACCGCATCCCCATCCGTGCTTGAGATCGCCGATGAGTGGCTCGATGCCCGCGCGCAGGTCATACCGCGCCGCGACGTCTTCCGGCGCTTCGACCGGCTCGTTGGTCAAGAAGACCTGCACCGTGTAGTCGAGGCCCTCCCAGAGGTAGATCTGCTTGCCGTTCTCCCGATCGCGTGTGCGTACGGCGATCACGCGGACTCCATTCGGCCAACCGCTGCGCCGGAAGGGGACCTCGGTCACCTGCCGTCGAGGACGACCGTCGGCATCCCGGTCGATGGTACGCCATCCGGTGGCGTACGCGACCCTGCCGACCAGATCAGGGCTCATCCGCGCCTTGGTCAGGAAAAAGCATTCCTTCGTGGCGACGGCGTGCATCAAGGCGCTGCAATCCCCCGCGCCGTCGATCCGCACGTAGATGGCCGCGCTCGGCGCTGCGGCGCGCGCCCGGTCGATGCACTCCTCGACGAAGGGCACATCGGCTTCGCCGAAGCTCGTGTCGCCCGGTCGCAGCTTGGCCCCGACAATGGCCTCGACCTCGGCGATGCGCGCCAGGATCGGATGATAGCTCGGCCGGCCACGGTAGCGTGGGTTCGGGCCCGGAAGTGCCCCCTCTTGCATCCCGAAGAGCGGCTCCACGGTCGTGTCGACGTCGATGTGCACGAAACGGTGCTTTCGGCGAGCAACGAGGGCGAGCCCGTGGTCGACGACCATGCTGTGCAGCGCTTCGAGCGCCTCCTCATCGAACCGGCACAGGTCCCGGTAGACGGTGTCGATGCTCGGGACGACGCCGCCGGCGAGACGCACGAAGAGCGGATCGACGGCGAGCGCCTCGATGCCGAAGACGCGCTCCTCGCCGGCGAGCGCGCTGTCCATCAGCAGGCGCATCTGCGCAGCCATCGGGTAGATGACCGTGCGGCCGGTCTTCAGCCGGGAGAACCAGCGGCTCAGGGCCGCGTCGATGCCGAGCTCGCGGATGAAGGCGCCGAACGGGGCGAGCCCTGCGACGCCCGTCAGGTTCTTCTCCGTGGGCTCGACGTGAATGCTGCGAGGGTCTGGCCGCCGGATTCGCTCTTGGTGCCGTCCGTCGCCTTTCCTCTTGAACCCGAGCTCGCGTCGACGCACCTTGGAGGTGCTCGGCGTGTGCCTTCGTTTGGTCATAGCAACCCGGACGGGTCGCCACGCCGAGCCTTTCTTTCAAGGACTTCCGTTTACGACGGCGGATTTCTCACGCCTCGGATCGGTTTCGTAGGCGCGAAATCCACGCTAAGTGAGGGGGCGCGCGCCGCGCGAGCCCTCCTCAGTAGAGGCGGGGGACGAGCCGCGCGGACGTCCGGCGCGCGTAGTCGTCGTATTCCGGAAAGGTGTCGCGCAGCACGCGCTCCTCGTATCCCATGCGGATGACCTGCAGGATCATCTCGACCGTGTAGATCAGGACCGCGGCGATGGACGGATAGATCAAGATGATTCCCGTCCCCTGGATCAGGGTGGCGAGATAGACAGGGTGGCGCACGAGCCGGTAGGGGCCGCTCGTGATGAGGCGTCGCGCCTCGGGCATGACGCTGAACGACTTGCCCAGCCACCCGATGCTGACCACGGCGAGCGCCATTCCACCGACGATGAGCATCGTGCCAACCACCAGACGGCCGGGCATCGGCGGGGTCTTGGGCAGCCATGCGATGCTCGCCGGCAGCAGGCCGGCGGCGAGCGCGGTGATGCGAGGTACGACGCCGCTCAGCTTGCGTACAGGGCGGAGGCGAACGAGCGTGAACGCCGCGACGAGCAGCAGGTAGGCCTCGGTGGCCACGAGCGAGGCCACCGTCGTCCCGTATGTGAGCCCCCTGGGTCCGCTCCAGAGAAACAGGTGAGCATAGAGTTCGCGCCCGACGAACAGGGCGTTATAGAGCATGAGGACGGCGAGCGGCAGCCGCATCGCGAGGTCGTAGATCACCGCGCCATTCATTGTATCCCCCCTTACTTCGCATCGTGAGAGGGGGCGCGAGCGAGGTCAAGCCAGCGGGGCTTTCGTCGCGTCGGATCCATCAGCCATCCACCGCGGGCGCAGCGCGCTTCGACGGCGGCGGGGTCGCGGGACGATCGATGTCTGTCGGAGACAGCGCCTGCGGGGGAGAAGGAGAGTTCAGCCGTATCGGAGCTTGAGGAGGAACACGGTGCCCGAGAGCACGACCCGCCGGGGCGCTCACACCGCCTCGACCATCCTCTCCACCGCATCGCTGATCTCCTGCTCGTCCAGCGCCGCGAACCCGAGCCGCAGGAAGGGGCGCTTCTTGCCGTCGAACGCGAACCGCCGCCCCGCGGAGAACGCCACCTTCCGCGCGAGCGCGCGCTCGGCCCAGGCGTCCGCGTCGATCGCGGCGTCCACCTTGGCCCACAGGGCCATACCGCCGGCAGGCACGGCGAAGTCGAGCGCGTCGGGGAGCCGCGCGCGCAGCGACGCGACGAGCCGATCGCGCCGCGCAAGGTAGGCGCGGCGCGCGCGCTGCGCGTGGCGCTGCACCTCGCCGTCCTCGAGGAGCTCGGCGACGGCGCGCTCCACGGCGTGGTCGCCCTGCCGGTCGACGAAGGTGCGGTGGAGGGAGAGCCGCTCGATGAGCGGTCCGGGGGCGACCACGAAGCCGATCCGGAGCCCGGGGGCGAGGATCTTGGACAGGGTGCCGATGTAGACGACGACGCCGGCCGTGTCCGCGCTGGCGAGCGGCAGCACCGGGCGGCCGTCGTAGTGGAACTCGTGATCGTAGTCGTCCTCGAGGACCGCGATCCGGCGGGCCCGGCAGAGCTCGAGGAGCGCGATGCGCCTGCCGGGCGCGAGCACCGCGGTCGTGGGGTACTGGTGGTGCGGGGTGACGTAGACGGCGCGCAGGCGCTCCCGCTCGGCGAGCTCCGAGAGCGCGTCGAGGGAGAGGCCCGCGGCGTCGACCGGCAGCGGGAGGAGCCGCGCGCCGGCGAGGCGGAGCGCCTCCCACGCGGGGCGGTAACCGTAGGACTCGACGGCGACCGCGTCGCCCGGCGCGATCAGGGCGCGGGCGACGAGGTCGAGCGCCATCTGGCTGCCGCGCGTGACGAGGACCGACTCCGGCCCGGCGGCGAGGCCGCGCACCGCCGAGAGCATCGCGGCGAGGGCGGCGCGGAGGCGCTCGTCGCCGCGCGGATCGGCGTAGTCGAGCAGCTGCTTCGACCCGGCGTGCAGCGCGCGGCGGTAGGCGCGCGCGAGCGCCGCCGTCGGGACGAGGCGCATGTCGGGGAGGCCGCCGCTCATGCGGAGCGTGCCGGGCGGGATGATGGGCACGTGCCGGAGCGAGGTCGCGCCGAGATCGAAGCCGAGCCGCGCCGGCACCTCCGCCCGCGCGGCCGCGCGCCGGGCGAAGCCGCGGGGCGCCGGCGCCGGCAGCTCCGCCGAGACGAAGGTGCCGCGCGCGGCGCTGGCCTCGATCCAGCCCTCGGCGGCGAGCTCGCGGTACGCGGCGAGGACGGTGTTGCGATGGACCGACAGGGACCGCGCGAGCGCGCGGCTGCCCGGCAGCTCGGCGCCGGCGCGGAGCCGGCCGCGGCGGATGTCGTCGGCGAGGGCGCGCGCGATCTGGAGGAAGATCGGCTGCGGCGCGGCGGGATCGACCGCGAGGGCGAGCTCCCAGGGCATGCCAGCTGGTCTAGCAGAAATCGGCGAACCGGATCTTTCGAGAGTACCAGGTGCGCGCCAACCTCGGTCCATGCGCAGGGAGATTTTTCGCATGGAGAGGGCGGAGGCCGAGGCGTTCCTCGGTCTCGCGGAGGTGGTCCACCTGGCGTCGACGACGGCGGAGGGCGAGCCGGTCTTGAAGACGGTGCACGGCGTCGTGGTCCGGGGCGCGATCGCGTTCCACGGCGCGCCCGTGGGCGAGAAGACCGAGGCTGTCGGTCGGCCCGCGGTGGTGTCGTGCGAGCAGGTCGTCGCGTCGATCCCGAGCTACTTCACCGATCCGGAGCGGGCGTGCCCGGCGACGACGCTCTACCGGAGCGCGCAGGTCCACGGGGTGATCGAGCGCGTGGACGATCCGGATCACAAGGCCGAGGTGCTGGAGGCGCTGATGCAGAAGTACCAGCCCGAGGGCGGGTACACGCCGCTCGCCGCGTCGAGCCCGCTCTACCGCAAGGCCATCGCTGGGATCCTCGTGCTCGCGGTCCCGCTGTCGCGGCTCGACGGCAAGGCGAAGCTCGCGCAGAACCGGACGCCCGAGGAGCGGGCGCGGATCCTCACGAAGCTCTGGGAGCGGGGTGCGCCGGGCGATGCCGCGGCGATCGAGCTGCTCCGCGGCGCTTGCCTGGACACGCCGGTGCCCGAGTTCCTGCAGGCGCCGGCCGGCTGCGTGCTCGCGTGCGCGCTGGGCCCGCGCGACGTGGCAGCGGCCGTCGATCTGCTGGAGGGCGGCTACTGGAACCAGGGCGTGTCGCGCGAGGCGATCGCGCGGGCGCTGCTCGGCTCGTCGGCGTGGGTGGGCGCGCGGGACGCGGCGGGCCGGCTCGTGGCGACGGCGCGGGCGATCAGCGACGGGAGCAGGCGCGCGTGGATGTACGACGTGATGGTCGCGCCCTCGCTGCGGGGCCGCGGCGTGGGCGAGGCGGTGGTGCGGCTGCTGCTCGGGCACCCGGCGGTCCGCGGCGCGAGCCACGTCCACCTGGGCACCCAGGACGCGCACACGTTCTACGCGCGGTTCGGTTTCCGTGACCGCGCGGCGCTGCCGCCGCGGCCGTTCACGTCGACGGAGATGCAGCTCGTCCGCGCGTGAAGCGGCGCTCGGGCGGCCGACGCGGCCGTGCGGCTGCGCGGCGACGGCTCACGGGATGCATGGCGCATTCCGTAACAACCCATGACGATGTGTGCCACGCACGTTTGTGTGCACGACGCGAGATCCAGGGGTTTTATCGGTGTTCGTGCCGGCACACGCGTTGCGTATTCGCCGTCGCATGGGACACACATTCTCGACGTTTGCTCTTGCGCTCATGTCTCTCGCACCGCTCTGCACGACAATCGCGTGCGGTCCTGCTGCTATGCCGTTCAACGACGACTACCTCGGGGGCAACGAGGACGACCCCGGGGGCAGCAGCGACGACGACCCGACGAACCCAGAGCAGGCGTCCGTCTGCGAGCCTCGACAGGCTGCGATTTCGGCTGATTTTGAGCTCGTTGTGGAAGATTGGCCGAGCGATCCGTCCGATTCCTATGATTACAATATCGTCGCGCCCTGCCAGGTGGAGGCGGCCAGCGCAGCATCGCGCGACTTCGCATGTACGGACGAAGACGGCGCGGTGCACGGCCTGACGCTAACCCTTTCCAATCTCCACATCGTCGGTGCCATTCCGGCGAGCGGTCCCGTGTTCCTTCGGGCGGCGCGATATGATGATCTCGGCGAGGACTATCAGTGGTTCGAGGTGCGCGCCGGCTCCGATGTCACGGGCGTGCTGCTCGCGGGAGGCGTACGCGCTTCCAGCTGGATCCCCGATTCGTCAAGTGAAGCCTATTTCGCGCCGATCTCGATGTTGCCGGCCACCGAAGAGGGATGTCCCGAAGAGATCCGACGTGAATGCCTGAACAGCCGCAGATCCCGGATCCAGTTCTGGGTCGACCATGTGCCCGGCGCCTCGATTCTCGACGGTCACGAAGGGGATATCGACGCGAGCGGGGCATACCGTGCGATCGTGGGCACGAGCGTGGACAACTACCTGAGCGACCCTGTCGCCTGCCACCCGGGCGACGATCCGAGCTACGCTGATGAGTGGCGTGTCTTGATCGGCGCAAAAGCGATCGATGGCCCCTAGAACTTCGCTAGGAGCGCGCGGCCACACCGCCGAGGAGTCGGCCGGCCACCGTCGCGCCCTCGCGGGCGCTCCCTCGATCGGCGATCAGCGCGAGGAAGCCCGGAGCACCAGCTTCCCACCTTGCGCTCACGCGGGTTCCGGGCGAAGCGCAGCCGAGCCAGCCGCGAACGTTGCGGAAAGGTAGAGGACCCAGCGCGCCACAGTGGATTCGAACCACTGGCCTTCGGCTCCGGAGGCCGACGCTCTATCCAGCTGAGCTAGTGGCGCACTCTCGCGGGTTTCGCGAGGGCCCGGAACCTACCCAAGACCTGGCTCCCGCGCAACCCCTTTCCTGCACCTTTGCGTGCCGCCGCCGCCCCGCCCACGCCGTCACTCGTCGCTCGCCGAGGGCCCGCGCCAGCCGTGGCGCCGCCGCCGCCCGCCCGCGAGGGCAGCGTGGCGATGGCCAAAATTTGGCCACCGGCCCGTCTGTCCGGCATTCCCGGGGCATGGATGCCCGTCAGCGAAGCTCCGCGATCCTGGCCCCCGCGCGCGGACCCCTCCCGCTCGCCCTGGCCGTCGCCGCCCTCGCCCTGCCGGCCCTGCCGGCCTGCACCGGCGGGGAGAACGCCACGCCCGAGGGCATCATCAGCCTCTCCGCGGGCGCGGCCCAGAAGGCCGCCGAGAACGACCCCGCCACCCTGCCGCGCCCGGACGGGCCCCGCATCGGCGCCGTGCAGATGGTCGCGCCGATCTACGAGAAGGCGGACCGGCGCTCGGCCAAGCTCGGCTACCTCCGCGCGGGCGGGACGGCGCCCCGCGGGGAGAAGCCCGCCGCGTTCGACGACTGCCAGGGCGGCTACTACCGCGTGCTGCCCGCCGGGTTCATGTGCGCGGACAGTGACGCCACGATCGACACGCAGCACCCGATCGTCCGGGCGCTCACGCGGCGGCCCGACCTGTCCAAGCCGATGCCGTACCCGTACGCCTTCGTCCGGGCCATCGCGCCGAACTACTACCGGATGCCGTCCACGAAGGAGCAGCTCCAGTACGAGATGAGCCTGGAGCGGCACCTCCGCAGCTACAAGAAGCTCAAGAAGAAGTGGGACGAGATCAAGGTCGGCGCCAACGACGTGCCGCTCGACCTCACGGGCAACGCCGTCGCCGACCCGCCCGCAGAGCCGCCCGAGCTCGGCGACAGCGAGCTCTTCGGCGGCAACGGCAGCGACGAGATCCCCTGGTTCTTCAAGGGCGGGCGGCAGCTCCCGAACATCTCGTCGTTCAAGGTCCCGGGCTACGCGATCATCACCAACCGGATCGCGCGGAAGGCAGGGCTCGCCCTCGTCGACACCTTCATGGGCGACGGCGGGCGGCGCTTCGCCCTGACCACCGACGCGCGGCTCGTGCCCACCTCGAAGCTCAAGCCCGCCCGCGGCTCCACGTTCCACGGCGTCGACATGACCAAGGGGTGGGAGCTGCCGCTCGCGTTCGTGCACCGGCAGGACGCGAAGCGCTACGACATCTCCGGCGGCGAGATGGAGAAGGCGGGCGAGCTGCCCTGGCACACCGCCGTGCAGCTCACGGGGCGCTCGAAGAAGGTCGGCGGCGCCCGCCTCGTCGAGGCGAAGGACGGGACGTGGGTGCGCGACTCCGACGTCGCCATCGCGGTGAAGCCCTCGGAGCTGCCGTCGTTCGCGCAGGGGAACGTGAAGTGGATCGACATCTCGATCCTGAGCCAGACGCTCATCCTCTACGAGGGCAGGAAGCCCGTCTACGCCACCGCGTCGGCGACGGGCCGCGACGGGCTCGGCGACCCGAAGAAGACCTTCTCGACCGTGCGCGGGACGTTCCGGATCCGCGACAAACACGTCACGACGACCATGGACGCGCACGAGGTCGACAACAAGTTCGAGCTCCGCGACGTGCCGTGGGTGCAGTACTTCGAGGCCGGCTACGCGATCCACGCGGCGCCGTGGCACGACGACTACGGCAAGCCGCGCAGCCACGGGTGCATCAACCTGTCGCCGATCGACGCGCGCCGGGTGTTCCTCTGGACCGATCCCCCCGTGCCCGACGGATGGCACGGCGTGAGCGCGGGGAAGGCCACGGGGGAAGGGACCATCGTCCACATCCATCCCTAGAGCGGGGCTCAGGAAGCGGCGGGGGTCAGTCCTCGTCGGCCTCGGCCTTGAAGCCGCTCTCCTTGATCACCTTGTCCTGCACCATCGGCGGGCAGACCTCCAGGTGCTCGACGTTCATCGTGAACGTGCCTTTGCCCTGGGTCATGCTCTTCAGCTTCGACTCGTACTCGAGCACCTCGGCGAGCGGGACGAACGCGTTCACGATCGTCTGGCTCTCGACCGAGTCCGTGCCGATGATCCTCCCGCGGCGGCTGTTGATGTCGCCGATGATGTCGCCCATCGCGACGCTCGGCACCGTCACCGAGAGCCGCACGATGGGCTCGAGCAGCACCGGCGCGCACTGCGCGGCGGCGGCCTTGAAGGCCTTGCTGCCTGCCATCTGGAACGCCGCGTCCGAGGAGTCGACGTCGTGGTACTTGCCGTCGAAGAGCCGGACCTTGACGTCGATCATCGGGTAGCCCGCCAGGACGCCCTTCGACATCGACTTGACGATGCCCTTCTCGACCGAGGGGATGAACTGCCGCGGCACGGCGCCGCCCACGACCGCGTCCTCGAAGACGAAGCCGCCGCCGCGCGGCACAGGCTCCATGTCGATGTAGCAGACGCCGAACTGGCCATGTCCGCCCGTCTGCTTCTTGTGCTTGCCCTCGATGTTCGTGGCCTTCTTCGAGATCGTCTCCTTGTAGGCGATGTGCGGCGGGCCGAGCCGACAGTCGACCCCGACGCGCCGGCGGATGCGCTCCACCGTGATCTCGAGGTGCAGGGCGCCGAGGCCCGAGACGACGAGCTCGCGGGTCGACGCGTCCTGGTGCACGCTGAGCCCCGGGTCCTCCTCGGTCAGCCGGTAGAGCGCGTTGCCGACCTTGTCCTCGCCGCCCTTGGCGTCGAACCGCACGCCGCGCGAGAAGAGGGCCGGCGGCAGCTCCGGCGCGGAGAGCAAGAACGCGTGCTTCTCGTCCGAGAGCGTGTGCCCGCTCAGCGTCGCCTTCAGCTTGTGCAGCGCCACGATGTCCCCGGCGCGCGCCTCGTCCACCTGCTTGTGGTCCTTGCCGACCACGCTGTGGATCTTGCCGAGCCGCTCCGAGCCGCCCGTGCTCGCGTTGAGCATCGTGGCGTCGGGCCGGAGCACGCCGGAGAGCACGCGCACGAACGAGGTGCGGCCGGCGTGCGGATCGATCGAGGTCTTGAAGACGAACGCCGCGGCCGGGGCCTCCGCCGCCGACGGCCGCTCCGCGGCCTGCGGCGCGGCGCCGGGCTTGCCGGTCGGGACGACGCCGCTCCAGGCCGGGTGCTCGGTCGGCGGCGGCACGAGCTCGACGATGCCGTCGAGCAGCGCGGCGACGCCGCTCGGGCGGACCCCGGAGGCGAAGTAGACAGGGATCAGCGCCCCCCGGCGGACCGCGGCGCGGAGCCCCTGATCGAGCTCCTCCTGCGTGAGATCGCCCTCGGTCAGGTACCGCTCGGTGAGCTCGTCGTCGCTGCCGGCGACGTCGTCGACGAGCTTCCCCCGGGCCTTCTCGACAGCGCCCGCGGCGTCGGCCGGCACGGGAGAGCCCGCGGCCGTGGCGGGCGCCTCGGGCTTGTCGAGCCAGGCCTTCTTCGTCCGGATGGCGACGACCCCCCGGTGCTGGAGCCCCTCGCCGACGCGCTCCTCCATCACCGCGAGCGGCGCCTTGAGGCGCGCGCGCACCTCGGCGAGCACCTCGTCGGGGCGGGCGTTCTCGGCGTCGACCTTCGTGACGACGATCACGCACGGTAGCTTTGCGTCCCTCACCCAGCCGAAGACGCGCTCGGTGATCGGCTGCACGCCGTCCTTGCCGCTCACGACGAGGATCGCCGCGTCGACCGCCGCGAGGGCGAGCCGCGTCTCGGCGAGGAAGCTGCCCTCGCCCGGCGTGTCGACGAGGTTGACCTTCTTCCCCGCCCAGGAGAGGTGCGCGACGCTCGCCTCGAACGAGCAAACGTGCTCTTTTTCCTCGGCGGTCTCGTCGAGGACACTCGACTTGTCGTCCACCTTGCCGAGCTTGGCCGTCGCCTTGGCGACGTACAGCATGGCCTCGGCAAGCGATGTCTTCCCAGCCCCCTTGTGTCCGATGATTGCAACGTTCCTGATGTCCCCTGCCTCAGTCGTTGTCATCCCTCGTTCGTACCAATCCCCGTCGAGATCGAGAAGGCCGGCACGCGATTTTTGCGGCGCTTTCCTCGAGGCAGGAGGTCAGCGAAGCCGGGCAGCGAGTCGCTCACCCGAGCTCTGCCGCGACGCGCTGCGGCGTGCTCTGGCGATTCGGGCTTGTCCGGCGCTGCCTGAGTGGAGCGTTCGCCCGGGAGCTCGGCGCACGAAATGAGCACTCTCCGCCTCGCGCTCCAGATGGTCCTCGGTATCGCGCTGCCGTTCGCGCTGCAGCGCTGGGACCGACGGCGGCTCACGCCCGAGCAGCGCGCCGCTTGCTGGAACGGAGCGACCTGGGGCGCGGCCCTCTATGCGTTCGGCCCGCTGTCCATGCTCGGGTGGTGCTGGGTCACGCGCGGCGTCCAGCACGGGCGGCCGGGGGCGCGTGGAACACACGGAACAGCGCGCTTCCGCGCGCTGAAGGCGCTCGGGCTCGGCGCGGCGTCCGCCGCAGCGCTCGTCCTGATCCTGAGCGGCGTCGATTACCTGGTCGCGCTCGCATTGGGGCTCCCGCCGTGAGCCGCGTGGCTGGCACGTGGCACGCATGGAAGCGGTGTCCATGGCTCGATGGCGCATGACAGTAGCCGCGGATGCCGCTGATGGAGATGGCTGCAGGCCGGCCGGCCGGCCAGCTGGCCGGCCAGTCAGCCGCGCCAAAATGCGTGAAGAACGGACATTTTCGTGCCCGAGTGTCACTAGACGACACGTCATGGACGCGATAGCAGCACTCTGAATCTGTTATTCATGGGACAGGCTTTGACTCTGTCCGCGGAGCCCGCGGACACACACCGAGGCAGTGCGTTGACGTCGCTGAAGCCCAGAGAAGAGGATCGCGCGGCCGCACGGGAGCGGACCGACGCTGGACGTGCGCCGCGGGCGGCCGAGGGCGGTCCGAGGTGGCAAGAGATCGTCGCCGGCAGGTACGCGGTGGAGACCCGGATCGGCGCCGGCGGCGTGGGCGTCGTCCAGCTCGCCACCGATCGCCTGTCGGGCCAGCGCGTCGCGCTCAAGCGCGTCGATCCGAGGCTCGTCGAGAACAGGCACGCCGTCGATCGGCTGCTCCGGGGCGCCCGCGCCGCGCGCGCGCTCAAGGGCAGGTACGTCGCGCGGATCCTCGATGTCGGGGTCGAAGGTGGCGCGCCGTTCGTGGTCAGCGAGTACCTGGAGGGCTCCGACGTCACGAGCTACCTGCGGCGCCGCGGGCCGATCCGGGTCAGGGAGGCGGTGAAGTACCTCCTGCAGATCTGCGAGGCGGTCGCCGAGGCGCACGGGATCGGGATCCTCCACCGGGACATCAAGCCCGAGAACCTCTTTCTCAGCTTCGGTGACGGCGCCCCGAGCGTGAAGGTGCTCGACTTCGGGGTGTCGGCCGTCGCCTGCGGCGTCGAGAGCGAGGGGCCGAACGCCGCCTCGGGCGCCATGCGGACGTCGCTGCTCTTCATGGCGCCGGAGCAGATGCGGTCGGCGGGCGGCATCGACGAGCGCGCGGACATCTGGTCGATCGGCGCGGTCGCCTACGCGCTGCTCTGCGGGGCGAGCCCGTTCGATGCGCCGACCGAGCTCGAGATCTGCACCAAGGTCCTGACCGAGCCGCCCGCGCCCTTTCCGGCGGGCGTCGAGCCCCCGGAGCTGCGGGCCCTCCTGCTGCGCTGCCTCGCCAAGGACCCGGAGGCGCGCCCCTCGGACGTCGCGAAGCTCGCGTTCGCGCTCGCGCGCTTCGGGGGCGAGGGCGCGGAGGACGCGGCCGAGCGCGTGTGGGAGGCGCTCCGGGCGGACGAGACCGTCCGCATGGCGACGCCTGCTCCGGTCGCCGCGGACGAGTGGGAGGCCGACACGCTGGCGGACCTGCCGAGGATGTCGCCCGACGATCTCATGAGCGACCTCGAGACGACGGCCAAGTGGGAATCTCCCGCAGGCCGTCTGTCCGACGTCACGCTGGTGTCGCACGCCGGGGCGGCGTGGGACGGCGGCGATCAGCTCCGGGCGAGCCGGACTCCGCCCCCGCCGGTCCTGACGCTGAGCCCGCCGGAGCGCCGCTCCGATCTTCAGGCGGGCGGGCCAGGGAAGCCGCCGACCGCCGAGGACACGCCCGTTCCGCTCGGCCGCAAGGTCGTGCACCGCGTCAGCGACGGCGCGGCGCCTCGCGTCACGCCGGTGCTCGCGGCGCGTGCGCTGGCCGAGACCGATGCGGAGCGGCTCACGGTGGTGCGCCGGGGGCCGTCGCCGTGGCCCCGGCGGCTCGCGATCGCGTTCGCGCTGTTCGGGATGCTCGCGGGGATCGGGGGCGTGTGGCTCGTGCAGATGCGCACGCTCGACGGAGGTGGGAGCGCGCTGCCTGCGGCGAAGGGGCTGGCGAAGCGCGCGGTCCAGGAGGCGCGCTCGTCGGTGGTCGCGAGGCGATCGAGCGCGGCCGTTCCTGCCGCGCCGGAGCCCTCGCCCGAGCTCCCGGCGGCCGAGCTCCCGGCGGCCGAGCTGGTTCCCGCGAGCGCCGCGGGCCCAGACAGCGAGGCGCCGCGGGTGGCGCAAGCGCGAGGGGCCCGTCTCGACGCGCGGCGCCCCGAGGTCATCTACGACGAGGTCGAGCGCGAGCGGCGGCGGCGGCGCGAGAAGCTCGAGCGCGAGCGGGCGTGGCGTGAGGCGACCACCCGCGCGCGGCAAGAGCGCGACGCGTCCCGGCGCGAGCCGCCGCGGCCCGAGGAGGGCGCGGTCGCGCCGGCGCAGCCCGCCGAGGGCGCGCGCGCGCCGCAGCAACCCGCGGAGAGCGACGGCGCGCAGCGACCTCAGGCGAGCGACGGCGGGTGACGTCCGCGGCCCGGCGGTCCGCCTGCCTGGTATAAGGCGGCCCGTGTCAGGGATGAGTCGAGCAGGTCACGCGCTCGCCCGCGCGGCGGGCGCCGCGCTCGCCGTGTCGGCGGCGGCGGTCGACGCTCCTGTGCGCCCTGCGAGCGCCGCGCCGCAGGTCGTGCAGCAGGCGCCGCGGATCGCGCCGGAGCACCTGCCGTACGGCGCGGCGGGGTGGGCCGTGTCGGGCTGGGGCGGCGTGCGCGGCGTGACGATCGGGCCGATCGAGAACCTGCGGCACCCGGGCCGCGGCTACGGCACCGCGGCGAGCGGGCGGGCGATGGATGAGGCGGTCGCCATGGGCGCGACGTGGGTCAGCCTGACGCCGTTCGGCCGCGTGTGGGACGGCAAGGGCACGGGCGTCGATCTCGTCTTCGAGGCGCCGTTCGAGGAGAACCGGCGCAACGTGCTCGCGGCGATCGCGCAGGCGCACGCGCGCGGGCTCAAGGTGCTGCTCGTTCCGCACCTCTGGGTCGAGAGCGGCGAGTGGCGGGCCCTGATCGACCCCGGGGACGACGCCGGCTGGGCGCGCTGGGCCGAGTCGTACCGCCGGTTCCTGCTCACGTGGGCCGCGGTCGCGCGCGAGGGAGGCGCGGAGATGCTCAGCGTGGGCGTCGAGCTGCGGAGCTGGGTGACGACGCCGCGGGCGGCGAGCTTCCTGCCGATCATCGAGGCGGTGCGCCGCGTGTACCCGGGGCTGCTCACCTACTCGGCGAACTGGGACGACGTCGAGCACACGCTCATCTTCGACGCGCTCGACCTCATCGGCATCAACGCGTTCTACCCGCTGGCGGAGCGCGAGGGCGCGTCGTTCGAGGAGCTGCTGCGCGGCGGGCGCAAGGTGGCGGCCGGGGTGGACGCCGTGGCGCGCGCGTGGGGCAAGCCGATCCTGCTGACGGAGATCGGCTACACCACGCGGCGCGATCCCGCCGTGCGCCCGTGGGAGTGGCCCGACCGCATGAAGGGCGTGGTGGTCGACCAGCGCTCGCAGGCCGAGGCCTACGCCGCGGTGATCGCGCCGTTCCTCGACGCGCGCACGTGCGCCGGCTTCTTCGTCTGGCGGCTCTACGCCGATCCGGACGACGTCTCGCAGGAGGCCGAGTGGGGCTTCTCACCGAGGGGCAAGCTCGCGGAGCTCGTGCTGCGCGACGCCTTCGCCGCCCGCTGGGCCGCCGACGGCCCCCGGCTGCCCGGCGACGCGCTCGGCAGACACCGCGCCCGCACCCCGGGGCTCTTCGGCTGGGAGCTCGATCCCGACGAGCCTGGGGGCCTGTTCCCGTAGCCGGACGAGCGGACGAGCCGCTCCTTGCGGGACGATGCGCTCATGACGGCAGGCGGAGGGTGAAGGTCGAGCCCCTGCCAGCGGTGCTCGTCACCTCGATGCGCCCGCCGTGCGCCTCGGCGATGCGGAGCGCGGCCCACAGGCCGAGGCCGACGCCCGGGGCCACGCCGCTCGACGACGGGGCGCGGAAGTAGCGCTCGAACAGCCGTCGCTGATCGTCGGCCGCGATCCCCACCCCGCGGTCCGAGACCGCGATGGAGACCTCGGCGCCTACCCGCGCGACGGTCACCTGCACGGCGCCGCCCGCAGGCGAGTACTTGATGGCGTTCGCGACCAGGTTGTTGAGCACCTGCTCGATCCGGATCGGGTCGCAGCACAGCGGGACGGGCTCGTCGGGGAGCGACAGCCCGAGCTCGTGCGCGGTCGCGGTCGGGCGGTAGAGCTCCACGACGTCGCGGGCGAGCTCGCGCGCGTCCCGGGTCTCGCGGCGCAGATCGAGCTCACCGCCCTCGATCCGCGCGATGTCCATGAGGTCCGTGAGCATCCGATCGCAGCGCGCGGCCTCCTTCCCGATGCGGGTGAGCATCGACCGGAGCCGCTCCTCGTGGGGGAGGGGCCGATCCGGCCGGAGGCCGTCGACGGTGAGCTTCAGCGCGGCGAGCGGGTTGCGCAGGTCGTGCGCGACGCTCGCGAGGATCCCGAGCTGCCTCTTGCGCTGCTCGGCCAGCGCGGCGGCCATCTCGTTGAACGCGACGGCGATCTCGCGCAGCTCGTCGAGCCCGCCCTGCGGCGCGCGGGCGTCGTGCGAGCCGGCCCCGTAGCGGTCGATGGCGGCGCGGATCGAGAGGAGCGGGCGATAGACGCACCTGCGCAGCTGCCAGAGCGCGAGCAGGACGCCGGCCAGCAGCATCCCGGCGGCCCCGAGGCTCACGATCTCCGAGAGCCTGTGCACCTCGTCGACGCGCTGCCGGGCGATCCGCGCCTCGGCGAGCCGGGTGGCGAGCAGCCGCTCGAGCGCGGCGAACGTACGGTCGACCTCATCGTGGGACGCCCCGGCCTGCCGGTGCTCCTGCGTGTGCGTGGCGAGGTAGCGCTCGATCTCCCGCTCGGCCTCCTCGAAGACGCTGGCGCTCTCCGCGGTGACCGGCTGCTCGCGGGCGTCCTCGAGCCACCTGGAGAGCTCGCGCCTGGCCGCGTCGCGCGCGCCGACGTGCTCGGGGAGATGGGCCAGCGCGACGCGGGCGCTCTCGCGCTCGTGCGAGAGGAGGTGGACCTCCAGCTGCGTGATGGACCTCACCTCCCGGACGATGTTGAAGAGGCACGTGACCTCGCGGGTCATGTACGTGGCGCTGAGCGTGAACCCGCTCGCCGTCAGCAGCGCGAGGGCGGCGAGCCATGCGGTGCTCGCCGCCGCGAGCGTCTTCAGCTTCATCGTCGTCCCCCGGTTCCGGCCCAGGTCGCGCCGGGAACGAGCGGAAGCGTAGCGCCTCGAGCGCGCGCGGCCCGTCCGCCGGGCAATCCGGAGCTCCCGGAGCCGCCGGGGAGGCGGACGAACGCGGGCGCTGCAGGCGCGGCTCCCGTCGAGGCTGCGCCGCGCGCAGCCTCAGGCGCGCGTGTTTTCCAGGCCGTTCGGGATCGACAGCGCCGTCCGCGCGATGGCCATCTGCCGCTCGATCTCCGCGGGCGACGCCGGGGCCTCCAGGATCAGCGCCGCGTCATCAGGCACCTGGGCCGCGATCCGCTGGAACGCGTGCGCCGCGCTCTGGCTCAGGCCGCCGTGGCGGCTCCCCGCGTTCACCTCGCTCACGTGGAGCTGCCTTAGCCGTGCCCTGTGCTCCCGTACGAGGAAATGGGCCTCGGTCATCGTGCGATCGACCTGGTGCGCATGGCCGATATCGAAGCAGAACGACGCGTCCGGCAGCGCGTCGAAGAAGGGCCCGAGCTCCTCCACGGTGCGGCCTGTCCGCTTTCGCTTATCCATGTTCTCGATCGCGAGGAAGCCGCCGAGCTGCCGGAAGGCGCCGAGATCATGGAGGGTGTCGGGGTGGAGGACGATCAACCATCCAAGCGCGGCCACCTCCGCCATGGCGTCGGCGACGGCGCGCTCCTCCGCCGCGTCGAAGCGGCTCGGAGCGTGGAACGAGACGTGGTCGTACCGCGACAGGTCGAGCGAGCCGAGGAGCCGGAGCAGCGGCTTGAGCTCCGAGATCCGCAGCGCGGAGAGCTCCACGGCGGTCGCCGAGCTCCCTTCGAGCATCGAGAGCGCTCGCTCGACGTCGCTGAGGGCGAGCGCCCCTGTCGAGTAGCCCACGGGTCGCATCAGAACACCCCATAGGTCTGGAGGAGCATCAGAACACCCCATAGGTCTGGAGGAGCTTGCGGAGCTCGTCGTCTTCCTTGAAGAAGAGCCGGTCGAGCCCGCCCTGGAACTCACGCGCGATGTCCCGCACCCGCTTGAAGGTCGGGTCGCTGCCCAGCTGATCGTCCAGCGGCAGCTGCTTCAGCCGGCCGCGCTCCTCTTCGTTCGAGAGGAGCGCGAGGAACGCGTCGTAGCTGTCGAACAGCGTGCGCGCCGTCTCCGCGGAGATCGAGGGCCGGAGCAGCACCTCGGCCAGGCTCTCCAGGGGCGTCACCCGGATGCGCTCTCGCAGGAAGCGCACGAGCGCGGGCGTCGAGAGCCGCTCGCCGTCGTCGGTCAACGTCGTCCGATCCTTGCAGAACAGCTCGAAGCCGAAGCAGGTGAGGAGCCCGCTCACGAAGATGAGCTTCCGCGACATCCTGAGCTTCGCGTTGCGGAGCGCCCAGCCCGAGCTGCGCTCCCGCTGCTTGTAGACGAAATCGACGGCGACCGTGCGCCAGTACCGGACGATGTCGTTCAGGAGGAACATCGGGAGGATCTCGCGCTTGCTGCCGTAGCGCAGCCCGCGGTCGTCCTCGACGTACCGCGAGAGCACGAGCCTGAGCACCCGCTCGTGGGCGTCCGGCTGGCCGATCGCGAGCGACTCCAGGAGCAGCAGGATGCGCTGGGTCGTGTTCTTGTTCGTGTCCTCCTGCCCGCCGATCTGGTGGAGGATCGGGTGGCTGAAGGCCACGTTGCCGAACACGCCCGTCGGGCCCGGCTCATGGAACTTCGCTTCCTTCAGGATCCTCGTGATGGCCTGGACCTGGCTGAAATGCCCCTCGTCGGCCTGACCGTCGATGAGCAGCGTCCAGTCGAGATCGCTGCCGGTCGTGTACTCGCCCCGCGCCAGCGAGCCGAAGACCACGACGCTCGTGTCGCAGGGGATCTGCTCGCGGAGCAGCGCCGCGAGCCGCGCCCGGGTCTCCGTCGAGAGCCGCGCGGCCGCCTCGATGCTCGGCCACGATCGCCCCGCCTTGTCGCCGATCCGCTGGATGGCGCTCCGCGGCGCCGCGCCTTCATCTCTCGTCATCGATCGCACCCTCGATCGCGGGAGTCGTTCATCGAGCCCACCGCAGCGCATGGCAGCGCGCCGCGTCGCGCCGCGCGCCTCACGCCCCGCCGTCGCCGGAGAGCGCGAGCCCGAACCACCGGTTCACGAGGTCATGGTGCTCGTCGAGGCGATCGCGGTAGCGGGGGGTGCCCTCGAGCGCGGCTCGCTCGAAATCGATCCAGTACAGGGCGCCCGTCTTCTCGCCGATGAGCACGTTGCCGAGCTTGACGTCGAGCGGCGCGACGCCGCGCGCGTTCATCGCCCGGACGATCTCCTCGATCCGGCCGCGGTAGGCCGCGCCGCCGCCGCTCGCGAAGGCCTCGATCTCCCGCCGGTCGCGGTCTGGATCGAACAGCTGCCCGAGCGGCGCGAGGTCGATGTCGAGCACCTTCTCCCCGCGCTCGGCGACCTGATGTTGCAGCGTCCGTCCGCGCACGTAGTCGAGGTAAAGGGTGCGCGTGGCGAGGCTGAGATCGCGAATCCTCGGGACGCTGGGGAGGTCGCGCAGGCGGAAGAGCGCGGCTGCTTCGTTGTAGAAGAAGAGACCGAGCAGGGCGAAGAGGTGCGCCTGGAGCGGCGCGTTCTGCGGCTGTCCGACGAAGCGCTTGCGGACGCAGACGTAGCCGCCGCGCAGCACGATGTGCAGCCGGTAGCGCAGGCGCGGCATCTTCTGGCTCCGCCGGTTGAAGAAGGCGACGTCGGCAGGGTGGACCGCGAAGGCGAAGCCGTCCTGATCGAGCTCCGCGAGCACCCTGTCCCCCGGGCCAAGCTCGGCGACCGATGGGATGTCGCTCGGGGTCACGGCGTCGGGCACGGGGAGCGGGTTCTCTGCGAGCCGGCGCGCGAGGAGCGCTTTGACCGTCTCGAGCCGCACGGCGAGCAGCCTCGTCGCGGCGTCCATGCCGGGCACGCGGCGCATGCCTTCGTCAAGGGCGCGCCGAAGCTCAGGGTTCATGCCCGTCTAGTAGCCGCTTCCGCTCGGCAAATCAAAAGGTGAGGTGACGGCGAGGCGAGGTGGTACGCTGATCCAGCGACCTTGGGCGCGTGCGTTGGCGCGCGTCGGCGAGCGCCAACGCGCGTGGACGAACGTCGACGAACGTCGACGAACGTCGACGAACGTGGACGTGCGCCAGACGCCACGGCCGCCCGCGTTTCGGGTGGGCGTTTGGCAGCGCGGGTGATGCTGGGTGCGGTTTGCGCTTCAACAGGGGACCCGATTCGGGTAGCAAGCCTTCATGGGGAATTCGTCGCTGCGGATCGTCCATGTCGTGAGCAGCCTCAACGGCGGAGGTATGGAGCATTTCGTGCTGCGCCTCGCCGAGGCGCAGCGGCGCCACGGCCACGACGCCTCCATCGTCGCGCTGCGCGGCGGGCCGCTCGCGGAGCTGGCGCGGCAGCGGGCGCTGCCGACCACGGTGCTGGGTGGGCGCCTCCCCACGCGGCTCGCGCACGCGGCCCTCTCCTTCGCGCGCTCCCGCCCGCACGTCGTCCACGCGCACAACCCCACTGCGCTCCATTACGCCACGATCGGCAAGCTCCTTACGCGCGCGCGGCTCGTCTTCACCGATCATGCCCAGACGCGCGGGATCATCCGCGTTCCGTCGCGCTTCGAGTGGCGTGAAACGGACGCTGTCGTCGGCTGCTCGCAGGACACGGCCGACAAGAGCGGCGCGGTCGGCGTGGCCAGCAACATCTCTGTCATCCACAACGGGATCGACATCACCCCGGCCAAGCGGACGCGCGACGAGGTGCGCGCCGAGCTCGGCTTCGGCCCGGACGTGTTCCTTGGCATCATGCCCGCCGCGTTCCACCCGGTGAAGGCGCACGACGTGCTGCTGCGGGCGCTCGCGCGGCTCCGGGAGCGGGGCGTCGCGGTCGCGGTGCTCGTCGTCGGCGACGGCGACGAGCGCGATCGCATCCATGGGCTCGCGAGGGAGCTCGGGGTCCACGGCGCCGAGGCGCGCTTCCTCGGCTTCCGCAAGGACGTGCCCGATCTGCTCGTCGCCGCCGATTTCTTCACGCTGCCCTCGCGCGACGAGGGGCTGCCGCTCGCCGTCCTCGAGGCCATGGCGCGCAGCCTGCCTGTCGTGGTGACGCCGGTCGGCGGGGTCCCGGAAGTGGTGCGGCACGAGGAGCACGGCCTGATCGTCCCGGTGGACGGGCACGACGCGCTCGCGGACGCGATCGAGCGGCTCGCGAGCGATCCGGCGCTGAGGCGGCGGCTCGGCGAGGCGGGGCACGCGCGGGTGCGCGACGACTTCTCGTTCGAGAAGATGACGCGCAAATACGAGCAACTCTATTTCCGCCTCACGTGACAGGCGAGCGCGCGATGAAGATACTCGTCTTCACCCATCATTACCCTTCCACGCGGCTGCCGACGATGGCGCCGTACAGCTATCACACGTACAGGGCGCTCGCGCGCCGCTGCGAGCTCCGGCTCGTGGCCCCGATCCCCTGGTGGACGCGCGCGCGCGGGGCGTCGGGGGAGCTCTTCGGCGGCACGCGCGAGGCGCACACCGGCATCGACGCGCTGTTCCCCACGTACTGGTCGGTCCCGGGGCTGCCGAGCCTGCACGCGCGGGCGCTCCGCGCGTCGCTCGGGCGCACGATGGCGGGGCTGCGGCGCGAGTTTCCGTACGACGCGATCCTGGCCGCGTGGGCCTATCCCGATACCGTCGCCGCGGAGGCGTTCGCGCGGGAGGCGGGGGTGCCGGTCGTCACGACGGTGCTCGGCAGCGACATCAACGAGCAGCCGAGGAACGCCGCGCTGCGGGCGCAGATCGCGCCGGCGCTCCAGCGCTGTGCCCGGGTGGTCGCGGTGAGCGGGGCGCTCGGGGAGCGCCTGGTGGAGCTCGGGGTGCCGCGGGAGCGCGTCGTGGTGCAGCTCAACGCGGTCGACGGCGCGCGGTTCGCGATCCGGGATCGGGCCGAGCCGCGGCGACGCTTCGGCGTCCCGGCGGACGCGAAGGTGGTGCTGTACGCCGGTTATCACGTGCCCGAGAAGGGCGTGGACGTCCTCGTGGAGGCGATGGCGCACCTCGACCGGGCGGGCCGTCGCGACATTCACCTGATGATGGTGGGCGGTGGCGAGCTGCTCGAGCCGCTGCGCGCGAAGGTGAGCGCGCTCGGCCTGGGCGATCGCGTGCGGCTGTTCGGCTGGGCGCTGCCGGTGGAGATCCCGGACTACATGGCCGCGTGCGACGTGTTCTGCCTGCCGAGCCGCCGCGAGGGCTGCCCGAACGTCGTCCTGGAGGCGCTCGCCTCGGGCCGCCCCGTCGTCGGAACCCGGGTCGGCGGAGTGCCGGAGCTGGTCCGCGAAGGGAACGGGGGCAATGGCCTCCTCGTCCCCCCCGGCGATCCCGGGGCGCTCGGGTCCGCGCTGGCGCGAGCGCTGGATACGGAGTGGGAGCCGGAGGCGCTGCGGGGGAGCGTGGGGGCGCTGTCATGGGACGTCGTGGGGGAGCGCTATCACGCGCTCCTGAAAGAGGTCCTCGGCGAGCAGCGCGGTCGCAGGCCGGGCTGAGGCGAGCTGTCCGGCTCGCGCGACGGATACGCCAACGTAAACGTGAACGTTTACGTGGTCGTGGTCGTGGTCGTTCACGGCCTATCGTTGACGACCACGACCACGTAAACGTCCACGATCACGTCTGAGGATTGATCACATTTCCCCCTTAGTTTTCGCTGTGTTGGCGAGGGCGGCGTTCCAGCCCGTCTCCAGCATGAGCAAGGTTTGCATTCCGCGCGCAAGCGTCAGCCAGCCGGGGGGGCCGTTGCGCTTGAGATGTCCACCAAGACCGGCAACGGCGTAGAGCGCATCGACTACCGTCGCCCCCTGAGCCGGCAGCTTCTTGGGCTGGTGCTGGTGCAGCAGCTTCAGCTGCGTGGGGTTCAGGGCTCGTTCCGCGGGCGCGTTGGGCTCAAGGCGTGACAGAGAGCGCAGCAGCAGCATCTGCCACGCGATCGGGGCGAACAGCGCCATCGCGTTCGTCAGGCTCCGGAAGCTCTCGAGCTGGCGCGTCTCGAGGGCGCAGCCGGTCTTGAGCGCCTTGAAGAACTCCTCGATGAGCCACCGTGCCCGGTAATGGTCGACGATCGCTGCGATCTGGTCGGGCGTGTCGACGGGCTCGTTGGTCGCCAGCACCCACGCGACCGGCTCTTCGCCCGCTGGCGTGTCGATCTCCTGCACCAACACGACGTTGACCGCGAGCTCTTCGGCCAGCTCGGGCAGGTAGTACGGACGGCGCAGCGCCACGCGCCGAGCGCCGACGCCCAGCGTGGCGCTCCGCTCCGAGCGCGCGGGGTGCGCGCGCTTGCTCGCAGGTACCGGTCCGGCGCGGCGTTGGGTGAGCACAACCTCGCGACTGAGCCGGATCGGCAGCTCGACCAGCGCCTCGCTCAGCCGCAGCGGAGCGCTGTCGTCGAGCGATTCCTCTTCGTCCTCGGCCAGCTCCGACACGTTCCGATCGCGCGCCATGCGCACGACGAAGCGGTGGCCCTGCTCGACCATGGCGCACAGAAGCGGGTAGGCGTCGGCCTCGCGGTCCATGACGTGCAGCAGCGACGTGCGGTCGCCCACGGCCTGCTCGGCCGCCTCTACCTGCCGCAGCCAGCGCGTCGACTCCTTGTCGGTCACGCGCGCATAGTCGCTGCCCGTCCTGTTCTTCTTGCGTGGGCTCTTGGAGAGGGCGGAGGCTTTGCGGGCCCAGCAGGCAAGGCCCAGCAATCCGAGCGGCTGGTTGATCGCGTCGGTGGCCACGGCGAGCGTCGCGTGCGCCAAAAAGCCCTGCGTGTCCTTGCCGTTGAGCGGACCGAGCCCTTTGCGTGCTCCGTCGCCGTCGAAGGCGACCGCGGTGGTGTCATGCACCGCGCGAACCGTGTCGTGACCGGCCATGCGCTCGAGGGTCTGCTCGCTGTGGGCTTGCACCAGCGCACCATACGACACGCGCTTGTTGCCAAGGAGCCGGTAGAAGCCCTCCAGCTCTGCCTCTGTCTTCAGCGAGTCCGGGAAGCTCTCGCCCGGCGCGACGCTCAGCCGTGCCACCACAGCCCGGACCCGCTGATGCAGGCGCGCATCGCCCAGCTGCACCGTCTCGAACTCGCGAACGATCGAAGGCGTCGTTTCCGGCACATCGGGATTTCCCATAACATTTCAGACGCTTGGCGCGTCCGAAACGGATCAAAAAATGTGCGGGATCCTCAGACGATCACGTAAACGTTCGGAGGTAGGAGAACGCGGCGCGAAGATTGGTTAGCGGCTACGCGCCGAGGGTCTGCGGTGTTGTCGGAGGGGGAGTGGTTGCGTCAGCTCGCGCAGGGCGGCGCCTTCAGGCGGTGATCCCTGTAGTCACCGGGATTGCCTGTCTTTCCCTCGAGCGCGGCGATCGCGATATTGTACATCTCCCGCGCGGTCACGTAGTGGAGCACCCACTCCTTGCCATCGTTGTAACGGGTGGTGAGCTCCCGGTGCAGCTCGTGGCCCCCGGCGCCGAGCAGCGACGCCGCCTGGTCCTCGGGGGCGCCGTGCGTGTAGACCTTCACGAACACCCATTCGGGCCTCCCCTCGATATGGATGTTCTGATCCACCCACGTCTTCACCCGGTCCGGCGTCGGCGGATCGACCGCCTGGAGTGCGCCGTACTCCATCCGCATCCGCACCCGGCTTCCCCGGCGCGTCAGCGCGAGCGCGAGCGGGCCCTCGATCATCAGGATCCGGTCCTCCAGCACCTCGCCGACCTTGGCTCGCGCGCCCACGGCGTGGGCGCTCCGGCGCGCCAGGTTGCCCGTCGGCCAGTAGATCTGGTTCACGATGGAGTGCTGCGACTCGTCGGGGGCCGACGGAAACGTGTAGTCGGCATAGCAGCCCGTCTCGAAGAGGAGCGGGAGCTCCGCGTCGACTCCGCAGTTCCGCGAGTCCCGCCCGGAGTTCGCCAGACACCAGTTGCCGTGGATGAACCCGTAACGCATGCGCCCGTCCGGGTCGCGCGAGAAATGCCCGTGCTTCCCCAGGATGTCCAGGTACCTGAGGATGTCCGCGCGCAGGTTCTCCTCCGTGTCATTGTGGTGGTGCAGGTGCAGCTCCACCTCGCCGAAGCCGCGGCGCGTGAGGTCCGCCAGCGCGTCGAGCCACCCGGGTGTGTACTGCTCCCCCGGAAAGAAGAAGCTGTGACGCGGATGGTGGCCGTCCGCGTCGCGGTACGCGCCGGCCATCTCGGGATACCCCTTCGACCACGCCCTCACCCGCGCGTCGCCGACCTCCGGTGTGGCGTTCTCCCACCCTGGCTCCCAGTGATCGCAGACCGCGAAGAGCAGGTGCCGCGGGCCGAGCGGACGCGGAGCACGGGCGTTCTCGATCCTCTGCCGGGCGTAGCCGCCGAGCCAGTTGTGAAGGTTCTTGTTCTTGAGATACTGGATCTTCGCCTGGAGTGTTCCGATCATGAGCTCTCTCGACCGCGACGCGTTGGACCGGCGGCCGCCGCGGCGGAACGGATACTAACCTGGCCCCCCCGGGCGTAGCCATAGCCGCCTCGGGGCCGCGCAGCGATCAAGATCACCTCGCGGTCTCACGCGACGCCGCGCGGAGCACGGCCCACCTGCCTCCCGAACGGCGCGCGCGACGGGGCGTGCGTCGTGATCGTGCTCGCCACGTTCGTCCCCCCTCGCGAGGCGCGCGCGACGCCGTCCCCGGCCCTGCACGCGGCCCGCGCCGCCCCACGGCAAGGGGTACGCAAAGGCCATGGAAGCTCGAGCACACCCCAGCAGAGCCCGAACGGCCGTCCCGAACAGCCACCGTGCAGCGAACCCGTACGGCATGCATCGTGTCTTCAATTTTTGCGTCTGGCTGTTCGGTGTGCCGCCCTGCTTTGCCGAGCGACGGTCGCCGTGGGGGGACAAATCGCCCCACCTGTGGCGGTTTGTGCCGCCCAGTCTGTCGGCGGAGCACCTACCGTTGTGTCTGCGGTGAGCATCCCTACGGGAAGCGCGCTGGCACGACGCCTGCTCTGCGGGGAGCGGACCGTAGCCATCACCGACAAGGAGCCAGGCATGATGTCAACCGCGATGACGCTGAGCGAAGAGATGGTCTCCCTTTCTCGGAGGGCCTCCGTCGAGTCACCAGCTTCGATGGCCGAAGCGTGCGAGCTAGCCCGGCGGCTCGTGGACATGATCGAGCGCCTCAGGATGTGCACTCCGGAGGGCGATCAGGCCCAGGCGCTCCGCATCGCGGAGGGGATGGCACGGAGCGTCGCGGATGTCGTCACCGACGCCATGGGCAGCCGGCGCGCTCACGTCGCCTAGCCGCGCGAGCACGCTGGCCGGGGCGACGAGGCCCGAAGGGGGCGCCACGCCCCGGCCGTGGATCGGCAAATCGAGACCAGCATGAGCTACAAGCGCAAAGGAATGCGCCCCGGGGATCCGTACCCGCTCGGCGCGACATGGGACGGCGCTGGAACGCAGTTCGCCCTTTTCTCGGAGAACGCCGAGGCGGTGGACCTGTGCCTCGTCGACGACGAGGGGAACGAGCAACGCCTGCCGGTCCGTCACCGCACCTCCCTCGTCTGGCACGTCTACGTGCCGGAGGTCGGGCCGGGGCAGAAATACGCGTATCGCGTGCACGGCCCGTGGGCGCCGGAGCGGGGGTTGCGCTTCAACCCGCGGGTGCGCCTGCTCGATCCGTACGCGAAGGCGCTCGCCTCGCGGGTAAAGTGGGACGCGGGCGCGTTCGCCCACCGGAGCGGTGAGCCCGACGGCGACCTCGCCATGGCCGAGGGGGAGGCGCTCGGCGCCCCGCTCGGCGTCGTCATCGACCCGTCCTTCGACTGGGGCGGAGACCGGCGCCCGTACGTGCCGTTCCACCGCAGCGTCATCTACGAGGCGCACGTCCGCGGCATGACGATGCAGCACCCGGAGATCCCGGAGGAGCTCCGCGGGACCTACCTTGGCATCGCCCACCCGGCCATGATCGGATACCTGCGGTATCTCGGCATCACGGCCATCGAGCTCCTGCCCGTGCACGCCTTCGTGCACGAGAAATTCCTGCTCGACAAGGGGCTCCGGAACTACTGGGGATACCACTCGATAGGCTTCTTCGCGCCGGACGTCGGGTACCGCGCCGGCGCCGAGGTGGCGTCGGAGGTGCGGCAGTTCAAGGAGATGGTGAAGGCGCTCCACGCCGCCGGCATCGAGGTCATCCTCGATGTCGTCTACAACCACACGGCGGAGGGCAACCACCTGGGCCCGACGCTGAGCCTGCGCGGCATCGACAACCCGACCTACTACCGCCTCGTCCCTGGCAACGAGCGCTATTATTTCGACTACACGGGCACGGGGAACACCCTCAACGTGCGTCACCCGCAGACGCTCCAGCTGATCATGGACTCCTTGCGGTACTGGGTCCTCGAGATGCACGTGGACGGGTTCCGCTTCGACCTCGCGGCGGCGCTGGCGCGCGGCCTCCACGACGTCGACCAGCTCTCGAGCTTCTTCACGATCATCCACCAGGACCCGGTGCTCAGCCAGGTGAAGCTCATCGCCGAGCCCTGGGACGTGGGCCCCGGCGGCTACCAGGTGGGCAATTTCCCGGTGCGCTGGGCGGAGTGGAACGGTCGTTATCGGGACACGCTGCGCGACTTCTGGCGGGGCTCGGGCGGCATCGCCTCGGATCTCGGGTTCCGGCTCACGGGGAGCAGCGATCTCTACGAGAACAGCGGGCGAAAGCCGTACACGAGCATCAACTTCGTCACGGCCCACGACGGCTTCACCCTGGCGGATCTCGTCTCGTACAACGAAAAGCACAACGAGGCGAACGGGGAGGGGGGCTGCGACGGCGCCGACGACAACCGCTCGTGGAACTGCGGCGCCGAGGGGCCGACCGACGACCCCGAGATCCTGAAGCTGCGGGCACGGCAAACGCGGAACATCATGGCGTCGCTCCTGTTCTCGCAGGGGACTCCGATGCTCCTCCACGGGGACGAGCGGGGGCGCACGCAGGAGGGGAACAACAACGGTTACTGCCAGGACAGCCCGCTCACGTGGCAGCCGTGGGGCTGGGACGAGGCGTCGCGGGCGATGCTGGAGTTCACGCGCAAATGCCTCCGCATACGGCACGAGCACCCGGCGCTCAGGCGCTCGATCTTCTTCAAGGGGCGCCCGATCCGCGGCGGCAAGACCTACGATATCCAGTGGGTTCGCCCGGACGGGGAGCTCATGACCGACGAGGACTGGTCGAACCCGTTCACGCAGTGCCTCGGCGTGTTCCTGTCGGGGGAGGGGCTCGACGACGTGGACGAGGAGGGCGATCGGCTGATCGACGACGACTTCGTCCTGCTGCTCAACGCGTCGCCGTGCGACCTGAGCTTCCTCCTCCCCTTCTCCGATGATCCCAGGCCGTGGCAGCTCCTCGTGGACACCCAGGACGACGCCGCCGTCGAGACGCGGAAAGGCGGCGAAGAGACGGCGCTGACGTCGCGCTCGCTCAAGCTCTTCCTCCGGCTCCGGAGCCGGCGCGGCGCCTGAGCGGGGCGCTCAGAAGGCGTTGAAGGCGCCGAGGAAGAGCGGGGGGCCGGCGAAGGCGGCGTCGAGGAGGGCGGCCGCCTTGGCGCTGCCCACCACGAAGCCCTGGCTCAGGAGATCGCGCGCCGAGGAGGCGCCGAAATAGATCTGCGTGAGCCGCTCGATGGAGAGCGAGAGGCGATCGCCCGCGGTGCTGCCGGGGGCCGTCTGGACGCCGCGCGCCGCGAAGGTGACGTCGAAGGCGCGCGGCGCGTCCGTGAACACCGGGTCCTCGACGTCGACGCCGATGGCGCCGCGGACGCCGTGCTTCCGCGGCGACGGGTGAAGCGCGAGCGCGGCGGCGACGTCGACGATGCGCCCCATCGCGCCCGCCGCCGTCAGGCCGAGGACGCTGCGGCGCTGCGCCGTGTGCGCGGGCGGGCACAGGCCGGGGTGCCGGGCCGCCGTCTCGTACACGATCGGCTCGTCGCGGATGCCGGGCTCGTCGAGCAGCGGCGCGCCCTGGCCGCGCGGGAGCGCCAGCTCCACGACCTCGTACTGATCGCCGAGCGCGCCGAGGAAGCCGATGAGCCCGCGGTAAGCGCCCGGCGTCGGCGCGTGGACCTCGCGGACGAGAAGCTGCTGGGCGCCGTAGGCGCCGCCCTCCGGGACGTCGAAGAACAGGTAGCCGGCGATCGCCTTCGAGCCCGGATCCACGTAGACGGCGCCGCTCGGAGAGCGCTTGAAGACGCGCACGTCCCACCAGTAGTCGCTCCGCTTCAGCTGCCCCGTCGTCTCGGCCCGCGCGACGTCGTAGGCCTGCTTGATGAGCGGCTCGTCCCGCGGGCGGGAGAAGGCCCGCACGTGGCGGCGCAGCACCGAGTCCGGGAGCCGATCGGGGGAGGTGCGCACGACGTCCCGGAGCTCGCAGACGCCGAAGCCGAAGCGCCGGTAGAACGAGAGCCGGAAAGGGTGGAGCAGCGTGAGCGCCTCGCCCCGGCGGCGCATGCGGCGGAGGCTCTCGCGGACGAGCCGATCCGCGATGCCCCGGCGGCGGAACTCCGGGAGCACCGCCACGGACGAGAGGCCCTGGAACGGCACGTCCGCGCCCGCGAAGCTCATCGTCAGGTCGAGCGAGGCGACGTACCCGACGAGCTGGCCGTCGGTCTCCGCGACGATCACGTTGTCGAGGGCGAGGTGCGCGTGCTCGGTGAAATACCGCAGCCACGCCTCTGGATCACCCGCCTGGAACGCGCGGTAGGCGACCGTCGCGAGGGTGCCCTCCTCGCCCTTGCGGGCGCTGCGAAACACGAGCTCATGGTTGGAACGGCTCGGGGTGCGGGTGCGCGCCATGCCGGTCAATCTACCCTGGGAAGCGCGCTCCCTGGGCCCGGCGGTCCGGCGGCGGCCCGGCGAAGCGCTTCGGACATCTCCTCGGCCGATCCGAAGCGGCCGGACGGCTCACGGGCAAGCGCCCTGACGAACCACGCGTCGAGGGCGGGCGTGATCTCGGCGCAACGCTGGCTCGGAGGCGAGAAGGTGCCGAGCCGGATGGCGCCGAGGAGGGCCTCGATCCCCTTCTGCTCGAACGGCGGCGCGCCGGTGAGCGCGTGGTACGCCATGATGCCCACGGACCAGAGATCCGAGCGGCCGTCGACCAGCTTCGGGTTGAAGAACTGCTCCGGGCTCATATAAACGAGGCTGCCGACCACCGCGCCCGTGTTCGTCAGCGTGGTCCCGTCCGGGTCGACATCCCCCCTGGCCACCCCGAAATCGAGCAGCTTGACGCAGGTGCCTCCGCCGGTGTCGGCGAGGAAGACGTGCTCTGGCGTGATGTCCCGGTGAATGACGCCGAGCTTGTGCGCCGCGGTGAGCCCCGTGCAGAGCTGCGAGACGAGCGCGAGCGTCTCCTCCAGGGGGAGGCGCCCGGCGCGCGCCAGCCGGTCGGACAGCTCCTCGCCCCGCAGCAGCTCCATCACGATGTACGAGAGGCCGTTGGCGGCGACGCCGTGCTCGTACACCTCGGCCACGTGAGGGCTCTTGATCCTCGCCATGAGCGCGCCTTCGCGGTGGAACCGGGCGACCGCGGTCGCGTCGGTCGCGAGCGACGCAGAGATGAACTTGACGGCGACCTCCTTGCCGAGCCCGAGGTGATGCGCCGTCCAGATGCTGCCGACGCCTCCCATCCGGAGGAGGGTGTCGAGCGTCAGGTGCGGCGCTACGTGGGATCCAGGCTCAAGCCGCATAGACAGTCAGTATGAATGATGCTCGCACCAGTGCACGTCTCTCTGGTCTCTGTCCACCGGGCGGGCGGCCGGCTCAATACAGCCCATCGGGTGGTCGCCCGTCGGACATGAACTTCTTGGCCACAGCCGCGATCCGGCGCGCGGAGAGCTCCCGCCGGACGGGGACGACGTGGGTGAGCAGCGCCGCGAGGTACGCGCCGTCGGGCTGAGGATCGGACGACTCGAGCCGCTCCAGCGCCTCGAGCGTCTTCACGGCGTGCGCCGTGAAGATGGGCCTCACCGCGGCGTCGAACGCGGCGAAGGGGGCGAGCTCGGCGAACGCGCGCCGGCGACCCGCGGCGTCGAGCTCCCGCGCGATCTCGAGCGCCGCGCCGACGTCGCGCGCCTCCACCGCCTGGAGCAGCCCGCCGCCTCGCGCGCGGGTAGTAGTAGCCGTAGCGGACGCGTGCGGCGCGGCGGCGTCCGCCTTGCGGAGCTTGCCGACGAAGCCGGCCGCGAGCACCGCGAGCTGCGCGGCCTCGCGCGGGAGGGCCTCGCGCCCGAGCGCCGCCGCCGCCTCCGCGAAGGTGACGGCGTGGGTGACGTCGAGCACCCCGACCTCGGCGTCGAGGCGCGCTTCCCAGGCCGAGTCGAAGCGCGTGAGGCGGACGGCGGCGGCGTGGCCGATCGCGCCGAGCAGCGCGAGCGGCCCGGCGCCGCGCGCGAGCCAGCGCACGGTCGCCTCGACGGCCGGCTGCTCTCCCGCGAGCACCTCGGCCTCGAAGGCGGCGCGCTCCGCGCCCTCGAGCGGCGCGGCGTCCGGGCGCGTGGCCTCTGCGGCGCCGTCGGGGCCGGGCAGGGGCAGATCGGCGAGGCGCGCGAGCGCGGCGCGCGTGGCGGTGAAGGGGGGCAGGCTGGTGTCGGCGGTCGCCCAGGCGAGCTGCACCGTGGAGGCGGCGAGGACCTCGTCGGCGGCGGACGAGAACCGCTCGGCCAGCTCGAGCGCCTTCGAGAGGAAGATGGCGCCGTGCCCGTAGTCGTACAGGTGCTGCGCGACGAAGGGCATGAGCGCGCGGCGCGCGCCGGCCGTGCCGCGGATCTCGACGAGCTCGCGCATCCGCGCCTCGGCCTCGTCGCGGCGCTCCGCCGCGAGCGCCTCGCTCACCTTCGCCGGCTCGTCGAGCTCGAAGTCGGCGATGCGCGCGAGGGGCGAGCGGGCCCCCACCCTGCCGGGGCCCTTGCCGCGGGGGCCCAGCCGGGCCGACGCCTCGCCGATCGCGTGGGCGGCGACCACGAACGCCTCCTCGGCCGGGATCCTGCCGCGCTCGACCCAGGCGCAGAGGTCCGCGAGCAGGGCGAGGCCGTGGTCGAAGCCGTACTCGGCGCGCTCCGCCCCGTCCCTGGCGAGCACCTCGAACGCGAGGTGCAGGCTGCCCAGGCCGGTCTCGCCCCGGTGGAGCCCGAGCGCGCCCAGCCGGAGGCCCTCGCGCAGCGCGCGCGCCGGCTCGTCGCGCAGGATCGCCTCGCGCAGGCCGGCGACGAGGCGCCGCACCTCGGCCGCGGTGTCGACGGCCCGGTTGAGCTGCACGCGCCCGCCGTCGATGCGGGTGGCGTAGCGCCGCACGGGCTCGCCGCCGAACATGCAGGCGCCCGAGGCGAGCTCGAACTTCCAGTTGTGCCACGCGCAGGTCAGCACGCCGTCGCGCAGCGCGCCCTGCGACAGCGGGTAGCCCTGGTGCGGGCAGCGATCGTCGAGCGCGTGGACCTCGCCGCCACGGAGGACGCAGGCGAAGCGCCGCCCCGTGTCGTCCTTGCGCAGCACGGGCGCCTCCGCCGGAAATTCGGAGAGGGGGCCCAGATCGATCCAGTCCGACTTCATGGCTTCTCCGCGCCGCGGCGCGCGCCGCGGTGGGTACGCGGCGCGCGTCGTGAGAGCGACGCGCATCGTAGCCGAGGGCGGGGCGGGGAGGGGCCACGAACGGGGCCGCCGCGAGAAGTTCCCTGTCCGGACCCGCGCCGGCCGCTCACCCCTTCACGCAGAGGACCTGCCGCAGCTCGGCGACGACCTCCACGAGATCGCGCTGGTCTTCCATGACGCGCTCGATCGGCTTGTAGGCGGAGGGGATCTCGTCGAGGACGCCGCCATCCTTGCGGCACTCGACCCCGGCCGTCTGCGCGGCCAGGTCGTTGACCGTGAAGCGCCGCTTCGCCTCGCCGCGGCTCATCTTGCGCCCCGCGCCATGCGAGGCGCTCTCGAACGCCTCGGGGTTGCCGAGGCCGCGCACGATGTACGAGCGCGTGCCCATCGAGCCGGGGATGATGCCAAGCTCGCCCTTGCCCGCTCGGATCGCGCCCTTGCGCGTGACCAGCACGTCTTCACCGAAATGACACTCTTCTGCGACGTAGTTGTGATGGCAAGTGATGGCTTCCTGGATCGCGAGCTCGGGGAAGTGCCGGCGGAGCACGCCCTCGGCGAGGTGGAACATGGCCTCGCGGTTCGTCCGCGCGTACCGCTGCGCCCAGAAGAGGTCGTGCCGGTAAGCCTTCATCTCCGGGGTGCCGGCGAGGAACACCGCGAGATCGCGATCGGGCAGGTCGCGGTTGTGGGCGAGCTTCTTCGCCGTGGCGATGTGGATCTCGGCGAGCTCCTTGCCGATGTTGCGAGAGCCGGAGTGGAGCATCAGCCACACGCCGCCGTCCGTGTCGAGGCAGAGCTCGATGAAGTGGTTGCCGCCCCCCAGCGTGCCGAGCTGACAGCGCGCCCGCGTGAACAGCCCCTGGACCTTCGGGCTCAGGCTCGCGAACTCGTCCCAGAGCGCGAGGCGCTCGAACCCCGCCGGCGGGGCGTCGTGGGAGGCGAACCCGACGGGGATCGCCCGCTCGAGGTCGCTGCGGATCCGCCGGAGGTCGTCGGGCAGATCGGCCGCGGTGAGGTTCGTGCGGAGCGCGCCCATCCCGCAGCCGATGTCGACGCCGACGGCGGCCGGCGCGACAGCGTCCCGCATCGCGATGACCGAGCCGACGGTCGCGCCCTTGCCGAAGTGGACGTCGGGCATGGCGGCGACGTGGTGGAACACCCAGGGCAGGGCGCTGATGTTCCGCAGCTGCTCCAGCGCGATCTCCTCGACCTCGTCCGGCCGGGTCCACAGCTTGATGTCCACGTTCTTGCCCTTGATCTGCGCGGGTCCCATGCCGGCAGAATAGCGCGGGGCGCACGCCCGCGAACAGCGAGGGGCGCGCGCAAGCGAACAGCGAGGGGCGCGTGCGGGCGAATCGCGAGGGGCGCGTGCGGGCGAGCGCGAGGCGCGCGGTTACCCCGTTCGGCCTTGCGGGGCCTCTGGGTTCTTGATACGCGTCGAAATCGCTGCTTCCGGGGTCCTTGTTCATGCCGTCTGCTCGCGCGCTCTCCATCGCAACCCTGGCGGCCTTCGCCGCTCTGTCGTGTGGGGTCACGAGCGGTTGTGACGGCTGCAAGCCGAGCGAGGACCCTGCGGCCGGGAAGCCCGCCGCCGCGGCTTCCGCGACGGCCAGCGCGGCGGAAGGCGCGGAAGGTGCGGAACGTCGACCGCGCGCCCTGCCCGCCGGCGACGATCGCTTCGCGGCCCAGATCGCGGCGAACCTACCCCGGGTGCCCGATCCGGCGATCCAGGCCTCGGAGGGCGACGGCGCGGGCGCCGAGCTCGACAATGGCACCTTCCGCGATCGCGCCATCGCCTTCGTCCGCCAGGTGATAGCGGGCGGTGACAAGGTGACGTGTGATCTCGCCCTCTCGTCCAAACGCCCCTTCCGCGCTGTCGTGATGGGCTTTCAGGAGGGGAAGCAGATCGCCCGCGGGGAGGCGTCGGACGCGGGGCTCTGCGTCGCGCTGAAGGACGCTACGCGCAGGGCCGTGGCCGCGGCGGGCGGCGCGGCGGCGATGACGAGCGCGCTCGCGGGCGCGCGGCTGGTCGTGGAGCTTCCGGATCATCACGAGTCGATGGTGGAGAGCGTCGAGCGCCCGGGGAAGGGCGTCGAGCTCGTCGAGGGGCTCGTGCCGGTGCGCGTCCTCGACAAGCCCCTCCTCGCGCGGCGCATCGAGGAGGGCAAAGGCTATCTCTTGCGCGTCATCGAGCCGCGGCACAAGGGGGTTCACAAGTACTACCACGCCCCCGCGGACCGGTTCGAGCGCGAGCTGCACACGATCTACACCGCGTCCACGGCGCTGACGCTGCTGAAGCTGCACGCCTACGAGCCCGACGAGCGCCTGCTGCGGCAGGCGACGGAGGCCGCCGGCTTCATGATGGGCATGCAGAGCCGCGAGGCGCGCGATCGCACCGCCGGCGGCTTCTTCTATGCGTTCGACCTGGAGCGCGAGCGGCCCGAGCGCCGGCTGGTCGTCGGCACGGCGTCGAAGTCGATCTTCACGCTCCTCGAGCTCCACGGCGTCACGAAGGACAAGAGGTACCTCGAGTCCGCCGTGCTCGCGGCCGAGTGGCTGATCTCGATGCAGCGGCCGGACGGCAGCGTGCGCTCGGCCCTGACCGGGCAGGAGGGCGGGGCGTGGAAGGTCCAGGGAAAGGACTCGACGCTCTACACGGGGCAGGTCCTCTCCGCGCTGTCGCGCACCTACCGGGCCACGAACAACAAGAAGTACCTCGACGCCGCCGCCCGGACCGCGGACTACCTGCTCGCCAGGATCGCGGAGAAGGGGTGTTTCCTCGGCGACGATTACAGGAAGCCCAACCCGATCTCGAGCTCGTGGGCGGTCCAGTCGCTGCTCGACTTCGCGAAGGCCGGCGGCGGCCAGCGCGCCGAGCAGACCGTCTTCCGCTGCGCCGACGACCTCGTGAAGCGGCAGTGGCGCAGGCCCGAGGACGCCTACCGCTACGGCCGCTGGCAGCGGTCGCTGTCGAGCAGCGGGAGCGGCTGGCTCGCCGAGGTGATGTCGGAGGTGTACCACCATTGCCGGAAGAAGGGCACGGAGGGCTGCGATCGGTACAAGGACGCGGTGGTCGCCGCGATCCGGTTGCTCTTGCAGTACACCTACGGTCCGGAGAGCTCGTTCGTGGTGAAGAACCCGCAGGCGGCCGCGGGCGGGGTGTTCTGGAGCGTCAGCGATCGTTATGTGCGCACCGACTCGGTGTGCCACGCGATGAACGCGTACCTCAACATGATCGGCGAGCTCGGCGACGGCCCGCTGCTCACGCTGCCCGAGCGGCCCCTCGCCGAGCGGATGGCGCTCGCGGCGGAGGCGCCGGGCGCTGCGGACGCGGGGCTCCCCGAGGACGATGGCGAGGAGGCCGCCGCGGGGCAGCCCGGGCCGAAGGGCGAGGACGCGGACGACTGAAGCGAATCGACGTTGTTCCAGGAGAACTCCCCATGGCTCAGGTGAAGATCTACGGAATCAAGGAGAAGCTCAATCCGGTGAAGGAGGCGCTGTCCAGGGTGATCCACGCCTGCGTCATGGAGGCGCTGCAGATGCCGCAGGACAAGCGGGCGCATCGCTTCTTCCCGATGGAGCGCGAGGACATGCTGGCGCCGGGCGGGCGCACCGACGCCTATACGATCATCGAGATCTCGATGATCACCGGGCGCAGCGTGGAGACGAAGAAGAAGCTCGTGCGGCTCCTGTTCGACAAGATCCGGGACGAGGTCGGGATCGACCACCAGGACATCGAGATCTGTATCTCGGAGTCGCCCGCCCACGACTGGGGGTTTCGCGGGATGCACGGCGACGAGGTCAAGCTGAACTACAAGATCAACGTCTAGCGTCCGGGCGCTCGCGGGCTTGCTTCCCCGCGCGGCAGCGCGGGCCGGGCGCCGGCGCGGCTCCGGCGGTCAGCGCGGCAGCACGGCCACGATGCGCAGCGGCCCGCCGGAGCCGGCGCGAATCTTCATCGGGAGCGCGATGACGAGCGCGCCTCGCGGGGGCAGCGACTCGAGCGAGGCGACGTTCTCGAACGCCGGGATATCCGCCCCGAGCAGCGCCCGATGGGCCATGAAGTCCCTCGATGGGCCGTGGTCGATGCTCGCCGTGTCGATGCCCACCGCCCCCACGTTCCGCTCGATGAGCGCCCGCGCGGCGTCCTCGCCGATACCCGGAAAATGCAGCGCCTCGGCGTGGCCAGGCCGATCGTCGCCGAGGTAACGCTTCTTGTCAGGCCAGCGCGCGCCCCAGCCCGTCCGGATCATCACGATGGTGAGCGGCTCGATGGCGCCGTGCGCCCGCTCGAACGCCTCGATGTCCGCCAGGGTCACGAGGTAGTCGCTGTCCCTGGCCGCGGCGGCCGATACGTCCACCACCACCGCGGAGCCCACGAGGCGGGAGAGGGGCACGGCGTCTGCAGTCGATTTGCCCTCGGCGAAGTGGATGGGCGCGTCGAGGTGCGTGCCGCCATGCTCAGGCGCGCAGAGCGTGTACGCCGAGTAGAAGTAGCCGCCCTCGGTCTTGCCGTGGTGCACCGTACCGTGGGTGAAGCCTGTCGTCGCCGTGGGCCAGTAAATGGTCTTGTCGTCGAAGGGATAGGTCAGGTCGACGAGCCGCGCGCTGTCGGGCAGGCGGATGTCGCGCGCGCCCGCGCCTCCAGGGGTGTTGCCCCGCGCTCCCGCCTGCTCCGCCGCGCAGCCCGCCGAGAGCGCGGCGAGCACGAGGTTCGTCGTGATCAACGTTCGCATCGAGCCCCTCCTGGACGGCCATGCGACCGGCCGCCGGAGATGATTCTGCCACCGGCCTCGGGCCCGGGGCATCGATCCTGACATCGCGTGCGGGAGAGCAACGCGGGCAGGAGCGGAGGGAACGACGAGGACAGGAGCGCGGCGAGCGGCAGGCGGGGGAAGCGGCCTGTCCAGTTCCGCTTCCGACGCCCGGAACGCGACCCCGGGGGCGCTGAGGCAGATCGTCGCGGAGATCCATGCGGGGGCGGCCACCGCCGAGGAGCGGGCCGAGCTGTACACGGCGCTCCTGGTGATGGCGACCATCGATCCCTGGGGGCATAATCTGCTGAAGGAACTCGTCATGATGGTGGAGGACAAGGAAGAGGGGCTGCTCCGGCGAACGCCGATCATCGGGGAGATGATCATCGAGGCCGAGCGACGCGGGGAGAGACGCGGCGAGGAGCGCGGGGAGAGACGCGGTGAGGAGCGGGGGGAGCGACGCGGCGAGGAGCGCGGCGAGGAGCGAGGCAAGCAGCAGGCGATCGCGGAGCTGCTCGGTCGGCTCTTCGCCCGGCGGCTCGGGCGGCGACCGACGGCCGAAGAAGAGCGCTCGATCATCGAGCGAGCCCGCGCCATCGGTCCGGGCGAGGTCGAGGATGCCTTGCTCGATCTGGAGGCCGACGCGCTGGTGCGCTGGCTCGCGGAGCCGCTCCGCACGTCGTGAGCTCGGCGGGAGGATGGTTCTCCGCGCGCGTGGCCCGTGATCGCAGCGATTCGACCCAGGTAGGCGCAGCCGCCGCACAGCAGCGGCTGCGGCGCGGCCCAGGTCGGGAACGACCATCGGCCCGAGCGGCCCGGTCATCCGCGCGGGCGGCGGTCAGCCGCTCCGGCGGGGCGCCCGCTTCTTGGCTCCGGCGTGCGGGCTCCTGGACTCCCTCGGTCGCGGCGCCCCTTCGAGCTCCGCTTCAAGCCCCTTGAGGATCAACGCCAGTCCATACCGGAACCGCGCGTCCGTGTCGGTGCTCAGGAGGTGCGGGAGCGCCGCCGCGAGGTGCGGGTAAGCTCCTCGCTCCACCGCCTCGCGGAAGAGCGCTGGATCGGCCTTGCCAGGGTCCGCTCCCGGGCGGACCACCAGGGCCTGCTCCTCGAGGGTGCAGCCGATCACGTAGTACACGATCGACCAGCAGCCCCACGCCGCGGCACGCGGGGAGAGACCGGCGTCGCTCAGCGCGCCGAGCAGCACCTCCGAGACCCGCAGCGTGTTGTCCTGCGCGACGTAGGTCCCCGCGAACACCCGCGCCCCATCGCGGTGCGCCAGGAGCGCCCTGCGGAGCCGCTCGGCCATGTCCGCCGCGAGCTCCAGCCCCGAGAGCGCCGCCGGCACGCTGTCCGCGCAGCCCGCCAGCATGGCCTCCGCCATCGCGTCGAGCAGCTCCTCCTTGTTCTTGATGTGCCAGTAGAGCGTCGCCGCCTGGACATCCAGCTCCTGCCCGAGCCGGCGCATCGTCAGCGCGTCGAGCCCGACGTCGTTCAGGAGACGCAGCGCCGTCGCGACGACCTGCTCACGTCGTAGCCGCATCGCCGGCCCTCCCCTCGTCCGCGCCCGGAAATCGAAGCACGGCCTTGACTCTAACACCGTTCAATTTACTCTAACGTTGTTAGAGTTTGGGGTGTGGAGGTTTCGATGTTATTGAAAAATGATGTTGTGGTGGTTGGCGGTGGCCCGGTAGGGATGTTGCTGGCCTCGGAGCTCGCGCTCGCGAAGGTCCGGGTCCGTGTGCTGGAGCAGCGGCGGACGCGCACCGAGCAATCGCGCGCGCTCACGGTGCACCCGAGGACGCTGGAGATCCTCGATCAGCGCGGGATCGTGGATCGCTTCCAGCGCCGGGGCGTGCCGGTGCCGGCAGGGCATTTCGCGTGGCTCGACACGCCGCTCGATTTCTCGCGCCTCGACACGCGGCACCCGTACACGCTGTGGCTGGCCCAGGCCCAGACAGAGGCGCTCCTGGAGGAGCGGGCCCGCGAGCTGGGCGTCGAGATCCAGCGCGGTCGCTCGGTCGTCGAGGTCGCGGAGAGGGAAGGCGAGGTCGCGCTGCGGGTCGAAGGCCCCGCGGGGCAGGCCGAGGAGCGCGCGCGTTACGTGGTGGGGTGCGACGGGGCGAGGAGCGTCGTACGACGGTCGATCGGCGTCGGGTTTCCGGGCACGGAGACGACGGTGACGGCCATCCTGGGCGACGTGGAGCTCGACGAGCCTCCGGCCAGGCCGTTCAGGCACACGGGCTCGCGCGGCTCCGTGCTGGCGGCCCCGCTTCCGCCCGGCGATCACGAGGGCGTCTATCGCTTCGTCGTGTTCGATCCGCAACGGGCGCACGTGAGCACGTCCGAGCCGGTCACGCTCGAGGAGCTGCAGAGCGGCGTCGCGCGGATCGTCGGAAGGGACTTCCGGATGCGCAATCCACGGTGGCTGTCGCGCTTTGGCAATGCGACGCGGGTCGCCGAGCGGTACCGGCGCGGGCGGGTCCTCCTCGCGGGCGACGCGGCGCACATCCACTTTCCCGCCGGCGGCCAAGGGCTCAACGTCGGGCTGCAAGACGCGATGAACCTCGGCTGGAAGCTCGCGGCCGAGGTGAACGGCTGGGCGCCGCCCCACCTCCTGGACAGCTATCATGCCGAGCGTCACCCCGTGGGCGTGGCCCTGGGGCGCAACACGGAGATTCAGACCAAGCTCGGCGACTTCTCGGAAGCGGGAATGGCGCTCCGCCAGATGATGAGCGATCTGCTCGCCATGGATCCCGTCAATCAGCGGATCTCCGAGATGATCAGCGCGCTCGACGTCGCGTATCCGACCGGCGGGGCAGCGGAGGCGCACCCCTGGGTCGGCAGGCGAGCGCCCGATCGCGCGCTCGTGACGGACTCCGGCGCTTCGCGGCTGTACGAGCTGCTCCACGCGGCCCGGTTCGTCCTGCTCGACCTCGCCGGCGCGGTCGATCTCCGGGAGGCAGGCGCGGCGTGGGGCGATCGCGTCGACGTCGTCCGCGCGACGGCCGCCCCCGAGAGCGATCTCGCCGCCCTCGACGCGGTCCTGGTGAGGCCGGACGGGCACGTCGCGTGGGCGAGCGACGCTGCCCGACGTGCGACGCGCCTCGCCGATCTGAGGAGCGCGCTGGCGTCCTGGTGCGGGCCCGCGTGAGGCCGCGAGGGTGCACTCACACCTTCGGCTCGGAAGAGGTGGAGAAGGCGGAGCACCGGCGCCCGTTCGCGCGTTCTGCGCCCGCGCGCTCCCGGGTTCGGCCTGGCGCGGCCCGACGCGAAGCGCTAGCGTCTGGCCAGGGTGCGCAGGGGCGCCCTCCCCGCCGGAAAGAAGCCTTTCACCCTGCGACGCGACGACCGCGAGTCACCTCGCACCGTCATGACCACGTCGACATCCTCAGGCCGAGGGAGCGGGTAGCGGCCGATTCGAGAGGAGACGTCCATGATGGATCCCGTTCGCGAGCTGAAGACCCGCGCTGAGCTGCTGCACAAGCAGCTCGCGTCGAACGACGCCAGGGCGCTCTTGCGCCTGCGCGCGCTGCCCGAGCTCGGGCGCGCCGACGAGGCCGCGCTCGCCGCGGCCGCTGCTGGCATCCGCCGGAAGCACTGCCTCGCGGTTGTCGCGCGCGAGTGCGGCTTCTCCAGCTGGGAGCGCGCGCGCCTCGCCCTCGCGGGAGAGCCCGGCGCGCCCGAGCTAGGGACGCTGCTCTACGGCCGGGATGGCGGCGTGCTGCACCACTGGTTCGCGACCCACGAGGAGGCGCGCGCCCACGTCGAGGCGCTGCCGGAGGCGCCGCGCGGCTATCTCCTCGCGTACAAACACCACTTCTTCGTCGCCGATCGCGCGTTCGTCGCGTCGCTCGGGCTCGATCCCGACGACCCGGACTGGCAGGCGATCGGGTGGGACTGGGCACGGCCTGCCGATGTCGCCGCGCGGAGCCGCCTCTACGCAAAGCGGCTCGCCTCGATGCGGGGGTGGGCATGAGCGCCCCGGAGCTGCACCCGGACCTCACCGCCGCGCTCGAGGCAACGTTCCCGGGGCGCCCGGTCCAGGACGTGACCTCGCTCTCCGGCGGGTTCTCCGGCGCCGCGCTGATCGCGTTCGTCGTCGACGGCGCGCCGTACGTCGCGAAGCGCTTCGCGCCCGATCCGAGCGATCTGGAGCGCGCCGCGCGCGAGAGCGCGTGCATGCGCATCGCGTCCGAGCGCGGCGTCGCGCCGCGCCTGCACCACGCGGACGCGCGGACGGGCGTGACGATCATGGACCGCATCGCGGGGACGCCGCTCCGCCCGACGCGCGATCCGGCGCAGATCGAGCGGGTCGCCGCGGCGTTGCGGCGGCTCCACGACGGTCCGCCGTTCCCGCGCAGCCCGTCGCGCATGGACTTCCTGCGCTCCCTCGACGCGCAGTGCGCGGCGCTCGCAGGAGCGGGCCTGCCAGCCGAGCTCGTGCGCACGGTCGTCGAGCTCGAGCGTGTGAGCGCGCCGCACGCGCACGCCGCCGCGTGTCATCGCGACCTCAACCCGAACAACGTGCTCGTGACGGCCGAGCGCGTGTACTTCGTCGACTGGACCCACGCGGGCGCGGGAGATCCGTTCATCGATCTCGCGCAGCTCGGTGTCTTTGCGTGCCCGCGGCCCGAGCAGCGCGAGGCCCTGCTCGAGGCGTACCTGGGGAGGCCAGCGAACGACGGCGAGCGCGCGCGGGCGGGCCTTGCGCGCGCCGTCGCCCTCGCCTTCTACGCCGCGAGCTTCTTCTTCGTGGCAGCGCGCCTCGGCGGGCCGCCTCCTGAAGACGACGCGTCCCGCCCGCTCGCGGAGGTCCTCGCCGCGTTCGGGGCCGCGCCGGAGCGAACGCACCCCGGCGTCGTCGCCGCCGCCCTCCTGCGCGAGATGCGACAGGAAGCCCGGGCGCTCGACGTCCTGCGCGGCTCGGCGTGACGTCACGCTGAAGGCATGGGGCGCGGACCCCCGGCAAGGATCGCGGCCCACCTCGGTGCTGCCCAGCCGAGGCGCACGCTGCGACCTTGTCCCGCTCCTCGGTAGCGCACGCGTTGCGCCCGAGCGCCATGCACCGCGCTTCTTTGATATACAGGCCAGGACGGAACCGAGGGTACGGATGAACGGTGACGCGAATTACATGGCTGTCGTTGCGGAGAACCAGCAGCTGAAGCAGCGCATCCGGGAGCTGGAGGAGGCCGAGGAGGCGCGAGATCGCCTCCAGGCGGAGCTGCGCCAGAGCGAAGAGCATGCGCGCGTCTTTGTCACCTACAGCCCGGCTGCTGTGGCCATGTTCGACAAGGACATGCGCTACATCCTGGCCAGTCACCGCTGGCGGGAAGATTTCGGCATGAAGGAGAAGGACATCATCGGCCGATGTCATTACGATCTCTTCCCCGAAATCCCCGAGCACTGGAGGGAGATCCACCGGCGCTGCATCGCAGGGGCCACGGAATCGAATGATGAAGAGCCCTTCCCGCGGGCCGACGGGAGCGTCGACTGGGTGCGCTGGAAGATCTTTCCCTGGTACAAGTCGACCGGCGAGATCGGCGGGATCATGCTGTTCACGGAGGTGATCACCGACCGGAAGCGGCTCGAGGATACGCTCCGGTTGCAGGCGAAGACGCTCCTGGAGCTGTCGACGCCCATCGTGCCCATCAGCCAGGGCGTCCTCGTACTGCCGCTCGTGGGCGTGCTGGACGCGGCGCGGGCGCAGCAGATGATGGAGAACCTGCTGAGCAAGGTGGTCGAGCGGCAGGCGCGGGTGGCGATCATCGACGTCACCGGCGTGCCGCACATCGACGCGGCCTCGGCGAGCGCCCTCCTGCAGGTGGCGAGGGCGGTCCGGCTGCTCGGGGCGCAGGTCGTCCTGACGGGCATCCGGCCGGAGGTGTCCCACGCCATCGTCAGCCTCGACATCGATCTCGCCGGCGTCGTGACCCGCCGCGACCTGCAGAGCGCGATCTCGTTCGCGACCGGGATGAGCCTGGCGCCCGCGTCGCCGTCCAAGCCTTGACGCGCCTTGCCCGGGGGCTGCTGCTGGAGCAGCACCACCGCAGCACGCGTCTGCTGCTCCAGCAGCAAGGGCTCATCCGGTATAACGGATCCGTGTCTTTTGAAGCGGACATAAGCCTGGTACGCCGCATGCAGAACGCAGAACGCAACCTGCAGCGGCGCAACGAGCGTCGAGCTGCTTTCCTGACAGAGTGCGCGGCGTGCGCCGCGTGCGGCTGAGTTTCCTTCGTCGCCGGGAGGCGTCGGGGCGTTCGAGCCCTCTCTGAACTCTCCCCCGGGACGGCGCGCTGGAGCGAGCGGGCGCGGTCACAAGGCCGAGCGCATCAATGGTGCTTCCGCCCGACCTGCCCTGCTGGCCGCGGTGAAGGCTTGGTCCGCGCAGTGCAATGCGTCAGGGCGATAGTCGACCTGAAGAAAGCCATGAAAGATCCAGTGATCGCGCTCCCCGCGGTCTCATCCACCCTCGCGATCACGACCCTGACGAACGCCCTCCCGGGCGCGCCGGCCGTCGTGTGGCGTCGGGTCGCGACGCGCTCTGCGCTCGGCGCGTGGGCGCGCTCCGCGGCGTCCCCCCGGCGCTCGCAGCGGCTCACGCCCCGCCGGATCGGCGCCGACGTCGAGCGATGGACCGCCACGCGCTGTAGGGGCGCCGCGCTCGCGGCGCTCTAGCTCGAAGGCCTCTCACATTCTCAGCACAGGAGCGGGCGCCTGGTCGGCGCGCGGCCTCGTGCGCCCTGGGCGCGGCTGCCCGGCGCCGATGGCCGCCGCGCGACCGCGCGATCGCGCCATGGAGTCATCGTCATGAGCGTCTCATCCTCTCACCTCTCGCTGAAAGACGGCAAGAAGACCTCTCGCTCGCGGGTGGTGCGCGACAAGCTCGATTACCCGGTGATCGACACCGATCTGCACACGATCGAGTTCGCGCCGATCCTCGAGGATTACATCGCGAAGTACGGCGGCGCGAAGTCCGTCGACGAGTTCCGTGACGCGATCAACCGGGGCTTCGGCTACCTGAGCAACGAGTGGTACGAGCTCACGCCCGAGCAGCGCGCGGCGCAGCGCTCGGTCCGCCCGCCGTGGTGGGCGCTGCCGACGAAGAACACCCTCGATCTCGCCACGGTGTCGCTGCCCAGGCTGCTTCACGAGCGGCTCGGCGAGTCGGGGACGGACTACGCGGTTCTCTTCCCGAACGTCTCCACGTTCGCCACCCACGTCGGCAAGGAGGACCTGCGCCGGGTGCTCATCCGCGCGGTCAACGCCTATCACGCCGACGTGTACCGGCCGTACGCCGACCGCCTCACGCCTGTCGCGGCCATCCCGCTGCACACGCCGGAGGAGGGCGTCGAAGAGCTCGAGTTCGCCGTGCGCGAGCTCGGCCTCAAGGTCGCGCTCATCCCGGGCAACCTCCGGCGGCCGATCCGGTCGGTGGCCGAGAAGTACCCGTCGCGGCACCACCCGGACGTCGCGCGGCACGCGAACTGGCTCGACACGTTCGGCGTGGACAGCGAGCACAACTACGACCCGTTCTGGGCCAAGGCGGTCGAGCTCAGGACGGTGCTGACCACCCACTCGGCCGGGATGGGGTGGACCAGCCGCAGCTCGGTCTCGAGCTACATGTACAACCACATCGGCCACTTCGCCTCCGCCTCCGAGGCGCTCGCGAAGTCGCTCTTCTTCAGCGGCGTGACCCGCCGGTTCCCCGATCTCCGCGTCGGCTTCCTCGAGGGAGGGGCGGCGTGGGGCGCGACGCTGTTCGCGGATCTGGTGGGGCACTGGGAGAAGCGCAATGGCAGGGCGGTCCAGAACTACAACCCTGATCTGATCGACGCGAAGCTGCTGTACGCGCTCTACCAGCAGTACGGCGGCGAGGAGGTCGGGGCGCGGCTCGGCGACATCCACGCTGTCCTCGGCGGGGCCCTCGGCGTCTCGAACAACTCGCGGAGGCAGCCGCAGGACCCGGGCGCGCTCGACGACTTCGCGTTGGCGGGTATCGAGCGGATCGAGGACATCCGCGACAGGTACGTGCCGAACTTCTACTTCGGCTCGGAGGCGGACGACCCGACGATCGCGTACGCGTTCAACACGAAGGTCAACCCGCTCGGCGTGCAGCTCAACGCCTTCTGGGCGTCGGACAGCGGCCACTGGGACGTGCCGGATCTGACCGAGGTCCTCGCGGACACCTGGAGCCTCGTCGAGCGCGGGGCGCTCACGGAGGCGAACTTCCGCGATCTCGTGTTCACCCACCCCTACAACTTCTTTGCCGGCAAGAACCCCGGCTTCTTCGCCGGGACCGCGGTCGAGCAGAAGCTGCGGAAGAGCAAGGCGGCCTGACGTGGAGCATCGGGCGGGGCGACGGAAGCGGCCCCGCCCGAGCGTAACTGTGAATCAACGAACCCCTCTGGATCCATTCATGCGTTTGCTCGACCGCTCAAGAACCCCCATTTCATCGATCCTCGCGACGAGCCTCGTCCTTTGCGCGACGCAGGCGAGCGCGCAGAACCCGCCCGGCAGGACCCAGGGCGAGCGTCCCGCGCCTGCGCCTGCCGGCGCGGCCCCTGCGCCCGCTGGCGCGGCGCGTACGCCTGCCGCCGCGCCTCCCGCGGGCCCTGCGCCTGCCGGCGCGGCTCCTGTGCCCGCTGGCGCGGCGCGTACGCCTGCCGGCGCGGCGCCCGCTGGTGCGGCCCCTGCGCCTACTGGCGCGGCTCCTGCGCCCGCTGGCGCAGCCCCCACCGCGCCGGGCGCGGCGGCCGCCGCCCCGGGTGCTCCCGGCGCCACCCCCGGCGCGCCGGACCCCGGCGCCCCGCCCGCGGGCGACGCGACGGCGGAGGCCTTCGTCGAGCCGGATCCCAACGCCGTCACGCGGGACGACCTGCAAGGGCTCGTCACCGACCTCGAGAACTTCAAGTTCCAGTGGCAGCGAGAGCGCGATCTCCACACCGCCCTCTCGACCCGCTCCCTCCTCGTCGGCGGCGTCATCCAGGCGCGCATCGGATGGACGGAGCAGCCGGTGAACACGGCGACCTCGAACGATCGCAAGGTGACGTTCGACACGGGCGCCGCGACCCTCACGTTCAATGGCATCCTCTACAAGGACTACGAGGAAGGCCGCAACCTGACCTACTCGGTGCGCTTCGGCGCCTCGCCCCAGCAGGCGAGCAACAACAGCTTCCTCAACCTGCTGGACGCCCAGCTGGCGTACTCCGTGCTCCCCACCCTCGCCCCCGAGGACTGGGTCCTGCAGGTCACCCTGGGCCAGCAGCTCCTGCCCTTCGGGCTGGAGGTCCCCGCGAGCGAGGAGCTGAAGCCGGTGATCACCAACGCGCAGTTCACGACGAAGCTCGGGCTGAACCGGCGCGACATCGGGCTCATCGTCCGCGGCGACGTGCTGCCGCAGGTGGACTACGGCTACAACTACCGGGCGCCCCTCCTCGCCTACGCGATCGGCATCGTCAACGGGAGCGGGCCGAACACGCCCGACGACAACAGCGAGAAGGACATCATCGGCCGCCTCGCGTTCACCGTGCCGTCCGACTACAACTCCATCCTCCGCCAGATCACGCTCGGCGGGAGCGCGTACATCGGCTGGCAGAACACGTTCCTCAAGGACGAGAAGAAGACGCTGTCCGGCAAGGGCGTCAAGCGCCGCTTCGGCGGCGACATCTACTACAACCACTATCCGATCGGCGTCACCTACGAGTTCATCTACGGCCAGGACGACGTGACGCTCGGGACGACGGCGGAGGACCCCCGGAAGACGAGGCAAACCAGCCTGTCGCACGTGGCGACCTTCTTCTACAACTGGGGCGAGCAGTTCCTGAGGGGCTACCGCAACCAGGGCCGCTACGATGACTGGTGGCCGAAGACCTACCAGCCGTTCCTCCGCGTCGACCTCTTCGACCCCAGCACCGAGGTGCAAGAGAACCGGGTCGACGTCTACACGCTCGGCTTCAACGTCTTCTTCGCGGAGACGACGAAGTTCCAGCTCAACGTCAACCGCCGAGACGACCGCACGAGCACCGAGGGGGCCAAACACGAGGTCCTAGCCCAACTCCAAGGCGCCTTCTAGAGGGGGCTCACCCGCTGCGGATACGGGCCCATCTCGACGTTTTCGGTGCTCGGCGTACCGGAGTACGCCTGCGCGCCGAAAACGTCGATCTGGACCCGTCTCCTGTGCGGGAGAGCCCCCTCTGGGGGCGGTGCGTGGCAATGAAAGCAGACAGGAGATTTATGAGACGAGCTTTGGTTTTGGTGCAGATGTTGGTTGCGGTGATTTTGACGTTATCGGCGCATGTGGCGCGGGCGGAGGCGCCTAGCGTTATCCGGGTGGCATTTGCGGGGACGGGGATCGGGAACCGGCCGTTCGTCGGCGGTAGCAGCTTGAGCGTGGTGCACGCGCGGGGGCTCCTGGAGGAGGAGTTCAAGAAGGACAATATCAAGATCGAGTGGTCCTTCTTCAAGGGGGCCGGGCCCGCGGTCAACGAGGCGTACGCGAACCGGCTGCTCGACTTTGCGCTCCAGGGAGATCTGCCGTCGAGCATCGGGAGGGCAGGGGGGCTCAAGACGAAGCTCCTCGCGGGGGTGTCGACGAGGCAGCATACGTACCTCGCCGTCCCGTCGGACTCGTCGATCGCGTCGCTCGCGGACCTCAAGGGGAAGAAGGTCGCCCTCTTCAAGGGCACGAATCTGCAGCTCGCCGTCAACAAGATCCTCGCGGGCAGCGGGCTGTCGGAGCGCGATCTCCGGATCCTCAACATGGACAGCGCGACCGCGAAGGCGGCGCTGGCGACGAGGGACATCGACGCCGCCTTCGGCGGATACGACCTGCTCACGCTCCAGGATCAGGGGGTCGCCAAGATCGTCTACTCGACGAAGAACGACTCGCCGGCCTACCTGCGGCACGCCCACCTGATCGTCACCGAGGACTTCGCGAACAAATATCCCGACATCACGAGGCGCGTCGTCAAGGTCGTGGTGCAGGCCGCCCACTGGATCGCGCAGAACGAGGCCAACCCGGCGCCGATCTACCAGCTCTGGTCCAAGTCGGGGGTGCCGTACTCGAACTTCAAGGCGGACCAGACGGGCGACTCGCTCAAGGTGCGCGCGAGCCCCCTGTTCGATGAATACCTGATCTCCCGCTACAAGGCGGCCGCCGCCGACGCGAAGCGGTTCGGCCTGATCAGGAACACGTTCGACGTCGACTCCTGGATCGATCTGCGGTTCCTGAACGCGGCGCTGAAGGAGCTGAACCTCGAGGGCTACTGGCCCGAGTTCGACGTGAACGGGAAGGTCAAGCACCCCGGGAGGTCATGAGAGGAGAGCGCGCGGCGAAGGGGCCTAGCGCAGGGCGGAACGCCACGAGAGAAAGGCAACCAAGATGACGCAGCAGGGAATTCAAGAAAGCCAGACCCAGGCCGGCTACAAGCTCGCGGCGCCCGACGTGGCGCTGCCCGCGGGCGGCGCCTCCCGGCTCCTGTCGCGGAAGGTGGGCAACGTCGCCGTGGGGCTCGTCTTCCCGGCGGCGCTCCTCCTCGCGTGGAGCTACGCCTCGCAGCGCGAGCTGATCCCGGCGCAGATCCTGCCGGCGCCAGGGCTCGTCGTGCAGACGCTGACCGAGCTCGCGAGCTCGGGCGATCTGCACACGAACATCGCCATCAGCCTCGGTCGCGTCCTCGGCGGCTTCGCCGCGGGCGGCGCGGCGGGCCTCGCGCTCGGCATCGCCATGGGGCTCTCACGGCGGATCGAGGAGCACGTCCACCCGCTCTTCAAGGCGCTCGCGCAGGTCCCCGCGCTCGCGTGGCTGCCGCTCGTCATGATGGTGGCGGGGATCGGCGAGTCGCTGAAGCTGATCCTCATCGCGCAGGCGAGCCTCATCCCCGTGGCGATCAACACGTTCGAGGGCATCAAGAACGTGCCGAGATCGTACATCGAGGTGGCCCGGGTCTTCCGCTTCAGCCATGCTCAGCTGCTCCGGAAGGTCGTGCTCCCCGCCGCGGTGCCGTCCATCGCCGTCGGCGTCCGTTACGGCCTGACGCAAGCGTGGTTGTCGCTCGTCACGGTCGAGCTCCTGGCCTCGTCCGAGGGTGTCGGGTTCCTGATCGTCTGGGGCCGCCAGCTGTTCCAGCTCGACGTGGTGCTCGCGGCGATCCTCGTCGTGGGGATCGTCGGGCTCGCGCTCGACAAGGGGCTCGAGGCGATCGAGGCCCGCCTCCTCCGCTGGCGGCGCGCCGCCCTCTAACACCTCACCGAAGAACACACACGATGAGCGCCATCACCCATGCTCTGATCCAGCCGCGGCTGCGGCGCGGCCTGGTCCTGCCCGTCCTGCTGTTCGTCGCGTGGCTCGTGGTCTGCCGCTACGAGCTCGCCAACACCCGCATCCTGGTCCCGCCGCTCGCGGTCTGGAAGGCCGCGAGCGCGCTGCACGAGAGCGGCGATCTCTGGGCACACCTGCGCGCCAGCCTCGTCCGGGATCTCCTTGGGCTCGCGCTCGGGATCGTCGCGGGCGGCGCCGTCGGCGGTGTGCTCGCCGTCTCGCGCACCGCCGACAAGCTGTTCTCACCGAGCTTCCACGCGGCGAAGCAGGTCGCCCTGTTCGCGTGGATCCCGCTCATGTCGGTGTGGCTCGGCGTGGGCGAGCAGGCGAAGATCGCCTTCATCGCGCTCTCCGCCTTCTACCCGGTCGTCGTGAACACCTATGAAGGCGTGCGCAGCGTCGGTGTCGAGCACATCGAGGTGGCGCGGGTGCTCCGCCTCTCGCGGTGGCAGACCCTCCGCAAGGTCATCCTGCCGTCCGCCGCGCCGTCGCTCTTCGCGGGCGTGCACCAGGGGCTCATCTACGCGTGGCTCGGCACGCTCGGGGCCGAGTACCTGCTCGAGCCCGCGCCCGGGATCGGCAGCCTGATGGTGGACGGGCGCGAGCGCTTCGCCATGGATGTCGTGCTGGTCGGGCTGATCGTGTCCGGCCTCGTGGGCTTCGGCCTGAACGCGCTGGCCAAGGCCGCGGAAGACCGCCTGTTGCGATGGCGCGTCCGCGGCGTGTGAGCGTCGCCAACGTATTCAACCTCTGATTCCGTCTGCTTCGTCTGCTTCGAGGAGGAACTCATGGGCTCGCCTGGAGTCATCAACATTCGTGATGTCAGCAAGAAGTACGTGGTCAAGGACAAGCCCCTGGAGGTCCTCCGGGGGATCGGCCTGACCATTCACCCCGGCGAGTTCATCAGCGTCGTGGGCACGAGCGGTTGCGGCAAATCGACGCTCCTCCGGCTCCTCGTCGGGCTGGACGGCGACTACGAGGGCGACATCCTCGTCGGCGGCGCGCGCGTCCAGGGGACGAGCCTCGATCGGGGCATCGTCTTCCAGGAGCACCGGCTCTTCCCCTGGCTCACCATCGAGCAGAACGTCGCGCTCGGGCTCGAGAGCTCGGCGTGGACGCACGCCGAGAAGACCCGCGCGGTCGACGAGCACCTCGAGCTCGTGGGCCTGTCCGGGTTCAAGCGGGCATACCCGCACCAGCTGTCCGGCGGGATGGCCCAGCGGGCGGCGATCGCGCGAGGGCTGGTCAACCGGCCAGGCATCCTGCTGCTCGACGAGCCGTTCGGCGCGCTCGACGCGCTGACCCGCGCGAAGCTGCAGCAGGAGCTCCAGCGCATCTGGCAGGAGGAGAAGATCACCATGATCCTCGTCACGCACGACGTCGAGGAGGCGGTGTTCCTCGGCGATCGCGTCGTCGTGCTCGAGCCGCGGCCCGGGAGGATCAAGCACGTCGTCCCCGTCAGCGCGCCGCGCCCGAGGTCCCGCACCGATCACGAGATCAAGGCCCTCGTCGACGAGGTGCGCGGCTACCTCCTCGAGGCCTAGCGCGACGGATCGAGGCGCAGCGTGACGGAAGGCCCGAAGCCATCTGGGACAGCCGCTGGAGCCGCGCCGGAGAGAAAGATCTCTGGCGCATGGCAGGGCCATCCGTTATAATGGACGAACCATCCGCTATTATGGTGAGTGAAGCCCGATGACGATGCCATTGCTCACGCTTCCCAACACGAGCTCGCCGGCCCTTTCTGTGCGCGCCAAGGCGCTTGTCTTCGAGGATCCACGCTCGCAGGCGATCCTCGAGCGGATCCGGCAGCTCTCGCCGAGCGACGCGACGTTGCTCGTGACGGGGGAGACCGGCACGGGCAAGGAGATCGTGGCCCGTCACATCCACACGCTGAGCCACCGGCGGGGGCGGCCCTTCGTGGCGGTCAATTGCGGAGCCTGGTCGGAGTCCCTCGTCGAGAGCGAGCTGTTCGGCCACGAGAAGGGCGCCTTCACGGGGGCGACGACCTCGAAGGCCGGCTGGTTCGAGGCGGCGGACGGCGGGACGCTGTTCCTCGACGAGATCGGGGATCTGTCGCTGCCGCTCCAGGTCAAGCTGCTCCGCGTGCTGCAGGAGCGCGAGGTGGTGCGGCTCGGCTCGCGCCAGCCGATCCCGATCGACGTGCGGCTCATCGCGGCGACCAACGTGAACCTGGAGGAGGCGGTGATCGCGCGGAAGTTCCGCGAGGATCTCTTCTACCGGCTCAACGTGGCGACGCTGGCGCTCCCGCCGCTGCGCGAGCGGCCGGGCGACATCCTCCCGCTGGCGCGCTACTTCCTCGAGCTCTACGCGCACCGGCTCGGCTCGGGGCCGGTCGTGCTCACGGCGGAGGCGACGGCGCGGCTCCTCGGGCACCCGTGGCCCGGGAACATCCGGGAGCTCGAGAACGCGATGCACCACGCGCTCCTGGTCTGCAAAGGCCAGGAGATCACCCCGGCGGATCTGCGCCTCACGGCGCTCCTGCCGAAGGCCGGGGCGAGCGTTCCTCCGCCGGAGGAGGGGGCGACGGGCGCCGTGTCCCAGGTCAGGCCGACGCCGCAGGCGACGGCGCTGGAGGGCGCGTTGCTCGCGATGTTCGAGCAGAACCTGCCGAACCTGCACGAGCAGATCGAGGAGACGATCATCCGGACGGCGTACCGCTACTGCGATCGCAACCAGCTCCAGACGGCCAGGCTGCTCGGCATCAGCAGGAACATCGTGCGCGCGCGGCTCGCGCAGTTCGGGGAGCTGGCGCGCTACCGGGCGTCGCGCGGCGGGGCGGCGGCCGCTGCGTTCGGGCGAGGGGAGGCGAGCTCCGCGCCGCGCGCCCCGGGGACGACCTGAGCGAACGCTGCGTGCGCGCCAGCTCGGCTGTGCGGGGCACGCTGGCCCGGCGGGTGCGGTGAGGCGAGCGAGGCCGGCGGGGTGAGGTGAGCGAGGCCGGCGGGGCGCCTCAGGAGCGCGACGGGGAGGCCGGCGGGGGACGACCCGGCGTGCGGGGGCGAGCCCTAACGGCCGGGGCCTTCATCCCGAGGGCCTCTCGCACCGTCGTGGCCGTGGCCGCCTGCGCGATCCACCGATCGAGCTTCGCCGCGTCCGCGCAAGCCCGGATACGCGCCTCGTCGTCAGGCGAGGGGGAGAGCCCGCGTGCCCGCAGCAGCGTGAGCAGCGCGTCTTGACGGCCCTTGGCCTCACCCTCGACTCGGCCTTCGGCTCGGCCCTTGGCCTCGCCCTCGGCCCGGCCCTTCTTCCGTCCCTGTGCTTCGAGGAAGAGGCGGAGCTTCCGGGCAGCGGGTGTCTCCGGGATCTTGTCGGGATTCATCGATGCCTCTCTGAGGAGCTCCAGCATCCGCTCGCTGAGCACGGAGAGGATCGCACGCTGCTGGGCCCGTCGCAACGCGCGCGGCAGCCGCTCGGTCAGCTCGAATGCCCGCTCGACGACGGCGCGCGCCCGAGGCCCATGGCGGTGCTGCATGGCCCAGGCCGCGAAGAGCGCGAGCTCCGGGTGGCGCTCGTCGAGCAGCGCCTTGCCCTCGTCGTGGCCGAGGTGGAGCACGACCGGCTTGAGCTGGAGCAAGGTCCCGAGGCGCGTCCGCACGCACGCCACGCGCTCGGCCCAGCGGGCGACGGCGCGGCGCGCGGTGATGACGATCACGTCGCCGAGCGCGCCGGTCTGACTGAAGAGCAGGCTGGCCGCGAGGGGCCACCGGCGGCGCTTGGCCGGGTCGACGCTGCGTTGCAGCTCGACAAGGACCCAGCGGCGCCGGCCGCCATGAAGGACGAGATCGAGCCGCAGCTCCGCCGGCTTCACGAAGCGGAGCGTGGCGTCGGCGGGCTTGAGGCGTCGCGGCAGCTGCACGCCGGTGAGCTTGGAGACGAGCGCGCCGAGCAGCCCCGGCTGCTCACGCAATGCGACGATCAGGACCTCATGCGGTGTGCTCGGCACCGCGCGTGACTACGCCGAAAGGGTGGTGAGCGGCCAAGTTCTGCTCGCCTCCCGCGCCCACTCCACAGCAGCGCTCGGGGGCACGCAGAAATCCAAATGCGCGCATCGACCGGCGCGTAATCAAACAATCCGCCAACGGCGCGCCTGCCTCGCTGGACTCGCAACACAACCTGATGGATCGCGCCGCACTGGCCGCAATGGCAAATAGCCATGCTCCTTTTTCCTGCCGTCGCCGGGCGCCGCGGCATTGCGAGGAACCTGGGCCCGGCGCCTGTCCTGGCAACCAGCGGGTCGCGCGCGCGCCGTGTGGCGGACGCGGCGGTCGGCGAGCGGGCTACCGCGGCGGGGCTTCGCAGGCCCGTCGCGTCACCTCGTGGCGGTAGTCGAACATCCGCTCCAGCTTGCGCCGGACGAAGAGGCCGCCGCCGAGCCGGCCGAGCGCGCCGAACGGGAGCTCGTACTCCACGCGGTCCGTGAGGTAGCAGCCGCCCGAGCCGTCGGGGTCCATGCGGTGCGTGTGCACCCAGCGCTTGAACGGCCCGCTGCGCTGCGTGTCCTGGAACATCCGCCCCCGCTCGTACTGCGTGTGCTCCGCGACCCAGCGCAGCGGGACGGGGCCGACGCGCGTCTCCACGACCACGCGCGCGCCGACGAGGATGCCGCCCGTCTTCTCCAGCACGCGCGCGTGCTCCCAGGGAGGCGTGAGGCGCTCGAGGGCGTCAGGCTCCTCGTGGAAGGCGAAGACCCGCTCGGGGGGCGCGGCGATGCGCGTGCGCTTCTCGAAGGTGGGCATGCGCGAGCATGGATCGCCTCACGCCCCTCTTCGAGGAGCGCACGCACATCACCGCCGCTCCTGGCGGCCTCTCGACGTGGCATCAGAACGCCCACGACCAGGTGACCGCGGCGGGCTCGGGGGGCGGGCCGGGCATCACGCCGGCCGCGTACCGGGTCTCGCTCGGCTGGATCGGGTGGACGGCCGCGATCGCGAAGCCCGTCACGTGGCCCAGGATCATGCCGGCGCCGACGTCCTGCCACGAGTGCGCGCCGGCGCCGATCCGCAGCGCCATCGTCACCACCGTGGCCGCCTCGGCGAGGGCCAGCGCGCCGAGGCGCGGCGCGGCGTCGCCGGTCGTGCGCAGCGCGAGGTTCAGGCGCGCGCCCGCGATGGCGGCCACCGGGGTCGTGTGACCCGAGGGGAAGGCGTCGAAATCGAGGTCGGTCTCGCCGCACCGATCGGTCCGCCACGAGCGCGGCCGGCACCGGCCCGACAGGCGCTTGATCACGTTCGAGAGGCCGGTCGACAGCGCCACCGCCTCGACCTCGATGAGCGATGTCCTGAGCGCCCGCGCGTAGGGGCGGGGGACGCCGGCGCCCGCGAGGTAGCTGCCCTCGAGGGCGTACCCGCCGCCGAGGAGGAGCAGCGTGCCCGCCGCGGCGCCGGTGATATCGCTGGCGAGGCCGATCGCGTCGTTGCGCTCCTCGCTCGAGGCGGCGCCCCACGCGGAGCGCCGCTGGGGGAGCAGGTACGTCGCGAGCGACGCGGTGCAGGCCGCGGCGAGGGCCGCCTCGCCGCCCGGCGCGCCGAACGCCCAGTCCGGGGCCGCCGGCCCCGCCTGGGCGGCGGCGGGCGCGCTCCACGCCAGCGCGCACACGCAGGCGAGCGGCGCGGCGTACCTCACGGCTTCTTCGCTGCGGGGGGCGCGGCAGGCTGCGCGGGCGCGGCGGGCTGCGCGGGCGCCGCGGGCTTTGCAGCCTGGGGCGCGGCAGGCTGCGCGGGCGCCGCGGGCTTCGCAGCCTGGGGCGCGGCGGGCTGCGCGGGCGCCGCGGGTTTTGCAGCCTGGGGCGCGGCGGGGGCCGACAGCTTGCCGGGCGCCGCCGGCTTGCTGGCCGCCGCCGCCGGTCCGGCCGTCACGCCTGGCGCCTTCTGCACGATGACCTCACCGAGCTGCAACGCCGAGAGCTGCTCTCCGACAGCGCCGGCGTCGCCCACCAGGACGACCCGGAGCTGCTCGGGCACGAGGTACTTCTGCGCGACCCGCTGCACGTCCGCGGGCGTGATCCGCTGGAGCCTCGCCGGTCGCGTCGCGTACTCGTCGAGCGGCAGATCGTAGACCGCGAGGCCCGCGATCGTCGACGCTGTCGCGTCCGCCGTCTCGAAGCGCGCCGGCAGCTGGCGGATGAGGTTCGCCTTGGCGTCCGCGAGCTCCTCGCTCGTGACGGGCTCCCTCCGCATCCGGTCGATCTCCGCGAAGATCTCCCTCACGGCGGGGCCCGTGTTCTCCCGCACGATGGCGCCGCCCGCGGAGAACGGGCCCGCTCCGTGGCGCATGTCGAAGCCGGAGCGCGCGCCGTAGGTGTAGGCGTGCTTCTCGCGCAGGTTCAGGTTGAGCCGGCTCGAGAACTGCCCGCCGAGGAGCGTGTTCATCACGAGCAGCGCGTCGTAGTCCGCCGTCGCGCGCGGCACGCCCGGCAGCGCCACCGTCACGGTCGACTGCGTGAGCCCTGGCCGGTCGACGACGACGACGCGCGGCGCGCCCGCGGCGAGCGCCGGCGGATCGGCGGGGATCGCCGCCTTCGCGGGGGCGGGCGGCGCGGAGGCCGGGCCCTTCCAGGCGCCGAAGACCCGCTCCACCTCCTTCACCGCGTCGGCCTTCGTGATGTCCCCGGCGATGGCGACGGTCGTCAGCTCCGGCCGGAACTGCGCGGCGTGGAACTTCGCCAGGGCGCCCGCCGTGATCTTCTTCAGCGCCGCCTCGGTGCCGATCAGCGGCGCGTTGTACGGGTGGCCCTCGGGGTAGAGGACCCGGGCCTGGGCGATGGAGAGGAGCGACGCGGGGCGATCGTTCATCTCGGCGAGCTGGGTGATGCGGCGCGACCGCTCGCGCTCGATCTCCGCCGGCGCGAAGGCCGGGTTCATGTACGCGTCGCCGAGCAGCGTGAGCATCTCGCCGAACCGCGGCGTCACGCTCTGGCCCTGCACGCCGCCGCCGTCGAAGCCGACCGCGGACGAGAAGCTCGCGCCGAGCTTGCCGAGCGCGTCGCTGAGCGCGAGCGCGCTGCGGGTCTTGGTGCCCTGCATGAGCATCGCGCCCGCGAACGCGCCGACGCCCGGCTCGGCCTGATCGGCGCCGCGGACGGTCGTCACGTCCACGGCCACGATCGGCAGCTCGTGCCGCTCCACGACGAGGACGCGGATCCCGTTCGCGAGCTTCGCCTCCTCGATCTGCGGCGGCCGGAAGACCACGTCCGGCCCCGGGGAAGGCGGCGATTTGCGGAAATCGTCTGCCGCCGCGGCGGCGGGCGGCGCCGCCGCGGGGGGCTGCGCGCCGGGGGGCGCGGGGGGCGGCGTCGACGTGACCGGAGCGCAGGCGGCGAGCGCCACGGCTGCGAGCGAGGCGGAGACGGTTCGTTTCATGCGCATGGGCTCAACCCCCCTTCGGCGCGGCCGGCCCGGCCGCAGGCTTGTCGACCGCGGGCTTGTCGCCAGCGGGCTTCATGATGGCCGGCGTGGCCGCCGGCTTGTCGGTCGCCGGCCCGGCCGCGGGCTTCGCGCCCGCCGGCGGGGCCGCGGGCGCCGCGACCGCGGGCTGCACGCTCGCCGCTGCCGACGGCGCCGCAGTGGTGGGCTTCGCGGCCGCCGCGGGCGTCGCCGCCCCGCTCTGCTTCACGAGGCGCCCGGCCTTCGGAGCGCCCGCCTTCGGCGTGACGAGGGCGATCACGCGCCTGCCCTGGGGCAGGAGATCCGCTGTCGCCTTCTGCAGGTCGGCGGCGGTGGCCTTCTCGTACCTGGCCACGTCCCTCGGGAAGTACCCCGGATCGCCGGTGAGCTGGTTGTAGTTGTTGATGGCGTTCGCGCGGGCCGTCACCTGCTCCATGCTGAAGACCAGCTCCGAGAGCACCTTGGCCTGGGCCCGGTCGTGCTCGTCCTGGGTCGGCGGCGCCTTGCGCAGCCGCTCGAGCTCGGCGTCGATGAGCTTCAGGGCCTGCTCGGGCGACTTGCCCTTCTTCAGCGTCGCCGTGATCTGGAAGGTGCTGGCGAGCTGGCTCGATTGCTGGAACGCGAAGACGTCCTGCGCGATCTGGAGATCGTACACGAGCTTCTTGTAGAGGCGGCTCGTCTTGCCCGAGGCGAGGACGTTGGCGACGAGGTCGAGCTCGGCGTCGCCGGGCGCGAAGCTCGGCGGCGTCACCCAGCTGATCGTCACGCGGGGCAGCTCGACGTCCGCCTCGATGTCGAGGCGCTTCTCGGTCGCGAGGTCGCCGGGGTCGGGCTTCGTCGCCACGGGCGGCGGGGCGCCCTTCGCGATGGGGCCGAAGTACTTCTGGATGAGCTCCTTCGCCTTGTTCCGGTCGATGTCGCCCGCCACGACGAGGGTCGCGTTGTTGGGCACGTAGAACGTCCGGAAGAAGGCCTTCACGTCGTCCATATGCGCCGCGTCGAGATCCTCGGGCGTGCCGATGGTCAGCAGGTGGTAGGGGTGGCTCTCCGGGAACAGGGCCGCGCGGAGGAACTGCGGCACGAGGCCGTAGGGCGCGTTCTCGTAGTTCTGGCGGCGCTCGTTCTTCACGACGTTGCGCTGGCTCGTGAAGGTCGCGTCGTTCGCGTGGTCGAGCAGCCACCCCATCCGGTCGCTCTCCAGCCAGAGCACCAGCGCGAGCTCGTTGGCGGGGACGGTCTCGAAGTAGTTGGTGCGGTCGCTGTTCGTCGTCCCGTTGCGTTCGCTCGCGCCGGCCCGCTCCAGGTACTTGAAGAACATGTCCTCGCCCACGTGCTTCGAGCCCTGGAACATGACGTGCTCGAACAGGTGCGCGAAGCCGTTCTTCCCCCGCGGCTCGTCCTTGGAGCCGACGTGGTACCAGACGTTGACGGCCACGACGGGCGTGCGGTGATCCTCGTGCAGGACCACCTCGAGCCCGTTCTCCAGCGTGTACTTCTCGACGGGGATCGCGACGCTCACGCTGGTCGCCGCCGCCGCGGGCTGCGCCTTCGTCGCGACCGGCGCCGCCGCGGGCGTGGGCTTGGCCGCAGGTTGAGCCGCCGCAGGCTGCGCCGGCGCTGCGGCCGGGGGCGCGGCATAGGCGGGCAACGTCAGGCCGAGCGCGGCGACGAGCGCGCTGGACAGGGACGAGAGCGCCCGGAGGCGCGTCCGTTCGGACCGATGGTGGGCTCGCATGAGCGCGGTTTTAGCGCAGATTGCCCGAGGTCGAGCGCAAACTTCGCTCGTGGAATGGGGGCGCGGCGCTGTGTGTTCACGCCCCGCGGCGCGCCCCTGTCACTGGAATGGCGTGACGAAGATCTGGTACGGCCCGAAATCCACCGGAGTACGCCCCTTCACGGTGATGGCGCCGAGGCTCCCTCCCGGTCGTGCCCCGTAAATCCGGGAGTTCACGCCCTCCCTCTCGCCCGCGCATGCGCTGAGCGGGCCGAAGCACTCGATATTGATGGGATTGCATGCGTCGTCCGCGGTCTTGATCGTCATCGGGAAGTCGGTCAGGCCGCACGAGGACACCACGGTGGACATCCCCGGGCAGACGGGGACATAGAACGTCTGCTCAGGGCTGCTCGCGCCGCACAGGGAGCTGGGAGGGATCGGCGCCCCGGTGGTGTCGCCGCTGATGAGGCCGCTGCCCGAGATGACCCCGGCCCTCTCGCCGAGGCACGACGCGCGCTGGAACCTGAGGCGGACCGTGCCGAGCGCCTCGGGGTGCGCGGCCTTGACCACGACCGTGTACGTCCCGGCCCGGAGCCTGGCCGCGAAGTGCGCGCCCGGCGCGGCGTCGCCGCAGCTTCTGGCCGCGCAGCCGACGGGGGGGCCGCCGCACCCGTCGCCCTCGAGCACCGCGAGCGCCGTGTCGACGTCCGACGCCAGGGTGCCGAGGTACACGACCTCGTCGGACGGGAGCGTGAACCGGAAGAACACCTCGCCGCCGCTCCCGCCGCATGGCAGCGCGACGTAGGAGGTGTTCCCGGCCGTGATCTCCGCCGCGTAATCCATCGAGCCCGCCAGCTCCCCCGGCGTCTCGCAGCTGTCGGCGCCCGGGATCGGCGCGCAGCCGTCGTCCGGGACGCCGTTGCAGTTCTCGTCGACCGCGTTGCCGCACACCTCGGGCACCGGGGAGGCGCACCCCTCGCCCTCGCAGCCGTCGTCGGGGAGCCCATCGCAGTCCTGGTCCACCGCGTCCCCGCAGATCTCCGGCTCGGGCTCGCAGGGCGCGAACGCCGGGACGTGGACGGGCACCTCGACCAAGTTGTTCTCGATCGCTTGCTCGGCGATCGCGCCGATGGGGTTGACGGTGACGCGGAGGGTGTAGTCCCCCTCGGGCACGTCCGTCACGTCGACCCACTGGCATGGCGTGCCGACGTCGTAGGTGTCGGCCCAGCCCGCGCTCAGGAAGTTGCACCCCATGCCTCCCGAGGTCGGGTAGCCCCGCGGCGCGGGGGACGAAGGATCGAGGGGCTCCATGTCGACGAGGCAAAACGCCTGCTTGTGCCCCAGGGAGACGACCTCGCCCTCCGCGTCCACCAGCCTGTAATCGGTGAAGTCCAGGAAATGAAAGTGCTGGTGGCACTGCGCATACTCGAAGAGCGGGCTGTTGAACTCGGGGCCGGGGTCGAGGTGGCCGGGCCCTGCGTTCTCGACGCGCCCCTCGAACTCGAGGAGATGCCGCCGGCCCGGGCCGCCGATGCACCTTTCCATGAGCTCGCAGGCGTCTCTGGGGAACGTCTGGTACGAGAACCGGATCGTGTCGACGATGCGCTGCCTGTTCGGGCGCAGGTCGGGCACGATGCAGACGCCGGCCTCGCACGCGTGGCCGCTGGGACAGCACGCGCCGCCGCAGATGGCGCCGTCGCAGGCGGGGTAATCGACCGGGAGGACGATCGTGTTGTTGTCGAAGCGCGCCTCGGCGACGGTCCTGTTCGGGTTCACGGTGATCTCGAGCTCGTAGAGCCCGGCCGGGACGCCGGTCACGTCGAGGGCGTTGCACGCCACGGTGCCGGGCTGCTCGACGTGCTCTCCCGGGCCGAGGCCCTGCGCGTTGCAGCCGTACTGGCCGCCTGGCATCGCGACGCAGCGCGCGTCGAGCTCGGCCTCGGCGACAACCGCGCCGCCCTGGCCGAGGCGCGCGCGGAAGAAGCGGGGGACGACGTAGCTGTCCTCGCAGAAGTTCGGCTCGAAGACGTCGCTCTCCGAGGGCGCGCCGAGGTCGAGCGGAACGTCGCCGGCGTTCGCGAGCGAGACGTGGAAGCGCATGAGCGCCCGCCGGCCGCTCGCGCCGAAGCACCCATGCAGCAGCTCGCACGCGTCCTCGTCCACGCGGACCGTGGCGAACGTGACGGGCTCTCCCTGCTCCGGGGGGCCGAGCACGAGGTCCGCCGCCTCGCAGCTGCCGCGCGCGCACGTGGCGCCGGGGCTGCAGCACACCGCGTCGCCGCACGCGCGCGCCTCGTCGCACGCGGCGGCGCAGCCCGACGGCTTGCCCGCGGCGTCGATCTGACACCGCGCGCCCCCGGGACACACGATGTCCGAGCCGGGGCAACGGATGCTCCCGGACACACCGCCGCCGCTCCCGCCGCCTCCCGTGCCCGAGGGCGGCTCGGTCGGCCCGTCGTCGCCGCACGCGGCGGCCGCCAGGAGCCATGAGCCCATCAACAGCGCTTCGACGACGTTCTTCATGTGCACCCTGGTCAGCAGTAGCAGACGAGCCGCGCGGGCCGGAAGCCGTGTGCCGCTCCGGCAGGCCGCCAGGCAAGCTGCGTATCGTAAGGGTGCGCGCAGGGAGGATCAGTAGGGTCGAGCGGGGGCGCAGGATTTCGACCGGTCAGGGAGTCGGCAACACCACGGGAATGACCGAGGAGGTGATGCCGATGTTTCTCATGAACATGAGCCGCGCGGCGCTCGCTGGGTCGGATGAGCGCCAGTCTCCCACGAGGATAGCGGCAAACCAGGTCGTTGGCAGGCTTCTCGCAGCGCTCCGGATGGCGTCGGCCGATCCGACCGGTCGAACTCCTAACCATTGCTGGCCTGCGGCGCTCGGCGCCGCGAAATCGACGCCTGTGCTGGCGCTGGCCGACGCGTACGCGACGTCCGTGAGCACGGGTGTAAACGTATCACCCCGGGTCCCATCAGCATTGACCGACCAGTGGCCGAGATCCACCGAGGGCGCTGCCGCCGAGGCGTTGATCAACATGACGCGCGTGGTGGTGAACGTCCCGGGCAGGTTTGGCTGAACCCTCCACAGCTTGAGCCGGAGCGCGTTATCGCCCGTCTCTCCGGTGATGCCGAGGAGACCTCCCAGGTAGATCGAGCCGGGCTCCAGCGGGCCCGTCGGCTGAGCGCCGACCACCAGGGTGTCATCCGAGCCTCCGGAGCCGGGCGCGACGACGGAGAGCGTCGACTCACCCGGCGGCAGATCGGTGTATGTCGGCGCCTGCGCATACCTCAGGTTGATGGCGATCCTCTCCGTGCCCGAGTACACCTGGAGGGGCGACGGCGTGGGCGGCGGCGATGCGTGGAAGAAATAGACGAGCGGATCCCGGTTGATGAACACGGCAGGCGAGTCGTCCCCCGCCGGGACGACGAGCAACCCGTGTGCGCGCGCATCGGCGACGACGCGGGTTGGCTCCCCGGTCTCGATGACGAAGTACGATCGCCCACCGACGAGCGATCCCGCAGAGAGCGAGAACGGCGCCTGACCCGTCGGACCGAAGTCGCTCGACGCGGTGACCGTGATCGACCGGGCTGACAGGGGCACGAGCAGGCCTTCTGGAGCGCTGGCGGTGAGCCCGTCGAGCGCCGCTGCGGCCGTAGCGCTCCGGTCGATGTAGAACGACTTCGGAGCCCCCCAGCTGGAGTCGGCGTTCACGAAGCGCAGGGCGGCCTCGCTGCATGAAGGCGTCGTGAACTTCTCTTCTGCGATGAGAAGCTGCGGCGCCGTCGGGCTGGTAGTGCCCAGGATTCCGACGGCCACGATCGTGTAGCGCGTCCCAGGGGCAACCGTCAGCGGATCCGCCGAGATCGCGAGCGCGTCGCCTGCGCCACCGCTGGTTCCGTCATCACTTCGTGCCGAGAAGGTGATCGCGCCCGCCGTGACTTTGGCGTACCTCGTGACGGACGCGGCAACCCTGCTGGGCGACACTGCCTCTATGTCCGGTACCGGCGCCCCGTTCACGTAGAGGCGGAGCGCAGGCGGGTCGTCGAGCCCCACCGGGGAGTTCGTGCGATTCGGCAGAAGGGCATTGATGAACCGGACCTTGGGTTCTGGGTCGGTGTCCGGCGGCAGGCCACACTCCTCCGGATCGCCGCCACCCGTGCCGCTGCCGCTGCCCGCGCCGCCCGTTCCGCCCGCGCCGCCCGTTCCGCCCGCGCCGCTGCTGCCGCCCGTGCCGCCGCTGCCGCCCGTGCCGCTGCCGCTGCCCGTGCCGCCGCTGCCGCCCGTGCCGCCGCTGCCGCCCGTGCCGCCGCTGCCGCCCGTGCCGCTGCCGCTGCCCGTGCCGCCGCTGCCGCCCGTGCCGTTGCTGCCGCCCGTGCCGCCGCTGCCGCCCGTGCCGCCGCTGCCGCCCGTGCCGCCGCCGCCGTCAGAGCTACCACCCGACGACGTGCTGGCGCTGGCGCTCGTGGTCCCACCTCCGCCTTGCCCCGACTGTGATGAGGTATCGTCGTCCCCGCAAGCGCTCGTGAAGATCGAAAGCCCGGCCAGCGCACCTACCATGATCAGCCATCGTTGACGCATCTTCATCGTAACACATCTCCGTACAGCGCGTCGCACGCGCCAGAACGATTCACTACCTCGGGAACTTCAGCTCGCAGGCGTCACGCGGAACCGCGATGACTCCCTTCGTCAGCTCGTCACGCATGTAGATGTAGGCCATCACGCCGGCGTTGAAGACCGCTCTCCGGAGCCATGCATCGACCTCCGGCGAGCTCGCATCCGCGGTGCGGAGCTCCTCCGTGAGAGGGTTCCTGAGCGTGCACACGTCCCTCCACATGGGCACGCCGAACTCCGGAGCCACGGCGCTGCCCACGATGAGACTCCAATCTCCGCTCGTGGACGCGGCGTCGTAAGCGGCTCCGAACCCATGAGCATCGGTGCGGATCTCATCGCAGGCGGCGCGCGCAACGCCGAGCATGTTCGCCTTCGATCTTTTGAATGCGGCCTTCGCGGTCTCCGGATCGAGCGGGATCGGCACCGCGGCCACGATCCGATTGTCGACGAAGACGTTGAAGAAGGTCCTCTCCTCCTCCGTGGTACGGCCGAACGAGACGGTGGTGCCCCCGGTCGCCATCCAGACGAGGTACTTCGCCGCCCCGCCGGGGCCGAGGTCGTCCTCCCCCGCGTCGGGCCCATGGAACGTGGCGAGGTTCTCGTTGGGTGCCCAGCGCGGGCCGAAGAGCCCGTCCACGAAGCTCGCCACCCTCGCCCCGGAGGTCGCGCGGAGCGCCCTGGCCGCGCCGGTCTGGGCGTCTCCGTAAATCCCATGGCAGTTCGCGCAGATACCGGCGTAGATATGCTCCCCCGGGTTGGCCCGGTAGATCGCGCTCCACGGCTGGCGCGGCCTCCCGGTCCCCGGATTGATCATCCACTGCTCCACCGGTTCGGGCTCTGGCGCGTCGCCCGGAAACGCGCAGCGTGGGATGAAGAACCCCTGAGCGTAGACATTCTTCGCCAGCGCCTCGTGCTCGCTCGTCACCTCCTCCGCGCGGATCCAGTCGTCGAGCTTCGTCTTCCAGTCGATGTTGCGAGGGACGTAGGGATAGCGCTCGGTCGTGTCCTCGAGCACCCACCCGAGTTCGTGATGCTGCTCGCAGTCGTGAAGGGCGCGCGCCTCCGCGGCGTCCGCCGCGCGCATGGCGAGCTCGATCGCCTCCGGATCCCCCGGCGCCTCCCGTCCCCCGCGCTCGTAATCGCGCGGCACCGACGCCCACCAGCGCGCCACGAGGACCGGCAGGCGGCAGTCCACAGACGCCGTGTGCATCGGCATGTGGAGGTTGAAGAATGCGCTTACCTCCTCGTTGTCCACGGGCAAGCCGAACGCACGGGGAGTCCACGCTCCCGTGGGCAGGACGACGCGACGGTAGATGCCTCCGGCCGGGATGGAGTTCTGGATGACGAGCTCATCGAAGGACGCGGGCACACCAGGAAAGTAGAGCCGCCCGTCCGAGCCCACGGTATCCATGTTGAACCCGAACATGCTCCCGCCAGGCGACATATCCAGGCCTCGCAGCGTCGCCTTGCTCGCCACCGCATAGCCGCGCGGGTTATGGCAATGGGCGCAGTTGCCCGCCATGTAGGCCTGCATGTTCAGCTCGTCGGCGTTGCGTGGCCGGCGGGGAAGCGCAGACTCCTCCAGCCTGGGGAAGTCGTCGGGCGTGAGGGTCGCCGACGTGCCGCGCACGACACCGTACGCGAGGAGACGCTCGAGCTGATTGAGCTCGTCGGCTAGCACGTCCGGCGTGTAGACGCCGCCTTCCCCTCTGGGTCGCTTGTGGAGCTGGAAGGGCGTGACGCCGAGGACGAAGCTCTCGCTCTCCGAGCCCGAGTGGCACGCCACGCATCGCGTCGCGCCGGGCACGGCGTAGCTCTGCAGCGCGCCGGTGGTCTCGTCGGCCGTGTAAGGGCGGACGTAGTCGGGGAACGGCTCGCCGTTCAGGTAGAGCTCCCTGCTGTCCGGTGACGCCGGATCGAGCCCGGTCCCGAGGAGCTTCGCGCTCGTCTCCTCCGCGTTCCACACGTACGTGCCGAAGATCGCGTCCTCGGCCTGCTCGCGCGTCACGATGATGCGCGTCTCCATCTTGCGGTATCGCGTGACGCCGTCGGGCTCGACCACGGTCCTGAAGAACGTCTTGTAGAAGCGGGTGTTCGGGGGGATGCGGAGGCTCTCCGCGTCTGGGTCGTACGTGATGGCCTGCCCCGCCGGGACGTGCACGAAGCGCAGCTTCGCCGCGTCGTCCGACCAGAGAGGGTAGGTCGGCGCGTAGGCGAGCGTGCCCCTGCGCGCGAGCACCTCGGCGTCCAGCGAGACGAAATCGGTCTCCGAGAGCTTGACCGGGAGGTCCTCGAACGATCGCATCGCAGCGAAGCGCTCGTCCACCTCCTCGTCTCGACCGACGATCTCGGCGTCGGGGATGCAGTTCCCGAGCTCGGTCAGCGCATCGCCGATCTCGCGCGGGGTCACGAAGTCTCCGTCCGGATCGACCTCGATGTCACCCTTCGGGAGGACGTACGTGCCGACGGGGCACCCCTGCTCGATCCACGCCTGCAGCCGCCGGCCGAGCGCCTCTTGCCCGCCGATCTTGTAGGGCATTTCCCCGCTGAGCATGACGTCAACGGGCGTCTTGCCGCTCTTGCCGCGCGCATTGCACAGGTTCTCCGGGGTGCCCGTGTAGGAGAAATCTCCTTGCTCTGCCGGGGCCTTGTGGCAGTTGCCACATTGAATCTCGATCTCCCCCGAAAGGTTGCTGAAGGTATCGAGGGCATCTTCGACCGTCGCCGAGTGGCGCTGAGGGATCTGTTCGTGAGATCGGGCCGGGGTGCATGGACGCGGCTGCGTGCCCCCTCCGTCACCGCCGCTGCCACCGGTACCGCCGCTGCCGCCGCTGCCGCCGCTGCCGCCGCTGCCGCCGCTGCCGCCGGTACCGCCGCTGCCGCCGCTGCCGCCGCCGTCACCACCGCTGGTAGCGCCCCCGCCGCTCGTGCCCTCCGGGGGCGAGATTTCATTGGTGTCGTCACCTCCGCAGCTGTACCCGGCCACGGACACGACCCCGAGCAACAGCACCATCGACCTCATCGTCACCCAACGCCGACCTTGACGCATCGTTGCCAGCTCCCCGGGCTCGCAGCGGCGAACCCCCTACCGTCGCGGCGGGCGAAATGCCACCGGTGAGCTTCGGGGACAACCGTGAATGCTGGCTGTCACTGACCCGTGACGCCATTGCGGTCCCATCGACGTAGATGATTGCGCTTTCATTGATTTACGCGCCGCAAGCTCGCCTCTCCCGCCGGCCGTTGATGGGGAGTAAGCGTTCACCGGCCAGACCTCCTAGGGTGGGCGGTGTTGCGGGGTGGGCTGCCGCTCGGGCTGTCGGTGCCGCGGCGCACGGTGCTCAGCGGGTGATGAGAAGGGGGCGTGCCTGAGCGCGCCGCGCTGGCCATGTGCGTCGGACGGAGCGCGCCTACCGCGATGGATCGCGCGGCGCGCTCCGTCCTGCGTCATCAGCCGATCAGCTCACAGGTTGGTGTTGCGGGGGCACGTGGTGCCGCTGGAGCCGCAATTGAGCTCAAGTGTCGCGTCACACGCGATGAAGCCGGCGTCCGTCAGCGCGTCCTCGAAGCTCGCCGGGTTCGCGATGATCCAGTTCATGAAGCTCGTCTCGGCTGCAGCCCGAGTTCCATTGCCCTCATTGAGGTACAGGAAGCGAGCGTACGGGTACGCGTTGGTCGGGTCCGTGATGAGCTTGCGGATGTTGGTCACGCTCGGCTCTTTGCTGTTGATCCAGAGGTACTTGTTTTCGTAGGTGCCCGAGGCGACCTTCGCGTCGCCGCCCGCGTAGGCGATCGCGCTGGCGTTCGCGCCCACGAGCTTGCCGATGCAATCGGTGGCCGAGTCGGTCGCCGCGCAGGGCGTGGGCACGAGCGAAGAGGTCCCCGGCGTGTCGGTCGAGAGCCGCGGCCCGGCGGTCTCGTCGTCCACCACGATCTGCACGTTCGAGCAGAAAGCCGTGCAGCCGGTGAGCGCCTTGAAGATGTCGGTCGTGCCCGAAAGGTCGTCGCGGCGATACATCACGAGGGGGCTCGAGGAGCTCGTCGACCCCGAGGTGAACTCGCCCCACGTGTCGAAGGCGGCGCAGCTGGAGGCGTCGCCGTCGCCGTCGCCGCAGAACGCGCCCTTGACGTTCGCCGAGGTCGCGCCGGTCGCGCTCTGGTCCGCAGCCTTGTCCGACCAGATATAGACGGCGTCGAGCGCGACGCGATTGCTCTTCTGACCGCTGTCACAAGAGCCGCCCAGGTCCCTGGACATCGGAGCGATCGTCTGCGCCTTCGCGTTGCACGGGGCGGAGCCGCTGCCTTCCAGGCACTGCTCGCCTCTGCCCGACCCGGTACCGAGGTAGTCGAGGGACGCGCTGAGCCCCGCCCGATTGATCGCGTCCGTGATCGCGTTGAACATCGTGTCCGACCCGTAGAATTCCGTGCCGTTGATCAGCGCCTCTTGCGATTCGCCGATGACTTCCTCGTCCGTGCTGCCCACGGCGCACGCCGCGAGGCCGAGGACCGAGAGCGCCGAAAGGACCAATTTGCCCATCTTCTTCATGATCATCTCCATCGTTCAGAGTGACGGTGCGCCTGTGCACCTCGATCGTCTCGGTGCACCGGCGCGCATCGAACAAGTCAACATTCCAAGGAGAACCGCCTGGCCGCCGAAGCGCTCGCCGGCAGGCGGACAAGTCTCTATCTCTCCCGATGCGTGCCGCTCAGTGGGTGGTCACCGTGCGGATCTTGCCGAGGCGGCTCGCCCCCGCCTCGGTGAACCAGAGGTTGAGGAAGCCGCACCGCTGGAGCGACGGGACCAGCGTGAGCCCGAGCGGACGAGAGCCGGCGATCGGGAGAGCGAACTCGGTGACGGCGCCGCTCGTGGTGATGCGTCCGATCTTGTCCCCGAACTGCTCCGTGAACCAGAGATTGCCGTCCACCCCGAGCGTGATGGACGAGAGTCCGACGCCCACCGCGGGGAGCGCGAACTCCGTCACGGTCCCGTTGGTGTCGATATTCGCGATCTCGCTCGCCGTGGTGAACCAGATTTTGAGGTCGGGACCGAGCGTCATCGCGTTGGGGCGCGCGGCCGAGGGCGGCAGCGGGTACTCGGTCGCGCTCCCGGACGTGCTGATCCGCGCGATCTTGTTCGCGCGAAACTGCGCGACCCAGATATTTCCGTCGATTCCAGCTGCGATCCCGCGCGGTTGGCTGCCGGCAGTCGGCAGCGCGAACTCGGTGATCACCCCGGCCGGCGTGATGCGTCCGACCTTGTTGCCGAGGACCTCGGTGAACCACAGATTCCCGTCGAATCCCAGCGTGATCGCGGACGGGCTCGAGTTGCTCGTCGGGATATCGTACTCGGTCACGACGCCGGTCTTCGTGATCGCCCCGATCTGGTTTCTCCCTGGGTCGGTGAACCAGATCCGGCCATCCGGACCGAGGGTGATGCCGACCGGGCTCGCGCCGGCCGCGAGCGGGTACTCGGTCACGGTGCCGCTGGAGTTTGCGGCCCCGATCTTGCTGCCGGAGAGCACAGTGAACCACACTCGGCCGTCAGGGCCGAAGGTGATGTTCCCCGGCGAGGCGTTCGAAGGAATGGCGTACTCCGTGATGTCTCCCGCGGACGCCGCCGGGCAATGCCCGGCGCTCGCGTGCTCCGCCTGCGCCATCAACGCGCCGCCGACCATCATCGACAAGGCAATAATCGACTTATTCTTCATTTTATTCTCTATCAGGGGTTGAGGTTGAGAGCGTCTCGCGAGATCTCCTGTCACGAATCTGTGAATGCCGCGGCTGCGCCGCGCGCAGGCGTTGCTCGGCGAGAGCGGCGCTACGCGCGCTCTCGACCGCTGCCTCTTCGCGCTCACGCTCGTCAGCGGTTCGTCACGATCCCGCTCGGCGCCCCGCTCGGAACTGCGCTGGCAAACTGCGTGCACACACGGCGCTTCCCCCATTCCCTCCCCGGAATCGGATTCCGTCCTATGTCGATTCGCGCCTGTTTGCTCGTAAGATGAGCCATGCAGCCGCGGAGCGAGTCACGTCCCGCGGTATGGTGGGGTGTCGGCGCCAGGCGCGCGCGATGAGAACGCAACGCCGGGACCGCGCGCCGGCCGGACACGCCAAACAGGTTGGTTGAACGGCCATGGCTGCATGGAGCCGATGGCCGGACCCATCCGGGTCACCGCACGATCGCGAAATGCCGCCGCGGCGTTGCCGGACGGCGGAGCGAGGACGAGCAGCGCTCCTGCCTCTGCTGGTCACCCCGCATCAGAATGCAATGGTGACGCGCTCGAACGCTCGCGCATTTGCGCGATTTGGGCGCGTCGATGCAATCGAGGCCCACACGTCATAGCTCGCTATGCGGGGGGGGGACGGTAGCCATGCCCCCCGGCGGCTTCGTGTGGGCCGGACTATAGTAGGCGCGATGGCGAAATGCGCGAAGTTTGTGTTACGTATTACCGACGTGTGTCCTGTGATGGCGTGATCCTGTTGTCCTCGATCGGCGAGCTGATGCACTCGAGAAGGATCTGGACGTCAGCTGTGCGACGCTCCTGTGCCGAAACGGTAGAACGGCAGCATCGGATATCGCTGCTCGAGAGCGTTTCGGCTGTCAGCTGTGCGACGGTCCTGTGCCGGAACGGTAGAACGCCAGCGCCCGATACTGCCGCTCCTGCGAGAGCAGGGGGCGCGCCTTCAGGCAGCTGCGCCCGAGATGGGGAGGCGTAGCGCGCGGCCGCCGGCCGCCGGCCTCTGGCCCCGCGGCAGGCGGCCGGCGGCAGCAAGTTTCTCGTCGGCATCCGGAGGTCGTGTACTCTCGCCGACATGGCTCCCGTCGTCGTCATCACCGGTGCATCCAGCGGAATCGGTCGATCGCTCGCGTTCTCCTGGGCGAAGCGCGGCGCGCGCGTGGTGCTGAGCGCGCGCGGGCGAGACGCGCTCGAGGGGGTCGCCTCGGAGGTGCGCGCGGCGGGCGGCGACGCCCTCGCGGTGGCCGGCGACGTGACCGTCGAGGAGGACCGCAAGGCGCTCTGCGAGCGGGCGCTCGGCGCGTACGGCCGGCTGGACGTGCTGGTGAACAACGCCGGGCGCGGCTATTACACGCCGTCGATCGAGATCGATCCCGCCGAGCTCGAGGCGCTCTACCGGCTGAACGTCGTCGCCCCCGTGCGCCTCGCGCAGCTCGCGATCGAGCCCCTCGCGGCCGCCAAGGGTACCCTCGTCATGGTCTCCTCCATTGCGGGGCTCGTCTCCGCGCCGCGGATGGGCCCGTACGCCTCGTCGAAGTTCGCGCTGGAGGCGCTCGCGATGTCGCTCCGCGCGGAGCTCTCATCGCGCGGCGTGCGCGTGCTCGTGGTGCGGCCGGGCCCGGTCGAGACCCCGTTCCACGCGCACTCCGTGGTGACCGACGACAACGTCGGCTACCGCCCGCCCGGCCACAAGAAACAGAGCCCGGACGAGGTCGCCGAGATGATCGTACGCGCGGTCGATGCGGGCCGCGACGTCCTGGAGACGAGCCTGTTCGTGAAGACCGCGAGCCTCGCCGCCCGTGTGGCGCCCGGCCCCATGCGCTGGCTCTCGAAGCGGATGGCGCGGCGCTCGGGGTTCTGAGCGAAGCGCGCCCCTGCGCCGGGAGCGCCGAGCGGGGCGAGCACCCGAGCAAGCCGAAGGAAGGCGGAGGCGGGGAGGGGCGCCCGGAGCGAGCGCAGCGAGGCGGGGCTCAGAGCGAGCGCAGGAAGGCGACCACCGCGTCGCGATCTTCCGCGGGGAGCGCCACGAAGCGCTGCTTCGCGGCGTCCGCCTCGCCGCCGTGCCACAGGATCGCCTCGACGACGTTCCGCGCGCGGCCGTCGTGCAGCAGCTGGGTGTGGCCGTTCACGGCCTCGAGCAGCCCGATGCCCCACAGCGGCGGCGTCCGCCACTCGCGCGGCCCCGCGAGGTGGTCGCTCGTCGACGTGTCCGCGAGCTCTTCTCCCATGTCGTGCAGGAGCAGATCGCTGAAGGGCTGGATGAGCTGATCCCGCAGCTCGACGAGCGGGTGGCGGCTCCCCGTCTTCATCGAGGGGACATGGCAGCTCGCGCACCCTGCCTGGCTGAACAGCGCCTCTCCGCGCTGGACGGCCGGGTCCGCCGTGTCGCGGCGCGGCGGCACGCCCAGCATGCGCATGTAGACGGCCAGCCTGTCGAGATCCTCGTCGGAGAGCTCGGGATCTCCGCGCGTGCCGGCCTGACAACCCGTCTGCGCCTCGCCGCACTCCTCGACAGGGAACAGGCTCGTCGTCACGCCCATGTCCGCCACCAGCGCGTCGGCGACCTGGTGAGGCACGCTCACCTTGCTCGCCTTCCAGCCGAAGCGCCCTATCCGCGTCACCCCCGAGACCGGGTCCGGGATCAGGTTCGGACGGCCCGAGATACCGTCCTGGTTGCAGTCCATCCCGTCTGCGCGCTCGAGCACCGCGTCCTCCGCGATCGCCTCGAGGAGGCCCATGCCCACGAGCGGGCGTGCGACGCGGACCGAGTAGCTCGCGATAGGCCCCGCGGAGAGCCCGTCGAAGCGGAACGTGGGCTTTCGCAGGACGTACGGCGTGCCATCGGGGAACTGCCCGGGCTCCTCGGTATAGGCCACGGTGGCCGTACCCTCGCTTTCGCCCCCGCCCTGCGCCTTGTCCTGCAGCTGCCGGCCGTAGCTCGGGTCGACGGTGGGCCCGCCGTCCGTGTTCGCGCCTGCGCCGAACAGCTTCACGACGGCGGTCTCCATCGCCTCGCCGGGCTCGGGCGGGGCGCCGCGACCGTTGTTGATATGGCAGCTCACGCACGCCGCCTGGTTCGAGAGCGGCCCCGCCTTGCCCGCGTGCTCGTCGAAGACGGGGTTACCGCCCTCGCTGTGCTCGCCGGTTGCAAAATCGGTATGGAACAGGCGGCGCCCCTCGAGGAAGGGCTGGATAGAGCTCTCCTGGATGTTGAGCGCCATCTGCTCGTAATAGAGATGAGGCTCCTCGTAGATGTACGGTATCGTCCCGTCGCCGCCCGACAGGGCCGCCTCGTTCGGCTCGTTGAACGGCGTCAGCTCGCCGCTGCCGACGCGGTAGCGGAACGTGTCGCTGTAATAGCTCGTCCTCCCCTCGACGGTGCCCGCGTCAAGGAACACCCCGAACTCGAACTCCAGCAGATCTCCCGCGCGGATCTCCCTGCTGTCCCTGGCGTTGCGATCGACGACGAACTCCCAGTGGGTGCTCGTGATGCGCTCCATGCCGTTGTTCGAGTCGAACACGTTGCCCTCGCCCGAATACCAGCAGCGGAAATTGATGGTCTGGTTGAGCGATGCGTTTGCCTTGGGGAGCCAGGTGAACTTGACGGTGCTTCCGCCCGCCGCGATCGTGTCCTCGACGATGAACTTGTAGCTTCGGTTCTCGAAATAGCGCGGCTGGTACGGGCTGAACTCTTCCTCTTTCTCGTGGCGCCCGCGCACGCGCCCTGCGGCCTCGAGCGTGATCGTCCCATTGGCGGCCGTCGTGGTGATCGGCTTGCCCGCCGTCGCCGAGGGGAACAGCGGGGAGATCTCTCCGTCCACGCCGGAGCACTCGCCGGGATCGACCGCGCCGCCGTCGCAGGCCGGCGCGGGCGGCGCTCCCGCGGAGAAATAAGCGAAGATCGCCTCGATGTCGGCCGTCGCGATCTGCTGCTCGCCGAAGGCCGGCATGCGCGCGTCCTCCGTGCGCCCCGTGCGCACCTGCGCCGTGAATTCTTCCAGGGTGCCCTCGAAGGCGAACAGATCGGGAAACCCGCCGGTCGGCTTGCCGTGGGCGCTATGGCACCCGCCGCAGTTCAGCGCGAACGCCTGCGGCAGCGCTGGCCCGTCGCTCGTCTCCTCGCAGGGCGGCGCGCCCTCCGGACCGCCCCCGTCGCCCGGCGAGGGCGACTCCGGCGAAGGCGACTCCGGCGAGGGAGACGCGGGCGACAGGTCGCTCGAGCACCCGAGCTCTGCTGCGCAGGTCACGAGCAGCCCGAGCGCGACATGGAGACCCCCGGACACCAACCGACGTGAGCGGCTTTCGAACATCGCGTTTCGACCTCCGGTGTGAGCCCATCCATCGAGACCGTGAACCGCAGAGCTACCGCAGGATCTCCTCGAGGAGCGCGTTCGGCACGCCGCGGCGATCCTCGCCGAACGACGCGACGCCGAGGTTGTAGTACTGGTTCATGATGGTGAACCACAGATCGCGCAGCTGGCGATCCTGGCCGAGGGGGCCATACGCGACGTGCGCGTCGTTCAGGAAGACGCCGTCGCCGCCCAGGAGGACGATGGGCAGATCGTACGCGTCGTGGTCGTGCGTACGCATCTCGCTCATGTAGACCATCACCGAGTGATCGAGCACCGTCCCATCCCCCTCGGGGATCGCGTCGAGCCGCTGCGCGAGCTGCGCTGTCTTCTGGCCGAGCCAGCAGTTGATCGCCGCGAAGTCGAGGTTGCTCTCCTCGACGACCGCGTAGCGGCCGCCCTCGTCCGTGGCGCCCAGGTTGCCGGGGCCGTGCTGGCAGGAGTGATAATGGAGGCTGCTGCCCTCCCTGTACTCGAGTCCCACCTTCGCGCGGACGTCGGCCGGGATGCACCGGTACTCGAACTCGGAGCGCGCGTCGTCGAGCATGTGGGTGATGACGCGCGTCACGTCGCATTGAATGGCCATGACGATGAGATCGATCATGACGTTCGCGTGATCGTCGTGTTTGTACTCGCCGGCTTCCGTGCTGTCGTTCTCGTTGAGGCCCTCCTGCTGCCCCGGCGGCTCGGGGACCACGCCGGGCTGGCCGATCGGGCTGCAGCCCAGGCTCGACGGGGTCATCGTCGACTGGACGCGGGTCACGTTCTTCTCGGTCTCTCGCAGGGCGTCCAGGTACTGCTGGACGATCTTGCGATCGTCCGAGCCGACCCGGCCCATGAGCGAGTTCGCGTCCGCGAGCACCGCGTCGATGACGCTCTTCTCGGTCGCGGCGCGGCGCTCCGCCTCGATCCTGGCCTGCTCGTCGGTCTGCCCTGGCACGGAGGGCGCGCTCGCGGCGCCCGCGTTGATGAGCGCGTCGAACACCGCCTTCGGGTTGACCGAGCGCTTCAGCGGCTCGCGTGGGCTCTTCCAGGAGACGGCCTGATTGTAGGCGTAGCTGCGCCCGTCGAAGAAGCCGGGCTTCACCCCGAGCCCCGTCTGCAGCGACGGGATGCGGGTCGCCTGCTCCGGGCCTGCCTTCTGCACGATGAGCTGGTCGACCGAGACGCCGTTGCCCACCCACTCGCCGAGGTCCTGCCCGGCGGCCCTCCCGAGCTCGTCGGCGTCCACGCAGGTCGACAGCGCGGCCATGCAGCGCGAGTGGGACGGCTCGAGGAACGCGTTCTGCTGCTTGCTCCACGTGTGGTTGCCGAGGCGGCTTATCATGAGCATCTTCGACTTCACCGGCGCGAAGTGCTCGAGCACCCTCGGCAGCTTGAAATCGGCGCCCCTCAGCGTCTTGCCGAACGCGGGCGCCGTCTCCCACCAGTGGTGGGGCGCCCCGTTCGGGAAGGTGCAGAGCAAGAAGCGCTTCGGCGTGCCGGGCTCCCCGCCGCGCGCGGTGCGCGGCGCGAGGCTCTCGAGAAACGGCAGCGCCAGGCAGACGCCCGCGCCGCGCAACAGGTTCCTGCGTGTCATTCCGCGTTTCATGTGCGCATCGCTCCTTCGTGCCTGGTTCCGTGAGGAAACAACGCCTGCGCCTTCACTTCGCCCCGACCTTCGCTGCGCGGAGGCGGAACGCCTCGCTGGTCACCACCTGCTTCACCAGATCCGCGATCGTCCCCTTCTCCCAGCGCGCGGCGATCGCCTCGAGCGCGCCCCTGTCGCCGCCGCTCGGGCGCCGGCGCAACGCATACGTGAAGAGCTGCTCGGAGGGGCAGATCCCCAGCTGGGGGTCCTTCTGGAGCTCCGGGATGAGGCCCGAGATGTCCTGGAACGCCGCGCCCCCGTACTCGCCTGTCGCGTCGACCGCGTCGCCGTTCGGGTACGCGGTCCGGTAGGCGCCTATCGCGTCGAAGTTCTCGAGGCTCAGCCCGATGGGATCGAGGACATCGTGACAGCCCGCGCAGTCGGGCGACTCGCGGTGCTTCTCGAGCTTCTCGCGGACGTTGTCGACGGCGCCCGTGTCGCCTCCCGCGGCCTCGAGCTCCGGGATATCCACGCCGGCGGGAGGGGCCAGCTCGGCGCAGTAGAGCTGCGCCAGGATCGTCTTCGCGCGCGACGTGGGGGAGGTCCGATCGGCGCGGGAAGACAGCGTGAGGAACGCGGGGAGCGTGAGGAACCCGGCGCGCCCGGCCCCGGGGTCGTTCGCGTAGAGCGGCGCCAGCAGCGGGCTCTCCGGGTGGGGCGCCGTGAGGAACTCGGACCACGGCCGCTCGCCGGTCGTGAAGCCGGCGAAATAGGCGTTGGCCTGGTCGATCATCGCGCCCTTCATCTCGTCGTTCCAGCCCGGGAACATCGCTGTGTCGACGCTGTGGCTCGGGAGCGTGCGGGTCCCGAGCCACTGCCCGAAGAAGTTCTGGAAGAACGCGGCGCTCTTCGGGTCGGCCAGCATGCGGTCCACCTGCTCCCGGAGCTCGTCCTCGGTGGCCAGCGCATCGCCCTCTGCGGCGTCGAAGAGCTCCTCGTCCGGGAGCGAGCTCCAGAGGAGGTACGAGAGGCGCGACGCGATCTCATGGCCGCCGAGGGCGCCCGGCGATCGCTTCGAGTCGGGGCCGACCTCGATCCGCAGGAAGAAATTCGGCGACGTCAGCAGGCTCCGGACGACGTGCTGCACCGCCTCGACGGGGGACATCTCGAGGGTGGTGCGCGCGTCGTCGTACTGCGCCGCGTACCGGTCGACCTCCGCCGCCTCGAGCGGGCGCCGGAAGGCGCGCAGCCCGAAGCGCTCGATGATCTCGCGCGCGCACGCGTCGTCCGCGCCCGCGCCCTCCGCCGGGTCGCACACGAGGATCTGGGCGCGCTGCGCCTCGTTCGAGAACGCGTCGGCCGCCAGGGTCTTGGCGGCGTCGTAATACCCCTGGACGAGGACCTGCGAGAGGCTCGAGAGCGCGCTGGCGTTCGCGTCGAAGCCCTTCGCGCCGGAGGCCGGGAACCCGTCCGCCGGCCGCAGGCGCGTGCCCAGGAGGTGGGCGACCGTGTTGTTGTACTCCGATGCTGTCATGTGGTGCAAAGGCATCCCGCCTGGCGCGACGGCGGCGTCGTCTCCCGGTTCCTGCCCCGGAGCGTCATCACCTCCGAGGATGCCAGTGCACGAGACGCTCAAGAGACATCCCCCGGCGACGAGCCAGGGACTCGCGAACACTCGGTCAAGTCGGCACATCATGGTCGGCTCCCGCGTGTGGAATCAGCACTCTCCCCCTCGTCGCCGGAGCGCGCGCCTTTCGTGATCGAATCGACCGCACGCCCGCGCTACGATCCGCCTGTGTCGTGCGCGCGGAAGACTACGATGATGGTGCTGCTCCTCGGCCTGTCCGGATGTGGGGCAGATATGGATATTGCGGTGGGCCGTATGACTCCGACGTCGGTTGTGGGCGGCGGCGGGGAAGGTGGTCGTGGCAGCGGGGAAGGGGGGCGTGGTGGTGGGGCGCTGACCGGCGGTGAGGCGGGAAGCGGCGGCGAGGCGGGCGGCGGCGGCGGGGAGGGGGGCAACGGCGGGGAGGGAGGCAGCGGCGCGGCCCCCTGCGATGTGCTGCCGTCGCTGGCTCATCGGTACACGTTCGACGGGGTGGGGGCGGTCGTCGCCGATACGGTCGGCGGCGCCGACGGCGAGATCTTCGGCGGCGCGAGCCTCGACGGCGGAGGGGTGCTCACCCTTGACGGAGAGGACGACTACGTCGATCTGCCCGCGGGTCTCCTCACGGGGCTCCGCGACGTCACCGTCATGGTCTGGGTCGCCCGCAACGGCGGAGGGGCGTACCTGCGCGTCGTCGACTTCGGCATCGGCAGCACAGGGGAGAATCCCGTCGAGGGCGACTCGAGCGTGGGGCGGTCCTACCTCGTCATCACCCCCTCGACGGGCTTCGACCCGCCGGGTATCGCAGCGCTCGCGAGCGACAGCGGCGCCGCGGGCCAGGTGCAGGTCACCACCGCGCCCACGCTCGATGACGCCGAGATCCATCAGCTCGCCGCGGTCTTCGACGGCGCGGCGGGGACCCTTTCGCTTTACCTCGACGGTGCGCTGCTCGGCAGCACGCCGGTCGGCTTTCCGCTCTCGGCGATAAAGGACGCGAACAACTGGCTCGGGCGGTCCCAGTTCGATCAGGATCCGTATTTCGGAGGGCGTTACGACGAGCTGCGCCTCTACCGCGGGGCGCTGGCCGGCTGCGCGATCGAGGCCGCGTGGCGCGCCGGCCCGGAGTTGCCCTGAGGATCAGAAGGCCAGCGCGAGCCCGAGGCGCGCGCTGAGGCCCGCGGCCGGGGGGCGGTAGACGATGCCGTCGAGGTTCTCGACGACGAAGCGGGGCCGCCTCAGCGGGACGACGGCGTGCAGCGCGCCCTCGACGCTCACGGGAGCGGCGATGCGCCATTCGAGCAGCGTCCCGAGCCCGGCTGCGAAGATCGGCGTCGTGAGGGTGAAGGGCTCGTCGACGTCTCGCCCCCTGGAGCGGAGCCAGTGCTGGCGGCCGAGCGCGCAGACGTAGACGCGGATGGGGCGCTCGAGCGGGAGCGCGCACGCGTCGACCTCGAGGAACCAGAGCCGGAACTCGGCGCCTGCAGCCTGCCCCGCGATGTGGCTCGAGCTCGACGGCACCACGCCGGCCGCGCCGTCCGCGCGGAACCAGCCGCTGCGGATCCCGCCGCCCGCGGCGAGCCCGACGCCGATCGTCGGGACGAGCGCCTGCTCGATCTGCGCGCTCACCCAGAGCGCTCCCTCCACGTCGCGCTCGTTCGCGGCGGACGGCCGCGCCGCCGCGGGAGGTGGGCGGCGCGGCGCGGGAGGCGGCGGGCGCGGCGCGCTGGCGGCGGGGGCGGCGATCGCCTGGGGCGGCGCGGGCTGCGCGGCGGCGCTCCGCGCGACCGCGTCGGGATCGATCGACATCGCGACGATCAGCGCCGCTGCCCGCGACATGGACGCGCAGTCGTCGCCACGGATCACCCGCTCGCCCGGCGCCGGCGCGCGGATGCGCAGGTCGAGCCGGTAGCGCTCGTGGCGCTCGCGAGCGATCGCGATCTCGACCTCGATCGGCTGGCGCTGCTCCGACGTTCCCAGCAGCCGGGCGATCTCGCTCCGGACCTCGTCGACCGGCGGGCACCCCGCCGGCGCTTCCCAGCGGAGATCGATGGTGCGCGGCTCGGCGGGCGCCGCGAGCGCGCGCGCGGGCAGGAGCCCTGCCGCGGCGATCAGCGCCGGAACGATCGACGGCGCATGCGCCCACCTCGAGACGTGCACCCGCGCACTCTACTCCTCCTGTTCCTCCTGTCCGCACGCGGCGCGCACGCGCGTCGCGAGCGGCGAGCCCGGGCTCTTCGCGAGCAGCCTCGCCGCGATCGCCCTGCCGGACGGCGCGCGGCCGGAGCGGCAGAGCGCGATCGCGCGCGACGCCTCGCGCTCGGTCGAGAGCACGCCCCTCGGGTACCGGCTGGCGTGCTCGTCGAGCTTCGAGAGCGCCTGCGCGAACTGGCCCGCCTGCAGCGCCTGCTGCGCGTCGCGGAGCAGCGCGATCTCCGCGTCGAGCCCCTCGGAGCCCTGCCTCGCGGCGGCCGCCGCCCGGGGCGCGCGCGACGCCGTCGCGCGCGCCGCGGCCGCCGGGGGCGCGGCGCTCGGCTCGGCGGGCGCGCCGGACGCCTCGGGAGCGTCGGCCTTGCTGGAGGCGCTCGCCTCGGTGGACGCAGGCGTCCCGTCGCTCGGGGCGCTGGAGGGCGCGGCGGCGTGCGCCGCTCGGGGCGCCTCGGCCGCGCCCGCCGCCGCCTCCTGCGCGCGTTGCGCATCGGGCGCCTCGCCCGGTGTCGGGAAGTAGAGCGCGGCCCCCGTCGCGAGGCTTACGACCAGCGCCGCCAGCCCGATCTTCATCGGGGCGCCGAGCAGCGTGATGGCCGCGCCTTTCGCGACCGCGGTGCTCGCGCCCGCGGCCATGCTCGCGGCGGCGGGGCCGACCGCGTGCGCGGCCGCGCCGACGCTCGCGGAGCCGGCGGCTCCGGCGCTCTCGGCGCTCACGGCCACGGCCGTGGCCGTGGCCGCCGTCCCTGCGAGGCCGAGCCTCGCCCACACGGCCGCGCGCGTCCGACGTCTGTCGTCGTCGGTCGGCTCGTCCTCGTCACGAAGGGCGTTCAGGAGCGCTCGCTCCCCGGTCCCCAGCTCATCCATTGCGGCCTCCTCGGATCCTGGCGTGGTGGCGGTGCACCGCGTCGGAAAACGCCTGTCGAGCGGCCCTCAGCCGCGCATACACGGTGTTGACGTTCACCCCGATGCCCCGCGCGATCTCCGCCGCCGGCATCTCTTCCAGCTCGGCGAGGAGGAGCACCACGCGCTTCTCTTCGTCGAGCGACGAGAGCAGCTCGTGCGCGACGCGCGCGGCCTCCGCCCTCGTCATGGCCTCGTAGGGGCTGAGGTTGCTCGGCCCCGCGAGCAGCTCGGGATCCACGGTCTCTCCTGTCCCGCGGTGGGCGGGGCTCTTGCGGCGCAGCGATCTCCGGTGCGTCTGCGCGACGTTCACGACGATCCCGAAGACCCACGTCTTCAGCGACGAGCGGCCCAGGAACTCCGGGAGCCGCCGGTGCACGACGACGAACACCTCCTGGCACACGTCCTCGTGCGCCGAGGCGTCCACGCCGAGCCGGCGCACGGTCCGCCAGACGAAGGGGAACATCTCCTCGTACACCTCGGCGAAGTCGAGCGGCGCGGCCTGCACGCCGGCCGCGGGGACGGCGGCCACAGCGCCGGCGGGCGGAGGCGTCGAGGGAGCGACCGCCGCGCGGGCCGTCACGGGCTGCGCTCCTCGTCGCAGGGCAGCGAGACGGTGAGCTCGCCGAGCGCGGTGAGCTCGCCGCTCGCGCCGAGCAGGTTCACGTCGGGGATCGCGTCGGTCCTTCCGGAGAACGAGGCGTGCCTGAAGACGTCGGGGTCCGATTCGAGGAGTGGAACCGCTTCTCGCATGGTCGCCGCCTGCGCTTCGAGCGACCGATCGTCGCTCATCTCCTGGATATTTCCAGTGCCGCCGCCCCCGGTCGCGTCTGGGGGGAGCGTTTCCTCCACACATGCCACGGCGAAGCGGATCCCGAGCAGGGGGCTGATACCGCAGCGGAGGGCTTGGCGAGCTCGGCGCATGGATCGAGGGGCTGGTGACCGGAGCCGCCGCGTTCCGTGAAGAAAAGTGGAGGGACGGGGGGCGACGTTCATCGGGCGGTCGTCGATGGGCTGGCGCTTTACGGCTCGCGGGCGGATCATCCGCTGCGGCGCACCGCGACCGACAGCGCGCACCTCCGCGCGCTTGACGGCCGCGAGGAGCGCATCGAGGAAGACCGGATGACACCCCCTCGCTGGCTTGCCGCGCTCGCGGCGCTCACCGTTCCATTGGCGGTCTCGGCGACGGCCTTGACCCAGGGCGACGCTCCCCTCCCGCCGCCTCCTCCTCCAGAGCCGCTCCCGTCTGCCTCCGCGCAGCCAGCACCCCCGCCATCTCCTGCGCCGACACCGGTGCAGCCAGCGCCAGCGCCAGCGCCCGCGCCCGCGCCGACACCGGTGCAGCCGGCACCCGCGCCGACACCTGTGCAGCCTGCGCCCGCGCCGACACCTGTGCAGCCTGCGCCCGCGCCGACACCGGTGCAGCCTGCACCTGCGCCCGCACCCGCGCCGATTCCGGTGCAGCCCGCGCCTGCGCCTGCGCCCGCTCCCATGCCGTTCCCTCCGCCATCTCCCACGCCGGTGCCGCCTGCGCCGCGGCCTGCGCCCGCGCCGCGGTCCGCGCCAGCGCCTGCACCGCCGCCCGCGCCGCGGTCCGCGCCAGCGCCTGCTCCGCCGCCTGCTCCGCCGCCCGCGCCGCGGGCCGCGCCGGCCGCGGCCACGCCCGCTCCGGAGCCGCCCGCGCCGGTTCCGCCCGCTCCCGAGGAGCAACCGAAGGAGCCCGAGGACGACGAGAAGGACGGGATGCGCTTTCGTTTCGGTACGACGCTCGGCGGCGGGATCATCGAGTCACCCACGGGCGCGGGGGCCGTCTTCGCGCTGTCGGGCCGGCTCGGTGTCCAGGTCAACCACTATTTCGGGATATACTACCAGAACACACCGATGGTGACGCTCACCCCCGAGAGCACCGAGAACAGCGCTGGATTCGAGGCGGGGTTCATCGACTACAACTCGGTGCTCGCGGGCTTCACGCTGTTCCACTTCCTCGATCTCGGCGCGGGACCGTCCATGGATTACGTGGCCGTCGCGACCTGCGGCGCGGAGGTCCCGGAGGGCGGCATCCCGCTCCCGAGCGCCGGCTGTGAGAGCACGGCGGCCTGGTACCCTGGCGCTCACGCGCGGGGCGCGCTGATCCTCGGCGGCCTCGCCGGGAGCGGCGCGCGCCGGAGCGGCTTCGCCATCAGCGCGGATCTCCACCCGGTGTTCCTGCCAGAGGGGACGACATTCACCTTCACGCTGGGCCTCGGCAGCGAGTGGTACTGAGACGAACGGCGCGCCGGAGCGCGGCGCGCCGCCTCGCCGGGCGAGCCGCTCCGCTCGCTCGGCGCTCCGGGCAGCGGCGGGCAGCGGTGCGCCCGTCCGCTGGCTGAGCGCCCTTCGAGTGGAACCTTCGTTCCCCAGGTCAAGAGAGTTCCTCGCAAATACGCCGGGTCGCAAGGGGGCCCTGCCTCACGACTGCGCGGCGGTCGGCGCCAGCGCCTCTGTGGCGCGCCACCCGCTGTGATCCGCGACACCCCGACCCTGCGTTCGCGGTTCGCGAGGGTTGCTGTGTGGCGACCCGATGGACTACAATCCCATTGTCGGAGCGATTGTTGGCGGGACGCCGCACCGGAGAGCTGGACGCCACGATCGTCCTGCGGCAGCGGCAAGCGACAGCAGGAGAGCGCCAGCGGCAGAGCGCCACCAAGTAGAGCGCCAGCGATAGAGCGCCAGCGGTAAGCAAGCGGTACGTAGATCGAGCGCGATGCGCGAGCTTTCGAGCTCGGTGGCAGGGAGCGAAGGCGCGCCCATGGATCCGCTGTTGTGCATGACAAGGTAAAATTACCGAGTATCACGATGCACCATCGCTCACCATGTAGGTCGACAAGGCAGGATGTGTCGCGCGAATCCGGGGCGCCATCTGTTGGTTTCTCGGAGGCGCCATCTCTTGCTTACGCTGTGCGGTGGGCATGCCGCTCCTGGGACTCGAGATCGAGCCCTGAGACCGAGGTGCGTGAGGAGCATGTCAAGCGCTCGCCTTCGTGTTTGGCGTGCTCGGCAGCGCCGGCGTGGTCGTGCTGGCCGGCTGCTGGGGGAGCGGCCGTCGGGTGTCGTCACCCTCTCCGGCGTCCCCATTTCGCCAAGCTCCGTGGGACCGCGGGGGCGCCTCCGAGGGGGCGCTTGACAAAGAGGGTTAACCATCGGCTACGCTGCCTACCCATGATGACCGGGAGGGCATGAGCCTGGTGGAAACGAGCTGCAGGCGCTCCACGGGGGCACGGCGGTCAGCGGTCGAGCGGGCCGTGGGGCACCTCGCGTGTCGGGCGCGAATCGCAACCCGCTGGGCATCATCGTGGGTGCCACGAAATAACCGCGCGGCTCCTCCGGTTCGGCACGGGGGATTTCGCTCACTCCTCAGGACCCTCGCCGAGCGCGCTTGGCCCGACAGGACCGGAGTTCCGCTTCGCCGGGGGCTCCGATCGACGCGCGCGCCGGCGGCCCTGCTCGCGGCGGCTCTGCTCATCGGTTGCTGTCTTCTGCTGCTCAGCCCGCCTATCACGGCTGGGCCCGTGGCCACGCTCTATGTGTATGCGGTGACACCGCTCCGCGCTCGCGCCCTCGAGCAGAAGATCGAGGAGTCGATGCCCGGCGTCGATGTCACCGTGTTCGGAAAGTTGAGCGACTTCAAAGCCGCGCTCGAGTCGACGCCGCCCGACGCGGCCCTCTCGCCAAAGCCGGTCCTGGCTTCGCTCAATCGGACCGCCGACATCCAGGGCATGAAGGCGGGGAGCGACGCGGAGCAGTACCTCCTGGTCTCGACGAGGGCGCTGACCAAGGAGATGCTCTCCGGTCTCAGATACGGGATCGTCGATCTGGTCGAACGGAAATCGCTCCCTAAGTTCGTAGCCGGGCTGCTGGGTGTGAGCACCGCGCCTGAGGTCCAGCGCGTCACGAAGATCGAAGATCTTCTGCAGCTGCTCCAGTTCCAGACGGCTGATGCGGTCCTCCTCCCCGAGCGATTTCGTTCTGACTTCGAGTCGAGGAGCAAGATGACGTTCACGATCCTCAGCCTCTCGACGGCGAAGGTCGGGCTGGTGGCGGTCACGTTCCTGGGCGAGCGTCAGACGCTCGAGGGCGCGATCCGGAGGCTTCCGAAACACGTGCTGGCCGATCTGGGGGTTGACGAATGGAAGTAATGTCGACGCGTCCCCTCTCTCGGCGCTCGCTGCTGTGGGCCTCCGCCCTCGCGGGGCTCGTGCTGTCCCTGAGCTGCTCGTCGGGCCCGGCCACGCCCGTGGCCAGCGACCCGGCGCCGACGCTCACGCCGCCGCCTCCGGACGCGAGGCCGGTCATCTCCGTCATCGCCCCCTCGGATCCGCAGCTCGACGACATGCTGAAATCGCTCCGCGTCGAGCTGTCCGGGGAACACCGCGTCATCATCTCGCTGCTGCGCGGCGAGGCGTCGAGCCCCGATCTCGTGGCGCAGATCGTCGCCCGCGATCGCCCGCAGGCGGTGGTGCTTGTCAACAACTCGACCGTGCTCCTGTATCGCGAGTGGGCGCGCACCGTCCCGACCTCGCCGGTCGCGCTGATCCTGATGGCGTCCTTCGCCGAGGAGCTCCAGCGCACCGTCCCCAACTCGGTCGCCATCTCCTACGAGGTGCCGGCGGTCACGGCCATGGTGGGCCTGCGCACGCTGGGCCTCGACGCTCATCGGGTCGGCGTCGTCTACCGCCAGGGCTTCGCGGATCACATCGCGCGACAAGAATCGCTCATGCACGTCGAGAAGCTGACCTTCGTCAAGGAAGAGCTCTCGAACAAGCCGCGCGTGCAGGACCTCCGCGCCGCGCTGGTGAACCTCCAGCGGGCGAAGGTCGACGCGATCTGGCTGCCGAACGACAATGGCCTCCTGAGCCCGAGGTTCTTGACCAACGTCTGGCTGCCCTACGTGGACCGGCTCGGCGCGCCGGTGGTCGTGGCCGTGCGTTCGCTCGTGAACGAGCACGCGGAGTTCGGGACGTTCGCTGCCATCCCCGACACCCAGGCGCTCGCGGTGCAAGCCGCGGATGTCCTCTACGAGCTCGCGGACGCCGACTGGAAGCTCCGGTCGTCGGGCGTCCGCCTGCCCATCTCGGTGAAACGCCTGGTCGACGTGAGGCTCGCACGGCGCTTCGGGCTGAATTCCAGTCAGTTCGGCCAGGTTGACTTTCTCATCGGTAGGTGAGCGCGTATCGGGGGGAATGGAGGCGCCGTGCGATTACCTTTCCAACCGGGCACATGGTCACGATGCGACGGGCCAGCTCGAACCATCGAGCTCCCGGGCTCGCCCGCCATCTGCTCGTCGCGTGGAGAGCGTCGCGCGCGTAGCTGCCGCCCCTGGAGCGCGCCGTCATGATCCGGGTGCTCGTGATCGATGACGACGAGATCGCTCGCGAGGCGATGCGCGCCGTCCTGGTCAGGGCCGGCTTCGATGTGGTCGAGCTCGCCACGCCCATCGGCGCGACGGCGGTCATCAAGCGAGACAAGATCTCCGTGGTCGCGCTCGACATCAACATGCCGACCATCAACGGCGACAAGCTGGCGAAGCTGCTCCGGGACAACGCGCAGCTCTCGAACCTGGGTATCGTCCTCGTCTCCAGCTGTGATATCGACAAGCTGAGCGCGATCGGCGAGAAGGTCGGCGCCGACGGCATCGTCTCGAAAGCGAAGCTGCACGTCGCGCTGGCGCCGGCGGTCGAGCGCGCGGTGGCCTCGCGCGCCGGGAAGACCAGCCCGCCGCCGCCTTCGTCTGCGGGGTCTTCTGCGGCGTCGTCCTCCTCTAACCCGCCGCCCTCGATGAGGCGTCCAAAGTAGAGTGCATGGCAACCCCGAACACCCACGGCTCGCTCCGCATCAAGCTGCTGCGCCTGATCCTGGGGGCGCTGCTGCTGCTCGGGGGCACCACGCTGCTCGCGAGCGGCGCGCTCATCTATTCGACGGATCGTGCGGTCCAGGCCAAGCGTGAGCAGGAGCTCCTGAGCGGCCTGGAAGAGAAGGCGCGCCTGCTCGGCTTCAACCAGGCGCTGGCCCTGCGCAGCCTGGTGGCGGACAACCTCTTCGGGGATGTCAAGGCGCTCATTCACCAGACCGTCTCGGAGAACAACGACATCGCCTACGGGGTGTTCTTCGACGCGGAGAACCGGGTCTGGGCGGCGAGCGGCCTGGCCCGGGCGCCCGCCTCGAAGGACCCGCCCGGCCCGGCGGCGCCGAACTACACAGCGGCGGACCTGGAGTCCCTCGGGATCAGCACAGCGCACCAGTCCCGGCTCGTGCTGCGGCGGCGGCAGAACCCCCTGGGCGGGGAGGACGTCCTCGAGGTCGCGGCCCCGGTCATCTCGGAGGGGGCCCACGCCGGGAGCGTGATCTACGGCATCAGCACGAGGAGCGTCGTCGAGCGCATGGTCCAGGCCCGGGACCTCGCCGCGAACCGGCTCGTGACCACGCTCGGCCTGATCGTGGCGCTGATCCTCGGCAGCGGGGCGGCCAGCTATTTCCTCGTCAAGCGGGTCGCCGTCCACATCACCGAGCCGCTGCTCGCGCTGCGCACGGCGGCGGGGGCCATCGCCACCGGGCTCCGATCGAGCGCGCCGCCGACCGAATCGCCCATCGTGGATCGGAAGAAGTGGGAGCGCGTGCAGATCACGAGCGGCGACGAGCTCGAGCTGCTCGGATCGGCCTTCAACAGCATGGTCGAGGCGAACGAGCAGGCGTTCGAGGAGCTGCGCGTGAAGACCGAGCAGGCGCTCGAGGCGTCGCGGATGAAGAGCGAGTTCCTCGCCAACATGAGCCACGAGATCCGGACGCCGATGAACGGGATCCTCGGGGTCATCCGGCTCATGCAGAACCAGTCGCTCGACGGCAAGATGCGGCGTTACGTGGAGACCGTCGACGCCTCCGCCAACACGTTGATGTCGATCATCAACGACGTGCTCGACTTCTCGAAGCTCGAGGCCGGCAAGTACGTGGCGCAGCACGTCTCCTACGATCTGCGCCTCGTCATCCAGGAGGTCGCGGAGCTGATGGCGAGCCAGGCGCACGAGAAGGGCCTCGAGCTCGTGTACCGCGTCGAGCGCCGCGTCCCCACGGGCATCGTGGGCGATCCCGACCGGTTCCGCCAGGTGCTCACCAACCTGGTCGGCAACGCGATCAAGTTCACCGAGCGCGGAGAGGTGCTGATCGACGCCTCGATCTCTCAGCAGGACAAGGCCACGGCGCTCATCAAGCTCTCCGTTGTGGACACCGGCCCCGGCATCGCGCCCGACGACCAGAAGAAGCTCTTCGCGGCCTTCTCGCAGGTGGACGGCTCGCTGGTCCGCAAGCACGGCGGCACGGGCCTCGGGCTCGCGATCAGCAAGCGCCTCGTCGAGGTCATGGGCGGCGAGGTCGGCCTCGACAGCACGCCGGGGCAGGGCAGCCGGTTCTGGTTCACGATCAGGGTCGGCGTCACCGCCGGAGGCGAGCAGATCCGCTCCGCCGAGTGGGCGAGCGGGCGCCGCGCGCTCGTGGTGGAGAACAGCAGGAGCTGGCGCGACGTCGTGGTGGAGCACCTGGTGGCCTGGGGCTTCGACGCCGAGTCCGCGGCCTCCGGCAGGGACGCGATCAACCGGCTCGAGCTCGCGGTGCTGGAGAAGCGGCCGTTCAGCGCCGCCGTCGTCGGTGTCCAGATGGACGATCTCGGCCTCGAGGAGTTCCTCAGGACGATCCAGTCGGTCCCGGCGCTGCAGACGTTGCCCGTGGTGGCGCTCTATCACATGGGATCGAGCGTGACGTTGAGCGGGATGGACTCCAGCATGGTCACGCAGCTCCCCAAGCCGCTCCGCGTCTCCGAGCTGTACAACACGCTGCAGAGCGCGCTCACGGGCGCCTCGACCCCGCCGCCTAGCAAGCCGGGCGTGGAGCCGGGTAAGATCGCGAGCAAGCTCCCCGTGCTGGTCGTCGATGACAACGAGATCAACCGCTACGTGGCGATGGAGCAGGTCGAGCAGCTGGGCCTGCGCGTGGAGACCGCGTGCAACGGCCAGGAGGCTCTCGAGTGCGTCAAGCGAAAGCGGTATGTCGCCGTGCTCATGGATTGCCAGATGCCCGTGATGGACGGGTACACCGCCACCCAGGAGATCCGCGCCTGGGAGCGCTCGCGGAATCGCCACACGGTGATCATCGCGCTGACGGCGCACGCGCTCGTCGGCGAGCGGGACCGGGTGCTCGCGGCGGGGATGGACGATTATCTGGCCAAGCCGGTACGCCCTCAATCTCTGCAGAAGACCCTGTGGCGGCACGTGGTCCTGAGCCGGGACGAGCCGGCGTCGTCGCGGTCTCCCTCCGCCCCCGAGCTGGAGGCGGCGCGCGCGCCGGTGCTCGACCCGGAGGTCCCGCGCTCGCGGAAGCTGATCGAGCTCGTCCTCAAGAACGTGCCGGCGCAGCTCGATGGCCTGGAGGCGGTCATCCGGAGCGCCGTGGCTGCAGAGATCAAGGCGCACGCTCACAAGCTGAAGGGCAGCATGCTCTCGATCGGCGCGGCGCGCGTCGCGGAGCTGGCGGAGAAGATGCAGCTCGCCGCGGGTCAAGGCGAGCTGCCGCAGGCGGGCGACCTCACGCGGCTACGTGACGAGTTCGACTCCGTGAGCGCTGCCCTGAAGGAGGAGCTCGCCGCGACCGCCAAGGCGACGTGACGATCGCGCCGAATCGATGATGGACGAATGTCTGGAGCCCACTGAACCCGCATGATGCTTGCCTCACTCGAAACCCGGTGGATGGTTGCGCTGGTGATCGCTTCGATCCCCGGTCTCGCATGGGCCCAGCCGACGACCGCGACGGCGCCGGGAGCGCCGAAGGCGGTGGGGGGTGAGCGCCGGAACGACGCGCTCGAGGACGTCGACCTCTTGAGGCTGCTCGACGTCGAGGTGTCCACCGCCACCAAGACGCTGGAGACCCTCGACGACGCGCCCGCCATCATGACGGCGATCACCGCCGAAGAGATCCAGCGCTGGGGATACACCAGCGTCGGCGAGGTGCTGGAGCACGTCGTCGGGTTCTATCTCATCGACGACCACATCCTGCCGAACGCCGGCGTGCAGGGGATGACGGGCGGGCTGGGGGCCGAGAGCGGCGGGATCAAGGTGATGATCAACGGTCGATCGGCGGCGTTCCGGACCACCAGCGGCAACTGGCTGGGCACGGAGCTGATCCCGCTGTCGTCCATCAAGCAGATCGAGATCGTCCGCGGTCCGGCGTCGGCGCTCTATGGCGCCGATGCGTTCCTCGGGGTCGTCAACATCATCACCCTCGATCCGGAGGACATTCCCTTCGTCGACGGCACGGTGCAAGTCGGCGTGACGAGGGACCACCCGCGCGGCCGTTTCGACCTCGTGGGCGGCATGTTCACCGATCGCTTCGAGATGATGCTGACGGCCGCGGGGGAGCTCGACGATCGAAGCGGCCTGGAGATGCCTACCCAGTCCCCGCTTCCACGCATCCCGCCCTACAACGCGGGGCGCCTGGACGCCCAGAACCTCGAGCGTTTGTCGGGGGTCGTCGGGGCGCGCATCGGGTATCGCCATCCCGAGCGTGGGCACCACCTCAGGCTCAGCGCGTACTGGTCAGGCCTCCGGCGCGGCGGGGATTTCGCGCAATGGGCCCAGCTCACCGGCGGGACGGACGACGAGGGGAACCGTGTCGGCACGGTGGTCAGCCTCCAGCAGCGTCGCGTGGCGATCGACGGGCTTTACCAGCTGAACCGGGAGCTCGCGTTCGCGGTGCAAGGGATGTACTTCCAGGGCGGCGTCCTGCCGGACGACCGCGTCGACCTCGCCGGCGGCTGGTACTACATCGAGCGGCGCATGGCGTATCGCGGCGTGGACGCGAGCGTCGAGGCCCGGTGGATGCCGTGGGACCGATTCAACCTGATATTGAATCTGGAGTCCGTCTACGACAAGGAGGACCTGCCGTCCTTCCGCCGGGTCACCAAGGAAACGGGGCAGTCCTTCGGCTCGCCGGAGCGGGAGCAGCAATCGGCCGAGCTTGTCGACATCGGGGCGCTCCTTAGCGCCAACCTCAAGGTGCTCGATCCGTGGCTGAAGGTCACGGGCGGGCTCCGCTACGATCACCACAGCAAGTATGGCAATCAGCTGACCGGTCGGTTCGGGGCGACCTCGCACCTGGGAAAGACGGTCGTGGCCAAGCTGCTGTACGGCAGCGCCTTCAAGGCGCCGTCCCCGTATCTGCTCTTCGCCGAGCCCCTCGTGCCGGGCGACGTGATCGGGAACGAGCGCCTGTCGCCTCAGCTCATCCACACCGTGGACGCGGAGCTGACGTGGAGGCCTGCTGTCTGGGCCTCGGCGAGCACGGGGGTGTCGTACAGCCTCTTGAACGACAAGGCAGAGTTCGTCCCGCGGGGCATCAACAAGACGGCGCTGAACATCGCCAGCCAGAAGTCCTTGATCTGGGCGACCCGCGCCGAGCTGCGGCACGGCGACGCCTTCGGGGGCTACGGGTCGTTCGAGACCGTGCATTCCACCCGGGACTCCGGCCAGGTGGGGTACCAGGCGGATCTGGTCGGCTCGTCGATGGTCGCGTACCCGCGCTGGATCGCCCGCGCCGGCGCCTATGTGAAGCTGCCGTCGCCGAGCTCCGTGCCGCTGGAGCTCTCGACGCAAGGGATCCTCGTCGGGCCCCGGCAGTCCGCGGAGGCGAGCACCCTGGAGGCCGGCGGCGCGTTCGAGCTGCCCACGTACCTCAGGTGGAACGCCAGCCTGGTCGCGCGCAACCTGTGGATCATCCCGGGGCACGAGACGACCCTGGCCGTGCGCGCCAAGAACATCCTCGGCACCTTCGGCCCGGATCCCGGCTTCTCGGGCTTCGAGTACCCGCTCGCGCCGCGCGAGATCTTCTTCGAGCTACGACACCGCTACTGAGCGACGGTCACCCGCTTCGGATACGGGCCCACCTCGGCGTTTTCGGTGCTCAGCGCACCGGAGTGCGCTTGCGCGCCGAAAACGCCGATCTGGGCCCGTCTCCTGTGCGGGAGACCGCCGCTCTGCGACGCTCGTACCAGGCTCAGCTGAAAACCGCTCCAATAAGCTGCAGCGCTCTATATCACTGCTGGACCACACACTTGGCGTCGAAGGGGTCGAGATCGCGGAACTTGTCGCCTTCGATGGTCCACGTTTGCATGATGTGATTCTGGCTCGCCCCGTAGGAGTCGAACTCGTATTCGGCGGCTGCGCCGATGTAGCGGAGCGGGGTCCCCGCGCGGAGCCTGGCCATCGCGGTGCTCAGATCCCACCACAAGGCGACGTCGTTCTTGGGGTCGTTGAGCTCGAGGATCTTCTGCCGCAGCTCATGTCCGGACGTGATGATCTGCCCGGTGGTCGCGTAGCCGTACACGAGGCCCATCGCGATGAGGACGACGCCGTCGTAATAGAAGTGCGCTGCGGGGAACGGCACCTCGCGGTTCCACCGGCGGGAGAAGTGATAGGTGAAGGCGGTGGTGTTCCAGTTCGTGCAATCGAGCTTCTCCCCGGTTTCGTCCTTGGGGGTGCACTCGCTCCGCAGGCTGAGGGAGGGCGAGATCCCGTAGGAGTCATCGAGCGCGCCTTGAGGGATGTTGGAGAGGAACACCTGGGTGTGCAACGCAGGCCCGAGGAGCCACCTGCCCGGACGCCCGTGGACGGTCCATTCGGTCACGATGGTCGAGGCGGCGGCGGGATAGGCGGCCAGCAGCGTGCGGCCGGCCGGCGCCCGCTCCGTGTCGTCGTCCAGGTAGAAGGCGGCTTTGATCTTGTCCTTGTACGTCTGTGCGCCCGGCTTGAACGTCACCGAGGGGAGGATCCTGCCCTGGAGCGCCGCGAAATGGGACGTGAACTCGGTGCTGACGGCTGTGTTGTAGTCGTCCCGCGCGGAGAGGCTGTTGGCGGTGCGGACACCCTCGCTAACGATGTATTTCGCGAGCGCGCAGCCGATGCCGAGCGGGGAAGGGGCGAGCCTCATCCTGCCGCCGTCGTCCTCACGGCGCGCGATGGAGGGCGCGGCATAACCCGTCAGCATGTGGAGGATGTCCTCCTTCTTCACCTCGATCGCGATGTCGCGGGCGAGCTCGTTCTCTTCGGGCCCTACCAGGTAACGGACATCATCCGTGTAGATCAGCGAGAGCAGCTGGTCGAGCCCGCGGTCCGGGTTCGAGTGGCTGTCTCGGCTCACGACGTCGAACGGCCTCCCTTCGAGCCCGCCCGCGGCGTTCAGGTCTTGGACCGCGAGCAACATGGCTTGCTCGAGGTTGCGGCCGATGGCCGACTCGCCCCCGGAGAAGGGGAGGAGGGCCCCAATTCTGATGGCGTTCTCGGGCTCATCGGGCTCATCGGGCGCCGTCGACGAGCAGGACGTCGAGAGCAGGGACGCGAGTCCCACAATCAGCCCGGTCTCCATACAGCGCATGCGTCGCCTGCGAGCACCCAGCCACGCGCCGGCTCGATGGAGGCAGTCCCGAACGGTAGGCATCCCAGTGTACATGGTTGTCCTTCGAGACGATGACATCGCATTGAGGACGGAGCTGTCAAGGGCCGTGGGTGCGATGCGCATCACAAGGTTTGCTGTTTGCGTTCTGCGATCGATGCCCGTCGAACGCGGCTGTCGGGCCGTGGTGAGAGCGTGACCGGGAGAGAGACCCCGGGTCGGGCGCCGGCCGCGGCGTCGTGCCGTCGCCGGCGCCCGGGTTGCGCCCCCGCTCGGATTGTGATGGACGCCCGCCGCTCCTCCGCGAAACCTTTGCGGACCGCCCGTGTCCAAGGAGACGTGATGCCCTCCCACCTTCGCTCGCACTTCGCCTTCAACGCCCTCGCCGCCGCGATCGGGCTCTCCCTCGCGGCCTGCGCCGGGGCGCCTCCGCCCGCGCCGAACGCGCCGGTTTCGCCGGGCGACGGCCGCCCGGCGACCCCGCCGCCGGCGCCGCTCCCGGAGGAAGAGGCCTTCGCCGTCCACGGCACGCTCAAGGACGAGTGGCTCCCGATCCTGAAGCCGGCGCCCTTCGACCCGAAGACCGCGCTGGTCCCCCCGGCGCCGGCCGGCGTGCCCGCCGCGCCGCGCGCGTGCGAGGCGTTCGTGCGGCGCGCCGCCGTCGCGCCAGCGCAGCCCTGCGGCGACGCGCAGGGCGCGATCGAGGCGCTCGACGCCGCGCTCGCCGAGGACGACGCGGCGAAGCGCGACGCGCGGCTCGCGGGCGTCGAGGCGTGCGCGGGCCTCGAGGCGGGCCTCGCGCGCGCGCTCCGGGCCGAGCTCGCGCCCATCACCTGCGGCGACGCCATCGCCGCGCCGCTCCTCGAAGCGCCGCCCGCCGCGCTCCGGGGCGACCTCTACCAGGTGCTGCTCGGCCTGACGCTCTCCGCCCGGCTCGCGCGCACCGCGACCGAGCCGCCCACGCTGCGGCCGCCCTACGATGTCCAGCGCGTCCTCGCGTTCACCAAGGGGCCGCTCTTCGCGTGGGTGACGGAGCAGGCCCGGGCGATCGAGGATCTCGGGCGGCGCGGCGTCGAGCTTCCGTTCTACGCGAAGGGCATCGTCGCCGTGGAGTCCGGGCGGGCCGACATGCGGCTCGTCGAGGCGGTCCGGTCCGCGCCGCTGCCGGACGCCATGCGGAAGGACGCGGAGCTCGCCAACGTCTATTACGGCGAGCTCGATCAGCTGCTCGATCCCTGGAAGGCCCGCGGCCGTGACGCCGCGCTCGTCGGCCTGCGCGAGCTCTCGTCGGTCGGCGTGCTCCGCGACGCCCGCGTCGACGGCGCGCGCGAGATGCTCTCCCGCCTCTACGGCGGCCGGCGCGTCGACGCGCTGGACGCGCTGGAGCTGCCGCCGCCCGCAGCGGGCGCCGCCCCCTCGTCGGCCGTCGAGCGGCTCGCGGCCCGGTTGCCGACGTACTACGCGGGCCGCCTGATCGCGCCCGAGGCGGCGGCGCGGCCCGAGCTCCTGCGCGTCCTGCTCGGCCGGGGCGTCCCGCTCCAGCACCGCGCGGCGCTGCGCACCGCGCAGCTCTCGCCCGAGTCGAGGCTCCTCTACGCGAGGGCGCGGCTCGAGCTCGGGCGGCTTTACTGGCGGGCCGTGGACTTCGATCAGGCGACCGCGCTGCTCGCGGCGTGGCCCAAGGACACCCCGCGCCCCGCCGAGGCGACGGCGCTGCTCGCTGTCGCGCTCGGCCTGCGCAACGGCCCCGAGGACGCGGCGCTCATGATGCGGCGGGCGCCGCTCGCGGGGCTCGGCCTGGGCGAGCTCGCCGCGCTCGACTGGGTGGCCCGCGCGAAGCCCGCCTCGGCGTACGCGGGCATCGCGGCGTACGACGCGGCGCTCATCAAGCAGCTCGCCGCCCCGCAGGGCGCGGAGGCGAGCTACTGGTCCGACGTGGCGGCGCGCTTCCGTGAGGCGCAGGCGCTCCTGACGGGGCCGCTCGCGAAGGCGGCGGAGGAGAGGGCGCGGGCGGCCGACGAGATCGCGCGGGCGGCGCGGTAGGGGCGGCGCGCTGGGCTGCGCGCCGCATCGTCCAGGTAGGCTGCTTTGCGAGTCCCCGCCGGTGCCGGCCGCCCTACGTGAAGCGCCGGCGCTGCCAGCGGTCTACGGATCGATGATCCAAGGACCACCCGCGCCGCCCGCGCCGTCGTTGGCGCCGGCGCCGCCCGCGCCGTCGCCGCCGGCGCCGTCGCGGCCACCGGCGCCGGATCCCGAATCGCCAGGGCCGCCAGCGCCGGCTCCCGTGCCCGTGCCGCCGGTGGCCGCGGCGGTGGCCGCGACGCCGGTCGTCCCGGCGCCGCTGGCCTCCCCTTCATCGGGGGGCGTCGAGCCGTTGCCCGCACCGCCGTTGCCGCCGCCGGGATCCACGTACGGGCCCGGGTCGATCAGACCGCCGCCGATCGCGGCCAGATCATAGATGAGGTCGGTATCGAAATAGATACCGATCGGCCTGTAGGCGATGCCAGAGCCCACGACGACGGTCTCCGCTGCATGGGTCTCCCAGTTCCAGCCGGTGGTGCTGACGATATCCCATGTGTATTGCTGGTAGACCGGATAGGCCGAGACCCGCGCGAGCGCGGCCGTGGGCACGAACAGGACCGAGGTCGCGTCGAGGCCGACGCTCGCGCTCACGTCGAACCCGACCGCCTTGGTGATCTGGTCGTCCGACGGCACGCAGTCATCCAGCGGGCCCGGTGTGGGCTGGGCGCCCGGGGACGTGTCGCCGCCCGGCGTGGCCGAGGTCGGCTGAGGACCCCAGGTGCCGCCGCCCGGCATGCCCGGCGCGGGCTGATAGCTCCAGCCGCCGCCGCTGCCCGGCATCCCCGTCGAGGGCTGAGGGCCCCAGGTGCCGGTGCCGCCGGCGCCGCCCGGGAAGGGCTGGAAGACCCCGAACGGGTCCTCCTCCGCGAGCGCCGGGAAGGGCCAGAGGTTGTTGGGCGCGCGACTGGCCCGTGTGCGCTCCGCCGCCTGGGGCGGCCGGGGCGTGACGGTGCTCAGCACGCGCACCGCCGGCGAGACGCTCGCTGACACGGAGACGCTGAGGGTCCGCGGGCCGAACCCCTCCGCCACGCGGAGCAGGTGGGCGGCGTCCTCCCAGTGGAACGTCTCCGGTAGAACGAGGACGTTCGTGATCGTCTGACCAAAACACAGGGCCTGCCGGGCCTCGCCGACCCCGGCCCGTACGCCGCTGTCCGCGCGCTCGGGCACCTCGGACGCCTCGCGCGGGCTCACGCAAGTGGTGGATGGAACGAGCAGCATCGCCGTGGCGAGCACGCGCTTCACGTCAGGAACGAACATGTTCACTCCCCTGGGTTGCGATCAGAGCAGCGAAGAGACGGAGCCACTCGGGCGTGGAGAGCGCCGAGGAGCCGATCGTCGCCTTCCGCGTCCCGGTGTCCCGGGAGGCCTCTTCTTCCGACTCCGGGGCGGCGGCGGCCAGAGTGCAGCGAGCCCGTGAGCGCCGTGAGCTCGGGAGTCCTCCGTGAGACCAGCTCGATGAGCATAGAAGTCCTATGGGGCGACGCTCCCTGCAAGAAGCGTGGAGTGGAGCGCGCTCCCCTGTGCGCGCCGCGGCGGCGTCCACGGCGCGAACACTCCCGGCGCAAACGCCGGTCTCGGATGGACTGGCGCTTGCCGTCCCAGGAGGCGCGTGAGCGGCGTGCCCACGGGCGAGGTCGCGCATCCCCCCAGGATCGGCGGCCGTGCCGCGCGCGCGGCGCAAGAGAGGCGAGCGTGACGAGTCCTGTGGTCGTGACCAAGTATCTGTGTGCCGCCGCTGCGATTCACGCCGTGCTCGGCTGCGCGGCCGGCGTCGACCTGCTCGACGAGGGCGGATCCGCGGCGGCCGCGACGCCCTCCCTCGGGGTCGCAGAACAGCGGGCCAGCACCTACGGGTGGCGGGTCATCGAGGTGATCGACTACAATTTCGACGGAAAGCAGGATGTGCTCTGGATCGACCCCGAGCGCAGCCTCATGGCCGTATGGTTCATGGACGGAGTCCAGCTGCTCACGCCGGGCCCGATCCTTCGCGGGCCGGCCGGCAAAGGCTGGGTCGCCATAGGGCACGACTTCAACCTCGACGGCCTGGCGGACGTGCTCTGGCGTCACGATGAGCGGGACCTGATAACGATCTGGCTGACGGACGGAGGCCGGCCGTTCGCGCAGGGCCCGATGCTCCCGGGGCCGCGAGGCGGAGGCTGGGTGATCCGGCCGAACGACTTCAACCGCAACCTCGCCTCGGATGTGCTCTTTTACAACGAGGAGCAGAACCTGATGACGGTGTGGCTGCTGGACGGCGTCCAGCTGCTCGCGCCGGGGCCATTCATCCCGGGGCCCGGCGGCGACTGGGAGATCGGCCCCGTGCCCGACTTCAACTTCGATCGCATCGCGGATGTGATCTGGAACGACGAGGTGCACAATTTGATGACGGTGTGGCTGATGAGCAACACGGAGGTCATCGGACGGGGGCCGGTGATCCCCGGGCCGAGCGGCGATGGATGGGACATCCTCTGGGCGGCCGACTTCAACGCTGACGGCATGTCGGACGTGCTCTGGAGCAACGAGGAGAGGGGCCTCGTGGCGATCTGGCTGATGAACGGCGTCGAGCTCCTCGACGCGGGGCCGGTGATCCCCGGGCCGATCGGCGGCGGCTGGACAGCGGTCGCCGCCGGCGACGTCAACGCCGATCTGATGTCGGATGTGGTGTGGCAACGCCTGGGGACGAGCCAGATAGCGGTGTGGTTGATGAACGGCACCCACGTCCTCTCGCCAGGGCCGGTGATCCTGGGCCCCCCCGGCGGCTGACCCGACCCGGGCGGCTCGCGGCGCGCGCCGGCGGTTGACCTGCCCGCCCGTGTGCCCGGGTGGAACGAGATGGATCCGGACACCGGCGGTTGATCCCGGCGCGCTCCTCGGGTGCGATCGGCGCCCCGCGATGCGACAGATCCTCCACATCGACATGGACGCGTTCTTCGCGTCGGTCGAGCAGCTCGACGACCCGTCGCTGCGAGGCCGCCCCGTCCTGGTGGGCGGCGCCTCCCGGCGGGGCGTCGTCGCGGCCGCGTCGTACGAGGCGCGCGCCTCGGGCGCCCGCTCAGCGATGCCGATGGTCGAGGCGCTCCGCCGCTGCCCGCAGGCGATCGTCGTGCCGGTGCGGCACGCCCGCTACGCCGAGGTGAGCGCGCAGGTCTTCGCGATCTTCCGCCGCTTCACGCCGCTCGTGGAGGGGCTGTCGCTCGACGAGGCGTTCCTCGACGTGACCGCGAGCCGCGCGCTCTTCGGCGACGGCGAGGCGATCGCGGCGCAGATCAAGCGCGCGATCCGCGACGAGACCGGGCTCACGGCCTCCGCGGGCGTCGCGCCCTGCAAGTTCGCCGCGAAGATCGCGAGCGATCTGCGAAAGCCCGACGGCCTCGTCGTGGTCCCCGCCGACGTCGCCGCCTTCCTCGCGCCGCTGCCGCTCGAGCGCATGTGGGGCGTGGGCCCGCGCGCGGCCGAGCGGCTGCGCGCGGCGGGGCTCGCGACCATCGGCGATCTCGCGCGCTGCCCCGCGCCGCGCCTCCAGGAGCTGCTCGGCCCCGCGTGGGGCGAGCACGTGCGGCTGCTCGCCGCGGGCGTCGACGAGCGCGCGGTCGTCCCGGGCCGCGCGGCGGAGTCGATCGGCGCGGAGGAGACCGTGGAGGAGGACCTCCGGGGCAGGGAGCCGATCGAGCGCTGGCTGCTCGATCTGTCGGGCCGCGTGGCGCGGCGCCTGCTCAAGGCGGGCCTGTCCTGCCGCGCGGTGGTGGTGAAGCTCAAGTACTCGGACTTCACGCTGCGGACGCGCCAGACGACGCTGTCCGAGCCGGTCAGCGACACGGACTCGATCTACACCTGCGCGAAGGGGCTGCTCTCGCGCTTCGATCTCTCGCGGCCCGTGCGGCTCGTCGGCGTCGCCGCGAGCGACCTGACGAGCGAGACCGGCGGTCCGACGCTGAGCCTGTTCCCTGTCGCCTCCGAGCGCCGCCGGCGCCTCGAGGGCGTCGTGGCGGAGGTGGCCGAGCGCTTCGGTGGGATGGGGCTCACCCGCGCGGCGCTGCTGGAGCCCCCGCCCTCGGGCCGCGCGGCGTCGCGCGCGGCCCCGGGTGAGCGCGAGAAGAAGAAATAGACAGTCGCGAGCTCGTGTAGAGTGGAACGATGGCTAGGATCGTCGATTCCAGGTGTCCGCGCTGCGGCGCCCCGCTGCCGATTCAGCCGGCGATGGATGCAGTCACCTGCCAGTACTGCGGCGCGCGGTCGCTCATCGATCGCGGCAGGAAGCCGACCACCGCGCCGATCCCGCAGGGCATGCACGTCGTCCGGGTCGCCCCGCCGTCCAGCAACGCGGCGGGGGTCATCGTGATGTCGGTCGTCATGGCCATGGTCGTGGCCGGCGCGGCCGCCGGCGCCTTCATGTTCAGCGCGTCGGGGCCGTCCAAGGGCCGGTCGACGCCGCTCCTCGGCCTGGGACCGAACACGTACTTCAGCGATCGGCCGATGCTCGCCGACGTGAACGGCGACGGCGCGCCGGACGTGATCGGCAAGAGCAATGTCCCCGCCGGCGAGGAGTGGATCGCGGCCTACGACGGGCGCGACGGCAAGCCGATCTGGAAGACGGCGGCGCTCACCAAGGACGCGGCCAACCACGAGGCGCGGCGCGCGATCGTCGCCGGCCGTCTGATCTCGATCGACGCGCTCGGCAAGGCGCAGGCCTATGATCTGCGCACCGGGACGCCGTCGTGGGCGGCGTTGCTCGGTGAGAAGGCGAGGCGGCTGTGCCAGGGCGACGGCGTCATCGTCGTCGAGACGGTCGACGACGCGAAGCACGGGCTCGATCCGGCGACCGGGACGCGGCGCGAGCTCGCGAAGGGCGTGGCCTGCAAGACGGTCCCGAGCTCGATCCAGGAAGAGGCGCCGGGTTATCGGTTCGCCCGCTGGCACGAGTTCGACGAGCTCGGGCTGCCCGGCTCGCATGAGGTCGAGGGCATGTCGGTGAGCGGCGCGATCATCCCGAGCGGGCCCGGGCCGCGGTTCCTGCTCGGCGGCCGGAGCAAGGGCAGCCAGGTCGGCATGGTGGCCGCGGTGGACAAGAAAAAGGTCCTCTGGAAGATGGTGGTGCCCGGCGTCGACCCGCTGACCACGAGGGCGACGGGGGTGGAGGCGGGGGCCTATGAAGGCGGGTTCCTGGTCGTCCCTTATGACATGAAGGATCACAAGGACGGCACGCGCCTCGCCTGCTTCGAGGCCGGCACCGGCAAGCGGCTGTGGGACGTGCAGGTCCACAAGAAGTCGCAGGTCTCGTCCGGGATCTCGATCTCGGCGAACGACGTCTTCTTCGCCAGCTGGACGGCGCTCTACGTCTTCTCGCTGAAGACGGGGCAGCTCAGGTACATGATCGGGACCGAGTTCTAGGCGTCCGGCGCGCCCGCGGCAGCGCGGGCCCAAGGACTCCCCGCCATGTCGTCGGTCCAGCAGAACCCCTGGCGCATCTGCGTCTACCACGGCGTTCAATCGCTGATGTTCCCGGCGGCCATCTTCCCGCTGTTCTGGACGCAGGACATCGGCATGAGCGTGGCCACCATGATGGCCGTGCAGGGCGCGTTCAGCCTGAGCATCGCGCTCTTCGAGTTCCCGTCGGGCTACATCGCCGATCGCCTGGGCCACCGACGCGCGCTCGTGATCGCCTCTTTTTGCATCCTCGCCGGCTGGGTCCTCTACGCGCTCTCGCGCGGGCTCTGGTCGGTGCTGCTCGCCGAGCTCGTGCTCGGCGTCGGGTTCTCCCTTGTCTCGGGGGCGGACTCCGCGCTCCTCTTCGACTCGCTGCGAGAGCAGGGCAAAGAGCACGAGTTCGCCCGCTGGTACGGCCGCATGCGCTCGATCGCGCAGATCGCCTCGGGGAGCGCCGCGCTCGCCGCGGGCTTCCTTTACGCGCGCTGGTCCCGCCTGCCGTTCGCGATGGAGGCCGCGGCCTGGGCGCTCGCGGCGGGGATCGCGCTCCGGTTCGGCGAGACCCGGCGCGCCGAGCCGAAGGTCGAGGACCACCTGGGCCGCATGCGCGCGATCGTGCGCGACGCGCTGTTCGAGCGCGCCGACTTCCGCGCGGTGCTGCTGCTCGGCGTCGCGCTCGCGCTCGCGTCGTACCTGCCGACGTGGCTCATGGCGCTGTACGCGACCGAGGCCGGCGCCCCGGTCGCGTGGATAGGCCCCATGTGGGCCGTCGCGAGCTTCACCACCGCGCTCGGCTCGATGCTGAGCGAGCGCGCCGGCCGCCGCCTCGGCATGACGGGGACGCTGCTCGCGTGCGTCGTCCTGGTCGCGGTCGGGTACCTCGGCCTCGCGCTCTCGCGCCACGTGCTCGGGGTCGCGTTCTATTTCCTGCTGACGCTCGTGCGTGGGCTGCACATGCCGCTGCTCCACCACGAGGAGCAGCGCCTCGCGCCCGACGGCGATCGCGCGAGCTGCGTCTCGCTCCGCAGCTTTCTCTTCCGCCTCGCCTTCGTGCTGCTCGGGCCCGTCGTGGGGATGGGCGTCGATCGCTACGGGCACCGCCCCGTGCTGTGGGCCTCGGGCGCGCTCCTCGTCGCGCTGACGGGCGCGGCGTTCGGGCTGTTCGTCGCGCGCGCGGGGCGGCGTGATGAGGCGCGGGCGCCGCGGTGCTAGGGCGCCTGCCATGAAGAAGATCGAGAGAGAGGAGGAGGCGGACCGGCTCATCGAGCTCGCGGGCGCCGGGTCCTGGGACGTCATCCACGGGATCCTGGAGCGGCAGTTCGCCGTGCTCCACAACCGCGCTCAGGTGCTCATCGGTCTGTGCGGCATCGTCATCACCACGACCGGCTTCTCCGGCCGCCTCATCGCCGGCACCAGCCCCCACGCGCAGGGGCTGATCATCGCCGGCGTGGCGATCGTCCTGCTCTCCGCGACCCTGATCGTCTGGGGTGTGCAGCACATCCGCTGGCTCACCGAGCAACCGGGCGACGACCTGCGCGGCTGGCTCTTCGCCTCGCTCGCCTACCGCGATCGCAAGACCACGATCTACCGTGTCGCCATCGCGTTCCTGCTCGTCGGCCTCTCGTTTTATGTGATCGCCATTGCCATGATGCTACTCCACCCCACCGCCGCCCCGTCGCCCGGTGGGCGCTGAGCCCTGCGCCCCCGATGAGGCCGCTCTCTCTATCGGTGCCGCGCGCCGCCGTCGCCTCGACACCGCACCACGGCCGAGCAGCCAGGGACGCTCGGCCGCTGGCGCCGGCGGGCGCCCGCGCTCCGGACGCGACTTCGCAGGTGGCATGATGTGGCCTCTTCACGCGCATTGGCGCCGGCGTCGGTGATCGCGAAATGAGCTGAACTGTAACGACGGATCCGCACGTCCGTGTTGTTGAGAAGTTGCTCTGTCCAGGATAGTCTCGTCCCGTGCTGTTTGGCTCGGAGGAGCTCGGGCGTGGTCGGAGCCGCTGAAGGCGAACGGCGGCATTGGCCGCGGGGCCTCGCGGGATGGATCTAGGAGGGGCTAGGATGAGAACAGTTCGTTCTACGGCGGTGTGTGGGTTGTTGGTTTTCGCGTTCGCCGTCATGGGTTGCACGGACAATCCCGCGATCCAGGACGGTACGGGCGGGGGGTTCCCCTTCCCCCCGAGCACATCGTCGGGCTTGACGGGCGCGAGCAGCAGCTCGAGCGGCGGAGCGACCACCGGTGATGGCGGCGCAGGTGGTGGTGCCGGCGGCGGTACGGGTGGAGGCGTCGTTGATCCGGGCGATGGCTGCCCTGGCTGCGCGCGGCTCTCCGTGCCGCTCACGAGGGCGATGCAGGCCACGCAGTTCATGATCTTCTTCCACGAGAAGGTCGACCTGACCGGCGCGACCGTCACGTTCCGCGTGAGGACCCGCGCCGGCACGGGCGGCGCTCTGCAGCCGTTCGTGCAGAACGGGGGCGATCTCGGCTATGCGAACATCGGCTACTCGTGGAACCCGCTTGCCGACCTGGGACAGTGGACGGAGCTCAAGATCGATGTCGATGCGCTGGCTCCGGGAAATGCGATCTTCAACCGCACCGTGGTGGAGATGATCGGGGTTCAGGTCACGGCGGGCAACACGGGGCCCTGGGCCAATCCGACCGTTGTCGATGTCGACTACGTCACGGTCACGAGACCCGGCACAGGCGACGGGGCTCCGAGCAGCCAGCGCTTCTTCTTTGGCCCTAGCGGGGAGCGCGGCGAAGGCGGCGCCGGGGGCGAAGGCGGCGCCGGAGGGATGAGCGGCGCAGGCGGCGCGGGCGGCACCAGCGGCGATGGCGGCGCGGGGGGTATGAGCGGCGCAGGCGGCGCGGGTGGGGTGGCCGGGGCCGGAGGCGCGGGCGGCGAAGGCGGCGGCAGCGCGAGCAGCAGCAGCGCGAGTAGCAGCAGCAGCGCGAGTAGCAGCAGCAGCGCGAGCAGCAGCAGCAGCGCGAGCAGCAGCAGTTCGAGCAGCAGCAGTTCGAGCAGCAGCTCGAGCGGCGGCGGAGGCGGAGAAGGCGGCGGAGGCGGAGAAGGCGGCGGCCCCAGCGTCGATGTGATTCATGTGATGGGTCCGTACGAGTTCACGACGAGCGAGGAGCCGATGGAGGTCAACAATTACCAGCCCGTGGAAGGCTCGACGGTGACCCACGTCGCACCGTGACCCGTGGCTATCCCGTGGCGCCCCTGTACCCCGTCAGGGAGGTCCACGAGACGTGTTGAAGCATCCATCTGCACCGATCTGACGACGGTTCCGGACGCGACGGCGAGGGGCTCGGCACGCTCGACGAGCCGAGCGCGCTGCCGCGTCCGGAGGTGCCTTGAATGAACGAGGTGCGCTGTCGGTGGCGTCGTCGGGCGACGATGGTCGCTGAGGAAGCGATTGGCATGAGAGCGTGCTGATGTGCGCTCTCAGGATGCCGCGCTGTGCTCGGGCTCGACTCCGCAGGTGGTCTCATGTGGCTGCCGCGCCCCGCCTTGCTCGACTCCACAGGTGGTCTCATGTGGCTGCTGCGCTCGCAGCGGCGCCAGCGCCGAGCGATGCCAAGCGCGTTGGGTTTTGGTGACGGATTCGCACGTCCGGGCTGTTGAGAAAGTCGTCTGTCCAGGATAATGTCGCTCCTTGCGGGGCTGGCTCGACAGAGATCGAGTGCGGTGAGAGCCGCTCCGGCGAACGGCGGCTTCGGCCGCGCAGCCTCGCGGGGGCCTATCCAGGAGGGGTCACGATGAGATCAGTTCTTTCTTTGGCGGCGTACGGGGTGTTGGTCGGCGCGTTCGCCATGACGGGTTGCGGTGACGACGAGTCGACCGGCAGCGGCGGTGCGGGCGGGACGGGCGGGACGGGCGGCGGGAGCTCGTCCACCTCCAGCACGTCGTCGAGCTCGACCAGCTCGGGCGCTGACGGCGGCGGCGGCGCGGGTGATGGCGGTTCAAACGCGGATGGCGGCGGTGGTTCGAGCGACGGCGGCGGCGGTTCGAGCGACGGCGGCGGTGGTTCGAGCGACGGCGGCGGCGGTTCGAGCGACGGTGGCGGTGGTTCGAGCGACGGCGGCGGTGGTTCGGGCGACGGCGGCAGCAGCCCGGGTGTCGGCGGCGGCGGCAGCTCGGGTGAAGGCGGCGGCGGCTCGGTCCCGGAGGAGCGTTGCTCCGGCTGCGCGCGGCTGTCCGTGCCGTTCACGACCGCGAATACCGCGACGCAGTTCTTCATCGAGTTCGCCTCGGTGGTCGATCTGACGGGGAGCACGGTCACGTTCCGTGTGAAGACCCACGCCGGCACCAGCGGCGGCGTGCAGCCGTTCGTGCAGAACGGGGCGGACCGGTCCTATGCGAACATCGGCTACTCGTGGAATCCGATCGCCGGGCTGGCAGACTGGCAAGAGATCACGATCGATGTCGACGCGTTGGCCGGGTCGAAGCCCTCCTTCGAACGCAAGGAGGTGAAGTTGATCGGACTTCAGCTCACGGCGGGCGGCACCGGGCCCTGGACCAACCCGACCGTCGTCTACGTCGACTCCATCACCGTCACGAAACCCGGCACTCCGAGCGCCGCGCGAGGCGCCGCACCGAGCGGCGAGCGCGGCGAGGGCGGCGCCGGCGGCGAGGGCGGCGAGGGCGGCGCCGGCGGGTGGAGCGGCGAAGGTGGCGCCGGCGGCGAGAGCGGCACGGCCGGTGTCGGCGGCGCGGGCGGCGAAGGCGGCTCGGTCGGTGTCGGCGGCGCGGGCGGCACGGCCGGTGTCGGCGGCGCGGGCGGCGAAGGCGGCTCGGTCGGTGTCGGCGGCGAAGGCGGCTCGGTCGGTGTCGGCGGCGAGGGCGGCACGGCCGGTGTCGGCGGCGCGGGCGGCGAGGGCGGCACGGCCGGTGTCGGCGGCGCGGGCGGTGAAGGCGGCGGCTCCAGTGGAGAGGTGATCCACGTGGTGGGTCCGTTCGAGTTCACGACCGGCGCGGAGCCGATGGAGATCGGCAACTACAGGCCGGTGGCCGGCTCGTTGCTGACCCACATCGCCGAGTGATCCCGGGCCAGCCGGGGAGCACGCTGCGCCGGACGCAGCGAAGCGCGCAAGGCGCGCCAGAGCATCCAACAACAGCCTGAACCCTGACAACGCCAGCCGGAGGGGCTCTACAGCCCCCCGGCGAGCTTTCTCTGGTTGCGCCGGCGCGAGCTGCGCGATGAGAATGGCCTCGACGCGCCAGGACCCGGCGCGCTCGATGGACCGACCCACGGCGAGCTCAGGACAGCGTTCCAAGGAGGATTCGAATGAGAAAGATCGTCTATGACGTCGCGGTGACGGTCGACAACTTCATCTCGCACGAGGACGGCTCGGTGGACGGCTTGGTGATGCAAGGAGAGCACGCCGCCGATTACGTCGAGCGCCTGAAGGGCTACGACACCGTCGTGATGGGGCGAAGGACGTACGAGTGGGGCTATCCGTTCGGGCTCGTCCCGGGGAAGCGAGCCTACCCGCACATGGCACATTACATCTTCTCGAAGACCCTCCGCTTCGGCGAGGGCGCCGAGGTGGAGGTCGTGGACCGTGACGAGATCGCGGCCCTGAAGCGGCTGAAGGAGGGCGACGGGACCGATATCTACCTCTGCGGGGGCGGCGCCTTCGCCGGCTTCCTCCTCGATAACGACCTCATCGATCAGCTCGTCCTCAAGGTGAACCCCATCGTCTTCGGGCACGGGGTCCGGCTCTTCGGCGGCAGCACCAGGAAGGTCGAGCTGGCGCTCCTCGGCGCGACGTCGTACGCGAACGGCGTCTCGCTCCTCCGGTACGACGTGAAGCGCGGGAGTGCCGCGTAAGGGGTCGCCCGCGGCGATCGCGTGCCGCACGATTCCGTCGCGACGCCGTCGTCGGGCCCGCCGCGGCGCTTTTGTCGGGCGGGCGCTGAGCGCCGCGCCTCGACGGGGCTCATCTGGTTGCCAGGCTCACACGTTCGGCCGGTTGAGAAAAATTTCTTCCCAGGGTAGCTTGCGCCACGCGGCTGGCTCGGAGGAGCTGGCGGGCGGTGGCAACCGCCATGGCGAACGGCGGCCCGGGCTGCGTGGCCTCGTGGTGCACATCAGGAGAGGGTCAGGATGAGATCAGTTCTTTCTTTGGCAATGTGCGGGATGCTGGTCGGCGCATTCGCCATGACGGGTTGCGGTGATGACGACACCACCGGCAGCGGCGGCGCGGGCGGTGCGGGCGGCGGGGCCAGCTCCAGCACGACGTCGAGCTCCCGCAGCTCGACCAGCTCGGGCGGCGGCGAAGGCGGCGAAGGCGGCGCGGGCGGCAGCGATGGTGGCGCCGGCGGCGAAGGCGGCGCGGGCGGCAGCGACGGTGGCGCCGGCGGCGAAGGCGGCGAAGGCGGCGAAGGCGGCGGCGCCCCCAACATCGGGCCCGGTCCGGAGGAGAGCTGCTCGGGTTGCGCCCGGCTGGCCGTGCCGCTCACCACGGCGAACACGGGGACGCTGTTCCAGTTCGATTTATCTCCGCTGGTCGACTTGACCGGCGCCACCGTCACGTTCCGTGTGAAGGCTCATGCCGCCACCGGCGGTGGTCTGCAGATCTTCGTGCAGAACGGAGAGAAACAGACCTGGGCGGGCGTCCCCTGGGCGTGGACGAGCTTCAGCGACCTGAAGGAGTGGACCGAGCTCACCATCGACGTCGATGCCGCTGATGCGGCCGATGCCGCTGCTGGCGGGAAATTCGAGGCGACCGAGGTGAGGCGTATCGGCGTCAAGGTCGACGCAGGTGCCGAGGGGCCCTGGGCCAACCCGACCATCATCTATATCGACTCCATCACCGTCACGAGGCCGGCCAGCACGAGCGGTTCGGGCGGTGCCGGCGGTGCCGGCGGCGCGGGTGGTGCCGGCGGCGCTGGCGGCGAGGGGGGCGCCGGTGGTGCTGGTGGCACGAGCGGTGAGGGCGGCTCGGCGGGCGCGACCGGTGAGGGCGGCTCGGCGGGTGCCACGGGTGAGGGCGGCTCGGCGGGTGCCACGGGTGAGGGCGGCTCGGCGGGCGCGACCGGCGAGGGCGGCGCTGGCGGCGCCACCGGTGAGGGCGGCGCCGGCGGCGGCGCGAGCGGCGAGGTGGTCGATGTGATCGGTCCGTTCTTGTTCACGGACGGGCTGCAGAAGTTCCTGCTCGGCGATTACCAGACCGTGCCCGGCTCGCGGCTGGATCCCCTCGGTCCCCTCGGCGAGTGATCCACGAGGGCCTGCGGCGCTCGCTCTCGCGCTGCTGCGCGGAGCGAGCGCCCGGGCCGCCTCATCGATCATCGAGGGCGCGCTCCCCTGCGCGCTCCAGCTCGACCCAGCCTCCCTGTCTCACGTAACTGCTGTGCGGCGGCATACTTTGGCCGAAGGTGGGGCTTTTGAACCGCCAAGGACGCCAAAGACGCCAAGAAAAACATAAAAATCTTGGCGTCTCATGGCGTCTCATGGCGTCTTCGCGGCCCCATCCTCTCGGCGGGGGGGAATTCCCCCGCCATCCGCCACGCTGCTGAAGCATGCTCCGAACCGTCCACACGACCCGCTACGTCACCCCGCTCCGCGAGGGCGGGTCGCTGCCGGCCCTCGTCGAGGCCGATGACGACGGGCTCTATGTCCTGAAGCTCCGCGGCGCCGGCCAGGGGCCGAAGGCGCTCATCGCGGAGCTCGTCGCGGGGGAGATCGGGCGCGCGCTCGGGCTCCCGGTGCCGGAGATCGTCTTCATGGAGCTCGACCCCGCCTTCGGGCGGGCCGAGCCGGATCCGGAGCTGTCCGACCTGCTCTCGGCGAGCGCCGGCTTGAACCTCGCCCTCGACTACCTGCCCGGATCGCTCGCCTTCCAGCCGCTCGCCGGCCCGGCGATCGACCCGGGGCTTGCGGCCGCCGTCGTCTGGTTCGACGCCTTCATGAGCAACGTGGACCGGACGCCCAAGAACCCCAACCTGCTCCTGTGGCACCGCCGCCTCTGGCTGATCGACCACGGCGCGGCGCTCTATGTCCACCACGCCTGGACCGACGCGACCGACCCGCGCGCCGACGCGGGCGACCGCTTCCCGCTCGTCAGGAGCCATGTCCTGCTCCCGTTCGCGGGCGATCTCGCCGCGGCCGACGCCGCGCTGAGCGCCCGGCTCACGCCCGAGCGCATCGCGGGGATCGTCGCCGCGATCCCGGACGCGTGGCTGGCCGACCACGACCCCCGCGCCCGGCCCTCGGGCGAGCGGCGGTCCGCGTTCGCGCCCGACGCGGTCGAGGCGCCGCAGCCCGACGCCGCGCCGGTCGCGGCGCGGCGCGCGGCGTACGCCGCCTACCTGACCCACCGCCTCGCGTCGCCGCGGGGCTTCGTCGAGGAGGCGCTCGATGCAGCCCGTGCCCGGCGGTAGCCCTCCGGGCGCGCGCGACGTCGACGCCGCCGACCCGTTCGATTACGCCGTGCTGCGCGTGGTCCCGCGCGTGGAGCGCGGCGAGCGCGTCAACGTCGGGGTGGTCCTCTTCTGCCGCGCCCGGGGGTTCCTCGACGCGCGCTTCGAGCCCGACGAGCGGCGCCTGCTCGCCCTCTGGCCCGACCTCGACCTGGAGGCGGTCTGCGGCCACCTCGACTTCATCCGCCGCGTCTGCGCCGCCGATCGCGCGTGCGGGTACGTCGCCGAGCTCCCCCAGGCCGAGCGCTTCGGCTGGGTGGTGTCCCCGGCGAGCACCGTCGTCCAGCCCTCGCGTGTCCACGCGGGGCTCGGCGCCGACCCGGCCGCGGCGCTCGACCGGCTGGTCGCGACGCTGGTGCGGCCAGCGCGCGCCGGACAGGGCTGATCGGCGCAGCGCGAGCCCGCGCTCCAGGTGGCGCGAGCCCGCGCTCCAGGGTCAGTGGCCGTCCTTCTCGCGGTTCAACGCCTGCTTCACCGCGGTCACGACGCCCAGCACGACCGCGCCGGCCGCGACGCCGACGATCATGTTGGCGAGCGACGGCACCACCGCGCCGAGCACGGCGCCCGCGCCCTGGGTCATGTCCTCGATGTGGTGGTGCAGCCACGGCACGCCGTGCGTCAGGATGCCGCCGCCGACGAGGAACATCGCCGCCGTGCCGGCGACCGACAGGCCCTTCATCAGCCACGGCGCCGCCTTCAGGATGCCGCTGCCGAGCGACTGCTGGAGACCGCCGCTCTGGCGGCTCAGGTAGAGGCCGGCGTCGTCGAGCTTCACGATGCCGGCGACCAGACCGTAGACGCCCACGGTCATGAGCAGGGCGATGCCGGTCAGCACGGCGACCTGCGTGCCGAACGGCGACGCCGCCACGGTGCCCAGCGTGATCGCGATGATCTCGGCCGACAGGATGAAGTCGGTGCGCACCGCGCCCTTGATCTTCTCCTTCTCGAACTCGACGAGGTCGATCTTCGGATCGGAGAGCGCCTGCACGAGCTCGGCGTGGTGCGCCTCGTCCTCGTGCTTGCTGTGCAGCACCTTGTGGGCGACCTTCTCGAAGCCCTCGTAACAGAGGAAGGCGCCGCCGACCATCAGCAGGGGCGTGACGGCCCAGGGCGCGAAGGCGCTGATCGCCAGCGCCGCCGGCACCAGGATGGCCTTGTTGAGCGTCGAGCCCTTCGCGACGGCCCACACGACTGGCAGCTCGCGATCGGCGTTGACGCCCGTCACCTGCTGCGCGTTCAGCGCCAGATCGTCGCCCAGCACGCCGGCGGTCTTCTTGGCGGCCACCTTCGTCAGCACGGCAACGTCGTCCAGCACGGTGGCGATGTCGTCGATCAAGGCGAGCAGGCTGCTTCCGGCCATGGAGTGAGGTCCTCGTCGGGTGAATGGGGGTGGAGCGTAGGGAGCGTGTGGAGCGTGGCGAACGTCACGGGTGGCGCCGCACCGCAGCCGTCGCGGTGGGCATGGTAGCGGGCGTCGGCGGCCGACGGGTCGAAGATCCTGGGCGCCCGCGTCGATCGGCCGGCCTGGCCGTCGGCGCCGTGCCGCGGCTCACGCGCTCTCTTCGATCCCCGACGGCGACTCCAGCCCCGGCGGCTCTTCCAGGCTGATGCGCCCGAGCCGGCCGGCGCGGAAGTCGTGGACCAGGATGTCCGACGCCTTGTGCAGGTCCACCGATCCGCCGCTGCGCAGGCAGCCGCGGCGGCGGCCGATCTCCTCGATCAGCGCCGCGGCCGTCTCCGGCAGCTCCTTCAGCTTGTAGCGGGCGACGAGGAGCTCGGGGTAGCGCCGCAGGAAGTACCCCGCCGCGAACAGGGCGACGCTCTGGTAATCGATGGCCGTGTCGGGGATCGCCCCGCCCACGGCCAGGCGGAACGAGGCCGCCTCATCGTCGATCTTGGGCCAGAGGATCCCCGGGTTGTCGGAGATGGCCATGCCGGTCTTCAAGGTGACGAGCTGCTGGCTCTTCGTGACCGCGGGCTCGTCGCCGACCTTGGCCACCTTGCGCTCCATGAGCGCGTTGATGAGCGTCGATTTGCCGACGTTGGGGATCCCCACGATCATGGCCCGCACCACCTTGCCGGGGCCGTTCTTGGGGGGCGCGAGGCGCTTGCAGAGCTCCGGGATCCGGCGCCGCGCCTCGGACGACTGGCTCGCGGAGATCGCGATCGCGAGCACCTGGCCGCCCGGCGAGGCGCCGCGCCCGGCCTCGTCAGGCGGCGCGGCGTTCTCCGCCTCGAAGTAGCGGAGCCACGCCGTGGTGACGGCCGGGTCCGCCAGATCGCTCTTGTTCAGGACCTTGATGCACGGCTTCTGGCCGCGCAGCCCGGCCAGGACGGGGTTCTCGCTGGCCAGCGGCATGCGGGCGTCGAGCACCTCGATGACGACGTCCTGCGACGGCATCGACTCGGCGATCGAGCGCCGAGCCTTGGTCATGTGGCCTGGATACCATTGGATCGACATCCGCCGCGGAGCTCTATCACGCCCGGCGGGTCACGCGCACCCGTCCGGGCCGCAGGCCGCCCCCTCGGCGAGCGCCTGCTCAGGCGCGCCGGCCGCCTCGTCCCACGCCTTCTGGAGCACGCCGAGGAGGGCCTCGGCCGGCTGCGCGCCGGAGACGCCGTACCGCCCCCCGAACGCGAAGAAGGGGACGCCCGTGATGCCGATCTCGCGCGCCTCGGCCTCGTCGGCCCGCACCTCGCGCGCGTGGGCGTCGCTCGCGAGCGCCGCGCGGACCTCCTCCGGGTCGAGCCCCGCCTCGCCGGCGAGGCGCGCGAGCACCTCCGGCTCGCCGATGGCCTCGCCCTCGGTCATGTAGCCGCGGAGCAGCCGCTCCTTCACGGCGTCCTGCACGCCGCGCTCGGCCGCGAGGTGGAGCACGCGGTGCGCGTCGAAGGTGTTGCCGGGCCGGACCTTGTCGAAGCGGAGATCGAGGCCGTCCGCCGCGCCCACCTCGGTCATCTGCCGGATCATCCCCTCGGCCTTGGCGACCGGCACGCCGTATTTCTTCGCGAGGCGCCCGGCGTAGGAGACCTCGGTGTCGAGCACGCGCTTCGCCGAGGGGTCGAGCTCGAACGCGCGCCAGACGACCTCGACGGCATCCCGGCGCGGGAACCTGGCGAGCGCGGCCTCGAGCCGGCGCTTGCCGACGTAGCACCACGGGCACGCGATGTCGGACCAGACATCGACACGGAGCTTCTTCATGGCGGTCAAGGTAGGGCCGCGCGGCGCCTCCGGCCAGGCGGCGTGCGTCGCGGGCGGGAGGGGCGCCGGCGCGGCGGTTGGGGAGGGGCCGAGCTCGCCGGGGAGAGCCGAGTGGAGCGCCGAGCCCTCCGTGTACGCTCGCCTGTGCGAGGCGGATACCTCCGCGGCGGCATCTGAGGTCTGGCGTAAGGGGGGAGTGGGAAATTGGATGAGGAGAGGCGTGATGGACATTGAGAGGCTCTTGGTCGATTTCTACAACGGTGCCCACATGCTCGATGTCGTCGCCGCGTGGGCTTATGCGGTCGGGAATCGACAGAAGATTCTTGATGATCTCGCTTCGTTCGAAGGCGCATACGAGCAGCTCGTTGAGCCTCAAGAGAACCATGCTTTGGCTGAGCGATGCGCGCGAGCGTTGAAAGGAGGTGATGTGTCGCTTGCTGGATGAGCCTTGCCGCGCAAGCCCAGCCGCGTCACGACGACGCCTGTGCATCCCGTCCTCGTCGCAGTTCGCGCCGCCCTGGGCGCGGGCCCGGTCACCGCCGGTCCGCCTCCTGACCCGTGGCACGCGTGGCTCCTCGTGGCGCTCGCGCGGCAGGTCGATCGGCAGCGCTGGTTGGTACGGGTCCAGCGTGAGCGCCTCTCTCGTGCCTCCCGCCGTGGCGACGTACCGGGCATGCCGGGCTGGAAGTTTTACTTTCACGGCATCGGCCTCTGCCTGACCGCACCCGACGGCGAGACGATCGACGTCGACGATCACGGCGATGACGGCCTCACGATCGATCCTTGGTTCTTCACGCAGCGCATGCTGACTTCGCCGATGAGTCGCTCGAGTACGAGATCGACGAACGTCGCGCCTGGGCCGACGCGATCCGACCAGGGATCGATCCGGACTTCGACCGCGTGGTGTGGGGATGAAATGCAGGTGGTGGGGAATTCCCCCATCCAGCCGGAATGATGGAGCCGCCAAGACGCCACAAGACGCCAAGAAAAATAATCATCCTGGCGTCTTATGGCGTCTTGTGGCGTCCTCGCGGTTTAAAAGACTCCACCTTCGGTACCCCACCACCGGGCGACGTGGCGCCGCCTCGCCGTCGCCCGGTCACCCCCGTCTTACCGCCGCTCCTCCGCGCTCATCAGCGCGGAGAGGCTCTGCCGCTGGCGGCCCGCTCCATCGAAGTTCGAAGGATCGAGCCAGCGCTCGAACGCCGCCTTCGCCGCCGGCCACTCCTTGTCGATGATCGCGTGCCACGCCGTGTCGCGGGTGCGCCCCTTGACCACCGCGGCCTGCCGGAACACGCCTTCGAAGCGGAACCCGAGCCTCGCCGCCGCCGCCCGCGAGCCCGCGTTGAGCGCGTCGCACTTCCACTCGTAGCGGCGGTAGCCGAGCTCGTCGAACGCACGCCGCATCATCAGGTACATCGCCTCCGTCGCCGCAGGCGTCCTCTGAAGGAGCGGCGAGTACCTGAGGTGTCCGACCTCGATCACGCCGCTCTTGGGGTCGATCCGCAGGTACGCCGCGACGCCGACCGCCCGACCTGTCGTCGCATCGATGATCGCATGGAACAGCGGATCGTCGCCCAGGCACGTGGCGTCCATCCAGGCCCGGTAGTCCGAGAGGGTCGCGAAGGGCCCATAGGGCAGGTAGGTCCAGCCCCGCCCCTCCGCGTCCGCGAGGTTGGCCGCATGGAGGTCCGCCGCGTGCTTCTCGGGATCGATCGGCTCGACCCGGCACGTGCGCCCGAGCAGGATCTCGCGCGGCGGCAGCGGCCGCGGCGTCCAGCCGGGGAGGGGGTGGCCGATCGGCTGCATCAGAGAATTCATGTGCTCCACGGGATCGCTCTCTCCGCAAGGTGGTTTGCTCACGGCGCCGGCCGCGGGCGCCGCCCGCCGGGTGTTACTGCGCCACGATCGTCGCCGCCACCTTGTCCTCGATCCCTTCCCACGTCGCCGGCCGATCCGCCGTCGAGTAGGCCTGGAGCATCACCTCGCGGTCCCCGAGCACCACGACGTAGCTCACCATCTGCACCCCGTTCTTGAGCCCGTTCTTGACCCTCACCGCCGGCCGCCCGCCCAGCGTGATGCGCGCCGCCGGGCCCTTCGTGACGGTGTTCGCCGGCCGTTGCTCGTCGAGCACCTTGCGCTCCTGCTCGAGGAGGGCGTCCAGCTGCTCGGGCGGCACCGCGCCCTCGAGCGGGAAGACGGCGACCTGGAACACGACGGGCGTCCGGGGCAGCTGCCCGTACGTGTGGAAGCGGACGCCGGACAGCTCCTCCACGGACGCGGCGCTCGCGAGCGCCTCCGGCAGGTCCAGGGCGACGCCCGTGTCCGCGACCGCGGTGCGCGTCAGCGCCGGCGGCGCGCGGAGCTCCCACGGGCGGCCGGCGGCGAAAGCCGTCGCCACCGACAGCGCCATCGCCGCGGCCGTCAGGGCGGCCGCCGCCGTGAGGAGGGGGCGCGGCCTCGGCTCGGCGTCCGCCGCGCGCTCGCGCTGGTCCACGGGCGTGAGGCCCCGGGGGAGGACGGTGACGACGAGCGCGAAGCCGACGACGCCGCCGCCCAGGTGGGCGAGCAGGTCGACGCCGGGCTGAAAGCTGTAGACGAGGTTGAGCCCGAGCGGCAGCCACGCGCGGCTGCGCATCTGCGCGATCATCGCGGGGGGCAGGAGCCCGTGCGGCCGGAGCGCGACGCCGATGCCGGCCGTCATGAGCCCCCAGATCGCGCCCGACGCGCCGACGCTCCACCGCTCCTCCAGCATCGCGCTCGCGAGCGACCCGCCGAGCGCCGAGGCCCCGTAGAGCAGGAGGAAGCGCCGCGGGCCGAAGAGCGCCTCGAGCATCGGGCCGAAGGACCACAGCGCCAGCATGTTGACGAAGAGGTGCATCGGGTCGGCGTGCAGGAACGCCGACGCGAGGAGCCGGTAGAGCTCCCCGTGGCGCACCGCCTCGCCGCTGTTGGCGCCCATGCGCCACAGCGCCGCCTCATGGGTGCCCGAGCCGAAGGCGTAGCTCACGGCGAGCAGCACGGCGCACGCGATCATGAGCGTCGCCGTGACGCGGCGGCTGCCCCTCAGCCTGTCGACGATCGCGCGCTCCTGCTGCGCCAGCGCCTGCCCCTCGGCGAGCGCCTCCGCGAGCGCCTCAGGCTCGAGCGGGCCCGCCTCGGCGAGGCGCTCGTGGGCCCGCTCGAGGGCCGGAAGGGCCTGCCCCTTCACGCGCGCGAGCTCGCCCGCCGCGTCGAGGTGGTGGAAGCCCATCCGCACGGGCTGCACGAACGGCGCGACCTTGGCGAGCGCGGCCTGGCCCGGGGCAGCGCCGCCACCCACCAGCACGACGTGCGTCGGCGGCCCGCCGGACTGCACCGCCTTCACGAGCGGCTCGAGCAGGGCGTGGAGCTCGTCGGCCGTGGGGTCCCCCGGCGCCGTGACGAGCGCGATCTGGAGGGGCGCCGACCTGCCCGCGAGGAACGCCAGGACCGGGTCGCAGCGGAGCAGCACGAGGGCGTCCGGCCCGCGGAGCAGCGCGGCGAGCAGGCGGTCGCGTCGAGCCGCCGCGTCGTCCCCGGGCGCACGGTCCATGATCGGCAGATCCACCACGCTCGCTCCTCCTCCTGCTTCCCCCTCCCGCGAGAGGTCGCGCGGCGAGCGTAGCCGAAAGGCGGCGCGCGCAGCACGGCGGAGCGCGCCCGGCGAGCTGCCGCGCTCGTCCCGGGTCGGCGCGCTCGGCCTCCTCGCTAGGGCATGTGCGACGCCCGCGCCGCGTGCGCCGCCACCTCGCGGCGGAGGGCCTCCGTGACCCCCGGCAGCTCCCTGAGCCAGTCCCGCGTCGGGCGGTTGCGCATCAGCCAGGCGACGGCGTCGTCCATGGTGCTGAACACCTCGTAACGAAGCCGCGAGCGGCTCAGCAGGATGAACTCGATGGCCACGTTGCGCACGAGCGACGCCTTGAAGCCGTGGCCCTCGAACACCAGCGCGGCGCACATGCCGTGGGCCGCGAGCTCCCTGGAGAGCTCTGCGAGCGAGCTCCGGACCTCCCGCCCCGCCGGGACGGTGTTCTCCTCGAGGATGACCAGCGTCGCCTGCAGCTCGCTGCCGCGCTCGCGCAGGATGCTCCGGACCTCGCTCACCGCGGCCGCCGTGGTGTGCCGGCGCCAGATCTGGAAGAGGAGACCCTTCCAGGTGGCGACGCAGTGATCTTCATCCAGCGCGTGGAGGAAAGGCCTCGTCGCCCTGCTTCCCCCCTCGCTGCGCGGCGGCGAGCTCGCGGGCGGCGCGGGATCGTCGTGATCCCGGAGCGGCGGGGCCGCGAGCGGGCTGTTGAAGCAGGCGGCGACGGGGGCGGGCGGCCTCGCCGTGACCATGCCGGCCGGGGAGGCCTCGGGCGGAGGGAGCGAGCTGCGGCGACGCGCCGCCGCGGCGCCGGACGACGCCTCCGGCGGCGGGAGCGAGGTGCGGCGGCGCGACGCCGGCGCGGTCGACGCCGGCGCGGTCGACGCCGGCGCGGTCGGCGCCACGCGCGCGGCGCCGTCGAGGAGGCGATCGAGGGCAGGGCACATCGCGGACGCGCCGGTGAAGCGGGCGAGGGGGTCGCGCTCGACGCAGCGAGAGAACCAGGCGTCGAATCCGGCGAAGAAGGGCGGCAGTCCGAGCTCTCCCGCGCGCCGGCTCGCGGTGGGGATGGGCGCGAACAGCACTTCCCGGAGCAGCGCCGGGAGGTCTCGGCCCTGCCAGAAGGGCTTGCCCGTCAGGACGAAGAACGCGAGGAGCCCATAGGCCCAGACGTCGCTCTGGGGGAGCGCCCCCTGGCTCTCGCGCGCTTGCTCGGGGGCCATCCAGAGGGGCGTGCCGACGGCGGCCGTCAGCGAGGCGCGCGCGTCGGCGATGACTTTGGCGATGCCGAAATCGAAGAGCTTGACCCGCGGCGCGGCGCCGTCGCCCGCTTCCTCGAGAAAGACGTTCTCGGGCTTGAGATCGCGGTGAACGATGCCCGCGCCGTGCGCGTCCTCGAGCGCGCGCCCCAGCTGCCCGAGGACGCGGCGCGCCTCCGCGAGCGGGAGCGGGCCTGCCCGCTCGACGCAGGCCGAGAGGGTCTCGCCCTGGAGGAGCTCCATCGCGAGGTAGGGCAGGCCCGTCCCGCCGTCGACGCCGGCGATCAGCACCTCGACGATGTGCGGGGACCCGATGAGCCCAGGAGCTCGCGCCTCTCGCTCGAAGCGGCGGCGCTCCTCGGGGTCGACGGCGCGCACCGGGTGCATGACCTTCACGGCGCGCTGGCGCGCGGTGCTGTGCTGGCGGCAGAGATAGACGCTGCCCGTGCCGCCCGAGCCGAGCGTGCGCACGACCTCGAAGTCGCCGCCGATGATGCTGCCAGCTTGCAGGCCGTAGGGTGAATCCATGGCGCGGACCGAAGCGTTTGCGTAACGGATGCGTAACCGAGCCCCCCGCGCGTGTCGCGCGCGATACCGCCGATTCAATCATGTTGTCGGCCGCTGGCGAGCCGAAGACATCGCGTTGTGTGCTGTTCCAGTGCAGTCGTCCCGGTTCGACCCGGTCACACCGGCGCTCCGTCCATGGCTCGATCGCTGCCGCCACCGCGCTCGCCGTGAGGATTGCTGAGCGAACGGTGCCTCGCTGTTGCAGTTGCAGAGGCGTGGACGGATCGTCCGCGCGGCGCGCGGTGTCAGGAGAGCTCGGCGACGACCGCGTGGTGGTCGGACGCGGCGCCGACGTCGATGACGTCGGCCAGCGCGAGCCGGCCGGCGAGCCGCGGCGACAGCAGCACGTAGTCGGTCCGCGTCTCCACCTGCGCGCCGTCGCGCCCGCGCAGCGCGGTGAACCAGCGCGAGGAGCGCGGCCTCAGGAGCAGGGCGTCGGCCCAGCCGAACGCCTCGATCGCATCCATCGTGTCGAACCGCGGCGGGCTGCCGTACTTCTCGATGCCGGCCGCCGCGAGGCGCGCGCCGAGGTCCGCGGGGTAGGGGTCGCGGCGCGACAGCGCGTTGAGGTCGCCGGCGAGCGCCCAGAGGCCCGAGGCGAACCGGGCGGGCGGCACGAGGGAGAGCAGCCAGCGGGCCTCGGTGAGCCGGCGATCCTCGCTGCCGGCGTTGAGGTGGGTGCCGAGCACCACGAGCGGCTCGCCGCCCAGCGAGAGCTCGACCTCGACGAGGCAGTGCGCCAGCGCCTCGGGCGCGTGCACGCGCGCGCCGGCGAGCGGCGCCCGGCTGACGACGGCGACGTGGTTGCGCCTCCCGTTCGGGCGCGGGTTGGCGTTGCCCAGGACGGCGTGCCGCTCGCCGGCGGGCGCGCCGATCGCCTCGGCGACGGCCCGGAGCCGGGCGCCGTCCTCCCAGCCCACGCACTCCTGGAGGACGAGCAGATCGGGGCGCGCGGCGGCGACGATCGCGAGGATCGCCTCGAACCGATCCTCGCCGCCGAAGAGGATGTTGAAGGTCATGATCTTCACGGTCCGATCAGGCTAGCTCCTCCGAGGCCGGAGCGTCTGCGCGGAGCAGCCAAAAGGCGCGCTGAATCGGGTGGACGCAGCGCCCGAGACGGCGCACGAAGCGGGCATGGCCGGCGACGTCCTCCCGATCCGCAGCGACTCGCCGCTCTACGCCGGCGCGCTCCGCCTCCGGCGCGAGGTCTTCATCGTCGAGCAGTCCGTGCCCGAGGACATCGAGATGGACGAGCTCGACCCCGTCGCGCGGCATTTCGTCGTCCTCGACGGCGGCGAGGTCGTCGCGACGATGCGGATCGTGCCGTACGAGGGCGCGCTCAAGGTCGGCCGCGTCGCCGTCAGGAAAGACCTTCGCGGCGCGGGCCTCGGACGGCGGCTGATGGAGGAGGCGATCCGCGTCGCCGGGGCCGAGGGCGCGCGCGCGCTGGTCCTGAACGCCCAGGTCGTTGCAGCGGCGTTTTATCGCAAGCTCGGCTTCGTCGAGGAGGGGCCGATCTTCGACGAGGCGGGGATCCCGCACACGAAGATGGTCCGGCGGATGGCCTGAACCGGCGGGCGCTCCCGGGCGCCGCGCTCGAAAGGAGCGGATGAACCGATGACCGAGCAGCGAATCCTCCTCGCCGGCGCCACGGGCGCGGTCGGCATCGAGCTCTTGCGCCTGCTCCGCGCGCGGGGGCGCTTCGTGCGCACGCTCTCTCGCTCGCCCGAGAACGCGGCGCGCGTCCGCGGCCTCGCCTCCGAGGTGGTCGTCGCCGACGCCGCGGAGCCCGGGGTCCTCGCCGGGGCGCTCGAGGGCATCCACACGGTCGTCTCCTGTCTTGGCGCGAACGTCTCGATGGCGCTGCGCGAGCGCAGGAGTTACCAGGACGTCGACGTCGTCGCGAACACGCACCTGATCGAGGCCGCGAAGCGGGCGGGGGCGAAGCGCTTCGTCTATCTCTCCGCGCACCCGGGCCCCGGTTATGCCCACACGCGGTACATCTCTGCCCATCTCCAGGTGGAAGAGCGGATTCGCGCCTCGGGCCTCTCGTCCTCGTCCGTGCGCCCGACAGGCATCTACACCGCGCTGACGGACCTGATCGCGATGGCGCGCTCCGGCGTGGGCGCCGTGCCCGGCGACGGACGGGCGAGGACCAACCCGGTTCACCCCGTGGACGTCGCGGAGGCGCTCGTCGAGGTGCTCGCCGAGGGCCCTGACGTGGTGTCCGTGGGCGGGCCCGACGTGATGACGCGCGACGAGGTGATGCGGCTGGCCTTCGCCGCTGTCGGCAAGGAGGGGCACGTCGTGCACGTCCCCGCGGGGGTGTTCCGGTCCACGAGCGTGCTGCTCGCGGGGGTGCATCCGCGGCTGTCGGATCTGCTCGAGTTCGTGGCGGCCGTCATGGTGTCCGATTCGGTCGCGCCCGCGCGCGGGACACGGCCGCTGCGCGCGTGGTTCGAGGCGGCGGCCGGGGGTCGCGCGGATCGCCCAGAGGTCTCCGAACGTTAGTTCCGCCCGATAGAAGTCCGGCCGGGGATGGCGGCGGCGATCCGCGTGCTCGGCGCGCCGCAGCAGGTCGCGACCTCTGCCGCTCCATCCGCGGCCGGGCGGACACCGCCGTTCCGCCTGGGTTGCCCCCGCGCAGATCGCTGACCCGAAGATGCCAAAAAAACTCGTGGAGAGAGGCGCTGGGAGGCATGACGAGAAGGCAGCGCGCGGCCTCTCGCGCACGTTGCGCATCGCGGTGTTCGGAGCCAATCTCCCGTGAACGATGATGTCGAAAGCGGGCGGGCGAAGCCCCGGACTGGATGGGCCTGGCTGCCCGCGCGAAGGTCCTGGTTCACCTCTGATCGGCTGGATTGGGATCGTCCCACGAGCCGCGTGCGCCATCACCGTCGTGACCGCTGCTGCCGTCCTGGTGGGCTGGTGGCTCGATGTTCAGACTCTCAAGAGTGTTCATCCGACCTTCGTGACCATGAAGGTGAACACGGCGCTGGCGTTCCTTGCCTCCGCCGCGTCGCTGTGGCTCCACTGCCGCGCGGGATCGAGCCTGTGGACGCGCCGGCTTTCGCGGGCGTGCGCCGGCGGGGTCGCTGTCGTCGGGTTGCTCACGTTCCTGGAATACGCGCTGAACCGGCCGCTCCATATCGATCAAATTCTCTTCCGGGAGGGGCCGGGCGCCGTCGGCACCCCTCACCTCGGGAGGATGGCTATCACGACGGCCATCTGCTTTGTCCTCGTCGGCTCGGCGCTGTGGCTCCTCGACGTGAAGGCGCGGCGCGTGCGCCGGCTTTTTTCCGCGCTGGTCGTGCTGATCGCGCTGTTCGGGCAGCTGGTGGTGCTCGGATACGTGCTCGGGGTCGGGTACCTTTATGGCGTCGGGGCGACGACCGAGGTCGCGTTGCATACGGCGCTGCTCTTTCTGGTGCTGTCTGCCGGCGTCCTGTGCGCGCGGCCCGAGCTGAGCGGCGTCGAGCTGCTGATGAGCGCGGGGGCAGGCGGCGTGATGGCACGACGCCTGATTCTCGCCGCGTTCGGCGCGCCGTTCGTCCTCGGCTGGGTGATCGTGGAGGGGCGGAAGCTCGGCCTCTACGATTCGGCGTTCGAGTCGTCGCTCCTCGTCATCGGCTGCATCGTCCTCATCGTGCGCCACATCTGGAAGAGCGCTGCCGCGCTGGAATGCATCGACCGGGATCGGGGGAGGGCCGTAGAAGATCGCGGCCGACTCGCTCTCCGTGAGGAGGCCGTGCAGGCTGCCGTCCGGGAGAGAGACGAGTTCCTCTCCATCGCGTCCCACGAGCTCAGAACGCCCATCGCCGCGCTCCAGCTCACGCTGCAGGTGCTGGAGCGCAGGCTCGGCGGCGACGAGTCAGCGACCCTCCGGCACGACGGCACCGTCCGGGCGGTGGAGGGGAGCCTTCGACAGGTCGCGCGGCTGACGCGGCTCGTCGAGCAGCTGCTCGATCTGTCGCGCATCAAGGCGGGTCGTCTCAAGCTCGAGCCCGAGAGGGTCAATCTCGTCGAGGTGGTGCGTCAGGCCGTCGAGCCCCTCCAGGGGGTGCTGGCGCAGGCGGGTTGCTCGCTGTCTCTGCGCGTCGAGCGCGAGATCCTCGGTCGCTGGGATGCGCTGCGGATCGAGCAGGTGGTGACGAACCTCGTGTCCAACGCGCTGAAGTACGGCGCGAACGCTCCCGTCGAGCTCAGCGCACAGCGGCGTGGGGACACGGCCGTGATCGCGGTGCGCGATCATGGAATCGGCATCGCTCCGGAGAACGCGGCGCGGATCTTCGAGCGGTTCGAGCGCGCTGTCTCGTCGCGCGACTACGCCGGGGTGGGCATCGGCCTCTTCATCGCCAGGCAGATCGTCGAGGCCCACGGCGGCTCGATCCGGGTCGAGAGCGCGCTCGGCGTGGGTTCGACCTTCGTCGTCGAGCTGCCCATCGAGCCCGTGTGGGCTCGCTGAAGGCAACGCGATCCCAGCCGGAGCTGAAGCGGTCGCCGGCAGAGCGACGCGAGCCGAAGAGGACGAAGTCGGTCGTCGAGGACGATGTCGAGCGGAGCGCCAGGCGGGTCGATCTGCTCGATGCGCGGTCCGCTGTCGTGGGAGGATGGCGTGATGCGCTCCATACGCCGATCCCTCACGCTCTCCCGTTCTGTCCCCATCGTCCTCGCGCACCTGGTCGTCGCGGCGTGTGGCGGGGAGCCGGGCCCAGGCGTCGAGTCTGCCGAGGAGATCGGCGTCATCGAGAAGAGCTCATGGATCGAAGGGCGCGACGGTGGAGACAGCGCTGTCGCGTGGGGCAAGTCGGTCTGGGTCTACGGCGATACCGTCCTCACGCAGGCTGACGAGGCCGGGACGAACTGGCACCATAACTCGTTCGACATCTCGGACGATCTCGACGCGTCCGACGGCATCGGTGGCTTCTCATCCCCGGCCGACGGCGCGGGGGCGCCGGGGTATTTCATCGCGCCCACCACGGACGAGCAGGCGTTCAACGACGCTCACGCCGGCGATGACTGCGCCGAGGCGCCATGCGGCGCCCGCTGGGCGGTGTGGCCCGGGGCGCCGGTGTTCGATGCGGCGCGCGACCGCGCCCTGATCCCGTATGGTCTCATCTACGCGGAGCCGGGCGACTTCAACTTCCGCGGCGTGGGCCAGTCGTTCGCGATCTGGGAGGGCCTCGACGAGGCGCCGGTGCGGCCGATCGTGGACGCGAGCGCCGAGCACCCCGACCTTCTCTTCGGGGAAGGCGAGCCCGGCTGGGGTGCCGCGCTGGTCGCCCACGGCGACGACCTGTACACCTTCGCGTGCGACGGCAGCCTGTCCAAGCCGTGCCGCCTCGCGCGCGTGCCGCTCGAGACGCCCCTCGACCGGGGCGCCTTCCGCTACTTCGACGGCGATGGCTGGAGCGACGACGCCGGGGATGCCGCGGAGCTGTTCGACGGCGCGCCCATCATGTCCGTCTCGTACTGTGAGCACCTCGGGGCGTGGCTGGCGGTCTACTCGCCCCCGTTCGAGCACCGGATCGTGGCGCGCACCGCCCCGGACCTCACCGGCCCATGGTCGGACGAGGCCACCCTCTATACGGCCCCGGAGGAGCGCGCGCCGTACGACTCGGTTCACCACGCGGAGTACGAGGAGGACGGCGGCCGGGTGCAGTACATCACGTACTCGCGGCCGACGAGCGGCTGGTTCGGGTCGGAGTTCGCGCTCGTGCGCGTCGTGCTGAAGTGACGGGCGAGCGCTCGCCCCTGACGGGCAATCTGCTGCGGGAGGTCAGCGGGTGAAGCGGCGGATGGCGTGCCGGATCTGCTCGGGCGCCATGGGATCCGTCGACAGGGCGCTGTGCAGCACGAGGCCCTCGATCAGCGCGTCGAGCTCCCGCGCGGTCACCGGGTCGAAGTGGAGCTCCAGCGCGCGCCGGCTCCGCAGCATCCAGGCCTGGGTGACGGCGCGCAGCGCGGGCCTCCGGGCGGCGGCGACATAGAGCTCGACGCTGAGCACCAGGTCGCGCTCCGAGCCGAGCAGGGCCATGGTGAGGTGCTCGACGAGGAGCTCGACCGCGGCCCCGCGGTCACACGCGGCGCGCATCTGCTCCTCGAAGCGGGCGGCCATGTCGTCCGCGTGCCGGGTGAACGCCGCGGCGAGCAGCTCGTCGATCGAGGCGAAGTGGTACGTTGTCGAGCCGAGCGGCACGTCGGCGGCCCGGGCGATCGAGCGGTGGGACGCGCCGGCGACGCCCTGCTCGGCGATCACGTCGAGCGCGGTCGCCAGGAGCCGCTCCCGGCGCCCGGGGTCGTGGCGGCGGGCCCGCCGCGCGGGGGCGGCGCGCCTCGCCCTGGCGGCGCTCATCGCGCCTCCGTCACCCTCGCGCCCCGCCCGGCGCCTGCGCGGCCCCCGCGGCGTCGAGGGTGCGGATCACGCGGGCGGGGTTCCCGACCGCGATCACGTTGGCCGGCAGGTCGCGCGTCACGACGGAGCCCGCGCCGACCACGGTGTTGTCGCCGATGGTCACCCCCGGAAGCACGATGGCGCCGCCGCCGAGCCACACGTTGTTCCCGATCGTGATGGGCTTCGCCGCCTCCCATTTCTGCCGCCGGGGCTCGGGCTCCACCGGGTGCGTCGGCGTCAGCAGCTGCACGTTCGGGCCGATCTGCACGTCGTCGCCGATCGTGATCGGCGCGACGTCGAGCGCGACCAGCCCGAAGTTCGCGAAGCAGCGCGCCCCGAGCGTGATGCGCGAGCCGTAGTCCACGTAGAACGGCGGGCGGATCTCGGTGCCCTCGCCGATCGCGCCGAGCAGCTGCTCCAGCAAGCGGCGGCGCAGCGGGCGCTGCCGGGGCGACGTCGCGTTGTACGCCGCCATGAGATCGAGCGCAGCCGCGCTCTGCTCGGCGATCTCGGGATCGTCGGCGATGTAGAGGTCGCCAGCGAGCATCCGCTCGCGCATGGACCGGGGATCGTGAGGCGTCGACATATGGACGAGTGTACACTGTATAGGAACGGGTGTCCACATCGGCGGCCGGGACGCCAGCCTGCGCCTGCCTGGCGAACGACCCTGCTGCGATGTTCCATCAAACCATGTGCGCAGGACGAGCCGGCGGGCGCGGCGCTCGCTCACACGAGCAGCGCACGGGTGTGCCACGACGTCGGCATCCTCTGGCGCCCGGATCGGGTCGGCCAGCACAGGAGCGCCACGAGCTGCTCGGATTCCCGTGCAATTGGCCGCCTGGTACACGGCTTGTTAATCGCTCTGCCCATGTCAGGAACCGCCTTTATTCACGTTCGTGGTAGTTTTGTGCTGGTGCTCGCCGCGCTTTATGGCTGTGGCGGAGAGAGCTCCAACGCCGAAAGCGGATCGGGGGGCAGCGGAGGCGCGGGCGCCGGAGCGACGTCCGGATCCGGCGGCAGCTTGGATGGCGGCGGCGGCTCGGGCGGCGCGAGCACGGGTGGCTCGACGACCGGCGGCGCGGGCACGGGCGGCGCGACCACCGGAGGCTCGCAGACCGGCGGCACGACCACCAGCGGCGCCGGCGGACCGCCTCCGACCGCGCTTTGCCCGGAGACCATTCCGGTGCCCGAGGCGGAGTGCCGGCAGCAAAACGGCCCCTCCTGTTTCTATGGCGATTGCGAAGATGGCCAGCGTACGGTCGCGACCTGCCTGGCATCGGGGTGGACGCTCGAGACGCGACCCTGCGCCGCGTTTCCCTGTACCGGCAGCCAGGAGTGCATGCCCGGCCAGATCTGCTCGGTGATCCAGGGCGGCGCCCTCTTCGGGACGTGCATCGCCAATCCCTGCGGAGCTGGCCCTGTCACCTGCGAATGTGCCGACGCGGGCTGTCCCGCGTGCCGCGTCGACGATTCCTCGGGCGGCATCACCGTCACCTGCAACACCTGTCCGGGCGGCGGCTGCCCGTGAGCGCGCTCCCTCGCCGCTTCAACGCGCCGGATTCATCAGGGGTAGACATAGGGCGCGTCCAGCCCGAGCGGGAAGCCGAGCTGCCAGTACGCGAGAAGGAACAGCGTCCAGGCGACGAGGAAGGTCACCGAGTAAGGGACCATCAGCGCGACGAGCGTGCCGATCCCCGTGCCCTTCACGTACTTCTGGCAGAAGACAACGACGAGCGGGAAATACACCATCAGCGGTGAGATGATGTTCGTCGTCGAGTCCCCGATCCGGTACGCCGCCTGCGTGAGCTCCGGCGAGATGCCGATCGACATGAGCATGGGCACGAGGATCGGGGCGAGCAGCGCCCATTTCGCCGACGCGGACCCGATGAGGATGTCGGTGATCGCCGTGAGCAGGATGACGCCCACGATGGTCACCGCGCTCGGGAGCGCCAATGCCTGCAGCCCCGCGGCGCCCTTCAGCGCGAGGAGCGCGCCGAGGTTCGAGCGGTTGAAGAGGTGGATGAACTGCGCGGCGAAGAAGGCCATGACCAGGTAATAGGCCATCGTGCTCATCGTCTTGCTCATGCCGTCGATGACGTCGCGGTGGCTCGTGAACGTGCCGGCCGCGTAGCCGTAGACGAGCCCAGGGACGAGGAAGAAGAGAAAGATGAGCGGCACGATCGCGCCCATGAGCGGCGCGCCGCTGACCGTGAGCTGCCCGCTCGGCGCGCGCAGCGGCGACGAGGCCGGCACGCTCGCCGCGACCAGCAGCGCGACGCTGGCCGCCATCGACGCGAGGGCCAGCCAGAGCGCGCGCGCCTCGCGCGGCGTGAGCGCCGCCGTCATGCGCTGCTCCCCCTCGGGCGCCGCGTCCACGGGGGTCCGGGCCACGCGCGGCTCGATCACGCGGTCGGTGATGTACCAGCCGACCGCGACGATCACGAGGCAGGAGGCGCTGCAGAAGAACCAGTTGCAGAGCGGGTTCACGGTGCGCTTCGGGTCGAGGATGCTCGCGCCGGCCTGCGTGAGGCCCTGCAGCAGCGGGTCGAGGCTCGACGGGATGAAGTTCGCGCTGAAGCCGCCCGACACGCCCGCGAACGCCGCGGCGATGCCCGCGAGCGGGTGCCGGCCGGCGGCCTGGAAGATGACGCCGCCGAGCGGGATGACGAGCACGTACCCCGCGTCGGCCGCGGTGTGGCTCGCGATGGCCACGAGGATCAGCATCGGCGTGAGCAGCACCCTCGGCGTGACCGCGAGGACCTTCTTCAGGCCGGCGTTGATGAAGCCCGAGCGCTCGGCGATGCCGACCCCGAGCAGGGCCACGAGCACAACGCCGAGGGGCGGGAAGCTCGTGAAGGTCTGCACCATGGTCGAGAGGAACTCGGTGATCGCCTTGCCCGAGAGCTGGCTGTGGATCACGAGCGGCTGCTTCGTGCGCGGGTCGATCTCGCTGAACGTGAGCGTCGCCAGCGCCGCGGAGAGGACCACGACCACCGCGGCCAGCAGGACGAAGAGCACCGCCGGATCAGGCAGCTTGTTGCCGGCGCGCTCCAGCGCGTCGAGGACGCGGCTCGCCCTGCGGAGCTCGGCGCGGGGCAGGGGAAGGGACTGCTCGGGTTGCTCGCTGGACATGCGCTCATCTTAAGGCGATCTCCCCGCGGAGCGTGACGCGCTGAGGCGTGATCGGCGGCTCGAGCCGGCGCCGGTGTGCTTGTGCAGGAGCAATGGATCAGCACCGATTGCTGCTGGAGCAGCAATGGGCGCCGGGGCCGCCCCGCAGATCAGAGCAAATGGCGCGCTTTGATCTCGAGATACCGGTTGATGAGCTGCCCGGTGAGCTGGCCGGGCGCGACGTCGAGCACCAGCGCGCCGTGGTTCTTGAGGTCGCGCACGAGCCGATCGCGGAAGCTCGAGAGCTCGGCGGCGGCGCCGCGCGTGTACGGGTCGGCGTCGCCGCCCTCGACCAGCGCGTCGATCTCCACGTCCCGCAGCAGCACCATGAGCGGCAGGTGGCGCGGCATCACCCCGCGCATCAGGCGGAGCAGCTCGCTCGCGGCGACGTCGTCGACGACCTGCGTGAAGAGCACGATCAGGCTCCGCTTGCGCACGCGCAGGCCCACGTGCTGGAACGCCGCGCCGTAGTTGGTCTCGACGAGCTCGGGGTAGAGGTCATAGCCCGCGGAGAGCACGTGCTTGGCCGCGCCCGCGCCGCTCACCGGGGGCGCGTAGCTCTTGATGCCGTCGGCGAAGGCGAGCAGGCCCACGCGGTCGCCGCCGCGCGCGGCGACGTGCGAGAGCATCAAGCTCGCGTTGAGCGCGTGATCGAAGAGCGAGAGCCCCTGCGTCTGCGCGGTCATCAGGCGGCCCGCGTCGAGGAGGAAGAGGAGGTTCTGGTTGCTCTCGAGCTGGTACTCGCGGCTGATGATCTTCTTCTGCCGCGCGGTCGCCTTCCAGTCGATGGAGCGGAACTCGTCGCCGCGGCGGTACTCGCGCAGGCGCTCGAACTCGCTCTCGCCGCCGCGCTTGCGCGAGGCGCGCAGCGCCGACGGATCGCGATCCTGGCGCGCCATGAGCTCGAAGGTGCGCACGGCCTGCACGTCGGGGTACACCTTGACCTGCGTCTCGGCCGGCACCGTGACCTGCCGGATCCAGAGGCCGAACGGCGAGAGGTAGCGCACGTGGTGATCGCCGATCGTGTGCGCGCCGCGGCGGGTGGGGCGCACGTGGTAGCGGGCCGTCGCGCGCTCCCTGGGCGGGAGCTCGAGCTTCACGGGCAGGTCGTCGCTCTCGGCGTGATCGAAGAGATCGTCGGCGACCTCGATCGAGAGCTTGCGGCGGGAGAGCGAGCGGATCTCGAGCGTGATCAGGTTGGGGCGCCCGATGGAGAGCACCGCGGGGGCGTGGCGCTTCACCGTCACAAGCGGCCTCCGCGCGAGGAGCGCGTCGATCGCGGCCCAGAGCGCGATGCCCGCGTCCGCGGCGAGCATGGGCAGGAGCAGCGTGCGATCGACGAGCGTCGCCACCGCGAGCCCGAGGGGCACGATCGCGAGCAGCACGAGGGCGCGCGAGGGGATCATCGCGCTCAGGCCGCCGTCTTCGGCACCTTGGCCTCGCGGAGGATGTCGTCGACGCAGTCGTCGGCGCTCACGCCCTCGATCTCGGCGTCGGGGTGCAGGATGAGCCGGTGGCGCAGGATCGCGGGCGCGAGCGCCTTCACGTCGTCAGGGATGACGTACTCGCGGCCCTCGCTCGCGGCCATGGCGCGCGCGACCGCGAGCAGGCCGATCGACGCGCGCGGCGAGGCGCCGAGGTAGACCGAGCGGTGCACGCGGCTCCGGCCGACGATGTCGGCGATGTACTCGATGATGCCGTCGTCCACGCGGATCCGCGCGAGCCCCTCGCGCATCTCCACGAGCTCGGCGGCGGTGGCGATGCGCTGGATCTCGAAGCGATCGAGGCGCGCCGCGTGGAAGCCGTTGACGTGGTTCTTGAGGATCAGCCGCTCGACCGCCTGCGAGGGGTGCTTGACGTTGACCTGGATCAAGAAGCGATCGAGCTGCGCCTCGGGGAGCGGGTAGGTGCCCTGCGACTCGATGGGGTTCTGCGTGGCGATGACGAAGAACGGATCCGGCAGCGCGCGCGTGATGCCGTCGGAGGTGACCGCGAGATCTTGCATCGCCTCGAGCAGGGCGCTCTGCGTCTTGGCGGGCGCGCGGTTGATCTCGTCGGCGAGCAGGAGCTGCGTGAAGATCGGCCCCTCGTGGAAGACGAAGCGGTCCTCCTTCTGGTTGAAGACGTTGCCGCCGGTGACGTCGCTCGGCATCAGATCGGGCGTGAACTGGATGCGCTTGAAGGTGGCGCCGAGCACGTGCGCGAGGGTGCGCACGAGCAGCGTCTTGCCGAGGCCGGGCACGCCCTCGATGAGCACGTGACCGCCGGCGAGGACGGCGACGAGCGTGTGCAGGATGAGATCGTCCTGGCCGAGGAGCACCTTGCCGGCCTCGCGGCGGAGGAGATCGAAGCGATCGCGGAATTCAATCGGGTTCATGTCGTCTTTCGATCGGAGGTTCGCTGACCGGTCGCGTCGAGGAAGCCCTGGAGCTCGCGCACGAGCTCGAGATCGGCGGCGGCGCCGTCGCGCGAGCGAGGCGAGGGCCGCGCGCCGCGCGCGCTCTGCGGCGCGCGGAGCGACGAGGCGGGCGCGGCGTCCTCGCGGGCGCCGGAGGCCTCGACAAGCACGCGCATCACCTCGGCCTCGGGGCGGCCGGTGCGCGCGGCGATCGCCTCGGCGAGCGGGATGAGGCCCCGCCGGCCGGACCGGTGCACGCGCTCGCGCAGGCGATCGAGCGCCCAGCTCGCGTAGAGGCCCGCGGCGTGGCGCGAGGCGCGCGCGCGCCGGTAGGCGAGGCCGAGCGCGCGCGCGTGATCGGCGAAGGCGCGCCGGCCCGCGGCGGGCGGATCGCGGAGGCGCGCGAAGGCGCTGCCCTTCCAGAGGTAGAGCAGCGCGAGGAGCAGGAAGAGCTGCGCGATCACGGGCCAGAGGTTCGCCTCGCGCACGGCCTCGAAGGGCGTCTCGGCGCCGACGCCGGTCCACTCGTCGATGATCTCGACCTCGGTCGCGTACGGCGCGAACCGGAGCAGATCAAGGAAGAGCTGCGCGTTGTCGGGGGCCGCGAGCGAGACGTTCGACACGAGGCGATCGTCCGCGACGACGACGACCTTGCCCTCGCCGAGGCGGCGGACGACGCCCGCGGTCGAGGACGACTCGCCCCGGAAGATCATGTAGAGGTCTTCGGGCTCGTCGCCGTTCGCCTCGACGAGGCGCTTGCTGGGCGGGAGCGAGGCGCGGAGCCCGCGCGACCAGTCCGCGGCGAGCGCCGTCGACGTCTCGGCGTCCTGGGCCACGCGCAGGCCGAGCTCGACCTCGTCGGGCAGGCGCGGGAGCCCGGCGAGGAAGAGCGTGCCGCCCTTGTCGCTCACCCACGCGAAGAGGTCCTTCCACGTCGCGTCGTCGATCTCCGCGCCCGGCAGCACCACCAGCGCGAGCGCGCGCTCGGGCGCCGTGAGCGCCTCGCCGCGGCGCCGCGCCTTGAAGCCCTGCTCGTCGAGCACCTCGAGCACCGCCTGGGTGCCCGAGGGCGACCGATCGCCGCCGCCCTCGTCGCCGCCGCCCCCGTGCGGCGTGCAGGAGAGCGCGGCGGAGAGGCCGAAGGCGACGAGCGCGAGCGCGAGCGCGCGGCTGACGAGCGGGACGACGCGGTCCATCACCGCGCGGAAGATCGGCTCGGAGGGCGGCGTGACGCCGAACTGCACGCCCTCCACGTCGCGCACGATCGATCGCATCGCGCCCTTGAGATCGGGCCGCTCGCGCAGGCTGCGCACGTAGTCGCCGTTGGTGCGAGAGGGGTGGATCTCGATGAGACCATCCCCGTCGAGGCGGCGCAGGAGCGCGGCGTACGCGTCGTCGATCGCGCGCGCGTAGTCGCCGCGGGACGCGTGGCTGCGGGCGCGCGCGAGCAGGCGCTGCACGTCGGTCTCGACCTCGCGCCTCGCCGTCTCCTCGGGCGTGGGGCCGCGCGCGGGCGCCTTCTCCTCCTTGGCCTCGTCGGCTGGCGCGCGATCGCGGAGCAGGTTCTTCAGCAGCGCGTGGAGCACCCCCCCGAAGAAGACAACGAGCAGGCCGATGAAGAGCACCGACGCGAAGAAGCTCATCCCCGAGAGATCGACGCGCATCTCGGGCCAGGGGCGGCGGCGCTCGTCCTCGGTCGGGCCGCGATCGGTCGGCGCGCCGCCCGCGGGATGTTTGCCGGACGCGTCGCGGCCGCCGCGGCCGCCGCGGCCGCCGCGGCCGGACGCGGCCGATCGCGAGAGCTCGACCGGGGGCAGCTTGCACGCGGCGGGGAGCTCCGGGCACACGTCGCTCGATCCGGCGATGATCGGGCACCACGCGTGCTCCTCGGGCGTGAGCGGGTAGTCGGCCTCGTGGCAGAAGCGGTAGCGATCGTCCTCGAGGACGTCGCGCACGCTCCAGTGAACATTCTCTTCCGCGTCCTCCGCCCGGGCGTCCCGCGCGAGCGGCGCGCCGGCGGAGAGCGCGACGAGGGCGGCGAAGAGGCGCGCGCGGCGGCTCACGCGGCGGCCCTCTTCTCGCCTTCGCGCGCGGCGATCGCGAGGAAGCGGAGCTGGATGTCCCAGCCGTCGGCGCGCGTGCGCGCGTCGATGTAGTGGAGGAAGCGCGCGGTCGCGACGTACGGGATGCCCGCGAAGAAGCCCGCGAGCGCGAAGGGCGAGCCGCCGTCGTCGACGAGCGCGCCGAACGGCTTGCCGAGCTGGAGGATCGCGTCGACGAGCGACTGGCCGAGCAGCTCCGCCGTGAGCGCGACGCCGGCCTGCGCGAGGAGCAGCGCGATCAGCGCGCCCAGGACCGCGGCGACGCGGCCGGTGACGAAGCGGCTGCTGCGCTGGATGGCGTCGCCGGCGTCCGCGGCCTCGAGCAAGCTGGCCTCGTGCACGAAGACGAGGCGCGGCCAGGCGAGGGGGAGGCCGAGGAACATCGGGAGCGCGGCCGCGGCGAGCAGGAGGCGGCTCAAGAAGAGCATCCACAGGTACGACCAGAGGCGCGCCCTGAACAGGCGGAGCACCTGGCCCGCGCTGAGCTCCTCCGAGAAGAGCAGGCGCCCCACCGCGACCGTGAACACGCCCTGCGCGACGCCGCCGAGCGCGATCGCGACGCCCCACACCGCGAGCCACGACCAGCCCGCCGCATACCGCAGCGCGAGGCAGCCGGCGAGCATCGGGAGGAAGAGGATCGCCGAGAGCCGCGCGTAGAGGCCGAGCGCGAGCGACATGGAGAGGCGGCAGGCGAGATCGAGGATCTCGGAGAGCGGGCGCGGGCGCAGCACGATCGCCGAGGCGCCGAGGTTCATCGCGAGGCCTCCTTCGCGGGGCGACCCGCGAGCGCGAGGTAGAGGACGATGAGCAGCGAGAAGACGCCCGAGGCCGCCCACTTCACCGGCGGGGGGAGCCCCGAGGGGGACCAGAAGCCCTCGATCCCCGCGGCGATCAGCAGCATCGCCGCCGCGCCGAGGATCTGGCGCACGATCGACGGCGCCGCGCGGCGCAGCGAGCCGACGCGCGTGCGGCCGCGCGTCTCGACGAGCGCGTAGCCCATCTCGAGCCCCGCGCCGCCGGCGATCACGATCGCGGTGAGCTCGAAGGGCGCGTGGCTGCACATGAACGTCCAGATGTTGCCGCCGTGGCCCACGCTCATCACGTGGCCGACGACGGTGCCGGTGAAGAGGCCGTTGTAGATGAGGAAGAAGATGCTGCCCGCGCCGAAGAGCACGCCGGTGGCGAAGCAGCGGAAGGCGATGCCGACGTTGTTGAAGACGTAGAACCCCGCCATGCCCGTGTCGGTGCCCGCGTCGCGCCCGCTCTGGCCCTCGCTGTACATCTGGGCCATGCCCTGGAGCACCGGGCTCGGGAGCACGTGGGTGGCGAACTCGTCGGAGGCGAGCGCGCCCGCGATGCCGACGAGCGAGGGGAGGAAGAAGAGCGCGCAGGCGATCGCGAAGAAGCGGCCGTTCGCGCGCAATGCGCGCGGGAAATCGCGGGTGAAGAAGGAGACGATGTCGGGGAGGCGGAAGGGCTCCGCGCCGTAGAGCGCGGCGTGCGCGCGCGCGGCGAGCGCGTCGAGGTACGCGGTGAGATCGGGCGTGTAGCGCGCCGCGCGCGCGCGCATCAGATCGGTGCAGAGCGAGCGGTAGAGCGCGGCGAGGCGCGAGATGGCGGCGCCGTCCTTCTTCGCGAGCGAACCGCTGTCGTGGATCAGGAGGCCATCGAGCTCCTGCCAGTCCGGCCTGCGGGCCGCGACGAACTCGTCCTGGGAGCGGGCGCCGATCACGCGCTCACCTCCTTCTTGCGCTTGCGGCGGGGCTCGGGGTCGCTCGCGGCCCCCTCCTGGCCGCCGCGGTGCGCGTGCGCGCGGTGGTGGAGGACGCCGAGGAAGCGCGTGGCGTCCTTGTAGCGGACGCCCATGCGCCGCGCGAACACGGGCGCGGTCATCTCCGCGAGCTCGCTCGCGCGCGCGGGCGAGAGGCGATCGAGGCGGCGGAGGAAGAGCTCGATGGCGTCGAGCTCCTCGCCGGAGAGCGGGAGTCGCGCGGGCAGGCTCGAGAGCTCCGCGGGGCTCGGCGGCGGCCGGAGGACGAGCGGGCCGGCGACCGTGTGGCGCGCCTCGACGATCACGAGGGTGCCGCCCACGAGATCGCCGAGGCGGCGGAAGCGCGGATCACGGCCCATGACGGCGAGGCCGACCGCGTACGTGCCGAGGAACGAGAGCGGATCGATGAACGGGGGGAGGAGATCCGCGGCGCGCAGCAGGTTGCGCAGCAGGCTGTCCCCGAAGCGGAGCGGCTGGCCGCCGTCGGTGACGACGCGCAGCGAGAGGGCGCGCTTGCCGGGCGTGCAGCCGCTCCAGAGGGTCTCGAAGAAGACATAGTACCCCCACTCGATCGCGAAGAGGACCAGCAGCACGAAGCCCGTCGACGCCCCGCGCAGCGCTGGCCCCACGGCGACGCCGCCGACCGCGGCGAGCATCCCGATCGCGAAGACGATGACGCCGCGCACCAGCAGATCGATGAGGTACGCGAGCGCGCGCCGCGCCGGGCCCGCGATCTGGTGGCGGAACCGCACGTGCTCCGGCGTCTCGATCTCGGCGCTCGTGTCGAGCGGCTCGCGGAGCGTTTCGCGGTGGATCATGCGGCGAGGAGGGCGATCAGGAGCCCGCCCTGGGCGGGGCGACGACGACCTTGGTGCCGGCGATGCGATCGTGCAGGCAGCGGCGGTCGTCGTCGAAGATCATGAGGCCGTTCATCACGTTGAAGATCGCGTGGAGCAGCCGGCCGACGCCGGGGACGAGGCCGGGGAGCGCGATGAGCCAGTTGCGGAGGACGACGCCGGACGCGAAGTCGACGCGCGAGCCATCCGTCTTGATGATCTTGATCTTCGTCCACTTCTTTCCGAGCGTCTGCCCGCGTGTGGCGATGAGGTACCACTGGTAGATGACGAGCGGGAGCGGGCCGAGGAGCGCGCCGACGCTGAGCACCAGGTAGGCCTTCTCCTCGCTGTGCGCGGCGTAATCGAGCGCGCCGGTGGCGAGGAGGAGGATCGCGGCGGGGATCATGGAGCCGACGAGCAGCAGGTTGTCGATGATCCGCGCGCCGAGCCGCGTGCCGCGCTCGGCGAGGACGTGCTCGTCCGGCTCGTTCTCGCCATGGGAGTGCGCGTCGCCGGTCGTCGGCGCAGCGTACGGGTTGTACTCGTGCCTGGGATCGTCGAGCTGCATGCCCCCTCCTCCTCGTCGGAATTGCATCACCCGAGCGACAGCGCGTCAATTGGCCGAGGCGCTCGGCCCCACACGGCGCGCGCGGCGGCGCCCGGCCACGGCCTTCCCTGAAAGACGAGCACCGTCGGCGAGCCGAGGGCCGTCGCCCCCGCCGGTCGCCGTGGACGACCTCCTGACGCCACCGCATGGGATCACGTGTCGAGATCGCCGACGATTCCACAGGTCGTCGATCGGCCCCGCCGGCTGCGGACATTCATGGTTCATGCAACCACGGAATCCTTCGTGTGGACTCCGTGCCATGGCATCAGGGGCCCACGCAGGTCGCGGCGCGCGATTTGCGCTCTGCGCCTGCTAGGGCGGATATCGGTCGGGCGCCCGGGGGAGCGAGAAGGTACCGCGGATCCGCTCGGTCGGGCGGTTCAGGCGCGCGCTCATGGTCGCCTCGAAGGTGCCCTTCACCGGCGCTCCGACGCTCGTGAACTCGGTGACCCTGAGCTTCGCGGTGTCCGAGGTCCACTCCGACCCTGTCTTCGGATCCAGGAAGCGCACCCGGATCACCTCGAGCTCTCCCGGCAGCTTGAGGCCGGTGGCGACGATATCGAAGTACGTGCCTCCTGCGCCGCACGAATCGAGGATGAGCCGCGGCGCCTTCGCGTCGGGATCCAGGACCTCGGCGTAGGGCCCGGGCATGGGATCCGCCACCTCGTAGGTGGACTGGCACGGACCCTCGAGTCGGCGCACGCTCCCGCCCTGCTCGATCTCGATGCGGCCGTCGCCGCCGATGCGCGATCCGCGCCTCTGCGGAGCGGCGCCCGGCTCGGCGCTCGGGGCGGAAGGCGCTTCGACCTTCGGCAGCGCCGAGGCGAGGGGCTCGGGCGGCGCGGGGGGGCGCGCGGGCGAGGCGAGCGGCGCGGCCGCCGGGGCGGGCGGCGCCTGTTCTACGGTGATGCGATCCCGCTCGGGCGACGACGGACAGGCGAGGAGCTGCGATGCCACGAGGCCGGCCGCCCCGACCTGGCTTGCCACCCGCCTGCGCGCGCCGCTCAGCGCCGCCTCTCCTGTCCGCTCACCCCTTGTTCCGCCCACCCCGCGACCTCCGGTATTCGTCGAGCTCCTCGCGGCCCGCCTTCCCGTTCCGCTCGAGCGTCTTCAGCCAGCCGTCGCGGTATTCCCGCATCGTCTCCGCCACGGTCTCGGCGACGACGAGGTTGCGGTACCACTTCGCGTCGGCCGGCACGACGCACCAGGGCGCGTGCTTGGACGAGCAGCGCCGGAAGACCTCGTCGTAAGCCTCTGTGTACTCGTCCCAGTGCTCCCGCTCTTTCCAGTCGTTCACGTTGAGCTTCCACGCGGTCGACGGGTTCTCCTCGCGCTCCAGCAGCCGCTTCTCCTGCTCCTTCTTGCTGATGTGCAGGAAGAACTTGATCACGATGGTCCCGTGCTCGGCGAGCAGCTCCTCGAAGTCGTTGATGTGATCGTAGCGCTCCCCCCACAGCGACTTGGGCGCGAGGTCGTGCACGCGCACGACGAGCACATCCTCGTAGTGAGAGCGGTTGAAGATGGCGAACTCCCCCGCGCGCGGCGCCTGCCGGTGGATACGCCACAAGAAGTCGTGCTCTCGCTCCTCCTTCGTGGGCACGCCGAACGAGCTCACCGTGACGCCGCGCGGGTTCAGCGCGCCGACGACGTTCTTGATCGCCCCGTCCTTGCCGGCCGCGTCGCGGCCCTGAAGGACGATGAGGATGCTGTGCGTCCTCGCTCCCCACATCAGCTCCTGCAGCTCGAGCAGCTCTTCGCCCAGCTCCTTGAGCCGCTCCGCTGCCTCCTGCTTCGTCGCGTCCCGAGGCGGATCGGTCGAGACGTCATCGAGGCGAAACTTCGAATCAGGCTTCGTGAGTCGCGTGATGGGCATGCCCGCGAGCCTACACGATCCCGCAGCGTCGCCATCGCCGGAGTGACGCGTGACGTCACGGCGCCGCGGCGGCGACGAGCAGCCCGATACGGACGAGCTGGGCGCCAGAGTGGAGGCCAATGCGACAATCCCCTTCATGCTTGGCGAGCGAGCCCTCGCGCTCCTTGCCATCCGCGCGGAGCGGCGAAGACCGGAGCAGGCCGCCGGGCCGATGACGGGGTAGCTGGTGACCGGTAACCCGGTCGACCCGTAACGCGTGGACCCGTTGACGCGTGGACCCGTTGACGCGTGGACCTGTTGACGCATGGACCCGTTGCCGATGACGCGACGAGCGAACAGCCACATCGGCGGTGCGTAAGGAAAATCCTGTTGCAGAAATGAAATGAACTACGTACCGTCGAGGTCGGAAGGGCATCGCCATGCGCCTGTCCTCGTCCCTCGGGTGCTTCCGATGGTGCGCCTGGCGAAGCTTCTGCCGTGGAGGGGGGGCGCGGATGACGCACGCTCTTGGATTCGACCATTTCTTGGCTCGGATACGGCCTGCCGCCCCGAGCGCGTGATGCTGGTCTCTGCCCCTGTCTCCCGGCCCCCAGCGGCTCACCGGCGGCGCTCCGGTGTTCACCTCGGCATCGGCGTCAAGCTCGCCGCAGCGACCGTGGTGGTCCTCACCAGCGTCACCGTGCTGGTCGCCAATCAGGTGATCCAGAAGACACGAGATGATCTCGTGTCGGCGAAGGCGAACGCCGCATCGATGATGGCGGATCTGCTCTCGGGCTCCCTGACCGCGCCGCTCGATTTCGGCGATCGGGACACGGCGCAGGGCGACCTCGACCAGCTCCGGTCGAACCGCGCGCTCATCGCCGCGGTCGCGTGGGGCAGCGACGCCGAGCCCATCGCCAAGATCGGTCAGCCGGAAGGCGGCCTGTCGGCGTTCACCGCGCGCGGCGCCGAGAATCAGGTCCTGGAGCGCGAGATACGCGTCGCCCGCCCGGTCGTGCGCGACGACGGGCGGCGCCTCGGGACGCTCGTCCTCGTCTTCTCCCTCGAGCCCGAGAACGCCGCATTCGCCGCGGCCCGCCGCAACATCCTCGAGTTCGCGGGCATCGTCGGCGCGATGACGGCCTTCCTGCTCCTCGCGTTCGCAAGGTGGCAGATCGTGCGTCCGCTCTCGCGGCTCGTCGACGCCGCGCGGCGCGTCGGGGAAGGGGACCGCGCCGTCCGCGTGAACGTCCGCACGAACGACGAGCTCGGCCGGCTCGCCGACGTCTTCAACGCGATGAGCTCCGCCATCATCGAGCGCGAGGGCAAGCTCGAGATGGCCACCGAGAGCCTCCGCGAGCTCTTCGACAACATGCGCGAGGCCATCGTGGCCTTCGGCCCCGGCGGCCGGCTGGGCAGCGAGGCCTCGAAAGAAGCCAGGCAGCTCTTCGGCGACCGCGCCGCGGAGGGCAACCACGTCGCGGAGCTCCTCTACCGCGGCGGGCCGCTCTGCGTCGAGAGCCAGGCGCTCCGGCAATGGGTCGACGCGGCGTTCGACGCCGAGGTCGACGCCTTCCCGGAGGTCGCCGAGCTCGCCCCGCGCGAGGTGTGGTTCGAGCGCGCGCCGGGCGACCGGAGGTTCTTGCGGATCGAGTTCTGCCCCATCGTCTCCGGCCAGAAGATCGCGCGCATCATGCTGCTCGCGACCGACCAGACCGAGCTCAGGCGCCTCACGGAGAGCGTCAAGACCAAGGACGAGGAGCACGCCCGCCAGATCGCCGCCATGCGCCGCCTCATCGCCGGCGGCGGCCAGGTCTTCGTCCGCTTCATCGAGATCTCGCGCGAGCGCGTGGCCCGGTGCAGCGAGATCCTGAGGCCCGGCGGGGAGCTCTGCCCCGCGGACATCGACGAGCTCTTGCAGCAGCTGCACACCATGAAGGGCGAGGCCCGGTCGTTCGACCTGGAGCGCCTCGCGGACGAGATCATGGCGCTCGAGGACGAGCTCTCCAGGGTCCAGGGGCGCGCGCGCTCGGAGGACAGGCCCTCGGTCGAGGGGCACGCGGCGTCGTGGCGCTCGCGGCTCACCCGCGTCGCGGACGAGCTCACGCGCGCGCAGGAGACGTTCGTCGACGCCTCGCCCGTGGGCAGCGCGATCCTCGACCAGATCACGGTCCGCCGCACGGACGTCACCCGGCTCCGTGAGCTCGTCGGCCCGCAGGGCGGCGAGGCCGCCGAGATCGTCCGCCGCCTCGCGGCCCGGCCGTTCGGCGAGGTGCTCGCGCCGCTCCTCGAGCGCGTCCCCCGCTGGGCCGAGCGGGAGGGCAAGCGCGCCCGCCTCGAGATCGACGGCCGCGAGGCCTCCATTCCCTCTGATCTCGCCCGCTTGCTCCCGGGCGTGTTCCTTCACCTCGTGCGGAACGCGATCGCCCATGGAATCGAATCCCCCGACGCGCGCGCCCGGGTGGGCAAGCCCGAGGTGGGCGTGATCCGCGCCAGCTGCATTGAGGACCGGCCGCTGCCCACCCTCCTCGTCGAGGACGACGGTCAGGGCATCGACTTCGACGCGCTCGCGACGAGCGCCGGCGTCGATCCGAAGGATCTGCGCCGGACACGCGAGCTCCTGTTCACCCCCGGCGTGAGCACGAAGGGCGACGTGAGCGACCTCGCGGGCCGCGGCATCGGCCTCTCCGCGGTCCGCGCCGATCTCCTCTCGGTCGGCTGGCTCATCGAGGTGGACGCGTCGCGCCAGACCGGCGCGGCGTTCGTGATCCGCCCCCAGGCTGCCCCTCTCAGCAACGGAGAATGACTCGATGTCACACGGCGGACGCATCCTGGTGATCGATGACAGCGAGATCGTGCTGATGCGGATCCGCGTCGAGCTGTCGAGCGCCGGCTACGAGGTGGTCACGACGACGCAGCTCGTGGGCACGGCCCGTCACCTGCGCGGCTGCGATCTCGTCATCGTCGACTTCTTCATGCCGGGCCTCGACGGCGCCGCCGTCCTCCGCTCGCTCAAGGCCGCGGTGCCCGAGGGCGAGAGGCCGCCGCTCTTCTACCTCTACACAACGGACGCCGAGGCCGGATCGCGGTACGCGGAGCTCGGCTTCGACGGGGTCTTCAGCAGGAAAGGCGATCTGCTCGCCCTCACCCCGCAGGTGCAAGCGGCGCTCCGCATCCGCAAGCTCGCCGGCCTGTCGCGCGGCAAGGAACGCAAGACATGACGCCTCGCCGGCGCGCCCTCGTGCTCGGCCTCTTCGTCGCGGCCGCCCTCGCCCCATTCCATGTCATGGCGGAGCCGGCGACGGCGCCCTTCGCCGTGCAAGCGGAGATCGTCACGCGCATCCTGCCGTACGACAGGGGCTTTCCAGAGCGGGTGAAGGGACAGGTCTCTTTCCTTTTGCTCTCCCGGGCCGGCGACGCGGACTCGGCGAGCGCCGCGCTCCAGATGAGGAGGGCCTTGAACGACATCGGCAAGGTGCGTGACAAGCCGATCCGCGTGGAGAGCGCCGAGTACTCGGGCGCGTCCGAGCTCGCCGCGACGTGCCGCGCGCGCGACATCAACGTCGTGTACATCTCCTCGGGGCTCGGCAGGGAGGTCGCCGCGATACGCGGCGCGCTCACGGACACGGGCATCCTGAGCTTCGCGGCCGTGGAGCCCTATGTCTCGCAGGGGGCCGTGCTCGGCGTCGACGTCGCGGACGGCAAGCCGCGCATGAGCATCAACCTCGCGCAGGCCCGGGCGCAGCACATCGACTTCCCCGCTCCCATCCTCAAACTGGCAAGGATCTATTGACGTGAGCTCGACCCGTCTCGCACTGATCTGCGCCGCGTCGCTCGCGTTGTCGACCGCCGCCCCGCGCGAGGCGCGGGCCGAGGACGTCAGCTCGCTCCTCGAGATCCTCGAAGAGAACGTCGTGTCCGGCGCCTCGCGCTCCGCGGAGCGCGAGAGCGACGCGCCCGCCATGTCGTCGGTGATCACGGGCGCGCAGCTCAAGCTCTTCGGCATACGGCGCCTCGCCGACGCGCTCACCTTCCTCGCGAGCGGCGTCTTCGCGCACGACCGCATGTCGGTCCCGGAGGTCGGCGCGCGCGGGGTCGCCCTGACCCGGGACGCGAACAGCCACGTGCTGATCGTGCTCGACGGCATGGTCGTGAACGAGCAGGGCGGCGGCGCCGTCTTCCTGCACGATATCCCGATCGAGATCGTCGACCATATCGAGGTGGTCCTGGGCCCTGGCTCCGTGCTCTACGGCGCGCAGGCCATGCTGGGGGTCATCAACGTCGTCACGAAGAAGGCCGCCGATCACCAGGGCATCCGCGCCTCCCTGACGCTCGGGGCGTCGCCGCCGCTCGACGAATCGGGCGACATCAGGGCGCCGGACCTCGAGGGCCTCGGGGGCGAGGGCACGGCGGCGCTCGGCTTCGGGCGCCGCTTTACGCTGCTCGGGCAGCCCGCGGGCGTGGTGGCGGCGGTCGACATGCACCGCTTCGAGGGGCCCGAGGTGAGCTTCCCGAAGCAGCGGCTCCCGGTCCTGGCGGACGGCGTGTCCGTCATGGATCTCGGCTCGCACGCCGAGCCCGGCTCCTGGGGCGGCACGGTGGAAGAGCAGTGGTTTCGCCGCAAGGCAGGCGCCTTCGTGCGCCTCGACGTCGGCGACCTGAGCGCCGTCGCGCAGGCGACGCGCGCGTCGTGGGCCGCGCCCTTCATGGATCTCCACGAGAACCGCGTCGGGGCCTTTGACGATGCCCGCAACGACAACACGCAGTCGCTCGTCCTGACCAGCGTGCGTTATCGCGACCGCCTGAGCGAGCGGCTCGAGGGCGTGGCGCGCGGGTACTTCGGGTTCAGCCGGATCGAGCGCTCGCGCTACGTGGTGGGCCACGATCCGCTCGTGCCGCACGTCCCGCTCGACGTGCTCGATCCGGAGCAGTGCCCGCGCGGCCCGTCCGGGCCTTGCCGGAAGGAGGCGCTGTTCCTCTCCCGCTGGTTCGGGCTCGAGCTCCAGGCGCGGTACGACTGGGCGGGCGACGGCGCCTTCACGACCATGGCGGGCCTCGATGGGCGCCTCCGCACGTCGGCCTACGAGTTCGTCGCGTTCGACGAGCTCACGGGGAAGAGTTATGGCTCCGACCCGGCGCGCACGCGCTGGCACGGCGGCGGACACCGTCTCGAGGACGAGGCCGCGCTCGGGGCCTATGTGCAGCAGACGCTCCGCCTGTTCCGGCCCCTCTCGCTCAACGCCGGGATCCGGGTCGACCTCGACTCGCGTATCCCGCTCGAGTACGTGGCGAACGCGATCTCGCCGCGCGCCGCGCTGATCCTCACGCCGGACGAGCGCGTGTCGCTCAAGCTCATCTACTCGAGCGCGTTCCGCGCCCCCAGCTTCGTCGAGCTCTACACCGTGAGCGGCAGGCTCCTGCCGAACCCGGACGGCCTCAAGCCGGAGAAGGTCTCCTCCCTGGAGGCGGTCTCGTCGTTCCGGAGCGGCGCGTACTCCTTCACGGCCGGCGGCTTCTACTCGGAATGGCGGGACGTCATCGAGCTCCAGCTCCTGAGGGCGAAGGCGCCCAGCGTCTCGAGGTACAACAACGTGCCAGGCATCGAGAACTACGGCGCGAACCTCGGCTTCGAGACGAGCTTCCTCGAGCGGAAGCTGCGCGTCGGCGTCAACTCCACGTTCGCCGCGACGCGGCGCCGCATGTCCGCCGAGCAGATCACCCGGAACGCGCGGTTCGGCACCGGCGACGATGTCCCCATCACGGTCGCGCCGCAGGTGTACGGCAACGCCCGCGTGTCTTACGAGGTCGGCGCTGGCGCCGTGTCCCTGGCGGCCGCCTACATGGGCCGGCGGATCGCCGACCAGGCCTACTATGGCGGTGATCCGTCGAACATCGCCCCTCGCCCCGAGGTGCCGCCGCAGGTCGAGCTCCGCGTGGCGGTGACGGGCGCGATACCCGGGGTGAAGGGCGCCGGGTACATGCTCGGCGGGCAGTACGCGTTCTCCGCCCATGAGCCCTACGTCGTCGGCCCCAACCAGGGGCAGCCGCGCTACCTCGTCGAGAGCGGCCCCACCGCGGATTTCGCGTTAAGGAACCGCCTAACGCTCTTCGCCGGGATCGAGCTTCACCTCGACGACGACGCCGCCGCGGGCAGCCCGGCCGCGGCGGCCAGGCCCTCCTCCATCGCGACCGTCGGGCGCGCGAGCCACGGAGCATCACCGTGAAGAGCACATGTTTTCCCGCGCTCCTCCTCCGCTTGTCGGCCACGACAGGCCTCCTGGCGGGGGGCTGCGTCGAGGTGGGCCACCCCATCGAGGTGGGCTGCTTCGTCGAGGACGACAACCCGAACTGCTTCGACACCGGCGTCTCCGCGAGCTCTTCTCAGGCGAGCGGGACCACCGGGGCCGGCGGGGCTGGCGGAGGCGAGGCGAGCGCCGATGGCGGAGGCGGGGCAGGCGCGAGCGCCGATGGCGGTGGCGGCACGGGCGGTGACGGCGGCGCGGGCGGCGCGGGCGGCGCCGGGCTGTGATCGCGCTCGCTCTCGCCTCATCACGGTGGATTGCGTCAACCTATCGCCCCATGAGGGGCCGAATCGTCCACCGTGGAGTCATCTCCGACGGCACCCTACTGTCGATTGGCATGCTCTCCGGCTGGAACTCGCATGGTCGGCATCGTTGGGAACGAGGACGTGAAAGGCGTTGACAGTCAATCCTGTTTCCCATAGTCGTAATGATGCAACTCGGCTGGACCGCCGTGTCCCTGTCGTGAAGGGGGCGTGCACGACCGAAGCTTCTCTGGCGGTCTTCTCCTGCCGACGCGCGTCAGGGAGCCATCGACATGAGGCGAGCGCGCTCCTCATCGATGTACCACGAGAAACGAAGCGTGATCTCCTGCCCTGACCGGGCAGGGAGCTCTCGAGAGAAGTCCCCGCGATGCCCGCGATGAACGAGACCGAGGCCAGCCGGATGCAGGGCGCGACGATCTCGCGAGCCCAGCGGATACTCGACGCCTTGCCGGCGATCGTGTGTGTCCTGGACCTCGCGGGACCGCGGCTCACGGGGCACAACGCCGCGCTCGTCCGGGCGCTCGGCTGCACGGAAGAAGAGCTCCTTTCGCGGGGCGTCGAGGCGCTCTCGGCGCGCATTCACCCCGACGATCTCGCTGGCCTCGCCGCGCGCGCGGCCGAGCTCGCCGCGGCGCGCGACGGCGGGGTCGTCGAAGGCGAGCTGCGGGCGCGGAGCATCGAGGGAGGGCGGTACGAGCGTGTCTTCGCCGTGCGCGCGGAGGTCTTCACGCGAGGGGACGACGGCGCCGTGCGCGAGGTCGTCCTCTTCGCCGAGGACGTGACCGCGCGAAAGCGCCGCGAGCAGGGCGGCCGCAGGAGAGACGCGGTGCTCGCGGCGCTCTGCGACCGCGCCCCTGTCTTCATGTACGCGAAAGACCGTGACGGCGCCTTCCTCATGGCGAGCCGCTCGACGGAGGAGCTCGTCGGGGCGACCCCGGGCAACATGCTCGGAAAGACCGATAGCGACTTCTGTCCGGCGGAAGTTGCGTCTATTTACAAAGACGTCGATGACCTGGTGCGGAGGACCGGCGCCCCGTTCGAGGCCGAGGAGATCGTCCCGCAGGCCCAGGGCGATCGGACCCTGTACACGATCAAGTTCCCCCTCCGCGGCGAGGGCGTCCCGGAGGGCGCGGTCGCCGGTATCTCTGTCGACATCACGCGGGTCAAGGCGGCGGAGCGCGAGCGGGAGGCTGCGCGGGACGAGCTGATCGCGGCGCAGCAGGACACGATACGTGAGCTCGTGACGCCGCTGTTGCCGATCGCCGAGGGGGTGCTCGTGATGCCGCTCATCGGGTTCTTCGACGGCGCGCGGGCGAGCCGGATCATCGAGACGCTGCTGCAGGGGGTGGAGAGGCACGCGGCCCGCATCGCGATCATCGATATCACGGGGGTCAAGGCGGTGGACGTCCAGGTGGCCGAGATGCTCGTGCACGCCGCGCGCGCGGTCGGGCTGCTCGGTGCGCAGGTGGTGCTCACCGGCATCCAGCCGGCGATCGCGCGGACGCTCATCGAGCTCGACGTCGACCTCCGGGGCCTTGTCACGGCGGGGACGCTGCGGAGCGGCATCGCGTATGCGTACCCGGTCGGGCAAGCCCGCGGCGGACAGGAGCCGCGCCACTTGCGGCGTGAATGAGGGCGAGGCGCGCCGAGCGCGCGCCATCGCAGGGGGTCCCGGATGTCGGCGCGCGCACAGCCGCGCCGAGCCGTCAGGGGACGGTGAAACGGGTCGAGCAATATCGAGAAGAGGAGGGGATTCATGGTCGATCGCGCCATCATCGGGGGCATCCTTCTGGCGACCAGCGCGCTTGCCTGCAGCTCGAGCGAGAGCACGGCAGAAGCGCCGCTGACCATCGCTTACATCACCCACAACAAGTGCAATCGGTTCCACGATCTGGGTCGCGCGGGCGCCGCGCAGGCGCAGAGCGAGCTGTTGACGACGAGCGCGCGGCCGGTCAACGTGATGATCCTGGACCCTGAATGTCCGGAGCTCACGGAAGACGGCAAGCCGCTGGACCCCGACGACGCCTGCTACCTCTCCCGGCCGCAGATGGAGGTGCTGCAGGAGGTCATCGACATGAAGGTGGACGCGATATCCATCGATGTCTTCAGCGGGGAATGCGAGAACGACCTCATCAACAAGGCGGTGGACGCCGGCATCAAGGTCGTGACGTACGGCGGCGACGCTCCGGCCAGCAAGCGCCACACCTACTACGGCATGGACAACAAGGCCGCCGCCGCCTTCCTCATGGATGCGCTCGCGACCATCAACGGGAAGACCGGCAAGATCGCCTTGCAGACGATGATGGATGACGACGGTAACGGGGTCTACACCCCCACCCCCGCGGGGACCTTCATCGACCGGCTCGCCGGCTTCTCCGAGGCGCTGAAGAAGTACCCGGACATGACGAACGCCGTGAGCCTCCCTTGCGTGTGCTGCGACTACGCGAACCCTTTCTGCGCGCAGACCGCGGAGGAGGCCCTGAAGAGCGACCCGGAGATCACGGGCTTCTTCTTCTCCTACAGCAAGCTCCTCGGCGAGCCCGACCTCGAGGCGAACGCGCCGCTGCTCACCGCGAGAGCGAAGGAGAAGACCATTCACTCGGTGGCGTTCGACACGCTGCCGGAGTACATGGATCGCATGCGCGCGGGGTACGTGGACGTGCTCCTCGGTCAGAAGCTGTTCGGCTGGGGCTACGATACCGTCATGCTCGCGTATGATCTGGCCACCACCGACCGGCAAGTGAGCGCCTTCACCGACGCTGGCTGGTACGTCGTCTGTCCGAACAACCTGGAGGAGTTCGAGCGCAACACCCAGGCGATGGACTACCGGACGCCCCTGGCGAAGTGCAGCTTGCTCCCCTGAGCCCGCTGTTGCTCAGCACGGTAGGCTGCATTGCGTGACGCGCGCCGCCGCTGTCGCTTGCGCGGGTAGGCCAGGCTAGGGCGCCGCGCCAGCCAGCCGGCCGGCCGGCTGCGACAGCGAGGCGGCGCAGCGTCTACGGTTTCGCCGCGCGCGCGCCGTGGCTATCATGGGTCGAGCTCTGGTCCGCGCGTCCGCCGCCGGGCCTGGAAGGAGCCGCCATGAGGAGAGGCCTGCCGCGATGAACGAGACCAGGGCCAAGGAGCAGCAGGACGCGCTCAGCGCGCGAGCCCGGAGGATGCTCGACGCGGCGCCGACGATCCTGTGTGTCGTGGGCCTCGACGAGCGGCGGCTCGTCGCGCACAACGCCGCCCTTGCCCGTTCGCTCGGCTGTACGGGCGAAGAGCTCTCGACACGCGGCGTCGAGGCGCTCTCGGATCGGATTCACCCGGACGACATGGCCGGCCTCGCCGCGAGCGCGGAGCGGCTGAGGGGGGCGCGGGACGGCGAGGTGATCGAGGGCGAGCTCCGGGCGCGAGGCCGAGAGGGAGACGAGCGCATCTTCGCGGTGCGCGCGGAGGTCTTCGGGCGAAGCGAGGATGGCTCCGCGCGCGAGATCTTCCTGTCGGCCGAGGACGTGACGGAGCGAAAGCGCCGCGAGCAGCGCCTCCACAGGAGCGAGTCGCTGCTCGCGACGTTCTGTGATCACGCGCCGGTCCTCATGTATGCAAAGGACCGGGAAGGCGCCTTTCTCCTGGTGAGCCGCTCGACGGAGGCGCTCGTCGGGGCGACCCCGGGCAGCATGCTTGGAAAGACCGACAGCGACTTCTTTCCATCGGAAGTTGCGTCTATTTACAATGACGTCGATGACCTGGTGCGCAGGAACGGAGTCCCGTTCGAGGCCGAGGATCCCGTCCCTGACGCCGGAGGTGAGAAGACGTTCTACTCGATCAAGTTCCCTGTCTGGGGTGAGGGCATCCCGGAGGGCGCGGTCGCCGGTATCTCTGTCGACATCACGCGGGTCAAGGCGGCGGAGCGCGAGCGGGAGGCTGCGCGGGACGAGCTGATCGCGGCGCAGCAGGACACGATACGTGAGCTGGTGACGCCGCTGTTGCCGATCGCCGAGGGGGTGCTCGTGATGCCGCTCATCGGGTTCTTCGACGGCGCGCGTGCGAGCCGGATCATCGAGACGCTGCTGCAGGGGGTGGAGAGGCACGCGGCCCGCATCGCGATCATCGATATCACGGGGGTCAAGGCGGTGGACGTCCAGGTGGCCGAGATGCTCGTGCACGCCGCGCGCGCCGTCGGGCTGCTCGGCGCGCAGGTGGTGCTCACCGGCATCCAGCCGGCGATCGCGCGGACGCTCATCGAGCTCGACGTCGATCTGAGGGGCCTTGTCACGGCGGGGACGCTGCGGGGCGGCATCGCGTACGCGCTGAAGCGAACGTGACAGCACGGCGCCCCGCGTCACCAGGCGCTTCGCCCCGCTGCGTGGGCGCCTGCCGAACAACGGGTCGCTCAAGCTGGCCGCGCCGGTCGGCGCGTCATTGCAGCGTGCAGATGAGCCGCTGGCCGCGCACGGAGTAGGCGCCGTCGCGCTGCTCGATCCAGGCGACGAGCAGCTTGACGCCGAGCTGCGCGACGGTCGAGCCGAGGATCTGCGCGCTGCTGCCGTCCGGGAGGGAGAAGATGAGCTGGTTGGGGAGCACGTTCTCACCTGTTCGCGTGAACCAGCCCAGGCTCACGCTCTTCCCAGGCGGCGGCACCAACGTCAGATACACGTTCTCGCCGTCGCTCGCGACGGGGCCTGGGGGGTTGTACTGGTTTACATTCTGGAGCTTGAAGACAGGGGTAAAGCCGGGCGGGGGAACCTGTCCGAGCGACAGAAAGTCCCTTACGACGCCCACCTCCGCCGAGAGGGTGAGCCGCGGCGGAGGGACGAGGTGCACCATCAAGAGCGTGACGCCATCGCCGTCGGGCAGCGGGAACGCCCCAAAGAAGGACTCCACCTCTTCAGGAGATGGGCTGAACTGGATCTGGTGCGCCACGCCGAGATCGGCGCGCGAGGCGCCCGTTCTGAAGAACGCCTCTCCGGTCGCGCTGTCATCCAACAAGAGGAGGTGCTGGCCGTTCGTGACGGTGTAGTAGCGAACGTTGAGCGAGGCATCGGTACGTGCGCCCTGGGCCACCAGGGTCGGCGCAGGCTCGGCCGATCCACCGACGACGAGCGCTCGCGTCGAGCCGCCCGGCGCCGCGCAGGTCGCGGCGTAAAGGGTGTTATCGCCCGCCTGGACGAACGCCATCGACGTCGCCACGCTGGGGCTCGAGCACTCCGGTGCGAGCGCGGGAAACCGCTGGAACGTCCCCTCGGACGAGACGCCGTCGGCGGTCGTGGGGAAGACGAGCTGCCCGATCTCGTACCCCACCCTGCCCTGAAGGAACACTCGCCCTCCGGATTCGCGGCCGGTGACGAACGCCGCGCCGTCGGTGAACGGGAACTCCGCCTTCGACCCGGCTGGCTCCCCGATCTCGTGCACCGTCCCGATCACGAGCCGGCTGGCAGTCTTGTCGATGATCGAGGCAAATACGCCATCGGGTCCGCTTGCCAGCACGAGCGAGGAGGTGTCGACCTCGTGGCCGCCGAGGTCTTCGGACGTGAGGATGTCGAACGGCTCGAGGTCGAGCGCGCACTTCGCCTCGGCCGGCTTGCAGACGCCGTCCTGACAGACGCCGCTCGGGCACCCGGGAGAGACGCTGCACGCTTCGCCGCCGTCGCCTCCTTGGCTCAGCTCCGCGTCGGTGCGCACGCCCGCGATGATCTGGCAGCCGGCGACGAGCAATGCGCCCCCGACGACGACGAGCCCCCATGGTCGCATCTGGCGCATCTCAAAAGGTACCTCGCAACGACAGCCCCGCTGTTCCCAGCTCGGCCGGAGGCCCCAGGCGCACCTCCAGCGCCGTCGACGGCGCGGCCTCGCTCGACGGCGCGGTCAGGAACACGACCAGGCCTGTGATGAGCGCCGCGCCTCCCGCCGCGAACGCGACGTTGGAGATGTTGGCGGTCGTGTTGGCGTCCTGATGGAGCTTGACCCCCTCGGCGCCACAACGGGGAGGGTCGTCGTTGGTACACAAGTGCTGGTTGCGCGCTTCGCTCATCTTCGAGAGCGTCTCGACACCGAACACCGCGCCTACCGCGATCCCGGCCAAGCTCACCCCGCCCAGCACGAGCCCGACCGTCCGCTGCGCGCTCCACGAGCTCGCCGCGGGCGCGGCGCTCGTGGCCGCAGGCACGCGCGCTTCCCGCCGTGGCGCGGGCGCGTCTTCGAGCAGAGGGACGTGTACCGTTCTCTTCCCTGGCTTCGGCTCGACGACCACCTCCGTGCTCCATGCCTTCTTGCCAGGCGCCACCACCTCAATCGTATGCTCGCCCGGATCGACCGGGATCGCCGAGCCGAACATCGCCGCATCGAGCGGCTTCGCGTTGCGCCGCACCTCGAGCCCCTCGACCCGGGCCTCCGGCGCCACCTCGATGACGAGCCTCGAGAGCTGCGGCTCGAGGAGGCTCGCCCGCCGCCCCGCTTCCTTCGAGCGCGGCCGATCGCCCGCTCTGCGCGCCATTGCCTCGGCGTCGTTGAAGGTCGCCCAGGCGCTCGCCGTCTGGCGGTTGAGCTCGTAGCAATCCGCCAGGGCGAGCAGCGTCCCGGCCATTGGATCCAGCTTCTGGCTTGCGATGAGCTTCGAGCACCCCAGGGCGTGGCTGCCCTGCTTGACGAGCGCGCGTCCCTCGCGGAAGAGCACATCGGCGGCCGCCCGGTCCTCGGCGGTCGGGTCCGCGAGGGCGCGCGGCGCGAGCGATAACGATAGGATCAGCGCGCTCGCGGCGATGACACTGCGCTTCACACGCACTGGTCCTGGGCCACGCACCGATTCCATTATATCGACACCGGTCGCCGTTGTCCCAAAGTTAGCGCCGCTCGTCGTACGAGAACGTCGGCTCATGCCTCGGGGTGGGAGGGGCCTTGGCCGGGGGCTTCGCACGCAGGGGGGGCTTTGTCGTCTTCGGCTTCAGCGTGGCCGTCGTTGCTGGCGCCGGCGACGGCGAGGTGGGCTCCGGCTGCGCTTTCGCGCTCGCGTCGTGAGAGGCGGGCGCGGACGGGGGAGCCTGGGGTTCAACGGGCGCGGATGGGGCCGCGTTCGGCGCGCCGAACGCGGCCGCCGGCGGCTCTGTCGGCGCCGGGGATCGCGCCCTTTCCTGGCCCCCCCAGGCGATCACCGCCAGCGCAGCGCCCGCGACGAACGCACCGCCGAGGAGAAGGGGAGCCCAATAGCGCGGCTTCGACAGCAGCGCCCCGAAGGGCGGTAGGGCGCCGCTGGGCCAGGACGTGGTGAGCGCTGTCTTCGCCACGGAGTCCCGCGGGCGCGGTTCGAGCGACCGTTCCTCCCCGGCGCTGGGCGACGGCGGGGAGGCCTCCGCGTGGCGCGACCCCGGCGCGTCCGGGGCTCCCGACAGAGACGACCGCCGCATGTTGAGCACCCGAGAGACCCGCTCCGGATAACCCCGCGCTCGCATGGGCGCGTGAGGCGCAAGGGCGCCGGCGAACGCTGCCACGTCGCTCCAGCGCTGCTCGCGATCGTGCAGCAAACACCGCTGGACCACCGCGTCGAGCTCCGGGGGCACGCCGCTCCGGCGCTGGTGGAGCGGCGTGGGCTTCGCCGCGAGCATGCGCCCGTAGAACTCCGCCAAGGTCTCCGCGTGAAACGGCGTTTCCCCGGCGATGAGCTCATACAAGAGGACGCCGAGCGCCCAGAGGTCGCTGCGCGCGTCGACATCCTTCGGCGAGCTCATCTGCTCCGGCGACATGTAGTAGGGGGTGCCGAGCTGCTGGTCGTCTTCGGTGAGGGCGAGCTCCGCGCCGCTGATCTTCGAGATCCCGAAGTCGAGGACCTTGATGCACGCCGCGCCGCTGACGTCCTGGGTGACGAAGAGGTTCGCCGGCTTCAGATCGCGGTGAACGATCCCGACGGCGTGCGCCTCGCCGACGGCTTCACACGTCTGGAGAACGTACTCCACGGCGTCGTCGAGAGAGAGCGACCCGCTCTCCCTGAGCAACGCGGCGAGATCACGCCCGTCGAGGAACTCCATGACGATGTATGGCGCGCCGCTTTCGAGGGTGCCGACGTCGAACACGCGGGCGACGTGCTGGCTGCGCAGCCGCACCGCCGCGCGCGCCTCGCGCAAGAAGCGCGCGCGCACGTCGGCGGTGACGTGGTGGGCCGAGCGCATGAACTTCACGGCGACGCGCTGGTCGAGCTCGACGTGGAGCGCCGCGACGACGATCCCCACGGCCCCCGTGCCGAGCAGACGCTCCACGCGGTACTTGCCCGCCAAGAGGTCGCCGGGCCGGACCGGGGCGTTGATCATGGCTTCCCATGTGGTCTCAGCGGCTCCGGGAGGTCAAGCGTACCGATTCGCCCGGCGCGCTCCCGTCCTGTCACGCGTAGCGGATGCTGGTGCTGAACTCGACGCTCGGACCCGGCGCGGAGATGTCGTGGATCTCCAGCCCCGACGGCGTCCCGTCCCACCAGACGCTTTTCGGGACGGTGTCGGGCCCGAATCGGGGCGCGGACGGAGCGCCGAACAGGTCGCCAGCGTCGCCCAGGTGGAACTGGCGCCGCTCGAGATCGAAGCGGCCGTCCGCCTGGACCAGCGCGCACTCGTAGTGGTTCCGGGGCGTCATCTGCTCATCGCTGTTGTCGCCCCTCTCGTCGATGCGCCAGATCGCCAGACCCGAGTCCGGCAGCGACCTGTCGCGCCTGGTCTGGAGCCGATTCTCGACGAGGTAGTACTCGGTCTGGCTCCGCGCGTGGATCAGGAACTCGTTGACGCCGGCCCGCAGGGCGCCGCGCATGTCCGGCTCGGCGACCATGACCCGATCGGCCCAGCCCGCGCGGTACTTGAGGTACGCGCCCATGTGCGGCGGGTTCTTCGGATCCGCGTTGGCGCCCAGGCCCATCATGCAATAGGCGCCCACGCCGCTCGACTCGTTGCCGTAGTCGTAGAGGTCCGGGAAATCGCAGAGCATGTGTCCATTCTCGTGGCAGTAGGTGCCGAGCGTGAGCTCGGGGCCCATGTTCGTGAACTGGTAGTCATAGGCGAAGACGCCCGGCGCGAGCTCGACCCGCGTCTGGAGGTGGTACGCGTGCGGCCAGAGGCCCTTGGCGTACCGGTTCACGATGTCGCCCGCGTAGAAGACGTTGAGCGCATAGACGCAGCGCTCGTCGTCGACGGTGAGCTGGCTGAAGTCGAAGCCCCTGGACCGGAGCGCGGCGAGCGCCTCCTTGATCAGCTCCCACGCCCGGCTCGGCTGCGCGACCCGCTCGTTCGTGTAATAAGACCGCGGGTGCCGGGCCGTGTAGTGCTCGGTGACGACGGTGTTGTACCGGAGCTTCCCGTGCGAGCTCTCGTGGAAATAGTCGTACACCGAACCGTTGTTGTCGAACCCGCGGTACCCGGGGTCGTTGCAGAAGGCCTCGACCTCCTCGCGCGGGATGGTGTGCGGGACGTCGGGGAACTGCACGAGGAGGCAGAGGCCGACGAAGTCGCCCGTGGTCGTCCGCTGCGGCGGCGCCGTGAGGACGCCGCGGGCCAGCGGGGCCGCTCGCTCGCGGAGGGCGCGCCGGCGGCGCTGCCGCCACCGCGTGTTGCCCACCGGGAGCCCCGGGATCGTGCGGGCCTTCGCCCGGGCGGCGTCGGGGGTGATGCGGAGCCCCGGCGCGACGCCGAGCGCGAGCGGCGCGATCCTGCCGGGCAGCACGCCTGTCGGGACGAGGTCCACGCCGTCGGCGGACAACGTCGCGTACTCATAGAAGCCGGACGCCGGATCCTCGACGAGGGTGTACCCGTCGAGCGTCTCGAAGGTGGCAAAGTGCTGATCGCCGAAGCCGCGAACCCGCAACGTGGTCCCATCGGGTTGGCTGAACGTGAACTCCTTGCCCTGGAAAGGAATGGTCATCTCCTGTCTTGCTCGTCGCCGGCGGGGCCAGGGCGAACGTTCGGTGTCGCCGTGCCCATCACGGCGCCCTGCCTGATCGTCCGCGCCCAGCCCGGGCCGGCGTTGACGCGGCGGGCTTGCAGCGCCCGTGCCGCGCGGGAACCCGCGCCGAGAGCGCGATGACGCCCGTGGGCGGCGGCGAGGCGACCGTGCGGGCTTGCGTCAACGAGCAACGGTTTGCCTGACACCCGGCTAGACAGCGCGCGCGTAGCGACCCGGGGGCTGGCCCACGTGCCGGCTGAACGCGGTGCTGAAGGTGCTCGCCGAGCCGTAGCCGACGCGCTCGGCCACGTCGGCGATCCCGAGATCGTGGCGGCGGAGCAGATCCCTCGCGACGGCCATCCGCCAGGCGAGCAGGTATTCCATGGGCGGCAGGCCCACGGTGCGGGTGAAGCGCTCGAAGAACGCCGAGCGTGACAGGGCCGCGGTCCTGGCGAGCTGGGCGACCGTCCACGAGCGCGCGAGCTGGGCGTGCATCTGCCGTATCGCCGGCGCGAGCCGCGGATCGGCCAGCCCGCGCAGGAGCCCCGCAGGCGCGTCGTCGGCCGAGGTCGACCGCAGCGCTTCGATGAGCAGCACCTCAACGAGCCGCGTGAGCACGAGATCGCGGCCCGATCGCTGCTCGTTGGATTCGTCGCCCACGAGCCGCACAAGCACCGAGAGGCGCTCGACGCCGCGCACGTGCAACACCGCTGGCAGCAGCGACACGAGCAGCGCCGCGTCGGGCGAGTCGAAGAGGAAGTAGCCGCCGAGCAGCCGCACGTCCGGGCGTCCACCCCGCGTGCCGTGGCGGACCTCGCCCGTCGGCGCGGGCGTCACCTTCGGGTCGACGCGCTCTGGCCTCACCGGCTCGAAGCCCGACAGGGTGAACCCCGGCGTCGCCGGCAGGAGCACGAAGTCGCCCGCCTCGAGCGTCAGGGCGCGCTCGCCGTCGACGGCGAGACGACAGCTGCCCTCCAGCACGGCGCAGAAGCTCGGCTGGCCGAAGTCCGCGTAGCGGACCCCCCAGCGACCGGCGCCGCTGATGCGCTTCGAGAACACGGCGCGCGGCTGGAGCAGCGCGATGACCTCCGAGAGAGGGTCGTTCATGTCCGGACTCTAGCAAACGAAACGTGGACTCCCAATGGTAGATAGTCCAGCGCGCCGTCGCTATCTTCCCCTCATGAACACTGTGCTCATCACGGGTTGCTCCTCGGGTTATGGCCTCGAAACCGCGCGCCACTTCCACGCGCAGGGCTGGAACGTCGTCGCCACCATGCGAACGCCTCGAGAGGACGTGCTGCCTCGGTCGGACCGGATGCGTGTGATCGCGCTCGACGTGACGAAGCCCGAGAGCATCGCAGCCGCGCTCGAGGCGAGCGGGCCCATCGACGTTCTCGTCAACAACGCCGGCATCGGGCTCCTGGGCGCCTTCGAGGCCACGCCGATGACCACGGTGCGCGAGGTGTTCGAGACCAACACGTTTGGCGTGATGGCGATGACGCAGGCCGTGCTGCCCCAGCTCCGCGCGCGGCGATCGGGCGTGGTGGTGAACGTGACGTCGAGCGCGACGCTCGCGCCGATGCCGCTGGTCGCCGTGTACACAGCGAGCAAGATGGCCATCGAAGGGTTCACCGCGTCGCTCGCGTTCGAGCTCGAGGACTTCGGCGTGCGCGTGAAGCTCGTCGAGCCGGGCTACGGCCCGACGACGCGCTTCACGAGCAACGGCGGACCCCGCATGGAAGGCTTGATCCCCGACGCCTATGCGCCTCTCGCGCAGCGCATCTTCGCCTCCTTCGGGCAGCCGGCCCTGGTGACGAGCGAGTCCGACGTGGCCGAAGGGGTGTGGCGCGCGGCGAACGACGCGTCGGGGCAGCTCCGTTTCCCCGCCGGTCCCGACGCGGTGGCGCTGGCTGGGGCCAGATGAGCGATCACGCGGTGCCGGGGTTGCGATCGATAAGAACGATGGGAGCGATGGGAACGCCGGGAACGATGGAGATTCATTCCTCCGGGAACTCGCCGCAGCGGCCGCTCCCGCGGCAGACGCCGCTCGCGCAGCTCTCGTGTCGATGACACCGCCGGCCGGGCGCCAGCTTGCAGGCGCCCGCGCCATTGCAGACCTTGTCGTCCAGCACGCAGTCCGGATCGTCCTCGACTCCGGGGCCGAGGGGCGAGCACGTGCCGACCGACCGCTCGACGTTGCACGCCATGCAGGTCTCGTCACAAGCGGTGTCGCAGCAGACGCCGTCGACGCATTTCCCGCTCGCGCAGTCCCTCGGCCCGCCGCACGCTTGGCCGTTCGCGCCCCTGCACGCGCCCGCTGCGTCGCAGACGCGGCCCTGGCCGCACGGCGAGCCTGCTGCCACGACGTGCGTGGCGACCCCTCGCCGACACCCGTCGCGCGTGCATGGGTCGCCGTCGTCGTCGGCGTCGGCGTCGTCCGGCGCAGGATAGGGCTGCCCCGCAGCGCAGGTGAGGATCTGGCAGTCGGCCGCGATCTGCCCGGACGGCAGGGCCGGCACGCCGTCGAGCGGGACGTTGACGCATGCGCCTCTGGTGCACGCGTCCGCGGTGCATGGATTGTCATCGTCGCAGTCGGTCGCCTGCGTCTCGGCCGCGCACGCAGGGGCCTCTCCGTCCCAGCCAGCGCCGGGGTCACCGGCCCCGACCCCGTGATCCCCGCCGCCGCCGGCGCCCGCGCCGCCGGAGCCCTGGAAGCTGCGGGCCTTGGGCGAACAGCCCGCCAGCGCGACGACGAGGCACAGCGGCACCGATGTCGCCTGCACGCGGCTCGTGCGGCGGAGCGGAAGTGCTGAGATGTGAAATGTCCACATGCGCCGAACTCTACTGTCGGTCCAGCTCACCCGCTAATCAGACTTCTTCTTTCGAGCGGCCATGGACGAACGGCGCGCGCGGTTTGCTGGCGGCGGAGCTCGCAGGTGGGCTCGCGCTCCGTTCGAGGCGCGTCACCGCCGTCCGGCTCACCACCCCACCGCATCTGCCCGCCGTACATCCGTGCTCCGCGCGCGGCGCACGCAACACCGCTTCTCCTGATCTTCTCTCTGACGTACAAGAACGGAGAACCTGAGTACGGCCCTCAGACGAGGCGCGGCGCCTCGCCGATCTCGCCGCCGCGGCGCGCCGCGAGCGCCTCCAGGAACGCGATCCACGCCCCGGGGCCATCGAGCGTCAGGTCGGGCTCGACCGCGGTGTTCGGCCGCTCGGACGAGGCGATGTAGACGCCCATGCCGCCGATCTCCCGGGCATGCGCGATCGCTGGCTCGTCCGGCGTGTCATCGCCCGCATAGACCACCAGCGTCCCCGGCGGCAGCCGCGCCACCAGGAACGCGAGGGCGCGGCCCTTGTCATTCGCGGCGTCCCGGACCTCGTGGATGCTGCGCCCCCTCATGACCACGAGCCCCCGCCGCGCCGCCGCGTCTGCCCACGCCCCGAGCGCGTCGAACGCCGCCGGCCGAGCCTCCGCCGGGACGAGCCGCCAGTGAAGCCCGATCGAGTAGCGCTTGCGCTCGATCCAGAGCCCAGGGACCCGCCGCGTCGCCTCCTCCGCCTCGCGCTCCAGGGCGTCGAGCGCCTCGGTCGGCGCCTCCGCCCGGTACACGAACTCCCCGCCCGGCGCCGCGATCTCCGCCCCGTGCTCGCCCACGCGCCACGCCGCGTCGAGCGCCGCCGTGCGCGCCGCGACGTCGTGGATCGTCCTCCCCGTGATGATCGCCACGGTCGTGCCCGGCGCCCGCGAGAGCGCCCCCAGCGCCCCGAGGGCGCGCGGCACCGCCACCGCCCCGCCCGAGACCGCGGTGATCTCGGAGATGGTCCCGTCGAAGTCCGTCGCGAGCAGCAATGACGGCGCTGCCGCCGCGCGCTCAACCCATTGAAGAACGTCCATGCTGCACCAGATCTACCACTGGGCAGGCCAAGAGCACGATCGCAAAGCCGGCGCGACCGGGAGCGACCCGGTGGCCGGCTTTGCTGCTCCACGACGGACAGATCGCCGCCGCGCGCCGCGCGCGTCAGAACCGGATGATCACCTCGTGGACGCGGCGCCCCTCGGTCTTGCCCTCGGTGGCCTCCGCGGGCGCGGCGTCGCCCGCGGGCGCCCCCTCCGCGGCGGCCGCCGGCTCGTCCGGCTTGCACTCGTACTTCACGCGCCACTCGGTCTTCTGCACCGTCTGCGTGCTCTCCTGCTTCCGCTTCTTCGGCCCGAAGAAATCCTTCTCGCGGCGCTCGCTGGACTCCGCCACGGACTCTTCCCCGATCACGGTCTCGCCCTCTTCGATAATCTCGTAGCTCTCGGGTCCGCCGCAGGTCGTGGCCATCGTCTGGCTCGCCTTCTGCATGGCCACCTCGCGATCGCCCAGGATCGCGAGCTCGCCGCCGACCTTCGTCCGTCTCACGACGCGGACCTCGCCATACGGCTGCCACGAGCACGCGGCCGTGGAACAGAGCGTACACGCGGCGATCAATGCATGAATCGCAGAGAATTTCATGCCTTGCACCAGTACCACCCTCGAAATGACGAGGGCAACAACAAAGCGTGGGCGGTTCCGTGCAAAACCTGCTAGCGGCGGCGCGCGTGCCTGGTCGGTTGGCGGGTTGACCGGTTGGTCGCCTGGCCGGTTGGTCGCTCGGTCGGTTGATCGCGTCGCGCCGTTGTAGCGGTCCAACGTTGCGGGTCGGGTCGCTCGAGCGCGCGCCTGCTCGCGCCGGGGCACCGGATCACCACCCGCTGCTGCCACGGCAGCAGCGAGGAAGCTCTCGGCCCCGCGTTCCGGCCCGCTCCGGCGCGGCATGGGGGTTGCTGACCGCGGGTGTTCGCCGGCGCGGATCAACAGGCTTGATCCGCGCCGTGCACCGAGGTCCAACTGCGCTCCTTCATCGACAAGAACCGCTTCCTGCTGGTGTTCGCGGCGCTGTCCTCGGTCATGGGCCTCAGCGTCGGCGTGGCCAAGGTGAGCACGACGCTGTATGCGCTGGAGCTCGGGGCGAACGAGGCGCTGCTCGGGCTGATCTCCGGATCGCAGAGCGTCGGCGTGCTCCTGATGAGCATCCCCATCGGGCTGCTCGTGGATCACCTCGGGCCCTCGCGGCTGTTCGTGCTGGGGAGCCTCGTGGCCGGGTCGCTCTACATGGCCTTGCCGGCGGTCCCGTCTCCGGTGTTCCTGCTGGCCTTCACGACGGCGATCAGCTTCTTCATGCCGATGCGCTTCGTCTCGCTGAGCACCGTGTTCATGCAGCAGCTCGAGACGGTGGGCGAGGGCAAGGCCGGCTGGTACCGCGGCACGCATATGGTCGGCATGTTCCTGCTCGGCCCCATGCTCGCGGCCAGCCTCACGAAGGCGCTCGGCTTCTCGGGCACGTACCGGCTCATCGGGCTCTCGTTCCTGATCACCGTGCTCATGTCGCCGATCGTCTTCGGCCCTTACACGGCGCGGTCCGCGCACCCTCGATCGCTCCGCCTCTCCGGCGTCCGCTCCGACCTCGCCCTGCTCGCGCAGGACGTCGAGCTGCGCAGCGTGTGCCTGATCGAGTTTGCGGCCCAGTCGATCAACTCGTTCTTCATGTTCTTCATCATCCCCATCGGCGTCACCGTCGCCCACCTGACGGCGGCCGAGGCGTCGGGGCTCCTGGCCTGGCAGGGCGTGACGTTCATCTTCGCGCTGTTCGCGCTGGGGGGCCTCGTGGGCCGGGTGGGGCACGAGCGCGTCTACCTCGCGAGCCTGGTCCTCGTCCCGAGCGCGCTCCTCCTGCTCGGCCTCTCGCGCGATCTCCTGCCGCTGCGGGCCGGCGGCCTGCTGCTCGGCCTCGGGCTCGGCATCCTCCAGATCGCGAACCTCACCCGCATCGCCCGGATCGGCGCGCGGGCGGGGCGGGGCAAGGTGGCCGGCTTGCAGGCGCTCGTGGGGCCGTCCGGTGGCCTGTTCGGCAGCGCCGTGGGCGGCCTCCTGGGCCGGAGCCTGGGGCTCCAGACGATGTTCCTGCTCCTGTCCGTGTTCTTCGGCGTGCTCCTCGCCGTGGCGCGCAGGACGTCCCTCGCGGCGACGGCGGCGAGCCCCGCGCCCGCCGAGCCCGCCGCCGCCGAGTAACGGCCGAGGAGAGACAGACACCATGCGAGAGCTCGACAAGCCATCTTCGATCGCCACGACGCGCCGCAGGCTCGCGGCGGCCCTCTGCGCCGCGCTCGCGCTCGCGGCCTGCTCGAAGGGAGACAACGGCAACGGCGACGGCGCCGCCGGCGACTACGAGGTGCAGGAGCTACGCTATCAGGGGTTCTCGGGCATGGTCTCGGTGCCCGAGCTGGCGGAGGATCTGGGGTACCTCGCCCCGCTCAAGCTGAGCTACGTCGGCAACACGATCAGCGGGCCGCAGGACATCCAGACCGTGGTCACCGGAGACACCGATCTCGGGCAGGCGTTCAACGGCGCGGTGATCAAGCTGATCGCCGCCGGCGCGCCGCTCCGGGCGGTGGTGGGCGGCTACGGGATCGACGCGAAGCGGTGGAGCGGCTTCTACGTGACCGAGGACAGCCCCATCAAGTCGGCGCGGGACCTGATCGGCAAGAAGGTCGCGATGAACACGCTGGGCGCGCACCACGAGCTGATGCTGAAAGAGTACCTGTCGCGGCAGGGGCTCACGAGCGCCGAGATCGCGCAGGTCACGCTGGTGGTGCTGCCGCCGGTGAGCGCGGAGCAGGCGCTTCGACAGGGGCAGGTGGAGGTCGCCGTCCTCGGCGACATCCTGCGCGACAAGGCGCTGGAGCGCGGCGGCGTCCGGGCCCTGTTCTCGGATCACGAGCTGTTCGGCGAGCTCACCGCCGGCAGCTACGTGCTGAGCAAGCGATTCTTGAAGGAGAGCCCGAACAGCGCCCGCAAGTTCGTGGAGGCCGCGGCGCGCGCCATCGAGTGGGCCCGGAGCACGCCGCGCGAGGAGGTGGTGGCCCGCTTGCAGCGCATCATCGAGCGGCGGGGCCGCAACGAGGACGCGTCGCTTGTGAAGTACTGGACCAGCCTGGGCGTCGCCGGCAAAGGCGGGCTCCTGTCGGCCGGGGAATACCAGATCTGGATCGACTGGCTCGTGAAGGACGGCGACCTCAAGGCGGGGCAGATCAAGGCCGAGGACCTGTTCACGAACGAGCTCAACCCGTTCGCGGCGACACAGGGGCCGTGACGGCGCCGGCCCCGGCGCGTCCCGCTCGCCGCCGCTTGCGGTAGAGGAGGAATTTGCCGTGGTTCACGGCCCGCGCGTTATGGCGCTGGCCTCTCCTACGAACGCCGCCGGAGGATGTGCTGGAGCAGCTGGCGCGAGACGTTCAGGATTTTTGCCGCCTTCCGGCGGTTTCCCCCGGCGCGCGCGAGCGCCTCGTCGACCATGACGGTGCGCACCTGCTCCTCGACGTCCTGGATCGACGCCCGCCCCACCGCCGCGCGCACCTGAGGCCGGAGATCGGGCGGCCGGGCCAGCGCGTCGTCGATCGTGCGCTCCAGCTCCTCGAGGCGCAGCGGCTTCGCCAGGAACGAGCGCACCCCCATCTGGGCGAGCCGGAACGAGACGGCCGGGCTCGCCGAGCCGCTGATGGCCACGATCGTCGGCGCGACAGCGCAGGTCATGGCCCGCTCCACGACGTCGACGGCGTTCCCGTCCGGGAGCATCACGTCGGCGATGATCCCTTGAAACACGCCGTCTGCGAGCGCGCGGTGCGCCTCGGCCACCGACGCGCACGCGACGACCTCGGCGCCGCGCGCCTCGAGCGCCTCGCGCAGCGCGCGCCTGAGCCTCGCGTCATCCTCCACGACCAGCCAACGTAGCATCGTGTGGTAGCATGCCCCCGGTTCATGGGGGCGCATAGACTCAAGAGAGCGGAGCTGGCCAGCCTCCCGGCGTTGTCGGCCGTGTCGGCCGTGTCGGCGCTGTCAAGTGGCGCTCAGCTCGACGCCCTCATCACGCGCGAGGCGCTGCGGGGTGAGCGCACCGCCTCGATCGCGCGGAGCGTCTTCTGCGCGGCCCTCCTCGCGCGGTTCCTCGCCGTCGGGGGATTGACGCCGTCAGGCTCTCACGCGCGCTCGCTCATCGAGGTTCCGCTGCTCCTCGGCGCGGTTGCCGCCTCGCTGTACGTGTGGTGGCGGAGCCGGAGGAGCGATGCCCCTCCTCACCTGATCCTCGTCTCGGTCGGCCTCGACGCGCTCCTGTGCTTTCTGGCGCTGCTGCCGAACGTGCTCTGGCCCTGGGACGGCTACCCGGGAATCTTGCACCTGCCCGATATGGCCGCGCTCCTCATCACGGTGTCCGTGAGCGCGTTCCGGCTCGTCCGCCGGGCGGTGCTCCTCGCGACGGCGGCGAACGCGCTCTCCGCGCTCGTGCTCATCGCGCTCGACCGCGCGCTGAACGGCGGCCAACACGACGCCTTCTGGGCGCCGGCGTCGCTTTTCTTCCTCCTGCTCCTGACGGCGGCCAGCGCGGCGCTCCTCGCCACGATGCGCACGGTCCGCGTCGTCGAGCTCGGGGCGCGCTCCACGCTGCGCGCCGAGCGCGCGCAGCGGAACCTGAGCGTCATGCTGCACGAGCACCACGACGTGAAGACCTCGCTCTCGGCCGCCCTCATCGACACCGATCTCCTCCGGCGCGAGCTCCTCCGGGTCGAGTCCGCGAGCGCCGAGCGCATGTTGCGGAAGCTGGAGCAGCTCCGCGAGAGCATCGAGGATGTCGCGTCGACCATGGGGCACATGCGCGATCGGACGATGCGCGAGCTCGACGCGCTGCGCGCGACGGCCCCCGCCGAGATCGGCGAGGCGACCCGCGGCGCGCTCCGGGTCGTCCGGCGGCGCTACCAGGCGGTGAAGGTCGACGTCACGGATCGCGCGGAGCGCACAGCGGTCCTGTTCGCGGGGGGGCACGACGTGCTGGAGCGAGTGCTCCTCAACCTCCTCGTCAACGCGTGCGAGGGGACGGGCGAGCGCGGGGCGTCCAGCGTGACGCTGGACGCGCGCCCGCTGGGCGGCGGGCGGGTGGCCATCGAGGTGAAGGACGACGGCCCCGGGTTCCACGACACGCCGAGCCCGAAGCCGGGCGGGTCCGGACAGGGGCTCGGCTTCGTGGCCGGCATGGTGGAATCGAGCGGTGGGCTCGTCCTGCGCGCCAATCTCCCGGAAGGCGGCGCCAAGGTCACGATCGAGCTTCTCGAAGCGCCTGTGTGACGACGGAGCGCACGGCGCGCGGACAGGGCGGCAAGAAGATTTGCCCTCATCGCGCCGCTGGCCGCGCGGTACGCCTCGGTGGCGAAGTGGGGACTCGCATGGGCTCCGTCGCTCGCACACCTCGGAAGGATGACCCGGCATGAAGAAAACCAGCCCGATGACAGGTCCTGCGTTGGCTCCGACCTGGATTGCGATCGCCGCGGCCGCGGTGACGTTCGCGGCCTCCAGCCCCGTGAGCGCGCAGGCGCGGCGCTCGCCGATCTTCGATTCCGCGCTGAACGCTCCCGGCCGGCCGCTGCGCGGGTTCGCCGATCTCCACACCCACCCGATGGCGCACCTCGGCTTCGGCGGGCACGTGCTCCACGGCGCTCCCGACGTCGACGTGCTCATGGCGCCGGGGACCATCTACGACCCCAGCGGTCAAGGCGTGTCAGGCGCCACGTGCAATGCGTCGGCGCGGCGCGCCGCCAGCATCGCGGAGGCGCTGGGGACCAGCTACAGCACCCACCGGGGTCACGATTTTCTCACGAACAAATGCGGGAATCACGTCCGCCAGCTCGTGCTCGGGGAAATGGCGAAATCCCACGGCATCCGCTCGTTCGAGGTCGAGCGCCCCGTGGGTTATCCGACGTTCGCGCACTTCCCGGCGCACAACGATATCCTGCACCAGCAGATGTGGGTCGACTGGATCCGCCGCGCGAAGGACGGTGGCCTCCGGGTGATGGTCGCGCTGGCCGTCAACAGCCGCACGCTCGCCCACGGCGTCGAGGCAAACCCGCCCATCGACGACAGGGCGTCGGGCAATCTCCAGATCGAAGAGCTCGTCCGCTTCGTCGGCAAGCACGATACGTGGATGGAGATCGCGCGTTCATCCGCCGATCTCCGGCGCATCGTGGAGAAGAACAAGCTCGCGGTGATCGTCGGTGTCGAGCTGGACGATATCGGCAACTTCGTGTGGAACAGAGCGTCGCCCACGGAGGCCCAGATCCGCGCCGAGATCAAGCGCCTCCACGTCCTCGGCGTGCGCTACGTGTTCCCGGTCCACCTCACCGACAACCTCTTCGGCGGCACCGCCGCTTACGAGGACGAGGTAGCGCGCGCCAACCGCTTCCAGACGGGGAAATGGTGGGATCTCGAGTGCTCCCGCGGAGAGGGCATCACGAAGCAGATCCAGTCGGGGAACGACCTCTTCAAGCTGATGAAGCTCGGCGACGCCGGCGGTCACATCCCGCTCCCGAGCTGCCAGCCGGGGGAAGGCCACAAGAACCGGCTGGGGCTCCTGCCCATGGGCCGCGTCGCCCTCAACGAGATGATGAGGCTCGGGATGGTCATCGACATCGATCACATGTCGCAGCGGATGGTGAGCGACGTGCTCGCGTTCACCCGGACGACGCCCGGCGGCGCGTATCCGCTCGTCTCGGGGCACAACGGGCTCCGCGGCTCGAGCGGCAACGAGAACGGCCGGACCAGCGCCCAGTACACGGAGCTCGCCGCGCGCGGCGGGCTCGCGGGCGTCGGCTTCGGCGACTCCGACGCGCGGGCCTTCCTGCGGAACGCGGCCGCCGTGGCGGCGATCACGTCAGGCGGCAAGGCGCTTCAGATCACCCTCGGCTCGGACATCAACGGGATGGTCGTCATGCCGCGCTCTCCCGAGTGCCAGGCGCCCCGGGACCAGGTGGTGACGGTGCCAGGCGACGCCTGGAACCACCCGCCCGCGCAGCTCCGGTGCACAGGGGGCGAGATCGACGTGCGCTCCGCGCGCATCGGCTGCCTCGACATCCAGACCAGCGGAAACCTGACGGGCCTCGTCGGCCGCGCCTGCAATGACAGGACGTCCTGCTCTTACAAGGCGCCGACTCCCGACGAATACAGCCGCGCCGGCGTCCAGGCCGCGACGCGCGCGTTCTGTACGCAGGCCATGGAGATCGTGTACCGGTGCGTCGATCCGGCGGCCACGGCGTGCGTCGATTACGTTAGCTTCCCCAGGGCCCGGATGGGGAGCCGCTCGTGGGATTACAACGAGGAGGGGGTCGTTCACATCGGGCTCTTCCCGGATTTCCTCAAGCACGTCGAGGCGCTTCCGGGCGGAGAGCAGCTCATCGACCGGCTCTACGGCGGAGCCGAAGGCTTCGCGCAGATGTGGACGAAGGCCGAGACGGTCGGCCGCTCCGTCCCCTGATCCGTGCACGTCCGTCCCGGGGTCGGGGAGGCCCGACCCCGGTTGGCCCTGCGCGGCAAAGCTGCGCCGCGCGGCCGACGAGGGTCGGGTCCTCGTCCCGCTGTTACTGGCGCATCCACGCCACGAGGAACTTGGTCGTGTTCGCCCCCGGGTTGAACGCGTCACCCTCGCGGATGCTCGCCGAGAACTCGATGGTTTTGGGCCCGGTCTGGGACGCGCTGAACCCGACAGCGCCGTTGTGGCCATCGACCTGCACGGTGATCGTGCCGGCGACGATGTTCGTCGCGCTCGTGATCTTCTTGAAGCAGCCCCGCGTACCAGGCCAGCCGCTGTTGCAGGTCACCGACGTGAGGCCGATCTGGAGCGCCTGCTCCGCCTCTTCCACGGTCTCCTCGCTCAGGTCCTCGTCGCTCAGGGCCTCATCGCCCTCCTGCGCGATGCAGCCCGCGAGCGCCATGGAGGCGAGGACCGCGATCATCCCGCTGAGCTTCGTGAGAAACCTCCGGCCCTTCCCGCTCGACCGAGCTCGCCGGTCCTCTTCGGGTCGGGCCGCGGTGCAGCCGTCCTGGCCTTCGAGGAGTGTGCCTTGTGCGCTCTTGATGTCGTGTGTCATGTTCCGCCTCCATTCATGCTTTCGGTGTCTGTCGCTCCGGCGGGGTGGTTGCCTTGCGGAGCTCGTACGACGACCGTGACCTGGTACGGAGGTGGTACCGCACGGTCAGAGACGCGATAAGGGCAAACGTTCTTGCCCCACCTGGCAAACGTTCTTGCCCCTCGAAGGTGAATGCATGGCCTCTCCGCCACGCGCGGCGCGCGCCGTCGAATGGGCCCGGAGCGCGCCGCGCGAGGAGGTGGTGGCCCGCTCGCAGCGCATCATCGAGCGCCGGGGCCGCGACGAGGACGGGTCAGCGGTGAAGTGCTGGACCAGCCTGGGCGTCGCCGGCAGAGGGGGAGCGCGTGTCGGCCGTCGTCGCCGCGGGCCGGGTCACCATTCGATGGAACCGAAGACCTTGTTCATGGTCTCGAGGGCCCGGATCTCATTGATCATCAGGTTGAAGCTCGGCCACACCAGCTTACCCGTCGAATCGACGGTGATGTCGAAGTTCGGCAGCCCGTGGTTCGTGAGCAGGATCGCGAATATCTCGCGGTTCGGCTCAGGATCGATCACCATGAGCGTCCCGGCGCCGCCCGTCTTGCTGTAGGCGACGCTCGAGGTCGCCTCCCCGCCGGGCCACGAGCCCCCGTCCCACATCTCCCAGCCGTACCCCTTGCGCGAGTAGAACAGATTCTCGGCGTACGTCCAGGCCGGCCTCTGGAGATGGAGCGTGCCTGTCCGGATCGTGGTCATGTCGAGCACTTTCTGGGCAGAGAGGAGGGGCGTCTCGCACATCAAGGAGAACTGAACGTTGGGGTTGCACGGGCGGCGGTGGATGCCCCGGTTCAACATCATCTGGGAGAACTTCGCCAGATCCATCGCCGTCGAGAACAGCCCATCGCACCCGGTGAGGTGCTCCGCGGGGTCCGGGCCGTCCCCTTCGAGGAAGTAGTCGGTCTCGTCCTGCACCTCGCCCCGGAGGTAACGCTCGCGGATCTCGGACCACGCCGTGCCGACGAAGCGGCCCTGCTTCTCCGGCATGTTGAGCGACGGCTGAAAGCCGGTGTCCGTCATGTTCAGCGGGGTGAAGATGTACGTCTGCATCAGGTCCTGGAGCGATTCGCCCCCGACCGTCTCCAGCACGTGGCCCAGGATCCGAAAGCCGAGATCGCTGTAGAGGACCTGCGTCCTCCGCGGGAGGGCCAGCGGCGCCACGAGCATCGAGTGCCAGGGGTCGGCGTCGTCGAAGAGGCCGTTCGGGTTGCTGTCGTCGGAGTAGTCGACATCCTCCCCCGACACGTAGCTCATCAGATCCTTGATCGTGACGAGGTGCTTGTTGTTGACCGAGGAGACGGCGAACTCCGGGAAATACGTCGCGACCGTGTTGTCGATGTTGAAGCCCGGGTAATTCCCGGACTCCTGCATCCTCATCGCGAGGAAGACGGTGAACGGCTTGGTCATGGACTCGAGATCGAAGATCCCGTCGAGCGGCATGGGCGCCGATGGCATGCTCGGATTGTCCTCGTTCAGGCCGTCTTTCGTCCCCACGGCGGTATGGAGCACGATCTTGCCCCTTCGGGCGACCAGGAGGACAGCGCCCTTGATATCCCCGTCATCGACCGCCTCCTCCAGCTCATCGACGGCCTGGTTGAGGATGTTGCTGGCCATGCTCGCCGAGCTCGGCGTGCCAGGGCGGAGGTGTTCGTACCCCGTTGGCGCCAGAGGGTACGTGTGCTGGGCGTGAGCCGACGGCGCCATGCCGACGAAGGCGGCGGCCGCGGCTCCACAGAAGATCAAGCTACTGGCTCTCATGTTCGCGATTCCTTCCTTGAATGGTGCTGCAGCCTCGGCGCAGCGCGGGGCGGGGCGAAGGGCCGTCGGGATCATCGGCTGCGGTCTCGGAGCGCCTCTTCGCCCGCGCCCCGCCAGGGGCTTATCCACCCTTCGTGCCAGCGGGCCGCACGGCGCTCCGGCGAGCAGCGCACCCCGCGCGGCGCGCGCGCCGTGGTGGCCGCGACGACGGCCGGGCGCCCGTCGGGAGCGGCCGTGGCGCCGCCCGCAGTCCGCGGAAACGCGTTTTATATCAGCCACTTGCGAGGCTCATGACGCCCCCTGTAGCGCGGCGCCGGGCGCCGCCTCCGCCTGGCGCCGCGCCGCTCGCGAGGAGGAGGGGAGAGGCTCGGCGCGCTGCCGCGCCGCACGAAGGCACGCTCGCGGAGCGTGACATCGTGACGTTGTCACGGCGTGACATCGTGACATTGTCACAGCGTGACGTCCGAATCTTGGCGTCTTATGGCGTCTTATGGCGTCTTGCGGCGTCTTATGGCGTCTTGCCGACCCCATCATCCCGGCAAGGTGGGGTAAGTCCCCCACCACCCGGCGTTCTCCAGGGCGCTGCTCACGCAGGAGCTCGACGCGATCGAGGCTTACTTCAACGGTTCGGCCCGCCCGGAGGCGGGGGCGGCGGCCCTTCAGGGAGGATCTCGACCGCCATCCCCTCGGTCAGCTCCGCGCTCGCGAGCTTCACGACCCGCTCGCTCCCGTCGAGCCCGGTCGACACCTGGATCGTCGCGCCCGTGTCGCGCTCGACGACGATCGGCGCGAAGCGGATCCTGCTCCCGGGGTCGATGACGGCCACGCGCAGCCCCTTGGCGTCGTTGTAGAGCGCCGTCGCCGGGATCTCGAGCACGCGGTGCGGCGTGGGCAAGGTCAGCGCGACCTCCGCGTACATGCCCGTGAGGAGGCGGCCGTCGGGGTTCGGCACCCGCACCTCCGTGTTCATCGTCCGGGTCGCCGGGTCGAGCGCGCCGGCCGTGCGCGCGATCGTGCCCTGGAACGGCTGCCCCGCGAACTCGCGCACCGTGACCTTCGCCGGCGCGTCGACCCGCACGCTGGGCGCCACGTCCTGCGGGACGCCCACGAAGACGCGCACGGGGTCGGTCGCCGCGACGGTGAAGAGCGGCGTCCCGTTGCCCGCCGTGACCAGCGCCCCGCGCTCGGTCGTGCGCGAGGTGACCGTCCCCGCGAACGGCGCGGCGACCTTCGCGAACTTCTTCTGATCCAGGATGCGCTGGACGTTCGCCTGCTGCGCGGTGATCGCCGCGCGCGCCACGGTGACGCTCGCCTCGGCGACGTGCGCCTGCCCCTGCCGCTGCTCGAGCTCCTCCTGCGGCGCCACGCCCGCGGGGACGAGCTGCTCGTAGCGCTTCACGCTCGACCTCGACAGGTCGCGGTTGGCCTCGGCCTGCACGAGGCCGGCGCTCGCCTGCACGAGCTGCGCGCGGGCCTGCGCGAGCTCCTGATCGAGCTCGGGCGTGTCGATCTCGGCGAGGATCTGCCCCTCATCGACCTTGTCGCCGATGTCCGCGGTCCACCTCCGCACGTAGCCGCTCACGCGCGGGTAGACGACCGTCTCCGCGAGGGGCTGGATGCTGCCGGGCAGGACGAGCGCCCGGTCGCTCGACACCGGCTGCGGCGCGACGACCCCCACGCGCGGGGCCGCGCCCTCGGCGGCCCGGGCGCCCTGCTCGAGCGCGGCGCGGGCGCTGCGGCGGGGCAGGTAGGCCGCGGCGAACGCCGCCCCGAGCACGACGACGAGGCCCACGCCGAGGGCGAGGCCGCGGGTCCTCGTCAGCACGGCGGGCGGCGGCAGATCGAACCCGAGGTCGTCGGCGGGGCTGCCCGGAGGCGGGGGAGCGGTGGTCGGGGGGGCAGCGGAGCGGCGGGCGGGGGAGCTCATAGGTCCTCTGCGAGCAGGTCTCTGGCCGGGGCCTTGTTCCGGAGGAGGCTGTACATCACGGGCACGAAGAAGAGCGTGCTCAGCGTCGCCACGAGGAGACCGCCGATGACCGCGCGCCCGAGCGGGGCGTTCTGCTCGCCGCCCTCGCCCAGGCCGAGCGACATGGGCAGCATGCCGAAGATCATCGCGAGCGCCGTCATGAGCACCGGCCTGAGGCGCGTCATCCCCGCGGCGAGGGCCGCGGTGCCCGCGTCGCGGCCCAGCTTGCGCTGGTCGTTCGCGAACGTCACCACGAGGATGCTGTTCGCCGTGGCGACGCCGACGCACATGATCGAGCCCATGAGCGCGGGCACGCTCAGCGTCGTGTGCGTCACGAACAGCACCCACGCGATGCCCGCCACCGCGCCCGGCAGCGCCATCAGGATGATGAGCGGGTCGAGCCACGACTGGAAGTTCACGACCATCAGCAGGTAGACGAGCACGACCGCGAAGAGGAGCCCGTAGCCGAGCCCCGTGAACGAGGTGTCCATGCTCTCGGCCTGCCCCTTGATGGTCACCTTCGTCCCGCGCGGCAGCTCGGGCCTGAGCTCGTCCACGACACGCGCGACGGCGCCCGCGACCGAGCCGAGGTCGGTGCCGTCGACGTTCGCCTGGACGTCGAAGGTCCTCGCGACGTTGTAATGGGTGATGTTCGCCGGCCCGGTCGCGCGCGACATCGACGCGACGTTGGACAGGAGCTGGGGGCGGCCGTCGCCTGTCGACAGCGGCGTGGCGTTCACGTCGTCGATGGACCCCATCGCGTACTGGGGCGTCTGCACGGCGACGAGGTACTGCACGCCGCGCTTGTCCAGCCAGTAGGTCGGCGACGTCTGCCCGCTCGACGAGAGCGAGACGAGCACGTCGCTCGCCACGTCGCGCTGGCTGAGCCCCAGCTGGTCGGCCATGGTGCGGTCGACGTCGATGCGGAGCTGCGGCCTCGCCGGCACCTGCGCGAGGTGGACGTCGACGGCGCCGGGGATCTTCTCCATGCGATCGGCGATCTTCAGCGCGACGGCGTAGGTATCGTCCTCCTTGCCGATCGGGCCGACCACCTGGACGTTGATGGGCGCCGCGAGGCCGAAGTTCAGCACCTGCGTCGAGATGTCGGGGGCGAGGAAGAAGAACGTCGTGTCGGGGTACGCCGCGTTGAGCCTCGCGCGGAGCGTCCGGACGTGGTCCGCGGTGGGCCTGTGGTGCTCCGCGAGCGCGATGAAGATCTGCCCGTCGGCCGACGAGATCTGCGCGCCCTCGCTGAGCGACAGGTTGATGCCGCTCGCCGGGATGCCGATGCTGTCGAGCATCGTGCGGATCTCGCCCGGCGGGAGCGCCCCGCGGATGGTCTCCTGGATGCGGGCGAAGCGCCGCTCGCTCTCCTCGAGGCGGGTGCCCGGCGGGCCGCGCACGTGGAGCTTGATGAGCCCCGCGTCGACGGTCGGGAAGAAGTCGCGGCCGAGGAGCGGGATCAGCGCGACCGAGGCGGCGACGAGCGCAAGGAACGCCCCGACGAACAGGGCGCGGTGCGCGAGCGCCCAGGCGAGCCACCCGCCGTACGCCGCCCGCAGCCGGTCGAAGGCGCGGTTGAACGCGGCGAAGACGCGCCCGAAGAGGCCCTTTGGAGCGGCGTGGCCGTGCGCGTGCTCCGCCGCCTCGCGCTCGAGCAGGAGGCGCACGAGCGTCGGGACGAGCGTCCGCGACAGGAAGTACGACGTGAGCATGGCGAAGACGACCGCCATGGCCATCGGCACGAAGAGCGACCGCGCGGCGCCGGTGATGAAGGCGACCGGCACGAAGACGATGCAGATGCAGAGCGTGGAGACGAGCGCCGGGACGGCGATCTCCTGCGCCCCGTCGACGATGGCGCGGAGGAACGGCTTCCGCTGCCCGAGGTTCCTGTGGATGTTCTCGATGGCCACGGTCGCGTCGTCGACGAGGATGCCGACGGCGAGCGCCATCCCGCCGAGCGTCATCACGTTGAGCGTGTGGCCGAGGGCGTTCAGCGCGATGATCGAGACGAGGATCGAGAGCGGGATGCTGAGGACGACGATGAGCGTGCTGCGCCAGCTCCCGAGGAACAGCACGATCATGAGCGCCGTGAGCCCCGCGGCGATCAGCGCCTCGTGCACGACCCCGGAGACCGCGGCGCGGACGAACACCGACTGATCGAAGAGCAGCGAGACCTTGAGCTCCTTCGGGAGCTTCTCGAGCGTGGCCGGCAGCATCGCGTGGATGCGCGAGGCGACGTCGAGCGTGCTCGCGCTCCCGTTCTTGAGGATGCTCAGGAGCACGCTGCGCTTGCCCTCCACGTGCACCATGTTCGTCTGCGGCGCGCTCCCGTCGCGCACGCTCGCGACGTCGCGGAGGGTGATGGTCCTGCCGTTCACCGTCCTGAGCGGCAGCTTCCCGAGCTCCTCGAAGGCCGCGGGGCTGCTGTTCAGGATGACGGGGTACTCGTTCTCCCCCATCTTCGCCGTGCCGGAGGGCAGGATGACGTTCTGCAGCCCGAGCGCCGCGTTCACGTCGCGCGGCGACAGCCCCCAGGCGAAGAGGCGCTGCGGGTCGATGTCGACCATGATCTGGCGCTGCTTCCCGCCGTAAGGGAACGGGATCTGCGTTCCCCGGATCGTGGCGATGTCGGCGCGGATGAAGTTGACCGCGTAGTCGAAGAGCTGCTGCTCGCTCAGCGACTCGCTCTCCAGCGCGGCCTGTAGAATCGGCACGTTCGAGGCGCTGTAACGGATGATGAGCGGCGGGCTGATCCCGGGCGGCATCTGGCGGATGGCGGTCTGCGAGATCGCCGTGACCTGCGCCGTCGCGGCCTCGATGCTGGCGCCGGGCTGAAGGAAGATCTTGATGATCGAGATGCCGGTGAGCGACTGGCTCTCGATATGATCGATGTCGTTGACGGTCGTGGTGAGGAAGCGCTCGTAGTTGTTGACGATGCGCTTCTCCATCTCCTCGGGGGGGAGGCCGCCGTAGTTGAAAATTACGGACAGGACCGGGATGTCGATGTCCGGGAAGATGTCCGTCGGCATCCGGGCGACGGTGAACACGCCCAGGATGACGATCAGCATCGACATCACGATGAACGTGTACGTGCGTTGAAGCGCGATCCGGACGAGCCACATGGGCCAATTCCCGTCCCCCTCCGGAGCGCCCCGGCCGGGGGTGGCGCCTGAGGGCAGGCTCCGCATTTAGGGTGCCCTTGACGTTCGTCCAATCTATTCTTTCGTATCACACGATACCTTCAAGGTATGGATCTACGCCACCTCCGGTACTTCACGGCCGTCGCCGAGGAGCGGCACTTCGGCCGCGCGGCGCAGCGGCTCGGCATCGCCCAGCCGCCGCTGAGCCGGCAGATCCAGGATCTCGAGTCCGAGCTCGGGTTCTCGCTCTTCGATCGCTCGCGGCGGCGCGTCGAGCTGACGCCCGCGGGCGCGGTGCTCCTCGCCCATGTCCGGCGGGTCTTCGACGCGCTCGAGCTCGCGGTGCACGAGGCCCGGCGCGCGAGCGTTGGCGAGACCGGGCGCCTCGTCGTCGGGTACCTGTCGTCGCTCGCCTACAGCGGCATCACCGAGCTGGTCCGCACCTTTCGCGGGGAGCTCCCCGCGGTGGAGCTCGCGCTCCGCGAGATGCCGCCGCAGGAGCAGATCGAGGCGCTGAAGGACGGGCGCATCGACGTCGGCTTCGTGAGGGCGCCGCTCCACGACGCCCGGCTCGCGTCCGAGTGCGTCCGGCGCGAGCCGCTCCTCGTCGCCCTGCCGGCCGACCACCCGCTCGCCGCGCGGAAGCGCATCCCGCTCGAGCTCCTGTCGCGCGAGCCGTTCGTCGTGTTCCCGCGCCAGCGCGGGTCGGCCTTCTTCGACCTGGTGATGGGGCTCTGCCGCGCGGCGGGCTTCTCCCCGCGCATCGCGCAGGAGGCGCTGCACCTCGACATCCTGAGCCTTGTGGCGGCGGGCTTCGGCGTCTCTATCCTGCCGGAATCCATCAAGAATGTCGGTCGCAAGGGGCTCGCGCTGCGGCCGATCGTGGGCGCGCCGTCGACCGATCTGCTCGTCGCGTGGCGCGCCGACGACGCCTCCCCCACGCTCCGGCAGTTCCTGTCGTTCGTGCGGCGGGTCGGCGTCAGCAAGGGCAAGCCGCGCGCGGCGCGCGGCGCGCCGGGGGAACCTGGGGAAGGCAAGCGCGGCCGCCGTCCCCGCGGGGCCGCCGCGGCGAGGCCGGACGCAGCGGAATAGCGGAGCCGCGGCGCGGCGCGCGCCGGGGGCTCAGGCCCGGGGGACCCGCGGCGCGTCGAGCGGCTGCCGCTTGCGGCGCAGCGCCGAGAGCGCGCTGCCGAGGGTCTGGTGGAGCGTCATCCCCTGGAGGTCGATGCCGAGGCGGATGAACCCCTGCGCGACCTGCGGCCGCATCCCCACGACGATGACCTCGGCGCCGAGCAGGAGGGCGGCGCGGGTCGTCTTCATCAGCGACGCCGCGACCTGCATGTCGGCGAAGGGCACGCCGGTGATGTCCATCAGCAGCACCTCGGCTTCCTTCTGGCTGAGCTCCGCGAGCACCACCTCGAGCACGTGGCGCGCGCGCTCCAGATCGATGGCGCCGACGAGCGGCACGAGCAGCACGCCCTGGTCGAGCGGGATGACCGGGCACCCGAGCCGGCGCACGTCGTCCGCGAGGGCGCGCTCGCGCTCGTAGGCGGCGCGCGCCTGCTGCTCCTGCTCGATCAGCGACTCGATCAGCGACGCGCGCTCGAGCGCCGCGGTGAGCATCGCCACCCACATCTCCATGTCCCGGTGATCCAGCCCGAGCGGGCTGCTCACCGGGGCGCAGACGGCGAGGATGCCGCGATCCTCGCCCTCGCTGCGGAGCGGGATGAGCCGGAGGACGTGGTCGTCGCGCCGGGCGGCGGCAGGCAGCCAGTCGCCGCGCGGGAACGCCTCGGCCGCGACGCGCGCGCCCGCTTCGGGCGTGGCGGCCGCCGCGCCGGGGGAGCAGCTCTCGACGACCCGCAGCAGGGGACCCGTGTCCCCGGGCGCCTCCCACACGGCGAGGCAGCCCCAGCTCATCTGCACCGCGGAGAGCCAGCTCAGCTTGCTCCCGCCGCTGCCCCCGTCCGCCAGGAGCGTCTCCCGGATGACGAGGTTGATGTCGAGCAGGCCGTTCAGGTAGTCGGCGCGGGCCGCCTCGATCGCGACCCGGCCCTCCATCATGGCGCGCCGGGCCGCCCGGATGTACGCCGCGACGCGCCGCTCGGCGGCGGCGTCCCCCGCGCCGCGGAGCATCTTCTGGCCGGCCCGCTCCAGCCGGTCGATCATCTCGAGGAGCTGGTCGATGTCGGGCATCTGCTCCGCGGCCTCTCGCCAGGCCCTCTCCAGCGCGGCGGCAGCGGGGCCGGGCCTGCCCCAGACGGCCGCCTCGAGCCCGAGGACCACCTCGGTCGCCCCGGGCCAGGCCTCTTCCGGCGGCGAGCTCGGATCGAGGGCGGTCGAGGCGCTCGCGAGCGCGGCGAGCTCCCGCGCGAGCGCGCCGGCCGGCGCGGCGGCGCTGCGGGCCGACGCGGGCGCGCTGGCCGGCGCCGCGGCGCTGCGGGACGACGGGGGCGCGTCGCGCTGCGCCGGGGCGGGTGAGCAGCCGCAGGAGCGGCGCAGGACCAGGGTCGTCGGCGCGATGTGCCCCGCGCAGGGGAGCTCCCGTCCGGCGAGGAGGTCGATGAGCAGCTCGGCGGCCGTCCCGCCGAGCCGGTCGAACCGCTGGCGGACCGTCGTCAGCGGCGGCGAGGCGTACCGGGCCGCCTCGATGTCGTCGAACCCGACGAGCGCGATGTCCTCGGGGACGCGGATGCCTGCCTCGGCGAACGCGTCGAGGACCCCGAGCGCCTCCTTGTCGGCCGACAGGAACATCGCGGTGCAGGTGACGCCCTCTTCAAGCAGGCGCCGCACGGCGAGCCGGCCGCTCGCCCGCTCGTTGTTCGGGAGATCGAAGACGAGGTCGGGGTCGAACGAGATGCCGCGCTCCTCGAGCGCGTCCCGGTAGGCCTGGAAGCGCTGCCGGATGTCCTCGTGCGCCATGTGGCCCGCGAAGACGATCCGCTCGTGGCCGTGGTCGAGCAGGTGGCGTACGGCCGAGAGGGCGCCACCGTGGTTGTCGGGCAGGACGTAGGGACAGCGCGCGTCCTCGTTGGCGCGCGCGCTGAGGGTCACGACGGGCCGGCCTTCGTCGAGGAAGGGCTCGAGTTCCGCCGCGTCGATGAGCGCGATCCACCCGTCGACCTGGTCTCGCGCGAGCCGCAGCCTGTGGACGTCTCGCGGGGACGCCCTGATGGCGAGCACCCGATATCCGGCGCGCGCGGCGGCCGACTGGATACCGCCGAGAAGCTCGCAAACATAGCTGCCCCAGATGTCGGGGCACATGATGCCGATGGCTCTATCGAGCGACATGGTGGCAGCATCCTCGGTGGTCCTCAGCGCCCGCGTTCCGTCGTGACGCGATCACAAGCGCAATCTGGTAGCACGCGACACCCGTGTGGCCATGCCGCTCAGCGGCGCGCTCGCGGCGGGAGCGGGAGCTCGTCGTCTCGCGCTCCCGCGTTCCCGCGTCCTCACGTCCGGCTCCCGGTCGCCTGCTGATGGCCGTGCTGTGCGGCAAGCGGCGCGAGTATCGGATGGACGGCGATGCTTGTCAGCTCCGATTGTCGCGCGCCGAAGGGCGCCGCGGCGGGCGGCCTCATGGGGCCCGCCCCCGCTGGCCCATGTCATGGTCTGCCCTGCCCGGACTCCGAACCGCACGTGTCGTCCTCGGACGAGCACACCTTGCCTGTGCGCAGGTCCACGAAGTACCACGCGAGCGTCATCAGCATCGGGGAGGTGTTGCACGGCGGGGCGAGGTGCATCCGGACGTGCGCGCTCGCCCTGTCGACGTTCTCGGGCCGGAAGGCGATGCAGGAGGCGCCGGCGGGCCCTCGTTGCTTCAGCGCCCAGGCCCTGGCCAGGAGGACGGCCCTTTGCCCCTTCCGCTCCAGGTCCTGAAGAAATCGCTCGATGGGCACGTAGGCCTTGCCGTCGTGCCACATCGCCGCGCCGCGCCGCATATCGACGCGGAATCGCTCCGTGGCGCAGATGCGGCTCGCCGCGGAGCACGTCTCGCCGGCCCGGGCGACGAGATCGAAGACGTGGCCGTGGGACGCCTCCAGCGTGAGCGAATCGACCCCGGACCACTTCCATTCGAGCAGCTGGCCGAGCGCGGTGACCGCCGGGTGATGGTCCCGGTACCAGCTCGCCTTGAACGCCGCGTAGCCGCGGAGCTCGCCGTTGTCGTCCCACGAGAGCTCGCGCGTGCGCCTGTCGACGCGGAAGCGCGCGAGCCGCTTGCGGCCGTCGGGCGAGAGCACGGACACGTGGAGGTGCGTGGCCGTCTCGTCCTCGACGTGCAGCGCGGTCGTGCCTTCCCAGGTGATGGCGTCGTCGATGAAGCGCTTCTCCAGCGCCGAGACGGCGGCTCTCAGGGACTCCTCGCGCGCGGCGAAGAACTCGCGCATCGGCCGGGGCGTAGCCTCGTCCCACCAGCGCACGGTGCCAGCGCGCCTGTCGACGGCGAACGTGGCGAACGGCGCGAGGCGCGCGCTGAACGGAGCGCACTGGACGGGGCCGCGCTCGCGCCGGTGCAGCGCGACGATCGCCAGCCCGGCTGCGTCCTGCTCCGGCGCCAGCTCCCAGCACTCCGCCGGCCGCTTCTCCACGCTCACCCGCGGCGTCAGCCACGTGTCTTGATCGTCGGCCGCGCCCGATCTCGGGGCGGCGAAGAACGGGGCGAGCGCTTCTCTCACGAGGTCCGTGGCGTCGTCCGCCGGGGGGGCCGTTGGGGGGGCTGTTGAGAGGGCTATTGAGAGGGCTGTGGGAGCGCCGTGCGTCACGGGCCGCGCTGCCGGCCGAGGTACCAGAGGTCCTCTCGCCTCGGGCGCGGGTGCCGCGCACGCCGTGAGCGCGAGCGACAGGCAGGCCGCGCAAGAGAGGGCCAGTCCGCGCAGGCGCCGCCTCGCCGGCCGCGCGATCGCCGCAGCGAGCCTCCTGCTCTCGACCGTGCCGCTGCCCGGACCTCTCATGGCTTCACCCTCGAGAACACGCGCTCGACGCAGCGGTCAGCGCCCTGCTTCGCCAGGAGGACGTGGGTGGTCGCGGTGGACCGGGCGAGGCCCGGGCGCGTCAGCCACAGCTCCACGTCCTCGCACTTCGTGGCATCCTCCCCGTCGGGGCCCCCGCACGCGCCGAGCTGCGGTGTCGACGCGAGCCCTGGCAGCGCTGCGCGCAGCTCCCGGTGCCAGCGCTCGCCCGCGGACGGCGACGCCGCTGGGCAGAGCCAGCGCTCGGCCTCTGCCCACTCGAGCCCGAGCCAGGCGTACACGAACGACTCGGCGTCAGGGGCGAGGGGCGGCGCTCGACGCACGCTGTCGCCTTCCACCGTGTAGCGCGCGGCGAGGGCGTCCCAGCGCGGGTACCATGGAAGGAAGGTCGGGTCGCCCGTCCAGCGCAGCGTGAAGCCCCCGGCGGACACCGCGAGGGTGTAGCCGGCCGGCATGTGGAATCGGAGGCTGTTCGCGAAGGCCGCGCGCGGGTGCAGCGGGTCCGTTCCCTCCAGCAGCACCCTCGTGGTCAGCGTCCTCCAGAGCGAGACACAGGACGACTCCGCGCTCGAGACGGCCAGCGCCCAGCGCCCCTTCGGTCGGCCCGCAAGGAAGCCATAAGACAGCCGGTTTCCCTCCGACGTCCACTCCGACGGATCGCTCTCGTGAGCGAGCGCGAGGCGAAAGCCCGCCCGGCCCCGCTCGAAGACGTAGATAGACGAGTCCTCGCCGCACGGGACCGCGAGCGTGAGGAGCGCGACCCGGAGCTCGGGGTGCGCCGCGGGCTGCTCGACGCGGAGGTCGAGCAGGCTGCCCCACCGCCGTTCCTCGCCGGCGGGGGGGACGCCGAGCCGCCCGAGCTCCGCCATCGCGCGCGTGCGTGCGGCGGCCGGCGCGCCCTCGGCCGCGTCGAGCGCGCGCCCGACGACGCCTCGGAGCTCGGCCTTCAAGGCGCGGAGCAGCGCGGGAGCTCCCGCGGGGGGCGCGCTCAGCCCGATGCCTTCCGCGCTTGTGTCGAGCGCGGCGAGCGCCTGCATCGTGGCCACGACATCGGGTGGAAGCGGCGCTTCGCCCGGGGCTGGCCCTGGCGGCGGCGCCGGCGTCCTCTGGCGCTCCGCGGGCAGCGGGCGCGGTGATGTTGAGTCTTCCTGCCGAGGCGGCGCGGGTGACCGGCGCGCTCCGCTCACGGGTGGAGCTCCGCTCCCAGGTGGAGCGCCTCCCGTGCAGGCGAGTTGCCAGAGCAGCACGGCGGCCAGAGCGCCGCCTCCGGCGCGCAAGCGAGGAACTCGGGATGGGCTCGGGGACATCGGCGCAGCCTAACGCCGATCCCGGGTTTCCGATTCCTTCGGCAGCGCCTTGGTCGCGGCTCAGGTCCCGTGCGGCGAGTGTTGCTCGGAGTCGCTCGAAAAGAGAAACGCCTGCTGCTCGAGGGCCACCCGCCCCTTGCGCTTTGGCCGGCGCGGCGGCGCCCCGGACTCCGTCGGCTCGCCCTCGGTCTGCTCGGCGCAGCGCGGGCAGACGGCGGGCGGCTCCGGCGCCGCGATCTCGAGCCGGGGCGGCGAGGGGGGTTCTGGCTCCGCCTCGGGCTGCGGCGGTTCGACCGGATCCGCCCGCTCGATCTCGGCGCGACCGCGCGCGTGCTCGGCGGTGACCAGGGCGCGGAGGGCGCGGGCGGCGGCGCGGTGCTCGGCGGCGGCCCGGCGCAGGCGCGCGACGAGCTCCAGCGCTGCCCGCGGCGGCGCGTGGAAGCGTGCGCGCTCGCGGTGCGCGCAGCCGTCGTGACCGCCGCCGCTGCTGCCGCAGTCGATGCAGATAAGGCCGAGCGAGATCGGCTCTCGGACGGCGGAGCTCGGCTCGTCCGCCGCTGTGTCGTCGGGCGGGATCGCGTCGATGGGTTCCTCGGCGGGCGGCAGCTCTTCGACGACGACGGCGGCGGCGGCCTTGCGGGGGCGCATGCCGATCGGCTAGCAGATCATTGAACGGATGTACAGGTGCGCCTGGCGCTCGCGGCGTGGTGGGCCGTACGGGCTGGCGGATGCCTGGGGAAGGCGGACCACGTCACGAACCGGACGAGGCGGCGCGCCATCTCCTCCGCTTCCTCCACCTGGCAGAGACGCTCGTGACGAGGAGGCGGGGTGGAGGGCTCTATCTCGCGAGCGGAGAGAGATTCAACGCAAAGCGGAGAGAGATTCAACGCAAAGGCGCAAAGGCGCAAAGACGCAAAAAGGCATGGTATTTGTTCTTTATTGCGTCTTTGCGTCTTTGCGTTGAAATCTCTCCTCGGAGCCCTGGCTGGACTCCTGATGGGTGCAACTACGCGCACTTCACCGGGCTCGAGCCCGATCTCTCCCCGAGGAACTCTTACGCCTGCTATCAGGGCTACTTGAACACCAAGCGATTCTATCCGGGGGCGGTTGAGACGTACGGCAGGCTCGGGAACCTGTACCGCGCAATCTCTCCGAGCGCGTGACCCCGACGCCGTCGCGGCGCTGCGTCCGGCTGGGAGCCGACGTGGTAGCCTGCCGGCATGATCCTCCCCCTCGCGCAGAGGAGTGCGCTGCCCCGGCCAGCCCGCCGCGTCCGGTTCGCGCGCGCGGCCTGCCTCGCCGGGGCGGCCGCGGCGTGTCTCGCGCTCGGCTGCCAGGGCATCCTCGGCATTCACGACGTCTCGCACGACGGGGCCGGCGGTGACGGCGGCGCTGGCGCCGGTGGCGCCGCCGCGTCGGGCGGAGGCGGAGGCGGCGACCTGTCCGCGCATGGCAGCGGCGGCGGGGCGCCGCAGGCGGGCTTCTCGATCGCGCTCGACTCGGCGGCGGCGCGGGTGGTGCGCGGCGGCTCGGCATCGCTCACCGTCGCCGTCACCCGCTCGGACGACTTCGCGGGCGACGTCGAGCTCTCGCTGTCGGGCCTGCCGAGCGGCGTCACGGCGAGCTCGGTCGTGGTCCCGGGCGGCGAGGCCACCGGCGTGCTCACGCTGACCGCGGAGCCGCTCGCGGAGGTCGGTGGTGCCACGCCCTCGCTCGTGGCCAGCGCGCCCGGGCTGGAGGATCGGGAGCTGCCGGTCTCGCTGCTCGTCGCCGATCCGCCGGGGGCGCTCGATCAGTCGTTTGATGGCGATGGAATCGCGACCAGCGGAACGCCCCACGAGGCGCGCGCCATCGTCGTCCAGGAAGACGGCAAGATCCTCGTCGCCGGCGTCGACGGAGAGACCTGGGGTCTCGCTCGCTTCCTGCCGAGCGGCGCGCTCGATCCGGAGTTCGGCACAGCGGGCCTCGTCGTCGGCCAGGAGGGAACGGTCGAGTCGCTGGCCCTCCAGCCGGACGGGCGCATTCTGGCCGTGGGGACGCGGAACGGCCAGCTCGCGGTGGTCCGGTTCAACGCGAGCGGCGGGACAGATCAGGCCTTTGGCGCCAGCGGGGTCGCGAGGCTCGATCCTGCCTTGATCAGCGGCTCGGAGGGCTTCGACGCCGCCGTCCAGAGCGACGGCTGGATCATCGCCGCCGGCGTCGGGAAGCCGGGCAACCGCGGCATCGTCGTGCGGTTCTCTTCCATGGGCGATGTCGATCGCGACTTCGGCGGCTCGGGCATCGTCTCGTTCGAGAACCGCCCGCTGCACTCGGTCGCGCTCGGAGAGAACGGGCAGATCGTCGCCGGAGGAACCGAGCGGGACGCGGGCCCGACCTTCCTTGCGGTGCGGCTCGATCGCGACGGGGCGCTCGATCCCGGCTTCGGAACGGGCGGCATCGCCTATCTCTCGCAGACGCCCTACAACGATAACGACCTCGTCCTCGGGAGCGACGGCAAGCCGATCCTCGTCGGATACGCGCTCGACGGCGTGAACCACTATGCCTTCGCGCGCTTCAACGCGGACGGCTCGGCGGACACGACGTTCGGCGAGACTGGCATGGTGAACGCGAGCGGCGCAGAGAATCCCTATGTGCGGGGCTACGGTGTCGCCCTCCAGGCCGACGGCAAGATCCTCGGCGCGGTCGCGGGCGGCACCGTGAACTCCGGCATCACGGCCTCGATCCTGCGGCTCCTGCCGGACGGCTCCAGGGACGCCGGGTTCGGCGCCTCGGGCGCCGTCGTGCTCGACGACCATCCGGACCAGAACTACCTCTACGCCGTCACCGTCCAGCGCGACGGCCGCATCGTGGCCGCGGGGAAGCGGTCGAACCTCGGGCTCATGGTCGTGCGCATCTGGGATTAGCCCCCTCGCTCGGCGTGGGGCGGCTGGTCGCTGGCGCCCTGCTCACGCCGGCCTGCCTCTCACTCCTCCCGCAAGAGCCCGTATCGCGCGAGCTTCCGGTAGAGCGTCATCCTCGGGATCCCGAGGCTCCTCGACACCTCGCTCACGTTCCAGCGGGAGAGCTCGAGCGCGGCGCGGATCCGCTCCTCCTCGGCGCCCTGGTACTCGGCGCGCGACCGGCCCCGCGGCGCGGGCGCCGCCGCCGGCAGCTGGATGTCGGCGGCGCCGATCTCCGGGCCCGGCGAGAGCACACACGCGCGCGAGAGCACGTTCTCTAGCTGCCTCACGTTGCCGGGCCAGCCGTACGACGAGAGCCGCCGGAGCGCGCCCCGGGACAGCCGGAACGCCGGGCGGCCCTGGCGCGCCGCGAGCTTCTCGACGATCACCTGCGCGATCGCCGGGATGTCGTCCGGCCGGTCGCGCAGCGGCGGCAGGCGGATCTCGATGACGCTGACCCGGTAGTAGAGATCCTCGCGAAAGCGCCCCCGGGCGACCTCCTCCCGCAGATCCCGGTTCGTCGCGCAGACGACCCGCACGTCGGCCACCGAGACGCTCCGGTCCGACCCCACCGGGCGAATCGAGCGCTCCTGGAGCGCGCGGAGCAGCTTCGCCTGCACGCCGAGCGGCACCTCCCCGAGCTCGTCGAGGAACAGCGTCCCGCCCCGCGCCGAGACGAACAGCCCGCCGTGATCGCGGACCGCGCCGGTGAACGCGCCCTTCACGTGGCCGAAGAGCTCCGACTCGAGAAGCGCCTCCGGCAGCGCGGCGCAGTTGACCGCCACGAACGGCCCGTCCCGCCGGGGCCCGCCCGCGTGGATCGCGCGCGCGACGAGCTCCTTGCCCGTGCCGCTCTCGCCGGTCACCGTCACGGTCACGTCGCTCTCCGCGACGCGCTCGCAGAGCGCGAGCACCGCGCGCATCGGCGCGCTCCTCCCCGCGATCTCCGGGAAGTCGCGGCGCGCGTCCGCCCGGGTCCGCTCGAGCTCGTGCGAGAGCCGCTCGATCTCGTCGGCCTGCGAGCGCATGAGCTCCGCGACCCGCCGCTGCTCCTCCTCCAGGGCCCGCGTGCGGTCCCGGAGCTCGGCCATCAGCCTGCCGTTGTGCAGCGCGACCGCGATCTGGTCCGCGAACGCGCCGAGCAGATCCGCGTCGCCCTCCGCGAACTTGCCGCGCTGGAACCGGTTGTCGAGGTAGACGGCGCCGAGCACGGCGCCGTGCGCGCGGATCGGCACGCACACGATCGACCGGAGCCGCAGGCCGTGCACGGACGCGTTCCCGTGGAACCGCTCGTCGGCCAGCGCGTCGACCGTGAGCACCGCCTCCCCGCGCTCGACCACCCGCTTCGCGATCCCGTGGCTGAACTTGAGCTGGCTCTTGCCGACGCGCTCGCGATCGAGGTTCCGCGCGACAGCGACCTCGAGCCTGCCCTTCGCGTGGCCTCCCGGTTCCGGCGACGGCGACGGCGACGCGAGAATCACGAACCCCCGCTCGGCGCCGGTCAGCTCGATGGCCGCGTCCATGGCGAGGCGGAGCACCTCCTCTGCGTCGAGCGTCGAGCTCAGGCGCCGGTTCACCTCGAGCAGCTTCAGCACGAGCTCCATGCGGGCCCCCGGCGGCGCGGGCCCGCCGCGGAGCGCGGCCCGCCGGGGGTGCCGCCAGAAGACCTCGGCGAGCTCGGCGGGGAGCGTGCTCCCGATGCGCTCCCAGCACTCGAGCGCGGCCGTGCGGTGCCGCTCCGCCAGCGCCGTCGCCGACCGGAGGCGGAGCACCGCGGCGGACACCTCCTCGTGCTTCGCGTGGAGCTCGAGCTGCGAGACCCTCGCCACGAGGCCCGCGCCCCGCTGCACCTCCGCGAGGGCCGCGCCCGTGTCGCCGCGGGCCAGCGCGAGCTCCGCGCCCGCCGTCGCGTGGCGCAGCGCGAGGTCCGCCGCGTCGGCCTCCCGGAGCAGCGCCGCGGCCTCGGCCAGCCGCGCGCCCGCCGCGGCCCTGTCCCGCGCCGCGAGCGCGACCTCCGCGGCGTGGATCACCGCCTCGCACGCCTCGCGCTTCGATCCGCGCGCCGCGTGGCCGGCGCGGGCCTCCTCGAGCAGCCGCGCCGCCTCGCCGAGCGCCCCGCGCGCGGCGGCGATCTCCGCCGCGAGCCCGAGCGCCGCCACGGCGATCTCCTCGGGGGCCCTCGGGCCCTCGGGCGCTCGCATCCGCGCGACGGCGAGCTCGGCGCGATCGAGCAGGCCGACGTCCGCGTGGATCTTCGCGAGGTTGAAGCGCAGCGTCGCCTCGGTCCGCTCCTTGGCGAAGGCGATCGCCGCCCGGAGCCCGCGCTCGTAGCAGCGCAGCGCCGCGCCCCAGTCGCCGAGCTGGTGCCTCGCCGTCCCCAGGTTGAGCGCGGCCGTCGCGAGCAGGTCGCCGAGGCCCTCGGCCTCGGCCAGGTCGAGCGCCTCCTGGAACCCGCGCGCCGCGAGGGCCGCGTCGCCGGCGCGGTAGGCGTGGAGCGCGTGGTAGCTGAGCGTGCGGGCGCGGGCGCGGGGCGAGCCCGACGCCGGCCGCAGCGCGACGGCGCGCGCCAGGCTCTGGAGCGCCCCGGCCTGGTCGCTCAGGTACCCGAGCGCGAGGCCCAGCGTCTCGGCCAGCTCCGCGGCGGCCTCGCGCGCCTCGCCGCGCCCGAGGCCGCCGTCGACCTCGCGCGCCTCGCCGCTCGCGGGCGCGCCCTCGACCTCGCGTGATCCGACCGCCGCGAGCGCCCCCTCCGCCTCGCGCCGGGCCTCGTCGTAGCGGCCGAGGCGCAGCAGGCAGCGCGCGGAGAGGCTCGCGAGCCGCCCGCCCCAGGGCCCGGGCGAGAGGGACCGCGCGCGCCCGAGCTGCCAGAGCGCCCGCTCGACCTTGCCGAGCTTCTCGTAGCAGCGCGCCGCCCGGTACGAGAGCTCTGCGCCGACGTCGGCGGGCGGCCGCGCGCGCGTCGCCCGCGCGAGCAGCGAGAGCGCGCGCCGCGGGTCGCCGGCCGCCTCGATCGCGGACGCCGCGGCCACGAGCGTCCGCGGCGCCGGCAGGACCTCGCAGGCGGCGTCCGCCGCGCGCACCCAGGCGCGCGGCGCCCACTCGAGCATCGGCCCGGACGCGGCGAGCGCCCGCCGCGCCGCCTCGTGGTCGCCCGCGAGCACGAGCGCCCTCGCCCGGTCCGCCGCGCGCTGGCTGCGGAGCGCCGGGGCGAGTGCCGCCTCGTCGGCGCCGGCGAGGTGGGCCGCCATCGCGGCCGCGATCTCGCGCACGACGCCTGCGTCGAGCCAGGGCAGGATCGCCCTGGCTTGCCCGGGCTGGCCGAGGCGGAACCCCTCGCCGTCGAGCCGCGCGAGCCCCGCGGCCTCGAGCGCGTCGAGCGCCGCGCGCCCCACGCCGAGCGCGGCGGCGGCCTCGGGCCCGAGCGGATCCGCGACCGCGAGCGCCGCGAGGGCGCGCGCCTCGCCGCGGTCGAGCGCCGCAACGCGCCGTCGCCAGAGCTCCGGGGTGCCCGTCGTGTGGACGAACCTGTCGAGCTCCGCCTCGCTCAGGCGGCGCTGCGCCAGCGCGGCGCAGAGCTCCTTGAGCGCGCGCGGCCGGCCGCCGCTCGCGCGCAGGAGGTCCGACGTGCGCGCCGCCGTGGCGAGGGGCGCGGTCCAGACCCGGACCGCGTCCTCGCCGAGAGGGCCCAGCGGGAGCTCGACGACCGCGCCGCCGCCCACGTCGAGCCGCTCCGCGGAGGCGATCAGCCAGAGGACGGCGTCGGTCGGATCGGTCGATCGCACGAGCGCCTCGAGCAGCGCCCGGTCGTGCGCGCCCAGCCTGTGGGCGTCGTCGATCGCGAGCACGCGCGGCCGGTGCGGCGCGGGCAATCCGCACGGATCCCGCACATCGCGCGGATCCCGCGGGCCGCGCGCCGCCTCGCCCTCGCGCCCGCGCGCCCCCGCGAGCTCGCCGCGGGCCCCGAGCAGCGCGTCGACGCCGGCCGGGAGCGCCGCGCCGCCGAGCGCCCGGACCAGCAGCGCGCGCAGCGGATCGTCGCCGCGGGGCGCGCCCTCGACGACCTGCGCGCGGAGCTGCGCGCGCCACTTGAGCTCGCGGAACAGCCGCGATTTGCCCGCGCCCTCCTCGCCCGTGACGATCACCGCGCGCGGACCGCGCTCGCCGCGGAGCAGCGCCTCGAGCGCCGCGCCGAACGCCTCGACCTCGCGCTCCCGGCCCACGATCTCGCCCGGCTCGCTCACGACGGCGGGCGCGCGCCGCGGCAGGCCGCCGGCGGAGAGGGCCTCGAGGACCTCCTCGACCCCGGAGGGGCGGCTCGCCGGATCCTCTGCGGTGAGCCGCTCGGCGAGGCGGCGGACGGCGGCGCTCGGCGCCCCGGAGAGGAGCGGGAACAGGGCCTCGAGCGTCCGCCCCACCGCGAAGAGATCCGAGCGCGCGCTCGGCGGGGCTCCCCGGAGGAGCTCCGGGGCGAAGAACCACGCGGTCCCCGAGAGGTCCCCCGCGTCCGCGCGCATCCTCCGCGCCGCGCTGAGGTCGATGAGCACGCCCGCGCCGTCGTCCCGCACGAGGACGTTCTCGGGCTTGAAGTCGCCGTGGACGATGCCGGCGCCGTGGAGCCACCCGAGCGCGTCGAGCGCGTCGAGCAGGACGGGCAGGGCCGCGCGGAAGGCGCGCCCCCGCGCGTGCTCGGCCAGCGTCCGGCCGCGGATGAGCTCCGTCGTGGCGTACGTGAGCGGCTGGCCCGGCGCGCCGCCGGACGTCGTCCGGGCGAAGTCGTACGCGCGCGGGAGGCGCGGGTGAGCGCAGGCCGAGAGCAGCGAGAACTCCCGCCGGAACGCCTCGAGCGCGCCCGCGGAGCCGAAGCTCAGCGACTTCATCGCGACGTCGCGATCGAAGAGCCGGTCGCGCGCCTCGTAGACCGAGGCGAGCCCGCCGCGCCCGAGCGCGCGCACCACCTCGTAACGGCCATCCACCACGGCCCCTGGCGCAATGCCGTGGTGTACCATCGATACAATATGGTACAGAATGGTACAAAAGGGGCCCACGATCTCCGCGGAAAGCAGCGGATCGCATTGGCGCGACTCTTGAACAGAGGGGCGGCGTGATGCGCTGGCTTGCGGTCCTTCTCGTTGCTTGCGCCGCCGGGTGCGGGGTGAACCCCATCCCGGAGCCGCCCTTCGAGCGGCCGCCGGCGCTCGCCGGCGACGTCGTCGGCGCGGTGTGCGACGAGTGCGACGGCGCCCCGCTGGAGCTCACCGGGGCGCCCGGGAGCGTGACCGACGCCGACGTGGTCTGGGCGGTGAACCTCGATGGGACCGCGCCCCCGGTCGTCGCGCCGGTCGCGGGCGACGGCAGCTTCGCGCTCGACATCGACGGCCTCCGCGGGAACGAGCTGCGCCTCCAGGCGCGGCGCGGCGCGCTGCGCTCCGAGCCGGTGGACCTCATCGCCGCCGCCGGCGCCCTCGAGCCGTCGCCTCGCCCGCTCGCAGGCTGCTTCGAGGTCGAGCGGGAGCTCGCCCTGCCCGAGGCGGCCGCCGGCGCGACGTCCAGCGGCGCCGTCGCGCTCGCGCACGCCTGCGGCGCGCCGATCGCTATCGACAGGATCGCGCTGCGCGCCCCGGCGCCCGAGTACAGCCTCGAGGGAACGGCGGCCCCCGTGGTCCTCGAGGCGGGGAGCGCCGGAGAGCTCCGCGTTGTGTACCGGCCGACCGGCGCCGCCGCGCGCGAGGAAGTGGCGCTGATCGAGGTGTCTTCACCGGAGGTCTTCCGGAGGGCGGTGACGCTCTTCGTGCCCGGCGCTCCCTGAGTCGATTCCAGTTCTCCGCTCCTCCGGGAGGCTCGAGACGGGCCTCGCGGGGGAGCTCGCATCTCCCAACCCACACGAGAAAGATACGGAGACCACCATGCGAGCCTGTGCCTTGTTGCTTCTTGCGGCCTCTTCGATCGTCGGACTGCTCGGCTGTCACCCTCCCACGGGCGGCGGCGGCGGGGCGTGCCCGGACCCGAGCGATCCGGGCGTCCACTACGTCTCTCAAGATCCGGACGAGTGCGCGCTCATCGACTTCGTCTGCGCGGAGGGACAGCGGCTGATGACCGAGCCCGGGTGCGGCTGCGGCTGCATCGACGAGGAGCCGCCTCCCCCCGCGTGCCCGGACCCGGGTGATCCAGGCGTCCGCTACGTCTCTCACGATCCGAACGAGTGCGCCCTCATCGACTTCGATTGCTCACCGCCCGAGAAGCTCTTCGGCGGCGAGTGCGGCTGTGGCTGCGTCGGCCCCACGCCGGAGACCTGCCCTGACGCCGCGGATCCCGACGTCCGCTACGTCTCTCACGATCCGGAGTACTGCCACCTCGTCGACTTCATCTGCGCGCCCGGAGAGGAGCAATTCTCCGACGCGTGCGGCTGCGGCTGCGTCGGCCCGGCGCTCCCCGTCGGGCGCGCTCAAGGCAAGTGACCGCGCCCGCGGTCTGCAGCCCTGAGAAAGCCGCTCGCGCGGCCGCCCTGCGCGCCTCGCAGGGCGAGCCCGCCGCGACCTGAAGCGCTCCCATCATCGACCTCACCTCCTGTGTGGGGCTCCCCACGAACATCGATGCACGGCCGTCCTGCGCAGCCGGCGCCGCGCGCAACCGCTTCGGGCCGAAGCGGCCGCTCCGGATTGTTCACATGCGCGCACCTGTCGCGCGGGATCGAGGGACGGCCGGTCGACGCGCGGACGTTCTTGAGTCGTTTCATCGAGGACGGTGATAGGCTCGCCTGGGGATCAGGGGGCGAACGCGACCGGGATGAAGACTGGGCCTGTCGATCAGCGCACATCGAAGATGATCGGCGTCGCGTCGGTCTTCCTCGACAATTCCTTCAACGCCACGGCCTTTCAAGGCATGCACCGCGCCGCGCGAGCCCGAGGCTACGAGCTCCTCCTCATCTACGCGACGCCTCGGCGCGTCTTCGAGCGCAACGTGGCGCTTCACCAGGTGGCCGGCTGGATCGCGATGTACAACATCGATGGTCTGGAAGAGCTGCTCTCCGATGGGAAGCCGGGCGTCATCTTCTGCGCGCCCCCGCTCGGAACGCGCTGCCCGGTCGTCCGCGCGGAGAACCACGATTCGATTCACGTGGTCGTCGATCACCTCATCCGGCTCGGACATCGTCGGATCGCTTACATCGGCATGACGGGATCGGACGATTTTCACGAGCGGAGCAGGGAATTCGATCACGCGATGCGCGCGCGCGGGCTCGAGGCCGACCTCAACCTGCTCTCCGAGTTTCATGAATGTACGATCTTGTATACCGAGCAGCGCTTCCACGAGCTGCTCGCGCGCAATGGCAAGTTCTGTACCGCGCTCGTGGCGGGCAACGACGAGATGGCGATTGGCGCCATCAACGCGATCCGTGCGCACGGCTACCTCGTGCCCGAGGACATCGCCGTGGTGGGGTTCGACGACATCAACGCCGCCCAGCACTGCGATCCTCCGCTCACCACGGTACGGCAGGACCCGGCGCTCCTCGGGAGCATGGCCGTCGAGCGGCTCATCGACTTGCTCGACGGCATCCCCCCTCGTGAGCTCGTGACCCGCGGTCCGGCCGAGCTGGTCGTGCGTCGCTCGTGCGGAAGCGGCCGCGCCGCGTGGAACGCCGCGCCGGTCGCGCCAGCGATCGAGGCGCCGGAGGGGGACTGGCAGCAGGCGCTGTCCCGCCAGATGAGCCTCCTCCTGGACGGGTGGGAGCGCCCGCTGCCCGACGGCGCGCCGATCGGCTGGCCCGAGGCGGAGGTGATCGCGCAGGGCCTCGGCGCGGCGCTCGCCGGGGAGGAGCCGCTCGACGTGGGGACGCTCCAGCGCGCTTTCTCCGCCGGGGTCGCGCAAAACGACAAGATCGAGGTCCTCCTCGCGGCGGTGAAGCTCGTCGAGCAGACCGCCGCGCGGCGGCTCGCCGGCGCGCCGGAGCCGGAGGCCGCGCGCCGGCTGGAGACGTTCCTCGACCGCGTGCGCCTCGCGCAGCAGCGGGCCCTCGCCGCGTGGGAGCGGCGGAACGTGAAGAGCCTCGAGCGGCTGGTCCGCGCCAAGGTGCACATGAGCAGGCTCCTCGCCTCGAAGCACGCATGGACCGAGGAGCGCTTGGAGTGGCTGGCGCAGACCTCCATCGGCGTCGGGTGCATCGCGCTCTGGGCGGATGCGTCGGACAAGGCCGAGCCGGAGTTCCTCGTCCACTCCGTGTACCCGTGCGCTACGGACCTGACCGCGCTCGTGGGCCAGAGGTACCCGGCCAGCCACTTTCCGCCGCCCGCCCTGCGCGCGGCTTCCTTGCCGGACGAGCCGGGCGGCTATCTCCTGCTGATCCCGCTCGTGAGCGCGACGCGCGACTGGGGGACTCTGGTGCTGGGAGGGCTGCACCTGGAGAGCTTCGTGGAGAACCTCCATCCGCTGGCCATGTGGGTGTCGCTCCTGCTCGCCGCGTTCGAGCACCACGACATGGAGGCCACGCTTCAGGCGGAGCGCGACATGCTGGCCGCCGCCTACGAGCGCGAGCGCGCGCTGGCGAGCACGGTGCGGGAGCTCGGCTGTCCCGTCATCCCGCTGTTGCCCGGGGTGCTGCTCATCTCGCTGATAGGCGCGATCGACGCCACGAGGGCGCAGCAGATCATGGAGGCCGCGCTCTCTGGCGTCGCGCGAGAGGGAGCCCGGTGGGTGCTGCTCGACGTGACCGGCGTGCCGTTCGTCGACGAGGCGATCGCGGCGGCGCTGGCGCAGACGGCGCAGGCGACCCGGCTGCTCGGCGCGCGCGTGAGCCTCGTCGGCGTCGGGCCCAGGATGGCGCAGGGCATGGTCGGCCTCGGGATCGACCTGCACGACATCTCGATCTTCCAGTCGCTGGCCGCCGCCATCAGCGAGCTGACCAGGCCAGAAAAGAAGACGAAGGCGATGCGGTCAGAGTAGCGCCGCAGGAAGCGCCGAGATCGCTCGAGTCACTTCATCAGGAGCCTCACCGCCGCGCGCCCGGCGGCCTCGGTCAGCCGCCGCATGTAGTCCCAGTTGAGCTGATCGACCCGGTCGCAGCGCTGGTGGTAACAGGGGTTGCCGTCATCGCCGAAGAAGTCCTGCGATATGGCCACGGCCGGCGCCCCATAGCGCCAGAACGCCGCGTGATCGCTGCGGTTCGTGCAGGCGTCCACCCGGGTCAGGCCGAGCTCGCCGTCCGACGCGGCCTCCTCGACCAGCGCGGCCAGATCGGACGACGTGTTCTCGTTGCAGTGGATGACGTGATAGTGCCCGTCGTCGTTGGAGTCGTAGCCTGTCATCTCCAGATCCAGGACGCCGACCACCTGATCCATCTGCCCGTTCCGGTAGAGCTTGCTCGCGTAGGCCCGTGAGCCGAGGAGCCCGTCCTCCTCTTGATCGAAGGCGACGACGCGGAGCCCGATGCTCAGCTTCGCGTCCTTCAGCGCGTGGGCGATGGCGAGCGACGACACGATGCCTGAGCCGTCGTCGTCGGCGCCCGCGTTGCTCATGGAGTCGTAGTGCGCCGAGAGGATGAGGACGCGCGACGGATCGGCGCCGGGCCTGTCCGCCGTCAGGTTGACGCCCTGGCTCCAGCCGCTTTGATAAGCGTGCTCCTCGACGGTGAACCCGATCGCCTCGTATTGCTGGCGCATCCAGGCGCGGGCGAGCGCGCGTCCGTCCTCGGAGCCGCGCTCGCGGATGACCGCCGAGCGGCCGCCGACGGTCACGGGCGCGGCGCCGGAGAGCTCCTTGAGCCGCGCCTCGAGGAACGCGGCGTCGATGTGGAGCTCGGGGAGCTCGGCGGCGTCGCGCCCGTGACCGTCGAGCCGCGCGCGCGTCCCGGCCGGAGCGCGGGTCTTCTGTGCTCCCGGAGCGCGCGACAGGGCCACATCGTGCGTCCCGATCGGCTCCGCGTGAAGGCGGTGCGAGCCGAGCCAGTCATGGGGGTCGCGGCCCGTCGGGACGGCGACGGCGGCGATCCCCCCGACGCGCGCGCGCTCGCCCGGGAGCGCCGCGCTGGGCAGCGGCCCCTCCACGAGGTAGAGCGAGGCCCCGCGCTCTTCTCTCACAGTGACGCTCTGCCAGGCGTCATCGACGCTGGCGCGGGTCACGACGACCTGGCCAGTCTCCGTCGCGAGCCGGTTCAGGAACGTGCTGACCGTATCCTTGCCCACGTGCGAAACGTGGATTTCCCCGGCCGCCGGCGCGCCCGGATCTCCGGACGCGCACGACGTCGAGACGAGCGCAAAGGCGGCACCCAGCGCGGCGACGGCGCTCGAACGATTACGGCAGGTTGTCATGGCGTCTTCCCCTTTCGGCGACACCGTACGGATCTCAAACGAATTATCCAAGCACTATCTCGCGATGAGTCGAGCTTTGGATCGAATCGCGTCAAATGCAATGAGGGACACACTCGCGCTCCACCGGAGCTCTGGAGTCATGGTCCAGCTCGTCAGTCCGTGAGCGATGACGAGTCCGCTCGTCCTGTTCGCGCAGGCGCGCGGCCCGGCTCTCCAGGTGGCCTGGACCAGGAGCGTGGCAGTCGAGGAGCGGTAGGCGCCAACCAACCTTAGCGCCGCGTTCTCCCACATCCGAACGTTTGCGTGGTCGTCAACGATAGGCCGTGAACGACCACGACCACGTCCACGTAAACGTGAACGTGAACGTCCACGTAAACGTTGACGTTCACGTTGACGTGGACGCGAACGTTAGTTCGATCACTCTTCGGGCGGGGTTCCGTCTCGCAGCGACAGCTGACCTCGCCGGCACGTATCGATGGCGGACGCGAGGATGCGCATCGCCTCCTGCGGCGCGTGGAAGCCGGACGAGTTCTCCGCCTCGGCGAAGTCGACGAAGAACTGACATTTCCGCTGCGCCGCGCGCGGCCCCGCGAGCGCCTCTTCGGCCATCCCGGCCTCCTTCGCCCGGCGGATGTCGCTGATGAGCGCGGTCACGGCGTCCATCGCCCGGTTGCGCGCCTCGAAATGGCGCGACTGGATCGTCTCCACGCGCTGACGGAGCTCCTCCTCGGGCCACTTGTGGCACGTCTGGCACGCGCGGTTCACGTTGAGGAGCGGGCTCTGCACGTGGTGATCGCTGATCTTCGTCGCGCCGACCCGCTGGTAGGGCATGTGGCAGTCGGCGCAGGCCACGCCGGAGCGGGCGTGGATGCCCTGATTCCACATCTCGAACTCCGGGTGCTGCGCCTTCAGCACCTTCGCGCCCGACTCCGCGTGCGTCCAGTCCGAGTGGCCGCTCTCCTCATAGTAGGCGTAGATCTCGTCGATCTTGATGCCCTTCGCCCACGGGTACACGAGCCGCTTCTCCGGGCCCTTGAAGTAATACTCCACGTGGCACTGGCCGCAGACGTACGAGCGCATCTCCTGGCGCGTGGCCATCGTGTTGACGTCGTAATTGGCCTCACCCATCGACGCCTTGAGCGCGCGGATCCCCTCGATGAACCCGGGCCGGGTCACCCGGAGCTGCAGCGACTCGGGGTCGTGGCAATCGATGCACGAGACCGGGTGCGTCACCAGCTTGCGCGCCTCGGGGAAGGGCATCTGGTTCATCGCCTCCCACCCGCGCATCAGGTCGCCGCCGCCGAGCTTCTTGTACGGCACGTACACGGACGCATGGCAGTGAATGCAGGTGCCCGGCTGCTTCGTCGCGACCTGCCGCTCGGTGTACACCTGATCCTCGAGCATGTGGGCGTGCCCGCGCTCCTCCCGGAAGTCGCGCGCGAAGGCGTAGCCGGCCCACATCGTCTTCAGCCGACCGTCCTCCTCGAGCTTCGATTGCGCGACCACGCTGCGCGGATCGGCGTCCGTCGGCGTGCGCGGCACCGCCTCGCTCCCGCCGAAGCGCGTGCGCTTCTGGTCGACCGTGCGCCGGTAGCCGTCGTACTGGAGGGGGAAGTTCTTCCCCCAGACGGCCGGGTCGTCTATCGTGTCGTCGAGCTCGACGACTCGATAGAACGGGCTCTTCGCCTCCTGCTTGTGCTCGAAGATGTTCACCAGCAGCGCGGCGAGCCCGGCGGTCGCCGCCGCCGCGGCGAGCGCCGCGAGCGGCAGGTAGCGCCAGCGCGCCGGCGGCCTGCCGGTGCGCTCGCTCTTCTGCGTGGATCCTTCGTCCTTCGGCTCCGTCATCGATTCCATCCCTCGTGCAGCGGGCGCCCCTCAGTGCAGGTGGCCCACCGATTCATGGCAGCGCACGCACGAGAGCCCCGCGGCGCCGTGGTGCTGGCTGTCGATCGCATCCACGACGTCGCCGTGGCACCCGCGACAGGTCTCCTCCGTGATGCGTAGATTGCTGGGCTTGATCCGGATCGGGTCCGGGAAGCGGCCCGAGGTGAAGGCGAACGAGTGCCAGAACCCGTTCGACGCCTTCGTGGCGTATTTCCCCAGGAACGTGTGCGGCGCGTGACAGTCGTTGCACCCTGCCACCGCCCGGTGGCTGGAGCGCTGCCACCCGGCGAACTGCTCGTTCATGATGTGGCAGTTGGCGCACGCCGACGGATCGCTCCCCAGGTACGAGGCGCCCTTCGCATAAACGAAGGTGTACCCGCCGAGCCCGGCGGCCACGCCGAGCGCGACGCAGAGCGCGAGGAGCAAGGCTCCTTTGGAGCCACGCCCGCCGCGCGCTCGCTCGCGCGCCGGCGGCTCCGGCGGTTCATCTCGCCGTTGCCCTTCCGTCATGGGATCTTGCTCGTGGGTCATCTATCGCCGGACCGGTTCATCGATTCTCGATCATCGACCCGCCGCTTTGCAAGGCAGGTGCCGCTACGTCTCGGCCGGAGCGGCGATCGACGGCCCGGCGGCGGGGACGAGCCGACTCGGCGCGAAGGGCGGCCGCGGGACGCCGCGGCGGGCCGGCGCACGCGGCCGCAAGGCGTGCGCAGCGGCGCAGATTCCGCGCTGGCGGGCGCTCCCTGCGGCCGCTGTTCCCGCCGCCGCCCGTCTGCGCTAGGGAGCTGGCCAGGAGACGTCACGTGACCCTCGACGAGCACGGGTTCATCCGCTTCCGCGGGTTCGAGGGTCGCGGCGCGGTGCGCTCGCTCGTCGAGGAGGTCGACGCCATGGACCGCCGCCTTACAGGGGAGGGCAGGGCGCACATCAACGGCGTCCCGCTCCTCTTCGGCGCGCGGAAGGACGGCTCTCGTTACGTCGTCGCGCGGGCCACGGCCACGGGCGACGCCCGCCAGCGGCGCGTGATGTACCTGCCGCTCACGAGCAGGCCGCTCAAAGACCGGCGTTATCGCGTCTACGAGCGCTCGCTCGGAGGGAACAGGTGATATGACGACAGCTGCCCCGCACCAGAAGACGCCGTTCACGCCGTACCAGCGGCGGCTGTTCTGGTTCCTGAGCGTGGCCTCGTTCTTCGAGGGCTACGACTTCCTGGCGCTCACGCAGATATTGCCCAACTTCGGCGCGCAGATGGGCCTCTTGCCCCGGCACGAGGGGCTGCTCGTCGGGGTCATCAACTCGGGCACGATGATCGCGTATCTCCTCGTGCGCAAGGCCGACCAGTGGGGGCGGCGGCGGGTGCTCTCGGTCACCATCGCGGGGTATACGATCTTCTCCGTGCTGACGGCGTTCGCGCCGAACGTCTATGTCTTTGCCGTCTTGCAGCTCCTCGCGCGCATCTTCCTGCTCGGGGAGTGGGCGGTCAGCATGGTGTACGCGGCCGAGGAGTACCCGAGCGATCGGCGCGGGATGGTGATCGGCGTCATCCAGGCGTTCTCGAGCCTGGGATCCATCGTGTGCGCAGGCGTCGTGCCGCTGCTCCTCGCGACGCCGTACGGGTGGCGCAGCGTGTACCTCGTCGGCGGCATCCCGCTCGTGCTCATCGCGGTCGCGCGGCGCGGCCTGCGCGAGACGGCCCGGTTCGAGCAGGTGGCGGCCGAGCGAAAGGGGGAGGGGACGCCGCCGTTCACGCGCATCCTGCGCACGCCGCACCGCAAGCGGATGCTGCAGCTCGCCTTGATCTGGGGGCTCACGTACGTTTGCACCCAGAACGCGGTGACGTTCTGGAAGACGTTCGCGCTCCGGGAGCGCGGGCTCAGCGACGGCGAGGTGGGCGGCAGCATCACGTTCGCCGCGCTCGTCTCGATGCCGCTCATCTTCGCCTCGGGCAAGCTGCTCGACGTGGTGGGCCGCCGCAAGGGCGCGGTGATCATCTATGTGCTTGCGGCCGCCGGCGTGCTCGGCGCTTACTCGCTGGGCTCGCGGGGCGCGCTCACGGCCGCGCTGGTCTTCGCCATCTTCGGCGCGAGCGGGGTGCTCCCCGTGCTGAACGCCTACATGACCGAGCTCTTCCCCACGCACCTCCGGAGCGACGCGATCGCCTGGTCAAACAACCTGCTCGGCCGGATCGGCTACATGCTCTCTCCGATCGCCGTCGGCTTCGCCGCGGAGGAGATCGGCTGGGGACCGGCGGTGTCCGCGACGGCGCTCTTCCCGCTGGTCGCGCTCGCGCTCATCCTGTGGCTCCTCCCGGAGACGCGCGGCAAGGAGCTCGAGGAGACGGCGCGGGTATAGCCCAGCTTCGTGTGTCAGAAATCCGGCCAAGGATCGCCGAGACGCCACAAGACGCCAAGAAGAACACAACAATCCTGGCGTCTCGTGGCGCCCTGGCGGTTCCGGCATTCTGGCAGGACGGGGCAGGTACCACACCACCGGGCGGTGAGGGCAAACGAGCGGGCTGACTGAAACGTGCTTGCTGTCGCGGGCGCACCGGCTGCGGGCCGGCTCGGCGGGTGATCGTGTCATGACGGAGCCCGCCCGCGGCGCTCAAGCGGTCGCCGCGGCGCCCGAGCGGTTCCGCACCAAGCAGCAATTTTGGAGTTCCTGCGGTCTGGAGCTCGTCATCAGTTAATTTGGTGGGAGCGCTGGGCTGGTCTAGATCCGCCCCGTCCGAACGATCCCGATCGGTCTGTACGGAAGAGCCCCACCAACGCGTCGTCGTACGTCTGCGTGCGAGCGGCCGAGGTGCGTCCGGAATACAGACCGCCAAGACATTCAGGTCGCCCGCGTCGCCCATATCGACGTCGCGCGCGAGAAGTCAGCGAATATGCAACCTTTCACGCTGCCCGACTTCTACATGCCGCATCCGGCGCGCCTCAATCCGCACCTCGAAGGCGCGCGCGCGCACACCAAGGCCTGGTCCTACGAGATGGGTATCCTGGAGAAGAACCCGCAGGAAAAACCCATCTGGACCGAGCGCGACCTCGACGCGCACGACTACGCGCTGCTCTGCGCGTACACCCACCCCGACGCGCCCGCGCCCGAGCTCAATCTGATCACGGATTGGTATGTCTGGGTGTTCTTCTTCGACGATCATTTCCTCGAGATTTACAAGCGCACCAAGGACATGCGCGGCGCCAAGGCGTACCTCGACCGCCTGCCGCTCTTCATGCCCGTCGTGCCCACGGGGACGCCGCCGGAGCCGACGAACGTTGTCGAGCGCGCGCTCGCGGACCTCTGGGCGCGGACCGTCCCGCTCACCTCGGTGCACTGGCGCGAGCGCTTCCTCGAGGCGACGAAGAACCTGATGCTCGAATGTATGTGGGAGCTCGCCAATATCCAGGAGAACCGCGTCGCGAACCCGGTCGAATACATCGAGATGCGCCGTAAGGTCGGCGGCGCGCCCTGGTCCGCGGGCCTCGTCGAGATCGCCGTGGGCGCCGAGGTCCCGGCCGCCGTCGCCGCGACGCGCCCCCTCGAGGTCCTGCGCGACACGTTCTCGGACGGCGTCCACCTGCGCAATGACCTGTTCTCGTACCAGCGCGAGGTCGAGGACGAGGGGGAAAACGCCAACTGCGTGCTCGTCCTCGAGCGTTTCCTCGGCGTGCCCACGCAAAGGGCGGCCGATCTCACGAACGAGATCCTGACGTCGCGGCTCCAGCAATTCGAGAACACGGCGCTCGTCGAGGTGCCGGCGCTCTGCGTCGAGCACGGGCTGACGCCGGCGCAAGCCCTCGACGTCGCCAGGTATGTGAAGGGACTGCAGGATTGGCAGTCTGGCGGCCACGAATGGCACATGCGGTCGAGCCGCTACATGAACGAAAACGCGGACAAATCCGCGAGCGTCCCCGATCCCCTCGGGGCGCCGACGGGGCTCGGCACCTCGGGGTTCCGGATCAGGCTCACGCCCGGCGCCCTGGGTTTGCAGCGGATCAAGACCCTCACCCACGCCCCGTTCCAGCCTGTGGGCAGGACGCCGCTCCCGAAGATCACCATGCCGTTCAAGCTCCGCTTGAGCCCGCATCTGCCCGCGGCGCGCCGGAACACCCTCGAGTGGGCCCGCAAATTCGCGATGCTCGACGTGGTGCCGGGCGTCTTCGGGTCCGGGATCTGGGACGAGCGCAGCTTCATCGGCTTCGATTTCCCCATCTGCGCTGCGGGCATTCACCCGGACGCGTCCCCGCACGAGCTCGACCTGAGCTCGGCCTGGCTGACGTGGGGGACGTACGGCGACGACTATTTCCCGCGCGTGTTCGGCGCGACGCGGGACATGGCGGGTGCGAAACGGTTCAATGCCCGGCTCTCGATGTTCATGCCCCTCGACTGCGCAGGCGCGCCGGTGCCCGAGAACCCGGTGGAGAGCAGCCTGCTGGATCTCTGGATCCGCACAGCTTCCCCCATGTCGATGAATTCGCGGCAATCGCTCCGCCGCAGCGTCGAGACCATGACCGGGAGCTGGCTCTGGGAGCTCCTGAACCAGACCCAAAACCGGATCCCGGATCCGGTCGATTACGTCGAGATGCGCCGCAAGACGTTCGGCGCCGATCTCACGATGAGCCTGCCCAAGCTCACGCTGGGCGATGTGGTCCCGGCCGCGGTCTTCCGCACGCGGACGATGCGAGGGCTCGACAACACAACGGCCGACGTGGGCGGGTGGATCAACGATCTCTATTCGTACCGCAAGGAGATCGAGTTCGAGGGCGAGCTCAGCAACCTCGTGCTGGTCGTCGAGCGGTTCCTCGAATGCGACGCGCAGCGGGCCAAGGAGGTCGTCAATGACCTGCTCACGGCGCGGGTGGTGGAGTTCGAGCACATCGTCGCGACCGAGCTGCCCCGCATCCTCGACGAATTCGACCTCGACAAGGCGGCCCGCGAGGCCGTGCTCGGATATGTCGAGAAGCAGCGATTGTACATGGCTGGCGTCCTCCACTGGCACGTCGTGACGAGCCGGTACGTGGACGCGGAGCTCGAGCGCCACCCGATCGAACGGGCGATCGAGGGCGCGCGTGGGTTTGGCGCCTCTGCGGCGCGTATCAGCAGTTTCTTCGGCGCCGGAAGAGTCGGCGCCGCGGCTCCTGCTGCGAAGGCGGATCTTTCGATGGGTACGGCGCGGTCCGTGCCGGTGAAGCACGGGCGGCCCTAGCCGTCCGGGAAAGAGGGACTCATGTCTATCACAGGTAATCTGGGTTCGATCGATCAGCACCAGACCAGCCTCGCGACGGCGGCCGCGAGGCAACTCGCGACGACGACCAAGTCGGCGCCGCAGATGCAGGGCATCTCGTCGCGGTGGCTGGTCAAGCTGCTGCCGTGGGTGCACGTCAACGGCGTGTACCGCGTGAACCGCCGGCTGAGCTATGCGGTGGGCGACGGGCGGGTGACGTTCACGAACACCGGCGCGAAGATCCAGGTCATCCCGCAGGAGCTCTGCGAGCTGCCTCTCCTCCGCGGTTACGAGGACCTCGAGGTCCTCACCGCGCTGGCGAACCGCTTCGTGCAGCGTGAATACAAGCCCGGCGACGTCATCACCGAGCGCGGCAAGGAGGCCGATCACATCTGCCTCATCGCGCACGGCAAGGTCAACAAGATCGGCGCGGGCAAGTACGGCGATGAGACGGTGCTCGCGGTCCTCGCGGACGGCGACCATTACAGCTACCAGGCGCTCCTGGAGGCGCAGGATTACTGGACGTTCACGGCCAAGGCCGTCACGGCGGTCACGGTGCTGACGCTCCAGCAGACCGTCTTCGAGGAGCTCGTCGCCCAGCACCCGTCGCTGAAGAAGCACCTCGACAGCTTCAAGGCGCTCGCCGCGAAGAAGCAGGACAACACGGGCGAGGCGGCGATCGAGATCGCGGCGGGCCACTCCGGCGAGCCCGTCCTCCCCGGCACGTTCGTCGATTATGAGACCTCGCCCCGCGAGTACGAGCTCAGCGTGGCGCAGACCGTGCTCCACATCCACACGCGCGTCGCGGATCTGTTCAACGAGCCGATGAACCAGACGGAGCAGCAGCTGCGCCTGACCATCGAGGCTTTGAAGGAGACCCAGGAGCACGAGCTCATCAACAACCGCGAGTTCGGCCTCTTGCACAACGCCGACCTGAAGCAGCGCATCCACACCCACAGCGGGCCCCCGACGCCGGACGACATGGACGAGCTCCTCGCCACGGTCTGGAGGGAGCCGTCGTTCTTCCTCGCGCCCCCGCGGGCCATTGCGGCGTTCGGCCAGGAGTGCAGCCGCGTCGGCGTCTATCCGCAGAGCATCGAGGTGAACGGCCACCGCGTCCCGGCGTGGCGCGGCGTGCCGATCTTCCCGTGCAACAAGATCCCGGTCTCGGAGACGCGGACGACCTCGATCCTGCTCGTGCGCGCGGGCGAGAAGAACCAGGGCGTCATCGGCCTGCACCACGCCGGCATTCCGGACGAGGTCGAGCCGAGCCTCAACGTGCGCTTCATGGGGATCAACGACAAGGCCATCATGTCGTACCTCGTCAGCCTCTATTACTCGACGGCCGTGCTGGTCCCCGACGCGCTCGGCGTCCTGGAGAGCGTCGAGATCGGGCGCGCCCACGAATGAGCCGCGAGCGGTAGGCGCTCCGCGTGTGCCCCGTGCAAGCGCGGGGGATACGCGGAGCGCTCTGCTCTCCGAAGCGCGCAGAAGGAAAGGTACATCATGGCAAACGCCGAAAACCCTGGGATCGGGAACGATGGTGAGCGTTCGAGCCTCGGGACGCTGGGGGCGCGAAAGCTCGCGACGACGACCAAGTCGCATCCGCAGATGCAGGGGATCACGTCCCGGTGGCTCCTGCGGGTCTTGCCCTGGATCGAGGTCACGGGCGGCACGTATCGCGTGAACCGCCGCCTGAGTTATGCCGTCGGCGACGGCCGGTTGAGCTTCGGCAACGTCGGGGCGAAGGTGCAGGTGATCCCGCAGGAGCTCTGCGAATTGCCGCTCTTGCAAGGCTTCTCGGACGACGCCGTGCTCGACACCCTGGCGAGCCGGTTCGTCCAGCGGGAGTACAAGCCCGGCGCGCTGATCGCCGAGCGCGGAAGACCCGCGGAGACGATCTTCCTGCTCGCGCACGGAAAGGCCCAGAAGCTCGGCGTAGGCAAGTACGGCGCCGACACGATCCTCGACGTCCTCGCGGATGGGGACCATTTCGGGGACCAGTCCGTCATCGAATCGAACGACGTATGGACCTATTCGGTCAGGGCCGTCACGCCGTGCATCGTGCTCGAGCTCCCGCAGCGCGCCTTCGAGGAGCTGATCTCGCGATCCCCGGCGCTCCACGCGCACGTCGAGTCGCTCAAGGAGCGGCTGAAGAAGCCGCAGGACAAGCTCGGACAGGCGGCGATCGCCCTCACCGCCGGTCACACGGGCGAGCGCGCGCTCCCGGGGACGTTCGTCGATTACGAGACCGCGCCGCGTGAATACGAGCTCAGCGTCGCGCAGGCGATCCTCCGGCTCCACACGCGCGTCTCGGATCTCTTCAATGATCCGATGGATCAGCTCCAGGAGCAGCTCCGCCTGACCGTCCAGGCCCTGCGTGAGCGGCAGGAGCACGAGCTCATCAACAACCGTGACTTCGGCCTCCTGCACAACGCCGACCTGAAGCAGCGCCTCCATCCCCGGAGCGGCCCCCCGACGCCCGACGACATGGACGAGATCCTCTGCCGGCGCCGCAAGTCGCAGTTTTTCCTGGCGCACCCGCGCACGATCGCCGCCTTCCACCGGGAGTGCAGTCGCCGCGGCATCTACCCGACCAGCGTCGAGCTCTCCGGCACGCAGGTCGCGGCGTGGCGCGGCGTCCCGATCCTGCCTTGCGACAAGATCCCGATCAACGAGGACAAAACGAGCTCCATTCTCGTCATGCGCACGGGGCAGGAGCATCAGGGCGTCATCGGCCTCCACCGCACGGGCCTCCCCGAGGAGATCGAGCCCGGTGTCTCGGCCCGCAGGATGGAGACCGACGGGAAGGCCATTACCTCGTACCTCGTGAGCACCTATTACTCCGCCGCGGTGCTGGTGCCCGACGCTCTCGGCGTCCTTGAGAACGTCCAGATCGGGCGGTAGTCTCGGCGGCCTCGATGACGCTGCATCTCGACCTGCTCCTCCACAACCTCGTCGCGCTGTGCATCGCGATCGTGGTGCTCCTGCTCCTCTCGGAGCTCGTGGTCAGGCTGATCCATCGGGGCTACGCCTTCGTCTTGCGCTCGCCGACGCTGGAGCACGTCACGGCCGACGAGCGCAAGTCGTTCCGGCGTCGCGTCCGTCGCCGCGCGCTCGTCTGGGTCGCGCTCGTCGGCGCCGTGCTCATGGGCGGCGCGGCGTTCGCCGTGGTTCGCGGGATTCGCGCCCTCGACGTGGTGAAGAGCGCGCTCGTCGGGCTCGCCGGAGACGATCCCGCGCTCGCCAGGATGCGATTGCTCACCGCGCTCGGGATCGCCGTCGGCGCGCTCTTCGTCGACGCCCTCGCCCGGGGGCTCGCCGACGCGCTGGGAAAGGCGGTCGCGCGCTCGGACTGGCTGGAGAAGCGGCGCGAGCCGGTCGCAGAGGTCACGAACCGCCTGCGCAAGGCGCTCCGCGTGGTTGTCCTCGGCGCCGCCGCGGTCCTCCTCACCGAGAAGCTCGCGCTCGCGCCGGGGACCCAGCGCGCCGTATTGCTCGCCAGCTACACGCTGGGCGCGTTTTACGTGAGCCGCCTCGCGACGGGGATCGGATACCTCCTCCTCGACGTCCTCTTCGACAATTCCACGAGGCTCGCCCGCCTCGAAAGCCCGCTCAGGTACCTCGGGAACCTGTCGCACCTGCTCGGGATCACGAAGCGCGTCGTCGATTATTGCGTGTACATCACGGCGGCGACGTGGGTCGCCGACGCGCTCACGCCCGACACGTGGCTCTCGCAGGCGGGGCGGGTCGGGCTCCGGATCATCGCGATCATCTATGCGAGCCGGGTCCTCGTCGAGCTCTGCGTGCTCCTCATCAACGACCTCTTCCTCGGGAAGGTGGCGGAGGAGAACCCCCAGACGCTCCAGCAACGAAAGACCCTGGTCCCCGTGGCCATGGGCTTCGTGCGGTACGCGATTTACTTCTCGGCTCTCGTGCTGGGGCTGCGCGAGGCTTCCATCGATCCCACGCCGCTGCTCGCCGGCGCCGGCGTCATCGGCGTGGCCATCGGCTTCGGCGCGCAGACGTTCGTGGGGGACATCGTGGCCGGCTTCTTCATCCTCTTCGAGAACCTGCTGCTCGTCGGGGATCTCGTGGAGATCGGCGGCATCCAGGGGCGCGTGGAGGAGATCGGCGTTCGTATCACGAAGATCCGCGACGACATCGGCGTGCTCCATTCGATCCCGAATGGCGAGGTGCGCAAGGTCGCGAACCATTCGCGATCCTACGTGAACGCTGTGGTCGACGTGCACGTGCCTTACGAGGAGGATGTGCAGCGGGTGCGTGAGCTCCTCGCGAGGGTCGCCGAAAAGGAGGTCGAGCTGCAGACGGGCGCTCCGGGGCAGGTGGACGTCGGCGTGGAGGAGCTCAACGAGGGATCGATCGTCCTGCGTATCAGCGCGCGCGTGCCACCCGGCAAGAACAAGGAAGTGAACGATGCGCTGCGCGGCCGCGTCGTCGAGGAGCTTTGCAAAGCTCAGGTCAGCGCGCCGCGCCCGCGTCGAGCCGTCCTCATCGACAGCCAGCTCTCCGTCAAGAACCCGCCCAGGCGAGAGATCGAGGAATCCGCGCCCGTCATGCCTTTCTCGCCCACGAACGACGACTGACGAGCGGTTCGCCTCGCGGCCGTGCTCAGGCCCCGACAGCGCGAGGTGCGCCGTGTCCTCGAGCAGCTCCCTCCGTGCCAGGAGCACGAAACCGGCGGGAAGAGGAGCCAATCAACGGAGGTCCAGGGCGTCCCTTGCTCCATCGAGGAGTTCGAATGGACCTTGCCAGATCTCTTGTCCGCCCGGGAACGTGGCTTGCTGCCGTCTTCCTGGCGTCGTGCGTGGCCGCGTGCTCGGGCGCCGATCCCACCGATCCAGGGCAATCGCCGCCCGACGACACGGAGCTTTCGTCCGAGCCTCCGACCGAGCCCGAGCCGCCGCCAGGCGCGCCGATCGACGTCCAGCGCTACGAGGTGACGGGAGAGTTCGACTGGAGCCGGGGACGGCTGGTCGCGACGGTCGCGGTGACGCTCCTGCCAGGCGACGACGGCCTGCGCTCGCTGCGCCTCGACAGCGCGGTCGCCGAGGTCAAGGCGGTCCGGCTGGCCGGGGGCACGGACCTGCCTTATACGGTCGACGCCGAGCTCCGGGCGCTCCGCATCGACGTCTCGCGCGTGCCTGACATCGCGGCGGACCAGGCGATCACGCTGGAGATCGACTACGAGGCCGCCGAGAGCGACGCGCTCCACGCGATCCCCGCCCGCCGGGGGGACCCCGCCGCGTCGCGCGCTGTCTACACGCTCTCGGAGCCGCTCGACGCCGCGCTCTGGATGCCGTGCCACAACACGCCCGAGGACCGCGCCGTCTTCTCCATCGACCTCGGGATGGGCGCACAGGAGACGATGATCGCGAACGGCAACCTCGTCTCCGACGAGCAGGGCGCGTCCGGCCGCCGCATGAAGTACGCGACGGACTACACGGTGCCCGTCTACCTCATGGCCTTCGCGATCGGCGACTTCGAGGTCGAGGGCACGATGAAGGGGAGCCTCCCCGTCTCCGTCTGGCACCGGCGCGGCGTCCCGGGCGATTACGACCGTCTGCTCGACGAGGTGGTCCGCTCGATCGGCCTCTTCGAGGAGCTGCTCGTGCCGTATCCCTTCGAGAAGTACGCGCTGGTGCTCGTGCCGGAGTACGGCGGCGGCCTCGAGAACCTCGGCATCACCTTCCAGGGGGAGTCCCGGAGCACCGCTCCGACCAGCTCCGGCGACCTGAGGCTCACGATCCACGAGCTTGGCCACCAGTGGTTCGGAGACCTCGTGACGGTCAAGACCTGGGACGATCTGTGGATCAAGGAGGGCATGGCGACGTTGCTCGCAGAGGAGGGCGCGCGCCTCTACCTGGATGAGAGCGGCGAGGGGACGCTGAACGGCGACTCCTTCGCGGCCGTCGTGGACTCCCTCATCGTGGATCCGGACCGCGATCCCGACGACAAGTACACGAGCGGACCTTACGACCGCGCCGCGTGGCTGCTCACCCAGATCCGGAGCCTCATCGGGGAGGAGTCTTTCTGGGGCACGCTGCGCGACGTCCTCAACGACCACCGCTTCGGCGCCATCGGTACGGACGAGTTCCTCGGCGCCTTCGCGCGGCACCTCGGCCCCGACGCGACCGCCCGCGCGCGGCGGGCGCTCCGGGCCAGCGCGCTCCCGCACCTCGATCTCGGGCGGTCCCCCTCCGGCGGCGTGCTCGTGACGCTGCGCGATCCGGACGGCGCGCTCGTCGCGCCGCTCGAGCTCCTCTGGATCGCGGACGACGGAGCGACGCGCTCGCAGGTGCTCGAGCTCGATCAGGGCGTTGACGTCGCCCCGCAGCAGGAGGGCGAGCTGCTGATCTTCGATCCGCTCGACCGCCACATCTCCTGGTTCTACCTGGTCGACGACTCCAGCCTGGATCCGGAGGGCCACGCGGCGCGCTTCTCCTCGTTTCGCCTTCCCACGAGCCCCTCGCAGGTCGCGAACCTCCTCGAGGCCGGCGGCGTCCACCAGACGGCCGCCCTCAACGTCGGCTTGCCGGAGACCCTGGCCCCGGGCGCGTTCGCGGCCTTCCTCGACGGTCTCGACGCCGAGGACGCCAAGGGCGTGGCCGTCGCGGCGGCGTGCGTCAGGGCCGCGGATCCGGCGCTGGATCCAGCGCTGCGCGCGGCGTGGTCGAGCGCGCTCGCGCCGCTGCTCGCGGGGCCGCCCTTCGCGCACTGGACCGAGTTCACGCCGTGGCTGGAGTACGGGGCGTGCGGCGAGGTCGTCGACGCGCTGGCGCTCTACGCGGACGAGTGGTCGGCGCTCGCGGCAGGGCCATCGGCCGGCGACCTCTCCGACGCGCACCTGCAGTTCCTGTACAACTTCGAGCTGCCGCTCGAGACGGTGGTATCGGCGTGGGGGAACGTCGCCAGGCAATCCAGCTCGCTGCGCGCGCGCTCGCTCGCCATGACAAGGATCCGCCTCGACATCGATCGCGCTCGGCCGGAGCACGTCCCCGCCCTCCGCGCCTTCTTCGCCGAGATCGTCCCGTCCACGGAGGTGTTCGAGCTCCTCTACCAGGCGCTCGACGGGCTGAGTCGCACGAAGGCGCCCACCGCGACGGAGAACGCGGAGGCCCTGGCCGCCCTGCGCCAGCTGCTGCGGACGGCGTCGACGACGCCCCTGGACGGTATAGCGGTGTGCGTCGCCCGCGAGCTGACCCAGGGCGACGCCGCGGCGTGGAGCGAGTTTGTCGGGGGCCTCGACGGCGTGGAGCTCTCCGCCGAGGCCGCCTCGATGCTCGCGGACCCGTCCAGCTGCTGAGCACGACGCCGCGCCTCGATCCATCCGACACGTCACCCGCAGGCGCGCGAGGGCGCCGTCGCCGGCGCTGCGCGGCCGTGTGCCCCGCGGCGGCCGCGGCCGCATGGCGCGGCTCCTCGGGGCCATGGACAATGAGCGCATGCCTCCCGGCGCTCCCGCGTCCGCCTCCCCGCGCCCCGGCGCGATCACCGACGTCGCCGGCATCGAGGTCGGCCATTTCACCGACAGCCGCCGCCCCACGGGCTGCACCGTGGTGCTCGCGCGCGAGGGCGCCGTCGCCGGCGCGGACGTGCGCGGCGCCGCGCCGGGCACGCGCGAGACCGACGTGCTCTCGCCGTCCAACGTGGTCGAGCGCGTCCACGGCGTCCTGCTGGCCGGCGGCAGCGCCTGGGGCCTGGACGCGGCCTGCGGCGTGATGCGCTGGCTGGACGAGCGCGGCGTGGGCATGACCGTCGGCCCCGCCCGCGTGCCCATCGTGCCCGGCGCCGTGCTGTTCGACCTGGCGCTGGGCGACCAGCGGTTCCGTCCCGACGCCGCCGCTGGCTACGCCGCCTGCGAGGCTGCGTCGAACACGCCGCCCGCCGAAGGCAACGTGGGGGCCGGGGCCGGCGCCGTGGTCGGCAAGATCTTCGGCTTCCACCGCGCGATGAAGGGCGGCATCGGCGGCGCCTCCGTCACCGTCGGCGGCGTGACCGTGGGCGCCATCGTCGCCTGCAACGCGCTGGGCGACGTCGTCGACCCGGAGACGGGCCAGGTGCTCGCCGGCGCGCGCACGGAGCGCGGCACGCGCCTTCTGGACACGCGGCGCGCGCTGCTGCGGGGCGACACGCCCAGGCCCATGCTCGCGGGCAGCAACACGACCATCGGCGTGATCGCCACCGACGCCGTGCTCACCAAGAGCCAGGCCTGCCGCCTCGCGACGGTGGGGCACGACGGCCTGGCGCGCGCGATCAACCCGCTGCACACGCTCTCCGACGGAGATGCCCTCTTCGCGCTGGGCACGGGCGCATCTGGCGCGACGCTCGGCATGATGACTCTGTGCGTCATGGCGGCTGAGGTCTGCACGCTGGCCGTTGTGCGCGCCATCCGCGCGGCGCAGTGCGTGACGCTCGGCGCTGCGTACCTGCCGGCGGCGGGGGACCTGGGATGAAGCCTGTCGCCGCGCGCTGAAGCCGGTCACGGTGCTGCGCTCGAAGCCGTGGCTCGTCCTGCGGCCTCGCGCAGCCAGCCGGTGGCCGACGCGTTCGCAACGAACTTCTCGTACCCGGAGCGCCAGTGGGCGATCCTCTCATCGCCCGAGGCGACCGCCAGCTTCATCGCGAGCCACGCCTGACGATCAGCTGAAGCGCGCCCGGATCGGCGCCGGGCTCTCGCAGATCGGGCACGCGTCCGCGCGCTCGGCGATCTTGCCGCAGTCCTTGCAGTCGACGCGATAGCCGTGGAAGCCGGGGTCGTGCAGCTCGACGCTCGTCTGTGCCCTGTCCGCGCGCTTTCCCTCGTATTTCACGCGCATTGGCACGAACGCGATATAACGCACCTCGATGTGCTCGCACCGCGAGCACCGCTCCGGCACCGCGTACGCGTTGGTCGTCGTGAGCCCGCGCGCGAGGCCGCCTTCGGCGTGGCACCGCGGGCAGCGGTCGTCGGTGAACACGAGGTGCTGGCACGCGCCGCACGTGATCTCGTACAGCCCGTCGACGAACATCTCGCCCTTGTAGACCCACTTGACCGGCCCGACGGGCTCGCCCTCCATGAGCGGCACGAGCCCGTCGACATACGAGCGCAGGTTGAGCTTCTGTCCCCCGCACGCGGGACACCCCGCCTCCACCATCTCGGCAAACGCACGTTCGGAGAGCCTGCTCATGGTCGTCGTCTTCTACCACGCCTCGGCGGCGGGAGGCCCGAAATGGCGGGGCCGCGCCAAAGCCGGAGCCGGCCATGAAGGGCCCCGGCGCGTCGCGCTGGAGGGGCCAGCCTCCACACGTGGAGGCCCCGGCCTCCAGGCTATCACCTACGAGCGGGCCCGGACCATTCCAGCAGGCACCCGGGCCTCACGCGAAGCCGGCGCTCGCTCCAACCACAATCGGTGCGAACTCGGGGGTATTCCGCCGAGCGCGCGGCCTCCGGCGGCGCCGCGCAGGGCCGCCCAGCCGCGCCTTCAGCGCATGGCCTGACGATTGCAATTACGTCGATCCGTCGAACCGTCGGTCGCACGGTCGGTCAGGCGATTCCCACCATGACGTCGACGGATGGGAAGAGCGCCTGCCCAGCATCGATATCGCGCTCGCGTGAGACCAGCGCGCAGGCCTGCCGGCGCGGAGGCGCCGCGACCGCGCGCGCCGTCGAGGGGGCGAGAGCGCCCCGACACAAACCGAACCCGAGGTGAACCATGTCGTCGGTCTCCATCAAAACAACGATGATCTTCATTCTCATCGGCGCGGCCGCGGGCTGCGCCGTGCCCGCCGAGAAGGACGCGCCGGAGGAAACGGCTGTCGAGTCGCAGGCCATCGAGTGCAGCAAGGAGTGCATCCTGGCGATGGTGAACAGGCAGCTCTCGCTGATGGGCGAGTTCGGGAACGAGGAGGAGTTCACGCGGGCGCTCCGGGAGCTCGTGGCCATCGGCCCGGCGGCCGTCCCCGTGGTCGCCGAGGTCTACAAGGCGTGGTCGGTGTCCGTGCCGCCGGACAAGGCCGAATCGGCGAGGCCTGGCGAGATGCGCTGGCGGGCGGCTCACCTCCTTGGCCTGCTCGGCTCGCGCGACGGGATCAAGCCGCTGAACGAGATCGCCACGACGAAGCTCCCCGACCCCGAGGCCGACGAGCAGCTCTTCGCGGATGAATACCGCGTTCGCCTGCGCGCGATCGCCGGGCTCGAGGCGCTCGGCGCCGCGGCGGAGCTGAAAGCCATCTACGCCGCGGGCGATCTCCTGCGCAACCCGGCGGCGGCGAGCCTCTACGCCCTCGGGATCGACGTCGGTGGCATCCAGCTGATCGACGCGCGCAAGGCGCTCGCGGAGGACGTCGCTGACGTCAAGGATTACAACCCGAACAACGGGCGACCGGCGCAGCCGGAGAAGCCCGGATCGCGGGTATTCAAGGTGGCTCCTCGGACCGACACGCCTGCCATCACTCGTTGAGGGATCGATCATGAAAAGCACGATCAGCGCCGTTCTTGCGTCTTGTTTGCTCCTCGGCGTCGCCTCCGAGGCCCGCGCCGACACCTGCGACACCGTGCGGGGGACCGATCCCGGGGTGATGACGAGCTTCTGGTGCACGCAGCCGTGGATCGACTTCTACTGGGATGCGTACGACTTCGACAAGGGGGACTGGGACGACGGCTTCGGCTGGGAGGCCGCGTGCGACCGGAGGCGGCCGCTGGCGCGCACGTTCCAGGCGATCCAGCTCCTCAACTATGCGTCGCCGAACGAGGCGCTCAAGACGAACGACTTCAACGGCAACATCCTGCGCTGGGGCGGCAACTATACGATTCGTGAGTTCGACGAGCTGGACGCGCGGTGCGGGGACGGGTCGAAGCGGGCGTACACGACCTGGGGCGGGTTCGACGACTACACGGAGCTCTACATCCCGTTCTTCTACAACGAGAACGTCGTGGAGCGCGCCGGGACGCTGATCCACGAGGCGCGCCACGCGGACTGGTGCGGCCACAGCGGCAACGACGGCAGCAACAAGTGCCCTGCGAAGAGCGAGTCGTGCGACGAGAAGTACCTGGATGGGTGCTCCGGGATCGGATCGCCCAGCGGGCGGGGCGCGGTCGGCTACCAGGTCCTGTGGCTGTGGTGGTACGCTTTCGAGGCCGACGCGCAGCACAGCTCGTCGACGATGAAGGCCTTCGCGAGGGACGAGGCGAACCGGATCCTGAACACGATGTTCGACGTCAACCCCTGCTTCAACATCACGAGCAATGGCAGCAAGATCATCACATGTTAGGAGGGGCGTGCTCGGCGGCCTCCTGTGGGGCGCGCTGTGCGTCGCGGGGTGCGCCGGGCACCCTGGCTCGGACATCCCGCCGGCGCCCTGGGCGCAGCTCGAGGTGAACCGCGGCGCAGGCGAGGAGACCGTCGTCTGGATCGAGCTGAGCGGCACGTTCGAGGGGCACCAGGGGAGAACGGCGCTCCGCGGGAAGCTCACCGCCGAGCAGATCTCGGGCCTTCGAGAGCTGTTCCGGGACGAGCGGCTCGCGATCTACCGGAGCGACGCGCTGCCCGCCGACGGCAGCGTCGACCTCGCGGGCACCGCCGAGCGGCCGATCTTCCGCGTCGTGGTGCGCGAGGAGAGCGACGCGATCCGGGCGGGCTCGGAGAAGCTTTCGGCGTATTTCGCCGAGGGGGCGCAGCGCGCCGAGACGACCGAGATGCTGCGGGAGGTCAAGGCGATCCTCACCGCAGCGACGCAGGTCCCTTAGAGCGACCGACGACGTCCGGCGCGCCCGTGTCGTTAGCGTCTACAACCGACGCTCGACCCCTCTGCGCGCCGAGCCTGACCGCAGCGTGCCAGTGTCAAGGACAATGGCCAGGCTCATCGCCCGTCGCCGCTGCTGTCCGAACGTCTCGAACGTCGTCAATCGTCGTCACGGACGGAGCTGCGCACATCCGAGACGTGCCGAACGAAATACGGATGGTATCCGGACGTCTGCATTATGGCAGTGCGCTGGCCTACCGCCAGGCCGGTTCCGGTGTACAAACCGCGCATGGAGCTAGCAATTTTCCTCATCGCCCACTCCACATTCGCGGTCTTCTTCCAGACCTTCTTCCTGCACCGGTACGCCTCGCATCGGATGTTCACGATGTCGAAGCGCTCCGAGCGAGCCTTCCATCTCCTCACGTACCTGACGCAGGGCCCCTCGTACCTCGTCCCCTGGGCCTACGCGATCTTGCACCGCATGCACCACGCGTACAGCGATACGCCGAAGGACCCGCACTCGCCGCGGTACTTCGCCGAGCCCGCCTCGATGATGTGGCGGACCAAGAAGCTCTACGACGCCATCTGCGACGGCGCCGCCGACGTGGAGCCGCGCTTCCGCGGCGGCTACCCCGAGTGGCGCACGCTCGACCGCATCGGCAACTCGTGGTTCAGCCGCATCTCGTGGGGCGCGGGCTACGCCGTCATCTACATCGCCTTCGCCTCGCACTGGTGGCAGTTCCTGTTCGTCCCGCTGCACTGGACCCTGGGCCCGCTGCACGGGGCGATCGTGAACTGGTGCGGCCACCGCTACGGCTACCGCAACTTCAACAACGACGACGACTCGCGCAACACGCTGGCGCTCGATCTCGTGACGCTCGGCGAGCTCTTCCAGAACAACCACCACAAGTACTCGATGAGCCCCAACTTCGCGGTGCGGTGGTTCGAGATCGACCCGGCCTATCAGGTCATCCGCGTGTTCGCCTGGATGGGCATCCTCCAGATGCCCGACAAGCGTCAGGTCGCCCGCCTGGAGCCCGACGCCACGCGGGCCGACGGATAGGCAGCCCGCTCCGGAGCAGCGCTTTCTCGGCGTCCCTCGGGCGATACCTGAGAAGCTCACCGGAAAGCCTTGCATCAGCGGGCATATCCGCAAAACCAGCGCGCGCTTCATGGATTTCTCGACGATGAGCTCGGGCGTGGACCTCGAACCTTCACCAGGCGATCACGCACAACCATTGCGACATGCTAGAGGCATGTCCCCATGACGCCCTCAGATCGTCCTCACGTGCCGTCGAGCCTCTCACGCAGTGAGCCGATGCCAGCCGGCGAAGCGCTGCGCAGGCTGCGCGACGGTAATCGCCGCTTCGTCCAGAACGTGCGGAGCGTCGACACAATGCTCAGCCAGGCCGCACGCAATGCGCTGGTCGCAACCCAGGCGCCGATCGCGATCGTCCTGTCCTGCTCGGACGCGCGCGTCCCGGCCGAGCTCGTGTTCGACCAGGGGCTCGGGGACCTGTTCGTGGTGCGCGTTGCCGGTAACGTCGTCGCCCCGACGCTGGTCGGCAGCGTCGAGTATGCGGTCGGTGCGTTCGGCACGGCGCTGGTGATCGTCATGGGGCACACGCACTGCGGCGCGCTCGCCGCGACGCTGGACTGGATGACGGAGCGCAGCGCCACGCCCTCCGGGGCTGTCCACGAGATCCTCGCGCGGATCAGGCCGGCGGTCGAGGAGGCAAGGCAGCCCGGCCTCGACCGCGCGGCGATCCTCGCCGCGGCCACGCGCGCCAACGTGCGCGCCTCGGTTCGGGAGCTCAGCCAGAGCGGGCAGATGGTCGAGATGGCCGCGCGCGGCGACGTCGTCGTCATCGGCGCCGAGTACTCGCTCGCGACGGGCGCCGTGGATTTCTTCGACGACGTCCCGACATGAGCGCCCGGCGCGTCCTGCCCGGCTCGGACTTCTGGTACGAGGCGCTCGCGCTGCAGGGCGCCGTCGCAGCGCGGCTCCTGCCGCGGATGCTCGTCTTCGCGCTGGCGGCCGTCGCCTCCGTGCTGGTGTACCAGCGGGCACCTTCCGTCGCCCTTCGGCCGGAACCGATCGAAGCATCGACCGTGGTGCTCGGCCTGCTGCTCGTCTTCCGCACCAACGCGGGCTACGCGCGATGGTGGGAGGCCCGCACGCTCTGGGGCAGCATCGTGAACCAGGCGCGCAACCTGACCGTATCCGCCTTCGCCTACGGGCCGACCGACGCTGCGTGGCGGCAGGCGATCACCCGGTGGGTGGCCGTCTTCGCGCATGTCACGCGTCGCAGCCTGCGCTCCGAGCGGACGCTGCCTGAGGTCGTGATGCTGGTCGGCGCGCCCGACGCCGCCGCGGTCGCGGGGGCGGAGCACATGCCCAGCTACGCAAGCGCCCGCCTTGCAGTGCTGCTGCGCGATGCTCGTGACCAGCACCACATGGACCCCTTCGCATTCCTGCAGCTCGATCGCGAACGGGTCAGGCTGCTCGAGCACGCCGGTGGGTGCGAGCGGATCCTCGCGACGCCGATCCCGAGCATTTACTCGTTCACGACCCGCAGCTTCATCGCCGTCTACCTGCTGGCCCTGCCGCTGGCCCTCGTGTCATCGATCGGCTGGTTCACGCCCATCGCCGCGCTCTTCATCACGTATCCCATCCTGGCGGTCGAGCAGATCGGCGCTGAGCTTCAGATCCCGTTCGCGATCACGAGCCTGAGCCATCTGCCCCTCGACGAGATCTGCGGTAAGATCGAGCGCAACGTGCTGGCGGCCGCCGTTGAGGCGCCGCTGCCGCCCGGCAGCGCTCCGACGCGTGGGCAGAGCGACGCTCCGCCGCGCGAGCTCGTCCGTTGATGCCGGCGCGCCCACGATCCTTTGAGGCCTTCTGCCCTCGACGAGGTGAACGAGCTGGTGCTTTCGTCCTCCGGATCCGCGTCACTTCTCCCGGATCAGCGCCTCGATCGCCTCGAACACGCGCGGCACGACAGGCAAGCTCGGATCGGTGTACGCGTCGGCCTGCGACGCGTTCGACAGCGTCGCCTCCTTGAGCGTGTGGCTCATTCCCTCGACGATGACGAGCGTCGCGTCCGGCCGCGCGCCAGCGAGCCGCTCCGCGTCCTCGACCTTGGTCTGGACGTCGGTCGTCCCTTGCAGGAGGAGGATCGGCGCCGTCACGGCCGCGAGCTCCACCGCGGGGTCGTGCTGCATCCAGGAGATGACGAACGGCTGCACGCTCGGCCGAAACAGGCTCATGAACACCTGACTTTGCGGGATGTCCGTGACGAGCTCCTCGGCCTCGAGCTGGTCGAGGATCGCGTTTGCCCTCTCGCGATCCTCGTCCGGGAGCCCTTCGAGCTGATCGCGCAGGACATCGCCGATGGGCCGGCCCGCGCCGGCGATCGAGACAAACCCGTCAATCTCGGTCTCCCGGGCGACCAGCATACCGAGCAGCGAGCCCTCGCTGTGTCCCACCACCGTGATCGTCGCGAAGCGCCCGTCCGCCCGGAGCTTCTTCACCCACAGGCCGGCGTCGTCGGCGCCCATCTCGAAGAGCAGCTCCTGCTCCGTCCCGGGAGCCGCGGAGACGCTCGCGCCGATGCCGGCCTTGTCGTAGCGAATCGACGCGATGCCCCTGTCCCGGAGCCCTTCCGCGAGGAGCCTGTACGTGTCCGGCTCGATGCCCGCGGCGACCTGATTGCCGTCCCGGTCGGTCGGCCCCGAGCCGGGGATGATCACGACCGCAGGGAACGGCCCGCACCCGGCCGGCACCACCAGCGTGCCATACAACGTGCCTCGCGCGTTCTCGACCGTGGTCCTGGCGCTGGACGCCGCCGGACACCCCGGCGCGTCCGGCGTTGTCGGCGTCTCCGTGTCAGGCACGTCCGTGTCGTCAGGGAGCGCGCCGCTCCCGCCAGCGGACGACGCGCGCTCTCCGGCGCCGCAGCCCACGCAGAGGGGCGACGACGCGAGCGCGGCGGCACACGAGACGGCGAGCGCGGCGCGGCGCGCCGGGACCACGAGAACCGATCGCAATGACATGACGAACCCTCCGAGGATGAGAGAGAGGTGCAGCGCCGCCCGGGGCGCACCGGTGCGCCCTCGCGGTCGCGCGAGCACCGCAGAGCGCGCCGCGTGAGCCGGGCGGCGCGCCGGGAGATCGATGACTCAGCCGAGGTGCGCGAGCGCGACCTTCGAGAGGATCTCCGACAGGAGCACGAGGCCGATGAGCCCCGCGATCAGAGGCGCGCCCCGCAGGCCAGAGGCGTTCCTGAAGCCCCGAACGAGGAGCGTCAAGGACCACACGAGACACACTGTCCCGAGGACGGCGATGACCGCCAGCTCGAGGGTGAACGCGGGCGCGCCCGCCGGCAGCCGCGGGGCGAGCAGGCCGAGCGCGACGGCGGCGAGCGCGATCGGCGCGCGCGACAGCGCGATCACGCCGAGAAAATCGATGAGGCGCACGCGGCGCCGCAGGAGCCGCGCATACGTCCAGAAGAGCAGGGCGGGCAAAGGCCACGCGACGACCTGCTCGAGGAGCGCCGTCCGGTACGGGATGACGACAGGCGCCGCGTGCAGGTCGAGGAAGCCGTCGAAGCGAACGCCGAGCCTCGTGACGGCGACGCTCAGCGCGGCGACGGCGAGCCCCGCCGCGGCGGCGAGCCCCCCGCCGAAGCGCTCGAATGGATCGAGCGCGAGCCGCCATCCGCGCAGGGGAGGCCGCGGCGACATCGTGGCGAGCAGCCGCTCGCCTTCCGCGGGCTTGATGACGTTGTCGCGCACGAGCGCGCGCACTCTCTCGTCGGGCGTGGTCATCATCATAATCCCACCTTGCGCAGAGCCTCCTCGGCCTCCTTCGCGGAGAGCCTCCCCTTCTCGAGCGCATCCAGGATCTCGTGCCGGCGCCGCGCGACGCCCTGCTCCAGCGCGTCGAGCCGGCCAATGATCTCGTCGAGGCGATTTCGCACCGTCGGATAGCTGATCTGAAGGACCTGAGCCATCGCCTTCAGGCTGCCTGAAGAGCGCACGAACGCGGTCACGAAGGCGAGATCGTCCGGCGACAGCTGGAGCAGCGCGGGGATCTCGAACTGACCATCCAGGTTGGTTCCGCAGCTCTGGCAGCCGAGCCGCGTCGCGCGCAGCTCCCCATCACAGCTGGGACATCGGACGACAAATCTTGCCACGGGATGAGTGGATTATCCTCACCGAGGTCAATATTGTCAATGTCGAGTTGATGAAAATTGATCCGAAAATCAATTTTGTTTAAGAGCCGCCCTCGTCATGCGTTCGGCGCGGCTTCGGCCCGCCCGGGGCGCTGCGGCTCGCGCCGCTCGCGACGGCTCAGCGCCGCTCGCGACGCCGCGCGGACGCGAGCGCCGCGATGAGGCCGAGGCCGGCGAGGGCCATGGGCGCGGGGGCCGCGGGCGAGCCGGCGGCGCGGCAGCTGCAGCCGTCATCGCCCTCGGCCACCTCCACCTCATCCGTGCCGCCGGTCCCCGCGCCGGTGGAGCCGGCGCCGGAAGCGGCGGAGGAGGAGCTCGAAGCGCTCGGGCCGGGCGCCACGTCGCCGCCCGCGCCGTCGCTGCCGCCTGTGGCGCCGCCGCCGGCGGCCCCGGTGCTCCCGCTCCCGCCGGAGCCGTCCGCGCCGCCTTCACCGCCCGCGCCGCCGGAGCCGCCGGAGCCGCCCGCGCCACCGGCGCCGCCTTCCCCGGAGGAGGGCAGCGCGGGGCGGACGTCCTCTAGGGTGTCCCCCTCCACGGCGTCATCGAGGACGATGACGGGGCTGTCCGTGAACTCGGACGGGTTGCGCAGCAGGCCGATCTGCGTGAAGTGCGCGTTGTTGTCGGCGAGCGTCTGCGCCTTCCCGCCGGTGACGACCTGCTTGCCGTCGAACCACACGTCGACGGAGCCCTGGTTCGGGTTCGTCGACCACCGGATGTGCAGCGCGATGCGGTGCCACACGCCGGGCGTCACAGCGCCGTCCGCCTCCCAGTGCACCTTGTTGTCGGGCTTGCGGGTGGCGAAGCTGATGTGCTGTCCGACGACCTCGAACGACATCATCTGGTTATAGCTATTTTCGGACTCCCAGTATCCGATCTGCGTCGGCGGGTCCGCCGCGAGCGCCTCGGGGAGATAGAAGCTCCAGGCGAAGTAGGTCTGGGCGCCCTCGGCCGTGCGCCCGGCGGCCGGCTTGTGGTTCAGCTCGACGCGCTTGATGCCGTTCGACCACCTCGCGTCGTTGGTGAGCTGGACCCTCCCGGCCCTCGTGCCCTGGAGGACAGGCGACGTCACCACGGAGATGTGCTCGCCGTTCAGGGTCGTGTTCCACTGGTTCAGATTGCCCGTCTCGAAGTCTCCGGTCCAGACCGGCGCCGCGGAGGCGCCCGCGGTGAGCGTCGTCGCCAGGGCGGCTGCGGCCAGGGTGGAGAGCGAGCGGCGAGGTCGCCGCCCGAGGAGCGCTCGGGAGGGGGCGAGCAGGGATCGATGTGCGGTAAGGAGATCTGTAGAAGTCATGGCGGGATTCGACGCGTTTTCCGGCCGGCAGTCAACCGAGAAGCCGCGCACCGCCGCCGACGCGGCGCGGCTCCTCGGTCTCTCCGGCGCGTCCTCCAGCGCGTCGCGCGCGCCCTCCAGCGCGTCGCGCGGGCGGCCGTCATCGCTTCAGGCGGAGAGCTCGATCCAGAGCGCCCGAGTCTCGCGCGCCCGGAGGTGGATGAGGCGCTCTCCCGTGTTGAGGGCGTCGCCGGGGCAGGTCCAGGGCTCGAGGCAGACGAAGTCCTTGCCCTGCAAGGTCCACACGACCCAGTGGGTGAACTCGGGCGAGCCGCGGACGGCGATCCGCACCCCCGGATCGCCCTCGATCGAGAGCGCGCTCTCGGTGGAGCCGTGGTCGAGCAGGTGGAGGTCGACCTCGGGCCGGGTCAGGTCGAAGCCGGAGAACGGCACATCCCGCTTCGTTGTGTTGTCGAACGCGCGCGTCGCCCGCGTCTCGATCGAGGCGCGGGCCTTGTCCGCCTGGGAGACGGCGAAGTAGGGGTGAAACCCGGCCCCGAACGGCATCGGCGGCGCGCCGTCGCCGGTCTCGTTGGTGATGCGCAGATCGATGCGGAGCGCCCTGCCGCGCAGCGTGTAGGTGAACTCGGCGCGGAAATCCCAGGGGTACTGCGCGCGCGTCGCCTCGCTCGACCGGAGGACGAGGCGCGCGTACGCGCCGCCCGACTCGAGGGTGCCATGGTCGTCGAGCGACCACGGCAGGGTGCGGGCGAAGCCGTGCTGGCGCATCTGGCCTGCCGCGCCGGCGGCGGACCAGGCGTCGCCGGCCAGCTTGCCGGGCGAGGGGAAGAGCACCGGGTTTCCGCCGCGCACGTTGGCGGTGCGATCGTCGAACGTGCCGCGATCGAGGTAGAGCAGCGCGCGGCCGCCGACGGTCAGCTCGGTCAGGATGCCGCCGCGGGCCGGGGCTAGCACCGCGCGGCTCGCGGCGTCGCTGTCGGCGAGCTCGATGGTGGGAATCGCGCCTTCGACTTCCTTCACGCTGAACATGACTCCTCCGGTCTCTTCAGTTGCTTTGCAGCCACGCGAGCAGCCCGACGACCAGCGCGAGCGCCGCGATGGGCAGCGCGATCCACCCGAGGACCGTCGCCCAGCCGCGGCGGAGGGAGCGACCGCCGCGATCCTCGCACGCGAGGCAGATCGCCCAGACGCGCGCGCCGCCCTCGGTGAGCACGCAGCAGTCGCCGCACACGGGCGCGCCGCAGCGCGCGCACGGCCCCGCCGCCTCGGCGCCGCAGCGCGTGCAGCGCGCGACGGCCCCGCCGCCGCCGTCGTGGAAGATCAGGCCGCCGGACATGGGGCCGCGCCCTCCGGCGGCGGAGGCGAGCGCGTCGATGACCGCGGGCGCGCGCGAACGGGGGGCTCCTCGTAAACGGGCACGGACGTCTCCTCCGCCGCGATTCTGCAAGCTTTGTGGGCTGGAGACAACGCTGGAGACCGCAGGGCGCGCCGGGCCCTCGTCACGATCCCGACACGGCGGCGCGTCGTCCCGCGCAAACCGAGCGAGGAGTAGCGAGGAGCGAGGAGCGAGGAGCGAGCCGCGCAAGCCGAGCGCGCCCCTCTGCTGCGGCCCGCCGCGCGCGAGCGCGCTGTCCGCCTTCACGGCTGCGGCCTACCGGGAACCTGGTAAGATCGCGCCGAGGAAGCCCATGCCGTACGCCAGCGAGACCTCGCTCGTCCCGCTCCCGCCGCCCGGAGAGGACGAACTCCCCCACGACGACGGTGAGCCCATGGAGAGCGATCGCCACCGCAAACAAATGCTGCTGCTGATCGAGTCGCTGGACCTCTCCTGGAAGGATCGCGACGACGTTTACGTCAGCGGCAACATGGCGATCTATTTCAGCGAGCTCCAGACCAGGAAGAACGACTTCCGTGGGCCGGACGTCTTCGTGGTGCTCGACACGGTACGCCGAGACAGGAAGTCCTGGGTCGTATGGCAAGAGAACGGCAAGACGCCGGATGTGGTGATCGAGCTCCTCTCGGAGAGCACGGAGTCGATCGACCGCGGCGAGAAGATGCGCATCTATGCGAAGGCGCTGCGCGTGCCGGAGTACTTTCTGTTCGATCCGATGAAGAACACCCTGGAAGGATATCTGCTCGACATCGCCTCTCGCGCCTACGAGCCGATGGCCTTGAACGCGGAGGGTGAGCTGGCAAGCCAGCAGCTCGGTCTGCGCCTCGGCGTGCGGGATGGCTTGTACCTGGGCAGCAAAGGGAGATGGCTCCGGTGGCTCGACGCCGAGGGACGCGTGCTTCCGACGGCGGAGGAGCAGGCCCGAGCGGCGGAGGAGCGGTCCCAGGCGCTCGCGGAGAAGCTTGCAGCTTACGAGAAGCGCTTCGGACCGCTCACGTGAGGTCCACTCACGCGACGTCGGTCCGATCGGGCGGCTTCGGCGATCACGCGGGGCCTCGCTGAGGGCAGCCCGCTGCCGCCCTCAGCGCAGGCCGGGGAGGGGCAGGCCCGGGAGCGAGTTGCCGATCGCCGTGACGAGCTGCTCGTGCGTGATCGTCCCCGCCAGGCGGAACGGCACATCGACGTTGAGCGTCTCTCCGCCGATCGCGACGGTGCCGCTCACCTGGTACGGGATACCGCGGCTCTGCGCCGCCAGCGCCGCGATGCTCGTGAGGTCCTGCCACTTCACCGAGATCGGCGCCTCGATCCGGGTCCACTTCTTCGCGGGCAGCTCGAGCGGCGTGAGCGCGGTGACCGTGCCGACGTCGTACTTGCCGTCGAGCAGCACGCTCGCCTTCATCGAGCGCGTCGAGAGATCGATGCTGTTCGGGTTGTACGCCTGGATCTGGACCCGCAGATCGATGCCCTGAACGGTGACGGCGGTCACCGTCGCGAGCTCGGGCTTGAGCGTCGGCGGCTCGGGGCGCGAGCACGCGACAAGGGCGACGGCGGCGGCGAGGAGAGGCGATCGCACGGCGGGAGATGTGGCGCGGATCTCCATGGAGCTCAACGGAAATCGGGCGCGCCACCGGGCCTCGTCCGCGGCCCGCCGATCGCTCGACAGCCCCCCCGCGCGCGCCAGCGCTTCCGCCCCCGCAGGAACCCTTTCGATCTGCTATGCCCGGCACATGGGCATCCTCCCGCTCGCCGAACGCCTCGCCAAGAAGGCGCTGAACAGGTCCGGGGTGCAGAGCCGCTGGGTCGACACGTCGGTCTGCCGGCTGCACCTCTACGATGCTCCGGGCACGGGCCCGCTCCCGACGGTGGTCCTGCTCCACGGCATCGGCTCCTCGGCGCTCCCGTACGCGCCGGTGCTGCAGCGACTCCGGGGGCGCGCCCGCCGCGTCATCGCCGCGGAGTCGCCGGGGCACGGGTGGAGCGCGGCGCCGGCGTCGGCGTTCACGCCGGAGTGCCTTGCCGCCGCCATGCACGAGCTGCTCGACCGCGAGCTCGACGAGCCGGCGATCGTCGTCGGCAACTCCCTCGGCGGCGCGGTCGCTGTGAGCTACGCGCTGAGCTCGCCGGACCGCGTGCGCGCGCTGGTGCTCGCGTCGCCGGCCGGCGCCGGCATGCAGCAGGCCGAGCTCGCCGAGCTGCTCGCGGTGTTCAACCTGCGGTCGCGGGCCGACGCCCACGCGTTCTTCGCGCGCCTCTACCACCGCGTCCCGTGGTTCACCCCGCTCATCGCCGGCGACGTCGTGCGGACGTTCTCGCGCGAGACCATCCTCTCGTTCAGGCGCTCGGCCCGGTGCGAGCACGCGTTCACGCCCGAGCAGCTGGGCGCGCTCTCGATGCCGATCCTGCTGATCTGGGGCCGCTCGGACCGCCTGATGCCGAGCGCCAACCTCGAGTACTACCGGCGGCACCTCCCTCCGCACGCGGAGATCGAGGAGCCCGAGGGCATCGGGCACTGCCCGCAGGTCGACGACCCGCGCCGCTTCGCCGAGCGGATCGCCGCGTTCGCGTGGGCGGCGCGCTCGACGGCGTCGCCGGGCGCGGCGCCGTCGCCATCGAGCGCGGCGCCGTCGCCATCGAGCGCGGCGCCGTCGTCATCGAGCGCGGCGCCGGCGGCGTAGGGGGCGGCGCCGGCGCCGGGAGAGGCGCCTGCGTCAGGCGTCCTCGGGGAGCGCGCCGTGCCGCTTCAGCAGGGCGCGGGTCAGGCTGCGGCGCAGCGGCATGATGCGCTCGCCGTCGCTGCCTGCGCCGAGGAGCACGGTCGCGAAGAAGTAGGTGTCTGTCCCGCGCTCGACGTAGCCGACCAGCCAGCCGGTGCTCGATCGCTCGTCCATCTCCATCCCCGTCTTGCCGCGCAGCGTGTAGGCCGGCGTCTGCTCCAGCACGAGGATCCGCTTCACGATGTCCATGCTCCGCGCGGAGCAGGGCAGCGCGCCGGCGTGGAGCCGCCGCAGGAAATCGATCTGCTCGTGCGGGGAGATGCGGAGCCCCCCGGTCAGCCAGAACTGGTCGATGCCCCCCGAGATGTCGCGGTTGCCGTAGCCGAGCGCGTCGAGGTGCGCCTGCATGCGCTCGGGCCCGATCCGGCGCGCGACCTCCTGGTAGAACCAGACGACCGAGTGCTTCATCGCCGACGCGAGATCGTGATCGCGGTTCCAGTCGGGCACGCGGCGCTGCACCCCGTCCCACCGCAGCGTGAAGCGCTCGTCCGGGATGACCCCGGTCTCCAGGCCGATGATCGTGTTCGGGATCTTGAAGGTCGAGGCGGGCACGTACCGCGACGCCGCGCGGTCGGGGTTCACGACGCGGGTGACGCCCCGCGCGGCGTCGAACAGGACGAACGCGCCGTCCACGCCCTCCGCGCGGAGGAGCGCCGCCCCGCCCTCGTCGATCTCGGTCCGCGCCGCGCCCGGCGCGCTCGCGGCCGGCGCCGCGGCCGGCGGGGCCGCCCCGCCGCTCGCCGCCGGGGGAGCTGACGGCGGCGGCGGCGCCGTGGCGCAGGCGCTCGCTGTCGTGACGATCGCGAGGAGCGCGCAGGAGAGCAAGGGACGCGCCGAGGCGAGGGCGCGGCGCGAGAGGTACCCGGGGAGCGGAGAAAGCATGGCGCCGTCAACGCGGCCGGGGGCCGCGCGCATTCCCACGCCATCGCCGCGGTCGTCACCGCCGTCGCCGCCGCTCATTCCCGCGCCGCCTCCGCGGTCGTCGCTGCCATCGCCGCCGCGGTCGCCGCCACCGCCGTCCGCTCCCCCTCCGCGAAGTCGACGTCGATCCCGATGATCTTCATGAGCCGCAGCGCGTTCGCGCTCGTCACCACGCCGGGCTTCAGCTTGTAGTCGAAGGTCATCCTGTCCTCGACCACGAGCTCCTCGAAGTGCATGTTGCGCACCCGTCCCGCGGTCTCCTGCTCCAGCACGGCGAGCCCCATGTCGTGGGACGACACCGCGCCGATGGCCCCCCGCGCGACGAGGTGCCGCACGACCGCCCTCGCCCCGATCTGGCGCTCCCGCGCGTTCGTGCCGTGGAGGATCTCGTCGAGCAGGAACAGCACCCGCTCGCCGCCGTTCGCGCCGTCGACGACGCGCTTCAGGCGGGTCAGCTCGGCGTAGAAGTGCGAGACGCCGTGCTCGAGCGAGTCCTTGATCCGCATGCTCGTCCGCACGCGGACCGGCGAGAGCGACAGCGACGACGCGCAGACCGGCGCGCCCGCGAGGGCGAGGGCGGCGTTCACCCCGACGGCGCGCAGCAGCGTGCTCTTGCCCGACATGTTGGACCCCGTCACGAGCAGCGCGGCGCCCGCGCCCTCCAGCGAGACGTCGTTCGTCACCCGCCGGTCGCGCGGCAGGAGCGGGTGGCCGAGCCCCGACGCCGTGAAGCGCGGCTCGCCGTCCTTCACGTCGGGGTACGCGTAGTCGGGGTTCTCGTGCGCGAACGTCGCGAGGCTCGCGAGCGCCTCCATGTGCCCGAGCGTCCGCATCCACGCCTTCACGTGCCGGCCCGCGCGCAGCTTCCACCGCTCCAGCGCGAGCGCGCACCACACGTCCCAGAGCAGGAAGAGGTTGGCGACGATGTGGACGAGCCCGCTGTGGCGCAGGTCCGAGTAGCCGACCCGGCTCTCGAGCGCCGTCATCTCCCGCGAGGCGAGCACGCCCGAGGGCCCCGCGAGCTCGGCCTTGAGCTCGCCGAGCAGCGCCGACGAGAACGCCTGCTCCTCGACGCGGGCGAGGATCGGCCGGTACCGGGCGAACGGCGCCTCGCGCGACGAGGCCGCGGCGACGATCGGCTCGACCGCGGGCCGCAGCAGGACCAGCACGAGGATCTGGGCGGCCAGCGGCAGGAGGTAGGCGTGGTGGAGCAGCCCGAGCTGCTCCGCGGGGATGAACCGCGGCGCCGCGAGCAGCGCCAGCGTCAGCGGCACGAGCACCTTCGCCGCGGTCAGGAGCGCGCTCACCGGCAGGCCGCCGGCGCGGGCCTCCGGGCCGAGCAGCGCCGGGGGCGCCTCGGCCCACGCGATGAGCGGGCCGGCCTCGCGCCCGCGCGCCCCCGCCTGCATGCCCACCACCGCGAGATCCTCCCGGAACGCCCCGAGGCCGGCGAGCTCGCGCACCGCCTCCTGCCGCGCCGCCACGGCGGGCGCCGGGGCGGGCTCCGCGAGGAAGGCCGCGAGCGTGGCCTCGCCCTCGCCCGTCTGCGCCACGTTGAGCAGCTGGAACAGCGACGCCTGCCCGAACACGTCGAGATCGCCCGCGTAATCGTGGTCCGGCGCGGCGAACCGATCGCCACGCTCCGGGAAATCGGCGAAATCGCCGGCGACCCGCCGCTTGCCGCGCACGTAGAGGCCGATGCGCTGCTCGAGCTCCGTCATCCGGGTGACGAGGCGCGCGTGCGCGACGAGCAGCCCGAGGAACACCGCGGTCACCGCCCCGGCGGCGTACGCGACCCACCGCGGCACGTCGCCGAAGAGCGCGTACCCCCCGGCCACGGCCGCCGCCAGGAACGAGACCCCGCGCAGCAGCGAGAAGGTCTTCGAGCGGCGATCGAGCGCGCCGGCCTCGGCGCGCAGGACCGAGAGGCGATCTTCGTAGGCGGACAGGACGCGCTGCGCGACGGCGTTGGGGGGCGGCTCCACGGGGCCCTCTCCATAGGCCACCGCCGGCCGTGCATCCAGCCGGAGGGGGGTCCTCCCACGAAGGACACGAAAGCTTTGAAGCGTCCTGGCTGGCTGCTCGTACAATGCCGCCCATGGACCAGAACCTGCTGGAGCGCCTCAAGGCGTACACCGTCGTCGTCGCGGACACCGGCGACATCAACTCGATCGAGAAATTCCGCCCCCAGGACGCGACGACAAACCCGTCGCTCATCACGGCGGCGGCCCAGATGCCCGAGTACGCCGACATCGTGAGCGGCGCGCTCGCCTGGGGCCAGAAGGAGGCGGGCCGGGGCAAGGGGCCGGACGACGTCGTGGGCCTCGCGTTCGAGCGGCTCGCCGTCGACTTCGGCCTGCGCATCCTGAAGATCATCCCCGGCCGCGTCTCGACCGAGGTCGACGCGCGCCTCTCCTTCGACACGCAGGCGACCATCGAGAAGGGCCGGAGCATCGTGCGCCTCTACGAGGAGGCCGGCGTCTCGCGCAAGCGCGTCCTCATCAAGATCGCCTCGACGTGGGAGGGCATCCGCGCGGCGGAGGTCCTCGAGAAGGAGGGCATCCACTGCAACCTCACGCTGCTCTTCGGGCTGCACCAGGCGATCGCGTGCGCCGAGGCGGGCGTGACGCTCATCTCGCCGTTCGTCGGGCGCATCCTCGACTGGTACCTGAAGGACACCGGCCGCACGAGCTACGCGCCGGCCGAGGACCCCGGCGTCGTCTCGGTCACGAAGATCTACAACTACTACAAGAAGCACGGCTACAAGACCGAGGTGATGGGCGCGAGCTTCCGCAACCTCGACGAGATCAAGGAGCTCGCCGGCTGCGACCTCCTGACCATCTCGCCGAAGCTGCTCTCGGAGCTCGCCTCCGCGCGCGGCGACCTGCCGAGGAAGCTCGACCCCGACGCGGCGCGCTCCCTGCAGATCGCGAAGATCCCGATGGATGAGGCGGCGTTCCGCGCGATGCACGCCGCCGACCGGATGGCGAGCGACAAGCTGAGCGAGGGCATCGACGGCTTCGCGAAGGCGCTCGCCTCGCTCGAGGTCCTGCTCCGCGAGCGCCTCCAGCAGGGGGCCGCCTCCTAGCGCTGACGACGCGCGACGCGCGACGCGCGACCGCGGCGCGCGGCGGAGCTCCGGGGAGCGGGCCCGGGCGCCGCGCGCAGGGGCACCTACGCGGCGACCCCGCGCCGCGTAGGTGCCCCTGTGCGCGCCTGCGTGCACCTGCGTTGAGGAACGGAGGCGCGGGAAGAAGGCGGAGGGCCGGCTTGCATGTGAGCCTCCCCGTCCTCTAGGATTCGTCAAAACTGGACGAATTTCGGACAGCATTCGATCGCCCGCGCCGCGCGTGGTCGACTGCGGTTCTCCGGGAGGCTCCTCATGAGCCGCCCTTTTCGCGATGGCATCGAGGAGGCGACGTTGAAGCTCACGTCACAGGAGTACTGGGAGAACCACTGGAAGGGCTACGTCGGCACCGACGATCTGGGTGGCGGCTGCGAGATCTACGACGACGTCGCTCCGTTCCTGCCGCGCGGGGACGGGTTGTCGTTCTTCGAGATCGGCTGCGCACCAGGCCGCATCCTTGTCGACTTCTGTGGGCGCCTGGGGTTCACGGCGTACGGCCTGGATTACGCCTGCGACCCGGAGGTCGTCGAGCAGGAGATCCGGAAGCGCGGCATCAAGGTCGGCAAGATCGAGAAGGGGGATTTCTTCAACTGGAAGCCCCAGCAGAAGTTCGATGTCGTCGCTTCCTTCGGGTTCATCGAGCACTTCGATGACGCCGGGGCGGTGATGGATCGGCACTTCGAGCTGGTGAAGCCGGGGGGCACCGTGGTCGTGGGCATGCCGAACTTCGCCGGCGGGCAGAAGGCGCTCCACTGGCTGTTCGATCGCAAGAACCTGAAAGGCCACAACACCCGCATCATGAACCTGCCGTTCCTGGAGGCCGCCGCCCGCCGCAACGGCGCCGAGATCGTCCAGGCCCGCTACACGGGCGGCCATTTCGATTTCTGGCTGGACGACGAGGCGCCGCTCGTGGCGCGGCGTGTCGTCTGGAAGGTCGTCCCGCCCCTCAAGGCGATCGCGCGCCGGGTGGTCCCCGGCGAGACGAACCCCTGGTTCTCGCCCTTCCTGTTCGCTATCTACCGGGCGCCCCTGCTGCCCGCAGGGACAGCCGACGCTTGATCCTTTCCCCGATGAGCGAGCCGAGCCAGAACGTCGCCACCCCGCCGGCTGTCCGCGACGCAGACGCCGATCACCGCTTCCGCGAGAGCGCGCGGCGCCACGGCTGGGATCCCGACGATCCGTGGGTCGGGGGGTATGCCACGTTGGAGTGGCGCCGCAGCCGCCACGCCTACGACGACCTCTTCACGTCGGTCCGCGGCAAGAAGGTGCTCGAGTTCGGCTGCCACTTCGGCGGGACGTCGATCGTGCTCGCGACCCTGGGCGCCGAGGTGACCGCGCTCGACGTCGACCCCATGTACGTCGAGCTGGCGCAGCTGAACGCCGAGCGCCACGGGCTGTCGGACCGGATCCGCGTTCATCACGTCCCCGACACGACCGCGATGCCGTTCGCCGACAGGGAGTTCGAGCTCGTCTCCTGCAACAGCGTGCTCGAGTACGTCCCGCCTGAGCGCCTGCCGGCCGTCCAGCGCGAGATCGATCGGGTGCTCGGGCCCTGGGGGTTCATCGTCATCCTGGGCACGAGCAACCGCCTCTGGCCGGTCGAGTGCCACAGCCGCCGCCCCCTGATGAACTACGTGCCTCGGCTGCTGCGCCCGCTGTTCCCGGGCAGGTCGATCTACAGCGTATTTCCCTGGCAGCTCCGGCGCGGGTTCGGCGATTATGTCGACATATCGCAGCAGGATCGCGGCCGGCTGATCGTCGACCTGAAGGCCAAGATGGGGCTGTCCGGGCCGCGGCTCATGGCCTTATCGGCGGCGAACCGGCTGCTCGGCCCGCTCGGGATGCACGTGGGCTGCGTGTCCCCGACGATCACGATGGTTCTTCAGAAGCGCGGTGAGGGAGGAGCTGGCGATGGCTGACGGGAGGACGCGGGTATACATCACCGTGGACGTCGAGTGCGCGGAGGAGCGCATCCTGGGCGATACCAAGTCTCCCGCGATGGGCTACGACCTCCGGATCTGGGGCCGCTTCGTCAACCAGCGCGATCCCCTCGGCATCGAGCTCATCATGCGCGAGCTCGAGGCGTACGGCCAGCGCGGGACGTTCTTCGTCGAGGCCATCGGCTCGTACAGCTTCGGGATGGACGGGCTGACGAGCGTGTGCCAGGCGCTCCACAGCCGCGGCCACGACGTGCAGCTGCACGTGCACCCCGTGCAGCGGCGCGCGGACTGGCACACCCGGGGCGAGCCCCGCGTCTCCGACGACATCGCCGACTACCCGGTCGAGGAGCAGACGCGGCTCCTCCTCGAGGGGCGCGACCTGCTCGTGCGCGCGGGCGTCCCGGCGAGCGAGCTGCTCGGCTACCGCGCCGGCAACTTCGGCGCGAGCAACGACACATGGCGGGCGATGAAGCGGGCGGGGCTCGTGCTGAGCAGCAACTACAACCCCTGCTATTTCAGCAAGAACTGCAAGATGCAGTATCCGGGCGCGCGGCTCGGCCTCTTCGAGACGCCCGAGCCGGGGGTGTACGAGCTGCCGGTCACGAACTTCATCGAGCCCACGAAGCGCTTCAGGCACCTTCAGATCACGGCGGTGACCCTCGACGAGATCAAGCACTGTCTCCTCCGCTACCGCGCCCTCGGGGTGAAGGAGGTCACGCTGGTGACCCACTCGTTCGAGTTCTATTTCCTCGACTCGGCGGAGGCGCGCCGCGGCTTCCCGAACCGGCTCAACGTCGAGCGGCTCCGCGGGCTCTGCCGCTTCCTCGACGAGAACTCGAAGGACTTCGAGGTCGACACCGTGGGCGCCCTCGCGCGCCGGCTCTCGGACGCGGCGTCTTCCACGCACGGTTCCACGCACGGCGCGCACGATGTCGATGAGGGCGCGCCGCCCTCGCTGCAGTTCCCCCACTCCAACGCGATCCACCACGCCCGCCGCGTCGTCGAGCAGGCGTACAAGCGCGTCGCGCAGCGGTTCACGTTCGGCTAACAAACGTCGTCGACGATGGCGCGCCGCCGCGGTGCTAAGTAGCGCGTATGCGGCTCATCGGACAGATCCACGTTTCGCTCAAGGGCAGCATCATCCAGCGCAACCCCACCGTCTGGGAGAAGCTGAAGCGCAGCTTCGGCGCCACGGTGGATCTCGACACCGATCGCGTGCGCGTCGAGCTCGAGGCCACCGCCGTGGTCGATCAGGTGCGGGGGGCGCTCGTCCAGCTCGGGGTCACGAACGCCCTCTCGCTCGTGATCGATGACACGGTCATCTTCCAGGACACGGACGGGAAGCCGGACGATCTTCCCGACCTCGTGCTCGCGCTGTCCGAGCATTCCGCCGTGTTCGGGCGCGGGTTCAGCGAGCTCAGGTTCGCCGCCGAGCACGAGGAGGCGGGGCTGCACCTGGTCATCGAGACGCGGGCGCGCACCGAGCACGCCGACGACGAGCCGGCGGGGCTCGTCTCCATCGGCGGGCGCCTGCGGGATCTCGAGCCGCGAGCCGGCGAGTCCGCGGAGGACTACCGCCGCCGCGTCGAGCCCCTGGCGAAGGATCCGGCGCTGTTCGAGGCGGCGCGGCTGCAGTTCGAGTCCTTCGTCGGGCGGGTCGAGGGCGCCCTCAAGGCCACGATGCCGGAGGCGCGCGTGGATCATCACCACGCCGACGCGCGCGTCGTGCACGCGCCAGCGGGCGACGGCGCGGGCGCCGAGCGGCCTCCCGTGGGCCCCACGCACCCCGGCTATGACCCGTTCGTCGTCTATTACCCACCCAGCCCGCTGGGGATGATGCTGGACGTGATGCTCATCTCCTCGTTCATGCACATGCTCACGCCGCCACACGTCCTCTTCGTGAACCCGGCGGGCACGATGCTCGGCACAGCGCAGGAGGCCGCCGAGAATCCTGACCTCTTGAGCGGCGCGGATCGCGGCGGCGACGACCTCTCGGCGGGCGACGAGGGGGACGGGGCGGATGACGGCGATCCGTGGGGTGATGACGGCGGCGGGGTCGATGACGGCGGCGGGGTCGATGACGGCGGCGGGTTCGACGGCGATTTCGGCGATTGAGCGGCTCGCGCCGGGCCGCGGCGAGGTGCCGCGGCAGGGCCTCGCGCGTCTGTCGCGCGCAGGTCCCGGCGCGCAGCACGCGAGCGCGCCCGCGACGCGCTGACCTCGCGGTCGAGCGGGCTCGTCCGGCCATGGACGACGACTGGCGATCATGGTACGGCGCGCTACGGCCGTGACCGGCGCTGGCATGAGCATCTATCGCGCCGGCGTGCTGATGGTCGCGCGCGCCGAACCCTGGACTGGAGAGCGCGATGAACAAGAGCGAGGCGGCGCTTCGGAAGCAGCCGCAGGTGGCGGGCGGTGGAGATCCGGAGATCGCCAGAGAGGTCCGTACCATCATTGCAGAGCGATGTGGGATGAGCGTCGACGCCGTGACTCCCGACCTGTCGCTCGAGAGCGGCCTCGGCGTGGATTCACTGGCGCTCATCGAGGTCAACGTCGCGCTCGAGGAGCGATTCCAGATCGTGGCGCCCGATTTCGCGGCGCCCGATCAGGCGCAGATCAGCACGGTCGGCGACGTCATCGCCTTCGTCGAGGCGCAGATCGCGGCGCGGGGCGGCCGGGGAGGGGCGCCTTGACCGCCCCGCGCACGCGCGCCGAGCGCGAAGCGGCCGTCCGGACGCCCGAGGAGCAGCGGGAGCACGAGCGGCGGGAGGTCGCCGCGCATTACCAGAACGACCCGGAGATATTCTCCATGGTCCTCGACAGCCGCCTGGCCTACGCGACGGGCATCTTCCTCGATCCCGCCGAGAGCCTCGAGACGGCGCAAGAGCGGAAGTACGACTGGGTCCGCCGCGAGCTCGACATCCACCCCGGAGAGCGCGTCCTCGACGTGGGGTGCGGCTGGGGCTCGAACCTCATCTATCTCGCCGAGCACACCGGCGGGAGCTTTCAGGGCGTCACGCTGAGCGACAAGCAGCGGCAGGAGGCGCTCCGCCGCGCCGACCGGGCGGGCGTCGCCTCGCGGGTCCGCATCGACCTCGCTCATATCGAGGACATCGACCTCGCGCCCGAGTCGCTCGACGCCGTGCTCTTCGTGGGCAGCATCGTGCACATGCACAACCGCGAGCGGATCCACCAGAAGATCGCCGCCGCGCTGCGCCCGGGCGGCAGGCTGCTCATCTCCGACTGCTATTTCCCGGCGCGCGCCCGCGGGGACCGGGAGAGCTCCGCGACGCAGTACATCTTCGTCGAGGCGCTCGGCTATTGCCGCCTGATCTCGCTGGCCGAGGAGCTCGGGATGATCGAGCAGGCCGGCCTCGATGTCCGGCGCGTCGAGGATCTCACGAGCTCGTACGTGCACACGGTCGCCCGGTGGATCGACAACGTGCGCACGAACCGCGCCCGGATCGACGCCCGCGCGCCCGGCTTCTCGCGGCTGCTCCAGACGTACATGACCGTGGGCCGGCTCTCCTTCGCGCGCCGCACCGCGCTCGAGTACATGATCGTGGCGACGAAGGGCGGCGGCCGCGAGCGCCTCGGCGTCGCGCCCTCGCCCGAGCCGGGGCGCGCGCCGTGAGCCGCGGGCCCTCTGCGCGGACGGTCGCGGGCCTGCTCAGGGCGCGGGCCGAGGCGACGCCGGATCGATTCGGGTTTTATCACAAGCAGCAGGGCGAGTTCGTCGGGTGGTCGTGGGCGGAGTACTGGCGCCGCGCGTGCGCGGCGGCGTCGGGCCTGCTCGCGGCGGGGGTGCGCCCGGGTGATCGCGTGCTCCTGCTCGTGACGGACGTGGAGGTGGCGGTGCCGTGCCTCTTCGGCGTCTGGGTGCTCGGCGCGGTGCCGATCCAGGTCGGGGTGCCCTACCGGCTCACGGACGTGGCGGCGTTCCTCGGCGAGCTCCGGCGGACAGCCGACCGCGTCGGCGCGCGCGCGCTCGTTGTCTCGTCCGCGCTGCTCGGCTTCGCGCAGGGCGAAGAGGGGGCGGACGGCCTCCTCCAGCTCGCCGCCGAGCCGCTGCTCGACGCGCCCCTCGCGGGCTCGCTGCCCGATCCGGAGCGCGCGCCCGGGCCCGCGCTCATCCAGCTCACGAGCGGAAGCACCGGGCACCCGCGCGGCGTGGTGATCCCGCACGAGCGGCTGATGCTGCACCTCGACGCGATGAGCCAGCGGCTCCCGGTGCGCGGCGAGGGCGCGGGGGGCGTCTCGTGGCTGCCGCTCCACCACGACATGGGCCTCGTCGGCGGGCTGCTCTTCCCGCTCTTCAACGATTTCCCCGTTCACATGCTCTCGCCGCTCGAGTTCCGGACGCGGCCGTTCTCGTGGCTCGCGGAGATGTCGAGCATCCGGGGCGTCATCTCGCTCGGGCCGCCGAGCGCCTATGCCATCTGCATCGGCCTCGCCCGCCGCGCCGCCGAGGCGGGCCTCGACCTCGGCGCGTGGCGGTGCGCGATGATCGGCGCCGAGCCGATCTCTCCCGCCTTGCTCCGCCGCTTCGCCGAGGCGTTCGCGCCCTGCGGCTTCCGCATCGAGGCGTTCTTCCCTGTCTACGGGCTGGCCGAGGCGACGGTCGCCGTGACCTTCCCCGACCTCTACGCCGAGCCGCGCGCCCTCACGGTGGATCGCGGCCTCTTGGAGCGCGAGGGCCGCGTCGAGGAGGCCGCGCCTGGCCCCCTCTCGCTGGAGCTCACCGGCGTCGGCAGGCCGATCCCGCACACGGAGATCCGGATCGTGGACGCCCAGCGCAGCCCCGTCCCGGAGCGCACGGTGGGGGAGATCGAGGTGCGCTCGGAGACGGTGATGGAGGGCTATTTCAACGAGCCCGAGGCGACCGCCGAGGCGCTCGTGGGCGGGTGGCTGCGCACGGGCGATCTCGGGTTCATCGACCGCGGGACGCTGTTCGTCACCGGCCGGAAGAAGGAGGTGATCATCAAGGGTGGTCACACGATGATCCCCGCCGTGATCGAGGAGATCGCCTCCCGGGTCGACGGGATCCGGGCCGGGTGCGTCGTCGCGGTCGGGCTGTTCGTCGAGGAGCGCCAGACCGAGTCGGTCTACGTGGTGGCCGAGACGCGCGCCGAGGCGTCCGAGCAAGCCGGCCTCGTGGAGCGCGTGCGGGAGGCGCTGCGGGCGAACGGCGTCACGGTGGACCAGGTTGTCCTGGTTCCGCCGGGCGAGCTGCCCAAGACGACGAGCGGCAAGCTGCGACGCCGGGAGGTCGCTGAGCGGCTGCGCGCGGGTGCGCTCCGCTGAAGAGCGCGCCGGCCCCTTCTTCCCATCATCCGTCACCAACGTGAGTGTGAACGTGAACGTGAACGTGAACGTTTACGTGGTCGTGGTCGTTCACGGCCTATCGTTGACGACCACGACCACGACCACGACCACGTAAACGACTACGACCACGTAAACGTTCGGATGTAGGAGGACGCGGCGGGGGAGGGCCGATTTCGCGGGCGCTACAGGGCGGTGCGCGATAGATCCCGGAATCGCTCTCCGGAGCACAACCGAACGGGACCGTCCATGTTGAGCAGCCTGCGAGACCACGAGTCCACCTGTCCCTCCCCGCTTTCGCCCGAGGCGCGCGCGTGGGAGCTGGAGCAGCTCCGGGCGCTCGGCCTCGAGGACGACGACTGGTGCTCGGACGACCAATGCCCCTTCTGTGCCGGGCGGCCCCTGTCCGTGGAGAGCAAACGAGCGCACGGGTGAGCGGCGCCCTCGGTCGGGGCCGGGTCACCGGCGCGAGCGGCCGGTGACCCGCGCGGGGATCACTCTGCGATCTTCCCCTTCACCCACTTGCCCGACTCGGTGAGGTCGTTGTCGTTCCAGTTGCCCATCTGGTTTGCGTTGGGCCTGAGCGCGGAGCACGCCTCGGCCTTGTCGCCAAGCGACCAGTTGGCCCAGCTGATGTTGTGCGAGTCCAGGAAGTCGAGCCAGGTCTGCGACTCGCCGAGGTTGAGCTGGCCGTTGCCGTCGGCGGAGCAGGTCCCCCACTCGGTCACGAAGAGCGCCAGCTTCTTGTTGATGGCTTTCTGGGCCTTGTCGCGCAGCGACGCCTTGTGCGTGTTGGCATAGAAGTGGAGGGTGTACGCCACGTTCTGATCGCTGAGGGGACTGTCCGCGGCGATGTCGACGTCCTGCGACCAGTTCGGCGAGCCGACGATGACCAGGTTGTTCGCGCCCTGGCCGCGGATCTCGGAGATCACCGCCTCGGCGTAGGACTTCACCGCGGGCCAGGTGTTCGTGTTGAGGGGCTCGTTGAACACCTCGAAGATGACGTTGGGCGTGTTCTTGTAGGCCTGCGCCACCTCGCGGAAGTAGCTCTTCGCCAGGTCCAGGTGCTGGTGCGCGTTGTGATCGTGCCAGTCGAGGATGACGTAGATGCCCTTCGCGATCGCCGCGTCGGCGATGGCCTTCGCCTTGGCCTTCTGGGCGCCCGCGTCCTGGAGGTACCCGTCTTCGCCCTCGATGCCCATGGCGGCGCGGACGACGGTCGACTCCCAGTTGTCCGCGAGCGAGTTGACGACATTGCCGTTGTAGTAGTTGCTCCACTGGCTCCAGAACAGGCTCATGCCTTTGAGCTGGACCGGGGACCCGTGCTCGCCGACGATGTTGCCGTTCATGACCCGCAGCCGGCCATGACGCTCGACCGGCGTGCCGTCCGTGGGGATCCCCCCGGTGCTCGCGCTCGTCGTCGACGAGGCCGATGTCGTCGCCGAGGTCGTCGAGGCGCTCGAGGTCGTCGCGCTCGCGGAGGTCGTCGAGGCGCTCGAGGTCGTCGCGGAGGTCGTCGAGGCGCTCGAGGTCGTCGCGCTCGCGGAGGTCGCCCCGCCGCCGCCCGAGCCGCCCGAGCCGCCCGAGCCGCCCGCGCCGTCCTCCGTCCCCGCGTCACCGCAGCCGATCAGCACGGTGGCTTGCAGCGCAACCACCGCAAGGCCGAATGACCACTTCGACCTGCCAAGCACACCGCGAAGCAAAACACTTTTCATCATGTCCTCCAAGAGAAGTATCCGGATGGCGCGGCATTAAAAGGGCAGTTCAGCGCCATGGCAAGCCCTCTGCGTGCCTCTGATCGAGGCATAAAATCCACGCTGTTTGTATGGCAAAATACAGTGTTGGTGCGCGCAGGGGACAACTGCGGCCGGTGGTCTCCAGCGAGACCGTGAGGCGAAGCCTTCACGGGCGCCGATCTGAGGGAGCTGTGGTGTGCAGGCAACAGAGAGTCCGCAAAAAATATGCCAGTTGGTGGAGCCCGTGGAACGGACGCTGATGCGCTGCGTCTCTGGTCTGGGCGCGGGGGCTGTGCCGCGCAGGTCCACGCAGGCTACAGTGTTCCCCTTGGTGGTCGGGTGACCACCCTGGGCAACCGCCTATCCATGCGCAGAGCGTCAATATCGCTCAGGAAATTGCGAGCGAGCGCCCCCGGGATGTCAAGCGTCCAGCGCCGCGCCCGGTTCGTCTCGCCGCGCCGTCGAGGCGCTCGTCACGTCGGCACCGGCACTGGCGGCGGCTCGTCGTCCGGCGCGATGCAGGCGGACAGGTCGAACAGCATGAAGAGCAGCGCCTTCTCCTGGGCGGTCAGCTCATGCATCTCCCCGTCGCGGTCTTCACAGCCGCTCGGGAACGGCGCCCCGGCGACGTCGCTCGCCGCAACGTGGATGTCCGTGTACACGAACCTGCCGCACTGCGCTTCTTCCGGCGCGCCGATGGGCGTGTTGAACGTGAAGTATTTGACCCCCGCGGGCGCGTCGAAATCGGTGTTGGCCTCGTTGTAGAGCCACCGCGTCGCGATCTCCTCGTTCACCGAGTCGACCCAGTGCTGCGGATCGTCGATCTCGATCTGCCCGGGCACGGTCGACGCGCCCACGTTGGCGAGCCAGTCCCGGAGCGCCAGGCCCTTCGGGAACGTCGTGTCGACGAGCACGGGGAGCCCGTCGTCGGGATCGCTCTCCTCGTCCCATTCCGCCGTCTCCGGGAACCGCTCCGGCCCGAGCCGGAGCCAGGTGTTGTGCCAGTGCGACGCGAACACGCGGCCTCCCGCGGAGGCGTAGTCGAACATCGCTCGCAGCGCGGCCTCCGGCTTGTCGTCCCGGAACTCGGAGCCTTCGCACGACAGGATCACCATGTCGTATCGACGCAGGTCGTCGAGAGAGCCCCAGAACTCCCGCGCGAGGGAGAAGGGGGCGCCGTCGTTCAGGCCGTCTCGATACCTGCTCGTCGCGCTGTCGCCCTCGATGGCGCGCCCGGCGAACAGGTTCACCCGCCCGTCGCCCGCCTCCGGCGTGAACTCCGACGCGTCGATTCCCATCTTGTACAGCAGGCACTCCAGCACGTCCGAGCCGCCGGTCGTCAGCGCGATCTTCGGGAGGTGGCCCTCTGCCTTGCTGCGCGGCAGGCGGACCGTCCTGTCCACGGTCGGGTTGTCGACGCACCCCTCGACCTTCGGCAGCGTGATCTGGCGCCGCCATTTGCCGAGCTGGACGACCAGCGGGATATCCACCCCGACGGGCACGTTCTCCAGCACGAAGCGCCCGTTCGTGTCCGTCAGCGCGGTCGCGATCGGATCGCCGGAGAGCGTCACATCGCACCGATCGCAGCTCGCCCCGTCGGTGATGGGCTCAAGCTCCCTGTTCGGGACGTACACCGTGACGTTGTACAGCGGGAGTTTGCCCGCGGGCTCGTACACGGTGCCGCTCACGGTGGTCGTGCCGCCGCCTGGACAGGCGATCTGCTGGCACTCGAGCCCTTCGCACCCGCCGCTCGTGACCCCTGACCCGCCGCTCCCCGCCAGGAAGGGGATTCCCCCGGAGCCGCCACCCCCCGCGCTCTGGTCGGCTCCGCCGCCGGAGGTGGCGCCGATCGTCCCGCCGGAATCGCCGCAGGAGCATCCGCCAGCGACAGCCGGCGCCATGGCCGCCGCGGCCAGGAGCCATCGGGCGCTGCCGTGCACTATCCCCATTTGATCCTCCAGGCGCAGAAGGACGAGTGTGCCCTGCTCCGCCCATTCCAAGAGTAATCGAACCGCGGGGATACGGGAAGGGACAACCATGCAAGGATGCGAGCGAGAACACGCTCTTGCGTGCGTTGACGGAAGCTTTCCTCTCCGTCTGCGCCGCCGGGGGCGGCGCGGGGCAGTCGGTGTCATTCGCTCGGTTTCGCTCGGCTTCGCTCTGCCTCGCTAGGTTTCCGTGCGATCGAGCGGACCGTGAGGAGATAGGCGACAGCGGCACCAACCTTCGTTCCGCGTACCACCGCGCCCCGCGCCCCGCGCCCCGCGCCCCGCGGCCGCGCGCGAGACCGCGAGACCGCGAGACCGCGCTCGTGTGGCCGTGTTCCGTCATGGCGAGGTGCCCCTCGGCAGAGTAGGATGCGGCGCTTTGCAATCGGTCCTACCTGCACCCGCTCTCCCTCGCCCTCGTTTGCTGGAGATCACCTGGCCCATCTTCAGCGAGAACCTGCTGCACATGCTCGTCGGCGTGTTCGGCGTATGGCTGGTCAGCCGCCTCTCGGACGAGGCCGCCGCCGCGTACGGGCTGTCCAACCAGATCATGTTGACCTTCATGATCACCTTTCGCTTCGTCAGCGTCGGCGCGAGCGTGGTGGTCACCCAGTATCTCGGCGCGCGGGACCGCGCCGGGGCGGAGCATGTCGCGCGGGCGTCGCTCGCGGCCAATCTCTGGCTCGGCGTCTTCAGCTTCGTCGTCATCGCGATCGGCGCGAGGCCGCTCCTCGAGCTGATGCGCCTGCCGCCTTCCCTGTTCCCGATCGCGGAGCCTTATCTGATCGCCGTCGGCGTGATGCTGGCGTTCGACGCGGTGAATTTCTCGATGGGCTCGGTGCTGCGCGCGCACACCTACACCCGCGACACGCTGCGCCTCATCGTCGTCATGTACATCGTGCAGCTCGCGCTCAGCCTGCCGCTCATGTTCGGTGTCGCCGGGGCTCCGGGGCTCGGCATGATGGGGCTCGCGGTCGCCGCGGTGGTCGGGCGCGCGCTCTCGTTCTGGATGCACCGGCAGCTCTGGATCTCGCGCCTCGGGATCCGCCCGACCTTCGAGGATTTCTGGCGCATTCGCCCCGACCGCCTCCGCGAGATGCTGCACATCGGCCTGCCGGGGGCGGGCGAGAACGTGGTCTATCGCATCAGCTTCATGATCATCCTCGCGATGGTCGCCAACATGGGGCAGACGGCGCTCACCACCCATACGTACACGATGCAGATCATGCACTTCCTGCTGCTGTTCGGCATGGCGATCGGCTTCGGGACCGAGATCGTTGTCGGGCACCACATCGGCGCCGGCGATCTGCAGGGCGCCGATCGCCTGGTGCGCAGCGGCCTGGCGATCGGGTTCTGCGTGTGCGTGAGCCTGGTGATCGCCACCGCGCTGCTCGGCCCCCACCTGCTCGGCCTCTTCTCGCGCGATCCCGAGGTGATCGCCACCGGCTCCCGGCTGCTCTGGCTGACCCTCCTCGTCGAGCCGGGCCGCACGCTCAACCTGGTCGTCATCAACGGGCTCCGCGCGACCGGCGACGCCCGCTTCCCTGTCGGGTTCGGCGTCTTCTCGATGTTCGCCGTGGCCGTCGGGCTGTCCTGGCTGCTCGGCGTCCACCTCGGCTGGGGGCTCGCCGGCGTCTGGGTCGCCTACGCCGCCGACGAGTGGGTCCGCGGGCTGGTCATGGCCGCGCGCTGGCACTTCCAGGGCTGGGTGCCCCACGCGCGGCGCACCTTCCGCCGGGTGCGGCTGAGCAGCCGCCCCGCGTGAGCGCTCGCGCTTACCGAACAACCGCCCCGAGCAAGGGTGAGGCGCCGCCCGGCGGAAGGCGGCCGGGGAGGCCGGGCGCCGCTCATCCCGCCGGCGCGCTCACCTTCTCGGTGACGGCCATGCACAGCGCGGCCACGCCGCGCCGCGGGACGGTCACGAGCTTCTCGCGGAAGCTGGCGCGCTGATCGGTGTAGAGCTTCGACACCTTGTGGGAGAGGATCGTCGAGCTCCAGACCGCGACGACGTCCGCCCAGCGGAGATCGGCGTCGGCCTTCGTCGCATTGCGGTGACCCTCTCCGTCCACGATGCGGATCTCGACCTCGCCTGCGAGCAGCTGCCGCAGGTCCTCGGACGTGCCTGGCCCGCCGCCGACCACGAGCAGCCTCCGCAGCCCGCGCGCGTGGAACGCGCCGATCATCGCGAGCGCTGCCCGCTTGTTCGCCGACCTGCCGCACAGGTCGCAGACGGCGTCGGCGCCGACCTCGACCACGCGGAGCCCGGCCTTCGGCGGCAGCTTCGCGCACTCGGCGCAGCGGCGCTCGACCCGCTCCTCCGCCGGCGCCGACGGCGGGGAGCGACCGAGCGCCTGCTGCGCCCGGCCCGCGAGCTCCGCCGGGAGGAAGTCCGCAGGGTGGCGGAGCTCCGTCGCTGGCGCATGCTCCGCGAGCCAGAGGAGCAGATCGGTTTCTGAAATATTCAGAGATTTTGCGAGGTTGCGCACACGGACGGATCGCGCCATTGCGACGCGACTGTGACATGTGCAGCACCGCTGCGCCCTTTTCTATCGCAGGGGTGGCGGCTTCGGGCTGGCCCCGATGTGACCCGGCATGCCCGGCTCGCTTAGTCGAGGGCGGCGGCGCGGCGCAGCCCGTGGCGCTGGAGGAGGCGGTGGAGGTACATCCGGTCGAGCCCTGCTTTGCGCGCGGCGCGGCTCACGTTGCCGTTCGACCACGCCAGCAGGGCGGCGAGGTAGCGCCGCTCGAACTGGTCGATGATCGCGTCCTTCGCCTCCTTGAAGGGCATCTCGATGTTCGCGGCGGGCTCCTCGGGCGCGGCGCCCGGCGGCGCGGCGCCCGGCGGCGCGGGGCTGCGCTCGGGCGGCGCCGCCCCCATGGCGGCGCCCTCGCCGAGCACGACGCGGCGCTCGACGTAGTTCCTCAGCTCTCGGACGTTGCCGGGCCAGTCGTAACGCTTCATGTCCTCGATGACCTCGGGGGAGAAGAGGTGCACCTTGTCGACGGCGCCGAGCTCGTTCAGGAAGCAGTGGACGAGGAGGCCGATGTCCTCCTTGCGCTCCCGCAGCGGCGGGACGCGCACGGTGAGCACCGAGAGGCGGTAATAGAGGTCCTCGCGGAACCTGCCGCTGTTCACCTCGCGCTCCAGGCGCCGGTTCGTGGCGGCGATCACCCGGATATCGACCTTGCGCACCCGGCTCTCGCCGAGCCTGCGCACCTCGCGCGAGGCGAGGGCGCGGAGGAGCTTCGGCTGCATCTCCAGCGGCAGCTCGCCGATCTCGTCGAGGAAGACGGTGCCGCCGTCGGCCTCCTCGAAGGCGCCGGCGCGGTCGCGCGTGGCGCCCGTGAAGGAGCCGCGCACGTGGCCGAACAGCTCGCTCTCGATGAGGCTCGGCGAGATGGCGCCGCAGTCGACGATGACGAGCGGCTTGTCGGCGCGGGCGCCGCGCTGGACGAGCTCGGTGGCGATGACCTCCTTGCCCGTGCCGTTCTCGCCCTCGATCAGCACGTCGGGCGCGCTCTTCGCCACGCGATCGAGGACGGGGAAGAGGCGCCGCATGGGGACCGACACGCCCTGGAGCGCCCCGAAGCTGACCGCGCGCGCGAGCTCGGTCTCGGCGACGGCGTCGGCGTCGCGGATGCGCACGACCGACTCGCCGAGCTCGATGCGGCACTCCGGCAGGATGGCGTCGGCGTCCCGCACGCGGACGCCGGCGATGGTCGTCCCGTTGAGCGAGCCGACGTCCGTCAGCCGGAACGTGGACTTCACGCGCTCGAGGATGCAGTGGAAGCGGGAGACGGCGCGGTCGGCGAGCACCAGGTCGTTGCTCGGGTGGGAGCCGATGCGGATGAAATCGCCGTCGAGCACCATGACCCGGCTCGCGGGCTTGCCCGCCTCGCGCTCGACGCACAGCTCGATCCGGGGCACCGCGAGCACCTCGCCCTTCGCCATGCGGGGCTCCGTGGAGGCCGCGAGGCTCGGCGGGCCGGGGTCGTCGGGCGTGGCGGGGGGGCGCGGCATGCGCGCCATCTTACGCGTGGGCCTGTGCTCGTCCAGAGGCGGCCCTGCCGGCGGCTCAGGGCGAGAGGTCGCCGCCCGCCGGCTTGAGCCACACGACGGTGGCCCCCCACCCGCCGCGGGAGGCCGGGGCGTCGCGGAAGCCGTCCACGGCCGGGTGGCGCGAGAGGACGGCCCGGACGACGCGGCGCTGCACGCCCTTGCCGCGGCCGTGGATGACGCGCACCTCGCGGAACCCGCGCAGCTGCGCCTCGTGCAGGTACTCCTCGACCACGGAGGCGACGTCGCGCGGGGCGAACGTGTGCAGGTCGATCGCGTCCTCGATCGGCATGACCACGACGTCGTCGCCGCCGGGCGGCTCGGGCGCTCCGTCGGGGGGCCCGGCCCCGGGCGCGTCGAGCCCCGCGAGATCGGGGGGCGCGGGCGCGCGGGGCGAGAGCGCGCGGTCGAGCCATTCGCGGAGCCGGCGGAGCATCCGCGCGGTGTAGCCGAGCCGGCGGCGCCCGCCACCGCGGCCGGAGCGCCGCGCTCGCAGGCGCGAGGCGCGTTTGCGCCGCTACCGCAGCGGGATCACAGGTCGTCCCCGCGAGCGGGCGGTCCGCTCGCAGGCAAGCTCAGTCGGAACGTCGCGCCGTTTCCAGGAGGGGAGCTCACGGCCAACGTGGCCCCGTGGGCGGCGGCGATCCTGCTCGCCAGGTACAGCCCGAGGCCCATCCCGGACGCATGGCCGTCCGTGACGAAGCGGTCGAAGATGCGGGGAAGGATCTCCGGCGGCACGCCGGATCCGCGGTCGACGACGTCGACGTGGGCGTGCTCCGAGATGAGCTGGCCGAGCCGGGCGACCGACTCGGTCGCCCGGTCGGCGTCGCGCACGTCGTCGACCCGGCCGTCGAGCTCCGCGCGCCGGTGGAGCAGACCAAGGCGGCCCATGAGCGGGGTCAGGTAGTTTCCTTCGAGCAGGCTTCCTTTCCAGACATGCTGCTTTCTCGCTCCATGCTCCGCTCGACGCCCTTCGCTCGGCGGCGGAAGCGCGAGCCGGCGGTAAGCGGTGGATTGGGTCGTTATGACGACGCTGTCGCCCGATCGGTAGATGTGCGCGGCGCTGGCTGCCGCTCCGGCGCGAGCCCACGCGAGCGACCGGCGACAGGGACGAGCTCGGGCGGATGCGCGCGGTCCGATGCGCGCACGCCGGCAGCCCTTCGATGCAAGGTCGTGCTGGTCCGGTGGCTCATGTCGCCGAGCTGCCCGTTTGCAGCGCCACCGCAGGGGGACTGGTCCAATTTGAACAGGGAGACGGGGAGTCAGGGAGAAAAACTCGGTAAATCTCCCTGTCTCCCCGTCTCCCTGTGATCTTTCTCGGGCAAAGTCGACACCACCCCTCAGGGAGAGCGCGTCGGGATGCTCTGGGCGAAACGGAAGACGTTCTGCGGGTCGTATTTCTGCTTCACGGCGACAAGCCGCGCCAGGTTGCTCCCGTAGCAGGCGGTCGGCCAGTCCTTCTGGTCGGCGTCGATGTAGTTCGGCACGGCGAACCTGGACGCGTACGGCCGCAGCTTGTCACCGAACGCCGTCATCCAGGCCATGGCGTCGTCATGGTTCGTGCCCGCGTCACCTGACGGATACGCCGCTGGAGCTCACCACCATCATGGCGTTCGCCTCCGGCGGGAGAGCCGGCGACCAGCGCTGATAGGCCGTCATGACGGCCTTGATCGCCTCGCGCGGCCACTTGTAGCGGAACACCGCGCGAGGCATCGCGCGATGGCATCTTGCGTCGGCGTCGGCGCCGGCGCGTCTGGCGGCCGGTCCACGGGCGAGGTCGGGTCGGCGGCCGCCAAGCGCTGGTCAGGACGAAGGCCGCCCACAGCAGGGCGCACCGCAGGCGGCGAGGCCATTGAACCCTCGGACGGCGCGCGATCATGAGGTAGCTCCTCCCGGAGGTCGATCTCTATCGTGGCGCCGGCCGGCGGTGGGCCGGGAAGCGGAACAAACCGACATACGTGGCGCCCGGCGCCCGCGCCTTGACGCCGAGCGACGCAAGCTTGCCGTCGGCCTCGATACGGAATGCGACGAGCTGACCGGATCTCTGGTTGGCGGCGTAGAGGAGATGGCCGTCTGGCGACAGCACGAAGCTGCGCGGAGTGTGCGGGCCGTCGCCGTGCCCTGACGGCACATCGGCGAGCGGCGAGAGCTTCCCGGACGAAGCGTCGACCGAGAAGACGGCGATGCTATCGCGCCCGCGATTGGAACCGTAGACGAACCTGCCGGTCGGGTGCACGGCGATCTCGGCCCCGGTGTTTCGTCCCGAGTACCCCTCGGGCAGCGTCGAGGCCGTCGCGATGGGCGTCAGCCGGCCCGAGGCTCGATCGAATCGAAACGATGTGATCGTGCTCGCGGTCTCGTTGATCCCGAAGGCGACCGCCCCCTGCGGATGAAACGCGAGGTGCCGCGGACCGGAGTTTGCCGGGAGGCCCGCGCTCGGGACCGCGTTGGGCTCGAGCAGGCCCTGGATGCTGTCGAACGCATACTGTGCGATCAGGTCGGCGCCCAGGCAGGGCACGAAGGCATAGGCGCCGCTCTGATCGGTGATCGCCATGTGGGCTTTCGCGCCCGGGCTCTCGGTATCGGTCGCGTTGCCCAGCGCCCCGTTCCGCGCCACAGGGATCACCGATACGCTGCCGCCCTCGTAATTGGCGACCAGCAGCCAGTCACCGGCCGTGGAGAGCGACAGGTGGGCTGGGCCGTCGCCCTGTGCGCTGACCGCGTTGATCGCGGTGAGGACGCCGCTCTCCGCGTCCAGCTCGAACGAGCGGATCAGGGCATTGTCCTCGTCCACGGCGAACAGCAGGGCCCGCGCCGGATCCACGGCCAGGAAAGACGGCAGCCCCTCCGCGGCGTTGGTCTGGAGCAGCGCCAACCCGCCGCTGCGCTCGTCGACCGAGTAGACGCGGATCTTCCCCTCCTTGCCGCTCACGAAGGCGAGGAGCGGGCCTCCCGCGGCGGTGGTGGCCAGCGTCGCGTCAGGCGCCGACGCGATCCCCCCGGGGCCGCCGGCCAGCTGGTTTCTGGCGGTGCTCCCGCAGGCCGCTCCGAGGAGCGAGATCGCGCAGAGCGCGCCCAGAACGTCGTGACGATTCCTGGCAACGGCATGGTTACGCGGCATTTCTTTCGCTGTGCGGGGCGACCGCTTGCGATCGGCGTGACGCGATTCAACCGGTGCAGTCCGCGAGGAGCCCCGTGGCGTTCCCGCCGACGGGGATGGAAGGCCCCCGCACGTACTCCTTCAGCACCTGCTGGTGCGTCTTGCTCTTCCAGGCGGCGCTGTAATCGGGGTTGGCTGTACAGCTGGTTGTCGACCGTGGTGTCGCCCACCTCGTAGCTGCAGGCGATGCCAGAGCGGTGCGCGACGAGCTGCCGCAGCGTCACGTTCTTGCGCGCGGCGGGCTTGATGTACTCCTTGCCCGGCTCGGCGGCCCAGGGGAGCGCCTCGGCGAGCGTGGTGTCCCAGTCGACGTGAAGGAGGTCCCTTTGAATAAGTTGTTGATAGAGCGTCGCTCTTCCAGGCAGCGGCGCCGAGGCGGGTGAGGGGTGCCGAGCAGCTCAGCGCTCGCTCGCGTGCGCAATGGTCTCGATCATGCGCGGGATGGCGACGGAGATGAGGATCCCCAGGTTCGCCCGCTTGTTGTCCACCAGCATGCCCTGGAGCAGCTTCCCGTGGTTGACCACCACCACGGTGTGGTTGCCCGCCATGTCGAGCAGGTAATACCGCCCTAGCGGAGGGAAGTTCGAGTCGCGCAGCGAGCTGTCCAGCTCCTCGGTGATGCGCGTGAAGAGGGCCACCGCCACCGGTTGCTGGTTGAAGCCGGCGAGCGACAGGCCCGCCGTACGTTCCCAGATGTCGGTGGCCAGCAGCCCGTCGCGGAGGATGTTGCGGAGATCATGGACTGCGGCGTCGAGGACTTTGGTATCGATCATCGTGCTTCCGTCGCTCCTGGGCGCGCGCGCCCGCATTGAAGAACCGGATGTACTACAGCCCGCGCAAGGTCGTCTCGAGCGCCTCCTTCAGCTGCTCGAACGACCGCGTGGAGAGAGCCTCGTTGCCCACGGTGCCGAGGCAGAAGCCGCCGCGCGCCGTGCGCGCCTCGACCCAGGACATCATCTGCGCGCCCAGCCAGAGCGCGCCCGCCGTGGCGTCGACGCCGGGGATGGAGCGGACGCCGACCAGCGCCGAGAGCAGCGGCCCCACGAGGGACACGTGCGCCTCGGAGATGCCGTGCGCCGCCAGCGTGAGGCCGTTGTCGTCGGCCACGAAGGCGCCCACGCACGGATGGTGATCGAGCGTCCAGGCGACGAGCACGTCGAGCCGATCGGCCGGGTTGTCGGAGGTCTGAACGAGGCGCGGCACCTCCTTCACCTCCTTCACCTCCTTCACCTCCTTGGGCGCGGCCTTCGCCGGCACGGGCGCGGCCTTCCCCGGCGCGCCGGCGCGCGCTGCCCCCATGGCGGTCACGAGCGTCGCGGGCTCCCGCGACCGCGTCGTGGTCACCCGCGCGAGGAGCGAGGTCACCCGCTGCGCGTCAGTCCACGAGACGGATCGGACCGTCATCCTCGCCTCCTGCATTGGAGCCCAGGCGCTCCTCGATCTCGGCCACCAGCTTGTCGAACACCGCGGAGACCGCCGGAGGGCGGCGGCTGAGCAGACCGAGCGGCACGCCCGCGCGGCTCGCCTGGAGGAACGTGCTGTCGCGCGGGACCGCGGTGTCGAAGACCTGATCGCGGTAGAGGGACCACAGCTCCTCCAGCGAGGCCAAGAGCACCGGATCGCGGAACGAGCTCATGGTGCCGACCACGCCGAGCAGGGAGCAGGCGGAGCCGATGTCGCGGAGCCGCGCCAGGAGCTCGAGCAGCCGGGGCATGGCCCGCAGCGCGAGCGGCTCGCACTGCGCGACGGCGATGACGCTGTCCACCTCCTCCAGCGCGATGCGCGACATCCCGCCGAGCCCGGCCGGCGTGTCGAAGAGGACGAGGTCGAAGTCGCGCTGGCTGTGCTCCAGGATGCGCCCCACGATGTTGGCCTCGCGCGCGTTGATGGCGAAGCGATCCTCATCGAGCGCGTCGACGGGGCCCATGGGCAAGAGGCAGAGCTCCGGGAGCCGGGTCTTCACCAAGCCCTCGAGCGGGGGGCCGCCTCGCGCGAGGTTCGCGGCGAGGCCGGGCCGGTCGCTGACGCCGTCGAGCGACATGCCGATGGCGCCCTGCAGATCCGTGTCGACGAGCAGGGTCCGCGCGCCTCGGCGCGCGAAGGCGAAGGCGCAGTTGAGCGCCACGGTGGTCTTTCCGACTCCGCCCTTGAGGCTGGCGAATGCGATGGATCGGGTCATCTTGGGTATCCGAGCTTGCGTAGCTGTTCCAGGTTAGCGCGCACGAGGCTGGATGCGGGGTCGAGCGTCGAGAGGTCGATGAGGACGCAGGCCGCCTCGCTGTAGCTGCGTTCCATCAAGAGGCGCCGCGCGTCGGCGTTGAGCTGCTTGATGCGGGCCGCGCGCTGCTCCGGCGAGATGAGCGCGATCTCGATCCGCCTCGACGAGATCGGCGGCGGCACCTCCACGCTGCCTTCGTCGATCCGGCGCAGCGAGTCGAGCACCAGCTCCGCCAGGTCCTTGAAGATGGTGCGCTCCTTCGTCGAGCCGACGGCCGGGGTGACGCGCACCCGCATCTCGGGGCGGATGAGCCGCGCGAACGCCTCCTCGCCGACGCCGAGACCATCGAACGCCGTCCACACCTGGCCGCGCCGCACCTCGATCAGACCCACGTCGGCGCTGGTGTTGCTGACCACGAGGACGTGCGACTCGCCGGACATGCAGATCATCTGCAAGAAGTCGACGGGCACGAAGTTCATCCCGATCGGCGCCGACTGGGCGCCCGCGGCGTGCGCCATGAGGATGAGCGTCTCCTCGGCGATGGGCCACGTCACCCGCGTGGTGCTCGCCGCTCCCGGGACCTCCACGCCATCGTTGACGGCGAGCACCAGCCGCGCCGTGCGGCGGAGGAGCTGCGCGACGGCGTCCTCCGGCCCACCCGGGAGCGACGGCGCATAGATGATGAGCTCCGCGCTCTGCACGCCGTCGAGGGCTTGATCGAGCTCCTCCCAGGTCGCGGCGCCGAGGGCGCTCACCGGCGCCTGCCCGGCGATGACGCGGATGCACCGCATGCGCTCGCGCAGATCGGGAACGGCGACCACGACGATGGCCATCAGCCTCCCGTGTCGCGCCGCACTCGGCGCAGCATGACCGACGACGCCGTATCGCCCGGGCGCATGCGCGCGCACGCCTCGAACGCCTCGATCGCAGCGTCGTAGCGGCGCTGCACGAACGCGGCGGTGCCGCGGGCGAACGCCTCGCGGTAGAGCCGATCCTCCTCGGTCTCGTACACCCGCGGCGTGAACGGCGCGCTCGCGGGGGGAACCGGCGCGCTCGCGGGGGGAGCTTCCGGCGGTCGCCGCTCCAGACCGCGCGCCGGCATGGTCGGCGGCCCCGGATCGGCGCCGGCCTCGGACGGCAGCGTGTCCAGCTGCGGCCGGAAGGAGACCGACGGCCGGTCGCTGAACGGCGACGCCACCTCCCTCCCCGTGTAGAGGCCGACCAGCACCTGCAGCGTGCGGAGCCGCCCGAGCGGGCACATTTGAATGATGTCGTCGAACGTCGAGGCGCCGTCGATGTACCGCGCCACCAAGAGCGCGTCGGGCGAGCGACCCGCCGACACCGGGATGGGCCCCGCCACCTGATCGAGGCCGCCGAGCCGCTTGGCGTAGGCGCCGGCGAGGAACTCTTTGATCCGCTCGATGCTCGCCTGCAGCTCGCGATCGCCGGGCGACTCCGCGCGCGCCCGGTACAGCACCGCCAGCGCCTCCTCGTAGCGCTTCTCACGGACCAGCCGCACGATCTCCGCCCGCATGGGCGCGCTCTTCGGGACCGCGCGGCTCTCGGGTTCCACCATCAGAGCTGAGTCGAGTTGGTCTTTCACGGCACAGCCGGCAAGCTACATGCCTTGGCCGCCGGCATTCAAGCTGTTTGGCTGCACCTTCGCGGCGGCCGTCCTCGGTCGGCGCCGTGGATACCGGGCTCGCCATCGTTCAGGTACGCGCGTGTGGGACCAGCCAGCATCCCACCAGAACACGGGGAGCCGCGACATGCGCCCCATGTGAAGGCGGGGGAGACATGGGACGAGGCAATGACCGCGGCCCGCTTCCACATTCGGTCCATTGAGTCGCCACGTGTTCTCGGGCGTCTCGCAGGATCAATCGTCAGCCAATCGCGAACGTCGCAAGCCGTATCGCACCCCAGCGCCGGTTCGCCCACCGGCCGCCGTTTCAAATTTGAATGGTGATCCCAAGATTGTGGGTGCAACTTACACCGGGCGTGCGCTACAGTGCATGCACCGGCTGGACGCACCCCACAGCGTTGCAGAAACGTCTGAGGTGGTTCGTGGAAAATTCCAGTGATCGCGCTTGAAATGCAGCGCGAGGGGGGCGCAGGATTTCAACCGAGGTGAGGTCCAGCAGCAACGTCCATGCTCGGTGCGCCGTGATCTTGTCTTGAGGCCTCAGGCGCTCACGGCGCTTGGTTCACGCAAACAGAGGGATTGTTCAACCAACTGACACCCACAGCCGAAAAGGAGATCGCTCATGCGGCAGGTCTTGCGGCACATCTTCGAGAAGAAGCAGGCATACGCTCGTCTACCCCTGTTCGAGCACATGCGTAACGAACGGCTCGATCCGAGCGAGCGGCTCGCGTTCTATCCATGCATGGCGTACTTCATCCTGAGCTTCGGTGATCTGAACAAATTCGTACTACGGGAGGAGCACGCGGCGGACAAATACCAAGAGATGGTCAACGCCCACACACGCGAGGACGACCATCACTGGCCGTGGTACCTGGAGGATCTGTCCAAGCTCGGCCACGACGTCGAGGGCCGGGCCACGGACCTGCTGAACTTCCTCTGGGGTGAGGAGACGATACAGAATCGGATCCTCACCGCGCGGCTCACCGCGCTCATCAAGGGCACGACGGGCCTCGAGCGGCTCGTCATCATCGAAGCGATCGAAGAGACCGGCAACGTGCTCTTCGGGACGATGCTTCCCCTGGCGGAGGCCCTGGAGAAGCGCCTTGGCACGCAGCTGCGCTACTGCGGCCCGTTCCATTTCGAGCGCGAGTCGGGCCACGCGGTGAACGCCGACCACGCCGAGCTCGCGCGCATCCCGCTCGACGCCGAGACGCGCGCGCGGTACATCGCGCTCGCGGACGAGGTGTTCACGATATTCGAGCCGTGGACACACGAGCTCTTGCGCTATGCCCTCGCGCACCCCGTGAGCACCCCCGTGGCCGACCCCGAGACGGACGGCGTGAGCCAGGTGATGACCCGGTCGTCGGTGCTCGCCGCGTGAAGCCGCGCGGTTGAAGCCTCTCCGGTCGCACCGCCCCCTGTAGGGGACCCACCCCCGGGCGCTCGTCATGCGACGAGCTCTCCGCACAAGACGTTGACGCACATCTTGCCCCGACAGCGGTCGCCGACCGCTGTCCCGCGCAGCGCGCAGCTCGTCGCCCAGCTGGACCAGCAGCCCGACGCACGGCGCGGCGTCCCGCTTGCCGCGCCGGCTCATCCACACCACATCCACCACCTGCATGGCTCCAGAACGCAAGACGCACCGCGCCCTCACCGTCGCCGGGCTGATCCTGGCCCTCGCGATGGCCGCCCTCGAATCGACCGTCGTCGCCACCGCCATGCCCACGGTGATCGGCGATCTCGGCGGGATTCACCAGTACGCCTGGGTCACCACCGCCTACCTGCTCACCTCGTCGGTGCTGGTGCCCATCTGCGGCAAGCTGTCGGACATCTACGGCCGCAAGCCGATCATGCTCTTCGGCATCGCCGTCTTCCTGCTCGGCTCGATCGCGAGCGGCCTGGCGCAGACGATGCCGCAGCTCATCGCCTTCCGCGCCCTCCAGGGGGCCGGCGCCGGGGCGATGCAGCCGATGGCGATGACCATCTCGGGCGACATCTTCGATCTCAAGGAGCGCGCGCGGATCCAGGGCGTCTTCGGGGCCGCCTGGGGGTTGTTCGGCATCATCGGCCCGATGGTGGGCGGGCTCATCGTGCACTACTTCTCGTGGCGCTGGGTCTTCTACATCAACATCCCGTTCGGCGTTGCGTCCGCCGCGCTCGTGGCCACGTCGTTCCACGAGCGCATCGAAAAGCGGCCTCACGATCTCGATTTCCTCGGGGCGGCGCTCCTGTCCGCCGGCGTTGTCGCGCTGCTGCTCGCCACGGGGAGGCTCGGCGGGGAGACGACGCTGCTCGCGGCGGTCGCGTCGGCGGCGCTGTTCGCCGCGTTCTTCGCGGTCGAGCGCCGGGCCCCCGAGCCGATGATCCCGCTGCCGCTCTTCCGGCGCCCGGTGATGCTCATCTCCAACGTGGCCGGCGCGATCCTCGGCGGCGCGATGATGGGCACGATCACGTTCGTGCCGCTCTTCGTGCAGGGCGTGCTCCGCGGCACCCCGACGGACGCCGGCAGCGCCATCGCGCCGATGCTCATCGGCTGGCCGGTCGCGAGCGCCATCGGCGGGCGGCTCATCCCCCGGGTCGGGTTCCGCCCGCTCATCTGGATCGGCCTCGGCGTCACGGCGACGGCGGGGCTCGCGCTCGCGCTCGGCGGGGCGCACGACACGCCGCTGATGCTCCGCGCGACGACGCTTGTCTTCGGCGTGGGCATGGGGCTCTCCAACGTCGCGCTGCTCATCGCGGTGCAGAGCAGCGTCGCGTGGGATCAGCGGGGGATCGCCACCGCGAGCACGATGTTCTCCCGGCTGCTCGGCGGCGTCGTGGCGGTGGGCATCATGGGCGGCGTCCTGACGGCCCAGCTCGCGAAGGACCCGTCGATCCCCGCGGACGCAGCGAGCCGGCTCCTGACGGCGGAGGGGGCGCGTGGCCTCGATCCGTCGATCCTCCAGCACCTCGGGGAGGCGCTCACGGCCGGCCTGACCACGGTGTTCTGGATCATCGCGGCCATGGGCGTCACGGGCTTCATCGCGGCGCTGTGGTTCCCCCGCGTGCCGCTCCAGGCCGATGGAGGAGACGCGGCCGTCGCGCCGCCGAGCGGGGCCGGCGTCGGGTGAGGCGCCCCGCCTGCGTCGACAAGTAGAGCGATGATGGCATGTCGGGTCCTTTCGATGGGACCTCCACGCATGGATCCGCGGGTGCTCGGGCGGCACCGGGGAAGCGCCGAAGTACTTGTTCTTCCGCCAGATCTCTGCGGCCGCGGCCGTGAACAAGCAGCATTGCGAGGATCACGACGCCATCGTCCCCGCGGGCGCGGCTACCGGGGCGCGCGTGTGGGGGCCACCGCACCACGCCTCGACCTCCCCACCGCCGCGCGTCGCGGCCTGAGCCCCTCGGCGCGGCGGAGCGACGCCGCTGACGGAAGCGCTCCGGCCGCACGATGTCACCGCGACATCACCGCACCGTGATGTTGGGTCTGGGGGGCTCCCTCATGCCGTCGCCGATATGGAAGCTGGTGTGCGGCGGCTGGTTGTAGCTCGCGTTTTGCGCCGACACGTTGGCACGGTACTGCGGATCGTGCATCAGCGTGTAGATGCGGCGTTTCGTGATCTGATCGGTGGTGTAGATGCGCAGGCTGTTGCCGCACAGGAACACGACCTCCTCGCGCCAGTCGCCGAACAGATCCGCGCTGAGCGTCGGCACCGATTTGGTGCCGTTGATCGAGGTGCAGCCGTTCGCGGTGAAGCCCCGACCTTCGCCGTCGAAGTTCGTGACGGTGTTGCCGTCGAGTAGCTCGCGGCTCTCGTCGCCGTCCCACCAGATCAGGAAGTTCACCTGGCGAGGACGGGAGCCGATGTTGCGACCGCTCTCCGCATTGAACAGGCCGGCGGTGTTGGTCCAGGCCTCACCTCCCGGGTTATCGGGGGAGATGTCGTCGGCAGCGCCGCGGCCCGGCCCCTCGCCGTCGCTGTTCGGGCCGCGCCACAGGATCTCGCAGGTCTCCGCATCTCGGAGGAAGTAAGAGGGCACGCCGTTCTGTTCGGTCGGCTGGAACACCTCGAGCCCGGGGCGTGAGGGGACCAGGTCGGTGATGTGGAGCGCGTCGCCGTGCGCGCCGAAATTGACGGCGCACTTGCCCTTGCCGTCGGGGCCGATCGTCGCGCCACCAGGGATGATCTCCTGCCTCAAGTCGCCGTCCGTATCCGCTGCCATGACGCTGTGAGTGCCCTTGCTGGCGTAGGCACCGTTGCCGTTCGCGGACGAATCGAAGCTCCACATCAGGCTCAGCTTGCCGTCGCGGTAGTTGTACGCTCCGAACGTCGTTCGGGCGTAGTAGCCCCGCTGCATGACGACGCTCGGCTGGCCGGAGTCGTCGAGGAACGCCAGCGTGGCGTTGTAGCGATCCGAGCGGTTGCCGTTGTTGTCGCCGAAGCTGCCGCTCGTGATGGGGGCGTGGTACCCGATGGTCGCGAGCTCCGAGCCGTCGACGCCGCTGAAGATCGTGAGATATTCCGGCCCGCTCAAGATCTTGCCCGCCCCGTTGCGATAGTCTCGCGAGTCGTCATCGTCGGCGGCGGGACCGGTGTGCAGGAACGCTCCCTTCCCATCGCGCGTGCCAGGAGCGGTCTTGATGGCGATCTCAGCGCGACCATCGCCGTCCAGATCGTACACGACGAAGGGCGTGGTGTGCTCGCTCTCGCGGATGTTGATGCCCAGGTCGATGCGCCACAAGAAGGTGCCGTCGGTGTCGTAGGCCGCGAATTTTGGCTGGCCGGTGCGGCCGTCTTGCGACGGATCGCGCGGGGTGTCCTGCTCCTTGACCACGAGCTCGTAGTCGCCGTCGCCGTCGAGATCGCCGGGAGAGGCGTCTCCGGCTTCGTAATTGTCGGGCGTTTTGAGCGGGATGGTCAGATAGTTCTGCTGCCACGTGGGGGTGCCTGAGTCCCCGTCGCGCGTGTTGGCCGAGTCGCCCTGCTCGACGCCATCGATCACGGCGCGGACGGTGTACTTCGCGCCTCCGGGCGCCCCCGAGTCGAGGTAGTTGGTCGAGTCGGTGATGGGAGCGTCGTTCACCTTGGTGCCGTCGCGGTAGACGTTGAACCCGATCCCGGGATCCTCGTAGCCCATCAACCGCCAGCTGATGAAGTTGCCCTCGCCCGAGCGCACGGCCACCACGCCGCGGCACAGGTCCTCCAGCTTGACGTGGCCAGTCGCGGCGGCCGGTGTCACGCCGCAGATTGACTCGCCTGGACTGTCGGTGCCACCCGCGCCGGTTGCTCCTCCGCCCGACGCGCTGCTGGAAGTCTGGCCGGACGCGCTGCTGGAAGTCTGGCCGGACGCGCTGCTGGAAGTCTGGCCGGACGCGCCGCTGGAAGTCTGGCCGGACGCGCCGCTGGAAGTCTGGCCGGACGCGCCGCTGGACGCCTGCCCGGACGCGCCGCCTGCACTCTGACCGCCACCCGAGCCGTCATCGCCCGATTCGGGCCCGCTGCACGCACTCAGGGCTCCCACTACGACCAGGGCCATGGTCCCATAGGTAATGTCTCTCATTGTAGTACTCGCCTTCCAAGCCAATCGAGGAAAAGCCAAAAGCCGACGCCGACGCCGACGCTGCCGGAGCGTGGGGTGCGTGAGCTGGTCACGGATCACTCCGCGATCGCGGGGCCGCTGAGCCGCCGCGAAGGAACGTCCGAGATCACCGTTTCCAGAACTCGATGGGTATGTGGGACGAGGTGCTGGCTTTCGGTCACGACTCTGAGGTGCCCACTCGCATTTTTTTTCGCGCATCCCGGAGGAGCCGCGGGGGTGGAATTTTCTGGTCGAGCGGAACAGTCTAGGAGACGAGGCGAGCACGGCTGCCGTGCTAAGGAAGGCTCGTAGCCGGAGGCGAGCTACCAGCAGAGCCTCTGCACGTATCGGCGTGGTTGCCCTCGTACTTGGCCCAGCTGGCGTCGGTCGTGAGCCCCGCCAGAGCTGGGCGATGGGCAGGCAGGCGCTGATCCCCTGGGCCGGCGCGGGGGCGATGGCAGCCCAACAACGTTTTTTCGTCCGCACAGCGGCATCTCGCGGCGTCGCTCGGATTCCTCCGATCGCCGCGCCAGCGCCATGGCTGAGTCACCGGTCGCCCCGCCGAGCGAACTTCAGCGCACGCACCTCGCCCAGCCTGCCGTGAAGTAGTTCCACTTGCCGCTGGCGCCGGCGTTGAACCCGGTGAAGCCGTCGTCGAAGTTGAGCGCCCACGCCGCCGACGCGTTCCGTGCGGCCGCGTGGGAGCCCCAGTACCAGTCGTTGCTCCGGGCGCCGTACTGCGTGTCGGGGAACATCGTCCGGTGGATCGAGGGCCCGACCAGCGCCTCGTCGACGAGGGTCGCCAGCTCCCGGATGCTCGGCAAGCGCCAGGCGTGGTCGTTCAGATCGAGCGTCGCGCAATAGCTCTTCGCCTCCTCCCACGTCATCGTGGTCGGTGAATACCCCTGCTGCCAGACGAGCCCTGTGTAGTTGTCTCTCACCTCTCCTTGTGACACGACGGTGTACTGGTCGGGCGGCGCCACGGCCGGGCTGCTCGGCGCCTCCCCCGCGCCGTTGCCCCGCACGCAGCGCAGGCTCGCCGCAGTCGCCTTGGAGTAGGCGTTGCTGACGATCCCGTCGCTGACGTTGAAGGCCCAGGCGAAGTCGCGACCGCGCCCGGCGCCGGCCTGCCGGATCGTGAGGATCCAATCGGACGACGTCTTGTGGAAGCCCCCCCGGGCTCCCGGGAACGCGGTCCTGTCGATGGCCGGGCTCCGGGTGAAGTCCACGAGCGAGGTCATCTCGATGCGCGTGGGCAGACGCCAGTCGGAGAACCCGCCGAGCGTCAGAGAGTCGCAGTAGCTGATCGCCTGGTCCCACGTGTACACGTCCGCGGGAGGGCTCTGCTGCCAGTCGAGGCACGTGACGTCGTCGTGCACCACGCCGCCGCCGAGATCGGTGTAGCTCGCGGGGTTGGGCAGGCCGCTGCCCGCCGGATTCGGCATCGGCCAGCACGCCCACTTGTGCGAGCCGCACGTGGCGGCCCTGCCGCAGGTGTCGGTCGCTCCGCCCGCGCCGCCGGCGCCGCCGCTCGCTCCCGGCGCTCCGCCGTCCCCTGGCCCGCCTCCGCCCGCGGCCCCCGTCCCGCCGCCGCCCGAGTCGCCGCCGCTCTCCACGGGCACGAGCTCGATGTAATCGACCTTCAGGTCATAGCCCCGCGCGGAGGAGTTCTTGCCCGTGACCTGGAACGAGAATTCGACACTGCCGGAGAGCGCCTTCTCCCCGAGCGTCGCCGTCGTCCAGCTGTCGCCCGTGGACGAGCTGTAGGCGTCGAGGCTCCCCACCGTCGCGCCGGCCACGTTGACGTCGTACTTGCCGTATACGTTCCGCTTGGCGTAGCGGAGGACGAGCCTGTACGTGCCGGCCTCGACCGGCTTCGAGAACTTGAAGAAGTCGCCGCTCTGGCTGGCACGGAGCTTCACGTTGCCCGAGTTGGTCTCGATCCTGTCTCCGGCGGAGATTGACCACGACTGCGCCTCGGCCTCGACCCTGACGGCGCTGAGCGCGTCGCTCCGCGAGTCCACGTCCATGGCGTGCGCGTCCGCGGAGCCGTCGTCCGTCGCGACGCAGCCGACGAGGCCGATCGACAGCAATGCACCGGAAGCGTAAGCGTGCTTGAAGTTCATGGTTTCACCATTCAATGATTCAAGTCGATCCGAGGCCGAGCTGCTCGTTGAAGGTCGTCCGACAGTGCAGGCTCGCTGCGCTCCGGCTCGACCAGCACTCCACCGCGCGGTTCACCAGAGACACGATACGACGCGCGGACCACACGGTCACCTCAGCTCCTTCCTCTCGTGGTCCAGGTGAGCCGAGGCGCCCAGGATCAATCACGGGTCCTTTGTCTTTTTTGGGGGGCTTCACCAGCCGATCGCTCAGGAAGATACTTTTGCGCTGAGAAACGATGAAGATTTACATGCGCCGGCGGCCAGGAGGGGCGAGGTCGCCTGATGCACGCGGCTGAGGAGGGATGGACACACCGGCGCTGCTCGGGCGCCGTTCGAGGTGGCCATGCTTCACGCGCTTGCACAAGGAGGCGGGGCAGCCGGCGCGCATCGATCGGATGGCGTCGGGCTGCCCCGCTGGCTGTCGTCGCCGAGCGTGTTGGCGTCCGCGACCCGTAGGTACCTCGTTCGCCTCGACTATGCCAATCTCTGTCTTGCCGACGATACCCCCGAGTTTGCGGCTGTCGAGGGGCGCGTCCGCGCACTGCTCGACGAGCCCGCGCGCTGACGCCCCGTCGAGCATCACGATCCTCCTCGACGCGCTGCTCGGGGCTGATCTCCTGGACGACCCAGGGGGCCGATGTCGTGCGCGCCCATGCCGGGATCGGCCGCGTCTTCCGCTTCGCACCAGTACGCCTGGGTCACCATCGCCTACCTGCTCACCTCGTCGGTGCTGGTGCCCATCTGCGGCAAGCTATCGGACATCTACGGTCGCAACCCGATCCTGCTCTTCGGCGTCGCCGTCTTCCTGATCGGCTCGATCGCCAGCGGCGCCGCGAGCCGGCTCCTGAGGGCGGAGGGGGCGCGCGGCCTCGATCCGTCGATCCTCCAGCACCTCGCGCCGCCGAGCGAGGCCGGCGTCGGGTGAGGCGCCCCGCCCTCGTCGGCAGGGACGGGGGCTCGATCCAGCGGGCATGGGCGCGTATGAACGGGGGTAGATGAGGTGGCGGTCCCGGGAGATCACGGTGGCGTGGGGGCTCTGGCTCGCGCTCGGCGGGGCGGGGTGCGAGGACCAGCGCTTCGTCATCGGCGTGTTCGCGCCAGGGCAGGGCGGGGGAGGGAGCGTGCCGGAGCGGCCGAGGTTCGAGGCGCCGGCGGCGATGACGGAGCTCAACAGCAGCGAAAGGGAAGAGGACCCGACCCTCACGGACGATCTGCTCGAGATCTATTTCATGTCCGATCGCGAGGGGAACCGGGACATCTGGACGTCGCGGCGGGCAGGGGTGGGCTCGCCCTGGGACCCGCCGCACGCCGTGGAGAACATCAACCTGGCCGAGAGCATCGAGGATACCCCCTGCGTCTCCGGGGATGGGCTCCGGATCTGGTTCTACAGCAGGCGCGAGCCGGAGGGCACCTGGCTGGCCGAGCGCGCCAGCCGGGACGACCCGTGGGGAACGCCAGCGCACGTGGACGCCCTCGCCGTCGAGGGCGCCACGGTGATGGGCGCTCACGTCGATCCCCCAGGGCTCCACGTCGTGACCGGCGTCACGCCCGCGGACGCGGAGACGTACCTCGCGATCGCGTCGCGCGAACGCCCGGAGGACGACTGGAGCGCGCTCGTCCCGCTCGCCGGGCTGGACGGCCCAGGCGACGAGGGCGGCCCGTTCCTGTTCGACGACGGCAAGCAGATCCTGTTCCGATCGAGCCGCGAGGGCGGAGGAGACCTGTTCTGGGCGCGACGGCCGTCGACCGACGCGGCCTTCGAAGAGGCGGAGTCGCTCGGTGAGCCGCTGAACCTTCCCGAAGAGCGCGACACCGATCCACACCTCTCGCCCGACGGGGCCGTCCTGTTCTTCGCGTCGACGCGGAGCGGGGTGGCCGACATCTACGAAGCTCGGCGCGTCGCACGATGATTCGTGGCATCGCCGTCTCGGTGTAAAATTTCTGCGAAGACGGTTTTTGGCGCTCCACGAGAAGCTCGAGCAACCCATGATTGATCGTGGGCGCTCCGGCCCACGTGGGAGAGCGGGGCGACCCGTCCCGGAGGACATCGAGCCGACCCCATGGCCAGCACCTCGACGGATGATCCGCCCATGGAGCCTCAGGAGTTCAAGATGCGTCTCACGCTTTGCCGGTCACGGCGACGACAGGTGTCCTCGCCCACGTCGAGCCTCCTGATCGGCGTCGTCGCAACGCTCGCGGGCTGCAGCACGGAGCCCTCGGCGCAGGGCTCCGGCTCAGGCGGCCAGGACAGCGGCGCCACCGGCGCGGGCGGCACGACCACCGCTTCCGCCACCACGGCGAGCAGCGGCGCGGGAGGCCATCCGAGCGCGACGGCCGGGGTGGGGGGCGCCGGGGGCGCCGGCGGGAGCGGCGGCGCGGGTGGCAGCGGCGACGCCGGAGGCAGCGGCGGCGCCGGCGGCAGCGGCGGCGCCGGCGGCAGCGGCGGCGGCGCGGGAGGGGCCGCGGACAGGTGCGCCGATGCCCTCTACGACCCGGCGAGCCCGCCAGAGGCGCTGCCCCTGTCCGGGAACCTGGGGACCCACGACCCGGCCATCATCCAGGCGGGCGACCGCTACTACCTGTTCCAGACGGGGGACAGGCTCCCGATGAAGAGCTCGTCGAACCTCACCACGTGGCAGGCCGCAGGTCGGGTGTTCGACGCGAAGCCCGCCTGGCTGGAAGAGAAGGTCCCGGGCGTGAGCGACCTGTGGGCGCCCGATATCTCGCGCTTCGGCGACACCTACCATCTCTACTACTCCGCCTCCACGTTCGGCAGCAACCGGTCGTGCATCGGGCACGCGACGAAGGCATCGCTCGACTCGGCAGGTCCCTGGACGGACCGCGGCGCCGCCATCTGCTCCAACGACGGCGGGGCGCGGGACGACTGGAACGCGATCGATCCCAACGTCGCGATGGATGAGGAGGGGACGCCGTGGCTCGTGTTCGGGAGCTTCTGGGGCGGTATCAAGATGGTGAAGCTCGCCCCGTCGGGGGAGCGGGCCGACAAGGAGCTCCACGCCCTCGCCGCCCGCCCCGACGCGCGCGGGGCGCTCGAGGCGCCCTTCATCGTCCGGCGCTGCGGCTTCTATTACCTGTTCGTCTCGTTCGACGCCTGCTGCCGTGGGACGGACAGCACGTACAAGATCGCCGTCGGTCGTTCGACGAGCATCACAGGCCCGTACGTCGACAAGAAGGGGACACCGATGATGTCCGGCGGCGGCAGCATCCTCGTGGAAGGAGGCTCCCGCTGGCGAGGGCCCGGGCACAATGCCGTGCTGTTCTCCGGCGATCGCTCTTACAACATCTATCACGCCTACGACGCGCAATCGAACGGCGCCCCCACGCTGCGGATCTCCGATCTGGCGTGGGACACCGACGGCTGGCCGCGCTCCGGAGGGCCCTAGTCGCGCCACCTCCGCCGGGCTCCGCGCTGCGCGCCCTGATGATCGGCACTCATGGACTCCACCATCGTCGCCAGAATGCGAAAGCCCGTGACTGACCTCCACGCGCCGCCGGAGGGAGCGCCTCCGCGGGCCGACGAGCTGCTCGGCCTCGCGCGCGCCGCCGCCGCGCGCGATCCGGCGGCGATCCGCACGCTCATCACCGAGCTCGGCGGCGCCATGTTGCGGAGCGTCCGGAAGGTGCTCGGCCCGCATCACCCCGACGTCGAGGACGTGACCCAGGAAGCCGTGCTCGCGCTGCTCCAGGCGCTGCCGTCCTTTCGCGCGGAGTGCACCGTGCTCCACTTCGCCAACCGGATCGCCGTGATGACCGCGCTGGGCGCGCGCCGGCGCCTCAGCGTGCGCGCGCGCTTCGACGAGCCGGGCGCGCCGATCGACGTGGCCCCGGACGAGAGCGGCGCGTCGCCGTTCGCCGAGGCGGTCTCGAGCCGGCGGCGTAAGATGGTGCTAGAGGTGCTCGACAGGATGCCCGAGGCGACCGCGGAGGCGCTGGCCCTCCATTTCGTGCTTGGCTACACGGTCGACGAGATCGCGGCGCTGGCCCGCGTCTCTCCGAACACGGTCTGGAGTCGGCTCCGGCTCGGCAAGGAGGCGCTGCGGCGCGCGCTCGCCAACAACGCGAAGCTGGCCGAGCTCTTCCTGGGGAGGGAGACATGACCGCCGACTGTCGGAGCGAGCTCCTCACGCGGGTGCGCCGCGGCGTCGCGACCGAGCCGGACCGGCTCGCCCTCGACGCCCACCTCGGCACCTGCGCGTCGTGCCGGATCAGCTGGGTGCTCGCGCTGGACTTCGACGCCGCGGGCGCGGCGGAGCCCGGGGACGCAGAGCTCCTCGCGCGCATCGCGAACGCCGCGATCGGCGGGGCCGTGATCGACCTGCCGTGCGAGGGAGCGCCGGCGCGGCGGCGGCGCGCAGGAGCGCTCGCGCGGCAGCGGCGCGAAGGCGCGCCGGTGCGGCTCGCGAGCGCGCCCGTGCGGCCCGACAACGACGTCCGGCGCGGAGACGACGGCGCTCGACCGCGGAGCCTCCTCGCGGGGCGGCGCTGGGCCGGACGGACGCGGAGCGCCTGGCTCTGCGCCGCGGCGGCCGTCCTCGTCGCCGGGGTGTCGCTCGCGACCTCGGCGCTCGTCCAGCCGCGCCCGGCAGCGGAGATGGGGCCGGGCGCCCGCCTGATCGAGCCCTCGCTGCGCGCGGCGGTGTCCCGTGCGCGCGCTGCCGCGTCCTCCGCGGCCGCTCCGTCCGAGGGCGAGGCCGCGCCGGCGCCCACCGAAACGGCGCCGCCGGAGCTCGCGCCGGCCGCCCCGAGGCCGCGCGAGGCCGAGCGCGGGCCGAGCGCGGCGGCGTCCTCGCCGGGCGCTTCTCCGACCGCCTCGACGGCGGAGCAGCTGTTCCGGGAGGCCAACGACGCGCGGCGCGCCGGCCGCTCCCGGCGCGCCATCGAGCTCTACCGCGCGCTCCAGAAGGGGTTCGCGTCGTCGCCCGAGGCCACGCTCTCCCTCGTGTCGCTTGGCGGCCTGCTCCTCCACAACGGCTCGCCTGCCGCGGCGCTCGCGCAGTTCGATCGGTACCTCGGCGTCGCCGGGTCGCGCCCGCTCGCGGTCGAGGCGCTCTATGGCCGCGGGCGCGCCCTGCGGGCGCTCGGGCGCGCCGGCGACGAGGCGCAGACCTGGCGGCGCCTGCTCCGGGAGCACCCGGGCTCGCCGTACGTCGAGCACGCCCGCCGCCGCCTCGCCGAGCTCGGAGGGTGATCACGGAGCGAGCGCCGATCTGGCTCGGGTTCGCCGCGGCGATCGCGCTCTCCGCGGCGCGCGCCACGGCCATGGAGGAGGGGCCTTCGGCGGCGCCCGCGTCGCCCGGCGCGCCGGTGGTGGAGATCGTGCTGACGGGCCCCGCGCCGAACCTCGGCGCGATCCGGGCGGCGCTCGAATCCCAGGCGCTCTCCGCGTTCGCGCTCCGGTTCCGGGTCGCGCCGACGTTCGACGCGGCGGCGCTCTTCGCTGCGCGGGCCTCCTCCGGCGTGGCCCTCTCCTGCTGGATCGACGTGAGCGACCCGCGCCGCGCCGCGCTCTACTTCACCGATCCCGTGGCCGATCGCTTCCTGGTGCGCTCGATCGAGCTCTCGGGCGGCTTCGACGAGCTCGATCGCGAGTCCGTGGCCCAGGTCGTGGAGCTCTCGCTGCGGTCGCTGCGCGGGGGCGCGCGCGCGTCGCTCGATCGGGAACAGGCGCGCGCGCTCGTCCTCCGCCAGGCGGCGCCGGCGGGCAACCCGCCTGGCCAGGCGGCGCCGGCGGGCAACCCGCCGGGCCGGGCAGCGCCGCCGGGCAACGCGCCGGGCCAGGCGGCGCCGGCGCTGCGCGGCGCGCTGGAGCTCGGGGCGTTCTACGGCGTCACGGTGCACTCGGCGGAGATCGGCTGGACGCACGGCCCTGGCGTTCGCGTCGCGCTCGGCGCGAGCTCGGGGCGGCAGCGGCTCGCCCTCGACGCGCGCATCCAGTACCAGTTCGAGCGCCGCTTCGAGGAGCCGCGCATCGGCCTCGATCTCCGCACGATAGCGCTCCGCGCGGACGCCTCCTGGCTCTACGCCCTCACGCCCGGCGCGGCGCTGCTGGAGCTCGGCGCGCGGCTCGGCGCGGGCCTCGATCATGTCGAGGCGGCGCCGCGGCCAGGCAGCGCTGGGGCGCCGTCGTTCGTCCCCGCCGGGGCGAGCGCCTCGAACGCGCTCGTGCTCGTGGCCGGCGCCGTCGCCAAGCTGCCGCTGAGCCGCGATGTCCGGCTGTTCACGGAGCTCTTCGTCGAGCTCGATCCCGCGCGCGTCCGCTACGATCTCGCGCTCGAGCAGGGGACCGAGACCGTCTTTACGCGGTACCGTTTCCGGCCTGGCGTGCTGCTCGGCGTCGAGCTCTGACGGCGCCCCGTTGGCCTGGCGTCGAGCCGAGGAACGGTCGTTCTCATGAAAATTTGCGCTTTGACGCGACGGCCCGGGCGCCCGCGAGAAAATCGAACGACGCGTGATTGATCGCAGCCGCCTCGGCGCACGTGGGGAGGACAGCGCGGCGCTTTGTCATCGCTTCGCGCGCTCTTCACCCCCGCTGGCCACGTACGTCCCTCCGGGCACGCACCCGACGCGTGCTCGCCGTGCACTGTTTTCCTGCAGGAGCTCGTCATGCGAATTCGGCCTATCTTCATGACCGTCGTGCTTCATTCTTTCGTCGCCGGCATCGGCTTCGCGTCGGGGGGGTGCAGCTCGGGAGACCCCGACGATCACCCCGCCACGCAGACCACAGGCGGCGGCGGTGGCGGCGGTAGCAGCACCAGTACCAGCACCAGCGCAAGCACGAGCGCCAGCAGCGGTGCGGGCGGTGCGAGCAGCGCTTCCGGCTCCAGCGCCACGGGTGTGGGCGGCGCGGGAGAGGGTGGCGGCGGCGGCGCGGCCGGAGGGACGACGAGCGCTTCAGGCGGCTCGGAAGGCGGCGGCGGGAGCGCCGAGCTGCCGGACGTCACGGTGTACATCGCCGGCGACTCGACCGTTCAGACCTACGTGAACAGCGCCCTTCACCAGGCGGGCTGGGGCCAGATGCTGGGGGAGTTCTTCGACGAGCGGGTGCGCGTCGACAACCGGGCCATCGGCGGCCGGACCGCGCGCCGGTACATCGACGAGGGCCGCCTCGACGACGTCCTCGAGGACATCCAGAGCGGAGACTACTTCCTCGTGCAGTTCGGCACGAACGACAGCAACAAGACAGCGACGTACGAGCACGACGGCAAGACCATTCCCTATTACCTGGACCCCGCGACGGACTTCAAATCGTACCTCGAGCAGTACATCACGGGCGCGCAGGCGCGCGCCGCGACGCCGGTGCTGGTCACCCCGCCCCCGCGGCGATCGTGCTCCGGGGACAGCCACGAATTCGGCAATGGCCTGAGCGCCCATTCGCAGGCGATGCGCGAGCTCGGAGACGAGCTGGACGTGGCCGTCATCGATCTCAACGCGAAGACGCTCGCCCACCTCAACTCGATCGGGTGCGTGGCGGCGGGCGAGGACTTCTTCCTCGTCCGGGCGGACAAATCGGTCGACGGCACCCATTTCAACGAGACCGGCGCCCGGGTCATGGCGGGCCTGGTGGCCGACGGCACCGAGGACGCCGGCCTGACGCTCGCGCAGTACCGGAAGTGACGGGACCGACGCGCCTGTCGAGCTCGCGGCATCGACCTGAAGCATCCTCTCCAATCTCGGAAAAATTCACAGAGAGGCGGGGAGACGGGGAGTAAAATCCCATGAACCTCCCCGTCTCCCCGCCTCCCTGTTCAATCTCTTCTTTTGATAAATTGCCAGCAGAACGAGGGAATCGGTCAGGGCATCGGCGTCACTTCACGTGGATGTCCGGCCTGGGGGGCGCCGCCATTCCGCCGCCGATGTGGAAGCTCGGGTGAGGCGGCTGGTTGTAGGCGGTCTGCTCCGAGCTGACCTGCATGCGGTACTGGGGGTCGTGCATCAGCGTGTAGAGCCGGCGCGTCGTCACGTTCGTCGTTGTGTACAGCCGCAGCGCCGAATTGTCGGACTCGCGCCACACGATCTCCTCCCGCCAGTCGCCGAGCAGGTCGGCCGTGAGCGCCGGCGTCGACTTCGTGCCGTTGTTCGAGGCGCACTGGCTGCAGCTGAGGAGCGAGCCGCCGCCGTACTTGGTGATCGACGTGTTGTTCTGCAGCTCGCGCAGCTCGTCCGCGTCCCACCAGATCAGGAAGTTGGCCGACGCGGGCTGGCTCCCGACGTTCGACCCGCTGGTCGCGGACAGGAGCCCTCCCGTGGAGTTGGTCCACATCTCCGCGCCGGCGTTGCTCGCGAGCACGTCGCCCGCCACGCCGCGCCCGGTGTCGGCCCCCGTGACGGGGCCCTGCTTGAGGATCGCGCAGGAGTTCGCGTCGTGGATGTCGTACGTCGGCTTGGTGCCGTCCTCGTGCGGCATGAACACCTCGAGCCCCGGGCGTGAGAGGACGAAGTCGCTGACGTGCAGCGCGTCGCCGTGCCCGAGCGCCGTCGAGCACTTCCGGGTGCCGTTGCTGTCGATCGTCGAGGCCCCGTAGATCACCTCCTGCGCCCCGTCGGCGTCGACGTCGGCCACGACCATGGAGTGGGCGCCCTGGCCCGTGTAGGCGGTGTTCGCGTTGCTGTCGGCCTTCCAGATCTGGGTGAGCTTGCCGCCGCGGAAGCTCCAGGCGGTCACGGTGGCTCGCGTGTAGTAGCCGCGGGCCATCAGGATCGCCGGCCTGCCGCTCGCGTCCTGGCCAGTCCCGAGATCGCTCACGAACGCCGCGCTCGCGAGGAACCGATCGACGCGGTTGCCGTACGAGTCCCCCCACGACGAGACCGTCCCGCGGGCCACGTCGAAGGCGACGGTCGCGAGCTCCGCGCCGCTCGCGCCGCTGAACACCGTCAGGTACTCGGGGCCGGTGAGCACGTAGCCCGCGGCGTTCCTGTAGTCCGCCGCGTCGTCGTCGGAGGCCGCGGGACCTCGGCTGAGGTAGGCGCCGGCGCCGTCGCGCGCGCCGGGAGCGGTCTTCACCGCGATCTCCGCGTTGCCGTCGCCGTCGAAGTCGTACACGACGAACTGGGTGTAGTGCGCGCCCGCCCGGATGTTCCTCCCGAGGTCGATGCGGAAGAGGCGCTTCCCGTCGAGCTTGTAGGCGTCGAGGTAAACAGGCCCCGTGCAGCCGGCCTGGGAGTTGTCCTTGGCGTTCGAGGGATCCCACTTGAGGATGATCTCGTACTGCCCGTCACCGTCCACGTCTCCGACGCTCGCGTCGTTCGCGGAGTACGAGTAGCTCTCGCCGGCGTTATCGCATTTCGATGGCGTCGTTCCGCCCGCGGGGGCCGTGAGGGGGATGCGGAGGTAGTTCTGGCCCCAGGTGGCGGCGGCGGGGGAGGCGGCTTGAGCGACGCCGCCGACGACTGCCCGGATCGCGTAGGTCGACGTGCTGGTGCCGGCGGTATCGAGGGTGTTGGTGCTGTTCGTGACGTTCGCGATGCGCGTGCCGTTGCGGTACACATCGTACGAGATCGCGCTCGGGTTGGCCGCGTCGTACTCGTAACCGAACATCCTCCATCCGATGTAGACGCCGTTCGAGACCTTGACGGCGACGACGCCGCGGTCGAGGTCCTCCATCTGGTAATGCCCTGTCGGGGCGGCGCCGCCGCTACCGCCGGAGCCGCCGCTGCCTCCGGAGCCGCCCGCGCCGCCGGAGCCGCCGGAGCCGCCGCTGCCGGTGCTGGCGCTGGTGCTGCTGGAACTGCTGCTGCTGCTGCTGCTGGCGCTGCTGCTGCTGGAGCTGCTGCTGCTGGCGCTGCCGGACCCGCCCGCCGTCACGCTGGCGAGCGCTGGGCGCTGCGCGGGACCGCTCGCGTTGGCGCAGAACCCGAAGCTCGTCGATGCGCCCGCCGCCAGGGTCGCGTTGTGGGCTGCTGGGGTGGCGACCAGCTGCGACCCGCTCACGCTCGTGGTGGCGCTCCACGCGTTTGTGGGCGTGGAGCCGTTCAGGTTCGTGGTGATCCGCCAGCTCGTTGTCGTCGTGGTTCCCGTGTTCCGGATGGCGACGTCGGCGCAGTACCCGGTCCCCCAGTCCGACGCGACAGTCAGCGTGGCGGTCAGCCCGTCGCCCGTCAGCGGTTGATCCCAGGCTTCCTGTTGCTCGAGCCCCTCTTCCGGCCCGTAGGCTTCCTCCACGACGCACGCTCCGAGGAGCACGAGGGCGGCGGCGGTCGCCGCCGACAAGCAAGTTCGCATGGAAAGTTCCTTTCAGAGCACGCGGAGCGCGAGGCGATCCGCGAAAGGTCCTCGGCCTCCGTCGCCGGCGGCCCTGCGGCCGGTGACGCTCGAAGACCGAGGATCAATGAATGACTTCCATGGTTGCTCGAGCCGCTCGGACCCAATCACCAAAGCAGCGCACCCCCGCGTTTTTCGGCAGATGGGAGTTTTTGCGGCATACGAGAATGCGTGATCGTCCCGCCGAAGCCTGACGATGGCGGGTACCCACCGGGGTTACCTTGCCGGCGATCTCTCGACATCCTTTGACATCCTTCGCAGGTCTCGTGCAGACGAGTGACCGTGCTCGTCCACGACGAGCGCTGTCGCCACCGACGCAACGCCGGAGCCGCCGATTGTCCTCGAACACCGGGAAAGGGCGGCGTATGAGCCCGCAGCAGCGAGCCAGCTCGATCACTATCCACAGATAATCCACACGATGTGGACAAACGTTCAGCTGTCTGCGAAGCCCCGCGGCGGCGAGCAGCTCGACGGCCCGGCGCATCGCCTCGATGAGGCGACCCATCTGGCCGCGGTCACGCCGCGAGCCGGTGCTCTATCTCGATCGGCGTGAGCTGCGGCGGCTGCTCGTCGACGACGAGCGTGCTCCCCGGGTGCCGGCGGACGAGGTCCTCCGTGGACTCGATCGCTTCCTGCACCGTGCCGTACGGGAGCGAGCGGGTGACGTATCCCTCGGCCGCGACCACCCAGCCCCAGCCGTCGGGGTCCGGCATGACGTGGTAGGCGAGTCTCTGTGTCATGGCGTGTCCTCCCTCCGGGAGGGTGAGCCCGACGCGCGCGAGCCGCAACCGATCGGCGCCCGCGGAGGCCCTACCGCTGGCGGCGCTGCACCTCCTTGAGCGCGAGCTTCGAGATCGCCCTCAGGGTATCGAACACGCCGCGCCCGCTCGCCGCGGCGGCCTCGAACTCGGGCGCTCCGTCCGGGTTGAGGAGCTCCCGGAGCTCCTCGATGTCGGCGATCCCCTCGAGATCCCGCTTGTTGTACTGGACGACGAACGGCAGCCGCCCGGGCGAGCGGCCCTCCTCGGCGAGGTTGTCCCAGAGATCGGCCATCGACTCGACGTTCGCGTCGACCCGGGCGCGCTGAGAGTCCGCCACGAACACGACGCCATCCAGCCCCTTCAGGATGAGCTTCCGGCTCGCCCTGTAGAAGATCTGGCCCGGCACCGTGTAGAGCTGAAGGCGCGTCCGGAAGCCCGACAGGCCCCCGAGGTCGAGCGGAAGGAAGTCGAAGAACAGCGTGCGATCGCTCTCGGTCTTGAGCGAGATGAGCCGCCCCTTGGCGGCCGGCACCGTCCGGTCGTACACGTATTGAAGGTTCGTCGTCTTGCCGCAGAGGCCTGGTCCGTAATAGACGATCTTGCAGTAGATCTCCCGGCTCGCATAGTTGATGAACGCCATCGGCGTGCTCCTCCAGAGTCGACGTTCGAGGGGGAGGCAAGGCCGGTCCCCGCATTGAAATTGAAATCGGCCGGAGGCCATCGCATTGGAAGCGATGGCTGCGGTCGTCCAGCGCAATGGAAACGAAGGCGGCCACCGGCGCCCGCGCTGGAAGCGGCGTCCGTGGTCGATCCCGCGATGGGAGGCGAGGCGCTGGCCGCTCCCCCCACGCGTCCCGGCGTCCTGCGCCGCGCGCCCAGCACGTCGCGCGGCGCGCCGCGCTGCTTGCTCCCCGGCGCTACGTCACGCGCGGCCGGCGGCGAGCGGACGCGCCGCCGCTGCCGCCGCGCGCGGCGCCGCGCCGGCGGCGATCACGAAGACGCGTCGGCGATCGCGTGGAGGGCCGCCACGAAGCCCTCCAGGGAGGCGTCGCGCGCGTCGCTGTGCTTCACCAGCCGCTCGTTCACGGCGATGAGCTCCACCACGTCCGGGCTCGCGCCCGGGACCCGCCGGAGCTCGTGCACAGCGCGGCTCACCCGCGACGGCGGGTCGAGGCACGCCAGCGCCGACAGCGCCGCCGTCGCGCCCGCCTCGCGGCCCGCCGCGAGCGCCTCCCGCGCCATCCCGAGCAGCACCAGCGCGAAGGCGACCTGGATCGCCTCCAGGAAGCCGCGGGAGATCTCCTTGCCGCCCTGGCTGGCCTCGCTCCACGCGAGCGTCACGAGCTCGCCTATCTCCGAGAAGGCGCGCGCCGACATCAGCGTGGAGAGCGTCTCCAGGCCGTGTCTGTCCCACGCCGCCCGCGTCGTCAGCTGGCGCGCGAGCCAGGAGAGCACGGCATACGCGTCGTCCCCCGCCCGGATCGCGCCGAGCGCGATGTCCATCAGCGCGGCCCGCGAAACGCCGTGCGCCTCGAGCCAGCCGAGCAGGTTCGCCCGCTCCGCGCCCCGCGGCGTCCGGCGCGCCTTCTCGAGGATCGCGTCCCGGAGCGCCGGGGGAAAATGGAGGATATCGACGCTCCAGTCTTCGTCCGAGCCGCGCGCGCGCTCCATCGCCAGCGCGGCCAGCGCGTCGTCGTCGAGCGAGAGCGCCCCGGCCCGCCTCGCCGCGAGGATCTTCGGGACCGGCAGATCGCGCAGCGCGGGGCGCTCCCCGTTCAGGCCGTCGAGCTCGTCCCCGTCGAGCAGCGGCGGCAGCCCCTTGTGGACCTTGGGCGCGAGGATGTACTCCGAGGGCCACTGGACAGGCTCGCGCCGGCAACGCTCGAGCACGCGCTCGTAGATCCCCGCCGGGACCTTGCCGCGCACGAGATCCGACAGCTCGATCCACTCCTCCTCGTCGAGCACGAGGCGCGGCACGCCCAGCACCTCGTGCTGGAAGTGCGCGGGATCCTGGATCGCGAGCCGCGCGAGCTGCCGGATCACCGGCCCGCTGAAGCCGCTCTCGCAGCGCGCCCTCCAGCGCAGGAGATCGGATGTCCCGAGCTCGTCGATGTGCTCGGACAGGAAGGCATGATCGTCTGGCTCCAGCGACGGCTGACGGAGCACATGAAAGAACGCGACGGGACGGGCACGGCCCCGGTGCGCGCGCACCAGGGCCTCAATCTCCGCCTTTCGCATGGCGCGACCTCATCACCCGAGACCCCATGTGGGATCAGGGACTCTCTCAGGTCCATCGTCGCCAGGCGCGAGCGCGGCCCGTCATGACTCGTCGGTCGGTGGAATGACGGATCCTGTTCCTGACCGGTGTGCCCAGGGTAGCGCCGGCGCGCTCGCTGTCAACGCGCTCGTCGCTACTCGATCCGCTGCCGCCGCTGCCGCCGCCGCCGCGGCTCCCGGGCGCTCGCGAGCGGCTTGACGTCGCGCGAGAGCGGCAGCTCGACGGAGAAGGTTGAGCCCTCGCCGATCTCGCTCGCGACGCTCACCCGCCCTCCGTGCGCCTCGACGATGGTGCGCGTGATGTAGAGGCCCAGCCCGAGCCCGCCGTAATGGCGCGACGAGACGCCCCGGCGATACCGCTCGAAGACCTGCTCTCGCACGTCGGCGGGGATGCCAATGCCATGATCGGTGACCGAGAGCCGGGCGGTCTCTCCGTCGGACGCGATGGTGAGCTCGAGCGGCTTGCCCCCGCCGAACTTGATCGCGTTGCTCAGCAGGTTGGTCACGACCTGCTCGATGCGCTGCGCGTCCCAGCGGCCGACGACCGGCCCGGCGGCGCGCACGTCGAGCGCGCAGCCCGCCCGCGCGAGCTGGTCGTCCAGGTACGTCGTGACCTCTCCCACGATCGCGCGGAGATCGATCTCGATCGGGTCGAGCTCCAGGCGCCCCGCGTGGATGCGGGAGACGTCGAGGAGCATGTCGACGAGGGCGACGAGGCGCTTGATCTGCCGCAGCGAGAGATCGACCGACGCGCGCGCCCGCTCGATGCCCTCCGCGCCGCGCGAGAGCTTCTTCTCCATCGAGTGGACGGCGAGCTGCAGGCTGGTCAGCGGCGTCCGGAGCTCGTGCGACGCGACGGAGAGGAACTCGTCCCGCGCGCGGACGGCCTCCTCCGCGCGGGCGCGCGCCCGCTGCTCGTCCGCGAGCAGGCGGTCCCGCTGCTGCTCGGCCTGCACGCGCGTGGTCACGTCGCGGAAGCTCCAGACCCGCCCGACGATGCGCCCGCTCACGCGCTGAGGCTGGGAGTAGCGCTCGAAGACCCTGCCGTCGTCGAACATCAGGGTGTCGATGCCGCTCGCCTCGCGGGGGTCGTCGACGCTCCTCGTCCTCCTCGCTTGCTGGAGGAGCTGCTCGGAGTCCGCGAGCTGATCGAGGCAGAGCGCCAGGCGGTCGTCCTGCGAGAGGAGCACCTGCTCGGGGATCCCCCACATCTCCCTGAACCTGCGGTTGTGCCGCACGGGGCGGCCCGCGTCGTCGACGACCAGGATGCCGTCCGCCGTCGAGTCGAGCGTGGCCTCGAGCAGCGCGTGCGAGTGGCGCAGCATCTCCTCGGCGCGCTTGCGCTCGGTGACGTCCGTCGCGATCCCGCACACCGCATACGACGTCCCGTCCGGATGGCGCAGCGGGAACTTGAGGGAGAGGAACGTGTGAATGCCGTCGGGGGCCGCGACGTACTCGTCCCTCTCGATGGGGTGGTCCTCCCGCAGCGCGGCGAGATCGTTGGCGCGCACCGCGTCGGCGATCTCGGTCGGGAACAGCTCGTGGTCGGTCTTGCCGAGGATGTCCTCGCGGGTCACGTGCACGACGTCCTCGTAACGGCGGTTGATGAGCAGGTATCGCCCGTCCGGGGCCTTGACGAACACGACGGCGGGCGTGTTGTCGAGGATGCCCTGCAGGAGCGAGCTGCTGTCGTGCAGGGACGCCTCCGCGCGCCGGCGCTGCGCGTTCTCCTGCTGGAGCTCGCCGTAGAGGCGCGCGTTCTCGAGCGAGATGGCCGCCTGCGACGCGAGGACATCGAGGACGCCCAGCTCCGCCGTGGAGAAGGCGCCCGGGACCAGGTTGTTCTCCAGATAGAGCAGGCCCACCGCCTCGTCCTGGCGCACGATGGGCACGCCGAGGGCCGAACGCCGGCGGCACGACGCCTCGCCGAAATAGGGATCCAAGGCGAACCGGTGGGGCGCGGCCGCGTCGGCGATCGCGATGGGCTTGCGGCTGCGGACGACGGCTGTGCAGAGCGACAGGGGCACCTGCGACGGCGCCGCGAGCTGGCCGGTGGGGCCGAAGGCCCGCTCGCCGTCGCCGCTCGCCTCCGCCAGGACGAGGCCCTCCGGCGACGAGAGGAGCAGGCAGCCGCGCTGCGCGCCCACGTGCTCCATGGCCACGAGCAGGAGCCGGGCGTGCAGCTGGGGCAGGACCAGCGCGCTCGAGATCTCCTGCGAGGCCTTCAGAATACCGAGCATATCCAGGTATTTGACGTCGCCACCCCCGGACGCGGGCCGCCGCGCGAGCTCGGGATGCTGCTGGAGCAGGGCGCAGACCTTCGCCCGCGCGCCCCAGGCCTCGTAGCTGTCGCGGGCGCGCGCGAGGTAGGCGCTCGCCGCCGTGTCGAGCCCGCGCTGCTCGTAGAAGCGCGCGCAGAGCTCGCTGGCGAGCGCCTCGACCTCGACGAACCCGCCCGCGCGGGCGCCCTTGAGGGCCTGCTCGTACGCGCGCTCCGCGGCGAGCTCATCACCCGAGAGGCGCGCGAGCTCGGCCGAGACCAGGGCCACCTGGTGTGCGAAGTTCTCCGGGGACGCGTCCGCCAGCGCCGCCAGGTGGGCGAGGTGCGCGCGCACGGCCTCGAGGCAGCCCGGCGGGGGCGCGCGAGCGTGGCCGGCGGAGCGCGCGAGCGCCGCGTAGAAGTGATGCTGGGCGGCCCCGAGGAAGCGGCGCGCGGCGTGCAGCAAGGCGCCAGCGCGCTCCGCCGCTCCGGCGGCCTCGCCCAGATCGCCGAGGAGCACGCGCGCCTGCAGGTCGAGGAGATGGCCATAGAAGGCCCTGATCGGCGCCCTCCGCGCGAGCTCCTCCGCGGAGCGCTCCGGAGGGCGGCCGGGCGCGGATGGGTCGCGCAGCCGCGCGAGCAGCCGCAGCTGATCGCGGAAGATGTCCTGATCCACCGGGCCGCAGGTGCGCTCGGCGAGCGCGAGGCGCCGCGAAGCCTCATCGGCGACGTCGTCGAGGGAGTCGCCGACGAACAGCTGAAACGCGATGAGCTGGTGGCCGAAGTAGCACGAGAAGGGGTAGTTGCCGGCGGAGAGCGCCGCGTCCAGCTCGCGCCGCGCGAGCTCCAGACAGCGTCGGACAGGCATCTTCAGGTACCCGAGCAAGACGATGAACGTGAAGCTCGCCCTGGGCCTGTAGGGCGAGTGCTCCTCGCGCTGGGCGAGCCGATAGCCCGCCTCGCCGAAGGCGAACGCGTCCGCGGGGCGCCCGCGCCGCTCGGCAAGGACGAGCCCGAAGGTCGCGTAGGCGGCCGCCGAACTGCTCGTGTTCCCGTGCGTCAGCGAGAGCTCCACCGCGGCGCTGGCGGCGGCCGCCATGACGTCCCAGCTCGCGTGGTAAGCGGGCTGGTACAGCGTGGCGGCGAGATCGCAGACGGCCCGGGCGCGCGGGTCGGTCATGGGCGGCAGGTCCGCGAGGGCGGCGATGGCGAGGGCGCCGCCCTCGAGGCGACCCAGGACCGCCGCGACGGCGGCGTCCACCGCGGCGGCCTCCGGGTGGCGCGGCAGGGGGAGCCCGCAGTTGCCGAAGCCCGCGACGCAGCTCTCGACGGCGGCGTCCATCGCGCCTTGCGCGACCTGGATCTCGGCGAGCAAGGCGTACACGGTCGCGGCCACGCACCGCCCGGAGGCGCGCTCGCACAGCGACGCGCAGATGCGCTCCGCGGCCGCGAGCTCGCCGGTCGCGAACCGGCACTGGGCCAGCGCGAAGTCGAGCTCGAACGCGAGCCCGGCGCGCGCGGGGAGGCGGCGCGCGCCCGCGAGCAGCTCGGCGCCCAGCAGGAAGAAGCCGATGGCCGCGGCGTGGTGGGTCGCGGCCTGGGCCTTCCGGCCCGCGCGCAGGTTGAGCTCGGCGGCCCGCGTCCGCTCCTCCGGGGACGTGATCCGCGGCGCGGCGCGGGTGATCTGGCGCACGATCTCGAAGAGCTGGGCCTCGATGCGCTCGGGCGGGAGGCCGTCGAGCAGGGCGCGCGCGGCGGCGAGGTGCGCCTCGGGCCGCTGCTCGGCGGGGGTGAGCTCGTACGCGACCTGATGGATGCGGTCGTGCAGGAAGCGGATCTCGCGGTCGATCCGGACGATGAGCCGCAGCGCGAAGGCCGCCTGCAGGCGCTCGATGACGGCGTCTTCCGGGCAGCCGAGGAGGAGCGCCAGGGTCGTCAGATCCGCGGCGTCGCCGAACACGGCGAACCGCCGCAAAGCGTCCTGCGTGCCCGCGTCGAGGCTGCGGAGGTTCGCGGCGATGATCTCGGCGACGTCGTCCGAGCACCTCTTGGCCCGGATCTTCTCGAGATCCCACCGGAACGCCCGGGCGGTGGTCGAGAAGCGGATCAGCCCTTCCTGGTGGAGCGTGCCCGCGAGCTGCGCGATGAACAGCGGATTTCCCCCTGTCTTCTCGTGGAGGCTCACCGCGAGCGGGGCGACCTCCTCCCGGGGGGCGCGCAGCGAGTCGGCCACCCACGAGGTCACGGCGTCGGCGGACAGCGGGGCGATCGCGATCTCGGTCACGGCGACGTCCTGCTCGCGGAGCCGGCGGATCATCCGGCGCACCGCGTGGGAATCGGGGACCTCGTTGCTCCGGTACGCGCCGAGGATCAGCGTGTCGCGGACGCCGGGGTCGGTCGCCCAGCGCTCGACGACCTTCAGCGTCTCGGCGTCTGTCCACTGGAGGTCGTCGAGGAAGACGATGAGCGGCTTCCCCGGCCGCGCGAGCGCGCCGAGGAGCTGGCTGAGCGCCAGCTGGAACCGCGCCTCGGCCTCGGGGGGCGGGATCTCGGGCGGCGGGCTCCGCTGGCCGAGGATCCGGGCGAGCGCCGGGAGCATGCCGGCCAGCAGCGGCGCGTTCGCGCCCAGCGTCCCCGCGAGGCCGCGCTGCAGCTCCGCGTGCGACGCCTCGCCCTCTTCGAGCGCCTGGACGAGTGCGCGGTCCAGCGCCGCGAGGAGCGCCTCGCACGGGGCATGGCGCGGGGCCGCCTCGCACCTGCTGCCGGTGAAGCGCGCCGCGGGCGCGCGGACGGACTCGCCCAGGTGATGGACCAGGCGCGTCTTGCCCACGCCCGGCGGGCCCGAGATCAGGACGAGCTCCGTCCGGCCATCGCGCCCGACGTGCGCCGCCGCGCTCTCCAGCCGCGCGACCTCGCCGGCGCGGCCGTAGAGCCCGGGGGCCAGCCGCAGAGGCGGCGGCACGTCGGCGAGGCCCGGCTGGAACGGCGCGATCCGCCCCTCTGTCCGGAGCGCCTCCCGGCACCGGACGAGATCGTGCTGGAGGCCGGCGGCGCTCTGGTACCTGTCCTCGGGGAGCTTCGCGAGCAGCTTCAGGACGAGCTCGCCGACGGTCGAGGGTAGCCCGGGCACGGACACGAGCGGCGACGGGGGGACGACCGCGGCGTGGCAGTAGAGCCATCCCAGCAGATCGTTCGCGGAGAACGGCAGCCGTCCGGTGAGGAGCTCGAACAGGATCACCCCGAGGGAATAGAGGTCCGACCGGTGATCGATCGCGACGCCGAGGCGCCCGCCCTGCTCGAGCGACAGGTACGGCCAGGTGCAGGGGGACGGACGGGCCGATCGGGGGCTACACCGGCCCGGCGAGAGCGACCAGGGGCTGAACCCGGTCAGCTTGATGGCGTCGCCGGGCAGGAGCATCACGCGGTGCGGGGTGAGGCCGAGGTGGACGATCTGCCGCCCGTGGATCGTCGCCAGCGCCCCGGCGATGCCGATGGAGAGCCTCAAGAACCGGCCGAGATCCATGGGGGTGCCCATGAGGCGGGCGAGCGGCGTCGCTCCGTCGTCGTGGAGCACGAGCGCGGGCTGGCCATGGAACGTGCAGATCCGCGCCGCCTCCATGGCCACGTCGCAGCCGACCAGCCGGGTCGCCTCCAGCTCGCGCCGCAGCGCCTCGTACTCGGCCGTCGAGGGGTGAGCGACCTTCAGGGCCTTGACGAGGACGCTCCGCCCCGCCGGCTCGCGTGCCCGGTAGAGCGCGAAATCTGGTCCTTCGTCCAGCACGGCCTCCGCGAGGTATTCGGTCGCTGTCTGCATGGCTCTGGCGTGCTGGGCGTTACACACCTCTCCAGGGCGCGGCTGCGCTCGAAGGCGCCTGCGCTGCGCTGCCGATCGACAGGCAGGATCGGTACCAGCGGTGAGCGGCCTTCGCCGCGGCGGTCCAGGCGTCCGATGATCGACTCGACGTGCCGGCTGCAGCGTGACGGCCGATCAGGGCGAGCCGCGTCGATCGCAGCGCCGTCGGACGCTGTCTGCCGAGCTCGGCCTTGAGCGGAACCCTCACGGTATCGTCCGCTGGCGCGCGAGAGCGCGAGTGATGGGGGGAGAGACGACCGGAGAGGCAGCGGGGGAGACGTGAGGCCACGAGGGCCCGTGGCCCCTCGGGAACTCGGGAACAGCGCGTTCATTCGTCCGCGGTCGTCCGCGGTCGTCCAGGATGTCATCTGCTTGCGTCATCCCGCAATCGATTGCGCTTCCATTCCAGTCGTGCCAACTCCATTGAAGGGGACGCGCCGGACCTCTCGGCTGAAACCAGCGGCCAGGTAGCAGCTCTTTTTGGCGGTGCAGCTCGAAGGGGAGACGGCAGGTCACGCTGGCGTACATATTGCGAGCCTTCACGCCAGACGCCCACGCTGAATGCGCCTCCGGCCCTCCGGTGGGGCAAACGCCGTGGAAGGATTCGTTCTTGATGAAAGCAAGGTTGGGAAGAGCCATGATCGATCAACGACGAGCGGTCAACCGCAGGATGTTCTTGCAAGGGATGACCCAGATCGCCTCGGTGGCCGCCGCGGCGCCTGCGCTCGGTTCGGACCCATGGAGAGGCGCCTGCTCGACGACGCTCACGACGGGGCGGCCCGAGGACGTGAGCATGAGCTCGGAGCGGCTGGAGGACGTCTTCGCGCGGATCCAGCGCCGCGTGAACGACGCCCTGTTTCCCGGCGCCACGGCGCTGGTCGCGCGGCGCGGGGTCATCGTGGGTCACCGGGCCTTCGGCAGCAAGGTCGCCGGCGCCGACGAGCCGGTGACGCTCGACACGATCTTCGACGTCCAGTCGATGAGCAAGGTGCTCTCGACGGCGGCGGCGGCCCTCGCGCTCGTGCAGGAGCGCGTGATTCGGCTGGACGCGCCGGTCGCCAGGTACCTGCCGGACTTCGCCGCCAACGGAAAGGCGGCCGTCACCGTCTACGACATGCTCCGTTATTCGTCCGGTCTGCCGCTGGACAACCAGTGTTTGGATGAGGACGTCGAGACGGCCTGGTGCATCATGGCCGAGACGCCGCTCGAATACGCGACGGGCAGATCGGCGCTGTACAGCGATCTCACCTACCGCCTCCTCGGCCGCATGATGGAGGCCGCCGCGGGGGAAGACCTCGACGCCATCGCGAGAGAGTGCGTCTGGCGTCCTCTCGGCATGCGCGACACGATGTACAACCCGCCCCCGGAGCTCGTCGAGCGCGTCGCGGCCACGGGGTACTCCGCCCGCCGGGGCTGCCTAGTGCGGGGGCAGGTGCAGGACGAGCAGGACTTCGCGCTGGGCGGCGTCGCCGGCTGTGACGGCGTGTTCACCACGGCGCTCGATGTCGCCGTCTTCTGCCAGATGATCTTGAACGGCGGCGCCTATGGCGGCGCCGAGGTCCTGCGGCCCGATCTGGTCCGGCAGATGAAGAAGAACAACACGCCTTACGTGATGGAGGCGGAGACCGACACATCGCCCATCAACAACCTGCTCCTCGCCCCGAAGGGCCTCGGGTGGGAGATGCGGACGCGGCGCTTCTCGAGCGGCGGCATGCGCCTGTCGCCGCGCGCCTTCGGCAAGGCGGGCGGCGCCGGCACGTTCATGTGGGTCGATCCGGATCTCGAGATCATCGGCGTCCTCCTGACCAACCACGGGCTGCCGCAGCCCTTCGACGAGCTCGGCTGGAACCGCATGCTCGACAACGTCGGTTGCGCCGAGTTCTTCGACGGCATCATCAACGCCGTGCACCGCTGAGCGCCGTCGCGGGCGAGCGGCGCCGCGACAGGCGATGATCTCGGGAGAACGCCGCTTCTCCAGGTCGTTCAGGCGGCTTCCACGGGGAGCGGCTCCTCCGGCTCGACGGCGGCGGCGGCGAGCGTCCGGCGCAGCAATGGGCCGATGGTCAGGCCCTGCACCACGATGGAGACGACCACCACGACATAGGTGATGGTCAGCACCATCTCGCGCTCCGGAACGAGCGTGCCGTCCGCGAGCTTTCCGGGGATGGAGAGCGCGAGGGCCACCGAGACGCCGCCGCGCAGGCCGCCCCAGGTGAGGATGCGGATCGCCCCCGGGGTGAAGACCCTGCGCCTCTTCATGAGGCTCACCGGCAGCGCGACCGCGATGAACCGCGCGAGCAGCACGACCGGAAACGCGAGGAGCCCTGCGAGCAGCGACTGGGCGTCGAAGGCGACGATCAGGAGCTCGAGGCCGATCAAGACGAACAGCACAGCGTTCAGGATCTCGTCCATCAGCTCCCAGAAGTCGTCCAGGTGCTCGCGGGTCTTCTCGCTCATGGCGCCGGCGCGCGCCTCGTTCCCGATGAAGAGCCCGGCCACCACCATGGCGATGGGGCCGGAGACGTGGAGCGCGTACGCAAGGGCATAGCCGCCCGCCGCGGTCGCCAGCGAGAGCAAGACCTCTACCTTGTAGTCGTCGACCTGCCGGAGCATGGCGAGCGTCACGAAGCCGAGCGCGAGGCCGTACAGCACGCCGCCGATCGCCTCCTGGACGAACAGCAGCGAGAGCCGCTGCAGATCGAGGCCCGACGTCCCCGACGCGATCTCCAGGAGCCCGATGAACGCCACAACCGCCACGCCGTCGTTGAAGAGCGACTCTCCGGCTATCTTCATCTCGAGCTCCTTGGGCGCCCCCACGTGCTTGAGGACCCCGAGCACCGCGATGGGATCGGTGGGGGAGATGAGCGCGCCGAAGAGCAAGCAGTAGACAGGCCGGATGTGCACGCCCATCAGCGTCATCAGGGCGTAGGTCATGCCGCCCACCAGCACGGTGGACATGAGCACACCCCCGGTGGCCAGGACGCCGATGACGACCCGCTGCTTCTTCAGATCCGCCAGGTTGACGTGCAACGCGGCGGCAAATAGCAGAAAGCCGAGCATCCCCTGCATCAACGTCTTGTTGAAGTCGATGCCATGGAGATGCTCCTTCGCCTCGGCCTCCACCGCCGGAAACAGCTCTCCGATGGCCACCATGACGAGGGACGTCGTCATCGCGATCAGCATCAACCCGATCGTGGTCGGCAGCCTGAGGAACCGATGGTTGAAGAAGCTGAAGATCGCAGCGAGCGAGAGCAGCGCTGCCGAGACTTGGAATAGATCCATGCTCCCAGGCTTACAGGCGGACGCGCGCCGGCGCGCGCGAGGCGCGGCGACGTCCGGATAAAAAGTTGCACGTCAAAGTTTCCACGAGGGAAGGAAATCCAAGCCGACTCAGGATGTCAAGCCTCGACTGCGGGGCCTGCGCCGTGCTGCTCCTTCGCGCGGCGATCCGGCTTGGTTTACCGACGCGCAGGGCGCTCACCACGTGTTCGTCCGTCGGTGAGCGCGCCTCGTCCTTCCCGGACGTCTGACGACGTGTGTGGACCTCCCGTGGACGCTGTACACCGTCCTACCGAGCGGCGAGATGTGCGTGTGTCTGCGGCAGCTTCGCCTCCAGCCCGGTGATGCGACGTGCGCCTCGTCGGCGCCTGCGGCGCCCTTCGCGCTTCCGGTCGAATCTGTGGTCGGCGCCGCAACCGCGCGCGGTGAGCGCCGTAGATGGGGATGGGCCGTGGGCCGCGGGGCGACGGCGGCCCCTTCGCTATTGCCGGTATCCTGCTGCGCGATAGCTCGTTTCCTGTAAAGGAATCATCTGGACCTGAAGAATCGCGGTGTGCGTCTCGCGAGCAGTACGACACTGGCTCACGACGCTCCCGTGGGGAGGAGAGCATGAGCGAATCAGCAAACGTCAATGACCCGGGCGCTGCCGCGCAACCAGGGGAGATCTCGCGCCGCTTCTTCTTGCGGGCGTTCGCCGGGGGGGTGGCGGCCCTGTCGGGCGCATGCGATGGGATGACGCCGGTCGATGCGCCTACAGCGGAGGCGCGGTCGGAGCTCACACGGGCGACGGGGGGGCAGCTCGCGGATCTCATCCGCCGGAAGCGGGTGTCGTCGCTCGAGGTCGTGGAGGCGCACCTGGCGCGCATCGCGAGGATCAATCCGCGGCTGAACGCCGTCGTGAAGCTCCGCGCCGACGAGGCGAGAGCCGAGGCGCGGGCGGCGGACAAGGCCCTGGCGAGAGGCAAGCCGCTCGGCCCGCTGCACGGCGTGCCGATGACGATCAAGGATTCGATCGACACCGCGGGCGTCGTGACGACCGGCGGGACGAGCGGGCGAACCCATTTCGTTCCGGTGGAGGACGCCACCGTGGTCCGGCGCCTCAAGGAAGCGGGGGCGATCCTGCTGGGCAAGAGCAATACGCCCGAGATGACGTGGTCTTACGAGACGAACAACGCAGTTTATGGGCGCACCAGCAATCCGTATGGCCTCGACCTGTCACCGGGCGGCTCCAGCGGGGGGGCGGGCGCCATCGTGGCCGCGGGCGGCTCGCCGTTCGACGTCGGGAGCGACACCGGCGGGAGCATCCGCGTGCCGTCGCATTTTTGCGGGATCGCCGGGCTCAAGCCGACCTCCGGCCGCATCTCGCGGACGGGCCATATCGTCCCGGCGGAGGGGCTGCTCCAATCGTTCACCGTGCTCGGGCCGATGGCCCGCTCGGTCGACGATCTCTGGCTGCTCTTCAGCGTCCTGGCGGGGCCCGACTGGCGCGACGCGGCGCTGATCCCGGCGCCGCTCGGCGACCCGAAGCACGTGCAGCTCAGGGAGCTGCGGATCGCGATGCACACGGACAACGGGATCGCGGCGCCGGACGCGGCGGTGCGCCAGGCGGTGGTGGACGCGGCGGCGGCGCTGGAGGCGGGCGGCGCGCGGGTGGAGTCGAAGAAGCCCGACGCGCTGAGCGACGTGCTCACGATCGACGCGGATATCTTCCGGGCGGACGGCGGCGCCTGGTTAAGGCGGCTCCTGGATCTGGCCGGGACCACGGACCCCGGCGCCGAGGTGGACGCCACGCTCGCGAGCGAGCCGCTGTCGAGCGGTGAGCTGACAGCGGCGGTCGAGCGCCTGGACGCGTGGCGGGGGCGGATGCTCGGCTTCATGAAGGATGTCGACGCCATCGTCTGCCCGCCGTGTGTCCTCGAGGCGCTGCCCCACGATGCGTGGGTCGAGCACGGGGTGTACGCAGGGTTCAGCTACTCGTTCGCTTACAACATGACAGGGTGGCCGGCGGTCGTCGTGCGCGCGGGCACCTCGTCGCGAGGGACGCCGGTCGGCGTCCAGATCATCGGCCGCCCCTTCCGCGAGGATGTCGTCCTCGCCCTGGCCGCTCACATCGAGCGGGAGCTCGGCGGCTACAGAGCGCCGGCGATCTGACGGGAGCGCGGTCCACGCTGCCGTGGCGGGCCGGGGTGGCCTTCGCGGGCTCTAGCCCAACCGTGTCGGGCTTCCGCAGGCTTGTCTCGACGACGCTCCGGACGAGGGGGACGCGGCTATCGGGGGACCAGCACCGACACGCTGTGGGCCGGCATCGCGTAGGTGAAGGCGTTCGTGGCGCGCGGCGCGATCGGATCGGCACGCACGAGATCGGCCTTGGTGGACGTGAGTTGCCACGCGTCGATGGCCGTGTAGCTCTCGTGGGCGGCGAGGGTCACCGCGGCCGTGAGCGGGGCCGCTGTCTTGTTGATGGCGACGAGGACCATTCGGCTCGGATCGGCCGCGTCGATGCTCGCGTACACGGTGGCCTTGGCGACGTCGCTCGTCTCGGCGCGGACGGACGTATCGCCGAAGCGCGCGCCCTGCCCGTCGTAGCTCGTGAAGGCGCGCACGCCGGCCCGGAGCATCGAGACCTCGTCGCCGGGATCCCAGATCGTCGCGAGGAACACGCCCTCGCGGCCGAAGACGCCGAGGGCGTCGGCCTGCGCGATCGCGCCGGAGATGTGGTTGCCGCCGCCGTAATTGTACTCGGTGATGCCGAGGGCGGTGCCCGGGTAATGGGCGTCGATGAGGCCCTGGAGCCAGGGGATGAGCTTGATGGGGCCGCGCACGACGTCGTTCGCGATCCAGCTGTCCTCGACGAAGGTCGGATCCCAGAGCGAGCGCGGCGCCTGGACGCGGGCCTCGACCGACGCGGGGGAGGCGTCCGAGCCCGTGAGGCGCTCGCCGTTCGCGTAGATCTCCGTGTACCAGTGCAGGTCGAGCACGTCGACCAGGCGGCGCCCCTCGCTCAGCTCGGCGGCCTTCATGGCGTCGAGCCAGTGCTCGATGAAGTTGCCGTCCGCGTCGGGCGCGTCCTGGAGGCTGACATAGCCCGAATACCCGTAGGAGACGAAGCCGGTGACGAGCGCATTGGGCGCGACGTCCTTGATCGCGGAAGCGAACTCGATGTTCTTGTCGACGAGCTCGGCGTAGCGCACCGGCTCCGGGTGGATGCGCTCGTGGGTGTGATTCCAGAGGTCGGGCTCGTTGTCGAGCGAGAACAGCACGCTCGCGACGTCGCCTTCGAAGGCGTCGGGGAAGGCCTGCTTCATCCAGGCGACGAACTCGTCCTGGTACACCGCGTTGTCGGCGAGATCGGGCGACGAGGAGAAGGGAGCACCCTTGCGCGCGATCGTCGGGTGAAAGCGGGTCTCGAGGTAATTCCGGGTCTGATTGACGTCGCCGCCGCCGTCCTTGTCCGCCGCGACATATCCGCAGATGGGGATGGTCGCGATGAAGGCGGCGCCGTGCGCCAGCGCGCCCTCGGCGTGCATGCGCACCGCCGCCCCGGGGACATCGCCGTTCGGGCTGTTCCCGGCGAGGTACCCGTCGTTCTGGTACATGTAGTCCGAGCCGGCGTTGGAGGCGTTGTTCTCCCAGTTGTACGCCGTCATGCGGTTGCCGCCCATGCGCACGACGGTGGTGCCGCGCTGCTCGCCGTCCAGGTCTTCGACCCAGTTGGCGCCATAGATGAGCCGGCTGATGGGGCGCACATCCCGATCGGCGCGCACGGTGAAGGTGACATCACCCGGCCCGGGATCGCCGGGCTCGACGAGGTCCGCGGGAGGATGGCCGCCGGACCCGCCCTGACCGCTGCTGGCCGTGCCGGTGCCGCCGCCGGAAGCTCCGGCGCCGCTGCTGGCCGTGCCGGCGCCGCTGCTGGCCGTGCCGGCGCCGCCGCCCGAAGCGCCGGCGCCGCCGCTGCCAGCAGAGGAGGAGTCGGCGTCGTCGCCGCAGGCGAGGAAGGCGGCAGATGCGAGCAGGACCAGCGTGGCGTGCAAGACGGGAGCATGTCGAGAAAGCATGCGGTGCATGGTATTTCATCCCTCCGCGGGATCGCGGCGCGTGCTGGCGCGCTCAGACCTGGATGCCCGCGAGCGGCGACGTGACGCGCCCTGCGTCGATGCCGAACTCCGTCACGTTCAAGCCCATGACCTGGGCGACCGTCAGGAGCGCCTTGCTCAGGTTGTCGCCGGGGAAGTTGCGGTGCTCGTCGCCGCGCAGCCGCCCTCCGGCCTTCCCGGCGAAGAGCACCGGCCATTCCGTCCTCGTGTGCACCTTACCCCACGCGGTGTCGGACGTGACGTACACGAGCGAGCTGTCGAGCAGGTTCGAGCTGCCGTGCGGCGTGTTCTTGAGCTTCGTCAAGAACTCGTTCAGGCAGCGCATCGTGTACATCACGCCCTTGTCGACGCGAGGCTGACTCGATTGATCTCCGGCATCCCCGTGGCAGATGGTGTCGTGGAAGTCGTCGTTCATGTCCTGCGCGAGGTGCCGGTAGTAGACGTGCGCGGCGGGCAGCGAGAACATGAACGAGAGCACGCGGGTCCTCTCGCAGGCGAGCGCGAGCGCCGAGAGCTCGACCATGGCGGTGTTCACCGCAGGGGGCGCCTCGCTCTGCCCATCCTTGCCGGTGGTGGGGGCCGTCGGGCTCTTGCACGCTGACGTCGTGCCGCCGCCGGACGACGTGGTCTCGAGGCGCTGCTCGATGGCCCGGATCGACTCGAGGTGCTCCTCGATACGATGCCTGTCGGCCGCCCCGAGCCGCTGCTTCAGGCTCGCGCCGTCCTGCAGGACGGAGTCGAGCACGCTCTTCCGGACGTTCGCGAGCTTCGCGGCCTGCTCCGCGCCGTCGTCGCTCGGCTCGGGCAAGCCGCCCATGAACAATCGGTTGAACACGGCCTTCGGATCGAACTCCGCGTTGTTGCGCGCGTTTGGCCCCCTGTGCGAGACCGTGTGCAGCGAGTCCTGAGGGCCGTTCGGCGTCGCCGGCGTCACCCCCACCTCGAGGGAACGGTACGGCGCTCCCTCGGAGATGGCGCCCGCGACGACCTGGTCGATGGACGCGGCCCGCACGGCGTTCCCGCTGAGCGGCGCGCCCGTCGTGGCTCCCGCCGACCCCGAGGGGTGCTCGACGCCGGAGACCACGAGCTTGTTCTCGAGGCCGCTGATCACCGTGAGGTACGACTTGAGGTCCGCGAGCGGCTGGAGCTCCGGGCTGAGCTCCCAGGCCTGACCGGAGCCCGTGCGCGTCGGCTTCCAGCGACCGGGCAGCGTGCCGTTCCCGAAGAACCACGTGACGTAGAGCGGCGACACCGGGGTCTTCGTCTGAGCGTGCGCCGTGCCGCTCTCGTTCAGCATGATCTCCAGCAAGGGGAGCGGGATGGTGACGGCGGCGCCCGTCGCCAGCATGCCCCGGAGAACAGTTCGTCGGTTCAACACTTTGTTCGTCATGGGGGGTACCTGCGATCAGGGTTGGGGGGCGACGGACGAGAAAGCGTCGTTGGTCACGACGTCGAGGACCAGCTCGCGCAGCTTGTACCCCGTCCCTTCGAACGAGGCGGTCAGCGCGTTCAGCACGCGCTCGTCCACGTCTCTCTCCTCGTGACCCGCTGCATACGTGTAGTACTTGCGGACGAGGCACTCCGCGACCGAGGCGTCCGAGCTGAGGGTCACGCCGAGCGCGCGCGCGTCGGCGACAGGCACCCCGTCGAACTCGCCGCTCGGGTCGATCGGCAGGCCGTGATCGGTCGTGCGGAAGCGGCCGATCGCGTCGAAGGTCTCGAGCGGCAGGCCCAGCGGGTCCATGTACGAGTGGCAGCCGGCGCAGGCGGGCTCGGTCCGGTGGATCTCGAGCCGCTGACGCTTCGTGAGGGGCTTGTCCGCGGGCGGCTCCGGGAGCTCGAGGGCGACGTCGCCGGGGGGCGGCGGGATGGGCGTGCACATGAGGGCGTCACGCATGAACTTGCCGCGCAACGTGGGAGAGCCCTCCTTCTGGTTCGCGAACTGCGAGAGGAAGCCCGCTTTGCTGAGGATCCCGACGCGCGGGCCGTCCGCGGGCAGCGAGCGGACCTCGAAGGCGCCCGAGCCGAGGCCGGCCGTGTCGATACCATAGAGCTGGGCGAGCTCGGTGTTGACGACGACCTTCGTTGTCGAGAACAGGTCGAGCGCGCTCGTCCGATCGTCGAACGCGAGCACCTCCCAGGTGCCTCGCATGTCGCGGACCATCGCCGCCTGCAGCGCGGGGCTGTACTCCGGGAAGAGTCCCGCGTCTTTTGCCTGCGTGCTGAGCCGATCGAGCCGCATGTACTCCTCGGCGAAGGCGCCGACCGCCTCGCGCCCGGCAGACGCCTCGAGCAGCCGCGTCGCCGCGGCGCGGATCCCCTCCACCGTTGCGAGCCCCCCGCTCGCGGCCTGGTCGAGCAGCTCCTGGTCTGGCAGGCTGTTCCACACGAGGAACGCGAGCCGGGACGCCATCTCGTAGCCCGTCAAGCGAAGCGAGCCGTCCGCGCTCGGAGCGCCGAGCTCCGGGCGATACAGGAAGTTTGGAGACGTGAAGAGGGCCACCGTCGCCCAGCGGGCCCCCTCGACGGCGCTCTCGAGCTCGGTCGCGGCGTTCGCGGCGACGGCCGCGAGCCGGTCGACCTCGGCGGCCTCGAGCGGGCGGCGCCACGCACGGAGCCCCAGCGCCTCGATGAAGCCGCGCACACAAGCGTCGTTCTCCGCGCCGCTGGGCGCGCAGCCGATGAACCGGTCTCGCCTCGCGGGATCCGCGAACACCGCGTCGACGGCGCCCTCGATGGCCGCGTGGTACTGCTCGACGCCTCGCTCCGAGGTCACGACGGTCGCGGCGCCGATGACCGCAAAGTTCCCGTTCCAGCTGTCGGCGTCGAGGTCATTGAGATTGACCTCCACGCCGAAGATGTCGCGCACAGCGTTGCGAAATTGCGTTCTCGTCAAACGGCGCAGCATCCCGGCCGCGGGCTGGAACTGCGGCGGGTCCGAGCCCGTCGGTGAGCCGTCGCCGCCGACACCCGAGTCCGTCGGTGTTCCGTCGCCGCCGACAGAGGATGACCCAGCGCCCTCCGTCGTGTTGTCACCCAGCGCGCCCGTGCACGCGGCCGCGAAGGCGAGCGCGCAAACGCAGGCGACTTCTCTTGAGAAACGGAGCTCGTGCCAGGACGGCTTCTTCATCTTGCTCTCCGATGAGGCGACGGGGTGACCCGGCGGACCGTACCGAGGATTTATCGATCCCCGTCGAGTCGACGAGGTCTGTGGTGTCCTCCGGTGGCGCACCCTCGGTAAGGACACCAAGCCCCATCGCTCGGCCATCGCTTTCGCGGCGGTCGGGCGAACGGAGCTCAAGAATCGACAAGAACTCGATTGGATGACGAAGGGGGCGGCGCGCAGGGCGACCCGCTCATGCGCGAAGCAAAAGGATACCCCTTGAGCCAAATGTGAACGATCACATGGCCGAGGTCAACGCCAATCGACCGGTCCGCGCAACGCCGCGAGGCCGAGGGAGGGCAGGGCTGGCGAGCTCCTCCGGATCGCTGCGTCACGAGGGCGGGCGCCGGCCGCCGCGATCGCGCGAGGTGCGCCTGCGCCGGCACTGTGAGCGTTCACAAATTGGCGAAACGGTATCTTTTTGCTCTGACCTGAATGGGGGATGTGCACGTCGTTCGAGTGTCCGGATGAGCGACATCCCCTCCGCCGGTGCGCTCGACGGAGGGGGGCATCGGCGTCAACCAAGCGCGTTCAGGGCCCTGAGCGCGACCGAACGAGCTTGGTCAACACCGATGGTGTGGGTGCTTGAGCCGCCAAGACGTCACAAGATACCGACAGAAATCTCGGCGTCCCATGGCGCCTCGGCGGTTCCATCCTTCCGGCAGGGCGGGGGAGCTCACCACCACGCGTTGATCGGCGCGCGCGCGGGCGCGCTGTGCCCGCTTCAGTCCGGATCGAGCGCGTACACGGCCGTTGTCGTCTTTCGCCCCGTGAGGTTGCGCTCGCCCAGCGCGCGCAGCGGGAAGGCGTCGCCGGCGAGGTCCCTCGTCGCCGCGGAGACCAGCACCTGGTTCGGCGCTGCGATCGCCTCGAGCCGCGAGGCCACGTTCACCACGTCGCCTATCACCGTGTACTCCATCCGCTTGTCGGAGCCGATGTTGCCGACGATGGCCTCTCCGGAGTTCACGCCCACGCCGAGGCGGACCTCGACGTCGTACCGCTCGCGCCACTCCTCGTTCGCCGTCTCGAGGAAGCGCATCATGTCCTCCGCGGCCGCGAGCGCGCGGCGCGCGTGATCCTCCTGCGCGATCGGGGCGCCCCAGACGGCCATGACGCAATCGCCGATGAACTTGTCGACAGTGCCCCCGTGCCGGAACACGATCTCGGTGAGCATCGAGAAGAGCTCGTTGAGGAGGGCGACCATCCGCTCGGCGTCGCGCGACTCGGCGAGCGGCGTGAAGCCGACGACGTCGGCGAAGAGCACCGACACGGCCGCCCGCTTGCCGCCGAGGGCGAGCGGGTGCTCGCCCCGCACGATCGCGTCGACGACCGCCTTGTCCATGAACCGGCCGAGATCGCCGCGGAGCTTCGCCTCCCGGGCGATGTCCGCCTCGCCCTGCTCGAGGTCCTGGGCCATGCGGCCGAGGGAGGTCGTGAGCTCGCCGATCTCGTCGCGCCGCCCCCGGAGCGCGTCGCCGAGCGCGATCTCGCGCCAGCGCCGGGCGCCGATGAGCCGCGCCTGCGCGACGAGGTGGAGGATGGGGCGCGTCACGTGGCGGGCGGTGACGAGCGCGAGGGCGAGCGCGAGGACGAGCGCGCCCGCGGCGACGGCGACGCCGCGGCGCCGCATCTCGTCGAGCGCGGCGAAGGCCTCCGGCTCGGGGCGCCAGATCGCGACCGCCCAGCCGAGGTCGGGCACCGTCTCGATGGCGCCGATCATCCGCTGGCCGCCCTCGTCGTGCGGGGCGAGCACGCCGATCCTGTCGTTCAACCCCGCGCCCGAGGGGAGGTTGCGCCAGATCGGCAAGGACGAGACGTCGCTGCCCGGCGCGACGCCCGGCACCCCGAGCGCCGCGATCGCCTGGCGGTCGTGGCCCGCGATGAGCAGGCGCACCGCGCGGCTCCCGAGGCGGCGCCCGGCGATCACCTCGAGGTTGAGCCCGAGCATGTCGAGCGGCACCTCGGCGACCACGTAGCCGGCCGGGCCGCCCGGAGGAGGCGGCGCCGCGGCCCCGGCGCCCGCGTCGCCGGGGGGCCGCACGCGGGCGACGAGGAGGCCGCGGGCCGGCCCGATCACGCCGAAGCCGACGCCGCGCTCGTCCGCGAGCTGGCGCAGCGCTGCCGGCGCGGCGGGGACGTCGGCGTCGGACGACGCCTTGCGGATCACGGTGCTGATCCCCGCGTCGGGCACCTCGAGCCGCACCGCGTCGACGAGCCCGCGCGTCGCGACGAGGGCGCGCACCGACGCGACCGCGTCCTCGTCCCGGATGGCGCCGCCCGCGGCGTGGCCGAAGATGGCCGCCGCCGCGACGGCATCGCTCTCGACGTCGCGGACGAGCTGGATCGAGGCCGAGGCCACCTCGGAGAGGATCGCCGTCTGCAGTCTCTCCTCGGAGGTCCGCACGGCGCGCCGGTTCACGTCGATGAGGAGCGTCACGGCGACAGCGACCGGGACGAGACCCATCGCCGTGAAGAGCGCGATCGCCTTCGTCTTGAGCGAGAATTCCCTCACGTGGAGGCCTCCGCGGGCGATGCGTCACTCAAGAGGGCCGTCCTTCCAGCCGGCCGCGCCCTCGTCGGTGCGCTTGCGGATCTGGAACTCCACCCTGCGGTTCTTGGCCCGGCCGTCCCGGGTACGGTTGTCGGCGAGGGGGCGGCGCGCGCCGAAGCCGCGCGCTTCGAGGCGGCGGGCGTCGATGCCGTGCGCGGTCAGCCACGCGACGACGGCGAGCGCACGGCGCTGCGAGAGGCTCAGGTTCGCCTGGGCGGCGCCCTGGTTGTCCGTGTGGCCGTCGACCGCGACCCGGGCGATCTCGGGGTGCTCCTCGAGGACGGCCGCGACCTCGGAGAGCAGCTCGAAGCTCTCCGGCTCGATCTCGGCCCGGCCCGTCCGGAACTGGACCTGCTGGAGGATCACGATCTGCGAGCCCTCGATGCGCACCGCGAACGGGCAGCCGTGCGTCGCGCGATCCTCGCTCGGCTTGCCGCGCTCGTAGGGGCAGGCGTCCGCGGCGTTGGGGATGCCGTCGCCGTCCGTGTCCGCGGGGCACCCGTGCTTCGACGCAGGCTGGGACCCGGCGTTTGCGGCGGCCTCGGCCGTGACCCCGGACCCCGCGCCGCCCGGTCCCGCGTCGGCGGCCGCGCTGCTGACCCCCGGCACGTCCGGGCAGCGATCGTCGACATCGTAGATCCCATCGTCGTCCCGGTCCGGCGGGCAACCGCGGCGGAACGCCGGTCGGGCGCCCGCCGCCGCGGCGGGCGGGCGCGCCTCGCCGATGACCCGGGGGCAGGCGTCCTCCGCGTCGGGGACCGAGTCCCCGTCGAAGTCGGCGGCCGGAGGCGCGGCCGGCGTCGCGTCGCGAGCGCCCTTCGTCCCGGCGGACGCGCCGGCGACGGCCGAGGGGGCGGCGGCTGGGGGCGCCGACGGAACGACGTCCGCGGCGATGCCTATCCCCGCGAAGAAGCGCGCCTTCGGTGTGCCGGGCAGCCGCCCGAAGCCAGGGCCCGCGCCCGCGTCGAGCGTGAGGGGGCCGAGCGACCAGCGCGCGGTGAGCAGGAGCTCGCCGCCCGCGCGGCCCGGGACCTCGAGCGCCGATCCCTCGCCGGCGGCGGCCCAGACGGAGAGCTCCGAGCCGAGCTGCAGCGGGCCTTTGCGGACGCCCGCGCCCGCGGAGAAGAGGACCTCGCTGCCCGTCAGGCTGTCCGCCGAGGCCTTCTGGAACCGGCCCCCCGCCGAGGCCGACCAGCGGAAGCCCGGGTGCTCGGCCCCGACGATCACCCGCGGCGCGTAGCGCACGGCGCCCGCGCCGGCGAACGCCGCCTCGTCTCCCGTCGGCAGCCAGACGGAGAGCCCGAGCGCCGCCGCCGGCCGGAGCCCCTCCTGGGGCAGGAGCGTCACCCTCCCGCCCGCCTGGAGATCGCCGAGCGTGGCGCCGCCGGCGGGCGCCGTGACGCGGATGCTCCCGAGCGCGCCGGACGCGCCGCCCTGGTCCAGCACGAGCGGCGCGTCGAGATCGAGCTTGATCCGGCGCAGGAGCTCGACGCTCGCGAGCGCGTGGAGGATCGCCTGCCGGCCCACCCACGTTACCGACCCGGCAGGCGCAGTCCCGCGCAGGCTGAGGGGTTGATGAGAATAGGAGAACAGAAGTCCGACCGCGGGCCGGAGCTCCCCCGATACGCCGGCAGAAGGGACAGTGGATAGCCCGTCGCCCGCGGGCGCGGGAGCGAGCCTGTCGAGCGCTGTGGCCTCCTGCGCTGCGGCCGGCATGGAAGCCGTGGCCGCCGCGAAGAGCAGCGGGGAGGCCAGGAGGGGCGCGATGACGCGCGCCGACCAATACGCCATCGGTCTGCTCGTATCCTATTGCCTGGTCCCTTGCAACGCCGATCTCGATCCGGTAGCGTGCCGCTGCCGTGGCACCGTCAAATGGCCAGTCCGTCGCTATCTCGGTGCTCCTCGGCTGCGCCACCCACGCTGCGATCCACGCTGGATACGTCGGCTCGGCGAGCGCCGGAGAGCCGACGCCCGGATATCCGGAGGCGGTCATTCAATGGGGCGTGCAGGCGGGAGAGACCTGCGACGACATCGCGGCGGTCCTCTACGGCTCGTCCAAGCATGCAGCGCTGATCCAGCGGTACAACCGCGTCGCGTGCGGCCCGGGCACGACGCTCGCCGAGGGGCTCACGCTGGTCCTCCCGGCCGAGGTGACGTCGATCCCCGACGCGAAGCTCCGGTCGATGCACCCGGACGTGCGCGCCCGCCCGGCCGGCGGCGCCTGGTCGCCCGCGGCTCAGGGGATGCCCCTGCTCACGAACTCGAGCGTCAACACGCTGGATGAGGGGAGGGCAGATATCGAGTTTGTGGATCGGACTCGGGTGCTCCTCGCGCCGAATACGCTCGTCGTCATCTACGGCACGGCGAGCCGAGCGCGGGTATCGAAGACGCCGCCCGCGGCCGTCGAGCTCGCGGACGGCGAGGTGAAGGCGGCGCTCGCCGCGCTGCGGGGCCAGTCGGTCGAGGTCGCCGCGAGCGGGGGCGGCCGCGTGAGCGCGTCGTCGCGGGACACGGTGGTGCAGCGGCGCGGGGAGCGGACGACGGTCGCGGTGTTCGACGGCAAGGCGGGCGTCACGTCGGGCGGCCTCTCCGTCGTGGTCCCGAAGGACCACGGCACCCGGTTCGTGGGCAGAGCGCCGCCCGCGCGCCCGCGCCCGCTGCCGGCGCCGGTCGAATGGACGACCGCGGACGCCGCGCAGATCGCGCTCGCCCCGGAGGGGCTCGGCGTGCTGTCGGCGTCGTGGAAGCCGGCGCCGGCCGCGGCCGGCTACCGCGTCGAGATCGCGCGCGACCCGGAGTTCAACGATCTCATCGCCCGCGAGGAGGTGAAGCCGGACGTCCTGTCGTTCCGCGCGGAGAAGATGCCGGCGGGCGCCTATTTCCTCCGGGTCCGGGTCGTCGATCGCGAGGAGTACCTGGGGGTGGGCGCGGTGCGCAGGTTCCACCTCGTCGCCGCGCGGGCCGCAGGGGGCGTCGTCCCGGCGGCGCAGGAGATCACCGCGAACCCGTACGGGATCATCGAGCTCACGCCGTCTCCCGCGCTCGAGCTCTCGCTCGACGACGGCCCGTTCGGCCCCGTCCCCGAGCGCATCGATCTGCTCCAGCGCGCCCCGCGCGCGCTCCGGCTGCGCGAGCGCGGCAGCGCGGCTCCCGGCGCGGCGACGTCGCTCCCGGTCCGGTACACGAAGGTGGGCGCGGTGGTCTCGGCCTCGCGCGCGGCGGCGCCGGGCGGGCCGGGCGGGCCGGCGATCGAGGCCCGGGTCGAGCTCCAGGGGCTCGCCGGGGTCGACGTCGCGCGGCGGGTGGCGCCGCGGCTCTTCGCCCACCTGCCGGGGGGGGTGCGCTCCGTCGCGCTCGCCGGCGGCGATCGCGGCGGCGCCCTGACGGCGCGGATCCCGCTGCCCCGGGAGGCGCTGCGCCCCGGTGAGCCGCTGCGCGTCCGGCTCGACGTCGCCGACGGCCGCGGCGGCGTGCTCGGGACGAGCGACGCCGAGCTGCCCGCCGCGCCCGAGGCGCCGCGCGCCGCGCCTCCGCCTGCGCCCCCGGCCGCGCCCGTGCTGGGCGCGTATCTCCCGCTCCTGCCGATGTCCGGGGTGGCCGACGGGCTCTGGCTCGCGCCGACGCCGCCCTCGGTCGCGGCCGTCGGCGCGGCCGCGGCGCGCTCCGGGGGCGGCTGGGTCGCCGCGGGGCAGGTGCGCGCGAGCGGCGCGGTCGGCCCGCTGGGCCTCGACGTCGCGCTCCGCTCGAACCCGGCCGGTGAGGGGGATGGCGCGGGCGCGGGCAGCACCGGCTGGTTCGGCGCGCGCGCGCGCGTCCTGCGCCTCGGGCGCTCGGAGCTCGAGCTCGGCCCCACGCTCCGCCTGGGCGTGCCGATGGCCGACGGGAGCCCGCCGCTCCGCATCGAGCCCGGGATCGCGCTCGGCGGCGCCGCGGGCAGGCTCACGTGGGTGGCCGATGTCGGGGCCCGCATCCGCGCCTCGGGCGACGGCGCGGCGGTCGGCGCGGGCGGCGGCGCGGCGGGGGGCGAGGGCGCGGCGGCGGGCGGCGAGCCGGCCACGCCCGCCGTGCAGGGCTTCCTGCTGGCGGGGGCGACGGCGGATCCGGCGCCGTGGCTGCGGCTGCACGGCGCGCTGGATCTGCACCTCGTCGACCGGGAGGTCAGGGCGGACGACGTGCTCGGCGGGCTGTCGGCGGGCGTGGAGGCGGGCGGCGCGCTCTTCGGGGCGCTGTCGGTGCGGGTGAGCCCGTGGCGCGACGAGGGCGAGGGCCCGGTGACGGCGCAGATCGCGGTGGGCTTCCGCGAGGCGTCGCCGTGAGCGCGGGCGACGGCGAGCGCCCGCCGCCGGACGGGGACCCCGACCGCACCGTGCTGAAGGGCCAGCGGTCGCCGGACGGGCGGGCGCCCGCGGCTCGACCGCGCGCCGACCCCTTCGCGGCCGCGGAGACGCTCCCCTCGGACGAGCCCGGCGCGGGCGCGGCGCAGCGGGCGCGCGCCGGGCGGGTCCTCGGCGGGAAGTACAACCTCGTGCGGCTGCTCGGCGCGGGCGGGATGGGGGAGGTCTACGAGGCGGAGCACGTGCTCCTCGGCGTTCCGGTCGCGGTGAAGACGATGCACCCGCACGTCGCGATCCTCCCGGAGAGCCGGCGGAGGTTCTTCCGCGAGGCGCGCGCCGCGTCGCGGCTCGTGCACCGGAACGTGGTCAAGGTGCTCGACCTCGGGGGCGACGAGGACGGCGGCGACGGCTCGATCTACCTCGTGATGGAGATGCTCAAGGGGCAGTCGCTCGGCGCGCTGCTCCGGGCGTCGCGCGAGCCGCTGCCGCTCGCGGAGGTCGCGGCCCTGTTCGCGGACATCCTCGACGGCGTGGGCGCCGCGCACGCGAGCGGCATCGTCCACCGCGACCTCAAGCCGGAGAACGTGCTGCTCGCCGAGCAGGACGGGGAGCGCGTCGCCAAGGTCGTCGACTTCGGCCTGGCGCACCTCGACGACCCGCTCGACGCCGGGCCGACGCTCACCTCGCAGGACATGGTCGCGGGCACGCCCGAGTACATGAGCCCGGAGCAGTGCCGCTCGCTCGCGGTGGGCCCGAGCACCGACCTGTACGCGTGCGGCTGCATCCTGACGGCGCTGTTGCAGGGAACGCCGCCGTTCGTCGGCCTCCCTGCGGTGGAGCTCATGGCGATGCACATGTTCTCGATCCCGCCGCCGCTGCGCCGGCCGCCGGGGGCTCCGCCGGTCCCGCCGCTCCTGGAGCGGCTCCGGCTGGACCTCCTGGCGAAGCTGCCCGAGAAGCGCCCGGAGAGCGCCGCGGCCGCGCGTTCCCGGCTCGACGAGGCGATGTCGCTGGAGGCCGAGGCGCGGCGGCTGCCCGCGCGCAAGGCGGACGCGCCGCCCGGCGACCGGGCGGAGCGGGCGCAGGCCTGGCCGGAGGGCGAGACGGCGGAGCTCGCGCCCGTGCCGGAGCGCACCGTCGCGCTGCTCCGGCTCGCGCCGGCGGGGCAGGGGCTCAGCGAGGCGTGCGAGATCGGGCTCGACGCGCAGGGGATCCACCTCGCCGAGGTGCCGGACGCCGCCGCGCTGCTCGAGGCGGGGCTGGGCGTGGCGGTGATCGACGCCGGGGCCGACGTGGAAGGCGCGTGCGCGCTGCTGGAGGCGCTCGGCCGCGCGGCGCCCGTCGTGCGCGCCGTCGTGTGCGCGTCCGGGCTCTCGTCGGACCGGATGAACGCGCTCGTGGCGGCGGGCGCCGCGGACGTGGCGCGTTATCCGGTCGCGCCGGACGCGCTGTCTCGCAAGATCGCGCGGGTGGTGCGCCGGGGGCGCTAGTCACCCTCGCCGCGCCGCTTTCCTTGGCACCTTCGCCGACTTCGCGCTCTGTCGCCGGTCGGAGACGCGGCGACCCGGGGGCTCAGCTCGTTCACACGATCGGGCGCGAACGGATCGAGCGCGGTGCGCGCGTGCCAGAGGCCAGGCTGCTCGTCAGTTGGCCCCTTTTTCTGTTCTCTTCTCGTCGGCCGCTTCGAAGAGACCAATCTGGAACGAATAGGCGTTTGCAGAGCTGCGCCGGGACCTCGCCGCCGCTGCTGCTCGGGTGCAGTCCCGCAAACGCCTGTCTCACCGGACGTTGGCACAAACGGGAGCCTGTCTCACCCGGCATTGGCACAGATCGGTCCATGGAAGTGGCCCAACGTGGGGTACCCAAAGCAACCTCCTTCCCGAACGCACCGAGACCTGCGGGCACCGACCTGGACTCGCTGCGAGCGCGTGCGCAGCTTTGGTAGATCATTCCTGCCGTCGTGCTCGAACGTCCCGCGACAGCAATGTCTCGGGTCGCGCGCGGCTCGCTGAAAGAACCGCGTGCACGCGAGGTTCAGCGCCTGGCACGTCGCTTGCCATTGCGTTTGCACAGGTGAGGGCCCGCGCGCGCAGGCGATCGTGCCTCGCGCTCGCGACGAGAGGAGCAAGCGACGCGATGAATCGGCGGATCGCAACGTGGTGGTGCGTCGTGGTGTGTTCGATCGGGGTGTTGACGGCGCGCGGGGCGCGAGCAGAGGAATCCGCGCGCGCTGCGCCACGACAGGAGACGGCGCCGCGCGACGAACCCGAGCGCGCGGTGCTCGGCTCGGCGTTCGTCGATCCTGCGGGGTTGTTGTTGTTCGGCCCGCGTGTGGGCGCGGAGCTCGGCGGTGAGCGCTGGACAGTGGGCGCGAGCGCCCGCGTCTTCCACTGGGGTCTGCTGAGCCGCGCGTTGTTCCTCGAGGAGGGGTGGTCGTTCGCTTTCAGCTATGGAGTCGCGCTGCGCGGGCGCTATTACCTTCAGCCCGCGCAGCGCGGCCTGCACCTGGGCGTCGCGGTCGAGCTGCTGGGCACCAACGTCGAGCACGCCACGGAGCGCATGGTGACGCGCTCCTTCTACGGCGTGCCGCACATCGAGGTGGGGTACCGCTTGCCTTTCGGCAGCTTCTACGTCGACGGCAGCGCGGGCGCCGGTTACGCCTTCCAGCTCGCGTCCCACATCGACGATCTGCCGGGTGGTAGCTCTGCCCAGTTTTACGAGCCGGTCGACGAGAGCAACGTCTACGCGACGGCAGCGCTCGATCTGGGCCTGCGCTTCTGAGGGAGAAGGCATCACAGGGACATCGCCGGCGCGAACCGTCAAACCGCGCACACGACGTGACCAGCTCCGTCCCCGGCAGGGCGATGGCCCTCAGCCGCGCGGGGCCCCTCGGTGCTGAGGCGGTGGTGGGGCTGGTCATCAGCGAATGCGCGGCTTGGCGCACAGGACCCTCGGCGGCAGGTCAGGAAGCGAGAGGGCGCCCGCGTCTCTCCCGCCGACGCGTTGATCCAGAGTCGCTCGCCCGACGCCGCGACCCGCGCCCCGGACAGAGCAAGAACGCCGCCCTGTCGTTGAAGCTGGGGTCGCTTATCACCAGGAGCTGCCCAGCCGTCACCGCCGCCGCTTCATAGCGCTCCCAGCGCTGCGCGACGCTCCCCAGCCGGGGATCGGTCGGGGGACCGCCGGCGGCATTCGCGGGGGCGCGCGACCAGTGAGCTCCGCTCCATGTGAAGAAATGGCGCGGCATCTCCCAGGACCGACCCGCGGCCGAGAGCCCCGCCTGGACGTCCAAGATGGCACCGCGCGGGAGCGCGTCGGCTGTCGGCGTCGGCTGATCGGGGGGCAGCCGGAGGTTGGCGTCCGTTCTATACCGGGCGTCCCCGCGCAAGTTCCACCAGTTGATGTATTCCGGCAGGCCGGCGAGCCAGGCGGGATCCTGGCGCACCTCGCGCCCACGAACGATGGCGAGCAGCGAGCGATCCAACAGCACCGCTCCGCCGGGGAACGGCGCCACCTCCACCTGGCCAGGCGCCGCGCTTCACAGGCGCGCGTCGCAGGCGCCGCGCGACGCCACCGACACCCCCGCCGCGTTTGCGGTGCAGGCGTTGCTGTACGTCCGCCCGTCGCAGCCGCAGACCGGGGCGTACACATGGAGGCAGGCCTGCGGGGTGGGCTCGCACGTGCCCATCTGATCGCCCGCGCCGCACTGGGTCTCCGGGCTGTAGTCGCAGAAGAACCCGCGCTCGCACGCGAGGCCGGCGATGCCGCCGCACGCCTGCTCCCCGACATCCCCGCACTCGCCGGACGACGCAACCGACACGCCCGCCGCGTTCGCGTAACAGGCGTTGCCATACGTCTTCCCGTCGCAGCCGCAGACCGGGTCGTACACGTCCAGGCACGCCTCCGGGATGCGCTCGCAGGTGCCCGTCTGATCGCCCGCGCCGCACTGGGCCTCCGGGCCGTAGTCGCAGAAGAACCCGCGCTCGCACGCGAGGCCGGCGATGCCGCCGCACGCCTGCTCCTCGGGAGCCCCGCACGCGCCGAGCGACGCCACCGACACGCCCGCCGCGTTCGCCGCGCACTCGTTGCCGTACGTCTTGCCGTCGCAGCCGCAGACAGGGTCGTACTCCTTCGTGCACATCTTCGGGATGGGCGTGCAGGCGCCCCACTGATCGCCCGCGCCACACATGGCATCGATCTCGTAATCACAGAAGAAGCCGGGCTTGCAGGTGAGGCCGAGCAGGCCGCCGCAGAGGGCCACCGAGATGGTGCCGCCTGCCCTCGCCTCCTGCGCCTCGGAGGCGATCGGCTCGACGGCCTCGTCGGCCACCTCCACCTGACAGCCCGCGGCGAACGGGGCCATCGAGAGCGCGAGCCAGAGCGCGGAGGCGAATCGATGATTGTTGATACGACGCTGAACGTTCATGATGTCTCTCCATGGGGCCGCGCCGTTCCCGGCGAGGCGGTTGCAATGCACGGGCACTTCCCTCCGCGGCGGCGACATCCGCAGCGTCGAAGCGAAGGATCGACGCGTTGCTCGACGCGGCGATCGCCGTGTCGAGGAGGCCACGGCGACGCGCCATCGGGGGTCCGTCGCCGTGTTGCGGAGGCGTGGTTCCCTTGGCAGGAGTCGGGCCACGCGGCTTTTGCGGGGTTCACGCCTTTCCGCGGTCCCCGGGCGGTCCGGATCGAGCAGGGGCTTGCTCAAATGGGCCAGAGCTTGCGCAACTTGCGCGACAGCGCCCCGCAGGGGACTCCGGCCCGCGGTTCTTGGTAGGGAGCGCGGATGCACCGCCGCCTTCGCCCCGCCGCCTCCTGCGCCGCCCTCACCGCGCTCCTCAGCAGTTGCAGCGCCACGCCCGACGCCGCGACATCGGCGGCGTGCTGGGCGCGCACGGCGGTGCGGTGATCGCGGAGCGGGGGGACCAGGCGAAGCGGCAGCATCGTGATTCGATTCTTCCTGCCCTTGCCGTCGCGAACGAGGATCTCGCGGCGCTCGAGGTCGAGGTCCTTCACGCGGAGCTCGGAGCATTCAAGCAGGCGGAGGCCGGCGCCGTAGAGGAGGGAGGCCATGAGTCGCGGGACGCCGGTCATGCGATCCAGGAGAGGCGAGCGGCGAGGCTCCGGCAACGGAGTCCACGCGAGCGGCGGGCTCGACGTTCGGCCCAAGCTTGCTCACGCATCCGTTGCTACCGGCAGCCCGAGCAGCCGACCGATCGCCTCGTGAACGACCCGGGCCGCCACCCCGTCCCCGAGGGCGATGGCGCAGCTCAGGGTGCTTACGCATCGTACCAAGCCATCGCCGCCCCCGGCGAGCCGCCGTCTTCGACGGGCTCGGTCATTCAGTACAATCCAGATTATCGCTCCAATGCCTTCGACGCCTCGGCGCGGTGATCGCGCAGCCGCCGCAGGTGATCCTCAGCCACGAGATGACTCACGCCCTGGCCAATTCGGAGGGCACCCACCGGTACGGCACGGATCCGAGCCCGCCCGCCTCCGAGCCGGGCATCGAGCAGGAGGAAGCCCAGGCCGTCGGAACGGGCAGCCACGGCGCGGACCCAGCGTCGGGGAGGCCGTCTTCGGCATAGTTCGACCTCCGCACGGGCAAAGCAGCCGCCCAGGCGCGGAGGCGACGCGTGTTGCTCTCGTGACCGCCCGGGAAAACGCCTCAGCGCTCGTTGCGCTTTCGCCCGGCGGCCCTGGGGGAGCGCGCGCGGTCTGCGGCGTGCTGCAGGAGCGGGCTCACCTCTCGCGCGGTCTCGATCAGCGCTCGCACCACGGGCGCGCCGTCGTCCTCCGCGCGCCATGTGACGACTTCGCTCAGATCGACGTGGAGATCTTCGACGGGCCGCCACAGCAACGAGGTCTGCGAAGCCAGCTCCCAGAACTTCTCTGAGACGAAGGTGACCGCGTCGCCGATCACGACCAGGGCCATGAGCGCCTCCAGGTCGAGCACCTCCGCCGTCACGTGCAGCGTCACGCCCTGCGCGCGCGCCGCCGTGATGATGTCCGCGTGGAGCCTCGGATAGAGCTGACGTGGCTGGAGCAGCACGCGCTCGCTCTCGAGGTCTCGAAGCCGGATCTTCTTGAGCCGTGCGAGCCGATGCTCAGGGGAGAGCAGCAGCCCCAGTCGATCGCGGCTCATCTCGAGGTGGCCGAGGGCGTCGTCTTCGGGCGCGTAGGCGCCATAGCCGAAGGCGATCGTCCCCTGCCGCAGCGCCGTCCACTGCTCCAGGCTGCTCATGGGGACGAGCTGGAGGCGGACGCGGGGCGTTCGCCGACGAAACGCCGCGACGAGGGACAAGAACAAGCCCATGAAGGTCGTGCCCGTCTCGAAGCCGATGACCACGGTTCCGAGCCTGCCTTCGGCGATCCCCTTGGCTTCGTCGACGGCCGCCTCAACGCTCGCGAGGATGCTCCTGGCTCTCTCGGCGAAGGACTTCCCGGCGGCCGTGAGCTTGATCCCGCGTCCCTCGGGCGCGAAGAGCTCAACGCCCATCTCCTCCTCGAGGTCCTTCATCTGCCGACTCAATGGAGACTGCGAGACGTGGAGCCTGGTGGCGGCTCGGCGGAAGCTCTGCTCCTCGGCGATCGTGACGAAGTAGCGCAGGTGTCGGAGCTCCATGGTCTCGACCGTTACCCTACAGGCATCATAGCCGTGCGTTCAATGTCTTGGACGGCTCGGTTCGAGAAACCTACCGTGCTTGCCATGAACTCGACGATCCCGACGCGTCCCGCCTCCCGGGTGCTGGTCTCCGGCGCCAGCATCTCCGGTCTCACCGTCGCCTATTGGCTCGCCCGCCGCGGCTTCGCGGTCACGGTGGTCGAGCGTGCGCCGCATCTACGCCCGGGCGGGCACGCGCTCGACGTTCGGGGGCCGGCCCTGGAGGTCGCGGAGCGAATGGGCATCCTTGCCACGCTTCGCGATCGAAGCACGAGGCTGACGGGCATCTCTGTGGTCGACTCGGCCGGTCAGGAGATCTTTCGGAGCACGGAGAGCACCTTGACAGGCGGCCGGCTCGACAGCCCCGACGTCGAGATCTTGCGCGACGACCTGTGTCATGTGCTTCACGAAGCCGTGGGCCCCCGGGTCGAGTACCTCTTCGCCGATTCCATCACGTCGCTGACCCAGGACGAGTCGGGCGTCGACGTCACGTTCCTCAAGGCTGCGCCTCGCCGCTTCGAGCTGGTGGTTGGCGCCGACGGATTGGGTTCGGGGGTGCGGCGGATCGCCTTCGGCCCCGATGAGCAGTTCATCCGCGCCTTCGGCGACCTGTACGTCGCGACGTTCGGCATGCCGAACTTCCTCGGTCTCGAGCGCTGGCAGATCATGTACCGGCAGCCGGACTCCGTCGGCGCGCTGGTCATGGGCCTGCGGAAGGATGTCCACGCGAGGACGTATCTCGGCTTCAACGCGCCGAAGGGGATCGACCACGACTCCCGCGACATCGACGTGCAGAAGCGATTGCTCGCCGACCGCGTCGCAGGCGCAGGCTGGGTCATTCCGCAGATCGTGGAGCACATGCTGCGCGCGACCGACTTCCATTTCTACTCGCTGAGCCAGGTCCGCATGAGCAGCTGGGCACGCGGGCGGATCGTGCTGGTCGGCGATGCTGGCTACGCCGTCTCTCTGGGTACGGGGCAGGCCACCTCGGTCGCCATGGTCGGCGCTTACGTTCTGGCCAGTGAGCTCGCCATGCACGAGGATGATCTGGTGGGTGGCATCGCCGCGTACGAGGACGCCCTGCGCGCCTACGTGATCCGCAATCAGGACATCGCGCTGGACCAGAACGCAAAGCCTGACGAACCGACCGACGAGGGGCAGACCGCCCCCGTCGGCAGCATCCCGGACTTCGGAGCGCTGACGCTGCCGTTCGATTTCAAGAGCTACTTGAGCCCGGGTTGGGTCCATGCCTCTTGAGGGCGGCGCTCCGTCGTCAGGCTCTCCCCAGATCGCCGGGGACGCGACAGATCGCGACGGTTCGCCCCCGCGGAACAGTCCCGCCAGGAGAAGCCGGGCGATGACGAGCGGCCACCGGAAACAGTAGATATTTCATCGTTTTCGCCTGTTGCGCGCAGAGGGCGGCTCCGGTGTGGCCCAACGGGGCGCCCTCCTCCGTCGCGTCGCCTGCGGTGAAGGGCCCGCCGCATCACCGATCGGAGTCGGCGACTGGCCTGGCGGCGCAGCACCGCGATCACGGTGCGGGTGAGGCCACGCGCGGCCAGCGCCTCGTCCACCGGGCCCCTCGCGCTCCCGCGACGCGACGACCAGCGCCGTCCTGCCGGGCGGAGCAGAATCGGCATCACGTCAGAATAGACCGCCTCCGAGGACAGTCGCCTCGAAGGAGCCCGTGACCGGCGCTCCCGACTCCGTCGAGGCCTCGTCGAAGTGGATCTTGCCGTCGCCGAACAAGCCCGTGAGCACTGGCTCCGACTGCGTGTAATCAAGCGCGAACGCCATGACCGATTGCCAGTCGTACGGGCCCTCTTTTCCGGCGGCGAAGACTTCCGGGTCCACGAAAAACACGAGGGCGCGCACCGTCCCGTCGGGGAAGCTCCCGACGACCGTCACCTGGGCGCGGCCGCTCGTGATGGACTCGACCCCTGGCTCGGAGCCTTCATAGCCCGCCGCGGAGCCGACGGTCCCGGCCGATTGCGGGTCATCCGCAGGGAACGCGGCGTCGAACGTCCCCGTCCCCGCGGCGAAGGGATCCGGCTCGGTGAGCGACCCCCACGTCGTCGAGAACGTGCCCTTCACGGTCCCGAGCGTCGTCAGGCACGCGGTGGCGGGCTGCGGGAACGTCCACGCGGGGGGCGTCGGCGCGATCTCGGCGGTGATCGTGGCGCGGCGCCGCGAGCCCAGGGCGAGTTCCTCCTCCTGCTCCTCATGGTAGCGCGCGTCCACGACCTTCACGCGGGCGTGAAGCGCTACCATGGCTTTCAAGCGGCGCACGTCGACGAGAGCCTGCTGAGCGCGTTCCCGCGCAGCGTCATTCCAGAGGAGCGGCGGCGGCGAGTCTACTGGAACGGCGTGCTCGCGCGCGCGGAGGTGAGCTCCAGCTACAAGCCGGCGCGCAAGCTATGGCGTCGCGAGCGACAAGGCCACTACATGCCCAGCACGGTCGGCGTGCGAGTCGCCGGCGAAGCGGGCAAGCCGGACACCTACGTGCCGCTCGATCGCCTGCTAGGTTGCGACATCCCCGAAGAACAGGGCGCGCCAGACGCAGCCAGCCGGGCTCATGTCACGAGCCCGTCCTGAAACGTGATGCTGCCGAGCACGAAGGTCTGCTCGGTGTACCGCCTGTCACTCGTTCCAGTTCTTCCACTCGTTCCAATTCTTGGACTGAGTCTGCCACACGCCCTTGTTGTTGTAGTCGCCACCGTCTTTGAGGAACGCGTCCTTGCGGGAGTTCTCCCCGCCGAGGTGCCAACGCATCCAAGCAACGTTCGCTCCGGCGCCGTCCCAAGGCCCCGAGCCGTGACCACCGCCCTTCATCTTGCCGAGCCAGACTGGCCCCTTGTTGCCGGCGTTGTTGAAGTCACCCTCGGCGTTGGGCGCCTCTTGACCCGTTTCACCGTAGATGATGCCGACAGGGATCTTGAGATTGACGAGGGCGTTGTGCTCGAAGGAGCCGCTGTTGTCGAGCAACGCGGTGGAGACGCGCTTATCGGTTTGAGCAGCCGCTTCCGACGACAGCCCGCCCATCGAGTGCCCGAACACACCAACGCGGTCGAGGATCAAGCGGCCGTACATGGGGCTGTTCTGATCGGCGTCCTGAGCCTCCAGCCAATCGATCGCCGCCGACATGAGCACGGCGTCGCCCGTCGACTCTCGAATACCGACGAGGACGAAGCCGTGCGAGGCCATGCGCGTCAGCAGCTGTAGGTAGTCGCGAGGAGGGGTACCTCCGCCCGGACCCCAAATGGCCACCGGGTGCTTCTTGTTGGGCTCGGTGGTGAGCGTCGTCGGCCTGACGAGAATGTGGCCACCGCCGCTGAACGAGAGGTCCTGAACCGTCGTCTCGAGCGGTCCGTTAGCGTTCACATTGTCACCCGCCAGCACCACTTCGGGCCGATTGACCTGGCCGCCGCCGCCGCCGTCGCCGCCCGAGCCTCCGTTCCCGCCCGCCGTCTCCCCGCCGCCGCCGGCAGGCGCTCCTCCGCTCGTGGCCGAGCCGGAGGCGTCAGACCCTCCGGCCGTGCTCTGCGAGCTGCTCGAGCCCGAAGGCAGAGGCCCTCCGGTGGTGCTCGCCTGCTCGCCGCCCGAGCCGCTCACGCTCCCTCCAGCGCCCGCAGGGGCTCCGCCGCTCCCCCCAACGTCGCCGTCGTCATTCGAGCCGCCGCAAGCGCCGACGATCATGCCCAGCGCGGCCAAGGTGAAAGCCAAACTCGATCTATTTTTCATAACAACACCGTATTCCCTCGAGCGATCGAAGAAATGGACTCCATTCGCGTCTCTCTGCGATTCGAGTCGCTGGTAGCCTGGTGTGCCCCCGAGGCGTCGCCCTCGACTCGACCCACGCTATAAATCTTTATCGCAGCTCGGATGCGGCAGCGCCCGGCCCGGCGGTGCTGACGGGGCACGTGTACACAGGTCTTCAGGCGCCCAGGGACCCAGGCGGCACGCCGTCGATCGTTGAAGCAAAAGGATGCCCCTCGAGGAGGAAAGTGAACGTTCACATTCCCGATGTCAATTCCAATCGACCGGCCGCGGCTGTGCTCGATGCCGAGGGAGGACGAGGCGGGCGGGGCTCGTTCGGAGCGCCGCGTTCGGAGGGGGTGCGGTGCGGCACAGCTGGCGCGCGGGGCCGTCTCGACGGTGGCTCACGGTGGTGATTTCGCTCACAGCAAGTCAGCTGACATATTAATTGTATTAGATTTTTACACGGGCGAGGTTCACAGGGCAGATCATGTCCACTCGACCGACCCGGAGGCGGGAGAGGCTAAAATTTCTTGACATCCACAAAGGCGCTTGGATTTCCTGCCCGCCGGAGGTCCCGAGGTCGACCGCGCCCGGCCACGAGGCGACGCGACGAGGCGGAGGCTCTGCTGCCCGCTGCGCGCGGAGCCACGAAGGAGACGCACGCTGCTCGTGCGGGCCTCGATGATCAGCGAAGAGTCGAGGTGCGCTGCCCGCTGATGATCAACATCCCAGGTTCACCATGTGACGCGGTAGGTACAGGAGTCGGCGCCGCGCTTCCGCGACGGGCGGGACTCGTCGAGCACGACGTCGACGCGCGGCCTGACCCCGCGCGACGCCGCTCGTCGCGCCGTGCCGAGCAGGACCCCGCGATCGAGCTCCGAGGGATAAGGCGTATCGCAGACCATGATGATCTGGTGCTTCTCCGGATGACAGCGATAGTGGCCGATCCCCTCCCGCATGACGCCGGTCGCCGGATCGAACATCACCTCTCCGTCAAGCCTGTGATTCATGTGGTATGCCACGTCGATCATCTGGAGGGCGTCCACCATGGTCGGCGGCATGGCCGGCCACACGGCGTGATCCACGAGCGCCTTCCCGATGGCGAGCAGCGTATGGTCCCCGGTCGCCCGGGCCACGCCCTTCAGCAGGTCGAGGAGCATCTGAAGGGGGTACCACTCGCCCGCGACCAGCTCAGCCACTCCCAGCGTCGAGAGCACCTTCTTCCCGATGTCTCCGTGCGCCCCGAGAGCTGCGCCGACCGACGCGAAGGCGCTCCCGGAGCCCTCGAGCCCGGGATGTGGAGAAAGGTATTGAGCCATATCCGATGGTGGTTGAGGCGCTCGTTCCGCCGACGACCGACGATATCGAACCTCGCGCGACACCGCAAGATGCCCTGCTCCCGAGAGCCGGAGCCCTGGCTGCCTCGACGGCGAGCCACGCGATGTTCGTGAGCCTCAGGCTTGGACTCGTCAGGCCGTCAGTTTCCCAGGTGGTTCGCCCGCTTGCCCGCACGCGCGTTCGCGCTCCTGTCGTCGGCGTGGACGTGGAGGTCGATGTAGGAGGACGACCTCATGCGACCAGGGGCCGGGAGATCTCGCCGGCCTGCTTCGCCTGGACGATGGCCTGAGCGAACCACAGGTACTCGTCGAGGAACCTGTCGGCCGCCTTCGCGACCTGCTCGCTCCTGAGCTGGAGCGACTCGTCGAAGACGCTCTGGACCTCCGGGACGAGCAGCTTGAGGGGCAGGGGGAACGCTCCGAGGCTCAGGATCACGTGCTGGAGCTGCGTCGAGGCGTTGATGCCCCCGAGCTTCCCCGCGGAGACCGCGACCACGCCGATCGGCTTCTTGTTGAACTCTTCCCAGAAGTAATCGAGGGCGTTCTTCAGCACGCCCGAGAAGCTCCCGTGGTATTCCGGCGTCACGAACACGAGCGCGTCCGCGCTGCGTAGGCGCGCGCTCAGCCCCTGAACCGTCGCCTGGAGCTGCGGGGGGCGACCCGACCGGTCCTCCAGGATCGGCAACGGCGTCTCCGCCAGATCGATCCGATCGGCCTCGGCGCCCCGCTCCCGGAGCTTCCGCTCCAGGTGATGGGCGATCTTGTGCGACTGTCTCCCGCTCCTCACGCTGCCGGTCAAGATGGCTACCTTCATTGTGGCGCTCCCCAGGAGGACGTTCTCCCGATGCGACGAGGGTAAGCCCGGGATGCCCGCCTGCTGGAGGCGGCGCCAATCCATTGGACAATGGTCAATCCGTCGTCAGGGGCGCGCCCCCGCGGGCGCTCGCGCCCCGGGCCGCGCCGGCTCGATGCAGCGTGTGCATGAGGTCCATGGCGCATATGAATTGGTGCGCGCCTCACGAGGAGGTAGATCCCCCTCGCTGAGAACGGGAAGAGCGTGCCACTCGGGGGTCCTTGCTTGTCGGGCGTCAGATCCTTGCTCGACGCCGGCCAGGCACTGACACGTCGTCATCGGGCCCGCCCGGTGATCCTCGCTCTGCCTCGAACACTTGGGAGCTTGTCATGAGAGCGAACCACTTCATCATTGCTGCTGGCTTGTTGTCCGTGGGGGTCGCCGCGGGGTGCGCGGCGCCCGCGCCCGTCGGGGAGGAGGCCGCCGGCGAGGCCCGCTCCGAGGTCATCTATGGCCAGGATGACCGCGAGGAGCCCTTCACGTACGCGGATCCCGCCTGGGCCGCGCGGGCGCTCGACTTCACCGTGGCGCTCGTCCCCGCGTCGGCCGTCGACGATTCGGACCCGAACGACATCCAGATCGCCGGGCCCACGTGGGCGGGGCGCGACGGCGTGTGCCTCGACGAGCGCTTCGCGTCCCAGCCGGCGCTCGCCGACTGCAGCGGGACGCTGATCGACGACGACCTGGTGCTCACGGCCGCGCACTGCATCAACAACTGCAATAGCAGCCGCTTCGTCTTCGATTATGCGATGACGCCGTCCGGCCAGCTCGGCCAGATCACCAGCGATGACGTCTACAGCTGCGTGGATTTCGTCAGCTATTACCAGGACCGGCGGGGCGCGGACTACACGGTCGTGCGGCTCGATCGGCCGGTCGTGGGGCGGACGCCCGCCGCGGTGCGCGTGTCGAGCGATCCCCTGGCCATCGGCACGCCGCTCGTCGTGCACGGCTTCCCCCGCGGGTTGCCGCTCAAGCTGGCCGACGGGGCCGCGATCCGGAGCAACGCGCCGAGCCTCGACTTCTTCGTCGGCAACCTGGACACGTTCGTGGGCAACTCCGGGTCCGGGGTGTTCGACCTGAATACGAAGGAGCTCGTGGGCATCCTGGTGCGCGGCGAGCGCGACTTCGTGCAGGACGGCGACTGCGTGCGTCCGTTCACCTGCGCCGACGACGCGTGCCGCGGCGAGGACGTGACCTATGCCTTCCGGGCCATCCAGGCCATGTGCGAGCGCACGGCCTCGGACCTGTGCTCCTGCGGTGACGGCGCCTGCGGCCCGCTCGAGAGCCCGGCGTCATGCGCGAGCGACTGCTCCTGCGGCGACGGCATCTGCAGCAGCGGCGAGAGCACAACGTCGTGCCCGGCGGACTGCCAGCTGGAGGTGCTGTACGACTCCCACGCGCCGCAGCCGAACTGGGTGACGCCCGGGATCCAGGTGCGCAACACGGGGAGCGAGAGCGTGTACCTCGCGGGCTCGACCGTGCGGTACTACTTCAGCCAGGAGCCGCCCGGCCCGCTCGAGGCGACGTGCTGGGGTTGCTCGAGCGAGCTCGAGATGAGCTTCCACGAGGTGCCCGGGGGCGGCTGCGCGGGCGCGACGCATTACCTCGACGTGCGCTTGCCGTTCCTCTCGGTCAATCCGTCGTCCTCCACCGACCGGTTCAACATCGCGTTTCACGCGTCGAGCTGGCAGGCGTTCAACCAGTCGAACGATTACTCCCACGCCGGGGGCAGCTGGAACTGGGCGCCGAACCCGAAGATCACGATGTACCGGCTCGGCTCCAGGGTCTTCGGGGACGAGCCCTGCCCGGGCCTCTTCATCCCGCCCGCCAACTGACCGCCTCGGCCAAGGTTCGCGGCGTTCGAGCTCTGCGAGCGCGAGCTCCTGGCCGAGGGACTCCGGCGCCAGCGGCGGACGCGCGGGTGACCGGGCGGCGAGGATGGGCAGCCGGCCGAGGTGCGGAGGAGGGAACAGGAACACGTCCTCGCCGGTGGCCGCGGCGCTTGACGACGGGGGGCCGGTCTCGATGTTGCGCGCATGGGGCGACCATCCACCGGGCGACGTCCGCAGTTCCCTTCCACCGTGCCGCGACCGGTCCGGGCGCGCGCCGGGCGCACACCGACGGAGCGGACGCCGTTGGCGGTGCGGACCTTCGGCGTCGGCGTCGACGAGGCGACGAGGGCGCACGTGCGCCAGACCCTCGGGGCGAAGCTCGGGCGGTTCGCGCCCGACATCGAGCGGCTCACGGTGCGCTTCACGGACGTGAACGGGCCGCGCGGCGGCGTCGACGTCGCGTGCGACGTGAAGGTCGTCCTGAGCGGGCACCCGAGCGTCGTCTACCAGATGCGAGGTCACGAGCCGCGCGAGACGATCGACAGAGCCGTCCCGGGGATCGTGCGGGCCGTGCAGAGCGCCCTCGATCGCGCGCCGCGCGCCGCATCACGCGCGCCGGCGCGCGGCCCGAAGCCCACGGCGCGAGCGGCGAAGCGCAGCGCGGCGGCCCCGGCGCGGCTCGGTCATCCATCGCCCGAGGGCAGCTTCATCGGGCGGCGCGTGGGGCGCGGCAAGGAGAACCTCGAGCGCGCGCTGGAGCGGCCCGAGAAGTCGCGGCGTGACATTCCCGTCGACACGGCCGCTCCGGGGCGGAGCGCGACCGACCGGAAGGCGGGCGGCGGCTCGACGGCGCGGCGTAACACGATGCGGAGGACACGGAAGGCCACCGCGACGCTCGAAGACTCGGCGCAGGACCGCCCGTCGCGCAAGTCGACGCGCAAGAGCGCCAATCGCGCGAAGCAGGGCTCGAAGCTCCAGCGGCGCGCGGTCCGGCAGGCGACCAGCCCGAGCACCAGGGCCGCGAAGGCCGCCGCCCGCTGATCAGGCGGTGCGCCGCTGGCCGTCCTCGGCCGTGACGCCTCCAGCGAGCGCCAGGCACAATGTTCCCGCCGGCGCACTGGCACGGACGATGCTCGACGCCGACGCGGTCCTGGCCACCTCGTCCGCGCGCGGCGGGGGACCGACGGGACACGCGTGCTCCACGAACCAGAGAGGTCTCCCATGGTTGCTCCGCTCGGAGAGTCCCCGAGGTCGCTTCGCTTCGCGCAGGTCGACTTTCACACCGTGCGGGAGAACCGCGGTTGGTTCGTCGCGATCGGCGTGGCCTCGATGGTGCTCGGGGTGCTCGCGTTCGTCATGCCCTTCGTCGCCTCCCGGGTCACCGCCATCGCCCTCGGCTGGTTGATCGTGCTCGCCGGCGTGGCCGAGGGCTGTCACGCCATCCAGAGCCGCGGCTGGGCCGGCTCCGGCTGGGAGCTCGTGAGCGCCCTGGTGCAGGTGGCGTTCGGGCTCCTCCTTGTTGTCGCCCCGATGACCGGCAAGCTCGCGCTGATGGTGATCGCCGCGGCGTACTTCGTCTCCGAGGGCGCGCTCAAGCTCATCCGCGCCTATCAGCACCGCGGGCTGCGGGGCTCGGGATGGCTCGTGTTCGACGGCATCCTGGCGTTTGGGCTCGGGATGCTGATCCTCACGGGCGGCGTCACAACGGCCGTGAGGGTGCTCGGCTTGCTCGTCGGAATCAGCCTCCTGACCGGCGGTATGTCGATGATCCTGATCGCGCTGGGCGGCGCTCGCGTGCTCCACACGCGAGCGTGAATGAAGAGGCGCGCCTCCGCACCGTGCAGAAGGGCACACGCCTTGCTCGGGCTAAGGAGCGCGGCGAGCGCCAAGGCCAGGTTGGCAAACCGGACACACTTCATGACGCAAGCAAGAAAGCTCATCCAGGATCTCGCGGCAGGACGCTACGACGCCCGCCTGCGAGGAACACGGAAGGTGTGCGCCGTGCAGCTCAGCGACGACGAGCGCGTCGTCGTGGAGATCGCCGACGGGTCCTTCGGAATCGCGCCCGAAGGCGCGAGCGAGGACTGCCAGCTCTCGTGCTCGCTCGACGATTTCATGCGGATCTTTCGCGGTGAACAGAACCTGCTCACGGCGATCATGCAGGGCCGCGTCGGCGTGCGAGGAGACCTGGGCGTCGCCCAGATGTTTCAGAGCGTCTTCTCCCCGGGAGATCAACAGGCTCCGGAAGCGACGCGCTGAGCCACCGTATTCGGAGGGGGCCCATGGAACGGCAAGTGAGCATTCTGGACGGCGGCACGTTCGTCGTCAGCGATCTACGCGGCAACATCGAGCACTCCGTCAGCCGGCCGCTCGGCCTCTTTCACCTCGATACGCGCTTTCTCTCCGAATGGATCCTGACGATCGACGGCGTCGTCCCGGCCGCGCTGTCCACCGACGACGTGCAGTACTTCCAGGCCCAGTTCTTCCTCGTCCCGAGGCCCGCCGCGATGTACGTCGAATCGACGCTCTCGATCGTCCGGAGCCGGTTCGCGGGCGACGGCTTCCACGAGGACCTCCTGCTCATGAACCACGGCAAGGTTCCCGTCGAGCTCGAGGTCCGCATCCAGGCCGGCGCCGATTTCGCCGACCTGTTCGAGGTCAAGGACATGCTCCCGAAGAAAGGGGAGCGCTATCACCGCATCGAGGACAATCGGCTCGTCCTCGGCTATCGACGCGAGCGCTTCGTGCGCGAGACGTGGATCTCCGCCTCGCAGCCCGCGCAGATCGATCCGAGCGGCTTGACCTTCCGGGCGAGCATCCCGCCGCACGGCCGCTGGAGCACGTGCCTCGACGTCGTGGCGGCGATCGACGGCCTCGAGGAGCGGCACACCCGGGTGAAGTACGCTCACGGCGAGAGCCACGCGCGCCCGAACATCGGCATCAGCCTCGAGAGCTGGATCGACCACGCGCCGCGGCTCCTCACCGCGAACGAGACGCTCGCCCGGACGTACGAGCGGAGCCTCATCGACCTGGCCGCGCTGCGCTTCTTCTCCAAGCTGATGCCGGACGCCGCCATTCCGGCCGCCGGTCTGCCGTGGTTCATGGCGGCCTTCGGCCGCGACAGCATCATCACGAGCCTGCAAGCGCTGCCGTTCGTCCCCGAGCTCTCGCGCTCCACGCTCCGCTATCTCGCGCGCCGCCAGGGCAGCCGCCGGGACGACTTCCGCGACGAGGAGCCGGGAAAGATCCTCCACGAGGTCCGCTGGGGCGAGCTGACCGCCTTCGAGGAGCGGCCGCACTCCCCCTACTTCGGCTCTGCCGACTCGACGCCGCTCTTCCTGGTCCTGCTGGACGAGTACGAGCGCTGGACCGGCGACGCGGAGCTCGTCCTGTCGATGGAGCACACAGCCCGCGCCGCGCTTCGATGGATCGATGAGTGGGGCGACCGCGACGGGGACGGGTATGTCGAGTACGACACGCGCAACCCCGAGACCGGCCTGGAGAACCAGTGCTGGAAAGACTCGTGGGACGCCATCGTCTTTCATGACGGATCGCTCGCGCCGCGGCCTCTCGCGTGCTGCGAGATCCAGGGCTACGTCTACGACGCGAAGGTGCGCGGCGCCCGGCTCGCGCGCGAGTTCTGGCGGGACCCCGAGCTGGCGGCGCGCCTGGAGCGAGACGCGGCCGAGCTGAAGCGTCGATTCAATCAGGACTTCTGGCTCGACGATCGCGGGTTCTTCGCGCTCGCGCTGGATGGCCAGAAGCGCCGGGTCGACTCGTTGACCTCGAACATCGGCCACCTGCTCTGGAGCGGTATCGTCGAGACATCCAAGGCCGAACGCGTGGTGGAGCACCTCCTCGGACCGCATCTGTTCAGCGGCTGGGGGGTGCGTACCATGGCCGACGACGAGGGCGGGTACAACCCCATCGGATATCACGTGGGCACGGTCTGGCCGCACGAGAACTCTCTGATCGCGCTCGGGCTCCGGCGTTACGGCTTCAGCGTGGAGGCAGGGCGCGTCGCGACGGGCAACCTGGCCGCGGCTCCCTTCTTCCACTACCGCTTGCCGGAGGCGTTCGCCGGGTATCCACGAGAGCTCACAAGTTTCCCTGTCGAGTATCCGACCGCGTGCAGCCCCCAGGCCTGGGCCGCGGCGGCTCCGTTGCTCTTTCTGCGCGTGGTGCTCGGGCTGGAGCCGATGGGCAATCGCCTGTTCGTCGATCCGGCGGTCCCTGCCGAGCTCGGGGAGATCCGACTGCTCGATATCCCCGGGCGCTGGGGCAGGTGCGACGCCTTCGGTCGAGCGCGCCCGGAGTCGGGGCTCAGGGCGGCGTGAGTCGCCATGGCGACGGCCAGCTCGTGGCCGTCGCCTTGGATTCGCGGGATCCGCGCAGGTAGCGTCAGGCCGCGCTGCGCGCCGCGGCGGGGCGCTCCGGCGGCGCCATGAACTCGGGGCCCACCGGGTCGCGCACGGCTCCGGTGAGCACGGCGTCGATGTGGGCGCGGGCTTCGTCGTCGAGGCTCCATCCCATCACCTCGTTGATCGGCGCGAGCTCCTCCGGCCGTCGAGCCCCCCAGAGAGCCACCGAGACACCGGCCTGGTTCGGGGCTGATCGTCGCATGGACGCGTCCCTCCACTCCATTCCAATGCATCCCCAATGCATCCGCCGTACCCGCCCGCGCCGGCGAGGCGGCGGGCTCAAGCAGCCATGAGGTTCACGGGCGACATCGGCTCCTGTCCGGACAGGACCCGAACGACCTCGCTCGCCGCGAATCGTCGGACGAACTCGATCGACTCTTCCGAGTAATAGGCAGCGTGGGGCGAGATGACGACGTTCTCGAGCGAGAAGAGCGGGCTCGTCGGCCTCCAGTCCCGGCGCTTCGCCGGCTCCTCGGCGAGGTCGTCGAGCCCGGCCCCCGCGATCCATCCCTCCTCGAGCGCCCGGTACAGAGCGTCGTCGTCGATGATCGGACCACGGGCGGTGTTGACGAGGATCGCTGTCGGCTTCATGCGCCGGAGCTCGCGTTCCCCGAAGAGACCATGGGTCCCCTGGGTCAGCGGCGCCTGGATGACGAGGTAGTCGGAGCGCTCCAGAAGCTCGTCGAAGGACACGGGGTCAGCGCCGGCGGCGCGGATCTCGTCCGCGTCGAGAAAGGGGTCGTGCGCCGTGACGCGCACACCGAAGCTCGCCATCCTCGCGGCGACGTTTCGGGCGATCGCGCCGAACGACAGCAGCCCCAGGGTCGCGCCCCGCATCCGGTGGATCGGCCGGCCATCCTGCCAGGACCAGGATCCGCCGCGCGTGGCACGATCGTACGCGGGCAGCTTGCGGGAGAGCGTGAGCAAGAGCGCCACGGCATGGTCGGCGACCTCGTCGGCGCACCAGTCGTTCGGCGCGTTGGTGACGCGGATCCCGCGGCGGGTCGCCGCCGCGACGTCGACGGTGTCGACCCCGGTGCCGTACCGAGCGATGACCTGGCAGCGCGGGAGCCCCGAGATGGCTCGCCCCTTGACCTCGGAGTACTGCGTGAGCACGCCGACGGCGTCGCGCGCGACGGCCACGACGTCCTCTTCCGTCTTGCACTGCGCGGCGACCAGCTCGAAGCCGGCCGGCTCCACGAGAGAGCGCTCGATGTCGACGTCGCCGAAATCGTAGTCCAGCACGACGACCTTCCCCGTCCGTTCCATGCTCATGGTCCTTACCTCCGTTCCCGTGCCGTTCAGTGCGAGTGGCGAGGCAGCCCGCGAAGCTGAACGAGGTGCTGGTACCGAACGGCCGGCTCGAAGCACGCGCCCGTGGACAGGGGACCGACCGCATTCCGGTAGATCTCCTGCCATGGCGTCTGGCTCTCGAGCTCCGGCAGCTTCAGGGACTTCCGGCGCTGCTCGATCTCGTCGTCGGAGAGCAACACGTCCACGCGACGCCGGCGCAGATCGACCTGGATGCGATCCCCCGTCCGGATCAGCGCGAGGCCGCCGCCCACCGCGGACTCGGGCGACGCGTTCAGGATCGAGGGGCTGTCCGAGGTGCCGCTCTGGCGGCCATCGCCGAGCGTCGGCAGGGATATCCCCTCTCGAACCAGCGCGTCGGGCGGATCCATGTTCACGACCTCCGCGGAGCCCGGATAAGCGATGGGCCCCGCGTTGCGCATGACGAGGATGCAGCGCTCGTCGATCCCGAGCGACGGATCGTTGATGCGAGCGTGGTAGTCCTCCGGCCCCTCGAAGACGATGGCCCGCGCCACGAAGACACCGGGATTCGCGGGGTCCGACAGGTAGCGGTCGCGGAAGATCTCTCCGATGACGCTGCTCTTCATGACGGCCGAGTCGAAGAGGTTCCCGCTCATGACGAGCAGGCCGGCGGCGCGGAGCAGAGGATCTTCGTACGACCGGATCACGTCGCGGTTGGCGACGGCGGCGCTCGCCACGTTCTCACCCAGGGTTCGTCCGGACACGGTGAGCGCATCCCCGTGGAGACGGCCTGCGCGGAGCAGCTCGTTCATGACGGCGGGCGCTCCCCCCGCGCGATAGAAGTCCTCTCCCAGGAAGCGCCCGGCGGGCTGGCAGTCGACGAGCAAGTGGACGTCTTGCCCGACCCTCTGCCAATCGTCGTTCGTCAAGTCGACCCCGACGTGGCGCGCGATGGCGTTCATGTGGATGGGGCAGTTGGTCGACGCGCCGATCGCCGAAGCGACGGCGATCGCGTTCTCGAACGCCGCCTTGGTCATGATCGCGCTCGGCGTCAGGTCCTCGTGCACCATCTGCACGATCCGGCGCCCGGTCGCGTAGGCCATCTGCGCCCGCTCCCGGTAGGGCGCCGGGATCGCCGCGCATCCGGGCAGCGACATCCCGACGGCCTCGGCGAGGACGTTCATCGACAGGGCCGTTCCCATCGTGTTGCAGTGTCCGACGCTGGGCGCCGCCGCGGCGACCATGTCCATGAACTCCGTGTAGTCGATGCTGCCGGCCGCGAGGAGCCGGCGAGCCTCCCAGATGACGAGCCCCGAGCCGGCGAGCCTCCCGCGGTAATATCCGTTCAACATCGGCCCGCCCGAGAGCACGATCGCGGGCAGGTCGACAGTCGCCGCCGCCATCAGGCAGGACGGCGTTGTCTTGTCGCAGCCCGTCGTGAGGACGACGCCGTCGAGCGGGTATCCGTGGAGCACCTCCACCAACCCGAGGTACGCGAGGTTCCGGTCGAGGGCCGCGGTGGGCCTCTTGCCTGTCTCCTGGAGGGGGTGCGCCGGGAATTCCAGCGGGATCCCGCCGGCGTCACGCACGCCCTCCTTGACCCGGACGGCGAGGCTCAGATGATGGCGATTGCATGGCACGAGGTCGCTCCCCGTCTGGGCGATCCCGATGACGGGGCGGCCGGACTGGAGCTCTTCACGGGTCAGCCCGAAGTTCAGGTAGCGCTCGAGGTACAGCGCCGTCATCTCCGGATTGGTCGCGTCGTCCCACCACGCCTGGCTCCTCAGCTTTCGCTTCTGGTTCATCGCTCTCCTTCCCGGTTCCCGGTTCCTGGACGAGGGGGCGCCACGGCCTACCCAGCGGCCCGAAGCCCTTCATCGCGCGTCGCCATTCCGGCCTCTGCGATGTGGATCACCGTCTTCGCTCCACCACCCCCTGCGCGCAGCAAGGCCGGCGCCTCGTCGAGCGAGATCCGCCGCGCGATCACCCGGCGCGCGGCGTCGGGAAACAGGATCAGGAACTGCTCGAGCATCCGGACGGCTGCCTCGTAGGACTTGCGGCCGGCGTTCACGGTCCCGAACATCAGCTGGTTCTGGAGGACGAGATCGCGCATCAGGCCGGATGCGTCGAAGTCGATCGCGGGCCCCGGCGCAGGGATGCCGGTGAGGATGAACGCGCCGTTCGCTGCCAGCGCGGGGAGGGTCTTGAACGCGAACGCCGGCACGCCGACCGCTTCGATGATCACGTCGAACCGCCCGTGGCGACTCACCAGCCCCGCGACGTCGGTGGACTCGCTCGATACGTAGTCGGCGCCGATGCTGCGCACGAAGAGCGCCTGAGCGCCGTCCGTCGGCTCCCTCGAATACACGACCGCCCGATAACCGTTCGCGACCAGCCCCATCGCCGTGAGCACGCCGATCGGTCCGGCGCCGAGGACCAGGCCCCGCGGTGCGTCGTCCTCCCAGGGCAGGCGCGTCAGGGCGGCGTCGAGCTGGGCGAACGCCTTGGCCACGACGCTCAGCGGCTCGACGAGGACGCCGAGCTCGCCGACCCCCGGAGGGACGGGGACGAGGTAGCGCTCCTCCTCGACGAAGAGCTCGGTCATGAAGCCGCCCGCCCCGGAGATACCGCGCTCGATGAACTCGCCCGTCGCGCAGAAGTCCTGGTGCCCGACGCGGCAGGCCGGGCACTCGATTCTGGCACAGGGCCGACGCACGGTCGGCACCACGAGATCTCCGGGACGAAGGCGAACCATGCCCTCACCCGTCTGCACGACCTCGGCGAGCGCCTCGTGTCCCAGCACGAGCCGGTCCGTCCCTGCCGGGGCGGACCCGTACGTGAACGCGGCGATCTCCCGGTCGGTCCCGCACAGTCCGACCGCGAGGGTGCGGAGCAGCGCGTGCCCGTTCGCCAGCCGCCGAGCGTCCGGTCGGTCTTCCTCGTCGACGAGACACACAACCCTCTCGGCCATCAAGGCAGCGACCGACTTCACGCGTCCCCTCTTCCTGCGAGCACCTGCTCGCTCGTCGTGGTGCGTGCCAGGCAGGGCACGCCGGCGCCGGGTCCCATGGGTCGTTCGTCTGGATGCGGCAAGCCCGTGGCGAGCACTCGCCGGTGACCTACCGCTCTGGAGAGGGCGGCCGCGTCCCGGCGGGCGCGGGGGCGGTGAGCTCTCCCGTGTGATCGCGTTTGACCGGATTGGACCTGACTCGACTGGCCGCTTGCTGCCGGCTCTCCACGAGATGCATCAGTGGACGGGCAGCAACGGGGCCACGCCCCGGTTCTTCACGAGCACGACCAGGAACTTCGCGGGCTTCTTGGTGCTCGCGTTCCGGCCGACGGTGTGGATGTCGTTGGGCCCCTCGTAGAAGGTCTGGCCAGGGGTGAGCGTCACCTCCTTGCCGCCTTTCACGCCCATCACGATCGAGCCCTCGAGGACATAGATGAAGCCGTGGGCGTCGTGACGGTGCACCGGATCGGCGCCGCCGGGGGGGTAGTCGACGAGGAGCATCATCACCTCCTTGCCGGGGATGTTCGCGAGCTCCTTCGTCAGGAGCGTCGTGACGACCGGCTCGGGCGCGGCGACAGCGGGGCGGGCGAGCAGGCTCACCGCGACGATCGCCAAGGTGGTGGCGCTCTTCACGAACCGCGAAGTGCGAGAGGCGAGACGGAGATTCTGGAGCATGGGATCCTCGTGGTCGGTCAGGGAGACTCGTCGAGCGCGAGCGCCTTCTGCGCGGCCGGGTCGGCGTGCATGCGTTCGCTGAAGCGGAGAAGCTTGAGGGCAGCGAGGAACCGACGCGGCGTGAAGATCGGCTTGAAGGCCCTGTGCATACGGGCGTTGAGGAACGCTGCCCAGCGCATCACCTCGTCGCGAGCACGCGGCGTGCCGTCGCGGAGGAGCCGCGTGTCGGTGAACGATCGGCGCGTGAGCACGCGCCGCGCATGTGAAAGAGCTTCACCTGCACTGCCAGGCACCGGAGAACGATGCCGTCGAATCATGACGGGCTCGTCGCGCGCCCGAGCCATGAATGCGCCGCGGGGGCCCGGTGCTCCGGCGCTTCGGGCTCATGGCACATTTACATCAATGGTGGCGCAACCTGCGGCGCGCGTGACGGTGTGGACTCGATCCGCGCGGCTTCGCCGGGCGCCACCCTCACCCCAGGGCATCGCCTGAGCATATACTGGGTGGCGGAGGTTCGGTCATGCCGGTGCGTAGCAGGGGGGTTTGGTGCTGGGCGCCGATTGCGGCGGCAGGGCTCGTCGCAGCAGGAGGCCCATTGGCTTGCGGTAGGGTGCTCCTTGACGATCCGGGCGCCGCGAGCGACGGGGAAGGGGGAAGCTCCTCCGAGGTCGACGGCTCCGGGGAGGCCGGGAACACGGCGTCAGCAGGAGGAGTTGGAGCGAGTGGCGCGGGCGGAGCCACGGGCAACGGCTCCGGCACGGGTGGCCTGTTCGGATCGGCTGGGTCGAGCGACGGCGGCGCGTCAGCGAGCTCGGGCGGCGTGGGCGCGGGCAGCACGAGCGGCGGGGTTCCGGAGGGAACCGGCGGGAGCGCGGGGGCACCCACGGAGCTGGACTGCGCCACGGCGCGGCCCATCTCGAGCTCGCTCGATTTGAAGCACCAGGTCGATATCGACGAATTGCCGCTCATCTCGGAGGTCCAGGGGGACCTGACGCTCAGCGAAGGGGTGAACCGGCTGCACCGCCTTGGCTGTCTGCGGCACGTCACGGGCACGATCACCCTCCGGTACACGCGTAACCTGCCCACGCTCGAGGGGCTCGAGCGGCTCGAGTCCATCGCGGCGGGGTTGACGATCGTGAACAACGATACGCTCGCGAGCATGACGGGGCTTCATGGCCTGAAGGTCGTGGAGGGCTCGTTGAACATCCATTCGAACCTCCGCCTCGCTGACCTGGGCGGACTCGAGAGTTTGACGACGGTGCGCCATGGCATCCAGATCGAGAACAACCCTGTCCTGGCGAGCCTCGCCGGGCTGCGCAACCTGACCGGCACGGGCGCGGTGGTGCTCAAATCCAACTTGGCTCTCAGGAACTTGCAGGGCCTCGACGGCGTGAGTCAGCTCGCCAACCTCCTCGTCATCGGCAACGCGAAGCTCGAGAGCCTCGGGGGGCTCTCGGCGCTCGAGACGATCTACCAAGATCTCACCATCGCGAGCAACGCCGTGCTCACTTCCATCGATGGACTCTCTGCGCTCCGGGCGATCGAGCAAAATCTCACCATTTCAAACAACCCGGAGCTCACCAGCATCGACGGACTCTCTTCGCTCGAGCGGATCCACTACGGTCTCGAGATCACGACGAACCCGAAGCTCCCCACCTGTGAAGCGGAAGAGCTCCGTGAGCGGACCGGCGTTCCAGAAGCGTATGTGAGCAACAACGACGACTCGGCGACGTGCCCCTGACGACGGGGCGTTGCGCGCCGTTGCGCGCGGGGCTGCGCAACGGCGCGGGCGTTCGCTCGACGCGCCTGGTGAGCGAAGGGCACCGCCGCGCCGTCTACCTGCGCAGGAGGCGTCCCTGCCGGGTCTTGCTCGTCAGCGCGCCGTCCTGCGCCACCACCGCGTCGCCCGAGCTGGCTGACCGGCATCGCTTTAAGATCTGTTTAAGGAGCGCCCCCGCCGCCCGCTCCCATAGTTCCTCCGTACGGCGAAGGCGCCCGCCGAACGGAGGACCTCATGCCCCGCTCCATTGTCGCTCCTTTCCTCTATGTCGTTGCTCTCCCCGCCGCCCCTGCCGCCTGCGGCTACGTCGAGATCGCCCCGCACGGCACCTCGGGTGGCAGCGGCGGCGGTGCTGCCGTCACGGGGACCGGCGGCGGTGCTGCCGGCGCGGGGACCGGCGGCGCCGGCGCCGGTGGCGAGGATGCTCCCTCGACCGGCTCGACAAGCACATCGACCGGCCCGGCGCCGGCTCCCTCCTGCGCTGCCGCAGAGTGCGCCGTGCGCATCGCGGAGGGCGCTCCGAACTGCGCCATCACCGCCTCCGGAGAGGTCTTCTGCTGGTGGAGCGGAGTCCTCCGGCAGGAGCGCTTGGCCGGCCCGGTCGAGCGTCCGGGCCTCGGCGACGTCGTCGCTGCGTCTAACCATCCCATGCACATGTGCTTCCTCCACGCTGACGGGCGCGTCTCCTGCCAGGGTTCGGACATCAACGGGCCGCTCTTGCTGCGCAGCATTCCCGAAGAGGAGATCCGCGAGGTGCCCGCCGTGCTTCCGGAGCTCGAGGGGGTCGTCCAGCTCTCCGTGGGTTTCGTCGCCGCAGTGGAGCCCGAGCGCGCGCGCCTCGCCTCGGAGCAGCGCCCGGCGTACCTGGTCGCGGCCGTCATCGCTCGCCGGCACCCTGAGCCGCGCCGTAGCCCTCAGGGATGAGGAGGCGGCCCGGGTGGTTCACGATGCGATCGGGCGGTTGCTCGGTCTGCCGGCGATACCGGAGGGGCGAGCGCGCTCGCGCCCGTAGGTGACCTGCCGGCGTGTTGACGGTCACGATGGTTCGCGCCACGCTCGAGCCCAGGCGAGGTCTGAGGTAGGCTTCCCCGCCCATGAGCCTGCTGCTCTCGATGACCCCTTGCCCCAACTGCGGCGCGCCGCTCTCCGTCGAGCCGGGGCTGCGCAACGTCATCTGCATCTTCTGCAACACGAGCCTCTTCGTCGAGCGGCCCGCCACCGGCGCCGCCGTCGCGCAAATCAGGGCGCAGAGCGTCTCGAAGGACGACATCGAGCGCGTCAAGCAGCTGCTCGTCGACGGCAAGCGCGACGAGGCCATTGCCCACTATGCGCGGGCAGCGTCCGTGTCCAGAGACGAAGCCGAGCGGGCCGTGGAGAGCGTGTTCCTCTCGGCCTACTGGACGCTCGTCCGTCACTTGCCGATCAACGGCTTCGGCTTCTTCCTCCACGCGGTCTTCGTCTTCGGGGGCGCCGGGATCGCCGCCTGGGCCGCAACACAGGCAGTCGAGTCGCCGGCGTACCTGGCGCTCGTCGCGGCGGGGGGCCTCTTCGCGATTCTACAGCTCGCGCGGTTCCTGCGGCACCTCGCCTCCACCCTTGTCGCATCGTTCGGCTCCCTCGGCCGCGGGCGCGTCCTCCGTTGCTCGGTGGTGCGGGAGTTCGTGAAGCAAAATGGCTTTTTCGTCGTGGTCGTCTTCGAGGTCGTCCCCGACGACGGCAGTCCGGCCTTCGTCGATCAGGAGACCCTCCTCGCCGGCGAGGAGTCTCTCCGGAAGCTCTCGCCGGGCAACGTCGTCCGCGTGCGCTTCGATGGCGCTCGCAAGCGCGTCTTCCCGACCACCCCCGTCACCGTGCTGGCGACGGGGGTCTGACGCGGGGCGGGGGGTCTGCGGCTCGGCGTCCGGAGGGCTCACGGCATCGCCGATGCGGCTCAGGACGCGCACGTGCCACGTGTCCCCCACGGGCAACGGCGCTAGCGAGGAGCCGCTTGAGATGAGCTCGCTCCCCGCATCACCTTTCCGCCAGGAGCCCATGCGAGCTCGCATCTTCGCCGTGCGCGCGGCTCGCGACCCCGCACGTGCTCGCAGCTTGCCGCGCCGCCCCCCCGCTGATAGCTCGCTGGACGCAATCAGGAAGCGAGGGGACGTATGAGCGAATACCGAACAATCGCGGCGGCGCCGGTGCTGGTGGCGGCGTTCCAGGATCAGATCTTCGGCGTCGACCCGGCCACCGGGCGCGTGCTCTGGGAGTACAAGCAGGCCGGGGTCGGTTTCTCTTCCACAGCGCTCCTGATCACGCCTGCGGCGATCTACGCGGCGAGCTTCAGCAGCGTCGCCTGTCTGCATTACCCGACGGGCGAGCTGCTCTGGGAGGTGAAGGCCGCCACGCAGGGCCGCGCCACGCTCCTCCTGGAGGGAGACCGGCTCTTCGTCGCCAAGCAGGGCGAGGTGGAGTGTTTCTCGCTCACCGGCAAGAGCCTCTGGCACAACCAGTTCAAGAGCAAGGGGATGGGCCCGGTCGCCCTGGGCGTGCCGGACAATGTGGCGCAGCCGGACGACAAGGACTGACGCCCCCCCCGGCGCTACGCCGCCCGCGCCTCCCAGTCGATCCGGTATGCGTGCACGCGCGCCTGCACCGCCGCGCCGAGCCGCAGTAACAGCGGCAGCGCCCGGTCGCGGGACCACTCGGCCACCGGACCGGCGACCGCTTTGCGGCTGCCGTGCCGCCGCGCCTTGCGGACGATCGCCTCGACGCGCGGCCGCCGCAGACGCTCGAAGGCCGCGAACGCCTGCTCCGGCTCGGCCGCGTCCCGGAGGCACCGCGCGAGGAGCCGTCGTCCCGAGAAGACGACGCTCTACGAGATCGTGCGCGACAACGTGGAGACGCTGTACGGGGCCATCGACGACGGCGCCATCGCCGTCCGGACACCCAAGCACGCGAAGAAGGAGCTCGAAGCCTACCTCGACTGCGGGCTGCTCTGCCGCGGGTTCGTGCGGCCCCGGTGCGAGCGCTGCGAAGAGAGTCGGCTGGTGGCCTTCAGCACCAGCGCGAGCGGGACGAAGCGGTTCGCGAGCAACAGCGCCCCGGCGGCGACCTCCACGCGCTTGATGAGCGGCACCATGTACCCCATCGCCGTCAGGGCATCCAGGAACGCCGCCGCGCGCTCCGGCACCCCGGGGGGCGGGATGAAGCCCAGAAAGCCGTTGAGGCCGAAGACGAAGAGCATGAAACCGAACAGCACGCGCGCCACCGGAGGCCTGCCGACCCGTCCAGACTGACAGGCCCCGCGGGCGCAGAGCAGTCCGCGCCCCGGCAACACACCGCTTCCCGCACGGAACCACGAGCGGCGGTCCAGCATCCTCGATTCACGGGAAGACACCTGTGCACCGGGAGGACGGTGTGCGGAGCCTGCCCCGCGCAGCGGCCGCCGCGACGGGCGGGCGCTCAGGCATCTCCAAGGTGCTGACCGGGTATCTCGACCGCCTCGTGCGGTGAACGGCGTCGAGCAGAGGCAACGACGAAGAGGTCGCGGCGCTGCGCGGAGGTCCCGCGGCCGCACGCCTCACCGAAGGACGTTGAGGTGGTCGAACCGCGCGACCCCGGGCGGCTCCGTGGGGGCGGCGTCGATCGTGCCGGCGCCGATCACGATGCGGAGCGAGGAGACAGAGGTCGTGCTGTCTTCGGCGTGCTGCACTGTCCACTCGTAGCCGTCCTGGAAAGTTTCCCAGGTGAGCCGGCCATCCGACTCGCCGAACGCGACGAACAGCGGTGCCGTAGGATCGTAGTCGACCGACGTGAGGATGGGGGGTGACGGCCCCGTGCCGAGCTTGATATCGAGCTGCGTCCCGGCGAACCCCATCTCGATGTACTGAGCGTCCTCGGTGACCGCCGAGACGTGCGCGTACGCGTTCGAGCCGGGGTTGAAGCCCGAGACGACCTCGATGGCGATGTGGCAGCCTGTCAGGTCGTACCTGGCCTTCGAGATGACCGACATGTGCTGTCCGGGCTCGGGGTCCGACAGCTCGAAGACGAGCTCGCCGTCCTGCGGAGCGCCCGGGGGGACGCCGTTGAGCGGCTCCCAGTGCTCCGCGAGCGTGTCGCCGTCGAAGTCGTCCGCGGGAGAGGCAACGCAAAAGGGCGTACCACCGGCGCCTCCGCCCTCGCCGGCGCCCGGATCCGGCTCACCGACCCCGCCGGCCGCCGCGGCGGGATCGCCGTCGAAATCGAGGCGGCCCACTCCCGTGATCTCGTTGCAAGCCGCGCTGCCCACGAGACTCATCGAAAGGAGTAGCACTCTCCACGCCATCATCGAGCTCATCAACGCATCTCCGTTTCGGAAAATCTATTCGTCGTGCCAGGGAGAGCGACATGAACTCCGCTCTTCGTTGCAGCGTGTTCTCTTGCGACGAACCGATCCCCACGTTTCGCCAGGAGCAGTCGGCGCGCCAGCGGCGGCGTGCTCCATCCAGACCGGGTAGAGGTGGTATACACCGGGGCATCGATCGAGGCCAGGCCGAACAGCGGAGCATCGTCTGGATCTGCACGCAGCCGGAGACCCAGTGGTCTTGGACGTCGCCTGGAAGCGGTGGCCCGGGCGCGTGCCGCCTGCTCCACTCGCGAGCTGCGGTGGGCGGCTCGCCTGCGATTCTCGGAGCCGTCCCTGACTCGTGGAGTCCGACTGGACGAGCTCATTGACAGAACGGGCCTAATGCGATTAGCCAGGTCTTCCACGCCTGAAACGCCTGGAATTACCCCGACGTAGCACCAAGCGGTAGGCATCCTACGTAGTTCTGTACCCTGCTGACACTCGCGGACGACAGCGGACGACAAGCCCCACTGCGCCGCGCCCGATGCCGGTGGCCTTTTCGCGGCCGACCTGGGACGCCGCGTCGAGCTGCGTGCTCATCAACCTGTCGAGCGATATCGTCTCCGAGACGCGCACGCAGTTCCCCGGGGACGAGGACTACTACCTCGGCAACACCTTCCTGCCCGACAAGGGCGGCATCATGACGTCGGGGCATATGGCAGTCGACGTCCCGGGGAGCCCAGGCGAGGCCGACGCGCGCGCGCCCGCAAGCCAGCGCCGACGTCGGTGGTCACGGACCATCAGCGCCCGGGCGAGGCGGCTTGCGTCTGGACCTCACGGACACGACGCTGGCAGCGCTCGTGGTCGGCGCGGGACTGATCCTCCGGGAAGCCGAGCAGGCGCTGGCGGATGTCGAGCGGCATGCAGTAGTTGGTCGCGGTCCACAGCTTCGGGTCGTCGGCGCCCGAGAGCGGCTCGAGGTCGCTCCACACGATCACCGTCTTGTCGTCCGAGGCCGTGACGATGCGCCTTCCATCGGGGCTCCACACCGCCGTGTTGACGGCATCGTCGTGCCCAAGGAGCACGAGGGGTTGTCCCGTGCCGTCGGCCTTCCACACGCGCACAGTCTTGTCCTGCGACGCGGAAACGATGCGCTGGCCGTCTGGGCTAAACGCCGCCGCGTAGACGCGGTCGTCGTGTCCAAGGAGCACGAGGGGCTGGCCCGAGCCGTCGGCCTTCCACACGCGCACCGTCTTGTCCTGCGACGCGGAAACGATGCGCTGGCCATCGGGGCTCCACGCTGCTGTATGGACGTCACCGTCGTGACCACCGAGCACGAGGGGCTGGCCCGAGCCATCGGCGTTCCACACGCGCACCGTCTTGTCTTTCGACGCGGAGACGACGCGCCCGCCATCGGGGCTCCACGCCGCCCCATAGACGACAGCGTCGTGACCACGGAGCACGAGGGGCTGGCCCGAGCCATCGGCGTTCCACACGCGCACCGTCTTGTCCTGCGACGCGGAGACGATGCGCTGGCCGTCGGGGCTCCACGCCGCTGGATTGACGCCACCGTCATGGCCACGGAGCACAAGGGGCTGGCCCGAGCCGTCGGCGTTCCACACGCGCACCGTCCCGTCCCACGACGCGGAGGCGATGCGCCGGCCGTCGGGGCTGAACGCCGCCCCAAAAACGATATGGTCGCAACCACGGAGCACGAGGGGCTGGCCCAAGCCGTCCGCCTTCCACACGCGCACCGTCCTGTCAGAAGCGGCGGAGACGATGCGCTGGCCATCGAGGCTGAACGCCGCCGCGTTGACGCAGTCGCTGTGACCACGGAGCACGAGGGGCCGGACCGAGCCGTCGGCGTTCCACACGCGCACCGTCCTGTCTTCGGACGCGGAGACGATACGCTGGCCGTCGGGGCTCCACGCCGCCGTAGGGACGCGGTCTGCGTGACCACGGAACACGAGGGGCTGGCCCGAGCCGTCGGCGTTCCACACGCGCGCCGTCTTGTCAAAAGACGCGGAGACGATGCGCTGGCCGTCGGGGCTAAACGCCGCCCCATAGACGCTACCGTCGTGACCACGGAGCACGAGGGGCTGGCCCGAGCCGTCGGCGTTCCACACGCGCATCGTCCTGTCTTCGGACCCGGAGACGATGCGTCGGCCGTCGGGGCTCCACGCTGCCGTAAGGACGAAATCGTCGTGACCACGGAGCACGAGGGGCTGGCCCGAACCGTCGGCGTTCCACACGCGCACTGTCTTGTCCATCGACGCCGAGACGATGCGCTGACCGTCGGGGCTGAATGCCGCCGCATCGACGCGGTCGTCGTGACCACGGAGCACGAGGGGCAGTCCCGAGCCGTCACTGTTCCACACGCGCACCGTCTTGTCCCACGACGCAGAGGCGATGCGCTGGCCGTCAGGGCTAAACGCTGCTGCATAGACGACAGCGTCGTGACCACGGAGCACGAGGGGCAGTCCCGAGCCGTCAGCGTTCCACACGCGCACTGTCTTATCTGCCGACGCGGAGACGATGTGCTGGCCGTCGGGGCTGAACGCCGCCGCGAAGACGTGGTCCTCATGACCACGGAGCACGAGGGGCAGTCCCGAGCCGTCACTGTTCCACACGCGCACCGTCTTGTCCCACGAAGCGGAGACGATGCGCTGGCCGTCGGGGCTGAATGCGGCAGACCAGGCCAAATCCTCGTGGAGGAGCACCATCGTGGCGACGCCTGCACCCCGTGCCCACCGCGCAAGCTCGCCCCATCCCGGCGGCGCCGGGCCCGGCTCGATCTCGCGGAGTAGCGCGAGCATCGTGGTGGGGTCTCCCTGGCACTCGCGGGCCGCGGCCATCCGCGTGGCATTCCGGGCGCTCGCGGCGCTGCGCTCTGCCTCGGCCCTCTCCGCCTCGGCCCTCTCCGCCGCCCGCTTCGATTGGACCGCCAGAGCGGAGACCAGGAGCACGACCAGGCTCAGGGCACCGAACAGCACCGCGACGACCTGCCTCCTCCTCCGTCGTTCCCGCTCCCCCAGCGCCACCACCGCCGCGAGGTAGCGCGCCTCCCGCGCGCCCTGCTGCGCGCCCGCCGCCGGGCCCTGCCGCTTCTGCCAGCGCCGGGCTTCCTCCGCCGCCTCGCCTCGCCAGAGCAGGCCGTCGGCGCAGCCGCTCGCCTCCCATTGCTTGGCCGCGGGGCGCACCCGCGCGAGGAACTCCGCCGCCTCCTGGTTGTCGTCCAGCCATCGCCCGAGCTTGGGCCAGCTCTCGATCAGCGACTCGTGCACGAGCTCCACCGTCGGGAACGCGCGCTCTTCGGCGGTCTCGATCAAGAGCAGCCGCGCCTCGCAGAGGCGGAAGACTACCCGGTCCACGGCGTCTGCCTGTTCGTCGAGCTCTCGCAGGTCGGGCAAGCTCACCACGGCGCGCGTCCGCTCGGGCGTGACCAGGCGGAGGAAGACGGCCCGGCAGAGGCTCTGCTCGATCCCCGAGAGACCTGCGAGCACCGCGTCGGCATGGGTGGAGAGCGCGCCCGCGACACCCCCGAGCTTCTCGTAGCTCTCTTGCGTCAGGAGCCGGCGCCCACGATCGCGCGCCTCCCACAGCTTGGTCGCGGTGAACTGCAAGAGCGGCAGGGGGCTCGCCGCGCTCTCCAGGGCGCGGAGCATCGCTAGCGTCATCTCGGCGGTCTCGAAGCGATAGCCGAGAGCCTCGACCGGCCGCATCAGCGCCGCCACGAGGCCGTTCGGGTCGAGGGGCGGCAGGAACCAGAGCCCGCGGGTCACCTCGGTCATGAGCCGGCGATCTTCGGCCAGCCGGTCGAGGAAGTCCGAGCGCATGCAGAGCACGACGCGGAGCGGGGACAACGCGTCGTCGGCGACGCCCTCCAGGCACGCGACGAACGCGGCCCGCTCCGCCGGATCGATGCCCTGCGTGTAAAGCTCCTCGAGCTGATCGACGAAGACGAGAATCTTGTGCTCGGCGCTCTGGCTGCGGCAACGCGCGCGCAGCCGGGCGCCCAGGAGGCCGGGCTGGGCGCGCAGGGCCGCGATGAGCGCATCGGGATCGCTCGCCGAGGAGAAGGCGTGCGAGCTCGACGCGTCGGGTGGAGCTCCCGTCGTCACCGGCGTGGCCGCGATCTGCGCGAGCAGGTCGGCGAGCGCGTGGAGCGGCCTTCGCCCCGGCCTGCGCGTGAACGCCTCCCAGGGCTCGCCCGAGCGCTTCAGCGCCGGGATCACGCCCGCGCGCACGAACGACGATTTTCCCGCGCCGGACGGCCCGGCAACCATCACGAGCGGCTGGCTGCGAAGACGTCCGACGAGCGCGGCGACGTCGTGATCGCGCCCAAAGAAGCGCCCGGCGTCCACCTCCTGGAACGCGCCCAGCCCGGCAAAGGGGCTCTCGTCCTCGCGGAGCGCCGGCGCCTTCGCGCCCGGCAGCAAGGGCTCGAGCGCCGCGATGAGCTCCTCGGTTCCGCCGAAGCGCTCGTCCGGGCGCTTCTTCAGGCAGCGATCGATCACGTCGCCCAGCGCGCCCAGGTCGGGACGCGTGTCGCTTGCGCGCGGCATGGGCACGTCGAGACGCCGAACCTGCCCGAGTTGCCCCACCGCGAACGGCGCGAGCGGGTGCGTCCCGGTGCAGAGCTCGAAGAGCATGATCCCCACGGCCCACAGATCCGTCCTGGGATCGACCTTCTCCGCCCGCCATTGCTCCGGCGCCATGTACGGGACGGTGCCGACGAGCGCTCCTTCCTGCGTCAACGCCGGTAGCCAGCGCGAATTCGCGCCCTGGGCCGCGAGCCGCTCGATCTCGTCGGCGTCGAGCTGCTTGGCGATACCGAAGTCGAGCACCTTGATCGGCCCCGCCTCGGTCAAGAAGACATTCTCCGGCTTGAGGTCACGGTGCACGATCCCGAGCGCGTGGGCGCAGCCCAGCGCGCGCACCACCGGGAGCATCAGCTCGACCGCGAGGCTCAGCGGCAGCGGCCCTCCTCGCTCGACCAGGAAGGCGCGCAGCGTGCGGCCCTCCAGGTGCTCGAGCACCATGTAAGGAACGCGGTCGACCTCGTCCACCTCGTGGATCACCACGATGTTCTCGTGCTTGCAGCGCGCCGTGGACCGCGCCTCGGCGAGGAAGCGCTCGGCGCTCCGGCCGTCGGACTCGAGGAGGACCTTGACGGCGACCAGTCGGCCCAGCTTGGTGTCGCGGGCCAGGTAGACCACGCCCATGCCACCCTGGCCCAGCTTGCGGATGATCTCGTAGTGCTTGAGGGTGGAGTCCACCTGCGGAGCCGCGACCGCCGGGTGCAGGGGTCGCGACCGCAGGGCTGCGGTGGCGATCCGCGCGCGACCGAGGGCGCCCGTCGCGTCGTCCTGATCGCTGGTCTGGAGGACCTCCCCCGGCGGCGATCCCTTGGCGACGCCACGCAAGGATTCTCCCGGAGGCACCGCCACGCTACTGAACTCCAGCTCGGCCAGCCGAGCGACGATGACGCGGCAAACCGCACATCCGTCGATGTGGTGCGCGATCGCCTCGAAACCTGACGGATACGCGGCGTACTCTGCGAGCTGGTTGTCTGTGGGGCAGTCCGACGTCGGCTCGATGGTGCCCGACTCTTACCACACGGAGCGGGGCTGTCAGGCGACACGCCTTCTTGACGGCCCGCGCCGACATCAGCCATTCTCCGCAGGTGGATCGAGCGAGCGGTCTCTCTTCTGCGTTCGCGGCGGGCCTCGGCGGGGGCGGGGTGATGCCCGAGGCCGATCCCGGCGCGACGATCGCGGCGCTCTTCGAGGCGGGGCAGGCGGCCTTCCCGGCCATCGCCGTCGAGGCGACCGCGCTGGCGCGCTACCTCGGCGAGCGTTGCTCGGCCGCGGGCGGCGCGCTGCCGCCTCCGTCGCTCGCGGCCGACGTCTACCTGGCGTGCGCCTGCGTCCTCGGGGTACCGGGTGCGCACGCCGCGTTCGAGCGGGAGTTCTCCGGGGTGATCGCGCGCGCGGCGGCCCGCGTCGAGCCGTCGCCCGCCTTCGCCGACGACCTCCGGCAGGTGGTCCTCGAGGGCCTCTTCAGCGCGCCGCCCTCGGCCACGCCGAAGATTGCCGGGTACGCGGGGCGCGCGCCGCTCCGGACTTTCCTGCGCGTGATCGCGGTACGCACCGCGATCAACCTGCGGCGGCGCAAGGCGGACATGGCGAGCACCCCGCTCGACGAGGAGCGGGAGATCGCCGCCTCCGTCGACGTGGAGGCCGCCTACCTCGAGGCGCGCTACAAGGCCGAGTTCGAAGAGGCCGTGCGCGTCGCGATGGGGCGCCTCTCGCCGAAGCAACGCGCGCTGCTTCGCCTCCACCTGCTCGACGGCCTGAGCATCGACGTCCTGGGCGCGCATTACCAGGTCGGGCGCGCCACGGCGGCGCGCTGGCTTGCGGCCGCGCGCGAGGCGCTGCGCGAGGGCACGCGCGCGGAGCTCGTCGCCAAGCTCGGCCTCACCGAGTCGCAGTACGCGAGCCTGGCCAGGTTGATCCGGGGCCGGCTCGACGTGAGCGTCGCCTCGCTCCTCCGTGAGTAGGCACACCTCGCCAGACTATTTTTGAGACTTCGTCCGCCTCACGGTGACTTCCCGGTAGGCACGCGGGTGTGAGCCCCCGGCCCTCCTGGCGAAGGAAGGGTCTGGCACCACCGCGAAACGCCGTGGATCGTTCGGCGACGTCGCACGTCGCCGATACAGCGTGACGAGAAAAATGCACCCGAAAAGGATCAAGAAAGACGCGATCACCCGCACGCCGCGTCCTCCTCGCAGCCGACCGAGGGGCGCGCCGCCAGTCCCTCCTCGCCCTCGCCTCGCCTCTTTCCTCGCCACCGCCGCCCTCCTCGTGTCGGCGCCCCTCGCGTGCGCGCCCCCGGGCGATCCGAGAGGGGCAGATGGCTCGGACGCCGCGGGGCGACGGCCTGAGCATCGACGTCCTTGGCGCGCATTACCAAGTCGGGCGAGCCACGGCGGCGCGTTGGCTTGCGGGCGCGCGCGAGGCGCTGCGCGAGTTCACGCGCGCAGAGCTCGTCGCCAAGCTCGGTCTCACCGAGTCGCAGTACGCGAGCCTGGCCAGGCTGATCCAGGGCCGGCTCGACGTGAGCGTCGCCTCGCTCCTCCGCGAATAGAGCTCCTTTCGCAAACGTACGGCGGGAGGGCTGCGCTTCGCGTAGCGCACGTGGGGTGCCGCCTTGTCTCGGGAGACAAAAGCTAGCCCCGCGCGCGCGAAGGACGTTTGCGGCCGTCGGGGTAGCCATGCCCTCGCCAAACTATTTTTGAGACTTCGTCCACGTCGCAGTGACCTTCAAGTGGGCAGAGCGATGTGAGCCCCGGTCCTCCTCCCGAGGGGAGGGATCTGGCCACACCGCGGGGGGGAGCGCTGTAGACGAATCGGCGAAATCGCCGAGAAAAAACAACGAGAAGCATCATGCAATCGAAGAGCATCAAGAACGACGCAATCACCCGCGCGCCGCGTTCTCCTCGCTGGGTACCGATGGGCACGCCTTCACGACCTGCTCGCCCTCGCTTCGCCTCCTTCCTCGCCACCGCCGCCCTCCTCGCGTCGGCGCCGCTCGCGTGCTCGCCCGCCCACGATGCGACAGGATCAGATAGCTCGGACGCCGCGAGCGCGGCGCCTTCATGCAGTCCGGCGGAGGCCTCGTGAGCGCCGGCCTCGCCTGGTGGTGGGGCACTTCGCACACGCAAGCCGCCGAGAACTACCCTGGCAACAAATACCTGCGCACGGCGGTCGCTGAATACGATCCGCTAGACAGAAACGTCGATGAAATGGATTTGAACAGCGTTGAACACCGTTGGACAGCGCCAGGCAGCGCCAAGCAATGACGATGGAAGCGCTCGCCTCTCGGCCAGCCGTGATTGCCCACGCGAGCCCTCACATCGTGCGAGATCACGCGCCTCGTAAAGGAGACACCATGAGAAATACATTCGCCTTCGCCATGTTCGGAGCCACGCTTCTCGCCGCCACGGCGAGTGCCCAAGCGAGCACAAAGAGTGTTCGTGTCCTCTACGTCGTGCCGAGCGACGCGCAGCGAAGTGACCGCGCCGCTCTCGTCGCGAACGCCGTCGAGCACAACCGTCAGACATGGCACAACTACGGCGCCACGATGACCACGGACGACGTCGTGACGGTTCGAAGCCATCATGACACGAGCTGGTTCCTGACCAACCCCGACGGCTTTCACGGCGGCCTGGCAGAGTGGTACTGGCTCGGAAACGCCTGCAACGCGGCCAGGGACGTGTACCCTGACGCCTGCACGGGGGACGCCAACCACAAGTACATCATCTTCCTGGAGGCCGACATCTCGAGCGTGAACGACAACGGGGCGGCCGCCAACTTCGGCGCAGCCGTCATGCCCAAGTGGATCATCGATGGAGCCGAGCAGGGGGACCTGCGCAGGATCGGAAGCATCGGCCACGAGCTCGGGCATACGTTCGGCATGCCGCATTCCGACTGCGCGTCGCAATGGCCTACGAAAAACATCATGTGCAATGGCGCCTACTACCCGCACAACCGGCTGAACCACCTCGACTACCCCTACCTGTTCAGCGCTGAGAGCAGTGCCTATTTCGAAGAGACTCCATCTGATCTGTTCGACGTCGGCCAGGGGAAGGTCCTCGACGGAGAGATCTGGAAGACCCAGCTCGGGCTCGACCTCGAGGGGTGCGCGCTCTCCTGCCTGAGCGACCCTGACTGCAGCTCCTTCGTTCACTTCGACACGACGTGCGAGTTCAAGGAAGGTCGCCTGAGCGAGGCCTGGGATGTCCCTGGGTATACCTCGGCTCAGATCAAGATACCCGCCGACGGCGCCGTCGAGAAGAAAGTTGCGCCGATCTGGCCCCCGCATCACGCGACGCAGGTGTGCCGGCAGGTGTGCGACATCTGGAGGAACGTCCCCTGGACCGAGTCGAGCTGGACGGGGTCCTGGTGGACCCCCCCGGAGAATGAATGGTCAGTTTGCCTCTGCGACTACAATCCTGACTACAATCCGTGAAGCGATACGCCGGGGCATGCGCTCGCGCATGCCCCGGCGGTGGCCGAGCTCGGCGCGAGCGACGTTGGTATGAATCCCGCTATCGACCCCGGTCCACCCTACTCCACAGGAGTGTTCATGCACCTTCGTTATGCCTCCAGGTTCCCGTTTGCCGCGGCGGTCATGTGCGCCGCGGCGTCCGCCTCTCTGGCCGCGTGCGGCGACGCGGGCGCGCCCGGCGAGGTCGCCGGCATCGACGCCGAGGAGCGCGCCGCGGAGCGCCGGCAGGCGCTGTCGGCCCCGCTGGATATCGAGCCGCTGCGATCGCTGATCCTCACGAAGGTCACCGACCCGCAAGCCATGACCCGGTTCCCGCTCCAGTTCGTCCTCAATCAGCTCATCATCAGGGCGGGGACCTTCGATGAACAGACCCCCCTCGATCTCTACCGCCGCTGGTGGGACTTCTTCAACCCCTCCGTTGGAGCTCAGTTCCCCGACGCCATCCATTGCGACGACCAGACCAACAGCGAAGGTTTTCCCGCGCTCAACGGCTACCGGATCTCGTGCGGCCGGAGGGAGGGCCGCCTCGCCACGAGCGATCCGTTCGACCCGGATTCGCCGCACTTCGTGGAGCCGATCGCGGTCGTGAACCGCTTCGATCTGGCGCCGCTGGACGGTTCGCACTGCGGCGAGTACCGGATCGTCTACGCCAAGAAGACGGCCGGCATCGCCGACCGCAACCTGTTCATCTTCGAGGCCCAGCTCCCGAACCCCCACCCCGAATGCGGCCTCGCCGCATGCCTCCCGGTGGCCGAGTTCTGGGCGCGCCTCTCGACCCTGGACGCGGCCGAGCGCGCCAACGAGCTCGAGACGTTCTTCACCGTCGGCCTGCTCGACGCCGGCTTCGGTCCGGTGCTCCACCCGGACAACTTCGCCGACGCGGTCCACGGCCCCGGAGGCCGCCGCGGCACGGGCCAGATCCGCACCAACCAGTTCATGGGCAACCCCGGCGCCCCCGGGCAGGTCCAGCCCGGCCAGATCTGGCAGCTCCGTGAGTTCAAGATCGCGAAGACCCCCGACGGGCCGAACGGCGGGGATCGGCTCACCTTCAAGCCGGTCACGGTGAAGGAGAACCCCTTCGGCGAGCTGTTCGGCACGAACTTCGACCAGAGCGACTTCCGCTACACGTGGTTCATGGACGACTTCCTCGAGTCGGTCGACAAGCTCACGACCCTCAGCGGCGACATCAACGATATCCAGCTCAAGAACTCGAGGGAGGCCCTCTACAACGCGGGCCAGAGCACCGTCGACGACAGCAACGACTACCTGAATCAGCTGCTGCCGGAGTTCAATTCGCTGCCGAACCTCGATCTGCGCGACCGGATCCAGGCCGAGCTCGTGCGCCTCGGGCGGGACAGCGTCTTCACGCCCGCGGACGTGGCCAACCGCGCCACCACCCAGTCGTGCGCCGGGTGCCACCAGCTGAGCGCCGGCGACTCGCTCGGCAACAACGTGACGTGGCCCGTGGAGGATACGCCGCGCCGGTTCGTCCATGTCAAGGAGGACGGGGAGCTCTCGACGGCGCTCACCGATTTCTTCCTCCCGCACCGCGAGGGCGTGCTCGAGGATTTCCTCGCGGCGCACGCGGACGGGAACACGTGCTCCACGCCGACGACCTCGGCCGCGCTCGCGGTGGAGAGCGACGAGGCGGTCCCCACGCTCGGCGGCGCGACGACGCACTGAACGCTACGCGCGTGTCAGCGCGACGACGAACTCCAGGAACGCGCGGACCTTGACCGACATGAGCTGCGCGGAGTGATGGTACGCGTAGAGGGGATACGTCTCCTCGGCCCACTCCGGGAGCACTTGAACCAGCCGTCCGTCGGCCAGGTGCTCGCGCACGTAGAGCTCGATCACCTGCGCGATCCCTTGGCCTGCGAGGCACGCCGCGAGGAGCGGAGCGCGTAGGTAAAAGAAGCCGGATCGCAGCGCGAAGAAGTGGTGCGCAGCAAACCGAAAGGGTGGACCGCGAGCGTCGTGATGGCTCGGTCCTGGGTCGAAAGAGCGTGGTCCGGGCGGCGCCGAGCGCGCTAGGGGCGCATCGGCGTGCCGTGGGCACACGTGTCCGTCCGGGCGTTGGTCTGGCCCGGGAGGCGCGTCGCGAGACGTTATGCGGCGTCACCGGGCGCCTTGCGGCGCAGAACGGTGCTCTTCCAGTACGGCGGGTGCAACGTGGGCGTTGGGAGAGCGTGCTGGAACATCGGTCGGCTCGCCGAGCGCGGAGAGGAAGCGGGCGATGTTCCTTGGCTCGGTCACCATGGCGACGAGCTTCATCCGCCCCTTGCAAGCTGGGCACTCGAGGACGTCGATCGCAAATGTGCGGCGCAAGAGCTCGGCGCGGTTTGTCGACCGCCCGATAGCCGCCACGCTTGCGTTTCGAAGCGGCGTCTTCGTCCGCCTTCGTAGGCTCTTCTGGCTTCGCAGGGCGCGGTCCGATGCGCTTGCGCGCCAACGTGGGCGACTTGCCGAGGCGAGCACGCCAGCGTACTTGACGGTGTGAAAGCGCGGCGGCGGGACGCTGGCCGCGAGGCGGCACAGGAGCGAGAGCGGATCCATGTCCACCGCGACAGTCCCGTCAGCGAAGGCGCGCTTGAGCGACAGCCGCACCAGGCCGTCCTGCTGCGGCTCGACGCGCTCGTTTGCGATCGGGGGTCGCAGCACGTAACGCAGCAGCGCCTCCCTCGCCGCGGCATGGTGCGCACCGGCGCGCGTCGCTGCGTGCAAGGTGAAGCCATCGAGCGCAGCGCACAGCGGCTTGTCGTACGCGAGCGCGCTCGGCGAAGACGGCGAGAGCCCGCGGAGCCATTGCGGGGCGACGACGTGTGGCGCGACTCTCGTCCCGAGACGGCGGAGGCACAGAGCGCTGCCTCGGGCTCGCCGTCCTCCTCGACGTCGTGCTCGATTTCGAGATGCCCGTGCCGCCGAAGGTAACGGAGCATCCGCCCGACGGCGTGCTCTATGACCTGACCGACCGCGCGAGTTGGAAGATGACCGAGTTCGTTCCACACGAGCTCGTGTGCCGTCTTCGTGATAAGCCCCGTCGAGGAAGACCACGTGCAGGCTCACCGAGGTGGAACCGCCGCTCGCCGCGCCGGAGGAAGCGTCCTGCTCGGGGTCGGCGCAGGCGGCGTCGAGCAGCGCAAAGGCGAGCAGCGCGCCCGCGATCGTCCAATGTTGCGACATGGCGTTCTTCCTTGCTGCCTTGGTGGCTGGAGGAGGATCGAGGATACCGAAAGCCTGGTCCGCCGAGAAGCGATGAATCGTGGTCTGCGTGTAGGTGTGGCGTGAGCGATGGCCGACAGAGGTCCTGATAGAAGCAGACTGCGGGACTATAAATTTGACGCCCCACTGCGCCGAGACCATGCTCCGGCGCTGGTATGAAGCATTGTAACCAATACGGTAGATGGCTGCTGGTCGCAGCCCTGACCATCCCTGTTCCCGCCTGCGGGGACGACTCCACGGATCCCCCGGCTGACGCGACAGGGTCGGGCGGCTCCGGCGCCGGCTCCACCACCGGCACCGCCGGTGGCGGCGGCGAGGGCGGCTCCGGCGCCGGCTCCACCACCGGCACCGCCGGCGGCGGCGGCGAGGGCGGCTCCGGCGCCGGCTCCACCACCGGCACCGCCGGCGGCGGCGGCGAGGGCGGCTCCGGCGCCGGCTCCACCACCGGCACCGCCGGCGGCGGCGGCGCGGGCGGCTCCGGCGCCGGCTCCACCACCGGCACCGGCGGTAGCGGCGGCGCGGGCGGCTCCGGCGCCGGCTCCACCACCGGCACCGGCGGCAGCGGCGGCGCGGGCGGCTCCGGCGCAGGCTCCACGGGCACCGCCGGCGGCGGCGGCGAAGGCGGCTCCGGCGCCGGCTCCACCACCGGCACCGCCGGTGGCGGCGGCGCGGGCGGCGAGAGCGCGTCGGTCGAATGGCCGACGGTGACGAGCGAGATCGCGCTCGACCCGGAGATCGAGGACGCCATCGCCGAGCTGCTCGCGCAGATGAGCGTGGCGCAGAAGGTCGGCCAGATGGTCCAGCCCGAGATCCTGGCGATCACGCCGGACCAGGTCCGGGAGTACCACATCGGCTCGGTGCTGAACGGCGGCGGCTCCTGGCCGGGCCGCTCCAAGCACGCGACCGTGGCCGACTGGGTCGACCTCGCGGACGCCTATTACGCGGCCTCCATCGACACGAGCGGCGCGCCCGGCGAGCACCTCGGCATCCCCGTCATCTGGGGCGTGGACGCGGTGCACGGCCACAACAACGTGATCGGCGCGACGCTGTTCCCGCAGAACATCGGGCTCGGCGCCATGAACGATCCCGATCTCATCGAGGAGATCGGCGCCATCACCGCCGCCGAGGTCGCCGTCACCGGGCTCGACTGGGCCTTCGCCCCCACGCTCGCCGTGGTGCGGGACGATCGGTGGGGCCGCTCCTACGAGGGCTACTCCGAGGATCCGGAGATCGTGAGGAGCTACGCGGGCCGGATGATCCGGGGCCTGCAGGGCCGGCCGGCGGACAGCGCGGACCTGTTCAACGGCGCGCACGTGGTCGCGACCGCCAAGCACTTCATGGGCGACGGCGGGACCGAGCAGGGCAAGGACCAGGGCAACACCGTCTGCTCCGAGGAGGCTCTGCGCGACATCCACGCCCAGGGCTACCTCTCCGCGCTCGCGGCGGGCGCGCAGACCGTGATGGCGTCGTTCAGCAGCTGGAACGGCGACAAGATGCACGGCAATCAGTACCTGCTCACCGACATCCTCAAGGGCCAGCTCGGCTTCACCGGCTTCGTCGTCGGCGACTGGAACGGGCACGGCCAGCTCCCGGGTTGTAACAACACGCGGTGCGCCGCGGCGATCAACGCCGGGGTGGACATGATCATGGTGCCCAACGACTGGATGGCGTTCATCGAGAACACCATCGCCCAGGCGGAGAGCGGCGAGATCCCGATGGCCCGCGTCGACGACGCGGTGACCCGGATCCTGCGCGTGAAGATGCGGGCCGGCCTCCTCGGCCCCAGGGCGAGCAAGGGCGCCCCGTCGACCCGGTCGGTCGCCGGCGACGCCGCGCTCCTCGCCGCGCCGGAGCACCGGGCCGTGGCGCGCGAGGCCGTGCGCAAGTCGCTCGTCCTGCTCAAGAACAAGGGCGATGTCCTGCCGCTCAGCAAGTCGATGAACGTCCTCGTGGCCGGCAAGACCGCAAACAACATCCAGAACCAGTCCGGCGGCTGGACGCTGACCTGGCAGGGCACCGGCAACACCGACGCCGATTTCCCGAACGCGCAGTCCATCTACGCCGGCATCGAGGAGACGATCACGGCCGCCGGGCTGAGCGGCGCTGCGACCCTGAGCCCCGACGGCACCGCCGCGGCCGACACCTTCGACGCCGCGATCGTGGTCATCGGCGAGACGCCCTACGCCGAGGGCCAGGGCGATATAGGCAAGTTCGAGACGCTCGAGCACGCGAACCTCTACCCCGAGGACCTCGCCGTCATCGAGACCATCCGCGCCCAGGCGCCGAGTGTGCCCATCGTCACGGTGTTCGTGTCGGGCCGCCCGCTCCACACCAACAAGGAGCTCAACCGGTCAGACGCGTTCGTGGCGGCCTGGCTGCCGGGCAGCGAGGGCGGCGGCGTCGCCGACGTGCTCTTCGGTGATCACGAGTTCCAGGGCAAGCTGTCGTTCTCGTGGCCCTCGGCCGACTGCCAGACGTCCATCAACAGGGGAGACGGCGAGGAGCCGCTCTTCGCGTATGGCTATGGCCTCGTGACCACCGACGCCGACGCGCTCGGCGACGATCTGCCCGAGGTCTCCACGGGCCACGGCTGCGATGCCCCGGACCCGGGGGCGGCCGGCACCACGAGCGAGCCGCTCGAGATCTTCGTGGATGGCGAGGACAAGGGCGACTACGTGCTGCGCATCGGCGGCCCCTCGAACTGGGGCGGCATCGACGTGGGCATGGGGGCCACCCTGCCCGGCGGCGAGGTCAGCGTGAGCACGATCGACGGCGAGATCCAGGGCAGCGCCAAGCAGGTGACCTGGAGCGCGACGGGCCAGATCTACGCGCAGGTCTCGGCGGGCGCGCCCGGGGTCGATCTGTCGCCTTACTACAACTCGGAGACCTCGATCGTCTTCCGGGCGCGCGTCGATGCTCCGCCCGAGGGCCCGCTGGTCACGCTGTCAGCCCACTGCGTGTATCCCTGCCTCGGCGACATCAACATCGCCAATACGCTGACCTCCATCGCGGACGGGGAGTGGCACGAGGTCTCCGTCCCGCTGAAGTGCCTGACGGACAACGGGCTCGACATCACCAACGTCAACACGCCCTTCCTCCTCTACTCGGAGTCGCCGATGGACGTGGCGATCGAGGACGTCCGCTGGGAGCCCTTCACCGCCGGCCCCACCCCCACCTGCACGTTCTGATCCTCTAGAGCGGCGGGCCCCCGCTTCGGATACGGGCCCACCTCGACGTTTTCGGTGCTCAGCTCCCTTTCGTGCGCTTCCGCGCCGAAAACACCGATCTGGGCCCGTCTCCTGTGCGGGTGACCGCCGCTCTGTTTCTCATGTACCGGACGCGGCTGAGCACCGCTCCCGCGCGCCTTTCGGGCGCCCCGCTTCACCCCTGGAGCGCCGGCCGGGGCGCCGCCGCGCGTGCCGGGCGCCTCCCGCGGCCGGCGTCGCTGCCGCGCGCCGCCGCCGCTCGGGTGGTGTACCCGGCGATGCGCGCGTAGCGCGTAGGTAAAAGAAGCCGGATCGCAGCGCGAAGCAGTGTAGCGCAGCAAACCGAAAGGGTGGGACCGCGGGCGTCGTGATGGCTCGGTCCTGGGCCGAAAGAGCGTGGTCCGGGCGGCGCCGAGCGCGCTACGGGGCGCATCGGCGTGCCGTGGGCCCACGTGTCCGTCCGGGCGTTGGTCTGGCCCGGGAGGCGCGTCGCGAGACGCTATGCGGCGTCCCCGGGCGCCTTGCGGCGCACAACGGTGCTTTTCCAGTACGGCGGCCCTCGGTTGGGAGAGCGTGCTGGGACGTCGGTCGGTTCGCCGAGCGCGGAGAGGAAGCGGGCGATGTTCCTTGGCTCGGTCACCATGGCGACGAGCTTCATCCGCCCCTTGCAAGCTGGGCACTCGAGGACGTCGATCGCAAATGTGCGGCGCAGGAGCTCGGCCCACGGTCGATAGCCGCCACGCTTGCGTTTCGAAGCGGCGCCTTCGTCCGCCCTCGTAGGCTCTTGTGGCTTCGCAGGGCGCGGTCCGATGCGATTGCGCACCAACGTGGGCGACTTGCCGAGGCGAGCACGCCAGCGTACTTGACGGTGTGAAAGCGCGGCGGCGGGACGCTGGCTGCGAGGCGACACAAGAGCGAGAGCGGATCCATATCCACCGCGACAGTCCCGTCAGCGAAGGCGCGCTTGAGCGACAGCCGCACCAGGCCGTCCTGCTGCGGCTCGACGCGCTCGTTTGCGATCGGGGGTCGCAGCACGTAACGCAGCAGCGCCTCCCTCGCCGCGGCATGGTGCGCACCGGCGCGCGTCGCTGCGTGCAAGGTGAAGCCGTCGAGCGCAGCGCACAGCGGCTTGTCGTACGCGAGCGCGCTCGGCGAAGACGGCGAGAGCCCGCGGAGCCATTGCGGGGCGACGACGTGTGGCGCGGCTCTCGTCCCGAGACGGCGGAAGCACAGAGCGCGGCCTCGGGCTCGCCGTCCTCCTCGACGTCGTGCTCGATCTCGAGATGCCCGTGCCGCCGGAGGTAACGGAGCATCCGCCCGACGGCGTGCTCTAGGACTTGACCGACCGCGCGAGTCGGAAGATGACCGAGTTCGTTCCACACGAGCTCGGTGCCGTCTTCGTGATAAGCCCCGTCGAGGAAGACCACGTGCAGATGCGGATTGAGCCGCATGTCGCCGGACGTGCGTTGCACGGCGGTCACCGCGCCGCTCTTGACCGCGCCGCACGCGCCTCGGCGCGCGGCGCGTTTTTCGTAGAACCGCTCCACGCTCTCGACGAAGAGGCGGGTCAGCACGCCGAACAACGCCCCGTCCTGGGCGAGCCTGCGCCGCCACGGAAACGGAAACGTCAACACCCACGGACGGTGCGCCACCTCGGGCAGGATGTCCTCGATCAGGTTCGCCGCCGTGGAACACATGCGTCGGCCCAGACACGACGGGCAGAAACCGCGTCCTTTACAGCTGAAGGCCACCAGCCGACTCTCTTCGCAGCGCTCGCACCGGAGCCGCGCGAACCCGCGGCAGAGCAGCCCGCAGTCGAGGTAGGCTTCGATCTCCTTCTTCGCGTGCTTGGGTATCCGGACCGCGATGGCGCCGTCGTCGATGGCCCCGTACAGCGTCTCCACGTTGTCGCGCACGATCTCGTAGAGCGTCGTCTTCTCGGGGCGACGGCGCTCGTAGACGACGCCCGTGGTGCGAGCCGCGCTGGCCACACGGCGCCGACACCGCACGCCGCACGCCACGCGGTGAGGGCGCGTTTTCGCCGCGAATTTCGACAACCCGCCGGGCTATCGCCCATGGCGGCGCCATGGCGGAGCGGCGGGCCGGGGGGCGGCGGGCCGCGACGCTCGCTGCCGCGGCGGCGGAGGCGCTCGCCGAGCACCCGCCTCGCGCTCGATATGTCGGCGCGCGAGAACGCGAGAGCGCGAGCGCGCAGCGTTGCAGGAGGAGATCATCCGGGTGCAGCAGAGCCGGCTAGCGGAGCTGTCCACGCCGATGATCCCGATCACCAAGCAGGTGATGGTCATGCCTCTCATCGGGACCATGGATGAGCCGTGTCAGGCTCGTGCTTGAATCTGCGCTCTGGCGCCGAGGCGCATGGTGCGCGTGCCGCCTCCGCGCCAGCATGCAGGAGCCGCTTCGCCACTCGTTTTCCCACCGCTCCCCGTGGCGTCCGCAGTTCCGCATGGCGTCGCCATGCAGCAACGCGGCGAGAGGGTCGTCGCCTGCGCACGCCGCCGCGCTTGCCTCCCGGCACAGGCCTGCTGCTTGCCGGCATCACTTTCCGGATTCCTCCGGGGCGCTTCGGCACGCAACCGCCGCGTGCGGGCGATCCCAGTAGAGCCTGCGGGCACTGGCGAGCGGCAAGGCTCCGGCAGCGAGTCGACGCGAGCGGCGGGCTCGACGTTCGGCCCAAGCTTGCTCACCGCTTCGGTGCCACCGGCAGCCCGAGCAGCTGACCGATCGCCTCGTGCACGACCCGGGCCGCCACGTCATCCCCGAGGGCGACGGCTCGGCTCAGGGTGGCGGCGAGCGACGCAACCACGGCGGCTCGAGGCGATGGATCGACCGTCGCGAGTTCTCCGGGCCCAGGGCTCGGCGGTTGGGCCGGGGTTGGGTCCATCCCTCCCGAGGGCGAGCGATCCGTCGTCACGCCCCCCTGAAATCCCGAAGAAAGCGACGGTCCGCGACGGTTCGCCCCCGCAGCGGAATCCTGGCGGGATTTCTGACATGCGGAACGATGGAGCCATCGCTCCTCTCGCGCTCCGGCGCGATCCTGTTGAAGCGGTCGGAACCGAACGTCCCTGAGCGTCAACGAAGGGTATGGCCGCCCCGCCTACCTGCGCAGGAGGCGCCCCTGCCGGGTCTTGCTCGTCAGCGCGCCGTCCTGCGCCACCACCTCGCCGGTGATCAGGACGGCGCGGATCCCCGTCGGCGGCGCGTCGGCCCGCCGCGGCGTCGTGTTGTCCGCCACCGTGGCCGGATCGAACACGACGAGATCCGCCCAGTGCCCGGGCAAGATGCGCCCCACGTCGCGGAGCCCGATGCGCTCGGCGGGCAGCGAGGTCATCCGGCGCACGGCCTCCTCGAGCCGGAACAGGCCGGCGTCGCGGCTGTAGTGGCCGAGCACCCGCGGGAACGTGCCGAACGACGCCGGGTTGTGCTGGCCGCGCCGGGTGAGGATCGCGTCGGTCTCGAACGCGCAGAGCGGGTGCGAGAGCACGGCCCGGAGCGGCTCGTCGTGCGCATCGACGCCCGAGTACGTGTTCAGGAGGACGCGCGCCTTGCCGTCGCTCACGCGGGCGACGTGCACGTAGGCGTCGAACTCGCTCCCGCCGAGGCGCCCCGCGATCGCCTCGAAATCGAGCCCTTCCAGCGCCGTGAGCTCCGGCGCTCCGCCCCAGAGCAGCCGGATGTCGGCATACGAGAGCCCGAGGAGCCGCCGGAACATCGCGAACTCCCGCCGGAGCCGGCGGAGGACGGCCGGGTCGCCGATGCGGGCCCGGAAGTCGTCGAGCACCCAGGCGGGGAAGAGGGCGTTCACCGTGGTGTTGCCGACCGTGTAGGGGAACGCGTCGAAGGCGGCGTCGACCCCTCCGTCCACGGCCCGCTCGATCGCGCGGAGCACCCAGGGCACCGTGGGCCACGTCCGCCGGCCGATGAAGATCTGGTGCGAGAGCTGGATCTTCGCGCCGCTCTCCTCGGCCAGGCCGAGCAGCTCGCGCACGGAGCGGAGGTTGTGCGGCGGGCCGAGGAGCAGCGGCCTGTAGAACGGCGATATCCACGTGTAGGCCCGGCCGTGGACCGTGAACACGCCCCCTTCGCCGGCCACCGCCCGGAGCAGCGTCAGGAGCTCGTGCCTTCGCGCGAAGACCCCGGGCGTGTAGGCCAGCCCGGCCGAGAGCCCGAACGCTCCCTCGCGGAGCGACGCGCGCGCGAGCGCGCAGAGTGCGTCCATCTGCTCCTGGCTCGGGGGAGCGGCGCTGTTGCCCATGACCGCCTGGCGGAGCGTGCCGTGCCCGACCAGGAGCGCCGCATTGATGAGCAGCCCGCCGGCCTCGAGGGCCGCCAGCAGCTCGCCCATCGAGCGCCACCGGTAGGCGAGCGCTCCGTCCTTCAGGATCTCCGCGGAGTGCTCCACCAGCGGAATCGACGCCTCGGTGACCGGGGCAGGGGAATGACCGCAATTGCCCGCCACAACGGTCGTGATGCCCTGGGCGACCATCGGCGCGAGGACGTCCTCGTGGTCGGGCAGCGCGAGCAGCCAGTCGACGTGCGAGTGGATGTCGATGAAGCCGGGCGCGACGGCGAGCCCGCCGGCGTCGAGCGTCCGCCCTCCCGCGAGCGCGCCCGGCCCGGCGATCGCGGCGACCTTGCCCTTCTGGATCCCGAGGTCCGCCACGTAGCGAGGCTGGCCGCTGCCATCGAGGATCGTTCCCCGCGAGATGACGAGATCGAAGTCCATCTGCACGCCTCCTCGAGAAGCTCGTTCGCGGGCCACGCGGAACCGTGGAAAGCCCACCGGACCGGGGCATCGCCGTGGAGCGGAGCATGAACTCCGCGCGGGCCGCGCGCCCCCCGATCCGGGCTCCGTGGCGCTCGCGCCCCGGCGGCCGCGCCCTTCGAGCCGCTGCCCCGACAGCATGAGCCCGGGCGCTCGCCCGCTCGCGCTCGCGCCGCCCGCTCGCGCTCGCGCCGCCCGTTCGCGCTCGCGCCGCGCGCCCCCCGCATGAGCCCGCCGGTGTGCAGCCCGAGCCCAGCGGCCTGCCCCGGCCGGGTCCAGGCCGCGCCGCGCAGTGCAGTTCGCTCCGCTCGACCCCGCGAGATCGCCTGGCCCCGCGATTGTATCCGCGGCTGTCGCAGTCCTGCTGCGGGTCGACTCGACCCGCGAGAGACCGGGGGAGTCCATGGATCGAACAGCGAGCACGCCTCGATGCGGGCGTCTCTCTCTGCGCCCGCTCGCCGAGCGGCCGCGGTGCAGCATCGTCATTCCCTGTTACAACGAGGAGCGCTACATCGAGGACGTCCTCCGCTGCGCCCTCGAGCAGCGTTATCCTCCAGAGCTCCTCGAGATCTTCGTTGTCGACGGCGGCTCGACCGACAGGACACGGGAGCTCGCCGGCCGCGTCGCGGCGGAGGATCCACGGGTGACGCTCCTCGACAACCCCGACCGGATCCAGGCCGCCGCGATGAACATCGGCATTCGCCGGGCGCGAGGTGAGGTGATCGTCCGGATGGACGCCCACGCCGACTACGCCGGCGACTACGTGGCTGCGTCGGTCGCGGCGCTCCGGAGGACCGGCGCCCTCAACGCGGGCGGCGCGGCGCGGCCGCGCCACCGGAACGGCTTTCAGCGGGCGCTCTGCGTCGCGCTCTCGAGCCCCCTCGGCGTGGGCGGCTCGGCGTACCGGGACCCGTCGCGCGAGGGGTTCGTCGAGTCGGTGTTCAACGGGGCTTTCCGGCGCGAGGCGTTCGAGATCGCCGGCCTCTACGACCCGGCCGCCATCACCAACGAGGACGCCGAGCTGAACCAGCGCATCATCGAGGCTGGCGGCGCGGTCTACCTGTCCCGGGAGATCGTCGCCTATTACTACCCGCGGTCGTCGTTCGCCGCGCTCTTCCGGCAGTATTTCGCGTATGGCAAGGGGCGCGCGCGCACGCTGCTGTGCCGCCGCAGGTTCCTGTCGCTCCGGCCGGCGCTGCCGTTCTTCATGGTGACGGCCTTCGCGCTGCTCGCGCTCGCTTCAGCGCTCGCGCCGGCGGTCCGCCCGGCGCTGGCGCTCGCCTCGCTCGCCTATGCCGCGCTCGTGATCGCGGAGTCGCTCCGGCTCGCGCGGCGCGCCTCGCCGCGCGAGTTCCCCCTGCTCTGCGCCATCTTCCCCGCGGTGCACGCCGCGCACGGGCTCGGGTTCTGGGCCGGCCTGCTCCGCGGCGCGCGGGACGGCGCTGGCCGGCGCGAGGCCGAGCGCCTTCCGGCGCCGTGAGCGCGAGCAGCGCGGGTGATCCCCGGGTTCAGCGGCCCGGACGCGGCTCGAACGGCGGCGCGGCGCGTTGATCGCCCGCGTTCGCTTTGGTATGTTTGCGCCGTGAGCGTACGCGGGACGTCGTTTGCCTCGTTCTCCTCGGTCGCGGCCGAGCTCATCGAGCTGTCCCGCTTTTGCCATGAGCGCGGCTGGACGCCGGCCACGAGCGGCAATTTCTCCGCCCGGCTCGGCGACGACACCCTCGCGATCACGGCGTCCGGGCGGCCCAAGGGCGCGCTCGGCGTGTCGGACATCGTCGTCGTCAACGCGGACGGCCGCCTGACCGGGCCCTCGCCGGCCCGCCCGTCGGCCGAGACGGCGCTGCACTGCCAGCTTTACCGGCACTCCAGCGAGATCGGCGCCGTCGCCCACACCCACTCGCGGGCGGCGACGGTGCTGTCGCGCCGGTGCGCGCAGGAGGGGTACGTGACCCTCTCGGGCTACGAGGTGGCGAAGGCGCTCCCCGGGATGACGACGCACACCGCCACGGTGCTGCTCCCGGTCTTCGTCAACACGCAGGACATCCGGAAGCTGGCCGAGGACGTCGATGCGTTCATGTCGGCGCATCCGCCCGTGTACGGCTACCTCATCGCAGGTCACGGCCTGTACACGTGGGGATCGGACATCGCGAGCACCATCCGCCACATCGAGGCGATCGAGTTCATGCTGGACTGCGCGCTGCTGGAAGGAGGGCTATCATGAGCCGATTGCGGGTTTACCGGGAGAGCGACCCGACGAGGGCCGACGAATACACGACGCTCGAGGACATCGCCCGCGTCGCCGCAGAGGCGCAGATCCGCTTCGAGCGCTGGTCCGCCGAGCGCCCGCTGCCGCCGGGCACGGCGCAGGAGGCGGTGCTCGAGGCGTACGCGGGGCCGGTGAAGCAGCTCTCCGAGGCGTGCGGGTTCGTGACGGCGGACGTCGTGTCGGTGTCGCCGGGCACCCCCAACCACCCCGAGCTCAGGCGGAAGTTCCTGGACGAGCACATCCACACCGAGGACGAGGCGCGCTTCTTCGTCGAGGGGCGAGGGCTGTTCTGCATCCATCACGGCGAGCGCGTGCTCTCGTTCCTCGTCGAGAAGGGCGATCTCATCAGCGTACCGGCCGGGACGCGGCACTGGTTCGACATGGGGCCTGAGCCCTCGTTCACCTGCATCCGGTGGTTCTCCGACCCGAAGGGGTGGGTCGCCGAGCACACCGGGTCGGACATCGCGTCGCGCTTCCCGCGGCTCGAGGCGTGAGCGTGGCGGCGCTCCCTGCGCGCGCGGTGCTCGTCGACATCGAGGGGACCACGACCGACGTGCGCTTCGTGCACGACACGCTGTTCTCCGTGGCGCGCCGGGATCTGGCCGCGTACGTCGCGGCGCACGCCGGGAGCGCGGAGGTCGAGGCAGCCCGGCGCGCGGTCGCGCGCGAGCGGGGCGAGAGCGAGCACGCCTTGGGCGACGGCGAGCTCGCGGCGGCGCTGCTCGCGTGGATCGACCAGGATCGCAAGGAGACGACGCTGAAGGCGCTCCAGGGCAAGATCTGGCGCAGCGCCTACGAGTCGGGGGGGCTCCGGAGCCACATCTACGCAGACGTGGAGCCGGCGCTGCGGAGATGGCGAGACCTCGGGGTGACGCTCGCCGTGTTCAGCTCCGGGTCCGTCGAGGCGCAGCAGCTCCTCTTCCGGCACACGACGGCCGGCGATCTCACCGGCCTGTTCACGGCGTTCTTCGATACGACGACCGGGCCGAAGCGAGAGGCGGGCGCTTACCAGCGGATCGCGGAGGCGCTCGGGCTGCAGCCGGGAGAGGTGCTGTTCCTGTCCGACATCGTGGCCGAGCTCGACGCCGCGGCGGCCGCCGGCATGCGCACGGTGCAGCTGCTCAGGCCGGGGACGGCGCGGGACGCGGAGAGCCGCCACGCCGTCGCGGAGCGCTTCGACGACATCGCGCCGTAGCTCGCCCGGCGGCGGCTCGTTCCGCTTGGCGCGTGAGTGACCGCGCTGACATCCTTGGCGCGCATGCTTCACGGCAGACTGCTCGCCGGCCGGTTCGAGGTGGTCGAGCTCGCGGGAACGGGAGGGATGGGCGCTGTCTACCGGGCCGTGGACCGCGCGAGCGGCGATGTCGTCGCCGTGAAGCTGCTCGGCGATCTCGACGCGCAGGCGGCGGCGCGCTTCGGTCACGAGGCGCGGGCGCTCGCCACGCTCGATCACCCGCACGTCGTGCGTTACGTGACGCACGGGGTGGCGCCCACCGGGGAGCCTTATCTGGCGATGGAGTGGCTCTCCGGGGAGAGCCTCTCGGCCCGGCTGTCGCGGCGACCGCTGGACGTGGAGGAGAGCGTCGCGCTCGTGCGCGCGGTGGCGGATGCGCTCGGCGCGGCGCACGCGCGCGGGATCGTCCACCGCGACATCAAGCCGAGCAACCTGTTCCTCCCGGGCGGGGCCGCCGACCGGGTGAAGGTGCTCGACTTCGGCATTGCCCAGCTCTCGGGCGCCTCGGCGCGGCTGACGCGGACAGGGGCCCTCGTGGGCACCATCGGCTACATGGCCCCCGAGCAGGCCAGCGGGGAGCGCGCGCAGCTCGACGCGCGCGCGGACGTCTTCTCGCTCGGGTGCGTGCTCTTCGAGTGCCTGACGGGTCGTCCGGCGTTTCACGGGCGGCACTTCATGACCATCCTGACCAAGCTCCTCCAGGAGGAGCCGCCGCGGGCGAGCGCGCTGCGGCCCGAGGTGCCGCAGGCGCTCGACGAGCTCCTGGCGCAGATGCTGGCCAAGCGCCCGGAGGGGCGCCCGGCCGACGGCGCGGCCGTGGCGCGCTGCCTCGACGCGCTCGGCGCCTCGACGGCGGGCGGCGCTCGCTCCAGCCTGGCCGCCGTCGAGCTCGTGACCGCCGCGGAGGTGTGGCTCTGCTCGGTCGTGGCCGTCGGGCCGGCGGACGTCAGCGCGCCGGCGTCGACGGAGATCGTGCCCGCCGGTCGAGCGCAGCGGAGCGCGGTCGCCGCCGTCCGGCGCGAGACCTCGCCCCTCGGCGCGGTCGTGCAGGAGCTGGCCAGCGGGGCGGTCGTGGCGATCCTGGCGGCGGGGGCGGGCGCGGGCAGCGCGACCGACCAGGCGGCGCTCGCGGCCCGCTGCGCGCTGCGGATCGGCGCGTCGGTCCCCGGAGCCAGCGTCGTGCTGGTGACGGGGCGCGGCGAGTCGACGGGACGATCGCTGCTCGGCGAGGTCCTGGACAGGGCGGCCCTGCTGCTCGACGACGCGGCCACCCTGAGCCGCCCGGGCCGCCTCCGCGTCGCTGTCGACGCCGTGACGCGGGCCCTGCTCGACGCGCGCTTCGAGGTCGCGGAGCAGGACGGGCTCTCCTGGGTGGAGGCGGAGCGCGAGGTCGCCGACGGCGCGCGCAGGCTGCTGGGCAAGCCGAGCCCCTATGTCGGGCGCGCTCGGGAGCTGCGCAGCCTGCTCGATCTCGTCGAGGAGAGCTTCACCGAGCCGCGCGCCGCGGTGGCGCTCGTGACCGCGGCCGCGGGGGTGGGCAAATCGCGCCTGCGTCACGAGCTGGTCCAGGCGCTGCGGCCGCGCCATCCCGAGCTCGTGCTGGGCGTCGGCAGCGGGGACTCCATCGGCGCGGGCTCCGCGTTCGCGATGCTCGCCGGGTCGCTCCGGGGCGCGCTCGGGATCGCGGCCGGCGAGGCCCCCGAGGCCCAGCGGGAGAAGCTCGCGCGGGCCGTGGGCCAGCTGTTCGCGGGGGAGCAGCAGCAGCGCGTGGCCTGCTTCCTCGGCGAGCTGCTCGGCGTTCCTCTCGCCGATGGCGGGCCGCTGCTGCGGGCCGCGCGGCAGGACCCGGCGCACATGGCCGACCGGATCCAGGAGGCCTACCTGGACTACGCGCGCGCCGTGACGAGCGCGCGGCCCATGCTCGTCGTCCTCGAGGATCTGCACTGGGGAGATGCGCCTTCGGTGAAAATCTTCGATCACGCGCTGCGGGCCCTCGGCGAGCGCCCCTATGCGGTGCTCGCGTTCGCCAGGCCCGAGGTCCACGAGCTCTTCCCCCGGCTCTGGATCGAGCGAGGGCTCACGCAGATCCGGCTGCGCGAGCTGTCCGCGCGGGCCGCCGAGCAGCTCGTGCGCGGCGCGCTGGGCGCGTCGCTCGCGCCGGGGACCGTGGCGGCGATCGTGGATCGGGCGGCGGGAAACGCCTTCTACCTGGAGGAGCTCGTCCGGGCCGTGGCCGAGGGGCGCGGCGGTGCGTTGCCGGAGACGGTGCTGGGCATGGTCGAGGCGCGCCTCGCGGCGCTCGATCCCGAGGTGCGGCGGCTGCTCCGGGCGGCGAGCGTCTTCGGGGATGTGTCGTGGATCGGCGGCGTGAGCGCGCTCGTCGGCGCGCGCACCCAGGCGTCGGGGGCGAGCGACGCGGACGCCTGGGCGGAGCTCTTCGATCGCGAGATCCTCGAGCGCCGCCCGAGCTCGCGCTTCGCGGGGCAGGAGGAGATCGCGTTCCGTCACGCGCTCCTGCGGGAGGGGGCTTATGCGATGCTCACCGAGCGCGACCGGGCGGTCGGGCACAGGCTCGCCGGGGAGTGGCTGCTCTCGGCCGGCGAGCAGGATCCGATGGTGCTGGCCGAGCACTTCGCGCGGGGCGGGGATGGGCCGCGCGCGGGGGGGTTCTACCTGCGCGCCGCCACCCTGGCGCTCCACGGGGCGGACGTGCAGGCGGCGCTCGCGCGGGTGGAGAAGGGGATCGCTTGCGGGGCCGAGGGCGAGCGGCTGGCCGAGCTCCACCTGCTCCGGATGAACGCCCTCATCTGGACCGACGACGCCGCGCGCGCCCACGCGAGCGCGCTCCAGGCGCTCGAGCTCGCCGCGCCCGGGAGCCTCGCTTCCTGGCGTGCCCTGAGCGGCGCGATGTACTGCGTCGCGCTCTGCGACGACCGGCGGGCCGTGGAGGTGCTGATCCCGCGCCTCCTGGCCGAGGAGCTCCCCGTCGACGTCCTGAGCCCGGAGCTCGCGACCCGGATCGTCTTCAGCCTGCTCTGGGACGGGAGGACGGCGCTGGCGGAGCGGATCGTGCGCCGGCTCGAGCACGTCATCGCGCCGGCCGTCGAGGGCGACCTCCATGCGGCCCTCTGGATCGAGCTCACCCGCGGCTTCTGGCGCTGCCATGCGGCGCGGGACCTGTGGGGAGCGCTCCAGGCGAACCTCGCCGCGGCGCGGCGCGCTGAGTCCCTCGGCAGCGGGCTGTTCGTCGCCTGGGCGTGGATGCTGGTGGCGATCGATTACACGAGGCTCGGCGACATGGCCGCCGCCGATGGGTGCCTCGATCGCGTGCTCGCGACAGAGGGTCTGCTCGACTACGTGTTCACGACCTCGGTGACGTGCCGGATCCTCTCGCTCCTCGAGCGGCGCAGGCTCACCGAGGCGGTGGAGATGTCCAGCAGCCTGCTCGAGCACATGCTCGCGCGCGGCCATCGCAGCCGGAGCGTGATCCCGCGGCAGCTCCTCGCCGAGGGGCGGCTGCTCCTCGGCGATCTCGCCAAGGCGGAGGAGGAGCTCTGCGCGGCGGGGGATCCGGCGGTGATGGCGCCCTTCGCCGGGGCCGTGCATCTCTCGTTGTTCGCCGAGATCCGGCTGCGGCAAGGGCGGACGGAGGAGGCCTGCGCGATGGCCGGTGAGGCGCTCGCGCTCCAGCGGCAGGCCGGGACGGTCTTCCTGATGCGGCAGGAGGTGATCCCTGCGCTGTACGCCGAGGCGCTGCACGCGAAGGGCGACGCGGAGGCGGCGCGCGCGGTCGTCCGAGAGGAGCGCGGCGCGCTGCTCGCTCGGGCGGCCAGGATCGAGGAGCCTGCGCTCCGGAGGAGCTTTCTCGAGAACGTCTCCGCGAACGCACGGACTCTGGCGCTCGCGCGGGCGTTGCTCGGGGAGTGAGGCTCGGACGGCTGCAGCGGAGCCAGCGGTGGAGGGCGTGCTGCGCGGGGGGGCGGCGGGGCTGTCCCACAAACTCGCGCCTTTTGGGGGGCTATTGCCCGCGATGCGGGAGTCGAGATCGGGGGGCGAGCGGCTGCGCTGCGGGCCGGCGCTCGGGGTTTGTGGGGGCCTGCCCCGCCGCCCCCCCGCGCAGCACGCCCTCCACCGCTGGCTCTTTCCAGGGGGGCCGCCAGATCGAGGTGCTGTAGAGTGACGCGCGACTGGCCGCGTGAAGAGGGATCGGGTCATGAAGGAGCTGGAGAATTTGAGACCGCCTGCGGCGCTCGAGGAGATCGAGCGGACCACCGCGGAGATCGGGTTTGCCATGGCGAGTGACAGGCAGACGGGCTCGATGCTGCGTACGCTCGCCGCCGCCAAGTCGGGCGCTTTCCTCGAGCTCGGGACCGGCACGGGCATTTCTACGTGCTGGATCCTCGATGGCATGAATGCCAGCTCCACGCTCGTCTCCGTGGAGCACGACGAGAAGGTCCAGGACGTGGCGCGGCAGCACCTCGGAGGCGACCCCCGCCTCACGCTCAAGAACATGGATGGCGAAGCCTTCTTGCGGTCGGTCCGGGGGCAGCAATTCGAGCTCGTTTTTGCCGATACATGGCCGGGCAAGTACTACGCCCTCGACGAGGCGCTGAGCCTGATCAAGCCCGGCGGGCTCTACGTCATCGACGACATGCTCCCTCAGCCCAACTGGCCTGATGACCACGCTCCCAAGGTGGCAGAGCTGATCGCCGCTCTCGAGCGACGCCAGGATCTCGTGCTGACCAAGCTCTGCTGGTCGTCAGGGCTCATCATCGCGACCAAGATCGGTCGCGCCTAGAGAACGGCCGCGCCCGCATGGTCGAGGAGCTGCCGGCAGGTCCAGCGACGGCTGTCACAGCAATCCTGCGCCGGCCCAGAGCCCGGGCTCGTACGCCACGAGGGCGTCCACGTCGTCCGAGGCGAGCACGAGGAAGCTCAGCGGCGAGAAGCCGAGGAACAGGTGCGAGGTGATCGGGAACTGGATCCCCCACCCGAAGCGAGCGCCGAAGGCGCCCACGCTCTCGAAGTAGGGAGAGTCGAAGAAGATGCGGTGGTAGCCCGGCGTGATCCCGACCGACATCTCGACGTGCGACCCGACCCCCATCACGAGCCGGAGCGGCACGCCGACCGCGAGCTGGTTGACGTCGGTGGTCGAGACGGTCCGTAGCTCGACGCCGACCTCGAAGCGGCGCGTCTCGCTCAGACGGAGGCGCGCGAGGACGTCGAGATCCACGGACATCCCGTCCTTCACCGCGAAGCGCCCCGGCACGAAATAGCCGGAGATCCCGAGCGAGAGCGCCATCCGCCGCGCGTTGGCCTCGGCCTGATGACCCGTCGCGGGCTGCTCCGCGGCGGGCTCCGGCGACGTATCCGGGGTGCGCCTCTGCGGCTGCGCGGCAGCCGCCGGCGAGGGAGGGGGGGACGCGGGGTATCCGCCCGCCGGCGGCGGGTAGTAGGGGTAGGCCGGGGGAGGGCCACCTGCGGGCGGCGGCGGGTAGGGGTAGGGCGCGGGATACCCGCCCGCGGGCGGCGGGTAAGGGTAGGGCACGGGATACCCGCCCGAGGGCGGCGGGTAGGGGTAGGGCGCGGGATACCCGCCCGAGGGCGGCGGGTAGGGGTAGGGCGCGGGATACCCGCCCGCGGGGGGCGGCGCGTACGGGTGGGGCGCTGGTGCTGGCGACGGCCTCTGAGCAGGCGCCGGAGCCGGCGCGGAGCTCGTGGCCGCGGGTGTCGCTGCCTCGGGCCTTGCTGGCGCGGGCGGCGCGGGGCGAGCCGGCTGGGCCGCGGCCTCGCCCGCGGCGAGGGTCAGGGAGGCGAGCGCCACCAGCGCGGGCGCCACGGCGGCGGCGCGCCGCGCGCTGCGAGCCCGGCGCGCCAGCACGACGGCCGCCGCGAGCCCCAGCAGGAGCGCCAGCGAGACGAGCTGGCCGGTGCTGAGCCCCCCGTACACGCCGCGCCCGGCGTCCCCGCGGAGGAGCTCGATGAAGAACCGCCCCGCCGCGTAGAGCGCGAGCCATGTCCCGAACGCGCGCCCGTCCCGGTGCCCCCGGACGAGCCAGAGGGCGGCGAGCGCGCTCGCCATCGCCCCGAGCGCCGCCTCGTAGAGCTGCGTGGGGTGCACGGGCAGGCTCGGCGCGCCGAGGGGCACCCAGCCGGCCGCCGCGTGGTCCGCCGCCGCGGGGCTGCCGGCGGGGAACCGGACGCCCAGCGCGCCCCCGGTGACGCGGCCGTAGTCGCACCCCGCGAGGAAGCACCCGGTGCGCACGCAGGCGTAGGTGATCCCGAGCCCGGGCACGAGCCGGTCGAGGAACGGGAGCACCGCCGCGCCGCGGCGGTAGAGGACCAGGCCGGCCACGGCGACGCCGGCGATGAGGCCCCCGTACGCGGCGCGGCCGGCGTGGAGCACCGGACCCCACGAGCCTCCCGCGAGCGCCTCGGGCGCGGCGCGCAGCGCCTCGAAGACGTAGCCGCCCAGGAGCGCCGCGACGTAGCCCGAGAGGAGCGCCCGGCCCTCCACGGCCACATCCCCCCGATCCCGGCGAACGAGCCAGAAGAACGCCGCCGCCCCGAGGAGCCCGGCGAGGGCGACCATCATGGTGTAGGTCGGCGCGAGCCACGGCGGCAGGCCGTGGCGCTCGAGCCAGAGCATCACCGCCCGGTTCACGGCCGCCTCCGGATGTGCAGCAGCATGTAACCCGCCGGCAGGAGCAGCCAGAACGCGGCGCCGAGGGGCACGGGCGCGCGCGGGAGGCCGCCTCCGGGATCGCGCCGGCCGGCGCTCAGCTTGCAGCTCGAGTTGCTGCCGGTGGAGGGATCGCCGTCCTTGCAGTTCTGGTTGCAGTCGCGGCAGTTCTGGTTGCAGTCGTGGCAGTTCTGGTTGCAATCGCTGCAGTTCTGGTTGCAACCCGCGACGTCCTCGTTGCAGCTGTCGCAGCCGCCGCAGCTGCCGCAGCTGTCGCTGCTCGACGTGCCGCTCGGCGCGCTCGGGGTGACGGCCGGGACCGTCGGGCTGCCGTACTGGAGGCAGCGATCGAGCACGGCCATGCAGCCCTCGTCGCCGGCGAACGCCAGCGCGCCGTCGCGCCCCGCGATCGGCAGCGCGGCGCACGCGCCGCTGCCCGCGGAGAGGACGCACGCCTTGACCCCCTCGATGCTCAGCAGCGCGAGGATGCAGAGCGCCTCGGCGTTCAGCGCCCCGGCGTTGACCCAGGAGCACTCCGCCTGGGCGTCCGCGAACGCCGGGTCGGTGCGGTCGTGCTCGCACTGCCCGGCCACGGCGCAGGTGCATACGTCCCGCACCTCGGCGGCGCACTCCGCGACGGACGAGGGGAGGTGATAGGGGTTGAAGCGCACGGATCGCGGCTCGCTCCGGGGCCACGCGGGCATCGCGGCGCCGCCCGAGGGGGTGGGGAGCGCGGGCGCGTCCTGGGGCGAGAGGGCGCTCAGCGCGACGAGCCACCCCGCGTTGACGTAGACCGTGTGATCCTGGGCGATGACGCCCGCGGGCAGGCCGGTGACGCGGACGAGGGCCTGCGCGTCCGCGCGCCGCGCGAGCTCCGCCAGGATCTCGCCCGCCCGGCCGCCGAGCGCCGCGTCCTCCAGCGGCGCGGTCTCCGGCGACGCCGGCGGCCCCGCGAGGGTGGGCACAGGTCGATCGAGCGGCGCCTCGGCGCCGCGCCCCCCCGCGACGGGCGTGACCGAGCGGAGCACGAACCCATCCTCGGACGGCTCGAGCGCGCCGAGGACGATCGCGTCCTTTCCCACCTCGCCCCGCGCCGCGTCCGCGCTCCGGACCAGCGCGGGGACGCTCGCGATCTCCGCGCCGTCGATCGCCGTCTCGTCCCCTTGCTCGCCGTGCGCCTCCTCCAGCCGCACCGCCACGTCGCGCAGGACCTCTTCTGGCAAGGCGGCGAGGACCTCCGGCGCGGCGCTCAGCGCGTCGCGCAGCGGCAGGTCGTCGTACGGCGGTGTCTCCGCGCCGCACGCGCCGAGCGCCGGGAGCGCCAGCAGCGCGACAGCACGGAATATCGCTCTCTCGATGAAGGCCTTGGTTCCCATGCCCCTCCCTCGAACCCCGTCAGGCGCGCGACGCCCGACACGGTGCGCCCTGCTCGATCGAGCGAGCGCGCATCAGGCAGGCGAGGCGCCTGCGACCACGGTACCAAAAGATCTCCCCGCGAAGATCGCCGTGATCCACGGGTGACCGATGGAGCCCTGTGTGCGAGCCGGTGCTCGGTGTTCCCGCCTTCGCGTCCGTCCCGCAGGAAGGGGGTTCTCCGCGCTCGACCCGCCGGCGCGACCGGCCGCGCTCGGCCTGCCGGTTCACTCACCGCGCGGGCGTGATGTCGCCTGGAACACTGCTCGCGCTGGGGGCTCCGGGAGAGAATCGTGTGCATCCGGCCTGCCGCCGCCGTGGTAAGAGCGGGAGGTCGAATGAAAGCGTCCGAGATGAGACGGGGGTTGTGGTTGCTGCTCGGCCTCTTCGTCCTGCGCTGGGCCGTGCACTTCGCGCTGTTCTCCGACGGCGTTGCGGTCGCGGAGATCGCGGGCATCGACGCCGGCGCGGTCCTCGTCCTCGTGCTGTCGTTCGCGCTCGGTCCGAACGTCGGCAGGCACTTCGGCAGCATCACGCTTTACTTCGTGGTCGTCGGGCTCGCGATCGCGGGTGTCGGCTACCTCGCCGAGGTGATTCGCTATCGACACCTCTCTCTGATGAGCGCCTTCGTCTCGATCATGGGCGCTGGAGCAGGTCTGTGCCTCGCCACCAGGAGCTGGAACCAAGCCGTCTGGATCACCGGCCTCCTCGCGATCGGCGGCGCCAGCTATGCCCTCACCCGGGTTCACCAGCCCTTCGACGCGCTCGTGATCGCGAGCCCGTACGTCCTTTCGGGGATCGTGTTCGTGATCACGGGAGCGCGGCGCGGCAGCGCCCACGCCGTCGCGGGCTGACGCGGCCGCCATCTCTGCGGCCGCGCAGGATCCATCAGAAGAATGCGCTCGCCTTCACCTCCGAGCGTGCGCGCCGCCCGCGTCCGTCGCCAGGGCTGGCGGCCGCCGGCGACGTGACACGGCACCTCAAGGTGCCTTCGCGCTGCTCGTACCAGATCGAGAGGGCGACGGCCGCGCCCATGTGTGCCAGTCGTGACCCGACACCAGCGAATAACGCGCCACCTCCGCCGGCTCCCGCGCGCACTCCCCCACGGTGACAGCCACGTTCAGGCCCTGGAGCGTCGCGTGCAGCCTCGCCCATTCCTCCTGCACATAGGCGGGTTCGCCGTCGAGCGCCTTTCGTTTTCTGACGGCTTCCACGAAAGACTGCTCCCGGTCGTTGAACGGCTCCGTTCCTTCATGGAGCGCGCGGAGCAGAGCCGAGGCAACGACCGGCTGCCCGAACAGGATGGCGAGCATGAGCAAGCACGACTCGGACCGCCGCTCCCGCTCGAACCGCTCGAGCGCCGCCGCGTCCTTGCCGGCCTTGATCACCCGATAGACGTTCACCAGGCGTTTGGCGATGCGCGGCGTCGGCAGCAGCGGCACCAGCCGGCAGATGAACTCCTGCTCTCCTTTGTCAATTCGCACGGAGTGGGCCGGCAGCGCCTGGGGCGCTGGGCCGACCGTCGCCCGCGGTGTCCCGGCCGCGTCCCGCTTCGGCTCCGCGTGGATTGTCTGCGTTGCTGCCGGAGCGGCGCCTGCACGCTGGGTCACCGTGTGCGGCGCCCCGGTGGCTTGCGGGGGGGCGCCCTGCGTAACCTTTCTCTTCTCGGCCCCGGCGCCGGCGAGGAACGCCACGTACTGGCCGAAGTACTGGGGATCCATCGGGCCCAGCGCATAGGTGATCTGGAAGATCTTCTCGAGGTAACACTGCGGCGTGGAGGCGCGGAGCGGACCGTCGGTGGCGACCAGCAGATCCCGGTAGTGCACCTCGAGGGCGCGGGTGAGCCAGCGCGAGTCCACCGCCACGACGACGACAAAGAGGTCGAGCGCGAGCAGCAGGTGGATCGCCTCCAGCATGTTCACCACCTGGTCCGGACGGCAGCGATCGAGGTCGTCGACGTAGAGCACGATGCGGTCGAAGGGCTCGATGTCGTCCCGAGCTCCCTCGCCGACGTCCTCCTGTGGCTGTGATTCCCGCAAGTCCTTCATGTACGTGGACAGCTTGCGAAAATCCTTGTGGACGAGCGCGATGATGCCTTGTTGTGATCGGTACTGTGTCGACTGGACCCGCTCCTGCAGGAATGCGCCGAGCCTGCGCCGGGGATCGAGCGTGGCCTGCTGGTTGAGCGTCCGACGCGTGCCAGGCGTTGAACTCGATCTCCACGGGCTTCGTGTAAAGCTCGGGGTGCCGCTCTCCCTTGAGCACGGCGATCTGCTTCTTGATCTGCTCGATGAAGAACGATTTGCCCGATCCCCAGTCCCCGAGCAGGCCGATGGAGAGCGGCGCCTCCACGTCCCGGTCGAGGATCAGCCGGGCGAACGCCCGCGCCTCTGCTTCGATGCCGAGCTTGTCGTCGCCGCTGTCGGTCTCCGTGGCGTAGCCGGCGCGTCGGGGCCCTGGCAGCGGCACGCCCGCCGCCCGCCACCACCCATTCCATTCATCGCGCGATCGGTGCTCGGCGTCCGACGAGACAAACGCATGCCAGAGGTCGCGCACCACATCGAGCGAGCGGCCCGCCTTCTCCAGCGTCGCGGCTGCCTCGTTGCTGCAGAGCAGGGCCGCGGTCACGAGGTCGCGGCCCCACACCGGGTGCGGCGTGGTCTCGCCCGCGCGCGGGCGCTGTGCCCATGCGAGTTGGCGGCGCAGCTGCTCGTCGAGCCCGCGTGCGTCGAGCACGAGCACCGCTGACTCGTCGCCCGCCACCGCCGGCTCGTCGCCGGCGATCGGCTCGTCGGAAGCGATCGTCTGATCGGAGGCGATCGGCGACCGACGCTGGCGGGCCAGCGGCGCCATGCGCGCGAAGCGCTTGAAGGCGGCAGAGCCTGCCTCCTCGGACAGGTTCACCACCGCGGTGAGCACGTGTGACGGGAGCACTTGCTGGGAGCCGGCCAGCGCAAACGCCTCCTGCAGCGCCTGGACCACCTGGGCCTCCAGCCTCGGATCGAACAGATCGAGCGCCGCCGCGTCGGACGGCGGGGCCGCCGTCGTCCCGGTAGGACCGCTCGCCGCGTGGGCAGCCCAGCCCTCGTGGGGGTAGCGCTCGGCCATCAACCGCGAGAACGCCGCAGCCCACGTGGCGCGAGCGATGCCCTGCAATCGCCGCCCCGCTCCCACATCGTGGAAGAACACGATCACCTCGCTGAAGCGCGGGAACCGCACCTCGCGGGCAGTCGCCATGGTACACGGCTCTCCGCCGGCTTGGGTCGCCTTTGCACGTGCCACGCGCGATCGAGGCAGGTCGGCATGGCGCTCGGGGCACCCGACCCTGACATTGCAACGAAGACGGACCATTCCAACGAACGGAGAGATCGATGATCGGATACGTCACGCTGGGCACGAACGATCTGGAGCGCGCCGCCCGTTTCTACGACGCCTTGCTGGGCGAGCTGGGCGCGACGCGGCTCTGGCAGCTCGAGCGGATGATCATCTGGGCGGTGAAGCCGAACGTGCCTGCGCTCGCCGTAGCCCTGCCCTTCGACCGCCAGCCGGCCACGGTTGGCAACGGGGTGATGGTCGCGCTCGTCGTCGATAGCCCGGCCAAGGTGGACGCGCTCCACAGGAAGGCCCTGGAGCTGGGCGGCAAGGACGAGGGCGCGCCGGGGCCGCGTGGACAGGGCTTCTACGGAGGGTATTTCCGCGACCTGGACGGCAACAAGCTCAACTTCTTCACCCTGGTGCGCTGAGCTCCACCGCCGGACCCTCATCCGCAATCGGCCCCGCGCAGCGCCGCGAGGCGGCGCTTGCCTCTCGAACATTGTCGATGCAGCGCCGCCTTTCCGGGGGCTTTCGCTGCGCCCACCTGCTCTTCGAGGTGCGCCGCGCGCCTCAGCGTGACAGGCGCGCCGTCAGGTAGTGACGCATGGACATCGGCGCTCGGCCGAGCAGGCGCTCCAGGGTCGGATCCACCGCGGCGAACTCGCGCTCTCGGCTCGCCGCGAACATGCCCAGGAGCAGGTCCGCACGGTGTCCGGGGACGCCGTGAGACACCATGTCTTCCCTGAACGCTCGACCGCTGACGGTCACCCGCGTGATCGAGCGCCCGATGAGCTCCGAGGCGATCGCCGCGATGTCCGCGAGGTCGAGGGCCGCGGCGGCGGTGAGCGGCGGTGTCAACCCGTCGAGGCGCGCCTCGTCGGTCAGCGCGATCGCCGCCGCGTCGGCCAGGTCGCCGTGCTCTGTCCACGAGACCGGGCCGTCCTCTGGCGCGACGAGCTTGCCCGTCTCGAGCGCCCGCTCGAGGAGCATGAGCGCGGACGCCGCATAGAACCCGTTGCGAAGCGAGGTGAATGCGCCCCCCGATCTTTGCAGCGAGGCCTCGGTGGCCGCGTGGTCGCGCATGGGCTCGAAGCGGGACGCCGGGTTCGAGCCCATGTGGCTCGTGTAGAGGACGCGCCGGGCGCCTGCCGCGCGCGCCGCTTCGAGCGCGGCTTCATGCTGGCGCACCGCGGCCTCACCTGTGCTGTTGATGGAGACGATCAGGACATGCGAGGCGCCCTCGAATGCGTGGCGCAGGCTCGCGGCGTCGTCGAAAACCCCCCGGCGTACGCGGACGCCGCGCTCGGCGAGCGCGCTGGCCTGCTCCGGGTCGCGGACGCTGACGCCGAGCCGAGCGGCGGGCACGCGCTGAAGGAGCCGCTCCATGATGGCTCGGCCGAGGTGACCGTTGGCTCCAGTGACGATGATCATGACAACCTCCTGCTGCGTTTGGGGCAGCGATCCTGCGCGGTCATCCCAGGGATCACGCGGGCGCGGCGCTCCGTGCTCCGCGTGGCCCGGTGACGACGGGCTTCTTCACGTCATCGAGCCTAGCGCCGGCCGCCGGAGCGCATTAGTGTGCCTGGAGGGAAGGGACTGTTGCCGTGGACGCACGAATCGATCTGGACCTGAACGACGCCGCGCTCCTCGTGCGCGTCGTCCGGACGCGGAGCTTCTCGGCCGCAGCCCGCGAGCGCGGCGTGCCGGTCTCCACGGTGAGCCGGCGCATCGCGCGGCTCGAGTCCGCGCTCGGTGTCCGGCTCCTCGAGCGAACCACCCGGCGGCTGGACCTGACCGAGGCCGGGCGCGCGTACTTCAGCCACGCCGAGCGGGCGATCGACGACCTCACGAGAGGCACGCATCACGTCCGCGAGCTCCAGAGTGAGCCGCGCGGACGCGTGCGGATCGTGGCGCCGATCGCCCTCGGCGCCGCGGTGTCGAGCGTCGTCTGCACCTATCTCGCGAAGCACCCCCGCGTGTCGGTCGACCTCGAGATCGATTCGCGGCGGGTCGACCTCCTCGCCGGGGGCTTCGACATCGCGATCGTCCCGGGCCACGTGGACGACACAACCGACTTCGTGGCGCGAGAGCTCTGGCGGGCGACGCGAAAGCTTCTGTATGCGAGCCCGCATTACCTCGAGGCGCGCGGCGTTCCCCACCGGGTCGAGGACCTCGCGCGTCACGATTGCATCGCGGTGCACGCGACGGATGGAATGGCCACGTGGACGCTCGGGCAGGGGCGCCGGAGACGACGGATCGCCTTCGAGCCCCGCTTCTATGTGAGCGAGTCCTCCGCCGCCTACCGCGCGACGCTCGCGGGCGTGGGCATCGCGATGCTTCCGGAGGTGTTCTGCGCCGAGGACGTGGCCGCGAAGCGCCTCGTCCGCGTCCTCAAGGGCTACGAGGCCGAGGCCGGCGGCGTCAGCCTCCTCTATCGCGCGCATCGCGCCCTGACGGCCGCCGTCCGGACCTGCATCGACCACCTCCTCGGGGAGCTGCCGGCGACCGACCCGGCCCGCGCCGGCCGCGGCCGCCGCGAGTAGCTCAGCACCGCGAGCGAGCGCGCAAGTTCCGGGAGGCATGGACGCACCGACAGCGGCCCGACCGATCTCGATCACGGCCCGGAGAGATCCGTCGCGGCCAAAATCCACCCGATGGTCGCGCACCGCTCGAAGCGCGCCTTGCGCAGCGCTAGCGAATCCATGATGAATTTGATGTGCCTGTAAAGAGCGTGCACCTCGGCTCGGCATTGGCCGCTCAAGAGAGATGGGGTTCCAGCGTCAGCTCCGTGGCTTTCCGCTGGCTTTCCGCAAATAAACCGTTGCGTGACATGGCGGCGAAATTTGCGAGTCCACGGTCAGCTCGGTCTTGACTTCGAAAAGAAAGGCGGCTGCAATGGCGAAGAGCGCGCTATCGCGCGTTCCATTCAACACCCGCCGGTCACCGGCGCCAAGGGGGGCACGTGTTGCGCGTGGGGTCTTGCATCGCGGGGAGTAGGCCCAGGCCACGAGAATCCCACCGTCGGCGTCCGCCGAGACCCCGCCAAGAGGGAAAGGTGACATCCAAGCTGTTCGAAGGTCCAGCTCCTGACCCTGGGCAAGGAGCCTGATGGCGACAGCGTTTGATTCGTGCCGGATGGTCCATGACCATTCGAAAGAGTGAAGTAGGGGTTTGATGCAATCTCACAGGCGGGCACCGGCCGTGCTCAGCCGATGGATGCGGGAGGCGACATGCCGCTGAAGAGCTATGGCGTACTGAAGGGGACAGTGATCGATCGGCGTTTCGCGTCGGGAGCGAATCCGCACTATCAGATCCACATCGTGGACGACACGATAGACTATCGCATCGCGGTGAATGTGCAGTCGCAGGACGGCTCCCAGGTCGAATATGTCGTCAAGTCACATTTTGCGCACCCGCTGCTTCAAGATCTCCACGAGCTGAAGCCGGGCTTCCATCCGCTGGAGAGCAAGCCGGGCGGGGGCGGGCTCGACCTCATCCGGGGGAACCTCGTGGATCGGACGGAGTTCGTCCCGCTGCCATTCTCCGCCCCAGGCCCTGACAACGACCTCAACGAGAAGCTCGATCACTACGTGCAGCGGGCGATGGCCGACGAGACGGCGATTCTGTACGCCTTCGGGGAGCGCTGGGGCCCCGAGAACGGGAAGAAGGACAAGATCTTCGGCTTCCTGCCCGGCAACGGCATCCACGATATCCACATGAACCAGGGCAACGACGCCCGCTTCAAGAAGGATGATGGTGTCTGGCAGGACGGCGGCCTCCTCATCCACTTCCCGCGTGGGGACCAGTGGGCCGCGATCTTCCTCAAGTTTCAGACGCAGGCGTGGCACACCGACGACCAGACAGGGCACACGCTCGACGTCCCGGTCTCCGGACCGCCGTCGGACGTGGCCGGTGGAGGCGGCGGGCTCCCCACGGTGGAGCAGCCCGACGGGATCGTGCGGATCGTCGCCGCCCTCGTGAACGACACGCGTACGCCCGAACGGGAGACCGTTACACTGGTGAATACGTCGAACCGGAAGATCAACCTCGCTGGCTGGTCGCTGGCCGACAAGGCCAAATCGAAGATGGCGCTCACCGGAGAGCTTCAGCCCGGTGGGCTGACGACGGTCGTCGTCCAGGCTCCGATGGTCCTCTCCAACAAGGGCGGGCTCATCACGCTGCTCAACGCGGAAGGGCTGAAGGTCGACGGCGTGTCCTATACGAAGCAGCAAGTGAGCAATCCAGGTTGGACGATCGTGTTTTGATGCCACGCCGTCCTTCGCGCGCGGCGAGCGTTAACGAGACCGTTACCAGCCGTACATAGGATTGACGCAACGGCGCGCGGAAGGTCGACGGCGCGCCGTTCAAGCGTTCTTCCGCCGCATCGCCTCTCCGGTGCGGTTGACATGCCGAGCAGCTCATCGTAGCCCTTGATCCGAGCGCGCATCGGTGCGAAAACTCGGCCGCCTCGACTCGATATGGGTGGTTGCGCGCGGAGAGGCATCGGCCGAAGCGGCGCTCGGAAAGGTGTTCACGATGACAGGTCGAGTCGGACGGGTAGCGTCGATTTCCTCGTTGATTCTGGCCATGACCGCGCTGACCGCGTGCGGCGATGACCAGAGCGGCACAGGCGCATCGACCTCCAGCTCCTCCTCGAGCACCTCAAGCTCCTCCAGCTCCGCAGGCTCAGGCGGCGAGGGAGGAGGCGGCAAGGGGGGAGGCGACCAGGGGGGAGGCGGCGGGGGCGGAGGCGACCAGGGCGGAGGCGGGGAGGGTGGGGCGCCCGCGACGCCGAGCGGCGCCACGGCCGACCTCGCGCTGCTCGAGACCACCGATCTCCATACCAACATCCTCGGCTTCGATTACTTCAAGCTGGTCGCTGAGCCATCGATCGGCCTCGAGCGCACCGCGACCCTGATCAACCAGGCGCGAGGCGAGTTCGCGAACACTCTCCTGATCGATAACGGAGACACGATCCAGGGCACCGTCCTCGCCGACTATCAGGCGCTCGTCGAGCCGATCGCGTGCGGTGAGACGCTGGCCATGTACAAGGCGATGAACCACCTGGGGTTCGACGTCGGCGGGATCGGCAATCACGAGTTCAACTTCGGCCTCGCCTTTCTGTCGCAGGTGACCCACACCCCGTTCGACGTCGACGGGCTCGATCTCGCTGCATCGGCGGGCTGCGAGGGCCCTCGGTTCCCGCTGGTGAACTCCAACGTCTTCAGCCTGAAGACGAGCGAGACGCTCTTCCCGAAGACCGTCCTCGTCGAGAAGACCATCTCCGCGACGGCGCCGGGCGGCGGCGCCATCGAGAGCACGGTCAAGGTCGGCTTCATCGACGTCACGCCGCCGACGATCCTGAGCTGGGACAAGAAATGGCTCGACGGCAAGGTCTTCACGAAGGGGGTGAAGGAGGTCGCGGCCCCGCTGGTGGACGATCTCCGCGCCAGGGGGGCCGAGCTGGTCGTCGCCATTATTCACGGCGGCCTCGACGACTCGCCGTATACGCCCACCCTCGAGAACCAGGCGTGGCACCTCGCCCAGGTGCCCGGCATCGACGCGATGCTCATGGGCCACTCGCACCAGATCTTCCCCAACCCGAGCAGCACCGTGGCGCAGTTCAGCCTGCCGGAGGTCGACAAGGACGCGGGCACGGTCGCCGGCCTCCCCGCGGTCATGGCGAACTTCTGGGGCCAGCACCTCGGTGTCATCAAGCTGGGGCTCACCCACGACGGAGAGGGCTGGACGGTCGACAAGGCGAAGACGGTCGTCGAGGCCCGGCCGATCGCCACGACCTGCAAGGGTGGGCTCCCCGAGGCGTGTGATGCGATGGAGCGCTGGCGCACGGGGGCGTCCTGCGCGTTCGCGACGCTCTGCGACGCGCAGCCGGACAAGACGAAGGTCCTCGTCGCGGCCGACGCTTCCTTCGTGCCGCTGCTCGACGCCGAGCACCAGGCGACGGTCGCCTACGTCAAGACGCCCATCGGCACGAGCGATTTCGCGATGTCATCGATGTTCGCCGACGTCGGGGACGCCAGCGCGATCCAGATCGTCAATCAGGCCCAGGCCGACTACGTTGCCCGCTACATCGCGGAGAACCTGCCGCAGTACGCGTCGCTCCCCGTGCTCTCGGTGAGCGCGCCGTTCAAGTCCGGCTTTCAGGGTGGCAACGACTACACCGACGTGCCGGCGGGGAGCATCGCGATCAACAACGCGGCCGATCTCTACCTGTACGCGAACACGGTCCAGGCGGTGAAGGTCACCGGCGCCGATATCCTCGACTGGCTGGAGAGGGCCGCGACGCGCTTCAATCAGATCGATCCGAGCAAGACGGAGCCGCAGCCGCTCATCAACAGCGCGATGCCCGGATACAACTTCGACATCTTCACGGACAGCAGGATCACGTACGAGATCGACGTGACGCAGCCGCTCCCGCCCACGGGGATGAAGGCCAGCGGCCGGATCAAGGACCTCCAGTGGAACGGCGAGCCCATGGATCTGGCCGCGGAGTTCATCGTGGCCACGAACAACTACCGCGCGAGCGGCGGCGGCAGCTTCCCTGGCCTCGACGGCTCGAAGACGATCTACGCCGCGCCGGACACGAACCGCGACGTGCTCATCCTGTACATCAAGAAGGTCGAGAACCTCACGCGGGCTCAGAACGGCTCTGCCCGCAGCTGGCGCTTCGCCCGGGTCACGACGGCGGGGCCCGTGACCTTCACCTCGGCGCAGAACGCGCTCCCGAAGGCGGAGGCCGCCGGGCTGACCAACCTCTCGCTCGTCGCGCAGGATGACGGCAGCGGCAAGATGCTCTCGGTCTACTCCATCGATCTGAGCCGGTGAGCGTCCCGCCTGCCGTGCGGCTCGTTGTGCTGGCCGGCGGCGCCCTCGTGCTGGGCGGCGCCGCCGCCCTGTCCCTTGGAGGGCTGCGCGAGGGCGATCGTCCCGAGGCGGACCGCCTCACGGCCGCCGCGGCGCCCTTGCTGCCGTCGCGTCCTGGGGCGCCGCCCCCGAGCGGCATGGAGGCGCGGGCGCTCGGCTTTCGCCTGCTCACGCTCGCGGATCCCGGGGAGGTCCTCGCCGGGATGGATTCACTCGCGCGGGCGGCCGAGCAGGGGGACGTCGAGGCGCAGGTCTCGCTCGGAAGGATCTACCTGAAGGGGCTTCCGTCGGTCCCAAAGGACGCGGCGCGCGCCCGCGCCTGGCTGCTGCGAGCCGCCCCCTCGCAGCACCCGAGCGCCGCGTATTTCCTCGGCGTGATGAGCCAGAACGGCGATGGCGTGACGGCCGACCCCGCGGAGGCTGCGCGCTGGTTCGAGATCGCGGCGCGCGGAGGGTCGCCGGACGCGATGTTCCTGCTCGCCAATGCGTACCGCGCGGGCGCCGGCGTGCCGAGGAATGACAGAAGAGCCGTCGAGCTCTACGAGAGCGCTGGCGAGCGGGAGCACCCCGCGGCGCTCCAGGCGCTGGCGATGGCCTATCGTTATGGTGAGCTGGGGCTCGAGCCAGACGAGGCCGAGAGCCGCCGGTACACGATGGAGGCCGAGCACGCCATCCAGCACCGGCAGGCTCCTCCGTAGGCGGCAGGGCCCCGAGGAGGCGCCACGATTGCAGTGCTGTGCGGAGGCGCTCCGCGCGGCCGTCAGGCACCTCCGGGCCGTGGTCCAGCGGCCAGCGCTGCCGTTCGGTTCATTGTGGCACAATCTGGTCTGATGGATCGGCTGCACATGGCACACCTCGAGGCGCGACGACGTGATCTCCGCGCGGAGGCGCTCTGGCACGCAGCCTGCTTAGACCCGGCGTCATGCGAACAGCGACGTTGTTGACGGCCATGGGCTTGTCAGCCCTGGTGGGGTGCAGCTCGGGCCGGGGCGGGAACGCGGGAGGGGGCGGCTCGGGCCAGGGTGGGGGCGGCTCGGTCGAGGCGCCCGTCGAGTGCTTCGAGGTGAAGCCCGGCTGCGTGGTGCCCTCAGACGTGACGCGGATCGAGAATCCGGACGTCTCGGCGGAGGATCGGGGGTCGCTCTCGCGCAATAACGCGAGCTTCGCGCTCGACCTCGGCCGCGCGCTCCACAGCTCAACGACGAACGTCGTCTACGCGCCTTTCAGCATCTCGACGGCGCTCGCGATGACGTACGCGGGCGCGCGGACAACGACGGAGCAGGAGATGGCCGCGGCGATGCGATTCGAGCTCCCCCAGGAGCGGTTGCATCCGGCGTTCAACCACGTGGACCTCCAGCTCCAGAAACACGCCGAGGAAGGCGGCTTCCGGCTCCACACGGCCAACGCGATCTGGGCGCAGATCGATGTCCCCCTCGAGAAGCCGTTCTTGAATGTGCTCGGCGAGAGCTATGGCGCGCACGTGCGGCTCGCGGACTTCTTCACCGCCACGAAGGAGGCAGAGGGGCTCATCAACGCGTGGGTGAGCTACCGGACGGAGGGCAGGATCCCGAAGCTCCTCGATGAAGACGTGACGCCGGAAACGGTGGCCGTGCTCGTCAACGCCGTCTACTTCCACGCCGAGTGGAAGACGGCGTTCGTGAAGGACGCGACGCAGTCGGGGACGTTCCTGCGCGGCGACGGCTCGAGCGCCACCGCCCAGATGATGAACGGCAGGCACCAGGGGAGCTACGGCGCCGGCGACGGCTGGGAAGCGGTGGGGATCCCGTATGCGGGGTCCGCCGTCTCGATGTTCCTCGTGCTGCCCGCCAAGGGGACCATGGACGCGTTCGAGGAGTCGCTCGACGGCGCGGCGCTCGAGGCGATCATCGACTCGACCTACGAGCAGCCGGTCGACGTCACGATGCCGAAGTTCTCGTTCGGCACGTCCACCTCTCTCAAGGGAGCGCTCATGGATCTCGGCATGGAGGGCGCCTTCGGCGACGAGGCCGACTTCACGGGCATCGTCGCGCGCGTAAAGCTCTGGATCCATGAGGTCATTCACGCGGCGAGGATCGACGTGGACGAGGCCGGGACCGAGGCAGCGGGGTCGACCGGGGTCATTCTCAATTCCACGGGCTCGGGTCTCCCGGCCGTGCCTGCGGCGATCGTCCTGGACCGCCCGTTCTTCTTCTTCATCCGCGACGCGTCGACGCAGGCGATCCTCTTCGCGGGACGCGTCAACGACCCGACGGCGCGCTGACGATCGGGGGAGAAGGAAGTCCAAACGTTTCGGAGATGTCAAGCCCTAAGTCGATGTCGTCCAGCTGTTCCACCCCGATTGCGGCGTTGTCCGCATCTCGTGCCAGCAGGGGGAGCAGCTCGAAGAATGCCTGATAGTAGAGTCTTAGGGCGGAAGCTTCCGCAGAGTGCCTTGCATTCTGGCTATCTCCGGCCGCTGTCATTGTCCTCTGCCTACCGCGATCAGCCCTCGAAGGCACCGGCGGCTCGGGCGCCTTCCCCCCGGCGAGCCTCGCGACCAACACGGCCTCTGGGAGCGCCCCGCGGCGCTCCAGGCGCTGGCGATGGCCTATCGTTATGGTGAGCTCGGGCTCGATCCCGACGAGGCCGAGAGCCGCCGGTACACGATGGAGGCCGAGCACGCCATCCAGCACCGGCAGGCTCCTCCGTAGGCGGCAGGGCCCCGAGGAGGCGCCACCATGGCAGTGCTGGGTGGAGACGCCCCGCGCGGCCGTCAGGCGCCCCCGGGCCGTGGTCCAGCGGCCAGCGCTGCCGCTCGCGCCCCCGCTACCGCGCCGGGGTGATGGTCACCTTCAGCAGCTGGTTCGACGCAGGATACAGATAGCCGTCATCGACGTTGCGCACCTGGTCCTTGGGATCGTCGGCGCCCATCTGCGGCCCGGCCTGGCGCGGCGCCTGGTCGGGGCCCACGCCGGGCCACTGGTTGGCCTCGGTGCCCGCGTCCCAGATCGTGACCTGGTCGGAGACATCGCCGCTCACCGGCTCGCCGCTCGCGTCGAACAGCGCGATCCCCGCATCGCTCGGCCCGAAGAACAGATCGTTCGATTGCCCCAGCATCGACGCGAAGCTCAGCCGCTCGCCGGGCCGCGCGGTCACCGTGAAGCTGAACTTCGCGCCGGGCAGCAGCGGCCCCGGCGTCGAGGCGTTTACGGGCGTGTTGTAGACCAGCACCGACGAGATCCCGCTCTCGCCCCCGACCTCGGCCTCCAGCGACCCCGCGAGCGTGGTCGGATTCCCGTCCTCGGCCAGCATTTCGAGGCCCTTGCCCCGGTCCGCCTCGCCCGTCTTGAACAGGGGCGCTCCGGACCCGTGCACCACCGCGACGCCCGGCGCCACCGGCGAGGTCAGCCCCGCGCGGGGAATGGCCCCCTCGTGCAGCATCATCGGGTTCCCGTCCTCGGCCTGCGCCTCCAGCCCGTTGTCGGGGTACGCCTGCCCGACCGTGAACAGCGGGTTGTCCATCGTGTGGACCACGAAGAGCCCCGGCGACAGCGGCACGGCGGCCGGCTCCCCGCCCTCGGGCATCAGCGTCCCCACCTCCGACATGTTGGTGATCCGGATCGTGAACTCATTGCCCGGCTCCGGCGTCACCGTCACCTGGATGACCTCCTCGACCGCCGGGTAGGTATAGTCATCCTGGACCAGCCGCACTGTGTTGTCGGGGTCCGGAGCGCCCGTGTTCGCGCCGCTCTGCCGGGGCGCCTGGTTCGGCCCGGCGCCCGGCTCCTCGTTGGCCTCGGTGCCCGCGTCCCACAGCAGGACCTGGTCGGTCACGTCCCCGCTCACCGGCTTGCCCGAATCGTCGTAGAGTGAGATCCCGGCGCCATCGGGCGCATAGAACAGATCGTTCGACTGCCCGAACATGGTCGTGAACGACAGCCTGTCGCCCGGCAGGGCGCCGACGCGGAATTCGAAGCTCTTCTCGGGGAAGAGCGGCCCGGGCATGCTCTCGCCCACGGGCGTGTTGAACACGCTGGCCACCCGGTAATCCCGCGCGGGCGTCACGTTCTCGAGGGTCACGTCGAAGCTCGTGGCCGCGTCCCCGCCGCCGGGCCCGCTCTCGCCTCCCCCGCCCATGCCACCGGCGCCGGTGGTATCGCCGCCTTCGCCGTCGCCGCAAGCGGCGGCGAGGGTGAGGACGAGGGGCAGAGCCGACAGCGCGCGATTCCGAATCTTCATAAGCATCCTCCAGAAGCGGTGATTGAGATGACGCGACCTGGATCGCCTCCGCCGCGGCGAGCCGCGTGGCGGCGATCGGTCCTCCGGCACACCCCTGAGATCGGAGCGACCGCGGGCCCGCATGGCGCCCGCCTCCACCAGCGATGGCTCGTGGCGCGTCGTTCGACGGTGCTACGCGACGGAGGGCAGGTCGGTTTCGCGGTTTTCGCGCGCGCCTGTTCGATCGCGCTCGGGAGGAATTTTTCAGCGCTGCCGGCGGTCTCCGGCGCGACCTCAACGAGAGATCGCCCCTTCGAGTCGGCTATCGACCGTTGCTGCCGAGGATTGCAGCCCCGCGGTGTTTCTTCGAGGTAATGTTCGAGGCGCTTCCGTCTGAGCAGAAGGAGGAGACGGCATGAAGATCGAACGAATGTGGTGCGTGGTGGACCCTGGGCCAGTCGCGGAGCTCGCGGATATCTGCTTCGAGTCCACCCCCGCAGATCTGATCCGGTCGACCGCGACGATGTCCTTCATTCGCCGCGGCGATTGGGCGGAGCGGCGGTCGAAGAGATGGATCTGAAGACTTCCAGATCGGGCAGCGAGCGATGAGCGCCTTGGCGGAGCCTGAGGGGCGTGCTCCCCGGAAGCCGGCGGGGAGACCCGCCGAGCGCGGCGAGAGCGCATCCCCAATGCTGGCGCGGGGAGCGGCGTGGCTCCTCCAGCGTGGTGTAGACAATATTACACAGCCGAGTGAGCTCGTTGGAGCTGTTGATTTTGTAGGCGGATGAGTGGCTCGTACTTTTTGTACGTTATGTCAACTGCCGGTCGTTGGCGGGAAATTCTTGAGAGGTCCGAATGGCTTTGCGCGGGCTATCCTCTCACGTTGGCATAGAGGGCTGGGTCAAGGCCAGCGGCTCCCATCCGGCACGCAGGGTGCGGTTCGCATCCCGCGTGCCGACGAGCAGTCACCAGACGTCCTTGAGTGGACGGGTGCACCGAGGGCGTGGTCCTGTGTGCGCGCGCGGCGCGCGTCAGTGGCTGACGGTGAGGGCGACGCCCGACGCCGAGTTGTTGTACACGGAAACGTCGGCGCCCCAGAACCAGCGACGGAAGCAGGTTTGGTCGTGCGCATAGACGCCGACGCTCTGCTTGAACCAGTCCAAGTACGCGGTCCCGAACCAGTCGGTATTGTTCGTGATGCAGATCCTTGACTCGCCGAGGAACACAGTTCCGCAGCGGACCCAATTCCCCGGAGAGATTGTATTATTGCAAAGGTACGTCAAGGCCTCGCTCGCGGCGCCGATCTGCTCGCCATCCGCAGACGTCGGAGGCTCCGGCGGGCGCGCCGCCTTCGACGCCGAGAATGCCTTCAGATCCCCGTAGAGCGCGTTCGCAAGCGCGACAGCGCGCGCCGAGCCGCCGCTGGTGACGACGCCGTCAGCTGTCAAGGTGAGCGTCTCGCGGGTGGCCTGCATGTCGACCTCCACGAGCAGCTTGGCGTCTTCCTCGAGGTTTTCGGGCTGGATCGTGAGGGTCGCTACCGGCGCCTCGGCGTCGTCCAGCGCAGCGAAGGTTCGCGCGTCGCCGGTGCCGGAAACGGACCAGGAGGCGATGCGGAGCGCATCGTGCGTGCTCGCCGACGCACGAATGGAGGTCGGGGAGCCGGCGGTCGTCGACTCAACGCCTTCAAGCTCGGTCGAGGACGGCGCCTCGCAGGCGATCATGAGGCTTGTGAGAGCGGGCAGAACACAGAGCAAGAACCTTTTCATGAGCAACTCCTTCATGGATATCGATGCGCTCGATGCGAGGCTCTCTGCCGTCAGCGATCCTCGTCGGCGCGGGGGGTGTAAGCAACTGAGACGCCGATTGCAGCTCTCGCGAGGGCACGCCGCAGCGGTGCTCCGGAGAGTGCGAGCCGACGGGTATGGTATATTGCAGCGCCCATGCCAGACGCGTTCCGCTCATTCCTCGAAGAGAAGTCGGACGAGCGGGAGTGAGTACCTCCTTATGGGAGGCAAGGGCTCTGAGCACGCTCCCGCGCCGTTAGGACGCGCCGCTCGGCCATCAGGACACGCCTCTGCCACCCTCTCGCCCCCCGTGCCCTCGCTCGCATCCGGCTCCTCAACGCGAGCTTGGCGGCGAGGCGCTCGGTCCGCGCGTTCGCGCTTCGGAACCTGACATGTCAGGTCCGATCTTGACACGTCATTGCGACACGTCAGCGGCGCTTCGCCTCCGACGGGCTTCTACCGGAGGCGCCGCGCCGTTACCCGAGCCGCAGCTCTCGCAGCCTCCGCCGCAGCGCCCGCTCCGAGACCTCCAGCTGCTCGACCATGCGCTCCACGTCCCCGCCGCACGCCGCGTAGCACGCGCGGATCTCCTCGGCCGTGAGATCCCGCGCCGTCCGGAACCGGGGATAGCGCTCGAGCACCAGGTACAGCGACGGCCGTGAGATCTGAAGCCGCGCCGCGGCAGCTGTCAGATCCCACCGGCTCGCGCGGAGCGCCTCCGCGACCTCGGCCTCCGGCACCTCGGCCGGCTTCCGCCCGGGCCCTGGAGGAGAGGGCAGGGCGATCTCCTCCGCAGGCGCGCGCCGTTGCGGCGCGCTGGGAGGCGGCTCTTCCTTGATGCCCGTCTCCCCACCCGGTGCGGCCTCCCCGAGCAGCCGCTCCACCGCGGGGCCCACCGCGAGGCGCTCCTGTCGGCGGCTGCCGATGACGAGCTGACGCACCACGTTGCGCAGCTGCCGGATGTTGCCAGGCCAGTCGTGCGCGGCGAGCCGGGCCACGACCGAGGCCGGCAGCCACGGCGTGGCATCCGCCGCCACCGGCTCCAGCCGGTGCGCCTCGCCGATCCGCTCGAGCTCCTCCCGGAAGAACCGCACCAGCAAGCGCCCGATGTCTTCCCGGCGCTCGCGCAGCGGCGGAATCAAGATCTCGTACGACGACAGCCGGTTCAAGAGCGGCGCTCGAAAGGTTCCGTTCGCGACCTTCGCCTCCAGGTTCGCGTCGGTCGCCGCGATGACCCTAACGTTCACCTTCCGCGCCTCCTGCGCGCCCACGGGCTGGATCTCCCCCGTCTCGAGCGTGCGCAAGAGCGCCACCTGGAGCTCCGTCGGCGCCTCGCCGATCTCGTCGAGGAACAGCGTCCCGCCGTGGGCTCGCGCGAAATATCCCGCCTGCCGGCGATCAGCGCCCGTGAAGGCGCCCTTCTCGGCGCCGAAGAGCTCCGCGATCGCGAGGCTCGGGGCGATGGCGCCGAGGTTCACCGCGACGAAGGGCTGGCTCTTGCGGCGGCTCGCCGCGTGGACGGCGCGCGCCACGAGCTCCTTGCCGACCCCCGTCTCGCCGCGGAGCAGCACGGGGAGGTCGAGATCGGCCACGCTCTGGATGTCCCAGAGCACGCGCCGGAGCCCGTCGCTCTCGCCCACGAGCTCCCGGACCTCGTCCTCGGACGTCGCCTCTTGCTGCATCGGGTGGAGCCCGCCCGTGCGGTGGAGCAGCAGCACCACGCGGCGGGAGAGCTCCAGCACGACACCCCGCTTCACCTGCGCCGCGGAGAAGACGATGCTCTCGCGGACCCGACGGCCCTCTGCAACGACCGCCGTACCGCTGTCGCCGATCTCGAGTCGGATGCCGTCACCGCGCGCGGCCGACAGGCGGAGAGGCCGCCGGCTCAGGTGGCCGTCATCGAGCGGCGATCCGGGCGACTGCCCCTTTGCCGCGAATGCAGGCGCTACCCGCGACACCGAGGCGGCCCCGCCCGCGGCGAGCTCGCCCAGCGACGCGCGCTCGCCGACGCGCTCGAGGCGAGGATGGTACAGGATCGTGAGGGCCGGCGTCGTCGCGGTGAGGGCCACCGCGCTGGAACCCCCTTGATCGCCCAGCGTGGTCCCGCCGAGGGCCGTTTTCGCGCCCGATCCCATGGGCGCACATGGTAGGCATCCCCATGGCGCGGTTGCAAGGCGGCCGCGCTCCTGCACCCCACGCGTGTTCGTCATGGCACACGGGTTGCTGGCATCTCGACGCGAGGGACCAACGCCGACCGATGGGGCACCATCGGCGCGCGTCGGAGCTGTCCGGCGTCGAGGCGCTCGACTGCCTCGAAGGTCTCCTTGCCCCGCCCGGCGCGTCGCGCCGTCTTCCCACCGGAGGAGAAGCAGAATGCTCATCAAAGGTCAGCTTGAAATGGGTGCCGTCAAGGTCGTCGATCCAACCTCTCGAGAGGTGATCGGCTACGCCTACACCGTCGAACGCGGCCTGGGGCAGCTTCAGCGCTGGCTGCTTTATCGCAAGCCGCAGAACCAGTTCGTGCTCCGTCCGCCGCCCGCGTCGATGGCGGGCTGGTCGCTCGCAGACTGGCAGGCGAGCGTGAAGGACCTGTGGCGGCCGGGGTCATCCTATGTCTGGGCGCAGACCGACCTGTATCGCCACGGCGCGACCTACAACGGCGTTGCCTGGACCCGGCTCCCGGTCGCTTCCAAGCTGCCGCCGCCGACCTTTTACCCGAGCGCGCCGCGGCAGCTCGATCCGGACGGGAGGATCATCGAGGTGCTCCAGATGCAGAAGGTGCTGGGGCTCGCGTTCTCCGTCCGCGGCCTCGCGGACACCTCCAACGTCGAGTACTGGTTGCTGCCGGGGGCCTATCAGCCGGCTGGCCGAGCTGATACGGCGACGATCTCGGTCGGAGCCCGTCAGGCGAGCTCGCTCGCGGCGTTTGTCGATGTGGCGAACCAGAGCTGGGCTCCGGGCTGCACGTTCGCGATCACCGGGTGCGTCAACCATCATCAGCAGACGCCGCCCTTAAAGCCCTGAGCCCGCAGCGCGCAGGACATCCGGGGACGCGGCGCGCTCCTCGACGTTGCTCTGGCTTCTGGCGGCGGGGTACCCTCGCTCGTCGTGCCGAGCCCCGACGCGGATCTCACGCTTCTCAGCACCGGGGTGGTCGTCACCAGGCTGTCGGTCGGGGCCGAGCGCGACGACGCCGAGCATGGCGCGAGCGGTGAGACGCGCCCTCCGGGCGACGCCATGAGCGGCGAGCCGCCTTCGCTGGGCGACGCCGCGGGTGAGCCGTGCGCCCTCGCCGAGGGCATCGGTGCGGACGCGGCAGAGCGGCGTGGCGAGGCCGATGCTGCGGCAGGAGGCGGCGCCGCGCCGGGGCAGGTGATCGCGCGGCGCTATCAGCTCACCGATCCCCTCGGCGCGGGATCGTTCGGCGAGGTGTGGACGGCTCAGGACCTCGTGCTGGGCCGTCCCGTGGCGCTGAAGTGGATGCACCGCGGCGCCGGGGCGGGGTCGGCGCGCGTGCGCCGCGAGATCGCCGCGCTGCGCATGCTGCGGGTGCCGGGCGTGGTGCAGCTGCTCGACGAGGGGGTGGAGGGCGATCGCCCCTTTGTCGTCATGGAACGCGTCGAGGGCACGCCGTTCCCGGGAGGGGCGATCCCGGACGCGGCGCCGCCATCGCGCCGCGCATGGGCCGACATCACGGCGCCCGCGCTTGCGCTCTTCGAGGTCCTCGCCCGCGTGCACGCCGCGGGCATCGTGCACCGCGACCTCAAGCCGGACAACGTGCTCGTCGACGCCGAGGGGCGTCCGACGGTGCTCGATTTCGGCATCTCGCTCTGGAGCGAGCCGGGCGCGCGGCTTACCCAGGCCAACCAGGTGCTCGGCACGCCGCTCTACCTCGCCCCCGAGCAGATCATGGGCGCGGCCGTGGACGCACGAGCCGATCTCTACGCTGCCGGCGTGATGCTCTACCAGGCGCTCACCGGCCACGTGCCCCACGCAGCGAAGGAGCTGAAGGCCCTCCTGCTAGCGCGGCTGTCATCGCCTGCGGTGCCCATCCAGGAGGTCGCTCCCGGCACCCCGGCGCAGCTCGCCGAGGTCATCAACCGGCTCCTGGCCCAGAGGCCGGAGGATCGCTTCCGCTCCGCGGCCGAGGCGCTCGCCGCGCTCCGGGGAGGCCGGGTGTCGCGCCGCCACGGGCCCGAGCTGCCTCGCCTCGGCGATCTCGCGCCGCTCCGGGCCGTCGTCGAGGCGGCGCGCGCGCGGCGTCCGGTCGATGTTGTGGGGCCGACGGGCTCGGGCCGCTCGCGCTGCCTGCGCGACGCGGGCGAGGCGCTGGAGCAGGCGGGGCTGCGCGTCGTCTCGCTGCAGCCGTCCCGCGCGCCGCTGGGCAGCCTGCACCCGCTCCTCGGCGCCATGGAGGAGCAGCGAGCGCGCCGTCTGGACGACGTCACGGACTGGGCTTTGGGCCAGCTTCAGCAGGCGCTCGCCGACGGCGCGGTGATCCTCGCCGACGACGCAGACCGGCTCGATCCGTGGTCGGCCGCGATCCTGGAGCGCTGTCGGGCCGGCGAGGGCGCGCTCGTCCGGGCGTTCGCGGGCGCGCCGCGCGCGTCGCCTGGGTCCGCGCCCGCGGACGTGATCGCGCTCGAGCCCCTCGATGAGGCGGCGCTGCGGCCGCTGTTCGCGGGTCCGGACCGGCTCTTCCATCTGCGCGAGGACGCCGCGCGCGCGCTGTGGGAGCGGACCGAGGGGGTCCCTGCGCGGGTGGAGGCCGAGCTGACGCTCTGGTTGCGGCTCGGGCTCGCGCGCTGGGACGGCGCGACGCTCGCGGTGGAGCGCCAGGCGCTCGATCGGCTGAGCGCGGGGCTCCGGGAGACCACGCCCGCCGTCGAGGGGCCTCTGCTGGAAGAGGAGCCGCACCTCGGCGAGCTCCTGCGGTGGTTGGCCCTCGCCGGACACCAGCTCGACATCGAGCAGCTCGCGGAGGCGATGGTGCGACCGGTGTGGAAGGTCGAGGCGGAGTGTGAGCAGCTGGTGCGCCGCGGGATAGCGCGGCGTCTGGCGGGCGATCGCGTGGAGCCGCTCGGGCAGGTCGACATCACCTGGCCCGTGGCGCGCCGGGTCAAGGCGCACCGCGCGATCGCAGGCGTGCTGCGCCCCGGGCAGGATGGACGCCTGTTCCATCTGCTGGCGGGACACCAGGAGCTCTCGGCGGCGCGCGAGGCGATCGAGGTCGCGCTAGGCCGCGCGTCGGCCGGGATGCTGGGCCAGGCGGTGGCCGCGATCGGCGAAGCGCTCCTGGCCGCGCGCCGGCCGGGTGGGGAGGCTGGGGGCGAGGCCGAGCTCGGGATCCTGTCGGCGTGGGTCAAGATCGCCTTCGCGGAAGGGACGCCGCGCGCCATGGACAGGGTGCTCTACGAGCTGTCTCGCGCCGTGGTGCGCGGTCCCGAGGTGACGCGCCTCGCGCTGCTGGTGCAGGCGGCGCTGGCCGGGCTGGGGCCGCGCGGTGACCGGGCGCGCGAGCTGGCCGACGGCATCGCGCCGTTCTCGGACCCGGAGCTGGAGCGGCGGCGGCAAGGGGTGCGGATCGTGGCCGCGGCGAAGCGCGTTTCCCCGTTGCTGCTGGCGCAGGCGCTGGTGGAGGTCGACGCGTGGGCCGAGCGCGCCGAGCACCCGATGGCGCGGCTCTGCCTCGTCGATGGCCGTGCGCGGCTCCGCTACGTCGAGGGGCGCTTCGACGAGGCGGCGGCGCTCCACGCGGAGGCGGCCGCGTCGGAGCCGTGGCAGACGGGGCAGATCGCGGCGATGCTGAGCTCTGCGTCGGCGCTGCTGGAGGCGTTCCGGCACCGCGAGGCGGCCGCGCGGGCAGGGGCGGCGCGGGAGCTCGCGGCGCGCTGCAGGAACCCGTACTGGGAGGGGCGCGCCGAGTGGTTGGTGCGGTCGGCGCTCTACCGCATGGGCGAAGCGGCGGAGCCCGACCTCGACCTGGTCGAGGCGACCGTGCGCGTCGGCGTGCCTCAGCTCGAGGCGCTCGTGTGCCTGACCGAGGCGGCGGTGGCGTATCGCGCGGAGCGAGCGGCGGTCGCTGCGGAGCTCGGAGGGCGGGCGGCGACGTTGTGGCGGGGGATGGACCGCGGGTCGGGGGCGCTGCTCGCGCGGTGCCTCGCGCTGGCCGCGGGGGCGCGGGCGGATGACGGCGAGGTGGAGCAGCTCGCGGAGGCGGCGATGACGTGTCAGGTGCCGGGCATCGGGCTGCAGGCGCTGGGGCTGCTCGGGCGGGTGGCGCCTGGGGCGCGGGCGGGGTTTCGCGGGGCGCTCGGAGGCCTGGCGGAGGGGATCCCGCGGGAACGGTGGGACGAGCGGATGGATGTGCTGTCGGCCGCGGAGGCGTTCGAGGGAGCGGGAGGAGAGGGGCCGCCGAAGAGCGTGACGCTGGCAAGTACGTCCTCCTGAGAAGCCAGCGCCCGCCGCGCTGACGTGTCAGCGCACTCCTTGCACTGGCCAGCTGACGTGTCGACGTCGCTGGCTGACGTGTCGACGTCGCTGACGGAGAGGAGCGGCGCGGATCTGCTGCCGCCAGCGCTCCTGCATGCGGGATCTTTCCGGGCGAGTCCAGCGCCGGGAAGGCCGCAACGCGACCGACGTTGGCGTGGGACCTGCTTCGGTTGCCCTCGCATTTGGCCCAGTCCATGCCGCGCAACCCCTTGTTGCCATTGAACCTGTTCGAGCGTGCTCGTGCACGCGAATCGAGCGCAGGAGGCGCTCAACCACGTCGCGGTGCTTCAGGAGGCGACAGAAGAGCCGACGTCAACGGATCTCGCCACAGCCATTACGCCGCGCGCGGCTCGTTGAAGAACGGTAAACCCACCCCCCGAAAGGCAGAAAGCGCATGCCAGCCACGGAGCCCACACCCCCTCGCCGCCACGTGCTCCTCATCGGGATCGATGCGTATCCCGGGCCCAGCGCCCTGCGCGGCTGCGTCAACGACATCGACGCGATCGAGGCGATCCTGCTCGAGCGCCTCGCCGTGCCGCCGAGCGCGATCACCAAGCTCGCGGCGCCCTGCTGTGCGTCGGGGCGGACATCGCGCCTCCCGGAGCAGGCGCCGACGTCGGCCAACCTCCGCGCGGCGTTCGAAGCGCTCGCCGGCGAGGCAGTCCAACCTGGCGATCGCGTGCTCATCTACTATGCCGGCCACGGCACCCAGGTCCTGCCGAGGAACGCGCGCACCGTCCGGGAGGCGCTGGTCCCGGTGGACATCCACGCGGGAGGCGCGCTGCTTTATGACTACGAGCTGAACGCTCTCCTGCACCGCATCTCGCGCCGGACGGGCGACGTGACGGTCGTCCTTGACTGCTGCTGCTCCGCCGGCGTGACGAGGAGCGCGTCGGGCACCGCGGAGCGCGCCGTGCGCTTCTATCCGCTCGACAATCCCACGCCACCGCCCCTGCTGGATCTCCCTGGCCGACGCGTGGCGGAGCCCCCGGCGGGGCTCGTTCCGGCCCTCGACGCGGGCGATCCGGGCCACGTCGTCATCGCAGCATGCCAGTCCGATCAGGTCGCGAACGAAGGAAGCGACGAGCGCGGCGTCCAGCACGGCGCCTTCACGGCCGCGCTCTTGCGGCTGCTCGCGGCCTGTCACGACAGCCAGCTTGACGCGCTCCGCTGGGCCGAGCTCTGGCACGCTCTCCGGCAGCGGATCTCGCACGGCTTCCCGGGTCAGAGCCCCTGGCTCGTCGGGCGTGCCGAGCGCCGCGTGTTCGGCGGCGCGTTCGACCTCCAGGACCCAGGCGTCGCCGTTTCCCGGATCGATGCGAAATATCGGCTCGAGGCGGGCACGATGGTCGGCTTCACCCGAGGCGCCCGGGTGGCTGTTTACGGGAGAACCCCGAGCATCTTCCCGCCCCTCGGATCGTCTGAAGATCTTGGCGCGCGCCTCGGTGTCCTGGACGTCGAGGAGGCGACGCCGTGGTCGTGCACGGCGGTCCCCGTCGGCGCTGGCGATCTCCTGCTCGTCGACGGCGCCCGGGGCCGCCTCATCGCGCCGGGCAAGGGCGATGCGCTCGTGGTGCAGCTGGAGCCCTACGACGCTCATCTGGCGCACTGGCTAGAGCGGGAAGGCCCGCTCCGCGTCGTGCGCGCGCCGGCGTCCGCGGGCGAGGCGTCGCTCGCGGAGGTGTTCGTCGAGGCGTCGCGCGGGCGGTACATCGTCAGCGATGCGCTGGTCTACCCGGCCGCCGGCGGTGAGGGAGCGCCGCTCCTCTTCTCGGTTCCAGGCCACGATCGCAGCACGCTCGTCCGGGGTCTCTTGCACTATGCGCAGTACAACCTCGCCTTGCGGCTCTCGCGCCGGTGCCGCGATCTGCCAGGCGCGCTCCGCGTGCGCGTGCTGGACTGCCGCGACCCGTCGGCGCTCGGCGCGGCGGACCTTCAGGATCCTCCTTTGCCCGAGGTAAGGCCCGATCCGGAGCGCCGGTATCGATACGCCGTCGAGCACGACCAGCCGGTCTGCGTCGTCGTCGAGAACCGGTCGTCGACGAGGCTCTATGCCAACTTGCTCAACTGCGCAGCGAGCGGCAGGGTGGAAATCCTCGGTACGAGCCAGCACGAGCTTGCGCCTGGCCGGTGTCAGACCTTCTGGCTGCGCGGGCAGCTCGGACAGGCCTTTCGATGCCGGTTGCCGGAAGGCCGCCAGATCGGCGTGGACCGGCTCGTCGCGATCGCCACCACGAGGCCGGACGCGGATCTATCGTTCCTGAGGCTCGACAGGTCGTTCGAGGACGCGGTCTGCACGAACACCAGGGACATGGGCTCGGATGACCATGAACCGCGCGAGATGTGGACCGCGACGCTCGTCGCCATGAAGCTCGTTCGCGCCTCCTCGGTCGCGTCGTGAGACGCGGCGAATCGGCGGCTTTCGCCGCGCGGCGCCATATCACGCGGTTCGTGCACAGCGGGCGAGCCGTACGCAGCTCGATCGCACCGCCGGAGCAGGGGAGCAGGCCAGGATGGACTACGTCGACTTCTGCCTTGAAGTGCGGGCGCTCACGAGCACTCGATGCCGGATCTCGGCGCGCTCGCCGCGGGGCGATCACGAGGGCGAGGTCGACCTACCCATGAGCCTGGAGGCGCTCGGCGAAGCCCGTTCCTGTCTGCAAGGCGCTGCGCTGCGCGGAGCGCGGGCGTCGCGGCAGACCGAGAGCGCAGCCGGCGCGCGGAGCGCGCGCGATCTGTACCCGGACGAGACCCCGACCATCGATGCGCAGACATTCGGAAGATCAATTTACGAAGCGATGTTCCAGGGACCGTTCGGCGAGGTCTTCTCGGCGAACCGGGAGTACACGCGCCAGAGTGGGCGGGGCGTGCGCGTCAAGGTCGTGACGCCGGACGCTCGACTCGCCCTGGTGCCCTGGGAGCTCCTCTGCTCACACCGGGGCGATTATCTGTCGCTGTCCGAGGCGACGCCGCTCGTGCGTTACGTCCTCGTGGACAAGCCACAGACGTCGCTGCGCGTCGAGCCACCCCTTCGGGTGCTCGGCGTCCTCTCGACCGGCGGCGAACGGCCGCTCGACCTCGGGCGCGAGCGGGCGTGCATCGATCTGGAGCTCGACGCGCTCCGCCGGAAGGGGCTCGTCGAGATCGAGTGGCTCGAGGAGCCGACGAGCCAAGCGCTGCTCGACGTGCTGGACCGCAAGGAATGGCACATCGTGCACTTCGCCGGCCATGGCACCTTTGATCCGCTCACGTCGCAAGGATTGCTTTCGATGACCGCGGAAGGCGGGGGGCGAGGTCACCTGCGCGCGAACGATCTGCGCGTCCTGCTGCGCGATCGCCCCTCGGTGAGGCTGGTCTTCTTGAACTCGTGCGATGGGGCCGTCGGCGACACGCGGGAGTTCTTCTCGAGCACGGCAGCCCTCGTGGCAGAGGCCGGCATCCCCGCCGTGCTGGCGATGCAGTTTCCGATCAGCGATACCGTCGCCATCCGGTTCGCGCGGCGCGTCTACCGACAGATCGCAGCCGGCGCACCCCTCGAGAGCGCGGTCACCCAGGCCCGGAAAGACATCTACATCAGCGGCTCGCTGGAGTGGGCGACGCCGGTGCTCTTCATGCGACCGGCCGAGGGCGCCATGCTGGCGCTGCCCGAGCCGCCGGGGCCGATCTCGGGTTCGTCGTTCGCGACGAAACGGTCGGCATGGATTCTCTTCGCGTGCACGGCTGCGCTCGTCGCGCTCGCGGCCTACGCGCTCCGCCTGGGCCGCGGGTCCGATGAGGCGTCCTCCTCTTCCGATGAGGCGTCCTCCTCTTCCGATGAGGCGTCCTCCTCTGCAGGGATGACGCAGCTTGCGACCACGCAGCAAGCGCCGGGGCCCCTGCCGTCGGCGCCAGGGTCGCCGTCAGCGCCTGTGTCCGCACCCGCGCCGACGGCAGCACCTGGCTCATCGAGCCAGAAGAAGTCCATCCGGCCGAGCGGGACACGCCCGGAGCCGAGCGCGGCGCCTCCAGAGCCGGCGTCGAGCGCGTCCGCGCCGCTCCCCGAGCAGGTGACGCCCGAGCGCGCTGAAGCGCTCAAGAGGATCAACGACGAGATCCAGGCAAAGAAGAAAAGGCAGTTGGAGGAGTGCAGCCGGCTCGTGGACACACCCATGATCCGCGACGCCTGCATGTCGGATTACTCCAGGGAAATCGAGAACCTCGAGGAGATGCGTCGTGCGCTGGACAATCATACTGCTCGTTAGCTGCCTCGTCACGCTTGCCGGCAACGTTCTCGCGCAGACGGCGACGTCCAAGAGGGAGTTCATCCAGAACATCAAGCTCTTCACGAGCCAGGACTCCAGCGCCAACGTCGACCGGACTCAAATTCCGATCTTCAAGCAGCTCCTGGAGCAGCACGGCTACGGGACGGACAACTGCAAAGAGGCGCGGGAGGGGGTGCAAACGATGACCACGCGCGCGTCCCCCGACCAGCCCGGGAGCTACGAGCGCGTGGGAAAGCGGGCGCTGTTCGTTGCGGCGATCCAGTGCGAGGTGCCGAACGAAGACGTCCTCGTCTACGACGCGGAGCTCGTCCTCGACGTCGATCCCGTGCTGAAGAATCGCCGAGCCGTCTTGCGCTTCGTGCCCATCGGCCCGGGCAAGGTCAAGAGCGGCGGCTACGCGCACAAGCCGGGCGAGCTCGCTTCGTGGTACGACATGGTGAGCCGCGCCATCGAGCGGACTCTGGCGGGCTTCAATGAGCCGACGTCGATCCGCCTGGTCCTCCCCGAAGAGACGCGCGTAGGGGACACGCTGCGGCTCGACGCGCGGAGCTCCTGGGATCCGGACGGAGACGCGTTCGAGCTCCGGTGGAACATCACGACGAAAGGCTGTTTCGGTTCCAAGGACGCGACGCCGATCGATGGGCACCCGTGCCCCAGGGGCACCGTGAAGGGCAGCGTGAAGGTCCAGGACCAAGCCGGCCTGCACGAGCTCACACGGGAGTTCCGCGTCCCCATGGTCGGAGACTACGAGGTGAGGGTCCACGCCAAGATCGGCGCCAGGGAGGAGCCCGATCGGATCTACCGCATTCGCGCGTACCCTCGACGCTCGAACGTATTCTTCTCACGTGTCGGCTACCGGATGCTGCCAACCGACTTCCTCGGCAGTACCGGGGAGCGCGAGCCAGCGCTGCTTATAAACGCGGGCTACCTCGGTCGCGTCGCGCACCGGATCGGGTTTTTCGACCGGTACGAAGAGGTGTATTGGGGCTTCTCGCTCGGAGCATTGGAAAATGCGCGCAGCTTCAACTTCAAGGGAGAGTCGATGGCGGCGCTCGTGGGGGTAGAGGCGATCGCGCGCACGCTGGACCGAACCGGTCGTTTTGGGTTCGCCAACTCCCTGTCGCTCAATGGCGGAATGATCCGCGCGCTCCGCGGTGACTACGTGCATACCGAGGCCGCGGTGGTGATAGAGGGCATGGCCGGGTTCTATTTTCTGGCCGGCGGGAATTACGTCGACAAGTCCGTGGCATATTGTGCCGGCGTTTGTCCCGGTATCACCGTCGGCCCAACGCTCTCCTTATTTCAAAACATCACCACGACGAAGCTGGGGATATCCGGTGGCCTCGAGATCGTCATGGGAATGGAGTACTGATGGCAAGGCTGGCGATGCTCTGGGTTGCACCCTTGTTGCTGGCCGCGGCCTGCGTGATCTACGAGAGCGAGGGAGACGAGGTGGAGCCGGGGTGCGGCCCCAAAGGTGAGTCGCAAGACCACGGCCGCTGTCGTTGCAACGCGGACTGCAAGACGGATGGCGCCGATACGTTATGCCTGGACGAATACACCACCGGGATGCCTGGTGGCATGTGCTACCACAAGTGCGCGACGGACCGCGACTGCGATTCCGGGTTTGTCTGCGCGTCCGGAGCCTGCGCGCCGCGGTGCGAGACCACGGAAGATTGCGACAGCGGGCGAGCTTGCCAGCACTTCGCGGAGGACGCGGAGGATACGAGGCGCGCGTGTCTTTACTTGTGTGATGAGGACGCAGACTGCGACAGCGGGAGGTGCAACCGGTACAGCGGGCTCTGCCTGCGACCCGATCAAGAGCCCGTCGGCGCCGGGGTGGGCTCACGCTGTACCGAGCACGCCGACTGCCTGTCCGGAACGTGCCTGTACGGCGCGTGTTCATCCCGGTGCGACGAATTCTTCGAGCGCTGCCCGGACGCGGCCAACTGCGTCCTCGGCCTGTGCTTGCTGCCCTGCAAGACGAGCTCGGACTGCGAAGGATCCGGTGCACCGGCTTGCGTCACTCTCGAGGCGGAATCGATCTGCTTCTAGGACGAGCAGGAGGAGTGTCGCTGCAAAGCCACTCGGATCGGTCCAGCGCCTCTCGTCGACGACCGGCCGGGCGCAATTCCTGATGCTGGCAATTTAAGCGCCTGTATGTGCCGCCATCTGAAAATGCCGGCCGTGGTTTCGACCAGGTGCTGGAGATGCAGTTCGAGCCGGCGCCAGGTTTGGTGAACGTCGATCTCCTCTCGGAGAATAACTGGCGTTACGGCAGTCACGACGTGGCATTGCTTGCCGAGCTTTACGGTGCCTCCGAGTTCACCGGCAGTCATCCGAATGCCACGGCGAATTTCCTGGTGCGAAGCGGCGCTGTTTTGATGAGGCCTGCGACATGGTGGTCGTTCAGTCTCGCCGCGCCGTCGTCGATACCGGGTATGCCGCCCGAGGATGTCTGGAACGCGAGCTTCGACGTGGCCACTGGCGGCAAGCTCTGCTCAGCCTGCCCGATATTCGAGTAGCATGGATCGCGCTGCGCGAAGAGCAGCCGGTCGCGGTAGGGACGGCGGTAGGGGACCGGTGCAGCGGTGGCAGCGCACGCTCGGCGCATTGAGGTAGAGCACGGCCGCCCGCGCGGAGCACCCGGGTCGACGCGCCCAGCGCCGGATGCCGCCCGAGGCCAAGCCGGTCGTTCGAGCTGCAGGGTGACTGTTCCGGCCAGCAGGAGGCACGTGCCGGCGATGTCGAGCTCGACATCGATGTCGACCTCGCTGCGTCGGCTGACGCGACAGGTGGTCACTGACGCGTCAGGTGGTCACTGACGCGTCAGGTAGTCACTGACGCGCCAGGTGGTCACTGACGCGTCAGCCGCCGGGCGCGCATCAACCTGAGCCGCGTCTGTCCTCCAGCGTGGTGTAGACAAGCGCCTCCGGAGACCTCGGGCTCGAGCGTGCCCCGCGGGTCAACGAGCGGCCGATCAACCGCGGAGATCGGTAAGCGCCGCCCAATCGCGGGGACTCCTCCGGCACGTCGTTTCTACCACCATTCGGATAGGTCACTTGGTGTTTGTCGGCTGCTGGTCGCCGTCCTCGTCGGGCTCGTCGGGGCGGCCGGCGGGCCCGCCTCGACGGCAAGCCCGGCTGGTCATCGTGAGAGCTATCGCCAGGTTGAGACACATGTCGCCGCCGGGAGGAGGTGGATCGTAGCCCGAGGTCCCGAGGCCTGTCGCGCGCTGGAGACAGGGGCGCTCCGGCTGCGCGGAAACGTGGTGGCACGGAGGGTGCTTAGAAGGGAGGCGCGGGTCAATCGAAAGGATTGGATCATGAATTCACGAATCTCTCATGCAATCGGTCTGGCGGTCGTCATCGTGGGCTCTCTCGGTCTGGGCGGTTGTGTCGTCGACAACGATGCCCCGTCGGCCGAAGGCATGTCGTCGGAGGGGCTCACGCTCACGCATGAGACCGCCGACCGCGTCGAGGGAACGTTCCACCGCCGTGAGCAGACAATCGCCTTCGAGCTCTCGGTGGTCCCGGGAGGCCACCGCGCGCGGATCGTGGACGCCGCCGGCGCGCCGCTCGTCGAGACGACGTACAGGGACGGCGTCGAGGACACGACGCTGCTCGGCGGCGTGGCGCGGCTGCGCGGCGCGGTCGATGCGGCCGAGCCCGAGCTCGAGGGCGACGCGCACGTGTTCGAGCAGATGAGCGCGCGCCCCGAGACGTCGCTCATCGCCGAGCTCAAGGAGGCCCTGCGGATCGCCGGCGTGGAGCCTGCGTTCTTCAGCGCCGTCGACGCGCCGGCGCAGCCGGGCCTCACGCCGCAGAGCTGGCTCGACATCCAGGGCAACTGGCACATCAACTGCGGGGAGTACCACGACTTCCCGACGTGGACGTTCTGGGGCTGGACGACGTTCGAGCTGTGGCCCGAGAACTACGTCGCCTCGGCGTCGCTCCGCGTCCTGACGCCGTGGTACAACCCGACCGAGTACGCCTATAACTTCTCGGGCACGCTCTACCTCAGGCGCCAGTACGCCGGATATCAGGGCAGGGTGATGAACGTCACGCAGCCGGGGTTCAACGGCGTCTGCAGTCGGCCGCTGGTTGCGAAGGCATATTGAGCGCGCGATCACCGGCGGTTAGGACACCTTAGGCCCAGCGCGCCGGTCACCTGCCCGCGCCACCCCGCCGCCGCCCGTGCGCCTCACGGGCGGCGGCGTGCACACCCGGCTCGATCGGGCAGCGGGCGTCGCGTGGCGTCGCGCGCGGGAAGGGGTGCGCGCGTGTTCACCTCGCACTTCGGGAAGATGTCCACATGAGATACCTCTCTTTGCTGTCGGTCATCGTCATTGCCTGCGCGAGCGGCACGGCTGCTCACGCCGCGGAAGTGCCGTCGAACGGCTCGTTGGAGCCGGCAGCAGCCGCGGGCGACGAGCCCAGTGCGTCGTTCATGCACGAGCACGCGCTCACCTTGGGTGTCATATCCGGCTACTCGATCCCGGAAAACGCCATGACCTACGCCGTGGGGCTCGGCCTGCGCGGGAGTGTCCAGCTCAGCCATGTGCACGTCGGTGCGACGGTGCTGCTGCATGAAGGGGACACCGTCGACATCGTTTATGGCGGCATCTCGAGCCTGGGGATCTGGGGCGGCGGGCAAAGCTACAAGACGTTGCCGCTCTTCCTCCTGGCGGAGGCGGGCTACGCCATCGAGATCCCGCTCGGGGCGCTCAAGACCGAGCTCGTGCCGTTCTTCAGCCTCGGCACCGCGCTCATCTTCATGCGCACGTCGGGCGTGTACGGCGACAACGCGCTCACGGACGTTCACCTCGCCATCGGCGGGGGCATCGACTACCGCGTGCTGCTCAACGGCCCGTGGTCGCTCGGCGTCGATTACCGAATGTATCCGCTGGGCGATGCTTCGTTCACGTTCGGTGACCTATCGGCGGGCACCATCGAGCATGGGTACTCGACTTCGGTCTTCTATCATGCACTGTTCGTCGAGGGCGGATACCGGTTCTGAGCGGCCGACGGCGCCGCTGCGCGAGAGCCAGCGCGGTGTAGTCAATATTGCACAGAAGAGTGAACTCGTTGGATCTGTTGGATTTTTAGGCGGAACAGCGGAACGTACTTTTTGCACGTTATGTCTACTGTCGGTCGTTGGGCTCACGCTCGGCGCCAACTTCGTGAGCTACAGCGGCAAGCACACGGGCGGCACCGGCACGTTCGCGATGAAGGGCGGAGGGCTAGGGGCGGGCGTCGTCCCCGATGCGGTCTACCGCATCTCGCCGAAGGTGGGGATCGTCGGACAGCTCGGCGCCCTCGGGCAGCCCGCGTGCACCGCCTCGGTCGAGGGCTACCCCACCGACATCACCGCAGAGGGCGAGCACAGCAAGTTCAGCTTCAAGCCGCTCTTCGAGGTCACGGTTGGTCCCGAGCTCGACTTCTGAGCGTCGAAAACCCTCAAAGGAGTCCCTTCAACATGTTCAGCATTCGTCTCATAACCGTCTGCGCCATCATCGCGTCGGCCGTCGCTTGTGTCCCCAAGGCGACCCCCGTAACGCCGCAGCCGCTCGCTGCCGAGGAACAAGTGCGGATCAACGGAGGCCTCAAAGGGCCCTGGAAAGAGGTCGCCGCGAAGGTCGGCGACGGGGAACGGAAGTCCGAGGCCATGATGAGGATCACGTTCAACCCGGATGGCACCTATCTGCATGAGTTCGATACGCCCTTCGGCGTAATGAGGGTCACCTACAAGTACCGGCTCGACGGCAAGAACGTGCTCACCGACAGCCCGCACGGCACGTACCGCGTCGACGAGCTGAGCGGCGACCTCCTCACGCTGTTCAACTATGACGCGACAACGACTTGGTACCTTGAGCGTGCGAAGTGACCCCGCGGCTTTAGCACCACTGTGTCGCGACCGGGCGGGATGAGCTGAAGCTGCCTCAGGAATCTCCCGGAAAGCTCGAGCCTTTCTGCGGACCGGAGCTTGCCGCCCGATGGGCGTGACGCAGCCTCCTATGCCGTGGAGTACACGATGGACGCTGCCGCCCAGCGGCGGCTGGACGCCTACTTCTCGGACATCGGGGCCATCCTGGCCCATCTGCTGCGGCGCGAATCGTTCGCGATCTACGCGATGGGGCTGCTCGGCGAGGCGGAGCGCAAGAGCATCGAGCCGATCGCCGCCCGAGCCTGCCCCGACCCGGCGCGCGTGCAGGCGGCGCACCAGAGCCTGCAGCATTTCATCTCGAACGCGCACTGGGACGACCATGCCATGCGCCGGTATGCGGCCCGCTACGCCATAGCGGCGATGGCCGAGCACGCTCCGATCTCGGGGTGGATCATCGACGACACTGGCTTTTTGAGGAAGGGTGAGCACTCGGTGGGGGGCCAACGGCAGTACACCGGCTCGGCCGGCAAGTTCACCAACTGCCAGATCGGCGTCAGCCTGAGCGTGGCGACGCGCCACCATCACGTGCCCATCGACTTCGAGCTGTACTTGCCTCGAAGCTGGGCGGAGAAGCCGGCGCGACGGCGCGAAGCCCGCATTCCTGCGTCCGTGCAGTACAAGAGCAAGATCGACTAGGCGCACGGCACGCTCGAGCGCGCCGTGCGCGAGGGGATCCCCGGCGACATCGTGCTCGCCGACTCTTTTCTCTCTTCCCCCCGCCTCCCCGTCTCCCTGTTGATTTCTCTCAGGTCCTCAACATGATCAGCGTTCCAGCCTCGCGGCCGAGCCCAGCCGGGAGCATCGCGAGCTCGCGCCCGACAGCCCACGCCCGCGCGGGGTTCGCTCGTCCCAGGATCTCGGTCAGCCATCGAGCCAGGCGCGGATAGGGGCGATGACGCGCTCGCTGAACACCTGCTTGTCCAGCGCAGCGCCGAGATCGACGCGGAGGTAGCGGTAGATGCACGGACGCCCGCCGGCGTCGAGCTCGTGATCGTTGCCGTCGTAGATGGTGTCCTCCTGCCCGCTCAAGGACGACCAGATCTGGTTCCACGGCAGGTTCCGAACGGAGGAGCGCATCAGGCTGATCTGCAGCTCGGAGCCCGCCGCTTTCGCGTCGACGAAGCGCGCCGGATCCGGCTCCCCACCCCCGCTGCGCGTGAAGCCCGTGTCCGGTACCACCTCGAGGACCACGCTCCGCGACGTGCTGGCCGACGACTGCCAGACGAGCTGGAGGCGATACGCAGGCAGGAAATCCCAGGCCCAGTACTTGCGCCGAAAGAACTCCGAGGTTGATTTCGCGTGACGTGCGAACTGGGACGGATCCCAGCGCTCGAACGCGAGCCCGATGCTCGCGAGCGCATCGGACAGCTCTGCCAGCCGATCGAAGACGCGGCGCTGATACTGATAGACGAGCCGGTAGCTCTGCCTCACGAGCGCCATGTCCACGCCGCCGTCCCCCGCGGCCGCCTCGGAACATCGAGGCGTCGCGGCGGCGTGGGGCGGGGCGGTCGTCGCCTCGGCGAGGAGCCCGCGGTGCACAACCCGGGTGACGGGGGGGACTATCTCCTTGTCGGCGAGGAACGGGAGGGGCGCAGCGGGGGCGCGCGACGGGGCGGTCGCCACTTCGAGGCGCGCGGCGGGCAGAGGGGCGCCCGCGGCGAGCGGCGGCGACGTGGTGGGCTCCCGATTCCCGGCGGTCCCGAGCGCGTGGACGAGCGTCACCAGGGGATCACCGAAGTCCTCGAACGTCAGGAACTCGATGCAGCTCAGGTCCCTCAGGCGCCGCTGGGTGTCGCGCAGCTCGCGCGCCTTGACGAGCATGTAGTGCGGCCCTGCGGCGCCGCCGAAGGCCTCCTGGACCCACGCGATCTGGTTGCCGAACATCGCGTCGTCGAGGCTGAATCCGACGAACAGGAAGGTGCGCGCCGCGAGCAGGTGGCGCAGCGCCTGGAGCGCGGCTTGGTAGCGCACCTCGTCCTCCTGGCTCGGGTACAGCTCGCGGTAGCCGTCCGGCGTCAGGATCAGCCGCTGCGGCTGCTGGATGAAGCCGTGCAGATGCCAGACCGTCGGGCGATCGATCTCGTCGCGCAGCATCGCGGACAGCTCCGCCGTCGCGTCGACGCTGATCTGCACCAGATCGTTCGGATCGTCGAGAGCGTAGCGCAGGATCTGATCATAGTTGGTCGTGATCACCAGCCTGCTCGGCAGCTGCCAGACGGCGCGCGCGAGCGACAGAGAGCCGGTGTCGATGCGATTGCCCGGCGGATCCAGCACCTGGCGGAGGTAGCGGTACCAGCCCGGCCCCATGCCCTCGCGCGCGTGTCGGGCCGCCTCGTAGTAGTCGGGCGCCCGTTTCTCCAGCAGGCCTTCCACGACGTTGGCCTCGGGCCTCTTGCCGTCCTCGCGGAGGCGAGCAGCTGCTCCGAGGAGCAGGTCTCCCCAGCTGGGGAAGACCCGCTTCCCGTTCCGGTCCAGCGCGGCCATCGACACGCCGGCGCCGACGAAGGGCACCACGAACCGGTCGCGCAGCGCATCCTCGAGGGTCTTGGGAATCGCGATCACGGCGCGCGATGTTGCCGGTTCCGGCCCCGCGCGGCAAGGCGTGGGCGCGTCGCTGCTGCGCGCGGCCGCCGGTCAGCTCATCTCCAGGTCGAGCTCAAGTTCCACGGCGCAGAGCTGCAGCTCACCGCCCGCGGCTGCCGCGGGCGGTGAGCCGCAGTTCTGGTCGCTGGGTTCGGAGGTCACCCGGGAGCGGCTCACGGCGTTCACGAAGAGCGTCAAACGCGCGGTGAGCAAGGGCAAGCCCCGGAGGGCGCTACGGACGGCCGGGGTCATGTGGGGCAGCCAACCGCACCTCCTCCGGCCGTACTCCATCGCGTACAACCAGCCGGGGCACGTCGCTCTGCGCGAGCCCCATCAGGTCGATTTGACTGCAGCCGAGCTCGAAGGCGCTCTTGACGTCCTCTCCGTAGCCGAGCGCCTGGTAGAACGCGCCCGCGAAGGCGAGGGCCGAGCGGTCGTCCACGGCGATCGTCATGCCGATCACGCATTCGACGTGCTCTGCGATCGCCCTCGCCTGCGTTTCGGAAAAGCACGCGTTGAGCAGCACGCAGCGGATGTCGCGGCGCAGCACGCGAAATAGTGTGGCGATGGCGCTGGTCTGGACAGGAACCGCGCCTCCCGTTTCATCCTCGAGGATCAGCTCACCCGAAGAGCTACCATGACCGCTGAAGTGAACGATGGTTGGACGATGGCGAAGAAGGCATTCCTGCAGATCGCCTGGTCGCGTCGCCCATGCTTGCTCGAGGCGGAACGCCTCTCGAAGCTCGGACGCACGGAGGCGCTGCTCGATCTCCCGTACTTCACGATCGAGCGCGAGGCGCGTTGTCCCTGATGGGTTGGCGCCGAGAAAGAGGATTCTGGCGGGACGGCTCATGAAGAGAGCATAATCCCAAAGCCGGCCCGGGTGCTACGGGCCAGCTCGGGCTCGGTGACGCCGGGGGAGCTCACGGTGCCCCGGATCACGGTGGACTCCGGCGGCGTGCAACCGCGGCCCAGAACCGTCAGCGGGTCACGCTGGGCTAGCCGGCCCGACCTGGTGCCCCACGAGGAACGGCTCGACCACCGTCAGCAAGGCCAGGATGCGCTCGCGCAGGGCGTCGTCGACGAAGCCCTGCTCCACTATGGCCGCGAGCGCGGCCTGGATCTCCGTCGCCCGCGCCCGCAGCGGCGCGCCCTCGGGCGCGGTCTCGGCGGCGCGCGCGCAGACCCTTGCCAGCGTCTCCACCGTGCCGTCCAGGTAGACCCGCCCCGCGCGCTCTGCGATGCGGACCGCGTTGAGGCACGCGTCCATCGCCGCGTCGACCTTGCGCAGCCCGAGCGCTGCCGCACCCAGGTTCCTGTACATCTCGGCGAGATCGGACTCGGCGTGGATCTGCTCGGCGAGGCGTACGGCGCGGCGCGCGTGCTCGAACGCCGCCGCGTGCTCGTTCATCTCGAGCTCGACCTCGGCCACGTTGCTGTAGGCGACCGCGATCTGGTGCAGATCCCCGGCCTTCTCTTTGACTCGCAACGACTCGAGGTAGGTGGCGCGCGCGCGTGCGTAATCCCCGCGTGCGTAGTCACCTCGCGCGAGCACGGCAGCGACGCCGTTGAGCGCGCGCCCCAGCAGGTCGAGATCGTCCGCCTGGGTAGCGAGCCGCGCTGCCTGGCGGTACGTGCGTTCGGCGGCAACCCACCGCCGGCGCGAAAAGAGCACCGGCGCCAGGCCGAGCAGCGCGCGCGCTTCAGCCTGTAGAGAGCGATCGCCCTGCCGCCGGATCGTTTGACAGGCCCGCAGGCCTTCGAGGCCAGCCTGCCAGCTCGCGGCGTGGTTGCGCTCGCGGCGGTGCAAGAAGGCGAGAAGCGCGTACATCGCCGGGAGCTCGCCGGCCATCGCGCTCTCCTCCTTCTTCGCAATGGCAATGGCGCGCTCCACCAGCACCCGCGCCTTGGCGGTCTCTCCCCGCAGCTTGAACGTGAGCGACAGGCGGAAGTCCGTGCGTGCCTCCCACGAGGGAGCCTCGGAATCGGCCGCGGGAATGTCGCAGCGGGCCTCTCCGTAGGACGCTTCGGCCTCGTCGAGCCGCCCGAGCAGGCGCTGCACGTCGCCGAGATCGAGCCGGAAGCGAATCCGGTCCTGCCAGGGGACTTTGGACGTGTCCTGGCCGCTCCCGGCCTCTTCCCGCAGCTCGTCGTGGAGCTCGCACGCACGGAGGATGTGGCGCAGCGCCTCCGCGTGCAGCCCGAGCGCGCTCGCGTGGGCGGCGGCCCGGCCATAGGCTTCCGCCGCAGCCAGCGCGTCGCCGCCGAGATCGTGGTGCCGCGCGAGCATGGCGGCATGGGCGGCGTCCGGGGCGCGCTCTCTCAACCACCGAGCGACGATTCGATGCAGCGGGCGACGCTCCTGGATCGGGAGCATCTCGTACGCCACCTCCCGCGTGGCTGATTCGGCAAAGATTCGCTCACGTTCGCCCAGGAGCGTTGTCGTCTCGCGTACCTGCACCAGTTGCGCTTTGCGGAGAGCGGCGATGATCTCAGCGGTCTTCGGCTCCGGTGCGAGCGGAGGGGACGCCCGGCGCAGCTCGTCGACGGCGCCCTCCCAGAACGTCTTGCCCACCACGGCGGCGCGCTCGATCAATGCGTGCGCCGGTCGATCGAGCCGATCCAGCCGCGCCTGCACGATCCCCTGGACCGTGGCCGGGAGCGCCAGGGCCTCGAGGTCACGCTCGCGTACGAGCCACGCGCCTCCGTCCGCCGGCACCTCGATCACGCCGTCGTCCACCAGAAAACGCAGCGTCTCGTCGAGGATGAACGGGTTGCCGTCGGCGCGCTGCGCCACGGTCCGCACGAACTCCGAAGAGAGATCGCGCACGCGCCGGAGGCGATCGCGGACCATCGCTTCGGCGTGCCGGTGCTCGAGCGGCGCCAGATCCACGCGCCGGTGCGTCGCCTTTCCCTCGCCCCAGTGGGGGCGGCGCTCGTAGAGATCCGGGCGCGCGGTGCACACGACCAGAACCGGCAAGTCCTCGGCGCGCAAGACGAGATCGTCGAGGAGGTCGAGGCTCGCGTCGTCCACCCAGTGCGCGTCATCGCAAAGGACCACCACGGGAGCGAGCGACGCAGCGAAGCGGACGAGGCACGCCAGCGCTGCGGCGAGCCGGTGTTTCATCTGGGAGCCGTCCTCGTCCGGTGACGTGGCGCCGCCTGAGGCGGGCGAGGCTTTGCGCGTGTCGAGGAAGCCGGCGATATGGATCAACGCGTCGTCGAGATCCTGTCTGGCGGAGGGGTCGTCGCGCGTCGTCCCGAGCAGGCTCGACGACGGAGGCTGAGCAGCGCCGCCGCCGGCGCGCGCGATGCGGAGGCGCAACCAGCGCACGCCGCGCCGGAGCCGGTGGAGGATCTCCTCCAGCGGTGCGCCCTCCGGTATTCCGAAGGGATCGCGGAGAAGCGCGGTGACGAGACCGTAGCTCGTGTCCACCGCCAGCGCGGCACCCTGCGCGGCGCTGCGGACAAAAAAATGCTCCTGGCGCGCGAGGGTCGAGATGAGCTCGGTAAGCATCCGGCTCCGTCCGATGCCCGGGGGGCCGACCAACGTGACGTGCGTCGCGCGCCGCTCCTGGGCCACGCTCTCGAGCAGGTCGAGCAGGCGCTGCAGCTCGACGCCGCGACCGAAGAGCTTGGTGTCGAGCCCATGGAAGTCCTTCGGCGACAAGCCGTGCTGAAAGGGCAACGGTCCGATGACCCGGAAGGCCGGGATGCGCTCGTGCTGACCGGCCACCGCCACCGGCGGCAGGGGCTCGACGCTGAAGCGCCAGGCGATCAGCCGGCGGGTATCGCGGTCGATCACGATCGTGCCCAGCGCCGCAGCCTGCTGGAGCGCGCCGGCCTCGATGACCGGCTCGCCGATCACGTTGAGGCCGCCGGCCGCAGCTCCGGCGGTCACCTCGGCGAAGACGCGTCCGGTGCTGATCCCGATGCGAGCCGACGGCCGACTCCCGCGCGCCCCCTTGGGCATCCGGATTTGGGCGAGCGCGGCCGGGAGCTGGCTCGCGGCGAGGACCGCCCGCTCCGCGTCGCTCTCGCTCGCCGAGCGCGCACCGAACACGCCGATCGCGGCGTTGCCGCCGAGCCGGTTCACGTACCCCCCGAGCGCCTCGATCGGCTCTGCGATCGCGCGATGACAACGATCGAGGAGGTCTCGTACCTCGCTCGGATCGAGCCGCGTCGAGAGTGCGACGACGGAGATGTCGACGATCATCACCGTGCAGACGCGGTTCTCGCCTTTGCGCTGAAGCGGGCGGCCGGGGGACGAGGTTTTGCTTGTCACCACGTCGCTCAAACGCGAAGCCAGGCGGGCATCCGGTGAAGGGCAACCGGCGATGCTCTGACTCGCGGGATCTGCTGGATGGATCTGCGACGCGTCGTGAATCGCTCCGCCATGACGGCCGCCCTCTCCCCCCGCAGGAGGGAAGGTCGGCGGCGGCTCGTCATTGGACTTGACCAGCCAGGTCTTCCCCGCCTGGACGCCAGGTCGGACGCGGAGCTTCAGCGCGTCTGCGTCGGACAGGCCGGTCAGGTCAACCTGAAGGCGGCCGAGATAAAACGCTGTCTCGATATCCTCGCCGTAGCCGAGCGCCTGATAAAACGCGCCCGCGAACGCGATGGCCGATTTGTCACCCACAGCCGTCGTCATACCAATGACGCAATCGATGTGTTCGGAGATGGTTATCGCCTGGACCTCGGAGTAACAGGCGTTGAGCACCACGCAGCGAATCTTTCGGCCGAGAATGCCGAACAGCTGCGCGAGGGCGGCCGTCGGCATGGGTTTCGAGAGGCCCTGCTCGTCCTCGAAGAGCAGCTCTCCGGCGGGGCTCCCGTGGCCGCAGAAGTGAACGATGGTCGGGCGATAGCGGAGCAGACTCTCTTGCAGGTCCGCCGCGCGGACGGACCAGGCCTGCTCGACCCTGAATGTGTCCCGGCCGGCGGACGCGCGCAGGCGCTTGTCGATTTCACGCATCTCCTGGTCGAGCGCGAGGCGCGTCGTGTCCGACGGGTTCGCGCCGAGGAAGAGGATCGTGGCCGGGCGTGTCATGAACGAGACATCATTGCACAGGAGGCCGGAGCGGATCCAGTCCAGCTTCTGGCGCGCCCCGTCGTTGCGCTCGCTTGCTTTTTACGCGGAACGCGCCCGGAACGAACGCCTACGCCTCCTCCGCCGACGCTGCGCGTTCCCGCCGTGCTCCTGTCTTCGTGGGTAGCGCGTCAGGGCTCAGAGGTCTCACGAGCGAGGGGTAGGAAACGCCAAAGGGGTCACACGGACCAGCATGCCCGCGACGCGGCTGGTGGCCAGTCGCGGGGCCCTGGACGGGCAGCACTCGGCAGCTCGTGAGAGCAGCTACTATTCGCGAGACCGGCGGGCGATTACCCTCCGGGTCAACTTTTCCAGAGCTCGCGCCGCTGGAGATAAGCTCGGCCGGTTGCTCTGCTCGATGGAGGAGGTGAGAGCTGGCTCAAGTCGTCGCCTGGGGCGGCCGGCTCCCCAAGCGGCCTTGATACCATGCTGGACCACGCTGGCATCCCCCGGCCGACCGGCGGCCGGCCGCGGCGGTCTCCGGCCGTCGGTGGATCGACGCGGAATCGTGGCGGCGCGCGAGGTCGTGAGGATAGGGTAGCCCCCGTGGGCTTGGTACGATCCGTGCGTGAGCGTGGTCGACCAGCGCCCGTCGCTCGCTGGGAGAATCTGCGCGTGGTCGGCCCGTGCGCGTGCACGAGAGCGCCGGCGGCCGGGCTGTGGCCGGCGAATCGAAAGGAACGTGCTTCGTATGGTGAGCTTTGGGAAACGGATCGTCCGATGGCCCCTCGCGGTGGCGTGGACGTGGGCGCTCGTCACCACGCTGGTGGTGATGGGGTGTGGTGAGCAGGTGGACCCGGGCACGAAGGGATGCGCGCCCGGCGAGGTGACGCGGGAGGATGGGAGCTGCGAGCGGAAGCCGTGCGGTTCAGGGGAGATCACGCTGGAGACGGGCGCGTGTCAGCCGGCGGGGCTTCCGGCGGACATGGCGTGCCCGCCGGGCGAGCTAGCGCTGGAGACGGGAGCGTGTCAGCCGGCGGGGCTTCCGGCGGACATGGCGTGTCCGCCGGGCGAGCTAGCGCTGGAGAGCGGGGAATGCCAGCCGGCCGGGGTGCCGCCTGAGGCGTGCGGAGAGGGGTTCGCCAGCGATGGCAACGGCGGCTGCGCGGCGATCCTGCCGCAAGAGGAGTGTCCCGAGGGGCAGATGGCCATCCCCGGGGAAACGAGCTGCCGTGAGGTGGCCCCCTGCGGCGATGGGCCGTGGGGCGACATTGCGGTCGAGGCGAACACGCAGTTCGTCGACCAGGCCTACGCGGGCGGCGACAGCGACGGGACGCGGATGAAGCCTTGGACGACGATCCAGAGGGGGATCGATGAAGCGGTGGACGGTGCCATCGTCGCGGTGACGGACGGCTCCTATGCCGAAGACGTGGAGATCCGGGGCAAGGCGGTGCGCCTGTGGGGACGATGTCCTGGGTTGGTGGAGATCCGAGGGAGGGACCGGAGTGCCGACGCCGTTCTGGTGATCGGAGACGCCGCGACGGAGACCGAGATACGACGCCTTGCCGTGACCGGTGAGGGCGCCGGACTGCGCGTGTGGGGTGCGCACGACGTCACGATCGAGCAGGTGTGGGTGCATGACACGGGGGACCTTGGGATCGCTGCCGATAAGGCGACAAGTGGCGGGACGAGCATGGCGCTGCGGGGCTCCCTCGTTGAGCAGAGCCGTGCCGCAGGCGTGCTTGTCTTTGGCTCGGACGCGACGATCGAATCCACCGTGGTCCGCGCCAATCAGCCCAACGCAGATGGGGAGCTCGGATGGGGTATCGTCGTCCGGGACGCCCGTGGCAGAGGAGCGCGCGCGAGCGCGATCGTCCGCGCCTGCGTCGTCGAGCAGAACCATGACGTGGGCGTGTCTGTTCTTGGCTCGGACGTGACGATCGAGGCCAGCGTGGTCCGCGCTACCCAGCCGAGCGCAGATGGGTGGGGAGGGCGAGGCATCAGCGTCCTGGATGACGATGACACAGGCGAGCGCGGGAGCGTGACCGTCCGCGCCTGCCTCGTTGAGCAGAACCATGAGGTGGGCGTGCTCGTAATCGGCTCGGACGCGACGATCGAGGCCAGCGTGGTCCGCGCCACCCAGCCGCACGCAGATGGGACGTGGGGATTGGGTATCGGCGTCCTGGGCAGCGTCGACACAGGCGAGCGCGGGAGCGTGACCGTCCGTGCCAGCCTCGTTGAGCAGAACCATCAGGCGGGCGTGTATGTTCTTGGCTCGGACGCGACGATCGAGGCCAGCGTGGTCCGCGCCACCCAGCCGAGGGCAGATGGGATGGGAGGATGGGGTATCGAGGTCCAGGATGACCCTGACACAGGCGAGCGCGGGAGCGTGACCGTCCATGCCAGCCTCGTGGAGCAGAACCATGATGTGGGCGTGGATGTCGAAGGCTCGGACGCGACGATCGAGGCCAGCGTGGTCCGCGCCACCCAGCCGAGCGCAGAGTGGATGGGAGGATGGGGTATCTGGGTCCAGGATGACCCTGACACGGGCGAGCGCGGGAGCTTGACCGTTCGTGCCAGCCTCGTGGAGCAGAACCATGAGACGGGCGTGGACGTCTCTGGCTCGGACGCGACGATCGAGGCCACCGTGGTTCGCGCCACCCAGCCGAGCGCAGATGGGACGGGAGCAATGGGGATCCTCGTCGCGAGTAGCCCTGACACAGGCGAGCGCGGGAGCGTGACCGTTCGCGCCAGCCTCGTTGAGCAGAACCATGAGACGGGCGTGGAGGTCTATGGCTCGGAGGCGACGATCGAATCCACTGTGGTCCGCGCCACCCAGCCGAGCGCAGATGGGACGGGAGGACAAGGCATTATCGTCCTGAATGACCATAACACAGGCGAGCGCGGGAGCGTGACCGTTCGCGCCAGCCTCGTGGAGCAGAACCATGGGACGGGCGTGGCCGTCGCTGGCTCGGATGCGACGATCGAATCCACCATCGTCCGCACCACCCAGCCGAAGGCAGACGGGAAGGGAGGATCGGGTATCGTTGTCCAGGATAACCCTGACACAGGCGAGCGCGGGAGCGTGACCGTCCGCGCCAGCCTCGTCGAGCAGAACCATCAGATGGGCGTGGACGTCGCTGGCTCGGACGCGACGATCGAGGCCACTGTGGTCCGCGCCACCCAGCCGGACGCGTATGGGTATACCGGGTGGGGTATCAGCGTCGCGAGTAGCCCTGACACAGGTGAGCGCGCGAGCGTGACCGTCCGCGCCAGCCTCGTTGAGCAGAACCACTTCCTGGGCGTGTTTGTCGAAGGCTCGGACGCGACAATCGAGGGCACCGTGGTCCGCGCCACCCAGCCGAGCGCAGATGGGATGGGAGGACGGGGTATCGCCGTCGTGAGTAGCCCTGACATAGGCGAGCAGACGAGCGCGACCATCCGCGCCAGCCTCGTCGAGCAGAACCATGAGGTGGGCGTGTCGGTCTCTGGCGCGGACGCGACGATCGATGCCACCATCGTGCGCACGACGAAGGAACGCGACGACGGCACCTTTGGCGATGGGATTGCGATAAAAAACGGCACGGTCACGATCCAAAATGCCACGATTACCGATAGCGACCGCGCCGGGGTCGCCAATTTCGGATCCGAGGTTACGATTTTCGCTACGATCCTCACCTGCAACGCCTTCGATCTCAACGGCGAGACCTTCAATGGTCGCCCCGCCTCCTTCGACGGCAGCAGCGGCTGGCGGTGCACCCCCCGCGGTGCGGAGGACTGCGCCGAGACCGAGGACGGCTGCCATGTGAAGACTGCCAACCTGGAGCCCCCGCCCCCGGTGGAGCCGCCCCCGCGGCCCTGACGCCATGGCTCGGCTAGCCAGGGAGCGGGTGGCGCGCAGCCGGGGCTGCTGTCGGTGCTCCCGCGCCTGGCCTGCAGCGCCGGGGTCGCCGAGAGCGTCGCATCGCTCAGTCGGCGGCGACAACCGCAGCCGGTGCGCACTTCCGCGAGGGGGAGCTCCGCCAGAAGGCTGAGGCGTGCCGCGTGCTCCTCCCCGATGCCGCGAACAGTTGGCTCGAGTCGTCGCCCGGGGGAAGGCCGGCTCCCCGAGGCGACCTCGATTCCACGCTGGACCACGCTGGCATTCCCTGGCCGGCCGGCCGCGGCCGTCTCCGGGCGTCGGTGGATCGACGCGGAATTGGCGGCGCGCGAGGTATGGAGGAAATGGTAGCCCCCGTGGGCTTGGTACGATCCGTGCTTGAGCGCGGTTGGCCGGCACCAGTCGCTCGCTGGGAGAATCAGCGCGTGGCCTGCCCGTGCGCGCGCACGAGACGGCCGTCGGCCGGGCTGTGTCCGGCGAATCGAAAGGAGCGTTCTTCGTATGGTCAGGTTTCGGCAACGGATCGCCCGATGGCCCCTCGCGGTGGCGTGGACGTGGGCGCTCGTCACCACGCAGGTGGTGATGGGCTGTGATGATCAGGTGGACGCGGGCGCGAAGGCATGCCCACCCGGCGAGGTGGCGCGGGAGGATGGGACCTGCGAGCGGAAGCCGTGCGGCCCAGGGGAGAACACGCTGGAGACGGGCGTGTGTCAGCCGGCGGGGCTTCCGGCGGACATGGCGTGTCCGCCGGGCGAGCTAGCGCTGGAGAGCGGGGAATGCCAGCCGGCCGGGGTGCCGCCTGAGGCGTGCGGAGAGGGGTTCGCCGGCGATGGCAACGGCGGCTGCGCGGCGATCCTGCCGCAAGAGGAGTGTCCCGAGGGGCAGATGGCCATCCCCGGGGAAACGAGCTGCCGTGAGGTGGCCCCCTGCGGCGATGGGCCGTGGGGCGACATTGCGGTCGAGGCGACCACGCAGTTCGTCGACCAGGCCTATGCAGGCGGCGACAGCGACGGGACGAGGACGAAGCCGTGGACGACGATCCAGAGGGGGATCGACGAAGCGGTGGACGGTGCCATCGTCGCGGTGACGGACGGCTCCTATGCCGAAGACGTGGAGATCGCGGGCAAGGCGGTGCGCCTGTGGGGACGATGTCCTGCGCTGGTAGAGATCCGAGGGACGAACCCGAGCGCCGCGGCCATTCTGGTGGACGGAGACGCCGCGACGGGGACCGAGATCCGAGGCCTTGCCGTGACCGGTGAGGGCGCCGGACTGGGTGTATCGGGTGCGCGCGACGTCACGATCGAGCAGGTGTGGGTGCACGGCACAGGGTCTTGGGGGATCAATGCCCAAAAGGCGACGCGCGGCCGGACGAGCATGGTGTTGCGGGGCTCCCTCATTGAGCAGAACCGTGTCGCGGGCGTGTTTGTCGAAAATTCGGACGCGACGATCGAATCGACCGTGGTCCGCGCCACTCAGCCGAGCGCAGATGGAGAGTCGGGGTGGGGCATCGGCGTCCAGGATGACCCTGACACAGGCGAGCGCGCGAGCGTGAGCGTCCGAGCCTGCGTCGTCGAGCAGAACCATGACGCGGGCGTGTTCGTCGGGGGCTCGGACGCGACGATCGAGGCCACCGTGGTCCGCGCCACCCAGCCGAGCGCAGATGGGACGGGAGGAAGGGGTATCGTCGTCCAGGATGACCCTGACCCAGGCGAGCGCGCGAGCGTGACCGTCCGCGCCAGCCTCGTGGAGCAGAACCATGATGCGGGTGTGGCTGTCATTGGCTCGGAAGCGACGATCGAATCGACCGTGGTCCGTGGCACCCCGCTGAACGCGGATGGGACGGGAGCTTGGGGTATCGTCATCCACGATGACCCTGACACAGGCGAGCGCGGGAGCGTGACCGTCCGCGCCAGCCTCGTGGAGCAGAACCATGATGCGGGCGTGGCTGTCATTGGCTCGGACGCGACGATCGAGGCCACCGTGGTCCGCGCCACCCAGCCGAGCGCAGATGGGACGTTGGGAAGGGGTATCGTCGTCCAGGAGGACCCTGACACAGGCGAGCGCGGGAGCGTGACCGTCCGCGCCAGCCTCGTGGAGCAGAACCATGAAGCGGGAGTGGCTGTCATTGGCTCGGACGCGACGATCGAGGCCAGCGTGGTCCGCGCCACCCAGCCGAGAGCAGATGGGAACCTCGGGCGAGGCATCCACGTCCAGAAGAGCCCTGACAGAGGCGAGCGCGCGAGCGTGACCGTCCGCGCCAGCCTCGTGGAGCAGAACCATGGGACGGGCGTGTTTGTCCATGGCTCGGACGCGACGATCGAGGCCAGCGTGGTCCGCGCCACCCAGCCGAATGCAGATGGGGGAGGGCAGGGCATCAACGTTGAGGCTGACCGTGACACAGGCGAGCCTGCGAGCGTGAGGGTTCGCGCCAGCCTCGTGGAGCAGAACCATGAGACGGGCGTGTTCGTCTCTGGCTCGGACGCGACGATCGATGCCACCATCGTGCGCACCACGAAGGCACGTGACGACGATAACTTTGGGGATGGGATTACGATAGAGAACGGCACGGCCACGGTCCAAAACGCCACGATCACCGATAACGCCCGCGCCGGGGTCGTCAATCGGGGCTCCAAGATCACAATTCTCGACACGATCCTCACCTGCAACGCCTTCGACCTCAACGGCGAGACCTTCAATGGTCTCCCCGCCTCCTTCGACGGCAGCAGCGGCTGGCAGTGCACCCGCCGCGGCGCCGAGGACTGCGCCGAGACCGACGACCGCTGCTATGTGGAGATTACCAACCTGGAGCCCCCGCCCCCGCTGGAGCCGCCCCCTCAGCCTTGACGCCATGGCGTGGCGCGGCTCGCCAGGGATGTTGCCGGACCTGACAAACCGCGGAAATTCGAACAGCCCGGCCGCCGCTCGGCCGGGCTGTTCCCGGGCTACTTCTTCGGCTTGGAGGCTGGTCGTGAGCACGAGGCTCTTTTCTCGTACCTGCGACTCACGATCTGGAAGAGAAGATCAGCGTTTTTTTTCTGTCGGAGGCGAGATGTCCCACCTCGTCGAGGACGAGATCATCGATGTGGCGCTCGTCTTCGACAGGGCGACCGTGGTCGTAACAGCGAGCATGACGCGCGACCTCGTGCTCGCCGTCGGCGATGCGGACCACGGTCTCGGACGCGATCTGCGTCAGAGGGCGGTGGAGCGGCGTCCTGTACGCCTACGAAGACAATCCGCGAACCATGCGATCGAAGCTCTAGTCGATTTCGCAATAGGCAAACTTGGCGTCAACGACCTGTTCTAGGCACGACTTTCCGGGCCCGTCCTCGCATCGGGAGAACTCCTCCCATTGTCGGCGGTGAGCACCGTCTCACACGTTCCGTCCGAGTAGCACGAGATGCAATGTCCGTACTCCCGGTCGTTGCTCGACAAAGTCGTAGAGTCACTCACGAGATCCTTGCATTCGTGTCTCGCAATCATCCCCACACGCCGTTAACAGCGTCGTCACGGTCAGCGCCAACATCGCCATGGCCGCCGCTCGCTTCATTTTCATCTATTCCTCCGAGCTACGCCTTCAGTCACGCCACAAAATCACACACCAGCAAAGATCCGCTCGGCGACACCCGCCAGTCCCTTCACGCCGCGTCGCCCAGTCATCTTCGCTGTCCTCTGCTCGTCCGGAGCGCCCCCCGGTGAGCGTGAAGAGCTCTTGTTGGCCGGCCCCCGGAGGCCCAGCGCTGTTCAACCTGTCAGAACTGGCCGACGATCGTGAAGGTGCCGCCGCCGAGCGAGCCCCTCCTGTCGGCGAGCGGCGACACCGCGACGTTCAGGAGCACAGGGGTCGGCAGCGCGCCGCTCTTCGGGAGGACCGTGGGTTCTGCCGCCCACCCGTTCGAGGAGAGCTCGAAGAACAGCGCGCTCGTGAAGGGCATGAGCGTGGAGGCGATCGCGAAGGACAGCCCCGCGCTGCTGGCCATGAGAGGGCTCGTCACGCCGAACGGGATCACCTCGCCCCAATACGCCGCCCCGATGCCGCCGTGCCCTCCCATCGCCCGCCCCAGGCCAAACACAGCGAGCGGCGTGAGGGCGAAGTTGGCCCCCATGCCGGCAAGGGCGCCCCCGACGCACGGCTCGTCGTCGCAAATGCCCCTGTAGGCACCGTAGCCAGCGGCCGCGCCCACGGCGCCTCCGACCAGCGACTCGACGAAGAAACGCCCCACGCTGAAGCGAGCTCGCTGCCTCCGCCGGGTCTCTGCGCTCTCCTCCGGCGCATTCGTCCGTGGAGCAGCTCCTGCCGCAGCGCCGGGCGGAGGCGAGATCGCCGCCGCCGCGGGCGCGGTCTGTGCGCGCGAAGGCGCAGGGAGCATCGTCGCTCCCAGGGCGCCGAGCGCAATAACGACGCTTCGTTGATACGGCCGAGCAGCGGGCTTTCGTGTGAGAGTCGCGTTCATACGTCTCCTTCATCGTGCTACGGGCGAGCCTTCGTTCCCGTGCCTGCGCCGAGCGCTCCTTTGCGCCGGTCTTCACATGCGCCGCTCGATCCGGTCGAACCGCTCGATGGTCTCTTCGCGGTGCGATACGGCGGCGCGCTCCGACGGAGAGCAATTGCAGCGAACATGCCAGGTCACCACGCTGCGGATCGAGATCCTGACGTGTCGGGCGAAGCGGCTGACACGTCAGCCTGCGCCGCTGACACGTCAGCCTGCGCCCTCCGGTCGTCCGGTTGCGGTAGGGTTGGGGGGCCGTGGCGGTGAGCGTCGGCTGGGCATGCTTCATCGGCCCACGCTGCGCGCGTCGCTCGCTGCTCGCGCCGGACGCCGCGAGCAGTCGGTACATCGTGCGGGTGGAGGCGAGTGTCGACGCTCCTTGGAAACCGCGTGAATTTGGACGGGCCGACCCCTGGGTTCCTGGCCGGAGGTGGCGCGAGCGGGCGAGCCGCAGCGTACCAGCCACGAAAAGATCAGCTTCCGGGAGACGCGGAAGGGGTCCTCCTCGCGCTGGCGCACCTCATCGACGAGGAGGCGCTGCAGCGCGCGTACCGCAGCCTTTTCGCAAGGAAGCGGCGGTGAGGAAATGGTAGCCCCGTGAGCTTGGTACGATCCGTGCCCGAGCGCGGTCGACCGGCGCCCGTCGCTCGCTGGGAGAATCAGCGCGTGGCCAGGCCGTGCGCGTGTACGAGATCGTCGGCAGCCGCGCTGTGGCCGGCAAATCGAAAGGAGCGTGCTTCGTATGGTCAGGTTTCGGCAACGGATCGTCCGATGGTCCCTCGCGGTGGCGTGGACGTGGGCGCTGGTCACCACGCTGGTGGTGATGGGCTGTGATGATCAGGTGGACGCGGGCGCGAAGGCATGCCCACCCGGCGAGGTGGCGCGGGAGGATGGGACCTGCGAGCGGAAGCCGTGCGGCCCGGGGGAACTCGCGCTGGAGACGGGCGCGTGTCAGCCGGCGGGGCTTCCACCAGACATGGCGTGCCCGCCAGGCGAGCTCGCGCTGGAGACGGGCGCGTGTCAGCCGGCGGGGCTTCCGCCGGACATGGCGTGTCCGCCGGGTGAGCTAGCGCTGGAGAGCGGCGAATGCCAGCCGGCCGGGGTGCCGCCTGAGGCGTGTGGAACGGGGTTCGCCAGCGATGGCAACGGCGGCTGCGCGGCGATCCTGCCGCAAGAGGAGTGTCCCGAGGGGCAGATGGCCATCCCCGGGGAAACGAGCTGCCGTGAGGTGGCGCCCTGCGGCGATGGGCCGTGGGGCGACATTCCGGTCGAGGCGAACACGCAGTTCGTCGACCAGGCCTATGCAGGCGGCGACAGCGACGGGACGAGGACGAAGCCGTGGACGACGATCCAGAGAGGGATCGACAACGCGGTGGACGGTGCCATCGTCGCGGTGACGGACGGCTCCTATGCCGAATACGTGGAGATCAAGGGCAAGGCGGTGCGCCTGTGGGGACGATGTCCTGGGTTGGTGGAGATCCGAGGGACAGACCCGAATGCCATGGCCTTTCTGGTGCGCGGAGACGCTGCGACGGGGACCGAGATCCGAAGCCTTGCCGTGACCGGTGAGGGTGCCGGACTGGGCGTATCGGGTGCGCGCGACGTCACTATCGAGCAGATGTGGGTGCACGGAACAGGAGCTTGGGGGATCAATGCCCAAAAGGCGACGCGTGGCCGGACGAGCATGGTGTTGCGGGGCTCCCTCATTGAACAGAACCGTGTCGCAAGCGTGTTCGTCGCTGGCTCGGACGCGACGATCGAATCCACCGTGGTCCGCGCCACCCAGCAGAGCGCAGATGGGGAGCTCGGAGTGGGCATCGTCGTCCGGGATGACAGTGAAACAGGCGAGCGCGCGAGCGTGACCGTCCGAGCTTGCGTCGTTGAGCAGAACCATGACACAGGCGTGCTCGTCGAAGGCTCGGACGCGACGATCGAGGCGACCGTGGTCCGCGCCACCCAGCCGAGCGCAGATGGGGAGTTCGGATGGGGTATCGAGGTCCGGGGTGACGTCGACACAGGCGAGCGCGCGAGCGTGACCGTCCGTGCCAGCCTCGTTGAGCAGAACCATGACAGAGGCGTGTTCGTCGGTGGCTCGGACGCGACGATCGAATCTACGGTGGTCCGTGCCACCCAGCCGAGCGCAGATGGGGAGCTCGGATTGGGCATCGTCGTCCAGGATGACCCTGACACAGGCGAGCGTGCGAGCGTGACCGTCCGCGCTAGCCTCGTGGAGCAGAACCATGCGGTGGGCGTGCTGGTCGCAGGTTCGGACGCGACGATCGAGGCGACCGTGGTCCGCGCCACCCAGCCGAGCGCAAATGGGACGGGAGGATGGGGTATCGACGTCGGGAGTAGCCCTGATACAGGCGAGCGCGCGAGCGTGACCGTCCGCGCCAGCCTCGTCGAGCAGAACCATAAGGTGGGCGTGTCGGTCGGTGGCTCGGACGCGACGATCGAGGCGACCGTGGTCCGCGCCACCCAGCTGAGCGCAGAGGGGACGTTAGGATGGGGTATCGACGTCGGGAGTAGCCCTGACACAGGCGAGCGCGCGAGCGTGACCGTCCGCGCCAGCCTTGTTGAGCAGAACCATCGGATGGGCGTGTCGGTCAATGGCTCGGACGCGACGATCGAGGCCAGCGTGGTCCGCGCCACCCAACCGAGCGCAGATGGGACGGGATATGGTATCTTCGTCCAAGATAACGATGACACAGGCGAGCGCGCGAGCGTGACCGTCCGCGCTAGCCTCGTGGAGCAGAACCATTACGAGGGCGTGTCGGTCCTTGGTTCGGATGCGACGATCGATGCCAGCGTGGTCCGCGCCACCCAACCGAGCCCAGATGGGACGGGAGGATATGGTATCGGCGTCCAGGATAACGATGACACTGGCGAGCGCGGGAGCGTGACCGTCCGCGCCAGCCTCGTGGAGCAGAACCATGCGACGGGCGTGTACGTCATCGGCTCGGACGCGACGATCGAGGCGACCGTGGTCCGTGCCACCCAGCCGAGCGCAGATGGGAGGTCAGGAGATGGTATCGGCGTCCACGATAACTATGACACAGGCGAGCGCGGGAGCGCGACCGTCCGCGCCTGCCTCGTTGAGCAGAACCATGAGGCGGGCGTGGTTGTCATCGGCTCGGACGCGACGATCGCGGCCACCGTGGTCCGCGCCACCCAGCCGGTCGCAGATGGGTTCGGGTGGGGTATCATGGTCGCGAGTAGCGCTGACACAGGCGAGCGCGGGAGCGTGACCGTCCGCGCCAGCCTCGTTGAGCAGAACCATGAGGTGGGCGTGATCGTCGCTGACTCGGACGCGACGATCGAGGCGACCGTGGTCCGCGCCACCCAGCCGAGCGCAGATAGGACTGGAGGGCACGGCATCGTCGTCGGGAGTAGCGCTGACTCAGGCGAGCGCGCGAGCATGACCGTCCGTGCCAGCCTCGTTGAGCAGAACCATGAGGTGGGCGTGACCGTCAATGGCTCGGACGCGAGGATCGAGGCCACCATCGTGCGCACCACGAAGGCAGGCGACAACAACATCTTTGGGGATGGAATTGCGATAGTGAACGGCACGGCCACGATCCAGAACGCCACGATTACCGATAACGCCCGCGCCGGGGTCGCCAATTTCGGCTCCAAGGTTACGATTCTCGCCACGGTCCTCACCTGCAACGGCTTCGAGCTCAACGGCGAGACCGTCAAAGGTCTCCCCGCCTCCTTCGAAGGCAGCAGCGGCTGGCAGTGCACCCGCCTCGACACCGAGGACTGCGCCGAGACGGACGACCGCTGCCATGTGGAGACTGCCAACCTGGAGCCCCCGCCCCCGGTGGGGCTGCTCCCGCAGCCTTGACGCCATGGCGCCGCTGTGCATGGCCCGGGGCACGCGCCGCCGTCCGGCGCGGCTCTCCAGGGAGGAGGCAGCGCGCAGCCCGGGCTGCTCTCGGTGCTCCCGCGCCTGGCATGCAGCGCCGGGGTCCACCGAGAGCGCCGTCGCGCTCACTCGGCGGCGACAACCGCAGCCGGTGCGTACTTCCGCGAGGGGTAGCTCTGCCAGAATGCCGAGGCGTGCCGCGCGCTGCTCGCCGATGCCGCGAGCCATGATGCGGAACGGTGAGCGGCTCCGGGGAGCGGTCCACGCGCGGGAATGCCTGTGGGAACGTCCGGGGTTGCGCTTGCGCCGCACGCCGATAAGCTCGGCCGGCTGCTCTGCTCGATGGCGGAGGTGAGAGCTGGCTCAAGTCGCCGCCTGGGAGGGCCGGCTCCTCGAGACGACCTCGATACCACGCTGGCATCCCCCGGCCGGCAGGCGGCCGGCCGTGGCCGTCTCCGGCCGTCGGAGGATCGACGCGGAATCGTGGCTGCGCGCGAGGTATGGAGGAAATGGTAGCCCCGTGAGCTTGGTACGATCCGTGCCCGAGCGCGGTCGACCGGTGCCCGTCGCTCGCTGGGAGAATCAGCGTGTGGCCAGCTCGTGCGCGTGCACGAGATCGCCGGCGGCTAGGCTGTGTCCGGCGAATCGAAAGGAGCGTGCTTCGTATGGTCAGGTTTCGGCAACGGATCGCCCGATGGTCCCTCGCGGTGGCGTGGACGTGGGCGCTGGTCACCACGCTGGTGGTGATGGGCTGTGATGATCAGGTGGACGCGGGCGCGAAGGCATGCCCACCCGGCGAGGTGGCGCGGAAGGATGGGACCTGCGAGCGGAAGCCGTGCGGCCCGGGGGAACTCGCGCTGGAGACGGGCGCGTGTCAGCCGGCGGGGCTTCCACCAGACATGGCGTGCCCGCCGGGCGAGCTCGCGCTGGAGACGGGCGCGTGTCAGCCGGCGGGGCTTCCGCCGGACATGGCGTGTCCGCCGGGTGAGCTAGCGCTGGAGAGCGGCGAATGCCAGCCGGCCGGGGTGCCGCCTGAGGCGTGCGGAGAGGGGTTCGCCAGCGATGGCAACGGCGGCTGCGAGGCGATCCTCCCGGAAGAGGAGTGTCCCGAGGGGCAGATGGCCATCCCCGGGGAAACGAGCTGCCGCGAGGTGGCCCCCTGCGGCGATGGGCCGTGGGGCGACATTCGGGTCGAGGCGAACACGCAGTTCGTCAACCAGGCCTATGCAGGCGGCGACAGCGACGGGACGAGGACGAAGCCGTGGACGACGATCCAGGGGGGGATCGACGAAGCGGTGGACGGTGCCATCGTCGCGGTGACGGACGGCTCCTATGCCGAAAACGTGGCGATCCGGGACAAGGCGGTGCGCCTGTGGGGACGATGTCCTGCGCTGGTGGAGATCCGAGGGACGGACCCGAGTTCCATAGCCATTTTGGTGGACGGAAACGCCGCGACAGGGACCGAGATCCGAAGCCTTGCCGTGACCGGTGAGGGTGCCGGACTGGGCGTATCGGGTGCGCGCGACGTCACGATCGAGCAGGTATGGGTGCACGGCACAGGGTTTCTGGGGATCGCTGCCGCAAAGGCGACGCATGGCCGGACGAGCATGGTGTTGCGAGGCTCCCTTGTTGAGCAGAACCGTGTGGTAGGCGTGTTTGTCGAAGGCTCGGACGCGACGATCGAATCCACCGTGGTCCGTGCCACCCAGCAGAGCGCAGATGGGGAGCTCGGATTGGGCATCGCCGTCGCGAGTGCCACTGACTCAGGCGAGCGCGCGAGCGTGACTGTCCGCGCCAGCCTCGTTGAGCAGAACCATTCGGTGGGCGTGTATGTCTTTGGCTCGGACGCGACGATCGAGGCCACCGTGGTCCGCGCCACGCAGCCGAGCGCAGATGGGATGGGAGGATGGGGTATCGACGTCGGGAGTAGCCCTGACACAGGCGAGCGCGCGAGCATGACCGTCCGCGCCAGCCTCGTGGAGCAGAACCACCACGTGGGCGTGTTGGTCATTGGCTCGGACGCGACGATCGAATCCACCGTGGTCCGCGCCACGCAGCCGAGCGCAGATGGGACGGGAGGAAGCGGTATCGAGATCCAGGATGACTCTGACACAGGCGAGCGCGCGAGCGTGAGCGTTCGCGCCAGCCTCGTGGAGCAGAACCACCACGTGGGCGTGTTGGTCTTTGGCTCGGACGCGACGATCGAGGCGACCGTGGTCCGCGCCACCCAGCCGAGCGCAGATGGGACGAAGGGTGTCGACGTCCTTGATGACCCTGACACAGGCGAGCGCGCGAGCGTGACCGTCCGCGCCAGCCTCGTGGAGCAGAACCACGACGTGGGCGTGTATGTCTTTAGCTCGGACGCGACGATCGAGGCGACCGTGGTTCGCGCCACCCAGCCGAGCGCAGATGGGACGGGAGGATTGGGTATCGGCGTCCAGGACGACTCTGACACAGGCGAGCGCGCGAGCGTGACCGTCCGCGCCTGCCTCGTGGAGCAGAACCATTGGACGGGCGTGTTGGTCGCTGGCTCGGACGCGACGATCGAGGCGACCGTGGTCCGCGCCACCCAGCCGAGCGCAGATGGGACGGGCGGAAATGGTATCGCCGTCGCGAGTACCCGCGACACAGGCGAGCGCGCGAGCGTGACCGTCCGCGCCAGCGTCGTCGAGCAGAACCACTTCGAGGGCGTGTCGGTCGTTGGCTCGGACGCGACGATCGAGGCGACCGTGGTCCGCACCACCCAGCCGAGCGCAGAGGGGACGGCAGGATTGGGTATCGGCATCCACGATCACCCCGACACAGGCGAGCGCGCGCGTGTGACCATCCGCGCCAGCGTCGTCGAGCAGAACCACTTCGAGGGCATGGTGGTCGAAGGCTCGGACGCGACGATCGAGGCGACCGTGGTCCGCGCCACCCAGCCGAGCGCAGATGGGACGTTCGGAAATGGTATCGTCGTCGGGAGTAGCTCTGACACAGGCGAGCGCGCGAGCGTGACCGTCCGCGCCAGCCTCGTTGAGCAGAACCATGCGGGGGGCGTGGTTGTCTTTGGCTCGGACGCGACGATCGAGGCGACCGTGGTCCGCGCCACCCAGCCGAGCGCAGATGGGACGGGCGGATATGGTATCGCCGTCGGGCGTACCTCTGTCATAGGCGGGCGCACGAGCGTGACCGTCCGCGCCAGCCTCGTTGAGCAGAACCACGACGTGGGCGTGTCTGTTTTTGGCTCGGACGCGACGATCGATGCCACCATCGTGCGCACCACGAAGGCAGATGACAACAACGCCTTTGGGGACGGGATTGCGATACAGAACGGCACGGCCACGATCCAAAACGCCTCCATCACCGACAACGCCCGCGCCGGGGTGGCAAATTTCGGCTCCGACGTCACGATTCTCGACACGATCCTCACCTGCAACGCCTTCGATCTCAACGGTGCGACCTCCAATGGTCTCCCCGCCTCCTTCGAAGGCAGCAGCGGCTGGCAGTGCACCCGCCTCGGCGCCGACCCCAAGGACTGCGCCAAGACGGACGACCGCTGCCAGGTGGAGCGTGCCAACCTGGAGCCCCCGCCCTTCCCGGAGCTGCCCCCGCGGCCTTGACGCCACGGCGCGCCGCTGTGCCTGGCCCGGGCGCGCGCCGCCGTCCGGCGCGGCTCTCCAGCGAGGAGGCAGCGCACAGCCCGGGCTGCTCTCGGTGCTCCCGCGCCTGGCATGCAGCGCCGGGGTCCACCGAGAGCGCCGCCGAGCTCACTCGGCGGCTTCAATCCCAGGGAATCGACTGCGGAACCGTGAGCGTGCGCTCAGGAGTGGTCGTCAGCCTGAGACCGCCGGGCTGATCTCCCGTCGTGAAGTTCTGCTGCACCGGGGGCTTGTCCGCGTCGCCCGTGATGTGGAGCGTCCCGATGAAGCCGTTCGCAGGGCCGTCGAGCAGCAGGCTCTGCCGCGCGTTGCCGCTCAGGGTCAGCTCTTCGATGCTCACGTCGGAACGGTCGAGCCAGTCGACGCCGTCGCCCACGTCGTCGCGCGTCGGACCGTTTTGCCCGTCGACGGGCAGCGTATCGAGCGCGGTCGCTGTCACCGCCGACCTGCAGAGGATGACGCCGCGCGATTGCCCCGCGATCCCGATGCCGACGCCGAAGTTGCCGTCCAGCTGCCCGTTGTGCAGCGAGACGCAGCTCGCGCCGCCGCCCTGGCAGACGTTCTGGATCCACAGCCCTCGCCGGTTGCGGCTGATCTCGATGGTGCCGTCCTCCTCCTCCTCTTTGCCCAGCGCGGCCGTCGAGCGGTCGACGAGGATGCCCCAATCGCGGCTGTCGAGCACCCGCACCTTCCTTTCGCCGAGGAGGTGCGAGCACTGCGACACCGAGATGCCGCCTCCGAAGCTGCCCGTCTGGTGGACATCGCCTTCCCTGGTGCCAGTCACATCGACGCCCTCCAGGGTGACGGCGGCGCCGCGGGCCTCGATGCCGATGAGGTGGTTTTCACGGATCACGCTGCGCTTCACGTCCAGCGCAGGGCGGCTCGTGCAGATGCAATCCGTGTCGCAGCCCGAGCCCTGGATCCGGATCCCGCCTTGCTGGGCGCCCCGGATGACGCTCTGCTCCACGGTCACGTCGGCGTCCTCGGCGAGGATGCCGGCGCCCCCGGAACTGGCGATCTCGGAGGCCACGATCGTGACCGAGGAGCCCGGATCGAGCGCAACTCCCGGGATCGCGTGGTCCCTTTCCCCAGCGATGCGGACCGAGTCGATGCGTACGCCGGTCGCCCCCAGCACGCGCACGCCCTCTCGCCCGACGGTGAGCCCGCGCAGCACGGCGCCGTTGCCGGCCTCCAGGGTGATCCCCTCGACCCTCACGTCGTCGGCCGAGCGCCCGAGGAGGCTGACCCCGTCGCGGAGGGTGACCGCACCATACGGGCCTCGTGCGAGCGCGATGCACGTGCCGCGCGACGCTGCCGCGGCCGCGGACGCGAGCTCGGCGTCGCTCGCGACATCGAGCACCGACGCGCACGCGACATCCGCCGTGCACGTCTCGCCGGGGCAGAGTTCTCCGGTCGGGACGCCCGCGCATGCGCCCCAGACCACGTTTTCCTTCGAGCATGTCGCGGGTGCGGGCTCGTCGTCGCCGCATCCCATGAGGCATGCGCTCGCGGCGCTGCCCACCAGCACGGTCGTGGCCCACTTCATCCAGGAACGATTCACCATCACCTAGCCTCCGGGTTCGCCGCGCACCTTATCCCGCCGGCGCGCAGCGCGAGCATGCAAACAGCAGGGCACCGATAGCGCTGGGCCCTTCCCTGGAGAGCGGCGTCAGGCAGGGAAGGCGGGCGGCGTATCCCGCGTTACGTCGCCAGGAGCGCGTTTGGCCTGGTCACGTTGCCGCGCATCATTCTTCACAAGACGGCCGCGAAATTTTCGTGCGGTGGCCGTCCGTAGAATCGTCCGTGGACGGCCCCGGCCTTCGACGGATCTGAGGAGGAGTCACGAGCCTGCATGATCTCCGCAGACAGGCCGAGACGGGGCCGATCGCAGCGTCTCACTGGCACCCCATCCGCCATGAACTGGAGACGTGCCCTTGCCATGGACCGATTCGGAGCGCCCAGATCATTCCTGTCGTCGTCTTCCCCGTGCGCTTCGCGACCCGACTGCAGCGTTGGTCGTACGGCGGCGAGCCGTCGTCACGTCCCCCGAAGTCCCGGCGGAACCCACGGATTGCGCTGGTTCGCCACCGCAAGCTCGTCCTACTGGTCTCGACTTGGGCACTTTTGTCCCTCGCATCCCCTTATTTTGTAGGGTCTTCTGTGCATCCGCACGGTTTCGGCGAGCTGCGGTTTCTGCGGCGACCCGTGTGAAAGTTCGCGACGCCATCAGAGCCGGGCCGTCCCGCGCCACCCGGTCGACATAAGGTGCCCACGTGGATACTAGGCCTGGCAGCAGAACGTCGACGGCTCTGCCGGCAGCAGCTCGCCGATCGGCTCGCCGCCGCTCGGGGCGCAGCCGCCGGGATCCACGGCCACGACCTCCGCCGACTTGCTGCCGAGACCGATGCCGGGCGGCGTGACCCCGCAGAACGGCGCCATGGAGCTGACGAGGGTCGAGGCGACCTGCTCGGCGCACGCCCCGTCGCTGTAGACCGAGGCCATGATGGTGCAGGAAGCGCCCTCCAGCTCCCCGCAGCCGCACGCGGAGCAGCCGCGCGTGTCATCGGCGCCGCCGTAGAAGACGTGCCTGTCCAGGTAGGGCTCTTCGCACGTCACGTCGCCCTCGTGGAAGATGCACGTCAGGAAGCCGCCGGGCGGCGGGACCCCGGGCTGGTCGGGCGAGGGCATGCAGGTGCTCCGGTCGCCCAGGCACTCGGTGTAGGCGCCGGGCACGCAGGCGAGCGCCCGGGTCAGCCAGGGATCGAGGAGCGCCGGCGGCGGGGGCTCATCGACCCTCGGCGTGCAGGCGGCGGTGGCGGTGACCAGCACGGTGGGCGCGTCGATCGAGATCGACTTCACACACGGCTGCCCGCCGCAGTTCTGGCCCGCGGGGATGGCGTTTTCGGCGGAGCAGGCGCCGTCCCAGCCGTCGGGCGCGGCGAAGGTGGTCTCGACGCTGCCGGCGTCGCCGGAACACGTCGTCGAGGTGTGCGCCGACCAGCCCAGCGGGAGCTGGCACGAGGCTGTGGCCGCGTCCGGCGGATCGCACAGGCAGGCCCCGCAGGCGAGCGGCGCGGGCGCAAGGTCGGCGAACCCCTCGTAGCCGACGTTCGGGGCGTCGGCGGGGCAGTCCGGCACCTGGTCCCGCGGGCCGAACCAGAGGAGCGCCGGTCCGAACCAGCCGAGCGGCGCCGGTGGGACGCAATCGCCGGCGCAGGCGGTCTCGTCGCCGCCGCCTGTCCCGCCGCTGCCGCCGGCCCCGCCGCCCCCACCTTCGCCGCCAGCCCCGCCGCCGCCTTGCTCGGGCCACGGGCAACCTGGATTGCCGTACTCCTGCGGCTGACAGGGACCGATTACGGTCGGATCTCCGGGACAGCCAGGCAAGAAGAGAGAGCCCACGAGCAGGAGGAAGGGGGTTCGCATGCCGGACAAGATACGTAGAGATGGCCCGCGCTCACAACGGGAAGCTTTCACGAGACAGTCGATTGCACTGAGCATTGAGGATTCCTTCTGAAAATTCTTATCTCGATGGCGAGGAGAGCCGGGGCCTCCACGAAATCGTTCAGTACGTCGCCGTGACACCGAGTCCGAGCGCCGCGCCGACCGGAGGTGAGGACCATGTGATGGATCCAGCTGTCTCGCGCCGCTGGCTACGGCGCCGGATCACCGCCTCCGCAACGATCGCGTTGGCCTCGGCGTATCCATGCGCGCTCCACCTGTCCGACAGGGCCCAGGCGCTGCCGAGCCGCGCTCCAACGCTGAACAGAGCGTCGTCGCGTACCGTCATGTCCCACGGATGCCGGGGTACGAACCGGACGAAGCCGACGGTCGCGACCCCGCAGCCGAACAGATGGCTGCCGCGCAGACAGCCCACACCAGCCGCCGTGAGGGCTCTCGTGCTGATGATCATGTCTTTCACCTCCTCTCGCAGGGAGACGAGCCCTCGCCCCTCCACCGCGATCGACCAGGCGGGCCGGCGAACGCCGAAGGACAACGTCAGGCCAGCCGCGGCCCCCGGCGTGATCCCCAGGCCCAGGGTCGCGCCGACCCCCGCTTCGAGCCGCAGCGGCTCCGACGGGGATGGGGCTGCCTCTGGCGGTGTTGGCGCCTTCGGATGTTCGGTCCGGCGCACTGGCTCGGGCGCGGCCCGGCGCGCCTGCGGAAGCGGCGGTGAAGGCGGTGCTGAGGGCTCGGGCGGCGGTGAGGCTTCGGAGGGCGGTGACGCCCGCTCCGGCGCGTTCAGGATCTGCGCCACGATCGCGAGGGCTGCGCCGGAGAGCAGGGCCTCGCAGCCGCGCCGGGTGCTGAACCCCTCGGCCCAGGCTGTCTCGCCCGCACTCTCGCTCTCGCGCAGGGCCATCGAGGCCGTGAGCTCCGGCCCCGCCTGCGCGATGGTGACCGTGAGCACCCGCGGCGCGTCGTCCTGGAACGGATCGGCGCCCAGCCCGCGCGTCACCTCCGCGCGCAGGAGCGCTTCGTCGGGGCAGGCTTCGGCGCCGGGGCCCCGCAACACCTCCAGCCGCATCGCGGCCCGCGGCAGCTCCGGCGCGGCGCGCGCCGCCGCGACGCACAGCAGGACCCTGGCGGCCGTGGCCGCCGCCACGGCGGCGCGCGCCGGGCGCCCTGCGCCCCGGATCGATCCGATAGCGCGCCGGGCCTGGCGCGCGCCGAGCCCGTGTCTGGCCCAGGCGCTGCTCATCGCGACGGCGCTCCTCCCGGCGCACGCTGCTCCGGAGGAGAGAGGCGCGCCCGGGCGATCGTGCGGAGCCGCTCCCGCACGTTCTTCAGCTGGCCCCCGGGGAACCGCTGCTCGTGCACGGCGATCTGCCGGAGCGCCCCGGCGGGGTCACCGGCAGAGAGGCGCTCTCGCGCCGCGGTGAGCAGCCGCAGCTCCTCCGCGAACGTGTCATCGCGCTCGCTGGCCCGTGGCGCCGCCCGCGGAGCAGCAGGGCACGGCCGGTGGGGCGCCTCGGGCGCGGGAGCGACGGGCCCCGGCTCCAGCGCCTGCAGCGGCGGGGTCGCTGCAAGGCAGGCGGCGCTCACGGGCGGCAGCTCGGGCAGCAGCGCCCCGAAGCGGCGAGCCCACTGGGCCGGCGGTGACGCGATGGCGAGCTGCACCGCGATCGTGCTGGCGATGCCCGCCGCGGCCGAGCCGAGGGCGAGGCCGACACGGGCGAGCGTCCGCCGCAGGCTCGGGGCCGCCGGCGTCCCCGGCAGCGGCGCCGGAGGCGCAGGCGGAGGAGGCGCAGGCGGCAAGGAGGCAGGAGGTACGGGTGGAGCAAGCGGCGGGGTGGCCGGCGGTGCAGGCAAAGAAGGAGGCAGCACGGGCAGCGCCGCCTGAGACGGCGCCGGCGGGGCGCCCGGCGGCGTCGAGGCGCTCGCGCCGTCCTCGCGTGCCAGGGAGCTGGACGCCAGCGGGAACAGGAGCCAGCACGCGCGCAGCGCCTGTCGCTGCTCCGGGCGCAGCCGCGCGACGGCGGCGCGGTAGTCCTCGCGGGCGAGGCGCAGCCGGTTGCAGGCGGTGTTGTAGTTGATGCCGAGCTCGCGCGCGATCTCCACGATCGGCACCTCGAACGCCTCGTGCAGGACGAGGAGGATCCGCCTCTCCGGGGCGATCGTGCCGAGCACCGCGATCGCGAGCTCAAGCCGCTCTCGGTCAGCGATGCGCTGCTCGCTGCTCGGCGCGGGATCGACGGCCTGGCCGTGCGGCGTGGGGTGCAAGCCCGTCGGCACCTCGCGGCGGCGGTAAGCGCGGTCCATGTAGCGGCTGACCTTCCTCCAGGCGATCCCGAACACCCACCGGGCCTCCGCGCTGCCTTGCTGGCGCCTGCCATCCCGCTGCGGCGGATCACCGGCGGAGTCGGCCTCGTCCAGCGGCGCCGAGATAGAGGCGGGGTAGGCGGGATCGAACCGATCCAGGCTCTCGTACGCCGCGAGCAAGATCTCCTGGGACAGGTCGTCGATATCGGGCTCGGCGACCCCCAGGAGCCGGAGCGCACTGGGGAGGACGTTCAGTGCAGCAGCGTGAACGGAATTCCATGTCGCGTTGCGGGAGGTGTCGTCGGCGGGCGAAAGGAGGGTGCTCATATCCAGAATTGCGGCTGGATTTCCGGTTCCGTTTGAGAAAATGCACGGCTCGGTGCGTGGGGCGGCGACGGCGGCGACGCGCCTGGTCGCCGTGCCTGCAGCCGCCTGCGATCCGCTGAGCATCGCGCTGCTCGTGCACGCCTACGACCAGACACGCCGGGCGATCGCCTCTCTCCGCTGGAACGAGGGGGATGCCGACACGATCGCGCCGTCGCTCTACAAGGGCCGCGGTGGTCGCACGGCATCATCGATGCGACGCCGCCGCGGCGCCCCAGGACGCTGGCCCGCCCGGCCTGACGGCGCCCTCATCGCCCGGTGCCGCACCGCCCGGGGGAGCGCCTGGCGCGGCGGTGTCCGGCGCCTCGCCCAACGGCGCGCCGCCTATCATCTCGTTCGTAGTGGCCTGTAGTAGTAGTGACCTGCGGCGTCCCGGTTCACGTCATCTCCGGGGCGCTCGCATCGCAGCCCGCTGTCGCGCCGGGTTGAGCGCCGGGATACCCCGCCGAGACGCGGCGCGACTGTCGCGGGCCGGCGCTACCTTTCTGGGATGCGCATGCGTTAGACCGGACCGCCTTCCAGACGCCGCGCCTGTTGCTCGAACCAGCGTGCGAACCCCTCGGCGGCTGCAACGAGCCCGGCCCGCGACACCTCCACGCCGCGGCCCATGTGCCCGGGTAGCTCGCGAGAGAGGATGCGAACCGAGCCGCCGGGCGGACAGAGGACGAATGCTTTGCACCCGGCGAACTGCTCGCCCCAGTTGGTCAGGAAATCGTGGGCGCTCCAGAACGTCCAGTCCCGGCGGCGCTCCTCGGCCGTTCGGGTGTCGGGCACTTCGACGTCTCCATGATGGCTGTACAATAGCCCGTCGAGGAAGTTCCAGGCAGCGATGTCGTCCAACCCGGCCAGCTTCTCGGACCACAGGCGGTCGAGGTTGGAGGGCAGCCAGCGAAAGGAGCGGTAAGCCGGGTACAGCGCACAGTGCGACTCCCCGAAGTCTCCGAAGGCCACCCCGCGGCACCAGACGCACATGCGTCCCCACACTGCGCTCGGGGGCTCCAGGTTGGGCTCCACGTCCGCTTCGATGGCGAAGTCCTGCCGATCCCCGAACAACATATCGACTCAGCCTCCTGCCGCCCCGCGCCCGCGCGGGGCGCGCTCGTCCGAGGATCTCGGTCAGCGATTGAGCCAGGCGCTGACAGGCGCGATGACGCGCTCGCTGAACGCCTCCTTGTCCAGCGCAGCGCCGAGATCGACGCGGAGATAGCGGTAGGTACACGGGCGCCCGCCGGCGTCGAGATCGTGATCGTTTCCGTCGTAGATGGTGTCCTCCTGTTCGCTCAAGGACGACCAGATCTGGTTCCACGGCAGGTTCCGAACGGAGGAGCGCATCAGGTTGATCTGCAGCTCGGAGCCCGCCGCGCGCGCGCCGCCGAAGCGCGTCGGATCCGGCTCATCACCTCCGCTGCGCGTGAAGCCCGTGTCCGACACCACGTCGACGACCACGCTCCGCGAGGTGCTGGTCGATGACTGCCAGACGAGCTGGAGGCGATACGCAGGCAGGAAATCCCAGGCCCAGTACTTGCGGCGAAAGAACTCGGTGGTCGATTTCGGGTGACGCGAGAACAGGGACGGATCCCAGCGCTCGAACGCGAGCCCGATGCCCGCGAGCGCGTCGGACAGCTCTGCCAGCCGATCGAAGACGCGGCGCTGATACTGGTGGACGAGCCGATAGCTCTGCCTCACGAGCGCCATGTCCATGCCGCCGTCCCCCGCGGTCGTCTCGAAACTTCGAGGCGTCGCGGCGGCGGCGGGCGGGGCGGGCGCCGCCTCAGGGAGGAGCCCGCGGTGTGCGACCCGGGTGACGGGAGGGACCATCACCTCGATCTCGTCGGCGAGGAACGCGAGGGGCCCGGCGGGGGCGGGGGACGGGGCGGCCGCCACCTCGAGGCGCGCGGTGGGCCGAGGGGCGCCCGCCATGAGCGGCGGCGGCGTGGCGGGCTCCCGGTTCCCGGCGGAACCGAGGGCGTGGACTAGCGCCACCAGGGGATCACCGAACTCCTCGAACGTCAGGAACTCGATGCAGCTCAGGTCCTTCAGGCGCCGCTGGGTGTCGCGCAGCTCGCGCGCCCGAACGAGCATGTAGTGCGGCCCCGCGGCGCCGCCGAAGGCCTCCTGGACCCACGCGATCTGGTTGCCGAACATCGCGTCGTCGAGGCTGAAGCCGACGAACAGGAAGGTGCGCGCCGCAAGCAGGTGGCGCAGCGCCTGCAGCGCGCCGCGGTAGCGCACCTCGTCCTCCTGGCTCGGGTACAGCTCGCGGTAGCCGTCCGGCGTCAGGATCAGCCGCTGCGGCTGCTGGATGAAGCCGTGCAGGTGCCAGACCGTCGGGCGATCGATCTCGTCGCGCAGCATGGCGGACAGCTCCGCCGTCGCGTCGACGCTGATCTGCACGAGATCGTTCGGATCGTCGAGCGCGTAGCGGAGGATCTGATCATAGTTGGTCGTGATCACCAGCCTGCTCGGCAGCTGCCAGACGGCGCGCGCGAGCGACAGAGATCCGGTGTCGATGCGATTGCCCGGCGGATCCAGCACCTGGCGGAGGTAGCGGTACCAGCCCGCCCCCATGCCCTCGCGCGCGTACCGGGCCGCCTCGAAGTAGTCGGGCGCCCGCTTCTCCAGCAGCCCTTCCACGACGTTGGCCTCGGGCCGCTTGCCGTCCTCGCGGAGGCGCGCGGCTGCTCCGAGGAGCAGGTCTCCCCAGCTGGGGAACATCCGCTTCCCGTTCCGGTCCAGCGCGGCCATGGACACGCCGGCGCCGACGAAGGGCACGACGAACCGGTCGCGCAGCGCGTCCTCGAGGGTCTTGGGAATCGCGATCACGGGGCGCAATGTTGCCGGTTCCGGCCCCGCGCGACAAGCCGTGGGCGCATCGCTGCCGCGCGCGGCCGCCGGTCAGCTCATTTCGAGGAGTAGCCGAGCGGGATCCTCCAGGGACCCGATGATCTCCCAGGCGAACGGCCCCCGAGGGCTGCCGCCTTGCCCTCGATCAAGCCCGATGTCCCGCCCGGAGGCCGGCGGCAGATGGTGTTTCCTGCGCACCGCGTGACGGGATCCGTTATCTTGGCCCCCGAGGGGATCCATAGAGTGGTCGTTACCGAGAGGGGCAGTGGGATGAGCACCGGGGCGACCACGGAACCGCCGCTTTCGGTGGACAGCGGACGACGCACGCATCTCGCCTGCGGGCGATGGCTCGAGGCAGAGGCGATCTCCGATGGACCTGCCCTTCTGGCTTGAGCTCGAGCTCGAGCTCCACGGCGGCGAGCTGCGGCTCGCCGCCCGCGGCAGCCGCGGGGAGCGCCTGCCGTCCCGGTCGCTGGGTTCGGAGGTCACCCGGGAGCGGCTCACGGCGTTCACGAGGAGCGTCGGGCACGCGGTGAGCAACGGCCAGCCCCTCGGCGCGCCGGCGTTGAGCGAGGCACGGGCGCTCCACGCGGCGGTCTTCCAGGGCGAGCTCCGGGACGTCGCCGCTCGCCTGATCGAGGCCGCGCAGGACCGACCGCTCTTGCAGCGATTGCTGCTGCGCGATCCCGTCCTGCAGGCGTTTCCCTGGGAAGCGCTCTGCGAGCCCGAGACCAGCGAGGGCTTCTGGGGCAGCTCCCCTCGGGTCCTGCTCGCCCGGAGCGTGGCCATCACAGGCCCGTGGGAGCCGCGGGAGGTGGCCGGGGCGGTGCGCCTGCTCGCGATCGCGCCGTCGGGAGAGGGGAGTGCCCTCGGGATCCTGAAGGAGGCGCTCTCCGACCAGATCGAGGCCGGCGAGATCGAGTGGCTGGATCCGATCAACGGCCCTCGTGCGGGTCAGCGTTTCCTGTTCGAGCAGCTTCGCCGCAGCAAGAGCCCGCACATCGTCCATTTCCTCGGGCACGGCACCGTCGCCCCGGATGGCCGGCCGATGCTCCGGCTCGCCGACGAGGACGGCGAGGAGGCCCGGATCTCCGCCGGATCGCTGGCGCAGGAGCTCTCGGCGAGCTTCGGCGAGGACCTCCGGCTGGTGGTGCTGGAGGCGTGCGAGGGAGCCGCGCCCGGGGCCTTTGGCAGCGCGGCGGAGATCCTGGCGCGGGCGGGCGCGGATGCGGTCGTGGCGCACCTCTGGCCGGTCGAGGCCGGCATGGCTCGGCTGTGCTCGAAGGAGTTCTATCGAACGCTCACCGGATCGGGGCGCGCGCACGGCGACGTGGCGGCGAGCCTCGCGGCCGCGCGGCGGACGATGCTCTTGCAGAGCGCGGAGGGGTTCTCCCCGGTGCTCACCTTGCGTGGCCCGGGCGCGACGATCTTCGATTTCGAGCGCCGCAAGGTCTCGCCTCCCGTCGCGCGGCGCGCGCTCTCGGGCCGCGCGAGGAGCCTGGCGCCGGCGCTCCAGGGCCTCCTCGAGCGGCCGTTCTCGATGGTGCTCGGCGACCACGGCCAGGACAACAAGTCGGAGTTCCGCCGCGAGCTCCAGCGGTTCCTCGCCGAGAGCGGCGACCCCGGGGGAGACGCCCTGTCGCTCTCCGCGCTCACCCAGCGCTGCGCGCTGCGCTTCGGCCAGGAGAAGCTCTACGAGGTGTTCCAGGACGCGCTCCACGGCAAGCTAGACGCGCACACGCCGCCGCTCGTGGCGTCGCTGGGGCGGCTCTTGCGGCCGGGCGTGCACGTGACGTTGTTATGGCTTCCGCTGCTCGAGCGGGCCATCGCCGAGCACCAGCCGGATCGCACGGTGTACGTGATCCAGCCGTCGCTCCTCGACACGGTGGGCAAGCCGCGGGTGGTGAAGCGCGCCGGCGGCACGAAGGCGTGGACGAAGCTGGCGGGCCTTCCGAACCGCTTCGATCGCGAGAGCGATCTCGTTGTGCTGCGTCTCTACGGCGGCTACCTGCCGGAGCCGCGGCCGGTCTTCACGAGCGCGATGCTCACGGAGGATCAGCACATCCACGGCCTGATCGGCGTGGAGGGGTTTCGCCCTCCCGAGTGGGCGGATGGCCTGATGGGCTGGCTGCGCAATCAACCGGGCCTGTTCGTGGGCCTCTCGGTGCTGGAGTGGCGGCACCGCATGCTCTTGCGCTGGCTCTATGACCAGCGGCCCGCGCCGAAAGGCAGCCTGTCGCTGCTGAGCCCCCGGGTCGACCCGGCCGAGCAGGAGATCTGGGAGAGCGGCGGAGGCCTGCCGGGAACGGGGCGGATCGCCGCGTTGCGAGAGGAGCCGGACGAGCTTTCGGCGGTGCTCGCCGCGGTTGCGCGGCCCGAGGCGACGACCCGATGAGCCAGAACCCCTTTCCAGGGCCGCAGCCCTACCGCGCGAGCGAGCGAGAGCGCTTCTTCGGCCGCGAGGAGATGACCGAGAGGCTCTCGGGCAGCATCCTGGCCCATCGCTGCGTCACGGTCTTCGGGCCTTCGGGTGCAGGCAAGTCCTCGCTGATGCAGGCGGGCGTGATCCCCGAGCTGGAGGCTTCGCACGAGGCGCGGGCGGTGCGCGTCGACACGTGGCCTGAAGGCGAGCGTCCGATCGAATGGATAGCCGACGCGATGTATACCGCGCTCAAGCTGGGGGAGCGGCCGCGGGAGATGGCGCCGGACGAGGCGGCGCTGCTGGCGGCGCAGCGGGCGGCGCGGCGGTCGGAGCGGCCCATCCTGATCTACCTCGACCAGATCGAGCAGCTCCTCTTTCCCGGCCGGGATCCGGCGGAGCTCGAGGCGCTCGCCGAGTGCATCGATCGGCTGGCGGATCAGCCATTGCGCGGTCTGAAGCTGGTGCTCTCGCTGCGGGAGGATTACCTGGGACGCTTCCGGGATCGGCTCCGGGGCCGCCGCAAGCTGCTCGACAACGGGTTCCGGGTCGGGCCGCTCTCGGTGAGCGAGATGGTCCGTGCGGTCTGCCGTGCAGCGGAGGAGCAACGGTGGTCCGAGCGGCAGATCCACGCGCTGATGCTCGAGGTGAGGGCGCCTGGCTCTTCGGCGTCGGACGAGGCGGAGGTGCAGGCGGTCTACGCCCAGATCGTGTGTCGGGTGCTCTGGGAGGAGCGGGCCGCGGGGAAAGGGCACGAGCCTGGTGTGGTCGAGGCCGAGGCGATCCTTCGCCGGTACCTGGAGGTGACCGAGGAGGGGCTGGGCCCGCTGAAGGACGCGGGACGTAGCCTTTTGGAAGAGCACCTGATCGATCCGGCGGGGAACCGGAAGCCGCTGACGGAGAAGGCGGCGCGCCTCGTGCTGCCGGCCGGGGACGCGACCGAGGTGCTGGAGCGGCTGGAACGGGCCGGAGTGCTGCGCGCGGAGGAGCGCCAGGGGAATCGGCTGTTCGAGCTGGGGCACGACTGGCTCGCCAAGAAGGTCTTCGAGCGGAGGCAGGCGCGGGAGGAAGAGCAGAGGCTGGCCAGAGAGCGCGCGAAGCGGCGGAGACTCGTGGCCATCGCGGCGGCGCTGGGGGTGGCGGCGGCGGTGATGGTGGCTGTCGTCATCTGGGCCCTCGGGCAGCGGGAGAAAGCGCTGGTGGCCAGCGATGCCGCGCGGGCGGCTCAGCGAGACGCGGACGCGCAGGCTGCGCGGGCACGTACGGCTTCATTGATGGCCGGCGCTCGTGAGCTTGTCGCGACAGGTCAACGTGCTTCGGCGGTTAGGCTCCTCCTTGAGGTCGAGGAACCGCAAAGAATACGGGGATGGCCCGAGTTGACGCATGAGGTTCTTGCGCGGGGGCTACTCATGGCGACTATGCGAGGCCATCAGGGCCCATTGAGTGACTGCGCGTTCAGCCCCGACGGCCAGTGGGTCGTCACCGTCTCGGACGACAAGACCGCGCGGGTGTGGAACGCGGACGGGTCCGGCAGCCCCGTCGTCCTCCGAGGCCATGAAGGCGTGGTCTGGTCCGCGGCGTTCAGCCCCGACGGCCAGTGGGTCGTCACCGCCTCGGATGACAAGACCGCGCGGGTGTGGAACGCGGACGGGTCCGGCAGCCCCGTCGTCCTCCGAGGCCATGAAGGCGTGGTCAGGTCCGCGGCGTTCAGCCCCGACGGCCAGCGGGTCGTCACCGCCTCGGGGGACGGGACCGCGCGGGTGTGGAACGCGGACGGGTCCGGCAGCCCCGTCGTCCTCCGAGGCCATGAAGGCGTGGTCTGGTCCGCGGCGTTCAGCCCCGACGGCCAGTGGGTCGTCACCGCCTCGGGGGACGGGACCGCGCGGGTGTGGAACGCGGACGGGTCCGGCAGCCCCGTCGTCCTCCGAGGCCATGAAGGCGTGCTCTGGTCCGCGGCGTTCAGCCCCGACGGCCAGCGGGTCGTCACCGCCTCGGACGACAAGACCGCGCGGGTGTGGAACGCGGACGGGTCCGGCAGCCCCGTCGTCCTCCGAGGCCATGAAGGCGTGCTCTGGTCCGCGGCGTTCAGCCCCGACGGCCAGCGGGTCGTCACCGCCTCGGACGACAAGACCGCGCGGGTGTGGAACGCGGACGGGTCCGGCAGCCCCGTCGTCCTCCGAGGCCATGAAGGCGTGGTCAGGTCCGCGGCGTTCAGCCCCGACGGCCAGTGGGTCGTCACCGCCTCGGACGACAAGACCGCGCGGGTGTGGAACGCGGACGGGTCCGGCAGCCCCGTCGTCCTCCGAGGCCATGAAGGCGTGGTCAGGTCCGCGGCGTTCAGCCCCGACGGCCAGCGGGTCGTCACCGCCTCGAACGACGAGACCGCGCGGGTGTGGAACGCGGACGGGTCCGGCAGCCCCGTCCTCCGAGGCCATGAAGGCGTGCTCTGGTCCGCGGCGTTCAGCCCCGACGGCCAGCGGGTCGTCACCGCCTCGAATGACGAGACCGCGCGGGTGTGGAACGCGGACGGGTCCGGCAGCCCCGTCGTCCTCCGAGGCCATGAAGGCGTGCTCTGGTCCGCGGCGTTCAGCCCCGACGGCCAGCGGGTCGTCACCGCCTCGAATGACAAGACCGCGCGGGTGTGGAACGCGGACGGGTCCGGCAGCCCCGTCGTCCTCCGAGGCCATGAAGGCGTGGTCTGGTCCGCGGCGTTCAGCCCCGACGGCCAGTGGGTCGTCACCGCCTCGGACGACAAGACCGCGCTAGTGTGGAACGCGGACGGGTCCGGCAGCCCCGTCGTCCTCCGAGGCCATGAAGGCATGGTCAGGTCCGCGGCGTTCAGCCCCGACGGCCAGTGGGTCGTCACCGCCTCGGGGGACTGGACCGCGCTAGTGTGGAACGCGGACGGGTCCGGCAGCCCCGTCGTCCTCCGAGGCCATGAAGGCGTGGTCTGGTCCGCGGCGTTCAGCCCCGACGGCCAGCGGGTCGTCACCACCTCGGGCGACAGGACCGTGCGGGTGTGGAACGCGGACGGGTCCGGCAGCCCCGTCGTCCTCCGCGGCCCTGAAGACGGGGTCAGGTCCACGGCGTTCAGCCCCGACGGCCAGCGAATCGTCACCGCCTCGGACGACAAGACCGCGCGGGTGTGGAACGCGGACGGGTCCGGCAGCCCCGTCGTCCTCCGAGGCCATGAAGGCATGGTCAGGTCCGCGGCGTTCAGCCCCGACAGCCAGCGGGTCGTCACCGCCTCGAATGACAAGACCGCGCGGGTGTGGCCCCTGTCTATCTCTGGGCTCCGGCAGAGTCTTCGAGCGGCCCCCGCCGATTGCCTCGACCCCGACATGCGCCGGACCTACCTCGACGAGAGCGACGACGACGCTCGCAAGGGCTATGAGGCCTGCGAGCGCTCCTATGGGCGGACACCCTTCTACCCCGATACCAACACACCTTGACCCTTGACGCATTGTCGCCGCAGGGGCTTGCCATCATAGCGCTGGCTGCCTGACTGGCGTGATGATGGGATTTGGGCCGAAGCGATCGCCGGTCCAGAAGGCTTCGAGAGCAGGCTGAACTCACGCGGCTCCGACGCCGAGGCTGAATGGGCGCTGCCATCAACGTTGCACTCGCATCGTGGCCGTCGGACAGGTCCGAGCGGATCGTGGTGACGCCTTTCGCGGCGGGATGCGCGCGGAGCCGAAACGTCGCTTCCTTGTGGTCATCCTCCCCTCCGGACGGAAGTGCGAATGACCGACAAGGGTATCGGCCCACTCGAGGCTCTGGCCACAGAGGCCCTGATCCTGCGTCAGCGGTAGGCCCCCGGGGAGGGTGCTCGTGGCGTGGGCGCGGGGTGGGGATGGGCCGCTGTCTGAGCCCAATAGCCATCTATCCTCCGGCTCTGCCGGAGGATAGATGGCTCAGGCGAGTTCGGCGGGGCCCCACCCCGCGCCCACGCCACGAGCACCCTCCCCGGGGGCCGGGCGTCTCGGCAAGCCCCCGGCCTCGCGCGCCGCGCTCAGGAACGACCCTGGCCCCCGGCTCGTGTTCGCTCGCTCAGCTCAGCTCATCTCCAAAAACAGCCGATCCGGATCCTCCAGGTACCCGATGATCTCGTAGGCGAACGCCGCTCCCACGTGCCCATCAATGATCCGGTGGTCGAACGACAGCGACACCAGCATCACCTCGCCGATCACGATCTGCCCGTCGCGCACCACCGGCTTCTGCTTCATCTGGTGGATCCCGAGGATCGCGACCTCCGGGAAGTTCAGTATCGGCGTCGCGAACAGCCCCCCTTGCTGGCCGAGCGACGTGATCGTGAACGTCGAGCCGCCGAGGTCCTCCGGCTTCACCCGCCCCGACTTCGTGTCCTCGCCGAGCCGCGCGATCTCCTGCGCGATCTCCAGCACGCTCCGGCGATCCGCGTCGCGCACGACAGGCACGATGAGCCCGGCCTCGGTCGCGGACGCGATGCCGATATGATAGCTCTTCTTGACGACGATCTCCTGCGCCGCCTCGTCGAACGCGCTGTTCAGCATCGGGTGCTTCTTCAGCGCCGCGACGACGGCCTTCACGAAGAAGGGCAGGAACGTGAGCTTCACGCCCGCCTTCTCGGCCAGCGGCCGCAGGCGCGCGCGGCGCTCCTTCAGCGCGGAGACGTCGCACTCCTCGACGAAGGTGAAGTGCGCCGCCGTGTGCTTCGACCGCGACATCGCCTCGAAGATCCGCTTGCGCACGCCCCGCAGCGGGATGCGCTCGTCGCCCGGCGCCGAGGGCAACCCCCGGCCGCGCTCCCCCTCGGGCCGGGCCGCCCCGCGCCCGCGGTCCTCCTCGGGCCGCCCGGCCGCCGCGCGCTCCCCCGCGTCCAGGGGCGCCGCCGCCCGGTCATGCCCCGGATCGAACACCATCGGAGCCGTCGGGGGCTCCACCTCCGGCGCCTCGAGCGCCCGCACGTCGTCCTTCGTCACGCGGCCCGCCGGGCCGGTCGGCGGCACGCGCCGCAGGTCGACCCCGAGGTCGCGCGCCAGCTTGCGCGTCGCGGGCGTCGCGAGCGGCTTCTCGTTGAAGTAGGCCGCCGCACGCCCCCCCGCGCCGATGCTGCCGTTCGCCCACGCCGACCGCGCCGGCGCCACCAGGTTCATCCCCGGGAGGTCCTCCCGGATGTCGCCGACCGCCGTCGCCGCGGGCTCTGCAGGCCCGGATTTCGCGGCCGCCGCCGCGGGCGGCTCCGCGGGGCCCGTCTTCGCGGCCGCCTGTCGCACCCCCGCCCCCGACGCGGGCGCCGCCGCCGCCGCCTCAGGCCGGTCGTCGAGGTCGAACACGACGAGCACCGAGTGGACAGGGACGACCCCGCCCACCTTGCCCCGCGTCTCCACGATCCGGCCCGTGCGCGGCGACGTGATCGTCACCGTCGCCTTGTCGGTCATCACCTCGACCATCGGCTGGTCCTCGGCGACCATGTCGCCCGGCGACACCAGCCAGGTCACGATCTCGCCCTCGGTGACGCCCTCGCCGATGTCCGGAAGCCTGAACTCGTACTTGCCCATGCGTCAGTACCTCGCCGTCTCCAGGATCGCCGGAAGGATACGATGGGACAGAGGGAGATACTCGTTCTCGAGGGTGTACGGGAACGGGGTATCGAAGCCCGTGACCCGGACCGGCGGCGCCTCCAGGTGGAGGAACGCCTTCTCGTTGACCAGCGCGACGAGCTCGCCCCCGAGGCCGCACGTCTTCGGCGCCTCGTGCACAACGATGAACCGGCCCGTCCGCTTCACCGACTCGATCACCGTGTCGATGTCGAGCGGCCACAGCGTGCGCAGGTCGATCACCTCGCACTCGACGCCCTGAGCGGCCGCCTGGTTCGCCGCGTCGAGCGCCTCGTAGAGCATCGCGCCCCAGACAACGAGCGTCACGTGCCAGCCCGGCCGGACCACCTTCGCCTGGCCGAGCGGGACCGTGTACTCGCCCTCGGGGACGTCGCCCTTCGCGGCGCGGTAGATGCGCTTCGGCTCGAAGAACAGCACCGGATCCGGGTCCCGGATCGACGAGAGCAAGAGCCCCTTCGCGTCGGCCGGGTTCGACGGGCACACGACCTTCAGGCCCGCCACGTGGATGAACTGCGCCTCGGGCGACTGCGAGTGGTAGTGCCCGCCGCGGATGCCGCCGCCGAACGGCGTCCGGATGACCAGCTTGGACGGATACTCGCCCCCCGACCGGTAGCGGTACTTCGCCAGCTCGGACACGATCTGGTCGTACGCGGGATAGATGAAATCGGCGAACTGGATCTCCGGGATCGGCACGAGCCCGTAGAGCGCCATCCCGATGGCCGTCCCCACGATCCCGTTCTCCGAGAGCGGCGTGTCGATGACCCGGTCGTCCCCGAACTCGTCGAACAGGCCCTGGGTCACGCGGAACACGCCGCCGACCTTGCCGACATCCTCGCCGAGCACGACGACCCGCGCGTCCCGCCGCATCTCGTGGCGTAGCGCGTCGTTGATCGCCTGGACCATGTTCATCTGAGGCATGCTCTTCGTCTCCGTCTCTCGGCCAACAGGTGGGGGTACAACCTCACCGGCGCCCCGGCCCCCCGAGGCTCCCCGCCGATCGCGGGCAGCGGCGCCACCCCCGCCGCGCCGCCGTCCGGCGAGCCGCCACGCCGACGCCGCCGTCCGCGCAGCCTAGTGGCCGCCGTGGCCCTTGGGCCTCGAGCCCGCCTTGAGCTGCTCCCGCTGCTCCACGAGGTGCCAGGGCGGCTCCGCATAGACGTCCTCGAACATCGAGTCGAGCGGCGGCGGCGGGACCTTCTCCGAGGCCGCGATGCACGCCTTGACCTCCGCGTCGACCGCCGCCTCGATCTCGCGATCCTGCGCCTCCGTCCAGCCCTGGGTGCGCTCGATGTGCCGCCGGAGCCGCGCGATCGGGTCGAGCCGCCGCCACGGGTCGAGCCATGCGTCGGGGCGGTACGCCTTCGGGTCGTCGCTCGTCGAGTGGCCCGACAGGCGGTACGTCATCGCCTCGATGAGCGTCGCGCCCTCGCCGCGCGAGGCGCGCGCGATCGCGTCGCGCATCACCTTCACGACGGCGAACACGTCGTTGCCGTCGACCCGCACCCCGGGGACGCCGTAGGCGACGCCCTTGCTCGCGAACGTGTTGCTCGACGTCTGGCGCTCGGTCGGCACGCTGATCGCCCAGCCGTTGTTCCGGCAGAGGAAGATGACCGGCACCTTGAACACGCCAGCGAAGTTCAGGCCGCTGTGGAAATCCGACGAGCTCGTCGCGCCGTCGCCGAAGTAGGCCAGCGTGACGAGCTCGTCGCGCTTCAGCTTGGCGGCCCACGCGAAGCCGACAGCCTGGGTGATCTGCGTGCCGATGGGCGAGCTCACCGAGCCGAAGTGGCCCTCGCGGTAGGTGTAGTGGTCCGGCATCTGCCGCCCCTTCACCGTGTCGTTCGCGTTGCCGAACATGTTGTCGATGTACCGCTGGAGCGGCAGCCCTCGCCAGAGCGCCGCGCCGAACTCGCGGTAGCACGGGAACACCCAGTCCTGGGGCCGCGTCGCGGACACGCTGCCGAGGACCGTCGCCTCCTCACCCAGCGAGCCGATGTGGAACCCGATGCGCCCCTGGCGCTGCAGCGCCACGAGCCGCTCGTCGAGCAGGCGCGTGCGCATCATGGCCTTGTAGAGGGCGATCACCTCCGATGGCTCGAGCTTCGGATCGTGCGCGGGGTCGAGCGAGCCGTCGTCGCGCAGGACCTTGATCACGTCGTCGGCACACGTATCGAGCGGGTGCCGCGCGACGGCAGCCTGCGGCTCGAGGCTTGCCCCGGAGACGTTCGGCGGGCGGTCGGTGGAGTACGTCGCGGTGCTCATCGGTTCGCGGGACACTAACCAAAGGCGCTGCCCGAGACCAGTGCCCAGACGCGGCGTACGCTCATTCGCTTTACGCGTGACGTTGGGGTGACGTTGACTCGTCGCAGCGATCGCGCGGGGTTTGACTCGCCGCGGCGAGCTCGAACCCGCGCGCGCCCTCATGCGCGTCTCCCGCCGTACGCGGCGGCGCTGATGTCCACGCTAGACGTTCACGTGCTCGGCTGCCTGCGCGAGGGCCTCGTCGACGGCGGCCACGTCGAGCTTGAAGCCGCGCGCGAGCTGCTCGAGCACGCCGTGCTCCTGCGCGCTCACGCCGCCGGAGGCGTGCGCCATGGAGGCCGCCACGCGGAGCACCTCGCGCTGATGCTCTGTCCGCGCGATCGTGCGGGCGACCATGCTGATGCGCTTCTCCAGCCCGTCCTCGGCCAGCATCTCGCCGAGATCGGCGACGAGCGCCTCGATCTGCTTCTCGTGGACGAGGTTCTGGCAGGCGCCGGCGACGATCGCCTGGAAGCGCCCGCGCTCCTCGTCGTCGAAGTGGCCGTCGGCGTTCGCGACGAGGAACGCGGCCTCGATGATCGTCTCGAAGAGCGCCACCGCGGCGGGATCGAAGCCGGTGGGCATCGTGATGTCTTCGATGGGAGGGCGCGCGCTGTAGGCCCTCGCGGCCTGGGCCAGGATCGACGCCACGCGCACGCGGGGCGCCTCCGAGCCGAGGCGCGAGGCGCCTTGCGCGATGCCGCCGGGGCGCCTGTTGATGGGAGCGGACATCGTGGTGTTGGACCCTCCTGCCGTCCAACACGCTCGGCCAAACGCCCGGAAGCGTCAAGGCGCTTGCGCCTGCCAGCCCGCGCTCCCCGTGGCGAATGCGTTCAGTCTGCCATCCAATCTGCCGAGCCCATCCCAGAGCGGTGCTCACCCGCACAGGAGACGGGCCCAGATCGGCGTTTTCGGCGCGCAAGCGCACTCCAGTGCGCTGAGCACCGAAAACGTCGAGATGGGCCCGTATCCGAAGCGGGTGAGCGCCGCTCTAGCGGCGGACGAGGGAGGCGGCCGGGACGAGCTGCGCGGGGCTCGACGACGACGTCGCCGGGGCGACGGGCGGGCGGGGCTCGTCCGGGTCGAGCTCTGCGGTGAGGCGGGCGGCCTCGCGGCGCGCCACGGCGAGGCGCTCCTCGAGGAGCGCCTCGACGGCCGGGGCGCCGCCCGGGGAGGCGCCGGCGGGCAGCGCCGCGCCGCCTCGGTCCATCAGGCTGCGGACGAAGACCTCGGCCGCCTTGTAGCTCGACCGAACGAGCGGCGCGCTGGCGGCGTAAAGGAAGCCCATCTCGAGCGCCGCGCGCTCGAACGCGGCGAAGGTCTCGGGCTCGACGAAGCGCTGCACGGGCGCGTGCTTCGAGGAGGGGCGGAGGTACTGGCCGATCGTCACGATGTCGACCCCGGCCTCGCGCAGGTCGCGGAGCGCCTCCAGGACCTCGTCGTCGGTCTCGCCGATGCCGACCATGATCGAGCTCTTGGTGAGCCGCCGCGGCGCGGGCGCGCCGGCCTCCGCGGCGTCGGCGGCGAGGCGCCGCTGGCGCTCCTTCGCGCGCCGGAGCACGGCGAGCGACTGGTCGTAGCTCGACCGGACGTCGCGGATGACGCGCGTGATGCGGCGGACGACCTCGACGTTGTGGGCGAAGACGTCGGGCCCGGCGTCGACCACCATGTCGACGGCGCTCATGTGGCCCTGGAAGTCGCCGACCAGCGTCTCGATGAGCAGGTCGGGGCGGAGCGCGTGCAGGCGGCTCACCGTGCGGGCGACGTGCTCGGCGCCGCCGTCGAGCAGGTCGTCGCGGTTGACCATCGTCATCACGACGTACTGGAGCGAGAGCCGGGCGATGGCGCGGGCCACGTGCTCCGGCTCGCGCACGTCGACAGCGCCGCGCGGATCGCCCGTCGTGACCGCGCAGAAGCGGCAGCCGCGCGTGCACACGTCGCCGAGGAGCATCACCGTCGCGGTCCCCTCGCGCCAGCACTCGCCGACGTTCGGGCAGCGCGCCTCCTCGCAGACCGTGTGGAGATCGAGCTTGCGGAACGTCTCCTTGAGGTGGTGGTACGTGTCACCCCCGGGAGCGCGGACCTTGAGCCATTCAGGCTTGGGCGAGAACTGCGCCATCAGGGGTGTCCTTAGCCCATGCGGCGGGGGAGCGCGAGGGGGAGGTGCGCTAGCCGGACGGCGGCGCGGGCGGCACGGAGCGGCTGATCTCGCGCGTCGTCAGCTTGCCGCGCTCGGTGAAGACGGCCGTGACGAGCTCCGCGGGGGTGACGTCGAAGGCCGGGTGCCGGACGGGCACGCCGGGCGGGACGACGCGGCGGCCGCCGACGACGGCGAGCTCGTCGCGGCTCCGCTCCTCGATCGGGATCGACGCGCCGCTGTCGGTGGCGAGGTCGATCGTGCTCCACGGGGCGGCCACGTAGAACGGGATGCCGTGGTGGCGCGCGAGGCAGGCGAGGCCGTAGGTGCCGATCTTGTTCGCGACGTCGCCGTTCCGCGCGATGCGGTCGGCCCCGACGACGACGGCGCCGATCTCGCCCTTCTGCATGAACCACGCGGCCATCGAGTCGGAGATCACCTCGACGGGGATGCCGTCCCGCTGGAGCTCCCAGGCGGTGAGGCGGGCGCCCTGGAGGTACGGGCGGGTCTCGCACGCGAGCACGCGGAGCGCCTTGCCCTCCTCGATGGCGGCGCGGATCACGCCGAGCGCCGTGCCGTAGCCGCCGGTCGCGAGCGCGCCCGCGTTGCAGTGGGTGAGGACCGTGCCCGACTCCGGCAGGCGCGCGGCGCCCGCGCGGCCCATCTGGTGGCAGGCGGCGACGTCTTCCCGGTGGATCTCGCGGGCGAGCTCGGCGAGCTCCCGCGCGCGCTCCTCGCCGCGGCGCCCGGCGTTCTGCAGGGCCGCGGCGATCGCGCGCCGCACCGCCCACCCGAGGTTCACGGCGGTGGGCCGGGCCGAGGCGAGGTGCTCCCCCGCCGCCCGCATGGCGGCGACGTAGCTGGAGGCGCCCTCGTCGCGGGCGGCGCGCGCGGCGAGCGCCATCCCGTACGCGGCGGCGATGCCGATGGCCGGGGCGCCGCGGACCACCATGGTCCGGATGGCCTCGGCGACGCCGGCGGAGTCGGTCACGGTGAGGTAGCGCTCGCGCTCGGGCAGCTCGCGCTGCTCGAGGAGGAACACGCGGTCGTCGCCCTGCGCCAGCTCGACGGCCGAGTAGTCGGCGCCGGAGAGGGCCGCGGCCGGCTCCCAGGGCGGCGCCGGCCGCGCGCCCTCGCCTGGCCTCGGTGTCTGCTCTGCTTCGAAGCTCGTGCCCATTCAGCCCCTCCCGTTCGAGCGTGACGGCTCCCCTGGCGATCCGTCGTCCGGCCCCTGCGCCTCGGCGCTCGCGGCGAGCCGGCCGCGGATCTCCTCCGCGACGGTCGCGAAGTCCTCCGCCGCGTCGGCCTTGCGGCCCGCAAGGTAGGCGCGGAGCGCGTCGGCGGCGAGCAGCGCGAGGCTCGCGTTGATGCCGTGCGCGGTGAGCGCCTCGATCACGTCGCCGTTCTTGAGCAGCGTCTCCAGGTCGTCGAAGACCGCGGCGAGCTCTGGCCCGGGATCGATGCCGCCGCCGGCGGCGGGGCGCGTCTTCTTGTCGTCCTCGCGGGTCACGGGTCGCGCCTCATGATTTCGTGCTGGTCGCCTTGGGGATCGCGGTGAAGGGGAAGTGCGGCGGCTCCACCCCGGGCACGCACTGGTACTTCGAGAAGTCGGTGACGCCCTCCTCGCGGAGCAGGGCCTCGTCGATCCACGCTTTGCCGCGCCGTGCCGACGGCTCGCGCGAGAGCAGCGCGAGCGTCGCGTCGGCGAGGATATCCGCCTTGCGCCAGAGCTCCGGGCCGCCCAGGCCGAAGTTGATCGTGGCAAAGCTCTCGATCGCGGTCGCGGGCCAGAGGGCGTGGGCCGTGACGTTGTGCTCCGCGTACTCGCCGGCGATGGCGTCGGCGATCATCGTCATGCCGAATTTGGAGACCGCATAAGCCCCGTGGTGGGCGCAGGCCTCGGCGTCGACGGGGGGCGACATCATGATGATGTGGCCGTATTTTTGCGCGATCATCTTGGGGAGGACGGCCTGCGAGAGGGCGAACGACGCGCGCACGTTGATGCCCATGATGAGGTCGAACTTCTTCATGGGTGTGTCCACGACGTCGGCCCACCAGAGCGCGCCCGCGTTGTTGATGAGCGCGTCGATGCGCCCGAGGCGCTCGACGGCCGTGGCGACGGCGCCCCTGCAGGCCTCGTCGTCGCGGACATCGAGCTTGATGGGCAGCGCGCGGCGGCCGAGCTGCTCGATCTCGCGGGCGACGTCGTGGATCGTGCCCGGGAGGCGCGGGTTCTCGGCGACCTCCGTCTTCGCGGCGACGACGATATCCGCGCCTTCTCGCGCGCAGGCGAGGGCGACGGCCCGTCCGATCCCGCGGGAAGCTCCTGTGATGAAGACAACGCGGTCCTTGAGGCGCATGGTCGGCGGTCATAGCACAGGAGCCGCCGCGGGTGCGGACTCGCGGTTCGCAGTCGAGCGGCCGTGCTGCGGGGTCGCCGCGCGGTCATCGCAGCGTCAGGCCGTCAGGGCGCCTTCCCACCTTTTCCACGAGCGCGGCAGCCGGCATGCCGCGCGGATGAGATGGCGCGCGCGTGCGGCAAGAGGCCACATCCACCGCCACCCCGCGCGTGACGCAGGGACGAGCTCTGCCGCGGACGTGAGCGGGCGAGGGCCCTCAGGCGAGCGGCGTGGCGGTGTGGCGAGGAGCGGGGGAGTCGCGCGGAATTTCATGCGCGTTCGATTGACACGCTGCTGACATGCGGCCCGTGGCTCCCCGCGGCGCGCGTCGACGCGCGATCCACGGCGGGCGGAGGCGGAGGCTCGCAGGGTGTCGTCGCCCCCACGGGCTTCTGATCGCGGTCTGTTGCCGGACACGGACACCCACCCTTCGGACCAGGGGAGATATTGTGTCCTGATGGCTCCATGTCTCACACCGTCTTTGCGTGAAGAAATCCTGTGTCGTCGAGCTCCGGGGAGCTCGGTTTCATGGGTCTTGAAAAGATCCAGTGATCCGGCGGCAAATCATGCCTGCCAGAGTGTTTCGTATCTGGACATGCCAGCGGTCAGGTGACACCGTGTCGTGAGCGAATCGAAGGGAGGCGCTGCGCTGCGTGGGATCGCGCTGTGCGCTACTCCGCCCCCTGAACAACGCTGTACTGGGGTGGCCCGTCGAGGTGTCGTGTGCCCCGGCGTACGTGCTGGCGCGAGCCGCGACGCAGGGGCGGGCCGAGCTCGGACGGGCCCAGAGAACCAAGGAGCATGCATATGAGCGCTTTGCACAGGACGCTTGTCCTCGCCTTCATCGCTGGCTGTTCTGCAGTCGGCTGCCTCGCCTCGACCGAGGTCGACGAGGAGCCGTCGGCGGAGCTGTCGGAGGACCAGTCCTCGCCGCTCGCGGGGGCGGTCTGCGATACCGCGTCGGAGGGCTCGGATGTGGAGCTCTCCTGTCCTGCCGGCGAGGTCATCACGGCTATTCAGTTCGCGAGTTATGGCAGGCCGCGCGGCGTCTGCGGCGGCTACGCGGCCACCTCGTGCAACGCGCCGACGTCGAAGGCCGTCGTGGAGCGCGCGTGCGTCGGAAAGGCGAGCTGCACCGTGCGGGCGAGCAACGCGACCTTCTCCGGTGATCCGTGCAGGAGGACCGCGAAGCGGCTCTACGTGCAGGCGGCGTGCGGCCTCGCGACGCCTGGCAGCGGCGCGAGCGGCTCGACGAGCGGCACGGGCGGCGCGGGCGGCGAGGGAGGCGCGGGCGGCTCGACGAGCAGCACCGGAGGCGCGGGCGGCTCGACGAGCAGCACCGGAGGCGCGGGCGGCTCGACGGGCGGTGAGGTCTGCGGCAATGGGGTTTGCGGCGCGGGCGAGGACTGCTCGAGCTGCTCGAGCGACTGCGGCGCATGCCAGATGTGCAGCGGCGCCGGGCCCAGCACGACTCCGCTCGACACCGAGGAGCAGGCGTTCCTCACCCTCATCAACCAGTATCGCGCGCAGAACGGCCTCGGGGCGCTCTCGGCCTGCACCTCGATGAACCGCGCTGCTCAGGGGCACAGCGAGGACATGCGCGATCAGAACTATTTCTCGCACACGAGCCTCGACGGCCGGACGCCCTGGACCCGCATGTGCAACGCCTGCTACGAGCTCGGCTGCGGGGGCACCGCCATGGCCGAGAACATCGCCGCTGGCAACTCGGCAGCGCAGGCGACGTTCACGCAGTGGAAGAACTCGGACGGCCACAACAAGAACATGCTCGGCTCCGCCTACAAGGTCATCGGCATCGGGCGGGCGACCGGAGGCGGGACGTACGGGTCCTACTGGACAACCGTGTTCGGCGGCAGCTCCGAGGCGAGCTGCAATTAGGCCAGGCACCCGCGGCGGCGGCCGCCTGCTCGCAGCAGCGTGTCGCGCGTGAGGCGTTCTGCCATGGCAGAGCGGCGCGACCCGGGAGCCGAGATGGCCCGGGCCGCGCCGCGCTCCGCAGCCGGAGAGCAGCGGCCGAGTGGCGGCCTGGTGATTGCTTCACACCGGGACGGTGGAACAGCAGACCTCCGCAAAAACACATGTCATCTATCTTCTCGGTCCGTACCGAATTCCCGGCTTCCACGGGGAGCGCAACGTGCGTGTCTACCTGCCCGACGAGGGGGCGCGTGACGGGCGGCCATCGCCTGTGCTCTTCCTGTTCGATGGGCAGAACGTCTTTCACGACGACCCCTCCTACAGCGGAGGGTGGCACCTTCACGAGGCCGTCCATGATCTCGCAAATCGAGGTCTCGAAGCGCCGGTCCTGGTGGGGCTCGATCACGGCGGGCCCGAGCGGTTGACGGAGCTGTCGCCGTTCCCGGGCGACGGAAGCGAAGGGAAGCTCGACGAGTATCTGGGCTGGCTCACCTCCGAGATCGTGCCGGCCGTACAGGAGCGCTTTGCGGTGAGGCGCGACCCGGCCAGCACGGCGATCGGCGGCTCATCCATGGGGGGCCTCGCGGCGCTCTATGCTCATCGGCGTTGCCCCGACGTGTTCGGGGCCGCGCTCTGCATGTCGCCATCGCTCTGGTTCGCCGAGCGCAAGATCTTCGACGTCCTCGCGTCTCTGGCCGTCCCCGCGAGCTCTAGGCTGTACGTCGATGCCGGCGCTCAGGAGGACGGGGGCTCGGTGCTGCGCGACGCCGCGCGGCTGGTCGAGCAACTTCGCCAGCAGGGCTACAGGGAGGACAACCTGCTGTTCTGCCTGGACGAGGACGGGACCCACTCCGAGGACGCGTGGCGCCGGCGCGCGCCGGGGGCGCTGCAGTTCCTGTTCACCGGGGCCGCCAGGGAGCCGCAGGGCGGCGCCGGAGCGCCGGAGGGGTCGCAGCAGGCTGCCTGATCTCCTGCGTTTCGGCGCTCGTCGCGCCGGCGGCCCAGGCCCGACCGTCCCCTACCGCCGCCCCTTGCTCCGCTTGCGCGTCCCCTGGACGATGCGCGCCGCGTAGCGCGGTATCGGGGCGGTCGCGCCGAGCGCCGCGGACAGGCGGTCGACCTCCGCATCCGAGAACGACGTCTTCCGGAGCGCGGCGATCGCGTCCGCCACGACGTCGCGCGACTCGGGGCGCTCCGCCCGGGTCTTCTCCTCGAGCCAGCGCACCACCTCGGGGAAGCGGCCGGCGAGGGCCGCGATCTGCGCGGGCATCCCCTGCCGGAGGAGGCGCAGGCCCTGCAGCCGCTCGTCCGCGCGCGGGGAGCGATCCGACAGCACGAACGCCTCCTCGAGGCGCTCGACCACCTCCGCGCCCGCCGAGAGCCTGGCGAGCAGCGTGCGCTCGGCGAGCGCCTCGAGCGCGACGTACGCCTGCAGGTAGCCGTCGGTCCAGGACGAGAGCTCGCCGACCACCGCGTCGCCGCGCGCCGCGATGACGGCGCGGAGCGCCGCCACCACCCCGTCGCGCACGACGCGCCGCGGATCCTCGGCCAGCTCCTCGAGCGCCTCGAGCGGCTCGAGCCCGCCCTTCCCGCGGCGCGCGCCGCCCGCGCGCGGCGCCTGCCCCGCTCCGCCCGCCGGCGTGGCGCCCTGCACCGCGAGCGACGCGAGCGCCTGCGCCGCCACGATGAGCGCGTACTCCTCGGTGGTCGCGCAGAGCGCCCGCACGAGCCGCTCGGCCGGCGCGCCGCGGTCCGCGATCGCCGCGCCGACCGCCCGCGCGAGATCCAGGTTCACGCGCGGCAAGGGGGCGTTCGGTCCGAGGTCGGGGCCGGGGGCGCGCACCCCGCCGCGCCGGGCGGGCAGCCCGGAGCTCCGATCGAGCAGCGCGAGCAGCTCGGCCGGATCGCCGCTCTGCACGGCGCGCTCGATCGCCGCGTCGATCTTCGGGTTGCGCAAAGCGCCCGGGGGAGTCGCCCCGCGGCGCATATCCGAGGTGTCAGCCATTCAGAACCCCAGGGAAAGACCGACCTCCGGGGAGAGGACGGTGGTCACGGCAGGAAAGGTGAGGCTCGCGCGGAGCGCGAGGTTCAGCGAGAGGGCCTCGATCGGCGCATAGGCAACGCCCGCGCCGACCGGCTTGCCGGGTCGCGGTGAGCGTCTGTCGCCGAGCCTCGACTCTCCCGCTCGCTCCCGGCCTCGTGCAGGGGCTCGTCATGTCAGGCTCGGCGGAGCGGTACTCGCGCTCCCCGGGCGCCAGGTACCAGACGGTCACCTGCTTCACGCTGGGCAGCAGCTCGGCGGGGACCTCGCCATGCAGCGGGACGGGCGTACGGACGCGCTGCTCGGACATCGGCGCGCAACGTAGCCCACCGGTGTGTCCGCGAGCGCCAGAAAAGCTTGGGAACGGGAACCCCGCTCCCCCGATCCTGGAACACGCCACGCGCAGGAGGGACAAATAATCCACAGGTTGTTCCCAGGTTGTGGAAACCCCGTGGGACCCTGGCAACTCCGCGGAGCTGCCCGTCCTGCGCCGATCGCGGGGCGGCAGCCCCTCCAAGCCCCGGCGCCAGCCGAAGCCAGCCCGGGCATGGACGCGCCGCCCACACCGATGCAACTGATTTTTCTGCGATTTCTGGCGCTCCGTGACCCGGCGCGCCTCCCAACTTCCGGGCGCTAAACTCCCTCCTTCGGAACCAATCTGCAACCCAAAAATCACGTTCCCGAGCCCGGTTTGACAGTCCACATGCTTGTCCACAGATTGGCCACCTGATGGCCCCAGACGGCGCGCAGGTTTCGTGTCGGATGCCGGGCGCCGGGCGAGTTCTCGCTTGTCTTTCGGGTGGCGATCGACATGCGATTGACAAGCTCGAGATGACCTGGGTGGGGGAAACAGCGGGCGCCGGGGCTCGGCCGGAGCGCCCGGCGAGCGTCCATCCGGCGGACGCGCGGGCGCCGGGGCTCGGCCGGCCGGAGCGCCCGGCGAGCGCTCCATCCGGCGGCCGTCCGGGCGAGGCGGCCGCGCCGGGCGCGGCGTCGCTGGGCCGCGCGGCGCCGCGCCCGGCGTGCTAGCGGGTGCGCATGCGCGTTCCGGAGATCCCCGAAGAGATGGCGTCGCCCCTGCGCGCCGGCGACCCGCCGGCGCAGGTCGCAGGGCGCCCGCTGATCCGGAAGAGCGCGCGTGTCCCACGCTTGCGCGCGCGGCTCGCCGACCACGACGCGGCCTCGCTCGCGGAGCTGCTCCGCCGGGCCGGCGGCACGGCGTCGGCGGCGCGCTCGGTCGCCGGCAAGGTGGTGCGCCACGCCTTCGGCGCCGAGCCGGGCGCGCCGGCGCCTGCGCTGGCCTGGGACGCGCGCGCGCTCGCCGCCCTGGGCGTGGGGGCCTGGGCGCACGAGGCGCTGCTCGCGCTCGATCCGGCGCCGTCTCTCGAGATCGCCGAGCGGGCGCCGGCGCAGGACGACACGCTCCGGCTCGTCCTGCGCGCGCACGACGGCGCGCTCATCGAGTCGGTGCTCATCCCCGGGCCCGCCCGCACCACGCTCTGCGTCTCGAGCCAGGTCGGCTGCGCCCGGGCCTGCTCGTTCTGCGAGACGGGGCGCCTCGGGCTCGAGCGCCAGCTCGCCTCCAGCGAGATCGTCGATCAGGTCCGGATCGCCCGGGCGCTCGCGGCCGAGCGCGGCGGCGCGCCCCTCAGGAACCTCGTCTTCATGGGGATGGGGGAGCCGTTCGATAACCTCGGCGAGGTGCTGAAGGCCATCCGGCTGCTCACCGATCCGCGGGCCTTCCGGTTCGCGCCGTCGCACGTCACCGTGAGCACCGTCGGGGTGGCGGACAAGATCGAGCCGTTCTTCCGCGAGGCGCGGGCGGAGCTCGCCGTCAGCCTCAACGCCCCGGACGACGCCCGCAGGCAGGCGATCATGCCCGTGAACGCGCGCTTCTCGATGGCGGCGCTGAAGGAGGCGATCGCGCTGGCGTTGCCGCAGGGGCGGCGCGTGCTCTTCGAGTACGTGCTCTTCGATCAGGTCAACGACGCCCCGGAGGACGCGGATCTGCTCGCGGCCTACGTCGCCGGGCTCCGGTGCAGGGTGAACGTCATCCCCTGCAACCCTGGCCCGGATCCGGCGCTGCGCCCGCCGTCCGCCGCGCGGCTCGACGCCTTCGTGGCGCGGCTGTCCGGCCATGGCGTGACGACGCTTGTGCGACGGCCGCGGGGGCGCGACGTGGGCGGCGCCTGCGGTCAGCTCGCGGGGATGGCCCGCGTCAGGCAGTCAGAGCCAGCGTGAGGGCGGCGCCGCGGGCGAGCGGGGCCCCGACGCGGAGCGCCCCGTGGCCCGCGGCGAACGTGCGGGCGATCTTCCCCGAACGCTGGTTCATCCCGGCGAGCACCGCGCGCTTGCCCGTCTCGCCGGTGTGCCCGAGCGTCGCGAGCAGGGAGAGCAGGTCGCTCCAGACCCGGTCGCGCCAGCGCCTCAGCAGGGACATCACGACGCTCGAGACGGCGCGCTCGACGTCCCGGCTGAAGGTCGCGATACGGGCGAGCGGGCAGCCATAACGAACGCGCAGGATCGCGAAGATCTCCGGCATCGCCGCCGCGAGAATTTCATTCACAAGGTCGTGGTCGTGACGGTAGCGGTCGAGAAGCCGGGCGTCCTGCGCCGCGCCGTGCTGGACGATGTTCCGGTAGAGCCCGAGGGCCAGGTCGTAGTTGATGTGCGCGTTGATGCCGAGCAGCCCGTGCACCGCCGCCGCCGCCCCGCCCGCGCCGGCGCACTGGAACGCGACGTCCCACGCCTCGACGCCCGTCGACCGCCCGTCGAGCGACGCCGCGAGGGCCGTCAGGTAGTACTCGCAGAAGATCCCCGCCAGGCGCGAGATCCACGCCGGCTCGAGGAACCGGCCATCCGAGCCATCGATCGCCTCTTTCACGCGGCGCGTGATCACGGCGTAAACGTCGGGGAACACCGCCCTCGGGTCGTTCCTCTTGCGCAGCCGCGCGGCGACCGTCTCCAGCGCGATCAGCGCCTCGGAGACGTTCGCAGGCGTCATCGTCACGCCCTGAAGGACGGGATGGCGCGCGGTGGACGCCGCGGGACGGGACGCAGCCAATGACCGCGTCTGCTTGCTCCTCATCGCCAGGGGTTGATCCGAAGTAAGGGTCTTCATGGCTGCGCTGAGCGGGCGAATTCAAGGATCGTGCCCGTATGTCCGGTCCGCAGTCGTACACAGCCACAGCATGTACGAGCGCACGCAGCGCGGAGCTCGAGCGCGCGATCGGCGCCTGCATGCCCGTTCGCCTGCTCTCCCTTCACGTCGGATTTCCCGTGAATACAGCGGAGGGCGCTCGCCCGCCGGTCCGGGGCGAGCGGGCGAGGTCTCGGTGGCGCCACGCGGCTACCAGCGGCGGGAACGTCGAGCGGCGGACCCGTCAGCATCGTGTCCGAACGCGGTGACAGCGCAGGCCGGCGCACCAAAGTGCCCCATGAGGCAGATTGTTACGCGCAGACGGATCTCCTCCAGGCAAAACAAGGGATCCCCTGACGCCGCACACACCTTGGTGACCTCGGTGCGGTGGTGTGTGCTGGAGCGCGCGGGCGTTTTCGGGTTTCGGCCGGCCGGGTGATGCGCCGTATCCTGGCGCGGAGCGCTCCGCGCCTGCGCGCAGCCATCAGCCATCGACGCCCGCCTGGCGGCCGCGAGGGCGGTTGCGCTCCTCCGCGGCTGCCCTTGCCGAGCACCATGAGCTTCCTCAAGATCGTCTGTTCCGAGCCCAGAAACGACCTCGCCTCCTTCCTCCAGTCGCTGCCGATCGAGCCCGCAAAGCCGGCCATCGCGCTCGTGATGGGCACCGCGGATCTCGCCTATCCGCTCGTGGCCGCGCGGACCTTCCTCGCGTCGGCGAGGGAGGTGGGCGCGTCGCACCTCCTCTGGGTGGCGCCGTACTTCCCTCCCTCGAGCCGGGTGGGGCAGCAGATCCGCGACGCTGAGGCGTCCGTGCGCGCCTCCGGCCAGGCGGTGACCACGGTCTGGCACGGACCTCTGCTGAGCGCGCTCAACCTGTGGCGCGAGGCCATCCGGCTCCGTCGCACGCTGCCGCTGCCGCTGGGCGGTGGCGTGTTGCCCTGGGTGGCGCCCGCGGACGTGGCCCGCAGGGCGATCCGCGCGCTCGAGCAGCCCGGCGCGCCGGCGCCCGTCGTCTGCGGCCCCGCCGCGTGCTCCGGCGCCGAGGTGGCGGCCGCGCTCTCCCGCGGCCTCCGCGCCGGCCTGACGAGCGAGCGCTTCGCCTGGCGCCGGTTCGAGGAGATCGACCGCGACCACAACCGCAAGCTCAGCGAGGATGAGCTCCTGCCGTACCTCACCGGCCTCGGGATGCGGGCCGACGAGGCGAAGGCGCTGCTCCTGGCCGCGGACACGACAGGGGACGGGACCGTCGACTTCGAGGAGTTCACCGCCGGGCTGCGGGGGCGGCTCGACAACCTGGTCCAGCAGCTGCTGCGCGAGGACTCGTTCGAGCTCCGGTACGTGGACACGCCGGCCGATCAGGCCGCGGCGACGCTCGTCCAGGCGGGCCTTCGGAAGGCGGCGGCCGAGGCGCTGATCGAGGGCTGGGCGAGCCTGGCCAGGGAGGGGATCCCCGCGGATGTCCGCGGGTCCGACGAGGCCTGGCTCGAGCTGCCGCCCGCGACCGTCGACGCCTGGGCCGAGCGGCACGCGCTCGATTTCGTCAACGTCCATCTGCTGCCCGGCCAGGGGCTGCTCTCCCGGCGCGAGGGGGTCGTCGAGAGCGGCGCCGCGATGGGCGCGCTGGCCGGCAAGGAGGCCGCGATCTCGAAGATCGTGGACGGCGCCGGCCGCATCCTGTCGCTCTCGCGCGCGCTCGACGGGAGCGGCGTCTCGGCGCGGTGGCTCGACGCGCCCACGGAGAGCCTCCGGTGGGTGCCGTGCGGGGATCGCGACAAGCGCCGCGCGCTGCTCCTGTCGAGCGGGCAGCTCACGGGGCTGCACGTCGAGGGGGAATGGAACGACCTCCCCTCGGCGATGCGGCTGCTCATGGCGCGCGGCCCGCTGCCCGGCTGGCAGCTCACGACGTTCCGGGAGCTCGGCGAGCTGAAGATCGACCAACCCGCGGCGCTGTTCGAGCCGAACGAGATCGTGTGCAACTGCGCCGGGGTCAAGCGCGGGCAGATCACGAGCCTCATCGAGGCCGGGTGCGCGACGCCCGCCGAGCTGTCGGAGCGGACGCGGGCGGGCCAGATCTGCGGCGGCTGCGCCCCGGCGGTCGCCGAGATGTTCGGCGGATCGAGCCTCCAGCAGGCCGAGGTGAAGGCCGCGCGGGAGCTCTCCCCCGGGATCTTCCAGATCACGCTCTCGCCGGTCGGCGGCGCGCCGGCGGCGTCGGTGCCCGGGCAGCACGTGCTCGTGCAGGGCTACCTCGATCGGCGCTGGGTGGCGCGCGCGTACACGCTCTCGGCGCCGGCGCGCGCCGGCGGCGACTACGAGATCACGGTGAAGCGCGAGGAGCTCGGGGTGTTCTCGCGGTGGCTGTGCGAGCGCGCCGCGGCCTCGCTGCTGCGCGCGTCGGCGCCGAAGGGCAGCTTCGTCCTCCCGGCGCCGCCCGTGGAGCGGGTGGTGTTCCTCGCGGGCGGCATCGGCGTCACGCCGGCCATGGCGATGCTGCGGGCGCTCGACGGCAGGGCCGGCGGCCCCGACGCGCGGGCCTTCCTCCTCGACTGGTCGGCGTCGCGCGCCGCAGATTTCGCCTATTTCGAGGAGGATCTGCGGGCGATCGCCGGCCGCACGCCCGGCGTCGCGTTCCGCTTGCGCGCGACGAAGGCGGAGGGGCGGCTGTCCAGGGAGCAGGTGGCCGAGCTGTATCCTTACCGGCCGGGATCGCAGGCGCTCGTGTGCGGTCCCGATGCCTTCATGCGCGACGCGCAGGAGCACCTGCGCGCGGTGGGCTGGCCTCCGGACGCCATCCAGCGGGAGCTGTTCAGCTCGAATGTCGACACCGCCGGCGAGGTCCGCCCGACGCCGCTCCGGCGCGCCGGCGCGGCGCGGGCGGCTGGCGGCGTGTGTCCGGTCGAGCACGGGTCGTTTCACGTGACCCCCACCGCGCCCGAGGCGGTGCCGACCGAGGCCGAGGCGTTCCTGCGCCAGTGCTACGCGGAGCTCGGGGTGCCCTCGGCGGTGGAGGAGCGCTGGCAGGAGGTGCGGGCGAGCCTGGAGAAGCACGGGACGTACACGCACCTGCCCGACGAGCTCGCCTATGGCGCTCGGCTCGCGTGGCGCAACAGCTCGCGCTGCATCGGGCGCTTCTTCTGGTCGACGCTCCACGTGCGCGATCTGCGCCACCTGAAGACGGAGGAGGAGATCTTCCAGGCGCTTGTCGAGCACCTCGATCTGGCGACCAACGGGGGCGACGTCCGGGCGACCATGACGGTGTTCAGGCCGGGTGAGCCGCGGATCCGCATCTGGAACGGCCAGCTGGTCCGCTATGCGGGCTACCGGCTCCCGGAGGGCGGCGTCCTCGGCGATCCGGGGAACGTGGAGCTGACGGACCAGGCGCTCGCGCTGGGCTGGCCGGGCGGGGAGCGGACGCGCTTCGATCTGCTGCCGCTGATCATCCAGATCGGCGACGGCCGGCCGAAGTGGTTCGAGATGCCGCGGGAGAAGGTGCTCGAGGTGCCGATCGAGCACCCGCGGTATGCGTGGTTCGCCGAGCTCGGGCTGAAGTGGCACGCGCTGCCGGCGGTCTCCAACCTGGCCCTCGATCTCGGCGGGATCCAGTACACGGCGGCGCCGTTCAACGGCTTTTACATGGGCACCGAGATCGGCGCGCGCAACCTGAGCGACGTGACGCGGTACGACCAGCTGCCGCTCATCGCGGATCGCCTCGGGCTGGACCGGACGCGCAGCGACACGCTGTGGCAGGACGCCGCGCTGGTCGAGCTGAACGTCGCGGTGCTGCACTCGTTCCGGCAGGCCAAGGTGCGGATGATGGACCACCACACGCTCTCGGAGTACTTCAAGAAGTTCGAGCAGCAGGAGCGGCAGTGCGAGCGCCCGGTGTATGCGGACTGGACGTGGATCGTCCCGCCGATGTCGGCGTCGACCATGGCGGTGTTCCACACCAACATGGAGAACAAGATCCTGAAGCCGAACTACCTGTATCAGGATGATCCGTGGAAGGAGCGGAAGGGGTAGCGGCGAAGGCGCATCCACGAGCGGACGCCGGGAGCTTGTCTGGTACCCGCCGTACGTCGTGGCCGTCGAGGAAGGGCGGAGCCCGGCGGGGGCCCCGCTTCCTCGTCGCTGAGGGAGCCCACCTCGCGGAGGGCGCCCTGCGCGGCGCGCGGCAAGGGCGCGCGTCAGCGGCCGCGGGAGCAGCGGAGCCGGCCGTTGTCGTTCTCGATGTCTCCTCTGCACCTCCTCCAGTCCACCATCCGTGTATTGTGGAAGTTGCCCCTCCGATCCTCGCAGCGGGCGAACAGCGTGCCTCGCTCCGTCCGGACGTTCCTGCACGTCTGGAGATAGGAGCCGCGTGGCGGACGACCCCTGTCCTGGGCTTGCGCCACATCGCTGCTGGACAACACGGCGGACAGCGAGAGCGCGCCGAGGATCAGCGCGCCGAGCGTATTCTTCATGGTTCCCCCCTTGGCACACCGCCCCGCAGAGCGATGCAGTTGAGGATTTTTTAGGGCGCGCGCCCCGGAGGCGCAATCCTGCTGGAACTGGGGACTTGAGCCAGAGCGTTCGAGCCGCAGAGACACCGCGGTTGCATAGGGGAGCGGAGAGCCGGAGCGCTGGTCTTTCTGTTCTCTCGAAGCGCTGATTCTCTGTGTCGCCATGGATCGAGCGCTCTGCGTCTTTCAGCGAATGTCGGCCTACTCCTGCTCTGGCTCGCGGGCGGCGCGCGCAGATGGCGCGTCTACCGCGCTGGCATGTGATATGGGGAGGTGGCCAGAAGGGGCACGGAATGACGACATCGCGCAGATCCTGGTCGGAGCCTGGCCTCCGCGCGCAGCTCATGGCGCTCATGGACACGGTGTTCCCCGGTCTGGCGCAGGTCATCGAGCGGGCGCGCGCGCTCGGCGCCCCCTGGGAGGACGTGACCACGCCGTTCGTCGCCTCGGTGGAGGGCGCGCCGGTGAGCCAGGTCAGCGTGCTGTGCCTCGCCATGGTGCTGGACGGGCGACCGACGGACGTGGGCTGCATCCACGCGGTCTGCACGCATCCGGCGCACCGCCGGCGGGGGCATTACGCGTCTGCCATGCGGGCGGCGCTCGCGTTCTGCGACGAGCGGTATCCGGCGGCGCTGCTCTGCACGGCGCAGCCGGAGCTCTACGAGCCGTTCGGCTTCCGGGTCGTCGACGAGCACAAGGTGGTCGCCGGGGCCGGGCCGCGGCTCGACCGGCGGCCGATGCGGCCTTTCCGGCTCGCTGATGAGGAGGATCGCGCGATCTTCCAGCGGCTCGCGTCGCGCCGCGCGCCTGCCTCGACGAAGCTGGGGGTCACCGGTCCGGCCGCGGTGTTCGTGGTCAACGAGCTGGATCGGCCGCTGTTCTACGCCGAGGATCTCGACGCCATCGTCTCCCTGGAGATCGCCGGCGACGTCCTGTGCCTTTACGATGTCGTGGCCCAGGAGCTGCCGCCGCTCGACGAGATCCTCCGCCGGCTGCCGGCGCCGGTGCGGCGCGTGGAGCTCTTCGCGTGCCCGGATGCGTTCGGCATGGCGGGGACGGCGGAGCCGCACGTCTCTGTGGACGGCGACGATGCCATCGGCGGCGCGGGCGCGTCGCGGCTCATGGTGCGAGGGGCCTTTCCGGAAGGGCCGCTGATGCTACCGCGGCCGTTCCGGTGCTGAGGTGCGCCGGCGGCGGCGCTCAGCGCAGGGCCTGCTCTGCGCTGGCCGCCGCGAGCGCCTGACCGAGCCACCGCTCCAGGGTCGCGAGATCGGCGCACGCTTCGATGCGCGCCGCATCCTCCGGGGAGAGCGCGAACTGCCGGTGCGCGAGCACGCGGCGTAGGGCCGCGCGCGCCTCGTCGAGGCGACCTTCGTCGACCAGACGCTGCTTCATCTTGGGATTGGCCGTGAGCAGGACTTCCAGGATGCGGTCCTGGCGCGCGTCGATCTCGGGATCGCCGGTCCTGGCGAACCGCCACAGGAGCTCCTCACGGGCCGTCGTCGACATGGGCAGGTACTTTAGCATGGACAGCACCCATTCAAGCGGACGGCGCGGCGCTACCCAGCGGGCGAACTCGTCGAGCGTTTGCCCGCTCGAAGTACGATGAAAGGTTCAATTGTCGAACTGAAACTGAGCTGTTTCCGTAATGCGCCTGGTAGGTGCGTCGCTGCCAGCATCTCGCCTTCAAGGGCCTCGCAGAACTGTTGAGATCATGTTATGAAGATGGGCGTGCGAGTCTTCTTCACGATCGCGATGTCCACTACGTCGGCTGCCGTTGGCCTTAGCAGCGCCGGTTGCGCGGACGAACACGTCCCTGCGTCAGGAAGCCAATCCGGCGGCGGCGGTGGGGTGGGTGGCAACGGTCTCGGTGGCAACGGCCCCGGTGGCAGCGGCCTCGGCGGCGGCGCGGAGGCGTCGTCCGCATCGAGCAGCGCAGAGGCGTCCAGCTCGGCCGGCGCCGGGGGAGGGGAGGAGGGACGGCTCGACAGGTTCGGGATAGCGATGCTGCGGCCCACGCTGCCTTCGGGCAAAGCGTGGTTCTCGACCTGGGACAACGGCGTCGCGCGCGCCTTTTCGGGGATCGACCCGGCCGATGCCTGGTTCGACGCCGACCACGGCGATGCGTCCTATGACACCGACGGCCAGGGCATTCTCAAGATCAGCGGCCGCGTCCCACGGATGTACGTGCACGACCCCGCGCTCGCCGACCCGTGGCGCGACGTCGAGGTCACGATGTATTTCCTGCGGGCCGCCGACGACGGGACGCCTTACGGCGGCCTCGTCGCCATGACGCGCACCAACCACGGCACGATCGGCGACGAGGACGTCAACAAATGCGACACGCGCGGGATCGCCGCCCGCATGCGCTACGACGGCAAGATCGATTTCGAGAAGGAGACGAATCACCCCGCCTCCTCGGCCATCCTCGGCAAGACGTACTGGGAAGGCGGCATGCCGGAGCAGGTATGGATCGGGTACAAGCAGCTCGTCTACGACCTGCCGAACGGCGATGTGAAGCAGGAGCTCTGGATCGACGAGACCGACGGCGCGAGCGGAGGCACCTGGGTGAAGATCCACGAGCACGTCGACAAGGGGACCGACTTCGGCGTGGGAGGCGAGCCCTGTCGGCCGGGCATCGATCCCGCAATGAAGCTCACGCGGGAGCCGACCCGGGAGGGCTCGGAGACCGGCAAGCCCAACATCAGCGTCTATTTCCGGAGCGACGGGGTGGGCTCCGACGGGCTCCTGTACAAGAAGGGCAGCGTCCGCGAGATCGTGCCCTGACGGCGCCCGCGCACGAACGCACGAGCGACGAGGGAGAGCGTGAGCGACCGGTTCCTGCGGGAGCGCCGGGGTGGCTAGGATATGCTCGGTGGCGGATGCCCAGCTCGTCGCCGAATCCCACCGGAACCCCGCTCGGGCAGGGCGCCCGCCTCGGTCCCTTCCGGCTCGTCCGGCAGCTCGGCAGCGGCGGGTTCGCGCCGGTCTGGCTCGCCGAGGAGATCTACGAAGGCAGGAAGCTCCGCGACGTCGCCATCAAGCTCTTCTTCGTACCCGAGCAGCTCGCGGGCTCCCCCGACGCGACGGCCGCGTGGCGAGACACGATTCTCGACGAGGCGCAGGCGCTCTGCCGGGTCGAGCACCCGAACGTCGTGCGGTTCTATTCGTTCCAGCGCGACGACGCCCTCGGCGTTGTCGGCCTGGTGATGGAGTATGTGGCCGGCACGAGCCTCGATGAGCTCTCTCGCGAGGCAGGCCGCCTCCCCGAGCGCGTCGTCCTCGAAGCGGCGTCCGCCGTCGCCTGGGCGCTCTCCGCGGTGCACACCGCCGGGCTCGTCCACCGGGACGTCAAGCCCGCCAACGTCGTCCGCGGGTCGGGCGTCTACAAGCTGATCGATTTCGGGATCTCCGGGGGAAACGCGCGGAGCTGGGTCGAGCGGGGGCTCGCCGCCCCCACCGGGCCGCCGCCCACCGTGGCGGTCGACGGATACTCCGGCACGGTGCTGGCCGAGGAGCCGGCGGGCGCGACCATGACCTTGAGCGTGCCCGCGGTCGCCGGCGGCGTCCGGGAGCTGGGCTCCGTGCTCGCGGGCACACCCGGCTACATCGCTCCGGAGTGTGCCGTCGGCCAGTCCGCCACGCCCGCCAGCGATCTCTACGCGCTCGGCGTCCTGATCTTCCGCCTGAGGACCGGCAGCCTCCCCGCCGAGCTCGAGCAGCGCAGCGGGGAGCCCGCGCACTGGCTCCTCGTGCCGCGGCGACCGGCTCCCCCGCTCGAGGCGCTCGTGCCCGATCCGACGACGGCGACCGGCCTCCTCTCTCGCCTCACGGCGACGCTGGTCGCCCTGGATCCTCAGAGCCGCCCGCGGCACGCCGATCAGGTCGCGCGCGAGCTCGATCGCATCCTCGCCGCGCTCGATCCCGAGCATGCCCCGCCAGGGAGCAAGGAAGGGTCGCAGCCGCCGCTTCGCGGGTCCGACCGGTCCGCGCGGCCGCCGCCCGAGGACCGCCCCGCGCGGCCCTCGCCGGAGGACCGCCCCGCGCGGCCGCCTCCTGACGGCCGGCCGCCGCTCCTCGGGCGGCGAGCCGAGCTCGACGCGATCGCGCGCGCTGCGCAGGCCGCGCAGGAGGGCCGCGTGCGCGGGATCGTGGTGGGCGGCCACCAGGGGATCGGTCGCAGCCGGCTGCTCGATGCGGCGGTCGAGCGCACCGGATGGGACCTGCGCCACGTCGTCCGGCTCCGGTGCCTGCCCGAGCGGCGGAGCCCGTTCTATCCGCTGCGCCGCGCCGCCGAGGAGCTCGGCGAGAGCGATCTCCCCGAGCTCCGCGCGCTCCCCGCGGCGCTGGAGCGGGCGCTGTCGCCGGCGCTGCTCCCCTCCGCGGACGAGGTAGCGCACACGGTCGAGTCCATCGAGGACGCGCTGCTGCGCGCGAGCGCCCGCGAGCCGCTGCTGCTCCTCGTCGACGATCTGCAGTGGGCCGACGCGGCGACGCTGGAGCTGATCAAGCTGCTCCTGCGGCGCGCCGCCGCGGAGGCGCAGGGCCGGCTGCTCGTGATGGCGGCCGCGCGCAGCGAGCCGAGCCGGCCGGCGCCCCTGCGCGCCCTGCTGGGCGAGGTGCGGGCGCGGGTGTGTCCCGGGGTGACCTACCTCGGCCTCGCGCCGCTCGACCCCGAGGCCGCCGCCGAGCTCGCGCAGGCGGTGGGCCGCGGCCTGCATCCAGAGGCCACGCAGGGCGGGGCCGCGGCGCTCGTTGCCCCGCTTGCCCCGCTCGCGCCCGCGCTGGAGCGGGCCGTGGTCGCGACGTCCGGAGGCGTGCCCTTCTACATCGTGCACGCGCTCATGGCGTGGCACGAGGGCGGCGCCCTGGCGCTTCGCGACGGGAGCCTCTGCGCCGCGGACGACCGGGCCCTGCGGGGGGAGGTCCCCGGCGTGGCCGATCTGCTCGAGGCGCGGGTGGCCTCGTTCGCCGCCGACAGCGCCGCCGAGCGCAGCGCCCTGCGGACCCTCGCCGCGGTGGCGCTCTGCGGCGGCGGGCTCGGCGTCGACGTGCTCCTGCGCGTCGTGGGGGACGACGAGCGCGCCGAGGCGGCGATCGAGGCGCTCGGCGGGGCGGGCGTGCTGACGGCCTCCGGCGACGCGCAGGAGTACAGCTTCCCGCAGGAGATGCTGCGGCAGGCGGCGCTCCGCCTGACGCAGCGGCGGCCATGGTTCCAGCGGCTGCACCGGGCGCTGCTCGACGCGCTCGCGGAGGGCGCGCAGGGGCGCGTGGACGCGGGGCTCCTCGGCGCGGGCTACGAGCGGCTCGGCGCCGTGGCCGAGGCGCGCCGCTGGCTCGGCCGCGCGATGGCCGAGGCGGCCGCCGCGGGGCTCTTCGAGGAGGCGGCGGCGTTCGCGGATCGGCTGGCCGCGCTCGCGGCGGATCCCGAGGCGCGCGCCGGCCTCGAGATCGACGCGGTCCGGGCGCTCATCCAGGGGCGGAAGCTCGAGGAGGCGAGCCGGCGGCTCGCGCGCCTCTCGGAGCACGCCGTCGTGGCGCGCGGCGGGCCGCTCGACGTGCGCCGGCGCATCCACCGCCTCGATGTGGCGCGCGGGCTCAGCGAGGCGGGGGCCGACGATCCGGGGCTGCTCGCCGACGCGGATGCGCTCGGCGAGGCCGCGCTCCGCTGCGAGGCGCGGATGGCGCTCGCGGGGGTCGCCGCCGGAGATCGCGCGATGGAGCTCGCGGGCGAGGCGGTGGAGCTCGCGGCGGGCGCGGGACCCGCGGCCGAGCTCGCGGCCCGCGTGCTCCGGTGCGAGCTGAACTACGCGCAGAACCGCCGCGATCACGAGCTGCTGGAGCGCGATCTCCAGCGCGCGCTCGCGATCGCGGCGCCGCTGGCCTCGGCGTGGCACAGGGTCCACATCGGGGGCGATCTCGCGGTGCTCGAGGCCGAGCTCGGGCGGACCGGCGTGGCGATCGACCGGCTGCGCAGGCTCGTCGCCGAGGCCGAGCAGCAGGGGATGCGGGGCCAGCTCCGGCTGCTCCTGCAGAACCTCTCCGCCTTCCTGATGCGCGAGGGGCGCGCCGCCGAGGCGGCGGAGGTCGCGCGGCGGACCGCGGAGCTCGCGGCGCAGGACGGCGACCCCGCGCTCCGCGCGGCGGCGCTCTCGCTCCTGGCGGCGGCGCTCGCGCGGGCGGGCCGCCCCGCCGCCGCGCTGGAGAGCGCGGATCAGGCCGAGCAGCTCCAGCGGGCGCGGGGGGACCGATACCACGCGCTGACGCTGCTCCGGCGCGCCGAGATTCACTGGGAGCTGGAGCGGGTGGGGGACGCCCTCGAGGACGCGGTGGAGGCCCGGCGCGTGGCCGAGGAGCACGGCGACGACAGCATCGCCGCAGGCGCGCGCCTCTGGGCGGCGCTGCGCCGCGCGCAGCTCGGCAAGCTCGAGGCGGAGCGCCGGCGGCTCGTCGGGGAGGTGCGCGCGTCGAGCCCGCGCGTCATCGGCCTATTGCGGGGCCTCCTGCCGGAGATGGCGGCGTGGCTCGACGAGGGGTGATCGCATAGCCGGCTTGGGCGTCATGGCCGGCTTGAGAAGGCATGTGATCGCGCACGCGCGTTCCTCGAGATGTCGATTGAGGACGTGGCCGAGCAGCAAGACGCGCCGGTCAGCACGGCTTACAGATGGCGTTCCCGAGGCATCGCGGCGCTGACGCGGGCGCTCCGACCGCGGCGAGGGTGAGCGGCGGGCGGCTCTGAACGCCTTGCCCCGCCGCCCGCCCACGGGCAGGCTTCCGTCATGGGTCAGCCCGCCGAGAAGCAGCGCCGCGCGACGTACGCCGACCTCGAGGCCGTCCCGCCGAACAAGGTGGCGGAGCTCGTTCGCGGCACACTGCACGTGTTCCCCCGGCCGGCGCCGCGGCATGCACAGGCAGAGACAGAGCTGGCTACCGAGCTCGTTGGGGCGTTCGGGCGCGGGCGCGGGGGCCCTGGCGGCTGGCGCATCCTGGTAGAGCCCGAGCTGCACTTCCCCGACCCGCACGCGCCTGGTGAGATCGACGCGCTCGTGCCGGACATCGCCGGCTGGCGCCGTGAGCGCATGCCCGAGCTGCCCGAGACGGCGTACTTCGCGCTCGCCCCGGACTGGATCTGCGAGGTCCTGAGCGCCTCCACCGAGGACGTCGACCGCGACGAGAAGATGCCGATCTACGCGCGCGAGGGCGTGCGGCACGCGTGGCTGGTCGACCCCATCGAGCGGACGCTGGAGGTGTACGTGCTCGGCGCGGATCGCCGCTGGGGGCCGGCAGTCGTCCACCGCGACGCCGCCCGCGTCCGCGTCGAGCCATTCGACGCCGTCGAGCTCGATCTCTCGGTGCTCTGGGCGAGCTGACCGCGGAAGGCGTAGGGGCGGGCGCGCGTCAGCCGCCCGACTCGATCCAGCAGCCGTTCGCCTGCCCTCCCCACGCGCCGGAGAGGTGGAACTTGTCCGGCGGGTAGATGCCACCCGGGGGGCGCCCCGCGACGGTGATGCGGCGTTCGTGGTCATAACAATACGAGCCGCTCAGGTAAAGATAGCGATCCTTGCCGCCGTTGATCGTCGTATTGAGCGTGACCTGCGTTCCACTCACGGTCTGCCAGCTTCCGTCGACGCGCCTTTCCATCTTCACCGTCAGGTCGTCGTTGCCGTCGCCCTGGCTGACGAAGCACGCCCCCGCGACGATGCGCGAGTATTTGCCCAGGTAGCCGCTCGCCGTCCAGCTCGGCAACGACGTGGTCATGCTCGCGAGGTGCTCGGAATCGTCCACGCCGCCGAACGAGAGCGCCTTATTGTCGAAGTAGCTTTGCCACGACGCCGCCGCGCAGTTCCCGGCGGTCGCCTCCGGCCCCGCGTCGTAGACCACGGAGAGCATCCGTGTCCCGCCGGTGATCGAGACGTGCTGTTCGAAGAGCCGCGGCGCGACGTCGGCCGAGGCGTCGGCGCTCAGCAGAACCTCGAGCGGCGTGATCTCGGTCCCGTCTTCGTGGACGAGCGGCATGAGCTTGTCGTCCTCGGGCGAAGAGACGACGAGGACGCCGATCTGGGGCGCCGCACTGCTCGGATCCTCGTCGATCAGCGATACCGTCCCGACACGCGGCACCACGAATCGATTCAGCACCTTGCTCTCGATCCTCTCGATGGCCCGAGCAGGCTGGTCGCCGGCGCTCTCCTCGAGCGTCTCCCGCCCGAAACCGCGCGAGGCGTGGCTCGCGGACGCCTCCTCCGAGACCTGCCCCGCATCGCCCGCCTCGACCGCGCAGCCTGCCGCGAGCAGCGTGGCTGCAGCGAAAACACCCAGAACGCGCCTATCGTTCAACATACTCGCCTCCATTTCCTGTGAGGTACCCTGCGCATTCCGAGCAGTGCATTGGCCGTACCCGTGCGCGCACGGCGCGGATCGCCCGGATTTCAGCCGATCAGGAGCGAGCAACGTGGAACGGCGTCGTGACGCTGTCACGCAGGTGCGACGCCGGGTGTCATGCCCGTGCGACAGGGGCCCGCCTGCGGCGCTCGCCGCCGTCGCGGTCTACGCGGACGGCGCGGACCTCCGACTCGACGTCGTGATGTTGCCCTTCGTGTCCGGCGCCGATCCGGCCGCCCTGAAGGAACTCGGCGCGAGCTCCGCGACGCTCCCAGCACCCCCGCGGGCGACGAGGCGGCCGGCGAGAGGGGTCCGCGTGGCCACCGTCGGCCTTGGGAGCGCAAGCACTGTGGCGATTTCGAGCGTCGTCGTCCGGTGTGGAGCCCGCACGATCACGGGTTGCCAGACGCCACGGCCCGGACGCTCCTCAACCGCAACGTGCGAGGCTTCCTCAATCGCTTCTCCCGCGCCGGCGCGCCCGCCCACTACTTCGGGCGCGAGTGGATCTCGCTGCAGCACCGCCCCGCCGCGCTGCGCGGCCTCGACGCCGCGCCGGACGGCGCGGTCCTCGTCGAGGTCTTCGCGGGCCTCGACGCGGCGCTCGCGATCCCTCCGGAGCTCGCCGCGCCCGACGAGCGCGTCATCGACCGCTGGCTGGGCAAGGTCCCGGCGGCGCTCTCCGACGTCCTGCCGGCGCGCCTCTCGCTCGACGCGCTCGCCCCGGCGCCCCGTCGGCGCGCGGACGACGACCCCGTACGCGTTTGACGCGACGCCCCGGCGGTGGTCCGATGCCCAATCGGGCACGTAGACGGGCACGTGGAGTAGAACGGGGAGGTCCGCTTGCGAATCGCGGTCATTGGAGACTCGATCCTGTGGGGGCAGGGGCTTCGCCCCGATGAGAAGATCGCCGCGCGGGTGGCGGCGGTGCTGAGCGATCGGCCGGGGACTCCCTCCGTGGAGGTGCGAAGCTTCGCGCATAGCGGCGCGGACATTTGGCACGACGGGGAGGGCGACATCGACATCATCCTCCCGATCCCGAGGCGCCTCGGCCAAATGGACGGCGTTCCCTCGGCCGACCTCCGGGACGCGCAGGTGCCCTGCCCGGGGCCGGCGGAGCGCGAGGAGGTCGGCGAGATACCGCGCGAGGTTCCCTACACGCTCAATCAGGTCGACCGCGCTGCGCTGGAGCTCGCGGAGACCCCGCCGGACGTGGTGCTCCTCGACGCGGGCATCAACGACGTGAACGTGACCAACATCGTGCTGCCCTTCAAGTCGCGCCGCGCTCTCCACGAACGCACCCGGTCCATGGGCGACCGCGTCCGGTGCCTCCTTGAGCACGTACACGCAGCCTTCCCTGCGAGCCGGATCGTGCTCACGGGCTATTACCAGATCGTCACCGAGCACAGCGACGTGGCGGCCCTGATACGCTACGCCGCGGGGCTGCTCACGCATTTCGAGGAGTGGTGGCGTCCGGAATACAACGTCTCCGCGTCCGCGACGGCCGTCTTCGCGGCGGCGACGCTGCTCGAGAACAAGCGCGAGCTGCTCGCGGCCGAGGTCGGTCCGGCAGCCATCCTCTCCAGCGGGGTGGAGCGCGTCAGGGCGATCGGGCCGCAGGTGAGCCTCGGCGATCTGCTGATCGAGCCGCTGCGCGCGAAGCTCGTGGGGCTGTCCCGGGTGTTCGCGGAGACCGCGGAGCACGTCCTGCGCGAGCAGGTCGAGGCGTTCAACGCACTGCCCGGCAGGCGCGCGTCGCTCGCGCTGCCCTCCATTCCGCCGCAGCACGCCATCCAGACAGCCGACCCCTGGTTGTTCGGCCTCGACGATCGGCTCGCGCCCCAGGACCCACTCGTCGCCGTCCGGCGCGGCCTCTGCGACCGATTCAGTGTGCCCCTCCATACTCGCTTCTTGTGGGAGCGCGCTTCGGTGGGGCACCCGAACGCCCGCGGCGCCCGCGCCTATGCGGACGCCATCCTCGCTCAGCTCGTCTGAGCCGTCACACCGTCAGGAGCCACCGGGCCGCGACGCATGGAGAGCCGGACCTAAGGTATCCCCTTGAATTCTTCGGAAAATTCACAGTGAGTAGCCGTGTTCCTCGTCAAGAGGTAGCTGCGGAGAAAGACCAGGGTCGGCCCGCCTTCACCATCGCGTTGAGGATGGCGAGGAGCTTGCGCATGCAGGCGGTCAAGGCGAGCTTGGCGGGCTTCCCAGCCGCGATCAGTCGCTCGTAGAGCGACTGCAGGACCGGGGTGCAGCGCAGGCCCGAGACGGCGGGTGACGCGTGAGAGCGTCCCGTGGGTCGACCAGCTGAGCGTCGACCTGGCATCCCCTATGTCTCAGGGAGGTTGCCGCCTCCTCAGCCTGGCAGTCACCGCTCGCGCACACCGGCGCGTCGGCGCGCTCACCACGAGAAGCGCAACGTGACCTCATCCGCGTCTGGCTGGTCGAACGACCAGCCCGTCTGGGTCGCGTCGACCTGCTTGCCGGTCACCTGCTCCAGCGCGCGGCCGGCGAAACCGGCGCACAGCGGTCCGAGGTGCTCGAACCCTGCGACCTCGGTCACGAGCAGCGTCGCCTCGTTCCGCTCGATCTGCGAGCAATCCACCCGCAGCGTCCCGCCGACCATATCCTGCGCCCAGAAGTCGGGGAACTTGCGGAGGAAGAGCCGAACGTTCATCACCCTGAGAAGCAGCTTCATCAAGGTGTTCGCTTCCTTCTCGAAGACCGTCCGGCCGCACCTCACGACGTCCAGGTAGCTCTGCGATGGCTCGTTGTGGACCTGGACGATGCCGCGCAGCACCTCGACGTAGTAGGCGCGAGGGTACCATGCCGTGCTGGACATGGTGGCCAGCGCCCTCCTGAGCTCCTGAGAGAGCCCGTGACGAACCCGGCGGACCCCAGCCTCGTCACACAGCACGTCCGAGTACGCTGCTGCATTGAGAATCAGAGAGCCCCGGGTCATCGGCTCTTGCATACAAGCACTTTTGCGGAAGATCTCGCTGACACAGCAGAAGAAGAGATCAAAGGGTCGCCTCCGTCAAGGCGGCTTGAGCGCGTGGGTAAAGGGAGCCGGATCGCATCGCGCGGAAGTGTGGCGCGGCACACCGAAGTGGCGGGCCCGCGAGCGTCGTGACACCTCGTTCATGGGTCGAAGGAGCGGGCCCCGGGCGGCGCAGGGTGAGACGAGGGGCGCATCGGTGAGCCGCGGGCACACGTCGCCCTCCGGGCGCTGGTCTGGCCCGGGATGTTGTTGCGGCCCGATCGGCTTGCGCCACAGGCTTGCCGATGCGAGCACCCCCGCGTACTTGACGGTGTAAGAGCGCGGGGGCGGGACGCTGGTCGCGAGTTCAGGGGCTCGCCTCGGTCTTTTCGAGCTTGTTGATGACACCTCCCCTGTCGAGCTTGTAGCGAATCTCGAGGTCGAACATGGCCCGCTCCTTCGAAATCGCGGCAACCTCGCCCGAGTAGTCTATCCCGTCGTCGTCGGTGAGCTCGAACATCCAGTGGCGCGCCGTGCAAAGGTCGGGGATGTACGGGTCGACCTTCGTGAACACGAAGTCTCCGGGGTTCACGTAGGTGTTCTTCAGCTTCTGCAGGGCGCCCCAGTTTGCGGGGTCCGCGACGTCGTTGTCGTACGTCTCCGCCTTCACCTCGTAGATCTTGCAAGGGGTCGCCTCGGTGATGTTCTCGACCCCGATGTAGAACTTCGTGCTCTTGTCGTCGGGCGGCTTGGGCGGCTCGACCTTGGCCGCGGTCTGGATCGGCCCGGAGAGGTCCGAGCGCAGGCCCAGCGTCGTGACGAGGCGCACCTCAAAGGTGCCTGTCGGGAGATCGGGCAACATCTGGACCATGAACGTGCCCTTGAGGTTGTCATTGGCGATGGGCTGGTCAATGGTCCTCCCCGTGCCGGACTTCACCACGGTTCCGGCCGAGTCGAGCAGCTCCCATCGCGTGGTGTCCGGCGCGTAGAGATGGGAGGCCAGGATCTCCAGGTAAGCGCACGGTCGCATCGTGGCGCCGGTCTGGGGCTTCCCGGGTTCCTTCCTTCCCCCGGCGCTCCCGCCGTCCTGGTTCACCCACGAGACCCGCTGGAGGATGGGCGAGTACTGCGGCAGGTCGAGAAACGTCGTAGCCTTTCCGCGGGCCCCGTTGGTCGCGATCAGATCGTAGGGCCCGGGCGGCAGGTTCAATGGCAGGCGCAGCTCGGCGGTGCCGGCGTCGATGAAGCGCAGCACTTCCAGGGAAGTCTCGGGCCCGGGCCTCCCCTGGGGAGCGCAGGAGAACTGGCACTTTCGGACGTCGCCTGGCGAGCCGAAGAAGCCCTTGGCCCGCACGACCGCGTGGGACGCCTTCTTCTCGACCGGGCGCCGGGCGACCGACTCGAAGCTCAGCGGGCGCAGCAGCAGCTTGATCGGAACCGCGTTGGACGACTCCACCGCTCCGTTGAACACGCTGAGATCGTAGTCGCCCGGGGGCAGCCGCTCCTCCGGCGGGATCAGCACCAGGCCCTGGTCGGCCTCGACATGGTACATGAGCACGCCGGAGCCCTCGGCCGGGCGGCCGCGCGGCCGGAAGATCGCGGCGATCACCTTCCTCGAGTCGAAGGTCTGGAACCGGATCCGGACCGTGTCACCGTACCAGGCTTCGTTGCCGGCCGCGTGAGCCGGCTCCACGGTGGTTTGCAGGACCCGCGGCGGCAGGCTCTGGAGCGGCCGCTTGCCGAGGTTCTGGTGGAGCAGGATGCCGGCGTTGGTGAGCGTGAGCAGATCGCGAAAGCCGTCGCCGTCGAAGTCGCCCAGCGCCGCGTGCCAGGCGCGGTGTCCGCCGCCGAAGAACGGGGAATTCTCGAGCAGCTTGATGCGGTCGGGATCGAACCGCGGCATGTCGAGATGGAGCGGACCCCGCGAGGGCGAGTCGCCGAAGATCGCCAGAATACGATTGCCCAGGTGATCCGGCGAGTAATCGTCGATGGGGTGGTCACCGGCCCTCGCGTCGAGCTTGTCGGAGAAGACCAGGATGTCGATGAACCCGTCCCCGTCGAGATCGTCCATCAGGAAATGGGCGCCCGAGAAGACCTTGGTGATGGGCCCGCCCCCGTAGCCGATCCACGCCTTGTCGAGGTTCTCGGTGTCGGCGTCGAGGCCCACGGGAAAATCGGCGGGCAGGTACTGCGATCCGCGCAGGACGCGCCCTCCGGAGGACGCGAGCACCGAGCGATCCGGGCCCAGGAGGCCATGGGTGGTTCTGGCGGTGCCGAGAGGAGCGCTGATCTCTTGGAAGGCTCTCTTTCCGTCGGTCTGGATGGCAGTCCCGTCCCACCAGCGCAGGACGCCGTTGAGGGAGACGGCGTCGCGCCGGTCGGCGCCGACGAGGACGTTCTTCTTCAAGGTCAGCACCTGGAAGGAAGGGCCCTTGTAATAGCCGCCGCCGTCGTCGGCGTCGCCGTTGCTGAACGAGCCCTCGTCGATCGTCACCGGATCCTGGAAGGTGCCGTCGCCATTTCCGAAGAGGAAGCTGAGCTTGAGGTCGAACTTGTTGCCGGGGATCACCAGCGACACGTGCAGGACGGCCATGTCGAGGTGGCCGCTGCCGCTGAAGTTCCCGAGCGTGATGTACGAGGCGTCATTCACGCCTTTTGGCTGGACCTCCATGCGGGGCTGGAAGGTGCCGTCGCCGTTGCTCAGATAGACGTCGATGCGATCGGCGTGGGCGTTGGCCACCAGGATGTCGTCGCGGCCGTCGCCGTTGACGTCGCCCACGGCGATGTCGCTGAAATAGAGATCGTAGATACGGTAGTCGTCGTTGATGAATTCGATCTTCGGCATGGCGGCGAACACCGCGTCTCCGCCGGCTGGAGGGGTGTTGTTGAGAAAGGGTCGGACAAGATAGCCCTTGAGGTACTTGGTCCCCTCGACCTCGCACCGACCGCCGGTCTCCCAGTGGAGCACGGCGAAATCGGGCTTCCCGTCCCCCGTGAAGTCGCCCACCACGATCTTCTTCGCCCACGTGGCGTGGCCGAGGCTCCTCGGCTCCGCGAAAATGCGGCCGTCTTTCATGCGATTTCCTCCTTCGCGTCGTGACGTTTCGAACAGCTACTACGGAGGGTCGGCGAGCGTGGTTTCACAGATCCGCGCAAGAGCGCCGGGCGGCAGGAGGGCCGCCGTGGCCGCGCAGGCGTACGAGCGGAGCCGGAGCGACCGAGGTCGCGGCTCGTTGGCAAGGGAGGTCGCGGTGAGAAAGACTTAATCGGCGCGCGGCAGGGCTTGCTCCGCAGCGCTCTCCGGCGGGGACGTGCGCGGTCGAGCCCGCGCGTCATCGGCCTGTTGCGAGGCCTCCTGCCGGAGATGGCGGCGTGGCTCGACGGGGGGTGATCACGTCACGGCTTGGGGGCCGTCGTGCCCGGGTTGTAGTGCACGATGATGCCGCGGTCCTTGTTGCACTTCTGGACCTTCTCGTCCCACACGCAGCCCGCCGGGCACGGCTGCACGCTGGGATCGCCCGTGGGGCAGATCTCGGCCTCGCCCTCTTTCGCGGCGGGCTGCTCGGGCGCCTGCGCGCCTCCGCAGGCAGAGAGCATCCAGGCCAGGACGGGGAGCACCAGAACGATCGCCGATCGACGCATGCAGACCTCCACGAGCCCGCGATGGGTGGGCTCCGGCGTCGACGTCTACCAATTCCCGGGCCTGCGGGGCCAGCGCTTCCGCGCGACCAGGACGAGCGCCGCGGCGAGCGCGGCGAGCGCGGGCGGAGCGCTCGGGCCGCCCTCGCCGGCCGCGCAGGCGCACCCGCGCGGGCTCGCCGCCACGCGCGCGAAGGCCGGCGCGACCTGCCTGCCGTCGAGCGCGGCGCCCTCGCCCGAGGTGATGAAGCCGGCCCACGCGTGCGGGTGCGGGCGCTCACGCCGGATCTCGATCTGCGCCGACCGCAGCGCCTCGCTGCGCCCTCCGCCGCGCGCGAGCGCCGCGTAGTACGACGTCATGAGATCTCGCGTCGCCATGTCGCCGACCTTCCACAGGCTCATCACCTGCGTCTCCGCCCCGGCGAGGAGCAGCGCGCGGCGGAGCCCGTAGACCCCGTCGCCGCGCGGCACCTCGCCGAGGCCGGTCTCGCAGGCCGAGAGCACAACGAGCTGGGTCCCGTGGAGGTCCAGCGAGGAGATCTCGAGCGCGGTCAGGATGCCGTCGTCCTCGTCCGAGCTGCTCCGCCGCGCGTTGGCGCCGGCCAGCGCCAGGCCCGAGCGCAGGAGCGGGTTCTCGCGAAAGGCGTGGCCCTCGATCTCGGCGCCGCGGGGGCTCGCCGGATCCGCCGGGGAGCCCTGGTCCGGGAGGAAGAAGCCGTGCGTCGCGATGTGCAGCACGCGCGGCCGCTGCGCCCGCTTGAGGGCCTCCTCGGTGGCCGACGGGCCGGTCAGGACCGTCGCGCTGGCCAGCGCGCTCCGCACCGCCTCGGCCTCGCGCTCCGTGCCCGGCAGGGGCGGGAAGCGCGCCCCGGCCAGCTCGGCGGAGCGCAGCCCGCGCGTGGCGTCGTCGTCCGGCGCGAGCTCCGAGGGGCTGCCGAACGCGGGGTCGGCGATGACCAGCACGCTTCCACGTGGCGCTCCGGCCTGCGGCGCCATGGCGCCCGCGGCGCGCAGCAGATCTCGCCCGCTGGTCAGGTAGGTGAACGAGGCGCGGTCGATGAGATAGCTGCCCTCCTCGTCGACGAGCGCGGCGAACGGCACGAGGTTCAGCGCGCCGTCCGGGCTGAGGAGCAGCCAGCGCGCGGGGCCGAGGGCGCCCCGGATCGGCTGCATCACGAGCGCGTCGAGGCGGCGCGCGCGCTCCCGGGGGTCTCGCTCCGGGTTCGAGAGGTCCCGCGAGAGCTCCGCGGCCGCCGCGTCGATGGCGGCGGCGTCGCCGAGATCCACCCCCGTGACGTCCCCGCGCCGCCCGACGACATAGGCCGCGTAGCGCGGCTTGCCCCACGTGGGCCTCACCGGCGGCCCGAACGCGTCGTGGGGCCGGTACTGGACGATCTCGACGAGCGCCGCCCCGTCCGGGATCGCCGCCTGCACGCCCTCGACGGTGATCGGCGGTTCCTTCGCGTCCGCCGGGCGCGCGGCGCGCGTCCGCGCGGCGAGCTGGAACTCGAGCCGCTGGCGCTCGGCCTCGAGCTGCTGCACCTCGCGCTGGTGCTCCTCGGCGGGGAGGTCGATCGGGCCGCGCGTGATCGCGGTGGACAGCTTCGCGTCGAGCTGCGTGAGGGCGTCGAGGAGCGCCCGGCCCTCGGCGTCGAGGCTCCGCCGCAGCGACGCGAAGCTCTCGGCGATGGCGTCGAGCGCGAGCCCCTTGCGCCGGAGGATCGACCGCAGGGCGAGCCGCGCCGCGGCCTGGTCGCGCGGGGCATCCTGGAGGTGCAGCGAGAGGGTCGCGTCGGTGTCGCGCTGGACGAGGCCCATGTAGAGGCGCTTCTGCCGCTCGGAGCCCCTCGCCAGGTTGGCCCGGGCGCTCCGGTCCTGGAGGCCGGCGGCCCGCTCGCGCGTCCGCACGGCGACGGCGGTCCGGCCCTGCGCCACGTACAGGTTCGCGAGGTGCCCCAGCGCGCGGACGATGGCCGGGTGATCCGGCGCGAAGACCCGCTCGCGGATCACCAGCGCCTGGAGGAGCAGCGCCTCCGCCGCGGGATCGCCTTTGCGGGTGAAGAGCACGCCGAGCTCCTCCAGCAGATCGGCGCGCACCGCGCTCTGCGCCGGGAGCGCGGGCTCGAGCCGCGGACGAAGGTCGAGGAGGCGCCGCTCGGCCTCCTCGACCTGCCCGCGCCGCAAGGAGAGCTGCGCGGCGCGCAGATCCGGGATCGCGTAGGCCCACCCCGAGCCGCCGGTGGCCTCCCTGAGGATCACGCGCATCTTGTCGAGCGCCTCCGCGAAGGAGCGCAGCGCGCGTCGCTCCAGGTACAGCCGCGCGAGCGAGTCGACGGCATAGAACTCGCCCCAGCCCTGGAGGAGCGGCTGGGCTCGCTTCAGGAGCTCCTCGGCGCTCTGGAGGTCCCCGAGGTCCAGGTAGACGTTGCCGAGCCGGGCATAGAGCATCCCTTCGTCGTGGAAGGAGGGCTGCTCGCGCGTCAGCCCCCGCACCAGCAGCGCCTCGGCGCGCGCGTAGTCGCCGTAGCCGAGGTAGAAATGCGCGAGCTCGCTGTCGAGCCCGGAGGTGCCCTCCAGCAGCGCAAAGTACCTGTCGGCGAGGGCGGCGCCCTCGGCCAGATCGTCTCTCTCGACGGCTGCTCTCCAGCGCTCGTGGGCCGCGGAGAGGGCCTCGCTCGCCTGGTCGGCGGGGCTCGGCTGCGCCGCGAGCGGCGCGGGCCGGGCCGCCGAGACGAGCGCCGCCACGGCGAGGGAGAGGAGCCGCGCGCGGCGGAGGTCGGCGCGCGCGGGGCGGAGGGGCGGCATCGCGGAGCAGGGGGGGGCTTTGCTGCGCATCAGCCACTCGATCAGGCCCGCCGCGGGGCGCGGCGAGCCGCTGGGACGGCGTCGCGGCCGCCTCGCGCGGCCGCGGCGCACCTCACTTCGCCTCGACCTTCACGTTGGCGTTCGCCTTGAAGCTCGCCTTCCCGCCCGCGCCGCCGCCGCTGTCGTCGTCCGCGGGCACGGTCGCCTTCAGCTCGAACGACGGCGGGGTGTTGGGATCGCACTCCGGCGGCGGCCCGAACCCGTCGGCGTTGAACTTCCACGCGAGCGACCCCGAGGCCGACGGATCCTTCCGGATCGCCTTGATCTCCACCTCGTGCTCCCCCGCGCGCGCCGGCGTGCAGTACGAGAGCAGGTAGAAGCGCTTCATGTGCGCCTCGATCTTCGCCGCGATCTTGTCGAACGACTCCTTGACCTTCGCCTGGTCCGCCGCGAGCTCGGTCCCGTCGCGCCCGATCTCGTCGAGGCGCGCCTTCTCGATCTCGGCGCCGACGCCGACGACGAAGATCTGGTAGTTCTCGTACTCTTCCTTCTTGAGCTCGTTCAGCATGTCCTCGCGGCTCACGCGGTTCGCGCGATCGGTGCCGTCCGAGAAGACGACGAGCGTGCCGAACTTGAGGGGACGCCGGTCCTTGTCGAGCTGCTTCTTGAGCTCCTTGATGCCCTCCACAACGCCGCCGTGGAGGTTCGTCGACGTGTCCTTCGGCTTGTAGCTCCGGAGCCCCTCGAGCCCGCCCTCGACCGAGCCCTGCGCCTCGGTGAACGGCACCACCGAGTGGATCTTTACCTCGCCGTCGAACGCGTAGACGCCGACCTTCTGGCTCTTGCCCACCCGATCGCTGAACGACTGCGCGGCGTCGACGAGGGGGTCGGCCTGGCCCGACTCGGTGATGCTGCCGCTCATGTCGACGAGCAGCATCGTGTACATGACCGCCGCGACCTCGGGGTTCTGGATGGTCTGCTTGCTCTCGAACTTCGAGACGATCTCGCCGTCCTCGGAGATCTCGAAGTCCTCGGCCGTGAGGCCGCCCACCGGCTCGTCCTCGCCGGCATCGACGCTGAAGAACACCCAGACGTTGTTCGGCTTCTTCTGGGCGGAGTTGATCCGGGTCACCCGCAGCCCGCCGCCGCACGCCACGCTCGACAGAGCGAACAGGGCGGCGAGCAGGATCCGGAACGCTGGAGAACAAAGGAGGATTTTCACGCGCGCGATTAGCGCGCATCGGACGCCGCGATGTCAATTCGCTGCCGCAGGTCGCCCCGCGACCGCCTCGCCGGGCGGGCACGGCCGCACGGCCGCGCCGGCGGGGGGAGGGCGGCACCCCACACCCCGAGGCTCCGGCCGCGCCGCGCGCGGCGGCCCCGCGCGGCCTCGCCAGACGCGCGGCCCGCGCGGTCGCCTCGCCGATCGTGCAGGGAGGCGCTCGCGCTGGTTTACTCCGGGAGGGAGACCGCCGTACATAGCCCCGTGCGCGTCGAAAACCGCGCGCGTCGCCCCCGGGCGCTCAGCGAGTTGGTCTCCCCGGGCCGATTTCCGTTACCCTGTCGCCGCATGGCACGCATCCTGATCGTCGAGGACTCGCCGGCAATGCGAGCGTACATCCGCTCGACGCTGGAGGACCGCGTGCTGGGGCTCGCGGGCGACGTCGACATCGTGGAGGCCGTGAACGGCTTCGACGCGCTCCGGCTCCTGCCGCGCGGCGCGTTCGACCTCGTGATCACCGACATCAACATGCCCGACATCAACGGGCTCGAGGTGATCCGCTTCGTCCGGCAGAGCGACCGCTACCGGCACGTCGCGATCCTCATCATCTCCACGCAGGCGACCGAGCGAGACGTCCAGCGCGGGCTCCGCCTCGGCGCCGACCGCTTCCTCCCGAAGCCGTTCACGCCGGAGGCCCTGCGCGACGCGGTGGTCGCGAGCCTCGAGGCGCGGGCCGACGCGCCGCAGGCCGGCGCCTCCCCGTCCGCTGACGGCGCCGCCGGCGCCGACGATCGCGCCTCCGCTGCCTCCCCGCGCGCGGAGGAGCCCGGCTCCGGCGAGGGAGGCGGCGGCTGATGGTCGACAGCGGCGATCGGGCGCGCGAAGAGTTCTTCTCGGAAGCGCAGGAGATCGTCGAGGGGCTCGGGCGCGACCTCCTCGCGCTCGACGAGGCGGTGCGGACCAACAAGGTCGACCCCGACGTCATCAACGACGTCTTCCGCGCCGTGCACACCCTGAAGGGGCTCGCCGGGCTCTTCGGCGCGACCCGGATGGCCACCCTCTCGCACGAGCTCGAGGAGCTGCTCGACAACCTCCGCCTCGGCCGCATCGAGATCAGCGCGTCGGTCCTCGACCTCCTGTTCCGCAGCGTCGAGCTCTACGGGCGCATCCTCCAGAACGAGAAGGACGGGCGCGAGGCGCCGATGCCCGAGGTCGACGACCTCCTGCGCCAGCTGCACCAGGACGCAGGCCCGAGCGCGGCCGGCCTCCCCGACGACAACTACGATCTCGATCCGGGGCTGCTCTCCGTGCTCACCGAGTACGAAGAGCACCGGCTGCGCACGAACATCGCGAGCGGGATGACCCTGTTCCGGCTCCGCGTGCAGTTCCACCTCGCCACGATCGATCAGGCCCTCGACGACCTGAAGATCACCGCGAAGCCGTACGGCGAGATCATCACCTACCTGCCGACCGGCGCGGGCGCGGATCAGGACTCGATCGAGCTCGACATCCTGATGGCCTCGCGCGCGCCGCTCGAGGAGCTCCAGCGCGCGCTGCACCAGGCCGGCGCCGCCGTCGAGGAGATCCCCCGGCGCAACAACAACGGCCACGGCCGGGTCGCGCCGCCGGGCATGCCGTCGATGTCCGCGGCGCTCCGGGGCGGCGCGCCGACCGGCGTGTCGCGGGCCGTCGACCTGACCGGCTCGATGTCGGCGGCGAGCCCGCCGTCGAGTGCGCGCGGCAACCGCAAGGGGGAGCTCAGCTCCATCCGCTCCGTCGCGCAGACGGTGCGGGTCGACATCCACAAGCTCGATCGGCTGATGAACATCGTCGGCGAGCTCGCCCTCGTCCGCTCCGCGCTCGGCCGCCTCGTCGAGCGGCTCCGCTCGGCGCCCACCGAGCGCGAGCTCTCCCTCGATCTCCACAGGCTCCAGCGGACGTTCGACAGGCACCTCGCCCAGATGCAGGCCGGCATCCTCGAGGTCCGGATGGTCCCGCTCGGGCAGGTCTTCGACAAGCTCGCGCGCGTCGTCCGCCAGATCAGCCGCGACGCCGACAAGCTCGTGAACCTCGTCATCACGGGCGCCGAGACCGAGGTCGACAAGCTCATCGTCGAGGAGCTCAGCGACCCGCTCATGCACATGATGCGCAACGCCATCGACCACGGCATCGAGTCGAAGAGCATGCGCGAGGCGGTGGGCAAGCCGGCGGTCGGCACGATCGCGCTGAACGCCTTCCAGAAGGGCAACCACGTCGTCATCGAGATCGAGGACGACGGCAAGGGCATCGACGTCGACAAGCTGCTCGACGCCGCCCTGCGCCGCGGCGTCATGACGCCGGAGGACGCGCGGACGACGAGCTACCGCGAGGTGCTGAACCTCATCTTCCAGCCGGGCATCTCGACCAAGACCGACGTCAGCGAGATCTCGGGGCGCGGCGTCGGGATGGACGTCGTGAAGACGAACATCAGCAAGCTCGGCGGCGTCATCGACGTGCACAGCGAGCCCGGCATCGGCACCAAGATGACGGTCACGCTGCCGATCACGCTCGCGATCATCAGCGCGCTCATCGTCCGGGTCGCCGACCGGCTGTTCGCGATCCCGCTGACCAACGTGCAGGAGGCGGTCGCGCTCGACGAGGCCACGGTGCGCCAGATCGACGGCCGCGAGATGATCACGCTGCGCAACAGCACGCTCCAGCTCTGCTACCTGGCGCGGCTCTTCGGCCTGAACGAGGAGGAGGAGCTCAGCGCGCGCATCGCCGGCCTGCTCGGCGGCGCGCGCGGCGGCTCGGCGGCGCGCGCCGCGGTGGGCGGCGGGCGCCGGGGCGACGGCGGCCGCGCGACGCTCGGGCTCCAGGGGGGCAGTAAGCGCAAGTACATCGTCGTCGCGTCGGTCGGCGCGCGCAGGCTGGGCCTCGTCGTGAGCACGCTCATCGGGCAGCAGGACGTCGTGATCAAGGCGCTCGGCCCGTCGCTCTCCTCGGTGCGCGGCTTCTCCGGCGCCACCGAGCTCGGCGACCAGCGCATCGCGCTCGTCCTCGACGCCCCCGCGCTCATCGAGGAGATCCTCCACGGCGGGGACCGGCAGCGCAACGATCCGCGGAGCACCCATGGCTAACCTCACCCGAAGGCCCGGCCGGATACCGGTCTCGAAGCGGAACTCGCGCGCGCAGGCGAGCGGCCCGCGGACCGAGTACCTCGCGTTCACGCTCGCGGGCGACACCTACGCCGCGCCCGTCTCGCTCGTGCGCGAGATCCTGAAGCCGCCCCCGCTCACCCCGGTGCCGCGCGCGCCGGACTCGACGATGGGCATCGTCAGCGTGCGCGGGCAGCTCGTCACCGTCATCGATCTGCGGCGGCGGATGCGGCTGCACGAGAGCGCGGCGCAGCGGCGGGCGCGCATCCTGCTCGTCGATGCGGCGAACGGCGAGACGCTCGGCCTCTTCGTCGACGAGGTCCAGCAGGTCTACCGGCTCGCCGACGCCGAGATCGAGCACGCCGCGACGGCGCTCGGGGGGGACGTGGCGGGCTACATCGCCGGCATCGCCCGGCCCATGCACGGGGCGAGCGCGTCGGATGGCACCCAGGGCGAGGCGCAGCCGCGCGTCATCATCCTGCTCGACCTGCAGGCCATACTCGCGTCCTAACGGACGATTCGTCCGCGCCCGGGCGGCTCGTAGAGCCCGGGCGCTCGGAGGCTCAGATGCCGTTGACTGGAGAGCGCAGCCGTCCCGACCCGCAGAAGAGCCTCGTCGGCTTTGTGGTCGGCGACGTCCACTACGCGATCGACATCACGCGGGTCCGCGAAATCGTGAATCCGCTCGAGGTGACCACGCTGCCGCACACGCCCCCCGAGGTCGCCGGCGTCGCGAACCACCGCGGCGAGGTGGTGCCGGTCATCGAGCTCCGCGTGCGCTTCGGGCTGCCCCCGGTCGATCCGACCCGCACCACCAAGTGGATCCTTGTCGACGTGGGGACGCATACGGTGGGGCTCGTGGTCGACGCGGTGACGGAGGTCTTCGGGACGAGCGGCGATTACCGGCCGACGCCGCCGGTGGGCGGCAGCAGCGATCTGCGCGGCATCACGGGGGTGACGACCCACGACGAGCGGATGATCTTCGTGCTCGACGTCGGGCGCTTCATCGAGCTCGCCCTCGCGCTCGCCGCGTCGGGCGCCCTCCTGGAGGCCCCGTGAGCCGCGCGTTCGACGATCTGGGTCCGTTCGAGGGCCCGCGCGCGGGCGACGCGGGCTCCTGGCCGGCCGAGCCCGAGTCCATCTCGCCCAGCGTGCGGAGCACGCCGATGCCGATCGCGGTCATCGCCGCGGCGCTCTCCGCGGACGACGCCGAGGAGCGCCGCCAGGCGGCCGCGCGGCTCGGCAGGGCCGACGTCGTCGAGGCGTTGCCGCTGCTGCTCCGCGCGCTCGGCGATCCCGACTGGCGCGTCCGCAAGGAGGCGACCTACGCCTGCCACCGGCTGATCCAGGCCGCGCCCGCCTCCGCGCCGGCGCAGGCCGCCGAGGGGGAGCGGCCGGCCTCACCCGGCGCCGGCGTGGAGGGCGAGCGGCCGTCGGCCCCGCAGCTCCTCGTCGAGGCGCTCCTCGACGCGCTTCAGAAGAGCGAGGACGTCGGCCTCAGGAACGCGGCCATCGAGGTGCTCGGCTACTGCGGCCGCGACGCCACGCCGGCGCTCGTCGACGCGCTCGGCGCGCTCGCGGGGGACGAGCGCAAGCTGGTCGTCGACGCGCTCGGCCGCACGCGCGACCCGGCGGCGCTCGACCCGCTCTACGCGGCGCTCGCCGAGCAGGACGACAACCTGCGGCAGAGCGCGATCGAGGCGATCGCCGGGATGGGGCTCATCGCGCGCGAGCGGGTGACGGACATCCTGTACGAGCGGCTCTCCGATCGGGATCGCTTCGTGCGGCTGACCTCGCTGAACGGGCTGAACGGGCTCGAGGCGCCGGTGCCGTGGCGGGTGCTCTCGTCGCTCATCGACGACCCGATCCTCCGGCCGGCGGCGCTGGTCGCCGCGGCGCTCGCGGAGAGCCCGGAGGCGCCGCGGGCGCTCTGCGCGGCGCTCGCGACGGCGCGGGGCGGCGCGTTCGCGCAGCTCGTCCGGGCGCTCGCGCGGCTCGCCGAGGGGCCGCTCGCGTCGCACGCGGTGGACGCGCTCCGGGCGGCGCCGCCCGAGGTGGGCGCCCGCCTCGTGCAGGCCGCCTCCGCCGCGCCGGGCTCGGGCGGCGCGGAGCCCCCGTCGTGGCGCGGCGGAGGCGCGGATCCGGTGAGCGGGCGCGCCCAGGCGCTCTTGCTCGCGGCGATGGCGCGCGCCCCGGGCGCGGCCGACGCCGCGGTGCAGGCCATGATCGAGCCCGCGCTCGTCGAGACGGCGCAGCGCGCGCTGGGGCTGCTCGGCGCGGAGGCGCTGCCCGCGGTGCTGTCCTACCTCGAGCGCCACATCGATCCCGACCCGGATCTCTGGGAGGGCGTCGACGACGCGACGGCCGCGCTCCTCGACGGCGCCGTGGCGATCGCGGAGCAGGGCGGGCGCGAGGGCGCGCTCTCGGGCGAGCGGCCCGCGATCGACGCGACGCTCGCCGAGCTGCTCGGCGCGGTGCGGCGGTCGGTCCGGAGCCCCTCGACGCTCGTGGCGACCAGCGCGCTCTACGGGCTCGCGAAGATCGGGGCCGCGGTCGATTTCCCGCTCATCGTGTCGCAGACGCGCGCGATCTCGCTGCCGGTGGCGCGCGCGGCGGAGAGCGCGCTCGCGGGGCTCACGGAGCGCTACCCCGGGACGGCGCGCGAGCTCGCGCGCGGGCTCGCGCTGACGGAGGAGACCCACCTCGCGGCGGCGATCGTGATCGAGGCGCTCGGCGACGCGGAGCCGGAGGAGATCGCGTTCCTCACGAGCGCCGCGTCGGCGGGGGACGTGCGCGCGCGCCGCGCGGCCGTGACCGCGATCGCGGCGGCGGCGGGCGTCTCTGCGCTCGACGTGCTGAGCGTCTCCCTGGCCGACGAGGAGCGCGAGGTCCGGCTCGCCGCGGCGCGCGCGCTGGGCCGCCTGTATGCGTCGCTCCCGGACCGCGCGAGCGACGAGCGGGCGCGCGCGCGCGAGCTGCTCGGGCTGGTGCGCGCGTCGGGGGAGCCCGATCTGATCGCGGCCGCGGCGCAGGGGGGCGCGCCGTTCCGCTCGGATCCTCCCTGGGGCGACGCCGCGGAGCGGCTGAGCGCGCCCGCGGCGATCGACGGCGGTGAGGCCCCGGCGTCCCCCTCGGGGATGACCGGCGGGCCGCCGTCGGGGAAGGTGCTGTGAACCGGCGGCGGGACGACGAGATCCGCCTCTTGCCTGACGAGTTCCAGAGGCTGCGTGACCTGTTCAACAAGCACTGCGGGCTCCAGTTCGGGCCCGAGGCGCGCACGTCGATGGAGCGCCGGCTGCGCGAGCGGGTGGTCGAGCTCGGGCTCTCGTCGTTCGCGCAATATTACGAGTACCTGCGCTTCCACAGCCGCGGGCGCGCCGAGCTCGACGAGGCGCTCGAGCTCATCACGGTCAACGAGACGTATTTCTTCCGCGAGGACTACCAGCTGCGCGCGCTCATGACCGAGCTCGTGCCCATGATCGTCAAGGCGGGGGGCGCCAGGGGCCGGCTGTCCATCTGGAGCGCGGGCTGCTCGACGGGCGAGGAGGTCTACTCGATCGCGATCGCCGCGCGGGAGTCGGGCGCCGCGGAGCGCCGCGAGGTCCGCATCTTCGGCAGCGACATCTCCCGCCGCTGCGTGATCGCGGCGCGCAGGGGGGTGTACGGCGCCTCGTCGTTCCGCGTGACGCCGCCCGAGCTCAAGCGGCGCTACTTCGTGGAGCGGCCGGACGGGTTCCACGTGGCGGACGAGCTGCGGACGCTCTGCCAGTTCGGCCACCTGAACCTGCTCGACTCGTCGCGCGCGGCGGTGGTCGGGCGCGTGGACGTCATCTTTTGTCGCAACGTCCTCATCTACCTGGACGAGGAGTCGCGGCGCCGCGTGATCGACATCTTCTACGAGCGCCTCTCGTCCGGCGGGTTCCTCCTGCTGGGCCACTCCGAGTCGCTCCTGAACGTCACGACCGCGTTCGAGCTCGTGCACCTTCGGGAGGATCTCGTGTACCGCAAGCCGGCGGCCACGCTGCGTCTGGGGATCCCGGAGATCTTGCCCGATCGGGGCGGCCCGGAGCGGGGCGGCGGGGAGGAGGGCGGATGAGGCGCCGACGAAGTCGAGGCTGCGCAGGCGACGGTTGGTCCCATGGCGCTCCGGGTGGGGTAGAATGAACCTCAGGCGGAAGGTTTTGCGCTCATGACATTCGCTCCCCTGCGCGTGCTCGTCGTCGACGACTCCGCGTACAACCGGCGCAACATCGCCGAGATCTTGAGCGGAAGCGACGAGATCGAGGTCGTGGGCAAGGCCGGTGACGGCGACGACGCGCTCCGTCAAGCCGCGCAGCTCCGGCCGGACGCGATCACGCTGGATCTCGAGATGCCGCGCATGGACGGCTTCACCTTCCTCCGCATCCTGATGGCGAGGCAGCCGACGCCGGTCATCATCGTCTCGAGCTACAGCCACAAGGAGAACGTCTTCAAGGCGCTCGAGCTGGGCGCCGTCGACTTCGTGGCGAAGCCGGACCGCCAGTTCACGGCGGACGCGCAGATCCGGCGGGAGATCATCCAGAAGGTCCTGCTGGTGCGCTACCTCCGCCCCCGGTCTCCGATGCCTGCCGCGCCGGCCCCGGCGCGGCCGGCGCAGACGGCGTCGCCGCGCGCGGTGCAGGAGTCGTCGCGGCTCGGCGTCTCGCTGCGCCACCTCGTGGCGGTCGGCTCGTCGACGGGCGGGCCCACGGCGCTCCTCGAGATCTTCAACCGGATCCCGGATCGTTTCCCCGGCGCGATCTTCATCGCGCAGCACATGCCGGACAAGTTCACCCGCACGTTCGCGGAGCGGCTCGATCGGAAGGGCGGCCTCCGGGTGGTCGAGGCCCAGAACGGCGAGCAGGTGGTGGCCCGCAAGGCCTATGTGTGCCCGGGTAGGATGTGCATGGAGATCGCGGTGACGCCGGGCAGCGGGGTCGGGTTGAGCGGCGACATCCGGATCCGGGTGGGGGCGCCGGCGCCTGGGGATCGGTACGTTCCGAGCGCGGACCGGCTGTTCCGGAGCGTGGCGCAGGTGGGCGGCAGCCGCGCGGTGGGCATCATCTTGACGGGGATGGGCGACGACGGGGTGAACGGCGCGCGGGCGGTCCGCGCGGCCGGGGGCACGGTGGTGGCCGAGAGCGAGGACTCGGCGGTGGTCTACGGCATGCCCGGGGCTGCGGTGCGGGCCGGCGTCGTGAACGAGAGCCTGCCCTTCACGGCGATCGGCGACTTCATCGCGCTGCTCTCCTGAGGTGAGCTGGGTTCCAGCGGGCAGCCAAAGTTGACCCCTCGGGCGCATCGTGAGACAGGTCGGTCCCTGACATGCGGATCCGACGCGCCGCACGCAGGCTTGTATGTCTTGGCTGGTTGGCCGCCCTCTCGGGCGTCGCTTTCGACGGCCTTGCGGCGCCTCCTTCGGAGGTAGCGGCGCCTGCGGCCGACGCGAAGAAGGCGGAGCCGGCGAAGGCCGACGCGAAGAAGGCGGAGCCGGCGAAGGCTGAACCGGCGAAGGCGGAGCCGGCGAAGGCGGAGCCGGCGAAGCCCGATGCGGTGAAAGCTGAGCCCGCGAAGGCGGAGCCGGCGAAGGCCGACGCGGCGAAAGCTGAGCCCGCGAAGGCGGAGCCGGCGAAGGCCGACGCGAAGAAGGACGGGCCGGCCGAGGGCAAGGCGGAGAAGCCGGCGCCGGTCAGGGTGGCGGCCGTGTCGGGCGGGAAGGGCGGCGCGAAGAGCGCGGCCAAGGCGCCGGCGAAGGCCGCCGCGCGATCGAAGCCGTCGAAGAAGGGCGCGGCGAAGAACACGCGCAAGCCGGGGGAGCCCGGCGCGCCGGACGAGGCGGCGCGGCGGGTCATCGCCGGCACAGCGACGCCGGCGGGGGCGAGCACTGGCGAATCGCCCGAGCTCCGCACGCTGCGCGCGATCGACCTGGCGCTGTTTCCCGGCGCGGCCCCGAGCGCCGGGCCCGCGTGGCCTGTCGACGGCACGCTCTTGCTCGGCGCGGGCGAGCCGCGCCTCGAGGTCTCCGGCCTGCCGCCCGCGGGCCTGCCCGCCCCGCTGGCGGAAGCGGAGGAGACCCGCGACATCTCCTGGCTGCGTCAGCTCGAGCTGCCCGAGATCCCGGTCCGCTGGGACGGCCGGGTGGTGCGCTACCTCGAGTACTACAAGGACGACCCGCGCGGCCGCTCCGCCGTGGTCACGTGGATCAAGAAGAGCGGTCGCTACGGCGCCGCCATCCGCCGCGTCCTCCGCGAGCAGGGGCTGCCGGAGGATCTCCTCTGGCTCTCGCTCGTCGAGAGCGGCTTCGACCCGACCATCCAGTCCCCGGCCGGCGCGGCAGGCCTCTGGCAGTTCATGCCGGAGGGCGCGCGCATCTATGGCCTCACCGTCGACCGCTGGGTCGACGAGCGCCTGGATCCAGAGCGATCCACCTTGGCGGCGGCGCGGTACCTCTCGGATCTGCGGCGGCGTTTCGGCGGCTGGGAGCTCGCGTTCGCGGCGTACAACATGGGGTACGGGGGGCTGCTCGCGTCGATCCGGAAGTACAACACGAACGACTTCTGGGAGCTGTCGCGGCTCGAGGCGGGGATGCCGCTCGAGACGGCGCTCTATGTGCCGAAGATCCTCGCGATCGCGATCGTGGCGCGGAACCCGGCGGTGTTCGGCTGCGACGACGTGGAGCTCGATCCGGCGGTGACGTTCGACAAGATCTCGCTGGGCTCCGGGGTGTCGCTGCAGGCGGTGGCGGCGGCCTCGGGCGCCGCGGCGCCGGAGATCGAGGCGCTCAACCCGCAGCTCGTGGCGAAGCGCACGCCGCCGTCGCCGGTGAACGCGAAGGAGCAGGCGCGCTGGGAGGTCCGGGTGCCCGCGGGCGCGGGGGCGCGCGCGGCGAAGTCGATGCCGAAGCTCCTGGAGCGCGAGCCGAAGCTCGAGCGTTACCTGGTCCGCTGGGGCGAGTCGCTCGACGACATCGCGACGTTCCGGGGGACGACGCGGTGGACGCTGCAGACGTTGAACGGCCTGCGGGCTGGCGAGCCGGTGCGTCCCGGGGCGCTGCTGTTCGTCCCGGCGGCGGAGGGCGTCGGGGCGGCGGCGGCCGAGCACCTGCTCGCGAGCGGCGCGCCGCTGTCGTCGGAGGGGAAGCCAGTCGTGGTGGTCCCGGCGCAGCGCTTCTCCTACGAGGGGCGCCGGCGGGTGTTCTATCGGGTGGTCGCGGGCGACGCGCTGCGGGATCTGGCGGCGGTGCTCTCGGTGACGCCCGACGAGATCTGCCGCTGGAACACGCTGGCGCCCGGGGCGTCGCTCCATGAGGGGATGACGCTCCAGCTGTTCGTCCCGAGGTCGCAGCGCCACGACGGCGTGTTCCTGCTCGACGAGGGCGGCGCGCGCGTCATCGAGGTCGGCTCGGAGGAGTTCTTCGCGCACTTCGAGGGGCTGAAGGGGCGGAAGCGCATCGAGATCGCGGTGCGAGAGGGGGATTCGTTCAGCAAGATCGCGAGCCGGTACGGCCTCAGCGTCGGCAGCCTGGAGCGGATCAACCAGCGCTCGCGGCGGAGCCCGCTGATGCCCGGGGATCGGCTGGTGGTGTACGTGCCGACCTCGCGACCGGACGACCCGGCGCCTGTCGAGCCGCGCGAGGATGAGGTCCGCGTGGCGTCGGCTCAGGCCGCGGGCGCGGTGGACGACGGCGACAAGGCGGCGGCCGAGCCGGTGAAGCCGGCGGTGCTGCTGACGCCCGTGGCGCCCGTCGAGGCGGGCGCGGGCGAGGGGAAGCCCGGCGGCGCGGGGGCGGCGGGCGCGGGCGACCTGGCCGGAGCGAGGCCGGAGGAGAAGAAGGCCGCCGAGGGCGAGCAGAAGCCGGCGGCGGGCGGAGGGGACGACAAGAAGCCCGCGGCGCGTGGCGCCGCCGAGCCGCAGCCGGCGGGGCGCGCGAAGGGGGCGCAGGACAAGGAGAAGCCCGCGTCTGGCGCTGGCACCGCGCTGTGAGGTCCGGGTGAGCTCGGGCTTCCAGGGGGCGAGACCCCCCGCGTCGTGGTCTCAGGTCTTGCCAGAGGGCGTCGCCCCGGTCTCGTCCCGCCCGTGGACGCCGGCGGGCGGGCTCGTCGCCTCCACGGCGGTGAACGGTTCGATGATCTTGTAGGCGTGCGACGCCCCCTTGGGGACCGTCCAGGAATCGCCCGGCTCGAGGCGCACCATCTGCCCCTCGATGAGCAGCTCGGCCCGTCCAGCGATGACGAACCCCACGGTCTCGTAATCCCGCGCGGTCGGCTGTTTGGCGTCGCCTGGCGGCTCGCGTTCCCAGAGCCGCATCGAGACCTGGATCCCGGAGGCCAGGTATTTTTGTCCCATCTGGCCTGTCGGAGAGCGGCCGGAGGAGACCTTCATGACGGTTGTGTCGCTCATGTGCGCCTCGCTTTCCTCCTGGAGTGATCCGTCGGATTGGGCGACGAGCGTGGGTCCGGTCCTGGATGGATCGAATCGGGCCTCTCCCTCTTTCCTCGTCGGTTTTCTTCGTGCGTTCGTCCTTGCAGGGAACGTATCGCGCCAGGGAGATCTGCTGTAGGATGCCCGCACAGGAGGCTGTCCCGTGGACCTGGGGACCGGATGTCATGTCGCACGGGCGCGGGTGGTTGACGGATCGCGCGGCGCGAGCGCTGGGCGGCGGGGGCGTAGTGGCTGCGCCGTTGCTCGCCTCGCTCTGCCGGTCGTGGCCGTCCGTGCGCGCTCCGTGACGGCGGGGCGCGCCGCGCTTCCGGAAAGCCGATGATGCCCTCGCCGAAGAGCTCGACATTGCTCGCGTCCGGTGTGCTGATCGACAGGAAGTACCGGCTCCTGCGCCAGATCGGCGAGGGGGCGATGGGCGTGGTCTGGGCGGCGGTGAACGTGGCGACGGCCCGCGAGGTGGCGCTGAAGCTGATCCACCGGCCGGAGACCGAGTTCCGGCTGCGGCTGCAGCGCGAGGCGCGCAACTGCGGGGCGCTGCGGCACCGGAACGTCATCGACATCTACGACATGGGGGAGACCGAGGCCGGGGAGCCGTTCCTGGTGATGCAGCTGCTCACGGGGGAGACCGTGGCCGAGCTGCTCGCGCGGCGGCGCCGGCTCGACCCGCCCGCGGCGGCGTCGATCGGGCGAGACGTGGCGAGGGGGCTCGCGGCGGCGCACGCGATGCACATCATCCACCGCGATCTGAAGCCGGCGAACATCTTCCTGCACCGCGAGCCGGACATGGACGAGCCGGTGGTGAAGGTGCTCGATTTCGGGGTCGCCAAGAACCTCTCGATCAACGACGGCCTGCACACGGTGCAGGGCGGCGCGGTCGGGTCGCCGCTCTACATGAGCCCGGAGCAGGTGAGGGCCGAGCCGAACGTCGATCACCGGGCCGACATCTGGGCGCTCGGCGTGGTGCTGTTCGAGATGCTGACGGGCATGCGCCCGTTCCAGGGGGACGCGCAGGCGGTGTTCATGGGGATCTTGACGGGCGAGATCCCCACCGTGTCCAAGTACCTGAGGCGGGTGGACCAGGGGCTCGTCGACCTGATCGCCCGCTGCATGCGCAGGGATCGCGCGGACCGGATTGGCTCTGCGGCGGAGGTCGCGGCGCTGCTCGATCGGTACGCGGAGCGCGGCGTGGGTCCGGGCAGGGACGCGGCGCTGCGGCAGTCGTCGCCGGAGGGGCGGGGGGCGCTCCCGGACGAGGACGTGGACGGCGGCTGGGAGGAGTCGCAAGGCGGCACGGTGGCGCTTGCGGCGCAACCTGGGTTGGCGCTCGCGGCGCCGCCTGCGTCGGTGGCGCAACCCGGGTCGGCGCTCGCGGCGCCGCCTGCGTCGGTGGCGCAACCCGCGTCGGTGGCGAACCGGCCGGGGAGCGTCGAGGGGGGCGCGGGAGCGCTGCCGCTGGCGCTGCTCGGTGGGGGGCCGCGGGCCCCGGTCCCGGTGCAGGAGTCGCCTGAGGCGCACAGGTCGCCGTCGCTGGGGCCGGGGCAGGTGGCTGCGGGGCCGGCGTCGGGCATGGGCCGCGCGGCGGATGGGGGGCCAGCGTCGGGCGCCGGCCATGCGGCGGGCGCGGTTCCTCGGCGTCCGGGCAGCTCGGGCCAGCACCTGGCCGCGGCGTCCGTTGTGCGCGCGCTGCGGGAAGAGGACGTGGCGACCTTGCCCCTCACGCGGCGGAACGCGGATGCGGCCGGGGCCGCGGGGCCGCGCGCCGGGTCGGGGACGTATCCGGCGGCGGGGCCTGCCGCCGCTGCGCCGCGGCCGCCGTCGGCGTCGGTGGCGGCGTTTGCAGCGCCGGAGCCGTCCCAGGCGAGCGCGGCGCAAGCCGCTCCGGTGCAGCCTGCGCCCGTGGCGGCGCCGCAGCAGGGCTCCTGGGCGATGACGGTGCGCATGAACGCGCCGCCGATGCCCGAGGGAGGGATGGGGCCGGGCGGCCTCGGCCCTGCCGGCGCGCTGCCGCCCGGAGGCATCGCCGCGCAGCCGAGCTGGAGCTCGGCAGCGGCCGCGAGGTTCGGCCCGGAAGCGGGCGCGAGCGCCTCGGACTCCAGGTCGGGCGCGTCCACGGCGATGGGCGCGCCGCGCCAAGCCGGGAGCTCGTCGACGACCCCGCTCGTCTCGAACCACCCGTCGGTCCACCAGGTCGGGGCGCACCTGGCCCAGGACGCTCAGGAGCGGGCCCCGCACGGCGGCGAACCGAGGCGCAAGCGTACGGCCGCGACGCTCGCGATCGTGGCTGCTGCGCTGTCGCTGATCGTCGTGGGGATGCTCATCTCGCTGAGGTCGCCGGAGACGTCGTCGGCCGCGCCGGAAGTGTCCGGGAGCGCGATGCCGTCGTTGGACCGCGCCGGAGGAGACACGGTCGCCCCGCCGGAGCGCGGGGGAGCCCCGCCGCGGACCGAGGAGCTCCCTGTGCAGGAACCCTCGGCGCCACCCGCGGAGGCGCCGCCGAGCTCCTCGGCGCTGGCGCCGCCGGGCTCCTCGGCGCTGGCGCCGCCCGTGCCCTCGGCGCTGGCGCCGCCCGTGCCCTCGGCGCCGAGCGCCCTTCCGACGAGCAGCGCGGCCGGCGCGTCGGCGCCAGGCGGCGGCGCGGGCATGGCGGCGCCAGGCGGCGGCGCCGGCACGGCGAGCGGCGCGAAGCCGGGTAGCTCGACGCTCGGGGCGCCTTCGGCGACATCGCAGCCCGCGACATCGCAGCCCGCGACATCGCAGCCCGCGAAGGCTGCTCCTGCCCCATCCGCGGCCTCGTGCGCTCATCTCAGGTTCTTGGCGAAGAAGCAGTGCGAGGCGAAGCTCAAGAAATAGACTCGGCCTCTCCGCGGCTCGGGCCGCCCCTCCCGAGATGACGTCACGGTAGCGCCGCGATTCCTGGGCCGCGACGACCTGGCGGCGATCACCTGTGCTGAGCGCGTGCCCACACCGGAAGCGCCGGAGCCGGCTTCGCGCTCTGCGAGCCCGGCCAGCAGCTTTTCTTGACGGTGCGCTGCCTCACCTGCGACACTTCTTCCAAGCACCGTCGACCTGCTGCCACGTCCGTCCTCCAGCGAGACCACCCCATGCAGTCCCCTTCGGCTCCTGCCGCGCCGCCAGGTGCGCTCATTTGCGGCAAATACCGCCTTCTTCGGCGGATCGGCGAAGGGGCGATGGGCGTCGTCTGGGCAGCGCACAACGAGGCTACCTCTCGGGAGGTCGCGCTCAAGCTGCTGGTGCGGCCCGACCCGGAGCTCCGCGTCCGGCTGCTGCGGGAGGCGCGCGCTTGCGGCGCGGTGAGCCACCGGAACATCGTCGATATCTACGATGCTGCCGAGACGGAGAACGGCGATCCGTTCCTCGTCATGCCGCTGCTCTCCGGCGAGACGCTCTCGTCCTTGCTCAAGCGCAAGCGCAAGCTGGAGATCCACGATGCCTCGCGCATCGCTCGGGACATCGCGCGCGGCCTCTTCGCCGCGCACGAGCGGGGCATCATCCACCGCGACCTGAAGCCGTCCAACATCTTTCTCCACACCGAGCCTGGCGAGGGCGATGCCATCGTCAAGATACTCGACTTCGGCGTGAGCAAGTTCCTCGCGGGGCCTCAACAGGTGAAGACCGCGACAGGCATCCTCATCGGCTCGCCGGCGTACATGAGCCCTGAGCAGGTGCGGGCGCAGAGCGATATCGATACTCGCGCGGACCTCTGGGCGCTCGGCGTGGTGATGTTCGAGATGCTCACGAGCAGGCGGCCCATCCAGGGCAAGGCGCATGAGCTCCTGAGAAACGTGCTGTACGGCGACATCCCGGCGGTGTCCCAGTTCGTCTGGCAGATCGATCCCGGCCTCGATGCCCTGGTGACGCAGTGTCTCCAGCGCGATCGCGAGAAGCGACCGCGCTCGGCGGCCGATGTCGCGGCGGCGCTCGAGCCGTTCATCACGCCGCAGGCGCCGCAGCGCGTGCCCTCGAGGCCGGGGTCATCGCCGGAGCTGGGGCACGAGATCCCGCAGCAGCTCGGGCGAGGGTCGTGGGGTGGGGCCGCTCCCGGGCGGTCGCCGACGCCGGCGACCGGGACGCCGCTCCCGGCGTCGATGGCGCATCTGCAGGCCCCGCAGGGACACCCTCCTGGGCGGTCGCCGACGCCGGCGACCGGGACGCCGCTCCCGGCGTCGATGGCGCATCTGCAGGCCCCGCAGGGACACCCGATCACGCCGGTGTCGGGGCCGCGCGGGGCGGTCGCGTCACCGCAGCAGCCAACGGCGGGCGCGTGGCCAGGGCAGCCGGCGGCGGGCGCGTGGCCGGAGCAGCCGGCGGCGGGCGGGGCGGCGACACCGGGGCATCGGGAGCGGATGGCGAGCAATCCTCTGCTGGGGGACCGCGGGACCATCAAGATGTCACCGGAGCAGGCGGCCGCCTATCGATCAGCGTCCAGCGCGTCCAACGCGTCCAGCGCTTCGCTGGCGCGTCCGGCCGCTCCCCTCGGAAAGGCGCTGTCGTTCGGCGGCACGGTGCCGCTCGATCCGCTCCCCGAGCCGAAGAGCCCGCCTCCTGTGCCCGTCCGCTCGCCTGTGGTGTGGATCGCGATGGCCGTGGTCGCGGCGGCGCTCCTCCTGGGGATCGGCATGGCCGCGGGGTATCTCTTGCGGCGCAGCGAGGTGGAGCGCCCGAGGGACCCCGGCGGAGAGCGTGCTACCTTCCGCGTCGCCCTCTCGTTTGCGCCAGGTAAAGCGACCTCGCCCGTCGCGGCGACGCGCCTCGACCCACCCTGCTGAGCTCGATGTCCACCTCCTTCACGCAGATCGCTGCCGGCCTGGTGATCGCCGAGAAGTACAAGCTGGTGCGGCGGCTGGGAGAGGGATCCATGGGCGTCGTGTGGGCGGCGCTCAACCTGTCCACGTCGCGCGAGGTGGCGTTGAAGCTGATTCACCGCCCGGATGCCGAGCTCCGCCGGCGGCTGCAGCGCGAGGGGCGCAACGGCGGGGCGCTGCGGCACCGCAATGTCATCGACATGTATGACATGGGGGAGACCGAGTTCGGCGAGCCCTTCCTGGTGATGCAGCTGCTCACCGGAGAGACGCTCGCGGAGCTGCTCGTGCGCAGGCGGCGGCTCGACGCGGACGTGGCGGCGTCGATCGGGCGAGACGTGGCGAGGGGGCTCGCGGCGGTGCACGCGCTGCACATCGTCCACCGCGATCTGAAGCCGGCGAACATCTTCCTGCACCGCGAGCCGGACATGGACGAGCCGGTGGTGAAGGTGCTCGATTTCGGGGTCGCGAAGAACCTCTCCGTGAATGACGGCATCCGCACGGCGACGGGCGGCGCGGTGGGCTCGCCGCTCTACATGAGCCCGGAGCAGGTGAGGGCCGAGCCGAACGTCGACCACCGGGCCGACATCTGGGCGCTCGGCGTGGTGCTGTTCGAGATGCTGACGGGCATGCGCCCGTTCCAGGGGGACGCGAGGGCGGTCTTCACCGGCATCCTGACGGGCGAGATCCCGAAGATTTCCCGGTACGTGCGGCGGGTGGACCCGGGGCTCGTGGAGCTCGTGGCGCGGTGCATGGCGCGCCACCGGGACGAGCGGATCGGGTCGGCCGCGGAGGTGGCGGACCTCCTCGATGGGTACACGGCGGCGGGGGCGCGGCGGGTCGTGGGGGCCGGCGTCGCTGTCGGGGGTGGGGGCGGTGGGGGCGCCGGGCAGGTGGCGGCGATGGAGGCGCCCGCGTTTCCCGGCGCGGCGCCGGCGGGAGCGCCGGTGTCGCCGATGGCGAGCGGGGCGCCGGTGTCGCCGACGGCGAGCGGGGCGCCGGTGTCGCCGACGGCGAGCGGGGCGCCGGTGTCGCCGATGACGAGCGGGGCACCCGTGTCGCCGATGGCGAGTGGGGCGCCGATGTCGCCGACGGCGAGCGGGGCGCCGGAGCGGGAGTGGAACGCCGAGCTGACCCAGAGGCTCGAGCCGGAGGCCATGGCGAGCGCCGAGGCGGCGCTGGGCGCGTCGCCCGCATGGGGCCACGGTGAGCCGGGGAAATCGACGACCGCGCCGCTCGTGCCCGGCCCGGAGGCAGGCCAAGGCGCGCAGCCGTCGCCATGGGCAGCGCGCGCAACGCCGGTGCCTCTGCAGGCACCGCGGACGCCGCCGCGGCGGCAGGCAGGCTGGAAGCGACTTCCAGGCCCGGCTATCGCCGCGCTCGCCGCCGGCGCGGCTGGCCTGGTGGGCGCAGCGCTCTTCGTCGCGTTGCGCTCGCCAGCGCCCGCGGAGAACGCAGCCGGGATCGAGGCGATGCCGGAGGCCGGGATCGAGAGCGCCGCAACGAGCGCGGCAAGGCCGCCGGACCCGCCGCCCGCGCCTGCGACCGCTGCGCCTCAGGCTTCGGTGGCGGCTGAGCCGCCCAGGGTGGATGAGCAGGCGGATGCCGGCGGGGCGAACAGCGCGCCGGACGCGGGGCCGGCGGGCACGGAGCCGGCGTCGGTGGAGCGGAGCCAGCCGGCGGTGGAGGCGCCGACTCCAGCGGCGGCGGCGCCGGCTGTCGCGGCGTCGCCACCTGCTGCGGCGCCTGCGTCGTCGCGGGCGGTCGTCGCGGCGCAGCCCAGGAGTCAGCCTCCGGCGCAGCCCGCGGCCGCAGCGTCGCGGCCTGCACAGCCACCGGCGGTCCGGCGGCAACCCGTGGATCCGTGCGCGGGAAAGACAGGGTTCATGCGGACGAACTGCCTGCGGGACCAGGCGAAGAAGAAGGATCCCTACGCTCCCTGAGCGGTGTTGAGCGCGGGGGAGCCAGGCATCCGAGGAACTGAAGGCGCATGTCGCCTTCGGCAGGACAGCAGACCCGAGCTTGGCGATCCCTGGCTATCGGCCGGCCATCGTCGATCCTCCCGTCCACCCCCGGGACGAGCGCGACGCACCGCTGGTGCTTGTCTGATCAGGCGTGTCCCTTCGGCTCCTGGACGTCCATGGTGCCCAGAAGGGCACGGAGGTGCATCGCCTGCGGCCGGAGGCCGCGCCGCTCGAGCAGGTCCGCGAGCGTCGTCACCACCTCGCGAAAGGTGCTCGCGCGGCGCGCCGGTTCATCCGCGGCCGTGCCCGCGTCGACGGCTTTGCGCCATGCCTGAATTGCTTCGGCTTCGGCGCCGCGGTGCTGATGGCATAGGCCCTCCATCCGCAGCGCCTCGATGCGGAGCTGGGCGATGTCCCCGCGCTCGGCAAGCGAGGCCGCCTCGGCGTATGCGCGGGCCGCGCGTACGAAGTCGCTTGCCATCCATCCCACGCCCGCCTCGCCGAGCTTGGCCTGGCATGCAATGCTCCACAGCTGCTGATGCGCGGCGAGCAACGCCGCCTGGCCGTAGGTGGCCTGGGCCATGGGGCGGGCGCCCGCAGCCAGGTAGGCGCCGCCGAGAGCGAACGTCGCCCCGGCCTCCTGGGCCGCGAGGCCCTCGCTGTGGCACAGGTCGCGAGCGCGGCGATACGCCTCGGCCGTCGCCTTGAAGTCGTTCTTTGCGGCGGCGCGCGCGCCCTCCAGGAAGCACGCCTGGATGGCGGCAGCCGTCTCGGGCACGGGCATCGCGCGGCCCGTCGCCTGCTCGAAGTCCGCGCGCTGCTGCGGAGTCAGGGCTGGCCCGGGAGGGACCGGGGGGCCTTCCGACTTCCGGTCTGACTGCTGCTCGACGAAATCCAAGAGCTCATCGAGGTCGAACGAGAATCGCGCGCCCTCCGGCCCGAGCACGCTCGAGAGCGGGCCCTCTTCGGCATCGAGCACGGCGATGCGCAAGGAGGGCGGCCGCGCCGACCGAGACAACCGCTCGAGCGACCCGCGCCATGCGGGTGTGTTGGCGATCGATCTCGGGAGCAGGGCGACGAGCGCGCCGTCCAGATAGGATGACAGTCGCTCGGATGCAGCGGTGAGCACCGTGACCGCGTGCGCTTCGGGTGAGAGCGCGGGTGCGCGGGCGGGCGGCGAGAGGCGGGCGAGCGTGACGCCCTCGTCGGCGACACCTCTGCGGACGAGCTCGTAGTCGGTCGAGATGCGATCGCACAGCCCCGCGAAGTAGGGCTCGACGGCTTCGAACGCAGCGTCGTACACGAAGAGAGGTCTCCGGTTGGACGGGTCGTATTCGGCGAGGCGCATCGCCTTGACCACGTGGCCCCGGTCGCCGGAGCTGGCGACGAGCCTCGCGATGCGGTCCGGGCGTTGCTTCCAGAGGCGATCGAGATCGCGCAGGAAGCGCCTCGTCGCCACGGTGATCGGGTCCATGGTCCGCCTCAGTTCAGCTTGATGACGCCGCCGGTGACGTCGACGCTGCCGCCGGAGATCTTGACCGCCGCGCCCGAGATCTCCACGCCCGCGCCGCTGAGCTTGATGGAGGCGCCGCCTCCCGAGATGATGACCTCGCCCGCGGCGGTGACGTATATGACGGGCGCGCTGAGGGCGGCCTGCGCGCCGCCGGCGAGAGTGAGGTTGACACCGGCGCTCACGGTCGCGTTGACGCCGACGTTCTCGTCCATTGTCAGTGCGCCGATCCGCGACACCGGCCCGGTCACGGTGTGGCTCATTGGGCCGGTGACCGTGAGGGAGCGGGGCCCCGTGACCGTCTCGACGCTGGGACCGACGATGTTGACCGTCTTCGCGCCGATGACGTTTTCCTCCACGGTGCCCATCACCGTGTCGCCCCGATGGCCGGTGACGTGAATGGACTGGTTGGCGCCGACGGTCAGCGAGTCGCTGACGCCGACCGTCACGGAGCGTGCCACGCCGATGCTCTCGGTCTGCGCGATGCCCACGTTGACCATCTGGCTCACTCCCACCGAGAGGCTCTGATGGACGCCCACCCCGATCGTCTGGAGCGTGCCCACGGAGACGTTCTGGATCTGGCCGATGGAGACGCTCTCCGTGACGCCGACGGTCTCCGTGTTGTTCAGCCCGACGGAGCTCGTACGATTGCTGCCGGTGGACTCGGCGCGGTCGACGCCGACGCTCGACGTGCTGTTGTTGGTGATGGCCTCGCTCCGATCGTGGCCGACCTCGGCGTTGTAGTCCTTGCCGGCGTGCAGCTTCACCTGCTCATGCCCGGCCGCGTCGTCGAATGAGAGCTCGTTGTGAACGCCGCCGCCCGGGCTGGACGTCGACTTGAAGGTGCTGACGGTGGGCGCGCCGCTGCCTGAGGCGGGCGGCCGGTTCTTGCCGTTGTACACGCGCCCGGTCACCATGGGCCGATCGGGGTCGCCGTCGAGGAACTCGACGACCACTTCGGTCCCGACGCGGGGGTGCCATACGCCGCCCTCGCCGGCGCCGGCGAACATCTGGCTGACGCGCAGCCAGCACGACGAGGGCTCCTTGGCGTGGCGCTCGGCCTCGAGGTCCCAGTGGAACTTGACGCGCACGCACCCGATCTCGGCGCCTGGGGGGCCGCCGACGTGGATCTCGGCCCCCTTCGTGGACGGCTCCGCGGTGACGAACGCCGTTTGCGAGCCGACGATGCGCGGCTTGAGCGTGGTGCGTGCCGGCCGGAAGCCCGATTCGGCGGGGGAGCCGCCCTTGCCGCGGCGCGCGCACTCGATCCGGGCGGAGTACGGGACACCCGAGAGGGCCACCGGCGAGCCTGGCGGCAGCTCGCCGAGCGACTCGCCGCGGACGTCGACCGAGGTGGCGAGGTACTCGCCGTCGTAGCGGTTCTCGGGGTGCTCCACGCCGAGCACGGCGCCCGCGGAGAGCACGCGGCTGGTGGACGAGAGCAGCGCATACCGCGCCTCGCTCTGCAGTCGGCCGAGGCGCGCGCCGGCGAGCGGCTTGCCCTGGTCCGGGGCGTCCGGATAGAGGCCGGGGTATGTCGATTCGAAGAGGTCGCTCCCGGCGCCTTTGGAGGGGATGTCGACGTTCATGGCGAGGACCGGCTTCTTCCAGTTGTAATCGGTGTGCGATACCTTGGACGCGCGCAGTCGGCGGCCGAGCTGGATGGAGGTGAGCGCGCGGCCGAGCAGGTCGGGGCCGAGCCGCAGAGGTGGGGTTGGTCGCAGGGCGCCGCCGTCGGTGTCGGAGAGGACGAGCAGGCAGGTCGACTCGCTGTTCTCGAAGTGGTAGCGGAGGCCCTCTTCTTCGAGCAGGCGCGCGAGGAAGGAGAGGTCGCTCTCGTTGTACTGGACGCAGTAGGGTCGGGTCGAGACATCCGTGATGCGGCGGAGGTCGCGGACGCGGAGGGCGAACTGCTCCGCCGCGGGGGCGAAGGGCGCGTCGAGGGAGTCGCCTGGCTGGAACGGGGTGTCGCCCGCGGACATCAGGGGCTCTCCGAGGAGGACGGCCTCGAGGATCTGGCGTGTCGTCTTCTCGAGGAAGATGCGGCTGCGCGTCCGGTGCGCCATGCGCACGAGCGGCGGCTCCAGCGTGACCTGGTAGAGCATGCCGTGCGGTACCGGGCCGATCTCCTCCGCCTCGGTGATGACGCCATGCACGTACCGGACGAGCGGCTCGGTGTGGGTGAGGATCCGGAGGGTGGCGCGCTGGCCGACGATGTCGTCGGGGTCCACCGGCTCGGCGGGCTCGCGGGCGTAGAGGACGAGCGTGTAGCGATAGAGCGCCGAGATCGCCTCGCGGCCGGAGAAGGCCACCACGCGGAGGTGGGAGAGGGGGCCGGCGGGGCCGGCGGCGGACTCGAAGGCGAAGGCGAAGTCGGTCGACATGAATCCCCTCTCGTACGCTCACTTCGCTCGCATCTTCGGCGCAGATCGACGCTCGATCAGCTCGTTGATCAATTGCGCCAAACGCCGGCACGATTCCAGTGATTTTGTCGTCGCAACAAAATAGGAGCTCTCGCTGTCAAAGTCGACGTCGTCCAGCTTGGCAACTTGTGCGGCTCGATCGCGCACTAGCTCTTCGACGTCGTCATTCGTGTCCACGTTCATGAGGTCCGCAAGATCTTGTTCGATCCTGAAGCCTTCGCGGTCGCCTTCTCTAGCTCGTTGAATCTTGACGAGCCCCACGAGCTGGCATGGCTCCGAGCCCCCGGTGAGCTCGATTCTGCAGCTCGGAGCCTGTCTTGCGATTTGGGTCACGAGATCCAAGTTCTCCCCAGAGCTTATGACGAGCTCCAGCGTGGGCGGAACCTTTGCCCGCAGCTTCTGCTCAGCGATTCTGGTTCGTTCCAGCCGAATGACTCGTACTTTTGGTAGGCTGCATATCGGCTCGAGAGAGGGTAATTCGCGAATCTCGCCCAGGTTGATCTCCTCGAGCTGTTTGAACTGCTCCAGTCCTTCGAGTGACCGCAGTTTGTTGCATCTGTCCATGTGAATGATTCTGAGAGATGGCTGTTGCCCGATGTCGATGATAGATGTTATGTTCGTGCTTCGGATGTCAAGCTCGCGAAGCTGAGGGAATGACGGTACGTCGCGGAACGACGAGCCCACGAGCGACAGGAGCTCGAGCGCCTGGTTGCCGCGGAAGATGTCGACTGAGACGCCCTTCATGGAGGTGACCGCCAGTTTCTTCAGGCGCTCGAGCTTGCGCAGGCTCGTCATGCCCTTGGCTTTGCCGTCCAGGTGGAGATCTTCGACATCTGGCAGACTCGCAAGAGGACGGACGTCCACATTGGTCATGCTGATGAGGCGTATCGATCTTAGCCCGGTGCACGTCGATATGGGCGTCACATCCTGGCCAAAGAGCAGAGGGGCTACGCCGATCTCTGTGATGTGCGTGAGACCATTGAGGAAATTTAGCTCATGGACGTCGTTTCGGCGAGACATCCCGTACAGCAGGGTTTTGAGGGAGCGAAGCGAGCGAACTCCCTCTGCTAGATTGACGCATACTACCTCCTGTTCGAGTCGCGGGAACTCCAGCCTTGTTGTCGAGTCGTCGACTTCGATTATCGTATTTCCGTTGTTGTCGTAGAAGATCATGGTGCTTTTATCGATTTATTTGCAGGTCGGCTTTGGCCCGTTCTGACCGCCTCGATACCAGTTGCGAAGCGCCTCGTAGAACTGTCTCCTCCGTGGTCCAACGGCGCGAATTTCGTTCGCTAGCTTCTTGCCGGCTTTCTGGGCGTCTTCGATCGTCTCTTGCTCGGCCAGTCGCAGCAGCCGGCGCGCATCCCTGCCTGTTGCGCCGAAGACGTCGACGGCCGTCTCGGAGACCACGGATACTTTGCGACCTCCATGCTGCCTCAGTCGCCTCACCGTGTCCACTGAAGATCCTATGTATGGTCGGCCATGTCCGTCGATGAATTCATAGATGCCAAATAGTAGTCCTAGCGGATCTGTCCAGAGCAGTGGGTCGATGACATATCGATAGAGGTTGGTGCCGTTCAGGAGTCGTAGCGGGTCGGCCTGGATGTAGCCAAGCGACTCCGGCATGTAGTACCTGAATCTGTTATAAAGCAGCCCGGTCTCCTCGTCTTCGTACTGGCCTGGCCAGCGCCACGGGCAGCGGGCATCTGCCACGTCTTCTTGCATCGACCCGTAGATGTCGATCTGCGCGCTCCACACAATCGCGCCGGCTTCGTCGAGCATTGCGAGCGGTGTTCCGAGGTGATCCGTGACGACGCCATATCGCTTGTTGCCTTCGATCTTGGCCGCCGGCGCAAACGCCTCTGGCTCGAATTCCCACGTCGTTACGCCCAGGCCCGGACGCACTTCGTGCACGACGTCGCCCCCGTCCCAGACGTATGCGGTCGTCCGTGTGCCATGGGTCTTGCGCACCCGCCGCCCGAGCGCGTCGTACGCAAAGGATACGAGTTCTCCATCTGGCCGCTCGACCTCACGAAGCTGGTCCGCGCCATCCCACCGATACCTCCATGTCCGCGCGTCCGGTAATATCCTCTCCGTGAGGTTTCCGTCAGCATCATGGACGTAACGTACGCCGTCAGCCTGTCTGAGCACGCCGCCGCGGCCGTAGATGCGGTCAGAGCGCTCTGGCGTATTGTAGAGATTGCCTGCTGGGTCCGGCATCCGGTATTGTGTCGTGCCGTCAGGTCGGTGGGCCGCGACAAGATACGAGCGGCGGTCGTGCTCGAAACGGGTGACGCCCCTCTGCTGGTCCTCGATGGCCGCGATCTGCTCGTCGGAGCGCCACGTGTACTCGCGACGAAGGATCGGCGTGTCCAGCTGCACGACCTCTTGCACCGCAGGCCGGCCAGAAATATCGTACCTCCACCGCGCCACAACGCCTCCGGGTAGCCTTCGCTCGGTCTCGGCGCCTGTCGCGTCGCGGGTGAGGCGCATCGACCATGGCGCACGCTCGGGCCGGACACCAGCGTGAAGCGCCGCTGGATCGAAGTCCGACCACGCTTCGTCAGGATAGACCGCGATCCCGCGGAGGAGGCCGTTCCCGTCGATGTCGTAGCCGGTGACGTGGCCGGCGCTTGTGCGCCGCAGCACGCGCCTCCCCGCGGCGTCGTACCGGCTCTCGATGGTCGTCTCGCCGACCCGTTCCACCACGATGCGGCCGAGCGCGTCTCGTTCGAAGTGCACATCGGCGTCGTCGTTCCTCGCCCGCACGAGGTCGCCGCGCGCGTCATAGACGAACAGCACCTCTTCGGGCGGCGGCAGCGGGCGCTCTGGCGTAGCCCGGCCTGGCAGAAGCTGGCGGGTGATGCGGCCCAAGGCGTCGCGCTCGAGCCGGGTGATCTTCTGCTGGCCGTTCATCGTCTCGACGCACCGGCCCGCGCGGTCGTACCGGAACACCAGCGTCCGGCCGTCGAACCCCACCTCGCGCACCACACGACCGGCCAGGTCGACGTCGATGCGGTACGTCTCACCGAGCTCGTTGGTGAGGCCGACGAGGTTCTCCTCCACGTCGTAATGGTAGCGGACCGAGTGCCCCTCGGGATCGATCTGCTCGACCAGCTTGTTGAATCCGGCATACCGGTAACGGGTGATGTTGCCGAGCGTGTCCGTCCGCTCCACGAGGTTCCCCTCGGGATCGTACGCTCGCCGCTCGACGCCACCGTCCGGGAAGCGGATCTCGACCAGTCGACCGCACGCATCCCATGAGAGCGCGGTTCTCCTGCCGAGAGGGGCGGTGTACGCCATCAGTCGGCCGAATCCGTCCCATGCATACCGGGCGCGTCCGCCCTCTCGATCCTTGGTCTCCAGCAGATCGCCTCGATCATCGTACAGGAGCTCGAACACCTGTCCGAGAGCGTTCTCGCTCTTCCTCAGCCGGCCTCGACGGTCGTGGTGATAGCGGCACATATGACCAAGCGGGTCGGTGATCTTGACCGGCTTTCCCCGGTCGTCGTAGCCGACGGTCCAGCGGCTTCCAGCCGCATCGACGACGGCCTCCGGGAGGCCGAACGCATTGAAAGACCGCCTCGTCTCCTCCCCGAGCGCGTTCCTCTCCAGGATCGTGTTGCCGCGCTCGTCGTACGCCCACTCGGTCCGGTGACCCAGGCCGTCGACCTCCGCCACCTTGCGGCAATGATGGTCCCATTCGTAGCGCTTCTCGACGCCCGTCGGGTCGATCTCACGCTCCACGAGGCCCGCGGCGTTGCCGAAGTAGTGCGTGCGGCCGCCGCGCCCGTCGTCCACGATCGTCGTGTGGCGCGCCTTGTCGTAGGTGATCCGCCGATCGTAGATGCCACCGTCGCCCCAGGTGCGCAGGCACCAGCCCTCGGGGTGTTCCCAGTCGTACTCGAAGTGAAACGAGAGCCCGTTCTTGTTGGTCTCTCGGACGAGCACGCTGCCCCGGTAGCTGTACCGCAACGAATGGCCAAGCGCGTCGGTCGCGCCGACCAAGTGGTCTCCATCGTACGCATAACGCACGAGCGGCACGCCGTCGCAGGAGATCCGCGACAGGCGGCCATCCCGGGTGTGCTCGACCTCGATCCTGCGGCCGGCGCTGTCCATGATCTGCCGGAGGAGACCCTTCTCGTAGTAGAGCTGGATCGCGTTGTCGCAGCGGTCCGAGATGCGCACGAGCAGGAAGGTACGCTCGCCAGCGCCCCCGCGAGGAGCGCCGCCTGGCACGGCACGGAAGTCATGCGCGATCCCGTCCCACGTGGTCAGGCGATAGCCGTCGTCATGGCGGGCGAGGGTGTACCGATCCAGGTCGTCCCACAGCGATTGTCCGGGCAGCAGGCGGTCGTGGGCGCGCTCGCGGCCGTCCGCGAGGCGCACCCGGACCTCGATGCCGTCCTCGGTCACATGCGCGTCGAGGGGATGGTGCCAGCCCTGACCGAGCGAGCCGCAGTACCGGTCACGGCTGTAGTAGATCCGCTCGAACCTCAGCGGCAGGGGGCCTGGCAGCTCGAAATCCACGGCATCCGTCAGGACCTCGCCTGTCATGACGTCGACAGGGTGGCCGGTGAGAAAGCAGATGAGCTTGCTCAACCTGGAGTTCGGGGCGGCGTTCAGTGCCTTATGGAGCGCGCCGGAGAACCACTTGGTGCGGATCCCGCGCGTCACCGCCGCGAACCAGTCCACAGCCTCGGGGCCCCCGACGTCCACAGGGGCGCCCAGCGGGATGGCGAGGCACAAGGATGTCGGCAAATTGAGAGGGAAGTTGCAACTCGCGACCATCGAGCCCATCCGCCCCTCGGACGAGCCCTCGAAGGTGACGGTCTTCGCGCCCGTGACGAGGGTCCCCTCATTGTCGGGAACATCCGTCGGGTGGAACGAGATTCCTGGCGGCATCGGAAAGTGCGGGATGGCGATGCAGTCGGTGCCGGTGTTCCCGATCCGGACGCTGTTCACGAAGACGGGCCCGCCGCCGCCGAAGACGGCGGTCATTCCGGCCGAGATTAACAGCCCGATCGGGTCGAACACGATCCCGATGAACGGGTGAGGCAGCGGCACCGGAGCCGGCGAGGGCGGCACGATGACGAGGTGGATGTCGATGCCGAGGACGGGATCGAAGAACTTGGCGGCCTGGGACATGGTACCTTCCGCAGTTGCTCAGGGCGTGGTTGTCGCCGGGCTCGCCGCTCGTTCGCGGAGGGCTGCGACGGCCTGGATCATCTCGATCGACAGCTTCGGATCGCGCGCCAGCCTCGCGGTCCATAGCCGGACGATGGGCAGGTGAGCCGCCTCGGGCATCTCAAGATCGTGGAGCGTCTCGACCACCTGACGGCGGCCGCCGGCAGCAAGGATCCGCGCGTACTCCGGTACCGAGAGCGGTCGCTCCCGGAGGCGCTCCAGCGCGCCCACATATGCTCCGTCGTGCTTGAACCGCAGCGAGAAGCCGGCGCTCGCCGCCTCGGCCTCGAGAGCGGCCTTCCAGTGCCGCGCGACGGCGGTGAAGTCTCGCTCGGTCAGCTTGTGGGCTCCGAGCACCTCGGCCCGAGATCGATGCGCCTTGTCGATCTCGGCCGAGATCTCGGCCCATCGCTCGATCGCGAACACCTCCGGCTCGGCGTCGATCCCGGCCGGCTCTGCGACGTCGCCCGGCCCTGGCGCCTGCTCGTCGGCGAGCGCGATCGCCGCCAGCATCGCCGGCGGAGGTGGGCGTTCCGTCGGCGCGTCGCTCTCGGACGCCGGTTCCTGCTCGGGCGCCGCATCGATCGGACCCTCCATGGCCGGCTCAGGCGCCGCGGCCGTCCACGCGGGCGATGTCGCTCCCTGACCGCCGGTCCACCCGAAAGGCAACTCCCTGGCTCTGACGAAGAGCGGCGCCAGCACGGTACCTGTCGGGTCAGCTTCGGCCGCACGGGATTCGCGACGTTCGACCGATGAGGTGATCCCCGCCAGCGTCCCAGGAGCGGCAGGCGCGAAGGGGAGGGGCGATGCCCCCATCGATGCGGCGCTGCCGATCGCGGTCGTCTCGACCGCGGCTTCCTGCACGCCGCCCGGGGAGGCGCCCTCATTGCGATCCAGGGCCGCATCGAGGTCCCTCTTGCCGAGAAAGACCGTGCTCTCCGCGGCGGAAGGGGCGAGGCGACCGCCGTCGGCGGTGACGTGGATCTCCGCTTTCCGCGCGACCTCGTACGGGACCGAGCCGCGCCACGTGACGCAGCAGACTCCGCGGTCCGTGTCGATCCACAGCGTATCGCAGCGGAGATCCAGCCATCGTTCGGGTTGGTGCGGCCCCCGGAGGACGACGCGCGGGACGACGCCGTCGAGCCGCGTGACGAGGCGCGGGTGCTCGGGGTGGAGGTTCTCCAGCGTGATGCGCTCGTCCGGCGCGAGCCTGTCCACCTGCTGGTCGGGCGGCGCGCTGTTGAAGTAGGCCGCGTCGATGTCGTCCGGCAGCGGGTGAGCGTGCCAGTTGCGATGATCCCACAGCGCCGCGGAGCGACCGAGCCTCTCCGATCGGTCAGGCCACCCAGGAGCGATGGGGCCCATCCCCGAGGGAGGGATGGGAACGTGCGCGCTGGCGACGTAGATCCCGGGCTGCTGGAAGTTGGGCGCCCAACTCGGACCGCCGGCGGGCCCGAACGGAGCGGGCGCGATGCCCGCAGGGTTGCTCGTGCCGCGGCCACCCGCGGCGCGCTCCCAGCAGAGCGGTAATCGTGTGAACTCGGCAGGCTGGGATAGCTCTCCGCTCGGCTGCACGCTGCGCTCACCGTAGACGGCGATGGCCTTGTTCACCGTGCCTGCGGAGAGGCGCGCGATCAGCGAGTGGACAGGTTGCCCGTGCGGTGCATAGACATGCCCGGTGACCAGGACGTCCGCGCGACGCTTGAAGGGGACCAGATCGTTGGGAGCTCGCAGGCTGTTCCGCTCGTCGCCTTCCCAGGGGACATCCTCGGCGCAGATCTCGTCCTGATCTTGCGCGAGGGGCGACAGCCCCGGGGACAGCTCGTAAGTCGCTTTGCAGATGAAGGTCAGCGAACGGCGTCTGTCGGCTGTCTGCCATACGAACGAGGTCGCCTGTAAAGGGCAATGCGAGGTGATCGGTAGGGATTCAATGGATCCTTGTCGCATAGGAATCGTTGCGTGGGGGCGGGGTTGTCGGACGATCTACGAGCGAGGAACGGCGGCTGCGGATCCGAAGTCGTTGTTCAAGTGCGAGATCGGCCAGCGCGCTCCCGGTGGCGGCGTCGCTGCCGGGGAAGGGCCTCGGCTCGATGGAATGAAGGGCGCGACCGTGGTCTCGACTTTCGTGGCGACATCCCCCGGGCGATCATTCCAGCGCGGAACCCCGCGAGGAGCGACACCCCCTCGACTCGATTCCACGTCATCGGTCGGAACCACGCTCGTTCCCCCTCGTGACCTCGAACGATACACCGCGTGCGACGGTGAATGGAAGCTAGTTCACCAGATGGATCGGGCTCGGGCGGTAGGGAACGATTTTTGCGTGCGGCGCCTGTGGAGCCGATCGGGGGCGGATCTCTCGGGCGGCTCCGCCGCGGTCGTGCTGCTGCGGCGGGACGCCGAGGGGGCGGGGAACGCCCGGTGAGAACCGGTCAAAAAGCGATCGAAGGCTTCGAGAAGGGGGTCGTAGGCTTCGAAAAAGCGGTCGAAGGCTTCGGACGATCGGTGCGAACGTTCGAAAATCGGTGGAAGGCCTCGGAAATCGGTCGGAGGCTTCGAACGACCGGTGCGAGGCGTCCAGCCATCGCGGTCCCACAGCCAGAAATCGAGGCGGGATGGCAGACGGAAGTTATCGATGGCGCGCGTCCCTGGAACGAGGTCGGGTTTCGGTCGAACGATGTGCGATGTCCCTGCGAGGGCCGTTGAACGTCTGTCGGAGCAGGCCGAGGCGGAGATGCCGGCTGGGCATCACGGCCCTGGTGCAGGTGGTGGAGACGCGAAGTCCAGGAGCGGGAGCGCTAGCCCCGCGTCGCCGTCGTGTGCGACGTCGCTGCCTTCGCCGCCAGGGCCGGCCGCGCCGAGCTTGATTGTGGTGCCGTCGGGCGACGGGATGGTGTCCGACGTGCCCAGGAAGGCGATTCCGAGGGAATGGCCGCCCTGACCGCCGCCGCCGTTGCCGCCGTTGCCGCCCTGGCCTCCCCGCCCGCCCACGCATCCATCACGAACGGAAGTGTTGGGACCAAAATTCTGGCCCTCCCCGCCCGCCCCGCCGTTCCCACCCAACCCGCCGGTCTGGCCGGTGTTGCCGTTGCCGCCTCGGCCGCCATCGCCGGCGATCAGGTGAACCTCATGGAACGTGAGTTTTGCGTTGAGGCTCACCAGGGCGATGCTGGAGCCACCTGGAGAGCCGCCCTTGCCGCCTGCGCCGCCGCAGCCGCCTGCGCCGCCGTTGCCGCCGCTGGCGCCGCCATCGTTGGTCCCAGGGCATTCGGTGTTCCCGCGGGAGCCTCCGCCACCCCCGCCGCCCTGGGCGGTCTTCCCGCGTTGGCCATCACCGCCGGGTGCGCCGGCGTAGCCGGTGCTGGAGAGCTGGCCGATGCCGCGTGCGCCTGCGCCAGCTACGCCAGGGTCGCCGTCGCTACCCCTCCTGCCCGCGCTGCACGTCGCGGTTGAACTATTGTATCCACCGGCGTTGTCGTTGTTCTTCTCGTCTGGATAGCCTATGACACCGGAGGTCCCGCGGGCATCCAGGCCATTTCCTCCCAGACCGCCGCGCGAGTCGTCGGTGGTATCCATGGTGGTGCCGCAATCATTCGTCTCCGGCGGTGCTGTTGCCACCGCAGCTGCCGAGCAAGCGGGATTGCCGGCGGTGCCGTCGGGCGCCTGTTCGCGCGGAGGGGGAGGTGCGGCCCCCGAGGCCCCGGGCGCCGCATCCCCTGCCTCGAGCACACACCGGACCAGGTCGACCTTGGCGTGATCGGCGATCGCTGCGATGGCGGAGGTCCCTGCACCCTCCTCGGCGATCGACGGAGCGATGATATGGAGATCCTCCAGGTGTACCGTGCCGCCGACGACGCGCATCGTCAGCGGTACGGCTCCGGGCGTCGCCCTCAGCGTGGTCTTCGGTTGATCCCCCCACCGCCAGTTCGCGGCGCAATCGAGCCCGCCAAAGACGGTCACGCTCGAAGTCACCGTGAGCGTTTCCTCGAACTCCTCGGCGCACGCGTACACGCGCCGCGCCTGCTCGTCCTCGCTCTGCGCGGCGAGCGCGATGGCCTCGGCGAGCGTCTTCACCGGTGCCTCGGGCGTCCCGTTCCCGCCGTCGCTCCCCGTGGCCGACACGAACACGCCGCAGCGCGCGTCGGCGGTCCAGCCCGGCCCGTCGCTGGGCACGCACACCAGGGGCGGCGGCCCTCCCCCTGCACCCCCTGCGCCAGCGGCACCGCCGGTTCCAGTGGCACCGCCCGCCCCTGCTCCGCCGGTTCCAGCGGCGCCGCCCGCCCCGGCGCCGTCGCCTGCCTCGCCACCCCTTCCGCCGTCGTCTCCACATCGATGCAGCTCGCTGCAGTCGGGGCCGAGGCAGCTCGTTGTCTGGCTCGCTGCCGCGAACGACGCCAGGACCAGCGTCGAGGCCCCGCGCGCAGCCAGCCGTATCCCTCTCTTGATGGGTCGGTTCATGAGTTCCTCGACTCAGAAGGCGCCGCCGGCGACGAGTCCGCCGCCGCCCGGCAGCACGAGCGGTGCGAGGCGCACGTGGTGCTCCGGCTCGCTCGGCGCCGCAGCGAGCCAGACGTAGCCGAGCGTCCCGATCGCGCTGGCGCCTGCGCCGATGAAGCTCCACAGGGCCAGGTTGCTGAAGAGATATTGATCGTCGACCAGCGAGCTCAGCTCGCCGCACTCCTGCGTCTGGTTGAAGCCAGCGGGGTACCTGCAGTCGACGGTTTCGCTATCGATGGCATCGACCACGCGCCACTGCCGCTTCGCTTCGCTCGCTTTGCCATTGGCGACGAGCGTGAACACGACGCCCGCGACCACCCCCGCGCCCGTCGCGACCCCGCCGCCGACGAGCGCGGCGCCGCGCACATCCATCCCTGCATCTTCGCGCGGGTGGCGCGAGGTGGCCGGCGTCGCGACCGCCGGCGCTGGGGGCGGCGCCAGATCGAGAGTGAGGCGCTCTCTCCCCCCCTCGCTCAACCGGATCGTCTTCGTCACCGGGCGCTGGCCCCGCACGGTCGCGGTCACCGTGTGCTCGCCGGGGTCGCGCTCCACCGGCCCCGTCTGGACGACGCGCTCGCCGTCCAGCGTCAGCTCCACCGCGCCCGGCGCCACGCCCGCGACCGCGATCTCCAGGGTCGGGATGCGGGATGCGAGCGCGGTGAGCTCGACCCGGGCGTCCGCCTGGGCCTGCTGGAACTCCTGCGGAGCGCTGGCCTCGATCGGCTCGTCCACGACACGCTGGTAGAGCGAGCGCGCCTCGAGCAGGCGACCGAGCCGCTCGCAGGAGCGCGCCGCGAAGAGCAGGAACGGCGGCGCGTGGACCTGTGCGTCCGCCTCGCGGAAGGCTGCGAGCGCCTCCTCGTAGCGGCCGGCGTTGAAAAACTCCCAGGCCTTGTCGGCGAGGGCTCGGGCCGCCGCCTTGGTCTGCGCGGTCGACGGGGCTGGCTGGGAGATCGCGGTGGCCGGCACGGCCGGGAGCCCGAGCACGAGGAGCAGAGCCAGGCGGAGTCGTCGGCGGGATCTCATGGCGGACAGGTGCATGGGAGCCGTGGGCGGTCGAGTTGAATTTCAGCGTGTCGAAGAGGGCCGTCGGAGCTCTGCGCGGGCGAGGGCAGACCGAGGCGGAGATGCCGGCGGGGCATCACGGCCCTGGTGCAGGTGGTGGAGACGCGAAGTCCAGGAGCGGGAGCGCCAGCCCCGGGGCGCCATTGTGAGCGACGTCGCTACCTGCGCCGCCGGGGCCACCGTTGCCGAGTTCGTACATGACGCCGTCGAGCGACGGGATATTGTCCGGTGCGCCCAGGAAGGCGATGCCGAGGGAATGGCCGCCCTGACCGCCGCCACCCTTGCCGCCGCTGCCGCCCTTGCCGCCATCCCCACCGGCACACGCATCACTCACGAAAGCAGCGCTCGAACCCAACCCTCCTGACCCGCCGTTCCCACCCAACCCGCCGATCTGGCCGGCGTTGCCGTTGCCGCCTTGGCCCCCCTTGCCGGCGATCAGGCTGACGTCATTCAGCGTGAGCTTTGCGTCGAGGCTCACCAGGGCGATGCTGGAGCCACCTGGAGAGCCGCCCTCGCCGCCTGCACCGCCGCAGCCACCAGCGGCGCCGTTGCCGCCGCTGGCGCCGCCATCGTTGGTTCCAGGGCATTCGGTGTTCCCGCGGGAGCCTCCGCCACCCCCGCCGCCCTGGGCGGTCTTCCCGCGTTGGCCATCACCGCCGGGTTTACCGGCGTAGCCGGTGCTGGAGAGCTGGCCGACGCCGTCTCCCCCTGCGCCAGGTGTGCCAGGGTCACCGTCGCTACCCCTCTTGCCCGCGCTACACATCACGGTTGAACTATTGTATCCTCCAGCGTTGTCGTTGTTCTTCTGGTCCGGATAACCTATGTCGCCGGAGGTCCCGCGATCATCCCGGCCATTCCCTCCCCGACCGCCGCGCGAGTCGTCGGTGGTATCCAGGGGAGTGCCGCAATCGTTCGTCTCCAGCAGTGGTGTTGTCACCGTAGTCGCGGAGCAAGCGGGATTGCCGTCGCTGCCGTCGGGGGCCTGTTCGCGCGGAGCAGGAGGCGTGGCCCCCGAGGCCCCGGGGGCTGCATCCCCTGCCTCGAGCACGCACCGGACCAGATCGACCTTGCAGTGATCGGCGATCGCTGCGATGGCGGAGGTTCCCGTGTCCCCCTCGGTGATCGACGGAGCGACGATATGGAGATCCTCCATGTGTACCGTGCCGCCGACGACGCGCATCGTCAGCGGCACGGCTCCGGGCGTCGCGCTCAGCGTGGTCTTCGGTTCATCCCCCCACCGCCACTTCGCGGCGCAATTGAGCGCGCCAAAGACGGTCACGCTCGAAGTCACCGTGAGCGTCTCCTTAAACTCCTCGGCGCACGCGTACACGCGCCGCGCCTGCTCGTCCTCGAACTGCGCGGCGAGCGCGATGGCCTCGGCGAGCGTCTTCACCGGTGCCTCGGGCGTCCCGTCGCCGCCGTCGCTCGCCGTGGCCGACACGAACACGCCGCAGCGCGCGTCGGCGGTCCAGCCCTGCTCGCTGGGCACGCACACCAGGGGCGGCGGCCCTCCCCCAGCACCTCCGCTCCCCCCAGCACCTCCGCTCCCGCCCGCGCCCCCGCTCCCCGCGGCACCCCCGGTCCCTCCGGCGCCCACGCCTCCCGCTCCCCCTGCGTCACCCCCGTTCTCGCTGCAGAACATGGGCTTGTGCTTGCAATCGTCGTGGTTCGAGTACGGGAAGCAGCCAGCCAGATCGAGGCCGGCGGCCGTCGTTCCGAGGACGAGCAGCGCGGCGGTACGGGCAGTCCGAGGCATCAGCCATTCTCCATCGTCTTGAGTTCAGATCCCGGTCTTCAGAACGCCCCGCCCACCGAGAGACCCACGTCGTTGATTCCCACCCTGGGCGTCACCTGCACACGCGCGTCGGGGCCGCTCACGAGGGCATAGAGCAGCGTTCCGAGGCCAACCGTGCCGGCCCCCGCGAAGCTCCAGAACGCCACGTTGCTGTAGAGCGCGCTCTCGTCGACCGCTTGGCTTTGCTTTGTACACGCCGCTGGAGCGGGCCGGGCGGTGCACGGGTTCCGATTTCCGGCGAGCAGCGCGGTCTTCTGCGTCTCGGCATCGCCGGCCCTGTTGTTCGCGAGCACCGTGAAGAGCACGCCCGCCGCGGCGCCAACGCCGGTTGCGACCCCACCCGTGACGAGCACCGCCGTCCTCCCGCCGCCCCGCGGCACCTCGGGAGCCGGCAAGCCGCTCTGTTCCGCGCCGGCGCGCGTCTCGTCGGGCGCCGGGGTGCGCTGCAGATCGAGGACCACCGCCTCCGTCCCGCCCGCGGTCGCCTCGAGCGAGCGCGTCTGCAGGACATACCCGTCGAGCTTCGCACTGACGTCGTGCCGCCCCGGGTCGAGGAACACGGGATCCGCGAGCGGCGCTCGCCCGACGCTGGCTCCGTCGACGGTCACCTCGGCGCCGTCCGGCGCGACGCGGACCGTGACCGCCGCGACCTGCGCCCGCGCCTCCTGCAGCGACGCCTCCGCGCGCTGCCGCTCCTGGACCTTCGTCGCGGGGGCCTCGCGGAGGTAGCGCGTAAGGTACTCGGCCGCGTCGCGGGGCTTGCCCACCCGGAGGCAGGCCACGCCCAGGTTCGAGGCGATCTGGTAGTGCGGCTTCAGCCCCCACGCCGCGAGGAACGCCGCGTGCGCATCGGCCCACTTCCCCGCGCTGGCCGCCTTCACCCCGTCTTCGAAGAGCTGGCGCGCCCTGTCCGTCAGCGCGTCGCTCTCCTGCGCATCGGCCCGAGGGGGCGCCGGCTGTGCTCCGGCGGCAGGTGCCAGCAAGGCGACGGCGATGCTCAAGGTCCACAGCAGCGGGCGGTTCGTCGTCATGAGGAGTCCAGCGGTGCTCCAGGGAGCTGCGGTTCGGAAGACGCGTACAGCCGTACTTTACCCACCCCCGAGCGCGAACCGTACTTCTTACGCGCCGTGACGGAAGCTTTTGTCCACCCGTTCCACGCAGGGCGTGATGGTGCAGCGGCTTCGCAGCACGCCGCCCTGCCGCCGTGCTGCGCGGCGACGGCCTCGGCCCAGGGGCTTTCCGGAGGGAGAAGTGTGCTCTCGGAGCGCCGGAGACCGCTGCTCCCCTCTCTCTGACTTCCCTCAGATCCCCCAGCGCGGCTTCGCCTGCTTCGACGTCTGCGGCGGGCTGGGGGGTGTCGGCGGAGACGGTCGCCGAGGGGATGTGCTGTGGGGGGCGGGGCCGCTCGGGGGCTGTGTGCCGGTGGGTGGCGCAACAGGGCCGCGATCGTCGCTCGGCGCGTCCGTGCGACCCGCTGCCGGCGCGCCGGTGCGAACGGCCGCCGGTTCGCTGGGCGGCGTGGGGTCTTGCGCTGATGGCTCTAAGGCGGTGTCCGAACCCGCATCCGTCGCTGGCGCAGACGGCACGATGAGAGGTGCAGCGGTCGATGTCTCTGCAGCAAGGCGACTCGCAGGGGGCGCGGACGGGGCGTCGCGGGTGGTGATCTCCGGGCCGGAGGCCGCGAGCTCGGCGGTCGCCGGGGCGTCTGCGGGAGACGGAGCCTCGGCCTGCCCGCCATAGTACGCTCCGAGCGTCACGCCGAGCCCGCTGACGGCAGCCGCGGCGCCCGCGGCGATGAGCCACGTCGTCCACGCGACCGAGCGCCGTCCACCGGACGGCCTGGCGGGATCGATCGTGCCAGTCAGCGTGCCCGCCGAGACAGAGCCCGCCAGCGGCGCCGGGGAAGAGGCGAGCGGCCCGCCGGGGGTCGTGCCGCCCGGCCCCAGGGGCATTCCGGGCAGGGGCGTCGCCACCCCTGGAACGAAGCCGGTGGGGGCCAGGGGGAACGGTCCGTGCGCATCGGAGACGGACGACGCGAACCGCGGCGCGCCCGCGATGCGCGCGAACTCGTCGACCAGCTCGCGGACGGTCTGGAACCGGTGGGCCCGATCGCGCGCCAGCGCCCGGTGAAAGAAGGCGTCGGTGGCCGGGGGCAGGCCGGGGGCGAGCTGGGTCGCGGAGGGGATCGGGTCGACGAGGATCCTGGTCATGACCTGCGCGAGCACATCGCCGGGGAAGGGGAGGTATCCCGTGACCATGCGGAACAGGATGACCCCGAGCGCCCAGAGGTCGCTGCGCGCGTCGACGTCGCGCTCGGCGCGGAGCTGCTCCGGGCTCATGTAATGGGGCGAGCCCATGACCTCGCCCGTCGTGGAGGCGTCCGCGACGAGCTTCGAGGTGGTCTCCTTGGCGATGCCGAAGTCGAGGAGCTTCACCATGTCCTCGTCCTCGCCGTCGACGCGCGCGAGGAAGAGGTTGGCGGGCTTGAGGTCGCGATGGACGAGGCCGGCGTCGTGCGCGCTGCGCAGGGCCTTGCCGGTCTGGGCGAGGATGCGATGCGCCTCCAGCAGCGGGATGCGGCCGCGCCGCAGGAGGCGCGCGTTGAGGTCCTCGCCCTGGAGGAGCTCCATGACGAGGTAGGGGACGCTCTCGTGAATGCCGAAGTCCTGCACCTTGACGACGTGCGGCGTCCTGAGCTGGGCGGCCGCGCGCGCCTCGCGCTCGAAGCGGGCGCGGAACGCGGGAGAGTTGGCGTAGGCCGGGTCCATGAACTTGACGGCGACCGGCGTGCCGAGCTGGAGGTGGTGCGCGACCCAGACCGAGCCCATGCCGCCGCGGGAGAGCGGGCGCTCGAGGCGGTACTTGTCGATGAGGACGGAGCCGGCGCCGAGGTGCATGGGAGGGAGCTCGGGAGGAGGGAAGAGGCTAGCGGATCCGGGCGTGGGGGAGGAAGCGGATGAAGCCGAGCGAGGGTGGATCGGGCGGAGGCGGCTGGCGGAGGGAGGCGCGGGGCAGGCGGCGATGGGGTGGCGACCGGGACTCTCTCGACGCGGGCGTTGCGGACGGAAGCTCCGGCGCGCGGCTGATGCTGAGGTCAGGGGTGCTGACGGCGTGTCTGCGCTCCTCTCGGTGGAGCGATGACACCTCGGGAAGCGGGCCGCGCCGAGCGACGCCGCTGGCGCGACCGCGGGGCCATCGGGGGAGCGCGAGACGCACGAGGGGCCATCGATGGGGCCATGGCGTCACGGGGAGGCGAAATCGAGCGTCGGCGCCTTGGCTCCGGGGGCGCCGTCGCCGTCGCTCCCGTCTCCCTCGCCGCCGAGGCCAGGCTCGCCGAGCTCGAAATGGAGGTCGTTCGCGTCCATGGGCGGCGGCGTGCCGCGAAAGGCGATGCCGATGGAGTGACCGCCGCGGCCACCGCCGCCGCGACCGCCCTGACCGCCCTGGCCGCCCTGGCCGCCGTCGCAGGCGTCGTCAAGGCCGGATGCGGAGCCGCCCGATAGCGCCTTGCCGCCGTTGCCGCCGTTGCCGCCGTTGCCGCCGCGCTGTCCTGGAGCGCCGTTGCCGCCCTTGCCACCGCGCCCTGCCTTCAGGGTGACGTCGTGGAACTGGAGGGTGGCGTCGAGGCTGATGAGCGCGATGCTCGCGCCGCCGGCGGAACCGCCGAGGCCGCCCTTGCCACCGCAGCCGCCCGCGCCGCCCGAGCCGCCGCTGGGGCCGCCGACTCCCTTGGCATTGGGGTCGGGGCAGGAACGCCCGGAGGCGCCACTCTGGGGAACACCGCGAGCGCCGCCACCGCCGCCGCCTCCCTGCGCCTTGGTTCCGGGCAGGCCGGGCAGGCCGCCTGCGCCGTCGTAGCCACCTCGTAAGACGGTGCCGAGAGCCGTGGCCCCGCGGCCTGGCTCGCCGGGCATGCCACCTGCGCCAGCGTTGCCAGGGGCGCACACAGTTCCCCCTGTCGTCTGCCCGGCTCCGCCATTGGCCGAGTCACCCGGTAGGCCATCGCTGCCGATGACACCGCTGCTCGGTTGTCCTACTCCGCCAGCGCCGCCGATGGAGACCTCGCCCCCATCTTCGCAGTCGTTGAATTGCTCGACACCGCCGGCGGTAACAGAGGCCATGCACCCAGCTTCACCTGGGTTCCCATCGCCACCGCGCGTCGCGCTGTTCGTGTCCTGGCTTTGATCGGCGCCAGGCGCAGCATCACTTGCCTCAATCGTGCAGCGCGCCAGCGAGACCGTGACACCATCGGCCACGGCCCCGATGGACGACGCTCCGGATGTCAGAACCGATTCAGCAAGGACATGCACGTCCTCCATCCGAACTGATCCGCCCCCATGCATCGTGAGCGGGATGGTCCCAGCCTCGGCCGTCAGCGTCGTCCGCTTCTGATCGCCGATCCATCGCCAGCCGTTCTCGCAGTCGAGTCCACCAAACAGCGTCACGTCCGCCTGGATCTCGATCTTCTCTATGAATGTCCCGGCGCACGCATACACGTTCTTCTTCGTGCCATCGGGCTGGGCGGTCGCGAGGGCGATGGCCGTTCCCAACGACTTCACGGGCGCGTCCGGCGTCCCGGGGTTCTCATCGTCTCCGTCGAGCCTCACGAACACGCCGCACGTTGCGTCCGCTTTCTTCCACCCTTCGCCCTCTCCTGGCACACACTGCGGTGGCGGATCGGGCGGCTCTCCTGCTGTTCCGCTGGAGCCAGCTTCCAACGTCTGTGCCGTCACCTCCTCGTCGCTGTCGCATCGAGCCCCCAGGGACCCCACGGCCGTCGTTCCCAGGAAGATCAAAGCAGCAACATGGGCGCGGCGATGCATAGTACGGCCTGCTCCTTCGACGTTGGTGGGCTCAGAACCTTCCGCTCAACGAAACCCCGGCTGTGCCGGGGCCGATGAGCGGCGTCACGCGTGTGCCCTGGCCCGGTTTCGGAGGCTCAGACGCCTTCGTCACCAGTCCGTAGACCAGCGTTCCGACCCCGATCGCTCCGCCTGTGACAAGACTCCCGAATGCGATGTTGCTGAAGTGAATCTCGTCAAGCACCGCGTCCTTGAGATCCCTGCACTTCGCAACATCCCCATCGGGACACCGACGCTCGCCGTTCCAGCGAGTGCTCAGCTCATTCCTGACCTCTTCCGCGTGATCGGCTCGATTGCCGGTGAGCACCGCGAAGACCACGCCTGTCACGATGCCGGCGCCTGCCACGACCCCGCCCGCGACGAGCAACGGCGTCCGCAGCTCAATTGGCGTCTGGAAGTTGCCGCGCGGCGTCCTCGCTGCCGGAGACGCAGATGCGTGGGGGCGCCCCTTCACGTCTGGGGCGGGCCCTCGCTTGCCTTCCGGTCGCTCGGCAATCGGCAGCGCACCGATCGCGGCCTGATCAAGCTCGACGTGCTCCCTCGCTCCCTCGGTCAGGTGAACCGTCTTGGTCAAGGGACGGCGCCCGGGCGTGCGGACGACCAGGGTGTGATCGCCGGGATCGCGCTGCACAGGGGTATCGAGCTGGACGGGGAGGCCATCGAGCGTCAACTCCAGCCCGGCAGGAACGGTCCCCGTGACGGTGATTTCCACGGTCGGGGTGCGTGCTTCGAGCTCGGCGAGCTCCTTGGTCGCGCTGGCTTTCGCCTCCGCGAAAGCAGACGGAGCGCCGGGCGCGAGCTTCTCGTCCACGACGAGCCGATACACATCGCGCGCTTCGAGGAAGCGGCCGAGCTTGACGTAACAGCGCGCCACCATGAGCAGGAACGGGGGCGCGTGCGCTTTCGCCTCGGCCTGACGAAACGCGAGGAGCGCCTCGGCGTATCGCTGCGCCTCGTAGTGGGCCCATCCCTGCTCGGCGAGCGCGACGGCGGCTGCTTTGTTCTGTGCCAACGCAGGAGCGTCCTGCGCCGCCGCTGGCGACGTGCATAGGACGCCGAGGAGAAGCAGGCTGGCCGCTGCAGAACGGTGGTTCATCGCCGCACTCTTGCTCACGACTTGTCATCAGGGAAAGAACGCGTGCGGGCAAGTACATGAGACCTGGCCACCGCGGGGCACGGTGGCGTCACGGGGAGGCGAAATCGAGCGTCGGCGCTTTAGCTCCGCGGGCGCCGTCGCCGTCGTTCCCGTCTCCCTCGCCGCCGAGGCCGGGCTCGCCGAGCTCGAAATGGAGGTCGTTCGCGTCCATGGGCGGCGGTGTGGCGCGAAAGGCGATGCCGATGGAGTGACCACCGCGGCCACCGCCGCCGCGACCGCCCTGACCACCCTGACCGCCGCGGCCGCCGTCGCAGGCGTCGTTAAGGCCGGAGGAGTCCGGCGGTGGCGGTGCCACGCCGCCCACGCCGCCGTTGCCGCCGCCGCCGCCGGGCTGTCCTGGAGCGCCGTTGCCGCCCTTGCCACCGCTGCCTGTCTTCAGGGTGACGTCGTGGAACTGGAGGGTGGCGTCGAGGCTGATGAGCGCGATGCTCGCGCCGCCGGCGGAACCCCCGAGGCCGCCCTTGCCACCGCAGCCGCCCGCGCCGCCCGAGCCGCCGCTGGGGCCGCCGACTCCCTTGGCACCGCCGGGGCAGGAACGCCCGGGAGAGCCACTGCTGAGAACACCGCGAGCGCCACCGCCGCCACCGCCACCCTGCGCCGTGGTTCCGGGCATGCCGGAAACGCCGGATAGGCCGGTGTAGCCACCTTGTGAGAGGGTGCCGAGAGCCGTGCCCCCGGCGCCTGGCCCGCCGGGCATGCCATCTGCGCCGGCCTTGCCGGGGGCGCAGAGAGTTCCCCCTGCCGTCTGCCCGGCTCCGCCATTGGCCGAGCCTCCCGGCGTGCCATCGCCGCCGCTGCCACCGCTGTTCGGTTGTCCTACTCCGCCAGCGCCGCCGACGGAGACCTCGCCCCCATCTTCGCAGTTGTTGACTGGCTCGGCACCGCCGGCTGTAACAGAGGCCATGCACCCAGCTTCACCTGGGTTCCCATCGTCACCGCGCGTGGCGCTGTTCGAGTCCTGGCTTTGATCGGCGCCAGGCGCAGCATCACTTGCCTCAATCGTGCAGCGCGCCAGCGAGACCGTGACACCATCGGCCACGGCCCCGATGGACGACGCTCCGGATGTCAGAACCGATTCAGCAAGGACATGCACGTCCTCCATCCGAACTGATCCGCCCCCATGCATCGTGAGAGGGATGGTCCCAGCCTCGGCCGTCAGCGTCGTCGGCTTCTGTTCGCCTATCCATTGCCAGCCGTTCGCGCAGTCGAGTCCACCAAACAGCGTCACATCCGCCTGGATCTCGACCTTCTCTTCGAACGTCTCGGCGCACGCATACACGTTCTTCTTCTTGGCATCGGGGAGGGCAGTCGCGAGGGCGATGGCTTTCCCCAACGACTTCACCGGCGCGTCCGGCGTCCCGGCGTTCTTATCGTCTCCGTCGGTCCTCACGAAGATCCCACCACACAACGCGTCGGCCTTCCACCCTTCGCCCTCTCCTGGCACACAGTTCGGCGGCGGATCCGGCGGCCCTCCTGCCGTTCCGTCCGACTGGCAGTCATCCAGCAGCTCACCACTCAAGTCAAGGCACGGGGGGTCGCTGCATTGAGGCCCTATCGCTCCCATGGCCATCGTCCCCAGGAAGATCGCAGCAGCAAGATGGGCGCGACGACGCATAGTACGGCCTTCTCCCTTCGAAGTACGTAAGCTCAAAACCTTCCACTGAACGAAAGCCCGGCAGTGCCCGGTCCGAGGAATGGCGCCACGTGTGTGCCCGGGACCGTCTTCTGAGGCTCAGCGTTCATCGTCACCAGCCCGTAGACCAGCGTGCCAACCCCGACCGTTCCCCCCGCCACGAGACTCCAGAATGCGACGTTGCCCAGGTCGATCTCGTCATATACTGCGTCTTTAAGGTCGCTACACCTGGGAACGTCCCCCTCGGGGCATCTCTTCTCGGCGCCCCATTGGGCTTTCAGCTCGTTCCGGACCTCTTCCGCGTGATCGGCTCGATTGCCGGCGAGCACCGCGAAGACCACGCCCGTCACGATGCCAGCGCCCGCCACGACCCCGCCCGCGACGAGCAACGGCGTCCGCAGCTCAGCGCGCGGCACCACCGGCGCCGCCGGCTCCACCACGAAAGGACGCGCTCCCACGCCAGCGACCGGCGCGCGCTCCAGCTGCACCGCCACCGTCTCCGCACGGCCCGCCACCGCCGCGATGGGACGCGTCGCAGGCGCGTACCCCTCGAGCTTCGCCCCGATCTCGTGCTCGCCCGGCGCCAAGAACACCCGATCCGCGAGCGGCGCCTTGCCCACGACCGCCCCGTCGACCGTCACCTCCGCCCCTGCCGGCGTCACCTGCACGGTCACGGATGCGACCTTCGCGAGCGCCTCCTTCAGCGACGCCTCGGCGTTCTGCCGCTCGTTCACCTTGGTGGCCGGCGCCTCGCGCAGATACCGCGCCAGGTACTCTGCTGCGTCGCGGTGCTTGCCCAGCTTGAGGCACGCGACCCCCAGATTCGACGCGATCTGGTAATGTGGCTTGATCGCCCACGCCGCGAGGAACGACGCGTGCGCATCGGCCCATTTCCCCGCCGCCGCCGCCTGTCTCCCCTCTTCGTAGAGCTGTCGCGCCTTGTCCGTCAGCGCGTCGGTCTCGCCGGCGGCGGCCGCGGTGGCCGGCTGCTGCGCGCCCGCCGCCTGCGTCATCAACGCCACGGCCACGCTCCAGCTCCACAGCAGCGGTTGCTTCCTCATCGTCGGAGTCATCAGAACTCGGGCTTCCCTTCGGGGAGAGGCGGCACAGCAGCGTTCGACGGCGGCACCTTACCCCCTCTGGGCTTCGGGTCCAAGCGCCCCGGCGCGGCCCCACCTGCCTTGGTGTTCCTTGTCCGCCCGGATGGCTGCGTCTTCGGCGGAGGCACATCCGCCTGCGGCTTCGCCGTCACATCCGGCGGCACCCACGGCGATGGCAGCGCGGTCGTGGCGGGCGACCCCGTCGACGCCGCGCCGGCCTCAGCGCTCGGCCCCGGCGCCGCCGCGCTCCCGGCAGGCGGCGCCACGCCCGGCCCCGTCGCCTCCGGCGTTGCAGTCCCCCCGCCGGGCGCCCCTTGCGATACCAGCACCGCGACCATCCCCGCGACGGCCACGAAGCCGAGCCCTGCGACGGCCCAGATCCACGTCCGCGACGACGCCGGCTTCTCCACGATGACCGGGATCTCGTCGCGCTCCTCCCCCCCGACGCCCGGCAACGGCGGCATCGGCCCCGCCGGCGCGCTCCACGCCCCGCCGCTCGCCACTCGCCCCGCCCCGCCGCCCGCCGCCTGCGCCGTTACGGCATTCCCCGCCGCCGCCTGTCCCATCCGCACGGGCCCCGTGCCCCCGGCCTCGACCCCCGCCGCCAGCGCCGCGCTCCCGAGCAGCTTCTCCGAATCGATGACCAGCGTCCCCTTCGGCCCAACCTGCTGCGACACCGGCCCCGCCGGCCCCGCCACGCCCCGCTGCGACGGCGGCATCGACCCCGGCGCCCGCCGCTCTTGTCCCGCGCCCCCCACGCCATGCGCCGCCGCGCCCACCGGCCCCGTCCCGCCCTGCTGCGCCGCGAACCGCTCGCGCCATCCGCCGCCGAACTGCGGCTTCTCCTCCACCTCTGCCAGCGGCCGCGCCCCGAACATCCCCCGCGCGATCTCCGCCTCGTCCTCCGCGACCTCCTCGATCCGGATCAGCACCCCGTGCCGGTCCTCCATCGTGACGTCCCGCTCCCTCACGAACCGCACCGATACCCCGCCCGTGATATCCGCCTCCCGCCCGCTCGTGATCGACGTCCACTTGATGTTCGATCGGTACAGCACCGTCGCGATCCGCGCCGCCGCGTGCGCGATCGCCCCGAATGGCTCATCCGGCTTGTGGACGATCACCACCCGCTTCGGCTGCGCCCCCTCGTCGGCCACCCAGTCCCACGTCGCGCCGCTCCGCCGGAGATATGGGAGATCCCCGAACTCCTCGACATACCGCTCCAGCACGTGCGCCACCCGCTCCGGCGCCTCCCGCACCGCACTCACGTACTCGCGGTAGAACATGCCCGCCGACGAGTTGACCTCCGTCGCGTTCATCACATGCCGGTAGAACGTCGCCGACGCCTCCAGCAGCGTTGTATACCCGAGGTCCCGATCCACCGCGACGATCCCGTGCGCGAACGGCGGGTTCCCCCGCCCGGCATGGTCGACCGCCCCGCCGATCCGGAAGCCGAAGATGAGCCCCACCGCCCCGTGGCCAGGCTCGTGCTGCGTGTCATCCCTCGACAGATTGCCAATCGCGAACGCGTGCGTCGTCCCCGTCGCAGGCTCGATGTACTTCATCAGCCGCGCCAGGTGGCTGAACTGCGTCGTCGTGAGGGGCCCTTGCGGCACCTCAGGGCAGTACATGAAGTCGATCTGGTGCCCCGGGATGTTCCCGTGCAGCACGTGATACCACGCCGCGTCCGCCGGCGCGCGGTACCGCGGGATCACATACCCCGAAGCGCCCTCGCTACCGTACATTGGGCCTGACCTGCTGCGGCACCGGCGGGGCAGGCAGCGCCGCGGTCCGCGACAACGCCGAATGCCCGCTGATGTCCTGCTTCATCCGCTGCAGGAGCTGCGGATCATACGCGTTCTTCGGGAGGATCTTCTCCACGAAATGCGAGAACAGGTGATGCGTGCTGTGCCCGTAGCTCGCCGACCCGACGAGCACGCGAATGTCGATGTTGTTCTTGTACCGCTCCAGGCTGTCGATGAGCGTCTTGTAATACCCGCGCGCCTCCCGCTCCACCTCGGCCGGCGTCCCGGACAGAACATCGGACTTGTTGATGAAGAGCACAACCGCCTTGCACGAGGCCAGCGTCTTCGGGCTGAAGAAGAACTGCAGCGACTGCGGCTGAAACTCCCGGAGCTGCTCCTGGATCCTCGACGGCTCGACCTTCTGACCGTCCTTGCCCGCCAGATCCACGACCATCAAGAGCCCATGGACCTCCTCCATGATGAGCTCCTGCTGCGCGTCCACGATGTGCTCGCCGCCCCAGTCGCCGACCTCGAACACGTGCTCTGTCAGCACCTCTTTCGTGAGGACGTGGCTGACGGTCCGCTCGTAACGCTCGATCTTCGTCCCCTGCAGCGTGCCCAGATCCACGAGGGGATTCGCCCACTTGAGCGTGAGCGACGTCTTGCCGGTCCACTTGATGCCGAGCGTCAGGATCTTGTACCGCTTCTGCGTGATCTTCGGCCGGCTCTCGAGCTCGCTCTTGTACCAGTCGATCTCCTTCTGCTGGGCGTCGAGCCAGTCGACCTTCTGCCGGTCCTCGCCCCGCGAGATCTCAAGCGCCTGCTGGAGCTGCCCGTACTGGGCCCGCATCTGATCCAGCTGGCCCTTGGCCTGCCGGAGCGCCTCGATGTGCTGGTTCGCGTCCTGAAGCTTCCGCTTCAGCTGCGTGGCCTGCATCAGCAGGAACACGGCGCCTGCGCCGCACGCCACCGCAATCAACCCGAGCACTATCGGTAGAACAACCTGCATGGCTTACAATCCTCGCGCCCCGCAGGGCGGGCTATCCCGCCCTGTCCTGTCCCGCGCGGCCGGAAGAACGGCGAGCGCGGACCGGCCTGAATCCTGAGAAACGCATCTGACCACGGCTCGCCGCAGCGTACAAGTCCGAGGTAATCCCCAGCACGAGCCATCACTTCACCGCTCGCCACCGTTCGCCACCGGACGCCATGTCCCCACACACACACAGGACCCGCGTCCTCCGCGTCCTCCGCGCCCTCGCGCCGCTCCGCTACCGGCCTGTCCCGATCACCTCGCGCCACCGCCCTTGCGGGTCACCCGCGGCAGCGCCGTCCTCGTCTCCGGCGCGAGATCCAGCGTGTCCCGCTCCCCGGCCGCGAGCCGCAGCGCCCCCGCATACGCGATCATCGCCCCGTTGTCCGTGCAGCTCGCGAGCGGCGGCACGAACAGCGCGAGGCCCCGCCGCTCGCACGCCGCGGCCATCTTCGCGCGGAGCCCCTGGTTCGCCGCGACCCCACCGCCGAGGACCACCCGCCCGATCCCCTCGGCCCGCGCGGCCCGCACGGTCTTCTGCACGAGCGCGTCGACCACGGCCCCCTGGAAGGCCGCGCACAGGTCGCGGAGCGCCTGCCCCTCCGGCCGCCCCCGCTTCGCCACATGCCGCGCGACCGAGCTCTTGATGCCCGAGAAGCTGAACTCCAGCGACTCCTTGCGCGCCATCAGCGCCGGCACCGCGTCCGCCGCGGCCGCCGCGTCGCCCCCGGCCGCGAGCCGATCGACCACCGGCCCGCCCGGATACCCGAGGCCGAGCAGCTTCGCCACCTTGTCGAACGCCTCGCCCGCCGCGTCGTCGCGCGTCGCGCCGAGCTCCCGGATCGCGCCGATCGCCGGGCCATCCACCCGGTAGATCGCCGTGTGCCCGCCCGAGGCGAGCAGCGCCACGTACGGGAACGACGGCCGCTCGCGCTCGTCGGACAGCGGCGCGCCGCCCCGCCGCAGGAACACCGCGAGCAGGTGCCCCACGAGGTGATCGACGCCCACGAGCGGCTTGCCCGCGGCCCACGCGAGCCCCTTCGCGGCCTGCAGGCCGACGAGCAGCGCCCCGGCGAGCCCCGGCCGCGACGTCACCGCGACGCCGTCGAGATCCGCCACCGAGACGCCCGCGCGCGAGAGCGCCTCGCGCACCACCGGGACCACCGCGCGCGCGTGATCGCGCGCCGCGACCTCGGGCACGACGCCCCCGTAAGGCGCGTGCAGCGCCACCTGGCTGCGCACGACGTCGGAGAGGACGTCGCCTCCCTCGGTGACCACCGCCGCCGCCGTCTCATCACACGATGTCTCGATCCCTAGAACCCGCATGTCCCTGTCCGCCGCGTCAGCCTGAAATTGCCAAACACCTGCCGCTGCCCCGCCGCATCCGCCTCGCCCGGCGCGAGCGGCGCCCGGCCAGGCCGGAGCAGGCGCACCTCGACCGACGCGTCCGTGCGCAGCGATAGCACCGCGAGCATGGACTCCGCCTCCGGCTCCGACGCGTCGACCGCGTAGATCGCGTTGCGCTCCCGGCCCTCCCCGAACTCCAGCCGCGACAGCGGGTCGTGGGCGAGCGCGCCGATCGGCCGCAGCGGCGCGCCGTCGAGGAGGCGCCGCTCGGCCGTGGCCCCGTCGGGCGCCTCGTAGGTCCACAGCGCGCCGGGCGGCTCCGGCCCGTCGAGCGCGTCCGCGTCGAGCGTGAGCCGCATCTGCACCCGCGGGCTCAGGCCGGCGCGGAACGCGCCGCCCAGCGTGATCGCGCCGCAGTACGCCTCCCCGTCGGCCGTCGAGAACCGGCTCAGGTCGTCGCAGCCTGCCGCCCCGCCGGCGCTCATCGCGCCGGCGAGGGCGAGCGGCGCGAGCCGCAGCGCGCGGCGCCGCGGCCCGGGCGGAGAAGCGCGGCTCAAGGCGCGGCGCTCCGCATCAGCTCGGCCGCGGTCTGGCGGACGCGCGGCTCGGGATCGCTCGCCGCGAGCTGCCGGAGCACCGGCGCCGCTGCCGCGCGATCCGCGGAGGCGAGGGCGCGGGCCGCCGCCTCGCGCACCAGGGCGTACGCGTCGGCGCGGGCCGCCCCGCCGAGCGTCTCGGCCACCTGGCTGGGCCTGCCGCCGCCCGCGCCCCCGCCCGGCGCGCCGAGCCGACCCAGCGCCTCCGCCGCGCGCACGCGCAGCGGCCAGCTCGACGAGGTCCGCAGGAGCTCCGAGACGGCCGCGATCGTCGGCCCGTGCCGCACCGCGCCGAGCGCCGCGAGCGCCGCGCGCCGCACGCTCTCCTCGGGATCGCCGAGCGCGTCGACCACCGCGGCCTGCGCCTCCGGTTCGGGCCGGGTCGCGAGCAGCTCGACCGCGCGCGTGCGCACCTCGATCGCCGGGTGCCGCACGAGCGCCACGAACCCGCTCACGACCGCCGCAGCGATCCCCTCCACGGCGGCCTCCACCTGCCGCCTCGGCTCCGGTGCGAGCGCCGCGCGCCCGTCCGTGAACGGCGCGAGCCCGAGCGCCGCGACGCCCCCGCCGGCGCCGGGATCGCCGCCTGTCCCGCCCGACACGGCCGCGCCGCGCGACAGGATCGCGTCGGCGACGACCAGGGCCCGCTCGGGCGACGTCGCGACCGCGGCGACCGCGGCCTTCTGCAGCGCCGGGCCGAGCGCCACGAGCGCGGCCGCGCGATCCTCCGGACCGGGCGGATCGGGGTCGAGCCCCGCGAGCACGTCCTTCACCGTCAGCGCGCCGTCCGGCACCGGCAGCGGCTCGCGCGCGCGAGGGTACGCGCGCCGCGTGAGCGCGACCGCCGCCGACACCGCCGCGGCGCGCAGCCCCTCGTCCGACGAGAACGCGCCGGCTGCGATCGCCTGGGCGGCCCCGCCCGCGGCGACCGCCTCGGCCTCGCCGGCGCCGCCGCCCCCAGGTCCCGCGCCGCCGCCGAGCCGCGCGAGCGTGATCAGCGCCGCGCGGCGGAGCTCCGGCTCGCTCGAGTCGGCGAGCGACATGAACAGCGCGGGCCCCTCGCCCCCGCCCGCGAGCTCGCCCAGCGCGCGGACCGCGGCGGCGCGCGGCACGGAGCCGGCCTCGGGCGCCCTCGCGACCGCGGACAGCGCCGCGGCGTGCTTCCGGTCGTGCGTCAGCCCGAGGCCGACCGCCGCGAGCGCCCGCACCTCCGGCGCCGGCGACGACAGGAGCCGCGCGAGCAGCGCCACCGCCTTCGCCGCCGGCCGCCCGCCGCCCGCCGCGAGCCGCGCCACGCCCCAGGTCGCGGCGACCGCGACCGCATCGTTCGGCAGCACGCTTGCGGCCGCGTCCCGCGGCGCGAGCATCTGCTCGTAGCGCTCCAGCATGGCCGGGTCCCGCAGCGCGCCGCACGCGATCATCGCGCGGGCGCGCAGGCCCTTGTCCGCCTGCCCGACCGCGAAGTTGTAGAGCGCCGGCCCGGCGCCCTTGTTCTCGACGTAGGCCAGCACCTCGATCGCGACCTTCTGCTGCGACTCCTTCTCGTCCGCGAGCGCGTCGAGCAGCGGCTTCACCGCGCGGGCGCCGATCTTCGCGAGCTCCGCGCGCGCCGCCGCGCTCGCCGCGCGGCCCTCGCCGCGGACCTTCTGCATCAGCGGGAAGGTCATCGCGCCGTAGAGCTCCACGAGCAGCCGCCGGTAGAGCGGCTTCTGCGGGTTGCCGACCGCGACCGGCAGGAGCTCGCGCTCGAGCACCTCGAGCGAGCCCCTGCCGAGGTTCACCTGCATGGACATCCGCGCCGCGCGCGCGACGAGCTCCTCGTCGTTCGACGCCCTCACCACCCGGCGGAAGAGCCGGTCGGCCTCCTCGGCCTGCCCCGCGGTGAGCAGCAGCTCGGCGAGGTCGAAGTACACCGGGAACAGCCGGTCGTTCTTCGCGAGCGCCTGCCGGTACTCGGCGATCGCGCGCTGGAAGTCCTGCCGCCGGCGGTACATGTCGCCGAGCTTCTGGTGGCCGCTCGCGTCCTCGGGCGACAGCTCGACGGCCCGCGCGGCGTACCGGATCGCGTCGTCGTCGCGGTACAGCTCCGCGGCGTACTGCGCCATGCGCTGGTAGAACTCGCGGGCCCGCTTCGGGTTCACCTCGACGAGCTTGCCCAGCACGTCGATCGCGCCGAGGAGGTTCTGCTGGAGCACGAGCACGCGCTCCAGCGCGAGGAGCGCGTCCTCGTCGCCCGGCGCGGCCTGGACCAGCCTCCGGAGCGTGGCCTCGGCGTCGGGCAGCCGGTGCAGCTTGCGCTGCACCTCCGCGAGCAGCCGCCCCGCCTCCAGGTCGGGCGGGGTCGCGTTGAAGCGCGCGGCGAGCGGCGCGACGCGGCTCGGCAGCTCGTGGGTGAGCGACCAGAGGCTGACGATGTGGGTGCGCGCCTCGCGCGCGAGCAGCTTGTCGTTGCCCGCCCCGGCGAGCAGCTGCTCCCAGAGCTCGCGCGCCTCCGTGTAGCGCGGCCCCGCGTTGCCGAGCGCGCTCGCGGTGCGCTCCAGCGCGATCGCGAGCGCCTTCTTGTAGCGGCTGTTCGCGGGCTCGAGCTGCGCCGCCTCCCGGAGCGCGGCGAGCGCCTCCGCCACCATGTCGTGGTCGAGGTACACCTCCCCGAGCGTGGCCGCGGCGCGCGCCCGGCTCGGCACGACCTGCTTGATGCGCGCCCACGTCTCCAGCGCCTTCTTCTTGTCGCCGGCCTGGAAGTACCGGTCGCCCAGGTCGACGAGGTGGCTCGGATCGCCGCCCGCGGCCGCGGCGAGCCGCTGGAGCACCTTGAGGGCCCGGTCCTTCTCCTCCACCCGCTCGTAGAAATCGGCGACGGCCGCGAGCGTCTCGGCCTCGTCCGCGACGCGCCCCTCGAGCTGGGTGAGCAGCGCGAGCGCCTTGGGCCGGTCGCCCCGCTGGATGAGCGTCTCGCACAGCTCGAAGACGAAGTCCGCGTTGCCCGGGGCCGCCTTGATCAGGAGCTCGTACTCGCGGATCGCGGCGTCGAGCTCGCCGGCGGTCTGGAGCAGGTGGACGAGCCGGAGCCGCGTGTCGATGTGCTTGCCGTCGAGCGCGAGGGCCTTCCTGTAGATCCCGATCGCCTTGTCGACGTCGCCGGTCTCCTCGTACAGGGCGCCCAGCGTCGCGAGCCGCTGGAAGTCCTGCCCCTTCTCGGCCTCGAGGATCGCGATGAGCTCCGCGAGCTTGCCCTCGGCGCGGAACGCGTCGGTCATGATGAGCAGGATCTCGGCCCGCACCCCGGCGGCGCTGCCGGCGATGGCGAGCGCCCGCTTCAGCACGGCGAGCGCCTCGTCCATCTTCTTCTGCTTGGCGAGCGCCTGCCCGAGATCGCGCAGCGCCGGCGCGAGCGCCCGGTTGTCGCCGGCCGCGGCCTTCACGAGCTCGCGGAACTCGGCCTCGGCGCGCGCGTGGTGCCCGCGCGCGGAGAGCTCGCGCCCGAGCTCGGCCTTCACGAAGAGCGAGCCCTGCGCGTTCTTCACGAGCGCGTCGTGCTGCGCCTTGGCCGCCTCGAAGTCGGAGAGGTCGAGGCAGAGCGCGAGCAGCGTGCGCCGGGTCTGCTCGACGTCCGCGGGGACCTTGAGCAGCGGCAGCGCCTTCTCGTAGTGCCCGCGCGCGCGGGCCTTGTCGCCGCGATCCGCCTCGAGCTGGGCGAGCGCCATCATCGCCGCCGGGTCCCCGGGCCGGTCCGCGATGGCGGCCTCGTACGTCTTGATGGCGTCGTCGTAGCGCCCGTCCTGCTTGTAGACGCCGGCGAGCACGACCTTCGAGGCCCAGGCGTCGGCCCCCGGCTGCGCGGCGCGGCGCTCGAACTCCTCGACGAGCTTCTTCAGGTTCCCGTCGCGCTCGCGGTAGAGCTGGGCGAGGCGCTGGAGGGGGAAGGGCGCGCTCGGCTGGCTCATGACGATGGCCGTGTAGCGCGCGATCAGCGCGTCGCTCGACGGGCCGCCTCGCTTCCCGTCGCCGGTCTCTGCCGGCTCCGGCTTCGCCTGCGGCGGCTTCGCGGGCTGCGGCCGCGCGGCGGGGCCAGGCCTGCCGCCGCCGGGCTTCGGGGCCTTCGGCCTGGGCCGCTTGCCGCGGCCGGATGGATCGAAATCCGCGGCCTCGGCGCGCGGGATCGCGAGCGTCGCGGCCGCGGGGATCAGGACCGCGAGGCAGCCGGCCAGAACGTGGGATCGCACCTGGGTAGGGTAGATCGACGGTGCGCGGCCGGCCACGCGGAGCAGCGGCGGCGCCGGGAACGGGCGCGATCGGGCCGGCGCGGACGCCGGACATGCGAGGCCGCTGAGCTCAGCAGACGACTTTTCAACCGCTCCCGCGGCGGCGCCGCTTCGAAAGGACACTTAACATCTATACCCTCGCGTATTTCCTCGGGAAGCGCGGCGAGGACCTCGCGCCGCTGTTCCAGGATCTCGCCGTCTGAACGACCCGGCGGCCCGCGAGCATTTCCAGCAGTACCCCGTCATCTTTCTGACGTTCAAGGATATCAGGACGCTCTCTTACGAGACCACGCTGGACGCGGTCCGTTCGGAGGTGCAGCGCGTCTACAGCCAGCATCAACACCTGCTGAAGAGCGACGCGCTCCGCCCGGATGAGCGGTGGCATTACAAGCAACTGCTCATCGGACGCCGGCGCCGCCCCCGTGCATGAGCTGGCCGCGGTCTTCGACGGACAGCGCGCCTGGGTGAGGCGGGTCGATGAAATCCTCTCCGGCGCCAAGGACGGACACCCGCAGGGCCATCGACTCGGGCAGACGTGGGGTACATCGTTGTTCATGTGTGGTGAGGCGCACAACCTCGGATCCGCCCTCGCCGCGAGCTTATCGTGCTGCGGTCCCTGACGTTGCCTTGCTTACAGCACAATTTGCTGACGGGGAGCGCTGCAGTTCTGGATATCCTCGGTCGCTGCGATGAGCTCGTCCGAAGCACCCCACAGGCGAGCGCTGCGGCTCTCTGAGTCGTCTCAGGGGTACCGCTGATGCGCGCTGGTGACATCGTCGCCGACCGCTTCGAGATCGAAGGGCACGCGACCTCCGGCGGCATGGCGCAGATCTTCCGCGCCCGCGATCGGCTCACGGGCGAGCCGGTCGCGCTGAAGATCCTCCAGCGCACGGGCCCGCAGGAGTCGCACCGCTTCCGTCGGGAGGCTCAGGCGCTCGCCGCGCTCCGCCACCCCGGGGTCGTCGGGTACGTCGCCCACGGCACGACCGAGGGCGGCGAGCTCTACCTCGCCATGCAGTGGCTCTCCGGCGAGACCCTCGCCGAGCGCTTGCTCCGCGAGCCGCTCACCGTCCCCGAGAGCCGCTCGCTGGGCGTGCGCGTCGCCTCCACGCTCGGCGCCCTCCACCGGCTCGGCATCGTCCACCGCGACCTCAAGCCGAGCAACCTCCTGCTCGTCGGCGGCTCCGTCGACGAGGTCATCCTCCTCGACTTCGGCGTCGTGCGCGTCGCGGACGCCGGCCAGGAGCTCACCATGCCCGGCGTGATGCTCGGCACCCCCGGCTACATGGCCCCCGAGCAGGCGCGCGGCGAGGTCGCCATCGACGCCCGCGCCGACGTCTTCGCCCTCGGCTGCATCCTCTACCGCTGCCTCACCGGCCGGCCCCCGTTCGTCGGCAACGACGGCCTCTCCGTGCTCGTGAAGGTCCTCCTCGAGGATCCGCCGCGGCTCCGGGAGCTCCGCGGCGAGGTCCCGGCCGCGCTCGACGACCTCGTGACGCGCATGCTCGCCAAGGCCCCGCGCGACCGCCCCCGCGACGGCGCGGCCGTGGCTGCCGAGCTCGGGTCGCTCGGCGATCTCGCGCCAGCCTCGCGGCGCGGCCTCCCCCTGCCCATCGGCGGCCCCACGCCCGAGCTGACGACCGGCGAGCGCCGGATGATCTGCCTCCTCGTCGCCCGCGATGGCGCGCTCGACAGCGACGCTACCCGGTCCGAGGGCGAGGACGCGCTCCGGGTGCGCGCGCTCAGCGCCCTGGCCGAGCGCCACCAGGGCCGCCTCGAGATCATCGAGGCGCGCTCTCCCGTCGTTGTGCTGTCCGGCCCCGTCGCGCCGACCGACCTCGCAGCCCGGGGGGCCCGGTGCGCGCTCGCGATGCAGGTGCTGCTCGGCGGCGCGCCCGTCGCGCTCGTCTCGGGGCGCGCCGAGATCACCGCCCGCTCTCCCATCGGCAAGCTCATCGATCAGGCCGCCGCGCTGCTCGCCGGCGACGAGGCGCGGCTCGGCGTGGTCCGCATCGACGAGGTCACGGCCGGCCTGCTCGGCGCGCGGTTCGATCTCGGGTCGGATCACGCGGGCCATCTCCTGCGCGGCGAGTGCGACGACCTCGAGGCGGTGCCGCGCCTCCTCGGCAAGCCGACGCCGTGCGTGGGCCGTGACCGCGAGCTGTCGCTCCTGGAGGCGACGTTCGTCCAGTGCATCGAGGAGCAGACGCCGTCCGCGGTGCTGGTGACGGCCCCCGCCGGCATGGGCAAGTCGCGCTTGCGCGTCGAGCTGCTCCGGCGCCTCCGGGCGCGGGACGAGCCGATGGCGGTCTGGATCGCGCGCGGCGACCCCATGAGCGCCGGCTCTGCCTTCGGCCTCCTGGCGCAGGTGCTCCGCCGCGCGCTCGGCGTCGCCGACGGCACGCCGGCCGCGGCGGTGCACCGCAAGATCCGCGAGCGCGTCGGTCACCACGGCGAGCGCGGCGCCCACGTCGCGCCCTTCCTTGGCGAGCTCGTGGGGACGCCCTTCCCGGACGAGGCCAGCGAGGCGCTCAGGGCAGCGCGGCGGAGCTCCGTGCTCATGGGCGATCAGCTGCACCTCGCGTGGGAAGAGTTCCTGCGCGCCGAGTGCGCGGCGCAGCCGGTGCTGCTCGTCCTCGAGGACATGCACTGGGGCGACCTGCCCACGGTCGGCATGATCAACAGCGCCCTCCGCAACCTGCGCGACGCGCCGCTCATGGTGCTGGCGCTCGGCCGGCCCGAGGTGCGCGAGATGTTCCCGAAGCTGTGGGCCGGCCGCGGCGTGCAGGAGATCGAGCTCACGGGGCTCTCGCGCCGCGCCAGCGAGCGGCTCGCGCGCCAGGCGCTCGGCGGCGCCGTCACGGAGGAGATCATCGGCACGCTGATCGAGCGGGCCGACGGCAACGCCTTTTTCCTGGAAGAGCAGATCCGCGCTGCCGCCGAGGGGCGAGGGGCCGCGCTGCCGGAGACGGTCCTGGCGATGGTGCAGGCGCGGCTCGAGGCGCTCGATCCCGAGGCGCGGCGTGTCCTCCGGGCGGCGAGCGTCTTCGGCCAGAGCTTCCGGTCCGCCGGCGTCGCCGCGCTGCTCGGCGGCGCCGACGCCGAGGTGGCGGTCCGGCTCGCCGAGCTCGTCGAGCGCGAGGTGATCACCCCGAGGCGGCCGCCTGGCCGGGGCAGCGCGCCTGGTGAAAGCCTCCCCTTCACGTCGTCCGCGTCGTCCGCGCGCGGGCCCGGGGGCGGGCCCGAGCGCGAGGCCCCGCCGGCGCGCCGTGCCGGGGCGCCCGAGCCTGGCCCTCCGATCGACGCGGGCGCGGACGACGCCGAGTACAGCTTCCGGCACGGCCTTGTGCGGGAGGCGGCGTACGGGGCGCTGACGGAGTACGACCGGCGGCTCGGCCACCGGCTGGCGGGCGAGTGGCTCGAAGGGGAGGGGAAGGGCGACGCGGCGCAGCTCGCGGAGCACTTCGAGCGCGGCGCCGAGCCGGGGCGCGCGGCGGCGTGGTACCGGCGCGCGGCGGAGCAGGCGCTGCGCGGCAACGATCTCCTCGCCGCGATCCGCCGCGCTGAGCGCGGCCTCGCGTGCGGCGCGACCGAGGCAGAGGCGGGCGGGCTGCTCCTCGTCGACGCGGAGGCCCGCGTATGGCGTGGCGATTTCGCCGTCGCCGAGCAGCGCGCGCTCGACGCCGTCGCGCTGTTCGAGCCGGGCTCGCCGTCCTGGTACTCCGCCGTGACCTGGGTGGTCACGGCCGCTGGCAAGCAGGGGGCCTTCGATCGCGTGGAGTCCTGGGTGGCGACGGCGCGGGGCGCGTCGCCCCGAGAGGGCGCGCTGACCGGGAGGGACGTCTGCCTCGTCGAGGGGGCCAACTGGCTCGCCTTCGGCGGCCGCTACGCGGTGGCGGACGGGATCATCGAGGCCCTCGAGCGCAGCGGGGAGGAGGAGCGGCCGCTCGACGTCGAGGTGCTCGCCAGGCTCTACGAGGCGCGCGCCATCCGCACCATGACCTCCGGCGATCTCGGCGCCTGCCTCGACGGCATCGAGGCGGCGCTCGAGGTGTTCGAGCGGAGCGGCGATCGCCGCAACGCGTGCTCGCTGCGGGTGAACCTGGGCGCCATCACCATGGAGCTCGGGGACTACGAGGGGGCCGAGGCCGCGCTGTGCGCCGCGCTGCGCGCGGCGGAGCAGATGGAGCTCACGGATCTGGCCGCGGTCGCCCGCACCAACCTGGGCAACGTGATGAGCGCCCGCGGCAATCTCGATGAGGCCCGGCGGGTCCAGGCCGAGGCGATCGCGACGTTCCAGCGGCTGGGCGATCCGAGGGCCGAGGGGATCGCCCGCGCCTACCTGGGGAAGGCGGCGCTGCTCGGCGGCGATCTCGGCGCCGCCGAGGCCGAGGCCCGCGCGGCCGCGGAGCTCCTGCGGAGCGCGCCGCCGATGCGCGCGGCGGCGTGGGCCCTCTCCGCGCGGGTCCTGCTCCGGAAGGGCTGCGCCGAGGAGGCGCTCGCCCTCTCCGGCGACGCGCTCGCCCTCCTGGAGTCGCTCGGCGCGGTCGAGGAGGGCGAGTCGCTGATCCGCCTCGTGCGGGCCGAGGCGCTCTTCGCGAGCGGCCGGCAGGCCGAGGCGCTCGACGCGATCGCGCGGGCACGCGACAGCGTGATGTCCCGTGCCGGGCAGATCTCGAATCCTCGCTACCGGGATCGGTTTCTGTCTGCGCTCGACAACGGCGAGACGCTCGCGCTCGCGGCGCGCTGGCTCGGCGACCGAGACGCTCCATGAACTCGCGCTCCGTCGCACGTGGGATTCCCTGCTCGCGGCTCTTCCAGGAGCCGTGCGCTGCCCACGAGCGCGCCTGAACGACCGTTTCCTCGCCGTTCTCACGACGTCACCGCAGGCGCGGAATTTTAGGGTTCCTCCGTAAAAGTCGTTGAGGGAATTCCTGATGCGTGTTTCATTTGTGAGGAGGGGGCTATGCAATACCGTTTCAAACTCGCAATCTCGTTCCTGGGCCTATCGTGCGTTCTCCCGGCCTGTATCGGCGAGGCTGACCCCCTGGAGGCAGCCGGCGGCACGGCGGAGCAAGAGATGGTGACGCGGAATGCGTTCACGAAGGAAGCGCTCGTGGAGAGTGCGTTCGCGACAGACATGCTTGCTACGGAAGCGCTCACGGGCAACCCGCTGACGAGCGACGCAGTCGCGAGCAGCAGCGATGTCATGAGGGCGCTGCGCGATCCTCTGGCTCGCGAGTTCTTGACGTACGTGGCGGGCTGCGCGCTCCCGGAGGGGCAATCCGTGCAGGTCTCCCTGGACGGCGAGACCTATACCTTCGGGGGGAGCATCGGTCTTGCGCCCGAGTGGGGCCGAGATCATGGTCAGTGCAACGCCCGCTGTCAGGGCTGGCTCTCCGCCTGCATGCTGGCCAGGATCAACCATCTCGGGGAGAGCGTGCCCCTCTCGATGCGTGGCAAGCACAAGGCCCTTGACTCGGATCAAGCGGAGCGGGATGCCTTCCCTCAACGGGAGGGGGCCTATTTCGGCGACCTCTTCGCGCCGGAGCAGCGCCGGTTCGCGTGCAAGTCGCCCGGCTCGACGCTCGTCAGCCGCGTGTGCGGCGGGACGGGCGTCGACACGCAGGGCTGCATCGTCGACGTCCTCGGCGACTGCGACGACATCTGCGGCGCTCCGACGTCGGACGGCAGCTTCCCGAACTGCGTTGGCGGTGGCCATACGACGCCGACGACGGTGACCGTCTTCCGGGAGTAGCGGGTCCGGGTTTCCGTCGCGTGCGCCTCGCCGGTGGCACGCGGGGCGGCCACGGGCTCCTCTCAGGAGCGCTCGCCAACGCGTGATTTTCCGGCAGCAGCAGCCGAGTCGGCCTCTGACCTGCGCCGCCGCCCGGTTCGCGGCGCGCCTCGCCTCGGGCTGACCCGCTGCGGGTGCGTCCCCGCGACGGCTCGCCGCTTTCGTACTATGGTCGCGCCGCCATGAAACGAAGGCTGCCCGCCCCGCTCGCCTGCCTGCTGCTCGCCGCCTGCGCCTCCTCGGAACCCCGACCGAAGGAGCCGCTCGGCCAGATCCCGGAGGCGACGACCACGGCGAAGCCCGAGTGGCTTCCCTTCCGCATCCGCGCTGGCAAGAGCGTCGCCGCCGATCCGCGCGAGAAGCACTTCGCCGAGCTCCGGCAGCTCACCTTCGGCGGCGAGAACGCCGAGGCCTACTGGTCGCCCGACGGCAGGAAGCTCGTGTTCCAGTCGACCCGCGACGAGAACAAGTGCGACCAGCAGTACATCCTGGATCTGGAGAGCGGCGAGGTCCGCCGGGTCTCGAACGGCCAGGGCAAGACCACCTGCGGCTACTTCCTCTTCCCCGCGCCCGCGGCCTCTGCCCAGGCGCGCGTCCTCTTCGCCTCCACGCACGCCGCCGGCGAGGCGTGCCCCCCGAAGCCCGACCACTCGCAGGGGTACGTCTGGCCGCTCGACGAGTTCGACATCTACACCGCGAACGCCGACGGCTCGGAGCTCCGCCCCCTCATCCAGGGCAAGGGCTACGACGCCGAGGCGACCGTCGCGTTCGACGGCTCGCGTTTCGTGTTCACGAGCACGCGCGACGGGGACATCGAGCTCTACACGGCGAAGCTCGACGGCTCGGACGTCAAGCGCATCACGAGCACGCCCGGCTACGACGGCGGCGCCTTCTTCTCCCCCGACGCGACCAAGCTGGTCTGGCGGGCGAGCCGCCCCACCGGCGCGGCGCTCGACGACTACCGCGCGTTGCTCGCCAAGGGGCTCGTGCGGCCCAGCGCGCTCGAGATCTTCGTCGGGGGCGCCGACGGGCAGAACCCGCGCCCGGTGACGAGGAACGGCCGCGCCAACTTCGCGCCCTACTTCCTCCCGGACTCGCGGAGGATCCTCTTCGCCTCCGATTTCAGCACCCCGCAGGGCGCCCGGGGCATGCCCAACTTCGACCTCTACCTTGTCGACTCCGACGCGCCCCCGGCGGCGGACGGCGTGCCGCCCGTCGAGCGCGTGACCTTCTACGAGGGCTTCGACAGCTTCCCGATGTTCTCTCCGACCGGCGAGCACGTCGTCTTCGCCTCGAACCGGTACGGCGCGAAGCCCGGCGAGACCAACCTGTTCGTCGCCCGCTGGGTCGAATGACCGCGCCGCCGTCGCGGACCCGCGCGCCGATCGCGCTCGCGTCGGCGTGCGCGCTCGCGGGCTGCTCGGGCGCCCCGGCGCAGCCGCCCCGCCCTGCCGAGGCCACCCTCCCGTCGCCGGACGCCGCGGGCGCGGCCTACACCTCGCCCGCGCGCTGGAGCTACCATCCGGCGGCGCCCGACGCCGCGGTCGCGTGGGCGCCGTTCGCCGGCGCCGGCTGCGTCGTCGTCGCCCAGGGAGGGCAGCGATGGACGGTGACGCCCGATCCACGGACGTCCACGCCGCCGCCGAGCGCCGCGGGGCCCGCTGCGCAGGCCGCGCGCTGCGCCGGCCAGGGCAGGACGAGCGCCTCGCCCGCGCCCGAGGAGCTCACCGCGATCGTGCGGCGCTCGCCGGCCTCCTGGATGTTCGTCGGCGCGAGCGGCGCGATCTACGAGGCCTCCTCGCCGCTCGGCCAGCTCACGCGGGCGCTCTCTCCGCCCGAGCCGCTCCTGCAGGTCGCGGGCGCCGGCGGCTCGCTGATCGGGGTGACCCGGGGCGGCGGGGTGCTCCGATGGCGCGAGGAGCTCGGCTGGAAGCCGGTGCCGCTCGACGGCGCCGCGGGGCAGGGTGGGGCCCCGCCGCGCGCCTTTGGCGTCGCCATGGCCGACGGCGGCCGCGCGCTCGTGCTCGCGCTGCCGGAGGCGCTGTTCGCCAGCGAGGACGGCGGGGGCACCTGGTCGCGCGCGCCGCTCCCGACGATGGGCCTCTCGCGGGTCGGCGCCCTCGGGGGCGAGCTCCTCGCCGAGGGGCTCCTCGCGTCGGCGACCTGGGATCCGCGGCGCACGCCCGCGTTCTCCCGCAGCGCGGCGACGCTCCCGCGGGCCGACGTCGAGCTCGACGTGACGACCCCGCGCGTCCCGTCCGCCTCCGCCGTGTCGATCGGGCGGGCCGCGATGAGCGGCGATCGCTACGTCGAGGCGGTCCGCCCGGAAGACGCCGGCGCGCCGTGGCTCTTCGCGAGCGGCCCCATCGAGGGGCCGCTCAAGGAGGCGGCCATGCCGGGCACGGGCGACTGCGGGAGCATCAAGCTCGGCGCGAACGGCCGGCGCGTCGTCGCGGTGTGCGCCGAGCCGGACGGCGATCGCGTCGTGGCGCGGGTGCTCCGCAGCGACGATGGCGGCGGCGCGTGGTCGCCGGCCGCCACGCTGGAGACGCCCGACATCGACCAGGTCGGCGTCGCGGTGGCGCCCGATGGCGCGGCGCTCCTGACCGGCCTCTGCAAGCCGAGCGACGGCGCGGACAGCTGCAAGCCGACCGCGCCGCTCCTCCTGTCCCACGACGGCGCCCACGACGAGGATCGCGCCGCGGTCGCCCTCGCGGCGGCCCCCACGCTCGGCGCGCCCGCCGTGCTGCCCGCGTTCTCGGCGGACGGGCGCTCCGCGTATTTCCTCGGCTTCCGGGGCAAGGACGAGCGCCTCGCGCTGTTCGTCTCGCACGACGGGGGCGAGACCTTCGCGCCGCGGCCGCTCGACGCGACCGCCGCGCTGCCCGCCCCGCAGGCTGACGGCGCCGAGGACGAGGACGAGGAGGGCGGGCCGGGCGACGGTCCCTCGCCGGAGGGGTTCGAGGTCGTCGAGGAGAGCGCGCTGCGCCCGGCGGAAGACGGCGCCGTCGGCCTGCTGCTCTCGGAGCGCGGCTCGCTCACGTACCTGACCGCCGACGAGGACGGCCGGGTGCTCACGGCGACGACCCCGCCGGAGAGCGCGGCGCTCGCCGGCTTCGGGCGGCGCGTGCTCGCGCTCGCGTCGCGCGCGCGCCCGAGCGGCGATGACGTCGCGGCGCTCTGGGAGTCGCTCGACGGCGGCGTGAGCTGGGCGGAGCTCCCGGAGATGCCGGCGCTCTCGCGCGAGGTCTCCGAGGCCCAGCTCACCATCACGTGCGGCGCCAACGGCTGCCTCTTCGGCGACGTGGCGACCCGCGTCGGCTGGGGCGGCCAGGCCGACGGCGCGCTGCCGCGCGCGCCGGATCCGGCCCCGCGCGGGCAGCCTTCCGCGCGCACGCCCATCATCTGCGAGACGCTGCCGTCCTCGAAGTGGACGCGCGTCGACCATGTCGACTCGAGCGGCCTCGGCCTGCCCGACGGCGACGAGCTCTTGCGCGGGCGGTCGGTGTGGTCGTTGCTCACGCGCGCCCCGAACGGCGCCGTCGACGTCGTCTCCGCGATGCTCCCCGAGTCCGGCGCCGGGGAAGCGCGGGTCGTCACGCGATCGCTGCTGCCCGCGGTACCGGCGGGGCTGGGGCGAGCGCGGGTCGCGACCAACGTCACCTCCCAGATGGAGGGTTACGCCGTGGCGCGCCTGCGGATCCCGGGCGGCGCGGCGGTGCCGGGGGCCCCGATGCGCAACGTCGAGGTCGCCTGGGAGAACTGGATGGATGGCACCTCGGGCCGCGGCACGATCCCCGACGCCGGCCCGTTCGAGCTCGGCGACGTGAAGGTCGTCCCCGACGCCGCGCGAAAGCCGCGCGCGGGCGCCCGGCCGCAGGCCGGCCCGGGAGACGCGGCCTCGCGCCGCGCGCCGCCCCCCGACGACTTCTTCGATCCCGCGCTCCTGTCGGTCTCGCTGCGCGGGCTCTTCATCAGGCCGCACTCCGGCAGCGCTCAGTCGGCGCTCACGTTCTTCTACGAACCGCCGGGGAAGCTCCAGCGCTTCGATTTCCCGTCCTGGCCCGCGTCGGGCCTTCACGGCAGCCTCGACGTGCGCGCCGACGCGGTCCTGGCGGACGGCCAGCCCGTCGGCGTGGGGATGGTCCGGCAGGCGTCGAACGGCCCGATGGTCGGGATGCTGCTCGCCCACCGCCCGGCGCCTCCCGCCGGCGCGTCCGCCGCGCCGGGCCCGGGCGCCGCGTGGGCGATCGATGCCGTCTCGGTCGCTCCGCCGGCGGACCGCGATCGGATCGTGCACACCGACTGGACCTACGCTGGACGGTCGATCGGCGTGGCGACGCTGGTCGCCCACCCCGGGCACGCGGCGGCGTGGTCGATCTTCCAGCCGTTCCGCGGGGATGGCACGCTCGGCCCCGCGCTGCCGCTGCCGACGCCGTTCGACCTCGGAGACGCGCCGCGCCCGTGCTCTGCCGCCGAACGCGCGGCGACCGCGCGCCAGGAGGCGCCGCTCTTCCTCGGGAGCACGGCCTTGTTCCCGGGCACACGCCACCCCGTGCTCGTCGTGGACGCCGCTGGTCCCTCCAGCCCGCCCGAGTTCACCGTGCTCCTGACCGCCACCACGGTGCTCCACGGTACGCCTGCCGCGCCGTGTGTTGCGGGCTGGGAGGCGCGAGCGATCGGGCGGGCGCCCCGCTCTGCGATCATCCCGGGCGATCTCGCCCAGGCGTGGTTGTTCCGGCCCGCGGCGGCCTCGGCGGTCGCTGTGGGCGGATCGAGCGGCCCGGCCGTCGAGCTCCGCCCGATGGTGTGCCGCTTCGATCCCGGCGCGGAGGTCCCGGAGGCGGTATGGAGCGAGCCGGGCATGGCGCAGCCCGCGCGTTGAACGACGGCGGAAAAGCAAAAACGACGAATGAAACGAAGCTGACGGTGAGATGAAACGATCCCGGATCCTGGCTCGCGGTAACCTTCTAGCGACTCGCGTGTGCGCTTCGGCGCTTGCGTTCGCGGTCCCTGCGGCGATAGCCTGGCCTGCCTAAACGGGAGGCGGCATGATCCGGAAGCGACGGCGGTTCGAGCTCAGGAAGACGCTGTTCCTGCTTCCGAACCTGATCACCCTCTCATCGATCTTCTGTGGCTTCGACTCGATCCGGCGCTCCGCGACCGCGCAGTCGGAGGATGATTTCTACCGCGCCGCGCTGCTGATCGTCTTCGCGATGTTCTTCGACACCCTCGACGGGCGTGTCGCGCGGATGACGAAGACCCAGAGCGCCTTCGGCCTGCAGATCGACTCGCTGGCCGATATCGTCTCGTTCGGCGTGGCGCCGTCGATGCTCGTGTATCAGTGGACGCTGCACCGCTTCGATCTCGCGGGGCTGCTCGTGTCGTTCATCTTCACGGCCTGCGGCGCGGTCCGGCTGGCGCGCTTCAACGTCCTCTCCATGGGGGAGGCGGGCAAGCCCACGAAGCCTTCGAAGTACATCGTCGGCCTCCCGATCCCGGGCGCGGCGGGCATCCTCGTCTCGATCGTGGTCGCGAACCACGCGGCCGCGGGCGAGATCGGCGGCGAGCGCTACGCGTCGGCGATCCTCGTCACCACGACGATCCTGTCGCTGCTGATGGTCTCGACCATCCGGTTCCGCTCTTTCAAGGATCTCCGGCTCAACGTCCGGACGGTGCTCTTCGTGGCGTTCGCTGTCGGGTCGAGCGCGGTGATCTCGACGCAGCTTCAGCCCGCGTTCGTGCTCGTGTGGTTGCTGGGTTTCTACGTGCTGCTCGGGATCTTCGAGTCGCTCTGGCACCTGCCCGCGCGGCTCCGCGGCCTGCGTCGGGACTCGGTGCCTCCGCCCACCGTACCCCCTGCGGCCTGAAGCGCCTGCGGCCTGAAGCGCCTGCGGCCTGAAGCGCCTGCGGCCTGAAGCGCCTGCGGCCTGATGCCCGTCGGCTCGGGCTCACCCCTGGTGGCCGGCATCGCGACCCAACCGCTCCGGCTCATTTTTGAGTAGACTGCGTGCGATGAAGAACCGCGTGTTCTTTCCGCAGGCCGCGCTCGACGACTGGATCGCGAGCGACCGCGTCGATCTGAACAACGACGAGCTTCTGATCAAGACCGAGGGCCGCCGCTACAAGATCATCGAGGCGATCCGCGTGCTCCGCGAGGTGACGGGCTCGGCGGACATCCACGAGGTCCTCGGCAGGGTCAAGACGCGGGCGTTCCTGCGGGAGCTCGGGGCGGAGATCCTCGAGGGGTCCATGATCATCGGCGACAACGCCTACGACGTGATCCCGGGGTTCATCGGCGCCCCGGTGGGCACGTTCGCCGAGCACCGCAAGGCCGCCCCGGCGGGGACCGCGACCAGCAGCAGCCCGACGAGCGACGAGGAGCTCCTGGCCGCGTTCCTCACCAGCAAGATGTAGCCGCGCCGCGCCCGGTCGCTTCCGCGCGCCACACCCGCGGTGTCGAGGCGCTGCCGATACGGTCTCTCGGGCCCGCCTCTTCCGGCGCATCCGCGCTGTCAGGCCTCGGCCTACGAGAGTACGCTCCCGCCTCTGCGGCCGGCGGGCCATCCCCGGTGAGGCAGGCTATAACGGGGCCATGCCCGAGGTCATCTCCGGGATCAGCTTCGCGCTCGCCCTGCTGTTCTACAGCGCTGCGAGCGCGCTCTTCTTCCTCGACGTCGCCCGCAGCCGCGCTCGGCTCCCCTCCACGGGCGACCTCGCGGGCCTCTTCGGCGCGGGGGCGCGCGTCCACGACCCCGGCGCTCGGCCGAGCGCTGCGGTCGCCGCGTCCGCCTCGCGGCACGCGCCCCTGCTGCTCGGCCTTGGCGCCCTCGGGCACGCGACCTACGTCACGCTCGCCAGCTTCGTCGCGCGGGTCTGCCCTGTGCACTCCGTTCATTTCATGCTCTCGGTCGCGTCCCTCCTCGCGATCGCCGTTTACCTCGTCGCCCGCCATCGCTTTCGCATCGACGCGCTCGGGCTCCTCATCGGGCCGCTCGGGCTCGCCTTCCTGCTCGGCACGTTCTTCCTCGGAAAGCCGCACCCCGAGCCGAAGCTCAGCCCGCTGTTCATCGCGGCGCATGTCATGGCGAACCTGCTCGGGATCGCCCTCTTTCTGCTCGCCGGCGCCTCTGCGGCGCTCTACCTCGTCCAGGAGAAGCGGCTCAAGCGGAAGCGGCATCTGGAGCGCATGGGCAACCTCCCGGCGCTCGACACGCTCGACCGCGCCATCCATCGCTTCCTGAGCGCCGGCTTCCCCTTGCTGACGCTCGGCATCGTCACGGGGACGTACTGGGCGCACCAGCTCGAGATGGGCAACGCCGAGGAGGTGATGCGCGCCATCTTCGGCTACGCCACATGGCTCCTCATCGCGCTCGTGCTGCTCTTGCGCGCCGCCGCTGGCTGGCGCGGCCGCCGCGCGGCGTATGGCACCATCGCGGGGCTCGCCTGCGCCGGGGCGGTGCTCGTCATCTACCTCATCCGTCCCGCCTCGGGGCTCGGAGGCTAGCGCAGGTGATCTTCGTCGGGCTCTCCCACAAGACCGCGCCCATCGAGGTGCGCGAGCGGCTCGCGATCGGGCGGGATCGGCTGCCCGAGGTGCTCGCGCGCCTCACGTCCCACCCTGCCATCGGCGAGGCGCTCGTCCTCTCCACCTGCAACCGCGTCGAGATCTACGCCTCACCCCGGCAGCAGGCGCCCGCGCCGCCCCGCCCCGGGAGCGCTCCGCCGCCGTCCGACGAGGAGCTCTCGCGCGACAACGAGGCGCTGCGCGCCGCCGTCGCGACCCTCGTCGGCCTCGGCGGAGACGCCGTCCGGGGCCACCTCGCGGGCCGCGTCGGGAGCGATGCCGTCCTCCACCTCTTCCGCGTCGCCGCGTCGCTCGACTCGATGGTCGTCGGCGAGCCGCAGATCCTCGGACAGATGAAAGAGGCCATCGAGGTGGCCCGCGGGGCGAAGACCCTCGGCGCGAGGCTCGGCCGCGCGGCCCACCGCGCCATCAAGGTCGGCAAGCGCGTGCGCACGGAGACGGCGATAGGCGCCGGGCAGGTCTCGGTCTCCAGCGTCGCCATCGATCTCGCCCGCCAGATCTTCGCGGATCTCGCCGGTCACACCGCGCTGCTCATCGGCGCCGGTGACATGGCCGAGGCCGCCTCGAAGCTCCTCGTCCGCGCCGGCGCCCGCCTCATCGTGGTCAACCGGAGCCCGGACCGCGCCGCCGCGCTCGCCCGCGAGGTCGGCGGCGAGCCTCGCCCCTGGGCCGACCTCGAGCGCTCCGTCATCGACGCCGACATCGTGATCTCGTCGACCTCGAGCCCCAATTACGTGGTCACGCCCGACCTCGTCCGCCGAGCCCGCAAGGCCAGGAAGGGCAGGAGCCTGTTTCTCATCGACATCGCGGTCCCGCGTGACATCGACCCCGCCGTCAACAAGCTCGACAGCGTGTACCTCTACGATGTCGACGACCTCTCGCAGATCGTGGCGCAGTCCGTCGAGGGGCGCGCCGCCGAGGCGGCGCGGGCCGAGGCGATCGTCGCGGACGAGGCGCAGGCCTTCGAGGCATGGACGCTCGAGCGCGCTCTGACGCCCACGATCGTCGGCTTGCGGGCCCGCACGCGATCCATCCTCGCGGCCGAGGTCGAGCGCAGCCTCTCTGGCAAGCTCCGGCACCTCGGCGTGGCCGAGCGCCAGGCCCTCGCGGTGATGATCGACGCCGCCACGAACAAGCTGCTCCACGTGCCCACCACCCGGCTCCGCGCGATGGCCAGCGATCCACGGGTCGCCGAGCACGTCGACTCGCTCCGGGAGCTGTTCGACATCGACGGCGCGCCGCCCGAAACCGCCGCCGCCTCGGCGCTCGCCGAGGGGGAGCTGCGCGGCGCGGTGGACGGGCCTCCCACGCCTCGGTCCTCGCGCGGGGCAGCGCCGCCCGCCTCCGGCGCTCGAGGCGGCGGCTCGCCCCGGCACGCCGATCCACGCCCCCAGGCTTCAGAGGACAAAGGGGTGTACGCGCGGCAGCCCAGCGGGCGCCCCGCCGAGGCGGGCGTCATGGCCGTCGCGAATCCAGCCGCGGGCGTGAGCGCAGCTGGGCTAAAGGGAGCGTGATGCCCACGGAGCTCACCCTCGCCACGCGCCGCTCGGCGCTCGCCCTCGCCCAGTCCCGCGCCTTCGCTCGTTCCCTCGAAGCGGCGGTGCCCGATCTCTCCCTGCGCGAGCTCGAGGTGGTGACCTCGGGCGACAAGACGCAGGATCGCTCGCTCCAGGACATCGGCGGCAAAGGGCTGTTCATCAAGGAGCTCGAAGAGGCGCTCCTCGACCGGCGCGCCGACTTCGCTGTCCACTCGATCAAGGACGTCCCCGCCGAGATCGCCCCGGCGCTGTGCCTCGCCTGCATCCCCGCGCGGGAGGACCCTCGCGACGCGCTCGTCACCCGGAGCGGCGCTTTGCTCGCGGAGCTTCCGGCGGGCGCCCGGGTCGGGACCTCGAGCCTCCGCCGGGCGGTCGCGCTGCGCGAGGCGCGCCCGGATCTCGTGATCGAGCCGGTCCGTGGCAACGTCGACACCCGGCTCCGCAAGGTGTTCGACGGCGCGTTCGACGCCGTGGTGCTGGCGCTCGCCGGCCTGAAGCGGCTCGGCCTCGAAGGCCGCGCCACGGAGGTGCTGTCGCCCGAGGTGTCGTTGCCCGCCATCGGACAGGGCGCGCTCGGCATCGAGTGCCGCACGGCGGACGACAGCGTGCGTGACGTCCTCGGGAGGCTCGCGGACGCCGAGACCACGATCTGCGTCTCTGCCGAGCGAGCCGTGATGGCCGCGGTGGAAGGCAGTTGCCGGACGCCGGTGGCCGCCTATGCAGTGCGGGACGGCGACGCGATGTGGCTTCGGGCGCTCCTCGCCGAGCCCGACGGCTCCCGGTTGCGAAGGGCGGAAAGGCGCCTGTCGTGGCCCGGAAACACGCACGAAGCCGAGCGCCTCGGGGCGGACCTCGGGGCGGAGCTCAAGAAGGGTTGAGGCGTGTAACTCGATTGGAAGGCTGCCACGTCCAGAACATTTCTGGTGTGGAATTGATAAGGGCTCTCCGTACCACGCCGGGATGAACGGTCACCTGGCGATGGGATCGCCAGCGCTCGGCGCGCCGGCGCGTCCAGGCGGAGCCCGGGCCCGCGCCTCGCGCGCCGCCCATGACCGGTGCGCTTCCCGCGCGGGCGCGACCGTGCGAGACGACAGCCCGCCGGCGGTTTCCCGCCGCCCAGCGCTCCATGCCGGGCTACGTCGCCCTCGTCCTCCACGCTCACCTGCCGTACGTGCGTCACCCCGAGCACGTCCGCTCCCTGGAGGAGCGCTGGTTCTTCGAGGCGCTCTGGGAGTGTTATCTCCCCTTGCTCGGGGTCCTCGATCGCCTCGCCGCCGACCGCGTCGTCGCCCCGCTGACCCTCTCCGTCTCGCCGTCGCTCCTCGCGATGCTGCGCGACGAGCTGCTCCTTCGCCGGTTCGAGGACCACCTCCGCCGGCTCACCGCGCTGGCGGCCCGGGTCGAGGCCCGCTTCGCCGGGAGCGGCTTCGCCGAGGCCGCCGCGTTCTACCGCGCGCGGCTCGCGGACGCGGCGAGCTCCTGGGAGGCGCTGGGCGGCGATGTCCCGGGCGCCCTGGTGCGCCACGCCGGGGCGGGCCGCGTCGAGCTCCTCACCACGGCCGCGACGCACGCGTACCTGCCCGGGCTGCTCGCCACGCCGGCGTCGATCCGGGCGCAGCTGCGGCTCGGCCGCCGCGCCTTCGCGGCCTTCACCGGCGCGCCCGAGCCTCGTGGCCTCTGGCTGCCCGAGTGCGCTTACGCGCCCGGCCTCGACGCCGATCTCGCGGCGGCGGGCGTCCGCTTCACCGTGCTCGACGCCCACGCGCTGACGCTCGCCGCGCCGCCTGCGTCCGCGGGGGCGTCCGTCCCGGTGCTCTCGCCTGCCGGCCTCGCGTGCTTCGGGCGCGATCGCGACAGCGCGCGCGAGGTCTGGTCGCGCGACGCCGGCTATCCGGGTCACCCGGTTTACCGCGAGTTCTACCGCGACGTCGGGCTCGACCTGCCCGAGCGCGAGCTCGAAGGGGAGGTCGGTCCCGACGGCACGCGGCTCATGACCGGCCTCAAGCTCCATCGCGTGACCGGGTCCGGCCCCGACAAGGCGCCGTACGACCCGGCCCGCGCCTCCGCGCAGGCGCGCGCGCACGCCGCGGACTTCGTGGCCCGCCGCGAGGCCGCGCTCGCGTCGATCCGCGGCGTGAACGCCCCGCCGATCCTGGTGGCCCCCTACGACGCCGAGCTCTTCGGCCACTGGTGGCTCGAAGGGCCCGAGTTCCTCGAGCACGCCCTGCGCCGCCTCGCGGCCTCGGATCGCGCCGTTCCGATCGCGCTCGGCGCGTACCTGGAGCGCCATCCGCCCGTCGAGGTCGTGGAGCCTGCCGCCTCGACGTGGGGCGAAGGCGGGTTCGGCGTCTTCTGGACGGGCCCGAGCGCGTCCTCCCTGTGGCGCCACGCGCACCACGCCGAGCGCGCCGTGCTGGGCGCGCTCTCGCGTTGCCGCCACGCGGGCGGCCTGCCCGGCCGCGCGCTGGACCAGGCGATCCGCGAGCTCCTCCTCCTTCAATCGAGCGACTGGGCCTTCATGATGTCGGCCGGGGAGATGGCTTCCTATGCCGAGGCGCGCGCCCACGCCCACGCGACCCGCGCCCGCCGCCTCGCGTCCCTGGCCCAGCAGCCCACGGCCTCGCCCTCCGACGTGGCGTGGCTCGACGCGCTGTGCGCGCTCGACCCTTTCCTCGCCGAGCTCTCGGGCCCTGCGCTCCGAGGCGCCTTCGACCCGTGGCGTTGAGCCGGCGTTCCTCCGCGCCTCGCCTCCGGATCTCCCGCGCTCCAGGGGCAGATCTCTTTCCAGTAAAGAAGGATTAAGTTGTGTTAAAATATGCTGCGAAGGTACTTCGCATGATCGCCGACCGTCCTCGCCACGGCGGTCGACTCTGTGGGAGGGCGTGTGCGCCCCGCGGCGGTGCCCTCGGCGCCTCTTTTCGGGAGGGTGACCCGCGATTCACCCGCCCGTTTCATCGCCGGCCGCCGGCCGCGCGACCCGGCGCCCATCTCCCAGCACGTTTTTCGCGGTCATGGCGGCATGAAGTGCGAGAGGGACGGAGACCTTGTCCGGAACACCCCCTTGATGACCGGCCGGTCAGCACCCTAGTGTGATGCCCGCCAGCTTTGCTCCTGGACCGCACCGGCAGGCGCTGGCAAAGAACCGGGCGGACTCCCCATGACACATCCTCCTTGCGGACCCGAGCGCCGTTTCGCTCGATGGGCTCTCGGCGCTCGTAGCGCCTCATCGAATCACTCCCGCGCCGCCGTCGTCGCGGCGCTGCTCGCTGCGCTCGCGGTGCCCACGTTGACCGGTTGTCGCCGCCCCGAGGCGGACGCGCAGCCGTCGCCGGCGCGCGACACCGCTGCGCCACGCCAGAAGCCCGCGGTGCACTTCGGGAAGGTGACCGCGCGCCCGCTCGCGCAGACGCTGGACATCAGCGGCACCCTGGTCGCCGACGAGACGAGCGAGGCGGCGACGCAGGTCGGCGGCTTGGTCGTGAGCGTCGCGGTCGACGTGGGCTCCCGGGTCAAGAAGGGCGATCCGCTCGTCGTGCTCGACGCGCGCAACGTCGCCCTCCAGTCGCAGGCCGCGTCCGCGGCCGTCGCGCAGGCGCGGGCCAAGCTCGCGCTGCAGGACGGCGCGTCGCCGAAGGGCATCGATCCCGACCAGGTGCCGGAGGTCCGGGCCGCGAAGCAGAGCATGGAGCTCGCGAAGTCCGAGGCCGATCGCGTGAAGCAGCTCTACGACCAGGGCGCCGTCCCCCAGTCGACCTGGGACTCGGCGCGCACGCAGGCCCAGAACGCGACCGCGCAGTACGAGGCCGCGGTCAATGGCATCCGCGCGACCGTCGCGGCGCTCACGTCCGCGCAGGCGCAGGCGGGGCTCGCCTCCAAGGCGGTGTCCGACACGACGGTGCGGGCGCCCTTCGACGGCGCGATCGCCGAGAAGCGGATCAGCGTCGGCGAGTACGCCAGCCCGGGCCGCGTCGTGGCGGTCGTGGTCCGCGACAACCCGCTGCGGCTGCGGATCGACGTCCCCGAGGCGGACATCGCGCACATCGAGGTGGGCAAGCCGGTCAGCGTCTCGGTCGCCTCCTTCCCCGATCGCCTGTTCCCGGGCGTCGTGAAGCGGATCGGCGCGAGCCTGAAGGCCTCGTCGCGCACCCTGCCCGTGGAGGCCGAGTTCGACAACAGCGAGGGCAAGCTCCGCCCCGGCCTCTTCGCGCAGGGGCAGCTGACGCTGACCGGCGAGTCAAGAACGGCGATCCTCGTCCCCGAGTCGGCGGTCGGCACCTCCGGGACGAGCGCGCGCGTGTTCGTGAAGTCGGGCGATCGCGTGACGGAGCGGCTCGTCAAGCCCGGCCGCAAGATCGAAGGCTTCGTCGAGGTCGTCGGTCCGCTCGCCGAGGGGGATGAGGTCGCGATCGACAAGGTGAGCGAGCTGGCGGACGGCATCGAGGTCGCGGCGGCGCAGTGAGCCGAGCGCACCGCGCGCCTCATTACTGAAGAAAGGTAGCGACCATGCAATGGCTCGCGGCAATCTGCATCCGTAGGCCGGTTTTCGCCTCGGTGATCGTCCTGCTCCTGACGGTGCTCGGGGCGTTCTCCTACTTCGGCCTCGGCGTGGACCGGTTCCCCAAGGTCGAGTTCCCGTTCATCGTCGTGACGACCGTCCTCCCCGGCGCCGCGCCCGAGGAGGTCGAGACGGAGCTCTCCGACAAGATCGAGTCGGCGGTCAACACGATCAGCGGCATCGACGAGCTGCGCTCGGCCTCGGTCGAGGGGCTCAGCCAGGTCATGATCTCCTTCCAGCTCGAGAAGGACGTCGACGTCGCCGCGCAGGAGGTGCGCGACAAGGTCGAAGGCATCCTCGCTGATCTGCCGGAAGGGATCGAACCGCCGGTGGTCGGCAAGCTCGATCCGGACGCCGCGCCGATCCTCACGCTCGCCGTCTCGTCTCCGAAGGCGGACGTCCGCTCGGTGACCGAGTTCGCCGACAAGACGCTCCGGCGCGAGCTGGAGTCGCTCGCCGGTGTCGGACAGGTGCTGCTCATCGGCGGCCGGAGCCGGCAGATCAACATCTGGATCGATCCGGAGAAGCTCGAGAAGTACGCCCTGACCGGCGGCGTGGTGGCCCAGGCGCTGGCGAGCCAGAACGTCGAGATCCCGGCCGGCCGGATCGAGCAAGGGGGCAGGGCGCTCACCCTGCGGACGCGCGGCCGGGTGCAGTCGGTCCAGCAGATGGCGGACATCGTGCTCGCGAACCGCGACGGCTACTCCGTTCGGCTCGGCGACGTCGCGGAGGTCCAGGACGGCATGGCGGAGCCGGAATCCGCCGGCTTCCGCGGCCTCGATCCTGCCGTGCTCCTCAGCATCCGCAAGCAGAGCGGGACGAACACCGTCGAGGTCATCGACGGGCTGAAGGCGCGGATCAGCGAGGTGGAGAAGCGCCTCCCCGAGGGGTACAGCATCGCCGTCGCCCGCGATCAGTCGGAGTTCATCAAGAACTCGGTCCACGCCGTCAAGGAGCACCTCGTGCTCGGCGCGGTGCTCGCCGCGATCATCGTCGCGCTCTTCCTCGCGAACGCCCGCAGCACGCTCATCTCGGCGATCGCCATCCCGACGAGCATCATCTCCACGTTCGCCCTGATGAAGGTGGCGGGCTTCACGCTCAACGGGATCACGCTCCTCGCGCTGACGCTGGCGGTCGGCATCGTGATCGACGACGCGATCGTCGTCCTCGAGAACTGCTACCGCTGGATCGAGGAGAAGGGCGCGAGCCCGTGGGAGGCGGCGCTCCAGGGCACGAAGGAGATCGGCCCCGCGGTGCTCGCGACGACGCTCTCGCTGATCGCCGTGTTCCTCCCGGTCGCGTTCATGAGCGGCATCGTCGGCCGCTTCCTGAACTCGTTCGGCCTCACCATGGCGTTCTCGATCCTGGTCTCGCTGATCGTGAGCTTCACGCTGACGCCCATGCTGTCCGCGCGATGGCTGAAGAAGCCGGAGAAGCACGACGCCAGCAGCTCCAAGGAGTCGCGCTTCTACGGGCCCATCGAGCGCGGCTACATGGCGATCCTCCGCTGGTCGATGGCGCACCGCTGGGTGATCGTGCTCGCCTCGCTCCTGGCGCTGTTCTCGATCCCGGTGCTGGGGGGCATGGCCAAGTTCAACTTCCTCCCGGTCGAGGACGAGTCGCAGTTCCAGGTCAGCATGCGCGCGCCCGAGGGCGTGAGCCTCGACGGGACGCGCGTCATCGCCACGCGGATCGCGTCGGACATCGAGAAGCTCCCCGGCGTGCTCTACACGCTGACGACGATCGGCGACGATCCGCAGAAGACGCCGAACCTCGCCACCATCTACGTGAAGCTCAAGCCGGCGGATCAGCGCGCGCTGTCGCAGCAGGACCTCATCGATCGCGCTCGCCGCGAGCTCACGCCGCAGTTCGACGCGGAGAAGCTCCGGGCGAACATCGGCGTCGTGCCCGCCTTCTCCGGCGGTCAGAGCACCCAGATCGCCTATCAGGTGCAGGGCCCCGACCTCCAGAAGATCGGCGTCTACTCCGACGCGCTGCTGCAAAAGCTCAAGGCGATCCCGGGCGTCGTCGATCCGGACACCTCGCTGCTCGTGGGCAAGCCGGAGATCCGCGTGGTCATCGACCGCAAGAAGGCCGCCGATCTCGGCGTTCAGGTCGGCGACGTGGCCAGCACCCTGCGGCTCCTGGTCGGCGGGTACAAGGTGTCGACCTACAACGAAGGCGGGGAGCAGTACGAGGTGCGCGCGCGCGCGCTGTCGAGCTTCCGCTCCGACAAGGAAGGCCTCGCGAAGATCACGGTGCCGTCGACCAAGCTCGGCGCCGTGACGCTCGACAACGTGGTCTCGTTCGCCGAGGGGACAGGCCCGTCGCGCATCGAGCGGTACAACCGGCAGCGGCAGGTCATGCTGACCGCCAACCTCGAGGCGGGCTACTCGCAGCAGACGGTCATCCAGGAGCTCGACAAGGCCGCCGCGGAGATGAACCTCGCGTCCGGCTACTCCGCGGGCCCGGTCGGCGCGTCGAAGGAGCTCATCAAGATGATGAAGAGCTTCCTCGTCGCCCTCCTCCTGTCGCTGGTCTTCATGTACCTCGTGCTCGCGGCGCAGTTCGAGTCGTGGCTGCACCCGATCACGATCCTCCTGTCGTTGCCGCTGACGGTGCCGTTCGCGTTCATCGCGGTCATCATCTTCCGGCAGTCGCTCAACATCTTCTCGCTGCTCGGCATCGTCGTGCTGTTCGGCGTCGTGAAGAAGAACTCGATCCTCCAGATCGATCACACGATCAAGCTGCGCGAGCACGGCTTGCCGCGGGCGCAGGCCATCCTTGAGGCGAACCGCGACAGGCTCCGGCCGATCCTGATGACCACGCTCGCGTTCGTCGCCGGCATGATCCCGCTCGTCGTCTCGAGCGGCGCGGGCTCTGGCACGAACCGCGCGACCGGCTTCGTGATCATCGGCGGGCAGACGCTGGCGCTCCTCCTGACGCTGCTCGCGACCCCGGTCGCCTACTCGCTGTTCGACGACGTCTCCTCGTGGCTCAAGCGGATCCTGCCCTTCATGCGGGGCAACGACGACCAGGGCGATCCGCGCGGGGCGGGGGAGGGCGGCGTCGCTCCGGCGGGGGATGGGGTCGCCGCGGCGGGGCACCGCGGCGCCGCGGCGCGCGCCGCCGTCGCGCACGACGCGGGCCGGCCGGCGTCGGCGCAGCTCGACTAGCGGCACCCAGACCGCGCTCCGGGGCCGCGGCGCGCCGCGCCCGGCCCCCTTCGCTACCGCGGCGAGGCGCTCACTGCGCTTCGCCGTGGACCTTGCGCAGGATCACCTCGAGCAGCCCGTCGAACGCGTCGCGCATCGCCCAGGCCTGGGCGGCCTCGTCGTCGAGGCCAGCCGCCTTGCGGCGTCCCTCGACGAGCGCGTTCTTCGGGCCCCTGCACGCGGGGCCGAGCCGGCGCTCCATGTCGAGCGAGGCGCCCGCGTAGACGTGATAACACGACGCGAAATCCCCCTGGTTGTAGAGGGGCGAGCCGACCTGGATCGCGCCGTCCATCGTGCGCGCCAGCACGAGCAGGTCACCCTCGGTGCAGCCGCGGAGGATCGCGAGCGCATGGTGAGGCACCGCTCGCTTGACCGCCGGCAGCCCTTGCTCTTCGTCGGCCGTCTCGGCGGCGAACGTCGAGAGCGGGACGGGATCGGGGCGCACGAGCAGCCGCTTGAGGTAGTCGGCGGGCACGCCGAAGTTGAGGTTCTGCCCCTGCGTCGAGACCGCCGCGGCGACGCCGATCACCTCGCCGTGATCGTTGAACAGCGGGCCGCCCGAGGAGCCTGGCGCGATCGGCGCGGAGATCTGCAGCAGCGTCAGCTCCGGATCCACGACGCGGACCGCGCTCACGAGGCCGTTCGACACGGTGTCCGCGAGGCCGAGCGGATGGCCGATCGCGACGACCGGATCGCCCGGGCGGACCGCGCCGCTGTTGCCGAGGGAGAGCAGCGGGAGCCTCCGAGGCGCGTGGATCCGGACGATCGCCAGATCTCGAGCCTCGTCGAACGCGAGCACCTCGAGCACCGGGTGCTCGCTCTGATCCGAGAGGACGACCTTGAGGTCCGGCATCCCGGCGACGACGTGGAAATTCGTCGCGATCCAGCCGTCCTCGCGGACGAGGAAGCCCGCCCCGAGCGAGCCATCGCCGCGGATCGTGACGACCGCCGGCATGGCGCGCGCCGCGATCTGCGCTGGCGTCATCGCCGCGGGCTGTGACGCGGAGGTCGCCGGCTGGCTCGCCGAGCTCGCGGTGCAGCCGAGCGCCGCGATCGCCGCCGCGGCGACGAGCGCCGAGACGCGCGGCCAGGCGCGCCGCTGCGGGGGACGGGGGCGCGATGGAGGAGCGGCGCAGGAGGGCCGGTCGTCGTCATGGAGCTCGCCTGGCAGGCTGCGGTGGTTCATGTCGCTCCCCGAGGCCGCCGCGTGAGCGACCTCCCTCCAGCAAGCGTAACGAAGACCCGACGGATCGTCTCGCGCGCCCGGAGAAAATCGGGTCGTGGCCGCATATGCTGTCGCGGTGAGCCAAGACCACGACGCGCGTGATCCTATCTTCGCCCTCAGCGACGAGTTCGTCGAAGCCTTCGCTGCCCGCTGTCCCGCCCATGCCACCCTCGCGGGCATCCCCTGCGACGAAGGCGCCTGGAACGACTGGAGCCCGAGCGGCGCCGCGTCCTGGGCCTCCACGGTCGCGTCCTTCCAGGAGCGGCTCCGCTCGCTGCCGCCGCCGCGCCCCGGGGCGGAGGCGCGGTGGGGTCGCCTCGCACGCCGTGTCATGGCGGATCACCTGGATGAGCGGCTCGACGATTTCCGTCACGGCGAGCACCTGCGCGATCTCAACAACATCGAGTCGGCGTTCCAGCACCTCCGGATGGTCTTCGACCTCATGGATGTCCACAGCGCCGCCGGCTGGGAGGCCATCGCGTCGCGCCTGGAGGGGCTGCCGCGCGCGTGCGACAGCTACCGCGCTTCGCTCGAGGAGGGGCGCCGGACGGGCCAGCTCGTCGCGCGTCGCCAGGTGTTCGCCGTGATCGAGCAGGCGCGCTACCAGGCGGGCGACGCGTCGTTCTTCCTCACGCTGCCGGCCGCTCACGAGGCGTCGGGGGGCGGCACGAGCGCCGGCCGCGCGCGCGTCGCCGACGGCGTCGAGCGGGCGCGCGCCGCGTTCGGCGCGCTCGCCGGCTACCTGGAGCAGAAGTACCTGCCGAGCGCGCGCGCCGCGGACGCCGTGGGAGAGGAGCGCTACCTGCGCCTCGCGCGCCGCTTCCTCGGCGCGAGCATCGACCCGATCGAGACCTACGCCTGGGGGTGGTCCGAGGTGCACGCCATCGAGGGCCAGATGGCGCGCCTCGCCGGCGAGATCCTCCCCGGCGCGTCGCTGTCCGAGGTGATCGATCTGCTCATGACCGACCCCGCCCGGTGCGCGCAGGGCGCCGACGAGTTCCTCCGCATGATGTCCGAGCGCCAGCGAAAGGCGCTCGCCGATCTCGACGGCGTCCATTTCGACATCCCGGCGCCCATCCGTCACATCGAGGTGAAGCTCGCTCCGCCGGGCGGCGCGCTCGGCGCCTACTACGTGCCCCCGAGCGACGGCTTCAAGCGGCCCGGCACCGTCTGGTATGCGCCCGGCACGAAGCAGGCGTTCCCGCTCTACGAGGAGATCACCACGGCGTACCACGAGGGCTTTCCTGGCCATCACCTGCAGTGCGCGCTCCAGGTGCACCTCGATGACCGGCTGAGCCGGCTCCACCGCTTCCTGGTGACGAACTCCGGCCACGCCGAGGGGTGGGCCCTCTACGCCGAGCAGCTCATGTACGAGCTCGGTTATTTCGAGCGCCCCGATTACGTGCTCGGGATGCTCGCGGGCAAGCTGACGCGCGCCTACCGCGTCGTCCTCGACATCGGCATGCACCTGGAGCTGCCGATCCCCCGGGACGCGCCGCTCCACGCCGGCGAGCCCTGGCGCTACGAGATCGCCGTCGAGTACCTCCACCGCCGGGCCTTCCTCCCGCTGGAACACGCGCACAGCGAGGCGACGCGCTATCTGGGCTGGCCGGGGCAGGCGATCTCCTACAAGGTCGGCGAGCGCGTCGTCCTGGAGCTGCGCGACACGCTGCGGCGCCGCCACGGCGAGGCCTTCGATCTGAAGGCGTTTCACGCCAGGGTGATCGGCTCCGGGTCCGTCGGGCTCGACCACCTGCGCGAGATCGTGCTCGACGACGCCGCGCACTGAGCGTGCGTCAGACACGCGCTCGCCAGACACACGCTCGCCAGACACGCGCTCGTCAGACACGCGCGTGCCGCCCGCCCGCCCGCTTCGCGCCTCGACGCGCGGCCACGCGCGTGCCAATCGACGCGGGTGAGCGCTCCCCCAGCGAACGAAGCCCCCGAGGCGCGGCCGGACGGCTCGGACCTCTGCACCGCGTGTGGCCTCTGCTGCACGGGGCTGCTCTTCGACGTCGCGCCGCTCGAGGAGCACGAGCTCCCGCGGGCCGAGAAGCTGCGCCTGCCGCTCGCTTGCAATCGGTACCACGACGCCTTCAGCCTGCCGTGCCCCTGCCACCTCGACCGGAAGTGCACCGTCTACGAGATGCGCTTCTCCGTGTGCAGCAGCTACGAGTGCGGCCTGCTCCGGCGCTGCAAGGCGGGCGAGGTGCCGCTCGGCGAGGCGCTGTCCCGCGTCGAGCGCGTGCTGCGCCTGGTGGACGACGTGCGCACGCGGGTGCCGCCGCTCGTGCCGCCGCGCCCGCTCTGGGACGAGGCCCGCGAGCACATCCGCCGGCGTGACGCCGAGGACCCGTCGCCGGCGTGGCAGGGCGAGCGCGGCGCGCTCGTCGCCGCGCTTGGTGAGCTCCGGGTCGCGTGCAGGGAAGGGCTCGATCCGTAGCGCCGGCGCCTCGCGAGGGCCGCGGAGCGCGGGAAATGGTCTTTCCCATGTCGGGGCGCTCCAACGTGCTTTGGAGATCTCCCTCTCTCTGTCCTGCAAAGATCTCCAGGCCCCCCAAGGACACCGACGAGCGCGGAGATTCCCATGCTTCGTCCAGGCCGAGCGTGATCCGCCCTCGGCTGCGCGGGCAGCGCCCTCGTCAACATGCTTGTCTCGGCCTCCCGGCGGCAGGCTCCAGGCCGTATATACGACCCATGGAACCGACGATCCGCCGGATGACCAACAAGTATTCTGCCATCGCTGCAGTGATCAGCTTCGTCACTCAGCCCATTCCCGGCGCAGATGAGTTGATCGTGGTTCCCATTCATTACTCCTTCTCCGTGTCGCTGACCCGGCGCCGGGGCGTGCCGCTCCGCAGGGCTCCGTGGCTGCAGGTGAGCAAGATCATCTGGGGTGGAGCGGGCGTAAGGCTCTTCGCCAACTTCACGCTCGGCCTCGTCCCGGTCGCCGGTCTCTTCTCCAATGCGGTCACCGCCGTCGCCTTGACGGAGTTCCTGGGCCGCTACCTCGACGCCGCGCTGAGCAGCGAGGCGCCGCCTCCCGCGGTCTCCATCAGGGCCATCAGGGATGCCCTGCGGAACCCAAGGCAAGCGCGGAGCGCTCAGCGGTTGTGGTCCAGGATTCGCCGCGCCGTCCGGGAATCCGCCCCTGCGCCGACTCCTGGTTGAGGCGCCTTGTCCCGCTGGACGGGAAGCTCGGAACTCGCGCGGCCTCGGGGCGCCCGGCGGTCGTGACGCGGTCCACGGCCAAGGAATCCGCGGCGCCGGGTCATCCGCCGCACCCCCTCCCGCCTGCGCGCCGCGTTGACGAGCGCGTCGCCGGCGCGCCCAACGTGGACCCGGTGTGGAGCCGGCGTGGAGCCGCCTCGGTCCGCCCGCGCGCGGCGGTCTCGCCTGGCGTCTCTCCTGGCGATCGCCGCCCAGATCGAATAGATCCCCGGCCATGCTCTCCGAGACCCGCGAGAAAGTCCTCGACATCAAACGGCGCTTTGAGGCGCTAAGGGGGCATCTTTGACGTCCCCAAGCTCGAACGGATGCTCCAGGATCTGACCCAGACGACGCTGTCGCCGGGGTTCTGGAACGATCAGGAAAAGGCCCAAGCCGTCCTCCGCAAGCGCGCCCAGGTAGAGTCGAAGCTCGAGGTAGCGCAGCGGCTCGGCCGCGAGATCGAGGATCTCGCGGAGTACCTCGAGCTCGGCGCTGCCGAGGGCGACGAGGGCGTCATCGCCGACGCCGACGCGCAGGCCGACGCCATCGCCGGGCGCCTGCGCAAGGTCGAGCTCGATCGCATGCTGTCCGGCCCCGCCGACCGCGGCAACGCCATCGTCAGCATCCACCCGGGCGCCGGCGGCACCGACGCGAAGGACTGGGCGTCCATGCTCCTCCGCATGTACCTGCGCTTCTGCGAGCGCCGCGGGTACAAGACGGAGATCATCGACTACCAGGACGGCGACGAGGCCGGCATCGACGCCGTCACCCTCACGGTGAGCGGCGACGCCGCCTACGGCTATCTGCGCTCCGAGGCCGGGGTCCACCGCCTCGTCCGGATGAGCCCGTTCAACGCCGATCACACGCGCCAGACCGCGTTCGCCGCCGTCGAGGTCACCCCGGACAGCGACGACGAGATCAACATCCAGGTGAACGAGAAAGACATCGAGATCACGACGATGCGCGCCGGCGGCAAGGGCGGGCAGAACGTGAACAAGGTCGAGACCGCCGTTCGCCTGCGGCACCTCCCGACCGGCCTCAACATCGTGTGCCGCGCCGAGCGCAGCCAGCACCAGAACCGCGCGATGGCGATGAAGGTCCTCAAGGCGAAGCTGTACGAGATGGAGCTCCAGAAGCGGGATGCGGAGGTCCAGGCCTACAACGCCGCGAAGAGCGCCATCAACTTCGGCAGCCAGATCAGGAACTACGTCCTCGCGCCCTACCGGCTCGTCAAGGACGTGCGCACCTCCACCGAGGCCACCGACGTGGACGCCGTCCTCGACGGCGATCTCGAGGGCTTCATCGAGGCCTACTTGCTCGCCGCGGCCGGCGGTTCGCTCCGGAAGGGCGGCTCCGTCGCGGAGGACGAAGCTCCGTGAGCCAGCAAAAAGACAGACCGAACGACAAGAAGACCGAGCGGCTCGTGAAGGAGGCCGCCGAGGCCGCGCGCGCCGAGGAGACGCTGATCGCCACCCGCAAGGCGAAGGCGGCCCGCCTCCGCGCCCGCGGCGACAACCCGTTCGCCAACGACGTCACGGAGGGCGAGCCGCTCGTCGAGCTCGCGGCCGTCCGCGCCCGCTTCGACGGGGCGCGGGCCGCGGCCGAGCCGAGGCCCGAGGGCGCGGCGCCCGAGCGATCCGCCTCCTCCACGGCGGATCGCTACGATCCGGCGCGCGTCGAGCCGGTCCCGCTCCGCGTCGCGGGCCGGGTCCTCTTCGTGCGCTCGTTCGGCGGCGTCACCTTCGTCCGGCTGCGCGACCGAACCGGCGAGCTCCAGCTCTACTGCGAGCAGGGGATCCTCGCCGATTTCGAGCGGCTGGAGGACATCGATCTCGGCGATTTCGTCGAGGCCCACGGCGTCGCGATGGCGACGCAGAAGGGCGAGCTCTCGATCCGCGCAGGGCGCCTCCGGCTGCTCACGAAGGCCTACCGCCCGCTGCCGACCAAGACGAGCTTCAAGGACGTCGAGTCGCGCTACCGCATGCGGTACGTCGATCTCGTGGCCAACCCGCACGTCGCGGGGGTCTTCCGCGCCCGCACCGCGATCGTCGCCGCGCTGCGCGAGTTCCTCGACGCGCGCGGCTTCCTCGAGGTCGAGACCCCGACGATGCACACGCTCGTCGGCGGCGCGGCCGCGAAGCCGTTCAAGACCCACCACAACGCGCTCGACCTCGAGCTCTTCATGCGCATCGCGCCGGAGCTCTTCCTGAAGCGGCTCGTGGTCGGCGGCTTCGAGCGCGTCTACGAGATCGCGCGCTGCTACCGGAACGAGGGGCTGTCGACGCGGCACAACCCCGAGTTCACGATGCTCGAGTACTACCAGGCGTACGCGACGTACGAGACGCTGATGGACGCCACCGAGGCGATGCTCCGCCACGTCGACGCCCGCCTCGCCGAGCGGCTCCCGGTCGAGCACGCGGCCTGGGCCGCGCAGCGCACGTACTCGCTCGAGCGCTTCGAGCGCGTCCCCATGGCCGAGGGGATCGCCCGCGCCCTGGCGAAGTCGGGCCTGCCGGCCGACGTCCCGCAGCGCGTCGCCGCGGACGACGCCCCGATCAAGGAGTGGGCGAAGGCGGCGAAGGCGAGCGGGCGCGAGATCGACTGGACGAACTTCCGCGCGGGCGCGAAGAAGTGCGAGTCGCCGGGTGAGCTCGTCTTCTGCGCCTACGAGTACGTTGTCGAGCCGTTCCTCACGAGGGACTACCGCACGGAGGCGGGCGACAAGAGCGTCCCTGTCTTCATCATCGACTATCCCTTCGAGGTCTCTCCGCTCGCGCGCAAGAAGGACAGCGATCCTTCGCTGGTCGACCGCTTCGAGCTCTTCATCGACGGCCGCGAGCTCTGCAACGCCTTCAGCGAGCTCAACGACCCCGAGGACCAGGACGCGCGCTTCCGCGCGCAGGTCGAGAAGAAGGCGCGGGGCGAGGAGGAGGCGATGGATTACGACGCCGACTACGTCCGCGCCCTGGAGCACGGCCTCCCGCCGACGGCGGGCTTCGGCATGGGGGTCGATCGCCTGACGATGCTCCTCACCGGCGCGACCTCCATCCGCGACGTCATCCTGTTCCCGCTCCTCCGTCCCGAGACCGACGCGTGATCGAGCTCTCCAGGTCGTTGCAGGCGGCGCTCCTCGCCGCCGTTGCTCTGGGCATCGTCCTGCTCGCCTGGCGGGGCTACACCCGCTTCGACAAGAAGGGCGAGCTGGAGCCACGGCGTCCCGGCGTCGTGCGCGTCGGGGTCGTGGTCGCTCTCACGGGCGCCAGCCTGCTCGCGCTCACGCTCATCGCGTCCAGCGGGCGCGCGAAGGGCCTCGCGCCCATCGGCGCCTTCTTCGCGGGCAATACCCAGCTGATCGCCCAGCTCGTCGCCACGCTGATCGTGGGGGGTGCCCTTCGGCTGTTCCGGGCCAGGATGGCTGCGGACAACGCCCGGTGGCTCTCCGGCAGGTGGGGGTCCAAGGCCCGCGTGGGGCTCCGCGTGCTCGGCGCGATGTCCCTGATCGCCGCGCTTGCGATCGTCGTCCTCTGGGTCGCGGTCCTGCCCATCCAGCCGACCTTCCGGTGGATCCTTGGAGGCATCCTGTTCGGCGCGGGCGCGGGCTATCTGGTCGCCGGGAGCCGCCCCGTCCGCAGGGGGCTCTATCGCGCGCTCGGCTGGTGGTGGGGCGCGCTCGTGGGCGTTGGCTTCGGCGTCACCGCGACGCTCACGGCCAGGATGCCCGTCGGGAAGGGCGCGTCGTTCAATTCGACGGATCAGATCATCCGCTTCACCGCGCTCGTCTCGAGCGTCGTCTTCCTGTTCTTCGTGCTGTCGGCGCTCCTGCCGCTCGCCCTCGACGCGCTCGAGCGCCGGAGCTTCGTGCCCCACGTGGCCGCCCGCCATGTGCGCGCCTCGAAGAGCGGCTTTCTCACGGTCATCTCGGTCCTGTCGATGGCCGGCGTCGCCGTCAGCTCGTGCGCCCTGTGCTCGGTGACGAGCATCATGGGCGGCTTCGGCGCCGACCTGAAGCGCAAGATCCTCGGCAACAACGCGCACATGGTCGTCGACGCCTCCCGCCCTGGCGGCTTCGGCAACTGGGACGACAAGCTCACCCAGGTGCGCGTCGCGCTCGCGCCCTACGGAGGCGCCGCGACCCCGGTCGCGGCCGGCGAGGCGATGGGCTCCAGCGCCTCGAACACCGCGGGCGCGCTCGTCCGCGGCATCGATCCGGACACCATCGGGCAGGTCATCGACCTCGCCAAGAACATCGAGGTCGGCAGCTTCGACTACCTGCGCGAGCCCGAGAAGCTGACGAGCCTGCCTCCCGAGGAGATCATCGGTCGAGGTCCTGGCGGGGAGCCGTACTTCAAGGGGCCGGACTTCCGCCAGCCAACGGACGTCGACCCGTCGGTGCGCGACTACCTGAAGCTGCAGACGCGCGTGTACCCGGGCGTCATCATCGGCCGCGAGCTCGCGAAATCGCTCCACGTGCTCGTCGGGGACGAGGTGACCCTCCTGTCGCCGATGGGCGAGCTCGGCCCGACCGGCGTGATGCCGCGCTCCCGCAGGTTCCGCGTCGCGGCGATCTTCTATAGCGGCATGTACGAGTACGACGTCACGCACGCGTACGTCTTGATGGAAGAGGCGCAGAAGTTCTTCAGCCTCGACGACAAGATCACCCATATCGACATCCGGGTCCCGGATCCCGAGCGGGTGCAGGAGGTCCGCCCGGCCGTGGAGGCGGCCGTCGCCGCGAGCGCCGCGCTCGACGAGGCGCCGGAGGGAGGAAAGCCGCCGCCGCAGCTCCGCGTCCGCGACTGGATGGAGATGAACAAGAACCTCTTCAGCGCGCTCAAGCTGGAGAAGATCGCGACGTTCATCATCCTGTCCATCGCCATCGCGGTCGCGAGCTTCTGCATCGTCTGCACGCTGCTCCTCATGGTGACCGAGAAGGGCAAGGAGATCGCCGTCCTGAAGGCGCTGGGCGCCTCGGACAACGCGGTGATGCGCGTGTTCATGCTCGAGGGCGTGATCATCGGCGCCATCGGCACGATCTACGGTGTCGGCACCGCGCTCGCGGTCTGCACGGGCCTGTACTGGTTCGGTGTCCGGCTCGATCCGGACGTCTATTACATCGACCGGTTGCCCGTGAACGTGAACCTCTCCGACTACGCGATGGTCGCGGTCGCGTCGCTGCTCATCTGCACCATCGCCACCATCTATCCGGCCCGCGCCGCCTCGAGGCTCTCTCCGGTCGACGGGCTCCGCTACGAGTAATCACTCCATGTCCACTCCGCTCGTCGTCGTCGAAGACCTCCGCAAGACGTTCGTTCACATGGGCCGCGAGCTCCACGTGCTCTGCGGCATCGACATCGTCATCAACCAGGGCGAGGTCGTGGCGTTCGTGGGCCCCTCCGGCGCCGGCAAGAGCACGTTCCTCCACTGCATCGGCACGCTGGATCTCCCGACGAGCGGCCGTATCCGCCTCGGCAACGACGAGCTCACCGGCCTGCCGGGCTCGCGGCTCGCGGCGATCCGGAACCGGACGATCGGCTTCGTCTTCCAGTTCCACCACCTGCTCCCCGAGTTCAACGCGGTCGAGAACGTGATGATGCCGGGCCTCATCCAGGGGAAGACCCGCCGCGAGATGGAGCCGCTCGCGCGCTCGCTGCTCGCCGAGGTCGGGCTCGCGGCGCGCGCGACGCACCGGCCGGGGGAGCTGTCGGGCGGCGAGCAGCAGCGCGTGGCCCTGGCGCGGGCGCTCGTCCTGTCGCCGAAGCTCCTCCTCGCCGACGAGCCGACCGGGAACCTCGACACCGCGACGAGCGACTCGATCCACCAGCTGTTCTTCGAGATGAACCGCAAGCACGGCACCACGATCGTGGTTGTCACGCACAACCTCAGCTTCGCCGAGTCGATGCCGCGCGTGGTGACGATGCGCGACGGGACGATCGAGAGCGATCGCATCGGCAGCGAGCGCGCCGCGGCCCTCGGGTACCGCGACGGCTCAGCCGGATAGCCGCTCGCTCAGGAGCTCGGCCGCGCGCAGCGACATGGCCATGATGGTCATCTGCGGGTTCACGCCGAGCGACGAGGGGATCGCGCTTCCATCGCACACGTAGAGCCCGGCGACGTCGTGCGCCTGGTGGTCCGGCCCGAGGCACGATGACCGCGGATCCACCCCGATACGGCACGTCCCGAGCGGGTGGAACGCGGCCACGTCGAGGTCCCCGGCCTGGATCTGCCGCGCCTTGAGCCGCTCCAGGTCCGCGGGGCCGTTCACCTCGTCGCAGCCGGCGACGAGCGGCAGGACGCGCCGCGCCCCCGCGGCCAGGAACACCTCGCAGAGCAGCTCGACCCCTCGCTTCATCTTCGCGAGGTCCTCCCCGTTCATCGTGTAGAGCACGAGCGGCGTGCCGCCGATCCCGGGCCTCACCTCGCCGCGGCTCGTGTCCTTGATCATGAACCCGAACGTCGCGAGGTGCGGGTACCGCTCCATCAGCTCCGTGTAGCGGTGTCCCGTCCAGGGCACGGCCAGCGCGGCGACGTCGAACGGGAGCGAGCCTCCCTCGAACATCAGCCCTTCATCGGCGAAGTGGTCGATCTGGTAGCCCTGCGGGATGCCTTGCCACTGATCGATCCGCTCATCGAAGAGCGCCATCACCTTCGACGCCGGGTGGATCGAGAGGTTCTTTCCCAGCGCGCCGCTCGACAGGCACGCTCCGCTCCGGCGCAGGAGCAGCGGCGTCATCAGCGCGCCGCCGGCCACGACGACGGCCTCCGCCCTCACCACGAGCCGCGGCCGCCGCCGTGCGCCGCTCGCCGCGCGGTCGCCGTTGCCTTCGGCCCTCGTGTCGCCGCCGAGCACGGCGGTCGCCCCTCGCGCGCGGCCCGCCACGATGTCGATCGTCCTGACACGCGCCGCCGTGATGAGCTGCGCGCCCCGCTTCAGCGCCTCGGGCACGTAGCTCACGTCGGTCGAGCGCTTGGCCCCCGTGGGGCAGCCGAAGCAGCAGATCCCCTGCCCATCGCAGTCCGGCGCGTTGCGCTGGAGCGGCCCGTGCCGCAGCCCGAGCCGCTCCGCCCCGCACCGGACGATCGGCCCGATCGCCCCGAGGTGAAGCGGGTCGGCGGGGGCGACCTGGAGCATGCGCTCGACGCGCTCGTAATAGGGAGCGAGCCCGCCGGACGAGAACTCCGCAGGGAGCCCCATGCCGTCTCGCCACGACGCGAAGGTGCTCTCCGGAGCCCGGTAGCAAGTACCGGAGTTGATCACGGTGCTCCCTCCGACGGCGCGCCCCGCGAACACGGGGATATTCACGTTGCCGAGCGTCATGTCGAGCCCGTGGTCGCGGTACATCTCCCGGTAGGCGCGCGCGGGCCGTCCGGTGAAGCTCGAGCGGCGGTGGAAGTCGCCCTCCTCGAGCATGAGCACCGCGTGTCCGCGCGACGCGAGCTCGTAGGCCGCGGCCGCTCCGCCGGCGCCGGTGCCGATCACGAGGACCTCGCACTCGAGCTCCAGGTCCTCCTCGACCTCGCGCCCGTCGGTCACCTGCGCGAGCCAGCGCGGCGCCTCGTCGCGCACCGTGGGCAGCTCGTAACGGCAGCCGACGTGCTTGAACATCTCGGGCCGGTCGTAGTGGACGAACCTGAGCGGCGTGAGCGCGGCGCGGAGCACCGAGCGCAGCGTCCGCGCCCGGCTCTGCTCGAAGCCGCGGAGCACCTCCATCCGCTCCTCGAGCGGCAGCGCCGACAGCGGCCTGAGCCGGAACGGAAGGGGAGCGAGCTCTATCGCCCACAGCGCCGCGCGCACCCCCTGCGCCAGGTGCGGCGGGATCGAGCCGAGCCAGGCCGCGAGTCGGCTGGCGGTCGCGGCGCCCGCGCCGTCGAGGAAGCGGCCGGGCGGCATCGCCGCCTCGGCGAGCGCGGCGGCGATACGCATCTCCCGCCCAGAGAGCCTGGGCGCCGCGCCGTCCTTTGCCTCGGGGGCCCTCTCCGCGCCGGCATCCTCCCTCGGTGTCCCGGGCCAGCGTTCCCTCCGCTCCAGCGCGGGCAAGCGCCCGAAATCGAGGTCCAATCCAAGGGTCATGGTCCTCCCAATCGCTCGTGAAAACTTCTGTTAATTCTGTAGCAACAGAATCATCGCGATGCAAGGCGGGCTGATCCGCTGGTGGACGTGGCGCGCAGGCGGGCTGATCCGCTGCTCTCGCGTGTGCTGGACGTGTCGCACAGGCGGGCTGATCCGCTGGTCTCGCGCGTGCTGGACGTGGCGCGCAGGCGCCCTGTCACGGCATCGGCAGGACCCAGATCGGCGAGCGAGGCTGGAGCTCCAGGTGCTTCCAGGCGTCCTCGGCGATCGCCATGCCGAGCTCTCCCTCATCGCGGAGGCTCGCGGCGACCGCGCGAAAATAAGGGGCGTCTGGGCGCTCGATCGCGAGGATGCCCTTCGGATCCGACGGGCTCGGGGTGAACGGGCGGCCCGCCTTCGCCCGGCGCGTATCGCTCACGAGCGAGATTTCGTCCATGCGGGCGGTGAAGTGCGGCCCTCCGTCGAACGGATCGACCCTGTGAGCGTAGCGGAAGCCGACGCGGCGGAGCAGCTTCTCCACCCCCCGGGTCTGCGCCCCGACCTTCCCGATCACGCGCTGCGCGTCCTCGGGCAGCAGCGAGGCGTAGATGGTCCCCTCCGGGAAGAGCCCCTTGATGAACTCCTTGTTCTTCTTGGAGAGGAGATCCGCGTCGGCATAGCTCATGTCGGTGAACTTGCGCCCGAGCGCTTCCCAGAGGTGGCTTGTCCCGTCCGGCTCGAGCGGGGGCATCAGCTCCGCGAGGATCTCGTCCTGGAACAGCGCGGATCGCGCGGCCATGTAGAGGAAGCGAACATAGGAGATCATCGTGCCGAGCCGCTCGGGCCCTTGCCGGTACTCCGGCATGAGCACGAGCCCGCCGATCTCCGTGGGGCCGTTGTACGAGTAGCCGATGCGCAGCACGGTATGATGGAAGTGCTTGTCGATCGTGGCCGAGTACTTCTCCTCGTCGAGCACGTCGAAGAAGATGTAGGGGATGCCGCGCCGGCCGAGCTGCGCGATGATCATCGACGTCCCGACGATCATGCCCTTGTCGCCCTTCGTCAGGTCGACGAGCACGAAGACGTATTGGCGGAGGCGGGGATCCTGGATCGCTCCGTTGAAGCTCTTGTGGCTCTCGGCGACGATCTCGTGGATTGCGTCACGGTTGTTCGGCAGGTTGACCGAGTTCAGGTGGCGCGCGACATAGAGGAGCTGTTCCTCGTCGCCGGTCACGGCTGCGCGTATCTCGAACGAGATCATCGCCGGAAGCCTACGCGTGGCGCCCGCCCTTCGCCATTGCTCCGGAGGCCGCGCGCACGGCGCAGAGCGGCGATCGCCGCGCACCCTGGCCGACCGGACAGCGCGAGCCTGCCGCAGGACGTCGCGCGCGTCAGCCGAGCTCAGCGCGCGACGCTTCGTCCGTGGCGTCGAGCGGCGGCTCCGCGCGTCAGCCGAGCTGAGCGCGCAGCGCTTCGTCCATGGCGTCGAGCGGCGGCTCCCGCCCGGTGTACAGCCGGAACTGCTCTGCAGCCTGGTGGAGGAGCATCCTCCCGCCGTGAACGGCGGTCGCTCCGCGCCGACGCGCCGCCGCCACGAGCTCCGTGATCATCGGTTTGTACACGATATCCATCACCAGGAGACCTTCCCGCAACCACTCCTCCGGGACAGGGCTTCGCGGATCGACCTCGGCCATGCCGAGCGACGTGGCGTTCACGAGGACGCCGTGGTCGGGCGAGAGCGCCGCTGCGTCGAGCGGCGCGGCCGCCCCGCCGATCGCCGCCGCGAGCCGCCGCGCCTTCTCGAGATCGCGGTTCGCCACCGTGACGCTGGCGCCGCGCTCCGCGAGCCCGAACGCGACAGCACGCGCCGCGCCGCCGGCGCCGAGGAGCAGCACCCGCGCGCCCACGAGCCGCGTCACCTCCTCGAGCGCCCGCACCGCGCCGATCCAGTCGGTATTGTAGCCCCTGAGGCGCCCGTCGTTGTTCACGATCGTGTTGACCGCGCCGATCCGCTCGGCGACGGGATCGAGCTCGTCGAGCAATGGAATTACCGCCTGCTTGTAGGGCATCGACACGCCGAGGCCGCGGATCCCGAGCGCGCGCATCCCGCGCGTCGCGCCTTCAACATCGGTCACCGCAAAAGGGATATAGGTAAAATCGAGTCCCAGCGCGCGGTAGCCGGCGAGGTGCATGGCGGCCCCTGTGGTTACCGGATGACGCGACATTGATCCGCAGAGTGTGAGGCGGCCCAGAGCTTGGGAGAGTGGTGCAGTCGATGAAGTGCAGCCGTGCATGCAGCGAAGCTGGCTTGTCTCGAGCGCGGATGCTAGCCCCGCCAGAGATGAGCGAGCCCAGCGTTCCCCGGCCGGCGGTGGAGGCCGCGGCGGTGTGCCTCCAGCCCGACAAGGCCGGACTTTTCATGCTTCGATCCGATCGCGCGCTCGCGCGGCGCGCCTACCAGACGGTCGCGCCGTTCGGGCGGAGCCTGCTCAAGATCCTCGCGGCGCTCGCGATCCTCACGATGGGTCGCTCGACCCTCGCGGACCAGTACCACGTGCCCACCGGCTCGATGTGGCCGACGATCGCCCCCGGCGATCGCATCCTCGTCGACAAGGTCGCCTACGGGCTCCGCGTCCCGCTCACGGATCACTACCTGTTCGAGCGCAGCGGGCCGAGCGCCGGCGACGTGGTGCTCTTCGCGGATCCGCGCGGCGGGTCCACCCTCCTCGTCAAGCGGGTGATCGCGCTCCCGGGCCAGACGGTGATGCTCCGGCAAGGCGTGCTGTACGTCGACGGCGCGGCGCAAGCCATCGAGCAGCTCGTGGACGGCACGAGGGTGGAGCACCTCGGCGAGGTCACACACGCGGCCGGCGAGCCCGACTTCGACGCGTTCGGTCCGGTCGTCGTCCCGCCGGACCACCTCTTCGTGATGGGCGACAACCGCGCCGCCTCGCTCGACAGCCGGGCGATGGGGGCGGTGCCGAGAGAGCTCCTGCGCGGCCGCGTGCTCCGCGTCGTCTATCATCATGACGCCGCGGGCTTCGATCTGTCCCGCGCGCTGCGGAGCGTCGACTGAGCGGCAGCTCTAGGCTTCCCCGCTTGCCACCATCTCCCTGAGCTCATCGCCGCTCAGGGTCTCGACCTCGTAGAGTCGGGCGGCGACGCGCTCGAGCGTCGGCCGGTGCCCCTGGATCAAAGCGCGCGCCCGCGCCTCCGCGTCCGCGAGGATCCGCGCGACCTCCGCGTCGATCGCGCGCGCGGTCGCGTCGCTGCACTCCCGCGGCCCTGCGCCGGACGGCATCGCGCCCTGCGCTTCGCCGAGGAACGACAGCGGCCGGCGCGGATCGAGCGCCGAGAGCCCGAGCCCCTGGCCCATCCCGAGCTCGCGGACCATGCGACGCGCGAGCTCGGTCGCGTTGAGCAGATCGTCCTGCGCGCCGGTCGAGAGGTCTCCGACGGCCTCCTCCTCGGCGACGCGCCCGCCCAGCAGCACGACCAGCCGATCGAGGATCTCCTGCCGGCTCCACAGGTAGCGATCCTCGCGCGGCTGCTGGATCGTGTACCCGAGGGCGCCCGGCCCCCGCGGCACGATGGACACCTTGCGCACTGGATCCTGCGTCGGCAGCAGCGAGGCGGTCAGCGCATGCCCCACCTCGTGGTAGGCGACGACGAGCTTCTCGCGCGCTCCGAGCCGCCTGCCGCGGCGCTCGAGCCCCGCGAGCCCGCGCTCGATCGCCGCCTCCAGATCGCTGTGTCCCACCGCCTCCGCGCCGCGCCGCGCCGCGAGCAGCGCCGCCTCATTGACGATGTTCGCGAGGTCGGCGCCGACGAGCCCCACGGTCTGCGCGGCCACGGCGTCGAGATCCGCGCCAGGATCGAGCGCCACCTTCCTCGCGTGCACCGCGAGGATCTCCTTCCGTTCGGCGAGGTCGGGCCGATCGATGTGCACCCGGCGGTCGAACCGCCCCGGCCTGAGCAGCGCAGGATCGAGGATCTCGGCGCGGTTCGTCGCGGCGATCACGACCATGGCCGTGTGCGCGTCGAACCCATCCAGCTCGGTGAGGAGCTGGTTGAGCGTCTGCTCCCGCTCGTCGTGGCCGCCGACGGATCCGCCGAGGCCGCGCACCTTGCCGACCGCATCGAGCTCGTCGATGAACACGAGGCAGGGCCCCTTCTCGCGCGCCTGCGAGAAGAGGTCGCGCACGCGCGCGGCGCCGACGCCGACGAACATCTCCACGAACTCCGATCCGCTTGCGCTGAAGAAGGGGACGCTCGCCTCTCCCGCGATCGCCCGAGCGAGCAACGTCTTGCCCGTGCCGGGCGGCCCCACGAGGAGCACCCCTCTGGGCATCCGCCCGCCGAGCTTCTCGTAGCGCTCGGGCGCTTTGAGGAAGTCGACGATCTCGCCGAGCTCCGTCTTTGCCTCGGCGTTGCCGGCGACATCGCGGAACGTCGCAATAGCGCCCTGCTCCTCGTAGAGCCGCGCCTTGTGCTTGCCGAAGGCGGTCGCGGCACCCGAGATGGTCCCTGCCGTCGTCGCACGGCGTGACGCGAGGTGGCCCATCGCGGCCAGACCGGCGAGCGGCAGCAGCAGCCAGAGGTACGGCGGCAGCCCCAGCTCGTCCGCGACGCGCGTGTACGGGATCCCTCGCCGGTCGAGATCGGCGAGCAGATCCTTCTCGGTCTGCTCGATGCGCCCCGTGCGATAACTCTGCGGCGCGCGCGCGCTCAGGCCGGGCACCGCGCGTCCGATGTACATGTCGTCCCGGATCTCGATCTCGGCGAGCTCTCCGCTCTCCGCGAGCGAGCGGAAGCGCGCGTAGGGGATCCGGCCGTCGGACGCCGCCATCACCTGAAGCAGCAACGCCGAGCCGAGCACCAGGACGAGAACAATCCAGAGCGACCGCATGCTCCCGCCTCCGCACGGACGAGCGACATGGCCGGCGAGGCCGACCTGTAGTCACGGTGCGCCCTGCACGGAGCCTGCCAAGGCGGCCCGTGCACCCTCGCGGCAAGCGCGGCGAGCCGAGGCGTCGCTCGATCCGCCGCGCAGCGCCGAGCGCGCCCGGCGCGGCATGGACGCCCGGCGCGAGCCGATCAACCCTCGCTGCATGGGGAGAGCTCTTTTCTTGATCATGGTCACGGGTCCGTTGTCGACGTTGCTGCTCGGGTGCGGAGGGGCCTCGCCGCCTCCGATCGAGCAGCCCGAGCCCGCGCGGTCGGAGGAGCCGTCGCTGCCGGCCGAGCCCACGTGCGATGCCGCCCAGGGCGCCGAGGCGCGGGAGGCAGACGCGGAGCCCGCCGCGGCGGCGCCGGCGCCGCCGCGTCGCGACGACTCGGTGCCCGACGACTACGCGCTCATGCATGGCGACTGCGTGGATCTGGGCAAGCGGCTCACAGCGCTCACGCGCTCGGAGCAGGTCGCGGCGCTCAGCGCCAAGCTCACGGCGGAGCAGCGGGGCGAGACCGAGAAGAAGATCGACGCCGTCGCGGCCACGCTGGGGGAGCAGTACGCGCAGTCGTGCGAGCAGAACGTCGGCAAGAGCGTGGATCCGAGGTCGCTCAAGTGCGCGTTCGACGCGCGGACCGTCAGGGCGTTCGAGGCCTGCCTCAACGAGCCGCCGTCCAAATGACGCATCGGTGACGCGGCGAGCGGCGGATGACGGCGCGCTCGGTGGAGATATAATGGGCGTCGCCCATGGACGCTTCGCTCCTCGATGACCCCTGGATCGCCGCTCAGGTCGACGCCGCCGTGGCGCCTTACGTGGGGCGCCTGCCCGCGCACGAGATCGCGTGGATGCGCGAGCAGCTCGCGGAGGTCTTGCTGCACGACGAGGAGGCGAGCCGCCTCCTGCGGCGCGCGCATCCGCGCGAGGTCGACGAGAGCGGCGAGCGGGCGTTCGGGGTGCTCGGCGCAGCGGGGCGCGCCAAGGCGGGATAGCGGTGCGCACTCCGGAAGACCGGCTCCTCGCCGAGGGGCTCGACCTGCTTCAGCTGGTCGCGAAGCGCATCGCGCGCCGTCTGGGCCGCCGTATCCCGGTGGAGGACCTCGTCGCGCTGGGGCACCCGGCGCTGCTCGAGATCGTGCGGACGCACGATCCGAGCCGATCCACCTTCGAGGCCTACGCCAAGCGGAAGCTCCGGTGGGCCATCTTCGACGGCGTCCGGAGGGAGACGCGCTGGCGTTCCGCGGCCGCGCGGGCCAGCGCGCTCGCTGCGTCGGCGCGCTTCGCCGAGGGACGCGGGGCGGACGACGACGCCGACGCGCCTGCCACGCAGGAGGCCTACGCCGCGCGGCTCGGCGATCTGCTCGCCGGGCACGCGGCCGCGATGGCGCTCGGCCTGCTCTCGGGTCACGGGGACATCGCCGCCGTCCCCGACGCCGCGGACGACCCGGAGGAGCGCGCCTCTCGCGCCGAGCTCGCGCAGGCCGTGCGTCACGCCGTGCGCGAGCTCCCGGAGCGCGAGCGCACCCTCGTGGAGCGCCACTACTTCGACGACGAGCGCTTCGATCAGATCGCGCAGGATCTCGGGATCAGCAAGAGCTGGGCGAGCCGGCTGCACAGCCAGGCGATCGAGCGGCTGGGCGAGCTGCTCCGCACAGCGCGCTGAGGCGCGGGCGCCTCGCCGCCCGCCGGCGGATGCCGGTCAGCGCTGCCGGCTCTGGAACGAGCGGAGATACGGGGCCCGCTCGTCGTCGCTGACCGGCTCGTTGCTGATCACCCGATGGTCGCGCGGCAGGAAATACACGAGCCGGACCGTCATGTGGTCCTTCGCGACGGTCAGCTTCCCCTTGCGACGGAGCTCCGCGGCCTCCTGGAAGCTCTGCGCCTTCGGATCGTAGGCGATCATGTGCAGATCGGACCCGAACGGCTTGGGCAGCTCTTCCACCTCGACGATCTTGTAGATGCGGATCCCTCCGCTCTGCTCGGCGGCTGCGACCACGGCGCCGATCACCAGATCCTTGCCCGTCGGATCGGAGGTCTCGGGCACCGGGGGGGCGCGGTCACATGCAGGCGCGAGCGTCAGGATGCCGGCGCACACGGCGGCGAGCGCGATCGACCTCATGGGCGCTGAATAACATCGATGCCACCCGGCGCAAGCGGCGACCGCGCTGTTACGCGGAGTACGCGGGGTACGCGGGTTGCGCGGTTACACGGATTGCGCGGGGGCCTGCAGGCCGCGCGGGGGTTGCGGGCGTTGGTGGCGCGCTGCCACGTCGTCCGCCGCCTCGCGGTGGTGTCGTGGTAGACGGCGCGTTCGACACGGAGATCGGGAGCGATCCCTGGAGGAGTGCGATCATGCGACTCGAGGACACGAAGTTCGTCGTCACAGGTGCTGCCCAGGGGCTGGGTCGCCACTATGCGCTGCGGCTCGCGGAGCTCGGGGGCCAGGTCGCCGCCGGCGACATGAACGAGGAGGGGCTCGCGTCGCTCGTCGAGGCGAGCAAGGGGCTCGCCGGCAAGGTCCACGCGCGGGCGGTCAACGTGGCGGTGGAGGCCGAGGTGGAGGCGTTCGTCCGCTTCGCGCACGAGGCGATGGGCGGCCTGAACGGCCTCGTGAACAACGCGGGCATCCTGCGGGACGGCCTGCTCGTCAAGAAGGACCGCCAGACGGGCGCGGTCGTCAAGCTGAGCGCGGCGCAGTGGCAGGCCGTCATCGACGTCAACCTGACGGGGGCCACGCTCATGGTCCGCGAGGTCGTCGCGAAGATGATCGAGACCGAGCAGAAGGGCGTCATCGTCAACATCAGCTCCATCGCGCGCCACGGCAACCGCGGCCAGTCGAGCTACACCGCTGCGAAGAGCGCGCTCGCGGCGAACACGAAGACCTGGGCGCTCGAGTTCGCGCCGTTCGGCATCCGCGTCGGCGCCGTTGCGCCCGGCATGATCGAGACGCCCATGACGCAGGGCATGCACCAGAAGGCGCGCGACGCCTTGGTCGCCATGATCCCTGTGGGCCGCATCGGCGTGCCCGAGGACATCTGGCAGGCCGTGCGCTTCGTGATCGAGTGCGAGTACTTCAACGGTCGCTGCATCGACGTCGACGGCGGCCTCACGATGTGACGCCGGCACGCGGCCGACCGCTCCGCGGTGGGCGTGCGCTCGCGCCTCGCCGCCTCGCCGCTAGCCCGCGCTCGCGCGGCGTCGTCTTCCGCCGGTCTGACCGGCTGCATCCCTGCCCCATCCCTCTTCCTTCGACGTCCCTGTGGCGCTCGACCGACCGAGCGCAGCTCGGCGCGTTCGATCGAGCGCTGCTGGCTCGATCCAAGGGGATCTCGGACCACGAGCCAAGGCGGCGATCCGCCCAGGCGACATTCCCCTTGACGCTCCGATATTGAAAGCTATGTTCAATATCAATCCAACCCGTTACGTAGCCGGGGGTCTGCATGTACGTCTGCCTCTGCATGGGCGTCTGTGATCGAGAGATTCGTGAAGCGATGAGCGAGGGCGCCTGCTCTGTTTCGCAGGTCATGGAGTGCACGGGCGCCGGTACGCGCTGTGGCTCCTGTCGGTCGACGATCGCCGAGCTTGTCGGCGAGCGCGATGGCGCCTCGACGCCGCGTCGCCTGGTGATGGCGCCGGTCTCCAGCGCAGCTTGATCCTCCGGATTGACCGGCAACAGCCTCAATGCCCTGGTTTCCGTCGGAAACGACGGCGGTGGCACCTATTTCCTTAGAAACTTCTTGCGCACCTCCACGGACCTCGCGCATTTGTGCGGGGCGCTGGCGTCCTAGCCAGCGTCCCCCGCCTGACAGGGGCGGGGTCCGCACGACAGGCATGAGCGCGAGAGGGGTCCGATGAAGGGTGCAAAAGACATCGTTGATGCGTTGAACGAGGTGCTTGCCGGAGAGCTCGTTGCGATCAACCAGTATTTTCTGCACGCGAAGATGTGTTCGCACTGGGGCTTCGTCACGCTCGCTGCGCACGGGCGCGCCGAGTCGATCGACGAGATGAAGCACGCCGATGCGATCATCGATCGCATCCTCTTCCTCGATGGGCTGCCCAACCTGCAGCGCCTGGACACCCTGCACATCGGGCAGAGCGTGCCGGAGCAGCTCAAGAGCGACCTCGATCTCGAGTACCACGCGGTCAAGCGGCTCAACACGGCGATCGCCCTCTGCCGCGACAAGGGGGATCGCACCAGCGAGGATCTCCTGGCCAAGATCCTCGAGTCCGAGGAGGAGCACATCGACTGGCTCGAGACGCAAATCGGGTTGATCGAGAAGCTCGGCGAGACCGCCTACCTTGCCCAGCAGATCCGCGAGTAGGGTAGGGTGAGGGCCGTCCCTCGCGCAGGGAGCGTCCCCCGTGCACCTCTGGCGGCGGAGGTCGTGCTTGACGTACGATGCTCTGGACGCATGTCCAAGGCGCCGCGGACGACCGTGCTCGCGCGCTTACGCGCCAGCGCGGCACGTCGGTCGTGATCGTCGCGCCGCGCTCGTTTCCCGGAGGAGGATGAGCGCGGCGGGGGAAATCCATGTCGAAGATTCTTGTCGTCGATGACCAGCGGAACATGCGGACCACGCTCGCGATGATGCTGCGTGGCGCCGGGTACGAGGTCGATGAAGCCGCGGACGGCAGCCAGGGCGCCGATCTGGGCGCCAAGGGGGCGTACGACGTCGTGCTCACCGACCTCCGGATGGGCGGCTTCGACGGGATCGGCGTCCTGCGCGCGGTGAAGGAGTCGAACGCGAACACGGAGGTCATCGTGATGACCGCGTACGGCACCATCGAGAGCGCGGTGGAGGCGATGCGGCTCGGCGCGTTCGACTACATCCAGAAGCCGTTCTCGGAGCAGGAGCTCCTCGTGAAGGTCGAGCGCGCGATCCAGAACCGGAAGCTCACCGGCGAGGTGCAGCTGCTCGCCAGTGAGTTCAAGGAGCGCTACCGGTTCGAGAACATCGTCGGCCGCTCGCAGGCGGTCCGCGAGGTGCTCGGCCGGATCGTCAAGGTCGCGCCGACCGACGCGACGGTGCTCATCACCGGCGAGAGCGGCACCGGCAAGGAGCTCGTCGCCAAGGCCATCCACGCCAACAGCAAGCGCGCAGACCGCCCGTTCGTGCCGGTGAACTGCGCCGCCATCAGCGAGACGCTCCTCGAGAGCGAGCTGTTCGGCCACGCGCGAGGCTCGTTCACGGGCGCGATCTCGGCGAGGAAAGGGCTGTTCGAGGAGGCCGACGGGGGCACGTTCTTCTTCGACGAGATCGCCGAGACCCCGCTCACCTTCCAGGCGAAGCTGCTCCGCGCGATCCAGGAGAACGAGATCCGCAGGGTAGGCGAGAACAAACCCATCAACATCGACGTGCGCATCATCGCCGCGACGAACCAGGAGCTCCTGACCGCGGTGTCGGAGAAGCGGTTCCGTCAGGACCTCTACTACCGGCTGAACGTCGCGCGCTTCGTGCTCCCGCCGCTCCGCTCGCGTCGCGAGGACATCCCGATCCTCTGGGAGTTTTTCCTGGAGAAGTACAACCGCAAGATGAGCTGCCGCGCCCGCGCCGCCGACGGCGTCGTCGAGGCGATGACGCAGTACGACTTCCCCGGCAACATCCGCGAGCTCGAGAACATGGTGGAGCAAGCGGTGGCCCTCTCGGGCGGCGGCGTCATCAGCGTCGACGACGTGCTGCCCGCCGCGGTGCAGCCGAAGCGCGCGCCCGAGGCCGGCGGCAGGCTGCTCGCCGACGTCGTCGACTGCGCCGAGCGCCAGGCGATCGAGGCCGCGCTGCGGGAGTGCGACGGCAGCCGGGAGCGCGCCGCCGAGGTGCTCGGGATCAGCGCGACCACGCTGTGGCGCAAGATGACCCGCCTGGCGATCACGTATCCCCCGGGCTGAAGCGGCGCCGGTCCGGCGAGCGCCTTCCATCGCCCACCGGCCGGGCTCAACAGCTCGCTCCCACGGCACACAGCGACCTCAGGCGGACCGCGCTCGACGGGCCATGCTCCCCTTGCACCTCGACCTGCTGCCCATCGAGCTCAGCCTGCATTCCTCCGTTCGGGTCGTATGGATGCGGCCGCTCGATCCGAGCAAACCACCTGACTCAGCCGTAAATCAAGGGAGCTAGCCTACGCGAGATTGCATCTTTGCAATGATGCAGCGTCGGGATTTGCCTTAGTGCAATGAGGCGCCTGATGTAGACTGTGCTCTTCTGTTTCACTTTAGCGTCGGCAACTGCAACGCGTCGATTCGGGAACTTGGCCCGGTGATTGCTAGACAGGTAGGCGTATTGGATGGCGGCGATCGCCGCAGGAGGACGCTTAATGGCCCGCATGCTGATCGTGGACGGTGAGAATTCCCAGCGTCGCGCTCTTTCGGCAGGGCTAAGCGTCGAGGGGTTCGAGGTCGTGTTCGCCGCCTCGTTCCAGGATGCGCTGCTCACCCTCGGCTCGTCCCCGATCGATGTGGCGATGATCGATCTGATGATGCCGGACCTGAACGGCCTCGATCTCGCGCGGCACATCCGGCATGCGTTCCCGAGGGTGCGGGTCGTGCTCTCCAGCGCGTATCACCTCTCCGCGCGCCAGGTCGAGCGCGCCGACTGCGGCGCGGTGGCCTTCGTCCCCAAGCCTTACCAGGTGGGCGAGATCTGTCGCTTCCTCCGCGCCAAGACGAACGTGCTCACGCCCGCGTCGTGCTAGTAGCGCGGCGTGCGCTGCGAGCTGCTCGACTACGAACTCCCTGAAGCGCTGATCGCTTCGCGGCCCCCCGAGGAGCGCGACGGAGCGAGGCTCCTCCTCGTCGATCGCGGCCGCAGGGCGGGCGAGGTGGAGCACGCGGCGATCCGCGATCTCGACCGGTACATCGAGCGCGACGCGCTCGTCATCGTCAACGACACGAAGGTCGTCCCCGCTCGTCTGTTCGGGAGGAAGCGCGGCACAGGCGGGCAGGTCGAGCTCTTCCTGCTGCACCGGGTGGACGGGGCGCCGGCCGGCGCGGAGGACCTCGGCGGTGGGCCCCAGGAGAGCGCGCCGCGGTCCGAGCACTGGCGGGCGATGGGGCGCGCCTCCAAGCCGATACGCCCGGGATCGGTGCTCGATATCGAGCGCGACGGCGCGCTGGTCGCGGAGGTGCTGGAGCGCGCCGAGGACGGCGTGCTCACGGTGCAGCTCTCCTCGCCCGCGGGGCTGTCCGTCGCCGCTGCGATCGACGCGTACGGGCACGTCCCGCTCCCGCCCTACCTCGGTCGCGGCGACGACGCGTCCGATCGCGAGCGGTACCAGACCATCTTCGCCCGGGTCCCAGGAGCGGTCGCAGCGCCCACGGCGGGCCTCCACCTCTCTCCCGGCCTCGTCGAGCGGCTCCGCGCGAACGGGGTCGAGATCGCGAGCGTCACGCTTCACGTCGGCCTCGGCACCTTCCAGCCGGTCACGGTCGACGATCTCGACCTGCACCCGATGCACGCGGAGGTCTACTCGATCCCGGACGCGACCGCGGGCGCGATCGCGGGGGCGCGCGAGCGCGGCGCGCCGGTGATCGCGATCGGCACCACCGTGGTTCGCGCGCTGGAGTCGGCCGCCGATCCGGCCCGCGAAGGCCTCGTGCGGGCGCAGTCCGGGGAGACGCGCCTCCTCATCCAGCCGGGCTATCGGTTCCGTGTCGCCGACGCCCTGCTGACCAACTTCCACCTGCCGCGCTCGACGCTGCTCGCGCTGGTGTTCGCCTTCGCCGGCCGCGAGCGCACGCTCCTCGCGTACCGCGCGGCGATCGACGCCGGCTACCGCTTCTACTCGTATGGTGACGCCATGTTGATCCGTGGGGTGGACGCGCCATGAGCCGGACGCCTGGCTTCTCCTTCTCCGAGCTCGCGAGGGACGGGCATGCCCGGACGGGCGTGCTCTCCACGCCGCACGGCGACGTGCTGACCCCGACGTTCATGCCGGTCGGCACCCAGGGCAGCGTGAAGACGTTGACCCCCGCCGAGGTGGCCGCGACCGGCGCGAGGATCGTCCTCGGCAACACCTACCACCTGTGGCTCCGCCCTGGCCCCGAGCTCGTCGCGCAGCTCGGCGGTCTGCACGCGTTCACCCGCTGGCCGCACGCGATGCTCACGGACTCCGGGGGCTTCCAGGCCTTCTCGCTGGCCGAGCGGCGCACCCTCGTCGAGGACGGCTTCGTGTTCCGATCGCACCTCGACGGCGCCCGCAAGGCGCTCACGCCCGAGGTCGCGATGGAGGTGCAGGGGCTGCTCGGGGCCGACATCGCGATGCAGCTCGACGTGTGCCCGCCGGGCGGCGCGCCGCGCCCAGAGGTCGAGGAGGCGTGCCGCCTGACGACGCGCTGGGGGAAGCGCTGCCTCGCCGCGAAGCGCCCGAGCCAGGCGCTCTTCGGCATCGTGCAGGGCGGCACCTCGGTCGCGCTGCGCATGGCGCACGCCGATGAGCTCGGTGCCTTGCCGTTCGACGGGCTCGCCCTGGGCGGCTTCTCCGTGGGCGAGCCGATCGCGATGATGCACGAGGTCGTCGCCCAGATAGGGCCGCACCTCGACCCGACGCGCCCCCGCTACCTCATGGGCGTGGGGACGCCGATCGATCTCGTGCACGCCATCGGCGCCGGGGTCGACATGTTCGACTGCGTGCTCCCCACCCGGAACGCGCGGAACGGGCAGGCGCTCACGCAGCACGGCAAGATCGTCATCAAGCAGGCCCGCTACAAAGAAGATCGTTCGCCGCTCGATCCGACCTGCGCTTGCCCGACCTGCGCCGGTGGATACAGCCGCGCGTACCTGAGGCACCTCTTCATGGCCGGCGAGATCCTGGTGCTGCGCCTGCTGACGGAGCACAACCTCCACCTCTATGGCCGCCTGATGCGAGAAGCGCGCGCGGCGATCGCCGAGGGGAGGTACGCGGCGTTCGCTCGCGCGTGGCTCGGCGCGAGCGACGCCGGTAATGCAAACGATGCGAACGAGACGGTCGGCGCGACCGAGTAAGACCGAGTGACCCTACATCGTCGCCATGGCCTCTTCGATGCGTTCGCGGAGCGGGCGCAGCGGGCGCCGTCGCGCCGCCGGCGCATCGCCTGCGCTGCCCGGAGGGTTCCGGAGTAACATGGGCGGATGGTGAGCTCTCGCCTCTGGCGTCGGGACGCGCGCTTGGATCCGCGCGCATGGGGCGGCGTCCTGGCCGCGCTCGACCCGGCCGTATGCCCGAGCCGTCGGCGCACGAGCCCGAGCCGGTCGTGTCGGTCGGATGGCCGCCTTCGCGCGCGGGTCGCGTGCTTGCCCGCGCATTCCACGTCCATTAGCCTTCGAACTCGGCCCGCGGAATGACGCAAGACGCCAACAAGAAGCCGCTCGGACGCATCCTCCTGCAGCAACGGGCGGTCACCCAGCCCCAGCTCGAACAGGCGCTCCTCGATGCGCGCGCGAAGGGGGTGCCCCTCGCCACGAACCTCATCGAGAGCGGCACCGTCTCCGAGGTCGCTGCGCTGAAGGCCCTCTCCGAGCAGAGCGGCGTTCCTGGCATCGATCTCAACCAGGTCTGCATCAAGCTGAGCGACCTCTCCATCCTCCCCCGCGAGATCGCCGCCAAGCACAAGCTCCTTCCCGTGCTCGTGCGCGAGGATCGCATCCTCGTGGCCATGGCCGCGCCCGCCGACAAGAAGGTGATCGACGAGCTCGAGTTCGTGACCGGCAAGCGCGTCTTCCCGTACATCGCGCTCGCGGGCCCCCTCGTGCGGACCATCGCGGCCGCCTACGACATGAAGGAGCAGGGCGAGCCGTTCTACGTGGGCGCCAAGTGCCCGCCCGAGGTGCTGAAGCGGGCCGGGCTCGGCGCCACGGCGTCGTCCGCCTCCGAGGCGCCGCCTGCGCCCCCGCCAGCCCCTGCGCAGCCCGCGCCGCGCCGGCCCGCGTCCGCCGTGCCCCCGGCGACGGTGGCCCAGGCCCCTGTGGCCCAGGCCCCTGCGGCGTCCGCTCCCAGCGCCGCCCCGCCGCCGCCGCGGCCCGCGCCGGAGCGCCCGCGCGACGACGCGGAGATCTCGTTCGCCGATCTCACCGACGATCCGAGCCCGCCTGCTGCCGCGTCGCCGGCCCGCCTCTCCTCGGCGGGGCCGCCGCTCGTCGTCGACGACGCCATGCGGAGGGCGGCGGCGGCCGACGAGCTCACGGACACGGATTTCGGCACCGCAGACCGCGATCTCTCCGTCGTCGAGTCGCTCCCGGGCGCAAGCAAGGCGCCGCAGGGCGATCAGACGACGATCCTGGTCGTCGACGACGAGCCGGAGATCCGGAAGCTGCTCCGTCGCATCTTCGAGGAGCGCGGGTACCGCGTGGAGGAGGCCGATCGCGGGCTCCTCGCGCTGCGCATGGTCAAGGAGAATCCGCCCGACGTGATGATCCTCGACGCCATGCTGCCGGAGGTGCACGGCTTCGACATCGCCCGCCGCATGAAGGGCACCCAGCGCTACGGCCACATCCCGATCATCATGATCTCGGCCGTCTACCGCGGGTGGCGGTTCGCGGAGGACCTGAAGTCGAGCTACGGCGTGGAGGCCTACATCGAGAAGCCCTTCCGCGTCGCCGACGTCGTCGCCGCCGTGGAGAACGCGCTCCAGGCGCGCTCGATCCGCGGCGATCAGGACCGGATCTCGGCGGAGGCGGAGCGCCTCCTCGCCGCGGGGATCGCGGCGTATCGCGCGGGCGATTTCGACAAGGCCGTGCGGCACCTGCGCGAGGGCACGGCGATCGACCCGCTCGCGTACCGGCTGCACTTCCACCTCGGCCTGCTCTACGGCAAGCAGGGGCAGCTCTACGACGCCATCCAGGAGCTGGAGACGGCGCTGCACATCAACGGCAAGCACTTCCCCGCGCTGAAGAACCTCGCCGTGCTCTATCAGAAGGCCGGGTTCCGCAACAAAGCCATCGAGACCTGGGAGCGCGCGCTGGGCGTCGCCCCCGATGACCCGACGCGGCAATCGATCAAGGAGCACTTGCTCGGGCTACTCTGACCGCCTACCCCATGTCGTCTGGGGCCAAGCTGTCGTAGACTGCGCCATTCCACCGGCAGGCGCGTCCTTGGATGAAATTCATCTGCGATAACTGCAAGGCCAAGTACCAGATCGGTGACGAGAAGGTCGCCGGCAAGATGGTGCGGATGCAGTGCCGGCGATGCGGGCACCTCATCCAGGTCAGCGCGAGCGTCACCGAGAGCTCCGTGGCGCGTGCTCTCCCGGTCGAGCCGCCGCGCGAGGCGGGCGACGATGCGCACGTCGCCCCTCCGAGCGACGAGGCGCCGGCGGCGCACGGCGCGGCGAGCCCGTTGAAGCCGCCGCTGGCTTCGTCCCTGGGCCACGGCGCCGCGCCTGCGCCGCCCCGACCGGCATCCCAGGCCCTGCCGCGGCCGGCGGGCGCTCCTCGACCTCCGGTCGCGCCGCGTGCCGTCCCCGGACCGGCGTCGAGCCCGCGTCCCGCGACCGCACCGCAGGCCTCCCCGGCAGCCCGGGCTGTCCAGCCGGCGCCCGCGGCGCCGGCTCGTTCCCCTGCGCCTGCCGCCAGGGCGGCGGAGCCCACGCCGCCGGCGGGGGCCGCCGGCGCGTTCACGCGCGCGATGTCCAATGACCGCCCGCTCGGGAAGGCGCCGGCCGTGCGCGCCACGGCGAGCGAGGACTGGTACGTCGGGGTCGGCGGCGTCCCGCTCGGCCCGGTGCGCCTCTCGGTCATTCGCGACAAGGCGCTTGCCGGCGCGGTGGACGGCGAGTCGCTCGTCTGGCGCGAAGGCTTCGATGAGTGGCAGCCCCTCAAGAACTTCCCGGAGCTGCTCGAGATCGTCACGCAGGCTCAGTCCACCCGCCTGTCCCCGCCCACGCGCCGCATCAGCACCACGGGCTCCTCTGTCGGTCAGTCGCAGGCGTCGTCGGCGAAGGCGCCCTCCTCGTCGAGGATCCCTGCGCTCGGGGGGGCCGCGCCCGCGCGCACGGCGACGCGCGAGCCGGAGCCTCCTGGCCTGAACGAGCAGGCCCCGGCGGTCGCCGCCTTCACGGCGGCGGGCACGCCCGCTGTGTCGGCCCCGCTGCCCGCGCCGGTCGCATCGGCTACGTCCGTTGCGTCCGTTGCGCGCGTCACCCCGGTTGCGCCAGCAGCGAGCGCGCCGGCCGCATGGCCAGGAGCGCCGGCAGGCGCCGGGCGGACCCACGCCGCGGGCGCTGCGCCCGTGGAGATGCTCGCCGATCCCTTCGCGGCCGATCGGACGGTCCCCGTCGCGTTCGCGCCCGGACCCGAGCAGGTCGCGTCCGCCTCGACCGAGCTCGGCCGTGGGGCCGGCGGCCTGGCTGCGGGCGGGTCGCTCTCTGCGGCGGCGCCCGCGGGTGGCCTGGCCGCTGGGGTAGCCCGCTCTGCGACGGCGCCAGCAGGCGGAAGGCTGACCGCGGGGGGCTCACCCGCCGCGGCAGGGGCCATCTCCGCCGCGGAGCCCGCACCTCTGGTGGGCACGCCAGGCAGCCTGGTGGAGACGGTCGCGCCAAGGCGGCGATCGGGCATGAGCCCGCTCGCATACGCCTTCATCGCCATGGCGGCGGCGTTCGGTGGCGTCTCCGCGTTCGTCCTGCTCTCCCCGAAGCCGCAGCAGCCCGCGCAGGTCGTGACGGCCCCCCCGCCGCAGAGCCAGCCGGCTGATCTGCCCACGGCGGCCCCGCCGCCGCCGCCGAGCGTCGAGCCGGACGCACCTGCGCCGGCCGAGACGGCTTCCGCCCGGCCAGAGGTCGCTTCGACGGGTAAGGCGGGCGGCGTCGCGAGCCAGCGCCCTCTGCCGGACAAGCCGGTCGCTCCACCGGCCTCTGCTCAGCTCGACCGGTCCGGGTTCGGCGCTGGGGTCGCCGGCCCCTCGTCAGGGCCGGGCAGCCAGGGGGCCGGCGCCGGTTTGACCCCGCTTTCCCAAGGGGAGATCTCCGGCGTCGTCGAGTCGAACCGCCCCAGCGTCCGCCGCCACTGCTGGCAGCCCGCCCTCGACGCGCGCGCCAGCAACGCGGCCAGCACCGCCAGGGTCTCCGCTTCGGTGGTCATCGCTGCGTCGGGCGCCGTCCAGTCGGTCTCGGCCGGCGGGTCGGAGAAGGATTACCCCGGCCTGTCGAGCTGCATCGCCTCCCGGATCAAGTCCTGGCGGTTCCCGCCTTCCTCGGGTTCCACCTCCGTGACGATTCCGTTCGTCTTCGCCGCGCAGTAAGCCCGCTGCTCAGCAAGGATGCACCCCTGCGGAGCGAAGGCCGCTCGATCGGGCGCTTCGCTTTACGTCTGCCCAGGCAGGCGGTAATCGACGCGCTCATGGCAGAGCGCAAAGTCCGAATCCTCGTGGCGAAGCCCGGCCTAGACGGCCACGACCGCGGCGCCAAGGTGGTCGCCAGGGCACTCCGCGATGCGGGCTTCGAGGTGGTCTACACGGGCCTGCACCAGACCCCCGACATGATCGCCTCGGCCGCTGTGCAGGAGGACGTCGACGCCGTGGGGCTGTCGATCATGTCCGGAGCGCACAACACCCTCTTCCCCGCGGTCATCGAAGCGCTCCGGAGCCGCGGGGCCGAGGACATCGTGGTGTTCGGTGGGGGCATCATCCCGGACGAGGACATCGCGCGGCTCCAGAACGCCGGCGTGAAGGGCGTCTTCACCCCCGGGACCACCCTGAAGAGCATCGTGGAGTGGGTCCAGACCAACGTGACCCCCCACAGCTGACCGCCGCCGCGGGGCGCCTCCCCACTCTCCCCCACCGCGGCGCGCGTCCCCACTCTCCCCCACCGCGCGCCTTCCCCGCCCGGTTTCACCTCAGCCACAGGCTCGCTGAGCCCGCCCGGTAACCCGGCTACGCACCCGTTCGCCCGACCGCGAATCGATGTGCTCAGGGCGGCGATCCGTCTTGCTTGCTTTCTGTCTTGCCAGCGTCCGCCCGACGCGTTCCAGCCCACCTCCGAGCGGCTCCCCACTTCCTCCCACGGCCCTGCCCGAGGGCCATTTATCGATAAATCGCGCTGTTTTGTGGGGTACGACCTTGAGGGTTTATGTCCTACATAGGCGGCGGATGAGGTCCAGAAATCTCCCAAACTGTTGACACTCGGCACCTCACTCCGTAGCGTGGCGGAGCTTCGTGGGAAGAAGTGGCAGAGAATGTCACGACGCGGCGTGCGCCCGTTGGAGCAACGCGTCGCCAACCCCTCGGCGGGACGGACCAGCCGGAGCTGGGGTCGATGAGCACGATGTTTCGCGGTCACTTCGAGCACGCGATCGACGCGAAGGGGCGCACGAGCCTTCCTTCGCGCTTTCGCGACGTGCTCGCGGCCGCGAACGACCTGCGGATGGTCATCACCCCGGCCCTCTTCGACCCCTGCCTGCACGCGTATCCGATGAAGGCCTGGGAAGAGCTGGAGGCGAAAATTGCAGCACTTCCGCAATTTGATTCGAACGTGGTCGCATTCCGGCGCCGTTACCTGTCCGCGGCCGTCGAGTGTGACCTTGACAAACAGGGCCGGATCCTCATCCCGCCGTCCCTCCGCGAGCACGCGGACCTCACGAAGGACGTGCTGTGGGCGGGCATGGGCCAGACGATCGAGCTCTGGTCGCAGGAACGGTGGAAGGCCGCTCAGCAGATGAGCGAGGTCGAGCTTCAGAGCTTCAAGAACGCAATCGCGGAGCAGTTCCGCCTATGAACGTCGTCAATGTAGTCCCCATGCACCTGCCTCCTCCGCCGCCGCGCCCGCGCGGCGAGCAGCACGTCTCCGTCCTCGGCCGCGAGGTGCTCGCCGCGCTCTCGCCGGTCAGCGCGGGTGTCTACGTCGACGCCACGCTCGGCGCCGGCGGCCACACCGCGACGATCCTCGAGACGCCGGGCGCCCGGGTCATCGGGATCGATCGCGACGAGCGCGCCCTCGCCATCGCGCGCGCCAGGCTCGCCCGCGCGGGGGATCGGGTGACTTACGTTCACGGCGAGTTCTCCGAGATCGAGCGGCACCTCGCGGCCCTCGGCGTCCCGCAGGTGGACGGCCTCCTGGCCGACATCGGCGTGAGCTCCATGCAGCTCGACGATCCGGGCCGCGGCATGAGCTTCCGCGCGGAGGGGCCGCTCGACATGCGGATGGACCCGAGCCGCGGAGAGACGGCGCTCGAGCTCATCGAGCGGCTCAGCGACGAGGAGCTCGCGGATCTCATCTACCGCTACGGCGAGGAGCGCCGCAGCCGGAGGGTCGCGCGCTGCATCAAGCAGGCGGCCGACAGCGGCGAGCTCGTGACGACGCTCGACCTGCGGCGCGCCGTGGTGCGCGCCGTCGGGCCGGCGCGCATCGGCGGCGTCGATCCGGCGACGCGCACGTTCCAGGCGCTGCGCATCGCGGTGAACGGAGAGCTCGATCAGCTCGAGGCGCTGCTCGAGGCGGCGCCCAGGATCATCGCGCCGGGCGGCGTGCTCGCCGTGATCTCGTTCCACTCGCTCGAGGACCGCATCGTCAAGCGCGCGCTTCGCGAGCCGGAGGTCTGGGAGCCGCTGACGAAGAAGCCGGTGACCGCGGGCGATGACGAGGTCGAAGGCAACCCGAGGGCCCGCAGCGCAAAGCTCCGCGCCGCGCGGCGCGTGGGCGGTGCGGAGGCGCTCGCGTGACGCAGCAGCGTCCGTTCCTCATGCTGTGGACGCTCGCGGTGGCCGCGACGGTGGCGGCCTTCGTCGTGCACCTCGCGCTGCGCGGGCGCACGGTCGACCTGGGCTACAAGCTCGGGCGGGCGCGCGCCGAGCAGGCGCGGCTGCGTGAGGTCAAGCGGGTGCTCTCGCTCGAGGCGGCCAGCTACGAGACGCCGCAGCGCGTGGAGATGGTCGCCCGTTCGCTGCTCGGCATGACGCCGCCCCCGTCCGAGCGCGTGATCCCGGTGCGGGGCTACTCGGCGCCGCCCGGCGAGCGAGAGCCCGAAGGCGAGGAGTCCGGCAGCGCGCCGCCGAGCGGAGGGCGGCCGTGAAGAACCTCGATCCCCGGCGCGCGCGGTGGATCCGCATCCGCATGGGGCTGCTCTGCGGCCTCATGGCGCTCGGCCTGGGCGGCGTCGTGTCCGGCGCCTACCGCATCGAGGTCGAGGACGGGGACGCGTGGTACGACCTCGCCGAGCGGCAGCGCCAGCGGCGGCTCCATATCACGCCGAAGCGCGGCACCATCTACGACCGGAACGGCGCGCCGCTCGCGGAGAGCGTGGAGGTGCCCAGCGTCTCCGTGGACGCGGTCGAGATGCTCCGCGGCATCGAGGAGAAGTACGTCCCGATGCGGATCCAGCAGTACGCCGAGCGCATCGCGCAGGCGCTCTCGCTGCCGATCGAGGAGGTCGTGGAGAAGCTCGGCCGGCGGCGCCGCTTCGCCTGGCTCAAGCGCCGCATCTCCGAGCAGGAGGTCGAGAACGTCCGCGCGCTCGGGGACAGGACGCAGCGCTACCCGGTGCGCGGGCTCGTGATCGAGGGCGAGGGGCGCCGCTTCTACCCGAACCGAGAGCTCGCCGGCCCGCTGCTCGGCTTCGTCGCCACCGACGGCGAGGGCAAGGAGGGGATCGAGCTCAGCCTGGAGCACGAGCTCCGCGGCAACGCCTCCGAGGTGCGCGGGCTCCGCGATCGCTCGGGCCGGCTCATCTTCTCCGAGGGGATCGAGGACGAGCAGGCGCTCGCCGGGCACAACGTCCACCTGACGATCGACAAGGGCATCCAGTTCACCGCCGAGCGCGAGCTCGAGGCGGCGATGAAGACCTACGAGGCGCTCGGCGGATCGATCGTGGTCGTCGATCCGGAGAGCGGCGAGATCCTCGCCATGGCGAGCGCTCCGGGCTTCAACCCGAACGACTACTCGCAGAGCGATCCGGGGTCGCGGCGCAACCGCTGCGTCGTCGATCGCTTCGAGCCCGGCTCCACGATGAAGGTGTTCGCCATCGCGAGCGCGATCGCCGCGAAGAGCGTCTCCCCCAGCGCGACCATCTACTGCGAGGAGGGGAACATGGCGATCGACAACGTCGTGATCCACGACACGCACATTCACAAGTGGCTGACGGTGCCGCAGATCCTCGCCCAGTCGTCCAACATCGGCACGGCGAAGATCGCGCTCGGGCTCGGCGAGCAGCGGCTCTACGAGGGCTTCCGGCGGTTCGGCTTCGGGGACCTGACCGGCGTGCCGCTGCCGGGCGAGTCCGTGGGCGTGCTGCGGCCGCGCGGTCGCCCGTGGGTCCAGGTCGAGACGGCGGCGGCCTCGTTCGGGCAGGGGATCAGCGTGACCACGCTCCAGCTGGCGATGGCCACGGCCGCGGTCGCCAACCACGGGCGGCTGCTCGAGCCGATCTTGATCAAGCGGGTCACCGACGGCACGGGCGTCACGCTGTCGGAGCCGTCGCCGCGCGTGCGCCGCGACGCGGTGCCGGCGCCGATCGCGCGGATGATGTCGGAGATGCTCGTCGCGGTGACGGAGGGGGACGGGACCGGCGTCGAGGCCGCGATCCCGGGGTTCCGCGTCGCGGGGAAGACGGCCACCGCGCAGAAGATCGATCCCGCGACGGGCAAGTACACCGACACCCACTACGTGGCGTCGTTCGTCGGGTTCGTCCCGGCCGAGCGGCCTCGGATCGCCATCGCGGTGGTGCTCGATGAGCCGATGGGCGGCACGTACGCCGGCGGCTCGGTCGCGGCGCCCGTCTTCCGTCGGATCGGTGAGATGGCGCTGCGCTACCTGGGCGTTACCCCTCGCGGGAGCGTGCCGATGAAGCTGTCGGAGATCAGCGAGCAGGCCGGGGAGGACCTCGCGGCGAGCACCTACCAGGTGCTGAGCGAGGCGCGCGCCGCGGCCGCGCCGATCTCGACGGGGGTGGTCACGCCGTCCGCGCCGCTCAAGGCGGGGGAGCTGCGCGTCCCCGATCTGACGGGGCTGCCGCAGCGCGAGGCCGTGAAGAGCGCCGCCGCGCTCGGGCTCGATCCGAGCGTCGAGGGCACGGGGCGGCTCGCGCGCCAGGAGCCTCCGCCCGGGACCGTGCTGCCCAAGGGAGCGCCCCTGAAGCTCATCTTCGAGCCCCCCACATGACGGAGCACGATCACAAGGAAGCCAGCCTGGCCGAGGTCGAGCTCGCGCTCCGCCTCGGCGACGTGCTGCTCGAGATCCCGGGCGCCGCGCTCTCTCCGGCGGGCGCCGAGGACATGGTCGTCACGGGCGTGCACCTCGACTCGCGCAAGGTGGGGCAGGGGGACATCTTCGTCGCGCGCGCGGGCGCGCGCGCTCACGGCGAGCGCTTCATCCCCGAGGCCGTGGCGCGCGGCGCGCGGGCGGTGATCGTCGCCCGCGGGAGCGCGGCCGACACGCTCGGCGCCGCGCGCGTCGAGGTCCCCGACGTGCCGCTCGCGCTCGCCCAGGCTGCCGCCGTGGTCTACGGACACCCGACCTTCACGCTCGAGGTCGTCGGCATCACCGGTACGAACGGCAAGACGACGACGGCCCACCTCGTCCAGGCCTGCATCGATCGGTGCGGTGGCCAGGCCGGGATCGTCGGGACGCTCGGCTACCGCTTCGGCGATCTCGATGTCCACGCCTCGCACACGAGCCCCGAGGCGGACGAGCTCGCCCGCGTCGCCGCCGCGATGGTCGCCCGCGGCGCGACGCACCTCGTGATGGAGGTGTCGTCGATCGCGCTCGCGGCGAAGCGCGTCGACGCGGTCCGGTTCCGGATCGCCGTCTTCACGAACCTCACGCAGGATCACCTCGACTACCACGGCACGATGGAGGCGTACGCGGCGGCGAAGGCGCGCCTGTTCGTGGATCTCGGCCCCGGCGCCGCGGTCATCAACGTCGACGATCCCTTCGGGCGGCAGCTCGTCGAGATGCTCGCCCCCGGCGGGCTCTCGCGCCCGACGGCGGCGACGCTCGCGCGCTACTCGGCGGAGGTGGGCGTGGGCCCGGACGACGCGGAGATCGCCCCCGTCGAGCTCGCGCACAGCGCGAGCGGCACGTTCATCCGCGCCCGCACGCCTGCCGGCGAGGTCACCATCCGCTCCCACCTGCTCGGCGCGCACAACGCGTCGAACCTGCTCGCCGCCCTCGCCGTGGCCTACCTGCTCGGGTTCGACGTCGGTGACGCCGCCGCGGCGCTCTCGTCTCCGATCCAGGTCGCGGGCCGCCTGGAGCGCTGTGACACCCCCGGCGCCGACGATGTGATCGTGCTCGTCGACTACGCGCACACGCCGGACGCGCTCGCCCGCGTGCTCGCGAGCGTGCGCGCCCTCGGCGGCGGGCGCGTCCTCTGCGTCTTCGGGTGCGGCGGCGACCGCGATCCGCTGAAGCGGCCGCAGATGGGCGAGGCGGTCGGCCGCGCCGCCGACGTCGCCGTCGTCACCAACGACAACCCGCGGAGCGAGGACCCGCGCGCGATCGCCGACGCCATCCTGCCGGGGCTCGCCGCCGGGCGCGCGCGCGTCGTCGTCGAGCTCGATCGGGCGCGCGCGATCGAGCGCGCGGTGCTCGACGCCGAGCCGGGGGACGTGGTCCTCATCGCCGGCAAGGGCCACGAGCCGTACCAGATCATCGGCGGCGTCACGCTGCCGTTCGACGATCGCGACGAGGCGCGGCGCGCGCTCGCCGCGCGGCGCGCGCGCGCCCTCGGCGAGCGGCCGTCGCACGGAGGTGCGGGGTGATTTACGAGCTCTTCTACCCGCTCAAGTTCCACTACGGCTGGCTGAGCTGGCTCAACGTCCTCCGCTACATCCCGTTCCGCACGATCATGGCGACGATCACCGCCATGGTGCTGACGTTCGTGCTCGCGCCGTGGTTCATCCGCGAGCTCCGGCGCAAGCAGATCGGGCAGGTGGTCCGCGCCGAGGGGCCGGAGACGCACAAGATCAAGGCGGGCACGCCGACGATGGGCGGCGCGCTCATCCTGCTCTCCCTGCTGCTCCCCACCGTGCTGTGGGCCGACCTCAGGAACCCCTTCGTCCTCGCGACGACGGCCGTCACCGCGGGCTACGGCGTCATCGGCTACCTGGACGACTTCCTCAAGATCAAGCGGCGGAACAGCGGCGGCCTGCCCGGGCGCTACAAGCTCATCGGCCAGGTGCTCATCGGCGGCGCGGCCGTGGCCTACACGTTCCTGCTCGCGTCCAAGCTCCCGCCGGACTGGGCGGATATCAGGACGCGGCTCGCGATCCCGTTCGTCGCGTTCTCGAAGTACCCGATCGAGCTGCCGCTCTACGTCTACATCCCGTTCGCCGTCTTCGTCGTGGTCGCCACGTCGAACGCCGTGAACCTCACCGACGGCCTCGACGGCCTCGCGATCGGCCCGGTGATCATCAACGCGGGGACCTACCTCATCCTCGCGTACATCGTCGGCGCCTCCATCGCGAGCTTCTCGCTCGCGACCTACCTCGACATCCCGGCGATCGCGTCGGCCGGCGAGCTGTCGGTGTACTGCGGCTCGGTCATCGGCGCGGGGATCGGGTTCCTTTGGTACAACACGTACCCCGCCCAGGTCTTCATGGGGGACGTCGGGTCGCTCGCCCTCGGAGGCGGGCTCGGGATGCTCGCCGTCTTCACCAAGAACGAGCTCCTGTCGATCATCCTCGGGGGGATCTTCTTCATCGAGACGGTCAGCGTCATCACGCAGGTCCTCTCGTTCAAGCTCACCGGCAAGCGCGTCTTCTTGATGGCGCCGATCCACCACCACTACGAGAAGAAGGGGTGGGCGGAGCCCAAGATCATCGTCCGCTTCTGGATCATCTCCATCCTCCTGGCGCTGGTGTCTCTGGCGTCGATGAAGCTGCGGTGAGGGCATGATGGACGTCCGCGGGCGAACAGTGATCGTCGTGGGTCTCGGCCGGAGCGGCGTCGCGGCCGCGCGCCTCCTGAACGCGCGCGGCGCGCGCGTGATCGCGAACGACGGCGCGCCGCGCGGGCGGCTCTCCGCCGCGGCCGTGGCCCTCGAGGGCGAGGGCGTCGTCCTCGCGCCGGGAGGGCACGATCCGGCGCTGTTCGACGGCGCCGACCTCGTGGTCGTCTCGCCGGGCGTCCCGTCGTTTCCTGCGCTCGACGCCGTCGCTCGCTCCGGGCGCGAGGTCATCGGCGAGCTCGAGCTCGCGTCGCGCTTCGTGTCGGCGCCCGTCGTGCTCGTCGGCGGGACCAACGGCAAGAGCACGACGACGGCGCTCACGGGCGCGATGCTCGAGCGGGCCGGCCTCCGCACGTTCGTCGGCGGCAACTTCGGGACCCCCCTCGCCGAGGTCGTCGACCAGACGTGGGACGTGCTCGTCCTCGAGATCTCGAGCTTCCAGGCGGAGCGCGTGCCGACGCTGCACGCGCGCGCCCACGCGCTGCTGAACATCACGGACGATCACCTCGATCGCTACGCGAGCTTCGCGGCGTACGCCGACGCGAAGGGCAACCCGTTCGAGCGCATGACGCCCGACGACGTCGCGGTCGTCCCCTTCGGCGACGAGCTCGTCGCCCGACAGGCGGCGCGCGGGCGCGCCCGCGTCGTGACGTTCAGCGCGCGCGACGCCGGCGCGGACGTGAGCGCCGCGGGGGGCGCGATCGTCGATCGCGTCGCCGGCGCCCGCTACCCGCTGGATCGCGTGCGGCTCGCGGGCGCGCACAACCTCGCGAACGCCTGCGCCTCCGTCGCGCTCGCCGCCGCGCTTGGCGCCCCCGCGGCGGCGATCGGCGACGCGCTCTCGAGCTTCGAGGGGCTCGCGCACCGGACCGCGCTCGTCGCGGACGTCGATGGGGTCCGCTATTACGACGACTCGAAGGGGACGAACGTCGGCGCCTCCGTCGCCGCGCTCTCCGGCCTGATCGAGGCGAAGGCCGTTTTGATCGCGGGCGGGCGCGACAAGCTCGGCGACTACGCCCCGCTCGTGTCCGCGCTGCGCGAGCGGGGGCGCGCCCTCGTCGTCCTCGGCGAGGCCGCGGACCGCATCGCCGCCGCGGCCGCCGGCGTCCTGCCGATCGCGCGGGCGGGCTCGATGGCCGAGGCGGTCGTCGCCGCGCGCTCCCTCGCCCGGCCGGGCGACGCGGTGCTGCTCAGCCCCGCGTGCTCCAGCTTCGATATGTTCCGCGACTACAAGGACCGCGGCGACGCCTTCGTCTGCGCGGTCCGCGAGCTCCAGGGAGCTTCTGGCGGGGCCGCAGGGGAGGTGGCGTCGTGACGTCGTGGAGCAGCGCGTTCGGCGCGCGCGCCGACGCACCCAAGAACCGGCACGTCGGTCCCCCGGACCAGGAGAAGGCAGCGCCGGGCGGGATCGCGGCGGCCGCCGAGGCCTTCTGGAAGGTGCGATCGAGCCCGTCGGGGCCGGTCGACGCCCTCCTCGCGGCGGTCGTCACGGCGCTCATCGGCTTCGGCGTGGTGATGGTCTACAGCGCGAGCGCCGTCGAGGCGACGGTCCGCTACAAGGACGCGCAGTTCTTCCTCAAGCGTCAGGCGGTCTACGCGGTCCTCTCGATCGCCACGATGTGGATCACGAGCCGCATCGATCACCGTCGGCTCAAGGTCCTCACGTACCCGGTGCTCATCACCGTCACCGGGATGCTCGTCGCCTGCGTGGCGGGGCTCGGCCACAAGGCCGGCAACGCCTACCGCTGGATCTCGCTCGGCCCTGTCCACGTGCAGCCGGCCGAGGTGGCGAAGCTCGGGATCGTGCTCTGGCTCGCCTATTCGCTGTCGAAGAAGGCTGAGCGCATCAAGTCGTTCTCCGTCGGCTTCCTCCCGCACCTCCTCGTCGTCGGGCTCTTGATGCTCCTCTGCCTCAAGCAGCCCGACTTCGGCAGCGCGGTCGTGCTGCTCTTCCTGACCTTCACGCTGCTGTTCGTGGCGGGCGCGCGCGTCCCGTACATCGCCGCGTTCTCCATGCTGCTGGCGTTCGCCGGCGCCGCGCTCGTTCGCTTCAGCGGGTACCGCTACGCGCGCTACCTCGCGTGGATCGACATGGACAACAACCGCGCGGACCTCGCCTACCAGCCGTTCCAGTCGGTCATGAGCTTCGGCTCGGGCGGGCTCTTCGGCCTCGGCCTCGGGCGAGGGCTGCAGGTGCTCTACCTGCCGGAGGCGCACACCGATTTCGTGTCCGCGATCGTCGGCGAAGAGCTCGGCTTCGTCGGCATCCTCGGCCTGTGCGCGGCCTACCTCGTCATCGTCTCGCGGGGCGTGAAGATCGCCCTCGAGGCGGCCGACGACTACGGCAGCTTCATGGCGTTCGGCATCGCGACGCTCTTCGGGGTGCAGGCGATGACGAACCTCGCCGTCGCGATGGCGATCCTCCCCACGAAGGGGCTCACGCTGCCGTTCCTCAGCTATGGCGGCTCCTCGTTGCTCGTGAACGCCGCGGCCGCGGGCATCCTGCTCAGCATCAGCCGATCGAGGACCGTCGTGGCCCCCGCGAAGCGCGGCGAGGCGGGCGCTTCGCCCGTCCCGCACGCGCCGAGCGCCTCGGCCGTGGTCGCCGCCTCGGCCGAGGAGGGCGGCGCATGGTGACCGTGCTCATCGCCGGAGGCGGCACCGGCGGCCACGTCTTCCCGATGATCGCCGTGGGCGACGCCGTCCGCGCCGCGGCGCCCGACGCCCGCGTCGTGTACGTCGGCACCGCGCGCGGCATCGAGGTGCGCGTGATGGGCGAGCGCGGCGACAACCTCGAGCTGCTCCACGTCCTGCCGCTCCGCGGGGGCGGCCTCTCCGGCTTCGTGCGCGGCGCTGCCCGCGCGGGCAGCGTCCTCCCGGAGGCGAGGCGGCTCGTCGAGCGGCTCGACGCCCGCGTGGCGCTCTCGCTCGGCGGGTACGCCGGCGGACCGGTCTCCCTCGCGGCCCGCTCGCTCGGCGTTCCGGTCGCGATCCTGGAGCCGAACAGCGTCCTCGGGCTGTCGAACCGGCTGCTCGCGCCCATCGTCGATCGCGCGTACGTCGCCTTCCCGGAGACGGCGCGCGCGCTGCGCCCGAGCGCCGTGCGCCTCTTCGGCGTCCCCCTCCGGCGCGCCTTCGCCCGCGCCCCGTACGCGCCGCGCGAAGGCGCGCTCCGCCTGCTGGTCCTCGGCGGCAGCCAGGGCGCGCTGGCGCTGAACGACGTCGTCCCTCGCGCGATCGCGCGAGGCCGCGAGCGCGGCGTCGACCTCGAGGTGGTGCACCAGACGGGCAGGGATCGCGAGGCCGCGGTCCGGTCGCTCTACGCCGAGCTCGGCCTGGCAGGGCGCGCGCGCGTCGTCCCGTTCATCGACGACGTGGCGGAGGCGCTCGCCGCGGCCGACGTCGTGATCGCCCGCGCGGGCGCGTCGACGCTCGCCGAGCTCTGCGCTGTCGGGCGCCCTTCAATCCTGATTCCGTACCCGTTCGCGGCCGACAACCACCAGCTGAGGAACGCGCAGTCCCTCGAGCGGGCCTCCGCCGCGGTCGCGATCGCCCAGGGCGACGCCACCGAGCTGCGCCTCGCCGACGAGATCGCCCGGCTCGCGGCCGCGCCGGCGCTCCGCGCCCGCATGGCGGACGCGGCGGCGGCCTTCGCCACGCGGGACGCCGCGGCGCGCGTCGCCGCCGATCTGCTCGAGCTCGCGCGGGCTCCGCGCCACCGCGCGCTGCGCTTCCCCACCCTCGGAGGGCGCGCGGCGCGCGCTGGCGAGGCGCAGCGCGGCGCCGTGACGAACCAGGCGGCCCCGCTCGGCGCTGGCCTTGGCTGGGAGGAGGCAGGCTGATGTTCCGCGGTCGCGTTCGCCACGTCCATTTCGTCGGCATCGGGGGCGTCGGGATGAGCGGCCTCGCCGAGATCCTGCGCTCGCTCGAGTTCGAGGTCTCCGGCTCGGATCTCAAGGAGAGCTCGACGACGCGGCGGCTCACGTCGCTCGGCGTCCGGATCGACATCGGCCACCGCGCCGAGAACGTCCGCGGCGTCGATGTCGTCGTGTACTCGAGCGCCATCCGCCCCGAGAACCCCGAGCTCACCGAGGCGCGCGCGCTCGGCACCCCGGTGATCGGGCGCGCGGAGATGCTCGCCGAGCTGATGCGCGTGAAGTACGGCGTCGCGATCGCGGGCTCGCACGGCAAGACCACCACGACCTCCCTGGTCGCCACGGTCCTGCGCGCCGCCGGCCTCGATCCCACCGTCGTCGTCGGCGGCAAGATGGCGGCGCTCGGCACGAACGCGCGGCTCGGCGCCGGTGACCTGCTCGTCGCCGAGGCCGACGAGAGCGACGGATCGTTCCTGCGGCTCACCCCGACGATCGCGGTGGTCACCAACATCGACCCCGAGCACCTCGATCACTACGGCACGCACGAGCGCATCAAGGACGCCTTCGTCGAGTTCGCCGCGCGCGTCCCGTTCTACGGGCTCGCCGTGCTCTGCCTCGACCACCCGCACGTCCAGGATCTGCTCCCGCGCATCCCGCGCCGCCACGTCACGTACGGCGTCTCGCCGCAGTCGGACTACTCGGCGCGCGGCATCCAGTTCCGCGGCCTCGAGACGAGCTTCAACGCGTACCGCCGGGGGGAGCCGCTCGGCGGCTTCACGGTGAAGATGCCGGGCGCGCACAACGTCCTCAACTGCCTCGCGACGATCGCGGTCGCGGACGAGCTCGAGGTGCCGCTCGACGTCACCAAGCAGGCGCTGGCCACGTTCGGCGGCGTCGCTCGCCGCTTCACCGTCGTCGGGTCGGTCGGCGGCGTCACGATGATCGACGACTACGGCCACCACCCGGCCGAGATCCGCGCCACCATCGACGCGGCCCGCCGGGCGTTCCCCGGCGAGGATCACCGCGTCGTCGTGGCCTTCCAGCCGCACCGGCACACCCGCACGCGCGATCTCTTCGACGAGTTCACGCGCGCCTTCAACCAGGCCGACGTCCTGCTCGTCACGGACATCTACGCCGCGGGCGAGCCGCCGATCCCCGGCGTCACCGCGGAGCGCCTCGTCCAGTCGATCCGGGAGCACGGCCACCACGACGCGCGCTTCATCGCCGACAAGGCCGACCTCCCGGAGGCCCTCGAGAAGATCGCCCGGCCCGGCGACGTGGTCATCGCGCTCGGCGCGGGCGACGTGAACGCGTGCGTGCGGGGGCTCAAGGCGCGGCTCGAGGCGAAGTCGCCGCCGCAGGAGGGCAGCTCATGACCGAGCGTCCCAGCGCGCCCCCGGCGAACCGCCGCCGCTCGCTGCCGTCGGTGCCCGCGGCGCCGCCGGTCCGGGCGGCCTCGCGCGGCTCGAAGCCCGAGCCCGTGGCGGCGGTGCCGCCGAAGAACGAGCGCGTGCGCGCGTCGACCCCGCCGTCGCACGAGTCGCCGGCCCCGCCCGCGACGAGCGTCTCCGTGCGCCCGCCGCGCCCGCCGGCGAAGGACGGCGCGCCCCCGGCGGCGCGCCCTCGGCCGCCGATCGCGCGCCACCTCCGCGCGCTGCAGCTGCTCGCGGGCGCCGCCGTCGTGCTCGTCGCCTCCACCGCCGTCGCGTGGGGCGCGCGCCGCTACATCGTGTCGAGCCCTCGCTTCGCCGTGCGCACGGTGCTCGTCGACGGCGTCCAGCGCCGGACCGCTGAGCAGGTGGCCAGCTCCGGCGGCATCGAGGTGGGCAAGAACATCTTCACGCTCGATCTCGAGCTCGCCGGCGCCTCGATCGCCACCGACCCCTGGATCGAGAAGGCGACGGTCACGCGCAGGCTCCCCTCGACGATCCACGTCGACGTCGTCGAGCGGGAGGCGCAGGCCCTGGTCGCCATCGGCGGCGATCTCTACCTCGCGACCCGCGACGGCGAGCTCTTCAAGGAGCTCGCCGGGGACGACCCCGTCGACCTCCCGATCGTCACGGGGATCACCGGCGAACAGGTGGCGCGGGATCGCCCCGGCGTCGTCATCGCGGTCCGGCGCCTGCTCGACGTGGTCGAGGACCTGGAGCGCGCCGGCGTCGCGCGCCGCTATCCGACCCAGGAGCTCCACGTCGAGCGGGACGGGTCGATCGTCGTCACCATCGGAAAGGAGGCGATCTCGCTCCACCTCGGGCAGCCGCCCTACCGGGACAAGGTCGCCCAGGCGTCGCGGGTGCTCACCGAGCTCGCCCAGCGAAAGGCGAGCGCGTCGGTGATCTTCCTCGACAACGACGCGCACCCCGAGCGCGTCGTGGTGAGGATGAGATGAGCGCCGTCGGGCCCGCTCTCCGCGCCGGCGATCGCCGAGCAAAACTTGGCCGGTGCTGCTGGCTCATGGCAGCGTCGTGCCCGCCTTACACGCGCATGGGGCTCGTCCCCGCATGAGGTGGTGCACGCAATGAAGAGCCGGATGGAGACTACTGAGATCGTCGTCGGACTCGACATCGGGACGACCAAGGTCTCGGCGGTCGTTGGCGAGATCGACGCTGATGGGATCACCATCCTCGGGGTGGGCAACGTCCCGTGCCGCGGCCTGCGGAAGGGCGTGGTGAGCAACATCGACTGGACCGTGCGCTCGATCGCCGAGGCGATCGAGGCCGCCCAGACGATGGCGGGCGTCGAGATCCGCACCGTGTATGCCGGCGTCGCGGGCAGCCACATCCGCTGCCAGCAATCCGACGGCGTCGCTGCGGTCTCCGGCGGCGAGGTCACGCGGCAGGACGTCGAGCGCGTCCTCGAGGGCGCGCGGGCCATCCCTGTCGACGCCGATCGTCAGATCCTGCACGTCCTGCCGCGCGAGTTCACGGTCGACAACCAGGACGGCATCCGCGACCCGGTCGGGATGAGCGGCGTCCGGCTCGGCGTGAAGGTGAACCTGATCACCGCCGCGACCTCGTGCGTGCAGAACGTCGTCCGCTGCGCGGAGCGCTGCGGCCTCACCGTGGCCGACGTGGTGCTGGAGCCGCTCGCCAGCGCGGAGGCGGTGCTCTCCGAGGACGAGAAGGAGATCGGCGTCGCCATCATCGACATCGGCGGCGGTACGACGGACCTGCTCCTCTACGTGGACGGCGGAATCGCGCATGCCAGCGTGATCCCGGCGGGCGGCAACAACGTGACGGCCGACATCGCCGCCGGGCTGCGCACGCCGATGGGCGAGGCCGAGCGCCTGAAGCGCAACGCCGGCTGCGCCCTGGGCCGAATGGTGGGCGACGAGGAGGAGATCGAGGTCCCCGGCGTCGGCGGGCACCTGCCGCGCAAGGCGGCGCGCCGCGTCCTCTCGGACATCATCGAGCCGCGCGTCGAGGAGATCTTCGCGGTCATCCGCAAGCGGATCGAGGACACCGGGATGCTCGAGCAGCTCTCGGCCGGCGCGGTGGTCACCGGCGGCGGCGTCCTCATGGAAGGGATGACAGAGTTCGCCGAGGAGATCCTCGGGATGCCCGTGCGCCTCGGCGTGCCGGTCGGCGTGCGAGGCATCACGCAGCTCGTGGCCGGCCCGCAGTACGCGACGGGCGTGGGCCTCGTTCAGTACGGCGCCAACGCACTCGCGCAGGCGCGCGCGCTCACGCCGGTGACGCTCGACGCCGGCCACGCCGGCCACGCCGGGCGCGCGGAGATCCGTCGCGAGAAGCTCCGCGAGCGCGAGTTGCGTCGAGATGTCGTCGAAGAAATGGCGATTGAAAAGAGGTCGAGCGGGAGGTTCTGGAACTGGCTTCGAGCAGCATTCTAGGCATGACGTGGCAAGAGAAAGTTGTTAGAGAATTGGGTTTGAGAGGGTCCGATAGCGCACTGGCGATCCCTCTTGAATTCGAAGTCAAGAGGGTTTGAAGCGCGGTGTTCGAAGGGGAAGAGGCGCCCCTCCGAATGCCGTCCGGAGCGAGGATGTCCTCGCGCACTGAGGGTTCCGCGCCGCTCGACCTCCGTAGGGGTCGGCGCCGGGCCGAGCGGCTAGCTGTACTTCCCCGGGAGGAGTTCATGAGTTTCTCCATCGAGTTTGCCGACGAGCACACCGGGTACGACGCCCGGATCAAGGTCATCGGTTGTGGCGGTTCTGGCGGCAATGCAGTCAACACGATGATCAACTTCGGCCTCGAGGGCGTGGAGTTCATCGTCGTCAACACGGACGCCCAGGCGCTCGGATCGAGCCTCGCGCCGACCAAGCTCCACATCGGGGCGAGCGTCACGCGCGGTCTCGGAGCGGGCGCCGATCCCGAGAAGGGCCGCAAGGCGGCGCTCGAGGACGTGACGCGGGTGAAGGAGTGCCTCCAAGGCGCGGACATGGTGTTCGTCACCGCGGGGATGGGCGGCGGCACGGGCACGGGCGCCGCGCCGGTCATCGCGCAGCTCGCGCGCGAGGAGGGCTGCCTCACCGTCGGCGTCGTGACGAAGCCGTTCTTCTTCGAGGGCAAGCAGCGCTCGCGCCGCGCCGAGCTCGGCCTCGCGATGCTCGCGGAGCACGTCGACACGCTCATCACGATCCCGAACCAGAAGCTCCTCTCGCTGGGCGACGAGGACCTCTCGTTCGTCGAGGCGTTCCGCAAGGCGGACGAGGTGCTCTATCAGGCGATCAAGGGCATCAGCGATCTCATCACGCAGAACGGGATCGTGAACGTCGACTTCGCGGACGTGAAGACGGTGATGTCGAACATGGGCCGCGCGCTCATGGGCACCGGCTGCGCGAAGGGGCAGGGCCGCGCTCGCCTCGCCGCCGAGATGGCCGTCAGCTCGCCGCTGCTCGACGACATCTCGGTCGAGGGCGCGACCGGCGTGCTCATCAACATCGTCGGCGGCCCCGACATGCGGATGCGCGAGATCGAGGAGGCCGCGACGCTCGTGCAGGAGCAGGCGCACGAGGATGCGAACATCATCTTCGGCGCGACGATCGACGAGAACATGGGCGAGATGATCAAGGTCACGGTCATCGCGACCGGCTTCGACCACCTCGTCGCCGAGGTCCCGCAGCAGCTCGCGAGCGCCGCGCAGCCTCGCGCCACCGCGCACTCCATCGGAGCGTCGCTGGCCGCGGCGGCCGGGCCGATGTCGGGCCGCTCCGCCCCGAGCGCTCCTCCCATGCCCATGACGCAGCGCCAGCCGCACCGGCACGAGGAGGTCGCGTATCCGACCACCCGTCGGCCCGCGCCGCAGGTCCAGGCGGCAGGCGGCGGCCCGCGCGACCGCGCGAGCTTCGTCCCTCCGCTCGACTCCGACTGGGACACGCCCGCGTTCCAGCGCCGGGGCCAGTAGCAGCGCCGCAGCCCGCACGGAAGAAGTCCCGGTGCTCAACCACCGCGGGCGTTCACGCTGTATTACGCGTTGACAGGCGCGCGTGACGACTTATGGTCAGCCGGCGCCTGTGCCCGCTGTCGGGCAGGATCGACGCGGCGGTCCACGATTCATGAGTGAAAAGCGCGACTTCTACGAAGTTCTTGGCCTCGCGCGAGACGCGACGCCTGACGACATTCGCAAGGCCTATCGTCAGGCTGCGTTGAAGAACCACCCGGACCGGAACCCCGGCGATGCGTCGGCGGAGGCTCGCTTCAAAGAGGCCACCGAGGCGTACCAGGTCCTCTCCGATGAGGAGAAGCGCAGGCGGTACGACCAGTTCGGGCACGCCGGCCTCGAGGGGATCGGCGGCGCGGCCGACGGCGACATCTTCTCCCACTTCCAGGACATCTTCTCGGAGTTCTTCGGCGGCTTCGGCGGCGGGCAGCGCCGGCGCCGCGGGCCCGCGCGCGGGCAGGACATCCGGGTTCAGCAGCGGCTCTCGCTGCGGGACGCCTTGCTCGGCTGCAAGCGGGAGGTCGTCCTGCGGACGCCGGTGGCGTGCGACGACTGCTCCGGCTCGGGGGCGAAGCCAGGGACGAAACGCAAGCCGTGCGGTACGTGCGGCGGCGCCGGGCAGGTCTCGACCTCGCGCGGGTTCGTGATGTTCACCCAGACGTGCCCTGAATGCTCGGGCGAGGGGTCGGTCATCAAGACGCCGTGCGCCACCTGCAAGGGGTTCGGGGCGGTCGAGAAGACGCGGAAGGTCGTCGTCAATTTCCCGGCCGGCATCGACGGCGGCCAGCGGCTCAGGGTGCCGGGCCAGGGCATGCCGGGCGCCCAGGGCGCGCCGCCCGGCGATCTGTACGTCGACGTCGATCTCGCCGCGGACGAGCGCTTCGAGCGCGACGGGCTCGACCTCATCACGCGGGCGCCCATCTCCTTCGCCGACGCGGCGCTCGGCAGCACGGTCAAGATCGACCTGCCGGACGACACGGTCGTCGACGTCGAGGTCCCGGCGGGCGTGCAGCCCGGCGAGGTGATCTCGGTCAAGGGCAAGGGCGCGCCCCGGATCGATGGTCGCGGGCGCGGAGCGCTCCAGGTGGTCATCCAGGTCGAGGTGCCGCGGAACCTGTCGCCTGCAGCGCAGGAGCTGCTCCGCAGGTTCCAGGACGAGGTAGCCAAGCACCCGCCGGCGGCGAAGGCGGCGACCGCGTAGGTCTGCTGGTCGCACGACCTCCGGCCAGCGCTGCGACGGCTCGGGGCGGCGCTGCGGAGACGAGATCGGGATCGCGCAGGCTCATCGCGGCGCCGACGCCCAGCGAACTGGCAGGATTTCTGGCGCCAGGCGTGAGCCGGCCCCGCGTTCAGCGGGTGGTGCCGATCCAGGCGCCCGCGCACGCGAGGCTGAAGGCGATGGGGGCGAGCGCGGCCGCGAACACGACGGCGACCGGGGCCGCGAGGCCGAGCAGCACAAGAGAGCCCAGGATGGCGAGCGCCGCCGAGGCGGCCGGCTCAAGGACGCTGCCCGTCGACGAGGCCCGGGCGACGAGATAACCAGCCAAGGGGAAGGCGGCGATCGCCGCTGCGACGAGCAAGAGGAGCGGCGCCGCCGCGGCGGTCGAGGCGTCGCCCCGGTCCACCGCCGCGAAGTCGACGCCGAAGCGATGGCCGAGCGCGATCGCGATCGCGAGCGCGGTCGTCATCACCCCGACCGTGACGAGCGCGCCGAACGCGATCCACGTGAGCGTCACCGGTCGTTCGGTGCGCCTGAGCGCCTCACGCAACGTTCCGAGCGACGGCGGAGCGATGCGCGGAAGGAAGCGGCGCTCCCTGCGCTGCGAGCTGTGCGGCGATGCGCCTCGGCGGAGCAGGTCGCGGGCGGCGAGGAAGGTCACGAGGCCGGTGCCGAGGAGCACCGGCGCCGCGATGACGAGCGCGACCGGGCGGCACGCAAAGACGATGTAGTCGTAGGCGCCGTTGAGCACCATCGCGCCCAGCCACGCGGCGTTGAAGCGACGGCCGCCCAGCGGCCGCGTGCGCTCGCGGCCCAGCGCGTAGCCCCAGAGCGAGGCGAAGAAGAGGTGCGCCGGCACGGCGAGGAGGGCCCGCGCGATGTCGAGCGGCTCCAGCGGCCGGCCCCACAGGTACACGGCGTTGTGGGCCGACACGAACCCGAGCGCCGCGGCGGCCGCGTACACGAGCCCATCGAACGGCTCCTCCACCGCGCGCAGCCGCGCGATCGGCGCGACGGCCGCCACCTTGAGGCCCTGCTCCAGCGGCGCCGTGACCACGAAGATGTAGACGAGCGTGACGGCGTCGAGCGCGCTGGCGACCTTGTCGACGCCTTGCCAGCGCTGGAGGAACGTCTCGATGAGCAGCGCCGGCACGAACGCGAGCGCGCCGAGCAGCGCGGTCGCCACCGCGAACCGGCGCCTGCCATAGAGGCGCTGCGACCAGATGAGGAGCGCGGCCAGCCCTCCGAGCGGCGCTGCGACGGTGGCGAGCCAGAGGAGCGCGGCGGCGGCGTTCATGGGCGCGAGGGGCGGGGCGGTGGAGCTGGCTTCGCTGCGGCTAGAAGTGGAGCCCGGCGACCGCGGTCAGGGCGAGCGCCGAGCCCACGCTGGAGCCCTCGGCCGCGAGCAGATCGGCCTTGGCTTGCTGGGGCGCGGCGGCTCCGCCCTTGATCCCTTCGATCGCGGCCGCGGAGAGCCCCGGCCTGGTCAGCGCCAGGAGCTCCCAGCTCGCGTTCGCGCCGATCGAGAAGACCGGCGACAGGTAGAGGTCGAGCCCACCGGAGACCCTCCCGTAGAAGCCGCGGATCGCGATGGCGTCGGCCGCGCCGCTCACGGCGCTCTTGACGCTGCCGAGGCCGGCGTAGCCGAAGCCCAGATCGACGTGCGGGTCGAGCTTCCCGAGCGGCAGGTGCATGCCGACCTCGCCGCCCAGGGTGAAGAGCTGCCAGTCGCTGAAGAACCCGACCCGTCCGCGGGCGCCCAGCGTGAAGTACAGGAGCCGGACGCCGGCCCCCGCGCCGATGACGCCCCCGTTGGCCGCGCTCGAAACGAACCCGGCCGTGAAGTCGTCCTCGTCGATGTTGAACGTCTGGAGGCCGACGTTCTCGTAGCCTCCCTCGACGTTCAGCCAGACGATCTCGAGGCCGCGCCCCGAGTCCCGCTCCTTGGCCTCGTCGAGGCGCTGCTCTGTGCCGTCGGGGGCGGCGGGCTCCGGCTCGGGCGTGGTCATCGGAGGGGGCGGCGCCAGGCCTCCGGCCTGCATCGATGGATCGTACGGGTTCGGCTGCGCGGCCGCGGCGCCGGCGGGCGAGGCGGCGCTGGCGCCGACGCTCGGCGAGGTCCCCGGGAGCGGCTGCCCCTGCTGTGCCAGGGCCGCGGACGTCATGGAGGCCGACGTGAGAACGGTCAGCAAGCAAAGCGCGCGACGAGCGATCATTCGTCCTCTTCCTGGATGTTCCCGTCGAGCCCGTCGGTTCGTCCCTTCGATTCCAGGGTCTCGGCGTCCCCTGTGGATGAAACGGGCGGGCCAGGCACCCGGTAGCCACCGTCGAGCCAGCGGCCGAGGTCCACCAGCTTGCACTGGGGCGAGCAGAACGGAAAGACCGGGTTCTCGGGCCTGGGCCCCGCCGACTTGCGGCAAATCGGGCACCTCGCGCCTGCCAAAGCTCCCATGCGGCGTAACGTAGCAGCGTCCATTGCGGGCATGTAGCCCGCGCTCGGTGAGCCGTGGGCCCGCGCTCTGCGGCATGTGGCCCGCGCTCGGCGGGCGTGTGGCCAGCGCTCGGTGAGTGTGTCGCCCGCGCTCAGCGCGCCGGACCGAGGTTGCTGGAGCGACGCCCGCTCAGCGCGCCGGGACCGCGAGGTAGCGGGGCGCCCCGTGGCGCCGTACCCGCAACAGGAGATCCTGGTGTGCCGCCGCGCCGAGGCGCGCGGTCAGGTCGGCGCCGCCCCGCACCGGCGCGCCGTTCAGGTCGAGCACCACGTCGCCCACCTCGAGGCGGCCAGCCGCAGGGCTCCGAGGCGCGATCGACTCGATGCGCGCTCCTTCCAGGGCGTCGCTCGCCAGCACGCCGAACGGCGGCTGCTCGGCGCCCCTCGGCGCGCGATCCTCCAGCGCGCGCCAGCCCGACGACGGCTCGTGGGGGGCCGACGGATCGAGCTTCATCGTCGCGCGCCGGTCCGCGCCGTCGCGCTTGTAGATCAGCTCCACCTCGTCTCCTGGCTTGGCTCGCCGGAGCATGCGCGCGAGCTCGCGCGCGTGCTCGACGCGGCGCCCCTCGACCGACGTGATCACGTCGCCCGGCCTGAAGCCCAGCCGCGCTCCGGGGCCCTCCGGCTCGACCTCCGTGATCAGCGCGCCCATGCGCCCTGGCAGCCGGAGCACCCGCGCGAGCTGCGAGGTCACCTCCTGGAAGCTGATCCCGATGCGCCCTCGGTCCACGCGGCCCGTCTCCCGCAGCTCGGGCAGGATCTCGAGCACCTCGTCGATCGGCAGGGCGAAGCTGATGCCGCGGCCATCGGCGTGGATCGCCGTCGCGATGCCGATCACCTGCCCCGTGGCGTCGAAGAGCGGCCCGCCGCTGTTTCCCGGGTTGATGGCGGCGTCGGTCTGGAGGAAGCCGTCGAGGCTCCCCGTGCCCATGGGCCTCGACGTCGCGCTGATGATGCCCCGGGTCACGGTCGGTCCGAGCCCGAACGGGCTCCCGATGACGATGACGCCGTCGCCAGGCCGGACCGGCGCGCTCGATCCGAGGGAGGCGACCCGCAGCGACCCCGCTCCGAGCAGCTTCAACAGCGCCACGTCGAGCGTCGGATCCCGCCCGACCACGGTCGCCTCGAAGGCGCGCTCGTCCGAGAGCTGCACCTCGATGCCGAACGCGTCGCCGATCACGTGATCGCTCGTCAGCACGAGCCCTTCTTCGGCGATCACGAACCCGGATCCGATCGCCCGCTCCACCCGCTGCACACGGCCCTCGAACGGGAGCGCCGGGCCCGCGCGCCCGTCTGGAAACGAGGGCGCGCGCAGGGTGGTGATGGTCACCACCACCGGCCGCACCTGCTCGATCAGCGCAGGCAGGGTCATCGCGCCGCGGGCCGCTGGCGGCTCGGGCGGCGATTCCGCGCGCAGGACCGAGCACGGCGCGCTCGCCACGCCGCGGAGCGATGGCGGGGGCGAGAGCGCGGCTGCCCGGTCGTCGCAGGCAGCGAGCGGTGCGGTCCCGAGGAACCCGACACACGCCCATGCGGCAGCGCGGAGCCGTCCCACGGGCCGGACGTAGAGCCTCGAGGCGCGACCGCAAGCGCGCAAGGACCGCCGCTGGAAAGCGCTCCGCGCCGCGGCCGAGCTGCTCCGTGGGCCGGACGAGGAGGCGCACGCGCGGCCCGCTGGCCGCTCAGCCAGGAGGCGCGCCTCGCGCGGCCTCCGTGCGCACCACCTGGACGACGACCTCCACCAGGCGACCGCCGGGCTGGACGAACGACGCCTTGCCGCGCCCCCCTTCGAAGCGCCACGCCAGATCGGCAGGAGCGCCTGTCTCTCCCGCGCCTTCGCCGACGCGGACGACGGCGCTCACCTCCAGCGTCTGCTTCCCTGCCGTCACGGCGCCCCGCGCCACCGCGAACGTCCCGCCGCCGAGCAGCGCGATCGTCCGCTTCGCCAGGTTGTTCAGGTGTCGCGCGGGCTCTTCCCCTCCGGGCTCCGGACGCCACGTCGCGATGTGCCCGGCGTCGTCGATGTCGATCACGAAGCGCGCCTTCCCCGCGCTTCCGGGCGGGAGCGTCGCCCAGATCGGATCCGCCTGGCACGCGGGCGGGATGGCCCTCGTGAAGGCGCGCCCGAGGTTGCGCACAGCGCTGACGCCGGCCGCCCCGAAGTCGCCCTCGCCGTCCTCTCCAGCGCCAGCGCTCGTCCGCGCGGCGGCGGAGCGCGCCGGTGCGCCGGTTTCCCGGTTCGTCGCGGGCTCCCGGCGTCGCTCTGCTGGCCGGGGCGTCGCCTTGGGCCGGGGCGTCGCATTCGGCCGAGGCGCTTCCTGGCCGCGCGGCGCGGCCGCCATGGGCGGCGCCGGCTTGCCGCCGGCCTCTGCAGGGCGCTCTGCAGGCTCCGTCGGCCGGCTGGCATCGGCCGGAGCGCGCGCCGTTGGTATGCTCGTCGGCTCGCCGCGCTCGCCGCGCTCGCCGGTCTCGTCGCGCCCGCCGCGAGCGTCGCTCGGGCGCGCCGCGCCACCGCTGCCCGGCAGCGCGGCCGTGAGCCCGGTCCAGAGATCGATCGGCTCGCGCTCCGCCGCTGGCTCGGCGGGATCGCTGGCGGGCACCTCCGGCCCGAGCCGCGCCGAGCTCCACGCGCCCAGATGGACGAGCGCCGATACGAGGAGCGCTGGCAGCATCGCTCGTTGATCGCGCATCGGCTCTCACCCCGCTCTTCGGCCCCGTCGAACGGACAGCGGCCCCAGCGCCTCGCCGAAGCTCGTTGCCCTTGGCCCGAGGTTCTGCCAGACAGCATCGCGGCTGCAACGTTCCCGAGCGCGCCTTGAAGCTCCTCGCCCTCTCGACCTCGACCCCGCGCGGCAGCGCCGCCCTCTTCGAAGCAGCGGACGTGGACCTGCACGCCGAGGCGGCGGCGTCGCGGGGCGGCGCGCTTTCCACCGCCGGCCTCGCCGCGGCACCGGCGGCCGGCGCGCGGCTGCTCGCGGCGATGACCTACGCCGACCTGCACGGGCACGCAGAGCGCATCTTCGGAGCCGTCGACGAGGTGCTCGCCGCGGCAGGCCTACCGGCCGCGGCGGTGCAGGCGCTCGGCTGCGACGTGGGGCCCGGCTCGTTCACCGGGGTCCGGGTGGCGGTCGCGGCGGCCAAGGGCGTCGCGCTGGCGCTGGACGTCCCGGTCGCCGGCGTCACCTCGCTCGAGGCGATGGCCGCCGCTGCCTTCGCTGCTGGCGCGGCGAGCCCCGGCGATCTCCTGGTCCCGCTGATCGACGCCAAGAAGGGAGAGGTCTTTCTGGCCGCCTTCGATGCGCCCGCGGCGGCGCCTTCGATCCCGCCGCGCCACCTGCCGCGCGACGCGGCGTTCGATGTCGTGGCCGAGCTCGCCGCGGGGCGCCGCATCGTCGTCGTCGGCGCCGTCGCCGAGGAGATCGAGGCGCTCCGGCCGCTCGCCGCGCGGGGCAACGCCCTGGATTTCCCCGACGCGACATGGATCGGACGCCTCGCGATCGACCGGCTCCGGGCGGCCGCCGCGGGCGGCGAGCGCGGGCCAGCGGCGTCCCCGCACGATCCGGCGCTCCTGGAGCCGCTCTATGTGCGCGCGCCGGACGCGAAGCCGGCCGAGCTGGGATACACTCCGCCCCGATGATCAGCTCGCCTGAAGGGGACGGCGTCGCACCGGACGCGGAGCGCGAGGCCTCGAGCCCTAGCGACGCGGAGCGCGCTCCGCCGCCCGCCGAGGCTGGGGAGCCCGCTGGCTCTCCCTCCGCCCCTGCCGCGTCGCGCGACGAGCCTGCCGCCCTGTCCGCCCCCGTGGAGTCGGCCGAGCCGGGGCCCGATCCCGAGCGGCTCCGCGCCCGGTTTGGCCGCCCGTTCGAGGCCGGCGACGTCATCTTCCGCGAGGGCGAGCCCGGGACCGAGGCGTACCTCCTCGAGGAAGGGCGGGTCCGGCTCATCAAGAAGGTCCGCGGCGCCGAGCGCAGCCTGATGGTCCTGAAGCCCGGCGACCTGTTCGGCGAATCCGCGCTCCTCGGCGGCGCGGCGCGCTCCTCGACGGCGATCGCGCTCTCCCGCGGGGTCGCGCTCGCGCTCGATCAGGGCACGCTGCAGAACCTCGTCGAGCGCAACCCGGCCGTCGCGATGCGCATCATCAAGCAGCTCGTCGGTCGGCTCCGCGACGCGGAGGACCAGATCGAGATCATGATGCTCACCGACACGCAGTCGAAGGTCGTGAACGCGCTCCTCAAGCTCGCTCAGCAGTCGCGCGCCACCGGCGGCGCCGCCTCGAACGGCGCCTCGTTCGCGATCTCGCCGATGGAGCTGTCCACCCGCGTCGGCCTCGACGTCGACACGGTGAAGCGCGCCGTCCAGCAGCTCCGGGAGGGCCAGTACCTGCGCGTCGCTGACGAGCGCCTCGAGATCCCCGATATGGAAGCGCTGCGGAGGTTGTTCGGCCTGCTGGGTCTCAAGGACGAGATCCGTGGCGAACAGTGACGAGCAGGAACCGCCTGCGCCACCATCGTACGCCGACCTGACAACTGCTGGAAGCCGAATCGGGATCCCGAGAACGCGCCGCGTCTTCCAGGGAGATTCGCAGGTTGACGTGACAAGCGGCCTGGTTTACTCAGGGGTCCCCGCAGGGCAGGCGAAGTCCCGTCCTGACAATGTGCCGCGCCGCGGCATCGTTCGGCAGCGGATTCAAGATCGCACATGACCTCGCAGCGACACAGGACAGCAGCGACCCGCGCGGGGTGCATCCGCGGCGCGGCTGCTGTCGTGTCGATGGGGTCGCTGTTGTCGTTTGCGTTCGTTGCGTCCGTTGCGCCGCTCGCGCTCGTGTCGTGCGGCGGCGGCGCGCAGCCCTCGGCGCAGACGAGCGACGCGCGGTCGCTCGCGGAATATGATCTCGCGCGCGACTCGTTCCAGCGCGGCCGCCTGCGCGAGGCGCTGGCGCACGTCGAGCAGGCGCTCTCGCACGACGAGGACAACGCCGAGGCGTCCTATCTCGGCGCCTTGATCCTGCTCGGCTTCTGCGCGGGTGATGCTCACTCCAGCGACTGCCGCTTCGACAGCGCCGAGAAGATGGCGCGGCGGGCCCTCGAGGCGAACCCGGAGATGCGGGACGCGAAGAACGCGCTGGGCGTCATCCTCGTGCATCAGCGGCGCTACGACGAGGCGATCGCGGTGCTCAAGCCGCTGACCGAGGATATCCTGTACGCCTCGCCGGAGAAGTCGTGGGGCAACCTGGGCTGGGCGTACCTGCTCAAGGGCAGGAACGACGAGGCGATCGACGCCCTACGCCGCGCGATTGCCGCGCAGCCGCTCTTCTGCGTGGGGCAGTACCGGCTCGGCCTCGCCTACGAGAAGCGAGGCGAGCTCGATCTGGCGCGCGAGGCGCTGACGAGGGCGGTCGAGACCGACCAGCCGGAGTGCACGCGGCTGCAGGACGCGTTCGACGCGCGCGCCCGCATCGCCGAGAAGAGGGGGCTCGTGGACGACGCGCGCGCCGATCTCGAGCGGTGCCGGGAGATCAACGCGACGACGCCCGTGGGGCAGCGCTGCGCTGCACAGTTACAGACGTTGCAATAGGGCCTCGGCGCGCCGCTCTCCGAGAAGTACCGCGGAGTGCGCTAGGGGGTTGAGCAACGGTTCTCAGGGTGAGTAGAGTGACGACCGAATGACGATGGGTGGAATGGGATGGAGTCGATCGGACGCTACCTGAGACGCACGCGTGAGGCCCGAGCCATGAGCGTGGAGGAAGTCGCCCGCGCCACGCGCATCCCGGTGATCTCCATCGAACGAATCGAGGCAGATCATTTCGACGACCTGCCCGGCGAGGTGTTCGTTCGGGGGTTCTTGAAGGCGTACGCTCGCGCGGTCTCGCTCCCGATGGAGGAGGTGTTGGCCCGATACACGGCGAGCCGCCGGATCGCGCTGGTGACACCGCTGCCCATCGCGGCGCCCGCGCGCCGCACCCAGAGCAGGCGCTTCGGGGTCGCGATCGCGTTCGTGTTGCTGCTCATCCTCTTCACGCTGGCGCTCAGCATCGTGCTCAGGCCCCGCGGCCACGACATGCCGCCGGAGCTGTCGGAGGGCACGCTCGCGAGGGCGAGTACCTCCCTCTCGGCCTGAGGGCCAAATTTTCGCCGGGCGCTCGCGCGCGGTTCGCGCCATAACCGCCGGTACCTGCCATGCCTCGATCGGTTCGCCTGCGGACGGAGCGCCTCCGGACCGGGGCGCTTCTGGTCCGGCGTGTACCTTTCGGTGAAGCCGACCTCCTGGTCGGACTCTTCACCGAGCAGGGGGGGCTCATCTCTGCCACGGCGCGCGGCGCGCGCCGTTCGGCCAAGCGCTTCCCGGCGCTCGAGCCGATGCACCTGCTCCGCGTGACCCTGGAGATCCGTCCGGGCGCGGAGCTCGCCCAGCTCACGGAAGCGGCGATCGAGCGCCCGCGCCTGCGCCTCGCGGGGGATCTCGGGCGTCTCGAGGTGGCCGGGCGCGCGCTGCGCTGGGTGCGGGAGATCGCGCCGGCGCACACCGCCGAGCAGGCGGCGTGGAGCGAGCTGAACCAGCTGCTCGACCGCCTCGACGAGGTGTCCACGGCCCCTCCCCAGGCGCTGCTCGCGGAGACCGGCCTGCGCCTGCTCGTCGCCTTCGGCTGGGGCCTCGAGCTCATGCAGTGCGTCCGTTGCGGGCGCGCCTGCGACACGACGCAGTCGGCCTGTGCCGACCCGGCGCGCGGCGGCCTCGTCTGCCGGGCCTGTGGCGGCGGACCTGTCGTGCTGCGGCCGGAGCCGAGGGAGCGGCTGCTGGCGGCGATGCTCGGCGGCGCGCCGATCCCGGAAGAGGACGTTCCGCTCGCGCTCGACCTCGTCGAGGGCGCGCTCACCGCGCACGCGAGCGGGAACTAGAGCGGGCACCCGCGTCTAGCGGTTCGGAGTCACGCCACGGCTCGCCAGAAGCGGGTCATCGCGCGCGGTGCTTCGGGCGGCCCCTCGATCTCCACGTAGGGCCGGCCGGGCGCGGCGCGAGGGAACGAGAAGCTCCCGGTGTTCGCGTAGCCGTCGCCGAGCGCCTCGCGGTGCGTGTGGCCGAAGACGACCAGCTTCGCGCCGGTCGTCCTCGCGACGCGGCCGGCGCTCTCGGCCAGGCGCTCGGCGACCGTGCCGGCGTAGCGGTTGTGCCCGCTCGCCCAGCTCGTGCCCATCAGCAGCGCGCCGAGCCCGAGCGCCGCGGCGCCGGTCCCCCGCGCGCCGAGCCCGAGCGCCGCGATCCCGGCGCCCATCGACAGCGTTGCGATCACGCGATCGAAGTACAGCCGCGTGAACGTGCGCGCCGCGCTCTCCAGGGTCGGCGTGGCCCCGAGCCCGACGAGCGCGTCCGCCATCGCGCGCGGAACCCCGAGCTCGTGCGCGAAGCGCTCCATGGCCGCGGCGCCCACCGTGGTCTCGCCTCCCGCACGGTAGAGCGGGCCGCTCTTCAACATCGCGCCGATCGCCGCGTGGAAGTAGCGGTAGATGACGTAGGGCGCGCGAGGGCCGTACCAGGTGAACGCCGAGAGGAACAAGCTGAGCGGCGTCTGATCGTTCGCCTGCAGATAGCGGTGCGCGCCGGTCGGCGCGATGAACTCCTCGACGAAGTGAACGCCGAGGCTGCGCTCGCCGACCACGAGCGGGTGAGCCGGGGCGTTGTCCGGATCGTACAGGTGGCCGTGCTCCAGATGGATCGCCCCCTCGCGGAAGAACCAGGGCGTCGTGCGGATCCGCGACCGGGCCTCGCCGGTCACCTCGAGGGCCTCCGCCAGCGCCACGGGGAAGTCGGGCGCCCCGACCTCGGCGTCGTGGTTGCCACCCGCCAGCCAGAGCTCGCCGCCGCGGTCGAGGTGCTCGGCGAGCGCCGCCCGCGCGGTCGGGTGCGCGAGGAGCGCCTCGCGCAGCGCACGCGGCCGGGGCATCCAGGGCGACTCGGAGGAGAGATCGAACAGATCGCCCGCGACCACGATGCGTGCCCCCCGGTGGGCCTCCACGAACCGGGCAAGATCGGCGGTCACGTCGCGCGGCGTCTGGCGCACGAGATGGAGATCGGCGAGCACGACCGTGCGGCGCTGCGTCATAACCTTCCTTATTCATCACGTCCGTCCTGGCGCTGCAACTCGCCGCCAGCCGCGCGATCTCGGCTGGTGGCCATGTGGAGGAGGGCTGCCCACCGAGCTCAGCGCTCGTCTGTCACATCCGTGACGCTCGCGTCGCGGCCCGATCTCGCTGCCGGGATGCGGCGCTTCATCGCTTCATCGCTTCATCACCGTCACCGTTGCCGCGCGGCCCTGGCACGGGCTCGACGCCTGCGCCGCTGCGTCCCATGCAAGCGGGCATGGAAGGCTCGGCGCGGACGCGACCCTCGGCCCAGCGGGTGAACGGTGGACTGCTCGCAGAGATCACCCGTGCCCTGAGGGGCAAGGACATCGAGGCCCTCTCCCGGATCTACGCGGAAGACGCCGTGATCGAGGAGGTGAGCAGCCGCGATCCGCCGGCCCACCCCAGCGTCACCAGCGGCAGGCACGCGATCCTGGAGCGGCTCAAGAGCGACCTCTTCCGCGATCCGGTCTCGGGCTGGGAGCGCCAGCTCGACTCGACGGAGATCCTGGACGGAATCGAGACCGACGAGGGGCTGGCGTACATGGAGGTGCGCGTCTATGCGGCCGGCGATCGGGTCATCGCGCAGCACCTGGCCCGCAAGAAGAACGGCCTCATCGGCCACGATCGCGTCGTCGTCGCCTGGGACGCGGACTGAGCCAGCGCCAGCGAGCGGCGGCGCCCTCACGCGCCGGCGAGCGCTGCGCTGCGCGCGCTGCGCTGCGCGCGCGGCGCCGATGTAGAGTAGCGCCGTGACCACCGCCGTCCTCCTCAGCTGCCACGGCACCGTCGAGCGGCTCGACGATCTGCCCGCATTCGTCACCAACATCCGCCGCGGCAGGCCCGCCCCGCCGGAGGTGATCGACGAGGTCCGCCGCCGCTTCCAGGCGATCGGCGGCTCGCCGCTCATGCGCATCACGCAGGCCCAGGCGGACGCGCTCGCCGCGAGGCTCGGACTCCCGGTCGCCATCGCCGGGCGCCTCTGGCACCCGTATCCGGCCGAGGTGCTCGGCGCCCTCCATCGCAGCGGCGTGAAGCGCGTGGTCTCGCTGCCGCTCGCGCCGCAGTCCGTCGACGTCTACCACGCCGTCGTCCGCGAAGCGGCCTCCGAGCAGGGCGGCATGGAGGTCCGGTGCGTGCCTGCGTGGGGGCTCGAGCCGGCGCTGATCGACGCCTTCGTCGAGGTGATCGACGAGGCGCTCGCGCGCATCCCCGAGGAGGGCCGGGCGAAGGTGGCGGTGATCCTCTCGGCCCACAGCCTCCCGCAGCGGATCATCGCCGCCGGAGATCCGTACGAGCGTCAGTTCCGCGCGATGGCCGCCGAGGTGGAGCGCCGCATCGCCGCCCGCGGAAACCCGGTGCTCGTCGCCTTCCAGAGCCAGGGCATGACCGGCGACGCCTGGCTCGGTCCGGATCTGCGGTCGACGTTCGACGGGCTCGCCGCGCGCGGCGTGCGGGAGGCGCTGATCGCGCCGATCGGCTTCGTCGCGGATCACGTCGAGACCCTCTACGATCTCGACGTGGAGGCGCAGGTCTTCGCCCGTGAGGCGGGCCTCGCGCGGCTCTCCCGGGCGCCGGCCGTGAACACGCGGCCGCGCTTCATCGACGCCCTGGAGGCGCTCGTCCGGCGCGAGCTCGCGCAGGCCGCGCCGTAGGCGGCGCCGCGCCGGCTCAGCGCTCGCTGACGCGGCGCTTGCGCGGGAGCCTCGACACGGTCGCGCGGAGGAGCCCCGGGGCGTGCCTGGAGAGCGACACCCCGAGCTTGCCGTGGGCGGTGACGATCACCTCGTCGCGCCGCGCGGCGATGCCGTCCATGATCTGTCGGGCCGCCGTCTGCGCCGGCATGACGAGCCAGCGCGGCACGGGATCCGGGGCGCCCTCGTGCAGGGTGCCCGCGTTGTCGATCTGGCGGATCTCGCTCGCCACGTACCCCGGCGCGACGTGCGTGACCGCGACGCCCTCGGCGTGGAGCTCCGCGCGCAGCGTCTCGGCGAGGGCGCGCACCGCGAACTTGCTCATCGTGTAGGCGCCCACCGCGGGGACCGCGAGGTAGCCGAGGACGCTGCCGACGAGCGCGACGCCGCCGCGCGATCGCTTGAGCTCCGGCAGCGCGGCCTTCACGGTGCGCAGCGCGCCGAACACGTTGGTCTCGAACTGCCGGCGGAAATCGTCGAGCGCGAGCTCCTCGACGCGCCCCGCCACGCTGAACCCGGCGTTCGCGATGGCGATGTCGAGCCGCCCGAACGCCTCGCTCGTCTGCGCGACGGCGCGCTCCACGTCGCCGTCGCGCGTGACGTCGCACGGGGTCGCGAGCGCCTCGCCGCCGGACCGCCGGATCTCCGTCGCGAGCGCCTCGATCCGCTGGGCCCGCCGCGCCGCGAGGACGACCCGGCCGCCGCGCCGGGCGACCTCCCGGGCGAGGGCCTCGCCGATCCCCGACGACGCGCCCGTGATGAGAACGACCCGCCCGGCGAGCTTGCTTGCCATGGACGCCCGCATACCACGATCGCGGGAGCGCGCGCCCTGGCGCGCCCTCGCGCGCTCGCTCATGCTCGGCCTTTCGCCGTTCGGTCGCGCCGGTGGCGTCGGTTACGATGGCCTCACCCGGCTCGACCGGGCGCCGCGTCCCAGCGTAGGTTTGCGTTCGTTCTGCGTAGGTTTGCATAGGTTTGCGTTCGTTTGCGTGCGGTCGTGCACGATTGACGAACGGTCGCGCACGGTTGCGCACGGGGTGACATGCGAAGCCACTCGATCCGCCGCTCTCTTGCCGCTCTCCTCGTCGCCGCCGCCTGCGCGGCCCCCGCTCCCGCCTCCGGCGAGCCGCCCCCCTCGCTTTCGCGCGCGGAGGCGCTCCTCGCGCAGGGCGACTACGCCGAGGCCGAGAAGGTCATCCTCGGCCTCCAGGGCGGGAAGGAGCGCGCCGCGGCGCTGCTCGCGAAGGCGCGGATCGAGCTGCACACGGGCCGCTACGACGACGCGGCGAAGACGGCGAAGGCCGCCGCCGCGCTCGGCAAGGAGGCGCGGATCGCCGCCGCGCCGCTCCGGGCCCAGGCGCTCGCGCGCCGCGGGAAGATGGCCGAGGCGATCGCGGCGGTGCGCGAGGTGGAGCGGGAGGACGAGGCCCGCCGCGCGCGGCTCGTGCTCGGCGAGCTCCTGATCGAGTCGGGCAAGCGGGGCGAGGCGCGCGCGCCGCTGATGACGATCATCGACGACTACAACGACGACAAGATCACCGCGAGCGACGCGGAGGGGCTGTCGCTCGTCGGGCGCGCGGCGCACCTGCTCCGGAGCGCGCGCGACGCGAACGACGCGTTCAACGCGGCCGAGAAGGTCGGCGGCAAGCAGCGGGTCGAGACGTTGCTCTGGCGGGCCGAGCTGTTCCTCGACAAATACGACCCCGGCCACGCCGGGCAGGTCGTGAAGGAATCGCTCAAGCTCGCCCCGAAGGATCCGCTTTGCCGCGTCGCCATGGCGCGCGTCAAGCTCGAGAGCGCGATGGACTTCGGCGGCGCCGACAGCGAGGTCGCGCAGGCGCTCTCCGTGAATCCGAACCTCGCGGAGGCGTATTTCGTCCGCGCCGGGCTCGCGCTCCGCGACATGGACATCGACGCCGCGGACGCCGCGGCCGACCGCGGGCTCAAGGTGAACCCGAACGACCTCGCGCTGCTCTCGATCAAGGCGGCGGGCCGCTTCCTCGCCGACGACGCGGCCGGCTTCGAGGCCATCAAGGCGAAGGTGCTCGGCCTGAACCCGGAGTTCTCGCGGTTCTTCCAGATCGTCGGCGAGTTCGCGGAGTGGGAGCATCGCTACGACGACATCGTCAAGATGATGGGGGAGGCGACGCAGGTCGATCCGAACGACGCGAAGGCGCACGCCACGCTCGGCCTGAACCTGATCCGCGCCGGCGACGAGAAGAGCGGCGTGCTCTCGCTCCAGAAGGCGTGGGACAAGGACCGCTTCAACGTGCGGGTCTTCAACACGCTGAACCTCTACGAGAAGGACATCACGGCGCAGTACGTGACCGTGGAGGGGCAGACGTTCCGCGTCCGCTACCACAAGCAGGAGCGCGCGATCCTCGAGCGGTACGTGCCGCGCATGCTCGAGGAGGCCTGGGGCTCGATGGTGAAGCGCTACGGCTTCACGCCGAAGGTCCCGGTCTCGATCGAGCTCTACGCGTCGACGGAGAACTTCAGCGTCAGGACGAGCGGCCTGCCCAACGTGGGCATCCAGGGCGTCTGCTTCGGCCAGACGCTCGCGGCGTTGAGCCCGGCGGCGGGGGAGTTCAACTGGGGGAACGTGCTGTGGCACGAGCTCGGGCACGTCTTCGCGATCCAGATGTCGAAGAACCACGTCCCGCGCTGGTTCACCGAGGGGCTCAGCGAGTACGAGACGATCGTGAGGCGGCCCGAGTGGCACCGCGAGGAAGATCCGGCGCTGTTCGCCGCCCTGAAGGGCGGGAGGATCCCGGCGGTCGACGGGTTCAACCGGGCGTTCACGCACGTCGACGACATCGAGGACGTGACGATGGCTTACTTCGCGGCGAGCCAGATCGTGGTCTTCATGGCGGGCGAGTTCGGCTTCCCGAACGTGGTCTCGATGCTGCCCCGGTGGGCCGCGGGCAAGCGGACGCAGGAGGTGGTGAAGGAGTCGCTCGGGATCAGCGCGGAGGAGCTCGACCGGCGCTTCCGTGCGTGGCTGAAGCCCCGCCTCGAGCGCTACGAGAAGCAGTACGTCCCGGATCTGCATGCGCCGCCGCTCGACGAGGCGCGCAAGGCGGCGGCGCGCGCCCCGAAGGACGCGAAGCGGCTCGTCGAGCTCGCGCTCGCGCTGTTCGAGGACGGGCAGCGCCAGGAGGGCGAGGCGGTGCTCGCCGAGGCGCTCCGGGTCGACCCGAAGCAGCCCGACGCGACCTACCTCAAGGTGCGGGCGGCCTTCGCCGAGAAGAAGCCCGACGAGGCGGCGAGGCTCTTGAGCAAGATGATCGCCGACGGGAACGACGGCTACGTCGTGCGGATGAAGCTCGCTGATCTCGCCGAGCTGAAGAAGGACGCGGCGAAGATGAAGGCGAACCTCGAGGCGGCGTCGCGCCAGGATCCCACGCAGGCCGAGCCGCTCCAGGGGCTCTACGACCTCGCGCGCCGGCAGAAGGACGCGGCGGGCGAGCTCTCGGCGCTGCGCCGGCTCGCGCTCCTCGACCAGCACGATCGCCGGGTCTGGCGGCGGTTGCTCCGGCTGCTCGTGGAGCGCGGCGCGTGGGAGGAGGCGCGCAAGGTCGGCGAGGGAGCGATCTTCGTCGACGTGGCGAACCCGGAGATCCACCGGCTCTATGCGCGGGCGCTGGCGCGCACGGGGCGGCACGTGTCGGCGATCTACGAGCTGAACAGCGCGCTCCTGTCCGGGCCGAAGCCGGGGGACGCGGCCGAGATCTACGGGGAGCTCGCCAAGGCGTACGCGAAGATGAAGCGGGACGACTACGCGAAGCAGGCGATCGAGTACCAGAAGACGATGAAGGGCGCGTCGCCGCCTGCGCCGCGGGCGATGCCGGATTGAGGCTCGGGGCTCAGGGCGAGGTGTGAGCGCTCACCTCTGGCCGCCGCGCAGACCCTCCCCTCGGCGCGGCCCCCCGGGAGGGCTGCACCCCTCGGTGGCCTATTCGTCCTCCGCCTCGCCCTTGTCCCCCCGCAGACCGAGCGCCTTGAACTTCTTGTACAGGTGGCTCCGCTCGAGCCCGAGCCCCCGAGCCGTCGCGGCCATCTGCCCTCCGTGATGGCCGAGCGCCTCCTCCAGGATCGCCCGCTCCGCCTCCTCCGCGAGCACCCGGAACGGCACCCCCGGCCGGAAGAGCCCGCCCTTCATCGCGGCCTGCTGCCCTCCGAGGCAGACCTTCACGTCGCCCTCGTCGATCGTCTCGTCGGGCGTCAGGATCACCAGCCGCTCGATGATGTTGCGCAGCTCCCGCACGTTCCCCGGAAAGCTGTAGGCGACCAGCATGCTCATCCCGCCGTCCGTGAGCGCCATCCCGGGCCGATCGTTCGCCTGCGTCGCGAGCGCGAGGAAATGCCGCGCGAGCAGCGGCACGTCCTCGCGCCGCGCGCGCAGCGGCGGCAGCGACAGCGGCAGCACGTTCAGCCGATCATAGAGATCCGGCCGGAACTGCCCCTCCCGGCACGCCGCCTCGATGTCGCGGTTCGTCGCCGCCACCACGCGCACGTCGACCTTGATCGTCTCGTGCCCGCCCACGCGCTCGATCTCCCGTTCCTGGAGCACCCTGAGCAGCTTCGCCTGCATCGCGAGCGGCATGTCCCCGACCTCGTCGAGGAACAGCGTCCCGCCGCTCGCGCGCTCGAACTTGCCTCGCCGCTGCTTCGTCGCGCCCGTGAACGCGCCGGCCTCGTGCCCGAACATCTCGCTCTCGATGAGCTCGCTCGGGACCGCGGCGCAGTTCATCTTCTCGAGCGGCCCGCGCGCCCGCTTCGACGCGCCGTGGATCGCGCGCGCGACGAGCTCCTTGCCGGTGCCGCGCTCGCCCGTCACGAAGACCGTCGCTGTCGCCTTCGCCGCGCGCGCGATCTGCTCGCGCAGGTCGAGCATCGCCCGGCTCTCTCCGATGAGCTCGCCGACCTGGCCGGTCTGCGTCCGCAGCGCCTTCGCCTCGGCCTCGGCGCGGACGAGGCGCAGGGTGTTCTCGAGCACGAGCAGCAGCCGATCGGTCGAGAGCGGCTTCTCCAGGAAGTCGATCGCCCCGAGCCGCGTCGCGCGGACGGCGGCGTCGACCGTCGCGTGGCCGCTCATCATCACGACAGGCAGCTCCGAGCCGGCAACGCGTATCCGCTGGAGCAACTCCACGCCGTCACCGTCGGGCAGCGAGACGTCGAAGAGCGCGATGTCGTAGCTCCGCTTCGCGAGCTTCTCCTCTGCAACCCCGACGCCGCCGGCGACGTCGACCGTGTAGCCCTCGAGCGACAGGGCCTTCTGGAGGGTCGTCAAGATCGCCCGCTCGTCGTCGAGCACCAGCACATGTCCGCGCGGCATATCTGCCACCGTAGCGCGGAACCGCCGCGGCCGAGGCCCGCGCTCCGGCGGAGCGCGGCAGCGGGACCAATGGCGCCTGCTCAGCTTCCGCGCCGCCGCGCGCGGAGAAAGGGGGATCCGGCTTGCGCGCGCTATGGTAGCTTGGCCCAGGATGTCTCCCGACGGTCTCGCGACGGCGGAAGGAGATCTGGAGCGGACGCCGTTCGCTCATCTTTTCGTCTATGCCGTCGAGCATCGGCTGACCGGCGCGCTCATTCTGGTGGAGCCCACGGGCGCCGAGCACACGCTGCGGATCGTCCGGGGGAACCCCGTGAAGATCCGTCCGAGCGACGGGTACGCCCGGTTCGGGGAGATCCTGCTCGAGGAGGGGGTGATCACCGCCGAGATCCTGGCGGAGGCGCTCGCGACAAGGGGCCTCCTGGGGGACGTGCTGCTGCTGTCGGGGTGCGTCGACGCCACGACCATCGACTGGCTTGCCCAGGTCCAGTTCGTGAGGCGGATGGTGCGCCTGTTCGATCTGCCCCCGGAGACGAAGTACCGCTACTTCGACGGCCTCGACGCGCTGGCCGAGTGGGGGGGAGATCCCGCGAAGGTCGATCCCCTCGCGCTCCTCTGGGCGGGGCTGCGCGATCACGGCGAGCGCTCGACGCGCCTCCAGCGGACCCTGGAGCGGATCGGGGCCGTGCCCCTCCGCCTGCACCCGGCCCTCGAGCCCGGCCGCTTCGGTTTCCGCGAGGGCGAGCTCGCGGTGATCGAGGCGCTGGAGAGCTCCACGCCCACGCTCGCCGCGCTCCTCCGAGCGGGGGTCGCGCCGGAGCCGACCGTGCGCAAGCTCATCTACGCCCTGGCGATCACCCGCTACCTCGATTTCGGGACAGGCGTGCCCGTGGGCGCGGAGCTCTCGTCGAGCGTGCCGCCCGCCAGCGCGGCGAGCCTGTCGCTCGGGCGCGTGCAGCTGCGCGCGACCGTCCATCGCGTGGGCGCGGCCGCGCCGGATCCGGCCGGCGACGGGGAGCGCGCGCCGGTGCTCGCGCGCGGTCGCCGCCGAGATCGCCCATCCTCGGAGCCGTCGCCCATCTCGACCGTCGCCGGCGCTTCACCGCTCAGCGGAGGCTCGCTCTCCGCGGCGGTAGCCGCCGAGCTCGCCAGCGCCGCCGGCCTCGACATCGGCCGCGCGGCGAGCGAGCCGTCCGCGACCGACAGGGATCGCGAACCGTGGGGATCGCTCGCTCCGGCCGACGAGGGCGGCGTCGGCGGTCCGCCGCGTCCCGAGGACCCCTGAGGCGAGCCACCCGCTATATAGGCCGCCGCGATGCCTGCGCCCGCGCGACGCCTGCTCCCCGCTCAGGTCCACCTCCCCTCCGGCGGCGTGGCGCGCCTCTCGGACGCCGCCGCGCGCGTTCGCGCTTCGTCCGTCTTCGGCGCTCCCGCAGGCCGCGGCGGCGAGCGCGCATCCATCGGCAGGTGCGCGCTCGACGTGCAGGTCCTCGCGGGCCCGTCGGTCCTGGCCGACGCGCGCGGCGCGCCGCTGGATCCTCTCGGCCTCCCGCTCACCGACGCCCATGTCCTGCGCGCGCTCCTCGCGTCTGCCGGCGTCGTGCCCGAGGAACCAGGCGCCTACACCTGCGAGAACTGCAGCGCTCCGTTCGAGGTCGCTCCGTCGGGCCTGCTGGAGATCGGGCCGTTCACCGATGGCGAGCTCCACGATCCCGAGCTCGATTGCCCGTTCGACTTCGGCGTGTCGCACCCGATCCCGGCGCTGCGCGTGGGTCGCGCCGTCTGCCGCGCCGTGCGGCTCGTGGAGCGCACCGTCGAGGAAGCGATGCCGCTCCTCCGCCTGCCCGACGACGGCGTCCTGCGCGTCACGCCGTCGCTGGTGGTGGCCATGGGGATCGCGGCGCTCGGCCGCGAGCGCCGCGCGCCGCTGATCGCGGAGGCGCTCGCCAGAGCGCCCGACGAGGCGTGGGCGGCGATCGTCGACCTCTACCACGAGGCGCGCTACCCCGCGCGGCTCCTCGCCGTCTACCGCTGCCAGGGCTGCGGCGCCCGCAACGATCTCGACGTGCCGCTCGAGCGGGAGCTCGCGCGCGCCCCGCTGCGCGCTGCTGGAGCGGACGGAGCGGACGCGGACGAGCTCGGGGAGCCCCGCTCGACGAGGGCAGGGACGAGGGCTCGCGCGAGCGCCTCGAGCGCCTTTCCGGATCTCGACGGCTTCGAGGCGCGCGTCCGCGCCGCGGCCGGGCGCATCTACGAGGCCCGCGGCGTGCGGAACATCGATCTCTTCATCGACGCAGGCGTGCCGGCCTGCGACGACGGAGGCGAGCCGCTGCTCGGCTGCTACACGCCCGGGACACCCGCGGATGCGCTCGGGATCGCCCATCCTCCGGAGATCAGGATCTTCTATCGGACGTTCCGGTCGGAAGCCCGCGAGGATCCCGGCTTCGACATCGACGCGGAGATCGAGGAGACGATCGACCACGAGGTGACACATCACCTGCACCATCTGGCTGGCAGCGATCCGCTCGACGACGAGGAGCACGAGCAGATCGCGCGCGAGGAGCTGCGCCGGGTGGGCCACGCCGAGGCGGTGCGGCGCGCCCGGCGCGGCGCCCTGTCGGACGTCGCCGGCTTCGTGCGCGCGACGTGGCCGGCCTGGCTGATCGCGGCCGTCGGAACGGCCCTCGCGTGGTGCGCAGGCGGGCGCTGACGTCCAGCGCCGCGCGGGGCGAGCGCGACCGTGCGCCCGCCGCTTTCTTCGAAGCGGGAGGATGAGCTGTCTATACTGCCGGGACAGCAAGAAGATGTGCCGGGGAATACCGGCTCCTCGAGCGCGCTGTGCTCTTGCCGAGGATCGTGAAGACGAAGAGCTCGCCGGCCCGCACGGCCGGGTCCACCCAAGCGCCACGTCCAGCCAAGCGGGGCGGCGGTGCGCAGAACCGCCGGGGAAGTCCGGATGCGGTCGAGAAGCGCCGGGCCGCGCGCCGGTTCAACGAGCTGCTCCTGGGCGGCGGCGGCCGCGCCGGAGACGGCCGTACCGAGCGCCGGCGCCGGCGCCTGCTCGCCGAGCTGGCCGAGGGCGTCGCGCGGCGAGGCAAGCGTGCGCTCAAGCCGATCGACGTGCTGTCGCGCGTCGAGGAGCTCCTTGAGCTGGGCGAGCCGCTCGCCTCGATCCGCAAGGCGTACCCGCCCCCGCCCCCGGTCGAGGTGACCGCCGAGCTCGTGGAGGGCCTGAGGCACCTCCACCGCGCCTACGGTTTCTCCGCGGACGTCTACCGGTTCGTCGGGCTCGACGCGCACGCGCTGCGGAAGGCCGGGGTGCTGCGGGGCGGCGAGCGCCGAGGTGAACGCGGGGACGAGCGCGGCGTGTCCGCCGAGGCAGCGCGCCGCGGGGCAGCTTGACCTTGCCTGCTGGCGCGGGGATAACCCGCTCCGATGCGCGCGAGAACGCTGAAGCTCCCCCTCGGCGCGGCCGCCATGGCGGTCGTGTGCGCTGCGTCGACCGGCCTGTCGCTCCGCGCTGAGGCCCAGCCAGCGGCCTCTGCGGACGTCCTGGTGGCGCGCGTCGGCGACGCGGCGATCACGGCGTCGGAGGTCGAGCGCAGGCTCGCGCAGGTCCCGCCGTTTCAGCTCCAGACCTTCGGGCGTACCCCGGAAGAGGTCCGGAAGAACTTCGTCAACCAGGTCCTCGTGCGCGAGCTGCTCCTCGCCCAGGGGGCCGCCGCGCAGAAGCTCACGGAGCGCGCCGACGTGCAGGATCGCGTGCGCGGCGTCCTGCGCTCCGCGCTGCTGCAGCGGATCCAGGCGGAAGTGGCGGCGAGCTCCCCGGTGACGGACGAGGAGGTCCGCGCCTACTACGAGGCCCACCGCGACAGGTTCAGCTCCCCGGCGATGGTGGCGCTCTGGCGCATCCTCGTCGCGACGCGCGCGGAGGCCGAGGCGATCCTGGCCGAGCTGAAGAAGGACCCGTCACCCCAGCGTTTCAAGGAGATCGCGCGCGAGAAATCGCTCGACAAGGCGACGAGCATGCGCGGCGGCGATCTCGGCTTCGTGGCGTCCGATGGCGCGACGTCCGAGCCGGGGCTGAAGGTCGACCCGGGGCTCCTCTCGGCTGCCGCCGGGGTGAAAGACGCGGAGCTCGTGCCCGAGCCCGTGCCCGAGGGCGATGGCTTTGCTGTGCTGTGGCGGCGCCAGAGCAGGAAACCCGTGAGCCGCTCGCTCGAGCAAGAGGCGCCGTCCATCCGTCAGATCCTCGCGCACGGCAAGGCGGAGGCGCAGGTGAAGCAGCTCCTCGATCGCCTGCGAGCGCAGGACGTCTCCGGTCACGCCCCCGAGCTCGTGGACCTCATCGACATCACCTCGACGGGCGATCTGCAGCCGAAGAGGCGCCCGGGCACCCTCGCGAGCGGTCGGCGTCCTGGCGCGCCTCCGCCCTCGCCCGTGCCGCGTCACGACATGCGCTGAGGCTGCTGGCGCGCACGGATGGGCGCTCGACACCCGCGGGGGCAGCGCCGCCGAGGGCGACACCCCCGAGGGCGCTGAACGGCGTGTCAGCTGAAGGCGACGGCGAGCGCGATGGCGGCGAAGCCGGAGGCGATGGTGAGCGCGAGCGCGGCGATGCTCCCGGCGCGTCGAGCGCGCTCCGCCGCGTCGGGGTGGAGCGCGTAGACGCCCAGGAGCAGCGCCATGGACGCCTTGCCCGGTACCCGGAGCGAGGCCGAGAGGACCTGCTCGGCTCCCTTGGTGCCGCCCGTGATGAGCATGGCCAGCGCGCCGAGCGGGCCGGCCATGAGATCCCAGCCGCACGCGTAGAGCCCGAAGCGGAGTGCGCGCCGGCGCTCTGGCCGCGCGCCCTGGCGCCGTGCCCCGAGGTCGAGCGCGGCGCCGTGCAAGGTGTGCGCGAGCACCATCCACACGGTGACCGCCGGAACGCCGATCGCGAGCCACTGGAGGGCGCTCGCGCGTGCGGCCGGGTTGCGCGCCAGCTCCAGCGTGAGGCTCGGCAGCGCCAGCGCGACGAGGGGCAGGAGCGCGGCGATCATCGACAGGATCGCGAGCGTCTCCGCCAGCAGGGCGAAGCGCATGGCCGCGGGGAGCGCGCCGTCGGGGATCGTCGCGAAGAACGTCTCGGCTCCCAGCGTGGTCGCCCTCGATGTGGCCCAGAGCCGCGACCAGACCCCGCCGATCGGGCGCTCCCACGGGACGATCGCGACGACCCCCGAGCCCTCGTCGCTCGCCGCGGAGCACCCGGCGCAGTCGGGCTGTCCGCAGCACGCGCAGAGCACCGCCGCGGGGACATCGAACGTCTCGTCGTCCCGCGAGAGCTCACGGCGTACGCTGGCAGATCGCTTGGCCATTGCGCACCTTCGAGCAGCGAACAAAGGCCACTCCCATCAAGGTTACGTCGCACGGGGGAGCCTGTCGACCCGAGATGCCACCGGCCACGCGCTCCTCAGTGCCTCAGTGCAGCACCTCGTTGCCCCGCCGCCGCTGCCCCGTGGGGAGGTCGTCGATCCTTCCTCCGAAGAACGCGGCGGTGAACAGCGCGAGCAGCGCGATCGCCCCGGTCGCGTAGAGCCCGTAGCCCCACGTGAAGCGGACGGGACGGAGCAGCGTGCTGCCCGGCGTGAACATCAGGCGCATCGCGACGGTGACGAGGGCGACCGCGGCGAGGAAAGCGACGGCCACGCGGGCGCCGCGCATCTTGTGGATCGACCTCCGGGTCAGCGCGAGCGGGATCATCACGAAGAACGCGACCGCCGGGGCCCACATCCAGCCGAGCCGTCGCGCGAGCCCGAAGCCGCTGAGGTCGCGGAGCTCGGGGGCCGTCTCGTGGATCCACGGCGCGAAGAACGCCGCGAGCCCGAGGAGCGCGAGCGCGAGCAGGGCGCCCCGGCCGCGCCCGGCGTAGGTCCACGGGAGCGGTTCCATGTGCGGCGGGAGCGGCTCGTCAGGCTCTTCTTGGAGCGCGTCGTACGAGGGGGGAAGCTTCGCGAGCGCCTCCAGCCGGAGGCCGCAGGCGGGGCACGTGGACGCCTCTTTCGCCTCGAACATCTCCCGGCAGAAGGGGCAGGCGTGAAGCCCGGTCATCGAGGCGGGAGGATAGCGCACGGCGAACGGCGCGCGTGGCGGACGCTGCGCGGGGCGGGGGCTGCATTCCGGGGTTCCACCAGGGCGGGGCTTAGCCCATAGTTGCGTCCCATGGGCAAGCGTGATCGGCTCTCGGACGATGAGATCGCCGGGTTCGTCGCTGCTCACCCGGGCTGGGTGCGAGCGGGCGAGCAGATCGAGCGGAGCTACTCGTTTCCGGATTACGGGACCGGCGTTGGCTTCGTGATGCAGATCGCCCTCCTGGCCGAGCGGCGCGATCATCACCCGGAGATCGCGCTGTCGTGGGGCAAGGTGCGGGTCGCGTGGTCCACGCATGACGCTGGCGGTCTGACCGCGCTCGACCTGGAGCTGGCCGAGCTGACCGACCGCTTGAGCGCGGGCTGACGCTGCGCGTGGGCAAGGTGCTGGGGATGCTCCCGAGCGAGCTGCTGCAACGTCTGGATCTGGGGCTGGAGGGGGACCTGCCGCACCTCGAGGAGGCGCTGACGCATCCGAGCTTCTCGAACGAGCAGCGAGGCGGCCGGCGCGTGGACAACCAGCGCCTCGAGTTCCTGGGGGACGCCGTGCTCGGCCTGTGCGTGACGGAGCTCCTCATGGAGCGCTTTCCGGGGGCGAGGGAGGGAGAGCTCTCGATGATGCGCTCGGCCCTGGTCAACACGGACGCGCTGGCGGCGTGGGCGCGAGGGATCGAGCTCGGCGCTGCGCTCCGGGTCGGGCGCGGCGCGGAGGTCGCCGGGGAGCGCGACCAGACGAACGTGCTCGCCGACGCCACCGAGGCGCTCGTCGCGGCCCTGTACCTCGATCGCGGCTTCGAGAGCGCGCGGGCGCTGAGCCGGAAGATCGCCGCGAGCCCGCTCGCGCAGCTCGCGAGCGGCAGCCTGCTCGGGCGTGACGCGAAGAGCGAGCTGCAGGAGCGCGTGCAGGCGCGCGGCGCTGCGTCGCCGCGCTACCGTCTGATGGGCACGGAGGGGCCCGACCACGACCGCGCGTTTCTCGTCGCCGTCGAGGTCGACGGCCAGGTCATCGGCACCGGCCGGGGCCGGTCGAAGAAGCTTGCGGAGCAGGCGGCCGCGCGCGCCGCGCTTCTCTCCTGCGCCGCGCCGGAGCCCGCGGCCGCCGCATGCGATGGACGGGCAGCCGCCGAGGCCCTGCAAGGTGCGCCCGAGGGCAGGGGGGGCCCGCCATCCGGCGAGGCGCCCTCCGAGCAAACCGTGAACGACCGAGGACCCAGTCGATGATCCGTCACCTGATGCTTGCTTTCACCTTCGCGCTCTGCTCGCTCTTCGTCGCGCTGCCGGCCTGGGCCGGGAGCTATCTGGACAGGGCGAGCCTGTTGCTCGACGAGGCGCGCAGGGAGGGCGACATGCTCCTGCCGCGGACCCATGACAAGGAGCTCGTCATGGTGGTGCATGCGCTCGCGGAAGCGCGCGCCCGGGTGGCGAGCAAGATGGAGTGCCCTAGCTCCGTCTCCAAGGCGCACCCGCACCTCCTGCTCGTGCTCGAGAACAGCGAGCGCGCCGCCGACGCGGCGGCTCAGGGCAACTTCAAGAAGTTCATGGAGCACATCACCGTGGCGCGGAACGAGGACCGCGCATTCCGTGCGCTCCTCGCCGAGCTCGGCTACGCGCTGCCCGATCTGAGCTCGAAGCGCTGAGGAGCGCAGCGAGCCGCGTCCGCTCGAAGCGGCTCTGCGCCGGGGCCCGTGGCGAGCGTCCCCGGCGCAGCGGGTCTCAGAACATCGCGCCGAGATCGATCCCGAGGGTCCACTGCGACCCGAGCCCGGCGAACTTGTTCTCGCCGTCGATCTCGTTCGCCGCGCCCTGGTTCGCGTCCTCGGGGCTCACGATGTCGGTGATGAAGTGCGCGCCGAGCTTGACCATCTGGAACCGCAGCTGCGCGCCGAAATGGAGCCGGTGGCGGTTCATGCGCACGGCGTCGAACACCACGGTGTTGTTGAAGTCGGCCTGGGAGCCGCCCTCGCACACCGGCTGGCCGTCGTGGGGGAGCGGGTTGCCGTCCTGACCTTGCACCGGGTTGGCAGGCGAGTTCGCCCCTCGGAAGTTGCAGAAGTTCACGGCGTCGGTGTTCGGGGTGAGATCGATGAGCCCCGAGTCTCCGAAGATCCGGAGCCACTGGTAGCCGGCGTAGGGGGTGATCACGACCGTGCCGGCGATCGGCAGGGGCTTCGAGATCACTGCGTCGGCGCCGGCCACGGTCAGCTGGAACTCCTCGGTCCCGGTGACGCTCCGGACGCTGCCGCCGACGGCGAGCTCCGGGAGGATCGCGGGGAGCCCTCGGCGGAACCCCTCGAACAGCGACCAGCGCACGTCGGCGCCCGCGCTGACGAGGCTTGTGTTGGCGAGGAACCCGACGGCGCCGGTGAGCTCGAACCCGAACGGAAAACCCTTGCGGACCTTGAGGGAGTAGTGCTGCAGGAAGGAGTCCGGGCTCCGATTCTCGATGGAGAAGTTCTTGCTGGTCGGATCCTGCGGCCCCTGCGTGCCCTGCTTCCAATAGTCGGCGTCGCTGTCAATCTTCGTGTAGTTGGCCTCGATGCCGATCTCGAACCCGCCGTAGCCCGTGGTCCGCGCCGAGTGCATCGCCGACGGCGCCACCGCGAAGCCATACTGCGCGATGAGCTTGGCGAACGCAGCGTCGTCGGTTAGGCAGCGTTGATAACGCGAAGCGGGGTTGTAGTAGAGGCCACCCTCCGGCCCTGTGATGCGGCAGGGCACGGCGGCGCCGCCGAGGCTCGGCTCCGGGTCGCGCACGAGCCGCGCGAGCGCCGGATCCATGGCGTCGGCGGCCGCGAGCGAGGACGACGCCACTCCTGCGAGGGCAATAGCCGAAGCGATCCAGCACGATGCGCGCATTCCGTGTCTCCGAGGCGGGAGGCTACGTGTCCGCTCGTACAGCCGTCAAGCGAACAGAGGGGCCTCCGTCCGTTCGGTTCGCGTTTTCCGCGCGACCGCGTGGGCCGGCTATCTGTCGAGGCGGCGCTGGCGAGCCAGGCCGCGCGCGCGATCCCTCGCTCGGGGGTTGCGGCGCGCGGTCGCGTCGCGGAAAGAGAGGGCGTGCTCAACGATGGTCGCCCCCGGCTCCGTGCGGCGCCGCTCGATCCGCCGTTCCGGATCGTGCTGGTGGAGCCGGAGATCCCGCAGAACACAGGCAACATCGCGCGGCTCGCCGCTGCGACGCAGAGCCCCTTGCATCTGCTCGGGAGGCTGGGGTTCCGCATCGATGAGCGGAGTGTCCGCCGCGCGGGGCTTGACTACTGGCACCTGGTCACGCTCGAGCAGCAGCTCGACATCGCCCACTTTCGCCACCATCACCCGAACGCTCGGCTCCGCCTCTTCAGCGCGGTGGCTCCGCGGAGCTACCTCGACGCGGACTTCCGGCCAGGCGACGCGCTGGTGTTCGGCAAGGAGAGCGTAGGCCTCGACCCCGAGCTGCTCGCACGGATGCCGGACGACGTCTTCGGCATTCCCACGCTGGGTCCCGTGCGCTCCCTCAACCTGGCCAACGCGGTCTCCATCGTCCTGTACGAGGCGCTCCGCCAGGTGGGCGCGCTCGCCAGCGCCGCGCCGGGGTGACGGCGCGTGCGCGTAGGCGCGCCCAACATCCGGTAAGAGCGCGATCCGCCGCGACGTCACCCTGGGGGCGGCGGCCGCGCGCCGTGGACGTCGGCGGCGCGTCGTTCTAAGGAGAGGGCCGCATGGTCACGCACCGGCAACCCGCGCGACAGGACGCCCGACGGCCGGCCGCGCGCCTCGTCCGGGCAGGCGTGGCGGTCGCGCTCTCGGTCGTGGCGCTCGCCTCCGCCGGATGCAGCAGGCGGCCTCCGAGCGGCACGCCCGACGGCGCCGTCCGGGAGCTGGTCGCTCGCCTGCGCCAGCTGCACGGCGACCCGGCTGACGCCAAGGCCGCCTTCGAGCTCCTGTCGCGCCGCGCTCGGGACAACCTCGCGTCGCGCGCGCAGCGCTACAGCGCCGCGACCGGCAAGGCGATCGCGCCCGAGGCGATGATCACGCCGTCCCGCTTCCTCTTGCGCTTCGAGCCGCAGCGCTACACCGCCCAGGTCGCCGGCGCCCACGCCCTCGTGGACATCGCCGGCCTGCTCCCGGGAGAGCGCGTCCAGGTGCCCTGCGTCTACGAGGACGCGGGGTGGCGCGTCGATGTGGCGCTGCCCCCGCTCCCGCCCGTGCAGAAGCGACCGGGCAGCGATCTCTGAATGCGCCCGGACCGATGGTGCACGGCGTTTTCGGCCCACAAAAGCCCGGAGGCCGGCAGTGCCGGCCTCCATCGGCAGCGGCCGCAAGGCCGCTAACCATGAGGTAACGCCTTAGTTGGCGAGAAAGATCGCCTCGATCTCGGTCTTCACCTGCTCTTCCGTCTGACCTCGGGCGATCGCGATCTCCTTCACGATCAGCGTCCGGGCGGTGTCGAGCATGCGGCGCTCACCGAACGAGAGCTGCTTGTCCGTCTTCAAGCGATAGAGGTCGCGTAGCACCTCGGCGACATCGTAAATAGAACCCGTCTTGATCTTGTCCATGAAGCCGCGGTACCGACGGTTCCAGGTCTGGTTGTCGAACGCGATGGTACGCTCGCGGAGGATGTCGAAAATTTCCCGGATTTCCTGTTCAGAGATGACCTGGCGAAGGCCGACCGCGCTCGCGTTGCTGACTGGAACCATGATCTTTCGATCCGTGTCCAAGATGCGGAGAACATAGAATCGCTGACGGTTGCCAGCGATGTCCTTCTCCTCGATGTTGACCACCTCGGCCACGCCTTGGGCCGGGTAGACGGCTTTGTCGCCCACCTTGAACTGGATCTCCGAACGAGCCTGCATATCGTCTCCTTTGCCTTCCACCCCGCCGTCCTTTTAGTTTTTCGTCTGCCTCCCGAAATCCCTTCGAGGGGCGTACGCTGCACATGCGGTTGAACCTGGACCCGCAGAACCGACACACACCGTCACGCATTCCGAGAAAAATTCCGAGAAAAGAGCCATGAGCCGCCGCACGAGACCGCTGTGCGAGAAGCAGGAACGCGAGCACCCTCCATGACCCGCGAGAGGTCGGTGCTCTGGCGTGCACGGCGGAATCTTGACAAGCGGCGGTGGAAGCGGACGGTTGCGGGCGGAAGGGATTGAGGTTGGGGGAACGGCCCTCTTGAAAAAGGGCCGGTTTGCGCCAGGCGCGCGCACTCTAGTGAGCCAGCCGAGATAGGTCAACGAAAATCCCCGTGGGTGCGCCATCGTGGCGTGATCACTCTGGTTTTCCCTTGGGGTCGGGCGGGGTGACAGTGTATGCCGATGGAGGCATCGACGTGGGTGCGCGCCAGCTCACCCGCCTAGTTTAGGGCAGAGCGGGCCTCTCCGGGAGAGGTGGCGGACCTGACGTGGGTGAGATGACTCGAAAATGTGACGGACGCGACGGACCTCGGGCGCTACGTCCGTCCGGACTTCAAACGAGCCGGGGTGCTCAGGCGGCGCTGAGGCGTTCGGCGAGCCCCCAGCGTACGCCGCGATCCGAAGCGACGAGATCGACAGGAGCTCCGGCGAGCCGCGAGGCCCACGCGAGGATCTCCTCGATGAGCACGCTGCCCGCGACGATGACGTCCGCGCGCGCTGGATCCAGCGCGCGCAGCTGCCTGCGCGCGGCGAGCGTCAGGGAAGCGAGGCGGGACGTGACGTCCACGATCTCTGCCCCGGATACCCGCGCGCCATGCACGCGGGCGCCGTCGTAGGGGGCCACGTCGCGCACGAGCGCGGCGAGGGTCGTCACCGTGCCCGCGACGCCGACCAGGGTGGGCGCCGCGAGCTGGGGCATGGCTGGAAGCGTCGCCAGCGCCGCCCGGACGTCGGCGCGGACGGCCTCGAGGTCCGCGGTGGCCGGCGGATCCGTGCGCACGTGACGCTCGGTCAGGCGGACGCTCCCCACGTCGAGGCTCACCGCCTGCTCCACCGCGCCGTCGGCGCTGCCGACGATGATCTCCGTGCTGCCGCCGCCCACGTCGACAACGATCGTGGGACCGCGGGCCGGCAGGTCGAGCCCCGTCAGCGCGCCGGCGTACGTGAGCTCCGCCTCCTCCGGCCCGGAGATCACGCGCGGCGCGACGCCGATGAGCTCGCGGGCGCGGGCGATGAACGCCTCGCCGCCGGCGGCGTCGCGCATCGCGCTGGTGCCGACGGCGTCCACACGCTCGACCCCCCGGGACCGGAGCTCCTCCCCGTAGCGGGCGAGGCAGGCGAGCGTGCGCTCCACGGCCTCGGGCGCGAGCGCGCGCGCCGCGTCGACCCCCTGGCCGAGCCGGGTGATGGTCGCGCGCTCGACGAGCGCGACGAGCTCACCCCCGCGGCGCTCGGCGACGAGCAAGAGGACCGAGTTCGTGCCGATGTCGATGGCCGCGACGCTCATGCCCCGAGCCTTACTGGGTGAGCGTCTTCAGGTCGAGCATCTCCTCGACGTTCGGCAGCACCACGAGCTCGCAGCGCCGGTTGGCCTGCTTGTTCTCCGGGGTGTCGTTGGGCTTCACCGGGTCGGTGTCGCCGTAGCCGGAGGCGCTCCACCGCTCGGGCTTGAGGCCGCCGCCGGCCTTGTCCTCCGGCTGGAGCAGGAACGCCAGCACCTCGCGGGCGCGCATCACGCTGAGCCCCCAGTTGTCCTTGAAGCGGCCGCCGGCGAGCGGCGCGTTGTCCGTGTGCCCGGCGACCTGGAAGGAGCGCGCCGACAGGCCGGAGTCGTTGCGGATGACCTCGGCCACCTTGAGCAGGATGTCCTGACCCTCCTTCTTGAGCGTCTCCCGTCCCGAGTCGAAGAGGACGTCGCCGGGCAGCTGGATGACCATCCGGTTATTGCGGACGGTCACGCTGAGCCCGAGCTTGGTGAGGGCCTGGAGCTTGTCCCGCAGGACCTCGAAGCGCTTTTTGATGTCCTCGAGCTGCTGGGCACGGCGGCGGAAGTCCTCGAGCGCGCGCGCCTGCTGCTCGAGGTTCGCGTTCAGGTTGGAGATGTCCACGCCTGCTGCCTTGAGCTGGGACTTGAGCTGCTCGATCCGGGCCGCCGCCTCGTCGAGCTCGCTCTTGGCCTTCTTGTTCTGCGCCTGCTCGGCGCTCAGCTGGGTCTTCAGGCCCTCGATCTCGCGGATCTTCGCCTGCATCTCCTCCTCCGAATAGCCGCACCCGAGCGCCCCCGAGCCCGCAAGGAGCGTTGCGCCAAGCAACAACCACGACGTCGAGCGACGAACCAACATACCTTTCCTCCTAGAGCAGCGCGGCGCTCGGCCATGAGGGGCGCCGCGCAGGCGGCGCGACCGTAGCGAGGCGAATGGCGCCGCACAAGGCTCTCTAGAGCCTGCGCAACGCTGGAGCTCCGTGCGACCATGAGCGCTCCGGCGCCGTTTGCCGCGCCGTGCAGGCGCGCGATCGCCAGGAAGGAGCGCGAGGGGGCAATACAGACACCCGATCGATTGTCAATAAAAATCAGTCGTACGGTTCGGTCTGGTTGCTTCACCATGGCCTGCTCCGACGTTTACCCTCGCAACGCTTGCGGACCAGTTTGCCTGGAACACACGGGATACATCGGTTTAGGGCCTGCAAGATTTTCCTTGACCATCACCATGCGTGGCAATATACGTCGTGCAACATCTGTTGCCTCGGTAAGGAAACTGTAGCGGAGAGGACGTTTGGCGATGTCCGCCGTGCCGTGCCGGGGCGAATGCAGGAGGATTTCCAATGGCTGCTAAGAAGACCGCGAAGAAGCCTGCGAAGAAGGTGACGAAGTCGGCCAAGAAGCCGGCCGCCGCGAAGGCCGGGAAGGTCGCGAAGAAGCCGGCGCGGAAGGCAGCGAAGAAGGCCGCCCCGAAGCGCGCCGCCGCCAAGAAGACCCCGAAGCGCGCCGCCGCCAAGAAGCCGGCCGCGAAGAAGGCCGCTCCGAAGCGCAAGGCGAAGGCCGCCGGCAAGCGGGCGGCTGCGCCGAAGAAGGCGGCCGCTCCTCGAGGACGCGCCGCCGCCAAGCGCGCGCCGGCCAAGGGCGCGAGCACCCGCGGCGCGCGCAAGAGCACGCCTGCTCCTGCTCCTGCGAGCACCGGCCCGTCCGACGAGTCGGAATAAGGCGACACGGGAGCGCCTCGGGTCTTCCAACAGAACGAGGCGCAGCGAGCCGACCCGCCGGTTGCGACCAGATAATCCGTCTTACAAGATCATCGGGGGGTGAGGACGGCGCGGATCCGGACGCGCCGGTCCAGGCCGGAGGCGCGCGCGGGTGGACGATGTCCCCGCGACGGCGCCGCCGCCTGCGGCCGAGGTGGCCGGCATCGGCGTGCGGCGCGCTGCGCCTGTTCGCCGGGGTGCCGGAGCGGCGAGGGGGGCGCGTGCGCCCCGCTCAGCGACGGCGGACTGCGGGAGGCTTCCAGGATCTGCGAGCGGCGCTCGTGCCCTCGGTGCGCTCTGAGGATGCGGCGGAGCGGCCCGCGAGGGGCGCTCAGGTGCGCTCGCCGAGGTAGAGCCGGAGAGCGCGCGCGGCGCCCTTGCGATCGAACGGGACGCCGGCGAGGTCCTCGCGCTTCGAGATCTGCTCGAACAGCTTCATCAGGAACTCGAAGAACGCCTCGCACTCGCGGATGGCGGCGTCGAGCCGCTGCGGATCGAGGAGGTCGCTCTCCTCGAGCGCCGTCATCGCGGAGACGAACGCGTCGACGTGGGGGTAGTCGCCCACCCGGAGCAGCGGGTAGCCCATCGCCCGGAAATACGAGAGAAACTCGCGCACGAACGCGAAGCTCGCGATGCCGGTCCATCGATCGGGCGCCGGGCCGGTGTGGCGCGCCTTGCTCGCGAACGCGCGCGCGATCTGCGCGAACATCCACACGTCGCGTCGGAGGCGATCGCTGGTCGCGCGCCGCGCGGCCTGATCGTCGAAGACGCGGCCCTCCTCGAGCTTCGCGCCGAGCGACCTGCCGAGGAACAGGATCGCGTTCTGCAGCGCGGGGCGGAGGCCGTGCGAGACGGCGCGGAGGCGGACCCGGTACTCGGACTCGCTCACCAGCGCGTCGGCGGGCGGGAGGTCGTGCTCGAAGGCGCGGCGCATCTCGAGCCGCAGGTTCGCGGCGAGCCCGGTCAGCGCGGCCTTCGTGGAGAGGAGGCGGTGCCCCTCGGCGGCGAGCTCGTCGTGGCGCGCGACGATGTCGCTCGCGGGCACGCGCAGCAGATCGCGCTCGAAGCTGTCCGCGAGCAGCGCGCCCGCCCGGCGCCGGAGGTAGTTCGAGAGCGCGCGGGCGTCGCTGCGCAGGACCGCGAGCACGAGGTACCCGCGCCCCGCCACGCGGTGATCCGAGTGATCGAGCGCGATGGCGTCGAGCAGGCGGAGGTACCTGAGCATCCTGAACAGCGCGAGGAACGTGAGCGCCACGAGCCGGTGCGCCTGCTCGCCGGGCACGCGGTGGATGAGCTCGAGCACCTGCGTCGACGGGATGCGATCGAACTCCGGGCGAAACTCGAGCGCGTGGAGAGGGTTGAAGAACGTGCTCTGGGCGATCTCGCGCATCGCCGTCGCGAGGTGGGCGTAGAAGAGCCTGAAGCTGACCCTCGGCAGCCGGAGCAGCCCGCCCGCGACCTCGATGAGGTTCGTGAAGCCGTGCCGAAGCACGAAGAGGCTCGACTCCGGCGACTCCTGCGCCATCGTCGCGTGGAGGAGGCGCGTGCGCGCCGTGTCCTCCGGGAGCACCGTCTCCAGGTAGCGCTGGAAGACGAAGGCGCGATCGCGATCGCCGAGCATGGTGCGCGTCAGCTGGACCACGCGCGCCATGCCGTCGCGGGCGTGCTGGAGGTGCTCGCGGAAATCGTGGCTGACGATCGTCTGGCGCCGCCCGGCGCCCGGGTGGTTCCGCGGGTTCGCGAAGCAGGCGACGCCCTTCAGGAGGATCTCGAGCTCGAAGAGCGTCTCGTCCTTCTTGTCGGCCGCGAGGCGCGCGAACCACGCCTCGCGCGCTTGCTGCTGCTCCCGCCTCAGGCCGCGCGTGTCGCGGAGCAGCTCGGCGTAGGCGTTGCGGCCGGGGTGGCCCGAGCCGCGCAGGATCCCCGAAGCGTCGCTCGACACTGACGTGCTCCTCCCAGGCGGCGCGCTGCTAGTAGTTGCGTCGCTTGAAGTCGAAGGGGTAGGTCAGCACGGTCTCCTTGCCGCTCGGCGAGCGCGCCCAGGTGATCGACTTCGCGAGCTCCTCCATGCAGGACTCGACCTGCGGCGCCGTCACGTCGCTCTTGTCGCGCACGATGCTCGCCTCCTCGAACGTCCCGTCGGGCTTCAGCTTGAGCTGCCACGTGATCCTGCCCTGCGCGCCCGGGTGCTTGCGGGCGTAGAGATCGAAGCAGCAGCGGAAGCCGTCGCGCCTCGCCTTGATCGCGTCGACGAGCGGCTGCAGGCGATCGCTCGATCCGGCGTCGGCGGAGGTCGTCGCGTTGTTCATCACGACCCCGCCGTCCGGCGGATCGTTCGTGATCTCGGAGGCGATGACCTTGCAGTCCTCGACCGTCTCGGGGGCCTTCTTGCGGCTCGCAGGCCGGTCCGGATGCGCGGGCGCGGCGGCGCCCGGGTCCGCGGCGCCAGCGGCCGTGGCGCCCGGGTCCGCGGCGCCAGGGGACGTCGGCTGCGAGGCAGGCGGCGGTGAAGCGCCGAGCGGCGCGCTGTCAGGCGGCGAAGGCGGCGGCGCGGCGCCGCTCGAGCAGGCCGCGAACAGGGCCGCGGCGAGGAGGACTCCGGTGAACACGGCGCTGGCGGTGGCGCAGGGACGCATGGCGCGCATACTAAACGGTTCGGCTGAGCGGAGGCGAGGCGCCTTGCGTTTTTCTCCCCCCGCGCCGGCAATCCGAGCTCTCCTCGACGGCCGTCTTGAAGATCCCGCTGTGCTTCATCGCGGCCGCCGCCGTCGCCGCCCTCGCGCCGGCAGGCTGCGATCCCATCGCGGAGCCGCAGCTGTGCGGCCAGATCCCCCAGGGAGGGTGCCCGGTCGGTCGGGGGGGCACCTGCGACGATGCCGCGTGTCGTGCGCTCTACGACTGCCTCGAGGGGGCCTGGACGGAGGCCGCGAGCTGCGATTCCGCCGGTGAGCCTGCCGGGGACGGGGGCGCGGGTGGCGGCCCCGGCGCGTGCGAGGTCGTGACGCTCGATCGCAGCGGCGAGGCCGCGGGCTGCTCGCCCGCCCTGCAGCAGCCGGACTGCCCGGCGGATGCCGCGGAGACCTGCGTGGACACCGCGTGCTGGACCGGCTGCGTCGACTTCTTCCTCTGCACCGAGGAGGGGTGGAGAGCGATCGCCTACTGCGACGAGCAAGGGCGAGTGACCGTGGCGCCGTGAACGATCGGCTCGTCGGCGCCTGCCTTCGGCGCCGAGGAGAGACCCACGGGGGAGCCCGTCAGCCGGCCCTCAGGAAGGGGCTCCACTCGTCGAACGAATGCGGCAAGCCGATCAGGATCTGCATCGTCGCTGACCACCGGGGCGGCAGAGGCTGGCGGATGAGCCGCATGCTGGCCTCGTCCGGCGTGCGCCAGCCCTTGCGGAGGTTGCACGTGCGGCACGCGGTCACGAGGTTCTCCCAGGTGTCCTCGCCGCCGCGCGACCGGGGGAGCACGTGGTCGATGTTGAGATCGCGGACGGGCGGGCGGCGCGCACAGTATTGGCACTGGTGCGTGTCGCGGAGCATCACGTTCTTCCGCGTCAGCCGGATCGTCGGGCGCCGCATGCGGTCGTACCGGCGGAGGTGGAGAACGCGCGGCACGCGGAGCGAGCCGCCGACCACGGGGAGGCCATCGTCCTTCTCGCGCACCGGCAAGCTCCGCCACGCCGAGAAATCGTGGAGATCGCCGACCTCGTCGACGGCGAGGGCAGCCCCGCCGAAGAGCAGCAGGAAAGCGCGACGCGCGGTCGTGATCTGCACAGGTTGGAAGAAGCGGTTCACCACGAGGACCGGGAGATCGAGCGGCTCGGTCCTACGCTCGCAGCGGAACCCCGAAAAACCGTCGCCGAGATCGAGCTCCTCGTGAGGAGAGCCCCCCGGGACTGTAGCTACCCCGTCCGGCACGCTGGGCAGTGTAGCAACGAAAGCTCCGGTGAACATCCGGCGCTGCAGGGCGGCGTTTCTGCTGGATCTCTGCCATTGCCGTGCGGCGGATCCGGCGCGACGCCGCGCCCTGCGCCGTCAGGGCATCGCCTCGGACCCCCCGCGCCCGCCCTGTCGAAGCTCGGGCTGCGCGCCGGAGCCCGGACGTCACGGGCCGGGCGCGCCGCGCTCGACGCTCCGCGCGGAGCGCTTTCGATCGGGCGCCGTATTCGCTAAGACGCGTCCATGTCGAGGGACGGTCGTCTCCTGGGTCGAGCCGCCGTGGTGGGGAAGCAGGTCGGATGACGGAGCAGCGCGAAGGGGTGGGGCCCGAGCGGGCGACCGGCGCGGAGCCCCCTGCCGGCTCGCCCTGGGATGATCCGATCGAGAGCGCGCCGCTCGTGTTCCTCGATCTCGAGATGACGGGCCTCCGCCCCGAGAGCGATCGCGTGATCGAGGTCTGCGCCGAGCGGACGCGGGGGGATGCGTGCGAGGACGCGATCACGTCGCTCGTGCGGCCCGAGCCGGGCGTGTTCGGCAACGCGCACGTGCACGGCATCGATCCGCGGGAGCTCGCGAGCGCGCCCACGTTCGCCGAGCTCTGCGATCGCATCGACCAGGTCACGGAGGGCGCGGTGCTCGTCGCGCACGCGGCCGCATGGGACGTGGCGTTCCTCGAGGCCGAGTTTGCGCGGGCGGGCAGGGCGAGGCGCCTCCCGTACTGCCTCGACACGCTCGTCCTCTCCCGCCGGGCCTTCGCCCTGCCGAGCCACAGCCTCGCCTCCCTCTGCAGGGAGCTCGGCGTGCACCGCGAGCGCGCTCACCGCGCCGAAGACGACGTCCATGCCCTGCGCGCCGTGTTCCGCAAGATCGTGGAGGTCCTCGCGCCGCGGACGCCGCGCGACCTGTGGCACGTCCGGATCGGCGAGCGCCACGCCCGCCCGGCGCTGGTGGCAGCGGCGGTGCGCGCGGCCGAGCATGCCGCCATCGTGCGCGTGAGGTACCGTCCGGCGCGCCGGGGGCCGGAGGAGCTCGTCGTGTGCGTAACGGGGGTGCGAACGGACCTCGACCCACCCCGGGTTCTCGGCTATCTGCTCCCGTCGCGCAGCCGTCGCGAGCTACGGGCCGATCGCATCCTGGCGATCGAGCCGATTTCGCCGGGAGAGCTCGGGCCGGACGGTGTGCCGCAAAGGGCCTGAGATCCACGTGCGAATCCACTCGAACCGAACCTCGCCGACGAGAAGCTCCCTCGCCGTCCGCCTCGGCGGCCTCCTGACCGCGACCTTCCTCGCCTCGTGCTCGAGCATGATCGGCCCGGAGTCCGCCCGCCCGCCGGCGGCCGAGAAATGGCTCGCCCGCGCTCGACAGGAGTTCCAGTCCGCCGACGTCGAGAACGCGCGCGATGCGGTCTCGAGGGCGCTGACGATCGTCCCGACCGACACCGAGGCCCGGCTGCTCGCGGGGCGCATCGCGCTGGCCCGGCTCGATTACGCCGAGGCGCTGCGCCTCCTCAAGGGCGTCGCCGGCTCCGAGGCCGCAGGGCTCCGCGGGCGCGCGCTCTGGTACAAGGGCGATCTCGACGCCGCCGCCGACGAGCTCGAGGCGATGCTCGACGATCCCGATATCGTCGACGAGTGGGCGAAGTCGATCGCCAAGCTGGCGAGGCGCGGCGCGGGGCGCGCGCCGTTCACGGTCTCGGGCGCGCTCCTCGCGGCGATCGAGATGCAGCACGTCAGCCCCGCGGCCCCGTTCTTCGTCGTCCCGCTCGAGATCGACGGCGAGTCGGCGCTCGCGATGGTGTCGACCGGCACGGGCGAGGTGGTCCTCGACAGCAGCACGCGCAAGGAGCCGAGCTGGGTCTCCCTCCGCTTCGGCAAGAAGCTCGAGATCAACGACGTGCCCGCCCTCACGCAGGACCTGTCGGGCGTCTCGAAGCAGATCGGCGCGCCGGTCAAGGCGCTGCTCGGGGTGAACCTGCTCCGCCGCCTCAACGCGACCATCGACTACAGCGGCTGGCAGTTCGTCGTGCGCAGCTTCTCCCCGCCGGCGCCGCCCGACGCGACGCGCGTCGACGTCGCCTTCATCAAGGGCGGCGGCATGGTGCTGCGGAGCAGCCTCGGCCCCGACAAGTCGGTGCAGGGGCCGCTGCTCATCGACACGTCGATGACGTTCCCGATCGCGCTCGACAAGGAAGGCTGGAAGAAAGCCGGCTTCGAGGCCGATGGGTTGAAGCGGGTCGAGCAGGATCCGGAGCAGAAGCTGAAGCAGGGCGTCGTGCCGATGCTGCGGCTGGGCGCGCTGGAGATCCCCAAGGTCCCGGGCGTGTACGGGGCGCCGCTCCAGGCGGTCGAGAAGCAGCTCCAGCTCGATCTGGACGGCGTGATCGGGGCAGGGCTGCTCGCCTACTTCCGCGTCACCTTCGGCGACGGCGGTCGGCTCATGTGGATCGAGGACGACACCGCGGTGAACAAGGTGCTCCGGGGCAGCGCGCCGGCGCCCGTCAACGAAGGGCAGGCTCCCGCCGCGCCGCCAGCAGAGGGCGCCGGTCCAGCAGGCGCGCCCGGCTCACCTGCGCCCCAGGGGCCCGCGCTCCAGCCGCTGACCCCCCCCGCGGCCGCTCCGAAGTCGGCTCCGCCTGCGGCCGCTCCGAAGTCGGCGCCGCCCGCGGGCGCTCCCAAGCGGACGCCGGACCAGTGAGCGCGATGTCCAAGGATCTGTTGGCAGTTTACGCGGGGAGCTTCGATCCGATCACGTTCGGTCACCTCGATCTGATCCAGCGGGCGTCGAAGCTGTTCGGTGAGGTGATCATCGCCGTCGGCCGGCATCCGACGAAGCACCCGCTGTTCACGTACTCGGAGCGGCTGGAGCTGCTGCGCCAGACCACGAGCGAGGTGACGAACGCGCGGATCGACTCGTTCGAGGGGCTCCTCATCCAGTACTGCCAGCGCGTCGGCGCGCGGGTGATCGTCCGCGGCCTGCGCGCGGCGACCGACTTCGAGTACGAGCTGCAGATCGCCCACGCGAACGCGGACATGCTCCCCGGTGTCGATACCGTCTTCTTGCCGACGCGCACCCACTACGGCTTCGTCTCCGCGTCGCTCGTGCGCGAGATCGCGAGCCACGGCGGCGATGTCAGCCACTACGCGCCCGCCGCCGTCTGCGACGCGCTCCGGGCGAAGTTTGGCGCCTCGAAACCCTGAGCGCCCGCGCGCTCAGTAGGTGCCGAACGGGGTCGGCATCAGCAGCAGCACGAACAGGAGCAGCGTCACCACCGCGATCACCTTGCGCGCCGGCGACAGCTCGCCGGCCTCCGTGGGAGGGTGCTCTCGCCCACCGACGTGCAACATCAGGTGGACCAGGCCGAACCACGTGAGCCAAGGCATCCCGTTCGCGACCGCGGAGATGAGCGCGTCGGACAGCCCCTCCGCGATGAAGTGCCGCGTGAAATAGGCGACGTTGCCGACGAAGAGCGCGAGCATCAGGAAGTGCGCGGCGCGGCTGTAGCGGTCCTGCTCTTTGCCGAACAACGCGTACGCGACGTGCCCTCCGTCGAGCTGGCCGACGGGGAAGAGGTTGAACGCCGTGATGAGCAGCCCGGCCCACCCCGCCATCGCCGTGGGGCCGAGGAAGACGTCATGGGTCTCTGGGATCGGGCCGACCGCGAGCCGCCTCAGCAGGAGATACAGGAGGCTGCGCCCCTCCTGCAGCGCAGGTCCGGAGCTCGCGTGCACCTCCGAGTGCATGAGGCCCACGAAGAGGACGGGGAGCGCCACCGCGAGGCCGGCCAGCGGGCCGGAGGCGCCGATGTCGAGCAGGGCGTTCCGCGACTTGATCCTGCCCTTCATCGAGATCACCGCACCCATCGTGCCGAGCGGGCTCACCACAGGGAGCGGGATGAAGTAGGGGAGCGACGCCTCCACCCCGTGCGCGCGCGCCGCGAAGTAGTGCCCGAACTCGTGCGCCAGCAGGATCGACAGGAACGGCACCGCGAACGGCCACGTCTGCGGCAGCGCCTTCACGAACGAGAGCGCGCTGTCGTCGTCCGGCGTGATCGGGGCCCAGAGGGTGCCGGCGACGAACACCGAGACGACCGTCAGGCAGAAGAGCGCGAGGTTCTTCTGCCATCGCAGCGGGGGCGGGTGCGAAGCGGCTGCTGCGCTCGGCTCTGCGGAGCTCGTCGCCGCAGGCGCCAGCTCGGCGTCGAGGTCGAGCGTGCTCGGGGTGGAGGATCGACGGTCGTCGGTCATGCGGCGCCTAGCGTGGCCGCCTCCTCGTCGCCGCTCAAGCGATCCACGCGCGCCTGCGCTCAGGGAGGGCAGCTCGACGCGCTCCAGGGGCGCACGCCGCGCTGCTGGGCGGCGCAACCCTGCGGTGGCGGTGTGCTGCTCGTCTGGCCCCGGGACCCTTGACCACGCCCGCTGCAGGCTCGACAAGGTCTGCGCGCACACCGATGACTTTGCGCGTCATCTCGCTGCGCCACGGTCCTCCTGTGGCGTCGGCCCGGTCGGTGGAGACGGTCGCGGCCGGAGCGCTGCGCTGCAGCGGGGTGCGCGATGCGGCCGCCGGATGGTACGGGCGCGAACCTCTCCTGGCTGCGCGCAAGCTGGCCAGCGCTCTCTTCTGCGCCGCCGTCGCGTCCGTGTGCCCTCCGTGCCCTTCGGCAGGCGCGACTGCGCTACGATCGATCCCATGCCTTCCGCTCGCGTCGCCGCTGAAGCGCTCGTGGGCAAGCTCCTCTGCGACAAGTACCGCGTCGTGCAGCTGCTCGGCAGCGGCGGGGTCGGGCACGTCTACCTCGCGGATCGCGTCGGCAGGCCGCGTGAGGCCGCGACGTCGCGCGTCGCGGTCAAGGTCCTCCGGGCAGAGCTCCGCGACGATCCGCTGCTCGTCGCGCGGTTCGAGCGAGAGGCCGGCGCGGCGTCGCGCGTCCGTCATCCCAACGTCCTCTGCGTCGATGCGCTCGAGCGCGCCGGCGACGCGCCGTGCTTCGCGATGGAGCTGCTCGTCGGGCTCGATCTCGCCGACACGCTGACGTTCACCCGAGCGCTCGTCCCGTCTCGCGCGGTCCGGATCGCCGCCGACCTCGCGTCGGGCATCGACGCCGCCCACCGCGCCGGGGTGATCCACCGCGACGTGAAGCCGGAGAACGTGTTCCTCGTGCACGCGGCGGACGGGCGCGAGATCGTCAAGCTGCTCGACTTCGGCTTCTCGTTCATCCAGGGCCAGGGCGCTGAAGGCGCGCTGCTCCCCCGGGTCGTGGGGACGCCGGAGTACATGGCGCCCGAGCAGGCGCAGGGCGCGCCGGCGTCGCCCGCCGCCGACGTCTACTCCCTGGGCATCGTGCTCTACGAGATGCTCGCGGGCCGTGTCCCCTTTCAGGGCCCGTACCCGGCCATCGCAGAGAAGCACGGGCGCGAGCCGCCGCCGCCGCTGCACCGGGTACACCCGGGGCTGCTCATCTCGCGCGAGCTCGACGCCGTCGTGCGCAAGGCGCTCGTGAAGGACCCCCGCGGCCGGTTCGCCTCGATGGCGGAGCTGCGGCATGCGCTGCTCGCGACGCCCGAGGCCCGCGCCGGGACGTCGTCCGCCGTTCCGCCCGACGCCGGCGCGTCGCCGCCCCCCGGCGTCGGGCACTGGGGCACCAAACCGTGAAGCCCGCTCGCTCCGGAGGCTTCCGTCGGCCTCCCTGCGCCTCGGCTTTGCTCTCACGGCGAAGCCCTGCTAGACGGCCGTTACCATCTCTTGTTCCGGGCGACAGCCGGATCCGCTCGTCAGGCCGACACTGGCCACGGCGAGCGAGCCGGCGCGGTTCGGAGGTCCGCGGGCGCGGGCCTCATCTGCGCGGGTCGGTTCTCCAGCGAGTACTGGAATCCCAGAATCGCGCGCCAGTCGTCCTCCACTCCCTCCAGGCTCTGCCTGGCGCTTTCTCGGTTGCTGACTATGGGTCGCGCGACCCCATCACCTGATAACGGCACAGCGGCGTTTCAAGACGCCGAACTCCCGATGTACGAGAGCCGCAGCGCCTTCGGGCCACGCGCTGGGCCCGAGGGCGAGCTCATGCCGACGGACACAGGCGTCCTCGATGAAGATCCGTTCCGCGTCGAGCTCGTCGACGAAGACATCCCCACCCCGCGGCGCTACCAGGTCGTCTTCGACGAGGCGCGGATCGATCCGGACGTCCAGAAAGTCGTGCGACGCCTCGTACGCCACGGCTTTCAGGCCTACCTGGTAGGCGGCTGTGTGCGGGATCTGCTGCTGGATCGGCGCCCGAAGGATTTCGACGTCGCCACCAGCGCGCGGCCGGAGGAGGTCCGCGAGCTGTTCCGCAACTCGCGCATCATCGGCCGGCGGTTTCGCCTGGTGCACGTCCTCTTCCAGGGCGGGAAGGTCATCGAGGTGGCGACCTTCCGCCGCAACCCGAAGGAGGACTCCGAGGACGGGAGCGAGCTGCTCATCCGCAGCGACAACGCGTTCGGCGTCGCGCACGAGGACGCGCTCCGCCGCGACTTCCGGATCAACGCGCTCTTCTACGACGTGGAGGCGCGGCAGATCCTCGACTGGGTCGGCGGCATGGAGGACGTGCGCCGCCAGGTGGTCCACACGATCGGCGATCCGGAGACGCGCTTCCGCGAGGATCCGATCCGCATCCTGCGCGCGCTCAAGTTCGCCGGTCGGCTGGGCTTCGCGATCACCCCCGACGTCTACGATGCGGTCGTCTACTGCCGGGACGCGCTCGCGCTCGCGGCGCGCCCGCGACTCTCGGAGGAGATCCTGCGCCTGCTGCGCGGCGGCCAGGCGCGCCGCACCATCTACCTCGCGTGGGAGACCGGGGTGCTCGACGTCCTCCTTCCGGAGGTCTCGGCGCTGCTCTACGACGATCGCGGCGATGACGGCCCCGGCCAGCGCCTCTGGCGCGTGCTCGACTACGTCGACCGGCGCACCGCGGCGGATCGGCCGCTCGACGACACGGTCCTCTGGACGCTGTTGCTCCTCGAGCCGATGAAAGAGGCCTGCGACGGCGTCCGCGACCGCGCGGCGGCGGTCGCCGATTTCCTCGAGCCTCTCATCGACCGGCTGGCCATCTCCCGCCGCTACGCCGACGGCATGCGGCGCATCGTCGCCGTCCTGCCGAGGCTCGCGGGGGGGCGCGCTGGCCGCTTCGCGCGGACGGACATCTTCCAGCCCGCCCTCGACGTGCTCGCCGCCGAGCTCACCGCGCGCGGAGAGTCGACGGAAGCGATCGACCGGCTGCGCTCCGCCCCGCACCCGCGGCGCCAGCACGCCGACGCCGCGCAGTTCCGGCGCTGACCGGTGATCGACGTGGGCGACGTCGACGCCGCCGGCGCGATCGAAGGTGGCCGTCGGGCAGGTAGCTGGCGGCAACCGACCAGCCGCCGTGGAACATCACCGGGGTTTCTGGTTTCATAAGAGGCCCCTGATGTCCTCTCCGGTCGCGCGCCTGCGCCCTGCTGCTCCCCCGGCTGTCCCCGTGTCCAGGCGCCGGTTCGGCGGCTCGGCGCGCAGCCTGCTCGTGTTCGCGCTCGCCTGCGCCGTGTCGCGGCTCGCCGATGCGCAGGCGTCGCTCCTGCACGAGTTCATCGCGCCGGATCCCGCGGAGGACGTGTCGCTCGCCACGACGACGCTCGACGGCGGGCTCCCCGCGGCGATCCAGACGCCGAGCGGCCTGGCCACGGCGCCCGACCCGCAGCGCCCGCCGTCGAACCAGCAGCAGGTCTACAGCAACGTCGGATCCGACGCCGGCCCCGACGCGTCCTACGAGCCGGATCGAGACACCCGCCGGCCGAACGTCGAGCGCTACGACGATCCGTTCTCGCCTGCGACCGCGCCGTTCAAGCGGCTGCAAGCGTACGACGCCGTGAGGGCGGACTACTCGCTCGTCGTCCGAGATCGGATCCTGAAGACCGTCAAGGCGGACAGCTCCGTCTCGGCGGGCGACGAGGCGTTCTACGGGGACATCGCGGTCGATCTCGTGCCCAACGAGCCGGTCCGGATCCCGACGGTCGGGCCGGACACGCGGCTCGTGCGGGTGCACGTGAACCCCGATACCCCGGTCGTCGTCCTGCGTGACGGCGCCGACAACTGGTTCGTGCGCGGCACGAAGAGCGCGCGCGTCCGGCTCATCGTGCAGCTCGCCATCGCCCGCGCGACCTTCGGCAGCGAGTTCGCCGACGTCGGCTGGAGCAAGCTCGAGCCCTTCCGCGGGCCGCAGGAGGCCTCCCACGAGGCGGCGTTCAGGCAGGTCGCCCAGGCGATCGGCATCTCGTCCGCGATGCGGCCGCGCGACGTCGTTCAGAAGATGGTCGAGTACTTCCGGTCGTTCGCCCCGTCGGACGACCCGCCCAAGGGGAACGGCGACATCTACCTGGATCTCGCGCTCTCGCGAAAAGGCGTCTGCCGCCACCGCGCCTTCGCGTTCCTCGTCACGGCCTTGCACATCGGGATCCCCGCGCGGATGGTCGTCAACGAGGCGCACGCCTGGGTCGAGGTCTTCGATGGCTCGCTCTGGCACCGCATCGACCTCGGGGGGGCCGCCCTCAACATGGACCAGGAGGTCGATCCGAGCCGCCCGCCGCATGTGCCGCCGCCGGATCCCTACAGCTGGCCGGAGCAGCGCGACTCGGGCCAGGATCTCGCCGACCGCACGCGCGCCGAGCAGGCGCAGCCGGGGCCCGCTGGCCCAGGGGCCGGGAGCAGCGGCGCCGCCGTGCCGCCGCCCCCTGCGCCCACGCCCACGAGCGACGCGGCCGAGCGCGCGGCGGAGAGCACCGACGTCGTCGTGACCGCGCTGGACAAGGACATCCGCCGCGGCTTTCCCCTCCACCTCCAGGGACAGGTCAGCAGCGCCGGGGCGCCGTGCGGGCACGTCCGCGTCGACGTGATCCTGACGGGGACCGCGGCGCCGCAGGGCGTGACGGTCGGCTCGCTGTCGACCGACGACCGCGGCCGGTACGACGGGGCCGTCGTGATCCCCGGCGATTTCGCGCTGGGCGAGTACGACCTCGCGGTCGCGACGCCGGGCGACGTCCGCTGCAAGGCCGGCCGCACGGAAGCCGCCGCCCCGTGAGCGACGCGCCGGCATGCGTCCCCTCGCCCCCGCGCGTCGCGGTGGGCGCCGTCGTCATCGATCGCCGGCCGGATGCGCCTCACGCGCCGCGCGTGCTCGTCGTCAAGCGCGCTCGTCCTCCCCTCGAGGGCTCCTGGTCGCTTCCGGGTGGGCGCGTGGAGCCCGGAGAGCGGCTCGCCGACGCTGTTGTCCGCGAGATCCGCGAAGAGACGGGCCTCGACGTCCGCGTCGGTCCCCTCGTGGAGGTCGTGGAGATCGTGGCGACTCCCTATCACTATGTGATCCTCGATTATCTGTGCGAGTCGATCGGAGGCGCCCTCTCTCCAGGAGACGACGCCTCCGAGGTGGCCCTCGTGCCCGTCCCCGAGCTGCCGGCCTACGGCCTCACCGACGTCGCGCTCCGCGTGATCCATAAAGCTCTGGCGATGGCGGCCGCCGGCTGAAACAGCGCGATCCAGGGAGCGCCCGACTTGGCGCGGCCGTGGCGTAGGTGGGATGTCGCAGAAAGGGCGACTCTCCATGTCGAACTTCCATTGTTGGACAGCGACAGCATTATTTTGCTGCCCTGCCGCTCACGACAATCGCCGGTGGCAGCGCTAGGTTAGATGTGGGTGCAGGGGTGAGCGCTGGTTCGACGATCATGAGGGGATTGGCGGTCGTCGTGGTGGCGACCGTGGTCTCTTCTCCTTTCTGCTTCGCGCTGCCCTGCAACGATGGCGCTGGCCTGTTCGCGCTGCCCGCGCCGCGCGTCGTGCGCGTCGCGCGCGTCTCGCGCGCCGCGGCGCCTCTCGGCGTACCCGAGGCCTCGGGCTGGCTCCCGGCGCGGGTCGCGCGCGCCCTCTCAAGGACCGTCTCGTGGGTGGCGCGTTCGGGCGTCGCCCCGATGTTCCTTGGTCTGCACGGGTTCGGTGTGACCGTGTCCGGCGAAATGTGATGAACGCGGCTACTGCGGCTGCAACATGCGTTTCGCTGCTCTGCTGAGCGAACGCTGCGAGCGCTGGTCGCGCCCGTCGGCTCGAATTCGCGCTGTGTGGTGATCGCTGAGTCTGGATTGCGGCGCTTCTGGAGACATCGTAGACCGGGGAGTCTATGAGCTCGACGCGGAGAGCGAGGAAGGAGGAGCAGAAGGAGGAGCGGCGACGGTTCATCATCGACGCAGCCTGGCAGCTGTTCCAGGAGACCCCCTATTCCGAGGTCACCATGGCTCAGGTCGCCGAGCGCACCAGGCTCGCCAAGGGCACGCTCTACCTCTACTTCACCACGAAAGAGGAGCTCTTTCTCGCGGTCGTCGATCAAGAGCTCGCGAAGTGGTTCCACGATGTGGATATCCATCTGACGCATTTCTGCGCCTCCCGCGGTGACGCGAGCGCGGCGCGCCCCCGGCCCTCGCGGGCCCGCCGCGGCGCGCCCGGGGCGTCTGCCGAGGACGCCTCGGCGAGCGTCGCCTCGATCCTGTCGACGACCCTCGCCGCGCGCGACGCGATGACACGCTTGCTCGGCATCCTCCACAGCGTGCTCGAGCAGAACGTCAGCTACGAGGCAGCGCTCCGCTTCAAGCTCTCTCTCCTGGGTCACGTCGAGCGCACCGGGGTGCTGCTCGAGCGGTGCCTGCCGTCGCTCGCTCCCGGCCATGGCGGCCCGACCCTCATCCGGATGTACGCCCTGCTCATCGGGATGCGCCAGGTCTGCGATCCCAGCGACGTGATCCGCGATATCCGCAGCCGCCCCGATATGGGCCTCTTCCGGATCAACTTCGGCGAGGAGATCTGCGCATCGTTCGCGCTCCTCCTGAGCGGCGCGAGCGCGCCGCCGCTCGCGTCCGGGCGGCTCGGCGCCCCGGCCCTCCGCGGGCTGAGCTCAGCGGAGCGGCGCCGCCCGGAGGGGTGAGGGGCGCGCGTTCACCACGGATCCCGCGCCGACATGGGCGGCAGGTGATCGGCGAACGGCTGGTTGAGGATGCGGGCGATGACGGACTTCCACGTGGTCATGTCGTTCTCGAAGTCCTCATGCCGCCGCGCCTCGGAGCCCTGGGGAGGCAACCTCGTGTTGGGCCCCTTGATCCACTCCGCCCTCGGAAACACGACGGGCCGGTCGTCCTTGGTCTCCGTGAGCAGCGAAAGGACGTCGGCGTTCTCGGGATCGAGGAGCCCCGCCTCCATGCCCAGCAGCGGGACGCCGCTCGTGCCGGGCACCCGCGGGCGCCGCTCGAGAGCGTTCGACACCAGGTAGAGGAGCGACCTGCCGTACACCTCGCAGTGGTCCTGGAGCTCCGCTTCGTCCGTGAGCGTGAACAGGGCGAACCGGCGCACCATGCCGCTCTTGATAGGCGGCATGTACGTGTCGCGGAACGCGTCGATGGCGCTCGCCGGCGCGAGCAGGGAGAGCGACTCGATGGGGAGCCCGAGCCCGAGCTGACCTCGCATCGGGCCGCCCTCGATCTTCTTGCCCTTCTCCGAGGTGACCAGCTGGACGAGCGGCGCGAGCAGGAACGTGCCGCTCGAATGGGCGACCAGGTGGAGCTCGATCTTCGGATCGCTGTCCATCAGCGACGCGAGGCGGCCGATCATCTCACGGAGGCCGCCGTGGTCGGCGTCCATCGTCGCGTCGCCCGCGGCCAGCTTCATGCGGTCCCACTCGGCCTTGCCGCCCATGCGGCGGACGAGCGGCTCGAGGGCGTCGTCGCGCCGATCGATCATGAACCCGAACGCCCTGGGATCGTAGCCGTCGTGGCGGCGCCCCTCCGTGGCGCGATGGAGGATCTCGAGGAGGCGCGGGTAATGGTCGGTCTCCCAGAGGAGCTCGATGGGGTAGATCTCGTGCCCGAGCAGCTTTGGCCGGAGGCGCGACATCCGGTTGATCGCGTCGATCTGCCGGCGCAGCCCGCCGCTCGCGATCAGGACGAGCCGGCGGCGCTTCCACGTCGCGGTCGCGCTCAAGAAATCCTCTTCCATGATGATACGGACGTCCTCCGACGACGTGCCGTAGGCTCCGCGCTGCTGGAGCTGGCCGTGCATGTCGACGCTGACGAGGTGCGGCCGCAGGCTGGCGAACGTCCGGCTGGTGGACGTGAGCGGGCGGAGCGAGCGCGCCTGGTTCAGGCGGATCGGGACGCCGAGCCGCCCGACCCACGCGTCGAAGCCGTATTGAAGCCAGTCGTCGTAACAGAGTCGACCGAAGCCGCCCTTGCCCCAGCCGACACCCCACGAGTTCTGGAGCCAGAAGCCCTCCGCGTCATACCCGATGATCGCGAACGCGTGACCTCCCCAGGGGGCGATGAAGGGGTTCGTCTTGTCGACCGTCGGGATGATGCCGTTCCTCTGGGTCCCATAATACCAGCCGTTGAACGGGATCAGCGCCGAGGCCGCGATGATCCCGACCTCCGCGAGGGCGCTGTGCATCGCCGGGAGGTCCCTGTGGTTCACCCGTTGATACAGGCCGAGCGGCCGGAGCATCCCGTCCACTGCGCGCTCCGGCGTGAGCGTGCCGTGGAGATCGTTCGCGTCCCACGGCCAGTGCTCGTAGGAGCAGATACCGTGTTTGTGCCAGCCCTTCATGGCGCCCCTCAGGCTGGATCCCCTCGCGTCGTCCTCGCCGGGGTACTCGTCGTAGCGGCGCGCCATCGTGTACACCATGTTCTGGCTGACGAGGCTGCGATCCGGCGAGACCCGGCGCCCGCGCAGCAGGTAGTGCGCCACGGTGGCGACCGTGAAGCCGGTGCAGCCGTTGTTCTTGCCCTGGTCGAGCACCGGCACGCCGTACTCCACGAAGCGCTCCGGGGGCATGATCGGAGGCACTTCCACCATCGTGGGGCGATAGAGGGTGTCGCGAAAATCGAGGACGTCAGCGCGCGCGTCGGTCGTGATGTCCGCATGACGCCCAGCGAAACGCTCGGAATCGATCATGGTTTCTGATCTCGTGAAGTCGCTGAGTGTCGCACGGGCGGCGCGCGGGGCAAAGTCGGCGGCGCCCGCCCCCTCGGACGAGGCTGCTCGTGCTAGCGTCGCCCGAGTCGGCGCCGCCAGCGCCGTCCGGAGGTGGGATGAGCGAAGACTGCCGCGCAAGGGGAGGCGAGGGCGCGCAAGGCGCCATCGAGGCGGCGCTCGAGGCCGAGGTGCTGCGGCGGCTCGCGTCGTTCCGGGCTCGGCTGGGGAGCGAGCTCGGCGCGCTGTTCGATGAGCTCGCCGCGCGCCTCAGGCTGTTCGAGGGGGAGCCAGGCGAGGGCTACTTCTCGCACCCGACGGCGCTCCCGGTGCTCGATCTGCCGCTCTGGGTCGCGATGCGTCCTGGCGGGTCAGCGCTTGCGCTGGACGCTGGATCGCCGGCGCTTCCGCCGCTCGCCGTCGACCTCGCCGAGGCGGCAGCGGTCGGGTACCTGCACGTCCGGATCGAGGACGATCTGCTGGACGAAGGGGTCGGTGAGCCTGGAGCGACGGTGCTCCTGTCCGGGGCGTTGTTCGCTCGCCATCAGGCGTTGCTCGCCCGCTCGCTGCCCGGCGGGAGCGCGTTCTGGGACCTCTTCGAAGAGGTCTGGCTCGGGTACGGCGAGGCGATGCTCCTCGAGCGGCGGCTCCACCGTGGCGCAGGCCCGCGGGACAGCGCCACGTTCCGGCAGGTGCTCGCCCGCTCGCGCCCGCTCGTGCTCCCGGCAGCGGCGGCCCTGTTCGCGCTGTCGCAGGCCGAGCACCTGGCTGCCTTCGAGGAGTTCGTCTCCGCCCTTGTCGCAGCGCATCAGCTGTTCGCGGACCTGCTGCACGCAGAGAAGGATCGTGCGTTCGGCAACACAACGTATGTGCTCTCCCGGCTCTGGGCGCTTGCTGAGGCGGGTGCGGCGTCGCCGAGGGGGGCCGACGTCTCCGGCAGGGGGCCTTGTAGCGCTCAGGAGATGCGCAGCGCCGCGGCCCTGCGCGCGCGGCTGTTTGCGCGCGGCGGCTTCGACGCCATCCTGGAGGAGGCGCGTTGTGAGCTGGCTCGCGCCGAGCTCGCCGCGGGGGCCCTCGGGCTACCGGAGGCTGCGCGGTTCTGCAGGGAGCGCGAGCAGTACATGGTCGCGATCCAGCGGCGGGTATTCCTCGCGTTCTTCGGCGCGCTCGCCGGCGAGCCCGCCGTCGCGCCGCGGTAACCGGTGTGTCGTGCGCGGACGCGACACCCCCCGAGGACGCGAGCACGCGCGGATGCGCCTGCTTGTACTTGCTCGCCGTTTGGAGGTCTCCTAGCCTCCGAGCGAGAAAGCGAGGAGTCGTGACGTCGAAGAAATCAGAGGCAGAGCTCATCGGTCGTGCCGTCGTGGATTCGAGCTTCCGCCAGCAGCTCCTTGCCGATCCCGAGCGCACCATCCAGGCGGAGGGGTACGACGTCGGCGCGGAGACGCTCCAGCGCATCCGGGATGCCGCGACCTCGACGCCCGAAGCGGTCGATGCGGCCATCTCGGCCGCGGCGCGTGAGGGCGGAGTCGGTATGTGACGCTGTCCCCGGCTGGAGGGGTGACCGCCGCCTGGCCATGGATCGACCCGGGTGACCGGGCTGTGTGCGGGCGCGCCTGGTCGGCGCATCTGTCATCCGAGGGGGCGCTCCAGCGCGGTGAAGCGGCGTGGGGAGCGCCTGCGCTCGATCGCAGCGTGGGCACGCCGCCCGGGTACAGCGTCCCGTGGGCCAGCTGGGCGCTGCGGCTCTGCGGGCGGGTGTCCGCGCGCGACGCAGCCGCGGACGCCGCCGTGGCGGTCGCCGCGGTGGCCGCCGGGGGCATCGAAGGCGCTCCTGACGCGCTCGCGCGGGGCGCGATCGCCGCGCGTCTCCTCGCGCAGCACGCGGACGACGCGCGCGCGCACGGGTGGCTCCTGGGCCTGGCCGACCTGGCGGAGGCTTCGTGGCGCGAAAACCCGGTGATCGAGACCGACGGCTCCGGCGCCATGGCGGCGCCCACCGCCGCCGGCGCGCGCGAGGCCGTGGCCCTCTGGACGGCGCCCGCGCTCGTCGCAGGCGACGATCTCGCGCCCGCCCGCCGCTTCGGAGAGGCCGTGGCCGAGCCGATCTGGCTGCTGGATGGGCTCGTGCGCCTCTGGATCGATCCGATCGCGCCTGATCTCGCAGCGCCGACGCTCACGCCGCTCTTCGCGCTCTGGCTGCGCGGCGCGGGGCTCGCTCCTCCGCTGCTCCGCGCGCTCTCGGGCGAGCGCGCGTCCCGCGTGCGCCGCGGCGAGATCCACAGCTTGCTCGCGACCCGCCCGTACCGCGCCGCGCTCGCGGCGCGCATGCGGGAGACGCTCGCGTCCGCACGTGAGGTCGTGGCCACCTCTCCTCGGACGAGCCCGAGCGCGCGCGGCCTCGCCGAGGCGCAGCGCGAATTCCTCGAGGCGCTCGGCGAGCGCCTCCGCTTCTTCGAGGGGCTGATGTCTTTCCGCGATCTTCTCGGCCCAGGCGCGGCGCTCGGGCCGCCGCGCGCGCAGGGCGAGCCGGCGCCGCCCGACGAGGCGCGCGCGGATCTGCAGGCGGCGGTCGCGTTCCTCCTGGACGCCGCGCCGTGGCGCGAGTCCTGGGAAGTGCAGCGCTTCGGTGTGCTCGGGTCGAGCGAGCAGCCGGTCGGGCACTGGTTCGTCCGGGCGACGATCCTGAGAGCGCTGATCGAGATCGGGGAGGTCGGGCGCGACGTCCGCGCCGACGCCGCGGCGTTGCTCGACGAGATCCCGGCGGGAGAGCTCCGCTACTTCACCGCGTTCGTTGACGTCCCGCCGGACGCCGACCTCCTTGGCATTGTGCTCGAGCTGGTCGCCGAGACGGGCGCCGCGAAGGAGCGGGCAGAGTCGTGGATCGAGGTCATGCTGGCCAACGTGGGTGAGGACGGCGTCGTTCCGACCTGGTTCTACCGCGGGCCCGCGGGGCCGACCACGCCGGGCGTGGCGTGGGCCGGCGACGACTGCGCGACCGTCCGGCTGAACCTGCTCGTGGGCCTGCTCTCGTTCGACGCGGAGCGGTTCGCGCGGCTCATCGACGCGAACGCGCGGCGCGTGCTCGACGCCGCCTCGGAGGGCGGCTTCGAGGGCGCTTGCTTCTACGACGCCTCGTACACGGACCTCGCGTTCCTCCGCTTCGCGCGGCTTTACCGGGGGAGGGCGGGGGACGCGCGGTGGGCCGGCGAGGTCGCGGCGGTCGAGGCCGCGACGCTGTCGCGGATGATCCGATCGCAGCGGCTCGACGGCGGCTCCGGGACGCCGCTCCGCACGGCCGCGTGCCTCGAGGGGGCCGCGATGAGGGAGCGGCCCGATCCGCTGCTCCTTGATCGAGGGATGCGTTACCTCGGCGAGCGCCAGCTCGTGGACGGCTCCTGGCCAGCGGAGCCGCTTTACCGGGTGCCCATGAAGCGCGGTCGCGAGGGGCACCACCAGGGCAGAGCGCTGACGACCGCGCTCTGCGCGCGTGGGCTCGCCGCGGCGCGGTCTCGGCTGCGACGCGGAGGGGAGCGGCGCACATGAGCATCGAGAAGTCGCCCGAGATCGTGCGGATCATGGAGGCGCAGGAGATGCGCGGCGAGCAGATCGTGAACCACATCCGGTTCGCGTTCGCGCTGCTCAGCGCCGCCACGCTCATGCACGTGTGGACGATCAACACGCCGGCCGCCAACCAGATCTTCGCGATCCTGACCGGCGGGTACCTCGCCTACTCGCTCGTGCTCTACGCGTTCTTCCGGCTGCGCCCCGGCGTCTACGCGGGCTGGCTCAAGTACGTGAGCATCTTCGTCGACCTCGCGCTCCTGACGCTCACGGCCCTGGGGAACGCGAGGAATCACTCCGGGATCATCGAGTACTTCACGAGCTACCTCGCGACCGTCTACGTGCTCTGGAACCTGATGTCGGGCTTCCGCTACAGCCTCGCGGCGTGCCTGTACTCGGCGGGGCTGTCGGCCCTCTTCAACTCCGTCGTGCTCGCCGTCACGGTCGGCTCCGGCGCGATCCCGATCAGCCCGGTGTCCGTCTACGGAGAGAACGCCATCAACATCGCGGACCAGTGCCAGCAGATCCTCTTCATCGCGCTCCCCGGCGTCGTCGCCGGCATCATCGCGCGGATGTCGCGCAACCTGGTCGTGCGGGCCGAGGTGGAGTCCATGGCCCGCCTCCGGCTCGAGCGCGAAAAGCAGGAGCTCGGCCGGTACCTGTCGAAGGATCTCGTCGACTTTGTCCTGTCCGATCCGAGGCGGCTCAAGCTGGGAGGCACGCGGCGGCACGTCTCGGTGATGTTCACCGACATCCGCAACTTCACCCCGCTCACCGAGTCGGTCGAGCCGGAGGCCGTGGTCTCGTTCCTGAACGAGTACTTCACGGAGATGGTCGAGATCGTGTTCCGCTACGGGGGCACCCTCGACAAGTACATCGGCGACGGGCTGATGGCGGTGTTCGGCGCGCCGCTCTCCGTCGAGGACGCGCCGAAGCGCGCCGTGATCGCGGCGATCGAGATGGTGCAGGCGCTCGAGCGCATGAACCAGCGGAAGCTCCTCGGCTGCGGCGAGATCCAGATGGGCGTCGGGATCGCGACCGGCACCGTCATCTCCGGCAACATCGGCTCGCTCCAGCGCATGGAGTACACCTGCATCGGAGATACAGTAAACACGGCCGCGCGCCTCGAGCAGTTCAACAAGGAGCTCGGCTCCAAGATCATCATCTGCCAGACGACGTACGCGACCCTCGACGACTGCGTCCCGGCGCAGCCGACCGGCGCGCTGAGCATCCGGGGCAAGAGCCGCCAGGTCCACCCCTACATCGTGGACCACATGGAGCTCTCTCCGGCGCGCCAGAGCGAGCTCCGGAGAGAGCTCCTCTCGAGGGCCCGTCCCATGGAATCGATGCCGCCGCGGGCGCCGGCCGCCCTGCGCGGCAAGGAGTAGCCGGAGGCTCGCGGCGCGCTGCGCGATCAGGGCGAGGGGGTCACGAGGGCGTGGCGCGGAAGCGCCGGACGCGCGCCGAGCCGGGGCCGCCGTCCTGCGTCGACAGGCCGAGCGCCGTGCGCGCCGGCGCGTGGAGGCGCTGGAGGACGCGATCGAGCAGGCGGAGCGCGCCGTCGCTCATCTTCACGCCGCGCGGCGAGCGGTAGCCGAACGCGACGCCGTCCACGACCTTGTAGGCGTTCTCCGTGGGCGAGGCGGGGCGCATCTCGACGACCAGCGCGCCGTCGCGCGTCTTCATGATGACGACGATCTCGCCCGGGCGCGCCGAGGCCTCCACGAACGTCCACCCGCCGGAGGTCGCCTCCTTGATCCCGAGCTCGAGCACGCGCTGCAAGTCCTGGCCCGCCGGCGCGAGCGTCGTCGCGCCTTCGACCCGGATCTCGGCGCCCGGCGGGACCACGCCGCTGCCGAGCGGCATCGCGGGCCGCCGCATCTCCCGAGGCCCGGGGAACGACCACATGTCCGGCGTGATCTCGCCGCCTTCGCGGTAGGCCATCTCGATGAGGCGGCTGCGCTCGCGAGAGAGCGCGTCCTCGGACCAGCCGAGGCAGGAGCGCATCATCAGCGTGAAGGGGTCGAAGCGGAGCTCGAACGAGGCGGGCGCGCGGACCATGAGGTCGTCCGGAAGGACGAGGCTGTGGAAGATGCGGACCTTGCACGGGAGCTCGCGCGCGCGCTCGAGCGTGCGCCGGAACGTGATCGGACCGTCTCCCGGGAGGCCGAGGAGGATGTCCACCTCGATGTCCGTGAACGTCGAGAGCTCCTCGATCACCTTCGCGAACTTCGACTCCCTGAAGGGGCGCTGCGTGCCGTCGCCCGTCTCCTTGTTGAGCGGAGGCAGCCGCGCGTCGAGCGACACGCGCGCGACGCCGCGGAGGAACTCGAGGTGCTCGTCGTGCACGTGCTCGGGATCGATCGATGCCGTCAGCGTCGCCTGCTTGAAGAAGCCGACCTGCTTCTCCGCGGCCACCAGGTTCCGGAACGCCTCCGCGCTCAGGTTGAGCGGGGCGTCGACGATCTGCGCGCCCGGCGCGCCGGCGGCGCGGAGCGCGCTCAGCTCTTCGACGAGGTAGGCCTCGGAGAAGACGCTGCCAGCGTCGCCCGCGGAGACGCCGCACGTCGCGCAGCTCATGCCGCCCCCGCGGCAGATCTCGAGCGGGACGACGCGATCGGTCGGGAGCAGCTTCATCCGGATCGGCGAGGGGAGCGCGTCGGGCGCCACGTAGAGGGGGTCGCCCGTCGAGACCCAGCCGCCGGCGGTGGACACGTGCAGCCCCGGCACGGCGCGCAGCGCATCGGGAGAGCGCTCGCTCAGCCGGACGATGTCCCGGAACGTGAGCTCGTTGCCGTGCACGAGCGCGTCGATGCAAGCGGTGGCGTCGCGCCAGGGCGCGAGCGCGAACATCGCGGGGCGCGCGAGGGGCCCCCAGAGGGCGATCGTGCGCCCCGGCCGGTTGCGCTGCAGGTGGCGCGCGACCTCGATGAACGTGGGGAACGACCAGACGTGCGCGGCGAGGCCGACCACGTCCGCGTCCACGGTCTCGACCTCCGCGACCCACGCGTCGAGATCCCTCGTCTGCGCGTCGATCACGTGGATCGGCACGCCGGCGAGGTCCGGATCGGCGAGCAAGGAGGCCTCGACACGACGGACTCCATGGCTGGACGGCGCTCCCCCACCGTCCGGCATGGTTGGCTCCATCGCGAGCAGCGCGACGCGGCGTTCGCCAGGCATCCATGAGAGTCTACCAGGGTGTCTCCCCTGTCGGGGAGTCCGTTCGCGCTCCCTGTCTGCTCTCGCTCCCCGCCCCCCGGTCGGTTCCTTGCGCCCGGAGTTGCTCCTTCTGCCCGGAGTTGCATCCGGCGCGCAGTCGGGCTTTCATATTGCCCTGGGCGGGAGAGGGGGAACGGAACGTACCGGATCGGCAGACAGCGGCGGACTGTCGGGCTGCGCACTTCGTGGCGTGCTCGCACGTGTGGCGCACCGCGGCGAGCGCCCCGGTGTGTTTGGGCGATTCGTCACGCCGGGGCATCACCGAGGTTGCTCGCGCTGCGCCGGCTGCTGGCCAGCGGAGGCTCGGGCAGCGTCGAGCGCCCATCCCGTCCTCCCCCAGCATGGGGAAGAGAGGGCGCGCTGCCCTGGCGAGCGACCCCCGCTACTGAAGAAAGCCGAGGGGAGCCATGTGTGGCAAGCACGTGATCCTGGTTGCGGAGGACGACGTTGACACCGCGACGATGCTGGAAGAGCTCCTGACCCTGGAAGGGTACGAGGTCGAGCTGACCGCCACCGCGCGCGCGGTGCTCGATGCGCTCGCGGAGCGGCGCTTCCACGCGGTCCTCCTTGATCTGACGATGCCAGGCATGACGACGGACCGGTTTGTCTCCGAGATCGAGGGGCTCGGCACGCCCTCGCCCCTCATGATCTTCTCCGCCCGCCTCCCCCACGAGATGCAGGCGATCGCCGAGCGGCTGCATGCGGCCGCGCTCATCCCGAAGCCGGTGGACATCGACGTCCTGCTGGGCACCCTTTCGAAGGTGGTGCTCGGCTCCACAGATATAGACCGTTGACGCTGCCCGTTCGGACCACGTCGCGAGCGCCTCGGGCCGTCGTTCCGGCGGACGCCGGGCTGCTGCGCCCCCCGGCGCCGGTGGTAGGATCGCCGCTCATGACGTTGTGGATGGCGACCAAGCCGCGCTGCGCTCGCCCTGGCTGGCCGCAGATCGGGCACAGAGCGGCTTCGCCGGAGCGCCACCGTGCTGTAACATCGGGCTCGACCGCCGACGATCGATCGCCGTAATGCGTACGCCCGACCCCGCCTGCCAGAGCTGCCGGCTCACCCAACGTCGACCCCGCGCGGCTGCGTGGCCGCACGGGCGACGCGGGAGCGGGCTCCGCTCCGAGGCGCCTTTGCGGCGCTGATTGCCGGAGAGAGACGTAGAGAGACGTAGAGAGACCTTCATGAGCCCCCTTCCTCGCAGAAAGAGCCTCATCAAGCAGAACCCGAGCAGGGATTCAGGGCTTTCCCTGTTTCGCCGTGACGTCAGGCTTTCGCATAGTGGTTGATGCACCGTGCCTGCCACTCCCTTGAAGAGGATCCTCGTTGTCGATGACGATCCGGATATTCGAGAGACCCTCGCCGAGCTCCTGCAGGAGGAGGGGTACGCCGTCGCGTCGGCGGCGCACGGCGGCGAGGCGCTCAGCGCGCTGAGAACGGATCCGAGACCCGGGCTCATCCTGCTCGATCTCATGATGCCGATCATGGATGGCTGGCAGTTCAGGGCGGAGCAGAAGAAGGATCCGGAGCTCGCCGCGATCCCGGTGGTGATCATCTCGGCGACGGGCCGCGACGAGTTCGTGTCCTCGCTCGGCGCGGCGCAGTTCCTCAAGAAGCCGATCAACCTCGAGCAGCTGCTCGCCGCGGTCGAACAGCACTGCCGGTGACGGCGCGCCTGTTCGTCTACGGCACGCTGATGCGCGGCGAGCGCGCGCACGCGCTGCTCGGGCGCGCGCGGTGCCTCGGGCCCGCCCGCACGGCCCCGTCGTTCGAGCTCGCCGATCTCGGCGCCTACCCGGCGCTCGTGCGCGGGGGCTCGGTCGCGGTCCTCGGCGAGCTGTACGAGCCGGACCCGGAGGCGCTGCCCTCGCTCGACCTCTACGAGGACTGCCCCGACCTCTTCAGGCGTGAGCCGATCGAGCTCCCTGGGGGCGCGCTCTGCGAGGCCTACCTGATGCCCGCAGCGCAGGCGCTGGGGTGGCCTCGGATCGCCTCCGGGGACTGGCGGACACGGCGGCGATGAGCGCGTCAGCCGGGGCCGGCGCGGCGCGCTGGCCGCAGCCCGGGTGGAGCGGCCGGGTCGATCTCGGGCGCCGTCCTGTCCTCGACGACGAGCAGCAGGGCCGGGAGCTCGCCCTCGTCGGCCTGGAGCCGGAAGGCTGAGAACGAGAGCGTCCTGCGGCCGGCGTGCGCGAGCACGGCCTCGAGGCGGAAGTCGACGAGCGCGGCGCGGCGGTGGAGCACGTCCCGGAGCTGCTGCTCCAGCTGCGGGGTGTTCCATCCGGCATCGATGGCCGAGAGCGATCGTCCCTCGATGTCCCCGAGCGGGACCATGAACTGCTCGCAGTAGCGCCGGGTGACCGCCCGGATCCGGAGCTCCCCGTCGAGCAGGAGGAACGGATGGCGCAGCACCTCGAAGACGGCGGAGAGGCTGTCGCGCGCGCCCGCGAGCTCGCGCCCCGCGCGCCTCGGCGCTTCGCTCTCCAGCCAGCAGATCACCGCGCCGTCGACCTCGTCGTCGGTGGTCCGGGAAGGGCGTGCCCGCATGAGATAGCAGCGCCCGTCGCGGTCCTCGACGTGCCGTTCGACGGTGCTCATCTTGCCGAGCACCTCGGCGACGACCGGCGCGATGTCGGCCACGCTCCTCGACTTCACCTCGAGGATGGACCTGCCCACGTCGCTCGCGGCGAGGCCGAGCAGCTTGTCGGCGGCGCCGGCGATCCGGCGGATCCGCAGGTCCGCGTCGACCATCAGCATCGGGATGTTCATGCCGCCGAGGAGCTTGCGCAGCTCGTCGTTGGCGAGGCCGAGCGCGACGTTGCTGCTGCGGAGCTCCTCGTTGATGGTCGTCAGCTCCTGGTTCGCCGACTCGAGCTCGTCGTGGGCGCCCTCGAGCGCGTCGTTCACCCTGTGCAGCTCGTCGTTGCTCGCGAGGATCTCGTCGTTTGTGCACAGGAGCTCTTCGTTCGTCGCCTCGAGCTCATCGATGAGCGACTGGAGGTACTCCCTCGTGGTCACGAGCTCCCTGCGGAGCTGGACGATCTCCAGATCCTTCTGGGCGTCGCTCGGGGCCGGGTCGCTGCCCGGCCGGTCCAGCCGCGCGGCGCCCGACTCGGAGAAGGTGACGAGGAAGCAGCGCCCTTGCGGGAGCCGCACCTTGAGCGGCCAGACCTCGACGTCGACGTACCGGATCTTCTCGTCCTGCCTGACCTTGAGCTGCTCCTTGCGGGCCATGACCCCCGAGGTCATCGACGCGTCGATGGCGGCCCGGATGCCGAGGACGAGCCCCTCCCGGGCCATCTTGAAGAGGTGGAGGCTCGCGTCGCCCGGTGACGGCTCGAGGTAGGGCCCCGTCTTGCCCCGGAACTGGACGATCTGCATCTCCTCGTCCACGACCACGCCGGCGGGGGCATAGCGCGCCATGACGATGGCGTCGGCCTCCTTGCGCACCGCATCCATGCCGAGCCCCTCGGGCTCCCGCGGCCTCTCCGACGCCAGCGCGACCACCGGCGCGCCGGGCAGAGCGGGCGCGGTGAGGGCGAGCGAGTGGGCCGCCTCCGACGCGGCGCGCTTGCAGAAGATCCTGTGGGTCCTGTCCACGACCCCGAACAGATCGGGCGCCGTGGTGAGGCTCTCGGACGAGCCGAGGAGCAGGAAACCCGTGGGCTTGAGGGCCTGGTGAAACGTCTGCAGCAGCCGGCGCTGCAGGCTCGGCTCCAGGTAGATCATCAGGTTGCGGCAGCTGGTGAGATCGAGCTTCAACAGGGGCGGGTCGGCCGCGGCGTTGTGGCGCGAGAAGATGCACAGATCGCGGACCGATTTGTTGACCTGAAAGCCGCCTTGTACCCTGACGAAGAAGCGGCGCAGCCGGCTGGGAGAGACGTCCATCGAGATGCTCTCGATGTAGATCCCGGACCGCGCCTGCTGGATGGCGGCCTCGCTCAGGTCGGTGCCGAAGATCTGGATGGCATGATCGGTCGCGTCGGCTTCGAGGAACTCGAGCAACGAGATCGCGAGAGAGTAGACCTCCTCGCCCGTCGAGCAGCCCGGCACCCAGATGCGAACAGGGGAGTCCTGCGGCCTGCTGTGCATGAGCACCGGGAACACGTGGGTCTTCAGCGCGGCGAAGGCGCCCGGATCGCGGAAGAACGTGGTGACCTTGATGAGGAGGTCCTGGTAGAGATCCTCGATCTCGCCGGGGTGCGCTCTCAAATGATCCAGGTAATCCTGGAGGGTGGCGAGCCGATGGAGCGTCATTCGCCGCTGGATGCGCCGCCTCAGGGTGCTCTTCTTGTACTGGCTGAAGTCGACGCCCACCGCGGCGTGAAGCAGCCTGAGGAGCTTGCTGAGCTCGGCGTCCATGCCGAGGGGCGCACCCTGCCTGAGCCATGGAGCGAGCACGTGCCCGGGGCGACCCATCCGCACGAGCTCCGCCGCGATCTCCTCGACGCTGAGGACGAAGTCGACGCCTCCCGCCGCGATGGCGCTCCGCGGGAGCGCCGGCCGCTCCGCGCCGCGCGGGTTCTCCGCGAAGGTGACCCCGCCCTCGGCCTTCACGTCCTTCAGCCCCAGCGCGCCGTCGCTCCCGGCGCCGGACAGCACGACGGCCACCGCGCCCGACCCCAGCTCGCCCGCGAGCGAGCGCAGGAAGAGATCGCCAGGGCCCGGGCCGCCCTCGCCCCGCGGCGCGAGCTCGACGCGGAGCCCCGCCAGCGTCGCCTGCGCCTCCGGGGGCAGGACCTGGACGCGACCCGGCGCGAGCTTCATCCCCGATCGGAGCTCGGCCACAGGGAGAGAGCTGCTCTGCGCCACGAGCTCGAGGAGGGGGAGCTCCCCTGGATCTGCGCTGTAGATCAGGACGAGAGAGAGGCTGGTATCTCTGCTGGGCAACCGCCGGAGGAGCTCCGCGATCGCGCCGCGCCCGCCGGCCGAAGCGACGACACAGACGACGGGAAAGCGCAGCTCACCCTCGGGGCGCGGCTCGCCCGCCGCGGCGCTCTCGCCGGCGTCCTCGGGCGGGACCGGCGCGCGCCCCGGCGCGGATCCCCTGCCGGCCTGGGGCGCGGCGTCGCTCGGGCCCGGTGCCCCGAGTTGCGTCCGGCGTGACTTCTTCTGTTCGGGCATTGTTGGCTTGAACGGTTGGGCGCGCTCTCACGCGTCTTGCGACGGCGAGAGCCTGACAGGGACTAAGCCAGGGTTCCGGTGGGCGGTCGGCCAACGATGGCTGTCGTCGTCCATGTCGCGCATGGGACACGGCGCCTCACGGTCATCTCACCCTATCAGCGCGCGCCTTCCAGGCGCTTCAGGAGTTGCTCGAGCCGCTCGATGATGTGTGCGGATCGGTCGGATACCATTCGGGCAGAATCGTTGAGCCTCATCCGTGTCATTTCATCCATCCTCCCGCCGGGCTGGAGCCTTGTCATGGCCTCCAGCGCCGCGTCGTGGCGCGCTCGGGCGACCTGGGCTGCCGCCATCGCGCGGCGCAGGCGTACGCGCGGCGGCTCCAGGTTCTCGACCCCGGACCACCTCCTCTCCGGTGAGACGTGCCGCGCCTCGCCCTCGGCTCGCGCCATGGGCTCGGCGGGCGCCGCGAGCGCCTCGGGCGCCGCGAGCAGCGCGGGAGCCTGCGCCCCTTGCAGCGATCGATCCGCCTCGTCGTTCCCCGCGTCCTGCGTGCGCTCCGTGCGCTTGCCATCGGTCGGAAGGCGGAGATTGACGCTGATCTGCTGATCCTCAGCGTGCCCCCCGGCGTCCTCCCACCCCCGTTCGTCGACGATCTGCTTCGTCGCGTCGTTGACGAGGAAGACCTGATCGGCGTCGTGGAACCGCTCTGCCCGCAAGGCCTGCAGCGCAGACCGGGCCGTCTCGAGCGAGCGGATGTGCTTCGTGAGCGCGAGCCGCCTGCCCCGGAAGCGAACGTAAATGCTGTAGCTGGTCTGGGGCGCCATCTCTATCGCCTCGCGGGCCCGGTCGCGTCATGCGGTGTCTGCGCTCTTCTCGACAGCAGCTTCCGGGGTGCAGCTCGCCATGGCGCCGGACCGAGCGGGCGAGCCCCCCGCTCCATGAGATTCTCACGGATCTCTCGCCGTGAGCCCAGGGCGCGAGTCCTCGGCGCTCGTCCTGCTTGCGGTCTCACGCCACCGGTACCGCCGTCAGCAGCACCAGCCTCCCGGCGGTCTGCTCGGCTGTTCTGCAGGCGGTGCGCACGAGCTGCCACTCTGCCTTCACGAGCTCCGCCATGAGCGACCTGTCCTGACACAGGGCTTTGCTCAGCGACTCCTCGGCGTCTTCGCCGAAGGACAGCACGCGTATCGCGATAGCGAGCGCAAAGTCCTTGGTCAGCCGGACGCGCAGGTCGACGTCCGGCGTGGAGACGTGGAGCGCGTGCTCGGCGAGGGCGACCTCGATCCTGTCCGCAATCGACCTTGCGGTGTCCGCACGCCACTGGATCGAGCGGCAGGTCTGCCGGAGCAGCTCCTGGATTAACCGTCCATCACGACCCGTCTGTATGCCCATTCCGCCCCCTCGACAGTTCCGTTCTTCTGCGGAGAGCCGTCCAGAGAGTGCCTGCGACCGGCCAGAGCGCGCGACGGCCAGCCTGGCGCGTTTGAACGAGCAGGACCGCTCCCCAAGGCTGCGCTCCTCCCGAGTTGCCCGAGCGGTTCCCCCTCCGGCTCCCCGCTCCACCCCCTCACTGTCCCGCCGAAAATCCCGTTGACTGCTAGCTCTAGCTCAGCTGCTGCCCGACCGACCGCTAGGGCGATATGGAATCGCTCGTCAGGGATTCCCTGTAAGTCGTCCTGGTACCGCTGAGCCTCCGGCCGGTTTATTCGGGCAAAGCCCTACACCTAGGGTCACCTAGGTCGTCTTGGCCTTGGAGCGCCGGCGCTCGCCGCTCGACGCTGAGGCAGGCGGCGGGGCGGCGGTCTGCCGCGCGCTGCGCGGGGGGGCTTCCATGACCGACAGGTCAGCGACGGCGCGCACCTCCGAGGCGAGCAGGCCGTGCGTGAAGAGCTGGAGCACCTGCGCGGCCCAGGCGGCGATGTCTGGCCTGGACGGCGCGTCGATGAGCTTGCGCACCAGGCGATCGAAGGCGCCGGAGATGAGCGCGGCGATGACGCTGGGCTCCAGATCGCGCCGGTAGAGGCCGATGTCGATCGCGTACCGGACGCGGCCCTCCACCTGCCGCGCGACGCGCTGGGCGAACTCGTCGATCAGGTAGGCGTACGGGGTCCCACCGCCTCCCGCCAGCATCATCCTGAGGAGCGCCCGGTTCTGCCAGCAGAACTCGAGCACCTCGAGGTCGTGGGCGAGGACCCGCTTGAAGTACTCGTTCACCGACGCTCGCTCGGCCTCGAAGACGATGGGCGGCGGCTCCACGCAGTCGGCGAGGCGCGCGATGAAGGTCTCGACGATCTGCTTGAAGCAGTCGTCCTTGCTCTGGAAGTGCAGGTAGAACGCGCCCTTCGAGACGCCCGCGCGCTCGGTGATGTCCTCGACCCTCGCCGCGGCCAGGCCGCGCTCGGTGAAGGCAGCCTCGGCGGCGCGGAGCAGCTCGATCCTGGCGCGGCGATCGGCAAGGCGGGGCATTCTGACTGGTCGGTCAACGTCGGAGGACCGTGGCACTATGGGAAGGCTGCCGGAAGCCGTCAAGACGCTCGTCGGCCGCGCTCCTCGCGACGCGTCGCGTTCGACCGCGCCGCGTCGCCCGTGGCACGAGCGATGCCGCGGAGGCGGTCATGGCGACCGTGGCGAGACGAAATGCAGCAGGGCGCGGCGTCGGCGAGGCGACGGCGGCGGCTCTCGTGCCCAGCCCTCCTTCGTTGCCGAGCCTGCGCGAGGCCGCCGCGCGGTGCCGGGCGTGTCCACTCTGGGAGCGTGGGACGCAGACGGTGTTCGGCGAGGGCGCGGCGCGATCGGACGTGCTCCTCGTCGGCGAACAGCCGGGCGACAAGGAGGATCTGGCCGGCAAGCCGTTCGTGGGCCCGGCGGGGCAGCTGCTCGATCGCGCGCTCGAGGCGGCGGGGATCGAGCGGCGCCGGGCGTACGTGACCAACGTGGTGAAGCACTTCAAATGGGAGCCGCGCGGCAAGCGCCGCATCCACATGAAGCCGGACGCGCGCGAGATCCGCGCGTGCCTGCCGTGGCTCGCCGCGGAGATCGCGGTGGTGCAGCCGGCGATCGTGGTATGCCTCGGCGCGACGGCGGCGCAGGCGCTGCTCGGCGGCTCGTTCCGGGTCACGCGCGAGCGCGGCAGGATCGTCGCCTCGCCGCTCGCGCCACGCGTGCTGGCGACCGTGCACCCCGCGTCGATCCTTCGCATGCCGGACGAAGCGACGAGGCGAGCCGAGCTCTCCCGCTTCATCGAGGATCTCACCGTGGCGGCGCGCGCGCTCGCCTGAGCCGGCGCGCGCCGCCTCCTCGCGAGGCGCGCTCTCGATGGAGTAGGATTCGCCCGCGATGACGATGAGCCCACGACCGGTCCCTGCCGCAGAGCGCCCCGCGTCCTCTCCGATGGCCGAGCGCGCCCACCTGGGGAGCTCGAAGAAGATGTGGCCGCTGATGCTGGCGGCGCTCGGGGTCGTCTACGGCGACATCGGGACGAGCCCGCTCTACGCGATGAAGGAGTGCTTCAGCCCCAGCAGCCCGCACCACGTCGCTCCGACGCCCGCGAACGTGCTCGGGGTGCTCTCGCTGATGTTCTGGTCGTTGATGATGGTGGTGACCGTCAAGTACGTGACGTTCATCACGCGGGCCGACAACGAGGGCGCGGGCGGCATCCTCGCGCTGCTCGCGCTCGTCCCGAGCGGCGATCGCAAGGGCGAGGGCCGCGGCCTCCTCGTGCTCCTCGTCCTCGTCGGCGCGGCGCTCCTTTATGGCGACGGCGTGATCACGCCTGCGATCTCGGTGCTCTCGGCCGTGGAGGGCCTCGAGGTCGCGATCCCGAAGCTGGACCCTGCCGTCGTGCCGATCATCACCTGCGGCGTGCTGCTCGCCGTGTTCCTCGTGCAGAAGCGCGGCACGGCCGGGGTCGGGTCGATCTTCGGGCCGGTGACGCTCGTGTGGTTTGTCACGCTCGTGCTGCTCGGGGCCAAGGAGCTCATCAGCAGCCCCGGAGTGCTCCGGGCCGTCTCACCGACCTACGCGGTGAGCTTCTTTGTCGAGAACCAACTGCATGGCTTCCTGATCCTCGGCGCGGTCGTCCTCTGCATCACGGGCGGCGAGGCGCTGTACGCCGACATGGGTCATTTCGGCCGCGTGCCGATCAAGTACACCTGGTACACGATCGTCTGGCCCGGGCTGCTCATCAATTATTTCGGCCAGGGCGCCAAGCTCCTCGCGGACCCCACCGCGGCGGCGAACCCGTTCTATGCGCTCGTCCCGTCGTGGGCGCTCTACCCCACGGTGGCGATCGCCACCGCGGCGACGGTCGTCGCGTCCCAGGCGCTCATCTCCGGGGCCTTCTCGCTGACCCAGCAGGCGGTGCAGCTCGGGTATTTCCCGCGTGTCACGGTGGTCCACACGTCGAAGGACGAGGCGGGGCAGATCTACATCCCCGAGGTGAACAGCGGGCTCCTGATCTCGTGCATCGTGCTGGTCCTCACCTTCAAGAACTCGAGCGCGCTCGCGGCTGCCTACGGCATCGCCGTCACGGGGACGATGGGGATCACCACGGTGGTCTATTACGTGGTCACCCGGAAGACGTGGGGTTGGCCGGTCTGGAAATCGCTCCCGCTGGCCGGGCTCTTCCTGGTGATCGATCTCGCGTTCTTCGCGGCGAACAGCGCCAAGTTCTTCCACGGGGGCTGGGTGCCCATCGTGATGGGCGCGGCGATCTTCACGGTGATGACGACCTGGAAGACGGGGCGCAAGCACCTCGCCGAGGCGATCAAGTCGGCGATCTTGCCGCTCGACATGTTCCTCGAGGACGTGAAGCGCGTGAAGCCGCACCGGGTGCGCGGGACGGCGGTCTTCATGGCGTCGAGCCCGGAGGGCACGCCGCCGATCCTGCTGCACCACGTGAAGCACAACCAGGTGCTGCACGAGCAGGTGGTGCTCCTCTCGATCCAGGTGACGAACGTGCCGGAGGTGCCGGCGGAGCGGCGCACGACGGTGATCCCGCGGGGGGAGGGGATCTACCAGGTCACCGCGTGTTACGGCTTCATGCAGACGCCGAACGCGCCGTCGGTGCTCGAGGGGTGCAAGCGGCACGGGCTCGACATCGATCTCGGGAGGACGAGCTACTACCTCGGCAGGGAGACGCTGCTGACGACCGGGCGCTCGAAGATGTCCAGGTGGCGCAAGGGGCTGTTCGCCTTCATCTCGCGGAACGCGCGGCCGGCGACGGCGTACTTCGGTCTGCCGCCGAACCGGGTGGTCGAGCTCGGAATGCAGGTCGATTTTTAGGGGCGGGCGCGGGGCTCAGGGCCCCGTGTACCGGGCGCGGGGCCGGAGCATGTACCCCGCCTCCCGCTGCTCGAACGCGTGGGCGATCCACCCGGCGGCGCGCCCCACCGCGAAGAGCGCCGCCGCCGTGCCGGCCGGCAGGCCGAGCGCGGCCGCGATCGCGACGAGGCCCAGGTCGAGCGACGGCGGATCGAGGCCGGCGTCGCGCAGCGCGTCGACGAGCGCGAGCACCGTGCGCAAGGCCGCGCTCTGCGGGGCGAGCGCGCGGGCCGTGTCGAGCAGCAGCTGGGCGCGGGGGTCGCCCTCGGGGTAGAGCCTGTGGCCGACGCCGGCGATGGGCTCGCCGCGGCGCAGCCGCTCGTGGACCGCGGCGGCGGCGCGCTCGGGCCGGCCTGCCTCGGCGACCAGGGCCTCCACCCGGTCGGTCATGCCGCCGTGCCTCGGGCCGGAGAGCGCGGCGAGCCCCGCGCTGACGCAGGCGTAGAGGTCGGCGCCGGTGGAGGCGGCCACCCGGACCGCGAACGTCGAGGCGTTCAGCTCGTGATCGGCCGAGACCAGGAGCGCGCGGTTCACGGCGCGCTCGGCCTTCTTCGAGGGGTTCGCGCCGAGGGCGAGGAGCAGCCGCCGCGCCGCCCCGTCGGCCTCGAGGGCGTCGGTCGCCCTGCGCGCGTCCCGCCCGAGGCCCACGAGCGCCGCGAGCGATCGCACGAGGGCCCGCGCCCGCGCGCGCTCCGCGTCGCCCGTGGGGATGCGCCCGTCGCCCGAGGGCGCGCCCACGTGGCGGGTCGCGTCGTGCGCGCCGAGCGCGGGCACCACGAGCGCGAGCGCGACGAACGGCGGCGCGCCCTCCGGCAGGAGCGCCGCGAGCTTGGCCGGGCGGACGCTCAGCCGGCCTGGCCGCGCCGTCGGCGCGCCCTCCGCCGGCAGCTCGCCGGTCCAGAGCAGCTCGGCGACCGCCTCGAAGGGCACGTCGTCGAGCGCCAGCGCGACCGCCTCCTTGCCCCGGTAGACGGGCCCGCGCGGGCCGATCGCCGTGAGCGCCGACTCGAGCACCGGCTCGCCCCACCGGAGCGCCTCGGCGGCGACCGGGCCGTGGCCGGCGCGCGCGTCGTGCCGCGCCTTGAGCCGCTCGATGTCCGCCCGGAGGTAGAGCCGCGCGCGCCCTCGCCCGCCGGGCACCCCCCGGAGCACGCCCCGGCTCGCGTACGCGTAGAGCGTCTCCCGCTTCACGCCGAGGAGCTCCGCCGCCTCGGCGCCGGTCACGTACGCCGAGGGCCGCTGACCCGAGTCAGGTAGATCCACCATGAGCGCCCATCCACGTTGCATCCATGCTGTCTTCCGATGCACGAGGCGCCAGCGTCGCGCGCGCCGACGACACCCGTCCCTCCTAGCACCGCCCTCCTCGGCTTCCTCCGGGATTCTTCCTCGACGCGCTTCGAGGCCGTGCATGGTTGATTGTACAATCAAGGTTGATCAACCTCGTGCGGTGCCCAAGATGTCGTCAGCGGAGGTGATCGGAATGAGGGATGTGGCGGCGCCGCTCGCGAGCGGCCTGGAGGGCGTGGTGGTGGCGGAGACGCGGCTCTCGGAGGTGGACGGAGAGCGGGGGAGGCTCACCCTCGCGGGCCACGACGTCGAGGAGCTCGCCGGCGGCGGCGGGGTGACCTTCGAGGACGCGTGCGGGCTGCTCTGGGGCGGCGCGCTGCCCGGGGCGGCGGAGCGGGAGTCGCTCCGGCGAGCGATCGCCGAGGGGCGGACGAGGGCCTTCGCGCTGCTCGGGCGGCTCGGGGACGCGCTCCAGGCGGGCGACGGGATGGATGCGATCCGCGCGGCGGTCGCGCACCTCTCGGGCGACGTCCCGCCCGCGGCGATCGCCGGGGCGGTCGCGACGTTCGCGGCGGCGTGGGCGCGGCGCTGCGCGGGGGAGGCGCCGGTCGCGCCCGATCCGGCGCTCCGGCTCTCGGCCGACTACCTGCGCATGGCGCGGGGGGCTGCGGCGAGCGAGGCCGAGGCGCGCGAGCTCGACACGTACCTCGTGACGGTCTCGGATCACGGCATGAACGCGTCCACCTTCACCGCGCGCGTGGTCACCTCGACGGGGTCGGACGCGATCTCGGCGGTGGTCGCGGCGATCGGCGCGCTGAAGGGGCCGCTCCACGGCGGCGCGCCCGGGCCGGTCCTCGACATGCTGGACGCGGTCGCGGCGAAGGTGGGCGAGGGCGGCGCGCCGCCCCCGGGCTGCGCCGAGCGCTGGATCCAGGCCGAGCTCGCGGCGGGCCGGCGGATCATGGGCATGGGCCACCGGATCTACCGGGTGAGGGATCCGCGGGCGGCGGTGCTGGAGCGGGCGATCGAGCGGCTCGAGCGGACGGCAGGCGGCGCGCGGAGCGCACGGCTCGCGCTGGCGCGTGAGGTCGAGCGGGCGGCCGAGGCCGCGCTCCGCGCGCGGCACCCGGAGCGCCCGCTGCGCGCGAACGTCGAGTTCTACACGGCGGTGCTGCTCGACGCGCTCGGGCTGCCGCGCGCGCTCTTCGCGCCGACCTTCGCGGTGGGCAGGGTCGCGGGCTGGTGCGCGCACATCGACGAGCAACGGCGCGCGGGGCGGCTCATTCGCCCGAGCTCACGCTACATCGGGGGCGTCCCCGGAGCGGCAGCTCCGCCGCATTGAGGCGTCGGGCCCGCCGCGCGCGGCGAGCCTGCTGGCAGGAGCGCTCGTCGTGGCCGGCCATGAGGTCGACCTGCCCAGGTCGGACTTATTGAAGAGTCCGTGACGGCATTCGCTTCCTCCCCCTCGTCCTGCCATCCGATCCGCATAGAAATTGCCGGAGAGGCCGTTCCACAGCCCTGGAAGGACAAAAGGAGAACGCGCCGGGCGCGGGTAGGACGTTGTTCGTCCTGCAAAGTTGGCAGCCTCGCGGGGCACTGTTATCGTGTTCAGTATGTCGTCCGCCGCTCTTGCCGCTCCGCTTGCCCGGGACCTCCTGCGCCATACCCTCCCCGAGTTCGAAGCGCGCGCCAAGACGCTCCCGCTCGGCCTGCGGGAAATCAACGACGCGCTCCCGGAAGGGGGGCTGCCGCGCGGGGGGGTGGTGGAGCTCGCCGCGCCGCGGGGGCTGGGGCGCTCCACCTCGCTCGCCCTCTCCGCGTGCGCGTCGGCGCAAGCGGAGGCGCGGCTGCGCGGGACGAGCGCGACGGCGGGGGCGTGGTGCGCGTGGATCGATCCGAGCGGCTCGCTCTACGCGCCGGCGGTCGCGCGCGCGCAGGTCGATCTGAGCCGGCTGCTCGTGGTGCGGCCCCCGCCGGAGGTGCTCGCGAAGGTCGCGGTCCGGATGGCGATGAGCCGGGCGTTCGCGGTGCTCGTGATCGACGTGGCCGGGGTCCCGGGGGCCTTCGGCCAGGGCGCGGGGAAGGGGGAGCGGAGCGCGCCCGGGGCGGGGCGTCGCGAGGAGGACCTCGCGCGCTGGGTCAACGTGGTGCGCAAGCTCGCCCTGGCGATCGAGGGGAGCGACGGGACGATCCTGCTCCTCACCGATCGCCAGGCGGCGCGGCCGATGCCCTTGCCGGTCGCGATGCGGCTGGAGCTAGAGCAGGTCGCCGAGAACCGGTTGATGGTCCGCGTCGCCAAGGACCGCCGAGGGCGCGTGACCTCGCCGACCCCGGTGGTGCTCGGGGAGCGGCCCGGGGACAGGGCAGAGCGGACGGCGGGCGGCGAGCCGCGGCCCGCGCTGTCGCGGGCGTGAGGGAGGAGAGGTGATGGCGGTCAGGCGCATTGTGGCGATCGTGCTCCCGCAGCTCGCGTGCGAGCTGGTGAAGCAGCGCGGGCCGGTCTCGCCGAGCGGGAAGGCGCCGCTCGCGGTGATCCTCGGGGGCGAGGAGGACCGCCGCGCGGCGCTCGCCCCGCAGCCCGAGCGCGAGGCGCAGGCGCCGGCGGCGGTGATCGACGTGGTCGACGACGAGGCGAGGCGGTACGGGGTGAGGCCGGGGCAGAAGGTCGTCGAGGCGGCGGCGCTGGTCGCCCACCTCGCGATCCACCGGGTGACGTTCGCCGAGATCGACGCGGCGCTCGGCCGGGTCGCCGAGGTGGCGCTCGGGCTCGGGGCGACGGCGTCGATCCAGCTCGGCGAGCAGGGGGCCCCGCGCGCCGGCGCGGCGCGGGCGAGCCGCGCTCCCGAGCGCGCCGCGAGCGAGGCGCGGAGCCCCTGGGGCGACGGCCCGTACGACACGGTGTGGCTCGACATCACCGGGGCGTCGCACCTCGTCGGCGGCGAGGAGGCGCTGCTCGGCGAGCTCGGCGAGCGCGTGGCGGCGCTCGGCCACCGGGCGCGGCTCGCGATCGCCGACGGGCCGCGGCTCGCGCAGGCGCTCGCGCGCTTCGGCGCGCACGCGGACGGCGGGGGAGGGGCGGAGGCCCCGATCGCGCCGCCGGGCAAGGGGGCGCAGGCGATCGGGCCCTTGCCGGTGCAGGCGCTCCCGGTCGAGCGCGAGGTGGCGAGCTTCCTCGTCCGGCTCGGCGTGCTCCGCGTCGAGGATCTCGCGCGCCTTCCGCGGGCGCAGGTGGCGGCGCGGCTGGGGCCGCGGACGGCCGACGTGATGGAGCTCCTCGCCGGCCGCGATCCTGTGCCGCTCCTCCCGTTCGAGGTGCCCCGGCTGCTCGAGGAGGAGGTGCTCTTCGACGAGCCGATCGAGAGCGCCGAGTCGCTCCTGTTCGTGCTGCGCGGCATGACGTCGCGGATCGCGTCGCGGCTCGCCGCGCGCGGGGAGGCGTGCGGGCGGCTCAACGTGGCGATCGCCTACGATCGCTCGATCGCGCGGCTCCGCCTCGGCGAGCGCGAGGACGACGGCGCCGCCGCGCTCCTGGAAGACGACGGGCGCGGCCCTTCGCTGCGCTTCCACGTCGACATGCCGGTGCCCCTCTCGGACGCCGGCGATCTGCTCCGCCCGCTGAAGGCGAGGCTCGAGCGGATCGAGCTCGCGGCGCCCGCGGTGGGGGTCCACGTCATCGCCTCGCGCATCGCGCGGGCCCGTCGGGTGCAGCTCGATCTGTCGCGCGACCGGTCGGCCGATCCCGACAGCCTGCCGGCGCTCCTGGCCGAGCTCTCGGCGGAGATCGGCCAGGAGCGGGTGGGCATCCTGGAGATCGCCGACGCGCACCGCCCCGAGGCGCGCTCGCGGCTCGTGCCGGCCTCTGGCGAGGCGGCCATGACGCGCGCGTCCGCCGCGGCCCGCGCGCGCGCCGCGGCGGATCGGGGCGCGGCGGAGCAGGCGGGGGGCGCGGACGCGCCGGCGCTGGAGCCCGCGCGGCTCCTCGCGCAGCCGATCCCGCTGGGCCGGGTGGGGCGCGGGGCGATCGTGGCCGTCGATCGGCATCTTTACGCGATCGAGCGGCTCTCCTTCGTGATGCGGATCGACGCGGTGGAGTGGTGGACGCCCACGCCGGCGTCGCGCGACTACGCGCGCGCCTGGCTCGTCTCGGGCTCTCCGTCCGGCAAGGCCGCCCCGGCGCGCCTCGGCGAGCTGCGCCCTCCTCGAGACGGCGCGAGCGCGAGCTCCTGCGGCGAAGCGTGGATCTACGTCGACCGCGCGACGGGCGAGGCCTTCCTGCAGGGGTGGTGCGAGTGAGCGCCGGCGCGTCGGTCTCGTTCGTGGAGCTCTGCGGCCGCTCCTGCTTCTCTTTCCTGGAGGGCGCCTCGCACCCCGAGGAGCTCGTGCACCGCGCCAAGGAGCTCGGCCTCGAGGGGCTCGCGCTCTGCGATCGCGACGGGATCTACGGCAGCGTGCGCGCGCACACGGCGGCGAAGAAGGTCGAGCAGCGGGTGATCGTCGGGGCCGAGCTGACGCTGGGCGCGCCGCGCGGGGGCGCCGAGCGCGCGCCGGAGGTCCGGCCGTCGGTGGTCCTCCTGGTCCAGGACAGCGAGGGTTACGCGAACCTCTGCCGCCTGCTCACGATCGCGCACGCCGAGTGCGAGAAGGGGATGGCGAGCATCTCGGCGGAGGCGATCGCGGCGGCGCAGCGGGGCCTCTCCGCGATCGTGCCGCTCGATCCTCTCGTGCCCGCGGGCGTCTCCGGCGCGCTCCTCGGCACGCTGCGCGACGCGTTCGGCGAGCGCGCGCTCGTCGCGACCTGGAAGCACCTCGACCGCCGCGACGGCGAGCGCGTCGCGGCGGCCCTCGCGGCGGAGCGCCGCTACGGCCCCTGCGTGGTGGCGACGGCGCGCCCGCTCTATCATCACCCGTCGCGCAAGCCGCTCGCGGACGTGCTCGCGTGCATCCGGACCAAGACCACGCTCGATCAAGCGGGGACGCGGATCGCGCCGAACGCGGAGGCGTACGTGCGGTCCGGCGCGCAGATGGCGGCGCTGTTCCGCGATCATCCGGCCTGGGTCGCGCGCACGGTGGAGGTCGCGTCCCGCTGCCGCTTCTCGCTGTCCGAGCTCCGCTACAGCTTCCCGAGCGACGCCCTCTGCATGCCGGGGGAGACGTCGGATCAGGCGCTGCGCCGCCTCACCGAGGAGGGCTGCCGCGACCGTTACCCGGAGGGGACGCCGTCTCCCGTGCGCGCGCAGATCGAGAAGGAGCTCGCCTTGATCGCGAAGCTCGGCGTGGCGCCTTATTTCCTCAGCGTGCAGCAGGTCGTGAAGATCGCGCGCGCGCGGCAGATCCTCTGCCAGGGCCGCGGGAGCGCGGCCAACAGCGCGGTGTGCTTCGTGCTCGGCGTGACGGCGGTGGACCCGGCCCGGTCGAGCCTGCTCTTCGAGCGCTTCCTGTCGGAGGAGCGCCACGAGCCCCCGGACATCGACGTCGATTTCGAGCACGAGCGCCGGGAGGAGGTGATCCAGGCGATCTACGAGATGTACGGGCGCGACCGGGCGGCGATGGTCTCGGAGGTGATCGCCTACCGCGGCAAGAGCGCGCTCCGCGAGGTGGGCAAGGCGTTCGGCTTCTCAACGGATCAGGTCGATCGGCTGAGCGGCCTCGTGCTCCACCACGAGGCGGACATCACCGAGCAGCGGGTCAGCGAGGCGGGCCTCGATCCGGATGACGTGCGCGTCCGGCAGGCCGTCATGATGGCGAGCGCGCTCGAGGGCTTCCCGCGCCACCTCTCGATCCACGTGGGCGGCTTCGTGCTGTCGTCGGAGCCGCTGCACAAGGTCGCCCCGGTCGAGCCTGCGCGGATGGAGGGCCGCACGGTGATCCCGTGGGACAAGGACGATCTCGACGATCTCGGCTTCTTCAAGATCGACGTCCTGGCGCTCGGCATGCTGACGGCGATCCGCAAGGCGCTCGGTTTGATCCACTCGGACCGGTACGCCGAGCTCGCGGGTCGCACGGCACGGGGCCCCGCGTCTGCGGGTCCCTTGGTCCACACGGCACGGGACCCCGCGTCCGCGGGTCCCTTGGTCGACGCGGCAGGGGACCCTGCGCCCGCAGGGGTCTTGCTCCACGCGGGCCGAGGCGCCGCGTTCGATCCGATCGCGGAACTCGCGCAGATCCCGCCGGAGGACCCGGCTGTCTACGAGGCGATCGGCCGGGCCGACACGGTGGGGGTGTTCCAGATCGAGAGCCGCGCGCAGATGGCGATGCTCCCGCGGCTGAAGCCGAACAAGTTCTACGACCTGGTGATCGAGGTGGCGATCGTGCGCCCCGGGCCCATCCAGGGCGGGATGGTGCACCCCTACCTGCGCCGGCGGACGGGGCAAGAGCCGCCGGTGTCCCCGCACCCGTGCCTGGATCCCATCCTGGAGCGCACGCTCGGCGTTCCGCTCTTCCAGGAGCAGGTGATGCAGATCGCGATGGTCGGCGCGGGTTACACGCCGGGCGAGGCCGACCAGCTGCGCCGCGACATGGCGGCGTGGAAGAAGCACGGGCGCCTGGAGCGGCACCGCGGGCGGCTCATCCAGGGCTTCGCCGAGCAGGGGATCTCGGCGAGGTTCGGGGAGATGCTCTACCAGCAGATCCAGGGCTTCGGGGAGTACGGCTTCCCGGAGTCGCACGCGGCGAGCTTCGCGCTCCTCGTGTACGCGTCGGCCTGGCTCAAGGTCCACCACCAGGCGGCGTTCACCTGCGCGCTGCTCAACGCGCAGCCGATGGGGTTCTACAGCCCATCGGCGCTGGTGCAGGACGCGCAGCGGCACGGCGTGGAGGTGCGGCCGGTGTGCGTGGTGCAGAGCGCGTGGGACGCGACCCTGGAGCCTTCCGCCGAGCCCTCGGCGGGCCCGGCGCTGCGGCTCGGCATGCGGCTCGTGAAGGGGCTCGGCGAGGCGGCCGCGGCGGCGATCGTCGCGGCGCGCGAGGAGGCGCCGTTCACGAGCCTCCCGGATCTCGTGAGGCGCACGGAGCTGAAGAAGAACGAGGTGGAGGCGCTCGCAGAAGCGGGCGCGCTCGCCGCGCTGGTGCCTGCCCGGAGAGAGGCGCTCTGGCGCGCGCGCGCCCCCCGCGTGGAGGGGTTGTTCGAGGGCGTCCCGATCGAGCAGGACCGGGACGTCGGGCTGCCTCCGCTCAGGCCGCTGGAGCAGCTCGCGCTGGACTACGGGCGCGTGGGTCTGTCGCTGCACGACCACCCGATGCGGCACGTGCGGCGGGCGCTCAAGCGGCGGCGCGGGGCCGGGCGCGTGCGGACCGCCGAGGAGATCAAGGCCGCGCGCGACGGGGAGAGCGTGCGGGTCGCCGGGATGGTGGTCGGACGCCAGCGGCCGGCGACCGCGAGCGGCGTGACGTTCATGACGCTCGAGGACGAGACCGGCGTGGTCAACGTCATCGTCCAGCGGCAGGTCTTCGCGGAGTACGAGCACGTGGCGAGGAACGCGGCGCTCTTGCTCGTCGCCGGGCGGATCGAGCGGCAGGGCGAGGTCGTCCACGTGCTCGCGCGCGAGCTCGATCGGCTGGAGCTGCCCAGCGGCGAGGAGATCGCGCTCAAATCGCGCGACTACCGGTGAGGGCGCGCCGACGCCGCGCTCCCAGAGCGCGGGGCGATCGGCGGCGCGTCAGGAGAGCACGCGCGCTCGTCAGGGCGGCGGCGATGACCTCGTCGACCAGCGCGCTCGTCAGCGGGCGGCGACGACCTCGTCGACCAGCGAGAGCAGCGTCGCCGCGTCGAACGGCTTCAGGAGCAGCCGGGCGTTGACCTGCTGCAGGAACGCCTTGCTGCGCTCCGTGAAGGCGCCGCCGGTCAGGAACACGACACGGCGCTGCTGCTCGGGCGCGTGCTCGGCGAGCGAAGTGTAGAAATCCATTCCCGTCATATCGGGCATCATGAGGTCGCACAGGATGGCGTCGTAGCGCTCTCCGGCGCGGATCCGGCTGAGCGCGTCGCGCGCGCTCGCGGTCGCGGTCGTCTCGTGACGTGGCTCGAGCGTCCCCGCGATCGCCCGCGTGAGCAGCGGCTCGTCGTCGATGATGAGGACCCGCTGCCGCTGCGCCGCCTCCGGCGCGAGCGCGTCGAGGCTGCCGTTCTCGCGCGGCCACCTCGACGCGCACGAGCCGGGCGCAGCGGAGGCGTGCGCCTCGCTGGCCGCGGCGGCGGGGAGGACGAGGCGGAACGTGCTCCCCTTGCCGGGGCGGCTGTCCACCTCGATCCGACCCCCCAGCGCCGTGACGATGGAGTGGCAGATCGCGAGCCCCAACCCGAGCCCTTCGCCAGCTTCCTTGCTCGTGTAGAACGGCTCGAAGATCCGAGCGAGCGACTCGGGCGCGATCCCGGCGCCCGTGTCGCGCACCTCCACGACGACCGACCCCTCGGCGTCACAGCGCGTCGAGAGCTCGATCTCGTTCTGCTGGGCGAACCCCTCGGGGATGGCCTGCGCGGCGTTCACGATGAGGTTCAGGAAGACCTGCGCGAGCCGCGGCTCGTTCGCCTGGACGGGCGGCACCTCCTGGAAGCTCCGGACGACGCGGGCGCGGTGCCGGATCTCGTTCATCGCCATGTGGACGCAGGAGTCGAGCACCCGTCGGGGGTCGACCGGCCCGCGTCGGTCCTCCTCGGCGCGCGAGAAGCTGTGGAGATCGCGCACGATGAGCCGCACCCGCTCGGCGCCCTCGCGCGCGTCCTCCAGCAGGTTCAGCACGTCGGAGAGCTCGCTCGACGGCGCGCGGCCGTCGCCGTGAGAGCGCGCCCAGGGGCCGCCGCGCGCAGCGCTGTTCCGGCGATCGAGCGAGCCGATGCGCCGGATGGCCGCGTCGACGTTCGTGATGACGAAGGCGAGGGGGTTGTTGATCTCGTGGGCGACGCCGGCGGCCAGCGTGCCGACGCTCGCCATGCGGCCGGCGCCGACGAGGCGGGCCTGCGTCTGCGCGAGCGCCTGGCGCGCGGCGGCGTCGCGCGCGGCGCGCTCGCGGACGACGGAGAGCCGCGCCCGGGGGCCCGCGCCATCGCCGCCCGCGAGCAGGAAATCGGTCGCGCCGGCCGCGAGGATGCCGTCGATGTCCCCGTCGCGCTCGGTGATCGCGAGGACGAACACCGCATCGCCGCCGGGCTGCGCCCGCACGCGGCCGCAGAGCGCGGCGGCGCTGGCGGGCTCGCTCCAGTCGACGGCGAGCACCGGCGGCGCGTCGCTCAGGCACCTCTCGAGGGCGTGCGCGGGATCGGAGGTGACGCCGACGTCCGGCACATGGCGTCGGATCAGCGCTTCGAATCGCTCGCTCGCCGCGGCGCGCCCGCGGAGGAGCAGGATGGCGGCCGGCTCCGCGCAGCCCATCGACGTCCTCTCAGCTGTCCTTCGAAGACCCGTTTCAGGAGTCCTTCGAAGATCCTTTACCGCATCTCCATCCCGGCGTGCAGGCATGGTGATCCGTTCCGCTGCGCCTGCCAGGCGCCTCGCCGCGTCGCCGGTCTCCTTCGAGCCGCGCGCCAGCCTGTCGGCTCGCCCGCTTCGCGCGGCTATCGGGGGCTGGATGTCGCGTCGTCGTCCGGATCGCCGTCGTCGGCGATCCTCGTCGCGCCGTCCGTGAGCGGCGGATACAGGCTCTCGACGAACTTCCCGGAGAGCCGCCCCGCGAGGTGTGCATCCATCCGCGCCAGCGCCTCGCGCAGCCGATCGATCTCGTCCGAGAGCGCTGCCTTGAGCGGCTGGCGCTGCGCCTGTTCCATCCAGGCGAGCTCCACAAGCGCCTCCTCAAGGTGCGCGCGCGCCGCACCGCCCGCCTCGCCCGTGTCGGGCTCTCGGACCAGGTACTCCGCGACGCGCACGCGCCCGCGGTAGCGGACCCGCGTCCGCTCGAGGAAATCCCGGTACGGCTTCACCGCCCCGCTGAGCGCCTGCACCGCCGCCGCGAGCGCGCTCGCCTCGCCCTGGAGCGCCTCGCGATCGGCGCCGGAGAGCGCCGTGTTGTGCTCGACGTGGGCCTCGAGCGTCGCCAGCACCTCGCGGGCCCAGCGGAGGTGCCGGAGCCCCGAGGCGCCGCGCGACAGGCGCCTCCCGGCCGCCCCGTCCGCGCTCACGCCACCGCCGCCGCCGGCGCCGCCTCGCGCTCCGGGCGCTTCGCCGTCTCGTTGATCTTCACGCTGACGAGCTTCGAGACGCCGGGCTCCTGCATCGTGACGCCGTAGAGCACGTCGACCGACTGCATCGTGCGCTTGATGTGCGTGATGAGGATGAACTGCGAGTGGCTCGTCATGCTCCGGATCCCCTCGTTGTAGCGGGCCACGTTCGCCTCATCGAGCGGCGCGTCGACCTCGTCGAGGATGCAGAACGGCGACGGCTTGAACTGGAAGATCGCGAAGATGAGCGACACCGCGGTGAGCGCCTTCTCGCCGCCGCTCATGAGCTCGATGTTCCCGAGCTTCTTGCCCGGCGGCTGCGCCAGGATCTCGATCCCCGTCTCCAGCATGTCGTCGGGGTTCGTCAGCCGGAGCTCCGCCTGGCCGCCGCGGAACATCTTGGGGAACAGCGTCTTGAAGCGCGCGTTGATGCCGTCGTACGTCGTCTTGAAGAGCCGCTTCGACTCGCGGTTCATCTGGGCGATCGCCTTCTCGAGGTCGTCGAGCGCCTTCTCGAGATCGGCCTTCTGGCTCGAGTAGTACGTGTACCGCTCCTCGGCCTCGGCGTGCTCGCGCACGGCGTCGAGGTTGACGGGGCCCATGCGGTCGAGCAGCTCCGTCAGCTCCTGGATGCGCGCGCGGTGCGAGGCGTCGGCGGGCGGCCGCTTGTGGTAGTCGCCGACCACGCGGGCGAGCTCCAGCCCGCGGAAGCGCTCGCGCACCCCCTCGATGAGGTGGTCGTGCTCGACCCGCAGCCGCTCCAGCGCGAGCTCGTGCTTGCGGAGCCGCTCCGACACCTCGGTCAGCTCCTGCCGCAGCCCGCGCAGGTCGGCCTCGCGCACCCCGTGCGCCTGCCGCGCCTCGTCCAGCGAGCGCCGCGCATCGGTCAGCGCGGCCTGCGCCGCGTGCGCCTCCGCGACGGCGCGGACCAGCGCCTCGCGCGCGATCATGATCGTCGCAGCGGCCTTCCCCGCGCCCACGGCGCTCTCGGTCCGCTCCTGGTCGAGCCGGGCGATCCGGCCACGGAGCTCGTTGCACGACCGCGTGAGCCGCTCGACCGTGCCCCGCGCCGCCGCGGCGCGCTCGCGCACGCGCGCGAGCTTCACCTTGCGCTCGGTCACGACCGACTGCTGCCCGAGCACCCGCTCGCGCCACTCGGCCGCGACCTGCTCGGCGTGATCGAGGCCGGCCGCCGCCGCCTCGCGCGCCGCTCGCCCCGCCTCGAGCTTGTCGCGCGCCGCTTGCTGCTCGCTCCCGCCGGCGTCGAGGTTGTCGGCGAGGTCCTCGAGCTCGGAGCGCACCACGCCCTCGCGCTTCTGCGCCGCGGCGAGCTGCTCCTCCGCCCGGCGGAGATCCTTCTCGGCCGTCACGAGGGCGAGCTCTCCCTCGTGCGCCTCGCTCCGCGCCCGCTCCAGCGCCGTCCCCACCTCGGTGATGCGCAGGCGGAGCTTCTGCTGCGCGTCGAGCAGGGCCGTCACCTCCTCCGACTTGGTCGCGACGAACTCGTGCAGCGCGCGCATCTCCCGCTTCTGCTCGATCATGCCGGCCGCGACCGCGTCGCCCGAGCCGCCGCTCACCACGCCGTCCTCGCGGAGGACGGTGCCGTCGAGCGTCACGAGCGTGCACCCCGCGCCCTCCGCCGCGAGCCGCGCCGCGACCTCGGCGGAGGCGACGACCACCGCGTCCCCCACGAGCGCGCGCGCCAGCGCCTCGTCCTCGGGCGCGAAGACGAGCCGGTCCACGAGCGGCCCGAGCACGCCCTCCCCGCGCGGCGGCCGCCGCGCCGCGCCGGCCACGAACGAGGGCCGCGCCGCGATGACGCTCGCCCGCCCGCGGTTGTTCTTCGACAGATCCGCGAGCAGCGCGATCCCGCGCTCGACGTCGCTCACGACCGCGCACTGCAGCCGGTCCCCGAGCAGCCCCGCGAAGGCCGCGGTCAGCTCGGCCGGCGCCTCGATCCGGTCGGCCACGAGCCCGAGCAGCGCCGGGTCCTTGGTCTTGAGGAGGTTCTTCACCCCGGCGCCGACGCCCTCCAGCCGCGCGTGCAGCTCCTCGAGCGCGCGGAGCCGGTTGCGCCGCTGCCCGAGCTCGTTCTTGGCGTGCTCCACGGCGCGGTCGCTCGAGACCGCCTGCTCGCGCAGGGCCTTCATCTCGACATCGAGCCGCGACCGGTCCTCCGCCGAGATCCGCTTCCCCTCGGCGAGCTCCGCCACGTTGCGCGTCAGCGACGAGCGCCGTCGCTCGAGCTCCTCCGACTCGTACATCAGCCGCCCGAGCTCGTCCTCGAGCTTCGCCCGCCGCTGGCTCATCTCCGCCATGCGCCGATCGAAGCCGGTGAGCGACGCCTCGGCGGCCGCGACCGCCGCGGTGGCCTCGGCGGCCCGCCGGCGCAGGGCGGCGACCTCGTGCTCGGCGGTCCGCTCTCCGTGGCGCAGCTCCTCGAGCCGCTCGTGCTGCTCGAGCGCGAGCTCGCTCTCCCGCGCCTCTTCCTCGTCGACGCCGGCGAGCTGCGCCTCGAGCTGCGCCTTCTCTGCGCTGAGCTCCTCGACCGTCTTCTCGAGCTCTCCCTGCTCCTTGGCCGCGGTGACGAGCCGCTCCTCGAGGTGCCGCAGGCGGTCGCGCGCCCGCGCGATCTCCGCCTCGTGGGTGCGCACCTGGTTGTCGGCCGCGAACGCCTCGTTCTGCGCGCGCTCGGCCCGCTCCTCGCAAGCGAGGGCCTCGAGGCGGGTGACCTCGATCTCGGCCTCGCGCGCCGAGAGCGCCGTGCGCGACGCCTGCTCGCGCTCCGCGTGCGCGGCCCTTCCGAGCGACTCGTGCTGCGTGAGCACCGTGATCTCGAGGAGCTTGTGCGACGCCTCGTGGAGCACGAGGTCCTCCAGCTCCTTGCGGTAGTTGACGTACCGCTCGGCCTTGGCCGCCTGGCGCTTCAAGGACGCGAGGTTCCGCTGGATCTCGGAGACGATGTCCCCCACGCGGAGCAGGTTCTGCCGCGTCTGGTCCATCTTCTGCTCGGCCTGCTTCTTCCTGGCCTTGTATTTCGTGATGCCGGCGGCCTCCTCGATGAGCATCCGCCGGTCCTCGGGGCGCGCCGAGACGATGAGCCCGATCTTTCCCTGCTCGATGATGGAGTAGGCCTTCGTGCCGACGCCGGTGCCGAGGAAGAGGTCGGTCACGTCCTTGAGCCGGACCTGGGTCTTGTTGATGAGGTACTCGCTCGTCCCGTCGCGGAAGAGCCGGCGCGTCACCGCGATCTCCGCGTAGTCGCGGTACTCCAGCGGCAGCTGCGACGCCGCCGTCGGCTCGCTGTTGTCGAAGGTGAGCGTCACCTCGGCCATCCCGTGCTGGGCGCGGGTCTCGGAGCCGTTGAAGATGACGTCCGACATCGACTTGCCGCGCAGGTGCTTCGCGCTCTGCTCCCCGATCGCCCACCGGATGGCGTCGACGATGTTCGACTTGCCGCAGCCGTTGGGACCGACGATGCCCACCACGTCCGTGTCGAAATGGACCACCGTCCGGTCGACGAACGATTTGAACCCGCTGATCTCGAGCTTACGAATGCGCATGACGTCCCCGGGACCGGCCGGGCGGGCTTAAACGTATCGTCACAGCACGCCACGTACCGTCACAACTGGCGTCTCGGGGTCTACGTGGGCCGGCGCCGCGCGGCAAGAGCGGAATCCTGGCTCCTCACGCGCACCGAGGACCAGGTCTTGCGCGTCCCGCTGGTACAGCGATGTCCGAAGCGCAAGGTGTGCTTTTGGCAGCCGCCTTGACAGGTGGCTAACGTGGCCATACTCCTCGGGTTGTTCCGAGGAGTAGAAACGTCATGCCCACTTACGAGTACGCCTGCACATCTTGCGCGCATGAATGGGAGGCCGAGCAGTCCATCAAGGAGGCCGCCCTCTCGGAGTGCCCGTCGTGCCTCAACGCGACAGCCCGGCGGCAGATCTCGCGCGGCACGGGCTTCATCCTCAAGGGCAGTGGCTGGTACTCCGACCTCTACGCTTCGGGGTCGAACAAGCCGCCCGCGAAGTCGGAGGGCGGGTCGGGCAGCTCCTCAGGGTCGGAGGGGGCGAGCTCGGACTCCGGGTCAAGCAGCGCCTCGCCGGCGAGCGGCAGCACCAAGAGCGACTCCAGCGCGTCGTCCGCCTCCTCCGCGGCGGCCTGACGCCAACTCGGCGAGCAGCGACGGGGGTGTGGCCAGCGCGGCGCAGCGCGCGGTGGTGCCGTCGTGGTGCGCCGGCAGTGCTGCGTGCCCACCGGCGCCGGGCGTGGTGCTAGGGTGCCCTGGATGGATGAGAGAAAGCGACTTGAGGAGCTCCGCCGGCAGCTCACGGAGCTGGATCAAGAAATCCTTCGCAGCATCGAGCGGCGGGCTCGCATCGCGCACGAGCTTGCCAAGCTGAGGACAGGCACGGCCCGGTTCGCCCCCACGGCCGACGCAGCCCACATGCAGGCGCTCGAGCGCGCCGTGACGCCGCCGTTCCCGCAGCGCGCGGTGCGGCCGATCTTCGTCGCCATCGACGCGGCCTCGCGCGCGTTCGAACTCGCGCCCCGGGTGGCGTACCTGGGGGCCGAGGGCGACTATGGCTGGACCGCGGCGCACGATCACTTCGGGATCGGAGGCGAGTTCGTCCGCGCGGACAGCCCCCTCGCCGCCATCGAGGAGGTCGCGCGCTCGCGCGCTGACTTCGCGGTGGTCCCGTACGAGTCGCTCAAGGAAGGGCCGATCTTCCCGACGATCCAGGCGATCGGCGGCGCCGATCTCAAGGTGGTCGGCGAGCGCCAGCTGGTGCAGGCGCTCGACCTCGTGAACCGGACGGGCAGCCTCGCCGACGTCGAGCGGGTGTACTCCTCGCCCCAGGACCACGTGGCCTGCGTGAACTACCTCGAGCTCCAGCACCCGCGCGCGCTGGTGCTCGACGTTCGGGGCCCGCAGGCCGCCTGGGATCTCGCGGCGGAGAACGAGGGCAGCGCCGCCATCGTCCCCCGCGGCTTCGCGGGCGGGCAGGAGCTCAGGGTCGCCCGCGAGAACGTCGGCGACGAGGGGGAGCTCCGGATCCGCTACGCGGTGCTGTCCCGGCTCCCCTCGCCGCGCTCGGGCCACGACGCCACGGCGGTCCTCTTCAGCGTCCACGATCGGCCCGGCGCGCTCCACGACATCCTCCAGCACTTCAAGGAGCGCAGCTGCAACCTCCGGCGGGTCAACTCCCGCCCCGTCCCCGGCGAGGGCTGGGACTACGTGTTCTACGTGGAGGTCAGCGGACACACGACCGATCGGGCGCTCGTCGCGGCGCTCGAGGGCGTGAAGCGCGAGACGAAGATGCTGAAGATCATCGGCTCCTTCCCGCTGGAGCGCCCCGACCCGCCGCACGAGCGAGCTTGATGGCGAGCGCGATGGTGCGGACGCTGTTCCATTCCCGAGGCGCTGCCGCCCTGCGCCGCGCTGCGGGCGCGATCGCGATCGCGGCGCTCACCCTCCAGGCGCTCGGCGGCTGCGGCGGCGCCGACGACAGCCTCGCGCTGGTCGGCGGAGAGAAGATCGACGCGACGGCGATCGATCGCGACCCCCTGGCCGTCCTTCCGAGCGGCGCGGTGATGCTCGGATACCTCGACGCGGCGGCCATGTTCACGTCCGGCCTGGGAGGCGAGGTCAACCAGATCGTCACGAGCCTGCTCCCGCTGGGCCCCGAGTCGAACTTCGTCCCGTCGCGCGACATCGTGAAGGTCTACGGCGGCCTCTATGCCATGCAGGGCGCGGACTTCTGCGCCGTGATGCAGGGCAACTTCGACGTCGACGCGATCCGCCGCTCCGCCGACGCCAGGTCGGTCACCGTGATCGGCGCGCCGCTCGTGAAGACGCGCTACGCGGACAACGATCTCTTCACGGCCGGCAACGTCGGCTTCGTCGTGCTCACGCCGCACACGATCCTCACCGGCAACGAGACCGGGATGCGGCGGGCCCTCGATCGGCTCCGCTCCGGCAAGCTGACGCGCTCCGTGCCTTCGTGGATGGTCGAGCTGCTCGGGACGAAGGGCGCGTCGTTCGCCGTGGCCGGCGATCTCTCGAGCCAGGCGGCGGTCGCGTCTGCGGCGGGGCAGTTCCCCTTCGTCGCGGGGCTCCAGTACGTGCGCGTCATCGGCAACTTCCAGCCGCCCGGGGTCAACTTCGCCGGCGCCCTCACGTACTCGGACCCGCAGAGCGCGGCGAACGGCGCCGTCGCGCTCCGCAACCTCGAGCAGATCGCCAGGATCGCGACCCTGCTCTCCTCGTGGGGCTTCGGCTACGGCTCGGTCCCTCCGATGCAGGTCGCGCAGCGCGAGAGCGACGTCGCGTTCACGCTGCCCCTCGGCGAGGGGATCGTGCGCATGCTCCTCCGCACGGTCGCCGACACGGTGCGGAGCGTGGCGCTCGTGCGCTGACTCAAGCCTTGCGGAGCGGCGCGCGCGAGGGCGGCGCGGCGTGGGCGGGGTCGTCCGGCCACGCGTGCTTCGGGTAGCGGCGGCGGAGCTCCTTCGCGATCGCGGGATAGTGGCGCGCCCAGAACCCCGACAGATCGGTCGTGACCTGCACGGGGCGCTGGTTCGGCGCGCACAGGTGCAGCACGACAGGCACCCGTCCACCGGCGACGCGCGGCCCCTCCGCCATGCCGAAGAAGTCCTGCAGGCGGGACGCGAGCGACGGCGGCGCGCCCGCCGTGTACTCGAGGCGCGCCCGCCGGCCGCCGGGCAGGACGATCGACTCGGGGGCGAGCTCGGCGAGCGCTCGCGCCTTCGCGGGGCCCAGCGAGGCCTGCACGGCGCTCGAGAGATCGGCGTCGCGGAGCTCGGCGAAGCTCCTGCGCCCGTCGCAGAGCGCCTCGAGCGTGGCGAGCACCGCGTCCTCGTCCACGTCCGGTAACGCTGCGTCGGGGCAGTTCGCGCGCACGAACGCGACCCGCAACAGCCAGCCCTCGAGGGCGTCGCCCTTCACGAACGCTCGCCACCCCTTCGCCCTCGCCTGCGCCGCGAGCTCCCGCGCCGCCGCTTCCGCCAGCGGACCGCCGGCGCCGGCGGCCGGCCGCGCCTCGTCGAGCACGAGGGCGTCGTACGACAGCCGGCGAACGACCTCGACGCGCTCCGCGGCGGCGTTCCACGTCGCCTCCGTCGTGTCCCGGATCGCGTCCGTGAAGAGGTCGAGCAGCCAGTCGGCCTCGATCGCGCTCGCCGCCCGGACGACCGTGCGCGCCGAGCGCCCCTCGCTGCGCTCCTCGATGTCGACAGCGACCACGAGATCGACCTCGTCGATGACGCTCGCCTCCGAGAGCGCGGCCGTCCCGCCGGCGGCGAGCACGACCTCCCGTCCGGTCCGACCCGTCGCGCTGGTCGGCCGGCGGAGGCGCCCGACCCGGTCGGGGTATCCGGAGAGGATCGCGATGCGCTGGGCGATCTCGCGCGCCTCGACGGTCTCCGGCGGCGCGGCGCTCCGGTGATCGGCGAGCCGCGAGAGCTGCTTGCGCGTCCGCTCCACGGTGAGCGCGCGCGCCGGGTCCACGCCCAGCCACCGCAGTCGGTCCGCCGCGAACCGCGCGCGATCCGCCTCCTCGAAGGCCTGGAGCGCGGCGAGCAGGTCGGAGCTGTGCCGCGCGTCGCTCCTCCGACCATGGGGCTCCCGCGCGCCCGACGGCGCGCCGAGGTCGCGCTCCGCGACGAGCGCCGCGAGCGTGCACCCGTCGCTGGCGACGCCTCGCCGCTCGGCCTCGACGATCATCCGCGCCTGGCGCGGGTGCGCCGGGAAGCGCAGCATCCGCCGTCCGGTCGGGGTGACGCGCCGCCCCTCGTCGAGCGCGCCGAGCCGCACGAGCAGCGCCTCGGCCGCGGCGAGCCCGGCGGCGGGCGGCGCCTCCAGCCACCCGAACGCCTCGAGATCCGTGACCCCCGCGGCGCAGAGCTCGAGCACCGTCTCCGCGAGGTCGAGCCGGCGGATCTCGGGCGCCTCGTGCTCCGGCCGCGAGGCGAGATCCCCGCGCGTGTAGAGCCGGAGGCAGCGGCCGGGCCGCGTCCGCCCGGCGCGCCCAGCGCGCTGCGCCGCGGAGGCGCGGGCGATGGGCGCGACGCGGAGCGTCGGCAACCCCGACCACGGCGCGTGCGCGGCCACGCGCGCGAGGCCGCTGTCGATGACCGCGACGACGCCGTCGATGGTCACGGAGGTCTCGGCCACGTTGGTCGAGAGGATGATCTTTCGCCGATCCGCGGGGCGCACCGCGCGGTCCTGCTCCGCCGCGGACAGCGAGCCGTGGAGCGGCAGGAGCAGCAGGTCCTCGCTCTTCGCGATGGGGGAGCACGCGTCCATCGCTCGCCTGATCTCCGCGGAGCCGGGCAGGAAGACCAGCACGTCACCGTCGAGCCCCTCCTCGATGAGCTGCCGCACCGACGACGCCACAAGGCTCTCGAGCGTCCTGTCGCCCCAGTGCGCCGGGGCGCGGCGGTCGCCCGCGGCGTGGGTCGACGCGCTCACCCGGGCGCTCGGCAGGTACTCGATCGCGACGTCGAACATCCGCCCCTCGGCGCGCAGGGTCGGCGCCACGGAGGCTCCCGCCTCTTTGGCGTCGTGGCCGCGCTCGGCCTCGGCCGCAGGGGCGGGCTGCGCCTCCGGCTCGCCGAGGAACGCCGCGATCGGCCCGGGGTCGAGCGTCGCGGACATCACCACGAGGCGGAGATCGGGCCGCGCGCCGCGCTGCAGGCGCCGGAGCAGCGCGAGCGCGACGTCGCCGGCGAGGTGCCGCTCGTGGAACTCGTCGAGCACCACGGCGCTCACGCCCCGGAGCTCGCGATCGACGAGGAGCCGCCGCGTCAGCACGCCCTCGGTCACGAAGCGGACGCGCGTGGCCGGGCTGGACGCCTCCTCGAAGCGCATCGTGTAGCCCACAGTCTCGCCCACGCGCTCGCCGAGCTCTTCGGCCACGCGCCGCGCGGACAGGCGCGCCGCGAGCCGCCGCGGCTCGAGCACCAGGATCTCGCCGCGCTCCGCGAAGCCCGCGTCGAGCAGCGCGCGTGGCACGCGCGTCGTCTTGCCCGCTCCGGGCGGGGCCTCGAGCACCACGCTCGGGCGCGCCCCCAGGGTGGCGCAGAGATCGGGGAGGATCGGATCGATCGGCAGCGGCTGCATGGCTTCGGCGCTCTCCGCGCGATGGGCGCGCGGCAGCGGAGCCTAGCAATCCTTGGCGCGCGCGGACCTGTGATACTCGTCGAATTGCCGTGAGCGCATCGACCGATCCGACCCATCTTTCAGCGACCGCGCTCGCGACGCTCCTTTCGGCGCGCGAGATCAGCTCCGAGGAGCTCACGCGGGCGCACCTAGCGCGCATCGAGGCGCTCGAGCCGCGGCTCCGCGCCTTCACCCAGGTGCTCCGCGACGAGGCGCTCGCGGCCGCCCGCGGCCTCGACGAGGAGCGCCGCCGCGGGGACGTCCGCGGCCCGCTCCACGGGCTCCCGATCACCGTGAAGGAGTCGCTCGACATGGCCGGCATGGCCTCGACGCTCGGCGTCGCCTCCCGCAGGGGGCATCGGGCGACCAGCGACGCGACGGTGACCGCGCTGCTCCGACGCGCGGGGGCCGTGATCCTCGGGCGCACGAACGTCTCGCAGCTGCTCCTGTACAACGAGGCGCGCAACCCGCTCTTCGGGCAGACGGCGAACCCGTGGAGCCTCGATCACAGCCCGGGCGGCTCGTCCGGCGGCGAGGCGGCCGCCATCGCGGCGGGCATGTCGCCGCTCGGCATCGGCACGGACATCGGCGGCAGCATCCGCGTCCCCGCGCACTGCTGCGGCATCGTCGGCCTCAAGCCCACGCTCGATCGCTGGACCAACAAGGGGAGCAACACGGCGCTCCTCGGACAGGAGGCGATCCGCGCGCAAATCGGACCGATGGCCAGGAGCGCCCGCGACCTCGCGCTCGTCATGTCCGAGCTCGATCCCGCGTCGATGGCGGAGCTCGACGTGCGCGTGCCGCCGCTCCCGATGGTCGATCCGGCGAGCGTCGAGGTGGCGCGCCTGCGCGTCGGGTTCTACTGCGACGACGGGCTGGTGCCTCCGTCGACCGCCGTCGCCCGCGCCGTCGCGAAGGCGGCGTCAGCCCTGCGCGCGCGGGGCGCGACGGTCGTGCCGTTCACGCCGCCCGGGATCCCCGACGCGGTCTATGCGTATTTCGCGGCGCTCTCGGCGGACGGCGGCGCGACGGCGCTGTCGCTCCTCGACGCCGGCGAGGACGGCCGCGAGGGGACGGACATCGACGTCTCGCTCCGCTCGCTCCGAACGATGGCCTCGCTCCCGCCGTTCGCGCGCCGCGCCGCCGCGCGCGTCGCTGGTCTCGCGGGCGAGCGGCGGCTCCAGCGTCTCCTCGAGGTCACCGGGCCGAAGTCGGTCTCGGAGTTCTGGCGCACCACGCACGCCCTGCGCGAGGCGCGCGCCGCGATCGCGTCGGCGATGCGCGCCGAAGCGCTCGACCTGCTGCTCTGCCCGCCGTACGCCACGCCTGCCCTGCCGCACGCCGCGTCGCGCGACTTCGTCCTCGCGGGCAGCGCCGCGATGCTGTGGAACCTCACGCAGTTCCCGGCCGGCGTCGTCCCCGTGACCCGCGTGCGGCCCGAGGAGGCGCGCCGCGAGCGGCCGCGCGACCGGCTGGAGAAGCGGGCCGCCGAGGTCGATGCGAAGAGCGTGGGCCTGCCCGTCGGGGTGCAGGTGGTCGGCTTCCCCTTCACCGAACACGTGGTGATGGCCGCCATGATCGCCATCGAGGACGAGCTCGCCGGCGAGGCCGATCGGCCCGTCACCCCTGTCTCACCGCCCTCGCTCGCCGGATGACGCGGTGAACGCCGGGAGCCGGCTGAGCAGGACGACACCGGAGCTCGATGATGCCGCCGCGCGGTCGCTGTCCGGCGGGTCCACAGTCGACAGAAACTGAAGCCCTACAAAGCCGAAAGGTCCGCCGGAGAACCTCTCCGCCGGACCAGTCGGGGCGAGTGGATTCGAACCACCGACCCCTTGACCCCCAGTCAAGTGCGCTAACCAGGCTGCGCTACGCCCCGAGCCACTCCGCCGCCACGTTTCGGTGCGGAGCGAGGGCGCACCGTAGTCGAAGCCTTGGGAATTGCAAGGGCATCGCATCGAGGATCGCAGACTCGCTCCGGACGGGGCGTTTGGCGCTGGATGCAGCCGGGCGCCGGGCGCGGATCCTCCGACGAAAACGCCGGGGCTCTCCGCGCGACGTCGCGGGCGCGCGATCCGAGCGGCGCGGTCAGATGCCGCGGAGCGCGGCTGCGAGGCCCTGCGCCGTGCTGTCCGCGACGAGGATCCCGTCGTCGCTCTTGGCCCATGCGACCACGTCGCCTGCGTCGCAGGCGATGACCCGCACGCCGAGCGCGCGCGCCTCGCGGATCACCGTGGGGGCGGCCTCGTGCGATGAAGGGTGCAGCAGCACGTCTGCTGCGCCGATCCACGCGAGCGCTTCCCTCCGCGGGAGCGTGCCCGTGAAGCGCACCGCCCCGTTGCCGTCGCTCGTCGCCGTGATGCCCGCGCCGCGCGAGCCCCCTGCATCGAGATCGCCACGACTCGCGAGGCGCTCGAGCGCGCCGCGCTCTGGACCGTCTCCGACGACGACGAGGCGCAACCCGGATCCCGCGGTGCGCACCGCCTCGATCGCGAGCTCGACCCGCTTCGTCGGGATCAGCCGGCACGCGACGACGGCGAGGCGCTCGCCGGGGCCCTTCACGATCTCCCGACGGAGCGCGGCAGAGCGCCCCGCCACCGGCGGCAGATCGAACACGGGGGGCTCGACGCGCGAGGCGAAATCCAGCGCCCGAGCCTGCTCCGGAGCGAGCGAGCCTGCGAGCGCGTCGCGCAGCGCGCGCGCCGCGAAGACGAAGCGCGCGTCGCGCCGGAGGAGCGCGCTCACCACCGCGGCGCGAGCCGCGCGCGGCGCCCGGAGCAGGAGCCGGACGTCGGCGCCGTGCGCGCGCACCTCGAGCGGCGTGCGCGGAAGCGCGAGCAGGAGCGGCCACGCGCACGGGATGATCCAGTGCGCCACCGCGCGATCGACCGGCCCGATCTCACGGAGCCGCTCGAGCACGCCGGCCGCGAACGGCGCCACGGAGAGCAGCCGGAGCGGCGACTCGCGCGCGCGCGCCACGGCGCCGGGCCACGCGAACAGCGCGCCCCCGCCTGCCCGATGGACGACGAGCCGGCCGTCCCGCGAAGGTGGATCGAGGATCGAGCCCCCGGCGGCGATCACGTGGACCTCGGCGCCGCTGCGCGCGAGCGCCTCCGCCGACGACCGCACGAAATGGCCGGAGGGATCCTCGTCGCTGACCGGATAGGACGTCGTGACCACCACGGCGCGCATCGGGACCTCCCCAAGCTGGACGCGGCGCGGGCACCGCCTCCGCGTCGCTCAGGCGCGCCGCCGCGGTTGCATCACGCTGCCGGGGTAACTGCTCGACGAACAAAATGACAAGACGCAGAGCACGCCGCGGACGCTCGAATCAAGCGTCCGTGTGCGTCTTCTGCGTCTTGGCCGGCTGCTCTTGCGCGAGGGGTGGTCGCTCTAGGCGACCATGTCCATCTTCGACCGCTTCCGGCGACGACGAGCGGCCTCCGAGGCCTTCTTCCGTCGCTTCACGGACGGCTTCATGTAGTGCCGACGGCGCTTCAGCTCGCGGAGGATCCCCTCGGCGGCCATCTTCCTCTTGAGATGTTTGATGGCGCGCTCGATACCCTTGTCGCCCACGGCGACCTCGAGCGGTTTGCACTGAATGGCGTCTGTCGGCATGTCTCGAAGCGTCCTCTGCTGGGAAAAAACTGGCCCACTCGGCGGGCGAAATGCAAGCCGGCGGGGGCCGGCAGCGCGGGGCGCGCACTATGGCAGAGGCCTTCTAGCCTCGCAAGACCTCCCGGTAGTCGCGCAGCACGACGTCACAGCGCGCCGTCCGGCCTGTTTCGGCTGTTTCGCCAGGCCCGCCTGACTCGTCTTGCTCGTCAGGTTTCGCCGGAATCCGCGATTGGCCCCGGATTTCTCTGGCTGTCCGGCGGTAATTATTGGGACTTGCACCTGAGAAACTTTCTAAGTACACATGTCGCTGTGGCTACCTCGCGGACAGGTGCTGCAAAGGGGGCCGCGTCCCGCGATGTCCGGGGGCGCGCGGTCGGCTTCGAGCGCAGCGTGGTCGAGGAGGATACCCGGATCGCCTCCATGCTGGCGTGCGTGCGAGCGTCGGGGCTCAAGTTGACGCCGCAGCGCCTGGCGATCGTGCGCGAGCTAGCGGCGGATCCGACACATCCGACGGCGCAGGAGCTGTTCGAGCGGCTCCGGCCGGCGCTGCCGACGATGAGCTTCGCCACCGTCTACAACACGCTCGACGCGCTGGCGTCCGCGGGGCTGTGCGTCGCGCTGTCGCTGTCGCCGGGCGCCTCGCGCTTCGACCCCAACATGGCGGCGCATCATCACGCGGTCTGCGATCGCTGCGGGCTCGTCCGCGATGTGCCGTGCGAGCCGGCAGGCCCATCCGCCGAGCGCTCGGACGAGAGCGCCCCCGCGCCTCTCGCCGCCGCGCCCGGCTTCGAGGTCCGCGCCGTCGAGCGGATCTACCGGGGGCTCTGCGCTGCCTGCGCGAAGGGCACCCGGGGTGGCGAGGGCGCGCGCGGCAAGGCGCGAGACGCTGGGCGAAGCGCGGCGAACAGTCGACTCCGCCCTGCAGGGGCTCGAGGCGCGCGGCGCCCTGGACGTGTCTAGCGGATCCACCGCGCCGCCGAGCCGACCCGCGCGGGCACCAAGGACTCATCACCCCAGCCGTTCAACCGAAGGAAGGAGAGCGAACCCATGACAACCAAGCAGCTTACGGGCACGAAGACGCACCAGAACCTGAAGGACGCGTTCGCCGGGGAGTCGCAGGCCAACCGTCGCTACCTGTACTTCGCAAAGGTCGCCGACGTCGAAGGTCGCCCCGATGTCGCCGGTCTCTTCAAGGACACGGCGGACGGCGAGACCGGCCACGCGCACGGCCACCTCGATTACCTCAAGCAGGCGGGCGACCCGGCGACCGGCTTGCCGATCGGCAGCACGGAGAAGAACCTGAAGGCCGCCGTCGCCGGCGAGACCCACGAGTACGAGACGATGTACCCGGGCTTCGCGAAGGAGGCCCGCGACGAGGGCTTCGAGGACATCGCGGAGTGGTTCGAGACGCTCGCGAAGGCCGAGAAGTCTCACGCCGGGCGCTTCACGAAGGCGCTGCAGTCGCTCGACTTCTGAGATCGGCCGACGCGAGAGCGCGAGCGCTCCGGGGCGCGCCGAACCGACGGCGACTCGACCCGGGGCGCGCGCGCCATCGCGGCCCCGACGGCCGTCCGGCGGCGGGCCGCGCGGCGAGCCGTCCCTTTGCGCCGTACCCCACGTTGACGATGTTGAGAGGAGCCGACCAGTGAGCGTCATCCGGCGTGCACCAGACCGTCCACCGGCGACATCGCCGAACGACGAGCGATATCTCGAGCCCCGCGATCTCGAGGCAGAGCTGCGGCGGACGTTCCAGATCTGTCACGAGTGCCGCATGTGCGTCGGGTATTGCGGCTCGTTCCCCGAGCTCTTCGCGCGCGTCGACAGGGACATCGAGGCCGGCGTCGCCGAAGGCGCCGAGGCCCTCACCTACGATGACTTCAAGGCCGTCGGCGACGAGTGCTGGCAATGCAAGCTCTGCTACATCAAGTGCCCGTACACGGCCGACGAGCACGCGTACGAGCTCCTGGATTTCCCGCGCGTGCTCGCGCGAGAGCGCGCGGTGCGCGCCCAGCGGGAGGGCATCCCGCTGGTGGACAGGATCCTCGGCGAGCCGCAGCTGATCGGCGAGCTGGGCTCCGGCGCCGTCGCGCCGCTCGCCAACCTCGTGCAGGCCAGCCGCCTGCTGCGCAAGGTGCAGGAGAAGGTGACCGGGATCTCGTCGGAGTTCCCGCTCCCGGAGATGGCGCGCAGGCCGTTCTCGTCCTGGTTCGCGGAGCACGGCGCCGCGGCCGGCGCCGGCAAGCAAGGCGACGTGGTGCTCTTCGCGACCTGCTACGGCGAGTACAACACGCCCGCGGTCCCCGAGGCCGCGGTTCGCGTCCTCGAGCACAACGGCTACGCGGTGCACGTCCCGGGCTGCTCCTCGGCGGCAGATCTGCGAGACACCCCGGGGGGAGCGCTGACGTGCTGCGGGATGCCGAACCTCGACGGCGGCGATCTCGCGGCCTTCACCGCGAAGGTGAAGCACAACGTCGCGCTCCTGCTCCCGCACGTGCGCAGGGGGAGGAAGATCGTCGTGATCGGCCCGACGTGCGGCTACACGATGAAGAAGGAGTGGCCGGAGTACCTGCAGACGGCAGAGGCGCGCGAGGTCGCGGCCGCGACGGTCGACATGATGGAGTTCCTCGTCCAGCTCGGCCGCGAGAAGAAGCTCAACCGCGAGTTCAAGAAGGGGCTCGGCACGATCGCGTACCACGCCGCGTGCCACCTGCGCGCGCAGAAGATCGGCTTCCCGGGAGCCAGGGTGCTCGGCGTCGTCCCCGACACCGACGTGCGGGTCATCGAGCAGTGCTCGGCGGTCGACGGCACGTGGGGGATGAAGGCGGCCCACTACGAGACCGGGCGCAAGTACGCGTCGAAGCTCGTTCGCGGCGTCGCCGGCGCGGACGTCATCGTCAGCGACTGCACGCTCGCCGGTCTCAGGATGGTCAAGGAAAACGGCGCGAAGGTGCTGCACCCGGTCGAGGCGCTCGCCCACGCGTACGGGCTCGGCCCGACGCCGTGAGTCTCGGTCCGACGTCGTCAAGGAGAGGAGCGTCATGCGTCCCATCGATCGCAACGAGGTGCTCGGGATCGGCGAATACGAGGCGATCCGTGAGCGATTCCGCGGCCGCATCATCGAGGAGAAGCGGCCCCGCCGCGTGCGGATCGGAGACCACCTGACCGCGGTGTTCGAGAACCGCGACTCGGTGCTCTTCCAGATCCAGGAGATGCTCCGCACCGAGCGCATCACGAGCGAGAGCGGCATCCTCCACGAGATCGAGACGTACAACGATCTCATCCCGGGCGCGGGGCAGCTCAGCCTGACGCTCTTCGTCGAGATCCCCGATCGAGCGCTGCGCGACCGGATGCTCATCGATCTGGTGGGCCTCGAGGACACCGTGTCGATCGAGGTCGACGGCGTCGCCGCGCGAGCGCTCGGCAAGCGCGACGGATCGATGGAAGACCGCACGACGGCCGTGCATTACCTCAAGGCGGATCTCCCGGCCGAGGCGCAGGCCGCGATCAAGGCGAGGAAGGCGACGGTATCGCTCGTCGTCGGGCACCCGCGCTACGCGGTGAGGGCGCCGCTCGGGAGAGCGACCCTGGAGAAGCTCGCCGAGGACCTGTCCTAGCCGCGATGGTCTCCCTCGAGCGCCCCATCAAGTTCGAAGACGTCGACGCCGCGAACATCGTCTTCTTCGCGCGCTTCCTCAACTACGCGCACGAGGCGATGGAGCGGTTCTTCGCGCCGCTCGACGGAGGGTACGCCGGGCTCATCCTCGAGCGGCGGATCGGGCTGCCGGCGGTGCGGGTCGAGGCCGACTACGCGGCGCCGGTGCGTTACGGACAGGCGCTCCGGATCGAGACGTCGATCGCCCGTATCGGCCGGCGGAGCGCCACGCTCCGGTACCGCATGCACCGCGCGCACGACGGCGTGCTGTCGGCGGAGCTGCGGCACACGGTGGTGACCACCGACCTCGTGCAGCTGGTGTCGGTCCCGATGCCGGAGGACGTCCGGGCCCTGCTCAGCGCTCACCTCGAGCTCGAGCAGGCGCCCTCCAGCGCCGGTCAACCGGCGTGAGCGCTCGACCGGCGCGCCCGCGGGCACGCACGAGGACCGAACCCGAGGCGAAGGCGCGATCGCTGCTGAAGCGGCGCGTCGAGCTGACGCTCCTCCGCGACAGGGCGCATTACGACACGCTCGTGATGGGCGCCGTGGCGAACGCGCGCGTCTCCGTGTGGATCGCGACGGCGAACGTGAAGGAGCTGCGCGTGGAGGCGCCCATCGGATCGAGGGCGCGGGCGCGCGGCCGGTACATGTCGTTCCTCGACCTGCTCGACGCGCTCGCCGCCCGGGGGGTCGAGCTGCGCTTGCTGCACGCCGGCGTCCCGTCGCGCGCCTTCCGCGCCGAGCTCCGCCGGCGGCCCCGGCCGCCGATCGAGATGCGGCGCTGCCCGCGGGTCCACCTGAAGATGATCGCCGTCGACGGCGCGCTCCTCTACCTCGGCTCCGCGAACCTCACCGGCGCCGGCCTCGGGGCGAAGGGCGAGGGGCGGCGGAACTTCGAGGCGGGCGTGCTCACCGACGACGACCTCCTGCTCGACGAGATGCAGGCGACGTTCGAGGCGATCTGGACCGGCGCCGAGTGCAAGGGATGCAGGCTCCGGCCGCTCTGCCCGGGGCCGCTCGACCAGCTCGACAAAATCCCGTTGCGCTGACGGTCCCGATGGCCGATGAGCAGCGCATGAGCACCGCGGGACCGGACCCCTCCGACCTCGATCGAATCGCCAACGCCGCGCTCGCGCGCGTGGACAGCGGGATGCTGCTCGGGCTCGGCACCGGGCGGGCTTCCGAGGCCTTCATCCGCCGCCTCGGGGAGCGCGTCCGCCGAGGGCTCCAGATCAAGGGCGTCGCCACGTCGGAGCGCTCGGAGGCGCTTGCCCGCCGCGAGAACATCCCGATGGTGTCGCTCGAGGAGGTCGAGCGCCTCGACGTCGCCGTCGACGGCGCGGACGAGGTGGCGCCCGACCTTGGCCTCATCAAGGGCCTCGGCGGCGCGCTCCTCCGCGAGCGCGTGGTCGCCTACGAGGCCGCGCAGTTCATCATCCTCGTCACCCCCGAGAAGCTCGTCGAGAAGCTCGGTTCGCGCGTGCCCATCCCCGTCGAGGTGGTGCCCTTTGCGAGCACGACGGCCACGCGGCACCTGACCGCGCTCGGGGGCACGCCGGTGATCCGCAAGAACGCGGACGGGTACCCCTTCCAGACCGACAACCACAACTGGATCCTCGACACCGCGTTCGGCCCGATGGACGCGCCCGCAGCGGTCGACGCGCGCATCCGCAGCATCCCCGGCGTCGTCGACACGGGGCTGTTTCTCGACATCGCGACCCTCGTGCTGGTGGCGGACCCGGGCGCCGTCCGCGAGCTGACGCGGCAGCGCTAGCTCCGCGTGTCACGAATCCCGTCGGGGATCGCTGACACGCGAAGCCAGGGAACACGGCCTTCGGGCGGGCGGCGCCAGCGCGGCGCGCGCCCGCCCATGGCGGGACCTCTGCCAGGCGGAGCTAGCGCGCGTGGCGATCGAGCCTGCGGGCCAGGTCGTCCAGCGCGAGGTTGCCCGGAGCCCCGAGCGACACGCGCGCGCGGAGGCTCGCCGCGGCGTCGCCGGCCGGCAGCGCCGCGATCTCGGCCGCGACCTTGCGGTAAGCCTCGCGGAAGGGAACACCCTCCACGGCGAGCTCGACGGCGCGATCCGTGGCGAAGCACTCCGGCGTGATCGCGCGGGCCATGCGCTCCCGGTCGAACGCGAGCCCCTCGACGAGCCGCGGCAAGAGGCGCGACGTCGCGAGCGCCTCGTCGAGCCCCCGCATCGTGGGGCCCTTCGTGAGCTGGAGATCGCGGTGGTAGCCCGACGGGAGCGCGACGATGGACTGCACCTCGGCGAGCGCGCCCTGGACGACGGAGCACGCCGCGCGCATGAGCTCGACGACGTCGGGGTTGCGCTTCTGGGGCATGATCGACGAGCCGGTCGTGAACGCCTCCGGGAGGCGGATGAACGCGAGCTCGCTCATCGCGAACAGGCTGAGATCCCACGCGAGCCGGCGGCTCACGGCCATCACCTGCCACGCGGCGGCGAGGATCTGCGCCTCGATGATGCCGCGCGACGTCTGGGACGCGAGCGGGTTCAGCGCCACGCCGGCGAACCCGAGCTCGCGCGCGACGCCGACGCGATCGAGCGGGAGGTTCACGCCGAAGCCCGCGGCGCCCCCGAGCGGGCAGCGATCGACGAGCGCCCGCGTCGCGCGCACCACGTCGATCGCGTCGGTGAGCCCCTCGACGAACGAGGCGGCCCAGTAGCCGACGGACGACGGCACCGCCCGCTGCAGGTGCGTGTAGCCGGGCATCGGCGTCTCCGCCTCGCGCCTGGCGAGATCGAGCAGCGCGCGGGCGCCGGCGGTCGCGTTCTCGGCGAGCTCGTCCAGCGCGTCGCGCTCGTACAGGCGCGTGGCGACGAGCACCTGATCGTTGCGGCTCCGGCCGGTGTGCACCTTCTTGCCCGCGTCGCCGATGCGGGCGACCAGCGCGGCCTCGATCGCGCTGTGGCCGTCCTCGTCGTCCTCGGTGAGCCGCAGCTCGCCGGCCTCGTTCTGCGCCGAGAGCACCTCGAGCTCGCGGACGAGCGCGTCCCGCTCCGCCTCGCTGAGCACGCCGATCCGCGCGAGCCCGCGGACGTGCGCGATCGTGGCCCGCAGGTCGTACGCGAGCAGGCGCTGATCGAGCTGCCAGTCGTCGCGCGAGGTGTAACGCAGCATCTGGGCGTCGGTCGCGCCCCCTTTGTCCCACAGTCGTACGCTCATTCAGCTCCCCAGGCTCTCGTCCACGAGAGCACGGATCTCGGCAAGCTTCTTGGCCTTGCCCTCGTCCAGCGGTCGCGGCTTCGCCGCGCCGGCCGCGGGCGCGAGCTCTCGCTCGAGCTCGCGCAGCTCGTCGTCCGCCGTCCGCGCCGGCCGGCGCTTGCCGAGGCCGAGCGCGCGGGCCAGCCAGCTCCTCGACTCGCCGATCGCGTAGTCGTCCGCGGCGATCCGGTCCGGCGCGGCGCGCAGCATGCGGACGAGCGCGGCGTTGGAGCTCGCCCAGACGGCGGACTCGTCGAAGTGGGCGCGCGGCGTCACGTCGAGGTGCCGCGCGGCGGTCCGATCGGGCACGTCGTGCAGCCGGCAGTAGACGGCGAGCGCGAGCGCGAGCTCGTCGACCGGCATCTTGGTCGCCGAGTGCACCTGCACGCCGCCGCAGCCCTTCGCGTACAGGTAGGAGCCGTTCGTCGCGAGGACCCCGAAGCCGAGCAGCACGGCGGCGAGATCCACCGCGGGCTCGCGGTCCGACGGCGCGAGCGCGTCGAAGGCGCCGGCCTCGCTCAGGAACATGTACGCCACGGCGCGCACGAACGCCGTCGTGAGCACCGTGGGGTTGCGGAGCTCGCCCGCGGAGAGCGCGACCCGGTACCCGCCGTCGCCGCGCGGGGCGACGCGCTCCAGCTTCGACTCCAGCGCCATCCCGCCGCATGCGCCGCTCGAGCAGCTCACCGTGCTGGCCTGCCCCTCGGGGGTGACCACCGCGAGCTCCACCGGGACATCCTGGAGCCCGGCGTGCTCCTGGACCCGCAGCATCAGGGCGGCCACCGTCTTCGGTGAGCCGTCGAACGGGTCCGGGAAGAACTCGGCCGTCGGCTGCACCAGCCCGCGCACCGGCTCCGCGCCGTGCTGGAGGAGCGTCGCGGTCGTACGAAGGATCCAGCGGATCTGCGGTTCGTCCGGGAGGTCCATACAGCTACTGTATGCCACCGCTGCGCGGCGGTCGCGCGGTAGTTCCCAGGTAGCGGCAGCGGAAGGCGGGCCGGGCGGCAGCGCCTGGCTCGGGGACGCGAATTTTGGCGTTTTTTTGTCCATGCCACTTCCCTTTCGACGGCGGTCGGCGACCGCGTAAAGTTGTGCCCCCATGACGGAAGAGGCGAAGGGCATCTCCGAGAGGAAAGCGGATCACATCGAGCTCTGCGCGACCGGCGATGTCGGGTTCCGCGCCAAGACCACGCTGCTGGAGCAGGTCGAGCTGATCCACGACGCGTTGCCGGAGCTCTCCCTCGACGCGATCGACACCTCGGTGCTGCTGCTCGGGAAGCGGCTCCGCGTCCCGCTCCTGATCGCGGCAATGACCGGCGGGACGGAGCGCGCGCGTGCGATCAACCGGGAGCTCTCGCAGATCGCCGAGGAGCGCGGGTACGGCTTCGGGCTCGGGAGCCAGCGGGCGATGCTGAACGGCGACGCCTCCGCCTCCTACGAGGTCCGCGCGCACGCTCCGACCACCCTCCTCCTCGGGAACATCGGCGCCGTGCAGGCGCGATCGCTGTCGACGGAGGCGGTCGCCGAGCTCGTGGCCCAGGTCGGCGCCGACGCGCTCTGCGTCCACATGAACCCCGCGATGGAGCTGGTGCAGCCGGGCGGCGACCGGGACTTCGCCGGCGCGCTGGATGCGATGGGCCGGCTCGCGAGCGGCCTCAGCGTGCCGGTCGTCGCGAAGGAGACCGGCTGCGGGATCGGCCCGGGGACGGCATACCGCCTGGTCCGGGCGGGCGTCCGCGACCTGGACGTCTCCGGCGCTGGAGGCACCTCCTGGGTCGCCGTCGAGGCGGCCCGCGCCGCGGGTGCGGCCCGCTCCCTCGGTGAGGCGCTGCGCGAGTGGGGGGTACCCACGGCCGCCTCGGTGCTCATCGCCCGCGCTATCCGTCCTCGCTTCAAGACGATCATCGCGACAGGAGGCATCACGAGCGGCCTCGACGTCGCTCGAGCGCTCGCGCTCGGCGCACATGCGGCCGGGATCGCGCGCCCGGTCCTCCAGGCATTCGTCTCGGGGGGACGGGACGCAGCGGTGCGGTACCTCGAGAGCGTCGAGGCCGAACTCCGGGCGGTCATGCTGCTCGTCGGCGCGCGCGACGTCGCGTCGCTCCAGAAGGCACCCGTGCTGCTCGGACGGGAGCTGCGCAGGTGGACCCGGTTGCTGAAGCAGATGAAGCAGATGGAGAGGGCGTAGTCGTGGCGGTCGGGACAACGGGGGTAGGGGGGCCGAGACGGCGGGGTCCGGTCCCCGGGGTAGGGCCGGCGGGGCCGAACCGACGTTGTCGGCGGGGACGGCAACGCGCCCAGCGGTCGCTGTCCTTGGCGGGGGCGCCGGGCACGCCTCTGGCCCGCGCTCGACGCTTCCGTCCGGTCAGCCCCGCATGATACGGTCCGAAGCTCTGGAGAACCCCGGGATAAAATGACGGAGAAAAAAGGGCGTCCGAGCGATCGTCCCCCCGAGGACCTGAAGAAGGAGCGCGATGCCTTCATTCAGCAGTTCTTCCGCAAGGGGGCGCAGCTGACCGAGGAGCTCCTCCGCGAGAACGAGCGCCTTCGTGACAAGATCTCCGAGCTCGAGTCGGAGAACGGCAAGCTCCGCGCGCACCTCGCGAGCGACTCGGCCATCCGCGATCTGCTCCGCAAGATCGAGGAGCTCGAGCAGGAGAAACGCGACCTTGTGACGCAGTCGGTGCGGATGGTGGCGGCCTCGGACCGCTTCAACAGCCGCTACTCGGAGGCGGAGGGAGAGCTGGCGAACCTCGCGAACCTGTACGTCGCGCTGTCGCAGCTGCACGCGGCGCGCAACGTGCGCCATGTCCTCCGCAACCTCAAGGAGCTCCTGGCGCAGTTCCTCGGGGCGGGCGCCTTCTCCGTGTACCTGGCGTCTCCCGATGGTAAAGAGCTCGTCTCGATCGCGAGCGAAGGCGTCGCGGTCGAGGAGATCGCGCGCATGCCGGTGACCGAAGGCATCGTCGGCCAGGCATTCTCGAAGGGGGAAATCTTCTTCGACGAGACCAAGGACGTCTCCAAGGGGAGCATCGAGGATCCCGCTGCAGTGATCCCGCTCGATTTCAACGGGCGCACCGTGGGTGTCATCGCGATCTTCAGCACGCTCCCGCAGAAGACGGAGTTCGTGAACGTGGACACCGAGCTCTTCAAGCTCCTCGGGGCCCAGGCCGCCCCCGCCCTCATCAACGCGCGGCTCTTCACCGACGCCGGCCGGAAGGTGCCTGGCGTCCAGGCATTCCTGGACCTGGAGGACTGATCATGGCCGAGTACTCGTGTCTGATCGTTGAAGACTCGCCCATGATGCGGCAGCTCTTGGTCTTCGCGCTGGCGCGCGTGAAGAACCTCCGCGTCACCGAGGCGGACGATGGCGTCGACGGTCTCCGCAAGCTCGCCTCGACCAAGTACGACGTGATCATCACCGACATCAACATGCCGATCATGGACGGGCTCAAGCTCGTCAAGCGCGTGCGCACGGATCCGGTCCACAAGGACACCCCGATCATCATCATCACCACCGAGGGGTCTCAGGAGGATCGTCAGCGCGCGTTGCAGCTCGGCGCGAACGCGTACATCACGAAGCCGATCCAGGCCCCGCAGGTCATCGCCAAGGTCAAGGAGCTCCTCAAGATCGACTGAGGCGCCGCGCCCGCCAGCGGGCGCGCCCCACCGCCCGCGTTCTGCGGGCGCACGATTCCATGCGCCGGTCGCTCGGGCGGCGCGGCGCCCTGCAGCGGCCGCGGCCGCGGCCGTGCGGGTCGGCGCTGCGATGAACCCGCGCCCCGCTCTACGGCTTCGGGCCGAACTTCAGGAGCACGCGGTTGCGGCCGGTGCGCTTCGCCTCGTAGAGCGCCTCATCGGCCGCCGCGATGAGCTCCATGCCGGTCTGCACCTCGAGCTCGGGGTGCGCCGCGACGCCGACGCTGATCGTCGTCGGCATGCGAACGCCCTCGTGCTCGAAGACCGACCCCTCGATGAGGATGCGCAGCCGCTCGCCGAGGATGCCCGCGTTCTCGAGCCCCACGCCGCGGCACAGGATGCCGAACTCTTCACCGCCGTAGCGCGCGAACACGTCCTCGGTCCGCACCGTGTGGCTCGCGATCTTGGCGATCCTCGCAAGCACGTAGTCGCCGGCGAGGTGCCCGAAGGTGTCGTTGATCCTCTTGAAATGATCGACGTCGAACATGAGCAGCGACAGGTGCGCGCCGTGCCGCCGCGCATAGGAGACCTCGGTCTCGAGCCGATCGAGGAAGTACTTCTTGTTGAAGGCCTTGGTGAGGGCGTCGCGCAGCGCGGCGTCGTACATCTGCTGCTGAAACGACTCATCCAGGTGGTCGTGGTAGGTGAACTTGAGGATGGTCGTCGAGCCCAGGCGGATCTTGTCGCCGTCGTGCAGGGCGAGGCGCGTGATGTGCTCGCCGTTCACCATCGTCCCGTTCGAGCTGTTGAGATCCTCGATCAGCACCTGGCTGTCCATCTGGAGGAGGCGCGCGTGGCGCCGCGAGATGCCGTCGTCGTTCAGCCGGATGGTCGCCCCGGATGCCCGGCCGATCACGATCTCGGCGCCCTCGACCCGGTACATCTCGCCGACGTTCGAGCCAGCGAGCACGATGAGGTAGGCGCGGTCCTTCGGCGAACGCGCCGGGAGCTCCTTGTGGAGTTCCCCAACGTTGGCCACCCGCGTGGCCTCGAAGTCATCGTCGGGGAGGTAGCTGCCCATGCTCCCTGAGGATGATCCTAAATCCTTGAAATAGGTTCAAGCGGGAGGGCATGGCACAGGCGATGTTCCCTGTCGGGTAGGGTGTGTGACGGAGCGTCGAGCGTTTCGAGCGTTTCGAGCGTTTCGAGCGTTTCCCACCCCTTGCGCCCGCTCCCGACGGAGCGATTCCGCGCACCTGCGCGCTCACGCAGCCCTGCCGAGCGGCACCACGAGCTGCTCGACCCAGAGCTCGCCCGCTCGGAGCTCGACGAACGTCGCGTCGGCGTGCCCCGCGCCATACCCGGAGACGGCGCCGCTCCGCACAAGCTCGCCACGCTCGCCAGGCGCGCGCGCACCGACGCGCAGGTGATCGACGGTGCCCCGCACGTCGCCCCGCAGCGAGCACGGCGCTTCGCCCACCGAGCCGACGTTGATGATGCGCACGCCGCCCACCATCCGATCGAACGGGACGTGGGAGCCACCACAGATCACGACATCCGCCGGATCGTCGCCGAGCAGGGAGAGCACCTCCTCATCGGTCATGTCGTGAGAGATCGGCTCGAGCGGATCCGCCGGGGAGCCGTGGACCAGGACGAGCTCGCCGCCGTCCTCGAGCGGCAGGCGGTACGTCGGGGCGAGCCGCGCCAGCCGCGCAAGGATCAGCTCGCCGAGCTCGGTGCGCGTCTGGGACAGGCGATCGAGCCGCGCTCGCTCGTGCTCGCTCCGCGCCCTGACCTTGTCGAGGTCCAGCGTCGCCAGGGCGCGATCCGATACGCCCTGTACGCAAACCGCCTTGGCCTGGGTGAGCCGGCGCCACGTCTCGAGCGGCTTCGGGCCGGGAAAGCAGAGATCTCCGGCGACCAGGAGCTGGGTGTACCCTCGGCGCTCGGCCGTGGCCAGGACCGCCGCGAGCGCGTCGGCGTGGCCGTGAATATCCGAGACGCAGAGCAATCGCACCCGGCGAGCATAGGATCTGAGAGCGACGCCGCCAAGGCGCGAGGTGGGCCCAGGTCGCGATAAACCGGCGGTCGGGCCCTGCGGAACCGCCGTTCACGCCCCCACGGTCTTGCTAGCCTCCCGCCATGCAACAGGTCTCGAGGCTCCTGGAGATCGCGAGCGCGATCGATGAGCAACGCGTGAAGGACCGCGCGGAGCGGCTGTCGTCTCGGCTTCGTCCCGGGACGATGGCCTTCGCGATCGCGGCGCTCCTGACGGCCGCCTACCCCGCGATCGGCGCGATCATCGAGGCGAATCCGGACATCGTGGAGCGGCTCGCGGCGGAAGGCCACCAGACGGCGCGCGATCGCGCCACGTACCTGGCGCGGATCCGGAGCCGCGTCGGCGACGTCTCGGACACGGACCGCGTCCGGCGGGAGCTCCGGCGCGTGGCGCGCGAGGAGCGGATCCGCGTCGCGCTGCGCGAGCTGCTCCCGCCGTCGGCGGGCGGCGCGGACATCGACGTCACCGCGCGCGAGCTCACCGCGCTCGCCGAGGCCACGATCGAGGTCGCGCTCGCCGAGGCCGTCTCCGCCGTGACCGCGCGGTTCGGAGAGCCGCGCACCGCGACGGGCGCGCGCTCGAAGTTCGTCGTGCTCGGGATGGGGAAGCTCGGCGGCGACGAGCTCAACGCGGGCTCCGACGTGGATCTGATCTACCTCTACGACACGGACGACGGGCACGTGGGGCTGCCCGGCGATCGCGCCGTCTCGGTCACCCTGCACGACTTCTGGGCCCGCGTCGCGCGCCGCCTCACGTCGACGCTCGAGGAGGTCACGGAGGACGGCTTCGTCTGGCGCGTGGATCTCCGGCTCCGCCCGGAGGGCAGGAGCGGTCCGCTCGTCAACTCCCTGGCCGCGGCCGAGCGCTACTACGAGTCGTTCGGCCGCCTCTGGGAGCGCGCCGCGCTGCTCCGCGCCCGCGAGATCGCCGGCGATCTCGACTTTGGCGCCGAAGCGATCGAGGTGCTCGGCCCGTTCGTGTGGCGGCGCCAGGTCGATCCGCAGCTCGCCGTCGACATGATCGAGCTCGTCGATCGCGCTCGCGCGGAGCTCCCGCACGACGCGTCGCGCGACCTGAAGCTCGGCCCGGGAGGGATCCGCGAGGCAGAGTTCTTCGTGCAAGCCCTGCAGCTCATCTGGGGCGGGCGCGAGCCCCGCGCGCGCGCGCAGGGCATGCTCGACGGCCTGCGGCGCCTGCGCACCCTGGGGTACGTGACCGACCGGGAGGGGCGGGAGCTCGTGGAGGGCTACCTCGCGCTCCGGCGCGCGGAGCACGCGGTGCAGTCCGCGACCGGCGTGCAGACGCACCTCCTCCCCGACAGCGAGGCGGAGATCGCGCGCCTCGCGCGGGCGCTGCGCTTCGAGGACGCCGCGGCGTTCCTGGCCGACACCGCGCAGCGCCGGGGGCGCATCAAGGCCCGGCTCCTGTCGCTCCTGCCGAAGGGGAGCGCCCGGCCGTCGCGGTGGATCGACGCGATGGCCGCGCTCGACCACGGCGATCGCGACGCGTTCGCCGAGGCGCTGGCGAAGCACGCCGTGCTCGTCCTCGGCGGCGAGCCGGCGGCCGCCGCCGACGGCGCCGCGCCCGAGCTCGCCGCGCCGCCGGAGCCGCACGCCTCGCTGACGGCGCGCTTCCGCGACGTCGCCGACGATCTCTTCGAGCTGTCCCGCCACCCGGACGGCCTGCTCGGGGCGCGCAGCCGCGAGGCGTCCTCGTCCCTCGCGGAGACGCTGCTCGCCGCGGTGGTCGACGCCGCCGATCCGGAGCAGGCCGCGCGCTTCCTCCGGCTGTGCTTCTCCCGCATCAGGCACTCCTCCGTCTACGCGCGCATGCTCGGCGACGAGCCGCGCGCGCTCCGCAGGCTCGTCGAGGCGCTCGGGTCGAGCGCGTTCATCGGCGACGCCATGGTGAGGTACCCCGAGCTCGTCGACGCCGTCCTGTTCGCGCGCGGCGCGCCGAGCGCCGAGCTGATCCGACACACGATCGAGGCCAGCCTCAGCGAGGCGTCGCCGGACGAGGATCCGGAGGAGGCGCTCATCGGGGCGCTCCGGCGCGCCAAGGCGCGCGTCACCATCGAGGTCGGCCTCGCCGACCTGAGCGGCGAGGTCGGCACGCGCGAGGCGACGCTCGCGCTCTCGGATCTAGCCGACGCGTCGCTCGAGGCCGCGACGCGCTTCGCGCTGGGGACGCCGCCGGGCGAGCCCGTGCGAGGGCTCGCCGTGATCGCGATGGGCAAGCTCGGCGGCCGCGAGATCGGCTACGGCTCGGATCTGGACGTCTTCTTCCTGTTCGACCCGGCGTGCGCGCCGCCCGGCGAGCAGGGGGCCGCGTCCGACCCCGGCACGTACTACGCGCGGCGCGCGCGGCAGATCATCCGGCTCATCTCCATGTCGCACGCGGCGGGCCCAGGCTACGAGCTCGACACGCGACTGCGCCCGTCGGGCAGCCAGGGGCTGCTCGTCACGTCCATCGACTCGTTCGCTCGCTACCACGGCATCCGCCGCGCCGACGCGGCCTCCCCGGCGCCCGCGGAGCCGGAGTCGTCGCCCGGCGCGCGGCACATGCGCGCGGCGATCTGGGAGCGGCTCGCGCTCATCCGGGCGCGCGCCTCGGCCGGCGATCCCGAGCTCGGGGCGGAGGCGATCGCCATCGTGCACGAGGCCGCGTACCTCCAAGCGGACGACTTCGATCGGATCGCCGAGGAGATCCACCGGCTCCGGCTGCGCATGGAGAGCGAGCTCTCGCACGAGCGCCGCGGCCGCCGCGACTTCAAGCTCGGGCGGGGCGGCCTAGCGGACATCGAGTTCTCGGTGCAGCTCCTGCAGATCCGGCACGGCGCCGATCCGCGCGTCAGGACCACCGAGACGCTCGCGGCGATCGACGCGCTCGCCGCGGCCGGCCACCTCTCGGCCGAGCACGCCGAGACGTTCCGGGACGGCCACGCGTTCCTGCGCAAGCTGGAGCAGCGGATCCGCATCGTGCACGCGGACGCCTCGCAGCTCCTCGAGGAAGACGCGCCCGGGGTCCCGACCCTCGCGCGTCGGACGGGCATCCGGGGCCGCACCGCGGCCGAGGCCGCGCGCGAGCTGCTCGCGCGCTACGGCGCGATCACCGAGCGCGTGCGCCGGGCGTACGAGGCCATCGTCGCGGGCGGCGCGGCGTCTCTCGGTGAGGCGAGCGAGGCGCGAGGGGCGAGCACGGCGAGCGCGGGGGAACCGCGCGAAGACGAGCGCTGACGGTTGCCGTTGACCCTTGTCGGACGCGGTGGAATGCCAGGCGTTCCGATGACCACCCAGAGCGAGCAGAGCGCACGCCCGTCCGTCGGGCACCGTCATGTCACCGGGACGACCTCCCTCGATAGCCTCGTCGGCGCGCACCCGGGTACGCTGAGGCAGTTCTACGAGGCAGGGAAGCCAGCGGATCCGGCGGAGCTCGGCGATCTGCCGCGAGGGCGCCTGCTCGCCCTGCAGCCGACGGCCGGGATCCACCTGGCGACGCGCCCGCTGATCACGGCGCTCGCGTCGCGCTGGATGCCCTGGAAAGGGAACGAGTTCGACCATGGCGGCAACTCCGGCACGAACGTGGTCTTCGGGAGCCGGATCTGTCGCTTCAAGGCGCAGCTGATCCCTTCGGAGCTCGACGGCAAGCCGACGCTCGCGCTGACGTATGGCGAGAAGGCGTTCGGCAATCCCTGGCCGGTGAGCGCGGTCAAGGACGAGCTGCGGACCGTGGAGGCCGGGCTCGCGATCGGGCCGATGCTGCTGAAGTGGCACGAGCGGTGGCACGCCGTGCTCTGGTTCGGGCTGACCCGCGTCGATCCGCAGTAATCCGCCGGACGGGCCCGAAGCGGGCTCAGGCGAGCCGGAGTCGCGAGCGGCGCTCGTCGCGGGACCTCGCTCGCGGAGCAATTGCGCGGCGCGCGGCGCGCGGTGCGAAAGATCAACGCGCTCGTCACGAATCATCGATCCGTCAATCCTTCTTGTCATTGCGTCACGCACCATGTCGGACGCACGGAGATCCGCTGTCCAGGCCGTCCGACCGCGCGACACGCATGTCCTTCGCGGACGCGGTAGTCAGAGGTATCAGGGCTCACCCTAATAACCCATCGCTCCATTCCTGCTCTTTGCTGGACATACTTCCCGATTTCTACAGTCTGGCATACGATAGAGACTGGGCGGCAGCAGAGCACCTTTGCTCGCGTCGCCGGGAGGCTCGAAATGGTGACTTGGTCGGGCAAGGCGGGAGTCTTGATGGCTGCGATCGCTGTAGCACCGGGCGTCATGGCTGGCTGCTCCTGCGGAGATACCGGGGGCACGGCGCCTATAGCATCCGGCGGCGCGGGGCCTGGCGGTGGGAGTGGAATTGGCGGTGGAATTGGCGGTGGAATTGGCGGTGGCTTCGGCGGCTTCCCGGCGATCGCCAGCGGGGGCGGTGTCGGAGGCGAAGGCGACTGCGAGGGCCTCGAATGCCAGCAGGTCGAATGCGAGAACGGGGCGAAGACCACGGTGAGCGGCACCGTGTACGACCCCTCGGGCAAACTGCCGCTCTACAACGTGATCGTCTACGTCCCCAATGCGCCGCTTGAACCCATCCCCGACGGTGCGACCTGCGATCAGTGCAGCGCGACGCTCTCCGGCTCACCGCTCGTGACGGCGCTGACCGATACGGAAGGAAAGTTCGTCCTGGAGGACGTGCCGGTCGGCGAGAACATCCCGCTCGTCGTGCAGGTGGGCAAATGGCGCCGCGAGATGACGCTCCCCGTGGTCGACCGATGCAAGGACACCGCGACGGACGCCGGGATCATCCGGTTGCCGCGCAACCAATCGGAGGGGCACATCCCGAAGATCGCGCTCACGACGGGCGGCGCCGATCCGCTCGAGTGCTTGCTGCACAAACTCGGGATTGATGAGACCGAGTTCACGCCGGAGACCGGGACCGGGCGGATCAACCTGTTCGCCGGCCGCGGGGACGTCGATCACGAGGTGACGACGCGCTATGCGGATCGCCTGAATCAAGGCGCGGAGTTCACGCCGGCCACGAGCCTCTGGGGGACCGTCGACGCCCTGAGCCAGTACGACATGGTGATCCTCGCCTGCGAGGGCGACCCGCACGTGGAAGACAAACCCGGGCCCGCGCGCCAGGCCATGTTCGACTATACCTCGCTCGGCGGGCGCGTGTTCGCGTCCCACTGGCACAACGTCTGGCTGAAGCGGGGGCCGGCGCCGTTCCCGGACACGGCGGTCTGGGACAACGACGTCACGGACCCGGAGAGCCCTCTCACGGCGCTCGTGGACACCACGCTCCCGAAGGGGCAAGCCCTCGCGGAGTGGCTCGTCAATGTCGGCGCGTCGGACGTGCCCGGCGAGATCGTGATCAACGGCGCGCAGCATACGGTGAGCGACGTGACCGAGGACGTCTCGACCCGGTGGATCTATTACAACGAGCCCGAGCCGGCCGGGGTCCAGTACTTCACCTTCAACACGCCCGTCGACGCCCCAGAAGATCAGCAGTGCGGGCGTCTCGTGTTCACGGACATCCATGTCTCTGCGGCGGACCTCACGGGCCCGCCCTTCCCGGAGGGGTGCTCCGCGGAGGAGCTGAGCGCTCAGGAGAAGGCGCTGCTCTTCATGCTGTTCGACCTGTCGTCCTGCATCGTGCCCGACGACGAGCCGCCGCCGATCCCCATCCCGCAGTGACCTGCCTCCCTCGCGTCCCTGGCGTCCGCCGCGCCGCCGGCGCCCGTGCGCCGGCCCCGGAGCGCCGCCGGGGCTGAAGGACTCATGTCGGTATTCTCCTGAACTACGTCGTCTCCATCCCGAGCTGCCCCGCAAACGATCCTTGATGATGGGCGGAGAGCGTCCTCTCCGCTCGATCCGGCGAGCGCCGCGCGCCATCGGGGGTCGCCTGCGTTCCTCTCCGGGATATCCTGTTGCTATCCGCCTCGCCTGATCGCGGGAGACCACGAGCCGGGGAGCATCTGTGCTCCATTGCGCGCGGCGGCGGGACACGCTGCCGCGCTGCGCAGCCATTTCGTCGCGCCGCGCTCCGCGTGCGCCTCGGAGATATCGATTGAGCAGACGGAGGCGTACGAAGACGTACGAAGACGACAATCATGACGACAGCCGAGACAAGAGGCTGTCGCGGTGGGAAGCACCACGCAGATACGGAATGTCATCCATGCATGGTCCGGGGATCCTGCTAGGATGAATCTCGCCCGCAGTGCGGGGTTACATCCGGAGCCTGGGTCGCTGGTCTTCGGCTCGGCAGAAGGGACATTCCTACGATGGTCCAGCATCGCCCTAAGCCAGCGGCTGCATATCGGGCCATCGAGCGTTGGCTTCGCGAGGGCGGTCGTGCTCCGCGGTTGCGCGGGGCGTCGCAGGAGACCGGGCGCACGGAGGCGCTTCCGCTGCAGGGCGAGATGGGGGGGATGCGCGGAGTGATGGAGGGCGATGAAGTTCAGGTCTGTCCTGCGCCGCCGCCGTCCTCGCGCCGGTACCTGTTCAGCCGGCGCGGCGACGCGGGCTGCCCGCTCTGCGCGCGGCGCGCGCGGTCGACGATGCCAGGCCTCGGCGGGGCGCCGTATCCCTTCCTGGCCGCCACCTGGGTGGTCCTCATGGTCGGCGAGCCCTTGCCGTCACCGCCCTGATCGCGCCAACCCCTCACGTTGGCCGCGAAGGTGGCTGGCGTGCCGCTGCGCCCGGAGGTGGGGGCCTCGCGCGGAGGCCCGACGGCCGAGATCTGCCGGCGCCCTCTTGGGATGCTTGGGATGGGATGTGACGGGAAAGGTGCGACTGGGCGCTCCGCGGCGAGCGGCGCGCCCGACGCTGCAGCTCAGCTGGCCGCCGACCGCTTGCCGGCGGTCGCGCGCTTCTGCCCCGCCCTCTGCGCGCCCGACTGCGCCGCCTTCGTTCGCCGCGCGGCTCCGCGCCCGACGCGGGCGCTGGCCGACGGCTTCCTCATCGCTGCTGCGCGCTGCGGCGCCGCGCGCTTCGCGCCCGCCGCGCGCGTCGTTTTGCGCCCGCCAGCCGGCGTCGCGCCCGCCGCGCGCGTCGTCTTGCGCCCGCCGGCCGGCGTCGCGCCGGCCGCGCTTCGGCCGCGCCCCGCCGCGCTACCGGTGGCGGTCCGCTTCCTCGTCGTGGCCGCCCTCTTGGCCGCGCCGCTCTGCTGCCGGCTCGTCTGCCCGGCGGTCGCCTTCCTCGGCGCGCTGCTGGTCTTCTTCTTCTCCGCCGCCGCGGTGCTCCGCGCCGTGCCCGGCCGCGCCGCGGCGCTCGCTCCTGCCTTGCTCGCTCCCTTCTTCGCCCGGGTCACCCGCCGGGTCGACACAGCGGCCATCCGTGCGCCGGCAGCGGACTTCGTCCGCCTGCGCGGAGCCTTCCGACCCGCCTCGCCCTGGGATATCGCGGGCGCAGCTTGCTCGCGCTCGCCGCTCTGAACCCGCTTCCTCTGCTTGGACGTATCCTTCGATGTCTCGCCTCTCGGCATTGAGCCCTCCCCCCGAGCTCTCTCGACATGAGCTCGCTCGTGGACTCATGGTGCCACAGCCTTCCCTCTTTCCCGGTCGGAAAGTCGGCGGGAAGCACCGGAATCGAAATCAGGATCCGCTGTAGCCAACCCCGGCGGAAGCGCCTATTGCGCGTCAGGCGCTCGGCAAATCCGCGCCCGAGACCCGCGCGGTGGAGCCGCGGGCGCGGCGAGCCCCACGCCCGCGCGAGACCCGCTCCCCTCGCGCGCCATCGCGCTCCGCGCCGCGCGTCAGAAGCAGGTGCCGCCGCCGCAGCTCCTGCCCACGCAGCGCAGCAGCTGCAACGTCTCCGGGCTGTGGATGCACTGGAACCCGCAGACGGCGGGGCCGCTACCCTCGTCGAGGCAGCCGAAGAAGCACGCGACGTCGTCCGCGCAGGTGGGGCTGAGCAGGCACTCGCTCAGCTGCGCGCAGCAGCGCTCGGCCACGCATCCTCCGCAGCCCGTCCCGTCCGACGGGCAAGCGGGGCCGCCGCAGAGGCCGTTCTGGCAGCTGCCGTTGCAGCACTCGCCGGAGTCCGCGCACGGCTGGCCGTCGCGCGCGCACGGGGGCCGGCAGACGCCGTCCTCGCACGCGCCGCTGCAGCACGCCTCGCCGGACGCGCAGCGGCTGCCGTCTGCGGCGCACTCGACGCAGACCAGCCCGCAGAGCCTGGGGACCTCGCCGACGCAGATCTCGTCCCAGCTGGTGGTGCAGCAGAACGGGTCGAACCGGCAGAGCTCCGCCGCGCACCCGCCGCAGTCCGCGGCGAGCGGCGCGCCGATCTCGCAGGGCGCGTGCGAGCACGCCGCGCCCCCGCACACGCCCTGCGCGCAGACGCCGGAGCAGCACGGATCGGCCGAGCCGCACGCGACCCCGTCCGAGCTGCACCCGCCGCAGATGCCCGCGTTGCAGCGCCCGGTGCAGCAGTCCGCGCTCTGGCCGCACATGGAGCCGTCGGGCGCGCACGCCTCGGCGCAGGCGCCCGCGACGCAGGCGCCGCTGCAGCACGCGTCGCCCGCGCTGCAGCGCGCGCCGTTCGGGATGCACGGCGCGCGGCATGCGCCCTCCACGCAGCTCAGCGAGCAGCACTGTCCCGCGGACCCGCACGCGCTGCCGTCCCGGAAGCAGCCCCGCCCGCAGGCTCCGCCCATGCAGACCCCGGCGCAGCACTCCGCCGCGCTCTGGCACGGCGCCCCGTCGGCCGAGCAGCCCTGCCCGCAGAGCCCGCCGGCGCACAGGCCTGCGCAGCAGTCGCCCGGGGCGGCGCACGGCGCGCCGTCCCGCGCGCAGCTGTCGCCCCCGCAGATCCCCTGCGCGCACGCGGCGCTGCAACAGTCCGCCGCGCCCTGGCAGGGGAGCCCGTCCTCCCGGCACACCGGCGGGTCCGGGGGCGGCGCGTCGGGGGCGCCCCCTGCGCCCGCGAGATCGGGCAGCCCGACGAGCTGCTCTCGGGAGCCGCACCCGAGGGCCAGCGCCGCGAGGACCACGAGCACGAGAAACACGAGGAGGCAGCGCGCTCGGAAAAGCACGGCGCGGAGGCTAACACGGGGGCAGTTCACGACGGGCGGGCGTGGCGGTGGGGCAACGGCGGGGACGTGGGGAAGTGGAGATGGAGATGTCGAACGGAAGCGGGGAAGCGGCGCCGCCGGGGCGGGAGACCTCGGCGGCCCGCCGAACGTGCGGACCCGAGGCGGCTTCCGATGCTACACTCGCGAGCGTGTCGTTGAAGATCGACCAGGATCACGGGCGCTTCCGTCAGATCGTTCGCGGCCGCATCCGCGAGAACCTGCGCAAGTACATCTCGCAGGGCGAGCTCATCGGACGAAAGGGGAAGGACCTCGTCTCGATTCCCATCCCTCAGATCGACATCCCGCGCTTCCGCTTCGGCGACAAGCAACGCGGCGGCGTGGGGCAGGGCGACGGCAACCCCGGCGATCCCGTGGGGGGCTCGGACGACAAGCAGCCCGGCCAGGGGCAGGCGGGCAGCGGCGAGGGGGACCACCTCCTCGAGGTCGACGTCACGCTCGAGGAGCTCGCCGGCATCCTCGGCGAGGAGCTCGAGCTGCCCGACATCCAGGACAAGGGCAAGAGCAAGATCTCGAACGCCCACGATCGTTACTCCGGCATCCGCCGGGTGGGCCCCGAGTCGCTGCGCCACTTCAAGCGGACGTATCGCGAGGCGCTGAAGCGGATGATCGCGAGCGGGACGTTCCGCCCGGCGGCGCCCGTCGTCGTCCCCGTCCCGGACGACAAGCGGTACCGCTCGTGGAAGACGATCACCGAGCCCGTCGCGAACGCGGTCATCATCTACATGATGGACGTCTCCGGGTCGATGGGCGACGAGCAGAAGGAGATCGTGCGCATCGAGTCGTTCTGGCTCGATGCGTGGCTGACCCGCCAGTACAAGGGCCTCGAGTCGCGCTTCATCATCCACGACGCGATCGCCCGCGAGGTCGACCGGGACACGTTCTTCCACACGCGCGAGTCCGGCGGCACGATGATCTCGAGCGCCTACAAGCTGTGCTCGCAGATCATCGACAACGACTACCCGCCGGACGAGTGGAACATCTATCCGTTCCACTTCTCCGACGGCGACAACTGGTCGATGGACGACACGCTCTCCTGCGTGGACGTGCTCAAGACCCAGATCCTGCCGCGGGTCAACATGTTCGCCTACGGGCAGGTCGAGAGCCCGTACGGCTCGGGTCAGTTCATCAAGGATCTGAAAGAGCACTTCTCGCAGGACGATCGGGTGGTGGTGAGCGAGATCAGGGACAAGGACGCCATCGTGGGCAGCATCAAGGATTTCCTGGGGAAGGGGAAGTAGAGCGGTATGAGCAAGTTCGCCCTGAACACCGCGCTTCCCCGCTACCTGCGCACCGAGAAGGAGCGCATCGAGAAGATCGCCCGGGACTACGGGCTCGACTTCTTCCCCGTCATCTTCGAGATGCTGACGTACGACCAGATGAACGAGATCGCCGCGTACGGCGGCTTCCCGAGCCGCTACCCGCACTGGCGGTTCGGCATGGAGTACGAGCAGCTCTCGAAGAGCTACGAGTATGGCCTCTCGAAGATCTACGAGATGGTCATCAACAACAACCCTTCGTACGCCTACCTCCTCGAGGGCAACTCGCTCACCGACCAGAAGCTCGTCATGGCGCACGTGTACGCGCACGTCGACTTCTTCAAGAACAACTTCTGCTTCCGGTCCACCGATCTCGACCATCGCGGCCCGATCCTCGACCCGGTGCGGAAGAGCGACGCCTACGATCCGGACCGCAAGTGGATCGACAAGATGGCGAACCACGGCGCGCGCGTGTCGCGCCACATCGAGCGCTACGGCATCAACAAGGTCGAGGCGTTCGTCGACCACTGCCTCTCGCTCGAGAACCTGATTGACCCGTGGGCCCCCTTCTCCGGCCGTCCTGTGGCCAAGGAGGACGAGGAGCCCACGGAGGAGCCGATGGACACCTACAAGCTCCGGGCCAAGGAGTACATGGACTCCTTCATCAACCCGGAGGAGATCCTCGCGGCGCAGCGGAAGAAGCGGCAGGACCAGAGGAAGCCGGAGCGCAAGGTGCCGGAGCGCCCGGAGCGCGACGTGCTCAAGTTCCTGCTCGACCACGCGCCGCTCGATCGGTGGGAGCGCGACGTGCTTGAGATCATCCGCGAGGAGACCTACTACTTCGTCCCCCAGCGCCAGACGAAGATCATGAACGAGGGGTGGGCCTCGTACTGGCACTCGAAGATGATGACCGAGAAGGTCCTCGATGCGTCGGAGATCATCGACTACGCCGAGAACAACGCCGGTGTCATGGCGACGGCGCCGGGGCGCTTCAACCCCTACAAGGTCGGCGTGGAGCTCTATCGCTACATCGAGGAGCGATGGAACAAGGGCCGCTTCGGCCGCGAGTGGGAGGAGTGCGCGGACCTCGACGCGAAGCGCACCTGGGACATGCGGCTCGGCCTCGGCCGCGAGAAGATCTTCCAGGTGCGCGCGCTCTACAACGACGTGACCTTCATCGACGAGTTCCTGACGCCGGAGTTCGTGATCGAGCAGAAGATGTACACGTTCGGCTTCTCGGGGCGGAACGACAGGTTCGAGATCGAGAGCCGCGAGTTCAAGGAGGTGAAGGAGAAGCTCCTCTTCCAGCTGACGAACTTCGGCGACCCGTACATCCGTGTCGTCGACGCCAACTACGGCAACCGGGGAGAGCTCCTGCTCGAGCACGTGCACGGCGGCTTCGACCTGCGCGCCGACTACGCGCGGGAGACGCTCGTGGCGCTCGTCCGGTGCTGGAAGCGGCCGGTCGGCGTGGCGACGAAGATGGATAACAAGCCTGTGCTGCTCCGGTACGACGGCAAGGAGCACGCGATGACCCCGTACAAGCTGTGAGCGCCTGCGGAGCGATCCGCCGGCTCGGCGTCCTGCTCGTGCTCGCCGGCTGCGCCCCGGCGGCGCCAGCGTCGCGCTCGCCGGCGCCGCGACCCTCGGCGGAGGCCCCTGCGCCGACTGCCCGGCTCGATCCGACGGCGAACGCCGCGCCCGCGCCGCCTCCGGGGAGCGGCGCTGCCCCGGGCGCGGCGGGCCCGCCGGTCGGCTCCGGCGTCCCGTTCGACGCGCCGTCCACCAGCGAGGCAGCGGCGGCGAGCCCTCCTCCGCGCGTCGCGCGCGGCACCGGCACGCCGGCGGACAGGAAGCTCGAAGAGGGCGACGCCGCCTATGCGAGCGGCGATTTCGCCGCTGCCGAGAGGGCCTATCGCGCGGCCGCGCAGCTCGACAAGAAGGACGCTGCGGCGATCGTCGGCGCCCAGCGCGCGGCGATCGCCAGGGCAGGCGTGTCCACCGACTACAACGGGGCGCCGGGGGACAGGACGCTGCTCGCCGCGCTCCCGGAGCTGAAGCGCGCGGTGACGCTCGAGCCTGACCACGCGCTCGCGCACCTCGAGCTCGGCCGCACACTCCTCGTCCTCGGCCGGGCCGACGCCGCGCTCGGTGAGCTGACACGTGCCGCGGAGCTCGCCCCGAGCGACGCCGAGGCGCACTCCGCGCTCGGCGTCGCGCACCTCGCGCTCGGCAACCTGCAAGACGCTGTCCGCGAGCTGACGCGTGCCGCAGAGCTCGCACCCGGGGACGCGGAGCGGCAGGCGAACCTCGGGACAGCGCTCCTGGCCGCGGGGAGGACGGCCGACGCGATCCGCGCTTACGAGCGCGCCGCGAGGCTCTCGCCGGCGGACGCGCGCCTGCAGAACGACCTCGGGACGGCGCTCCTCGCCGCGAACGATCCAGCGCGCGCCGTTCCGCACCTCGAGGCGGCTGTCGCGCGCGACCCGGCGCGCGCCACCTACCGATCGAACCTCGGGTATGCGCACCATCTCCGTGGCGACCTGCAGAAGGCGACCGCGCTCTACCGCGAGGCGCTCAAGCTCGACGACAAGCTCGGGAGCGCCTGGATCAACCTGGGCAACGCCCTTGCGCAGTCGGGCCAGCTGAAGGACGCGCGCGCAGCGTACGAGAAGGCGCGCGCCGTCGATCCCACGGATCCGCGCGTGAAGGCGGTGATGGACGAGCTCGACGCCATCGAGCGACGCGGCGCTCCGCCGCGGTGACGCCGAGGCGCCGGTCGCGTGCGCCACAGCGGCGCTGCGCGGCGTGAGCTGCGCGCTGCGCTCGGGAGGCGGCGCGCTGCCGGGCTGGACAGCGCGACGGTGAACAGCCGTGGCCTGCGTCGTTGATTGTCAAGCTTAATCGTTGCCGTGTCCGACCCCGCGCGCCGCCTAGCCGCCCGCGCCGAAGGCGAGGGCGCTCCTTGGCCGAGCGGCGCCCGGCAGCAGGAGCGGGCGCTGCAGGACCATCGATGTCGTGAAGCGATCCCGGACGCGAGACACACCCGACGCCGGCCGCGGGCGCTCATTCATCGCGGCGCAGCCCAGAGACGCCGACTTCCGCGCGATGGGCCGCATACCGAATCCGCGTGCGAGAGGCGGACTCGGGTCCGGCGCGCGATGGGCTAGCCGGTAGGTGGGCGCACGGATCTCCTTGCACTCCCGTGGCGACTCTCGGGACCAAACGATGCCTGAGCGCGCCTTCGCCTCGCGCAGGAAAGGGTTGACAGAAGCGATGCACGTTCGATTACCTCTCTTCTGCAGCTCCAGATGCTCTGATGGTCAACCACTGTGCGCTCGGTCAAGACGAGCGGGGTGTATATGTGGTTCGAATTACAATCAAACGCCTCCGCAGCGGGTGCTCTGTGGACAAAATGGCTGGCGGCCGCGGTGACTCCGTGACGTCGCGTCCGGATAGAGGCAGGGCTCATTTCACCCGGATAAGTGCGAAACGATCGAGCTGAGCCGCAGGCTGCTGGAGGCTGTCCTACATTGATTTACCTGACCGTAAGGTCAGTGTAGATCCGAAAACGCAATTCGTATTACAAAAATGTTGCGACGTGATGGCATGCCTGGTGCAACCTGTCGGGCGGGCGCTGACGTTTCTGGCGTCTGAAATCCCGATGGGGCTCGCTGGAAACCTCGCGATGCACTCGACGGGGCACCCCGAACCCGGGTAACCTCGTTCGTGCCTCACTCGTCAACCAACCCCCGAGGCTTTGATGTCCGTTTCCAAGCAGGCCGACATAGCCCCGACGTTGAGACCGCCGCCGGCTCCTTTGGTGGACGGTATGATCATCTCCGCGAACTTCTCCGTGGGTGGTTTCAGCAAACGTTGGAACCACTGTCATCAGCTGGCCAATTTTCTCGCGCGATATGCCAGTGCCAACGAGGACGACCCCGAGCGTCATGCAACCTTGTTGTCGACGTTCTTTAACGAGCTGCTCGAAGCCGTCTTTCGAAATCACGGGCCATGCGGCGAGATACAGATTCGGTTCCGGAAGAGTCAGAGTCATATCTTCGTCGAGGCCGAGGTTCCGGTCAACGAACAGAGCGCGAAATTTTATAATCACGCAGTCCAGCTGGTCAATCAGCCCGACCCGATGTCCTGGTATCGAGAGCAGCTCGAGAACGACGTCCCGGACGATGACGCGCAGGCGCTCGGGCTGCTGGAGCTCGCGGTCGTGTACGGCTCCAAACTCAGCATCACCGAACCCGCTGGCGGGGGCCAGCTTCTGCTGGCCATTCAGTTCCCGTTCACTGAGGTAGACGAATTATGACTGCTTCGATCGGTCGCGAATCCGTCGTGCCGCCTTCCTCCTCGAGCGGCCTCCCGTCGTGGCGCTCGCAGGTCACGTTCAGCATGCGCGTCGACCAGACGGATCAGGAGGTCGCGCTGTCCGGCATGTTGCGGCCTTTTGGCGCCGATCAGATGAGGGCCATCCGCGGTACGCTGGAGACGGCGGCGAAGAGCGCGAGGGGCGAGTTGTGCTTGGACTTCAAGCGTCTCAAGTACATGAACAACGTCGCGTTCCTCGAGATCAACAGGTTCGTTCGCTGGGCGGTCGAGGCGCGTCCTAACCTCAAGATTAAGCTCATTATTTCGAGCGTCATCCCCTGGGCTATCCGCAAATTTCAGGTGATCGCGGAGATCTATACCAACGTCTCTGTCGAGATCTACGACATGGCGTTCTATCCGATCCAGCGGATGCTGGAGGACGCCGAGTTCATCGACGTGCTCCGGCTGCAGGAGCGGATCATCTGGGAGCACGAGCGCAAGATACTGCCGCACCACGGGCTCATGCCGGGGATGAGGATCGCGGACATCGCCTGCGGGCTCGGGTACTTCGCGGTGATGCTCCAGAAGGACTTCAAGCCCGAGTACTTGGTCGGCGTCGATCACTCCCGCCCGTCGCTCCGCTATGCGCAGGAGATGGCGAAGCGGCTCGCGATGGAGGACGTGGAGTACCAGTACGGCGATGCCGCGACTCTCCTCCTGCCGGACAACTCGTTCGATTTCGTGGCATGCCGCCTCGCGCTCCAGGTCTTTCACCAGCCCGAGATGATCATGCAGGAGCTCTATCGCATCTGCAAGCCGGGTGGACGCATTTACATCACGAACGAGATGATGTCGTGCAACTACGGGTGGCCCGACCACGAGCTCATCCGCGCGACCTACCAGCGCATCCTCGAGCTCGGCAAGATGGTCGGCATGGATCTCGATATAGGGATGAAGACGCGGCAGGTGCTGACGGACGCCGGCCTCGAAGACCTCAAGATCAACCTCATCGACATCACCAACATGAACACGGACTGCTACGACTTTGCCCGGGTCGTGGAGAGCTGGATCAACGGGACGAGCCAGATGGCGGCCACGGCGGGCACCCTTCCGGAGTTTCACCAGGAGATCTCGGCCGGCCTCAAGGTCCACATGGCGACCATCACCAATCCGAAAGGACTGGCGTCGTGGCCCATCTACGCGGGTTCAGGGCGCAAGCCAGTGAAGATGATGTAGGACGTTTCGTGCGAACTGTGCTCGTTTCAGTGGGAGATACTCATACGTGACCTCGCCTGCTGATGAGACACGGAGGGAGCCTCGGCGGCGCGGCTTCTTCTTTGGACTCAGAAAATTCAATACGAAGTTCATGCTGGTCACCGGGTTCAGCGTGCTGCTCGGTGCCCTCCTGAACGTCCTCGTAGCTCGGCAAGGTCTGCATGAGCTCAGTCAGAAGTCCGCCCGCGAGATAGAAGGTGGGCTGAACGAGGCGAACCGCGAGTACCTGACGAACCACCTCGGCGACACGGCGCAGCAGGTCAACCTGAAGCTGGGCCACGCCTATGCCGATCTCAGGATGCTGGCCGCCATCATGCAGACGATGGTGGACCAAGGCGACCAGCTCGACGAGCTGCACAAGAAGGTCGCCAGCACGGATTTCTTCCGCGACAAGCTCGTCTACAACTCGAAGAGCAACTGGTGGCAGAACGGCCCGGACGAGCCGACCGTCCTCGGCGTCTGGGGCTACCTCGGCAAGGACGGCCAGATTCTGCCTGACGTGCAGCGAGCGGTGGACAGGACCGCGCTGCTCGACCTCATCCTTCCGTCGTTCCAGAAGTACGGGGCTGATAAGCTCCAGGTCTATTACGCCGACAGCGCGGAGCAGCCGTTCGTCCGGGTGGCGCCCTACCTCGACATGGGGGGCACGTTCGATAAGCTCTATCCGGGGCACAACGAGAAGCGGTGGTACGACTTCTTCTATCCCGGCCTCGTCGAGAGCTGGAGCGAGTGGCTGAAGGAGCCTGGGGGGCTGGAGAGCCGTCCCGTTCAGACGACGGTCACGGCGCCCTACGACGACGCTGGGGGCGGCGGCATGATCATGACCGCGTTCCATCCAATTTGGAGCAAGGGGCGCGACAAGTTCGCGGGCGCGCTCGGGCTGGACCTGACCCTCGCGCAGCTCGTCGCGTCGATCAAGGACGTCCGCCTGGCGAACGCCGGCTTCGCCTTCCTGACCCAGGCGGACGGCAACGTGCTCGCCGTGAACGACCTTGGCGCCACGACGCTGCGCCTCCGGGCCGAAGGCGGCGCGGGGCAGAGCGAGGGGGTGGGTGTCCTCCAGCGTCGGCTCAAGGACAGCCGTGACCCCGCAGTTGCGATGATCGCGCTGCCCAGCGACGATAACGTAGATTACCATGAGCGGATGATCGCCGGAGAGGCGTACATCATCGCTCTCCAGCGGCTCGCTCCCGTGAACAGCTGGGCTGGTCCAGGCGCGCGGATCGAGTCGCAGCAGTGGACGCTCGGGTTCGTCGTGCCGAAGAAGGAGCTCTACGCGTCGCTCCTCGCATCGCAGCGTGCCATCGAGGAGAGCCGGACCAGCATCGTCACGAAGCAGATCCTCGTCACGATAGCCTCGTTCCTCGCGCTGATGCTCGGCGTATACCTCGTCTCCCGCAAGATGACGGGCGCTCTCGTCGCGCTCTCGACCGGCGCGACGCGGATGCGGGAGGGCGACTACGGCGTTCGCATCGACGTGAACTCCGCGGACGAGATCGGGCAGCTCGGCGTCGCGTTCAACGACATGGCGAGCGAGATCGAGGCCTACACGAACAACCTCGAAGAGCTCGTCGGCGAGCGGACGCGGGCGCTCGAGAAGGCGAACGAGGAGATCAGCGAGCTGAACGCGAAGCTCGCGCAGGAGAACATCCGGCTCGGCGCCGAGCTGAACGTCGCGCGGCAGCTCCAGCTCATGGTGCTCCCTGCGCCGAGCGAGCTCCAGGAGATCCCGGGCCTCGACATCTCGGGCTACATGGCCCCTGCCGACGAGGTCGGCGGGGACTACTACGACGTGCTCCGGAGCGACGGGCTCGTCAAGATCGGGATCGGCGACGTCACCGGCCACGGGCTGGAGAGCGGCGTGCTGATGCTCATGGTCCAGACGGCCGTCCGGACGCTGCTGGCGGCCAACGAGCGGGATCCGAAGAAGTTCCTGAGCATCGTCAACAAGGTCATCTACCAGAACATCCAGCGCATCCGGTCGGACAAGAACCTGTCCTTGACCCTGCTCGACTACAGCGACGGCGAGCTCCAGCTCACCGGCCAGCACGAGGACCTGATCATCGTCAGGAAGGACGGGACCCTCGATCGTGTCGAGACCATGGGGCTCGGGTTGCCGATTGGCATCGACCTGGATATCAGCGATTTCATCGGTAGCATCGAGGTGAAGCTGGAGGCCGGGGACGTCGTGACGCTCTTCAGCGACGGCATCACCGAGGCGGAGGACTCTTCAGAGGAACAGTACGGAATCGACCGTCTGTGTCAGGTGATCTCGCGAAACCACCAAAGAACCTCGCGGGAGATCAAGGACGCTATCATCGAGGACGTCTTGGCGCACGTAGGCTACAACAAAATCCATGATGACATCACTGTACTTGTCATTAAGAGGGTATGAGCAAGGGGGAGACTGGGCATTACCATGAGCGAAATCATCGGCGTCTACTCTTTAGACGATTCGTTCAGCGAACACATGTCGCTGACGTTGTACCCCGACTCGTTCGCGGTGAGATGGAGCCTTTGTAACCTGACGGCCAATTTCATGGCCGAGTACTTCGGCGAGCTCTTTCCGGAGATCGACGGCGAGGACAGGCTCATCAGCCGAGACGAGGTCTCAGGCGCCATCGGGTACGTTCTGAACGAACTGGTTGAGAACGCCGTCAAGTTCAATCAGCACGGTGACATCACCGTGACCGTGGGTATCGGGCGTGAGGACCTGGTGTGCCTCGTCAGCAACCAGATCACGAACGCCGCCGTCCCCTCGCTTCGTGAGAAGCTCCTAGAGCTCACACAGGAGGACCCTGGGGAGCTCCTGCGTCGGCAGGCGGAGGCGAACGCCGAAGACGCGGAGAACGCCGGGTCGGGGCTCGGGTATCTCATCATCATGAATGATTACGGTGTCAGTCTTGGCTGGAAGCTAGACCCGATCTCGGTCAACAGCTTCAGCATCAAGACGATGGCCAGGATTCCTATTTTGAATGAAAGGTCGAGAATGGAAATCAAAGGTGGTAACTACCGGGTTTGGTACGATCCCTCTGAGGTGGTGGTGTACCTGGAAGGAATCCTTCGTCTTGGCGGCACCACCGAGTACGCCCCCATCGAGGAGCTGCTCGACAAGGTCCTGGCCACGAACCCTCCCACCATCACACTCGACGTCAGGGCGCTGAACTTCCTGAACAGCTCCGGGATCAACGTCCTCTACAAGTTCGCGATCGCCACCAGGAAGAAGGGCGAGCTCCAGCTCATCGTCCGCGGGTCGAAGTCCATCCCGTGGCAGGGGAAGTCGCTGCCCAACCTCAAGAAGTTCAATCAGAACTTCGAGATGATACTCTGTGATTGAGATGGGATGGGTTCTTCCGTCCAACCCGAATCGCGTCCAGGTCGAGCCATGACTGCACCCAAGGACATCAGCTCGATGCACTCCAGAGGCTTCCTGCAGAAGCAGAGCAATCTGGATGCCATCAGGGCGATCGTGAAGGAGCGGCAAGCGTGGAACACCTTGCTCCGCGACGAGGGGAACTTCACAGACTTCATGGAGCGCTGCAACGCGCTGCTGGAGTACGTCGACAAGCTGAAGCTCGACTTCGACGACCTCTCCCTGGTGCACGAGGCGATCCTGGAACACGCGACCAGCATCGAGAACGAGCTCGAAGGGTACAACCGGGCCATCGACGACGACCTCGCGGTGGCGCGGCAGGTCCAGCGCGCCCTGCTTCCGGAGGCGAGCGGGGCCATCGCCTCGTCCTTCGACATGGCCATCTTCCACAAGCAGCTCGCCCAGGTCGGCGGAGACTACTACGACTTCTTCTACCTTCCCGGCGAGCGCCACGCGATAGGTGTTTACGATATCTCAGGTCACGGAGTATCGTCGGCGCTCATCATGGCGTTTCTGAAGGCGCAGTTCGCCCACGCTACCAAGAGGCTCGATAGCCCTGGGGCGATCGTGGACTGGGTGAACCGGAGCGCCTACTCGTTCCTCCGGGAGGTTCGCCGTTACGCGACGGTGAACTTCGTCATGTTTACTGACCGATTCCTCCGCTACGTCTCGGGCGGAGGGTACGGGCTCCTGGTCCGTCGCGGTACGCCTCGCTCGTTCAACCGGGTGAGCAACTTTATCGGTCTGCGCATCAAGCCATTTCACGAGTTCGAGCTGCCGTTCGAGGAGGATGACGTCCTCGCCTTGTACACAGACGGGATGTTCGAGGCGCAGGACGCGAGCGGGGAGATATATTCCGTGCAACGTCTCAACGAAATCGTCGTCAAGCACAGCGAGGAACCGGTGCAGGTGATCCTCGACCGGTGCATCGAGGACTACACGCGGTTCCGGGTGGCGGACGCCGACGACATCACACTGATCATCCTGCGAAGGTGCGCCTGATGAAGCCCGAGAAGAATCATTCGCAGACGTCGGTCGGTGCATCGATATATATATCTCCGATCGATCACATCACGGGCGACGTGGCCGGCCTGCTTGCGAACTTTTTGGACGCGCTGCTGGTGAGGTTCTATCCCAGGCGGATCTGCCAGAAGGTCAACGTGGTGGTCACGGAGCTGGTCACCAACGTGCTCCAGCACGGGACCGAGCGTGAGAGCGAGGTGCGGCTCGATCTGAGCATCGATCCGGATCGATTGCTCATCAAGGTATCCAACCGCGTTACGCCGGAAGAGTACCGGACCGTCAAGGCGGTATTCGACGAGATCTTCGCCGCGGAGGACCCGAGAGAGCTCTTTGCCAGGACGGTGCGCGAGCGGCGCAACGATCGACGCAGGGGCGGTCTAGGGCTCATTCGGTTGACCGCCGAGAACAAGTTCCATCTCTCGACGCAGTACGTCGATGGAATCCTCGTCGTCCAGGCTACTTTCCCTTGAAAAGGCTGCGTATGTTTTCCACGAAAGGTCGCGTATGAAGGCTCTCAGCTATGGAGAAATCACGGATGGCGGGCTGAGCGTCTTTCAGTCGGTCGCCCGGCTCGATGACGACAACCGCCTCGTCTTGACCTTCGAGGGCGCTATCCGGATCGACAACCCGTACCGGTACCTGTCGAGCTACCTGGACGAGCTCGCCCGAGTCCTCCCGCAGCACCCGATCACGTCCACGGTGATGGATTTCGTGAAGATGCGGTTCTGCAACTCGAACGGCTTCTACGTCATCATGGATATCGTGGACGCCGTGTACAACCTGGTGCCCGGCCGGGTGACCGTGCGGCGGATCCTCGACGATGACTGGCAGCACGAGACGCTGCCCATCCTGCTCAACCTGAACGAGGAGCACGTGGCCGCGCGGACGACGTTCGAGGACGTCAAGGAGACCTAAGCGTGGGGGTGTGGGCTGGGTAAGGCGACCGGCGATGGGCACACCTGCGAACGAAGCGGACGTAGAGAGGTTCTTCGCTGTCTGTCCCGATCCGCTGTGTGTTCTGCGGAGCGATGGATCGTTCCTGCGGGTGAGCGGCGCCTGGGAGCGGACGCTCGGCCTGGGGACCGAGGATCTCGTCGGCCGGAGCCTCCTCGATCTCGTGCACCAGGACGACGTCGTCGCGACCAGGGAGCAGATGGATCGGCTCCGCCAGGGGCCCGTCACGCTCGGGCTGGAGAACCGGTGCAGGAGCAGGAGCGGCCTCTACGTCTGGCTGTCGTGGTCGATGCTCTCGGTGCCGAGCGAAGGGCTCGTGTACGGGTGGGCGCGCAACGTGGGCAAGCAGAAGCGCCTCGAGCGGGCGCTGATGCAGCGGATCGAGACGAAGATGCTTGTCGCGTCGATCTCGTCCCATTTCATCAACGTGAAGCTTTCGGACGTCGACCGCGGCTTCCACTCGGCGCTCGCGGAGCTCGGCAAGGCGCTGCGCGCCGACAGGACGAGCCTGTTCCTCCTCGCGGAGGACGGGCGGCGGTTCCTGAACACGCACGAGTGGTGCGCCGACGGGGTGCCGTCGCTGCGCGCGGAGCGGGGAGTCGTGTCCAGGGACGTGTATCCGTGGCTCGTCGAGCGGCTGTTCCGCCTCGAGGTGTGCGACGTGCCGCGCGTGGCCGACCTGCCGGATGAGGCAGCGAGCGAGCGGCGGGCCTTCACGGAGCTCGGGATCGCCTCGCTCGTCCGGATGCCTGCAGCGTACGCGGGGCGGCTCGTGGGCGTCGTGGGGCTCGACGCGGTGCGATCGACCCGCGCGTGGGACAAGAGCGTCCGGGCGCTGCTCCAGGTCATCGGCGAGATGTTCGCGATCACGCTGGAGCGCATGCGCGCCGAGGAGTCGCTGCGCGAGGTGGTCGAGCAGCAGGAGTCGATGCGCGCGGTGATCTCGCGGCAGGAGTCCGCGATCGAGACGCTGTCGACGCCGATCATCCAGGTCTGGGACAGCGTGCTCGTGCTGCCGCTCGTCGGCAGCATCGATCGCCACCGGGCGACAGAGATCACGGAGAAGCTGCTGCGCACGATCGTCGAGACGAAGTCGCGCTACGCGATCGTCGAGGTGACGGGGGTCGAGGAGGTCGACTCGACGACGGCGCAGCACCTCATCAGCATGCTCAAGACGATCGAGCTGCTCGGCGCGCAAGGGGTCGTGGCCGGGGTCCAGCCGCAGGTGGCGCAGACGGCCTCGTCGCTCGGCGTCGAGCTCTCGTCCGTCCAGGTGCATCGGGACCTCCAGGAGGCGCTGAGGTGGTGCATCCGGGAGCTCCGGGCAGACCGGTCGACAGGGAAGCGGCGGTAGATCCGACTTCGCGCCGCGTTCTCCTACATCCGAACGTTTACGTGGACGTTTACGTGGTCGTGGTCGTGGTCGTTCACGGCCTATCGTTGACGACCACGACCACGTAAACGTTCACGGCCACGACCACGTAAACGTTCACGACCACGTAAACGTCCACGTTGGTGACCGATGGTGGGGGCGGGCTTCGGTGACCGGACGAGCTTGGTGAACGCCGATGCCCGGGGGTGGGACAGCGACCGCTCGGTCGGAGGGGGGCGCGGGAGCTTGACGCACCCCCGGGGAGAGAATATTTCGTACACGAAGCATCGTGACAGCGACCCTGCCGCCGCCCGAGAGGCCGGAGATCGACGCCATCGTGGAGATGATCATCTATCTCTACACGGAGTCGCGCAGGCTCACGAAGGGCATGGCGAGCGGATTCGGCCTCACCGGGCCACAGCTCACCATCCTCAAGCTGCTCGAGTCGTTCCAGGATCTCTCGCTGTCCACGCTGTCGGAGCGCATCCGGGCGCAGAACAGCACGGTGACCGGGATCGTCGATCGCATGGAGCGAGAGGGGCTCGTCCGCCGCGAACGCTCGAAGGCCGACCGGCGCGTCGTCCACATCCGGCTCAGCGAGAAGGGGGCGCGGCTCGCCCGCGAGATCCAGGTCGAACCGATGGAGATCTTCCGGAGCGCGCTGCTGAGCTTGAGCCCGACCGATCTGCGCGATCTGCTCCGGATCCTGACGAAGCTGCAAAAACAGGTGGTCTCGCGGGTCGGACAGAGCCGGACAGAAGAAGAGCGACGGCGCTGAGGACACGAAAGGGAGGCAGGGGGCATGAGAGAGAAGCCGACGTTCACCGGGGAACCGAGGGATCCGAACGGACGAGATCCCGATATCTGCGTGGTGACCTGCGCGCTGTCAGGGGTGCTCGCCGGCCGCAAGCAATGCCCCGCCATCCCCTATACGCCGGTCGAGATCGCCGAGGAGGCGAAGCGGGCCTACGACGCAGGGGCGGCGGCGGTGCACATCCATGCGCGCAACGACGACGGATCACCGACGTTCTCTCCGGCCGTGTTCGCGCGGATCAAGGACGAGGTGCGCCAGCGCTGCCCGGTGATCCTGAACTTCTCGACGGGCACCCTCCTCGACGACGTGAGCGAGCAGTGCGCGACCCTCCGGGAGAGCCGCCCCGAGATCGCGGCGCTCAACATGGGCACCATGAACTACTCGAAGTACTCGCGCGCGCGGAAGACCTTCGATTTCGATATGGTGTTTCCCAACACCTACGCGAAGATCAGCAAGCTCCTTGACGCAATGAACGAGGCCGGGACGAAGCCAGAGCTCGAGTGCTTCGATACGGGGCACACCCAGGGCACCTGGCCGCTCGTCGACATGGGGCTGCTCAAACCCCCGCTCCAGTTCTCGTTCATCGTCAACGTGCTGGGCGGCATCCCCGCGCACGTGGAGTCGCTCCAGCTCCAGACCAGGATCATGCCTCCCGGCTCGGAGTGGGAGGTGATCGGGATCAGCCACGGGCAGTGGAGGATGCTGGCGGCGGCGCTCGTGCTCGGCGGCAACGTGCGGTGCGGGCTCGAGGACCACTTCTACCTGCCGAGCGGCGAGATGGCGCGCAGCAACGGAGAGCTCTGCGAGGTGGCCGTGCGCATGGTGCGCGACGTCGGCCGCCGGCCGGCGACGGTCGAGGAAGCCCGGCAGATCCTGGGCCTGCGCGACGACGGCGCGACAGGAGCGGCAGGAGGGGCGGCCTCGTGACGGAGCGCGCGTACACGGTCATCCAGGCCTTTTTCGCGGGGGGCGTCCTCCGGCTCACGCTGAACAACCCGTGGCGCAAGAACGCGATCGGGCCGGCGATGGTGAGCGAGCTGCTCGACGCCCTCGCGGCGGGCGCGGCGGACGAGGCGGTGCGCTGCGTGGTCCTGACCGGCGCGGGCGACGCGTTCTGCGCGGGCGGGGACTTCGCGCAGATCGCGGGCGCGGAGGGGGCGCCGCCGCCCGAGATGAAGGGCGATTACGCGGACCTCCTGCTCGCCTTCGCGAACTCGAGCAAGCCGATCGTGGCGCGGGTGAACGGGCACGCGCTGGGCGGCGGGCTCGGGCTCGTCGCGGCGTCGCACTTCGCGATCGGCGCCCGCGGCGCCAAGCTCGGGACGCCGGAGATCAACGTCGGCCTGTTCCCGATGATGATCATGGCGGTGCTCCAGCGGCACGTGAGCCGGCGCAAGCTGCTGGAGATGATGCTCCTCGGGCAGCGCCTCGACGCCGACGAGGCCGCGCAGTGCGGCCTGCTCAACAAGGTGGTCGAGCCGGGAGCGCTCGACGCCGCGGTCGACGAGGTGACCTCCGCCATCGCCTCGAAGAGCCCGATCGCGGTGCGCCTCGGCCTCGAGGCGTTCGCGGCGCAGGACGATCTCGACCTCGAGTCGGCGCTGCCGCTCCTGCGCGAGCGGCTCGCCGGCTGCCTCGCGACGGACGACGCGCGGGAAGGGCTCCTGGCCTTTCTGGAGAAGCGAAAGCCCCGCTGGTCGGGCAGGTAGGCGCGCCGGGGCGCGCAGGGAGAGGTGGCCCGTGAACATGCGAGAGCTCGTGAAGGACCTCGAGGCCCGCCGGGAGCAGGTGCGGCGGATGGGCGGCGAGGAGCGCGTGGCAAAGCAGCACGCGCGCGGGAAGATGACGGCGCGGGAGCGGCTCGCGGCGTTCTTCGACGACGGGGTGCACTTCGAGGTGGGGATGCACGGCACGCAGATGGGGCTCGCGGCCGGGCCGGACGGGAGCGACCGGCCGCCGGCGGACGCGGTGGTCTGCGGGTTCGGCAAGGTCGACGGGCGGATGGTCTGCGCGGCGGCGTACGACTTCACCGTGAAGGGCGGCAGCATCGGGCAGACGGGCGAGGAGAAGGTGACCCGCCTGCGGCAGATGGCGCTCCGCGGCCGCTGGCCGATCGTGTGGTTCATCGACTCGGGCGGGGCGCGCATCGATCCCGGCTCGATGCACCCGGACAGCATCTCGCTGTTCGCCGGCTCTGGGCACCTGTTCCGCGAGCAGGTGCACATGAGCGGCGTCGTGCCGCAGGTCGCGGCCATGGTGGGGCCCGGCGCCGCGGGCACGGCGTACATCCCGGGGCTCGCGGACTTCGTGCCGATGGTCAAGGACGTCGGCTCGATGGCGCTCGGCGGCCCCGCGCTCGTGCGCGCGATGACGGGCGAGGACATCTCCGAGCAGGAGCTCGGCGGCAGCAAGGTGCACGCGACGAAGAGCGGCGTCGGGGACGCGGAGTACCCGAGCGACGCCGAGTGCGTCGCCGCGGTGAAGCGGTATCTGTCGTTCTTCCCCTCGAGCTGCGACGAGGAGCCGCCGCGCCTGCCGATCACGGATCCGATCGACCGGCGGGAGGAGTCGCTGCTCGACCTCCTGCCGGAGAGCCCGCGGCGCGCCTACGACATGCTGAAGCTGATCGACGCCATCGTCGATCACGGCGAGCGGTTCGACCTGAAGCCGCGGTGGGCGCGGTCGATCATCACCTGCCTCGCGCGCATCGGCGGCCAGCCGGTCGGCGTCGTGGCCAACCAGCCGACCCAGATGGGCGGCATCCTCGACGTGGACGCGTCGGACAAGGCCGCGCGCTTCATGCAGATCTGCGACGCGTTCAACATCCCGCTCGTGTTCCTGCAGGACGTGCCGGGGTTCATGATCGGCTCGAAGGTCGAGCACGAGGGGATCATCCGCCACGGGGCGAAGATGCTGCACGTCATGGCGGCGGCCACCGTGCCCAAGATCACGGTGGTCGTGCGCAAGGCGTACGGCGCGGGCTACTACGTGATGTGCGGGCGCGCGTACGAGCCGGACCTCATCGTCGGCTGGCCGACCGCGGAGATCAGCGTGATGGGGCCGGAGGGGATGCTCGGGATCGCGGCGAGGAAGATGTTCGGCGACGCGCCGCCGCCGCCGGAGGTGAAGCAGGGGATGGTCGACGCGATCCAGAAGAACATCGACGTGATGAAGGTCGCCGGCTGGGGCCTCATCGACGACGTGATCGATCCGCGGGACACCCGGAGGGCGATCGCGTGGGGGTTGGAGCTCGCACGGAAGAAGCGGGTGGAGCGGCCGGAGAAGAAGCGGGGGATCCTGCCGGTGTAAGTCGCGCCAGGGACGGGGTGCCCCGCCTCAGGGTGTCCCTGCCGCACTGACGCGCGGTCCTGTTCCTCGCGCTACTGGTCGTGCTCCTCGTGTTCCGGCGCCTGGCTGGCCTCGGGCTTCGGCTTGGGCGTCGGCGCGGCTCGCGGCGCGGCTGCGTAGAACGGCTCGGGCGCGCTCTTCACGCGAAGGAGCGTCGTGTTCTTGGCGGGGACGACGGCGGTGTACGCGTCCAGGCCGAGCTCGGTGCCCGGCTCGTTCGCGTGCAGCGTGGCCATGACCTCGTAGAGGCCCTCGCGGTTGAACGTGTCGGCGGGGCAGACCTCCCGGAGGAGGAGCGAGACGTCGGCCGATGCGCCGGGCTTCAGCGTCCTGAAGAGATCGCGCGGGATCGCCCCCGTCGGCGGGGCCGCCGTGCATACCGTCTCGCCGTTCGGGCCGGCGACGTGGAACTCGAGCATCCGAGACCGGATGGCGACGGTCATGGGGCGCCTGCCAGCGTTCTTGGCGCTCACCCGGACGACGATCGAGCGAGGGCTCGCCGCGTCGGACCAGGGTTCGCTCGTGAGCTCCAGGCGAGGCGCGTTGGCATCCACGATCGGCTTGCCCGGCGGACCGGCGCTGTGGCCTTTGTCCGACGGAACGCGCTTGTCCGGGGACTCGCCAGGTGGCCTATCCGCGGACGTCTGGGCCGCTTTGTCGTCCGCGGGTTGAGCAGCCTTGTCGTCCGTGGGCTGAGCGGCCTTGTCGCCCGAGGATTGTGCCGCCTTGTCGCCCCGAGGCTGAGCCGTCGTGTCCGCCGGAGAGGCCGGCTCGGTGCCGCCCGCATCGCCCGCGGCGGCCTCCCTGGGCGGCAGGCCGTAGCTCAGCACGACGGTGGGCGCCGCGAGGCCGGGCGCAGGGGCGAACGCCGGCGGATCGTCCGTCGACTCCGCAGCGAACGGCGCCGCCGGCGGCTTCTTCGACCACTTGGGCGGCGGACCCCAGCCGTACCAGGTCCTCACCACCGAGCCGCCCGCGAGCGCCGCCTCGTCCTTGCCGAAGCAGAGCAGGCGCGGGTCGAAATGCTCCATGTACGACTGACCGGGCGCCAGCAGCAGCGCGCGCCGCTCCGGGAAGCTGCTCGGCTTGAGCCCCGCGGGCGCGGCGCAGCGGACCGTCTTCTTCGTGCGCTTGTTCAGCGTGTCGACCTCGAGGCCCAGCAGCCGCACGTCCGCCGGGATGCGCATCGGCCGCTCCCCTTCGTTGTCGATCCGCAACGTCCACGGCCCGTGAGGCGACGGCGCGATGAGCCACAGGCGCGCCGGTGAAGGCGGCAGCGGCGGGGACTCGGGCGCCTTCTTCTTCGCGCTTGTCTTGGGCGCGGCGACCTTGCTCCCTGCAGGCGGCGGGGCGGCGGCAGCCTTCGGCCCCTCCGCGGGCACGGCGGAGCCCGGCCCTTCGGTCTGCTGCGCGGGGCTCGACTTCTCCTCCGCGAGCGCAGGGCTCGACGCGAGCCCCATCACGGCCGCTGCAGCAGGAGCGATCGAGGTGAACAGACAGGCGATCCGGACGAGACGTGTGCGCATGGAGGATCCGTTCGGGAGCGAACGCTTCCGCTTTCTTTCCGGGGGCGTCAACCTTAGCGTAGCCAGCGAGCCTGGCCTCCTCCGGAGCGCCCGGGCGCTCTCCCACCGCTCGAAGCGTGGTCATGCGCGGCCTGTACGCCATCGTCGACACCGACTCGCTCGCGCGCCGCGGGCTCGATCCTGCGGCGTTCGCCGAGGCCGTCCTCGACGCGCGCCCCGCGGCCATCCAGCTGCGCGACAAGCGGGGCGGGGCGGCCCAGACGCTCTCGCTCCTCCGCGCGATCCAGCCCCTGGCCGCACGCGCGGGGGTGCCGCTGTTCGCGAACGACAGGGCGGATCTCGCGATCCTCGCCCGCTGCGACGGCGTGCACGTCGGCCAGGACGACCTCCCGGCGGCCGCGGTTCGCAGGCTGGCGCAGCGCGCTTCCGTCCCGCTGCGCGTCGGGCTCTCGACCCACACGTCCGCGCAGATCGAGGCCGCGTTGCGGGCGTCGAGCGAGCTCCGCGATGCAGGTGATTCCGGCGATTCCCTCGAGCGCCTCGACTACGTCGCCATCGGGCCGATCTTCGCGACCTCGAGCAAGGAGCGCCCCGACGCCGTGGTCGGCCTCGAGGGGCTGGCGTCGCTGTGCGCCCTGGTCGAGCGGGTGCGTCCCGGGCTCCCGGTCGTGGCGATCGGCGGCATCTCCCTGGAGAGGGCGGCCGAGGTCGGCGCGCGCTGCTCCGCCGCCGCGATCATCGCCGCGCTGCTGCCGGATCAGGGCACGCCCGCGCCGCGCGCCCTCGAGGAGGTGAGCGCCCGGGCGCGGGCGCTCCAGGAGGCGCTCGCGCTGGCGGGCGCGCGCGCGGCGCCGGTGGACAGGGGCGCGCGATGAGCCTCACGCTGCTCGCGGCGGCCGCCGCGGTGGCCGCGACCGTGGGCTACATGGCGTCGCGCCGCGAGCGGGAGGCGCCGGGGGGGAAAGGCGGCGAGCGCGCGCGAGACGCGCCGGCGGCGCCCCCGGGGGACGCGCCGTGGCACGAGCTGCCGTTCGCGCTCGGCGACGTGGTCCTCGCCGGGAGCGAGGAGCGCTGGCTCTCGGGCGCGATCGTCGCGCGCGAGCGGGGCGAGATCGTCGCCGCGGTGTTCCTCGCGCCCGAGGGCGGCGCGCACGGGGCGGTCGTGGCCTTCCCCGCGCCACGGCGCGAGATCCTGTGGCTCGCGCCCGCGGCGGCCGATTCGCCGGACGAGCCGCCGGCGACGCTCGAGATCGCGGGCGCGACCATGCGGCGGCGGGCTCGGCTGCCGGCGGCGCTCGAGCGGTGCGGGCAGGGCGCGCCCCCCGTGGGCGACGCAGGGATCATCGCCCTCTACGACGGCGCCGGGCGCGACGCGGCCGTGGTGCTCGCCAGCGAGGGGCGGATCCACGCGTGGGCCGGGCGGCGCATCGAGGACGGCGGATACGAGCGGCTGGGCGGAGGCGGCGAGGGCTGACGCCGGCCCGCGCGGCCACGTGGCCGCGCGGCGCCTGTCAGCCGACGACGCTGCGCAGCTCCGCGATCAGCGACGCCATCGCGAGGCTCGGCGAGGCGTTGCGCTCGAGCTGCGCCACGGCGCGGGAGACCGCCGCGTAACGCCGGGCCGACAGGCCTGCGTGGCGCGGATCGGACGCGACAGCGGCGCGGGCCTCGCGGGCGAGCGCGGCGCTCAGCGCGCGGAGGTCGTCCTTGAGGGCGCCCTTGTCGCGGTCCACCGACTCGGCGAACGCGACGGCGGGCCCGAGGTCCCGGGCGGCCGCGGCATCGAGGACACCTTTTACAAAGGCGTCGCGCGAGGCGGTCTGCTCCTCGTCCGCGAGATCGAGCGCCGTGGACGCGCTGCCGGCGGCGAGCTCGACGGCGAGGTCGTGCCGCCCCTCGGGCACGCCGCGATCGCGGAGGATGCGGCGGATGAGGGCCTCGGAGAGCGGGGCGAAGCGCACCGGCAGGGTGCGCGAGCGGATCGTGTTGAGCAGGCGATCGCCGCGCGAGGTCAAGAGGATGAAGTGGGTGCCGGGCCGCGGCTCCTCGAGCGTCTTGAGGAACGCGTTCGCGGCGCCGACGCTGAGCTCCTCGGCGTCGCGGACGATGAACACCCGAGCGCGCCCCTCGTGGGGCGGGTAGGCGGCGCGGGCGAGCACGATGGCGCGGACCTGGTCGACCGAGATCTCGGTCAGCTCGTCGCGGCTCCGGCCGATGACGGCGGCGGGGTAGAAGTTCTTCGCGACGATCTGCACGTCGGGGTGGAGCGGCGCCGCGGGGCGCCCGTCGGAGCGCGCGGCCGCGCGCCGGCACGCGTCGCAGCGCCCGCAGCCGAGCGGGTCGCCCCCGGTGCAGACGAGCGCCTGGGAGAGGGCGACGGCCGCGAGCTCCTTGCCGACGCCCGGCGGGCCCTCGAAGCGGTAGGCGTGGTGCACGCGGCCCGCCTCGAGCGCGCGCGCGAGCGTGCCGACCGCGGTGTCCTGGCCGAGGATGTGGGAGAACGGCACGGCCCGCTATCTAGCACGACCGGGGGTCGACCTGGTCCCGGTCCGCGCCGCGCGCGAGCCCGCCCGGCGGCGGCTTCCTTCCCGCGCGCCGTCCCGCGCGTGATGGCGTCCTCGTCCTCGTCATCGTCATTGCGCGCGGCGGTGATAGGTTGCCGCGCATGCGCGTCCTCGTGCTCGGCGGCACTCGATTCATGGGTCATTTCCTGGTCTATCGCCTGCTCGCGGCGGGCCACCAGGTCACGCTCCTGAACCGCGGCGCGACGCCCGACGCGTTCGGCGATCGCGTCGCGCGGGTCCGCTGCGATCGCGCGGCCGGCGATCTCGCGCAGGCGCTCGGAGGTCGCGAGTTCGACGCCGCGGTGGACTTCACCGCGTACACGGCCGAGGACGGCCGCGCGGCAGCCCAGGCGCTCGGCGGCGGGCGCATCGGCCACTACGTGATGATCAGCACGGGCTCGGTGTACCTCGTCCGGGAGGCGTGCCCGCGGCCGTCGCGCGAGCGCGACTACCACGGACCGCTCCTCCCTGAGCCCGCGGGCGAAGAGGACCGCGAGGCGTGGTCTTACGGCGTCAACAAGCGCGGCTGCGAGGAGGAGATCGCCGCCGCCTGGCAGAGGGACCGCTTCCCCGCGACCGTCCTGCGCATCCCGATGGTGAACGGGGAGCGCGATCCCTACCGCCGCCTCGATCGGTACATCGTCCGCATGCTCGACGGCGGTCCGCTGCTCGTCCCGGACGGCGGCGGACACGCGGTTCGGCACGTCTACAGCGGTGACGTCGTCAGGGCGATCGTGAAGCTGCTCCTCGTGCCGTCGACCTTCGGCGAGGCGTACAACCTCTGCATGGACGAGACGCCGACGCTCACCGAGCTGCTCGAGCTCATCGCCTCGCTGCTCGGCGCGCCGGCGCGGCTCGCGCCGATCCCGTCGGCGGCGATCAGGGCCCGCGGCATCGATCCGGTCGCGATCTCGCCGTTCAGCGACCGCTGGATGTCGATGCTGGATCCGGCGAAGGCGAGGGCGGAGCTCGGCTTCCAGCACACGCCTCTCCGGCGCTGGCTGGAGACGGTGATCACGTCGCTGCTCGCGAATCCACGTCCCGAGCCGCCGGACGGCTACGAGAAGCGCGCCGAGGAGATCGCCCTCGCGGCGGAGCTCGCCGGCGCGGCGGGGGGTGGAGGGCGCTGACCCTGCGCGGGCGCTTTCGCCCGCGAGGCGAGGGGGAGGAAGGCAGGCGGGCGTTGGACCGGCTCCTGCGTTCCTGCGAACATCGGACGGAGGGAGATCTCGCGATGCAGGATGTGCAACCCAAGCGGGTCCTGGCGGCCATCGACGCCTTCCTGAGCACGCCGCTCGACGCGGCGCTGTCGCGGCACCGTGAGACCGATCCGGCCGACCGCGCGCTCGCGCTGTTCCACGAGGTCGCCGCCGCTGTCCCTGCTTACCGCCGCTTCCTCGCGGAGCACGGCGTGGACCCGGCGGCGATCCGGACGCCCGCGGATTTCGCGGCGCTGCCGGTGATCACGAAGCAGAACTACGTGCTCCGGCACCCCATCGCGGATCTCTGCCGGGGCGGGCGCGTCGAGCCGTGCGACATGATCGCGGTCTCCTCGGGCTCGACCGGAAAGCCGACGTTCTGGCCGCGCTCCGTCACGGACGAGCTCCCGGTCGCCCGGCGCTTCGAGCAGGTGTTCCACGACGGCTTCCGGGCCGACACGCGCCGCACGCTCGCGGTCGTGTGCTTCGCGCTCGGCTCGTGGGTCGGCGGGATGTACACCGCCGCGTGCTGCCGTCACCTCGCGGCGAAGGGGTATCCGATCACGGTCGTCACGCCGGGCAACAACAAGGACGAGATCTTCCGCGTCGTGCAGGATCTGGGGCCGGCGTTCGAGCAGGTCGTCCTGCTCGGCTATCCGCCGTTCCTGAAGGACGTCATCGACACGGGGCGGGCCCGCGGCGTCGACTGGGCGCCTTTCCAGATCAAGCTCGTGATGGCCGGGGAGGTGTTCAGCGAGGAGTGGCGGACCCTGGTCGGCGAGCGCGTCGGGTCGACGTCGCCCTGCTACGACTCGGCTTCGCTGTACGGGACGGCGGACGCCGGCGTGCTGGGCAACGAGACGCCGCTCAGCGTCGCGATCCGCCGGTTCCTCGCGGGGAGGCCGGACGCCGCGCGCGCCCTGTTCGGGCAGGACCGGCTCCCCACGCTGGTGCAGTACGACCCCGCGGAGCGGTTCTTCGAGCAGCGCGACGGGATGCTCCTCTTCTCGGGGGACAACGGCGTCCCGCTCGTTCGTTATGCGATCCTCGACAGCGGGGGCATTACCTCGCATGCGGACATGATGGCGGCCCTGGCCGGCTTCGGCTTCGACCCGCGGCGGGAGCTCGACGGGGAGCGCGGGGCCCGGGAGCTCCCGTTCGTCCATGTGTTCGGGCGATCGGATTTCACGGTGTCGTACTTCGGGGCGAACATCTATCCGGAGAACGTGGTCGTGGGCATCGAGCAGCCCGGCGTGAAGGAGTGGGTGACGGGGAAGTTCGTGCTGGAGGTCCGCGAGGGCGCGGACAGGGATGTGGTCCTGTCGGTGGTGGTCGAGCTCGCGCCGGGGGAGGGGGAGAGCGAGGCGCGGCGCGAGGCGGCAGCGCGATCGATCGAGGAGCACCTCGTCCGGCTGAACAGCGAGTTCAGGAGCTACGTGCCGGCGGGGAAGCGGGCGCCGCGGGTGACGCTGAGGGCGGCGGGGGATCCGGAGTACTTCCCGCTCGGGGTGAAGCACCGGTATACGCGCAAGGCAAGCGGGTGAGTCGAGCCGAAGCCTGGAGGTTACGGGCTAAGACCGTATCGTCCAGCTTCGTCTGTGGTTGGAGGGGATTGGGCCAAGCTGCCCGGCCCCCGGCAAGGGTGTTCGTCGCGCGGCGCGGGGACCCCGCCGGACTGGGCTGAGCCCTCGCGCCTCCGGCAGAGCCAGCGGCGCGAGGGCAACCGGGCTCAGACATCGGCCCTCCCCGCGCCGCGCGACGAACACCCTTGCCGGGGCCTACCACCTTCACGGATGATCCCGTCGTAGACATCGATCCTCCCCGCGCTTCATGAATGCGCTGTGGCGGGTGGACCGACACCATCGCTCGCTGCAGCGGAGACCGACAGTCGGTTGCGAGCTGAACGGAGCGATGAGGTTCAGCAGAGCCGCGACCACAGCTGCTACGCCTTGAACTCCTCCACACGTCCGGTCGCGATACGAATCTCCCGCTGCCTTCTCTGCACGATCTCGGTTCCTAGGCCGGCGTTTGCGAAGGCCCGACGAGCGCGGTGGATGAGAACGTTCAGGTGCCGCTCGTCAACGCCGAGCTGTTTCGCGAGATCGACCACGTGGATCCAACCCTGCTCGTCCTCGGAAAGGCTCCCGTGAGCGGCGTCCTTCCGCCGCTCGCGGGCGAGCAGCAGCAGCGCGTAGAAGGTGGTGAGCTGTCCTTCGATCTGCCGTATGGATTCCCCGTCCACAGCGTCGATGCGCACGCGCTCGTCGCGGCTCACGTGAAATCGTATTGTCGACGTCGCGAGCGAAGGAAAGAGCTTCGTCTTGTGCGTCCCGGCGACCGGCGAGGCAGGAGGCACCCTGAGCTCCCACCGCTCTCCCGCGAACGCAATCTCCTCCTGTTCGATCGCTCGGTGACCCGGGCCGCCTTCTTCCAGATCTCGCCCAACTGCCTCCACGAGCCCGCCCGCTACCCGCCGTGAGCCCTCATGCGTCTGTGACATCCTCTCGCCCTGGAACACCGGCACGCCGCTCGTGACCTCCAGCGGCGTCCCGCCCCCGTCCGCCGCTGCGTCCCGCAGCGCCTCACAGAACGCCGCCACATCCGGGAACCGCTCCGACGCCTCGAACTCGATAGCCCGCTCCAACACCTTCCGCACCGCATCGCTGCACGGCAGCCGCTCCAGCACCCGCCCCGGATACCGCATCATGATCGGCGGCAGCTCACCGCCGTGCAGGCAGAACACGGCCGTCATGCCGAGCCCGTACACGTCCGCGCGCGCGTCCGCGTCCTGCGGGCGATGCATCAGCTCCGGCGCCGCATAGAGGAAGGTCCCCAGCGCCCCGCTCCTCGTGCCCCCCGTCGTGTCGCGCGCCCAGACCAGATCGAAGTCTGTGATCCGTGGCAGCCCCTCTCCGTCGAGCAGGATGTTCGCCGGCTTCACGTCCCGGTGCACGAGCCCCCTCCCGTGCGCGAACGAGATCGCCTCTCCAGCGCTGAGGAGCATCGGAATCACCCGCTCTGCTGGCAGTCGCTTCCCGACGACCGCGCTCTGCACGTCCTCGCCATGGACGAGCTCCATCACGAAGTAGTGCCAGCCGCTGTCCTCGCCCTTGGGATCGAGGATGCGCACCACGCCGGGGTGGTCGAGCTCCGCCATCGCGCGTGCTCCCCGGAAGAACCGCTCCCGCCGGCCCTCGTCGCCCGCCAAGTTCGGGTGCAGCACCTTGATCGCCACGGGCAGGTCGCCCCGCCCCGCGTCGAGCGCTCGCCACACGGTCGCGAACCCGCCGCGCCCGATCCGCTCCAGCAGCAGGTACCGGCCGTCGCTGAGCTCCTCGCCGACGTGGAGCTGGCCGCCCTCCCGTCGCTTGCGCCGGAGGTCGACGATCTCCCGGTCCACCTCCTCGGTGCTCGCGCCGGCGGCTCTCAGCCTCACCCGCCGCTTCTGCGCGGCGGCGATCTGCTTGTCGACAGCGCGGATCGTCTCGTCTGCTTCGCGCAGGCTCACGCCGGGCGCGCCGGGCAGCGCGGTTGTGCCGGTGAGCGCCGCCTCCGGGCGCGCGCTCGCGGCGGCCTCCTCTACCGCTGCTCGGATGCCTCGAACGACATCCCTCCACGCTTCATCCGGGTTGGCCCAGCTCGTCACAGCCACGCTGTTCCGCGGCAGCGCCTGGAGCTCCGAAAGAGCGGTGCCCTCCAGGTCGCACGCGCGCACCAGGATGGGCACCACGCGCGCCGCCCCGCTGCGATGCCGCTCCAGCGCTCGCCCGAGCTCTCGCTCGTAGCAGCTGTCCGAGGCGAGGAACGCCTCGCTCACCAGCAGCACCACCACCTCGGCGGAGGAGAGTTCCGCCGCGATCGACTCGTCGCGCACGGCGCCTGGGCCGATCCGGCCGCGGTGCCAGGTGCTCACCAGGCCCTGCCGCTTGAGGGAGGCGAGGTGCGCCTCGAGCGCTTCGAGGTGCGACCGATCCGCGGGGGCGTAGGAGATGAAGACGTTGACCGCCATGCGCAGAGGAGCGTCGCTGTGGCGAGCACGCTGCGTCTCGGCGGCCCGCTCCCCGCCGACCAGGCTACCAGACGCGGCGTGGGCCCTCGACCATCCGTTGGATCCACGCCGTCCGGGCCGTGGAAGCGGCCGGGGCGGCTCCCCGGGGCGATCCGTGAGGTCGAGATGCCACGACGCCACCGCGGGGCTGAGCTCGCCGCGCTCGCTCAGCCTCTTCGCCTGGTCGGTGCCCGGCCCCTCCGGCCAGCGTCGCCGCGCGCCGCGTCGGTCGTCGCCTCGGTGGTGCCAGCGGCCTTCGTCCGTGGGACGCGCTCGTCGTCGTCGCCGCCCGGCGCGCGCAGCCCGACCTCGCCGCCATCGCATCGCATCGCGTCGAAGGAGGCGTGCCTGCGCGGATCGAGCGAGGCGTGCCTGTGCGGCAGGAACGGGAGCGCGTCGTGCCGCGTGATCTCGACCTTGTCCTCTTCGCCGATCGTCAGGGTGAACGTGCGGTCGACGTCGCACGTCGTCTCGGGGTCAGTGAGCTTGCCGCGCACCTGGAAGCTGGCGGTCGTGGCGCCGTCGTCCATGACGGCATGGATGTTCCTCGAATCGAAGGAGCTGTCGATGGAGGTGATGGTCATCCCCGACAGGGCCGTCACGACCGGGGGGTCGACCCATGCGCCTTCGTGGTTCAGCTCGATCCACAGGAGAGCGCTGGGCTCCTGAGGATCCTTGGTGAGCGTCCCCCTGGCCCACAGCGCCGAGCCGTCGGCGACCTCGTCGCACACGAGCGGTGGAGACGGGGGGTTGGTCGAGCCGTCCTCCTCACACGCGGTGAGCCCCGCCGTTGCGACCACGAGCAGCAGCGTCTTCGCTCTCTCCCGATTACCCATCTCCCTGTCCTTCCTGCCTTCGGTGCGCCGCTCCCCCGCCATGCCGGCGGTCGCAGCGTGGCCGCCAGCCCTACCATGACCATCCTAGGCGGCGGTGCGCAGACCCGGCGACCCACCCGCACGAAGACGACGACGACGACGCGACCTCATCCGTGCACCTCGGGCGCGGCCGGCAGCGCTCTCGCGCCGCGGAGGCTTCCTCTCGCGCTTGCTGGTAGAAGCGTCGCCCAGCACCCATGCTCAACACCTCCCCCCCGCTCATCGTCCTCGGCTGCGGCTTCACCGGCGCGGTGGTCGCCGGCCTGCGGAGGGCGTCCGGCGGCCGCGTCGTCGCGACGACGCGCTCGCCGGAGCGCGCCACGGAGCTCGCGCAGGCGGGCATCGAGGTGAGCGTCCTCCCGGCGCTCACCGCCGAGGCCGTCGACCGGCTCGTGACGGACGGCGCGGACGTGCTCGTCGCCTTCCCGCCCGACGGCGCGACCGACGCCGCGATCGCGCCTTCGCTCCGCCGCGCGCGCGCGATCGCCTACGTCTCGTCGACCGCCGTGTACGGCGACGCGACGGGGCGCATCGACGAGGCGACGCCCACGTCGGCCGACGGCCCCCGCGCGGCGGCGCGCCTCGCGGCCGAGGACGTGTACCGCGCGCGCGGCGCCGTGGTGCTGCGCGCCGCGGGCATCTACGGCCCGGGCCGCGGCCTGCACCAGCGGCTCTTGCGCGGCGACTTCCGCATGACCGGCGAGGGCGATCAGCAGGGCAGGAACGTCGTCTCGCGCATCCACGTCGAGGACCTCGCGCGCCTCGCGCTCGCGGCGCTGGAGCGCGCCGATCGCGCCGGCCCCGGCGAGGCCTTCCTGGTCGCCGACGACGCGCCCGTGCCGCAGATCGAGGTCGTCCGCTGGCTCTGCGCGCGGCTCGGCCTCGCGCTGCCGGCCGGGGCGCCGCGGGAGGAGCTGCACGAGACGCTCCGCCACGATCGCGCCGTGGACAACGCGAAGATCAAGCGCGCCCTCGGGATGGCGCTGCTCTACCCGAGCTACATCGAGGGGTTCGAGGCGTGCCTGGCCGTCGAGGCCGAGGCGCCGGCCCCCGCCGCGAGGGAGCGCGCCCCGCGGCACCGCGGGTGAGCCGCCCTGGCATCGCGGGTGAACCGCCGCGCGGCCGCGCCGTTCGCCGCCCGCGCTGTCACGCCTCGTCGTCCGCGGTGCCTTGCGGCGGCTCCTGCGGCTCCGTCGCGTCGAGCCGGTCGAGCTCGCGGAAGAGCGCGTCCAGATCGAGCGTCAGCCCCTCGCAGCCCGGAACCTCCCGGAGCACCCCTCCGGGCGCGGTGAGGCGGTGATGGTAGAGCCCGCCGCGCGCGAGCTCGTGGATCTCCAGCGTGCGGAGCTGCGGATCGAGCAACCAGTACCAGCGCACCCCGAACGCGGCGTACTCCTCGAGCTTCTCGACGCGATCGCGCCGGCTGTCCCGCGGCGAGGGAGAGACGATCTCGACCATGATGTCCGGCGGGATGCCGACGGCGCCACGGGCCGGGGGCCTCCGCGAGGTCGAGAGGAACGCCGATACGTCGGATTTGCGCCCGCGCCGCGGCTTGAGCGCGTACTTCACCTCGGAGCCGAAGACGAAGCCGCCGCGCGGGATGAGCCAGGCCCGCAGGGTGTGGATGAGCCAGGCGACGGCCAGCTCGTGGACGCAATCGGGCATCTCTTCCTCGACCAGGCGGCCATCGATGAGCTCACCGGCTTCGTCTTCCGGCAGCGCTGCCCACTCCGCGACGGACAAGAGGCGGGCTGCCTGGGGCTCAGGATACGGGCGCTGGCTCACGCCTGGAAAAGTACCATCACCGCGCGCCTCGTGCCGGGTCATGAGCGGGGTCGCGAGGTCACGCGGCGCGCCTGCACGGCGCGGCGACGCACGATGTCCAGCGAGGCGTCCATGCCTGCCGTGAAAATCAGGCATCGACGGACGGGATGGCCACGACTAGGGTCGAGGCACTTGGAGGATTGTTGAATGAAGCTTGGGTATTGGATGGTGCTTGCACTTGCGGCTGCCGCGGTGGGCGCAGGCTGCGGTGATGACGAAGGCGCGAGCAGCGGCGTCGGGCCAGGCGGCTCGGGCGGGGCTGGCGCCGGAGGCGGAGGCGCTGGAGGCGGAGGCGCTGGAGGCGGAGGCGCCGGAGGCGGAGGCGCCGGCGGAGAGGGCGGCACGGGCGACGGCGGGAGCGGCGGGCAGCCCCCGACGCCGCGGTGCGAGCCGTCCGACCCCGCGCTGGCCGAGCGCGACGCGGACGAGCTGTACGCGGCGGAGGAGGTCCCGCGCTTCGACTTCTACCTTCCGGAAGAGCGCTGGGCGGAGCTCAAGGAGAACGCCCGCGACGAGCGGTATGTCGAGGCCGAGGCCTGCTACAAGGGCAAGAGCCTGGGCGTGGTCGGCCTGCGGTTCAAGGGCGGTTACGGCACCCTCGCCATGTGCTTCGACGGGGAGGGGAACCTCACCTGTCCGAAGCTCAGCATGAAGGTGAAGTTCGACGAGTACGTCGACGGACAGCGCTTCTACGCGCAGAAGCGCCTGAACTTCCACTCCATGATCTGGGACCCCACCCGGCTCCACGAGCGGATCGCCTATGGCCTGTTCCGGGAGATGGGCGTCGCAGCCCCGCGGAGCGCGTGGGCGACGCTGCGCGTGAACGGCGAGTCGCAAGGGCTCTTCTCGATGGTCGAGGACGTGGACGGCCGCTTCCTGAAACACCACTTCTCCGAGGCTCCGGACGGCGATCTCTACAAGGAAGCGTGGCCGGTCTCGGACGACGCCGGCTACTACGCGGAGCGGATCGAGACGAACGAAGACGCGGCCACGCACGAGCGATTCATCGCGTTCTCGACCGCCCTCGCGTCGACCGAGGGCGCGGAGCGGATCACCGCGCTGTCGGAGTGGACGGACATCGAGCAGCTGCAGCGCTACATGGCAGTCGACGAGACGATCGTGAACTGGGACGGCGTCACGACCTACTACGCCAACGAGGCGGGCGCCGCGTTCAACCACAACTTCTACTTCTACGACGAGCCGTCCTCGGGCAAGTTCCACCTCATCCCGTGGGATCTCGATCAGACCCTCGGCCCCAGCACCTACTTCGGCCACGTGCCGCGATGGACGGAGACGCCGGCGGACTGCAGCGCCGTGGTCCCGGTGTTCATGGGCTCCGAGCACGTGCGCCCGCCGGGCTGTGACGCGCTGTTCTCTGCCTTGAACCAGGACGCAGCGGGCTACAAGGCCGCGCTGCAGGCGCTCCATGAGGGCCCGTTCAGCGAGGGGCGGCTCGAGGAGCAGGTCGACAAGTACGCGGCGCTGATCCGCACCGCCGTCGAGGAGGACCCGCTCGGGCCCGGGCTCGCCGGGTGGGAGCCCGCGGTCGAGCGCCTCAGGAACGAGCTGCCGATCCTGCGAGAGCGCCTGGGCCGCTTCGCCGGCGGCACGCCCCTCGCGCCGTTCTCGTTCACCGCGACGGGGATCAACGACTTCGAGGCCGCGGACACGCTCGGGCTGTACGTCGGGACGGTGCTGTCCACCAACAACGCGTCGAGCGCCGTGCAGGGCCTCTCGCAGGAAGATCCGCTGAACGGCGCGCAGAGCATGCTCCTCCGCTTCGACTTCCGCGACGAGGCGTCTCCCTGGGGGCAGTACGTGTACTTCGGGGTGCCTCTCGCCGAGGGCATGATCGACGCGACGGCGCTCGAGGGGGTCCGCTTCTGGGCGCGGGCGGAGGCGGCGCGCGGGATGCGCTTCGACGTCGAGAGCCCGGCGCAGAGCGAAGGGCTCTCGGGCGTTCGCCACGGATGGGACGTGCGGCTCACCGCGGAGCCGACGCTGATCGAGCTCAGGTTCGCCGAGATGGCGCTGCCCGGCTGGGCCATCGATCAGGGGCGCGACCCGGGCGACGACGTGAACGACGTGCTCCGGTCGATCGTCGGCCTCTCGTTCAGCGCGGAGATGAACGGCGTCCGCGCGAACGGCTTCCTCGGCAAGGACAAGGCCGACTCGGGCACCATCGAGATCGATGATGTCGAGTTCTTCGGGCCGACGTCCCAATCACCCTGAACGACGGATACGCAGGCTCGGAGCCGAGCGCGCCGGGTCTCCGCCCCTCCTGCGGCGGAGCCCGAGGCTCACGGCGAGGAGCAACGCGGCGACGCCGCCGGCGGACGGCGCGTCGCCGCCGAGGCTGCAGCTGCAGCCCGCCGACTCCCCGCTCCCGCTCGCGTCCCCGCCCGCGCCGGTGGAGGGAGCCCCACCCGAGCCTGAAGCGGCGTCCCCGCCCGCGCCGACCGAGGCGGCCACGTCGAGCGTCGGACCCGCCGCCGTCGTGCTGGCAGGAGCCGGCGGCTCCTCGGCGCACATGCCGGTCACGCACCGCTCGCCCGCGGGGCACACGACGCCGTCGCAGAGGTCGACGCACGCCCCGCCACGGCACGTGGTGCCCGCGCCGCACGCGACGTCGGCGCACGCGGCCTCGACGCACCGCCCGGTGTCCGCGGCGCAGCGGTCGTCCGAGGGACAGCCCCGGCAGCCGCACTGGACCACGCAGACGCCGCTCTCGCACACCTCGCCCGCGCCGCACGTCACGCCGTCGCACGGATCCAGGCAACGGTCGCCGCGACAGGTCTGGCCGTGCGGGCACACAACGCCGTCGCACGGGGCGCGGCACACGCCGTCATGGCACACCTCGCCGACATCGCAGTTCGCGTCGACGCACGCCTGCTCGACGCACAGGCCCTCCAGGCACACGAGCCCCGGCTCGCACGGGAACTCGGCCGAGCCGCAGCGGTTCACGCAGCGGCCGCGGCTGCACACCTGGTCCTCCGGACAGGGCGCCTCCTCGTCGACGATGTCGTCGCAGTCGTTGTCGATGCCGTCGCACTGCTCGGCCTGGCTGCCAGGCTCGACGATCGGCGTGCAGATCGCCTGTCCCTGCGCGTCGCAGTCGGAGATGCCCGCGCGGCACGCGCCCACGTTCTCCTCGATCTCGCACGGCTGGCCGGCCGCGGAGCACGTGATGCCGGAGAAGCGGAACAGGAAGTCCTCGTAATCGAGATCATTGCCGTTGACGCCCGCGCTGCCGGCGGCGTTCCGGAAATCGAGATCCTCGAACCCCAGGTAGAACGTGTTGGCGAGCTGGTTCGACCTGTAGATGAGATCGGAGTACCAGGGCCCCGGGGTCTCGCACACCGTACACTCCACGTTGAACCGGTGCTCGGTGTAATGGTACTGCGTGGCGTTGCCGTTGCCGGTGCCGTTCGGGTTGGGGATCAGCACGAAGCCGATGAGGCCGCCCGCGTAGGCGGGGTTCTCCCGGATCGAGACGGCCGTCAGCTCGCGCTGCGCGGCGGGCGGCAGGGAGCCAGAGAACGGAAAGAGGATCTGGATATCGCTCTCCGGCGCCGGCGTGCTGAGGTTGGCTCCGGTGTCGACGGGGACGTACCGCGGCGGGTCACCGCTGTCGCGGCCATCGTCGACGTTGTACCAGCCGACCGCGAAGTTGGCGCCGCCCCCCTTCTCGATGTACTTGCCGCTGAACTCGCAGAGCGGCGAGAACACCTGGGGCTCCACCGCGGCGTCGGCCACGACGTCGATCATCTCGTCGAGCATGTCGTTCTTCGTCGAGCCGTTCAGCAGATCGCTCAATCGGCTCGTGACCACGGGGACGACTGTGCCGTTCGGCTGCACCACATCCGCGCGCGCCGTCCCGCCCGTGCCGAGCGCCACGAAGAGGGCGACACGCCACGCGAGAGAAGACGGTTTGTTGGGGGTCGACCAGCGCATAGGGCTTCTCCTTCCGACAGGACACGTGAGTCCGGATCGTAAATTGGACTCGAGTTTCGCTCTCCTGTCCAGGTGCGGCGCGCCCGCTCGAACCCAAGAACGACGGATGTGGAGGACCAGCCCACGTGAGAACACTTCGTGCCTGTGCGCACGAGGGCGGGTGAACCCCTTTTTCCAGTGCGCCGGATGACGGGTGATGTGATGACGAGGGGGCGCACGGCGCCGGCTCTGCGCCGCCGTCAGCGTTCTTCCGCGTTCCGTGAGCCAGTGTCCGTTCGAGCCAGCGGGCCCAGCCGTCTCACGATGCGCCGACGGCGGCGGCGCTCACGCCGCGCCGCCGGTGCGCGGCGCGCCCGCCGTCCGGGCCGAGGCGCTCAGCCTTCCTGCTCTGCCGGCTCTTCCCGCCTGCGCGCGAGCGCCGCGAGCTCGCGGACGAGCTCCGGCATCCCCTCGCCCGTCGCGGCGCTGATGAGGTGGAGCTTCACCTTCGCCTTTGCGAACCGCGCCTTGAGCTTCGGGTAGGCCTCGCGCACCTCGGTCAGATCGGCCTTCGTCAGGACGACGATCTCCGGGCGCTCCGCGATCTCCGGGCTGAACTTCTTGAGCTCCTTGCGGAGCGCCCGGTAGTCGGCGAGCGGCTCGCGGCCCTCGCCCGGGTCGAGCGTCACGAGGTGGAGGAGCGCCCGCGTCCGCTCCACGTGCTTCAGGAACCGGATGCCGAGCCCGACCCCCTCGCTCGCGCCCGGGACCAGCCCGGGGATGTCCGCGATGACGAAGCTCGACCCGCCCGCCCGGACGCCGCCCCCGATCTCGACCATGCCCAGGATCGGGGTGAGCGTCGTGAACGGGTAGTCGCCGATCTTGGGCCGGGCCGCCGAGACGGCCGCGACGAAGGTGCTCTTGCCGGCGTTGGGGAAGCCGAGCAGGCCGATGTCGGCGAGCACCTTCAGCTCGAGGCGGAGCTCGCGGGCCTCGCCCGGCTCGCCCGGCTCGGCGCGCCGCGGAGCCCTGTCGTGCGGCGACTTGAAGTGCAGGTTGCCGCGGCCCCCCTTGCCGCCGCGGGCGACGATGACCCGCTGGCCTTGCTCGGTCACGTCGGCGATCAGCTCGCCGCTCTCCGCGTCGAAGATCTGCGTCCCCACGGGGAGCTTCTCGACCCGGTCGGCGCCGGCGCGCCCGTGGCAGTCGCTCCCCATCCCGTGCTCGCCCCGGTCGGCCTCGATCGTGCGCGCGTAGGTGAAGTCGAGTAGCGTGGACAGGCCTCCGTCGCCCACGAAGACGACGTCCCCGCCGCGGCCGCCGTCTCCACCCGCGGGGCCCCCGAACGGGATGTACTTCTCACGACGGAATGCGATCGCTCCATTGCCGCCATCCCCGGCGATCACCTTCAGACGGCACCGATCGACGAACCGCATGACGGCGGCTCATAGCATACAATTTAGGAAAGACCCCAAAGCGGAAGGGCGCCCCGCGCATCGGGCCGCCCGCCGGCCCGCTCGCCCAGGAGATCCCAGGTGCCCGCTCGAATCCTGATCGTGGACGACAACACGAGCCTCGCCGGAAACCTCCGCGAGGTCCTCGAGGGCGCGCGCGAGCTCGACGTGGAGGTCGCCCTCGCGCCCAACGGCAAGCAGGGGCTCGCGGCCGCCCGGCGCGACGGGTTCGACGTCGCGGTCGTCGACGTCAAGCTGCCGGACGCGAGCGGCCTCGAGCTCATCGCCCCGCTCCGCGCCGCCGCCCCCCACGGCGAGATCGTCCTCGTGACCGGCTTCGCGACCGTCGACGCCGCCATGGCCGCGCTCCGCGCCGGCGCCTTCGCCTTCATCCTCAAGTCGTTCCGCCCCGAGGAGCTCATCTCCACCGTGGCCCAGGCGATCGAGAAGATCTCGCTGAAGCGGGAGCGGGAAGAGCTCGAGCGCCGGTACCGGGCGATCATCGACGCGGCGGACGTGCTCATCCTCGGCCTGAACGCCGGCGGCAGCGTCGCGCTCTTCAACCCGCGCCTGTCCGCGCTGACCGGCGTGTCCTGCGACGCCGCGCTCGGCATGGCGTTCTGCGAGGCGCTCGTCGACGAGCCCGATCAGCGCCGGTTCAACCAGTCGTTCCTGAGCGTTGTCGAGGGCGACGCCGCCGCCGAGGTCGAGGTCGGCGTCCGGGACGCGGTGGGCGCCGTCCGCCGCGTGCGCTGGCACCTCTCCGGCGTCCGCGGCGGCGGGCGCGGCGGCAGGACCGACCTCGTCTACGGCATCGGCATCGACGTGACCGAGCGGCGCGCCCTCGAGCGGCGGGCCGCCGACGCCGAGGCCCTGAACGCCATGGCCCCGCTCGCCCTCGGGCTCGCCCACGAGATCAGGAACCCGCTGAACGCCGCGGTCCTGGAGCTCCACCTGCTCAGCCGCGGCATCGACCGCCTCTCCGATGAGGCGATCCGCGAGCCCATGAAGCGGCGCGTCGGCATCGTCGAGGCGGAGATCGCCCGCCTGGGCCGGCTCCTCGGCGAGTTCCTCGAGCTCGCCCGGCCGCGCGCCCCCCACCGGGAGCCCGTCGATCTGGCCCGCGTCGTGCGCGACGTGCTCGACCTCGAGGAGGAGGCGTTCGCGAGCCACCACGTCGAGGTCGTCCGCGATCTGGCGGACGACTGCTTCGCGCTGGGCGACGTCGAGAAGCTCAAGCAGGTGGTCTTGAACCTCGTCGTCAACGCGCTCGACGTGATGCCCGACGGCGGGGTCTTGCGGGCGTGCGCGTCGGGGGATGCGCACGAGGTGTGGCTGTCGATCGGGGACACGGGGCCAGGGATCGCGCCGACGATCCTCGCCGAGATCTTCGATCCGTTCTTCACCACGAAGGCGGCGGGCACGGGGCTCGGGCTCGCGATCGTCCGGAAGATCGTCGACCAGCACGCGGGCCGCGTGGATGTCGACGCACACGCCGCCGACGGCACGACGGTCCGGGTGAGGCTCCCCCGCTTCGTCCCCGAGCCCGTCGAGCGACCGGCGGGATCAACCCCACCCCGCGGCGCTGGCGCCTGACGGGGTGGGTGAGCGCCGCTCAGCCGACGATGCGCATGGGGGGCTTGAGCGGGAGCGGGGGCTTGGAGCCGGGGGCGGAGGGGATCGCGGAGGGGGCGGGCTTGGGCACCTCGCCCTCGAGGGCGGCGAGCGCGACGAACAGCCGGTCCATGCCGTAGTCGAGGGCCACCTCGCGCTGGAAGACGTGGGCGACCTTGATGAGGCGCAACGACGTCTGCTTGCCGAGGTCGATCTCCCGCTCGAGGAACGCCTCGAACGAGCCGTAGCCCTTCGCCTGATACAGCTCCTGCTGCTGGATCTCGGCGAGCACCACCCCGATATCGAAGAACCCCTTGTCGAGCCGCTTGCGGAGCGTGCGGATCTTCTGGGTCTGGTTGTGGAGCTCGGCGATCTTCGCCTTGATCTCCTCGGCGCCGCTCGGCACGCGGATGGTCGCCCGGGCGCTGCCAGGGGGCGCCGGCTCCGCGGCCCGGGCCCGCGCCTCGGCAGCGTGCTTCGCGGCGTGCCGCGCAGCCCAGGGCGCAGCGCCACGGAGGCCGAGCTTACGCTTCGACGCGCTCGACGCCGATTTCGAATCTTCCTTGATTACCGGATTCACGGGCTTGGCAAGCTGAGCTTCTGCGCCCCCCTTGCTGCTCGAAGAGGCCTTCTTCTTCATACCCGTCGCCTTCTCGGAGCTGCCCTGCTTTGTGATCTTCGGCATGTCGCTGCGTCCCCCGCTGGGTACGAGATCGTCGCGGCCCTTCGCCTCAAGCGCGCGCCGCCCGCGCGGCGGTAAAGACCCGCACGGCTGTCAAGCCCGATTGGCTCACCAGGTCGTCGCCTTACCAAAAAATCGACCACCCCGTCCACTAAGTTTCGGGGAGGCTCCTCGCTTTCCCGAAGGGCAGCATGACCCAAGATCGGTCCGGGAGCCAAAACCAGCGAGCATCGCACGCTATCGGGCGTCCCGGAAAGCTGGTCGTCGGGCGGGGCCGCTGGGTCGCGTCGGTCACATCGGTCCACAATCGCCGGTCCCGGCGGGCTCGGCGCTGCGGTCCGGCGAAGGCCACGCCCGCGGCGCCTGTCGCGCGCCGGCCGCCGGCCGGGCGGTTGGTCATCCATCATCCAATCCCGCGCATCCCGCGCATCCCGCGCGATCCAGCGTCATCCCGCGCTCCAAGCGCAGGGGTGGGTCGTGGTAGATCGCGGTGTATGACCTCTCCGCCCGCCGGTCGCGGCCCCGCCGATGACGTCCCCAAGGCCGCGGTCGCTGATGCGCCGCGTCGTGCGAGCGAGATGCCGCGAGGCGCGGCGAGCAGCCGGATTGCCGTGGTGGTGAACGGCAACGCCAAGAGCGTGACGGCGGAGGTGATCGAGACGCTCGATCAGATCCTTGACACGGGGGATCTGTTCGTCTCGCGGCGGGTGGAGGAGAGCGAGGGCATCGCGCGGATCCTGGTCGACCGGGGTTACGGCACGATCCTCACGGGCGGCGGCGACGGGACGTTCACGGTGGTGGTGACGGCCGTGGTGAACGAGGCGAAGCGGCGCGGGCTGCCGCTGCCGCGGTTCGGGCTGCTGCGCCTGGGGACGGGCAACTCGCTGGCGTGGGTGCTCGGCGCGTCCGGCGGCGCGGGCGCGAAGCCCGGGCTCGCGGTCGACCTCCAGCGGCTCCGCGCCGAGGCCGGGAGCCGGAACCTGCGGCTCGTGGAGGCCGAGGACATCCTGTCGCCGTTCTGCGGCTTCGGGATCGATGCGGTGATGCTCCGCGACTACAACGCGGTGAAGTCGGCGCTCGCGCGGGGCCCGCTGAAGCGGCTCGCGCCGGGGCCGGTGGCGTACGCCGTCGCCGCGACGACGCGGACGATCCCGAGCTACCTCGTGCGGCGAACACCGCACTGCCGCATCATCAACGAGGGCAACGACGCGATCCGCGTCGGCGAGAAGGGGGCGATGCTGGGGGCGCCCATCAAGAAGGGCGGCGTCATCTACGAGGGGCCGGCGAAGATCGCGGCGCTGTCGACGATCCCCTATTACGGCTTCGGCTTCCGGATGTTCCCCTATGCGGACGATCGCCAGGACCGGATGCAGCTGCGCGTGTCGGTGGTCTCGCCGTTCACGTTCGTGCGGAACTTCTCGAGCATCTGGAGCGGCGAGTACGACGACCTGGAGACGGTGTTCGATTACTTCGTGGACGAGGTCACGATCGAGATGGACCCGGTGACGAGCTTCCAGATCGGCGGCGACGTCCGCGGGGAGCGATCGCGGGTGCGCGTGCGCCTGACCGAGCCGATCCGGATCGTGGATTTCTACGCGCCGCCCCGCGGATAAGGCTCACCCGTCCGGCAGGGCGTGAGACGACGCGGATTGGACCAGAGTGGCACGACTCGAGTCGTGCTCCTGGCGCAGGGTGGCACGTCGGGGCGTTTCAGGGGCTCCTGGTGCCATGATCCCCGGGGATTTCGCGGGATGAGCGGGCGGCGAGGGGCTGGCGCAACGCTTGCTCCGGGTCTGTGCCATGAACATCAAGCTGACCCTTCTTCGCTCCGGTTCGATGGGAATTGCCTCGCTTGCGCTCCTCCTCGGCGTGGCGTCGATCGGCGCTGGATGCGCCGCGCAGGTGACGGAAGGGGAAAGCGGTGAGGGCACCGACGAGGGCGCGCTCGAAGGCGAGGAGCTCGAAGGCGACGAGCCCGAAGGCGACGAGGTGGTAGCGGCGTGTGAGATCGGCGAGTCCCGGAGCTGCACCGCCAACGGGACGGAGGGCTTCGAGCAGTGCGAGAACATCGACGGGGTGGCGACCTGGACCGGGTGCCAGGCGGGCGGCAGCGTCACCAGCACGCCGCTCGTGCTCTCGTTCGAGCAACGGCCGGTCGAGTACGTGACCGCGATGAGCGGCGCCTTCGATCTGAGCGGGCTCGGGGCCACGATCGCCACCGACTGGCCGACCGCGGCGACGCCGTGGCTCGCGCTCGATCGGGACGGCAACGGGGCGATCGACGGCGGCGAGGAGCTGTTCGGCTCGGCGACGGTGCTCTCGAGCGGCGCCCGCGCGGACAACGGGTTCACCGCGCTCCGCGAGCTCGACACCGACGGAGACGGCCGGATCACGGCGCGGGACGAGGCGTGGTCGCGGCTCGTGCTGTGGAGCGATCGCGACGCGAACCGCGCGTCGAGCGCCGGCGAGCTCGAGCCGATCGCGTCGCGCGGGCTCGTCGCGATCGAGCTCTCGTACGGGCGCGATCGGCGCTGTGACGCGCGCGGCAACTGCGAGATCGAGCGGGCCTCGTTCACGTTCTCGGAGGGCGCCTCGACGCGGACGGGCGCGGTCGTCGACGTGCACCTGCGCTGGCAGTGACGCCGCCGCGGGGCGGCGCGGAGCTGCCGGGCGATCAGTCGTAGTACTCGTTGCCCAGGTGGGTGATGAGGTCCTCCCCCATGAGCCAGCGCATCGTGTTCTTGAGCTTCATCGACTGGATGAAGAGATCGTGCTCCGGGTACAGGGCCGGCGCGGTCATGGGGCTCTTGAAGTAGAAGCTGAGCCACTCCTGCGTGCCGCGCAGCCCGGCGCGCTGCGCGAGATCGAGGAGGAGCGCCAGGTCGAGCACGAGGGGCGCGGCGAGGATCGAGTCGCGGCAGAGGAAGTTTAACTTCACCTGCATCGGGTAGCCGAGCCAGCCGACGAGATCGATGTTGTCCCACCCCTCCTTGGCGTCGCCCCGAGGGGGGTAGTACTCGATCCGCACCTTGTGGAAGAGCTTGCCATAGAGCTCGCCGTGGACGTGCGGCTGGAGGATGTGCTCGAGCACCCCGAGCTTCGAGACCTCCTTCGATCGGAACGAGTCCGGGTCGTCGAGCACCTCGCCGTCGCGGTTGCCGAGGATGTTCGTCGAGAACCACCCCGCGACGCCGAGCATCCTCGCCTTGAGCCCCGGGGCGATCACCGTCTTCATCAGGGTCTGGCCGGTCTTGAAGTCCTTGCCGGCGATGGGGACCTCCTGCTTGCTCGCGAGCTCCCACGCGGCGGGGAAATCCACCGTCAGGTTCGGGGCGCCGTTCGCGAACGGGACGCGCTCCTTCAGGCAGGCCCACGCGTAGATCTGGGAGCTCGAGATCGCCGGGTGGTCCTCGGCGAGGCCCGCCTCGAAGCGCGCGACGGAGGAGTGGACCTCCGCGGGCGCGATATAGACCTCGGTCGATCCGCACCAGACGGCGACGGCGCGCGCAGCGCCGCTGTCGCGGAGGAAGGCGCGGATGTCCTCCCGGACCTGCTCGACCATCGCGGCCTTGCTCGCGCCCTTCTTCACGTGGTTGCCGTGGAGCCGCCGGACGTACTGCGGGTAGAACACCGCGGGCATGGGGTGGATCCGCTCGAGCTCCTCGCGGACGGCGTCGAGGTGGCGGTGCTCGAGCACGTCCGCGTGCCGCGCCGACTCGTAGGCGTTGTCGGGGAAGATGTCCCACGCGCCGAACACCAGCTGATCGAGCGCCGCGATCGGCAAAAAATCCTTGATCCTTGGCGCGCGTTCGTCGGTGCGCCGGCCGAGCCGGATCGTGCCCATCTGGGTGAGCGACCCGATGGGCGCCGCGAGCCCGCGCCGCGCGAGCAGGGCGCCCGCGATGGTCGTCGTGGAGACGGCGCCCAGCCCCGGCAGCAGGACCCCGAGCTTGCCCTCCGCGGTCTTGATCTCTTTCGGCTGCTTCACGTGACGTGTTCCCCCCGTGGTCGTGGGCGCTCGCCGGGCGAGGGCGGGATCTGCCGGCGCCGTGGGCACGGCGAGCGCGAGGTCGGTCGAGGCCGCGCGGCGCTGCGACCCGCCGGGAGCATGAAGCTCGAGGGCCGCGATCACCACGGGCCGGCGCGCGCGCGGTGGCGTTTCCCGCGGGCGCCCTTCGCGCGTTTCCGGCGCTCCCTTCCTCCCGGCGCCTCGGACGGCGGTATGAGGCGCTGCCGGGAGATGGCATGTTCGCGACGCGCCGGGCAACCCCGGCGGGCGATCGCGATCAAGGGGAGGGGCGCGGGTAGCCGGCGGCGGGGGTCATCGCCTCGATCCAGGCGCGGATCGCGGCGACGGCCTCCTCGTCGATGCGCCGGGTCGCGAGCGGCGGCATCTGCTCGGGCGGCGCGCCGGGCGCGTCGCGCCGGGACATGCTGCGGAGCACGGCGCTGCGATCCGGATCGAGGGGCCTCAGCCGGTCATAGCGGGCTCCCGGCGGCGCTCCGGGCGGGCGGACCTTCGCGGGCTGGTTGATCGCCGTCTGGTAGACGCGCGTGCCGGGCACGTCGCCCACCCGGCCGGCAGCGTCGATGTCGAGGCGCATCTCGAAGTGCGTCGCGACGCCGCGCGGGTGGTGGCACGAGACGCCGCAGTTGACGTGCAGCAGGCCGAGGGCGCGCCGCTCCGTCGCGGTCCCGGGCACCTCGAGCGCGGCCGCGTCGGGGAGCGGGCCGCCGGAGGTCGTCGACAGGAGGCCGCGCTCGACGAGCTCGGCATACGTCAGGCCGCCGGCGCCCCGCGCGGCGAGCTGGATCGCCTCGAATCCAAGTGGGTTGTCGGTCTTGCCAGCGTGGCAACGGATGCAGTCGACCTGCGCCGGGATCGCATAGTCGGGGGCGCCGGGGACGTGGGGGACACCGGCCTTCACCTGCGTCGCGCTCGCTCCGTCCTCCGACCAGACGTAGGTGGCGCGCGTCCAGCCATCCTCCGCGGTCTTCCACAGGAACCTCGTCTCGATACGGCGGCTCGCGCCGGCGACGGGCAGACGGAACTCCTTCCACAGCTTTGTGCCGACAGGAAAGATCCAGTCGTTCATCCGGGAGACATCGATGGTCGCGCCCGGAGGGAGGTAGATCCAGCGCGTCTTCTCGGCGCCGTCGCTCCAGAGCTCGAAGGCCGGCTTGAACTCGCGGACACCCGCCGCGATCGTGCGCGCGCCGGGGTCGCTGTAAAGCCCGGTGCAGCGGAGATCGTGAGGATCGGTGTCGCCGTCCTTGCAAGGCGGCAGGCCTCCGGGCGCCTGGGCCGCGCCCTGGCCGGGGCGATCGCCTGTGCCGGGTGCGCGCGTGGTGGTCGCGGCCGCCGGGCCGGTCTGGCCCGGTGGGGTGGGGAGAGGTTCGGGCCGGGGCGCCTCCTGCGCGCCGCAGCCGCCGCAGCCGGCCAGCAGCAGCGACGCGGCCACGGCTTGCCAGGCGCGGCCTCTCGTGGTGAAGGTGGAGAGGGAGGTGCCCGCTTGCCCGAGAGACCGAGCCACCGGCGCGTCGTGGGGCGCGCTGCCTATCTGACGAGAGCGTGCCATCGGACCGCCTGGTGCCTCCTGCTGGCTGGCAGTGTAGCCGCCTGCGACAGGCGCGTGCAGGTCGCGGGGCCGCCCGAAGAGCCCCGCGAGGGCGGCCCTCCCGGCCAGGCCGCGGCGGGGAACCCCGTCCAGGCGGCTCAGGGGGGCACGGGGGCGCCTGGCGCGGCGCTCGCCGCGCAAGACACGCCGGCCGCGCAGGGGGTGCCCGCCGCGCAAGGCGCCCCCGCGGCGCAGGGGGCGCCCGCGAGCGCGGCGGAGCTCGCTCGCCCGGCGAAGTGCGGGGGCGTCCCGCAGCTGAAGCTCACCATGGTGGCGAGCGGGCTCGATCAGCCGACGTATGTCGCCGGGCCGCCCGGCGATCCGTCGCGCCTCCTCGTGCTCGAAAAGACGGGGGTCGTCCGGCTCATCAAGGGCGGCGCCGTCCAGCAGGCGCCGTTCCTCGACGTGCGCTCGCGCGTGTTCTTCCCGGCGCCGAACGCGGAGGGCGGCCTGCTCGGGCTCGCGTTCCACCCGGACTACGCGAACAACGGGCGCTTCTGGCTCCACTATTCGTCGGCCCCGCGCGGCAACGTCGTGATCGAGGAGTGGAAGCGCGCGGCGCAGGGCGGCGACGCCGCCCATCCCGAGCCGGTCAGGTCGCTGGTCGACGTGAAGCACGGCGCCTGGAACCACGTCGGCGGGATGCTCGCCTTCGGCAAGGACGGCCATCTCTACGCCGCGATCGGCGACTCCGCGCGATCGCCGAGCCCCGCGGCCGATCTCACCTCGAAGCTCGGCAAGATCCTCCGCATCGACGTCGATCAGCCGGGCAAGGCGCCGGCGGGCAACATGACCAGCGGCGACCCGATGATCTGGGATTACGGGCTCAGGAACCCGTGGCGGTTCAGCTTCGACCGGCTCACCGGGGACATGTACATCGGCGACGTCGGCCAGAAGAGCTGGGAAGAGATCCTGGTGGAGCGCCCTGGCCAGGGCCGGAACGATTACGGCTGGGAGGCGATGGAGGGCGCCCACTGCTACCCTCCTGGCGCGACGTGCAAGCCGCGCGGTCTCCCGCCCGCGGTCGAGCACCCGCGGAGCGAGGCGGGCTCCATCGTCGGCGGCTATGTCTACCGCGGGGCGAAGATCCCGTGCCTGCGCGGCCGCTATCTCTATGGCGACTACGTGACGGGCCGCTTCTTCTCCTTCGTGTGGGACGGCAAGGCCGCGACCGATCGCGTCGAGCTGACCTCGGCGTTGAACCCCAACGGACTCCCGGCCTCGTTCGGCGAGGACGCGGCCGGGGAGGTCTATGTGGTGATGTTCAACACGGGGCGCGTCTACCGGCTCGATCCGGGCTGAGGTGGTTCCACGGCCGCCGGCGCGTCGCCTGCTCTCTCCGGGACGGGCCGTCGACGTGGCGGCGACGAAGGGCTCTGCCGCAGCGCCGCGTCGAGGAACTCGCGCACGTCGCGCTCGAGCCGGCGGTGGAACGCCTCGCGATCGAACCCGGAGCGATCGATCGCGGGCAGGAAGTCCGGGCGCCGCATCTGGGGAGGAAACGGGCTCAGGAACGCGTGATGGTTCGCGTTCTCGACGACCTTGAACGTGACCCGGGCCGGGTCGGGGACGAGGTCGAGGACGAGCTGCCCCTGCCATCGCGGCGCGATGCGGTCGTGCTCCGCCACGAGCAGGAGGATGGGCGCCTCGACGTCCTTCAAGGCGTCGTTGGGCACGAACCAGCACGCCGCGGGGGCCATCAAGACCAGCGCCTTGACGCGCGGATCCTTCGTGACCGCGACCCTCTGCCCCGGCCCCGTCCAGGGCTGCCCGCCCGCGAGGGCGAGCGCGGTGTAGCCGCCCATCGAGTGCCCGATGACGGCGATGTCGTCGCCCTGCAGGCGAGGCCCGAGCTCGGCGTCGGAGCAGACAGCGTCCACCGCCAGCCGGGCGTGGCGGGGCCGGCGCTCCAGGTTCTCGATCGCCTCGGTCAGGGACCGATCGTTGCGATTGTCCCCGGGGTGCTCGGGCATCGCGACGACATAGCCGCTCTGTGCGAGGTGGGACGCGAGCGTCCGATACCCGAGGGGCGTCCCGCCGCCGCCGTGCGAGATGAGCACGAAGGGGAGAGGGCCGCCGTGCACGGGCGCGTTCCTGGCGACCTCCAGCGAGTAAGGCCCCATCGATACGACCTCGGCAGGGACGTGCGTCGGGTACATCACGAGGACCGGGAACGAGAGGTCGTTCATCGGATCTCGAACGGTCAGGCTGCGGCAGCCCACGAATCGATTCATGCGCGTTTCTCCGGACGGTGTCGGGGGGATGGGAAGACCAGGGACGATGCCTGTCTGTTCACGGGAAGCTCACTGGAGCGGGAGGAAGACATCCGTGACGGCCTCGTGATCGGGCACCTCGGGGAAGAAGCGCACCCGCTGCAGAAAGAGCGGGAAATCCCGCAGCTCCTCTCCGCTCATGGGGAGCCAGGTCGCATAGAGGTACCTCACGGCCACGTAGAGCGTGTCGTCGCATCCGACGTGCCGGAGGACGGCGCAGCGGCCGCCGGGGATCGCCTTCTCGACGACGCCGTGCGGGTTCTCTGAAATGGGGCGGTGGATGCCCGCGCAGAGGTCCGCGCGGTAGGCCTCCGGCGGGGACTCGGCCGGGTCGTCGTACAGGATGTTGAAGGTCGCGCTGACCCTCGGCGGGAGCTTGTTCTCCTTGCGCCACGCGATGAACCGGCGCACCGATTCCAGGATCCGCTTCGGGTCGCCGCGGTGCTCGAGGGCCGCGACGCGCGTCTCGTTGAACCGCACGATCGCCACGTCCTCGGCGCGGTGAGCGGCCTTCATGGGGAGGGCCCTTGTCTCTCTCAGGCGCTCATGGGTGGCGTGCCAAGGATCCCACCGGGGCTGCTCCCGGAACTCGGAGGGGGACTGGCCGAACGCTCTCTTGAAGGCGCGCGAGAAGGCCTCGGGGCTCTCGTAGCCGCTCGCCATCGCGATATCGATGATCCGGGCGTGATCCCGCTGCGGGAGCGCGAGACGGTAGGACGCGCTCCGCAGGCGGACGAGCTTCACGTACTCGTGAACTCCCATCCCGAACAGCTCGGAGAACTGCCGGTGAAAATGGAACTTCGAGCACGCGGCGACCCCGCTCAGCCGCTCGAGCGTCAAGTCCTCGTCCAGGTGCGCGTCGATGTGCTCGAGCACCCTGCGGAACCTTTCGATATACGCGTTCTCGGCGGCTTTGGTCAACGCGGTGTCCTCCTCGGCGAGGGGCAAGGTAACGAGGCGCCGCGCGCCATGCCTGACCGAAATTGCTGAATTTCGGGCGACCGGGCCCGGAGGGGCGCTGGGGGTGGCCCGGGGGCGCGGCGGTAGCTGGCCGGAGCCGGTTCACATGCCCGCCGGGGCGAAATTTTGTTCTGACGTGGTCGCCTGCTCCCGGCACAGGCCTGGCGTCGATGGCCCTGTCGCCGTCCATCATGGCGCGCGGCAGGACGCTGGCGACGCGGAATCCCGCGCGCTGGTAGAGCCCGCGCGCGGCGTCGCTCGTCATGGCGACCGTGACGTGCACCTGCTCGACCCCCGGCACCAGGAGTCACTCGAGGAGCAGCGTCCGGATCGTGCGTGAGTAGCTCGGTCGACTCCCGAGGAACGACTGCCGCTCACCTGACCTGGATTGGATCGCCGCCGGCTTCGCCGTGACATGTCACGTGACATGTCACGTGACATGTCACGTGACATGTCACGGCCGCGCCGTGACATGCGCTACAGTCCAGCAGGAACTTTCAGCACGGCTCCGCCTGGCGACGCGTGGCGCAGCAGCCCTCTCGCTCTGCAGCCGCTGTAGTTGCGACGCGCTGGCGCCGCGGTGACCCGAGTTTGGCGCTGCTGCGCATGCGAGCACCCAGGACGCCAGAGCTGGCGCGCCTGTTGCTTTGTCCCTTCAGCAATGGTCTTCACCTGATCCACGCGTTGCGGCGCCGTGACCCACGGTTCGATCGAAGATCGCTGCACGCTCGGGCGCGGACCACGAAAGCGCCGCTGCATGGATCCGCTTTGAAGCGCCGTCAAAGCTGCACGCCCCCTATCGATGGAATACATATGAAGAACGTATCGAACAAATTCTGGAAGCTCTCGTGCATCCTCCCTGTCCTGCTCATGGGAATCGGCTGCGTGGCGGCCACGGGTGAACAGGCGGGCGACGAGCTGATGGACGACGAGCTGGTCGGCACGGCCGAGCAGGCATTCACCGGCTACTGGGGCTGGTCGCGGGCGACGGCGGGTCACTCTACGCCGGCGTGGGATCTCGGGTCGACCGACGATATGACCTGCTTCCTCTCGGGGGTCGGCGGTAACCTCAATGCCACCGACACCTCCATCGGTGCCTGGGCGGGGGTCTGGAGCAACGACGACCGCTGGTTACTGGAAACGATTGGCTACGACGAGGGCGCCAAGGTCAAGGCGACCACCCTCTGCGTTCCCAGCATCAAGAACAGGACGACGTTCGCCAGGTGGAGTTCCGGAGACGGCCCGACGAAGCTGGCGCCGTCCACTGTCAGCCGGAGGTGTGGCCTGAGGATGGTGGGCAACTTCGGGTTCCACGACGAATGGGAGGCCGCCAGCGACAGCGTGCGGGTCTGGGACAGCGGCCTCGACTGGTTCATCGACGGTACCGGGAACGCCAATGGCCTGGCCATTTGCGTGGACGTCAGCCCCGGCAGTGGCACCTGGCGCTGGACATATATTGCGCCGAGCTCCGGCACGGCCACGCACAACCTCATCCAGGCAATCGACCACGGCACGAGCCCCCTCGGAACGCAATGCTTCCTCACGGGCGTCGCTGGACGCTTCCGGACCAACGCGTGGGACGACGGCGTCTTCGTCGCCTATGACCCCGGGACCAACTGGTGGAAGGTGACCGTGAGCAACGGCAGGACGGCCCACGTCATGTGCATCCAGTAGATCCCGCACGACGGTCGACGGATCCCGCCGTCAACGGGTCGCCTGGGCGCCCCCCGTGAGCGCCTGCGGTCCCGCCTGCTACCCGACCCGGGTCGCCGACGTACTCTGCACCGCGGAGGACGGGCGCCGGGCACGGCGTGGCCGGCAGCAACGCCCTGGCGCTTCCTAGCCGCATCCCGGCGAGCTGCGGCGCGCGCGCCGTCATCCAGTCGAACCGGCCTCTCCCGATCATCCCGGTGGCGTTCGACGCGGCGGGCCAGCCCTTCTCCCCACAGAACGTCGAGCATCCGGCGGTCGACGTGGCGGGGACCGGCGTGGAGCTCCGGGGGCGCGAGGGGGCGCGCCCTCCGAGATCGTCGCAACCGGGGATGGCACCGTCGTGATCACCGCGACCGACGGCGGCCCATCGCGCGAGGTCTCGGTGATCCCTGCCGCCCGAATCGACGCCATGGACGTGGTGTTCGCGCTCCCCGGCCATGCAGGGGGCGGGAGGACCCTTGTCGATGGAGAGACATCCAGTGAAGGTGCACGCACGGGGAACCGGGTGGTCGGCATCCAGATCCCCTGGGGGGATCTGCTGACGCGCTCCGCGGAGGTCATTGCCGACGGGAGGTGCGCCGTGCGCGTCGACGCGCCGGCGTTCGCCGGCGGGGCGGGCCTGGGCGCGGAGATCTCCGTGACCCTGAACGACACCGACAAGCTGGGCGATCTCACTCCCTAGCCTAGGCGCCTCCGGCAAGGCGCTTCAGCCGGCGCAGGCGAGCTCGTCGCGCACCGCCGCGGTGAGCTCGAGCGAGCGCACGCGGGCGGCGTGATCGAAGAGCGGCGAGCTCACGATGAGCTCGTCGGCGCGGGTGCGGGTGATGAAGGCGTCCAGCCACCGCCGCACGGTCTCGGGCGAGCCGGCGACCGAGCAGGCCAGCGCCTGCTCCAGGCCGGCGCGGTCGAGGGGGCTCAGGTCGCGCTCGACCAGGGGGTCCGCGCCCCGGGCGAGCAGCGGGAGCTCAGTGCTGCCCGAAGGGCCGGCTGAACCAGACGCTCGCGATCGAGGCGAGCCGCTCGGTGACGAGCGCCGCCGTCGCCGTGTCTCCCGGTAGCACGAAGACACGGAAGCCGGCGATCGAGGCGTCGGGCGACCATGCGTGCAACGCCGAGCCGACCGCCGGCTCTTTCTTGAGCGCCTCGAGCGCTTGCTGCGCGAGCTCTCTCTGCTTCCGCGTGTGACAGCCGGGACGCAGCTCGACCGGGACGCGCCTCGGAACCGGGATCTGGGCCTGAATCGACGCCCAATCCTGGAAGTCTGGCTCGAAGACGACGACGATCGACCGGCGCTTCCGCTCGGTGACCACCCCGATGAACGATGGGTGCTTCGAGAGCAGATCGTGCAGCGGCTGATAGTCGGTCACGCGGAGCTCTGGCCATGCAATCTCGCCGACCGGGCTCGTGCTGCCAGGCGCCTGAGCCTCCGGCTCGCAGTACGGCTGCAGGTTCACGCCGACCGCGTGGCCCTCGGTGATCTTGTGCTGCGCGCGCTGGATCGTCTCGAGGGTGACCGGGCTGAAGGCGGCTCGATCCGCGGCGGGAGGGACATCGCTCGATGGACTCGCCGCCGGGGCGGCCTCCGGCCTCGAGGCTGACGGCGCGGCCGACGTCGTGGCCGGGGGCCCCTGTGGTTTCGCGCCGGTGGTCGCTGCATCGCCGCCGCTCCCCGGCGCACGAGCGTTGCACCCGGCCGCGAGGAGGAGGGAAGCGGCGAGCGGTCGGGCCGCGGCGAGGCTCCAGTCAAAACGCAACGGTGACTCCTAGCTGAGTTTCGATGTTGGCGACCGAGTGAAACCAGGTCTGGTCGAAGGGGGCCACCACGAACCCGGCGATGTGCATCCCGACGATCGCGGCGTTCCCGACGCCGACGGGGATGTAGATCGGCGCGCCGGAGTCAGCGGGAGCCGCGATGTTGACGCCCGTGCGGCGGCCGAACCACACGTTCGAGCGGGCGTTCCCGTCGATGACCCAGGTGGATTGCATGTTGAAGACCTCGACGCTGCACTTGGCCAGATAGTTCCTGCCGCTGATGCACACGATCTGCCCGTTCGCGGGGTTCACCTTGCTCGTGACCGGCCTGGTGACTGGGCAGCACGGGTCTGTGTGAATGCGCGCGGAGTATGTCTCCAGCGGGAACGACGGACCGACGTACACCATGTCCCACGCCGTCGTGTTCGCGGGGAAGTGACCGGCTTCACCCCAGAACTCCGGGCCGGAATAGACGAACTCTCCCGCCGCGCTGACGCAGTGCCCCGCCGTCACCGCACCACGAATGAGCCCCCAGTTCACGACGAACCCGGCGGTGCAGACTCCCGTGTCCGTCTCGATGGCGGCTGCCCCGTAGTGCGGCTCGCCGTCGTTGAACCGCCCATGCTCGCCGAAGGGCCGGGACTCGATCGTCACGAGGGCCCCCAGCGCGCCCTGCAGAGCCTCTGCCACGTCGGCATCGGCAGCATCGGCGAACACCACGTAGCGCCCTTCCGCGACGTCCAGCAAGTAAAGGAGCTCCACCTCCGGCGCGCGCGAATGGAAGCTCCCGGTCTGGATGACCTCGAGCGCTCGCCTGAGCTCGCTGCCGCTCCTGCAGCTCGGTTGCACCACGAGAGGGACCGTGGGCTCGAGCCGCTGCAATCTCTCTGCCACTGCCGTGAGCTCCTCGTCCGTTCCGGCGTCGACCACCGCGATGAAGTGCTGCAGGGCGTCGTCGGCGGTGATCCCGAGGATCTCAGGTTCACTGGCGATGGCCTCCTGGAGGCGGGCGAGCTCGAACTGGACGGAGGCGCCGCTTCGCCAGACGTGACGGCGGAGGTATCCGTCGGGCAGCTCCTCTTCTGCGTCCGGCGGGAGAGGCGACACGCCGCAGAGCGGCGAGGCGACAACCCCCACATGGTACCCGAGCTCGAGACGATCGAACGAGATGGCCTCGACGCTGCTCGAGGTGTCCACCGCGAAGCGAACCACCAGGTCCTCGCAACCGCCAGCGAGCCGCTCGCGCAGCGACGGGGGCAGCGGAAGCGAGATCGTCTCGAATCTCCCCGTGGAGATCGGAGCGAGCTCGACTCTCCCGACGGTCTCGTGACGGATGCTCCGCGACGCGCAGTCGAGGGACACCTCCAAGTTACCTGCCCACGAGTAGTTTTCATCCGGCGTGCGCACGTCCACGCCGATGCGTGCCGGCGAGTCATCTACCCGGAAGGGCAGGCTCTCCAGCCGCACCCCCCCTGCCATGGAAACCTCGATCGCCTGAGATCCCTGGGTCGCATGGGCGACCGACGAGAGCTCCCCGTCACCCCGAAGCACCCAATCGGTCACACGTTCGAAGCCCGGGAGCTCCGGCGACGCGCCGCGCTGCGCCGGGGCGTCCTCTCTCTCCCTCAGATCGAGAGCCTCGCCTCCCTGATCCGAACAACCGAATGTCAGCGCCGCCAAAAACCCAAGCCCGAGCGCGCGACTTCCGAGCGTATTCATGTAAGCCACCTCGCGCCGCGCAGTGAACAGCGACGTGGCATTTTTGTCAAATTGAAATCGGAGCGCCGACTGCGCGCGTCGAAGTCGGCTGTATCGATGCCGTGGAGCGCGCAGCGAGCCCTTCGATGCGCGGACAGATCATGGAGAATGGCTCGACCTCCAGGTGAAAGGTGCGGACCGCACCCGACGCGATCTCTGGTCACCTCGGGCGGGCGTGGCGATTCACCTGTGACATCGCCGAATCGTCTTGGTTCCCGCTTCCTCCGGGGCAGCGCCTCGCCGCGGCGAGCCTGCGGGATCTCGCTCGAAGCGGGCGCGCGTCAACCCACCTCCGGCGCGGAGGCGCTCGATGTCGCTCGGCGTTCCGCCGGGGGGCCCGCTCAAATCAGCGTCGTCAGCGCGCCGCGCAGGAAGTCGCGCGCGACGACGACATCGTGGACCTCGTCCGGACCGTCGGCGATGCGAGCGGACCGGGCAAACCGGTACCAGAGCGAGAACGGCATGTCCTCGACAAGAGCGTCAGCGCCCTGCGCGCGCTCAACTATCCGGAGCTCGCGAAGCGGCCCCTCGCGGGCCAGCTCTGCGCGGGCGCGCACACGGATTACGGCAGCCTCACGCTGCTCAGCATGCAGGGCGCGCCCGGCGGGCTGGAGGTGCATCGCGGCGGCGACGACTGGGAGGCCGTCTCGGCCCCCTCCAGCGCCCTCGTGGTGAACATCGCCGATCTCATGCAGCAGTGGACCAACGACGTATGGCGCTCGACGCTCCACCGGGTCGCCTTGCCGCCGCCGGACGCGAGGGGCGCGCGCCGGCAGTCCCTCGTCTTCTTCCACCAGCCCAACTACGACAGAGAGATCGCGCCGATCCCCGCCTGCTCCTCTCCGGGGTCGCCGGTGACCTCGATGCCAACGACACCTCCAACATCGGCTTTGCGGGGGTCTGGACCTACAGCGGCGGCTGGTATTTTCGAACGAAGGGCAGGTACGAGGGCGCCAAGGTCAAGGCGACCACCCTCTGCGTTCCCAGCATCGCGAACAGGACGGGGGAGATCCGGTGGAGTTCCGGACAGGCGGCGAAGGTCCTGGCGCCGGTCACTGCCAACCGGCGGTGTGGCCTGATGAGCGTGTGGAACAACGGGGGCGACAAATGGCAGGCCGCCGGCGACAGCGTGCAGGTCTGGAACGACGGTACCAACTGGTACATCGGCGGCACCGGGAACGCCCTAGGCGACGGCAGTTGCGTGGATGTCAGCCCCGGCACCGGCATCGGGGTCTGGACCTAGATCGCGCCGAGTTCCGGCACGGCCACGCACAACCTGGTCCAGGCAATGGACCACGGCACGAGCCCGCTCGGCACGCAATGCTTCCTCACGGACGTCGCTGGACGCTTCCGGACCAGCTCCTGGGACGACGGCGTCTTCGTCACCTATGACCCCGGCACGCAGTGGTGGAAGGTGACCATGAGCAACGGCAAGACGGCCCACGTCATGTGCATCCAGTCGATCCCGCACGACGGTCGACGAATCCCTCCGTCAACGGGTCGCCTGGGCGCCCCCCGTGAGCGCCTGCGGTCCCGCCTGCTACCCGACCCGGGTCGACGCATCGCTCGGCTGCATCGACCGATACCGAACAGTCCCGTCACCTCCCGCCGCAGCGGATCGAGCGCGAGGTTTGCCCCCCCGGTCGGTGAGGAAGCTCTCTGCTCCCCGTCGGCGTCGACGAGGATGACCAGCACGCCAGAGGCTGTCCGGAGGTGGTGGAGGACCTCGGTGGAAGTCCTGCGGGCTTGCCCGGAGGTGGTGGAGCACCGTCGGGGAAGTACGGCGGGCGAGCTTGCCCGGAGGTGGTCGAGCACCGTCCCGCGAACGAGCCGGACGGAGAGCGCTGCGCGCCGAGCCGGCGGCCCGCCCGGCGCGAGCCCGCGCCTCCGGGCAAGGCGCTTCAGCCGGCGCGGGCGAGCTCGTCGCGCACCGCCGCGGTGAGCTCGAGCGAGCGTACGCGCGCGGCGTGATCGAAGATCGGCGAGCTCACGATGAGCTCGTCGGCGCGGGTGCGGGTGATGAAGGCGTCCAGCCCGCGCCGCACAGTCTCGGGCGAGCCGACGACCGAGCAGGACAGCGACTGCTCGAGGCCGGCGCGGTCCAGGGGGCTCAGGTCGCGCTCGAAGTCGTCGGCCGGCGGAGGAAAGGGCCCCGGCCGGCCACGGCGAAGGTTGACGAAGGCCTGCTGGAGCGAGGTCCACAGCCGGCGCGCCTCCTCGTCGGTGCCGGCCGCGACCACGTTGATCCCCAGCATGACGCGGGGCTCTGCGAGCTCGTCCGAGGGGCGGAACTCCCTGCGGTACAGCGCGATCGCCTGCGTCATCTGGCCCGGCGCGAAGTGCGAGGCGAAGGCGTAGGGGAGGCCGAGCGCCGCGGCGAGCTGCGCGCCGAAGAGGCTGGAGCCGAGGATCCAGATCGGCACGCGGAGCCCGGCGCCGGGCACGGCCTGAACCGGCTGGCCAGGCTCCGCCGGGCGGAAGTAGCCCATCAGCTCCAGGACGTCCTGGGGGAAGCCGTCCGCGTCGCCGGCCAGGTTGCGCCTGAGCGCGCGGGCGGTGAGCGGGTCAGAGCCCGGAGCGCGCCCGAGGCCCAGATCGATGCGCCCTGGAAAGAGCGACGCCAGCGTGCCGAACTGCTCGGCGATCACGAGCGGGGCGTGGTTCGGCAGCATGATCCCGCCCGCGCCGACGCGGATCGTCGAGGTGCCGGCGGCCACGTGCGCGATGACGATCGACGTCGCGGCGCTGGCGACGCCGCCCATGTTGTGGTGCTCGGCCAGCCAGTAGCGGTGATAGCCGAGCCGCTCGGCGTGGCGCGCGAGATCGAGCGAGTTGCGGAGCGCCTGGGCGGCGTCTCCGCCCTGGACGATCGGGGCAAGGTCGAGAACGGAGAACGGAATCATGTTGGACACCTCGCCAGACTGTTGCACGCCACGGACGGTTGCGGCAGCGCTCGGGGACCGGCGCGGCTCGTGCGCGGTCTCCGCGCGCGATCGCCGCGAGGAGGCGCCCCCGCCAGCGCGCGCCCCCGCGGCGCGTCGCCCCGCGGCGCTCCAGCCGTCTGGAACGCCATGACGCGGCCGCGCCCGCTGTATTACGCTCGGCTCGTGCGCCGTTCGTCCTCGCCGCTGCGCCGCCTACCGCAGGTCCTGCTCGTCGTCGCCGCCTCGGCCGCCGCTGTCGCGTCGCCCGGGGGAGCGGCCGCGACCCTCTGGCCCAACGTGCCCGAGCAGATCGCGCGTGCGCTCACGTCGGGCGACGCCCTGGAGCGGCGCCTGGCCGCGACCCGCGTGGGCGAGCTCGCCCCGGAGACGGCGATCAGGCTGATCCAGCGAGGCATGAGCGACCCGGACGTCGAGGTGCGGCTGCACCTCGCCGGGGCGGCCGTGCGCCTCCGGATGCCGCGCGCGGGGGACCTCGTGATCGAGTGGCTCGGCGAGGGCGACGCGCGCCTGCGGCTCGCGGCCTGCGACGTGATCCGCGCCTCGCCCACGGACCGCTCCGTCGTCGCGCTCGGGCGGGTGCTCGGCGATCCCGACCCGCACGTCCGCCTCGCCGCCGCGACCGCGATGGGCGCGGCGGGGCTCCCGGACGCGGTCTCGCCGCTGCTCGGCCACCTCGACGATACGGCGCCGGAGGTGCGCGCGGAGGTCGCGCGCGCGCTCGGCCGGATCGGCGACGCGCGCGCCGTCGTGCCGCTGATCGGCAAGGTGCAGGACTCGGTGCCGGAGGTCCGCAAGGCCACGGCGCGCGCGCTCGGAGAGCTCGGAGACCCGCGCGCGGTCAGCGCGCTGCTGCTCGCGCTCCAGGACCCATCCCAGGATGTGCGCGTCGAGGCGGTGACCGCCCTCGGCCGGCTGCGCTCGGACGACGCGACGTCGGCGATCGCCGATCTCGTCACGGCGTCGCCGGGGGCCGCGGGCGTGTTCCCGGGGGCGCGGCCGTCCGACAGCGCCACCTCGAGCAACGACGTGCGGGAGGCGGCGCTCCGGGCGCTCGGCCGCATCGGCTCCGACGCGGCCGTGAAGGCGCTGCTCGCGGCGCTCGCGAAGGACAACCCCGCGGCGCCGCGCTCCGCGGTCCGCGACGCCCTCGTCAGCGCCGGCGCCGCGGCCGTCCCCGCGCTGGTCGCCGCGCTCGCGGCCGCGCCGTCGGCCAACACAGCCGCGGGCGCCGCCCTCGTGCTCGGCGAGCTCAAGGCCAGGGAAGCGCTGCCCGCGCTCGAGCGGGGGATGCAGCGGGGCGTCGTCCCGCTCCGGCACGGGCTGCGCGCCCTCGGCGCGCTCGGCGATCCCGCGGCGCTGCCCGGCGTGCTGGAGCTGCTCGGCGACGCCGACCCCGCGGTCCGCGCGGAGGCCATCCGCGCCGCGACCGCGCTGCTCGATCCAGCGCGGCCCGACGGGCGCGCGGTGGACCCGGCGCGCGCCCTGCTGGTCGACCCGGCGACCGCGCCCGACGAGAAGCTCGCCCTCGTCCAGCTGCTCGGGCGCACCGGCTCGCCGCGCGCGCAGGCGGCGCTGCTGCCGCTCGCCAAGGCGCGCTCCACGCCGCTCCGCCTCGCCGTGATCGAGGCGCTCGGGGCCGCGCGCGCGGCCGGGACGCTCGGCGCGGCCGTGGACGCCGCCCTGCTCGCGGCGCTCGACGACGAGTCGGCCGACGTGCGGCTCCGGGCGGCGATCGCGCTCTCCCGCGTCGCCGGCCCAGGCAGCGCCCGGCCGCTGCTCCAGCGCCTCACGGTCGCGGCGGAGCAGGACCGCGGCGCGCTCGGCATCGCCCTCTCGGGCGCCCTGTCGCGCGCGGACGGCGCGACGGACGCGAAGGCCGCGAACGACGCGCGCGACGCGAGCGGCAAGGGCCTCGTCCACGAGGTCGCGGCCGCGATCGCGAGCGCGCCGGACGCCGCGCGCGACGCGCTGATCGAGGGGCTCGGCCGCATGCCGGGGCAGGCCGCGGGCGCCGCGCTCGCGCGGATGGCCTCGGCGGCGCCCATCGACGATCGCCGCAAGATCGCCGAGGCGCTCGCGGGGCACCCGGAGGCCGCCGCCGCGCTCCGCAAGCTCGCGGGTGACCCGGATCCCGGCGTCCGCGCCAACGCGGTCTGGTCGCTGGGCGCGGCGGGGGACAAGGACGCGCTGCCGCTGCTCCTGCCGCTCCTCAAGGACCCCGACGCCGCCGTGGCGGGCAACGCGGCGGGCGCGATCGGGCGCGCCGCCGGCCGCGCCGGGCAGCCGGCCCGCGCGGCCGCGGCGCTCTGCGCGGCGCTCCCCGACGCGCGCCCCTACGTGCGGGCCAACGCGCTCGCGGCCCTCACCGTGGCCGGCGCCCGCTGCGACGGCGACGCGGCCCGGGACCTGCTCGCGCGCGACCCCGCGGAGGCGGTCCGCCTCGCGGCCGCCGACCACCTCGCGCGGAGCGGCGCCGACGACGATCGCCGCGCGCTCGCCCGCTGCGCCGCCGAGGACAGGAACGCCACGGTCGCCGGGCGCTGCGCCCACGCCGCGGCGCCCCGCGCGCCGGCCGCCGGCGCCGAGGACGTCGCGGTCTTCATCGTCCCGTTCGACGCGGGCCGGGGAGGCTCGGTCCGCGACGCGCCGGCCCCGCGCGCGCCCTTCGCGCTCGTGCGCGCGGACGGGCTCATGCGCCTCGGCGTCGCGGACCGGCGCGGAGAGATCTTCGAGCGCGGCGCTCCCCGAGGGCCGATCCGCCTGACCGTCCCGGCCCCGCTCGTGAAGTGAGCCCGCGCCCGCCGCGCTGAGCCGGACACCATGCGAACCCGACCCGACGTCGAGCTCCGGATGTCCAGGACCGTCCACCCGGGCGACGTCGTCCTGGTCGAGCTGGTGCTCCGCTGCCGCGGGAGGACGCCGGTCGACGCGATCGAGCTCCACCTGGAGGGCATGCAGGTCGCCCGCGTCGAGGAGCGCGTCCTCGTGCCGCCCCACTTCCTCTCGCTCGTCGCCCGCGTCTCGGGGGCGACGACGCTCCCGGAGGGCGAGCAGCGCTACCGCGCGAGCTTCCCGCTCCCGGACGACGCGCCCTGCTCCTACCTCGGCACGCGCGCCGAGATCCGCTACGGCATCACGCTCTCCATCGCGATTCCGTGGTGGCTCGACGTCCAGGAGTCCTACGAGGTGCTCGTCACGCCCCGCCCCGTCACGCGCCCGGGCCGGTCGCCGGCCGCGGGGACCACGGCGCGCGGCGACAGCCCCTTCGTCGAGGTCTCGCTCGACGATCGCGTCTTCGCGCCGGGCGACGAGATCTCGGGGGCCGTGGCCCTCGGCAACGTGCAGGGCCGCGGCGTGCGCGGCATCGAGATCTCGCTGGTCGGCGTCGAGCGCCTCCTCAGCGCCGACCGCTCCGCGCCGAACCGCGCGACCGAGGCGCACCGCTTCACCGCCTTCCGCCGCGCGGACAGCCGCGACGAGGGGCGGGAGCTGCCCTTCCGGTTCCGGATCCCCCGCTCGGTGGCGCCGTCGTTCGACGCCGGCTGGGTCGCCCTCGTCTGGGGGCTCGAGGTGCGCGTCGATCTCGCGCGCGCGGACGGCGTCGTCCACACGACGCCGCTCGCGCTCGGCGTCTTCGACAGCCCGCCCGGCCTCGGCGCGATGCGGCGGCAGATCGGCTCCGGGAGGTGGCGGGCCGTCTGGGAAGCGGTCGGCGCGCGCCACGGCCTGTCCCTCGACGCGCTGGAGCTCCGCCTCTCGGGCACGCTCTCCGGCGCCGCGGCGTCGGTGTGGATCGACGCGGGCTCCTCGTCGAGCGGCGCGCTCGTGGGCGAGCTGCGCTGGCCGTCGTGGGGGCTCGACCTGGAGGTCGGCGTGAAGCGCTTCCTGCTCGCGCTGTCGTCCGAGGACGACGAGGGCTTCGGCCGCCGTTACCGCGTGCGCGGGCGCGATCCCGGCCAGGTGCGCGCCGTGATCGCGGGGCCGCTGCGCCGGGCGCTGCTCGCCTTCGACGACGTCCGGCTGGACGACGAGCACGTGTCGGTCCGGTCGCGGACGCCGGGCCACGATCAGCCCTGGCTCGGCGCGTTCCTGGAGCACCTCGCCGCGCTGGCGGCCGAGATCGGCGCCGCGAAGAGGCGCATCCCGCCGCCCACGCCGATGGCGGGGATGCGCGCGGCCTGGGAGCGGTTCGCGGCCGAGGTCCACGGCCGCTTCGAGGTGGGCCGCATGCGCATCCGGGACGCGCAGGTCGACGGCGCGACGTTCCACGTGGACACCTGCTTCGAGCGAGGCCCCCACCCCGAGCGCTCCGAGATCACGCTGGTGGTGGAGCCGCCCCTCGACGCGGCGCTCGATCCCGACGATCCCGAGCAGCTGCGCGCCGCCTCGCCCAGGGCGCGCGAGGCGGTCAAGGGCCTGCAGGCCCGCACGCGCGCGCTCCGGATCGCCCCGCACGCCATCGTGATCACGCTGCCGGCCCCGCTCGAGGACCCCGCCACCCTGCGCGATCTGCTCGGCGAGCAGCTGCACGTGGCGGCGCTCCTGCGCGGCCCGCGCGCCGCCCGCCCGTACCGCTGAGCGGCGAGGAGCGGGCGCCCGGGCGGGGGCCAGCACTCCGGAACCGGGAATCCCCCTAGGGCGCGCGGCTCGCTGATTTCCACACAAAACGCTGGCGGATCCGGGCTAGAGTCCCCGCCCATGCTCGACAAGCTTTCTCGCGAAGAACGCCTCCAGCTGATGCGGTTCATCTGTTCGTTCGCCTGGGCCGACCTCCAGGTGCGCGACCAGGAGCGCGAGTTCGTGCGCAAGATGATCCTGCGGCTCCACCTGGACGCGGAGGAAGCCAAGCAGGTGCGCGGCTGGCTCGAGGTGCCCCCCGCGGCCGACGACGTGGATCCGATGAAGATCCCGCGCGCGCACCGGCAGCTCTTCCTGAACGCCGCGCGCGAGATGATCTCGTCCGACGGCGAGATCGGCGAGGAAGAGCGCGAGAGCCTGAGCCTCCTGGATCAGCTGACGCGCTGACGCGGGCGGGGGGGCGACGGATGACGGACGACGGACGGCTGAGGAGCCGGTGAGCGGTGGAACGATGAGCACGATGGCGCAGGGAGGGGCCGGCGAGGGCCGGACCCCGGCGGAAATGGGAGTGAGCTCGGCCGAGAAGCCCTGGGTCGGCGTGATCATGGGCGGCAAGAGCGACTACGAGCACCTCGCCGTCACGAGCGAGCTGCTCACGCAGCTCGGCATCCCGCACGAGGTGCGCGTCGTCTCGGCGCACCGCACGCCGGACCGGATGTTCGAGTACGCGAGCACGGCCGCGGAGCGCGGGATCGAGGTGATCATCGCCGCCGCCGGCGGCGCCGCCCACCTGCCCGGGATGGTCGCGGCGAAGACGGTGCTGCCCGTCATCGGCGTGCCCATCCCCGCCACGGCGCTGAACGGGATGGACGCGCTGCTCTCGATCGTCCAGATGCCGAAGGGCGTCCCCGTCGCCACGATGGCGATCGGCAAGCCCGGGGCGGCCAACGCGGCCCTGTTCGCGGCGGCGGTCCTGTCGGGCAAGCACCCGGAGCTCCGCGAGCGCCTCGCCGCCTTCCGCGGCGCCCAGGAGGCGGCGGTGCTACGCGACTCGGTCATCGTCTAGCTCGTCAGGCCTCGTCGGGCCTCGTTTCGCTCCCTCTCGTACAGGTCCTCCGGAAATGCCCATCGCTCCCGGCTCCACGCTCGGTATCCTCGGTGGCGGCCAGCTCGGCCGCATGACGGCGCTGGCCGCCCGCACGCTCGGGTACAAGGTCCACGCCCTCGACCCTGACCCGGACTGCCCGGCCCGGTCGGTGCTCGATCGCTGCATCGTCGCCTCGTTCGACGACGTGGCGCAGGCGGCCGAGCTCGCGTCGCAGTGCGACGTGGTGACGCTCGAGATCGAGAAGGTCGCAACGGACGGCCTCGTCGCCGCCGCCCGGTTCGCGCCGGTGCGCCCGTCGGCCGACGTGCTGACCCTGGTGCAGGATCGCGGCGTCCAGAAGGGCTGGCTCTCGCGCAACGGCTTCCCGGTGGGGCCGTTCCGGGAGGTCGCGACGAGCGAGCAGCTCCTCGAGGCGACGCGCGCCATGGGCGGGGCGTGCTTCGTGAAATCGTGCGTCGGCGGGTACGACGGCCGCGGCCAGCTGCGGCTCTCGGGGGACGCGTGCTTGGACGAGGGCGGCGGCGCCGGCGGTCTCGAGGGCGAGGCCGCGTCGCTCTTCGCGTCGCTCGGCGGGCAGCGCTGCGTCGTCGAGCAGGCGCTCGACCTCGAGGCCGAGCTCTCGGTGCTCGTCGCGCGGAGCCCGAGCGGCAAGCTCGCGGTCTACCCGCCGGCGCTGAACCACCACGTCGACCAGATCCTCGACTGGTCGCTGCTGCCGGGCCCGCTGTCGGCCGCGGTGACGGGGCAGGCGGTCCAGATCGCGCTCGACCTCGCGGTCGGCCTGCGCGTCGAGGGGCTGCTCGTCGTCGAGCTCTTCCTGCTCAAGGACGGCCGCCTGCTCATCAACGAGCTCGCCCCGCGGCCCCACAACAGCTACCACGCCTCCGAGGTCGCCTGCGCGACGAGCCAGTTCGAGCAGGCGGTCCGCGCCGTGTGCGACCTGCCGCTCGGCTCGGTCGAGATCGTCCGCCCCGCGGCGATCCTCAACCTGCTCGGCGACGTGTGGCTCGGCGGCGCGCCGCCGCCGTTCGAGGCCGCGCTGGAGATCCCGGGCGTCCGGCTCCACCTCTACGGCAAGCGGGTCGCCCGCCCCGGCCGCAAGATGGGCCACCTCTCCGCCACGGGCCGCACGCCGGAGGAGGCGCTCGTCGCCGCGAAGCTCGCGATGGCCCGGCTCTCGGCGCAAGCCGGGCTGCCGCTCCCCGGGCGCTGACGCGCCGCCGGCGGGCCTCCGCCGGCGCACGACGCTCTCCACGGCTGCCCAGGATGGCGCGGCGCGCGCTGCGCCATCACGTCGACGGTCGACGGACTCGTCCCGTTCGCGTCGATTCATGAGCCGCCGCTGAGCCGCGGCGCAACTGCATGTTCGGGACGGCCCTGGAGAGTAGGGAGGTGTGTTCTCACGCGCTCAGGTTCGGCGTCGCCTGCGGCGTGGCCGGCGTCCGGGCGCGACGGCGACGCCGCGGCCGCGCGCGGCGATCTCGGCGGATTCAATGGTCTTGAGCGCTCGTGCGGAGACATCTCACGGTGTCTTCGTCCACAGGGGCAACACACGCTGGCCGGGGCGGAATCACGCGCACTGGCTATCAGGACGAAACATCGATATAGAATGCATTTGATCTGAACACATGCCCTGGACTTCGACGAATATCTCGCACAGAGGCGCCGTTGTGGCATGTTCGATTCTTAACAGGTCACGACCGTGGAGACTCCGGCCGTGCCCCTGCTTGCAACCCTGTCCATCTCGGGCGGCGGTGACCGCCCGAGGAGGAGCAAGTCGATGAAAAGAACCTCATTCATGGTGTTGGCGTGCGTGGCGGGCGGGCTGGGCAGCGTGTCGTGCGGGGGGGCGGACGCGGGCGACGACGCCACGCACGAGACTGAGCCCCAGTTCTCTGTCGACGCTCAGGGCGGGGTCTTCACCGGGGATGATGGATTCAAGATCGAAGTGCCGCCGGGGGCCGTCAGCGCGGCGACGGAGCTCACCATCGAGAACATCGTGGACGACCGCGAGGGCGCGGTAGGTCCCACGTACCGCCTCGGTCCGGAGGGGCAGATGTTCGCCAAGCCGATCAAGCTCACGCTGCCGATCACCGTGGAGCTCGAGGCGGAGCTCGGAGAGAATACCGTCCTCGATGCCTACGGCTTCTCCTCGCCGACGGGCTCCGACGACTTCACGCCGCTCGAGCGTCACGAGGTCTCTGCCGCGGAGATGATCACGGAGACCACCTCCGTGGGCACCTTCTACGCCGGGATGATCCCGGCGGGGGTGATGGCGAGCCAGCACGCCTACCCGATGGCGCTCGCCGCCGACGAAACCTACCTCTACTTTGCGAGCGGCGGGACCGAGTCCACCGCGCCCGCGGACTCGAACGACGGCTACATCTATCGCGTCAAGCCGGGCACGACCGAGGTGGAGGCGATGACCCCCGCGGATCCGGACCCCAAGGCGCTGTGGGTCAACGCCTCCCACGTGTACTGGGCGAGCGGCGGAGACAACGATCCGGTCATCCCTTCGGCGCTCAAGCGCGTCGACAAATCGACCCTGGAGATGGAGACGCTTGTCGAGATCGGCTACGTGCTGAGCGTCACCGGAGACGAGTCGTCCGTCTATTTCGGAGATGGTGACGGACACAACATCTACAAGCTGCCCCTCGACGGCGGCGAGCCCGTCGTGCTCGCCGCCGACGCCGGCGCGCCGGAGTACCTGGCGCAGGACGCAGAGAACATCTACTGGACCGGTGGCTCCCGGACGAACAAGGTCTACAAGGTGGCGAAGTCGGGCGGGGACGTGACCGTCATCGCCGAGAACGAGGGAGAGCCGGCCGGGATCGCGGTGGACGCGCAGTTCGTCTACTGGGCCAACGCCGGCGACGGCGGCGTGTTCAAGGCGCCGATCGCCGGAGGGGCGAAGACGCTGATCTACCAGGGGGGCTCGATGGGGGGGCTGGCCCTCAAGGGCTCGACGCTCTTCTCGACGGACATGAGCCGGAACCGCAGCGTCCAGGCCCACGATCTCTCGAGCAATACGACCGTCGTGCTCGCGCTCGGCCAGCACTTCGCCTGGCGCATCATCGCGCCGGAAGGTCAGGACGTGTTCTGGACCAACGGCGGCGATTATCGCTTCGAAGGACAGATCGTGTCCTACCGCGCTCCTTGAGCGCGCGCCTCCGGCGGCGATGCCGGGCAGCATGACAGCAGGGGCGAACGCCAGGTCGCGCGATTCGTGGGCCGCCGATTTGTGAGCCGCCCATGAGCCGCGGCGCGACTGCTCACCCGGGACCAGCGTGACGGGCAGGGGGGTCCCACACGCTCATGCTTGGCTTCGCTTCCAGCGACCCTGGAGCTCCGCTGTCGCGTGGAAGCGACGGCGGCGCCGGGGCCGCGCGCGGTGAGCTCGGCAGAGTCAATCGTCTTCACTCCCAGCGCGGAGAGCGCTCACGGCGTCTTTGTCTTCATGGCGAGCGCATGTTGGCCCGGGCGGAACCACGCGCGTTGGTCGCCGGGACGGACCATCGACCCAGGAAGCCGTTGATCCGAAAGCACCCGATCCCAGCTCCAACGATCCTCTCGTGAGAGGCGCCGCTGCGGCATGTTCGCATCTCATCGGCTCGCGACCGTGGAGACTCCGGTCGTGCCCCTGCTTGCAACCCTGTCCATCATGGGCGGCGGCGACCGCCCGCGGAGAAGCAAGTCGATGAAAAGAACCTCATTCATGGTGTTGGCCTGCGCGGCGGGCGGGCTGGGCGGCGTGTCGTGCGGGGGGGCGGAGGCGGACGACGCCACGCAGGGGACCAAGCCGCAGTTCTCCGTCGACGCGCAGGGCGGCGTGTTCACCGCGAGGGACGGGTTCACGATCGAGGTGCCGCCAGGCGCGGTCAGCGCGGCGACGGACATCACCATCGAGCGCGTCGAGGACGCGCGCGCGGGCGGGGTGGGGCCCATGTACCTCCTCGGCCCGGAGGGGCAGACGTTCGACAAGCCGATCTCGCTCACGTTGCCGATCACCGTCGAGCTCGAGGCAGAGCTCGGCGAAAACACCTTCCTCGACGTGTATGCCTTCACCGCGCCGGCCGGCTCCGACGACTTCACGCGGCTCGAGCGTCATGACGCTTTCCCTGCCGGCGTCGTCACGGAGACCCCGCATTTCTCCCGCTTCCAGGCCGGGATGGTCCCGCCGGCGGCGATGGCGAGCCAGCACGCCTACCCGATGGCGCTCGTGGCCGACGAAACCTACCTCTACTTTGCGAGCGGCGGGACCGAGTCCACCGCGCCCGCGGACTCGAACGACGGCTACATCTATCGCGTCAAGCCGGGCACGACCGAGGTGGAGGCGATGACCCCCGCGGATCCGGACCCCAAGGCGCTGTGGGTCAACGCCTCCCACGTGTACTGGGCGAGCGGCGGAGACAACGATCCGGTCATCCCTTCGGCGCTCAAGCGCGTCGACAAATCGACCCTGGCGATGGAGACGCTTGTCGAGATCGGCTACGTGCTGAGCGTCCTCGGAGACGAGTCGTCCGTCTATTTCGGCGATGGCGACGGACACAACATCTACAAGATGCCGCTCGACGGCGGCGAGCCCGTCGTGCTCGCGCAAGACGCCGGCGCGCCGGAGCACCTGGCGCAGGACGCCGCGAATATCTACTGGACCGGCGGCGCCACGACGAACAAGGTCTACAAGGTGGCGAAGTCGGGCGGGGACGTGACCGTCATCGCCGAGAACGAGGGGGAGCCGGCCGGGATCGCGGTGGACGCGGAGTTCGTCTACTGGGCCAACGCCGGCGACGGCGGCGTGTTCAAGGCGCCGATCGCCGGAGGGGCGAAGACGCTGATCTACCAGGGGGGCTCGATGGGCGGGTTGGCCCTCAGGGGCTCGACGCTCTTCTCGACGGACATGAGCCGGAACCGCAGCGTTCAGGCCCACGATCTCGCGAGCAATACGACCGTCGTGCTCGCGCTCGGCCAGCACTTCGCCTGGCGCATCATCGCCCCGGAAGGTCAGGACGTGTTCTGGACCAACGGCGGTGACTACCGCTTCGAAGGCGAGATCGTGTCCTACAGCGCTCCTTGAGCGCGCCCTGGCGAGCGCTCCCGAGCCCGCTCGCCAGGGCGCGCCGCGCCGCCCCGCTGCGCCGGTGTCGGCTGCTTTACGCATTGACCGTGTCCGGCGTCCTGGCGTAGTTCTTCTCATTCGATGCAGATCACCCTGTCGCGGGCCCGGCTCCAGGTCGCGCTGGTCGCCGTGATGGCGGTGATCGCGGGCGCCGGGCTCGCCGTCGAGGTGCTCAAGCCGCTCCTCCACCTGAGGAGCCAGAGCGGCGTCGTCCCGTTGTTCTCGCTGAGCTACGAGCAGAACGTGCCCACGTGGTACACCTCGTCACTGCTGTTCGTGTGCTCACTCACGCTCGCTGTCATCGCCGTCGGCGCCCGGCGCACGGGCAAGTTCGTGAAGCACTGGTGGGGGCTCTCCGCGGCGTTCCTCTACATCTCGCTCGACGAGGTGGTGGAGATCCATGAAGCGGCGAGCTCCTGGCTCGATCTGGGCGGGGTCCTGTACTTCAGCTGGGTGATCCCGGCGGCCGCCGCGGTGGCGGGATTCGTGGTCGCATACCTCCAGTTCCTCTCGCACCTCCCGCGAGATACGCGGAATCGATTCCTCCTCTCGGGCGGGATCTATGTCACCGGGGCCCTCGTCCTGGAGCTGCCGCTCGGGTACTGGACCGAGCGGGCCGGGAGCGACAACCTGATCTACGCGCTCATCGACTTCGTGGAGGAGTCGATGGAGATGCTCGGCGTGAATCTCTTCCTGCTGTCGCTCGTCGATCACCTCGCCGTGCAGGGATGGACGATCGGCTTCTCGCCAGCAGCACCGGAGCCGCGGCCCGCGGCGGCACCTCGTCCCGCATGAGCGCACGGGCCGAGCCCGCGTCCGCCGCGCTGCTCGGTGTAGGCCGGGCCGCGTACATCGTCGGCCCCTTGTATGACTGGGCCTTCTTCCTGCTCCCGCCGCTCGTCGCGCTCGCCGCGGGCGCCCTGATCGCGGGGACGCCGTTCGCCGACGCGAGGTTCAGGCTTCACGGGGAGAAGGTCACGTGGGCGGGGCTCTTCATCGGCACGCTCATCCATGGCCACCTCGCCGCGGTGCTCCTCCGGAGCCACGGCAACGCGGACATCTTCCGGCGGCACCGGCTCCGCTTTCTCGTGGCGCCGGTCGCCCTGTTCGCCGCGATGATGCTGTCCATGTGGGCCGTCGCCTGCGTGTCGGTCCTCGTGGTGTTCTGGGACGTCTACCACTCGGCGCTCCAGACGTTCGGCCTCGGGCGCATCTACGACGCGCGCGCGGGGAACGCGCCGGCGCTCGGCCGCCGGCTGGATCTGTGGCTCAACCTCGTCCTCTATGCCGGCCCCATCCTGGGCGGCGCGACGATGCTCCTCCACTTCCAGAGCTTCGACGCCTTCGAGGGCGTGGGCCCCGCCTTCTTCACCGCCGTCCCTGCGCTGATGACGTCGAGCCACCGCGTCCTCAGCTGGGCCGTCATCGCCGCGGGCACGTCGTACCTGCTCTATTACGCGCTCGCTTACCGAGCGATATGCCGGCGGGGTTATCGGGTGTCGTTCCCCAAGGTGTGGCTGCTCGTCAGCACGGGGCTCTGCTCGATCTACACGTGGGGTTTCAACCCCTGGGGACAGGCCTTCTTCATCATGAACCTGTTCCACGCCGTGCAGTACCTGGCGCTCGTCTGGTGGTCGGAGGGCGGCCGCCTCCGCCGCCGGCTGCGCCTCGACGCGCTCCGGGCCGGAACGCCGATCGCTGTGGCGGTCTTCCTCGGGGGTGTCCTTGTGTACGGGGTCTGGGCCGAGCTCGCGCCGGCGGACGACCGCGCGCTGTGGTCGATCACGCAGACCGTCGCGCTGATGCACTTCTGGTACGACGGCTTCATCTGGTCCGTTACGCGCAAGCAGGTATGAGGCGATCTCGCCTTCGAGAGGTCACCAGAGAGGGGTGTATGCGAATCCAACGTTGTCTCCGGTCCATGGTCGTCGCGCTCGGGGTCGCCTCCGCGGCGCTCGTCTCGTCCGCTTGCAGCAAATCGCCGCAGATCACGGCGGAGAGCATCGAGGACAACTGGGCGCTGACGGAGCAGCACGAGCCCGGGTCCGTCGTCATGACGGTGGCCCAGGACGGGCAGGTGACGGCGCTGGTGAAGGATCGCGACGGCAAGCCCATCGCGGCGGATGTGTCGGGCAGCGTCTCGGTCAAGGTGCCTGGCAAGGGCGGAGCCCCCATGAGCGCGGCGCTCGTGCCAGAGCCCAAGTCGGGGGGCGTGCTGCTCGCCAAGCTCCCGCCGCTCGAGGACGACCTGACCGAGGTCAGCTACGAGCTCAAGGTGAAGGGCGAGCCGTTCAAGGGGGTGCTGCACGTGCCCCGCGGCGGGACCCGGGAGCTCCAGGAGAGCGCCAGGGAGCACCAGACCACCCAGCTGGACGGGACCAAGGGGCCGAACGGGGGCGTGCTCCAGCCGGTCGGAGACGACATCGTGGAGATCGTCGCCGACAAGGAGAGCGGCGATCTGCGCGTGTACGTGCTGGATCTCAACCTCAAGCCGGTGCCGATCGGCGAGCGCGAGATCAAGCTCGCGATCCAGACGGCGTCGGGGCCGGACGTCATCGTGCTCGCGCCCGGGCCCGATCGGCTCTACTTCACCGGCAAGCTCAACGTGAAGGTCAATCCGACCAAGGTCACGGTGGTGCTCAAGGAAGGCGGGCACACGCACGTGGTCCTCTGCGGTTACCGTCCAGGCGCGGTGATCGTTGTCGGCCCGAGCGCGCCCGTGATCGCCATCCTGGTGGCGACCACGTGGGCCGTGAAGGTCGACGTCAGGCCGACCGTGGTGGTGCACGACGACGATGACGATGACGGCCGGGTCCTCGTCATCCACAAGCACAAGCACAAGCACAAGCACAAGGGCAAGGGGCACTGGAAATGACGGGGGAGGAGGGCGCCGCGCTCGGACGGGGCGCGCCGACGCGGTAAGGTGGCGGCGCGGCGCGCCCGCGCCTCAGCCGACGGAAAGCCCTCTCCCATGACCGAAGCGCCCGAGATCCCCGACCTCTCCCCCGACGACTGCCACCCACGGGCCGCCGCTGCCCTCGTCGACCCGTTCTTCTGGTCGCTCACCGACGAGACCGCTCCGTTCGGCAACGAGACCGCGCACGAGACCCTCACCGCCTTCCGCGACTTCCGCGACGAGCACCCGAAGAAGAGCCCGATCGAGCTCCTCGACGAGCTCCTCGAGCGCTGGGAGGTCGGCAATGCCGGCTGGGACGCCGTGGAAGCGGCCGAGGTCGAGGCGCTCGGCGAGGAGGACGAGTACGGCCTGCTCACCCGCGACGAGGCGATCCTCGCCCTGGCCTTCAGCCAGATCGTCGTCGAGGGCAGGCTCGATCCGGAGGTCCGCCGCCGCGCGCTGCTGGCGCTGGCCCGGCAGGCGCTCCCCGCGCTCCTGAGCGCCTACGAGGGACGCGCCCTGGAGAGGGCGCTGCGGATCGACCGGATGAGGGCCGTGCTCTCCGCTCGCTGGGATTAGGTAAGCGCCTCGGCGCCCCTGCGGCGCCGACGGCTAGGGGATCGCCCAGTCCTGCGCGTCCTGTCGGCACCCAGGCCCGCAGTCTTCGCCGTTCGGGTACCATGTCCGGTACGCGGGGGTGAAGCTCCGCTCTCCGAGGAGGGCGCCGTCCCGCCGCACGACGACGTCGACGCGCGCCGGCGTGCCACGAATCGCGAGCTGCTGCGTGAACTGCCCGGGGGCCGGGACGCAGCTCTGGGAGACGGCGTCGCCGCGCCTCGTCTCCGTGCAGATGCTCACCGCATCGACCGAGACACTGACGCTCGGGCTGCACTGGACGAACACGCCGCTGCCGCCGACGCTCGGCGTGTTCGTCCAGCTGTAGGCGCACGACACGGCGCTGCCGTCCACCGTGAGCTCCAGCGTGTACTCTCCCGCTGCCCAGCTCTTGTTCGCCGTCGCGGCGGTGATGGTGAAGGTGTCGCTACAGGCCATCTCGGTGCATTGCTTCTGGTTCAGGATGCAGCCGGGCATGGCGGAGACCATGGCGAATCCGGCGGCGAGCGCGGCGGTCGTGCGCACGCAGGCGCCGAGCGGGACGAGGGAAAAAAGAGATAAGGTCATGGATCCATCCTCTCTCCGGCGGGACCGCCGTGGATGGAGGCGCTGGCGAAGCAACGGGTAGACCACCTGCGCGGGCGCAAGAAGCCGGCGCTTCGGACGCCTTGTGCCAGGCGCCCGCCGAGCGGCATGACAGGTGTGTCAGGGCAACGAACCCGCGGCTCGGCTGAAGGACGCCCCGGCGCCGCCGGCGCGGGGCGCCTCCAGACCGCGCGGCGGCGCTTCGAAGGGGGCTCCCGCCGGCGCGGATTCGGGTACCGTCAGGCCTTCAGGTGGTCGAGCGTTCGAGCGCGAACGCCCGTCCTGCCAGGAGGTTTGCACATGAAGAAGACCTATACAGGGAGCTGCCACTGCGGCGCGGTCCGCTTCGAGGCCGACATCGACCTGAGCGGTGGAACCAACAAGTGCAACTGCTCTATCTGCACCAAGACGAGAAACTGGAACGTGATCCTCAAGCCGGACGCGTTCCGGTTGCTCGCGGGTGAGGACGCGCTGAGCGACTACCAGTTCGGCATGAAGGCCGGGCACCACCTGTTCTGTCGACACTGCGGCGTGCGGTCGTTCGGGCGCGGATATGTCGAGGCGATCGGCGGCGACTATGTGGCGGTCCAGCTCGCTTCCCTGGACGACGTGGATCTCGCGGAGCTCGTCTCCGCGCCGATCCGGTACGCCGACGGACGCAACAACGACTGGGGCGCGCCGCCGGGAGAGACCCGGCACCTGTGAACGGCGCCGCCGCTGCCGGCGGTGGATGGCGGCCCATCGACGGAGGCGCCGCCGCACGCCGGCGCCCCGGCTTCGCCAGTCTTACTTCGCGACCTCTCCCGTCTTCAGATCCAGCTTGAGCTCCCGCACCACCTCCGGCGTGGCGCACACGATCTGCGGCGTCGAGCCCTGCACATCGGCCTTGATCCGCTCCTCCAATTTCTTCGCGAGATCCCAGGTCGGCACGAACGCGGCGAAGAAGCGCTGCCCCATGTCGCGCGTCACCACGAAGCGCGCCGGCGAGAACTCCGTGCGTCCCTTGAGCGCCTTGCGCGTCAGCGGGAAGTCGTAGTCGTCCGGCGCCGTCTTGCTGAACGTGTAGAGCACCACGAGGTTCTGCGGGCACTTCGGCCCTCCGGGCCTGGGCAAGGTCCGGTTCTCCTTGGGCTTCGGCGGCGGCCCCTTCTGGAGCTGGATGCTCCCCGGCGCCGCGCCCGCGGCCTCGCCGGCGCCGCCGTGCTTCAGGATCGCCCCGCCGGCCGCGACCCACACGGCCCCGTCGCTCCCCACGGCCACGTCGCGGGCCTTCACCCCGTCGGGCAGCGGCGCCTGCTCCCAGGCATCGCCCTTGCGCGCGAACAGCGCGCCGTCCGTGAGCGCCCACAGCGTCCCGTCCGGCGCCGCCGACGCCGTGAGCACGCGCGCGCCCTTCGCCGGCGGGTCGATCTTCTTCGCCTCCCCGCCCTGGTAGCGGAGCACGCCCCCGTCCACGATCCACGCCTCGCCGTCGCCGGGGCCCGGCAGGATCAGCGTGCGCACATCGTCGGCCTTCTGTTCATCGAACGGCGCCGGGATGGGCAGGATGGTCGAGCGTTTCTCGCCCGGCTTCCAGACCTCCAGGGCGCTCTCCCCTTTGCAGTTGAGCCCGTAGCTCAGCGCGGTCCCATCGCGCGTCGCCCCGAATGCCTCCGGGCGGACCTCGGTCTCCGAGTAACGCGATGCCCCTTCGAAGTCGAACCCGCGGCACTCCCCCTTCCTGGGCGCCGGCGTGATCGTCAGTCCCACCCTGGGCCCGCGCAGCGTGACGAACCTCGAGGGGCCGATCATCGTCGGCCCCACCAGCCCCACGAGCGAGCTGCCCATGCTCGCCACCCCGGTGAACCACTGCCCCGCGTCGCTCACGCGCTGCGCCCAGCCCTTCGCCCCCAGCGCGTAGTGCTCGGCGACGCCGGTGCGGCCCGTCGTGCCCGTCGCGATCAGGTCGAGCTGGTCGGGATAGCGCCCGTGGACGCCGATCACCGACACCCACCACCCCGGCAGGTGCAGCCGCTTCGGGAACTCGATCTTCCCGTCCTTCAGCACGCCGACGGCGGCGGCCACGGCCGTCTGCTCCCCCTCGAGCACCGTCAGGTTGGAGGTCGACACGAGCAGCGCCCCCTCCACCGGGTGAAGCCGCAGCTCGACCTCCTCCGGGATCTGCGCCACCGGCGCGAACGCCGACTTCGGCGGCGGCGCCGGCTTCGCCGCCTCGTCCACCTTCGCCCCGCCCGCCGCGCCCGGCGCGCCCGCGGTGCTCGATGTGCCCGCCGTGCCTGCCGTGCCCGGCGCGCCCGGTCCCCGCGCCGCGGCCTCCGCGCGCGGCCCGTCCGCGGCCTGCGGCGCAGGCGCAGGTCCGCACCCTGCCATCGCCATCACGAGCCCGCCCAGCCCCCACCACGTCCTTCGCCCGATCATCGCTCGTCCTCCTCCAGGCACGGCCGCGCCCGAGCGCCCCGCCGCACTTCCATGCTCTCATCCTCGACCCGCCGGCTGCCCGGCCGCTCACCGCCCCGGACCGCGCGCCACGCCGGCCTGCTCCCCCTCGCGCCGATCCCTCGTCCGCTCATGGCGCGAGCCTCCCCGACGCGACCCGGATCTCGCCCTCGATCTCCGCGTCGCGCAGGTCCACCCCGTTCGGGTGCGCCACCCGCTGGTAGGCCACCTGCCACGCGATCGTCCGCGCCTCGCCAGCGGCCCCGACGTCGAGCTCCACCGTCACGGGCTCCGCGTGCACCCGATCGTCGGCCACGAGCTTCCGCCCGATCGCCCCGGGCCGCAGCGCGAAGTGCCGCGTCAGGTAGCGCTCCGCTTGCCCCAGCACGAGCTCGTCGGGCCCGAGCGCCTCGGCCGACACCTCGAGCCTCCGGAACAGATCCCCCGTCGGGAACGCGTGCCCCGCGTTCGCGGGCGCGAGCGTCACCGCCACGCGCGTCGCCGAGAGCCGCCGCGCCGTCACCGCGACGGCGCTCCGCACGAGCGCCTCGTCCCGCGATCCCGCGAACCCGTGGCCGCGCCGCCCCCCCGGCCCGCGGGGCATGTGGCACGCCGCGCAGGGCTGGTCCGCGGCCGGAGACGCGCGGTGCTCGATGACGGTCGACTGCATCAGCTCCGCGGCCGACCGCCCTCGCGCCGTGGGGAACGCGAACTCGTGGCAGGCCGCGCACGCGTCCGCGCCCCCGAACCGCGCGTCCCGGATCACCCCGTGCGGCGCCGCCGGCGGCGCCCCGCTCCCGGCCCACGGCGCCGCGAGCACCGGCGCCACCGCCTGCCTTGCGAGCTCGCCCTCGGCGTCGCCCGTCACGTGGCACGTCACGCACCCCACGCCGAGCGCCCCGAGCGCCTCCGGTTCTGGCTCCTCCGGCCTCGCCTCGGGCGCGTGGCAAGCCCGGCAGAACGGCATCGGCTCGATCGCGAACGCCCGCCGGTAGGCCGGCTCGGTGTTCGCCCGGTGGTGGAGCGACGCGCGCCACTCCCGCGCCACCTCCTCGTGGCACCCCTCGCAGGCGTGGTTCGCGCTCACCGCCGCCTCGAGCCGCGCCCGCGCCGGCCTCGGCATGGGCACCCGCGCCGCCTCCGGGGCCCCGGGCAGGGCGCTACCGGCCGGCGCCTCGACGTCACCTGTGGGCCGCGCGGGCGCGTCCGGCGCGGCAGCGCATGCGCCCGCGAGGGCGCCCGCGATCAGCAAGCCGAGGCCAGGTACACAGCGCTGCACAGCGAAGATTGCAGCTACAACACCCCCGACGCTGCGTCATCTCCGAGGCCTCCGCGCGACGCCGGCCGCTCTGCCTCCTTTGGGGCCGTTTCGCCGGCGCAGGCGGCGTGGCGCCGTAAGATCCCGCGGGCTCCCGTGTTTCCTGCCCATGCACGCGCTTGCTCTGCTCCTGTGCCCCCTGCTGCTCCTCGCCGCGGCCTGCGCCCCCAGGGGGCCCGACCCGGCGGATCCCCCTCGCCCAGGCGCTGACAACCCATGCGCGCCCGGGGGAACGCCGCGGCCTCCCCGCGAGCACGTCGTGGCCACAACGGTCACGCCGGACGGCCAGATCGTCGACTGGATCCCGATCGAGTCCCAGACGCCGGACGGCAAGATCGCCACGCCTCCCGCGGGGCCGACGGGCCCGGAGGGAGCCAGCCCCCCGCCGCCGGCGAGACCGGGCGGCGCTGCGCCGGCGCCGTCTCCGGCGGCGGCGACCGTTCAGCTGGGGCCGAGAGGCCCGGCCGGCACGGTGCCGGTGCTGCGCCCCCGGCGGCCGCAGTGCGACTGCTTGCCCGGGTATGTCCAGCAAGCCGACGGCTCGTGCGCAGCGCTCGCGTCGCGCTGCTCGGGCGAGGGAGGGATGGCGTCGAGCAAGTCGTTCACGACCTGCTGCCCGGGTCTCACGCCCATCGCGAGCATGGCGCGGGTCGACGGCGCGTGCGTGACCACGGCGCCCGACGCGCACCTCTGCGCGAGATGCGGCGACGGCGCCTGCGGCGCGGGTGAGAACGACTGCAATTGCCCGGGCGACTGCGGTGGAGCCCGGCCCTGAGCGGCCCGACCCAGGTTGTTGTGATCGCGATACACTCTGTGCTGCTCGAGCGACACCGCGACCGGGTTGTCACGGGCCACGCGAGCGCCAGCGCACGCCCGCAGGCGAACCAGAGCGGCCGGCGGCCCAGGGCAGCGATGGAGGACTCGTGATCTCGCGTCGGACAGGCCAGCGCGGCGGCGCCTGGCGGCGGGCCGCATGAATACGACGCACCTGGTACACGGGATGCTCCAGGGCGCGACATGCGCTCACTTCGAACGAACTCGCCTCGATGGTTCGCGACAGCCCTCTTTCTTTGCGCCGGGGCGGCCCGCGCGCAGGAGGGCAGCGCCCCTGACGTCGCTCCTGCGCGTAGGTCCGTGCCGAACATGGATTTCAACGTGCAAGTGGGCGCCGGCCTCTACTCGAGCTCGGACAGCGATGGGCTGCGCTTCGATCTCGCGCTCACGTACCGCATCGGCGTCATCGAGGTAGGTGGCTTCGCCGAGACGGGGGGTGAGCCTCTCGGGGAGAGTTTCAGCGGCGTCGGCGCGACAGCGGGCGTCGCGTGGAGATCGCCAGCTGGACTTCGACTCTCGCTCGCGGGCTCCTTCGGGAGACATACCTACACGGGGGTGGGAGCTCCCGGCTGGGACAGCGGCCCCGGCGTCGACGGCGACACGACCTTCGTCGGGGCTCGCGCCGGGGCGAGCTGGATCTTCGGTCCAGGTCCCGTGCACTTCGAGCTCGGCCTCGCCGTCGCCGTCGAGCACGACGTGACGAAGGAGCGAGTCCCCTACTCCTCCATTCATGACCCCGAATCCATGGGCGAGTCTCGGCTCATCTCCATCGGAACCACGCTCGTGCCCGTGTCGCTGGTGCGGCTCGGCATTACATGCGACGCGCTCTGACGCGCCCGTCACCCGGGCCGCCGTGGCCGCGGCGGCAGGTCTTCGCGGGCGCCGCGCGCTGCCGCTGCCCGGGCGGCGCCGCGGCGGCGTCGACGTCGCAGGGGCAGCGGATCATCCGGCGTACAGGCCGCGCGTGCGGCCGCACAGGCGCACGAGGCCGAGCAAGCTGTCGATGGTCGGCGTCGGTACGCCGGTCAGCTTGCCGATCTCGTGGACCACGGTCACCAGCGCGTCGATCTCCAGCGACTTGCTCGCTTCCGCGTCCTGCAGCATCGATGTCTTGAACGCGCCGAGCCTGCGCGTGACCTCCATCCGGTCTTCTCCGCTCTGCGCGATCGGGCAACCGATCCTCTCGCCGATCGCCGCCGCTTCCTGCATCGCCTGGAGACAGAAGCCGCGCACCAGCGGATCGTCCAGTATCCGATCACACGTCGCCCCGGTGAGCACCGACACCGGGTTCATCGTCATGTTGCCCCACAGCTTGTACCAGATGTCGGTCCGGATATCGGCGCTGGCCCTGGCCTCGAAGCCGGCGCGCTGCAGCAGTCCGACCAGCGCGCTCACCCGGTCCGAAGGTCCGCCCGCCGGCTCGCCGAGGAGCAGGCGGTTGCCAAGGCCGACGCGCACCATCCCCGGCTCCGGGCTGGAACCCGACAGATGCACGACGCAGCCGACCACCTGGCGGAGCCGGATGGCGCGCGGAACGATGTCGCCCGGGTCGAGCGCGTGGAGCCGGGCGCCGGCATACGGCACGTTCTCGGGCGCGAAGAACCACCACGGCACGCCGTTCATCGCGGGGACGACGATCGTGTCCTGGCGGAGCAGCGGCGCGACGCGCGCGGCGACGTCGGTCAGCGCGGTGGCCTTGACCGCGATGATCACGACGTCCTGCGCGCCGAGCGCGGCCGGATCCTCTGCGGCGCGGATCGGCACGCGGGTGATTTCTCCATCGACCTGCAGCAGCAGGCCGCGCTTCTGCAAGGCGGCGAGGTTCTCTCCGCGCGCGACGGCGCTGACGTCGCAGCCGGCCGTGGCCAGCCGGGCGCCGAGCAAACCGCCGATGGATCCGAAGCCGTACACAGCAATTTTCATGATGTCCCCGCATCCTAACGTCGCGGACCGCCGGTTGCCTCCTCGCCCGCCACCGCCGTTCACGGCGCACCGCGGCGTGCCGGTCCTTGGCCTGCGCGGAGCGCGCGATCGAGGCGCTGTGCCGCTCGGCCACCTCGGCCCTTGCGGCGCGAGGCGAGCTGACGATGATGAGCGGGCCCGATCGGCACACCATCCGGGGGCGCTTGGAGGCACTTGCTTATGAAGATCAGGTACTCGCTCGTTGTTTCTTGGATCGTGCTCGTTGCGGCGAATGGCTGCGGCGGCGGCGACGACCCGCTCGAGTCGGAGGGCGGGGGCGGATCCTCCAGCGGCGCTGGGGCCGGCGGGTCGAGCGGCTCCACGGGCAGCGTGGGTGCCACGAGCTCCAGCGGCACCAGCGCGGGCAGCGCGGGCAGCGCGGGCAGCGCGGGCAGCGCGGGCGCGGGCGCGGGCAGCGCTGCGGCGACGAGCGGCAGCGGGGGCGACGCGGCGGGGAGCGGCAGCGGCAGCGGCGGGGCCGGGGCGGGCGGGGCCGGGGCGGGCGGCGGTGATGACGTGTCGGTCGTCTGCCCGGGCGGCCCGTACGCGGCCGATCCGGTGCCGGCGAACGGCAGGGCGCAGCTGGTGAGAGGGGGGTTCACGTACGTCGAGGGCCCGGTCTGGGTCGCCGAGCTCGGGGCGCTGTTCTTCTCGGAGATCAACATGCAGGCGCAGAACTCTCCGCCCCTCAACGGTCCAAAGGCGAAGATCCAGAGGCTCACGCCGCCGGGCGCGTTCGAGGTGTTCGTCGAGAACAGCGGGACGAACGGGCTGGGCCTCCACAGCGACGGGAACCTCATCGCATGTACCCACGACACGCGCAGCATCTCCGTGTTCGATCTCGACACGAAGGCGCGGCGCGAGGTCGCCGGGTCGTACATGGGCAAGCGGTTCAGCTCCCCGAACGATGTCGTCGTGCGGAGCGACGGCAACGTCTACTTCACCGATCCCGATTTTCAGCTCACCGGCGGCAGGCCGGAGCTGCCGACAGCTGCTTACCGCGTGTCCCCGTCCGGCGCGGTGAGCCTCATCGGCACGCTGGAGACCCCCAACGGCGTCGCGCTCTCGCCGGACGAGAGCGTGCTGTACGTGACCGAGTTCACCCCCGGCCGGATCCGTCGCTATACGCTGAGCGCCGACGGAGCGCCCGGCGCCTCGTCCGATTTCGCCTCGAACCTGCCGAAGGCCGACGGAATGGGCGTCGACTGCGCGGGCAATGTCTACATCGCGTGGCGTGAGGGCATCGAGATCGTCGCGCCGAGCGGCGCGAGGCTCGGCAAGATCACGGGGATGGGCGAGGTGTCGAACGTCGCGTTCGGCGGGGCCGATAGAAAGACCCTTTACATCACGGCGGGCGCGTCGCTCTATGCGATGCAGATGAACATCCCCGGATACCCCTACTGAACCTCGCTGGACGCAGACCGCCGGTGCTCGGCCGCGCCGGCGCTTTGGCCGCGAGCGTCCGGCGGCTTGTCCTCGCGCGCGAGCATGTACTCCTGGAAACCCATGATGGCTTCACCGACGCGGACCACCCCGCGGGCGATCGCGCTTGACCGGTCTGGCGGGCCGGCTCAGGTCGATGTCGGGCAGATTCGTCCGTATGGGGAGCCACGACTGACCGGCGTTCGAGTTTCCATGCGGACAGAGGCGGGCGGATTCCGGCAGCCCGCGCGAAGCCGAGCGGCAGCGGCTTCCTGGCGGGGCTCCAGGTGCGGTAAACTGGGGCATGGCGAAGGTGCCGGAGAGATTCCGCTGGGTGTTCTGGGACGTCGACGCGAAGGCGCTCGATACAGTGACGGGCCAGGACTACATCATCCCGCGAGTTCTCGAGTTCGGTCGGCTGGAGGAGGTGCGCTGGCTCATCCGGACGTACGGAATGAACGGAATTCACCGGTTTTTGCGAGAACTCGGGCACCCCGAATTGAGTGGGCGGACGCTCGCGTTCTGGCGGGCAGTACTAAAAGCGGAGGGTGAAGTGTGGGCAAGTCCACCGGATTGGCGAAGGAGCAGAGCCGCGCCCTGGGTCGACTGAAGATCATCCCCGGGATCGAGCGGTTCTATCTGGCCGGGGGGACGGCCGTCGCAGTGCATCTACGCCACCGTCGGTCGATGGACCTCGACTTGTTCAGCAATTCCGCGGACGTCGATCTGACGATGCTCGCCCAGGCGGTTCGGGTTGTGGTGCCCGATCTGCAGGTGATAAGCATGACCGATGCGGCGTTGCGGGTAATGGTGGGTGGCATCCCAGTGGATATCGTAAGGTATCCTTATGGGCTGCTCGATGCGCCAACGCCCGGACCGGAAGCGTTTCCCATGGCAGGGGTGCGGGACCAACAAGCCGCTGCTGCCGGCGGCGCTGCGCGCCGCGGCTGACCGACAGGACGATGATCGAGGGACTCGAGCCGGTGTGCATGGGAGTGGTTGTCGCCGAGGCGCTCGCCGCGCAGCATATCGAGCGCGACGCCGAATGCAGCCTCGGCGCAGCGCTCGCCCTGGCGACCACGCTGCACGCGCCGGGGCAGCGCGAGCGCTATCGGCGTCTGCTCGATTGCGCGATCGAGCAGGCGGATCGCGCGCTGGCCGCCGCCGAGCAGGAGCGCGCTGCCCTCCAGGAACATGAGGTCGCCGCGGGAAGAGAGCGAATCCTCGCGACGGCGATGGGCGCCCATTCGACGCTGGCAAGGGCCCACGCGGCGCGGGCGGCAGACGCGCTCCACGGCGCGGGCCAGCTCTCGTTGAGCGCGCAGCGCGCGCCGACGCGCGACGCCTGCGACGACGGCTGGCGGCGCGTGGAGGCGATCGTGGCCGGCGCAGAGGCCTCGGCCCGCGCGGCCGCCATCAGCGCCTCGGAGCTCGAGGGCGGCTCTCCGCGGTCAAAGGTCGCCCGCGCGGCGCGCGCGGCGGCTCACGAGGCCGATGTCGCCGCCCGCGCGGCGCGCAGGATCATCGAGGAGCGAAACCACGCGTATACATTCCACACCGACGGCGGCTTCTCGTTCGGCGAGGGGTGGTACGTCGCCGCGGCCGCCGTCCTCGCGGGCGCGGCGATCCAGGTCGAGCCAGGCAAAGCGGGAACGGCGCAAGCCGAGGCGTTTCTGCGCGATGCAGGCCTGAGTGATCACCTTCAGGCGTACCGCTCGCGCCCGCGCGCGATGAAGCAGACAACGGAGATCGTCGCGCGCGCCTTCAAGGCCGATCCGTCGTCCGCCCAGGGGAAACTTCGCACAGCGTTTCTGGCGGACGCGCCCATTCCGGGATCGGTGATCGCCTGGGTCGATCGCAGGCTCGCGGAAGCGCGCGCGGGAGAGTCACGCCGGAAGAAGGTGCTGCTCTGGATCCGCGAGGGGGTCCACCACCCGCACCGCAACACGACGCTCGCCGAGCTCTTGGAGCTGACGGACCTCGTTCAATGTGCGGGGCTCGTGCCTGTGTTGACCGGCGACGCCCTTCGAGATGCAGCGGTCCCCGAGGGCGCGATCGACATGACGCTCTTCTGGAAGGACCCGACCTTCCGGCAGCTCGACATGCGCCGGGCGCAGCTACAGTTCTTCGAGCACTTGAAGCGAACGCACGGCCTCGTCGGCCAGCTCGGCGTCACGACCGCAGGCATGGATGGGCCCGCGCTCATGGGGCTCCCCACGATGTATCTCACCGAGGTGTCGAACGTGCGTATGCGGGAGTGGGTCGGCGCGGTGCCGGGATACCAGGAGATCGTGCGCGAGGAGGGATATCTCGATCGCGTCCGCCGTGTGTTGTCCGAATGGGCGGCGACTCCGTTTTCGGGAAAGTTCACAGGGAGGCGGGGAGGCGGGGAGTGAAATCCCATCAATCTCCCCGTCTCCCCGTCTCCCCGTCTCCCTGTTTAATTTCTCGTTAAAATGCCAACAAAGTGAGGGGACTTGTCAGGAGGCGCCGCCAGCGCCGCCTCCGCCGCCAGCGCCGCCTCCCGCGCCGCCGGTGCCGAGCGGGGTATCGTCGCCGCTGCAGTCCTGATCGATGCTGTCATCTGCCACGTCCGTCGCGCCGGGGTGGATGTCCGGATTGCCGTCGTCGCAGTCCTCCTCGGGCCCGTAGCCCTCGCATGTCGCCTGGTAGCCGTCGCCGTCGCTGTCGGTCGCGGGCTCGTCGCACGGGGGCATGCCGTAGCAGGCCATCAGCGTGACAGCCATCATGCCGCCCGACGCCACCGCGAGCAGCCGGCCCGCCATCCCGTGGCGCGCCTGCGCGCAGCCGGCGCGCTCGGCCGTGGGCGTCGCGCCGCAATGCGGGCAGGCGGAAGCGCCGGGAGGCAAGAAACCATCGCAGCAAGGACAAGCGCCGAGGGTGAGCATGAGGATCTCCGCCTTTGGGCCATGGGGCCGAGCCCTGGCGCGCCTCGGAAGGCCGAGCCAGGGAGGTCAAACCGTCCTATTCTATGGCAAGGCGAATCCGCGACGCGCAAGGAAAATGAAGGGGAATGGCGCAGCGGCCCGGCGTGCGCGTGCGCAGGTCACCCTCCATCCCCCGCGCGTCGAAAGGGCGCCGGAGAGCAGGAGCCGGCGGCGGAGTTCGCGGTAGGCTCCGGCATGGCGCTGCGCCGTCTCGATGTGGTCCCCGGCGAGTACTTCCCGGCGTACGTCGTCTGGGAGCTCACGCTCCGCTGCGATCAGCCCTGCCGGCACTGCGGATCCAGGGCAGGGGCCGCGCGGCCCTCGGAGCTCGGCACCGAGGAGGCGCTGGGCGTGGTGCAGCAGCTGGCGGCGATGGGCGCGCGCGAGGTGGTGCTCATCGGCGGCGAGGCCTACCTGCACGACGGCTTTCTGGAGATCATCGCGGCGCTCAAGGCCGCGGGCGTGCGGCCGACCATGACGACCGGAGGGCGGGGGATCACGGCGGAAATCTCGGCGCAGATGAAGGAGGCCGGCCTGCACAGCGTCTCGGTCAGCGTCGACGGGCTGGAGCGCGCCCACGACCTCATCCGCAAGGCCCCGGGCAGCCACCGGAGCGCGCTCTCGGCGCTCGGGCACCTCCGGGGCGCGGGGCTGCTCACCGCGGCCAACACCAACCTCAACCGGGTGAACCAGGGCGATCTGGAGGCGCTCTACGACCTGCTCCGGGAGCAGGGGATCAAGGCGTGGCAGGTGCAGATCACCGCGGCGCTCGGCCGCGCGGCGGACCGGCCGGCGATGCTGCTCCAGCCCTACGATCTGCTCGACGTGCTCCCGCGCATCGCCGAGCTGAAGCGGCGGGCCTTCCGGGACGGGATCACGGTGATGCCCGGCAACAACCTGGGCTACTTCGGCCCGGAGGAGGCGCTCCTGCGCTCGCTGCGCGAGGGCGGCCGCGACCACTTTCGCGGCTGTCAGGCCGGGAAGCTGGTGCTGGGGATCGAGTCCGACGGCGCGGTGAAGGGATGCCCGTCGCTCCAGAGCGACGCCTACGTGGGCGGCGACCTGCGCGGGCGCGCGCTCCAGGAGATCTGGGACGAGGCGCCGCGGCTCGCGTTCGCGCGGGCGCGCACGGCCGACGACCTCTGGGGCTTCTGCCGGAGCTGCGCTTTCGCGGAGGTGTGCATGGGCGGGTGCACCTTCACGGCGCACGCGCTCTTCGGGCGGCCGGGGAACAACCCGTACTGCCACTTCCGCGCGCGCACGCTGGCCGCGCAGGGCAAGCGCGAGCGCCTCGTGCCCGCCGCGCCGGCCGAGGGGAGGCCGTTCGACAACGGGCTGTTCGAGCTCGTGCTGGAGGATCTCGACGGCCCCGATCCCGGGCGCGATTCCCCGGAGCGCCTGGTCCAGCTCACGCGCAAGCCGCGGCCCTCCAGCTGAGTTTGCTAAGGTTCCGAAATGGTCCGACCGGTCACCCGCCGAGCCTTCCTCCACGCCAGCTGCTGCGCCGCAGGGATCGCCGCCTTCGATGGGATCGCCATCGAACCTTCCTGGCTCGATGTCGCCGAGCACGATGTCCCCATCCCGCGGCTCCCGGCCGCGCTTCAGGGGTTTCGGATCGCTCACTTCTCCGACATCCACCTGCGCGCGCTGGGCAGCGTCCACGAGAAGGCCATCGAGGCCGTCCGCGGGCTGGCGCCTGATCTCGTCGTGCTGACCGGCGACTCGATCGAGGGCGAGGGCTCGCTCGGCGTGCTGGAGGAGTTCTGCCGCGGCCTCGCCGCGCCGGGGCGTGAGGTCCTCGCCACCGTCGGCAACTGGGAACACTGGGGGCACGTCCCCTTGCAAAGGCTGAGCGAGGTGTACACGCGCGCCGGAGCCAGGCTCCTCGGGAACGAGTCGGTGCTGCTGAAGCGCGGCGTCTCCATCGTCGCGACGGACGATTTCTGCAGCGGGAACGCCGACCTGCGCGCCGCCCTGGCGAGCGTGCCGTCCGCTCCGGTTCGGCTCTTTCTCACGCACGCGCCCGGCGTCTTCGAGACGCTCCCTTCCGGCGCGCCGCGCTTCGATCTGGGCCTCGCGGGGCATACACATGGAGGGCAGATCCGAGCGCTCGGAACGGCGGTGTGGGTTCCGCCTGGATCGGGCCGATTTCGCTCGGGCATGTACGACACGGCCCATGGCAGGGTGTACGTGAGCCGCGGTGTCGGCACAAGCGTCCTTCCTGTGCGGTTCACATGTCGGCCAGAGCTCCCCGTGTTCCGGCTGATCGCGGGGTGACGTCCTGCCCGACGACGGACGGACGACCCGCGCGGCACTTCACCCCGGAGCATTATGCCGTCGCTCGCCCCGCCTTCGAGCCGGCTGTGAGCTCCTCGCTGTGGCTGCTCGGGCTGGGCTCTGTCCCGCCCGTCTTCCTCAGCGCAGGTGTGCCATGGGGCTGCAGAAAGGCGACGCAAACTCGCCGTCCTGGATCTGCTCGACGCCGACACCCTCCCCGTTGCGCGGCCGGCCCAGGGACTCCGGGTGCACCCAGCACGACAGATTGTACCGGCCCTCGAACTCCGACGAGGCGTCCTGAGGCGAGATGTCTGCGACCCCTCGGACGATCCGGCCGCTCTCCAGCGAGAAAGAGAGCGTGCCGGATTCCGAGTACCGACGCTCCTCGGCCTCCTGGAGGGCGACTGTCCCCATTCCCTCCGACAGCGGCTCGATGCGCAGCTCGACGGTCGCCCCGGAGACCTGTTCAAGGGAGAGCCCGATGGTCGCAGACCACACCCGTCCGTCGTCTGCCTGGGCGCTGATCGAGGCTTGTGCCGTCGGCTCGCCGCTCTCGAAGAGTCGAATGTCCATCGGACCTCCCTCGAAGAGAGAGCCATCGCGCACGGTGACACGCAACTCGGGCACGTAAGGTGGCTCCCCCACGGGATCAGGAAGGTCGCTGAGACATCCGAGCGACGAAGCGCTGGCAAGAAGGGAGACCGCTACGATGACTACCGACTTCAAGCGATTGCGCATGCGTCACCTCCGCAACGAACCTCGTTGTGCGCCAATGGTAGCATTGGTCGCGATCGCTCTCGATCGGCAACGTCGTCGGATTCGTGCACCTAGGGGAGAAGGAAATCCAAGATGACCGGGGGGTGAACCGCCCGGAGGACGTCAGTCGCGCTTCGGTTCTGCGGAGAGCGCGTTCAGGCGGCACGCGACCGACAGCGAGAGCCCTACCTCCAGCAGCGAGATGGGTCGCTGCTCGATGGCCCCCGGCGGCGCGCAGTCCACCAGCAGGAGCGGCGCCGACGCCGCCTGCGCCGCCTCCGCGAACGATCGCGCCCTCCGGAGCCAGTGCTCGGTCAGCTGCGCGCGGTGGCCCTCCGGCTCCTTCACCTCGGCCCGAAGCTGCCCGAAGGTGGCCCCGCGCCGCCCGTCCTTCGCAGCCTGCACCGCGGCGCTCACCTCGCGCCTGACCTGCGCCATGGCTGCGGCCAGCCGGCTCCTCGCCCAGAAGTCGAGCTCGGGGGCGAGGCGCACCTCGATCACGCCGTCGACGGCGGCCGATACGGCGTCGCCCTCGCTCTCCGCCTTCTCGGTGAAGACCGTGGTGAACGACGCGCCCAGCATCCTCACCGTGGATGCGCCGCCGGTCGCCTCCTTGAACTGCCGCTCCAGGTCCTCCACCGCGGCCTGCGCCGCGGCGAGGGCGCGCTGCGGATCGGCGTCGGTCTCCTGGAGCGCGAAGCCAAGGACGAGCACGTCGGGGCGGACGACCAGATCGGCCTGGACCGAAGCCCGGCTGGGCAACGCGGGCGCGGACGGCATGCTGGGCATGCTCGCCGACGTGGAGCCCAAACTCGTCGCGTAGGAGGGGGAGAGGGCCGCGCCGGGCGCCGCCCCGGATGCGCCCCCGCAACCGGTCAGGAGGGCGAGGGCGAAAACCGCGGTTCGCATCGGGGGCCGACGCTAACACGCGCATCGAAACCCAGCAATCGTACGGCCGGGTTGGATCCGCTGTGCACGATCTGGAAGGCGCGCCGCCGTCTCATCCGCGACGTCGACGCGGACCCTCGGCACGGGAGGCGTGACGCGAGCGCGCGGCGCGTGCGTGCGCCGGGTCATCGACGTGGAGCTTGCCGCCTTTTATTCCACCCGCCCGATCACCGTGGGGCCTTCTGGGCATATAGGACGGCCACTTTCTGACGCCTGCTGCAGGCACCGCCAAGGGGTTGCACCCCTGGGATGGAGGATTTTTGTGATGAACAGGGCACGCGCTTCGACCGCCGGCATATTGCTCGCGTTTCTCCTGGTGGGTTGTGGTTCTTCGAGCGGGCCGGAAGAACCCGAGAGCTCGGGCGGCCCGGGTGCGGGTGCGGGTGCGGGTGCGGGCAGTAGCGGGAGCGGGAGCGGAAACGCGAGCAGCAGCGGAGACGCGAGCAGCAGCGGAGACGCGAGCGGGAGCGGGACGACAGGCAGCGGCGCGGGGACGGGCGGTTCGGACGGTGCGGGCGGCGATCCGAGCGGAGACGGCGGCGGCGGCTCGTCTTCCGGTACCGGCGGCGGTGAGCCCGACGTTGTCGAGCCCACGTTGATCACCTCGGGCGCGAACGAGTACTGGAAGATCGGGACGCCGACGGAAGTGACGAGCGGCAATGCCGACGTGACCGTCGACGACGCGGCAACGCAGCAGCGTTGGGATGGCTTCGGCGGCTCGTTCAACGAGATGGGATGGAACATGCTCTCGATGCTCAGCGAGGCTGAGCGTCAGCGAGCCATCAAGCTTCTCTTCGACAAGAACGAGGGCGCAGGGTTCGCCTACGGGCGCATCCCCATGGGGGCGAGCGACTATGCGATGGACCGCTATAGCCTCAACGAGAAGAAAGATGATTTCACGATGGAGAGCTTCTCCATCGCGCGGGACAAGGAGAAATTGATCCCGTTCATCAAGGCGGCGCTCGCCGTGAGGCCCGGGCTCCACCTCTGGGCCAGCCCCTGGACGCCCCCCACCTGGATGAAGAGCAACGGCGCCTTCGATGGTGGCAAGATGAAGGACGACGCGAACACCCTGAAGGCGCATGCCCTCTACTTCGCGAAGTTCGTTGAGGCGTACGCCGCGGAGGGCATGACCATCGAGGCGGTCCACCCCCAGAACGAGCCGACCTACGAGACGAGGTATCCGAGCTGCGCGTGGACGGGGCAGCTCATGGCGAAGTTCATCGGCACCCACCTGGGGCCGCTGTTCGAAGAGCGCGGGATCAAGGCGCAGATCTTCCTCGGCACGATGTCCAACGACGCGGCGGACCCGGGGATCCTCAGCGCCGTGACCGGCGATGCCACCGCGATGAAGTACGTCAAGGGCTTCGGGCTGCAGTGGAACATGCGGGGCAGCGTGAACGGCTTGAAGTCGCGGAATCTGCCGATCGTGCAAACGGAGCACCAGTGCGGCAACTACAACTGGAACCCTCCGGGCGTGCCGACGTTCAACCCGAACACGGCAGCGAACGATCACGCCTACGGGCAGGAGAGCTGGGGGCTCATCCGCGACTGGATCAAGGCGGGGGTGAACTCGTACAACGCCTGGAACATGGTGCTGGACCCGGTGGGGAAGAACATCGACTCGCAGCGGCCGTGGCCCCAGAACGCGCTCCTCAACGTGAAAGCCGACACGAAGGAGCTGGTGCTGACCCCTGCCTACCACGTCTTCCGTCACGTCTCGCAGTACGTCGATCCTGGAGCGATGCGCGTCAACACGACCGGCGGTGACGCGCTGGCGTTCAAGAACCCTGACGGCAGCATCGTCACGGTCATCTACAACTCCGGCAGCTCCGCGAAGACGACCACCCTCAGCGTGGCCTCCAAGAAGCTCCAGTTCAGCGTTCCTGCCCGCGGCTGGGCCACCGTCAACTGGAAGTGAGGCGCGGGCGACCCGGCCCGGGTCGATCCATCGCGGCCCGGACCTGTCGATAGCCTCCCGGGAGAGATGAAACTCAAATCGGAGGGCGTCGACGCTCCGGAGCGCCGCCGCGCTCGGCCTTGCGAGCCTCCGGCCCCGGGGCGCTATGATCGCCCTCCATGGATGCCGCTTCCTTCCTCGCCGACATCGAGCCGCTGGCCCACTACGACCGCGTCCGCCGCGTGGTGGAGGTGGGCCGCGCCGCCGCGCGTGGCGACGCCGGCGCAAGCGCGCTCCTCGGCGCGCTCTGGAGCAGCGCTCAGCCCTACGAGCGCCTCCTCGCCCTGATGAGCGTCTACGGCTCCGGCGACGGCGCGCGCGTCGTGGCGGCCGTCTCCGACCCGTCCCGCTCCGTGCGGCGGCGCGCGGGCCGCATGGTCGCCCGCTTCTGCGACGACGCGCAGGCGCTCGCGGCGCTCGGCGCCCTCCTCGAGCGCCGCACCCTCCGGCGCACCGTCGCCCAGCTCGCGAGGCGCAAGCGCCAGGCCGCCGTGGACGCCTTCCTCGGCGCGCGCATGCAGGCGGGGCGCGATCCCCTGACCGTGGATCTGCTCCCGTTCGGCTCCGAGGCGCTCGTGTCGGCGCACCGGCGCGCCATCGACGAGGCGGGCGGCCCGAGCTGCCTCGATCGGCTCGGCGTGAGGCACCCCGCGGCCGCGGCGCGCTGGTTCGGGGAGGCGATCGCCCGCTCCCAGTCCCTCGACGTTCGCCTGCGCTACCGCCTCGCGCCGCTGCTCGTCCCGCTCGCCCGGCGCGCGCCCGACGCGGCGCTGCCGCTGATCCAGGCCCTCTTCGAGCGCGGCGAGGAGCCCTCGTTCCTCGCCGGCTCCCTGCAGCTCCTGGCCCGATCGCGCCCGGCCGCCACGTTCGACCTCCTCAAGGCGCGCCACGAGAGCGGGCGACCCGCGCGGCCGCCCGGCGCCTTCGCGGTTGTGCGCTTCGACAAGGGCGCGCCCGCCCTCGGCGCCGAGCGCCTCGATTACCTCATCCGCCACGCCTGGGGCGCGCTGAGCGACGGCAAGCAGGGCCCGCGGTGGTTCCTGCGGCTCGGCCCCGACGACCAGAAGGCCGTCCTCCGGGCCTTCCTGCTCGGAGGGCGCGGGGGCTTCGGCGCCTTCCTGTTCCGCTACGTGAAGGCCGACTCGGCCGAGGAGCAGGCGATCCGGGAGCGGGCCTTCGAGCGCTGGTCCTGCGCGGCGCAGGCCGCCGACGGCTCGATCGCGCCCGAGGTGCTCGACGCGCTGCCCCGCGACCTGCGCGAGCGCGAGGCGAGGCGGCACCTCTCGAGCTGCCCGTCGCTCGTCTCGAAGCCGGAGCGGCGGATGAGCTACGCGCGCCTCCTGTCCTTCGCCGAGGCCAAGGAGGTGCTCGCGCCGTTTCTCGGCCACCCGGAGGGCGACGAGCGGGCGAAGGCGCAGGCGCTGCTCCTCGCGAGCGTCCTGCACGACCGGGGCGCGCTCGCGGACGCCCTCGCGAACGTGCGCGCCCGCAAGTTCGAGCAGGATCCGGTGCGGCGGGCGATGATCGGCGCCCTCGCCGCGCTGCCCATCGGCCGGTTCGCGCAGGAGCACCTGGAGGCCGCGGGCGCCGTGGCGCAGGACGCGCTCGACGCCGCCGACCTGTCCCACGCCACGGCCTCGGCCGTGGAGCGGCTCGTTGTCCGCCTGTTCCGCATCGACGGGGCGTGGGGGGCGCGCTGGCTCACGAAGATCCTCGCGGTGCGCGGCTCGGTCTCGACAGCGGGCCTCGGGGAGGGGCTCACCCGCGCGGAGGCCGAGCGGCTCAGCCCGGCGCTCGCGCAGCTCGCGGGCGCGTGGTGCACCGGCGAGCGGGTAGGCGCGGTGCTCTCGCTCGCGCAGAGCCTCGGCATCCGCCTCGAGGTGGTCACGCCGCTGCTCGAGGCGCTCGAGCGGCTGTCCCGCGAGCTCCCGTTCGTCGGCGTCGCGGCGGGCGCGCTCGGCCTGCTGCGCGCCCACGACAGGCCGCGGTTCGCGCGGCTCGTGCCCGCGCTGCTGCGCGAGGACAGGAGCTTCGTGCTGATCGGCGCCGTCGCCCGGCACGTGAGCCAGAGGCGCCAGGATCTCCTGGACCCCCTGCTCGACCGGACGCAGCCCATGACCGGCAGGTTCGCGACGGGCAAGACGCGCTGGGTGCTCGATTTCGGCGGGGGCCACGGCCGCTGGACGGCGAGGCAGCAGGAAAAGTACGCCGCCGGCCTCCGCGCGCTGCTCGGCGACGAGACCTGCGACGTCCCCACGCTGCGGTTCGCGATCTCCGCGCTGGTCCGGCTCGCGTACGTCGACGCGTCGGCGATCACCCCGTTCGCCTCGGATCCGAGGCCGCCCCTGCGCGAGATGGCCATCCGGGGCCTGCCGTGGCTCGACGCAGGCCAGGGCGTCCCCGTCCTGATCGAGTGCCTGGGCGACGATCGCGCGCGCTGGGCGATCTACGCGCTCCGGAAGGTCTTCTCCGAGATGTCCCGGGAGCGGGTGCTCGCCGAGCTCCGGGCGGTGCCGACAACGAAGGTGACCGTGGCCAAGGAGGTCGTGCGCCTGCTCGGCGAGCTGGGCGGCGCCGACGCCTACCGCGACCTGCTCCGGCTGGACGCCCCGAAGACCCACCGCGACGTGCGGATCGCGCTGCTCCGGGCGCTCTGGGACCACCTGGACAAGCCCGAGACCTGGGACGTCTTCGGCCGCGCCGCCCGGGATCCCGACTGGATCGTGGCCTCGAAGCTCGCGGACATCCCGCTCGGCAGGCTGTCGACCGAGGCCGAGCGGCGCGTTGTGGACCTGCTCGCCGCGATCCTCGGGCGGGCAGAGCCGGAGGCGCGGCTCGACCTGCTCCGGCGCGCCGCGCACCTGCCGCTCCGGGACGAGGCGCGAGCGCTCTTCCGCCGGCTGCTCGATCACATGGCCGCGCCCGCGCCCGAGGAGGCGGCGGAGGCGCTGTCCGCGGCGCTCGCCAGGATGCAGCACGGGGAGGTCGCGATCGTCGTCCAGCGGCTCGCGGAGCTCTCGCCGAGGCGCCGGCACCTCGTGGCGTTCCTGCCCGCGCTCTCGGCGCGGCTCGGCTCCTACGCCGCGAAGCACCACGTCGCCGTCGGGGAGGGGCTGCTCGCCGCGCTCAAGGCGGACGCCCTGGCCGTGCCCCAGTACCTGGGGCTCGCGGCGCGCCTCCTTCCCTGGAAGGCGCTCGGGCAGGCGCTCGTCGAGCTCGGCCGGCGGGACCTCTTGCACCACGACGCGATGGTCGCGGCGATGTCCGCGGTGCACGGCTGCGTCCACCCGTCGCAGCTCGAGCAGGAGCTCCGGGCGAGCCCCGATCCGCGGCTGCGCAGGCTCGCGCTGGAGGCGCTCGTGCAGGCGGCGTCGCCGAAGAACGGCTGGACGGCGGACCGGCGCGAGCTGCTGGAGCGCTACCGAAAGGACCCGTCCCCCGCCGTGGCGGGGCCGGCGTCGTTCGTCATGCCGCCGTGAGGCGGAGGGCGACGGGCGAGCCGTCTGGCAGGGCTCACCTCACGACGACAGCGCAGCCATCGGCGGTGTAAATCACCGCCTCTGCCCCGGCGGCCTCGGCCTCCGGTGACGTATGTTCGATCGGCCGGCGACGAACCGCCTTCTTCTTCGAGCGCACGAACGGCCAGAAGAGCTGCTCGGCCCAGGGCTCGACCGGCGCGCCCTCGGGGAGCCCGAAGCCCTCCTGGCGCGCGTGCGGGATCATGAGCGTGCCGTGGATCCAATCGAAGCAAATGAGGGCGGCGCCATAATTCTTCGTGGCATTGCCGAAGCGGCCGACCCCGTGGTGCACATGGTGCGTGTCGGGCAGCGAGACGATGCGCTCGAGGACCCACATGGCAGGGCGCGCGAAGCGGCTCTGCTGGAGGTGCAGATCCCAGCGGAGATCGCTGTGCTCCACCAGCACGATCAGCGTCCTGAAGGCCAATCCCACGACATAGGCGCCAGGGTGGCCGAGCCAGACGACGAGCGGGGCCAGCCACGTGCCCGGCAACAGGACATACCATAGCCAGTTTTCGCGGTACGTGACCGCGATGTTCATGTTGCGCGGCACGTGGTGAGGCTTGTGGATCCACCAGAGCCAGGGCCACTCATGGCTCTTGCGGTGTACCCAGTAGATCCCGTATTCATCGAGGAGCACGTAGATCGGGAACACCAGCCATGAGCTCACGCCGGCGAGCGCGCCCTCGGAGCCGGGCCAGAGCGCCCAGAGCGCCCAGGTCACGCCGACGAAGGACGCGCCGCGGATCACGAGGTAGGCGCCGACGGACACGAGGCTCGCGCCGAGCTCCCGCATGGTGAGCACGCCTGTGCGCCGATACAGGCCGAGCGCGAGCTCGAGGGCGGCAAAGAGCGCGAGGAAGACGAGGACGAACACCGTGCCGTGGAGCATGAGGGCTCTCCTTTCGAGCGTCGTGGCCTGGCTCAGGCAACCGCAGCGGCGGCGCGAGCCACCGAGCCGCGGTCCAGGAATCTATCGTGATGCAAGTGCATCGGCGGGATCTCGCCGCGCAGCACGTCGAGCACGGCGTCGATCATCCCGGGCGGCCCGCACACGTAGGCCGCGCAATCGGCGTGGCCCGCGGCGACCTCGCGGAGGTGGTCGGTGACGTGCCCCTTCCGCCCTGTCCAGCTCGAGCCTTCGGGCTCGTGCGAGAGCACGGGCATGAAGACGAATCGACCTCGCCATCGCGCCTTGATCGAGGCGATGGCGTCGAGCGCATAGAGATCCTGCCGGGCGCGCGCGCCGACGACCAGCGTCACGTCGCGGGCGAGCCCATCCGAGAGCCCCTGCTCCAGGATCGCCTTGATCGGAGAGAGCCCTGTGCCTCCTGCCACGCAGAGGAGCGGCCGATCGGCCTCGTGATAGCGGAAGCTGCCGTGGGGCCCCGAGAAGCAGAGGCGCGCGCCCGTGCGATCGGCCCCGAAGAGCCAATCGGTGAAGGCGCCGCCCGGCACGTGGCGGATATGAAAGAGCGCCCTGCGCGGCGAGGCCCGAGCCGGCGCCTCGGCGAACGAGTAACAGCGCGGCTCGCCGAGCCCCGGGGCGCCGGGGACCGTGAGCTGCGCGTACTGCCCGGCCACGTAGCGGACGTCCGCGGCGAGGTCGACCTCGAGCGCGAGGACGCTGGCCGCGAGCCGCGTCACGCGCGCGACGCTCGCGTCGATCCGCGCCGGCGCTCGATCCGTCGAGCGCCCGCGGCCGGTCCCCGGGACCTCGATCGCCACCTCCTCCGATACGGCGAGGCTCTGGCAGGCGAGCACGAAGCCGGCAGAGATCTCCTCGGGCGCGACGTGGCGCGAGATATCGCTCTTGAGGCGGATATGCCCCTTGATGAGGCGGCACTTGCAGGTGCCGCACTCGCCCACGCGGCACATGTGTGGAAACGGGATGTTCCCGCGCACGGCTGCGCTGAGCAGTGTTTCTCCGGCCTCGATACGGACCGCGCGATCGCTGCCCAGGAGTTGGAGGGTCCCGGCTCGACCCCTCGTCCGGCCGCCGAATGAGATGGCTTTCACGATGTCATGGCTCCCTGTTGCACATGGATTCATGGAGGCGGCCCCCGAAAAGCCCAATCAGGAAATGGTATGAGGCAGATTGCCGGCGTGAATATTCCTCCGAATCCATGGCCGCCCGCCTCTTTCCGGCCGAGCCCGACCGCATGGGACGCGTCAGATGCGGCTGCAGAGCTCGATCAGGGACCGCCGGAGCCACTCGTGGGCCGGGTCGCCGTCCTGACAGGCATGCCACATCATGAACAGCGGGATCGGCTGGATGGGGAGCGGACAGCTCACCACCCGCACGGGGAAGTGCTGCTCGAACAGCCGCGCCAGGGGGAGCGGCACCGTGCAGACGAGGTTCGACTGCGAGACGATGAACGGCATCGAGAGATAGCGGGGGACCTGCACCCGCACGCGCCGCGATCGCCCAACGACGGCCTGAATTTGCTCTGCCAGGTTGGTCTGGCCCTCGCGCGGCTCGATGATCACGTGCTCGAGCGCCATGTACTCGTCGAGCGTCAGCGAGGGGCCCACGGTCGGATGATCCTGGCGCACCAGCGTGACGAACTCGAGGTCGAGCACGCGCGTTCGCCGGAACTCCTCGCCCGGGATGGCGATGTGATCCAGGACGAGCTCGATCTTGCCGAGCCGCATCTCGTTTTGCAGCGAGCTTCCGGGCTCGCGACAGAAATCGAGCCGGACGCGGGCGCCGAGCGGCTCGAGCCACTGCAGAAAACGAGGCAAGAGGAGGGCCTCTCCGATATCGCTGATCCCTAGCCTGAAGGTACGGCTCGCCGTGCAATCGAAGGCGCCGGTGTGGGCGAGTGATGCCTGGATCATGTCGAGCGCCCTGCGGATCGGGCCGGCGAGCGCGAGGGCGCGCGGCGTCGGGGCCATCTCCTTGCCGCGGCGCACGATGAGATCGTCGTTGAACAGCAGGCGCAGCCGGTTCAGCGCGCTGCTCACGGCCGGCTGGGTCATGCCGAGGCGCTCGGCCGCCCGTGTCACGTTGCGCTCGGTGAGCACGGCGTCCAGCACGGTGAGCAGGTTCAGGTCCACGGCGCGCAGGCGAGGCAGCGGCGGTGCGTTCATGTGGGGAGGGTAGCGCTGCCCCGACACCCGCCGCCGAGAGCGCGGGCGGCGAGCTCTTCCACGCGCCTGCCGTCACGAGGTGGCGGCCGGCGCCTACGGTGGCCCTGGCGCGGCCTCGATGCCGCCCTGCCCGACGCCCGGGGGCGGCGGCATCGCCGCGGCCACCAGGGCCACGCGCGCACCGCGCGAGAGCCCGAGGGTCACCCGGGTCCCCGCGGGCACGCGGAGCAGGGACCCGACCAGATACCCCAGCTTGCCGGTGACATCGTGGCCGTCCACCGAGACGATCACGTCCCCCACCTGCAGGCCCGCCGCCGCGGCCGGACCGTCGCGGCGCACCTCGACCACCTTGTGCGGCCGCATGGCCGACTCCATCGGCGACTGGGGCGGCTCGACCGTGAACCCGAGATCGCCGGGAGGCTCGTCGTGCTTCACCCGGCGCTTCGCCATGAACAACCGCCCTACGTCGGTCTCCGCGCCCGGCTGCACATCGACCGGGATCATCGCCGCGTCGAACGCCGAGCTCATCGGATCCGCGGGCATGAGCATGAGCACGAGGGGACCTCTGGGCACGCGGTCGAGGTGAAAATGACCCGCTCCGTCGGTGACCTCGTGTTGCTGCACCGGCGAGGGCGCCATTCCGCCGGCGCGCGGGTACGCGTGCACGGTCACCCCGGCCATGGGCGCGCCGTCCTCCAGGGACACCACCTGACCCCGGAGTGCGACGCGCCCGGCGAGCGTCAGCACCACCCCGCTCCGCTGCTCCCCCTGCGCGAGCGTCACCTCGCCCGTGGCCGTCCCCTCCGGGGCGTCGGCTGCGAGCTCGTACTTGCCCGCCGGCAGATCGCTCATCGTCCAGGCCCCGTCCGTGAACGCGAAGGACTCGTTCCGGAAGAACGGCGCTTCGCGGCCCGTGACGCGGATCGTGAACTGATCGGGCGGCGCGCCGCCGGGGCTGGAGACGGCGCCGGAGACGGTGCCTGTCTCCTGGATCATGAGCGTCACGGTGCCGCCGATCTCGACGTGCTCGACGGCGGCGCGGCCCCCTCCGCGGCGCTGCGCCTGGACCGTGTACGTGCCCCGGCCCAGGTTCCCGATCACGAACTCCCCGTCGGGATCGGTGAGCACCGGCGCGTAGGTCCCCATGATCTCCGGCGGTGGGGGAGGAGGGGCCGGGGCGCCCGGCTCGCCTGCGCCGTCGGGCTCCCGCTGGACATTGACGAACGCGTCCGCCACTGGCCTGCTGCTCCCGTCGACGACGCGCCCGTGGATCTCGCCGTTCTGGCGCTCCACGACCAGGCTCACGCGCGCGGCCGCCCCTGCCTCCACGGTCACCGCGACCCCGGGGTCGCCGCCGCCGGCCTGACCTGGCGCCCTCATGGGCATACCCCCCTGCATGGCCCAGATCCGGTACGCGCCCGGCGCGACCCCCTTGATCACGAATGTCCCGTCCGCGAGGGACGTTCTCGGAGCCGGAGGGCCGCCCCACCCGGGCTGCTGCGCGCTCAGCATGATGTCCGCGCCTGCAACGGGGCGGCGGTCCTCGTCGGTCACGGTGCCCTCGACGCTGCCCCCGCTGTCCATCACGAGGGTGATCTCGGGAGCGCGCTCATCGACGAGCTCGACCATCACCGGTTCGGGCGGAATGTGATCGTTCGAGTGCGCCATGACCCTGTGCTTGCCAGGGAAGAGCCCCCGGAGCACGAAGCGGCCGTCGTCATCGCTCTGCCCGACGGGGCCGGGCTGCATCGGCTGCATTCCCCCCATGTCGGTCGGGCTCGCGTGGACCATGGCGCGCACAGGCTTGTCCTCGCGGTCCACCACCCGGCCGCGGAGCGACAGCCCGGCGCGGACGGTCCACACGAGGCCCTCCACGTCCGCCTCGCCGACCTCCACGGCGGGGTAGGCCGGCTCCGACGCGTGATCCTGGCAGAGCACCATCACCTGGTACGAGCCGGGCAGCACGCCCTCGAAGCGCGCCGAACCGTCGGCCCCGAGGACCGTCGGGAGCCAGCCGCTCCCTTCGTGAAACAGGGTGACCGAGCCGCTCGCGCAGGGCCCGCCCCCGGGCGCGACCTCCACGCGGCCGGCCACGCTGCTGGCGGGGTGCATCTCGATCACCACCTCGCTCGAGGTCTGGCCGATCCCGAGCACCACGCTCGCGCGCGCCTGGCCATAGCCGCCCGCGGCGCGCGCCGTGGGCTTGTACCGCCCGGGCGCCAGGCCCGGGATGCGGAAGCGCCCCTCCGCGTCGCTCGACACCGGTTTCACCTCCCCGGGGCCCCACCTCTGCGCCATCCCGGGACGGACCGTCGCGCCGGCGATCGGCGCGCCCGACCCTGCCTCGACGACCCTCCCCTCGATCGCCGAGCCGGGCGTCATCAAGATCTCGAGCGGCGGCCCCGGCGCCATGCCGTGCTGCGACCCCTCGGCGTACCCGTCGGCGGTGGCGCGGGCCAGGCAGTATCCCTCCTCGGTCCACGCGGAGAAGGAGCCGTCTGCGTCGGAGCGGGTCACCGCGGCGCCCTGGTGCGACCCCAGGAAGCCATGAATCATGACGAGCGCCCCGGCGATGGGCCCGCCGCTGACGTCCTTGACGTGGCCCCGGACCTCGACGCCGCCGCGGACGAGCGTCAGATCGACGCCGGTGCGCGTCTCTCCCTGGCGGAGATCGAGCCAGCCGGCGCGGTCCGGGGCAGGGGAGGTGTAGCTCGCGGGGCGGTGGCCCGGCGCCGAGGCGAAGATGGTCCAGCGAGCGGGGGAGAGATCCGCGATCTGGTAGCGGCCGTCCTCGCTTGCGGGCGCGCACGTCGGCTCGCCCAGATCGAACGGCGTCAGTCCGCTCGCTCCGCCGCTCGCGCTGGCGCACACAAGCGCTCCGGCGACGGGCGAGCCGGCCGCATTGGCGACCCGCCCCGCGATGCTCCCGAGCTGCGGGGGCGGCGCGTCCCTCGCGCGGAGGCGCCGCGCTCCCCGTGCCGAAGCGGCGCTCGCCGGAGGTACGGGGCCGTCCGCCGGCGCCTCTCCGGCGCGGAGCCACAACAAGAGGCCCAGGATCCCCGCCGCCGCCAGCCCGAGCACGACAAGGGCAAGCCACCGTCTCGCTTCCGCGCTCTTCATGACCTGACAGCCCCTCCTTCGTGCATGGCCCCTGCCGCCGGGATCACTAATCCATCGCGCTCACGCGCGGCGGGGGCTCGTCCTGGGGAGCAGGATGACGGCGCGTTCCCACGGCGGGGCGCGGGGGTTTGCCCTGTCGCCTCATCGAGGGCGTATCGAGCGGCTCGACCCGTCCCCGGAACCCCCATAAGCGTCAACCAAGCTGCGTGCCGCGTTCTCCTACATCCGAACGTTTACGTGGTCGTAGTCGTAGTCGTGGTCGTGGTCGTCAACGATAGGCCGTGAACGACCACGACCACGACCACGACCACGTAAACGTTCACGTGGTGAACGATGGTGGGGAGGAGAGGGGCGGGCTCGTGCCGTGAGCGTGACCGAACGAGCTTGGTTAACGCCTATACCCCGTAACCGCCGACCCGCCCTCCTGAACGCGGTGGGGCCCACCGCGCTCCCATCACTGGCAGGCGGTCCCGTCGGCCAGCGCCGCGCACTCGTCCGGGTTCTCGAGCGCGCGGCTCACGTGGAGCAGCCGGCAAGAGACCGTGTCGCCGCCCTCGGCGCTCGCGACGGAGTAGTGGGAATCGTGGGTCGCTCCCGTCATCGTGCTGCACTCGTCCTGGCACGCCGCGCCCCAGCCATCGTACGCCTCGCCGAGGGCCTCCTTGCAGGCCGCCTCGAACAGCGTGCAGTACGACACGCAGTTGCCCGTCGTGCCCGAGCCCGGCTCCTCGACCCCGCAATGGCCGTCTCCGCCCGGCCCCGCGTGCGGGCAGTGGGTGGTCGGCGCCAGCATCGCGCTGTAAGCGTGGTACTTGCGGCAGCCCACGGTGTTCTCGACCCGGTCCTCCGTCGCGCCGGGAGGGAGCGCCGCGCAGACCGAGAGGCATTGCGCTCTCGACTCGTACACGGCCAGATCGCCCGTGCACGACGTCATGACCACCTGGCAGAAGTCCTCGCAGCTCGGCGCCGTCCCTTCCGGATCGCCGCAGGGCTGCACCGGCGTCAGGCTCGCGTGCGGGCAGTGCTCGTCGGGGTCCACCGTCGCGGAGCTCACGTGCACGAGGCGGCACTGCAGCGTGTCGCCGTCGTGGTTCTCGATGACGTCGAACTTATCCACGTCCTTGAGCCCCGCGCACATGGCGACGCACTCCTCCTCGGTGGCGACCTCGAGCGTGCACGCCGCGGCCCGCAGCGCGCAGTAGCTCTCGCAGTTGCTCCCGCACTCGCCGTCGCCGCCCGGGCCCGCCGCCGGACAGTGCACCCCGACCTCGCCGGTGGCGCCCGCCAGCTCCGCCTGGCGGGCGCGGCACGCGACCGTGTTGTCCACGGGCTCCAGGGGATCGCCCGCCGGGAGCAGCGCGCACACGCCCTGGCAGGTCGCCAGCGTGGCATAGACCTGGTGCTCTCCCGTGCAGTTCGCCATCACGTCGGCGCAGTACGACGCGCATTGCTCGCTCACGGGCGCCTGCCCGCCCCCCGACTCCGTGCTGCCCGGGTCGAAGGTGCGGTCCTCGATGCCGGCGATGGCCTGGCAGCCGAGCCACGCGAGGCTCGAGAGCGGGGCGAGCAGGGCGAGCGACAGGAGCCCTGTCATGCGTCTCATCAGAACGTACCTCCCACGCGCAACCCGACGTTGCGCGCGTCCACGAACGCCCCCATCTGGACGGGCGGGGCCTGCCTCGGCGCGACGACGAACACGAGGACGGCGCCGCCGATCGCCGCCGCCGCCCCGAGCCCGAACGCGACGTTCGACACGGTGGCGGCGCTCTTGGCCTCCTCGGTCAGCGTGACGCCGCGCTCGTCCTCGCACGTGCTGCCGCCCTTGCAGTAGGCCTCCGCGTCGCTGTTCTTCGAGATGGCCTTCACGCCGAAGAACGTCCCGACGCCGAGCCCCACGACGCCCGCGCCGCCCACGACGAAGCCAATCAAGCGCGCCGTGTTGCCCCCGGACGCCGCGGGCGCCGGCGCCGGCGCAGGGGCGCCGCGCGCCGGCGCAGGGCCCGCCGCCTCGGGAGGCGGCGCGTCGCGGGGCGCAGGCGGCGGCCCCTCGAGCCGCTTGAGCGCCGGGACATCGACGCTCGCAGGGCCCTTCTTGTCGCCCCCGAGCTTCACTGTCGCCGTCCAGGTCTCGTGGCCCGGGGCGCTCGCCTCGATCGCGATCTCGCCCGGATCCACGGGGATCGCGACGCCGAAGACCGCAGGATCGAGCGCCTTTCCGGCGGAGCGCACCTTGAAGCCCTCGATCGCGAGGTTCTCCGCGGCGACGCCGATGCTCAGCTTCGACAGGCCCGGCTCCAGCCGGGCCGCCCTCGCCTGCGCCTTGCGGGCGCGGTCGGCTTGCCCCGCGGCCTGCGACTCCGACATGGCCTGCCGGAACGTGGCCCAGGCGCTCGCCGTGCGGCCGGTGTTCTCGTAGCACTCGGCCAGGTAGAGGAGCGTGCCGATGCCCGGATCGATGCGCTGGCTCTGCTCCAGCCTCGGGCACGCCTCCGCGCTGCGCCCCTGCTTCATCAGGTCGAGCGCCGCGTCGAAGAGCGCCTCCGCCGTCGCCTTGTCGGCGGCGCTCGGCTCCGCCCGCGCGGGGAGCCCCCCGGAGATCAACGCCGCGCACAGACCCAGGCCGACGCAGTGTGCGATGCTTCGCTGACGACGTTTCGTACGCCTCATACGTCCCGTGTTCTCCTCCAAGCTGGCCACGACGAGCCTCGGGGCCGTCGCCGGATCGACGCGAGCGCCACGCTCAGCGCCGCCCGCCGAAGTCGCTGATCGAATTGCCCCGCGTAGGCTCCGGGCGCGCCCCCGCGTCGGGCTGCGCGCGCTCGACGGGCCGGCCCGTGGCGGTCGCCCGAGGCGCGCCCGGCTGCGCGGCGAGCGGCGCCGCCGGGCCGGAGGACGCCGCCGGCGGCGCCGCGGGCGCGCTGGAGGTGGCCGCCGGCGCGGTCGGGGCCGGCGAACCGCCGGCCACCTCGGGCGCGGCGCCGGTGGCGCCGGGAGCCTCGCGCGCGTCGCCCTTCGCCGTGGCTTCGGAGGTGGGCGCCGCCGCGGCCTCGGCGGTGGGCGCCGCCGTGGCCTCGGCGGTGGGCGCAACCGCGGCTGCGGGGGGCTGTGCCTGGTCGGTGGAGAGCCCGGAGCGCAGGAAGAACAGGGCGCCGAGCGAGGCCCCTGCCAGCAAGGCGCCGGCGGCGATGGCCAGGATGACGCGCGCCCCCTTGTGGACCGTTCGCACCGGATGGCCCGAGTTGCTCCACGAGTTGACCGTGGGCCCCGTCTCCGCGTTGGGCACGGTCGGCGAGGCCGGCACGAAGGACGGCATGCCCGGCGCGAAGGACGGCGTGCCCGGCACGAAGGACGGCGAAGACGGCGTTCCCGGCGCGAAGGACGGCGTGCCCGACGCGAAGGACGGTGAAGACGGCGTGCCCGACGCGAAGGGCGGGCCCCCGTGCGGTATGGACGGGCGCGATCCGGTGCCCTGAGCGCCCCCGCTCGGCACGCCGGTGTGGAGGAGGGACGGCCGCGCGATGTCCGAGGAGCTGCCGAGCATGCGGCGCGCCCGGTCGACGTGCATGTGGCCCGTGGCGGGGCCGAACGGGAGCAGCGCGGCCGCCAGATCGCCGACGTTCGTCCACCGCTGCTCGCGCTCCTTGGCGAGGCAGTGCATCACCACGGCGTCCAGCTCGCGCGGGACGTCGGGGCGCAGCTGGGCGACCGGGGCCGCGTTCTCGTAGAGCAGCGTGTGGAAGAGCTGAGCGACGGACTCGCCGTCGTACGGAGTCCGCCCGGTCAGCATCTCGTACAGGATGACGCCGAGAGACCAGATATCCGCGCGCGTATCCACGTCCCGCGCGGAGCGCACCTGCTCGGGAGACATGTAGAGCGGCGACCCGAGGAGCGACGCTGTCTGGGTCAGCGCGACCTGGTCGCGCGATATGCCGAGCAGCGACTTCGAGATACCGAAATCGAGGACCTTGATGACCCGATCGCCGTCGGGCCGGAGCGAGAGGAACAGGTTGGCCGGCTTGAGATCGCGGTGCACGATCCCCGTGGCGTGCGCCTCGGCCATCGCGTCGAGGGCCTGGAGCATGTACCCGACGGCCTCCATCACGGGCAGCGGACCGCGCGCCCGGATCTCGTGGGCGAGGTCGTTCCCCTCCAGGAACTCCATCACCATGTAGGGCATCCCGCCCTCCAGCGAGCCGACATCCAGGACGCGCGCGACGTGCTCGCTCTTGATCCTGGCCAGCGCGCGCGCCTCGCGCCGGAACCGCTCGGCCGGGTCGCCGCCGTCCGCCCGCAGCGAGTGCAGGAACTTCATCGCGACGCGCTGCTCCAGCTCCAGGTGCCACGCAGCGACGATCGTACCCATCGCACCGGCACCAACGATCTGCTCCACGCGGTACTTGCCCGCGAGGACGTCGCCCACAGCAACGGGAGCCATCGCCATGGGCCCTAGGCTAGCCGAGATCCACGAGATCACATACTTCGGCGCGCCGCGATCTGCGCGCAGGGCGGAAATCCCTCGTCGACGCTTCCCCTGCGGCGGAACCGTGCGTCTGGGCGCGTGGTGGGCAGGCATGACACCCGCGCCGGCGAGATCTCACCGGCGTTCCAGCGCGACGCCCTCGACGCAGCGCCAGCGTTCGGTCGGCCCCTCCACGGCCCACAGCTCGAGCCGGTCGGCCCACCACACCTCGTGCGCGAGCGCAAGCACCCGAGGATCCGCGGCGAGCTCCTTTCGGCGCGCGGCCGGCAGCTCGCCGTACGCGAGGCTCACGTGCGGGCGAAAGGGGGCCTCGTTCGCGGTCGCGCCGAGCGCCGCCTCGGCCGCGCGGCGCAGCGCCGCGAGCGGCTCGGACGGCGTCACGTCGAGGAACACGCACTGGTGGCGGGTGCCGCCGGTGGCGGGGCCCCGCGCCTCGAGCGCGACGGGGCGGAGCGCGCCGCCGTCGCCGCGCAGCCTGCCGAGCTTCGCGGCCAGCGCGCCAGCGTCGCCGCGCAGCCCGCCGAGCAGGGTGAGGTGAGGCGCGAACGCCGGGCCCCCCGTCTCCCGGGCGAGCGCCTCGATGAGCTCCTCGAGCCGCGCGGCCGGCGCTCCGCCGGGAATGAGCCACAGGGCGAACGCTGTCTCTTGCGCCATGCTCAGCCGAGCGCCGCGCGCAGGCTCCGGTAGAACGCGTCCGCGGCCCCGCCCTCGGGGATGCCCGCCGACCCGCCATCGTTCAGCTCCACCAGCATCCAGCCGCCCCCTTCCTTCTCGGCGACGTCGGCCGCGTAGAAACGACTGCGCACGCGGCCGAGAACGGGCGCGAGGACGTCGGCGCTCGGCGGCTCACCCGGATAGGCACCGTCGGCCCAGTACGGCGCCGAGTAGAACGGCCGGCCGTCGAGCACGAAGAAGCGATGCTCGTTCACCAGCGGAAGCCTGCTCTTCGGGTGCAGCCCGATGCGTCGCAGCTCGACGAACTCCCGGAAGACGAGCCCGCCGACGACGTGGTCGTCCTGGAGGCGGAGGAAGTTGCCCACGACGCGCCGCACGTTGGCCTCGTCGTCCGCCGCTGGGATGAAGCACGCGTCGAACCACTCGTGCTTGCGGGACTTCACATAGTCCTTGAGGATCACGGCGCCCGATCCGAACGCCTCTCGCACGTGAACGACGACGGCTTCGAGGTCGAACGTGGAGCCCGGGATCCAGATCGACCGCGCTGTGTGCTCGGCGCCGCCGATCGCCTCGTACCACTCGGGCAGGTGGTAGCAGTGCTGGTACGCCGCCGGCTCCGTGATCAAGCGCCGGCCACGCGCGGCGACGACCTCGCTCATGCATCGATAAGCATCGAGGTCCAGGATCCAGCCGCGGTAGATCACCTCGCCCGGGCCTTCCGGCACCCGGCGGAGCTTCACGTCGCCGCCGAGGAGCACCTCGAGGTCGATGAGGCCGACGTCGAAGCCGGCGCTGGCGGCATACCCGGCTTCCTCCTCGAAGGCGCTGTCCGGCGCGGTCGGGTGCAGCGGGCTGCTCGGGAACAGGACGAGCGGGGCGGGGAGCATCTCGCAGACTCTATCCGACGGCGCGATGGTCGTCACGAGGGTGTAGATCGGGCGATGACCGAGCGATTTTCAGCTCGGAGGTGGCTCCGTCGGCTTGTCGGGCGGGAGAGAGAGCAAGAGAGAGTGCACAGGGAGACGGGGAGGAGAACTATCGAGAGACCAAGGTGGAGAGGCGAGTGGTGGGGACCATCGTTCGCGTCTGCTTGCTCGGGGTCGATTGCTATCAGATCGCTCGTCCGTGGCCGTCGAGCTCAGCGCTGGGCTGCTCCCTCGACATCGATCCACGTTCCGCATATGGTGCAGAGCTTCGCCGACGCGTCGAGCAGGAACTCACAGTTCGAGCAGTACCTCTTTCCGCCGGGAGGCGGCGGCATCGGCCGGCGGGGGGGCGGCGGATTCCAGTTTGACACCATGGGCTCCGGCGGTAGCCAGGACGGTGGAGGTTCCTCCCAGCCGTTCAGCGCGATGGGCACGCCTGCCCTGTCGCCCGGCACGCAACGCAGCGCCGGCCCGCCGAGCTGGTCGCGGCGCAACCAGAAATCGCCGTTGATCATCCGGGATTGCAGCTCCGTGCCGTGCGCGCTCGAGGGCAAGAGCGGCCGGTTCGCCCCCGCATCATCGCGGTAAAGGACCGGCTGGCCCTCGGGCTTCAGGGCCGAGCCAAAGGCGATGTGGTGATCGACCTCGACCGTCGCCCGGAGATCGGGCGGGTTGCCGTCGTGGGCGTCGAGCGCGGGCGCGAACAGCCACTCCGGGTACCTGGGCTCGTACCACCACAGGAGCGGCTCGGGCTGGAGGTTGCCGTTCCAGCAACAGACCGCCACCGGCCAGCCGGGGTAATAGGCCTCGAACGCCTGAAGCATGCGGTCGTTGAGTGCAGGCCGCTTGGGCTTCGGGACCTGCCTGAGGACGGAGAGCACGGCGCGCGGCGACTCCGCGAGCACCACCGCATAGCTGCCCACGTCGAAAACCACCGCCCGAGCGGCCTCGAGCGTGCCGCCCAGCAGCGTGCCGTAGCTTCGCGGGATCGGCTGGCGCGTCGCCTCGCGGATGTCCTCGAGGAAGGTGCGGAACGGGCGCGTGTCGACAGCGTTCTGCGGGCCGAGCCGCGTGGCTGGAATCGGCAGGATCATGGCGTTCGGGCCAGAGGTCGACGCCGTGTTCTGGTAGGCGAGGACGTGGACGTAAAGGCCGTTCCACTGCGCATCGCCGGCATAGAGGAGGGTGCTGGAGAGCGTGGCGGGGGAGAAGGTGCAGCACATGGTCGCTGCAGGATACACGAACAGGAGCCGTTCACCCCATGGCCCCGGCGCGGTGCCCGGTCACCTGCCCGCGCGCGGGTCCAGCCGGCGCCCCTGCGCTGGCGGCACGCCGGGAGTGAACTGTCAGGCCGCGGCGAGCGCGCTGACCATGACGTAATACCCATCAGGATCACGGAGCGCGAACTCGCTGGTGCCGGTACTGGGGTTCAAACGGGGTTCCTCTTCCAGTCCGGCGACGAGGGCGCGTGCCCGAAGCAGCGTCTCATTGAAGTCGTCCACACGAAAGAACAAGAGTAGCCCATTGCCAGGCTGAGCGTGATCGGGGCTGATCAGTGGTGGATGCTCGTGGGCTCCCCACTGGTGAAGGCAAAGCAGGACCGTTCCATCGGAGTCCAGTATTTGCCCGAAATCATCATGGGCGGGCTTCGTTTCCGGTTGACCAAACAGCGACTGATACCACTTGAAGCTACGAGCAACATCAGCAACACCGATGATTGTCCACGTGCGTTTCATCGCTTCCTCCGGCAGGTCGGGCGGCGTCAGCGTGCACCTGGGAGTGCACCCGCGAGCTGTCGCGTGAGCTCCACCGCTGGCACTTCCTTGCACCCGCTGGCGTTTTGCCCCGCCCAGAGCGGCGAGAAGTCGCCGCTGCCCTGGCTTTCGGCCTTGGCGCGCAGGGGGGCGATGGCCGACGTCGCCAAGGGAAAAGCTGGCACGGCGCCGCTCATCGGCCCAAGCTCCCTCATCAGGCGGTTCACGATGCCCCGAGCGGGTCGCCCGGTGAACAGGTTGGTGAGCGCCGTGGTGCTGGCTGCGCCGCTCGCGAGGGCCGCGCGATGCACCAGGCTCGTGGTGGCCTCCGGGCACAAGAGGTAGGCCGTCCCGATCTGCACGCCGGCCGCACCGAGCGCGATGGCGGCTGCGACACCCCTCGCATCCGCGATGCCGCCCGCGGCGATGACGGGGATCTTCACGGCGTCCACGATCTGCGGCACCAGCGCGAAGGTGCCGAGCTGGACGCTGAGATCGTCGGACAGGAAGCTGCCGCGATGACCGCCCGCCTCGATGCCCTGGGCGATGACCGCGTCGACGCCGCGCGCCTCCAGCCAGCGCGCCTCGTCGACCGTCGTCGCAGAGGACAGGATCTTCGGGCTCCAGCGGCGCACCCGCGAGAGCAAGGCCTCCGAGGGCAGGCCGAAGTGAAAGCTCACCACAGCAGGCCTGAGCTCGTCGAGCACATCAGCGGCCTCATCGCTGAAGGGCAACCGGCCGGGGCCGGTCGGGATAGCGCTTGCGTCGACGCCGAGCTCGGCGAAGTACGGCAAGAGCAGGGCACGCCAGATCGCTTCTCGCTCGGCGTCGGGCTCGGGCCGCGTGTGACAGAAGAAGTTCACGTTGAACGGCTTCGTGGTCTGCGCTCGGATGGCTGCCAGCTCCTTGCGCAGGGCGTCCGGGCCCAGCACGGCGCCGGGCAGCGAGCCGAGCCCACCAGCGCTGGAGACGGCGACCGCGAGCGCGCTGCCCTGCACTCCGGCCATGGGGGCCTGGATGATTGGAAGATCGATCCCAAGGAGCTCCTGCAGCGTCGTCATGAGAATCTCCAGACCCACTGCCGAGGCAGCGTCCAGCTTTTGTCCTCTTTTCGCCCAACAGAGAGCGTTCGGCCGTGGGACCTGAGCGTAAGCGAAGGGCCCATCGGTGGCAACGCCGAGCTGGACGGCACGTGCTCACCTGCGCGATGCGCTACTCGTTCCTCTGGGGGCACCCGCGTCTGGCCAGCCGAACCCAAGTTGATAAACGCCCGCCGGCAGCTCGATCGTGCGCTCTTCCTCGATTTTCGTCAATTCCGTGCTGTCTTGCGAAAGTGACGGCGTGATACCAGCAGCAGCGCACCCTGGCGCCTTGAGCCATACCAACGCTCGTTCGCGAAGTCGGAGCGCGTGGGAGCCGGGGCTGCTCGCGACAGCGGTGATGTGCAGGCTGACAACGTCTTGCGCAGCAGCGCTTGGCGAGCTTGGCTGTCTCGATGCAGATAAGCTGCTATTTGATATCTCTTGGGCGGGGGCCGGCGATCGCGCTGCAGAGCCGTGGGGCAGCGGCGACGGACCATTTCGGGCACAGCCGGCGTGCAACAGGAGTGTCACGAGTAGCGGTGCTTGTGTCGTCTTCTTGCGCAGGTTGGTTAGTTTGTCTAACTATCGGTTGATTGGTCGTCCGAAGCCGCAGGACGAGGTCTGTCCAGTGGACCGTTCGGTAAGTCGTTCAACATGGTCGTGGAGCAGAGCCGTCCGATCGCGGCTCGCCGCCCGGTGTGCGGGTTCGACCGGCCACCGCGGATGATGTTGAAAGATCTGTCGAACAGTCCACCGGTTCGTTGCCTTTCGTGGCCTCCCAGCACGGAAAATCTCACGAATCGGTTCTGTGCCGCAAGGCTCGCATGCTGTCCAGCGCCCTGGGGTAGATCGGCCCACGACCGACGGCGGTCGTCGAGCGCTCGACCGGCGGCGAGCCGAGCGACGCTGGCGACGGAGAGCGCTGCGCGCATTGGCGCCGGCACGCAGCCTCGCCGCCGACGTCGCACAACCGTGCGCCCGTCGTGCGCAGGCCGCCTGCCTGACGGGCGGGTCGTAGAAAAGAATGTCAACCCGCGGAAGGTCGCGCAGTTGCGACTTGACATTTTCGAGTCGTTTGAATCTTCTTCTCTCCGAAGGAAGGCTTTTGTCATGTCGATCGGCACGGATAGAACCTTATGCAGGCGCGGTGAGGCCACCGCGAGGACCGCTGCGTCGGGCGACGGGCCTGCGCCGAGATGGGAAAGCGCTCGGTGGATAGGTACTTACCCATCGAGGCGAAACGGCGCGCGCGGGGTGACGTCGACGTGGTGGGGGGCCATCCGGCTCGTGGCGGGGCTATCGCTCACCGCGTGTGCGCCCGTGCAGAACCTCGCGAGCGCACCCATCACGCAGAGCGCATCCGGGAGCTCGCCCGCGCGCACCGGTCCCGGCGTGGAGAACGAGGAAGCCGCCCGCTACAGCAAGGCCTGCGACGCGGGTAACGCCAGGGGCTGCTCCAACCTTGGCGTTATGTTCGCGGAAGGCCGTGGGGTGGGCAAGGACGAAGCGCGCGCGGTGGCTCTCTACGACAAGGCCTGCGACGCGGATTACGCCGATGGCTGCAATAAGCTCGGCATCATGTTCGCGGCAGGCCGTGGGGTGGGCAAGGACGAAGCGCGCGCGGTGGCTCTGTACGACAAAGCCTGCAACGGCGGAGAGGCCAGTGGCTGCTTCAACCTCGGCGTTATGTTCGCGGCAGGCCGTGGGGTGGGCAAGGACGAAGCGCGCGCGGTGGCCCTCTACGACAAAGCCTGTAACGGCGGAGAGGCCGCGGGCTGCTTTAACCTTGGCATTATATTCGCGGCAGGCCGTGGGGTGGGCAAGGACGAAGCACGCGCGGTAGCCCTCTACGACAGAGCCTGCAGCGGCGGAGAGGCCATGGGCTGCTTCAACGTCGGCGTTATGTTCGCGGCAGGCCGTGGGGTGGGCAAGGACGAAGCGCGCGCGGCGGCCTTCTACGACAAAGCCTGTAACGGCGGAGAGGCCGGGGCCTGCTCCAACCTCGGCGTTATGTTCGCGGCAGGCCGTGGGGTGGGTAAGGACGAAGCGCGCGCGGCGGCCCTCTACGAGAAAGCCTGCGACGCGGGTGACGCCGTGGGCTGCTCTAACCTCGGCCACACGTTCCACGAAGGCCGTGGGGTGGGCAAGGACGAAGCGCGCGCGGCGGCTCTCTACGACAAAGCCTGCAACGGCGGAGAGGCCAAGGGCTGCTTCAACCTTGGCGTTATGGTCGCGGCAGGCCGCGGAGTCGGCAAGGATGAAGCACGCGCGGCGGCTCTCTACGACAAAGCCTGCGAAGCGGGTTACGCCACGGGTTGCTTCAACCTCGGCCTTTTCTTCGAGCGTGGCATCGGCGTGCGCCGGGACGCTCCACGCGCAGCGAGCTTATATGCTCGCGGCTGCGCCTTGGGCGAGTCGAAGGCCTGCGCGGCGCGGAGGTAGACCGCCGCCCCGCAGCCTGCGGGCGTCCTGCCAGTCGAATCGTGACTGTCAGAGCTCACCTGAGTCGGTGTCGGTCGTCGTCGAGGGGTCGTAGCGCAGGAACGGGCAGCGCCCTGCGTCGCTGGGGCGGGGGTAGGATCGACGGATCGGAGATGGGAAGGCTTCGGCACGGGTCAGGTCCATTCTCCGCCCTCTCACCACAGATTTCCAGGGGGAGCCTGTCTCACCCGACGTTGGCACACCGAGCGGCTCGCGACTCAGAAGGTGCCGCCGAGGCCGAAGGTGACGCCGCCGGGCGCGAAGCCGATCTGGGGCTCGAGCCGGATGCGGGTGGAACGATGGCTCTCCGGGTCGCTTTCCTCGTACGGGAGGACGGCGATATCGACGATGTTGGCCGCGAGCAGGCCGAGGCTGCCGCCGAGGATCGCGGCGATGACCGAAGGATCGACCCAATCACCTTCATCGGCCTTGCCGGCGGTCTCCGCTCCGATCAGGCCGCCGACCAACGTGCCCCCGATGTTGAAGCCGAGGCTGGCCAAGGCCTTGCCGGAATTGTCGTGACCGCCATGGATGATCGGGCCGCCGACCATCATGCCGCTGAGGCTCACCACGAGGATCTCCGGGGTCTCGGCGGCGAGGGCGACGGGCACGAGCAGGAGACTCCCGCCGAGCACGATGACGTGCTTCCAGCCATACCAGGCGAGTCGCGACGTGCCCTTTGTGCCCGGGCCGTGATTCCCGGGCTGCCGTGGGCCAGCGCGCCAGCCGTCGGGCGGCGGGGCGTACCCGGGCGGCGGGTCTCCCGCCTGTGGCATGCTCCTCACGCCGGACGGAGGCTGAGATGGTACGCCCCCCGCCTCGCCCGCAGGCTGCGCGAGCGGCGCGGGCGGGGCGGCGCCAGCAGCCGGCGGCACGACGACCGGCGGCGCCGTGGTCGAGTCCGCCGCCGCAGGCCGAGACGGTGGTGCCGGCGAGATCTGCGGCGCGGAACCGGGAGGCGGTTCCATCGCGCCCGCCTGACCCAGCGCCAACATCACGGCTGCTGCGCAGCAACCCCCTAGTCCATCGCGCACCCTGATCGTCACCTCGCCGCTCCTCTCTCTTCTCTGCTCCTCTTCTTTTACCCGCAAGCGTGCAGCGTTTGTGCTCGGATGAGGGGCGTATTCATGCTCATGAGGCGAGCGAGCCCGGAGGACCTGATGCGCGATAGACGGCTCGCCCGGCGCCGTCCCTGCGGGGCTTGACACGGCCGAGAGCTCCACGGTTTCAGATCCGCGGCGCGCGCGGCGCGGCTACACTGCGCGGCCCGTGGACTCCGTGATGGACAGCATCGAGGCGATGGTCGCCTGGCTCCGGCAGCGCCGGTGGGCGCACCTTGCCGTGGTGAACCTGCGCATCCTGATCGGCTTCGCGTTCCTGCCGGCGGGGCTGAAGAAGATCCTCGGCGAGCCGTTCACGGATCCGGGCAATCGCGGCCCGTTCCACGAGTTCTTGCACGCGTTCCACGCGACCGGGCACTTCTACACGTTCGTGGGCGTGGTCCAGCTGGTGGCCGCGACGCTGCTCATGACGCAGCGGTTCGCGACGGTCGGCGCGTTCATGGCGCTGCCGGTGACGGGCGCGATCCTGGCGTTCTGCTGGAGCACGGCGGTCGTCCCGACGGCGACGGTCGTCACGCTGATGTTCGCGGGCCTGGTCGGGCTGGCGCTGTGGGACATTGAGCGGTGGCGCGGCGTCCTCGACGCGCCGGACGCCACGCCGCGGGCCGCGCGTGCCTCGTCACCCGCGCCGATCGACCTGCGGCTGTGGAGCCTGTGCGGGGCGGCCATCCTGGTGGCGTACCTCGCGACGTGTCTACTCAGCGGCGGCATCTACCGGCCGCGGGGGCCCGCGTTCGATGAGCCGGGGTTCTACGTGCTGATGGCGCTGCCGCTGTTCCCGATCGTGACCGCGCTCATCGATCGTCGCCGGCGCGCGGGGCGCTGACGCCCCGGTGCCGGCCCGCGGTGCACCGTCGGGTTGTTCGGTGTGCCGCTCATCGTGCCGCAGTAGAGGTGCCCCTGCGGTGGTGTCATGCGCCGGCGGCACCCTCCAGCGCCACGACGATGTCGCCGAGCGGCGCAGCGAGGTGGAGCCACGCCTCGCCGCCCACGCGCAGCGCGGCGAGCACGTCGTCCGCCCGGCCGCGGAACGCGCCCAGCGAGCGGGCCGGGCGGCCCTCGTCGACCGCGAGCACGGCCACCTCGTTGTCAGCGCGCGCCACGACGACGAGCACACCCGGTTCGGTCGCGCCCAGCCAGACAGGGCGGCCGCCGAGCGCGACGTTCCGGGGAGCGCCGCGCTTCGGCACCTCGTGCAGGAGCCCGCGCGGAACGTCGCAGCCCCAGAACGAGCGCAGCCGCAGCGCGGCCGGCAGCGGGCCGCCGAACGCCTCGTAGGCGGCGCAGGCGTCGTAACCGGGGTCGAGAGGGAGCAGGTCGGCGTCGTTCGGGACGAGGCGGGCGAGCGCCGCGTCGCGCGCCTCCGTGAAGCGTGGCAGCGCATGGCGAAGGCGTAACGCCGGCAGGCCACAGAGCGGTCGCAGGTCTGGGCGAGACTCACCCTCTTCCGTCACTATGCAGCACCTGCCGCTCGGGTCGAGCAAGAGCACCGCGCGATTGCGGATCGCGATAGGTGTGTCTGGCCTGAAGACCGGGCGCACCTCGAGGACCCCGTGATCCTTCTTCAGCCGCACGAGCCTCCAGCCGTCGATGGCAAAAACCCGGCTGCCATCCGTGCAAAGGCGGCGATAGGACGACGACGTTGCGGCAACGAGGGTTGTCCCCGGAGGAACGAGCGCACCTCCTGAGGCCAAGCCTGCGGGCGCTTGGCCGCGTCCTGGCTCGGGGCGCGGTGCGGCTACACCGTGCCCGGTGAGCCAGGCGCGGAGCGCGGCAGGCGCGTCCACGTGCGCGGCGGTATCCCACGCAAGCTGGATCGATAGGTCAGCACCCACGCGCAGCGCGGCGATTGGCCGCCCATGGCGCTCGAGCTCCACCGTGACCGGCCCCAGCGTGTCCTCTTCCAGAGCTGCGCCCTCGCCGTGCGGAGGCGTATTCCCGCGAAGGCGAAGCAGAGGGCGAAGCGCGTCGAGCTCGGAACGAGGGACGCGAACGCGGCGGCGATCGTTCGCGACGAGCCACGCCGCCGTCGCGCTGCCGAGGGCGCGGTCCACATCCGCTTGCTGCGGAGGCGGCGAAGGTAGGATGGGCCATACAGGCATAGGGCTATCACTTCGGCGTTGTGGGCACGTACTTTCCGCCGTGCACCGTTGGGTTGTTCGGCGTGCCGCTCATCGTGCCGTAGTAGATGCGACCCGCAGTGGTGTTATGCGCCGGCGGCTCCCTCCAGCGCCACGATGATGTCGCCGAGCGGCGCCGCGAGGCGGAGCCACGCCTCGCCGCCCACGCATAGCGCGGCGAGTACGTCGTCCGCCCGGCCGCGGAACGCGCCCAGCGAGCGGGCCGGGCCGCTTTCGTCGACCGCAAGGACGGCGACCTGATTGTCATCGCGCGCCACGACGACGAGCACGCCCGTGCTGGTCGCGCCCAGCCAGACAGGGCGGCCGCCGAGCGCGACGTTCCGGGGAGCGCCGCGCTTCGGTGCCTCGTGCAGGAGCCCGCGCGGAACGTCGCAGCCCCAGAACGAGCGCAGCCGCAGCGCGGCCGGCAGCGGGCCGCCGAACGCCTCGTAGGCGTCGCAGGCGTCGTAGCCGGGGTCGAGCGGGAGCAGGTCGGCGTCGTTCGGGACGAGGCGGGCGAGCGCCCCGTCGCGCGCTTCCGTGAAGCGCGAGAGGGCGCGGCGCAGGCGGCGGGATGGCCAGTTGAAGAGCGGGCCGAGGCGGGAGCGGTCCTCTCCGCCTTCCACCGAGATGCTGTGTACGCCGCTGCGCCGGAGAAAGAACAGGCTGCCCTCGCGAGCGGCGAGCGGGCTCCCGGGGGCGAGCAGCCTGGTCAGCTCGGTGGTGCCATGGCCTCTCTCCAGCCGCGCGAGCTCATGACCATCGATGCCGAATGCGCGGGCACCATCCGTGCAAAGGCGATTGAATCGCCCGCCCGACGACGCCGCGACAAGCTCGGTTCCCGGTGGGGCGAGATCGCCCTCGCCGAACAACAGGCGCCTGGCGCGAACGATGTTCTCCTGAGCGCCGGAGTCCCGAGCCGCGGCCAGGAGCGCCTCGCGCACCTCCAGCGGCATACGCTGCTCGATCCCCCATCGCGCGCGCCAGGTGATCTGTTCGACCAAGAATCTCGTGATCCCTGTGCGCGCCGCGGCGGGCACACCCGCGAGCGCTGCCTCGAACACCACGTGGGCATCGAGGCTGCGAAGCATCGCCTCAGGCACCGCCTCGAAGGCATACGGCTCGTCCCAGCGACCGCGCCGCGCGCCGTACCAGGCACCGAGCGCCCAGGCCATCTCGGCCGGCTCGCCTCGGGCTGCGCGTAAAGCTTCCAGGGCCGCGCCATACGCCTCGGCGTCGAGCACGGCACGCCCCTCCTGCCAGAACGCATCCACGTACCGGCGGAGCTCCGGCGGCGCGGCGGCACGCCAGGTGCTCAGCACAGAGGCGATCTCGGGAGCGCAACTCCGCTCCAGCGCTCGCAGCGGCTTGTCGACACCGTGCGCCGCGAGCCACGCCGCGAGCATCGCAGGCTCCTCCACATCGGCGAACTCACTCCACGAGAGCAGCCGCACGGTGCAATTCCCTTCGATCCAGAGCGTGCCAGACGGTCGACAGGCACGTTCGAACGTGAGGGTCACCCGGCGTGCGCAGGCCGCGAGGCCAGCGCGCGCGCTCTTGCGCAGGCGGAGCAGCTGGCGGAGCGAGCCGAGTTCGGAGCGACTGACGCGGATCCAGCGCTGCTTGTCGCGGACGAGCCACGCCGCCGTGGCCTCATCGAGCACGCGATCGAGGTCAGCCTGGTTCGGCGGCGGAGAAGGCGCTGTGGGCCACACCGCCATGCGTTACGCCTTCGGCCTCACGGGGATGTAGCCCTCCGGACCGCGAAGGGGAATCGGCTTACCTTGTCCGGCGTGGCGCCGTTGCACGCGAGCAGGTCCATGCGCCTGCCCTTTCCTTTGAAGCCTGCGTTGCGGAGCTGCTCTCCTCCGTGGGGCTGTCTGCCTGCAGCAAGCCTGCGGAGGCGGTGCAGGCGACGGCGCCGGTCGCCGCGGCCGAGCTGGCCGCGCACCTCGGTCATCTCATCTGCCCGCGCGCGGCTCCAGCCGGAGCCACACGCCGCCGGACGTGCGCAGCGTGGTCGCGACGTGCAGCCGCGTCGTGCGCCCTGGCACCGCGCTGACCCGGTAGCGCTGGAGGAGCCGGGCGAGGATGAGCTGCCCTTCCATGAGCGCGAACTCCTTGCCGATGCACTGCCGCTGCCCGATCCCGAACGGGATGGCCGACGTCGAAGCCCGTGATGGCGGCATGCCGGGCTTCCTGCTCGAAGGTGCTGTCCGGCGCCGTCGGAGGGAGCGGGTTGCTCGGGAACAGGACGAGCGAGGCTGGGAACAAGTCGCCGGTCATCCACCCGTCAGCTCTTATCTCCTCGCACGGCATGGGCGTCGCTGCCTACGGCTGTCCGAATGAACGCTACGCTGCTGTGGGACCCGGCCATAGCTTCAGCGCTACGTCGAACAGCGCCCTGCCGCGCACCTCGATGCTGGACTCGTCCCAGGTGGCGAACGTATGCAGTTGCTGATTGATCGGCAGCAACGAGGAGACCAGTAGTTCCGATTTCTTAACCTTCCATGCGCTGTTCGAGACTGTCGAGTTCAACGCCTGCGTGAGGATAGTCAGGTTTCCGAGGGTGTGAATCGCGGCGCTTCTGCGGCGGGTCGCGACGGCCCGAGGATCAGTTGCATCGCTACTGACGAGCTCATCGGAGGTCATCCCCGCGGTCCCATCTGCCAGGGGCCAGTGTTCGATCCAGCTTTGCGGGAGGATGTGCTCGATGGTAAGCGGTCCCTCGACGCTGATTCGTTCACTCTTGTTGCTCAGCAACGCGTCACTCAGGCGCCGGAAGATGTGTACAACCCGGGGCTGGGCCAACGTCTGGTATGTGGCGCGCTCCTGCCATGCCGCCCGGAACTCCTCATCGGACGGCCACCCAGTGGACTCCCCGGAGAGCTCGGCCAGGTGCTTGCGAACGTTTTCCGGCGTGGTCCCATCCCGCCGCAAGCCCCGGGTCAGCGTAAGGAAGACACGGTTGTAGTTCTTGGTGTTTAGGCCGCACACCGCCCGTCGCAACAGATACGACTCGAGCAGGACGGTGAGCTGACGCCAGTGCATATCGGTCGTCCGGGCATCGAGGAGGTGGAGCAGCAGCGGATAAGCGGTACGGATGTCGAACGCGTCGAGGAACGACGTCAGCGGGAAGAGGATGTCGTCCTTCTTCGGATCAATGATCCGCCGGAAGTCGTCACCCTGGCGAGCCAGCGTCGCCAGCTCTTCGCGCACTGTGGCGTAGGGCCTCTTCCGCTCGATCCAGAACTTGTACTCGACGAAGAGGTGCGTGATAGGGATATCCGCGGTCCGGCGGCTGGCCAGGAAGTGCTGCATGAAAAGGTCGCTGCGCGGCCGGAGCAGGCGCCCCTGCTTGACCTCCTGGCGCCAAAAGTCGTCGTCGAACCTGCGCCAATACTCCTCGTAGAGCACCTCCTGCGACTCGCCCTGGCGCGCTGCCCGTAGGAAGATGAAGTTCCGCAGCAGATCGGCGGGCAGGAGCGGCTCCCCGCGGGCGTTCAGCGTCTCGAAGATAACCTGCGCGTCGTCCCCACCCTCGAGGTCGATCACGACCACCTGCAGCGCGTTCTTGAGGGCCTGGAAACACTCCTCCACCCGCACCGCGAGCGGTTGATCGGCGGCGATCGGCGGCTCCCCCTCTGTCCCGAAGAAGAATTCGCGCAGCTGATCGTGGAAATACAGATAAGCCTCGACCATGCGCGGCCGCGGGTCGTCGTGCCGCTGGTACTTGCGCCGTTGCCGCGGGTGCTTCTCCTCAAGCGCAGCGCGGGAGCCCGCGCCGATAACGTCCTTGAACTGCTGACGATCGAGCAGGGTAGGCCAAACTTTGAACCGGTCGGCGTCGGGCTCGGCCATCATTCCCTTGTTCAGGGTGAAGGAATCGCACTCCTTGGCCAGTTCCTCGCACGTGCTCTCGCGGCACAGGTCACGGAAGGCCGCGAGAAAGATCTGCAGCGTCGTGAGCCGCTGCTGCCCGTCGATGACCTGCCGCTTCTCGACGTGCGTGGTCGGCGTCTGCTTCTGGTCGAGCACCATGGCCCCGAGGAAGTGGACCGGCGCGTCCTTCCTCCCCTCGAGGTACTCGGTGAACTTCCGGCAGATGTCCTCCCAGAGGAACACCCACTGGTCGTCTTGGCTCCAGACATATTGCCGCTGGAAGAGCGGAACCTCAAGGCGCATCTTCTTCTCGAAGATGGCGAGCAGCGGGACGGCGTTGGCTTTCATCGGCGGTGCTCTCCAGGCGAGAGGGGATTTGCGTCTGCTCCATGAGCCCGGCGCGGGGCGCCCCGCAACCCTGGCTACGCGTTTCCGATCGGCTGGTGGAACCGGGAGCCAGCCGGTCGATGCGCGGGTCATATTATACCCGAGATCGCGGACGGGGTCCACTCCATTCATGTCGAGCGACACAGGAGAGTCTCGCTCCGGCGACGCGTGATATCCACATCAATACGCAGTCTCCGATGCTCGGCACGCGCGGCGTGGACTTCCGAGCGCAAAATTGTGCCGCGGCCGGGCGCGGCCCGATTGTCAGTCCCAGTTTTTTTGTTGGGCGGCGTCTTCCGTGTGGGCATGCGGTCACGTCGGCTCATTTGGTATTCCTGTTGCGCCGAGCCTTCCTCTGATTTCGATCTCTCCGAGCGGCCGAAGCTGCATCCGCGGCATCGTCACGCAGCAGCTCGATGGGACGCGAGGTGGCCCCGATGCGCACGTTATCCTCTTGGATAAAGCGCTCTGCCATGGCATCGTCCTCCGCGCACCATTGCACGCCATCGATGTAGCAGACCTCCTCGGAGTGCCCCTCCGAGTTCTCGTATTCCGTTGCAATGCCAACTACGTGGCGTAGATGCCTCTGATGATACTTAAATACGATGCAGTGCGAAGAAAGTGTCCAAGAACGCCGTGACCGGTACGCTAGATAGCTCTCATTATTCTCGCGAGGAGCGAGCACGAGGACGTACCCGGTGTCAGGTTGGGCGGGGACAATCGCGGTCCGAATAGTGGTATGCACGGACGACGCAGTCTTGAGGCACTGTGCTACGAAAAGTGCCAGCGCGCCTCGCACCCTCCGATTCGATCGAGCGAGTGCTCGTATGCGCCTTTCGTGCGCTATGGTACCTCGGCTTCTACCGCGGATGTGTACGGTCGTGCCTCCAAGAACGTTCGAGCTGAGCATCTCGATCGTTTGATCCCATAGGTAGCTGTGACGGATGGCATCTTTGCGTTCGTGGTAGTGCGAGGAGCCTGCGTACTTCGGCCAGAGTTCGCCACCGATAAGGAGCGGTTGCTCATTGTTCGCTGGAATCGAGTGGTATCCGTCTCTCCCCGGGTGCGCCAAGTAGTATGCGAGGAGATTCTCTTCGCCAGCTACGAAGGCAATGTGGTCCTCAAGAAGGAGCTGTTCCTTCGTTCGAAGATAGTGCGTAAAGTCAGAAATCGTGTCAAGCTCGGTGAGAATGGTATCCAATGTTGTGTCATCGAAGACGTGGATGATGCCATTTCTCGACAGCGCGTTGCCAACAACAAACGGCCTGCTGGGAAGGGCTCCACTGGTCGGACTGGTTGGCGAAGAAACCTCTGGGCAGAACAGCAAGCTCCCACTAGCGCTGTGGTGTGCCTCCCGACAGCGCCCGCCCGCGCCAAGTGCGACTACGATGCGGTGAAGCTTCATGCTGGCGGGCGTCGGCAATTCGAGAGGAAAAGGTTCGGTACACTGCTTGTCGAGGAAGATACGGTCAGGGTAGTCTCTGATCCAGCGTTCAGCCCCATAGACCTGGTCTGCCGACTTCTCGACGGAGCGCTGGTACCATCTGCGCCAATCCACATCGATTGAACCGGAGTTCGGAAAAGTGCAAGATTTGTCAGAAAATATGATGATCGTGTCGTCGAACACTACGAGCAAATCGCAAAGTTCCTTGCCGGCTCCAATGCCTCCGCGCCGACCCTGATCGCGGTAGACGTTCGGATAGCTCCACAAGCTGAGAAAGGAGCGCTCGCAGAGCGACTTGAGGTATCGCTCTGACGGAGTCGTTCCCTCCTGCTTTGTGATCCGCTTCATCCGTGTGCTTGCTGTTCTTGGTGCCTACTTCCGCCCAACGGCTAGCCGGTCAGCCGTCGTGCGGGCCGCCGAGCGAAGCGAGGCTGCCCGCACGGTCGGTTGCACCGGGTTGTTGGACCGCACCGGGGTGGATTTCGAGCCCTGGGCAGAGGATTCCGGAGAGAGGAAGGGCCACCCACGCCCAACCAGAGCAGGCGTCACCCGTGCCACTCGCATGGAATCCTCCTGCAATCGTCCCAATCGTGCATCAGTTCGATGCGGGCGTCCTTGTACGCAGCAACTGGATCCATCCGCCGACTCCGAACTCCGGACTTGTCCAACTCGACGTTCTCGGATTTGAGAATCCACACAATCTTCGCGCGGCGGAGGACGGTCAGTACGTCGTGAGGAGTCGGATTCTCTCCGAGCAGGTGAACTTCACGGGCCATCTCGTCAACGGTCGTGTAGTGCTCCCAATGAAAGATAGTGCGGCCATTGTCCTTCATTCCGCGCTTTTGCGGTTGGCAGAACCAGCAATATTGCCTGAGATCCTTCTCAAGACCGAGTTCGCGAGCCTTGGCGTGTGCGGCCCCTGAGACGTTCACCGGTGCTACTTCATCAACTTTTCGAATCGCAAGCGCAATCAGCTCGTCGTAACTCCTCGACCCGTGTCCGGTGAGCTTTTCGCGTGCCACCATCAGGTGAGAAATCGTCTCGGCAAACACAAGCAGCACGTCGTCAGTCATGTTCCCATCTCACTGTTCAGTGTGTGCCCAGGTGTTGAGAGTCAGGCTGGTTGATGCTCTCCCGCTCGGGCTGGCTGATGGCCATCGCGCTGGTGAGCGAGCGTCGGTCAGAGGCGTGATGGTCGGCCCATCGCGTCCTGAGCGTGCCGGGGTGCTCGGACGCGTCAAGGGTTCCCTCGCAGGGCTCGGCGGCTGCGCCGCCCTTGACGCGCCCTTCCGCGCCCCGGCGGCCGAGTCGCACGGGCGATGGGCGGACGGAGCCTCCGGCGGGGGCTCCGGGCACCGGATGGGCGATGGCCATCGCGCGCGTGAGCGCGCCATCATCCTGCCTGAGCGAAAAGTGGCCTCCACCCATCATCTATCGTGAGCGTCAACACCAGGTCAGGATGGTGGCCGGAACGTTCTCGCCTTCGCTCGGCGGAGCGCGGTGTGCAGAACCCAGGCGCAGCGCGACGCGAGCTTTCGGCATGGTCGTCGGTCCAACTATCAGTCGATTGGTCAACCGAAACTGCCGGACCAGATCTGTCTAGATGGTCGCCTTTTGTGACCTCCCCCCACGGAAAATCTCATGGATCGGTTCTACGCCGCAAGGCCGAAATGCTGTCCAGCGCCATGGGGTAGATCGGTCTAACACCGGTGGCTGTCGGCGCTTTTCCGGGGGCCGGGGGCGCCTGGAGGGAGGGGGCGCGGCGTACGCGCAGCCAGAGGCGTAGGCGTCGTGCCGCATCGCGCCTGCATGACACGGCGCGGCCGCCTCATCAGGAGGTTGCGGGACATCTAGCAGTCCGTTCACAATCTCGGACCGAAGGGCCCGTAGAGGGCGGGCAGTGGAACGACATGCCCTGCGACGCCAAGCTGCCCTAGGTGTGCAGGCTGCCTTGACGAGGATCACGTACGCTCCAGCCGCAGAGGCAGACAGGGCGGCCGTGATCCTCGATCCTCTCACCTGCCCGCGCGCGGCTCCAGCCGGAGCCACACGCCGCCGGACGTGCGCAGCGTGGTCGCGACGTGCAGCCGCGTCGTCCGCCCCGGCACCGCGCTGACCCGGTAGCGCTGGAGGAGCCGGGCGAGGATGAGCTGCCCTTCCATGAGCGCGAACTCCTTGCCGATGCATTGCCGCTGTCCGATCCCGAACGGGATGAACGCGAGCGGGTGCCGGGCGCGCGCGCGCTCGGGCGTGAACCGGCCCGGGTCGAACCGCATCGGGGCTTCCCAGTGGTCCGGGTGCCGGTGCAGGACATAACTCATGATGCCCACCAGGGTGCCTGCGGGGATGTGGAAGCCGTCGATCTCGTCGTCCTCGACCGCGGTGCGAGGTATCCAGTATGCCGGCGGGTAGATCCGGAGCGCCTCCTGCACGACCGCGAGCGCGAGCGGCAGCCTGGGGACGTCCGCGAAGGCGGGCCGCCTGTCGCCGAGCGCCGCGTCGACCTCTGCCGCTACCGCCTCCAGGAGGTCGGGGTTCTCGACGAGGAAGTGGAGCGCCCACGCGAGGGTGACCGAGGTCGTCTCGTACCCCGCGAGGAACATCGACACCGCCTCGTCCCGCAGCTGCTGGTTGGACATCTGCTCGCCGGTCTCGGCGTCCACCGTGGCGAGGAGGATCGAGAGCAGATCGCCGCCCCGCCCCGGCTGCGCGCGGCGCTGCGCGATGAAGCGAAACACGTTCTCATCGATCGTCTTCACCGACCGCTCGAAGCGGCGCCGCCCGGGGGCCGGCATCCAGCTCGGCAGCGCCCGGAGCGCGGCCCCGAAGATCATGTAGTCGATCGCGTACTTCATCGAGCCGCCGACGGCGTCCGCCTCCTCTTTGGTGATCCCCGAGCCAAACATGGTGTTGAGGATGACCTTCATCGTGATGTGCGGGAGCTCCCGCTCGGCGTTGACAGGGCGCCCCGCGGCGGCGGCCACGCCGAAGCCGGCCATGCCGTCGTCGATCGCCTGCACCATGAGGTCGCACATCGCGGCGAGCCGGTCCCTGTGGAACTCCGGCTGGATCATCCGCCGCTGCCGCAGCCAGAGGTCACCCTCGCTCGTGGGCAGCCCATTGCCGATGAGCGCGCGGATGCTCTCCCATATCGCGCCTCCCTTGCGGTAGTTGCGCGCGTTGTCGCGCAGGACGTGCTGCGCGTGCCTCGGGTGGTTCAGCGCGACGATCCGCGCGAGCCCGAGATCGATCGTGTACAGATCGCCGAGCTGCTCTCTCGCCGAGACGAGGTAATCGAGCCGATCCTTCAGCAGGTGCGGGAGCACGCCGACGAGCGGAAAGCCGTGCGCCGACGGCGGCGCGCTCGCGCGGGGGGCGGTGCCGGCGGTGGCGCGGGCGGGTGTGCTGGAGAGAAGATCCGGCTGCATCATGGCCTCGCCAAGGGAAGGGGCGTATCCGATCGAGCGGCAGTATCCGAGCCGCTCGGCGGACAGGGCGCCCGCTGCGCGGATCGGACGAGAGTACATGAGCCCGGATCCCGGCGACGAGACTTTGGAAAAGCTTCTTCGCAGCGCGCCCTCACCGCCCACAGTGTGGACGCGCGAGGCCCAAGCGACGGCGCGAGCGCCCGAGGGGCGATGTCCTCGGACGTTGTATTCCTACGCTGTCACGCGACCGCGCGCCGCGAGGTGCCGCTCGATGTGGCCTATCGCCGCCGTCACGCCGTCCTCGCCGCGGATCTTGCGTCCGAGCTCCTCGGCGCGCTGCTTCATGCCGGCGTCGGTCGCGGCGGTCCGGATCGCGGCCGCGAGCGCGTCGGCGGTGAGGCGCGGCCGCGGGATGGCGCGCGGGCCGACGCGGAGCTCCTCGACGCGGCGCCCCCAGAAGAGCTGGTCCGCGAGGTGCGGGACGACCACCGCGGGCCGCCCGGCGCGCAGGCACGCGGCCACGGTGCCCGCGCCGCCGTGGATCACCGCCGCGGCGACGCGCGGATAGAGCCAGTCGTGCGGCGCGGCGTCGATCCGGAGGATCGTGTCGGGCAGCGCGATGTCGCCGAGCCCGGCCCAGCCGGAGAGCAGGATGGCGCGCTGGCCGCTCCGCGCGACCGCGTCGACGAGGAGCCTCGTCGTGGCGCCGGGATCGTGGGACGTCATGCTGCCGAAGCCGAGGGCGATCGGCGGCTCGCCCGCCGCGAGGAACCGCTCGAGGGACTCGGGCGGCCTGTACTCTTCGCCCTCGTCGAGGAACCAGTAGCCCGTCGTGTGGTAGCTGGGCGGCCAGTCCGGCGGGTGCGGAACGACGTGGGCGCTGTAGCCGTGGACGACCAGCATGCGGCGCAGCGCGGCCATGTACGTTCGCCGATCCTGCGGCGGCAGGCCGAGCCTCTGCCGCACGCGGGCCGTCACGCCGCCGTACCAGCGCCACACCGTCGGCTCGATCAGGAGCTTGCCGAACAGGAGGTTGAGCACGCTGTCGCGGCGCGGGACGGGCGCGGCGAGCGCGGTCGGCCCGTGGCGCGTCGCCAGGATGGAGGGCTGGAGCGGCATGCTGACCTGCACCGCGCCGGAGGCCTCGGCGATGGAGGCCGCGTACGTGTCCGAGGTGAAGCTGCTCAGGATGAGCTCGGCGCCCTCGCAGGCGCGCAGGGCGTCGTCGGCCATCTCCGCGCCGAAGCGGTCGATGATCCGCTGCAGGATCCGCGACTGGGCCATGGGGTTCGTGCCCCGCGACACCCACTCTTTGCCGAGGTCGCTCTCCATGATGTCGACCGAGTCCACGCTCGCCGGGATGGCGGCGAGCCCGTGCGCCTCGATCCAGGGCTGGAAGCTCTTGCCGGCGAGGACGCTGATTGCGTGGCCGCGGGCCGCGAGCGCCTTGCCGAGCGCGATCGCGGGCTGGACATCTCCGCGGCTGCCGAGGGCGAGGACGGTGGTCTTCACAGGGCCGCCTCGCCTCAGAGCGCCTTCCAGGACGCGTCGCCCGACGGGAGCCGCGGCGGCTCGACCGACAGGATGTAGTCGACCCGGCGGTTGCGCGGCTCGTCCACCTGGTCCGCGGTCTTGACGAGCGGCGCCGACTCGCCGAGCCCCTCGAAGGCGATGGGGAGCTTCACGCCGCGGCCCTTGAACCAGGCGGCGATCGCGCGGGCGCGCTTCCGCGACAGGGCGAGGTTGTGCTCCGCGCTGCCGACGGTGTCCGTGTGGCCGACGATGAACAGCGTGATCTTGCCGAGCTCGCTGGTCTTCGCCACGACCTCCGAGATCTTCTGGAGGCTCGCCTCCAGCTTGGGCACCTCGGGGGCGCGGATGACGTCGGAGTTGGTCTCGAACTGCACTTCTTCGTGGGGGATGCTCACGTTCCAGGGGATGATCGCGATGCCCGCCCAGTACCCCTCGGTGTCGTAGCCGTACACCTCGATGCGCGCGACGGGCTCGTCGCTCGAGGGCGACCAGGTCACGGCGAGCGGCGAGCCGGCGGCGGCCCCGCCGAAGGGCTTCTCCTCTTCGGCCAGGACCGCGCCCGACTGCCCGAGGACCTTGATGCGCACCTTGCTGGCGGCGCGCGACAGCTTCACCTCGATCTGGCGGCCCTTGACGTCCACCTTGGACCTGTCGATCGTCACCTCGAGCGCGGGCGGCCTCGCCTGGGCGCTTCGTGGTGGTGAGGGCGCGGGTGAGGGGCCGTCGGCGCGCGCGGCGGCGGGGGCGAGCAGGGAGGCGGCGAGGAGCACGGCCGGGGCATGGCGCATGGGGATCCCCATCTCTGGAGGGTGAGGGAAATGCGGGAAGACGTCCCCGAGCATACCAAAAGGCGCGCGTGGTGGAGCGGCGGGGTGACGTGCTGTGTGTTCGTGGCGCGCGCCGCCCTGCGCGCCGGCCTGCACCGGTGTAGGGTGTACCGTCGAGCGTCGAGCGCGCTCCGGCAAAGGCGCCGGAGATCCTGCTGAACGGCGTTCCACGTCACATGGCAGTCACCATTTTCGACCTCTTCAAGATCGGTATCGGGCCCAGCAGCTCGCACACGGTCGGGCCGATGCGCGCGGCGCGCATGTTCGCGGTGGATCTCGACGAGGCGGACCTGCTCGCCCGCACCGCGGCGGTGTCGGTGGAGCTGTTCGGGTCGCTCGGCGCCACCGGCCGTGGCCATGGCAGCGACAAGGCCGTGCTCCTCGGGCTCATGGGCGAGACGCCGGACGGGGTGGACGTCGAGCGGGCGGGCGCGATCGTCGAGGGCGTGCGGCAGAGCGGCCGGCTGTCGCTGCTCTCCCGCCACGAGATCGGCTTCCAGGTGAAGGGACACCTGGCCTTCCTGCACCGGAGCCTGCCGTTCCATCCGAACGGCATGCGCTTCACGGCGCTGGACGAGGGGGGCGCGCCGCTGCGCGCGCGCGTGTATTACTCGGTGGGCGGCGGCTTCGTGGTGAACGAGGCGGCGGCGAAGGGGGAGAACCCGATCGAAGCGGACACGACGCCGCTCCCGTATCCGTTTCACAGCGCCGCGGATCTGCTCGCGGCGTGCGCGGCGAGCGGCCTGTCGATAAGCCAGGTCATGCTGGAGAACGAGAAGGTCTTTCGCCCGGAGGCGGAGAGCCGGGCGGGTCTGCTGCGGATCTGGGGGGTGATGCAGGAGTGCGTGCGGCGCGGCTTCCGGGCGGAGGGCGTGTTGCCCGGCGGCCTCAAGGTGGTGCGCCGCGCGCCGGCGCTGTACCGCAAGCTCATCGAGAGCCCCGAGGCGGGGCTCCGGGATCCGCTGACGGCGATGGACTGGGTGAGCCTCTACGCGCTGGCGGTGAGCGAGGAGAACGCCGCCGGGGGCCGCGTGGTGACGGCGCCGACGAACGGCGCCGCGGGGATCATCCCGGCGGTCCTGCACTATTACCGGCGCTTCGTGCCGACGTCGACGGACGAGGGGGTCATCCGTTTCTTGCTGACGGCGGGCGCGATAGGCATTCTCTACAAGGAGAACGCGTCGATCAGCGGCGCGGAGGTGGGGTGTCAGGGCGAGGTGGGCTCGGCGTGCTCGATGGCCGCGGGCGCGCTGGCCGAGGGGCTGGGCGGCACGCCGGAGCAGGCGGAGAACGCGGCCGAGATCGCGATGGAGCACAACCTCGGGTTGACGTGTGATCCGGTGGGCGGGCTCGTCCAGGTGCCGTGCATCGAGCGGAACGCGATGGCCGCGATCAAGGCGATCAGCGCGGCGCGCTTGGCGCTGCACGGCGATGGGGCGCATTTCGTGAGCCTCGACAAGGTGATCAAGACGATGCGCGACACCGGGGCAGACATGGAGTCGAAGTACAAGGAGACGGCGCGCGGGGGGCTCGCGGTCAACGTGCTCGAGCTGCCGGTGGAGGTGGGGGTCAATTTGCCGGAGTGCTAGCGCTCTTCCTGGACAGCAGCGTGCCTGCGGCATACCCATCGACGAACTCTTGCAGCTTTCGCATCTGGTACGTCCGCACGAGCCCCCTGAGCTGCTCGAGCCACGGGCCGAGCCGCGGGTCGGTTTCCTCCATCCGTGCCGCTTCCGCCACCACGTTCCGGACGCGCCCCGACGCGACCAGCCGAGATAGAAGAGCGAGTTCCTCGACCGACGGCGGCACCAGCGGACCACTCTCCCGCGCCGCCCTGACAGGGGCCTTCTCCTCGACGTGAATCCATTCCACGCCGAGGAAGCGGTGGATCTTGTCGAAGAGCTCGCCCGCTTGCACGGGCTTGTGCAAGGAGTCGTTCCAGCCGGCGCGGACGCCCTCCTGCTGTTCGGCTCCGGACACGTTCGCGGACGAGATCAGGATGACGACCTCGCCGAGCTCGGGCATCCGCCGCAGGCGGCGCGTGGCCTCATGGCCGTCGATGCCCGGCATGACCAGGTCCATCAAGACGAGCGCCGGCCTCCGCTCCATGGCCAGCCGGAGCGCCGCTTCACCGTCCTCGGCCTCCACGACCTCGAAGCCGATCGGGACCAGCAAATCGCTCATCAGGGCACGGTTATGCGGGTTGTCGTCCACGACGAGGATCGTGCGGCGCTCTCCGCGATACCCGGTGATCGTATGCCATCCGAGGACTCTGTCGGCGAGCGCGGAGTCAGGCCCCTCCGCGAGCGTGAGCGTCACCGTGAAGGCGCTGCCTCGGCCGAGCTCGCTCTCGACCTCGATCGTGCCGCCCATCTGGTCGACAATCTTCTTCGTGATGGCGAGGCCGAGCCCTGTGCCGGCGCTCTTTGCCTTGTGATCTCCGAGCTGCTCGAAGGGATCGAAGATGCGCGAGACGTGCTCCGCGGCGATCCCGGGGCCCGTATCCTCGACCCGGAACCGCAACGTGCTCCCTTCACCGGGGCCGCGCTTCAGCTCGTCGACGACGAGGGTGATGCTTCCTCGCTCGGTGAACTTGATGGCGTTGCTCAGGAGGTTCAACAGCACCTGCGTCAGGCGCTTCTCGTCGCCGTAGAACGCGGACGTCGTTCCGCCGCGTATCTCATGGGTGAAGGCGATGCCCTTCTGGTCCGCGCGCACGCGGCACAGATCCACCACCGTGCGCACCAGGGCCTGGAAATCGAACTTCTTCGGGACGAGATCCATCTTGCCGGCCTCGATCTTCGCGAGGTCCAGCACGTCTTCCAGCAAGGAAAGGAGATGCTCGCCCGATTTCTTGATGACTTGCACCCCATCACGGCTCTTCAGGGAGAGCTCGGGCGCGCGAGAGAGGACCTGGGCATAACCGAGGATGCCGTTGAGCGGCGTGCGCAGCTCGTGGCTCATGCTCGAGAGGAAATCGCTCTTCGCCCGGTTCGCCCGATCGGCCGCCTCCTTGGCGATCTGGAGCTCGGCCGTGCGCTCCTTGATCTTGGCCTCCAGGTCCCGGTACAGGACGGCGTTCTCGACGGCAATGGCCGCCTGCGAGGCCAGCACCGACAGGAACTCCACGCGCGCCGGAGGGAACGCCGACGGCACGTCGCGGTGCTCGAGGTACAGCACGCCCACGAGGTGGCCCCTGTGGGTCAAGGGCAGGGCCAGCAGCGAGAGCACCACGCGCGACACGAGGTACGGGTCGACGGCGAAGCGCGCCTCGCTCGTCGCGTCGCCCGTCACCACCGGCTCGCCCGTGCGGGCCGCATACTGCACCATGGTCGCCGGCACGTCGTGGCTTTGCCCGAGCGGCTCCGACAGCCCCGTCTCGATGCGAGCCCCCTCCACCGACAGCCGCGCCACGACGGAGAGCGACTCCCCTTCGCGCAGCACGAGGGCGCCGCGCTGCGCCCCCGCGTTCTCCAGCACGAGCTCCATCAGCCGGCCCACGACGCGCTCCGGGTCGCGCTCGCTCGAGAGCGCCTGCGCCGCGCGCACCGCGGTGTTCACGTCGAGGCTCGCGCCCGTGGACGCGCCCGTGGTCGCCGTGGTCGCCGCCGCCGCCATCGCGTGCTCGACGGGCGCCCCCTGCATGGCCGCCCTGAGCAAGGCAGGGTGTTTCGCGTTCAGATGGGCGACCACGTTGACCGCGCCCCAGCGCGCATAGGCGTCGCGCGCCTCGCGCAGGTACATGGCGCCGAGGTGCCTCTTGCCCGTCTGCAGCCGGAACTCGGCGGCGAGCTGGATCGAGAGAGCCTCGATGTGCAGGAAGCGGTGCTCGCGCGCGAGCTCGATGGCCTCGTCGTACCGGGCGCTGGCCTCTTCGGTCTGGCCGAGGACGCGGGCGTATTCGGCCTCGACGAGGCGCAGCTTGTGGAGGAAGTTCGGCGCGCAGCCTTCCGCGAAGTAGCGTAGCCGCTCGAGGCCGTGCTCGATGTGCTCCCGCAGCCGCGCCTGCTCCTCGGCGCCGGCGGCGTCATGCCAGCGCTTCGCCGCCGCGAGGGCGAGGAAGAACGGGATATCCGTGACCGGCGGCATGCCGAGGATGTCGGCTCGAGACTGGTCTGCCTCCCGCGCCCGCGACAACGCGCGCTCCCACCTGCCGGTGACGCAGAACAGATAGACTTCCAGCGTACGCGCGAGCCCCCCGGTGAACCCGTCGCCGTCGGCCAGGAGGGAGTGCGAGCCTCGCGACAGCGGCTCGTCGTTCAGGAGCTTCGGGGCGCCGTCGGCGGTCATCAGCACGTCGCAATAGGACGCGATCGTCTCGAAGTGGTGCCTCCCCACCGCGTCCCCCGCGCGCTGCACGAGATCCCAGCGAGCCTTGACCTGCGCGTCGACCTGGCCGAGCGGGAGGCCACGCCAGACGCGGTAATAGAACAGCTCGGCGAGGAGGCCCCAGCTCGTGCCCTGGAACGAACCGAGCTTCAGGCCGGCCCCCATGCCTTTCTCATAGAGGGCGGCCGTCTCGTCGACAGGCCTGGAATAGACCATGTAGATGCCGTGAAGCACCAGGCACTCGGGGAGCATCGGGGACCCCACGCGCACCGCTGCGCGCACCCCCGGCTCGACCCACCGCAAGACGCGGCGATACATGCCCGTGGCCACCGACCACACGTTGGCGAAGCTGCAGAGCATGAGGGTGGCGGCCGGCGTGAGGGCCCCCCGCCGCACCGCCTCGGAGACCAGGCGAACGATGATGAGCGTGTAGAGCATCGGCCGGCCGCCGTAGATGGAGCAGAGCTGCGTCTGCGTCATCAGGGCGTCGATGAGCCGGTGCTCCGGGGACTGCTCGGGCGGCATTCGATCGAACGCGCCGAGGTCCTGCTCCAACCATCGATCCAGCGCGGCGGACTCCTCGAGGAGCGCCGGCAGACACGCTTCGTCCGTCCCGGGGAAGGCGAAGCCCCGCTCCGCGAGCGCCGCGATACCAAGCCCGATCCCGCGCGCGTACTGCCCCGTCGCCAGGCAGCAGCGGACGCGGATCTCCTGCGCCGACAGCCAGGGCACCGCCCCGAGAGGTCTCGCGAGCAAGTCGAGCGCGCGCGCTTCGACGTCCTCGAAATCGCGCAACAGATAGGCCGCCTCCAGGCGCTCCAGCGCTATCTCCACCGACAGCGCGAGCTGTTCTCCGGCGGCGCGCTCGCCGAGGAGCGTCTGCGCGTTCTCCAGCAGGCTGGCCATCAGGCGGTGGGAGCTCGCGGCCTTCGCGACCCGAGCGGCCTCCAGGTTCATCCGCGCGACGTCGTTGAGCTCCTCGACGGACGTGAGCCGCGCCGAACCCTGGTTCATGTGCCGCGCGAGCTCCAGGAGCTGCTGAGCCGTGCCCCCTTCCGCGCGATACCGCGCCCAGAGCCGCCGGCCGATCTCGAGGTGCGCGAGGACGCGCTGCTCCGGCGAGATCCGCTCGTAGCTCGCCTGCTGCACGCGGTCGTGCAAGAACCGGTACGAAGCGTCCAGCGCTCCGTCGCCCACCCCTCCGAGCGCCTGCGCGGGGCGATAAGCCCCGTCGACCGGCACGACCAGCTCCTCCTGCAGCGCCGGCCATAACGCTCCCGTCACCCGGGCGGGCTCCCACCCGCTCAATCGCTCCAGATCATGGAGATGGAACGTGTGCCCCGCGCACGCCGCGAGCCCCATGAGCTGCTGTGTCGCGTCCGGCATTTCTCGCACTTTGTCCGTCAGCAACGACACCACGTTGTCGGTGATCTGCGCTCGCTCCAGGTCCGCTTGATTCCACTGCCATTCCCCGCTCTCCGCGTCCCTCGAGAGGAGCTTCTGACGGTGCAGGGAGAACAGCAGCTGCTCCAGGAAGAACGGGTTTCCGCGCGTCTTTTGCCACTGCACACGCGCGAGCGGCTCCACGCGCTTCGGCTCGCTCTCGAGCGTGCGCGAGAGCCACTTTTGCACCTGCTCTTCCGACAGGGGGCCCACCGTCAGCCTCGATACCTTGGCCTCGCTCGCCTCCACGGCCTCCACGAGCTTCCACAGCGGATGCTCGGGCGGGGTCTCGTTGTCGCGGTAGGCTGCGATCACCAGCAGCGACCGTCGCTCCACGTCCGTCAGCAGCGTCTGCAGGATGATCAGCGTAGCGCTGTCTGCCCACTGCATGTCGTCCAGGAACATGACGAGCGGCGGGTTCGGTGTCGTGACGGTTCGAACGAAGTTCAACCACGTCAGCTTCTGCCGGTTGAGCACCTGCTCGCCCTCCGCCGGCGGCACCGGCGGCAGCTTGCCCATGACGAGGTCGAGCTCCGGCACCACGTCCGCGATCAGCCGCGCGTTGTCCCCGACCTCGTTCCGGATCCGATCCCGCCAGGTCTCCAGGACCTCCTTCGGGCTCGAGATCCATTGACGCATCAGCCCCCCGAACGCCTGCGCTATCGCGGCGTACGGCGTCGACCGCGCGAGCTGGTCGTGCTTGCCTGCAATCAAGAGGCCGCGCCCCGCCTTCGCGATGTCGTGGTAGACCGTGCGCACCAGGGCGGTCTTGCCGATGCCCGACGGTCCGCCGACGAGCAAGAGCTCCGCCGCGCCTCGCTCGGCGCGGGCAAACGATTCGCCTACCCGCTCGACGTCCTGCTCCCGCCCCACGAGCACCTGCGGCAACCGCAGCTTGCGTGAGAAGTCCTTCTTTCCAAGCGAGAAGGGCGCCGCCGTACCACGCTGGTGGAGCGCGCGGAGCGCCTCCTCCAGATCCTCGGCCGCGCCTCTGGCTGTCTGGTACCGCCGCTCGGGATCCTTCGCCAGGAGCTTCGATATGATCGCCGACACGCCGCTCGGCACCTCCGGTGCGATCGTGTCGAGCGGAGGCGGGCTTTTGGCCAGGTGCGCGTGCACCAGCGAGAGCGGATCGCGGTCCGTGAAGGGCCGCCGCCCCGAGAGCACCTCGAAGAGCGTCACGCCCAAGGAATAGAGATCCGTGCGCGTGTCGAGCGCGCGCGCCGTGCGCCCCGTCTGCTCTGGCGAGATATACGCCAGGGTACCTTCCAGCGCTTCGGGAATGCTCGCCTCGGTCGCTTCCTGGGATAGCAGCGAGGCGATGCCGAAGTCGAGCAGGGTGACCTGCTCGTAGGTGTCATCCACGAGCAGGTTCTGCGGTTTGACGTCCTTGTGCATCACGCCGGCGGCATGCACACCCTCGAGCACCTGAGCAAGGCGTTGCCCGAACCGCAGCCCGGCCGCCACCGGCAGGCGACCGTGCCTGGCGAGCACGTGATCGAGCGAGCTCGCTCCAGGGTTCTCGAGCACCAGCGCCGCCGTGCCGTTCCGCTGCTCGAACGCATGCACGCGCGCCACGCCTGGCACGGCCGCGAGCTGCTGGAGCACTTGATGCTCGTGGACCAGCCGCCCCATGACGCGCGGGTTGGGCACCTCGGCGAGAGGAAATTTGATCGCCACCTGCGCGCCCGAGGGGAGATGCACCGCGCGACAGACGCGCGTCTCGCTTCCCTCGTATGCGATATCCCCCAGCGCATACTCCGTCAGTTCCATGCCTGAACCCCTCCCCTGCATCTGCACCGCGGCACGATAGCCGCGTGTGCGCTAAACTAGCCTGGGCACGGCAACACAAGTCAATGCAATTTTGAAAGACGCTTCGCGACTGCCACATTTGCGCACCCCGCGCACGTGCGCGGGCGCACGCTGCCTACAGCGTTTCCAGGTCGTGACCAGCGTTACGGGAGGCCGTATACGTTGGCACACGTACAGTTCGATCTGCCCTGGTATTATCGACGTGAAGCAAGTTACAGATACGTCGTGTCAGCGCTCTGCAGGGATCGTCGGGGCCGCGCTCCTCGGAGCGATGCTGCATGCTTGGCCCTTTACAGTCGTCACGCTCCTTGATAGCGTCCACGCTGCGTTTTTCAGGCACTGGGGGGGACGATTTTGACGCAATTCAATGGTTTCGTGGTCGCGGTCGACGACAACCCCGCCAACCTCGACACGCTCCTCGACGTACTGTCGGGCGAGCATCTGGATCTCGCCGTCGCCACGGATGGCAACATGGCGATCAGCTTGATCGAGCGCGAGCAGCCGGATCTCGTTCTCCTCGACGTCATGTTGCCAGATATCGACGGTTTCGGGGTGTGCAGGCGCCTGAAGGCCAACCCGCAAACCGCCGACACTCAGATCGTGTTCATGACCGCCTTGAACAATCGGGAGCACCGGTTGCAAGGGTTGAAGGCGGGCGCCGTGGATTACATAAGTAAGCCCTTCGATACGGAGGAGCTCCTTGCGCGGATACGCCCGCACATCGCCGTCCGGCGCATGACGCGAGCGTTGCAGGAGAAGAATACCAGCCTGGAGTCGGAGGTTCGGCAGCGCGTCGCCGTCGAGGCCGCGCGCGAGGCGCTCCTCGTCGAGCTCATGGCCCGTACGGACGAGCTGCGCGAGGCCAAGGAGGGGCTCGAGCGCGAGCTCGTCGAGAAGGGGCACGCGAACGCGGAGAGGACCGCGCTGCACGAGCAGGTCATCGCCGCGCAGCGCAGCCGGCTCCTCGAGCTCTCCACGCCGCTCATTCCGATCACGGATCGCATCCTGGTCATGCCGCTCATCGGTACCATGGACAGTGACCGGGCTCAGCAGGCCAACCATGCGATGCTCCACGGCGCGAGCAGCCGAGGCGCTGAATTCGTCATCATCGATATCACGGGCCTGAAACACGTGGACGAGAGCGTCGCCACCATGCTCGTCGCCGCGGCCAGCGGCCTGCGGCTCCTGGGGACGCGCACGGTGATCACCGGGATAGGCTCGGAGGTGGCCCGAACGCTCGTGCAGCTCGACGCGCCGCTGCAAGGCATCGTCACGAAGGGCACGCTCCAGGACGGCATTGCCGTCGCGATGCACTCCTCCCGTCATCGAGGATAGGACCTCTGCTCGGCCGGGAGCCCCCGGCCGCCTGAAGCCGAATCCGCGTCAGCTGTCGTTCTTCTGGTCTTTCGGACGAAGGCTCGCGAGCGACGCCCAGGCGCAAGATCCGCCCCGTCCAGCGCCGGACCGACGCGGGAGAGGTGGTAGATTCATTCACGGCGCGCTCCGGCGCCGTGCCAGGCGCACGTCGACGGACCAGCGCCCGGCGCCGACGACGACGAGAAAGAGCGCGCCCAGCAGCATCGCCCAGTCCGTCCTCGCCTCGTGGGCCATGCTCCAGAAGCCGTATTGCGGCAGCTTGCGCACGTGGAAGCCGAGGATGTCTCGGCCGAGCAGGATCGGAAGCTTGGTCGAGACCAGCGCCACGACCATGTCGATGACGAGCAGAGCGGCGGCGAACCGGGTCAGGAGCCCCGCGAGCACGAGCGCCCCGCAGACGATCTCGACCACCCCTACGAAAGGTCCCATGGCTTCCGGCCACGGGATGCCGATCTTGACGAACCGTCCGGCGCCGATCTCCGCTGGATAGATGAACTTCTGGATCCCTTCGGACAAGAACACGGCCCCGACCGAGAGGCGGACAAGGAGCGTCGCCGCAGGCGCCTGGGAATCGAGCATCTTGCGCAGGTGTTTCATTATTCCGTTCCAGCCCTTTTCGAGGGAGCGCGAATGTGGATCTTCCAGCGGCCCACCCGGATCTCACGATCCGCCGTCGAGATCATGGTTCGAAGCGCGTAGACGATCTTGGTAATCTCGTCAATCTCGACCCGCTGCCGTACGGACGCGGCCTGCAGCCTTCCGGCTCGGTCCCACAATCGAACCCGGCGCCTCCGCATCGGCTGGCTCGGCGCTCCTTGGTATCGTGATCCATCCCCGGAACCGAAACTGGACAGCGGCGCTGGCGAGGGCGGCGAAGTCACCCCATGCTCGGCGAGGGGGCTTCGAGAAGGCGGTCGCTGAGGTCGCCGAGCTCGAGGCGGCGTTCGGGATTGCCGACCTCGCGAGCTTCACGCCGACATAGGCGAAGGTGCGACGGGAGTGCTCGGGCCTCGCGACCGCCGCGCGGCGATGTGGCCGGCGACGTGATCGTCGGCCATAGTGTCCACGTGTTGTATGTCCGCCACGTGCCGGGTCCGCCGCTCTCGGCGCACGTCGCCGAGCTCTGGTACCTTTCGGCTGCTCCGCCTCACGCGGCCGAGCGCATCCTGCCCTCCGGTACCCTCCAGCTGGTCGTCAATCTCGACCAGGACGAGGTTCGCGTCTACGACGGCCCCACCATTCGCCGCTACTCCGGTGCCGTCGTCTCGGGCGCGTACCAGTCCGCCTTCGGTGTCGACACACGCGAGCACGCGTCGATGGTCGGCGTCCAGTTCCGCCCCGGCGGCGCGTGGCCGTTCCTCGGCGCGCCGCCCGGCGCGCTGACCGACACGCACGCCGACCTCGCGGACCTCTGGGGGCTGCGAGCGGCGGAGCTCCGTGAACGCCTGTGCTCGGCGCCGGAGCCGCGCGCTCGCTTCGCGCTGCTCGAGCGCGCGTTGCTCGACCGCCTTTCGAACGCGCGCCCCGGTCATCCCCTGGTGCCGCACGCGATCGCGGCGCTCGATGGAGGCGAAAGGCGCGTCGCCGACGTGGCGGCCACGCTCGGCATCAGCCACCGCCGGCTCGTCGACGTGTTCACCGCCGAGACCGGCCTCGCCCCGAAGGCCTTCGCCCGGATCACACGCTTTCGGCGGGCGCTCTTGCAGGCCGAGAGGGAGCGCGAGCCGGACTGGGCCCGGCTCGCTGCCACGTCAGGGTTCTGCGACCAGTCGCACCTGATCCGCGAGTTCGTGGCCCTCTCCGGCAATTCGCCGACCGCGCTCGTCGCCCACTCCTCCCGCGAACGCGTCAAGTTGCACCATATCGCCATCGCCGCGCCGGATGTGGCGCGCGGAAGGGACCGGCAACACGCGCGATCCCGAGGCGTCCCGACCCGATGACCGCGAAGGATCAGCGCGGTGTCGGGACGCACCGCGGCGCGACCGGCGACGAACCCGGTCGCCTCCGAGCCGTCATGATCAACCCGCTGACGGCTCGTGAAGCTCGATCGGGTTGCCGTCGGGATCTTCGAGTTGAATCTGCGCACCTCCCACGCCGCGTTCGATGTCGTTTCGGAAGGGTGTGCCGGCCCCGCGGAGTCGTTCGATGATCGCGGCGACGTCGTCGACGTAGAGGACGATGCGGTTCCAGCCGCCGGCGACCTGAGCGCGGCCGTCGGGCATCGGGCGCGCGCCGGAGCTGCCGGGGCCGCTCAGGAGCAAGCGCAAGTCACCGCGGGAGACCGTCGCGAACGCCGTGCCGGCCTGCAGGTCGAGCGTGAAGCCCAGTTGCTCGGTGTAGAAGCGAACGGCGCGATCGACGTCCGTGTTTTGATAGCGGACGACTGCCGCGGTGGCATCGGGGCCTTCCGCGGCCGAGGTCGATTCCTCCGGCGCCTCGTGAAGCTCGACCGGGTTGCCGTCGGGATCCTCGAGCTGAATCTGCGCGCCCCCCACGCCGCTTTCGATGTCGTTTCGGAAGGGTGTGCCGGCCGCGCGGAGTCGTTCGATGATCGCGGCGAGGTCGTCGACGTAGAGGACGATGCGGTTCCAGCCGCCCGCGACCTGAGCGCGGCCATCGGGCATCGGGCGCGCGCCGGAGCTGCCGGGGCCGCTCAGGAGCAAGCGCAAGTCACCGCGGGAGACCGTCGCGAACGCCGTGCCGGCCTGCAGGTCGAGCGTGAAGCCGAGTCGCTCGGTGTAGAAGCGAACGGCACGATCGACGTCCGTGACCTGGTAGCGGACGACGGCCGAGGTGGCATCGGGGCCTTCCATGGCCGAGGTCGATCCGGTGGTATGGGACATGCAACCTCCGAGAGAGAGAATGACCAGGATGAGGATGATCTTGAGGATGATCTTCATGCGCCGATTCTGTTGCCCGCGCGCGCCGCCGTATTGGACAAATTGGAAGCCGCGGCGGTCCAGGCTCGTGGGTCTGCGCCGCACCGAACGACGCTTCGTCATCCTCCACGTGCTGTGTGCCAGCGTTCGACCATGCGGGGAGCCGCAAGGCGGTGGAAGGGGCCTGCGCCGTGGTGTCCGCGGTCGCACCCCGGGACGCTCAGATTGCGATTGCCCGGCGCGCCCGGGTGCGCTCTTCTTCGATCCAGGAAGCGGGAGACTCTCCCGCGAGCGCGCCGCGATGAAGCCCTTGTACGAAGCTCGTGCACCAGAGATCGTGACGGAGCCCGAGCAGGTGGACCAGCTGCCGGCGCTGATCGAGCGGATCGCGGAGCAGACGCGGCGCGATGCCGAGGGCCGGCGGGTGGAGCTGCCGTCGGGGCGCGTCGTCGAGGTGCGATCCGCGGCAGGGGACGAGGAGTGGGTGACGATCCGGAGCGCCTCCGGGGACATCGAGCTCGACGTGCGCCTCACCGAGCGCGGGCCGGTGCTGCGGATCCGGGCGGCGGAGCTCGAGCTGGAGTCGCCGGGCGCGGTGCGCGTCGACTGCGATCGTTTCCACGTGCGCGCCGAGCACGGGATCGTGCACGAGACCGGCGGCGACCTCGCGCAGACGGTCGCCGGCGACGTGACGACGCGGGCGCGCGGCGAGCTGCGCGCCGAGGCCCGTCAGGTGAACCTCGAGGCCACGCGCGGCGACGTGCAGATCGCGGCGAACGATGACGTGCAGCTGCTCGGCGAGCGGATCAAGCTGAACTGCTGAGCGCCGCACGGCGGCGTGGGGCGTGGGGCGTACGGACGGCGTGCCGCGGGCGGCGCGCGCGGTCGACCGCGCGTCAGAGGGCCGAGAGCGCGCGTTCGACCTGCTCTGCCAGCGCGGCCTGCGCGGCGGCGCGCCGCTGCCACACGCGCTTCAGCCGCAGGCCGAGCGGCGCGTCGAGCCCCTGCTCCGCGATCCCGAGCGCGAGTTTGCCCCGCCGCTCGGCCCTGACGAGGCGGGCGTACTGCTCGGCCCCGAACCGGTCCGGGTGGCGCCGCTCCCAGGTGCTCACGTACGCATCGTCGAAGCGCTCGCGCAGCGCGCGGTCCCCGTGCTTCAGCGCGCGCTCGAGCTCGTCACGCCAGCGCCGCTCGGCCTTCCGCCAGGTGGCCTCGTCGAGGTCGTGCGCGGAGAGCACCTCGCCGCGCAGCGCGCCCCGCTCGGCGAGCTCCGAGCAGACGGCGGCGTACCGCTCGATCGTGACCGAATCTTCCGGGCGCGCTGGGCTCGGCGCCGGCGGCTCCTTCAGCCGGGCCGGCGGTTGCGGCGCCGGCGCGGGGGCCTGGGGGCGCGGCGCGGCGCCCGCGGGGGCGGGCGGCTGCGATGGGGCTCCATCGAAGTCGAGCGCGGCGAGCACCGCTCCCGCCACCGCCCCCGCCGCTGGGCCGGGCGTCGTGGCCGCGGGCGGGGTGGCGGGCAGGGTGCCCGACGCCGGCGTGCTGCCGGGCCCGTCGAGCGCCAGCGTGCCGCCCGCGGCCCCTTCCCGCCGCCGCGGCTCGCTGGAGCGCGACGGCGCGGCCGCCGCGGGGCGCTGAACCGGCGGGCGCCGCGGCGGGACCGCCGGCGCGCTCCCGATGCCCACGCCGGCGACGGCCACAAGGCGCTCCCGCTGCGCCGGGTCGCGCAGCTCGACGTGGGCGCGCCAGGTGATCGTGCAGAGCCGCCGATCCGCGTCGACGTGGAGGCCGTCGGCGTGGAACGCGAGCCGCGCCGGGGCGTCGGGATCGGCGTCGTCGAGGCCGTACACCGCGCCGGCGACGCGCGCGTCCGGCAGCGCGCTCTGGATCCGCGGGCGATCCGGGTGGAAGCCCTCGAGCACGACGACCGTGTCCGGCTGCAGCGCGGAGACCCACTGGTCGCGCGGGGCGCACTGGAAGTACGACCAGTCGAAGGCGCCCGGCACCTCCATCACCTCGGCGTCGAGCTTGGCGCGGGCGCCGGCCGGGAGGCGTCGGCTGCGCGCCGGCCACGCCGCCGCGAGCGGACCGAAGCCGGCGGGCCGCTGCGGATCGACGGGGTCGAGCACGTTCGGCAGCTCGCCGTCGCGCTCGCTGCACCCCAGGGGGTTCTCGGGCACGCCGACGCCGCCGGCGGCGCGCTCGTACACGATCGGCATCCGCACGAACGGCTCCGGCGCCGCCCCGGCCTCCTTGCGGCGGCCGACGACGCGCACCGTCTTGTCGAGGCCCGGCGCCTCGCGCTGGACGAGCGCGAACCGCGCGCTCATCTCGGCGACGGGGCGGCCGCCCGGCGCGGCGGCGTGCCCGAGGGCGGTCACGTCCACGTACTGGCGGTACGGCACCCGATCGCTCGCCGCGGTCACGTGGGTCATCGGGCCGCGGCGGTCGTGGACATCCTTCGTCTGGAACGGCGCCGCCACCTCCGCAGGCCGCATCGGCGACGCATCGAGCGAGAAGCTGGCCTTCACGACGACCGTCAGCCGCAGCTTGCCCTCGTGGCGCCAGGGGACCGTGTCCACGCTCGCCTGCGCCGCCGTCGCCGACGCCGACGGCGTGAGCGACGCGCACGCGACGCCGCCCGCGGTGCCTGGCAAGAACGGCAAGGCGCGCGCCGCGAACTGCGCGGCCTGCGCGTCGTCGACCGGGAGTGTCCCCTTCGGCTCGCTCATGTCCCCGTCGTGCACGGTCGCAACCGCGCCTCCCGAGGTCAAGGGCTCATCCAGCGATCGCGGGCCGCAACGACCCTTGGAGTCGTCGCCGGTGTGTGGCGGTGCGCGGATGGCTTCGGAACCTGGCCGCCGAGCTCGGCCAGGGGTGCGCGCCGGCGGCGGGAGATCAAAACAAAATACCGAGTGGCCGCCCGCGCGCGCCAAGTACCATGACCGCATGAAGCGGCTCACCGACCCCTTTCACGTGCTGCCGGAGGCGCAGCGCCACGAGCTCATGCGCGACACGGTGATGGCGATCTTCGGCCCCGCGGTGGGTCAGGGCTTCTGGGATCAGATGGAGCCGCTGCTCACCGACACGCGGCGCCAGCCAGGCGACGCGGAGGAGCCGGAGAAGAACTTCTGGCGGGGCCGGTGGCGCATCTACGAGGCAGAGTGAGCGGGGAGCAGCGGCCGTGAGCAACGACCCGACGCCGCCCGCCGCGCGCGCGCCTGCGCACAGACCGCGCAGACCGCGCCGCAAGACCGAGCTGCTCCTGCAGGGCGAGCCCGATGGGCGGCGGTGGATCGCCTGGATCTCGAAGCGCACCTACCGGATCCACAACGGGCGCTGCGAGCTCGACGCCCCCGGGCAGCAGGAGGTCCTGCACGACGACGAGATCCCGTACAGCGAGGATCGCAAGCCGCCGCGGGTCTCTCCGCCGATCGCCGTCGACGAGATGCTCCCTTTCCGGCGCGCGACCGACGTCGTCATCCAGGCCTTTGCCCACGCCTACAAGCCCGACACCCGCACGCTCACCGCGGGCGTCCGGTTCGGCAAGCACCACCGCGAGATCGTCGTCCACGGCGACCGCGTGGGTGAGATCGACCGCGCGGGCCGGCCGCGCTTCTCCGAGCCTGCGCCGATCGAGGTGGTCCCGATCCGCTACGACTACGCCTACGGCGGCGTCGATCTGACGGCGCTCGGCCGGAACGGCGACCTCCTCGGCCAGCTCGTCCAGGATGCCCGCCGAGGCATCGACCGGCTCGCCGACACGGTGTACCACTACCCGAGAAATCCTTGTGGTTACGGGTACTTGATGGAGCTCGACGCCGAGAGCTTCGCGGGGCGGCCGATCCCCAACCTCGAGTTCCCGTTCGACCCGCTGACGCCCCAGCGCCTCGCCGTGGGCAAGCCGTACCGGTGGATCCATGCGCCGCTGCCGGCAGGCTGGGATTACCAGTCCATGGCCTGGTTTCCCAGGCTCGCTTACCTCGGGCTCGCCCCGACCTGCCAGAGCGACGGCAAGCTCCCCGCGGAGGTCGAGCGCGGCTGGGCCGCCCGGGATGTCCTCTCGATTCCGCCGCTCTATCAGGACCCCGGCGGCCCGCTCCGGCCGGAGTACGCGCAGGTCGCGTCGCCCGGGATGAGCGTCTCCGACCTCGCGCCGGACGAGTACTTCGAGCTGCATCACGTGCACCCGAACCGGCAAGTCTACTCCTTCCACCTGCCCGGCGAGGTGCCCCGGGTGATGCTGGAGCTCGCGCCCGGCCGGGCGCTCGCCGAGGCGGAGTCCCACCTCTGCTCGGTGGTCGTGCGGCCGGTCCCGGGCGAGGTCGTGGTGGTCTGGAGCGCCCGGGCCCCCGTGGCCCTGGATCTCACCGAGGAGCAGATGATGAACCTGCGGCGCGAGGTGCGCTGGACCTCGGCGGCTCGCTCGACCCGATGAAGGAGCGCGGACAATGTCGTACGGCTGCCTGACCGTCACGCGGTGGAACGTGTTCCTCGGCCTCTCGTGGCACGAGGCCCTGTTCTGGTGGCCGATGCCGCCGCCCGGGGCCTACGTGCCCCAGAAGTACTGGCCTCATCTCCAGACGGGGCTTGTCAGCGGCACGCACCTCTTCTCGTTCTGGTCGGAGCAGAACAAGCACGAGATACAGCTCGACGGCGTGCACTGGATGGGGCGGGGGAGCGACGCGAGCCTCGTCGTCCCGCACGTGGACGTGGTCCAGGGGTGGAATCCGCTCCTACCCTGGACCATCCTCTTCGGGAGCTCCATCTCGGTCTGGGGGACGAGCGGGGTCACGATCGGATGCGACAACCCGATCTTCGGCGAGACGACCTGCGATCTCGCGTGCTCGCCGTTCAAGACCGTGCCGTTCTCGCTGCACCTCGCGTGCAACAGCCCGGTCAGCGCGCCGCTCGATTTCACCATCGTCTGGGGCACCGCCAAGGCCGGCTTCACCTGGACCGACTTCATCGCGTGCCTCGTCGACATCGCGATCGAGATCGCGATGGACATCCTGATGAAGTTCGGCGGCCAGATCGCGGGCAAGCTGTGGAAGGGCGCGAAGGCCGCGGGGAAGGGGCTGGTGAAGGGCGCGAAGATGGCCGCCGCCAAGAGCGCGGATCTCGCCCAGCCGTTCTTCAAGCGGGCCGGCAAGGCCCTCGCGCGGGAGAGCGCCGAGGAGACGCTCGCGAAGATCCTCAAGGAGTCCGCCGAGGAGGCGGCCGACGACGTCGCGTCGAAGGTGGGCAAGCAGGCGGCGGAGAGCTTCTCGGACTCGCTCAGCCGGCTGCGATCGCAGAGCGACGAGCTGCTCGAGGAGCTCGCCGAGGCCGCGGACGGCAGCGTGTGGAAGTCGTTCAAGGAGGGCGCCGCGGAGCTCGGCGAGAGCGCCGCCGATCGCATGAAGAAGCTCGGGAAGAGCCTTGGCTCCGCGGCGAAGTCGGTGAAGGACACGATCATCGCCGTCAAGACGTGGAAGAAGGTGACCGAGCAGAACCTCCTGCAGTCGCGGAAGGTGAGCAGCATCCTCAAGTACACGGCCCTGGCGAACGGGTTCAAATACTCGAAGAAGGTCGGCGGGAAACTCTACAGCTCCATCGACGCGCAGTACCACGATCCCGGGGATCTCGACGCGGGCTCGGACGGGTACAGCTTCGGGCCGTTCGCGCTCGGGTCCAGGAGCGGCGTCTACGACGACCTCGGGGACCCCGTGGGCGACACGGGCGACGACGACGATGATGACAAGACCACCAAGGCCGTGGTTGGCGATCGGTTCGCCTGGCGGGGCGACGCGACCGCGAAGACGCGCGTGAGCGAGCGATTCTCGTGGTCCGATCAGAGCGAGGAGAGCGGCGGGAGCGCGGGTGTGGACGACCGCTTTGCCTGGATCGTGAGCGACGCCGCCACGTCCGGCGCGTAGCTCCACCCATCAGGAGTCAGGCCAGGGATCCGGAGAGAGATTTCAACGCGAAGTCGCAAAGTCGCAAAGTCGCAAAAAAAGAGCACGCCTACGGTGTCACGAAAATGACCGAGAGATCATCGACGTAGAAGGCGCCCGTGGAGTTCGCGCCCATCCAGGCTCTGACCGCGCCGAAGTTCCGCGCCTGGTTGAGGAAGTAGCTCGGGATCGCGACGTCGAGGCTGCCGGATGCCGCCCCCTGGAGGGAGATGGTCGCCGTGGCGGCGCTCGCGCCGATGTTGAACGTCACCTGCACGCTGAACACTTGCCCGCGTTGATACGTCCCAAAGGTCAGGTTGCTGTCGTCGTTGACGCGCACCGTTCCGTTCGCGAGGAAGTCGAGGTGCAAGAAGCTGTTCAGGTCGCTCAGCGGCTGGTTGAAGCCCTCGAACTGCAGCGTCGGGACTCCGCCGTCCGCGCCTGGAATGAAGAGCCTGGCGGTCGCCATGTATTGGCCATCTCCGCGGAAGGCGCTGAAGCGGCCCTGGATCGACGTCACGTCGTTGAAGTTCGGGTGCTGAACGAGCACCCACTGATCGTTGGCCTCGCCAGCCGGAGAAGCGGCCACCGTCACGTTGCCGTTGCCGAGCGCCGCCGCGACGGTGCCGACCGTTTGCTGTGAGCTCGGCGGCTGAGATGCGGTGTCCTGGTTGAACCCGGCGCTGAGCAGCGTCTCGGCGGTGCAGCCTGTGAGCAGCGCCGGCGCGGCCAGCAGCGGCAGACCCAGGATCGTGCGCCGAGAAACGAGGGGCGATTTGCCGGTCGCATGGTCTTTGGCGCGAGCAGACTCGATCGTTCGATTGAACGTCATGTTCCTCTCCGTTGGGTGAAATCGGCCCACGCACGACGTGCGTGGCTCGGTGGTCAAAGGGGCGTTGTCGCCGAGAAGCGCGGCGTACAGCGACAGCTTTCGCAAGCGTCATGCCACGGCGAGCGGGTCGCGCACCCCCCGACGAGCCCCCGTGTTCGCGCCGAGAACGAGGCTCATCGCTCCCGTGATCTCCGGAGAAGAGCACGGGGCTGCCGAGCTCCCTGTCTCTCTGAAGGAGACACATGTTCCCCCGGAGAACCAGAGCGAGCAGGGATGGCCTGCGGAGGAGGGCTCCGCGCCTAGCGAGGCGCTCGCCTGCCGGATGATCGTCAGGTCGCCCCCAGGAGACGTCGAGCTGGAACAAGACATCAACCCACAGAAATTTTCGTCCCAGGCACCGTCGATGTGGGACAAGATACGTGTCGACGATGGCGCTCCGCGGCAAGCCGACCGCCCCACCATCGAAGAGCTGGATCCAGGTGCGCCGCTGGCATCGGCGATGGTGGTCCGCAACACCAATCGAGCCGCAACCAGCGCCCCAGGTGCGGCCGGGATTCGCATCGTGGACGCGGCATAGGCCATCTGGCGGAGGCCCCCGGGCGGCGGTGAACGGGCGCGTGAGGGCGCGGCGCACGAGCCTTGCGCCGGACAGACCATGGTTCGAATTTGCTTTACGCTCGCAACCCAGCCTGAGATGCTATGCACTGCGACGAAACAATGCAGGACAAGGGCATCGTTTCGATTGCGAAAGCATCCTGGAGGGGTAACATGCCGATCTCAGTGACAGTCAAAGGCAAGACGTACGAGAGCGACGGTCATTACCATGCGGAAGAGGTCATGTTCGCTTCCGTCAAGCGTCAAGGGAACCTCGACGTGGAAATGAACGGTTGGCCGTGCACGGGCGAGCGGCACCACGATTGCCATCAGCTCTTCCTCGACCAGTCCGCTAACCGCACGATCACGGTGACCATCACGGGGGATCATGCCGGCTACGCCGCGAACCATGGGCGCAAATTCGGGGATAAAGGGACGATCACCTATGCCGCTGGCGTCGCGACCTACGGCTAGAGCGGCAAACCGTCAGAAAAGCGTCCAATCCTCCGCCGCACCATTGCGGAGACCACGCCCTTCGGCCGAGCGCGGCCCGTCCCATCACGCCTCCACCCCGTACTTGTCCAGCCACTGTTTCAGGCGCTGGTAGCTCCTGAAGCCGATGAGCGCCGCCGCGCGCGTCTTGTTGTGGTTCGCTTCCTTCATGGCCCGCTCCAGGTAGTGCCGGACGACGTGGGCGATGGTCTCCTCGAGGCTGAAGCCGTCGCCGAGCGGCTGGCCCAGCACCGCATCCCGCGGCGTGTCTTCGCGGACGAACAGCGCCTCGCGGACCTCGACGACATCGATCACCGGCCCGTGCGCCCAGACGAAGGCGCGCCAGAGGGTCCCCTCGAGCTCCCGGACGTTCCCCGGCCAGGGGTGACGGAGCAGGTGGTTCCTCGCGGCGGGAGAGAGCTTCTTCTGGATGCCTCCGGGGCGCGCTTCGTTGTTGAGGCGGCGCGTCGGGCGGCAGCTCGCCGACTTCGTCGAGGAAGAGCGTCCCGCCGGTCGCGCGCCCGAGGTGCCCCTGGTGGTCGGCGGCGGCGCCCGTGAAGGCGCCCCGCGTGTGCCCGAAGAACTCGGAGTCCACGAACTCCCGGGGCAGGGCGCCGCAGTTGACGGCCACGAACGGGCCCGCGGCGCGCGGGCTCGCCTGGTGGATGGCGCGGGCAAGGAGCTCCTTTCCGGTCCCGGACTCGCCCTGGATGAGGACGGGCGCCGTGGTGCCGGCGGCCTGCCGCGCGCGGTGGAGCAGCCGCTCCATCGCCTCACTCCGGTGGACGATGTCCGAGAACCCCGGCTCGTCGGGCCGGAAGCCGTCCGAGAGGCGGGCGAGGTCTTCCTCGGTGCGGCGGACCGCGGAGGGGATCAGCTCCGCGGCGAGCTCGAAGGGCACGTCGGCGGTCTGGACGCCGGTCTGGGGCGATGACTCGATGAGCTCCGCCTCGAAGCGCGTCTTCGCGACGAGGATCCAGATGGCCGCCATCGCCGGCGTGCCCGGGCTCAGGTGGAAGGTCCGCTTGGCCCTCTTGCCGTACTGCTCGATCGACCAGGCCACAGCCTCCATGACGGCGCGGTAGATGTCCGCGTGGTGCGTCGGGGTGGAGAGCGCCTCCTGCCGGAGGACGACGCTCGCCTTCGTCTTCTTCCTGAGCCATCGCGTGAACGGCGCGACCTCCTCTCCTGGATGGTTGTTCAGCAGGACGAGGTGGTCGAACTCGCGCTCGGCGACGGCGTGCGCGATGGGGCCTTCGCCGACCGTGGCCTCGCCCGACGCCGCCTTGATATCGGTCTTCCCGATCCATGCGAGGAGAACACGGGCCATCGTGCTGGCCAGCGTAACAAACCTTCTGGCAGCGGAGCAACGCCGCCTTCTGCTCGCTGTCGTGGTTCCGACGGGAGGCCCCGCCGCTCGGTCGCGCGGCGCTGCTCCGGCCCAGCCTGGAGCGCGACGGTCCCGCGCAGCGCGCTGGGACCGGCTAGCCCCGGCTCGATCGGGGCGCTCGATCCGCCGGGTACGGACGCACGTTCAGGCCGGTCCAGCGCATGAGGTAACCGAGGACGGCGCCGAACACCAGGTGACCGATGAGGCTCAGAACGAACGTCTTCGGCGTGAGCCGGAAGAGCAACTCCTCGCCATGGGGCGCGGCGAGCACCGTGATGATGAGGCATGTCCAGACGAAGACGCCGTACTTCACGGCAGCCTGGACGACCTCACGCCCTCTGGCGAAGATGGGGTAAACCATGAAGAACGCGATCCCCATGCCACCCCCATTTCCAAGCCAGCGCCAGGCATAACCGAGCGGCGCGTGGCCCTCCTGTCGATGGAGCAGCTGCGCGCCGATGTTCGGGATGAAGTCGTTCCATTGTCCGGTGAGCATCCAGGGCGCCCTCGTGACGTCGTACATCCACACCGCGACGAGCGCCATCAGGTACCCGCGGGCGGCGAGCCGGCCGTAGCGCGGGAAGCGGACGCCGAGGGCGATCGCCGCGAACGCGGCGGGGAGCGCCACGCCAGGACCCGAGAGGTGCAGCGGGACGATCTCGAACATCGCCAGCGCCACGCAGACTATGGGCATGAACCCGAGCACCCCGAAGCTCAGAGGGACCCAGATGTCCCGGCGAAGCTTGACCCGATCCAGGAGCTCCGCGAGGAGCAGCGACACGTCATCTTGCTCCGCGATCGGGACGCCCGCGCCCGCGTGCGCCGCCACGCCGCGCGCGTCCAGGTTCTCCAGCGCTCGCCGCCAGGGAGAAGCATTGCCGCCGTCGTGATCGTTCCGCGCCCGCTGGGGCGAATCGCCGCTCGGTTTGCGCGATCTTTCGTGCTGAAGTTGCTTGTTCGAGTCCGGGTCGGTCGTGATGAGCAGCATGATGTGACGAATCCACGTGAGCCGGGTTTGCCGCTGGATGTGCTGGTTGTCGCGAAGTTCTGTCAAGGGCCGGTGAGGCTCGTTTCCCTTCTCTCCGCCGATGTGTGAGATAGAGTCTTGCATGAGGCTACTCCAGTGTTGACGATGGACGTCGCAGGCGCGCGAGCGATCCGCGCCGCGGCGCCGAGGATGCTGCGGCAAACCGACCAACCACGAGACGCGCAGCGATTCGATGCCGCGTGTTCGACGCGCGGCGCCGCTGCTCGCCTCGAAGGCGCTGCGAGCGCACGTCGAGATCTTTGCCGCTCGACCCTGACGAACCCTGCGTCGAGAACCACAGGTCGATCTTCAGCTGTCTGCTCGCGTGCCGTCCCGAGCGGCGCAGCGTCGCAAGGGGGGCGATTCACGAGAGCGCCGCGAGGTGTGGTCGTGATGATTGCTAGTCTGGATGTGTCGGCTTTGTCCAGGTCGAGGCTGGACTCCATGGATGATCCGGGCCTCCGGGTTCGCACCTCCGAGACTCCAATGGTGCAAGCATCCTACACGCACACTGCGACCCATCGCGCCCGGAGCCCGGAGCTCCAGGCGCTCGCTCGTGCTGGAGAGAGCTTCGCGCGAGCGGCAAGCTGCGGCGGGATGAGCCCTTCTCGCTCGTCGAGTTCGGCGCGGGCAACGGACGCCTTGCCCGCGATGTCCTGGATGCGGTCCGGAGCCTGAGCGGATCGAGCGACGACTGGCGTCGCTTCAGGGAGGTCCTCGAGGTTCGCATCTACGAGATCTCGGATCCCCTGCGCGAATTTCCTCGGGTCCTCGCGTCCACCGATCAGCGCCCGTTCGCCGAGCTCGTGGGGAACTCTGTCTTCAAGCTGCTCGTCGTGGGACGCGGCGTGTCGTGCTTCCCGGAGCTGCGAGGGCTCGAGCCGCTCCCGCTCCTCGCGCACGCGCCCGAGGCGACGCTCGATAACGGATCCACGCGCGGAGCCTTTTCCGGGATGCCCACGTTCGAAGAGCTTCGAGTCGTCTTCACGGAGAAGAGCAGGCCGCTCAGGGGGACCGTCCGATGATCTCCACGAGCGCTCGCTCCCTGGCCGCGCCCCGGCAGACGGCGCGCCCGGTGAGGCGCGAGGCGCAGCAATTTCACCGCGTCCGCAGGCCTTGCGCCCGCGCCCCGGCGACGTAGCGGCGCAGCGGCTCCGGGGCGCGGGTGCACGCTGGTCGGCCTCTTGCATGCTCCGTCGAGCGGGCACGGGGGAGCGGAGCTCGCAATGGGGGCGGGCGTACTCATGCGTGCCGAGAGCGCAAGGAGCCTGTTCGATGAAGCCCAAGAAGAACTGCAGGGTCGAGGATTACATGAGCACCGCGGTCATCACGCTGAAGGAGGCCGACACGATCAGCGCCGCAAACCTCGAGATGAAGCTCGCGGAGATCCGGCATATTCCCGTGGTCGACGCGAAGGGGCACGTCGTCGGGATCGTCTCCGATCGCGATTTGCTCCGCCACGTGAGCCGCCTCGACGGCAAGCCCATCCCGATCGAGTCGATCATGACCCGGCGTGTCCGCACCGTGCGAGCGACGACCCCGGCCGCCGATGCAGCCCAGATCCTCCTCGATCACAAGATCGGCTGTCTGCCCGTGGTCGGCGACGAGGAGCAGCTCGTCGGGATCATCACCGAGACGGATTTCCTGAGCATCGCCCAGCAGGCGCTGCGAGGCATCGACGTGACCCACGGCGCCGGAGATCGCTAGGCCAGCGACGCTTCAGAAGGCCGGGGAGCAGCTCTTGCCGTCGGTGGTGATCGGCTTGTCCTCGGGCTCGGCCTGCGTGAGGTCGATGGCGTGGAGATCCGTCACGTCGTCATGGCGCAGGCAGTAGACGAGGGACGTCGCGTCGGGAGCGATCGTCACGCTATCGATGTAGGTGCCGGGCTCGGCGAGCACGAGGGGGGACATCATGGCTGTGGCCATGTCGTAGACCAGGAGGGCGCTTGTCTCTACCGTGGTGTCGTCGGCCGGGATATCGATGGTTCCGGCGAAGACAAAGCCGCTTCCATCGCCGAGCCAGCTCGCCGGCGTAAGGGAGGGCCGCACCTGGCCTGCGCCGTAGCCCTCATCCACGAGCTTCACGGGGCTGGTGCCACCCGCTCTCGGATAGAGAAAGATGCCCTGATCTTCCGAATTCACGCACACGCTGTGAATGAGGAGAATTTCGCCGGTGGCCGGGTTGACCGAAGGTTCTATCACGGTGCAGCTCAACATCGTGGGGAAGGGCTCCGGCAAGCCACCCCCCGCGGGCACGCGCCACGGGAACGAGCCTCCTTGGAGGCTCGTTCCCTCGTACCACCAGTTGCCAAAGTCGTAGATGATGCCGGTGCCGTCGGCCGTGAACATCGGTGCGTCCACCGAGATTTCGAAGTTCGTACGGCCCTCGCCGTCGTTGGGAAACACCGGGGTGAGGCGGCGGAAGTCGGTCCCGTCGGTGGCGAGGCTCCAGAGGCGGCGGGTCGCGAGGCGGGTGTCGTTGTCTTCCTTGGTGGGGCCGTAGAGCGAAGCGAGGACGATGCGGGTGCGGTCGGGCGAGAGGGTGTGGCCCCAGATCTCCCATCCTTCACTGCCGTCGCCGCGCAGATCGGTGACCACGCGCTCGGCGCCGGTCGCGAAGTCTCGCGCGATGAGATGATCGTGATCGGCCGTCTCCGCGCGCACGTAGAGGAACGTGCCGGCGGGGAGCGCACCCGCGCCGGTGGACGAGCCACCGCTGCCGGAAGCGCCCGTGCCGCCCGATGCGCCGGTGCTGCCGGAGGAGCCGCTCGGACCAGCGCCCCCGGCGCCGGAGGTGCCCGCGCCGCCGGAGGTGCCCGCGCCGCCGGACGTGCCCGATGTGCCGGTGGGCGAGGCGGTCTCGATCGTGCACGCCGACGTCGAGCCCGCGGCGATCGCAACGAGGCTGAGAACTAGCCAACTGTTCTTCGTTGGAGTCATGCGACCAGCCTAACAAACTCTACTCACGCGCATTTGCCTTTCGATCCGGCTGGATCTCAGGCTCGACCAGGTGCGCTCGACGCCTCCCCGGCGTGCGCCCTCAGTCCTCGATGCGCAGCACGCGCCGAGCCGGATGCGGGAATTCCGCACGTCCAGATCTGTGGAGGGCCGGGGGGAGTCGACCCCGGCCTACCCGACTAGGGGATTTCGGGGTCGGTGTGCCTTCGCCACTCGTCCCGCGCGCTTGAGTAGGCGGTCCGGGCGGCGAGCTCGCGCTCCACGCCGGTGATGGCGGGCATCTTGCGATGGCACAGCTCCCCGGGAAGGGTGATCTCCACCTGCGTTCGTGCTTCACGCAGCGTGCCGGGCCATCCGCCGGCGGCGGGGCGGCCTTCTCGATGGAGGTCTTGACGCCAACGCCTGGCCCACGCCTGGCCCAGCGCGTTTGCGCTCTGCTCGATGAATCGTTGCCGTCCGGCCGCCTGCGCCGAGCCGTCCTGGTCGGCTCCTGGCTCGGACGGGGCGCGCTCGGCGCCCTGGCTCGGCGCTGCGCGCTTCACTCGGTGACCGCAGGCTGAGGCCCCGGGACGATCCCTGCGATGTCCGGATCCTCTCCCGGCGTCCCGCTGTTGGCGGCGCCCTTTCCCGTGCGGCGCGCGAGACGGTTCGCGTCTTTCTCGCGCTGCTTCTCTTGCCTCTCGCGTTCCTTTTGCCGCTTCAATGCTCCCTGTCTCTGCATGCCGAACCGGCCTTTCGGCGCCTCCGGGCGCGTTCTTCAGCACCTCATGGGTGCGTCCTGAAAGCGCAGGCGTGGCGGCGCACGAGCGCCGCCACGCCGCGCCCGTGATCAGTACCGGTCGCGACCGCCGCCGCCGCCGCCGCCGCCGCCGAAGCCGCGCGCCGGGCGCTCCTGCGCTTCGTTGACCTTCAGCGCGCGGCCATCGAGCATGGTGCCGTTCAGCTGCGAGATGGCGCTGTTCGCGGCCTGGGCCGAGCCCATGGTCACGAACGCGAAGCCGCGCGGCTGCCCCGTCTCGCGGTCGGTCGGCATCGCGATCTCACGGACCTCGCCGGCCGCGGCGAACGCGGACTCGAGGGTCTCGCGGGTGGTGTTGAACGAAAGATTTCCTACGTAGAGACGATTTCCCATGCCATCCTGCTCTTCTGCGGCCTTCTGGTGCGCCCTGCGGCGCACTCGGCCTGCCATCCGACGAAGCCGTGACGAATCGAACGGAGACGTGCGGCGCGGAACTCCCGCGCGAGCACACGGTGCGTCGTCCAGTCGTCCGAGCGAGCTGCAATCTCCCTCACGAGAGGGAAGAGGGAAAGCGTCGTTATAGAGGGCCAGGGACGATCGTGAGGAGGGCATCCTAGCCCGGTGCATCGTCGTCTGCAAGCGCGCCGTTCCGTCTTCCGTCGCGGAGCCTGCCGCCGGCCGCAGGCGGCAGGCGAACAAGAGGTTGCATCGGGGCGAAATGGCCGATGTCCGCGATCGCCGCGCACCTCGGCCCCGGGCCCTGCGAGGGCCCGCCGGGAGCTGAGCGGGGGCCTGGCGCCCGCGCCCCTCGCGACCGCGCCGCGTGCTGAACGGGCCCGGCCCCCAGCGCGAGGACGTCAATCTCACTTGTAGGCCGCGGGCGCATCCGACTGCGAACAAGCGAGCTCCTTGAAATCGGAGCAGCTCATCGGCTCGATGTTGGGGATCATCGCGTCGGGTCCTGACGCGGACCCGAACGCACATGCCAGGCTGCGCCGTGACGCCGTCCACCTCTGGAGCCTCGAGACGAGCCTCGACCGCCGGCCTCACCGGTCGTGCGCGATCCGGTAACTCCCCGGGATCACCGCCGGCGGCGGCCCGTCGTACAGCGTCGCCGTGCGCCGCTCCTCCTTGCGGACGTGGTACTCGAACACGCAGCGCAGGGAGAAGAACACCCGCCCTTCCCCCGCGACGATCCCTATCTGATCGAGGTGCATGGGAAAGACAACCTCTCGCTCCTCGAGCTGCACATGGATGTGCATCCGCAGGTCGGGCATCGCGAACGCGAGCTCCCCGCCGCGCAGGCCGTGCGTGAGCCGGATCCCGTCGCCCGGCCTCGGCTCGCCGCCTGCCTCGATCATCATGCCCGGGTGCCCCATGTTGAAGAACGTGGGGAGGATATCCCTGTGCCCCAGCTTGAATTCGGGCGCCCTGTCGGGCGTGAGCCGGCTCGGGTCCGGCGCGGCGGCGCTCGTCGCGGCCTTCACGCGGAGCGCGCCCTCGCTCGGGTAATACCCCAGGCCGACGGGATCGGGGGAGTCGCCGAACGAGCGGAGCAGCCGGTTCGGGTCCTCGAGGTTGGGCAGCGGCTTCCCGAGCGCGCTCTTCGCGTCGAGGTAGAACCCTCGCCCCGCCGGGTTGGGCGTGAAGGGCATGTCGAGCCCGTAGTCGGTCGGGCAGGTCCCGCCGAAGGCACGCCCGTAGTCGAGCTCCATCGAGACGAACGCCTCCGGCTCGCTCGGGACCAGGGCGCCGCCGGCCCCGGGCACCCACGAGCGATCACCGAAGACGGTGATCCGCCGCCGGAAGGTCCGGCCCACCTCGAGCTCGACGTCGAGGCGCGGCCTCGCCGCGCCGCCGGGCTGGCGCACCTTCCCGCCGAGCAGCACGTCGATCCCGCCCATGTAGAAGGGCTTGTCCCCCGGCATCTTGCCGAGCGCCGTCGCGACGGGCTCGCCCGAGATCGGCCACGGCTCGTCGGGCGTGGCGACGAGCGCGCCGCCGGCGACCCGGAAGGTGGGCCGCGCGATCGCGCAGCCCAGCATGTGGTCGTCGCTGCGCGCCGACGCCGTCCTGAGGAGCACCGCCGGATGCCTTGTCTCGTTGCGAAGCTTCACGGATCGAGCCCTCTCCGCCGCGGCGCCGCGCTCAGCAGTTCAGGCGCACGGTGCCGCCGTCGAGCTTCTCCGTGGCGCTCCCGTTGGTCACGTAGATCCCGTCCGAGGTGATCTCGATCTTCGCGGACTTGCCCTCGGCGTCGGTCGAATTGCCGATCTCGAGGATGATCTTCTTCTGGGCGCGGATCCGGATCGTCGAGTCGGCGAAAAGGGCGAGATCGGGTCCGCCGATCTGGACCTCCTGCTCGGACTCGACGCGCACCTCTCCGGCGCACGTCATCTCCAGCGCGCCGTCGGTGACCGCCCACTCGAGCGAGCCCGCGCTGAGCGTGCAGTGCCCGTCGACGACCTGCTGCATCGTGCCGCCGACCGAGAGGGTGAGGTTGCCCGCCACGCGCCTCGACTCGTCGTCCAGGGACGAGATCGCGTGCGCCCCGGTGACGATGACGGTCCGATCACCGCTCACCTTGACCGACTCGTCCCCGCCGACGCACGCGCTGCGGTCCCCGGCGACGATGTCGCGGCGGTCTCCGACGACGCTCGCCGTGTGATCGCCCGCGACCGAGAGCCAGCTGTCGGCGCCGACCGAGGTGGTCTGATCCGCGGCCACCGTCCTGGTCTCGGCCGCGCCCACGGTCACGGTGCGCGCGCCCGCGACCGTCACCGTCTCCGCGCCGCCGACGGTCTTCGTGCGGTCGCCCGTCACCGCGAGCGCGTCGTCGCCGCCGACGTTGCGGCGCGCGTCGTTCAGGGCCTCAACCTTGAGGTCGCGCTGGGCGCGGAGGTAGACCTCTTCCCGGCCTGACTGGTCCTCGAAGCGGAGCTCGTTGTACCCGCCGCCTCCCGGCGTGGTCTGGGTCCGCAAGGCCGACTTGGTCTTCTCGGCAGGGAGCGCGTACGGGTAGGGGCTCACGACCGTGTACACCCGCCCGGTCACGATCGGCCGGTCCGGATCGCCGTCGAGGAACTCGACGAGCACCGCGCTCCCGACGCGCGGGATGTGCATCGCCCCGTAGCCGGCCCCCGACGCCATCTGCGCGACGTGGACCCAGCACGCGTTCTCCGAGGCGCTGCCGTTGCGATCCCAGTGCAGCCTGACCCTCACGCGCCCGTCGCTGTCCGTCTCGATCTCGGCCCCCTGCGTCCCGACGACGGTCGCGGCGTGCGGGCCGGCGATGCGCGGCTTTGGCGTCCTGCACGGGGGCCGGAAGGCGACGCCGGCCGGGACGCACTCGAACGTGCAGCGGTACCCCTCCTTGCTGTCGAACCGGGCCGCGTGCTGGAGCCGGGTGACGAGGTACTCCGCGTTGAAGCTCTCCCTCGGGTGATCCTCGAGCCGGAACCGCGCGCCGGGCGCGAGCCGCACGGAGAAGGCCTCGCCCTGCCCCACGGCGGCGGTCGCCTGGAGCGCGTCGAGGCGGACCTCCGCCGCGGGGCTGGCCGGGTACGCGAACACGGCGAGGTCCGTGTGCCGCCCCTTCTCGGCCGCCGTGTCCACGACCGAGGCGGGGTTCTCGAACGGCACGTCGCGCGTCGTGACCTTCCCCGGCCGGACCCGCTGCGCGAAGCGGAACGTGTCGATGCCTTCTCCGGTGTGGATCGCCCCCGTCACCGGCCGATACCGGAGCTCCTTCGGGGAGATGGGCGAGTGGACCTGCGCCGTGTCGGAGATCGTCAGGGTCGCGCCGGCGTCGGTGTGCTCGAAGTAATAGAAGATGCCTTCTTCCTCCATGAGGCGGCTGAGGAACGCCCAGTCCGATTCGCGGTACTGGACGCAGACGTCGCGCGCCTCGTAGCCGCGCTGGAGCACGATCTGGTAACGCCGGACGCCGCCGAGCTTCAGCACGCGCTCGATGACCTCGGCCGTTGTGACGCCCTGGAAGATGCGGCAATCGTACCGCTGGTCGAGGAGCCAGACCTCCGGCACCAGCGTGGCGCGGTAGGCGGCGTGGTGCTCCGAGGTGTGGACCTGCTCGAACCGGCTGACGATCCCGTGCAGGTGGCGGGCGCCGGCGCCGTGATCGAGCGCCAGCACGGCCGACTCGGCGACGAGCGCGTCGAGGTCGAGGTCGGTGTCGGCGCACTCGACGGTGATATCGAAGGCGTAGAGCTCCGACATCGCCTCCGCGCCTGAGAGCTCCTTCACCTCGAGCGAGGTCTTGAGTCCATCGATCGTGAGTCGTGCGCGGACGAGGGGCGGGGCCACGGCCATGAGAACCTCGGAAGAAGTTCGGCCATCAGAGCCGATGTCGCGCCGATGTGCAAACACGTTGCGCGGGCCGGCCGCGCCGGGCGAGCTGTGCGGTGCAGGTGCGATGTGCCGCCTGCCACCCGACCCTGCTGCGCCCGGCGCATGTCGCGGGCTGCTCGTGCCTCGTCCAGCGACGCGATCCCGAGCGGCCGCTGTCGGCCGTGCGGCCCTGGGATGTGCGCACGGCTCGATGGGCTCGCTCGGTACGCTCACCGGCCGCGCCGGCGGGTTACACGACCTGTCGACGGCAGCGGCGAGCGCTCGAGGATCGAGAGCGCTCGCCCGGGGTTCCGCGCTGTCGCGCCGGCGCTACCGAGGGGGCGGCGTCTTCGAGGCGCAGCAAGTGAACTTTGCGTAGCTCGACTCGTGGGCGGCGCAGCGACCATCGTACCCGTAGTCGAACGCCGCGAGCTCCGCGCCGTCGCTCGCGCACGTGGCGTAGGCCCGTTCCTTGAGGGCGGCCATGTCGATGCACGAGGAGCCGTCGCCCAGAGAACCACCCCAGCAGGCGTCCGGCGGAGGAGGCGGCGGCTCGGCGCCGCAGCACTCGAAGTAGGCCTTGCTGGTCTCGGTGCCGGCGCAACGCGGGTTGTTCTCCTCGTACGTGAAGGAGGTGAACTCGGCGCCTGCGCTCACGCACGTCGCATAGGCCTTGTCCTTCATGACCGAGCGGTCGACGCAGGAGAGGCCATCGCCCAGCTCGCCCTTCCAGCACGTGCTCGGCGGCGGAGGCGGCTCGTTACCGCAGCACTCGAAGACGGCCTTGCTGGTCTCGTAGCCGGTGCAACGCGGGTTTTCCTCCTCGTAAGTGAAGGAGGTGAACCTGGCGCCTGCGCTCACGCACGTCGCATAGGCCCGATCCTTCATGGCCGAGCGGTCGACGCAGGAGAGGCCATCGCCCAGCTCGCCCTTCCAGCACGCGCCGGACGAAGGAGGCGGCGGAGGAGGAGGCTCGCTACCGCAGCACTCGAAGTAACCCCAGGTGGTTTCGTGGGCTGCGCAGCTCGGGTTGTTCCGCTCGTAATCGAAGAAGGTGAGGTCTGCGGCCGAGCGCGAGCACGCCGCATAGGCCTGGTCCTTGAGTGCGGAGGGGTCGACGCAGGATCTGCGATCGCCCAGCTCGCCCTTCCAGCACGCGCGCGGCGGAGGGGGCGGCGGCGTGGAGCCGCAGCACTCGAAGGTGGCCTTGGTGGCCTGGCTCGGACCGCAGCGCCCGGGGTCCGGCAGGGCGTCGAGCCAGGTGAGCTGGGCGCCCGCGCTCTCGCACATCGCGTAGGCCCGATCCTTGATGGCGCCCAGGTCGATGCAGGAGGACCCGTCGCCCAGCTCGCCCTTCCAGCACGAATTCGGCGGCGGCGGCGGCGGCGGCGGCTCGCCGCCGCAGCACTCGAAGACCACCTCGCTGCTCTCGTGCTCGGCGCAGCTCGGGTTGAGGGTGTCGCTCACGAAGCTCGCGAGCTCCGCGCCCATCCTCGCGCACCTCGCCTGGGCGTGATCCCGGAGCGTGGCCGTGTCGTGGCACGTGAATCCGTCGCCCATATCCCCGAGCCAGCACGCCGAGGGCGGGGGAGGCAACGTTCCCCCACCGCCCTCCGACCCCGGGTCCTCGCCGCCGCCCGCCCCTTGATTCGCGTCCCCGCCGTTCCCGCCTTCCCCGCCTGTCGAGCCCGCTGGTGGATCGGGATCCGGCGCCAGGGTGATGGTGCACCCCGAGCCGACGAGGAGACTGGATATCGAGACGCTGAGCAATAGACCTATCGCAAGGGAAGTCCGCATCGTGATCCTCCGTGAAAGCCGGCGTTGCGCCGGACAGCTCCGAACGCGCGCCGCTCGAGCTCGGGTCAGCGCGCCCTCTCCGTCGTGTCGCTCTCCATCTATCAACCGCGACGAGGCCGGCGGTTTCCTCGGGCGGGCGATTTCGCGATCAGAAGGGGCAGCAGGTGTAGCTCAGGCTCGTGGCCGTGGCGTCGGTGCAGGCGACGTGTTTGTCCCCGAACACGCGACGGAAGAGATAGTGGCCATTGCCCCTGCAGAGCGCCGTGGCCTCGGCATCCAGCTTCTCGTACGGCTGGCATGCCTCACCGAAGTCGATCTCGCTCGTCCAGCACGACGGCGAAGGCAGCGGATCCCCCAGGGGACAGCACTCGTAGTAGACCCTGGTCGTCTCGTGATCACCGCAGTCCCCGTCGGGCTGCTCCTGATCGAGGGAGCGGAGCTCCGTGTCCCTTTCCCTGCACATCATGTAGACCTCGTCCTTGACATACGTCGTGTCGAAGCACGTGACGCCGTCGCCGAGCACCCCTTTCCAGCACGTGGTCAGCGCCATCCTCCCGCACGTGTACTCGGCGTCGAGGTAGCTCCCCTGATTGCAGGGATCGAGCAGCGTCAGATCCGCGACGATGAGGCCCTGCGCCTCGCACCGTGCCCTGGCCTCACGCCGCAACGCGTCCGCCGTCTGGCAGAGCGCCTCGTCCCGCGGGGCCGCCGGATCTTCGGTCGCGGGTCCTTCGGCGTCCGTGGCACGGGTGCCTTCTCCGCTCTCGCCCTCGTGCGCGGCCGCTTCCGCGGGGACGCCTCCGGAGCCTCGGCGCAGCGCGGCGTGAGGGCCGCGCTGCGCGAGAGGAGATAGCCCTTCCTGGCCATCGACCCATCTCCGGCCCAGCGTCTGCGGGGGGGTCAGCGGCTCGACGCGCCCGCGCGCCGGCGGGGGCGAGGTGCGGTCGACCGGAAGCCGGCTGTCGTCCAGGAGCCCTGGGGTGTCGTTCGCGTCCCGCGGGGGCACGGCGCTGCGCGGAACGGGCGGCGCCGGAGCGAGCCGGCGGGGAGGTTCCTGGAGGAGCGGGGCGCGGATCCGGGGAGGCGGCGCCGTCGGGCCGTGGGCCGGCGTGCGCTCCAGGAGCCCGCCGTCCGCGGGAGGCGGATCGCCCGCGAACTCGATCGCTTGTTCGACGGGGCGCTCTGTGAAGATGGAGCCGGGTGTGAGGCCCTGGAGCGCGGTGCCCAGGGCGACGATGCTGGCGCTGGCGCCCAGCGCCAGCACGAGCGAGCGCCCCCCGCTCCCGCCCATGAAAGGCCGCCGCCCGCGCCGGTCGAGCTCCGCGACGAGGCGCGCCTCGAGCCGAGGCGACGGCTTCACCGCGGCGAGCTGCTCGTCCACCTCGCGCAGCAACGCGAGCAGATCACGGTTTCGCGTCATGGCCCACTTCCCATCCGGCGTCGCGGAGCTGCGCAACCGCCTTTTGAATCAGCTTGCAAACGTATCCCTTGGAGTGGCCGAGTATCTCCCCGATCTCCTCCTGCTCCTTGCCGTCGAGATAGAACATCGAGAAAGCGACCTGTTCTTTGGGAGGCAGCGTGCCCAGCGTCTCGAGCGCGCGGCGCAGATCGTCGCGCGCGATCGTCACTTCATCGAGGGGGCTGCGCTCGCCCCCGCCTTGCCCGAGCAGCCAGCGGATGGGCGGGAGCGCGAGGAATCGGTCCCGGCGCAGCCGGTTCAGGCAGCGATTCGAGGTCGTCCTGTACAGCCACCCCTCGAGGTTGTCTCGCTCGGTCAGGGTCTCGAGCGCCTTCATCAGGTCGAGGAAGACGTCCTGCGTCACGTCCTCTGCCCAGGCCACATTGCCGCGGCCGTAGCGGAGCGCGAGGCGGTACACCAAGCGATGGTGGTTGCGGTAGAGCGCGCCGAGTTCGTGCGCCGCTTCGCCGGAGCGCTGCGTCACGGCGGGTGGGAGCTTCCGCTCCGAAGGCACGGCGATGTCGTCCGGCGGAGCGCTCCGGCCTCCGTCCCCGGGAGGGGGGAGCAGCTCCTCCGCCCGGGTCTGGCCCTCGAAATGAGGCCGCGCGGCGAGGTTCACCGGCGCCTCCGAGCGAGGGTCCCGTCCGCCGTGAAGCCCCACGAGCCGACCAAGGGTTGCGCCATCTGACACCCTACACAATCGAGGTCGGCGCTGGTTTCCTGTCGGCGGTCTCAGGCGCCGATTTCCCCTCCACGGGGTGCTCCTGGTACCCTCCTGCAACGTCCGCGGTAGAATCGGCGAATGTCACGAGAATCGCTGCGGATCGGCGTCGTCGGGCCCGTGAGGCTCCGCGAGCGCGCCTTGCTCACCCGGTACGCAGCGCCTTCATCGCTCCGGCCCACGCGAGCAGCTGATCGAGCAAGGCGAAGGCGGACTTCTCGTGGCGGGGGCGGGGCTTGAACACGCTGAAATTTTCGAAGTCGTCGAACAGAGAGAGCATGACCTGCGCGCGCACGTCCGCGATCTGGAGCTCGGCCATCACGAGCCGGAGGTGCTCGACGGCGCGTGAGCCTCCCGCGCTGCCGTAGCTCACGAAGCCAGCCGCCTTGTTGTTCCACTCCTTGTACAGGTAATCGATCGCGTTCTTGAGCGCGCCCGAGGTGCCGTGGTTGTACTCCGGCGTGACGAACACGAAGGCATCGAACGAATCGATCTTCGCCGCCCACGCCTTGGTGTGAGGCTTCGTGTACTGTCCCATCGACGGGGGCGCCGGCTCGTCGAGCAACGGCAGGTCGAAATCCTTGACATCGACGAGCTCGTAGTCGGCGCCGCCCTTCTTCGTCGCCACGTCGTGCACCCACTTCGCGACAGCCTCGCCGTTGCGGCCCGGCCGCGTGCTCCCCAGGATGATCGCCACCTTCAACATGTCTGCTCTCCAAGGCAATAGCCCCTCTCCGCTCGAGCCAGCGGGCGGCGTGATGCGCATTCCCACGACGCCGCGGCGGAGAGGAGGGGGCTCACGAGGTTGCTACCAGCTCGAGGCTACTACCAGCCAGGCAGGCTTCCCGCCAGCCAGGTGTCGCGGGAGCGCACGACCCCTGGACCCGTACCGCCGCTTGTGCGGCCGCAAGCGCCAGGGGGGTGAGCCCCGTCACGGGCAGGCGGACCCCTCCATGGGGCTTGCCGCGTTATCGTCCAGGCTCGTCCCGGGGGTGGGGGGCGGACATCACGGGGCGGGATCGCCGGGGCCGAGCTCCGAGATCGCCTGGCGCACGATGCCGCCTCGGACCCAGACCCAGACCTCGCGGGAGTCCACGTGAGCGATGTCCTGGATGTCGAAGAGCTCGGGAGGCGTCTTGAACGACCAGTGATGGGCGTCGGACAGGCGGTAGACGTGGATCACCTTCTCGCCGATCGCGTAGACGGCATAGAAGCCTTCGCCGGCGGCCGAGATGGGGTATCCGATGATAGGGCCCGGCCGGCGCTTCTTCGGAGCGAGATCCGCCTTCGTCGCCGCGAAGGGGCTGGTCCAGAGGCTGGACGCCCCGTAGAACCCGTCGTCGGAGTAGGGCTCCGCCTCCAGCCACACGAGCGTCTGCCCGTCGCTCTTGACGTCGGCGATGACCCGAGGCGACTCCGCCCGGAGCAGCGGTTCGATGGTGTGGGTCTGGCGGCTCCAGATCCACCCCTCGGACGTAGCGTCTTCGAGGACCGCCAGGCCGAGCGCATGATCGCCGACTGGATACATCTGATCGAACGATGGCGCGCCGTTGCCTGACGGGCGACCGAACGTCTTGGCCTGGTTGCTGATCCTGTCGTAGATGTTGACCGTGCCGGGCCCGGGCCCCGATAGCGCGAAGGTGTCGTCGCTCGTGTGGAGGCCCTGGCTCAGCGCGTCGACCGGGATGGGTTGGCTCGCGGTGGCGAGCGCGTCGTAGCCGGAGACGAGGTAGGCCGAGCCGGGCGCCTCGACGCCCACCCTCTGCGCGCCGAGCCAGACCCGCTCATGACCGACGTTGGGCACCGTCGGTATGCAGTACTCCTGTCTCGGGTTGGCCTCGGGCACGGTCGGCTCGAGGTCCCTGAAGCGCCATGCGGCGAGCGGTGTCCCGTCGGCGTCGTAGACGCCGGTCCGTCGTTCACCCCGGTACTGGAGGTACAGCCCGACGCGGTAGCCGTCGCCCCATCGAACGACGCTCGGCGAGGCGGTTCGTGGATACGCGTCGGCATCCCAGTGGACGACGAGCGACGTGCAGCCCGGAGCGCTGCCCGGGCACTGCTCCCAGCGCAAGGACGGCAGCGCCTTGCTGGGCTCGTCGGCGACGTCGATCTGGCACCGGTCGAGCCAACGCGTGGCCCTCCAGGTGCTGTCCCCTGGATGTTCGGGCGCATCAGGGGGAGCGTCCGGGCCAGCGTCGCCCGGGACGCTGGCGCCGGTCGCCGCCTCGCCTGCAGTCCCGGACGCGTGCGTGCTGCCCTGGCCCGCGTCACCGGCCGCCGTATGTCCGCCGGCGCCGTCGAGGCTCGGAGGCTCCGGCGCGCCGCGAGAGCAGCTCGCCGAGAGGGCCGAAAAGGAGAAGAAGAGCGGCACGGCGCGCGCCGCGAGACTGGCAAGGAGGTCGTGTTGCATGGCTCAGAAGACCGTGGGCATCTTGGTGCTCGAGGGCGTGTTGAAGTCGATCAGCAGCGGCACCTCGTTTGTGGAGATGCTCTGATCCGGAAGCAAGCGGGACACGGACATGGTGGTCCGACCCACGAGCGGGGCGCCTTTGAGATAGATCGCCATCTCCTTGAGGCCGTCGAATCCGAGCTCGCCCGCGGAGACGACGAACCGAGCGAACGCCGCCCGCGATGTCGTATTGAACGGGGAGGTGATGGGGGAGGTCGCGGCCAGGATCAGATCGCCCGCCTCGCCCGGGACCAGCCAGTACTTCGAAAAGTCGTTCCACCACACCGGGAACTGGGCCAGCGTCTCGACCTCGCGGTGCGGCTGCCACCGCCTCAGCCTGAGGACGCCGCCGACCTTGTCGAGCAGGTAAACGGAGCGGTCTTCCAGGCGGAAGGTCGCGCTGATCACGGCGCCTGGCAGGGTGCTCCCTGGGATCGGGATCTCGGACCAGAGCTCCGAGTCGACGTCGAGCATCCAGGCCGAAGGGTTGGGCTGCGACGCGAGCTGGCCGTCGACGGTCCCGCCGATGACCAGGAGCCGGCGGGTGGTCGCCGAGAGCACGCGCGCCTCGTTGCCGTGCAGCACAGGCGCATTCAGCGGGATGGTGCTGCCCTGGCCAGCGGAAGGCAAGACGAGCGGCGCCCCGTCGAACTCGGTGCTGACCATCCGAGCTGCGAGCTCGTTGTTGTCCACGCCGTCGAGCGCGACGGCTCTCAGGACCGTCTCGCCGGGGATCTGCTCGCGGAGGAGCTGCCGGAACGTCTCGGCGGCGGCGACGTATTTGATGGCCCCGCTGGCGGCGTTGGCGTAGAGGCTCTCCGCGGCGGCGGAGAGGCCGGACACGAGCGCCAACCCCTTCGGCGTGGACTGGTAGATCCGGGGCAGATTGATCACTGGGTCATCGATCTTATACAGGTCGCTGAAGGCCAAGGGGCACTGCGGGCAGAAATACTTGTCTTTCACGTCGATGGCATTGGGCGGGATGATCGGCCTGTGCGTGGCGACGAGGGAGGCGTTGCCCGAGAAATAGTAATTGCCGAACGTGATGGCCTGGGTCTGGTTGTACCCGGCCATAGGGGAAAAGCTGGTCACGTGACTGAAGAGCACCCCCTTCACGCTGCGGATAAAGGGGGTCGACTGGACGTAGCTGGACCCGAGATCGAGGAAGTCCCAGTCGACGACCCGCTTGACGAGCTCCGGATTCTCGTCGAACGGCAGAGTGTACGAGGCGCCGACGCTCTTTCCGTTCGCCCACCCGTTGTCGCCGGTGCTCGATCCGCTCGCCTTGGTGGAGAGATTGAGCCACTTCGGGTGCGTGGTGAACTCGGCGGCCGCTCGTCTGCAGTCGGCCTGCGCGTCGTGATCGCAGGCGAGCCGCCCCTCCAGCGTGTTGGTGTCGTAGTTGGGGCACTCGCACCACTTCAGTTTGAGTGTCCCGGTCGTGTTGGCGTTGCCGATATTGCCTTGTATCGGCTTCAAATTGATCCGGTTGCGCAACTCCCAGTGGCAGGGATCCACCACGGAGCAGCCGGCCTGGCCGTTCGGCACAGGAGGGATCTCGGCCGCGGGCAGCGAGCCGCCCTCGGTCAGGTCCGCCTTGGGGCAAGGTACGGGGTCGCACACGTTCGGGCGGAACGTGTCCCTGTACAGCTGAAGATCGGCAGCGAGGGTAGGCGAGTCGGCTCGGATGATGGGCGGCTCGGACTCGTTGGGATACGAGGCGGCGAGCTCCGCCTCGAAATTGCAGTTCATCGTCGGCCCTATCCACTGATCGTTCCCCTGGGTGAGGCACATGTCGCACGCGCTGCCGAGGCCGTCGCCATCGGCGTCATCGTTGGGATTGGTGGCTTGCTCCGGGTTGGCGATCGTCGGGCAATTGTCGCACACGTCGATGATGCCGTCGACGTCCGTGTCTGTCTCGTTGCAAAAGCCGAACCTGTCGCACTCGTCGATGAACCTCGGGCACTCACCGTCGAAGTTGCCCTTCGCGTCGATGATGCTGTTGCCGGCGGGGGTCACCGCGCCGAGCATGAAGCTTCGCGCTTGGTTGCTGTCGAGCGCGGCGAAGACGTTCTCCAGGAAGTAGGTGCCCGGCAGGGCCCCTCCGAACGTCTTGCCGCTGACCGCGCCGCAGAGCCTGCCATCGTCGTCCAGGAGAGGTCCGCCGGAGTCGCCGCCGTAGCTCCCCTCGTACTCGTCGCAGACCCAAGGCCAGTTGATCAGCGTCCACATCGAGGTGTCGTAGAAGATGTCGCCGTAGTCCTCGTGCGAGCGGTCATACTCGAGCGTACTGCTGCTGTACCGCCGCATGGAGGGGATATCGCTGCAGACGAGAATGTCGTCCGTGTCGCCCCCGAATCCCACGATGGTACCGTCGAAGACCGAGCCGCACGCGTCCTCGTCCGGCAGGTGGAGAGGCCGGGCCAGCGTGCGCGGGACCCGGGTGTCCAGGCGAAACACGGCGATGTCGCGCGACCGCTCGTCGTCGTCCCATGTGCTGTTTGGCACGATGGAGCCGACGAAGACCGGGCCCGACACGGCCGTCGTGTGCATGAAGAAGGGCGAGGCCACGGAGGGATCCGTGCCCAGGGAGACGCTGAAGTTCTCGTTCTTGAGGGTCCCGTTGTCGTTCAGGAAGCAGTGCTTCGCTGAGACCACCCACCACGGTGTGATCAGCGTTCCGCTGCAGTAGCCGTTTGAAAAGTTCAGCCTCACCACGTGAGGGTACTGGTTCCCGGTGTCCACGGTGCCGTTACCGACGGCATACGCTGGGGCGCTGAAGCAGGTGCCGAGCACCGCGAGCGTGCCGGCGACTGATAATTTTCTAAATATTGCTCTCACTGACTTCGATATTCCCTTCTCGGCAGCGGGGCGCTCCTCCTGCTCTGGTTCCAGAGACCCTGCTTCGCAGGTAGAGCCCTGCACGATGCGCCGAACTGCCATGGTGGGCGCAGGCGCCCCGTCGCCGGTGATCGTCTCGACGACGCCGGACAGCGACGGGCTGAGCTCTCGGTGGGAGCGCTGATGAATCCGCTTCCTGAACCGTCCTTTTAGCAACAGCCGTGCCGGCCGTGGCTCCCCGGCGGCTTCCGCGGACTTGGCGGACGCGCTCAATGTCACGCCGCACGCCGTGACATGTCACGCCGCATCCTGTGACATGTCACGCCGCATTCCGTGACATGTCGCGGGGCGCGCGACGCCACCGCTCGAGCTCGGAGGTGCGGTGCCAGGGCGGTGAGCCTCGCCACGGGCAGGCGGATACCACCATGGGGCTTGCATCGGTTCCGATGCGGATCGACCACGCGCCCGGAGCTGGGGGGCGCGCCGCGGGCTCGCTGGGCGAACTGGCGAGATGGCGCAGATCACCTTCACGCAGAACCTGGCAAGACACGTGGAATGCCCCGCGATCGAGGTCGACGGCGGGACGGTGCGCGAGGCGCTGGAGAGCTATTTCGCGCTGCACCCGCGCGTGCGCGGCTACGTGCTCGACGACCAGGGCGCGCTTCGGAAGCACGTCGTGATCTTCGTCGATGGCCAGCAGCGCAAGGACCGCGCTGGCCTGAGCGAGCCGGTGAACGAACAGACGAGCCTCTACGTCATGCAGGCGCTCTCTCGAGGGTAGACAACATCATGGACACATTGCTCGTCGCGACGCGCAAAGGCCTGTTTCGGATCGAGCGGGGCAGCGCCGGGTGGGACATCTACCATGTATCGTTCCTTGGAGACGCCGTGCCGATCGTGTCGTCCGATGCGCGCGACGGCGCGATCTACGCCGCGCTCGGCCTCGGCCATTTCGGCGTGAAGCTGCGCCGCTCGCGCGATCGCGGCGAGACATGGGAAGAGCTGCAGACGCCGGCCTATCCGCAGCAGCCCGAGGGCGTGACGGACTCCCTGCCGGATGGGCAGCCGTGGCCCTGGCGGCTCCAGCAGATCGGGTCGCTCGAGGCGACGCACCCGAGCCAGCCTGGCACGCTCTTCTGCGGCACCATCCCGGGTGGGCTGTTCCGCTCGGACGGGTCCCTCTGGATCACCAAGGATCAACGTGATTCATGGCAATCGATCTCAAGCCACCTCCCTCCGATTCACTGCGTCCGGTTCATGGCATGACACGGCGCGCGCCGTCGCGCTCGCGGCGCCGCGCGGCCTGTCTCCTGTGTAGACACACGTCGGCGTCGGGGATTTGCTTAGGTCGTTTATAATTAGTATTTACTTGCGGTCGTGGTCCGTTCGTGAACAATCTGCTCGACGGCGGGGCCGAGAGGATCGTCAATCCAGGCGATCGCCGCGGTCGCGTCGAGACACTTTCTTTTTTGCCGTGGCGGCGTGTGCTCGGGGGGCAGCCTCTCGCGCGCGCGGCCGGCAGTGGAGATCAAGAACCATGACTGACAAGAAGCAAGGAACTCCTTCGTCCAGCTCGACCCCTACCCGCCGCCAGGTGCTGAAGCAGGCGGTGGGTCTCGGCGCGGGGCTGGCCGCCACGAGCTTGCTCGGTGGCGAGGCGTCGGCCGCGCCGCGCATCCGCTCCGGGACCTTCACGACGAGCGACGGGGTCGCCCTCAACTACCTGGAGGCGGGGAGGGGGAGGCCGCTGCTGCTCCTGCACGGGTGGTCCCAGTCGGCAGCGCTGTACAGGGCGCAGATCCTCGCCTTCGCGCGGCACCACCATGTCTTCGCGCTCGACTGGCGCGGACATGGCGAGTCGGAGAAGCCCGAGCACGGCTACCGCATCGCGCGCTTCAGCAGAGATCTTCACGAATTCATCTGCGGGATGAGGTTCAAGCACCTCTCCGTCCTCGGGCACTCGATGGGGTGCGGCGCGCTCTACAGCTACTGGGACAACTACGGGGGGCGCGACCTGGACCGCCTGATCCTTGTCGACGTGGGCCCGGCGATGACGGCCTGGCCCGACTGGTCCGCGGAAGAGGCGGCCGAGGCGGGGGCCCTGTTCACCCCGCAGACGCTCCACGAGACGGCCGCCGCGCTGCGCGGGCCCGACGGGATCGCCGTGACCTACGGGCTCCTGGCCACCATGTTCACTCCCGGCTACCCGGCGGATCAGCTCGGCCTCGTCGTCGAGCAGAACCTGAAGCTCCCGCGCGAGTACGCAGCCAAGCTGCTCGTGGACCAGGCCGAGCAGGACTGGAGGGACGTGATCCCGCGGATCGACGTGCCCACGCTCGTCGTCGGCGGAGAGACGAGCATTTTCAACCCCATCTCCCAGCAGTGGGTCGCCGACCAGATCCCCGGCGCCGAGCTCGTCATCTTCGGCGCGGACGAGGGGGGCAGCCACTTCATGTGGCTCGAGAACCCCGAGAAGTTCAACGAGGATGTCCTCGACTTCCTCCGCTGAGCTGCGCCGCTTCTGAGCGGCTGCCGCGCGCGGCTGCGCGGCGGCGCTGACAGTGCCTCTCCTTCTCGCCGGGCTGCTGCGAGCGCCGGCCGTTACCCCGGCGATCCGAGCCTGGTATGGGTAGGGTGGCTGCCATGAGGTTGTGACAAAAGGGCCGGGAGAGATGCCCGATTGCCCGCGGGCACATCGATTCAGTCAACTCCTCCCCGGCAGTTCGAGCCGGTCGACGACTGCACCCGTCCCGGCGCCGCCGCTGACCGCGTTGGACATCCGGTGAGAGAGCGCGCATCGTGGCGGCCATGAAGGTCTTCGTTACAGGGGGCTCGGGGTTCATCGGAGGCCATCTCATCGAGGGGCTCGTGCGCGCCGGTCACGAGGTGAGCGCGCTGGCGCGCTCGCCGAGGAGCGCCGACGTCGTGCGACGATATGGCGCGACGCCGGTCGCGACCGACCTCGGGGCGCTGAAGGGCGAAGACCTCGCGGGCGCCGAGGCCGCGGTGCACTGCGCCGCGTATGTCGAGGAGTGGGGGACGCGCGCGCAGTTCTGGGAGGGCAACGTGGAGGGGACGGCGCGGGTGCTCGACGCGGCGCGCGCCGCCGGTGTGCGCCGGTTCGTCCACGTCGGCACCGAGGCGGCGCTCTTCGATGGCCACGATCTCATCGATATCGACGAGACGCACCCTTATCCCGAGAGGCAGCGCTTCCTGTACTCGGAGACGAAAGCAGAGGCGGAGCGGCGCGTGCTCGCTGCGAACGAACCCGGCGGCATGACCACCGTCTCCATTCGCCCGCGCCTCGTCTGGGGCCCAAGGGACGCGACGGTGCTGCCTGTCGTGCTGCGCATGGCGCGGGAGGGGAGCTTCGCGTGGCTCGACGGCGGCGGCGCGCGCACGTCGACGACGCACGTCGCGAACCTCGTGCACGCGCTGCTGCTCGCCCTGGAACGCGGCCAGGGCGGGCGCGCCTACTTCGTCGCCGACGACGGCACGCGCACGTTTCGCGAGTTCCTGACGGCGCTGGCGCGGACGCAAGGGGTGGCGCTGCCCGGGCGCAGCGTCCCGAGCGCCGTCGTCCTCCCGCTCGCGGCCGCGATCGAGGGCGCATGGCGCCTCCTCGGCGTCCGCCGGGCGCCGCCGATGACCCGCTTCGCCGCCGCCATGATGTCGCGTTCGGTGACCGTGAAGACCGACCGCGCCCGCGCCGAGCTCGGGTATGCGCCTGTCATCGGCGTGGACGAGGGGCTGGAGCAGCTCTCGGCGGCGCGCTGACAGGGGACGCGCCGCGGGCGGTGAACACCGGGGATCCCGCCGGCGGCGATCGACAGAGAGCTCGCGGGCGGGCAGGGCAAGCGGCGGACAGGCGGCCTCCGCAGGAGCGCGGCCGTCCGCTCGGGCGCGCGAGGCCTGCAGGAGCCAGCTTGGCAGTACCTCGGCGCGTCCGGGTCTCGTAAGATGACGAGCTCATGCCGCGATCATCGGTACGCAAGGCCCCTCCGCCCGGCGCTGCATGAGCGCGCGGGCGACCCCGACAGACGCTGAGCCGAGGAGACCCACGTGAGCGCTCGAATCCCTCTTCAGCCCTTCCCCCAAGGCTGGTTCCAGGTCGCCGCCTCGGACGAGCTGTCCACGGGCGGGCCCATGTCGCTCCGCTGCTTCGGGCAGGATCTGGTCCTGTTCCGGACGCAGGACGGACAGGCCCGGGTCCTCGACGCTCACTGCCCTCACATGGGCGCGCACCTCGGGGTGGGGGGCCGCGTCGAGCAGGGCGGCATCCGGTGCCCGTTCCACGGATGGGTGATCTCCGGCGAAGGGAAGTGCGTGCACATCCCTTATGCGGACACGATCCCGCCGAAAGCGAGGACCCGCGCCTGGGAGGTACGGGAGCTCGACGGCCTGATCCTTGTCCACCACGCGCTCGGCGGCGAGCCCGCCGCCTTCGAGATCCCGCCGCTCGCCGAGGCGCGCTCGACGGAGTGGTCCCTGAACCTTATCAAGCGCTGGAGGGTCCGGACGCACATCCAGGAGACCCTCGAGAACATCGTGGATCCGGCCCACTTCGTCACCGTGCACGGCATGCTCGAGCCGCCCCGGACCGAGATCGAGATCGACGGCCACATCCTCCGATCGCGGTCGGCGGTGAAGCAGAAGGGCCCGGGAGGGCGGGTGGTCGACGGCACGATCACATGGGAAGGCCACGGCATGGGGTACGGGACGATCCGCTTCACCGGCATCGTCGAGCTCCTCTTCGTGAACACGGTCACGCCGATCGACGACGAGCTCGTCGACATCCGCTTCGCCTTCTGGCTGCGCAACGACGGCGCGCAGCGCCTCGGCCAGGCCCTCGCCGCGGAGGTCTGCCGGCAGCTCGAGGAGGACATCCCGATCTGGGAGAACAAGATCTACCGCGCTCAGCCCGTCCTGTGCGCCGGGGAGAAAGGCATCATGACGTTCCGCAAGTGGAGCAGCCAGTTCCTCTGACGCGCGGGGCGCGGCGGCGGCCTCTATCCGAGCGGGGCCACATCGACCGGGAGCTGGTTCAAGGGCCGCAGCGCCTTGCCATCGAGGAAGGCGCGGATGTCCTCGACCGCCTGGCCATAGACCAGGCGATAGCCCTCCTCGGTGACATAGCCGAGGTGCGGCGTGATCACCGTGTTGTCGAGCGCGAGCAGCGGGTGATCCGCGGGGAGCGGCTCGGGCTCGAAGACGTCGAGCGCCGCGCCGGCGATGCGCCGCGCGCGCAGGGCGGCGAGCAGCGCCGCCTCGTCGACGAGGGGGCCGCGCGAGGTGTTGACGAGGAACGCGGTCGGCTTCATCCGCCCGAGCTCGGCCGCGCCGACCAGCCAGCGGGTGCGCGGGCTCAGCACGAGGTGGACGCTGACGACATCCGCGCCGGCGAAGAGGTCGTCCTTGGGGACGAGCCGGGCGCCCACCTCGGCGGCGCGCTCGGCGGTGAGGTTCTGGCTCCAGGCGACGACCTCCATGCCGAAGGCGCGGCCCACCTGCGCGACCTGGCCGCCGAGCTTGCCGAGCCCGACGAGCCCGAGCGTCTTGCCCTTGAGGCCGAGGCCGAGCGTCGTCTGCCAGCGGCCCTCGCGCGCGGCGCGGTCCTCGGCCGGGATGTGCCGGAAGAGCGCGAGGATGAGCCCCCAGGTGAGCTCCGCCGTCGGGTAGGGCAGCATGTCGGTGCCCGAGACCTGGACGCGGCGCTCGGTCGCGGCCGCCAGGTCGATCGAGGCGTTGCGCATGCCCGCCGTGACCAGCAGCCGGAGGCCGTCGAGCCTCTCGAACAGCGCGCGCGGGAACGGCGTGCGCTCGCGCATCAGCACCACGGCCTGGAAGGGGCGCAGCCGCGCGGCCAGGGCCTCGAGGTCGTCGAGGTGGTCGGTGAAGGCCTGCACCTCTGCCGCCGGGTGGAGGCTCCGCCAGTCGGCCATCCGGAGCGCCACGCCCTGGTAGTCGTCGAGGATCGCCACGCGCATGGGTGCTGCCTCTCGCATCTCGGGTGAGCTCGACTTCTAGCCGATCCCGATGGCCTCTGTTCCGGATCCCTCCGCGAGGGCAGACTGAGGCAGGTCCCCGCGTGCTCGTGCCCGCCCCCAGATCGCCCCTCTCCGGCGCCGGCGCCGTCGGCGTTGGCTTCCGCCCCGAGCTCGCGGCCGATCTGCTGTCCGCGCCCGGCGCGGTGGACTTCGTCGAGGTCGTCGCCGAGGCCTGCTTCGCGAGCCCGGCCGCGCGGCGCGAAGCCTCGGCCATCGCCCGCATCTGGCCGGTGGTGCCCCACGGCGTGAAGCTCTCGCTCGGCAGCGCCTCGGGCATCGACATGGATCGCGCGCGCCGCCTCGGGGCGCTCTGCCGGGAGCTCTCGGCCCCCGTCGTGAGCGAGCATGTCGCGTTCGTGCGCGGCGGCGGCCGGGAGATCGGCCACCTCACCGCCCTGCCGTACACACTCGAGGCGGCGCGCGCCGTCGCGAGGAACGTCGCCGCCGCCCGGCGGGCGCTCCCGGACATCCCCCTGCTGCTCGAGAACGCGGCGTGCACGCTGCGGTTCCCGGGCGACGCCCTCGGGGAGGGGGACTTCTATGCCGAGGTCGTCGCCCGCACCGGGTGCGATCTGCTCCTCGACGTCGGCAACGTCTACGCGAACGCCGTCAACGCCGGCGTCGATCCGGGGGAGCTCCTCGGTTCCTACCCGCTCGAGCGCGTGGCGATGGTCCACATCGCCGGCGGCGTCGTGGAGCACGGCTTCTACTTCGACACGCATGCCCATCCGGTCCCCGCGCCGGTGTTCGAGCTGCTCGCCCAGGTTGTTGCTCGCACCGGGCCGCTCCCGATCCTCCTCGAGCGCGACGGTGACTTCCCGCCCTTTGCCGCCCTCGCGGCCGAGATCGCGACCGCGAGGGAGATCGCCCGGTCCGCGCCGTCCCGACCCACGTTGACCCGACCCAGGTTGGCCGGGCCCACACCGGCCGAACCCACGTTGGCGCCGACCCGACCGGGGTTGGGGTTGGCGTTGCCGACCCGACCGGGGTTGCCCGCCTCTCGCGCCGCCTTGCTGTACAATTCCACCGATGCCTCTCCCTCAGAGGCGTCGGCGCTCGCCGAGGTCCAGGCCCGCGTGGCCGAGCTGCTCACCTCACCCGTCGATCCGCCGCCGGAGGCCGTGGCTCCGTTCGACGCCGAGGACGTCGCCCGGTCGCGCGCCATCCTCCAGCGCAAGCGCGTCGACGACGCGCTCCCGCTCTTGCCTCGGCTCTCGTCTCACCGCGAGGCGGCCGCGCGCCTGGGTGCCCGGTGCGTCGAGGCGTCGCCGCGGGCCCCGAGCCGCACGGCGGTCGCCGACGCGCTCCGCATCGCCGCGGCGGCGGTGGACGACGCCCGGCTCGCGCCCGAGGCGATCGTCGACCGCCTGCTGCTCCGCGCCCGCTTCGTCGGGCCCTCGGGCGACGGGAGCGTCAGGCCCAGGCTCCTGCCGTTCATTCGGCGAGAGCGGCTGCCGGGAGGTCGGGTAGTCTGGGCGATCAAGGGGATTGGCTCGAGCGCCGAGGTCCGGCTCATCGAGCCGCGAAGGTAGACAATGAACGAGGGATCCATCGCCACGGGGAGCGCCGTCTCCAGGTTGCCGGCGCCGGTGCAGGCGCGGCTCGTCGAGCTCAAGGAGAGCCTGGAGCGGACGCTCGGCGACGAGCTTTCGTGCCTGCTCGTGTACGGGAGCGCGGCGCGGGGCGGCTACCGCGACGGGCAGAGCGACGTCGATCTGATGGTGGTGCTCAAGGAGGCCTCCCGCCAGAGCCTCGACGCGATCGCCAACGCGCTCCAGATCGCGCGCTACGCGGCCCGCATCGAGGCGATGATCCTCACCGCCGCCGAGATCCCGCGGGCCGCGGACGTGTTCCCGCTGCTCTACGACGACATCCGCCGGTGCCACGTGCTCCTCTCCGGCAGCGATCCCTTCTCGGCGCTCGTGATCGACGGCAAGAACCGCCGCCTGCGCGTCGAGCAGGAGCTGCGCGAGGCGCAGATCCGCCTCCGGCGCGCGGTGGTGGACGGGATGGGCGCGGACGACGCCTTGAAGGGCGCGGTCTCCCGCAAGGTGAAGCAGATCCGCGGGGCGCTCCACGCCCTGCTCGGCCTGCACGGGATCGAGGGCGGCGACGATCTGGGCACGGTGCTCGCCGGAGCGAGCAAGCTCCTCGGCGTCGACGTGGCCCCGCTGAAGCGCGTCCACGAGGCGCCGGCCCCGGCCTACGCGGCGCTGGCGGAGCTGCTCGCGCGCGCGGTCGACGACGTCGACCGGCTGGAGCACCCGGAGGCGGCGCGATGATCCACGAGATCTTCGACTTCTTCCCGTTCGACATGGCGTCGGGGCCGGCGTTCCTGCTCTTCTATCTGGCGCTCTCGGTCTCTGGCCTCGTCGTCGCCATCCTGGTGCGCAGCGCCGTCGGCGCCTCCCTGGATCGAGCGGGGCAGGCGAGCGTCCCCGCGGGGAGCGCGTCGTACCGCTCACCGGCGTGGCGGCAGCGGCTCTCGGCGGGCTGGATCCCGCAGCCGGACGAGTACTGGGCGATCGCGTACCTCCGCGACGGGAACAAGGGCGTCGCCGCCACGCTGATCGCGGTCGCGATGGGCGCGGGCTGGCTCGTGCCCGCGGGGGACGCGAAGGACGCGCCGCAGGCGCTCCACCTCCTGGTCGGCTCGCCCCCGCCGGACCGGGTGCTCGCGGCGTTCTTCAGCTCGCTCTCGTCGAGGGGCGCGCACGGCCAGCAGACGGTGACGCTCTCGCTCGATCAGGTGCGCGCCTCCGCCGACCAGATCGCGGCCCGCTTCGAGCAGGAGATCCGCCTCGATCTCACCGCCGCGGGGATGCTCCGCCCGCGGGGGAGGATGACGGCGCTCTCGGCCGTGGTGTGGGCGGTCGGCGTCGGCCTGCTCGGCGTGGGGCTGATCCGCGCCATCCGCGCGGAGGAGCTCGACCGGCCCTACGCGTTCCTGGTGGTGGAGATGATCGCGCTGCTCGTCGCCACGTGGATCGTGGCGCGGACCGCGAGCGCCTACAGCACCATGAAGTCGGACTACCTCAGGTGGCTCGACGACTCGACCGTCTCGCTCCGCTCCGACGTCGCGAGCGGCCGCCGCCGGCAGGCGGTGGACATCGGCTTGACGGTCGCCGCGAGCGGCACGGCGGCGCTCGCGATGTCGCCGCTCTTCGGGCCGATGGTCTACGCGATGACCCCGCCCCCCCCGGTCTCGACGGGGGGCGGCTCGTCCGGCGGATCGAGCTGCAGCTCGTCGAGCTGCGGTGGCGGCGGCGGCTGCGGCGGCGGCGGCGGCTGCGGCGGTGGTGGTGGCTGCGGCGGGTGACGCCCGCTTCGAGGTGCTCGACGCCCTCGGCCTGTGCCGGCTCACCCGGCGCACCGGCGATCTCGACGGCGCGGTGCCGCTCCGGGTGGCGAAGGCGTGTGTGCCGCTGCTCGAGGGCAACGCGTTCGGGCTCCAGATCACGCTGGCGCGGCCGATCGAGGTGCGGCGGCGCCTCGGGTCGCTCCGCGCCGAGCCGGCGGGAGAGCACCGCGAGGCGCTCGCCCGCGCCCACCGCGCCGCGCTGACCCGGCTGGTCTCGCAGGGGTTCCTGGCGCCGGAAGGGGCATGGCACCGGGCGCTGCGCGGCGGCCTCGCCTGGACGTGCCGGAAGGGTCTGGGCCCGCCCCGCCTGCGCCTGTGGACCGGGCTCCTGGTGCGCCCCGACCCGGGCCTGTGGCTGCGCGTCGCGGGGGCAGCCAACCGCCGGAACGCGCTGATCGAGGTGAGCGAGGCGTACCTCGCCGACGACGGCGCGTTCGTCCCGCTGGTGGTCGAGCTGCGCGTCCGCGACGAGGCCCCGCAGCGGCTGCAGATCGAGGGGGAGATCGGCTGCATCGCGCCCGTGCTCCCCGACGTGCAGATCGAGGCGTGCTCGCTCGCGGACGCGCCCGAGGTGGGGCGGGCGCACGCGGAGTTCTACGACGCGAAGTACTTCGCGGCGAAGAAGGGCCAGGTGACCCGCAAGTACCGGCGGCTCGTGGCGGGCACGGCGGTTGGGCGGAACGCGAGCGCGGGCGGGGAGAGCGCGGGCGGGGGAAGGGCGGGCGAGGGAAGGGCGGGCGAGGGGCGCGCGGGCGTGGGGAGCGCAGGGCCGGCGCGCGTGCGGCTGGTCGTCGCCGGGCCGGCGGCGCCGGAGATCACCGAGGTGACCGAGGTCACGACCGCGGCCGGGCCGGATCCGGTCCCCTGGCGCGGGGGTGCTCGGCGGCTCGCGTCGATCGTGGTGAGGAACGCCGTCCCGTTCCGCGCGACGTTCGACGGGCACACGCTCGCCGTCGCGCCGGAGGCGCCGCGCCTCGCCGACGGGGCGGCCGCGGTGGAGCGCGCGTTCGCGCAGGCCTTCGGCGACGATTTCCTCGCCGCGAACCGCGGGGCGCTCTGGTACCTGACGAAGTACTTCACGCCGCATCCGCCGGGCGAGCCGCACTTCTTCGTGAAGCCGTGGGCGTTCACCCGGACGCCGCCGGGCTGGTCCAGCCTGCTCGACGGCGTCAACGGCGACGGCTACGACGTGATGCGCGGCGTGGTCGCGACCGACGCGTTCTTCGCGACCCCGGCGGTGTTCCACGTGCGCCGGCTCGGGGCGCCGATCGAGGTGCCCGAGGGCGCGCCGTTGCTCCGGATCGTGCCCATCCCGCGCGATCTGCTCCGGGCCGGCTTCCGGGAGGCCCGCTTTCTCGATGCATGAGCGGGGCGGACGGCGCGGCCAGCGGGCCTGGTTGTGCTGGATAAATAGGATGATCTTCCCCTTCGAGCCCCCTCGCGGAGCGCGCCCATGAGCGAGCGATGGATCTGGCCCGGGCCGGAGGGCGGTCCGGCGAGGCTCTTCGACGAGCTCGCGGCGCGCGGCTTCTCGGTCCTCCGCGGCGACGCGGCGCTGGCGCCGGAGGAGGCCGCGCGGGCGCCGTGGAGCTTCGCCGAGCGGCTCCTCGGGGCCAGGCCGCTCCTTGTGGAGCGGCAGCCGATCAAGGCCGTGCCGGGCGGCAGGTCGTTCGCCGCGAGCTCCGCGGCGGCGCCGCTCCACACCGACAGCCAGTGCTACGCGGGCGCGCCTCCGGCGGTGCAGATCATGGCCTGTGTCAGGCCGGCGGAGCGCGGCGGCGGCTGCCTCCTGCTCGACGGCTGGCCGCTGCTCTCGGCCATCGAGCGCGCCGATCCCGAGCTCTTCCGCGCGCTCTTCACTGTGTACAGGCGCATCCCGTTCGTCTTCGGCGACTTCTTCGGGCCCACGGTGTCGCTCCGCGGCGGCGCGCTCGCGCTCACGCACGCGCCGGTCGTGCCGCCGGGGGACGGAATCGCCGCGCGCCTCGCGCGGTTCGTCGAGGCGTCGCGACGCGAGGTGATCGAGCTGTCGCTGGGCCCGGCGGACATCCTGGTCGTCGACAACCGGCGCATGCTGCACGGGCGGCGGGCGTTCGAGGGGGCGCGCGAGTTCGTGCGGCTGCTCGTCTGGACGGAGGCGCGGCTCCCGTCGCCGCCGGCGTACAACGCGCTCGCCGCGGAGGTCGCCGAGGCTGCCGCGCGCCGTCTCGCCGGAGCGCCGCGGGCCACGCGGCGGCGGCTCGGCCTGGGTGCGCCGCCGCTGCCCGAGGCCCGCCGCCGCCTGGGCCTGGTCCTGGAGATGCTGCGCGGCGTCCCGCCGGGCGTGCTCGCCGCGCGCGAGCGCATCCCCGAGCCCGAGCTCTACCGCCTCCGCGACGCGGCGCTCGCCGCCGCGGAGGAGGCGCTCTCGGGCGACGCGGAGGGCGCGGACGACAGCGCGCTGGCCGAGGCGCTCGGGCGGATGAGCCGCGGGTGAGCCGCGCTTGCGCCGGCTGACAGCCTGGTAGCGTGCAGCGTGCGAGGAAGAGCCCGCCGAGCGGGCGGAAGCTGCGTGGACGGCGCTGTGGACGCCCGCCGGGTCGATGCGGTCGCAGCTGCGCTGGCCTGCCCATCGGCTGCGCCAAGCGGCATGGTACCGTGTGGCCATGAGCGCAGGTGATGAGGCTGCGGAAGCGCGGCGGTTGGCCCGCGCGGGCTGGATGATGCGCGTCTTTCGGCCAGGAGAGGACGAGGCGCAAGCGGAAGCGGACGCCCTCTTCTGGAGCTCCATCCCCATCCACCAGCGTGCCGAGGTCACCTGGAAGCTAAGTCAGGAGCTGTTCGAGCTGGCCTTCCCGGGATCCGCCCATGAACGAAGACTTCCTCGATCTGATTTCCGCCCTGTGCGCCGTTGACGCGAGGTTCTTGGTGATCGGGGCCTACGCCGTTGGCGTGCATGGCCGCCCGCGCGCGACCAAGGACGTTGGTGCGGCGCGGCCGCCGGGATACGCTCTCGAGGCATGGCGTCACGTCCTCTCGGAGCGGCCGCGCTGTGCGGGATCGCCCTTGGCTGCGCGGCGTGCAGGCCGGCGGCGCCGCCGCTGCCGGCGCATGTCCGCATCTCCATCGACGGCGCGGTCATCAGCCCGGCAAAGGCGGACGGCCGTCAATGGGACGGCATGGGCGCGGTCCCGGCGGAGGCGCTCACCGCCATCGGCGGCCTGCTCCGCACGAAGCACCCTGTCGCGGCGGCCGCCAGCGTGGCCGGCTTCGCGGCGGAGGCGGCAGGGGCGGGGACCGAGCCGCCGGAGCCCTTCGGCTCGGCGGAGCTGTTCGTGGGCGGCCGGTCGCTCGGGAGGCGCGCGCTGGATCGCCCGGGGCAACGCGACACCTGCACGCCCGGATGGAAGGGACCGCCGACCTGGTACCGCGTGCCGCTCACGCCGGATGTCCATCTGAGCGGTGAGCTCATCGACAGGGACCTCGTGAACGACGACTTCATCGGGCGGTTCGCGATCCACCACGGTCACCTCGTCGAGGCGCTCCGAACGCGCACGGTCTATCCGGTGGCGGTCGACAACCAGGCCGCCGGACAGGTGCTGTTCGTCTGGATCGAGGTCTGGCCGGAGTAGACGCCTGCTCGCGCTAGTACCACAGCCGCACGTCGCGGCATCTCCGCGGATTTCGATGAGCGGGCGGACGATCGTGACGCTTGGCTCGTCCGCACACTGGTGAAGCCCAGCTCGTTCGGCGCTCACCGACGTGCGGCTGTAGTACTAGAGCGGGGAGCAGGTCCGACGTGCACGCTCTGCTTGCATCCCCTTCGCAGGGCGGCAGCAAGGATGCGACCCTGCGGACTCGACCTTCGAGAGCGCATCGTCAAGGCGTACGAGAATGGGGAAGGATCGGTGCGCGACCTGGCTGAGCAGTTTGAAGTCGCACCGAAAACTGTGCAGTCCTATCTCACGCTCTACCGGACGACCGGCAGCGTTGCGCCGCGCCCTCGCGCGAACGGGCCGCGCCCTCGCGCGAACGGGCCGCGGCCGAAGATCAACGGGCAAGCCCTGGATCACCTGAGGTCGCTCGTGGCGACGTCCTCCGACGCGACCCTGGACGATTTGGCTGACCCGCTCGCGCGCCGTGATCACATCGCCGCCATACCGTCGGCCGGGCGTTGCGGCGCCTGAACATCACCCGGAAAAAAAGCGCTCCACGCAGCCGAGCGCGACACGGAAGATGTGACAGCGGCTCGCCAGGCCTTCGCAAAGAAGCTCGCTCGGCTCGATCCATAAGAACTGGTTTTTATTGATGAATTTGGGGCCAGTCTGGGCATGAGGCGGAGGCACGCATGGGCACCACGGGGAATCCGTGCCCACGGTGCGGTGCCGATCAACACCGACCCGATGATCACGCTTACGATCGGGCTGGCCCTCGATGGTGTCGTCGCTCCCTTCGCGTTCGAGGGCACCATGGACGGCGTAGCCTTCCGCGCGTACGTCCGAGGGACAGCTCGTACCGGCGCTGAGGCCAGGCCAAGTCGTCATCGCGGACAACCTCGGAGCGCACCGCACGCGGGGGGTTCGCGAAGCGATCGAAGGCGCTGGCGCGAAGCTGAGGTACCTGCCGCCCTACTCCCCGGACTTTTCTCCGGTCGAGAATTGTGGTTCCAAGATCAAAGAGTCGATCCGAGCGGACGCGCCTCGATCGCCCTCAGCCGTCTACAAGTCGATGGGGCATGCGATCGGCGCGATCACTCCGGCGGACGCTCGCGGCTGGTTCAACCACTGCGGGTACTGTGTCCCTCGGACCTGCTCCTCGCTCTAGTACTACAGCCGCACCTCGACATCGATCAGGTTGGACCCAGGATCCGCCCATGGATCCGGGGGCGAGCGAGCTGCCAGCCGCGTTGGCGTGGGACGCGATGGCAGCAGATTTTGAGGCATTTCACGCGCGATTCGCGGCGCTGTTCGCGCGCAGCGAGCCGCGCGAGCAGGCGATCAAGTACGTGCGCTCGCTGACGGGGCCGGTGGCGCGGCGGAACGGTTGGCAGTTCGCCGAGGCCATCGGGGACCGCACGCCCGATCGCGTGCAGCGGCTGCTGTACAGTGCGGACTGGAGCGCGGATGCGGCGCGCGATCTCCTGCTGGACTTCACGATCGAGCAGTTCGGCGATCCGCAGGGCATCGGCGTACTGGATGAAACGGGCTTCCTCAAGAAAGGCACGAAATCCGTCGGCGTGCAGCGGCAATACAGCGGGACGGCAGGCAAGATCGAGAACTGCCAGATCGGTGTGTTCCTCAGCTACACCAGCCCACGTGGATATGTGATTCTGGATCGTCGCCTTTACTTGCCAGAAGCGTGGTGCAGCGATCCGGCGCGGAGGCAGGACGCTCACGTTCCGGAGGATGTCGCATTCCAGACCAAGCCGCAGCTGGCGATGCAGATGCTGCATGGCGCCTGGCAGCGTGGTGTACCGATGGCGTGGGTCACAGGCGATGAAGTCTACGGGGACGACCCCGTGCTTCGCGACGGCATCGCCGCGCAGGGCCATCAGTATGTTCTCGCGGTCATCTCGAGCACGCCGGTATGGCCCCAGCGACCCGCGGTCGCGGAACCCCCGACCGAACGCGAACACCCTCGTGGTCCGCTCCGCACGCGCACTCGTCTTGCACCGGGCACGCCGCACGCCTCCACCGTGGCAAAAGTGGCGGCGCAGTGGTCGCCGAAGCAATGGCATCGCCTTGCCGTCCATCAAGGCGAGAAGGGACCCATCGAGTACGACTGGGCCCGCGCCGCGTCGTCGACAGCCGTCGGCGCTTGCCGGCCGACGAACTCTGGCTCCTGGCCCGCCGCTCTGTCTCGAAGCCGTCGGAAGTGGCCTACTACTACCTGTCCAACGCCGGAGCCGACACACCGCTGGTAACGCTCGCGCACGTGGCTTCCACGCGCTACACGATGTTGACGCTCAGGCTGGCTGATGGTCCGCCGAGCAGGCCGCTTGATGGTCATCGCGGGCGTGCGCGGTTGCGGTCAAGGAGAGCGATGGCCATCGTTCGGACGCGCGCCGCAGGGCAGCTCGCAATGGCCATCATGGTTGGTGGCCGTCGGCGCCGGCGAGGTGTCCCTTCGCCAGCGCCGAGGGGGCGCCCGTCGTGTCGGTCAGCGTCAGCTGCCGTCCGTCCCCAGGTCGCCGACGATGCGCGCCATCACGTCACGCTCGACGAGCTTCTTCTTCCGTCGCGCCGCCTCGCGCAGCGCGGCGGTGGCCATGCGGTCGATCTCGCGCAGACTCGAGCCAGCCGCCTCGTGGAGCAGCGTCAGAGCGTCCGAGGTGAAGACATCGCGATCGGCGCCGGCGCGGCTCATCCGGAGCCGCACGTACTCTCCGGTATCGTCGGGGACCATCGCACCAATGGACAGACGGCGCTCGATGCGGGAATATAGCGAGCGGTTTTTGCGCAGCTCAAGCCGGTCTTGGAGGTCAGAGAGCCCTACCAGGATCAGCGACAACAGGGCGCGGCTGTCCCATTCGTAGGTGGGTGGGCGGCCGGCGCCGTGTCTGGCTTGCGCCAGATCGGTCTCCGGCCGCCCCCCTCCGAACCCGGCGTGCACCTTTCGTTATGCACCGGGCTCTCTATCGACGTTTGTAGCGAAGTACGGCGCGTGCATCCACCCCAGCTTGTATTGCTCAACAGTGAGCTGGGAGGTCTCGAAGAGGGTAACCTCTCCGTCCTTCCAGCGCACGCATCGGCCACCTGGCTTTCGCCAGCCGTAGCGTCTGGCGAGGCGCTTCAGGGAGAGCCGATGCTTCTTCGTGAGCCAGCGGGCGACCGTCCACCAGACATAGTGGTCGAGGAAGTTGAACACCTTCTTCGCACCCCAAGCATGCCGGTAGAAGTTCGCCCAGCCTCGCAGCATGGGGTTGAGCTTCCGGAGTTGCTTGCTCAACGACTGGTTCTTCGTGGAGTTCGAGAACAGCCGCTTCACGCGCTCCCGGAAGAGCTTGCTGCGTTCCTTCGGAACGAGGCTGGCGCTCACCATCCGGCGGTGGCCGGGATGTCGCCGTACCAGGATATGGTGGCCCAGGAAGCGCATGGGTCTCGTGACCGGGGTCACGAGCGTTTTCGCTTCCGACAGCTCCAATCCTAACTCGTTCTTCAGGAAGGCGGCCAGCGCAGACTTCTCCTCGTTTGCATATCGCTCGGCGTCCGCTTGTTGCTGCGGGCCGGGCGGTGCGCCGACGAGAAGGATGAAGTCATCCGCATACCGAATAGGGACGAACACCGGGAGACCGCGCCGCCTGTCGGTGGTACGTCTCTCGTTGGCCCGCCGTGTAATCGTCTCCGGATCGGTACGAAGCGTCGGCGTGCGGCGTGGCCACACGTGTCGCTCGTACCGTTCCTCGATCACGCTGAGCGCGATGTTCGCGAGGAGGGGAGACAGGATCCCTCCTTGCGGGGTGCCTGCCTCCGTCCGGGAGAATTGCTCCTCGGACAGGACGCCCGCCTTCAGGAAGGCGCTCACCAACCGATTCACCTTGAGATCGCCGATGCGCCGGCGCACCCGGTTCATCAGCGCGTGATGGTTGATGTTGTCGAAGCACCCCTTTATATCTCCCTCAATGGCCCATTGGTATGGAAGCCGATTCGCAGCCTTGCCCTGTTCGCGGATAGGCCGGGGACGCAGAAGCATCCGGAGATGCTCAAGCGCTCCATGGACGCCGCGCCCAGGGCGGAAGCCGTATGAGACGGGGAAGAAGTCCGCCTCAAAGATCGGCTCGAGGATGCTCTTCAACGCTGCCTGCACGACACGATCCTGGACGGTGGGGATGCCCAGCGGACGGTACTTACCAGGCTGACCTGTCTTCGGGATGAGCACCCGACGCACTGGACTCGGCCGGTAGGTTCGGCACCTCAACTCCTCCCGCAGTTTCTGCGCGAAGAGCTCCGCGCCGATGTCCCGGATGAGGCTCCCCATCGTGATTCCGTCTACGCCCGCCGTGCGGCTCCCACGGTTGCGAGCCACGCGGTGAAGGGCGCATCGCAACGTGCGAGGATCGACAATGAACCCCCACAGCTTGCGAAATACGTAATCCGGATCTTCGCTACTTCGCCGGTGTAGCTCACGTTGTACGCTCCGGAGCCAGTCCAAATCGGACTGAGATGCCGCATACACGGCTTTCCCCGGCGCAGCGTGAGCCGTCCCCATCGACTGCCCCCCTTCGCCTTGTACGCGGCTTTCCCGCGCTCCGACTACTACGGGGGCTCCGCCCCTCGTCCGAGACATGGCCGGACCTGTCGGCTTGCCAACGCTTGCGGCGCTGGCGCCCGGATCGAGGTTCCCGTGTTCACTGATACAACCCGTGGTGCGGTAGGTGGTCGGCTTTGCCCCTGGCAGCGCGGACCGGTCTCCCGTTCGAGGCTGGGAGCCGGCGTGCCCAGGCTGGGCACACCCAGTCGTTTTCAACTGACAACCAGGCTCTGGCTGCAAACCCGCGCGAGGCGGGGCATCCTTCCGTACAGAGGGTTCCAACACCGACTTCGATTTGCCTGAACGATCGTTCATGCGGCTCTCACCGTGGCACCTTCGGTCACCGGCCTCGGTCGCCAATGGCTCCCTGCGCCGGCTCTTCACGCCGCTCGGCTGTTGCAGGCCTCCGGTCCAGTCCCCGGAGACGTTCGCGGCGCCCTTCTTCACCCAGCTCGACCCAGGTGAGGGGGACCCCTTGTGGTCCCCGGTCGTATCAGCGCCTCACGGCGCACGTTCAACAAGATGTGGAGATGATCGAGCGTGTCTTGGTGGAGCAGGTGCGCTTCATCCAGCAGGAAAACCGGGTGGATGCGCTCGCGGCCGAGGGTCTCGATATGCGCGCTGACAGCGTAGAATACGGCCGCCGCGGTCGCAGCGGGGTTGAGGCCGAGGGCATGGCAGAGCTGGCGATAGAAGTCGCGGCGACCCAGCGTGGCGTTGTGGCAGTAGGTCAGCCGGAAGCCTGCCTGCGGCAATCGATGACGCACTGCCCGCAGCACACACGTCTTTCCGGCACCGGGCTCGCCGACCAGCAGCACTTGGGCGTGCTCGTGCACGGCCTCGCACACCTCCTCGACGAGCTGCTCCTTGGAGGGCGGCAGCCACAGGTCGCCGTCCTGGATCTCCTTGGAGAAGGGTGCGGCGGAGAGGGTGAAGAAGCGGACGTAGGACTCGCTCACGTCTCACCTCCGCGCTCGCTCGTGTCGGCACCAGTGCCCGTCGAGCGGCCGAGAGTCCACGCGGGGTTGAAGTCCACCGGGCGTGTCGGCTTGTCCACCGCAGGCCCGCCGCACGGCAGCCGCTTGCGCCGCGCGTTGCGCTGCGGGTCGACCGGATGCAGCACCAGGCGCTTGCCCTCGTGCTCGACCCACGGCGGCTCGTCGGGCGCGACGAAGCACCGGGCGACGGAGACGATCTGGCCAGCGAGGTAGCCTTGATCGAGCTGCCAGGCGACGCCGTCGACAGAGACGATGTTGTCGCCCGAGACGCGGCGCCGGGTGCGCTCGGTGAGCGCCACGCGCAGCGCCTTTTCGTCGACGCCGCCCTCGGCGGCCGGGCGGGCCGCATAGACCTTCGCTGGGGTCTGGCCGAGCAGGCCAGCGTGCGGCGCCGGGTGGTAACGCCTTTCGAGGAAGGCGCGGAGCGTCGTGTTGATGTCCACGAGCGACGCCACGGCGCCGAGGTACGTAAGGCACCCTTCGCGCAGCGTGCGCCAGAAACGCTCCATCTTGCCACGCGCCTCTGGGTCGTACGGTTTGGCGTGCAGGAGGGCGATGCCGAGCCGGGCGCACGCGGTTTTGAGGACGTCGCCGCGGTAAGTGGAGCCGTTGTCGAGATAGAGCGCGTCGGGCTTGCCGTGGCGGCGCAGGGCGTCGACGGTCATGGCGAGCATGTCGACCTCCTTCTCCGTCGTGTGCGCCTCGAGCGCCACGACGTAACGAGAGGCGTCGTCAAGCAGCCCGTGGATGCGGAGCGGCATCGCTTTGCCACCGACGGTGCAGCCGGTCACGTGGCAGACATCGCCGTGCCAGAGGGCGCCGGGGCGCTCGGCTTGCCAGCGCAGCCGCGTCTTCGGCTCTCCCTCGGCGCGCGCGGCGCGGCGGCGAAGGCCGTGCGCCGCGTACAGTCGGCGTACGGTGGGCTCGGAGACCTGGGTTGCTTCGAGCCGCCCCTCGTCGACGAGCGTCTTGAGGATGAGCGGCACCGAGGCGTAGGGATGCTCGCGCCGGATGTCGAGCAGCAGCGTGCGCAGCTCTTCCGACAGGTCCTACGCGAAGCCGCGATCGCTGCGCGGCTGCGGGCGCAGGCCGTCGAGGCCAGCGGAGCGATACGCGTACAGCCAGCGCTCGAGCGTGGGCACCGAGTAGGTGCGCGTGCTGTGCGCGCCCGGCGGTCGAAACCGCTGCTCGCTGAGCGTGCGCAGCTCGGCGGCGAGCTGGCCGTGGGTGAGCACGCGGTGCATGAGAGGGCCGATGACCGTGGCGCGATAGAGCGCGACGGTCTCGGCGTGGTCGGCGGGGCCGAGGGCCATTCGGACAGGTCCTTTCTGCGCCTTGCTGGCGCGCGGTCCTTGTCCGGGATCGACGGCGTTTTCGGCAGGGATCCTCTCAGGTGGGCTGTACGAGGGGGTCTCCTCGGGGGCAAAGACCATCACGCCGCACGCGCGGCGCCGAAGAAGGCGCGCTGCTCGATCGGCAGCGCCCGGGTCGTCGGATCCGCGCTTGCCGCGAGCGATGTCGCGACGGCGGCTGCCCTCTTTCGGAGCGAGGCGGACGGGCCTGGGTCGGGGGCATCCGAAAACAGACGTCGCTGCGCGACATCGCGCGCCCACCGGCGCAGCGTGGCCCAGCCGGCGACGGCGCTGTCGCCGAGGATCTTCGCCGGGCCCACGCGCCGACGGACCTCGGCCGCCGTCGCGAGCACCAGGCCCCAGAGCGCGAGGGCGAAGCCGATCGCGGCGGCGCTGTACACGCGAAGGCCGAGCACTCCGCGAGGAACGACGAGGAGCACAGCGCCGCAATCGAGGCAGCGGTAGCGGCGGGCGGTCACCGAGAGCACCTCGGGGGGTTGGTCCGGGCTGGTGGGGCCCCAGACCTGCCGCTCACGCCTGCCGTGGCCTTGGAGCCGGATCGCGCCGCCCAGCGGACAACTCGCAGCGCCGCAGACGGGGCAGCGCGCAGGCCGCGCTTCGACGACCGTGGGCGGCTGCTGCTGCCAGCGCTTGATGTCGATGGCGCTCTGGATAACACTGCGACCGCTTCGATTCCTGGGCACAAGAACCGGAGCACGACGAGGAGGCTGTCCGCCAAGATCAGGTCTCCTCGTCGCCTATTTTGTGGCCGGCACCGCGCCGCTGCTCCGCTCCAGCGGCCGGCCTACCCCGTCGTGAGGCAGGCGTGGGAGCGACGAGGGGTGGTAATTTTCGACCGGTGAACGGAAGTGGGGCGCCCGCGCAGGAAGGGCTTCTTTGAGACGACGTAACCGTGCTCAGAGGGAACAGAGATGAGAATCTTAAGAGTCTGGAGGTAATGCATCGTGCGCCGCGGCGCTCCGGAGTCGTCCTCCCGGGCTGCGTACGCGGAGCGAGCACTCTCCGTGATGGCCAGCCTCGTTGGGCAGAACCCCTCACCATCAACCAGCATGCTCGATGCGATGCGCTGCCGCATCAATGAGAGGGCGCGGTAATACACGATCGAGCAGTGCTTCGAGGAGGCGAAGGATGACGTCGGCCTCGACCATTACGAGGTCCGATCGTGGCCGAGCTGGCATCGGTACATCACGTTGGGAATGGTGGCCCTGGCGTGGTTGGCTTTTGTGCGCGCGAAGCTTCCTGCGGAGGGCGCCTTCCCGTACGCCCCGGCGATGAACCCCGACCTCGTGCCCAAAGCGGCGCGCCCGGGGCCGGGGAAGAATGCCAAGCGGATGCAGCAGATGGCGCTTGACACGTAGGGGAAAAAAGGCGCGCGGCGCCCGAAGAAGGCGACGGTCCGCCGACGCTGGCGCCCTTGAGCATTCCCGAAGTCCGCCGCCTGATGGACCTGGTGCTTCCGCTGCCCGCCCATTCGCCCGAGTTCCGCTGGGCATGGTCGAGGTGGCGACGCCGAAAGCGCGCGCAGGCTCGCGCCTGCTGCTACCGGCGCCGCCGCAACCGGCCGCTCGCCCGCGCCCGGGCTCCCTAACCGCGGCTGTAGTACTAGCCGGGCCGTTGCAGGGTTACTTCTTCGGCTCGGAGCGGGATAGGGCATCGAGGGCCAGGTCGCGCCCTCGTCCGGCGTGGGGTCCACACGCTCCTGCGCTGGTCTCCTTGACAAGGCGGGGTAGCCGTCGGATACGCTACCTTCCCACGATGAGTGGTGGCGGCACGACAGGGTGGGGTCGGAGGTTAAGGCGCTCCACGCTGAGGCGGCGGTCAGCGGGTAAATGGGCTGATGACGATGACAGGGCAGCAGGCGATGATGTGGGCGTAGTTCATCGTGGTCCGCACATCCTTCTGACCGAGCAGTGCTTGGAACGCCCGGATTTCGGTGCGCGCCTCGTGCAGGTGGGTCGCGAACACGTGACGCAGGATATGGCATGTCGCGCACTCGGTGAGTCCCGTCTCGCGTCCGTCTTCGTGAACGACGCTTTGCACATTCAATTCGTGCCGGTGGTAGACGACCCGTCGGCCAGTCGCTGGATCCATGCAAGGGCGACAGGCGGGAAAGATGTATTGCCAGGCGGGGCTGGTGGCTGCCATTGGTAACTAACTTCACAATCCGAGTGCGCCTACTCACGTTGCAGCCGGCGTGCAGGGCATCCCCGCACGCAGCTGAACGTGGCGTTGGGTGCATGGCGGCCGCATCCACAAGGCATGAATACCTGACCTAAGGAGCATCAGATGTCGTACGATCGCGCCCAGCAGTCAATCCAGGAACTTGGCTACCTCATCGCAGAAGCTTCCAAAAATGTGGTGTTCATCGTGGGGGCAGGGCTCTCGATGCCCGCGGGGCTGCCCAGTTGGAACAAGCTGAACGAAGCACTGAAGATTGAGGCGCTCGCTTGTATCAAAGCGAGCAAGGAGCTTCCCGCTGCGCAAAAAGACCGGGAAACGCAACGGCTCGCCGAGATGCAGGACGCCTGGTTGCTTGGGGACAAATTTCGCGAACTCATTCCTCAAGGTCGATACAATCAACTTGTTCGCGACAAACTGCATTCCGATACTGTGCCGGAGTCCTATAAAAGGATTTGGGCTTTGAAGCCCTCAGGCGTAGTTTCGTTTAACTTAGACTCCTTGGCCGAACGAGCGCTAGGAGGGCTGAAGGAGCAGGTCGCATCTGCGTTGGACGAAAGTAGATTTCAGAAGTTTTTGTTGTTATCTCGCCCGTTTCTGTTCCAGCCCCATGGTGTGCTGCGAAGGCCCGATAGTTGGGTGCTCGGCATGAAGAATCGTAACGCCCTGCTGACAAATGCCGCGTATAAGCGATGGATTGGAAGTATGCTCGGCAGTAGGCGAATGGTGATCGTGGGTTTTCAGCCCGGGGATTTTTCATTTCAGTCGTTGCTCTTGGAGGATTTTCGCGATCAGCTCAGTCAAGGTGTGGAACACTATTGGTTGTGTTCGAGTCCGTCCGAGGATCAGCGCGCCTTTGCCGAGAATTACCATCTATCAATAATCGAATACGATGGCAGTTCGAACAATCACGCCGACGTGGTCGAAATTCTGGATCAGTTAGCAACGTTTCAGCCGAGAAAGCTCAATACTTCGGTCGTGTACCAAGGAGATGCTATATCTCCGCAGGATCTGCCACCTGATGAGGTTTTGCGCACTAGTATGGTAGAGGATATTAGGCGCAAACTCAACGCTGCTCTGAAGGGGTCCGTTTCTGGCAAGCCAGACGTTGACGTTGATCTGATTGCCAAGTTTATGGCAGATTACAGCGGATCGGTTCACATGGCCTGGCACATCAAGCCGGGGGGCGCATACGGTACGCTGTTTGGGTATCGACTCATGGCCCCCGAACTCGGTCAGGGCGCATTCGGTAGCGTTTGGAAGGCTCAGGATGTAGTGGACGGCTCACTGTACGCCATTAAGGTTCTTCATGAGAGCGTGATCGATCAGCCTGGCTTCTTGGAATCGTTTCATCGCGGGGTGCGCGCAAATCGCATCCTCTCCAGCGCGAATGTTTCTGGAATGGTCAAGTACGTGAATGCGTTCGACGTTCCTGCGTGCGTCGTGATGGAGTACGTTGACGGGCCGACGTTTAGCGACGCCATGGCTTCTAAAGACATCGTATCGCTGAACGATTCTTTGCGTGTGGTCGAGCGCGTTGGCTCGATCGTCCTCGCCGGTCACCAGCTCAACAAGCAAGTGCTTCACCGGGACTTGAAGCCGGCCAATATCATGATTCGAAATGTTCATGATTTGGGGATCGAAAGACCAGACGTAGTCGTTTTGGACTTCGATCTGTCTTGGTACGAGGGGGCGATCGGTAAGTCCATGATGGCGGGAACGCGATTCCATAATTATGTGGCTCCGGAGCAGCTTTCCACACGGAAGGCTGGGTACAGTAGTCGTCATACTGCGGTCGACGTTTATGGTATGGGCATGCTCCTGTATTTTGCCACTACGGGCACTGATCCTGAACTGAACATTCAAAATACAATTTCTTTTCAGTCGAATACTGCAAAGTCAATTGCCGGGCGATGGCGGTGCCCGTTTGTGGCTGTTGCCGAGTATCTGTCCATGGTGATCGCTGAAGCGACATTGAATGCGCAGGAAAAGAGAGTGTCGCTGCCTGCTTTCATACAGCAGGTTGAAATGGTGGCGGAGGCAATTGAATCCGGTGTGCTGCCTATTCCCAGCGATCTCGCAACCTTGGAGATTGTGGTGCGTCTGCGTGAGGACGACTGGCGTGTGGATCTTGCTCTTGACAGGCTCGATCGTGTTGTTCTTCGGAAGCGTGGTTGCACCATAACCTGCGGATTTGATGATTCTCGTGAAAATTCACGCTTCGTGGTGAATGTGGCGTATTCTCATTCTGGAAGCCAGGCGCGTTCGCATGTGTCGAAATATCTTAAGTCGAAAAGCGATTCTGCTTCATCTAGGTTGAGGAAGGGCGGCCTGTTCGAGGTTAGGGCCGAGCGTGCGGATAATACTGTGAGTGTGACCGGGGAAATGACGATGATGGAGTGGACCCCGGACATGGTCAAGTCGATCGCTTCGGCACTCGGTGATGCGGGTAATTTGCTTGCATTTTCTGATTGAAACTACTTGTCTCGGCTGGGCGGGCGGCGAGCGATTTCACGGAGCCGTTCCTGATGCTCAGCAGCTATGGCCCCGCGTCGAGTTCCTGCCCGGCGTGCGCGTGCCGACGCGGCCCTTCATCGGAACCATCGGGGGGCGCTCGCGGAGCCCGGCCAGTACAGCGTGATCCCGCCGCGGCGCGTGGGCGGAAATCTGGACTCCCGGGAGATGGGGCGCGGCACCCGTGCGTACTTCCCCGTCGAGGTGCCCGGCGCGAAGCTATCTGTAGGTGATACGTAGGCGGCGCAGGGCGACGGTGAAGTCTGCGGCACGGCGATCGCGACGGCGCTGCGCGTGCGGCTGCGCATCGGCTTGCAGAAGCGGCTGCCGCTGCGCGCACCACGGCTCGACGTGCCGGCGCCTCAGCCCAGCGGCGAGGCAGGCGGACACTTCGTCACCACGGGCGTGGGGCCCGATCCGATGGCCGCCGCGTGCGATGCGGGTACGCGTTCGGCGACCCCCATCCTGTCGTCGAGCCTCTGCACCGCTTAGAAACCCGCGCCGGAGGTGTCGATGGACGAGAGCAAAGGCGTCTGGCGCGACCGCGTGGCGCGCTGGCATAGGAGCGGGCACTCCGCCCGCGTGTTCGCGGAGCAGGAGGGGATCAACGCCGGGACGCTGTACTCCTGGAGCCGCCGATTGGGGATGAAGCGGAGCGCGTATCGACAGCGCTCGGAGAAGACGACGCTGCCCACGTTGCTCCCGGTCGTGGTCGCCCCATCGGGCGCGGCGACGTCCTCGCCGGGCACGGCGTTGGAGATCGTCTTTCCGGAGGGGGTGGTCGTGTGCGTCCCGCGGACGTTCGACGAGGACACGCTGGCGCGCGTCGTTCGTGCGCTCGGGGGCGCACGATGATCCCGGGCCGCGTCTCGATTTATGTCGCCACCGGGCCGCTCGATCTGCGCCGGTCATTTGATGGCCTCGCTGCCGTCGTGCGCGAGGTACTGCGGCAGGATCCCCTCTCCGGCGCGCTGTTTCTCTTCTTCAACCGGGCAGCTGATCGCTGCAAGGCCCTGTGGTGGGACCGCAGCGGGTATTGCCTACTCTACAAGCGGCTCGAGCGCGGGACCTTCCGAGCTCCGCGTGCGGTCACTCCGGGAGCCACGAGCGTCGTCATCGACGCGGCCGAGCTGGCGAAGATCCTCGAGGGCATCGCTCTTGCGCCTTCGAAGCTGCGACGAGAGGCCCGCCTCGCCGAGGCTGCACCGCCTCCAAGCCTCTAATCTCACCCGAGCTCTTCACGCTCTGGCGGGCAGCGCACGCGCTGCATTGCCTTGAGAGCCCTTCATTTTCCTGCAACAACCCGCTTCAAAAAGCAAAAAGTCACGAGTACTTATCGCCTCGTGAGCAAGTCGCTCGAAGAGCAGATTGACGGTCTAAAGGACAAGCTGGCTCGCGCCGCGCACGAGCGCGACGAGTACCGCAAGCTCTACGAGCTCGCCAGCATCGAGCTGGAGCGGCTTCGCCGCCACATCTTCGGCCAGAAGGCCGAGCATGTCGACCCCGGGCAGATGCAGCTCGCCTTCGACGCCATCGTCCAGATGCTCGCGGGCGCAGCGGCTCCGGCGGGCGCGGCAGCGCCAGCCGACACTGGCCCTGCAAGCTCGCCTGAAGGTCATGGCGCGGCGCCAGGGGGCTCGTCCGGAGGCGGCGGCAAGGGCCGCAGGATCACCCCGCACGGACGGCAGAGGCTACCCGAGCACCTGCCGGTCGAGCGGATCGAGCTACTCCCGATCCAGATGCGCGACGAGCGCGCCGCCGGGATGGTCCGCATTGGCGAAGAGGTGTCCGAGACGCTGGAGTGGAGGCCCGCGAGCTTCATACGGCTGCAGATCGTGCGACCCAAGTTTGCCACCAGGGGCGAGCCCGAAGCCGGTGTCGTCATTGCGGACGTGGCCGACAGCCCCGTCCCCCGGTCGCTCGCCGGCCCAGGGCTGCTCGCGCACGTGCTGGTGAGCAAGTACGGCGACCATCTGCCGCTGCATCGGCAGGAGAAGATCTACGAGCGCCAAGGGCTCCACCTGTCGCGCTCGACGCTCTGCGGCTGGGTTGGCTCGTGCGCCGAGGTGCTGGGCTACCTGGTCGAGGCCATGGCCAGGGACGCGCTCTCGGCGCATTGCATCGCCATCGACGCCACCGGGGTGCTCGTGCAGGCGAAGGACAAGTGCCGGCGCGGACACTTCTGGGTGCTCGTCGCTGACCGGGATCACGTGCTGTTCCGTTTCACGCCTCGTCACAACCAGGATGGCCCCAAGGGGTTTCTCCGCGGGTACAAGGGCTACGTCCAGGCGGACGCATCGAGCGTCTACGAGGAGCTGTTCCGGACCGAGCAGGTCGTGGAAGTGGGCTGCTGGGGCTCATTGTCGCCGACGCTTCTTCGAAGCGATGTCCTCGGATCGGGAGCGTGCGATGACGGCGCTCGGCTTCATTCACCAGCTCTTCGCCATCGACAAGGTGACCAAGGACCAGGCTCCCGGTCGCCGCACCGAGCAGCGCAGGAGCCATGCCCAGCCCGTGCTCGACGCCTTCCGCGCCTGGCTCGACAGCGAGCAGCTGCTCGTGCTGCCCAGAAGCCCCATCGCTGGAGCTATCGGGTATGCGCGCAACCAGTGGACCGCGCTCACTCGCTTCGTTGAGGACGGGCGGCTTCGCCTGGACAACAACCGCAGTGAACTCGAGCTCCGTAGAGAGGCACTCGGTCGAAAGAACTGGATTTTCGTGGGCAGCGACGACGGGGCGGAGTGGAACGCCATCATCGTGTCGCTGATCGCATCCTGCGCCTTGCACCAACTCGACCCGTGGGCCTACTTGCGCGATGTGCTGATCCTGCTGTCGAGCTGGCCGCGCGATCGGGTCCTCGAGCTCGCTCCCAAGTCCTGGAAGCAGACCCTCGAGAACACCGACGCTCGGCAGCGGCTCGCTGCCAGCCCGTGGACCTGGGCGCCGGCCACGCTGACCAGGTGAGCGCTTCGGCGCTTGCTCTGCGCCGCCGGTAGCCTCCAGCGACGTCGCGCTGGCCTCGGGCACCGCTCGCCGGCGCTGGCGAGGCGGCGCGGTCTGTCCGGCGTCCATCGTCGGCGCGCGCCGCTTGCGGCCGCTCTTCCGCGCCTCGGCCTCCACGGCAGATACGCTCGACTTGCTGGGGCGCCGCCTTCGCACGCCGACGTCATCGGCCGCGCGCTCCTCGGGCCTCGCTTCGGGACCCCTCAGTCCGGTCTCGTCGTTGTTGCCCGCGCCCTGCCGTCGCTCTCGCATCGCACGGCAAGCCTATGTCCCTGGTCTGCTCGGCGTCAGGATGGGCTCTACCGAACGGATAGTGCGCCGGGATAAACCGGCAGGAAGATGAGGATGAAAGCACCTTACGTCGAAGGAGTAGCGAACCACGACGGCCCCGAGTCATGCGCCTGCACCCGCAAGGGGGCAGGTGAAGCGTTGACAGGGGTACGTACGGGCAGGGTATTGAGCCGCGAAATCAGGAAATCCAGGGTGCTGACGCTGTTATCCGAAGCGGAAGGCAACACAGCCGGGGGCGTTACCGCGAGCCTCCGGTCGGCCCTGCGCGGTCGTAGACCCCTCGCACGTGCGGATTCTTCCTGCGCGAGAACCGGGAGATCCACGAGTCGCCCACGGCGGATGGTGCCGCGGGCCGCATCGGGAAGGCCAGGGGCCGGACGCCGATGATGCACGACTCGCGGAAGTCGGACAGGCCCATAGTACCGACGAGGCCCTCGAACAAGGCGGAGCCGTCCGCTGCGGAGGGGGTGGAGGGAAGGGGTCTGGCCAAGGGGAACACGGACGAGCAAAACGCACCCCGGACGCAGAGCCGGATCGAAGGTGCGCCCAGTGCGCTCGACCGTGTACGACAGAGGGCACAACAGGACAGGAATGCAAAGTTCACGGCGCTCTTCCACCTCGTCACGGTCGATCGGCTTCGAGACGCTTACCTCTCGCTGCAGAAGAGGGCGGCGCCAGGAGTCGACGGCGTGACGTGGGAGCAGTACGGCGAGAACGTGGAGGCCAACCTCCTCGATCTTCACGCGCGGCTCCATCGAGGGGCGTACCGGGCGAGACCGTCTCGGAGGGTGTACATCCCGAAGGCCGACGGGCGGCAACGGCCGCTCGGCATCGCCTCGCTGGAAGACAAGCTTGTCCAGCGAGCCGTGGTCGAGGTGCTGAACGCCATCTACGAGGTGGATTTTGTCGGCTTCTCCTATGGATTTCGCCCGCGGCGCAGCCCGCATCACGCCCTGGATGCGCTTGCCGTCGGGATCCTACGGAAGAAGGTGAGCTGGGTGCTCGATGCTGACATCCGTGATTTCTTCAACACCATCGATCACGGGTGGTTGGTCAAGTTCGTCGAGCATCGTGTTGCGGATCGGAGGATCCTGCGCCTCATCCAGAAGTGGCTGAGCGCAGGGGTGATGGAGGAAGGTCGCTGGACCGCGAGCGAGCAGGGGTCCCCTCAGGGGGCGACGGTGTCGCCCCTCCTGGCGAACATCTACTTGCACTACGTCTTCGACCTGTGGGTTCAGCAGTGGAGAAAGCGGCACGCGTACGGCGATGTGACCGTCGTACGCTACGCCGACGATCTCCTGGTTGGATTCCAGCACAAGCCGGATGCCGTGAAGTTTCTCGACGCGATGCGTGGCCGATTCCAGCGCTTCGCGTTGGCTCTTCATCCTGACAAGACGCGGCTGATCGCATTCGGCAGATTCGCGAATGCGAATCGGCGAGAGCGAAACCTGAAAGGAGCCGCGGAGACCTTCTCGTTCCTTGGCTTCACGCACATTTGCGCGAAGAGCTTGGCGGGAAAGTTTCTGCTGGCTCGGCATACGGTGAAGAAGCGGATGCAGGCGAAGCTGCAGGAGGTGAAAGCCGAATTGCAGATCCGCCGGCATCAGCCCATCCCCGAACAAGGGCGTTGGCTTGGACAGGTGGTGCGCGGCTACTTCGCGTACCATGCCGTGCCGACGAACATCCTAGCGCTATCGTCTTTCCGCAGCCAGGTTATCCGTACGTGGCACCGCACCCTGCGACGTCGGGGTCAGCGTGACCGGACGGACTGGGCGCGGATGGCGGCCCTAGCGCAGCGGTGGATCCCACCCGCCCGTGTGCTGCATCCCTGGCCTGACGAGCGCTTTGACGTCCGTACCCGAGGCAGGAGCCCAGTGCGGTAGCTCCGCTCGCTGGGATCTGTGCGGGGGGCGGCCCGAGCTCGACGGGGCGAAGGGCCGTCCCTACCGCGACCCGATGCGGTGCGCGAGATGATCGACCACCTGATGCGCGAGGTTGGCCTCACGCCCGAGCAGCGCTACTGCTCGTGCAGCGTGGGCGTCCACCTGCGTATGAGAGCGGTGGTGGACGTGGCCAAGTGGGTGGTCTCGGCGTATCCGCCCAAGTCGCCGTTCACGCGGCGGCTGAGCCGCGTCACGGGCCCGCGGTGATGGCAGACAACATCGGCAGCACCTCGTAGCGAAAACCCCCCTGCGCGCGCACCACCGGATCGCTCTCGAGCAGCGCGCACGGACGCCTCGTCGGGCAGCTTCACGCCAGGCGACGGCGCGAGATGAGGTGACCTGAAGTGATCGTCCAGCGAGTCTTCGCGGATGATCGCGGGCTCGAGCGACGCTCGGCCGCTCAGCCGCGATTCCGTCTCGCTCGCGCGCTGAAGAGGAGGGCTCCGAGCGCCGCAAGATGGATCCCGAAGCGCCAAGGCGGCGTTCCGGGTTCGGACCCGGGGACCGAGACGCTGCAGCCAGAGTCCTCCGTCACGGGCGTATCCTCGTCGGTGCCGCCGCTCGCACTGCTCGAAACCTGCCCGCCTGTCGTTGCAGAAGCGCCTGTCGTGACGGCACCACTTCCGGGCACGCCCCCGCCGTTACCACTTCCGACCCCTGCGCCCCCGCCGTTACCGCTTCCGACCCCTGCGCCCCCGCCGTTTCCGCTTCCGACCCCTGCGCCCCCGCCGTTACCGCTTCCGACCCCTGCGCCCCCGCCGTTGCCCGCGGTCTCACCCGCCCCACCGGCCCCGTCCGCCCCGCCGGCCCCGCCGGCGCCCGTCGCGTCCTCGAGGAAAATGCGCTGGGCGAAGTTGTAGAAGCTGCGGTTCCAGACGGTCTTGGTATGGCCTTCGTTCGCCTCGATCTGGTAGATATGCTCGATGTTGTTCTGATCCAGGAAGTCGTGATAATTCCTGCTATTGTTGATCAGGTTGTCTGCGCTGCCGCAAGAGATGAAGATGAGCTTCACGTTGTTCTTGACCGCAGCCACGTCCTTGATGGTCTGACTTGGCTGCTGGGTATTGGGCGCAGCCGAATACGGTCCGATGTAATGGAAGACATCGGTGTTGGGGAACCCGAAGTTGAAGGTCTGCCCCCCGCCCATTGACAGGCCGGAGATGGCCCGCAAATCGGCATCGGTGGCGGCGGAATACGTCTTCTCGACCCAGGGGATCAGGTCCTTGAGCAGGACGTCCCCGAAGTTTGCGAAGCGCGCGAAATCGTCCGCTCCGTCCATCTTGCCGCTGGGCATCACGACGATCATGGGTTTGGCCATCTGCTTCGAGTACAGATAGTCCATGATATTGTCGGCATTGCCTTCGTTGCTCCCCTGGCCGATCCAGGAGACCTCATTGCCGCCGATTCCATGATGCAGGTAGACGACGGGGTATTTCTGGTTCGTCGAATACCCCGGCGGCATATAAACCGTCACCTTCCGCATCCCGTAGTTTCGGGTCGGATAGCTGACGGAGACGTCCACCTTCCCATGGGGAATGCTGTTGTCCCTGGTATCGAAGCCCCTGGGCGGAAGGGGAAGGTCAGCGGGGTCGCTGGCATACGCCGCGGCGGGGAGGACAGAAATGACCGAGAGCGAAAGGACGGCAGGCCAGTTCTTCAACAGCATGAGGACCTCCAACGTGCGTAAAAATCAAACTCGAGTTCCATGGCCCGCGCTAGGTCCATGGACCGCGCTACAAGTGCTTTGGCGCATTTGCACTGTCACCGTGGTGTCCCAAGCAAGCGGCATGTGCCGACGCACGGGTCGCGCACCACGCATGCAGCTGGCATGCAAAACTACGCTTCAGGCGTTCCGAGGAGCAACAGGGCGAGGGAATCCAAACGCGATCCGAGGGGCTAGAGAATCCAAACGCCATCCGGATGTCAAGCGCCTCGTGTGAACGTTCTCATGGTACAGCCACGCCGCACGTGCCTGTTGACATAGGAAACCTTACGCGATTCGCCTCCTCCTGGAAAAGTGACGCTGTCGAGGGCCTGCTTCGTGAGGTTGATGTCTGTCCGTTCTTCGCCGCCCTTGCCCTCACTGAATTCGGAGCGGGGGACGAAGACATGGCAGGCAAGGTGGAGACGTTCAGCGCTGCCAGCGATGATCTTGTCGTCAAGGGAGATCTTGTCGTTCGAGAGGCGCCCCTCCGGGTGTATGCTGCCGGTCGCCGCCCGTGGGACTTCGGGGCGATTTCCGATCCCAGTCTGGAAACTGTCGTAGGTTGATCGCCTCACCATTCCCCGGGCGGCTCTTTGCCATGCCCCCCGCCCCTACCGCGCCCCCCGCACGCTTTCACACCGAGCGCGTCGAGCGCGAGGACCTCGTCATGTTCATCAACGCCTGCTTCGCGTGCACCGGGCAGGCCGAGTTCTATGGCACCTCCGGAGGCCAGGCCGTCTCCATCGAGTTCCTCCACGAGTACATCCTCGGCAATTACCGCCGCCTCTACGCGCGCACGCTCGCCGCCGGCATCAACCACTTCAACCAGGCGCGCATCGCCATGAACCTCCTCGCGACCGGCGCAGAGACGCCCGCTCCCGACCGGCGGGAGGAGGGCTCGCTCATCGCGGCGGCCCTCCGGGAGCTCCCCCCGCAGCGCGCGCTCCGGGCGCTGCGCGAGCTCCGGGAGCGCCGCGTGAACAACCGCCGCGCGCGCGCCGTCATCCGCGGCTACCTCGCCGGCCGGCCCGACCCGGCGTTCGACGCCGTCAAGTACCGCGCCCACCTCCGCGCGCTCGCGGTGCACGCCCACCTCCAGCTCCCCGGCGAGATCGGGCCCTTTTTGTTCGAGCCCAAGCGGCGTGCGCCTTTCGAGACGCCGCTCCTCGAGCGCGCGCGGCAGGCGCGTTATGCGAAAGAGGCGATCTTCGACCTGCCGCTGACCGTCGCCGAGGGGCTCGCCGCCGCCCGCGGCGTCTCTCGCGAAGAGCTCCTGCGCCGCGCCGCGCCGCGCATGACCGAGGGAGAGCGCCTCCGGCTCCAGCGCGCCGCCGGGCGAGAGGACGTCGACCTCGCCGTCGACCTCGGCCGCGCCCCGCTCACGCGCGTCGCGCTCTATGCGCTCTCGCTGCCCGAGAAGGTCCGGCGCGAGCGCCGCGACGAGCTCCACGCGGGGCTCGAGCGCGCCGCCGCCCGCGCGCTCAGGAAGAGCCCAGCCGCGCTCGGGCGCGTCGCCGCCGTGCTCGACAGGAGCTACTCGGCGTCCGGATCGAGCGAGAAGCGCCGCCGCCCGCTCGCCGTCGCGCTCGGCGTGAGCTACCTGCTCCGCGCCGCCGCCCGCGAGTACCGCGCCTTCTGGACCGCGCCCACGGCCGACGAGATCCTCGTCGGCGCGCGAGGCCAGACCGATCTCGCGACGCCGCTGCTCGACGCGCTCGCCTGGCGACCCGACGTCGTGGTCGTCCTCTCGGACGGCTTCGAGAACGACCCGCCCGGCGCCGCCGCCGAGGTCGCGCGCTGCTTCCGGGCGCGGCTCGATCCGGGGCAGCGCACGTCGATCGTCCACATCAACCCCGTGTTCGACAGCGAGCGCTACGCGCCCCGCGCGCTCGGCCCGTCGATCCCGACGGTCGGCCTGCGCGACGCCGAGGACCTGCCGACGGTCCTCGGCTTCGCCCGCTTTGCCGAGGGCACGGCGCCGCTCGCGGAGCTCGAGCGCTACCTCGCGCAGCGCGCGGCCGCGCTGCTCTCGCGGCACGCCCGGACGCCGGGCGCCGCGGAGCCAGCTGCGGACGCGGGGCCGGCAGACGCCGTGGAGCTGGCAGACGCAATGGAGCCGGCAGACGCCGTGAAGCTGGCAGACGCAATGGAGCCGGCAGACGCAATGGAGCCGGCAGACGCCGCCGAGCCCGCAGAAGAGGCGCCCGCCGCGGCGCTCGAGGTGCCCTGATGGCCAAGGCGCCGGCCCTGCTCCGGTCGCTCTCGCTCCGGGGCCTCTCCGCGACGCACGCCCAGGTCTTCGCGGGCGTGCGCCTGGTCCCGCTCCTCCGGGACGCGCCGCGGGACGACCTGCGCATCGCCGGCCGCAGACACGAGGACGCCTGGTCGATCGTCGATCTCGGCGACGGCACGGCCTACTGCTCCTACGTGCCGCACGCGCTCGTGATCGGGTGGACCGAGGACGGCTCGCCGGTCGCGTCCTACGGCGCGGCGCTCGCGGGGCCGGAGGTCCGAAACCCGCTCAGCAAGTTGGGCTGCGGCGTCCAGCTGCTCCACCGCATGGCCCGGCGCGAGGCGCGCGGCGAGGACCCGGCCGAGCGGAACCGCCTGCGCCTCCTGCCGCTGCACCTCGCGATGGAGGGCTTCCTCGCGCTGCACTTCAACGCCCCCGAGATCGCCTGGTCCGAGTACTCGCGGCGGGCCATCTCCCGCGGCCTCGACCCGCGCACCGAGGTGTCGCTCTCCGGCCGGGCGATCCCGAGCCTGGAGGACGCGCTGCGCGTCTTCGAGATCCACGAGGGCCAGTGCGGCGTCCTGCTCTTCGTCGGCGAGCTGCTCGCGTCGGTGTTCGTTGTGTCGCACCCCGACGACTACCGCGCGCTGCACCGCACGCTGATCGAGGACTTCTACGAGCAGACGCTGCTCTACGCGGCCCGCCACAACGGCGACAGCCAGGCGATCGAGCACACCTTCGACGCCGCGCAGATCGGCTCGCTCGACGACCTGCGGGCCGCGCTCGGCCGGGCGCGGGCAGAGGCCGGCGCGCTGCACGTGGACACGGCCGCGGGGCTCCTCGGCCGGCCGATCGCGGCGGAGCGCGTGTACCGGGCGGGGCCGTTCTCGCTGCAGCGGTTCATGACCGAGCTCGATCCGTCGCTGGACAACCACATCGGCGAGGCGATCGTGCGCGAGGACGGCACGCTGGAGTACGCGAAGACGTACCGGCTCGCGGCGGGGCAGGTGAGGCGCGCCCGGCTCCTCCAGCAGCTCGCGGCGCACGGGTGGAACCTGAACGCCACGGCGTCGGCGCTCCGGACCACGCGCGATCAGCTGATCCGGCGGATCGAGGGCGAGGGGTTCGGCTACCTCATCGCGGAGCACGTGCTCAAGGCGGCGCTGAAGCGGACGAGGTGAGCGCGCTGCTCGAGGCGCTGGTCGAACAGGCCTGCGCCGCCTCGTTCACCTGCGCAGAGCGCTGGCGACCTGGCCGACGAGCGTGGCCCAGGGCATGTCGAGCGCGGCATAGACGGCGCCCGCCTCCGGACGGCCGTTGTCCTTGAGGATCTCGACCATCAGGGTCGCGTAGTCGGACAGGATGACGCCGGCCTGCTGCATGCGGAACAGGCTCACGTCGTGCTTGGTCTCGCTGAACGTTCCGGAGGCGTCGACGGCCACATACGCGTCCAGCCCGCGCGCGACGGCCGTCATCGCCGGGAAGCCCGCGCACACCTCGAGCGAGATGCCGGCGAAGATCAGCTTCTTGCGGCCCGTGGCGTCGATGGCCCTTGCGACGCGCGGGTCGTCGTAGGCGTTCACGGTCGATCGATCGATGATCTGGATGCCAGGCAAGGCGTCGACGAGCTCGGGGAAGGTCGGCCCCCACATGCTGTCGCGCGCCGTCGTGGTGACGACGATCGGCAGCTTGAGCGCCCTGGCGGCCTTCGCGAGGGCGACGACGTTGTGCTTCAGCTCGCCTGTCGAGTAGTCGCGGACGCCGGTCATGAGGCCGACCTGGTGGTCGACCAGGATGACGGCGGCATTGTCCTGGGTGAGCGGCTCGTACTTGCGAATGGTCATCGGGTCCTCCTGAGCTCGTCGCCGGATCCGGGCGGGCCGGACCTTCGGGGTCACGGTCGTTTGCCGTGATGACGCGAGGACTACCCGCTGGACGAACAGCCCAAAAGACGGCAAAATCCGAACTCAGCGTCCGGTAGATTGGACGATGAGCGAAACATGCTGGATTTGAACGATTTCTTCCTGTTCGTGCAGGTGGTCGACCGGGGCGGGTTCACGGCCGCGAGCCGCACGCTGCGGACCCCCAAATCGACGCTCAGCTACCGCATGCAGCAGCTCGAGAATAGCCTCGGGGTCCGGCTCCTCAACCGCACGTCGCGCAAGTTCGGGATGACGGATGCTGGCGAAGAATTCTATCGGCACGCGGTCAGCATGCTTCGCGAAGCCGAGCTGGCCGAGGCCGCGATCCGCCAGCGCCTGGTGGAGCCGAGCGGCACGATACGATGCACCGGCGGCGTGGCGACGATGCAATTTGCGATGTCCGACATCGTCGCGGACTTCCTTGTGCAGTACCCGAAGGTCAACGTCGTCGTGCATGCGGTCGACCGCGCCGTCGACATCGTCGGAGAGAACTTCGACGTCGCCATCCGAGCGCACTCCGATCCGCTGCCGGATTCCACTCTGGTCCAGCGGACGCTCGCGCCCGCCCCCTGGTACCTGTTCGCCGGATCCGACTACCTCGACGAGAAAGGCGAGCCGCAGAGACCCCAGGACCTGCGCGAGCATCCATCGCTGTTCATGATGCGGACAGGGGTCGATCCGGTCTGGCGGCTGCGCCACGCGCGTCAGGCCAAGAACGAGGCCGTTGTGCCGCTGACGCCGCGGCTGTCGAGCGACGATATGGTCGGCCTGCAGCAGGCGGCGATCAGGGGTCTCGGGATCGTCGCCCTGCCCGGCTACGTCTGCCGGGCGGCCGTGAAGTCCGGCAAGCTGCGCCGGGTGCTGCCGAGCTGGATCGCGGGCGACGCCACGATCACCGCGCTCATCCCCTACAGGCAGGGGCTGCTTCCCTCGGTGCGCGTCTTCCTCGATCATCTGGCGGCCGAGCTTCCGAGAGCCGTGCTGATCTAGGTCGTCCAACCAGCTGGACGCTACGTCTCAGAAATGGCGTCTTTTCAGGTCGACGTTTCCCGCCCCTAGATGTCCCACGCCACGCGCGACACGTGGCTTCGCGCGGACGGCGGAGCCATGTCCAACGATGGAGAACGACGATGTCGGAGATGCAGTTGCAGGATCATCAACATAGCAAAACGGAGATCATCAAGCTCTCGTCCGAGGAGCGGCAGCGCGAAGCCGCGCTGCGCGAGCGGTTCGCCAACTTCTGGGCGACGGCGATGGGAGACCAGAGGACCGTCTACGATGCTTTCATCTCCGGCTCTCCTTTGACCAGCGACGTCACGCTCGAGGCTGTCGACGAGGCGGGCGTGCGGGGCTTTTTCATCCGTCCGCCGCAGGCCGAGCCGAAGCGGGCGATCCTCTACCTGCACGGCGGCGGCTACGTCCTCGGCTCGGCGAAGGCATACAGCGGATTCGTCAGCCAGATCGTCAGCCGCACGAAGATCCCGGCGCTCGTCATCGATTATCCTCTGGCGCCCGAAGCTTCGCTGCCGGCCGCTCCGGACGCGGCGCGGACCGCTGCCATGTCTCTGGTCGCCAAGGGCTTCGACCGCATCGCGATCGTCGGCGACTCCGCGGGCGGCGGCCTCACGCTCGTGACGCTGGCGGGTTTGACCGGGAAGCCCGCTGGTCCGGCGCCGGTCGCGGGCGTCGTGTTCTCGCCGTGGGTGGATCTTTCCTTCACCGGCGCGTCGATGACGGATCCGGACATCGTCGATCCGTTGATCGGCCACGACTACCTGCAGGACTGCGCCCGCAAGGTCGTCGGCGCCTATGGCACCTCCGATCCGCTCGCCTCGCCGCTGTTCGGCGACCTGAGAGGCTTGCCGCCGCTCCTCATCCAGGTCGGCACCGACGAGCGCCTGCTCGACGACTCCAGACAGTACGCGGAGCGTGCGGCGAAGGCCGGAGTCCTCGTCGAGCTCCAGATCTTCGAGGGGATGCACCACGTCTTCCAGCTCGACGTCGCGCACCTCGAAACCAGCAGGAACGCGCTCGATCGCGCCGCCCGCTTCCTCCGCGACGCCTTGGACCGCGGCTGAAAGGAGCCCGTCAGAAAGGAGAAACCGCAATGGCCAACGAAACCCCGAAATTCGACGTCGTCATCGTGGGCGGCGGATCCGCGGGCGCCGTGCTCGCGAACCGCCTGAGCGACAACCGGGACCGTCGGGTTCTTTTGCTGGAAGCTGGCCAGGCCTACGCGCCGGTGAACACCCCAGACGTGATCGCGAACGCGAACCGCGTGGGCGGCGATCGCGATCACGACTGGGGCTACCACACCCAGGATCACCTCGGGCTCGGTCACGACGTGAAGGCGATTCGCGGCAAGGTGCTGGGCGGAAGCTCGGGCGTGAACGCGGCGGTCGCGATCCGCGCCAGGCCTTCCGACTTCGCGCGCTGGGCAACTCACGGCGTCGAAGGCTGGTCGTTCGACGACGTGCTGCCGATCTTCAAGGCGATGGAGAACACGCCGACCGGCGAAGACGCCTGGCACGGGCGCACAGGCCCCTTCCCGATCCGGCAGCGGACGATGGAGGAGAACACCCCGTCGATGCGCGCGTTCGTGCTCGCCGCGGAGAGGTGCGGCCTCGCGCGCGTCACCGACTTCAACGGCGCCGAGCAGCACGGGGTGTCGCCCTACCCATTGAACGTCGTCGACGGCAAGCGGATCAACACCGGTATGGCCTACCTCACGGAAGACGTACGCCGCCGGCCGAACCTGACGATCAGAGGATGCGTCGAGGTCGACAGCGTGGTGTTCGAAGGCCGCCGCGCGACCGGCGTGCGCCTCGTCGGCGGCGAGACCATCGCGGCCGGTCAGGTGATCCTGTCGGCCGGCGCGTACGGCAGCCCCGCGATCCTGATGCGTTCGGGCATCGGCCCGTCGTCGCATCTGAAGGAGCTCGGCATCCCCGTCATCGTCGAGGCTCCGGTCGGGCAGCGGCTGAAGGAGCACCCGTTCTACTACAACGTCTATGCGCTGAAACCCGAAGCCAGGTCGATGACGCCGGTCGCCGGCGCGATCCTCTGGACCAGGTCCAGCGAGGCCGGCGCGGACGAGCTCGACCTGCACATCTCCGGCACGCACATCTTCGATCCGGCCCAGAGCCCGACCGGAGGGGCGATCGTGCTGGCCTGCTCGGTGACGCTGCCGAAGTCGAAGGGATCGATCCGCCTGGCGAGCCGCGATCCCCGTGTGATGCCTCTGATCCGCTTCAACTTCTTCGAGGACCGCAGCGACCTGCGGCGGATGATGGAAGCTGTGCGCCTGTCGCGCGAGATCGGCAAGACCGCGCCGTTCAGCGACGTGGTCGAGCTGGAGATGACCCCCGGCAACGACGTGCAAGACGACGCCGCGCTGGAGAAGGCGATCATCGCGCAGGTCGACGGCTACTCCCACCCGACATCCTCCGTCCCGATGGGCGGACCGAACGATCCGGGCGCCGTCGTCGACGCAAGGGGCGCGGTCCGCGGCGTTGACGGCCTGCACGTCGTCGATGCGTCGATCATGCCGGACATCATCTCGGCGCCGACGAACGTGACGACGATCATGATCGCCGAAGCCATCAGCCGGAAGCTCTGAGGCGACGAGCGCGCCGCACCGACAGGGCACGACGGCGCGCACGCCAGGGTGCGTCCTGGCGATGGCCGCGGCGAGCACGCCGACGCCGCCGCCGAGCACCGAGCCCGCCGCGTGGTAGGCTCCCCAGGTGCCTGCAACGCCGAAGCATCGCACGTCCCGTGTACGGGGCCCGCTCCTCTTCGCGGCTCTGATCCTGGCCATGTCCGGATTTCTTCTGGCCCTTCCCCTGGCCGGCGAGGCACGGCTCCCCACCTGCGCTCGGCCCGAGATCGTCGTCCGCAAGGGCGATGGAGCGCTCGACCTTCATTGCGCCGGCCAGAAGACGTATACGTTTTCGGCCACCTTCGGCGCCAACCCCGTCGGTCCCAAGGAGCGCGAGGGCGACGAGCGCACGCCGGAGGGCGTCTACCGCATCGACAGCAAACGCGAGAGCAAGCGGTTTTATCGTTTCCTCGGCGTCTCGTACCCGAACGTGGATGACCTGAAGCGCGCCCGCGCGAAGGGCATCGAGAAGCCGGGAGGCGCGATCGGCATCCACGGCAGCGATCCCCGCCTCGCCGGCCTGGCGCGCGCCTGGATCCGCCTCGCCAACGCCGCCGGTCTTCAGAAGCTGTGGGGGCCCACCGACGGCTGCATCGGCCTGACCAACGAGGATGTCGATGTGCTCTATGCGCTCGTGCCGGTCGGGACCAAGGTCACCATCCAACCCTGACCTTGGGTGAGCGACGACCGGCGGCCTCGGCGTCGCCGCCGCGGCGGCGCTGCTCCCCCGCGCTCGCCGAGGCGCTCGCCGCCCACCTCGGTGAACGGTAGTTCCGCCTGGCAGCATGCGCCATAGTGCGACGCGTGTCGCTCGACGCTGCGATCCACTCCTTTGCCAGCGATCCGCTCACCGACATCCTGCGGCTCACCCAGGCCACGTCGGTCATGGCCGGAGGCATCGCCGCCGGTGGCCGCTGGGCCGTCCACTTCCCGCCACCCGGCGAGATGAAGATCTCGGTCGTCGCCAAGGGCGGCTGCTGGTTCCGCCTGGACGGCCACAAGAAGGCGATCCGTGGGGAGCCGGGGGACGCGGTCCTCCTGCCCGGGCGAAGGGGGTTCCTTGTCGGCAGCGACCTCTCGGCCCCACCCCTGGACGTGATGGGCCTGCTGGCCCAGAAGCGCCACCTCTTCTCTACCCTCGGTGACGGCTCCGAGGTGCTGCTCCTCGCCGGCGGCGTGACCCTCGACCCGCGCCACGCCGACCTCGTGCAGGGCGCGCTTCCCCCTTTTCTGCACGTGCGCGCGGCCGCACCGCAGGCAGCCCCCATCCGCTGGCTCATCGAGCAGCTGCTGGCGGAGCAGACAGCGCGCGGCGCGCCGGGCGCCTTCCTCTCGGCATCGATGCTGGCGCAGCTGCTGTTCATCCAGATCCTGCGCGCCCACCTGGCCGCGGCGCCACGCCTGCCCGCGGGCTGGCTGCGGGCCCTCCGCGACGAGCGGCTGGCGGCGGCGCTGCGCCTCCTCCACGGCGAGCCGGCGCGCGACTGGAAGCTCGAGGAGCTGGCCCGCGCCGCGGCCATGTCGCGCACCACCTTCGCCGTGCGCTTCAAGGAGGCCGCGGGGGTGGCGCCGCTCCAGTACCTCACGGCGTGGCGCATACGGCTGGCGGAGCGGCGGCTGCGGGACGAGGCAGCGCCGATCTCGCAGATCGCCGCCGCGCTCGGCTACTCGTCGGAGAGCGCCTTCAGCCAGGCCTTCAAGCGCGTCACCGGCAAGCGGCCGCGGGACTACCGCAACGAAGCGCGCGGCTGAAGCTGTCCTGTCGTTTCGTACGCTCGCGACAGTGATCGGCACGCTGGCGCATGGTGCGTTCGACAGGCCATCGCTATCGATGAGGACATGCGAACCGTGCTCGTCCTCGGCGGCACCGGGCTCACCGGCCGCCGCCTCGTCGAAGCGCTGCTCCAGGAAGGGTTCCTGGTCCGCTGCGCCGTGCGCAACCTCGACGCCGCCCGCGCCAGACTGCCCGCCGCCGCCGAGCTCGTGCGCGGCGACATCGCCGACCGCGCCGCCATCGAGGAAGCGGTTCGCGGCTGCGAGGCCGTGTTCAACTGCGTGCACACGCTCTCGCCGCAGAAGGGCGCCGCGCCCGGCGAGACCTTCGTGGACACCGAGCTGCGCGGCCTGGAGAACGTGGTGGCAGCCTGCCGGATCCACGGCGTGCGGCGCGTGCTCTACGTGACCTTCCTGGGCATCACGCCCGACACGCGCTCGATCTGGGCGCGCGGTCGCTGGAAGGCCGAGCAGATGCTGCTCGGCAGCGGGCTCGACGTGACCATCCTCCGGCCGGGGCAGATCGTCGGACGCGGCGGCTTCGGCTTCGACACCACGCTGGCCAACGCGCGGCGGCGCGTGGCGCTGATCCTCGGCAGCGGCCGGAGCCGCATGCAGAACATCGCGCTCGACGATCTCGTCCATTACCTCGTGCGCAGCCTCGACGAGCCGCGCACCTTCGGCCGGGCCTTCGACGTGGGCGGCGACGAGGCGTTCACCACCGACGAGATGGTCGACGTGGCGGCCCGCGTGCTCGGCCGGCGCCCGCCGTGGAAGCTGCACCTCCTGCCCTGGCTGCTGGCGCCGTTCGCCGGGCTCTTCGAGCGCCTGGCGGGCCTGCCCCGCGGCGCCTTCGCCGACCTGCTGCTGGGCCTGGACGCCGACCTCGTCGGCGATGTGGGGCCGATCCGCGCCATCATCCCGCTCACGCCCATGCCCTACGCGCAGGCCGTCGAGAGGGCGCTCGCCGACTGAGCACCTGCACGGGCGGCCGGGGCCGCGTGTCGCTTGCGGCTGGATGCCATGCCGCCCGGCGACCGCGGACGGATCGCCCTGCCGCTCGCGCTGGCCCTCCTGGGCGCGAGTCCGGTCCGTGCCATGCTGCGCACCCTGCGCTGCTGAACCGAAGGACGCCTCACGTGAGCCTGCAGACCACCCGCGACACCTGCCTTGCCCGCGACGCGAGCGACCCGCTGCGCCACCTGCGCGACGAGTTCGCGCTACCGGACGGTGTGATCTACCTGGACGGCAACTCGCTGGGCGCCCGCCCCAAGGCGTCGCTGGCCCGCGCCAGGGAAGTGATCGAAGCGGAATGGGGTGACGGCTTGATCCGTAGCTGGAACACGGCCGGCTGGGTGCACCTGTCCCGCCGCCTGGGCGACCTCCTGGCTCCGCTGATCGGCGCCGGCAGCGGCGAAGTGGTGGTCGCCGACACGACGTCCATCAACCTGTTCAAGGTGCTGGCCGCCGCCCTGCGCCAGCAGCAGAGCGCCGCGCCCGAGCGCCGGGTGCTCGTGTCGGAGCGCGACAACTTCCCCACCGACCTGTACATCGCCGAGGGCCTGACCGATCTGCTGAAGATGGGCGGCGGCGCAGCCTACGAGTTACGCCTGATCGACTCACCCAAGGAATTGCCGCAGGTGATCCGCGACGACGTGGCGGTGCTGGTGCTCACCCATGTCAACTACAAGACCGGCACCATGCACGACATGGCCGCCGTCACGGCGCTCGCGCGCGAAGCCGGCGCGCTGACCGTGTGGGACCTGGCGCATTCCGCCGGCGCCGTGCCGGTGGACCTCCACGGCGCCCGCGCCGACTTCGCCGTCGGCTGCACCTACAAGTACCTGAACGGCGGACCCGGCGCGCCGGCCTTCCTGTGGGTGGCGCCGCGTCATCAGAGCCGCTTCTGGCAGCCGCTGTCCGGCTGGTTCGGCCATGCCCGGCAGTTCGCGATGGAACCCGCCTACACCCCCGCCGACGGCATCGGCCGCTTCCTGTGCGGCACCCAGCCGATCACCGCGCTTTCGCTGGTGGAATGCGGGCTTGCCATCTTCCGCCATACCGACATGGCCGCGCTGCGCGCCAAGTCGCTGGCGCTGACGGAGCTGTTCATCCAGCTGGTGGAAGCCCGCTGCGGCCAGCATCCGCTGATCCTGGTCACCCCGCGCGACGCCGCCCGCCGCGGCAGCCAGGTCAGCTTCGAGCACCCGCAGGGCTACGCGGTGATGCAGGCGCTGATCGCCCGTGGCGTGATCGGCGACTACCGCGAGCCGCGCATCATGCGCTTCGGCTTCACCCCGCTGTATACCCGCTTCGTCGACGTCTGGGATGCGGTGGAAGCGCTGCGCGACCTTCTGGAGAGCGGCGCCTGGGACAAGCCGGAATTCCACCAGCGCGGCGCGGTGACCTGATCCGCCCGTGGCCTGGACGGGAAGCCGCCGGGGACGCGTTGGCCCGGCGCTCGCAGCCCTCTGCGATCGGGTAGAATGGGAGGCTCTGAATCGGGCACTCTCGGACTGCGGGCGAGACATCTCTGAGGAGCACGGCTCATGGGCAAGACGGCCAAGCTGTTTTCGGTTCCGAAAGAGCGGCAGATGGAGGCGCTCTGCGCGCGCAGCGCCGAGATCCGCGACGAGTTTCGAGCGTGCTTCTCCGTGTCGCCCGGACACCCGAAGACGCACGAGGAGCCGCGAGAGGCCGAAGCGCCCCATTTCGACGGGCTCTGGGTCTTCGGGGATGGGCCCGGCGTCGAGGTGGGCGACACCGGCGCGCACGTCGAAGCCGAGCTCCTCTGCAATCGCGCGCTCGGGGAGCGCTCCTACGTGCAGTACGAGGTCCGCATCGAAGCGCTCGATCTTCGGTACAAGGGCGACTACGCGCCGTATTACAGGAGTCGCGGCAGAATCCTGAAGCACATCGGAAAGCGCCTCGAGCTCTTCTGCGCGTACTCGCTGCTCGAGCTCCACGAGCTGGTGCGGAGCCGCGGGGTCGAGGACACGACGCTCGGCGCGCTCTTCTCGCCCAGGCACGTGAAGGCCAGTTTCATGGCGTTTCGCGTGCCGATCCGCTTCACCGGCGACCTTGGTTGAGGTGCGGCCCGGCGCCTCGCGACGCGCGGCATGTCGGTCTCGGCCCGTCGCCGGGCACGGCGCGCCGGGCGACGGCTCGTCATCGACCGGCTGTTCTGGCAGGATTTCTCTAGGCGCGCGCGCTCACGAGCCAGCAGGCCGCGGTGAAGCGGGCCGCGCCCTCCTGGACGTAACCGTCGAAGGCAGCGCGAACCGCCTGGGCCGTCCGGGCGCGCGTCGGCTCGTCCGCGTCCCGCAGCGCCTGACCCACCGGTCCGAGCCTTGTGACGTAGGCGAGGAGGTCGTTCTCCGCGACGCCGATCGGCACGTCGATCGGGCGAATGTCGACGTCGGTCCAGCCGCTCGCGTCCAGGATCCGCTGCAGCCGCTCTCTGTCCGCGAAGGCGAACGGGCCGGGGGCGTCGGGGTCCGGGACGCGCAAGCTCGGCAGGAGCGGGGCCGCAGCGCGCGCGGCCTCGGTCATGAACGGGTTCTCGTCCGCGCTGCGCCATGCCACGAACGAGAGCTTTGCCTCGCGCCGGGCGGCGCGCCGGATGTTGGCGAACGCCGCCGCGGGATCGTCGAAGAACATCACGCCGAAGCGCGAGATCACCGCGTCGAACGTGCCCTGCTCGAACGCATGGGTCTGCGCGTCCGCCTGGACGAACGCGGCGGACGCCAGCCCCTCGGCGGCGGCGCGTGCCCTGGCGGCCGCCACGAGCGGCCCGGAGATATCCACGCCGAGGCAGAGGCCCGCTGGCCCGAGGCGCCGCGCCATCGCGAGGGACGTGGCGCCCGCGCCGCAGCCGACGTCGAGGACGCGCCCGCCCTCGCCGGGGAAGCCCTCGTCGATGAGCGGCGCCACGAGCGGGGCCATCATGCCGTCGAGCACTTCCTGCATTTCCACCCAGGTGCGCCCGCTGGCCTCGTTCCACAGCGTGGCCTGGTCGCGATTCGGTTGATGGGCTTCGGACATCGGCGTCTCCTTCGGTTTGCAGTCGGAACTCATGTGCCGTAGTCTGCAAGCTCAAGTCAACTTGAGGTCAAGCGTGAAACAGCTGGACATCGCGGAGGTGGCCCGGCGCTCCGGCGTGCCCGCCTCGACCCTGCGGTTTTACGAGGAGAAGGGGCTGATCGCGTCCACCGGGCGGAGGGGCTTGCGGCGCCTGTTCGACCCCGGGGTGCTGGAGCGCCTGGCGCTGATCGCGCTCGGCCAGGTGGCGGGGTTCTCGCTGGACGAGATCGCCCGGATGTTCTCGCCCGACGGCCGGCCGCGCATCGAGCGAGAGCGGCTGACAGCCAAGGCCGAGGAGCTGGACCGGACCATCCAGCGCCTGGTCGCCCTGCGCGACGGCCTGCGCCACGCGGCGGCGTGTACCGCGCCGAGCCACATGGAGTGTCCGCGCTTTCGCAGCATCGTCCGGCTCGCCGGCGCCGGCCGTCTCGATCCCCCTTCCGGTCCCAGAGAGGCGCGTGTGCAGGAGGGCGGGAACCCTGCCCGGCGGAGCGTGGGGCGCTCCCGGGCTGGCGGGACCGGGGCTCGTACCGGGTTGCGGCCTGCTACCGTCGCGCTCGAGGCGAGCGAAGGCAGGAACGGGAGCGGGCGAAGTTGAAGCAGGGAGAGGGAGAGGAAGAGGAGCGGCGGGCGGCCCGGGAGCGTGCGCCGCGACGGACGCTGGTGGCGAGTGCGGCCGTTGCCGTCGCGGTGGCCCTGGTGGTGGCGGTCATCGTTGTCCGGGCGCTGGAGCAGCGGAGCGCGGCACGGAATGCGGAGGCTGCCGCGCGGAGGGCGGAGGAGGCGCAGCGGGAGGCGGCGACCCAGGCGGCGCTGATGCGAGCATCCTCGCTGATGGCCGGCGCTCGTGAGCTGCTGGCGCGAAATCGGCCAGAGTCAGCGGTGCAGCTGCTGCTCGAGGTGAGAGACGCGGAAAACGTACGTGGCTGGACCGAGCTGACACGTGATGTGCTCGCCGCGGCTCCTTTGATGCTCACGATGCGCGGCCATCGGGGCGACGTGCTGCGTGCTGACTTCAGCCCCGATGGGAAGCGCATCGTCTCGGCCTCGAGCGACAAGACGGCGCGGGTGTGGAACGCGGAAGGCAGCGGAACGACCGTGGTGCTCCGGGGCCACGAGGGCGCCGTGATGTTCGCGGCGTTCAGCGCCGACGGGCAGCGTGTGGTCACGGCCTCGGACGACGGGACGGCGCGGGTGTGGAGCGCGGATGGCAGCGGCACGGCCGTGGTGCTCGGGGGCCATCAGGGCGCGGTTGTGTTCGCGGCGTTCAGCGCGGATGGGCAGCGTGTGGTCACGGCCTCCCACGACAGGACGGCGCGGGTGTGGAACGCGGATGGCAGCGGCACGGCCGTGGTGCTCCGGGGCCACGAAGGCGAGGTGGGCTCCGCGGAGTTCAGCGCGGATGGGCAGCGTGTGGTCACGGCCTCCCACGACAAGACGGCGCGGGTGTGGAACGCGGATGGCAGCGGCACGGCCGTGGTGCTCCGGGGCCACGCGGCTGCGGTGATCTCCGCCGCGTTCAGCGCTGACGGGCAGCGTGTGGTCACGGCCTCGAACGACAAGACGGCGCGGGTGTGGAACGCGGATGGCAATGGCAGTGGAGCGCCGGTGGTGCTCCGGGGCCACGAAGGCGAGGTGAGCTCCGCGGAGTTCAGCGCTGACGGGCAGCGTGTTGTCACGGCCTCGAACGACACGACGGCGCGGGTGTGGAACGCCGGGAGTGCCCGGAACGGCCCTGTTCACGCGGATGAGTCCGAGCACGCGCAAACCGGTTGCGACCACGACCACGCGGAGGACGGAGGCGCGCCTGTCGTGCTCCGCGGCCATGAGGCAGGCGTTGGGTACGCGACGTTCAGCGCCGATGGGCAGCGGGTAGTCACCACCGGGTTCGACAGGACGGCGCGGGTGTGGAACGCGGACGGCAGCGGCGTGCCCATCGTGCTCCGTGGCCACGAGGGCGACGTGAGCTCCGCGGCGTTCAGCCCTGACAGGCGGCGCGTGGTCACGGCCTCGAACGACACGACGGTGCGTGTGTGGAGCGCGGACGGCAGCAGCATGCCTGTCGTGCTCCGAGGGCATGAGGCCCCGGTCTGGTCGGCGGCGTTCAGCGTCGATGGGCGGCGCGTGGTCACGGCCTCGAACGACACGACGGTGCGTGTGTGGAGCGCGGACGGCAGCGGCATGCCTGTCGTGCTCCGGGGGCACGAGGCCCCGGTGTGGTCGGCGGCGTTCAGCGCCGATGGGCGGCGGGTGGTCACGGCCTCGCACGACAAGACGGCGCGTGTGTGGAACGCGGACGGCAGCGGCGCGCCCGTCGTGCTCCGAGGCCACGAGGCAGGGGTCGGTTTCGCGGCGTTCAGCGCCGACGGGCAGCGGGTGGTCACGGCCTCGAACGACAGGACGGCGCGTGTGTGGAACGCAGACGGCAGCGGCACGCCCGTCGTGCTCCGGGGACACGAGGACTGGGTCAGATCCGCAGCGTTCAGCGCCGACGGGCAGCGGGTGATCACCATCTCGCACGACAGGACGGCGCGTGTGTGGAATGCGGACGGCAGCGGCGTGCCCGTCGTGCTCCGGGGGCACGAGGCCCCGGTCTGGTCCGCGGCCCTCAGCGCCGACGGGCAGCGGGTGGTGACGGCCTCGCACGACAGGACGGCGCGTGTGTGGAACGCGGACGGCAGCGGCACGCCCATCGTGCTCCGCGGCCATGAGAGCTCGCTGCTCTCGGCGGCGTTCAGCGCCGATGGGCAGCGGGTGGTGACGGCCTCGCACGACAAGACGGCGCGTGTGTGGAACGCGGACGGCAGCGGGGCGCCGGTGGTGCTCCGGGGCCACGAGGCAGGGGTCAGCTTCGCGGCGTTCAGCGCCGACGGGCAGCGGGTGGTGACGGCCTCGCACGACAGGACGGCGCGTGTGTGGAACGCGGACGGCAGCGGCACGCCTATCGTGCTCGGAGGCCATGAGGGCTCGCTTCTCTCGGCGGCATTCAGCGCCGACGGCCAGCGCGTGGTCACCACGTCGGACAAGACGGCGCGGGTATGGGCCATCTCTGCCGACGCGCTTCGGCAGGCCCTTCGCGCCGCCACCAGCGACTGCATCTCTCCTGAGATGCGCCGGACCTACCTCGACGAGAGCGACGAAGACGCCCGTCGGGGCTACGAGTCCTGCGAGCGCTCTTACGGCCGGGTCCCGTTCTACGCAGACGTTGACCTGCCGTGAGCCGCAAAGGTGCCTGCTCGACATCGAACGACCGGCCGGCCGCCCGGCAGCGAATCGGGCACCTGCGGGGCTCGCCGGTCGTAGAAGGACGCGGGGACGGGCTCGTCGGGAAGCACGCCTACGACGGGCGGCGCTCTAGCACGGAGCGCGCGGACGGCGGGATGTCATCTTCTACAGCGCGCTCGCGTCGGTGACAGCCCCTGGGAGAGCGAGCCACATCGTGCGGTCCGGAGGAGGGGCATCGGCTCAGGTGCCGAGCGCGATCCAGTTGACGTCGACGCCGTGCACCTGGCTGCCGAACCAGGTGCTGAGCAGCACCGTGAAGCCGGCGCGATCGATGTGGCGCGCGCACACGCGCACGCGCACCGCGTCGCTGCCTTCCACGTCCAGACCGGCGATGCCGATGTGCACGACCGGCGGGCTATTGAACTCGCGCTCGAACTCGACGCGTGCAGAGAACTCCCGATCGATGCCCTCGCTGGGCGGTCCGAGCAGGTTCCAGTGCGGCTGCGCCTTGCCAAAGTGGTTCGTGCCGGCGAGCATCTGCAGAGGGGTCACGGCGGTAGTCATGGCGGCGCATCGGAGTCGAGGCGCCGAGCCGGGTCAATCGCCTTTGCACGAGGCCCCTCCCCGAGCCGGTGGACGACACGCGACGGAAACTCGGGAGATCACCGGAGCGCCTCGTGAGCGCTCCCGGCGCGCCGCCAGGTCGTGCTCCGCGGTGGATGCTCGGCAAGCGATGAGCGCCTGCCCATGCTCGCGATCGAGCGCTCGCGCCGAGGCGCTGCTCGATCTCCTTGCGCAGGGAGTCCGGCGTGTCGCTGGGCGCATGGCGGCTGACGATGTCAACCCGCATGGTGGGGCGAGATGGCCCTGGATCGGCCAACCCTCTCTGGACTCCCTACCTGCTCAGCGACATCGACCGAGCAGAGCGCGACGCAGGATAGAGCGTGGCGCGAAGAGAGAGGTTGAACCACACCGCCACGGCGCATTGACCCACCCGAATGCCCCTGGCACCCTGCCGCGTCCATGAACGCTGCCCTCCCCAGCACCCTGGAGCTCCTGCTCGCGGACGCCACCGCGCTCCGCCCCACCCTTGCGGCGGGCCTGCCCGAGGTGACGGCGGGCATTGCGCCGCGGCCGGACAAGACGTCTCGTCGTGTGGACGCGCTCGTGCGCGAGATGCCCGACGCAGATCCCAACGATCTCGCCCTCCAGCGCTGGTCGGTGATCGCGCCCGAAGGCGCGCTGGGCGACGAGGCGCTCGAGGCGATCGCGCCGCTCCTCCGGCTCCGGGAGGCGGAGCAAGGCGCGCCGGTGACACCCTACCGCGTCGAGCCCGGAATGGGCATGGCGGAAGCGCTCCGCTGGAAGACCGATGTGCTGCGCGACGAGTCGATTCCGGAGGAGGAGAGGCCCCGGTATCTGCTCCTCCTCGGGGATCTCGACGCCGTCTCCCCCGAGCTCCAGCACGTCCTCGCGAACGGCGCGTTCGTCGGCCGCCTCCACATCGCGGGCGCCGACGGCAAGCCGGATCCCAGCGGCTATGCCGCGTATGCAGACAAGGTGGTGCGCTGGGCCAAGGCGCCTTCTGGCCACGACCAGCCCGACGCGCTGTTCTTCGTCGCGGACGACGGCACCGCCGCTACCCAGCTCGGCCGCAGCCTGCTCATCGCGCCTTGCGTCGCGATGGCGCGGAGGCAAGGTAGGCGACCGTTCCCGGCCGCGAACGTCGTCGAGATCCCAGGCGCCGGCAGCGCAGACGATCTCCTCCGCGCGGGGAGCACGCCGAGGCCTTCCGTGCTCCTGTCCGTGAGCCACGGGCTCGGCCGGCCCCGCGGCGGGTGGGCCTCCGTCGATCAGCAGCGCGCGCTCCAGGGGGCGCTGCTCGTGGGCGCACAGGGCAGCACCGCGTCGCTGCTCACGGCGGAGATGCTGCAACACGCGCCCTTTCTCCCAGGCGGCCTGTGGTTCTGTCTGGCCTGCTTCGGGGCCGGGACGCCGAAGGAGAGCGCGTTCTATCCCTGGCTCTCGCTCCTCGCGCGCGAGGGCGCCTACGGCGGCCAGGTCCAGCGGGTGCTGGCGAGCTTGCCTCAGGGCGGCGAGCGCCCGTTCCTGGCCGCGCTGCCGCAGGCCGCGCTCCGGAATCCAGAGGGGCCGCTCTCGGTGATAGCGCACCTGGATCTGGCCTGGACCTTTGGCTTCGTCGATCCCAGCAGGATGACCCAGAGCCGCGCCTCCCGGATCTTTGGCAGCATCCAGGCCATGGCCCGCGGCAGCCGCGCCGGCGTGGCGCTCGACGCGCTGATGCGCTCCTACCGCGAGGTCAACGATGAGCTGCTCGCCGGCTACCACGCCGAGGAGGACGCGCGCGTGTGGAAACGGCCCTCCCCGGTCGATCCCATGCAGCGCGGCAGCGCGTTCATGCTGCGCAACGATCTGCGGGGTTATGTGCTCCTCGGCGATCCCGCGGCGCGGCTGCCCCTGAAGGGGAGCCAGGCCCCGCACCCGACAGCGCCGTAGTCAGCCATCGCGAACCCGGCGCGCGCGTCGCTTTCCTGACTCGCGCAGATGCGAGCACGCTCACGCTTACGACCTACTCCACAGCCGTCGATGGGAACGCCGTGGACGGGCAGAGTCCTGCGCCTTCATGGTCTGTCGCTCTACATCGCGAACCAGGCCCAGCCCGTCCAGCGCCGCTCGCCCGTCCGTCACTCACGGAACCTCCGATGTGAGGGACGGTGGCTTTCGTCGCGGGCACCGGCGCGCGCCGTAGACAAGGCGCTGAAGCACAGGCATCTTCAACGATGCGGCATGGTGCGTCTGCTGCGCCGCACGGGCCGCGGGGGAGGTATGGATGCACGCAAACTTGGACGCATTTCCTGAACCGCTCGCGGTGCTCGACGCGAACCTCCGGTTGCGGGAGGCCAACCTGGCCTGGCGCAACGCGTTCGGAGAGGCGGCGCTGCTTGTGCCCGAGGCGGAGGAGGCCGCTCGCGCGGTGCTCGGCGGGGTCCAGAGCCGGGCGGAGATCGACGCCACGGCGAGCAACGGGGCGAGCCCGCAGCGCTGGACGCTCCTGCGGTGCTCGAGATCCGAGGGAGAGCCGCTCGTCTTCGTCCACGCTCATGCGGCCGACGACGCCGCGCAGCGCCGCCGCGAGGAGGCGCTCGCCGAGGAGCTGGAGCTCCTGCGCAACTTCATCGATCTCGCGCCCAACCTCATGTTCATCAAGGACCGGCGCAGCCGCTACGTCATGGCGAACAGCGCCCTCGCGAGCTGCTACGGGATGACGCCGGCGCAGGTCGTCCACGCGTCCCAGCACGAGCTCACCACGAGCGCGGATGAGGCCTCAGGCTTCACCAGCGTCGACCGGCAGGTCATCGACACGGGACAACCCGTGGTCATCGAGGAGAAGGAGACGCGGCCGAACGGCGACGTGCACTGGTACGAGACGGTCAAGAAGCCCATCCTCCGCAGGAGCGGTGAGGTGCAGGTCGCCTGCTTCTGCGTGGATGTCACCGAGCGCCAGAGGGCGCAGGACGCGCTCCAGAGCTCGGCGCGCGAGCTCGAGGCCATGGCCGCGGCGGCCCGGCGCGAGGCGGACGAGAAGTCGGCGCTCGCGGCGGAGCTCGACCGGAGGCTCGCCGTCATCCAGGCGCAGCACCGGCAGATCCTGGCGCTCTCCGCGCCCATCCTGGAGGTCGCCGATGGCGTCGTCGGCGTGCCGCTCATCGGCGCCATGGATGAAGAGCGGACGGCCACGCTCACCGAGCGCCTTCTCAACATCATCGCGACGCGGCAGGTGCGCAGCGTCGTGCTCGACCTCTCGGCGCTCGAGACGATCGACACCCGCACCGCCGATCGGCTGGTGGGCATCGTCCGCGCGATAGGCCTGCTCGGCGCGCGCGCGGCGATCACGGGGATCCAGCCAGCGGTCGCGCACACGATGACCTCGCTGGGCATCGATCTGTCGAGCATGGTCACGATGCGCACCCCGAAGGACGCGATCCGCCTCTTCTCGACGGCCGGCCCAGCCCGCTAGTCCGGCGGGCGCGTCACATCGGCTCTTGAAGGTCCTTGTAGCTCGGCAGCGCGCCGAAGTTGAACCCGATGCCGAAGTTGTAAACGAGCCCCCGGCCCTCGAGGCTCTTCATCATCGTGAGCTCCGGGTGGATCGCGAAGTTGTCGGAGGTCCGGAACTGGAACCCGAGGCTGCCTCGGAGGAGGAGGCCATCCGCGCTCGAAGCGGCCTCGCCGTCGTCCACGATATTGCCCGAGGCGAGGCCGTAGGTGACGCCAGGGGTCAGCACGATCGAGAACCAGTCCGTCGGGTTCACGCCGAGCATCACCGGCGCGTGAAGGTAGACGATGTGGACCGACGCCTCGTCGGACGCGAGGTAGAAGTACTGAACCCCCGGATCGACGGCGAGATCAAAGACGCCGCGGACGGGGTTCACCTTGAGATCGACGCCGAACGAGCTGAGGTTATGGACGTGGGCGCCGACGTCGAGGATGTCCGTCAAGCCGGTCCGGAGCTGATACGAGGGCAGCGTCGGCATGAACCCGCTGGTCGTCCTCGTCCTCGCCTCCGCCTGGCCGGTCTCAGGATTCACCTCGTCCTCGGTGATCTCGCCGATGTAGCCGAAGCTTTCGAGTGACACCGAATGCGCGACCTTGCCGGGCGCCACGGTCCGCGGGGTTCCGTAGGAGTTCGGGTTGGGGCAACCCGAGAGCAGGGCGCCGAAGAGCAGGACGGCCGGAAGCGCAAGGAGACGAGCAGATGGCTTTCGCATAGCCGACCATCCTATCCATTCCACACTTGCGATGTCCAGGAGTGTCGCGGAGAGAGCAGCATTACAGCATAAGGGCTTCACGCATCGGTCGATTCGCCACTCCCTTGTTGGGATCGGGCCATGGAGCGTATACGTCGGCGGCCTCACGCTCCTTCCTTCGCGCAGCGTCGAGGCAGGGCCCGAGCTTGAGTCGAGGACCCGAAGCAGAATCCGGCATGGGGGGCGCTCACCGCAGCTGGGGCATCCGCTGCAGGTGGGGCACGCCGGCGAGGGATCCGGCCAACACGCGGGCGTGCCGCCGCACCTCGTCGGCGCCGAGCGGCCCTCCGTGGCCCAGGTGGAACGTCTGTATCCCCTCGTCGACCAGCCGCGTGAGCTCGACGCCGACGGCGCGCGGGTCCAGCTCGAACGGGGGACGGATGGCGTGGCCGAGCCGCGCGAGCCCGCCCAGCATCAGCCCCGAGGCGACCAGATCTCCGACCAGCGCCTCGCGCGACTCGAGGACGACGGAGAGTGAGCCCTGGGTGTGCCCGGGGGTGTGGCGCACGCGACCCGCGACCCCGTAGGGAGCCAGATCGAGCGTCTCGTTGCCGGACAGCACGATGTCGGGCGCGACAGGCGCGTAGCGCTCGTGAACGAGAGGGGTCCGGACGAACAAGCGGCCGAACCAACCCGTCGGACAGAACGTCATCGGAGCACGCCCGTTGAGGTGCTCGACCTCGGCCTCGTGGGCGACGACGAGCGCCCCGGAGCGCTCGCGCAGCTCGGCGGCGCTCCCGGCGTGGTCGACGTGGGCGTGAGTGACCACGATCGCCTTCAGGTCGGACCAGCCACGGCCCGCGCGCGCCAGCGCCTCGCCCACCCTGGGCGTCGCGTCCGTCACGCCGGCATCGACAAGCACGCAACCCGTGGCGCCGACGAGCAGGTGGGCGTTGAGCATGCGAAAGGGTAGAATGGGCACGCGAATGATCTGGGCGGCAGACATGATGTTCCTCCGGGGCCGAACGCCTGGCCCCAAGGTGGCGTGTCGGGGCGGCTCTCGCCTGGCCCGATTCGACGCGGCGGATGGTCCACGATGGAACTGACCCACGTGGCGACACCCCCGGAGTCGATGCTCGAGCGCGCGGTGCAGGCCGGCCCTGGCGAGCTGCTCTGGCTCGGCGCCGAGCCGTTCGAGGTCCGCTGCGAGCCCAGACAGGCCGCGGGGCTGCTCAAGATCATCGCCGTGGCCGAGGGGGAGGGGGTGATCGCGCAAGGGGGGCGCCGGGCAATCCTGCGCGAAGGGACGTTCGCGTGGTTTCAGTCGGACACCCCCTTCGAGCTGACGATGCGCCGGGGCCGGCGGCTGCTGCTGCGGATGCCGCTCTCGGCGGTGCAGCAGCGGCACCCCGGGGTCGACCTGCGGACGGCCGTCACGCGCGGCGAAGAGCACGCGGGTGAGCGGGTCGTGGCGGGGCTCTTGCGCCAGATCCTGTGCGAGAGCTCCTCGCTGTCGGAGCGCGACTGCGTGGCGGCCGTCGGCGTGGTGCTCGAGGCGATCGGGATGTGCGGCCGCGCGCCCGAGCTTCCGCAGGCGAGGGTCGAGCGGGCGCTGGCCGACATCGAGATTCGTCTCGGCGATCCGACGCTCCAGCCGGCGGATATCGCGCGGGCGCAGGGGGTGAGCCGCCGTTACCTCGACGGCGTGATGGCAGAGCAGCTGGGCTGCTCGCTGGCCGCGCACATCCGGCGGCGCCGGCTCGAAAGGGCGGCGAGCGAGCTCTCGATCCGCCCGATCGAGGCCGTGTCCGAGGTCGCCGCGCGCTGGGGCTTCCGCGACACGAGCCACTTCACGCGCCTGTTCCGGGGCCACTTTGCCACGACGCCCGCGGCCTACCGGCGCGCGGCGCTTCACGGCACGTGCGAGGGCGGCGGGCGCACGGCCGACGCCGCGTCGCTGGCCCGGGGCTCGTCGGCCGCGGAGTAGCCCGCCCTACGTCGGCACGGGGCGCGTGTCGTGGGGGCCCGCCTCGCCGGCAGGCGCCGGCTGACTGCGCTCCAGCGCCTCGATGCGCCCGAGGAACGCGCGCCCCTTGGCCGGATCCGTCATGTACACGAACGCCGCGAGCCCCTTGAGCTGCGCGAGCGTCTCGCCCTTGCCCGGCCTCCCGAGCTCCCGGTTGCGGATCGCCGCGCGCAGCGCGCGCACCCGCTCGCGCGGGACCCGCGCCTCCGGCGCCCCCTCGCTCGCCTGGTTGACGACGAGGCCTGTCACCTTCTGCCGGCTGCCCTTGCGCATCACCACGGTCTTGCTCGGATGCAGCCGGAAGCCCTCCGAGCTCAGGATCTCCCGGAGCCCGCGGAGCAGCGCGCCCACCGGCGCGCGCGGCCGCGCGGCGCCGGCGACGCCCGGCGCCTCGGGCGCGCGGAACGAGAACGTGAGATCGTCAGCATACCGCGTGTAACGAAGCCCCAGCTTGCGCGCGAGGCCGGACGCGCGCCGATCGAGCCGCAGGCAGATCGCGTTCGTGATCGCCGGGGAGGTGGGCGCGCCCTGCGGGAGCACGCGCGGGCCCGTCGCCACGTAGAGCGTCTGCCCTCGGAACTGCACGACGTCCCGCGGCGACTCCGTCGAGAGGAGCGCAACGAGCGTCGCGGGACCCTCGGCCACGCCCGCCTTGCGGAGCAGGCCGCGCACCCGGCGCCACGTGATCGTCGGGAAGAAGTCCTTGATGTCCACCTTGACGATCGTGTCGGCGCCGGCATGCGCGGCGGCGTTCGTGACGATGGATCGGCTCGCGAGGAAGCCGTGCGCCGCGGCGTGGACCGGCAGCTTCTCGAACAGGTTGCGGAGCGCCCAGCGCTGCGCGCGCTTCAGATCCCGCTTCGGCGACGAGATGGTGCGCGCGCTGCCGTCGCGCTTCGGGATGTGCCACCGCCGGTAATGGGTGCCCGTGTCGACCTCGCGGTGGTACGCGAGCCAGCGGAGCCGCGGGATCGACAGCCCCAGCGCGCCCGCGAGCTCGGCCGCGCCCGGCAGGTCGGGGAAGCCGTGCGCCCGCGCGCGCTCGCTCAGCCCGGGCACATCGAGCCTGTCCGGCCCGCCACGGTCGCTCCAGTGCACGCCCGCGCCGAGGTGGTTGACGTGCGTGGCGACGTAGGCCTCCCAGGCCAGGCGGCGCAGCGAGCGGCGCTCCCTGGCCTCGACCTTCTTGCGCTCCTTCCACTGCGCGCGCTCCCGGTCGGACATCGCCTTGGGATCGCCGGTCGCGAGGGCGCCCTTCGACGTGAGCTCCGCGCTCACCCACGCGTCGATCCCGCCCGCCTCGTCGATCGCCTTCCAGCGGGCGACGCGCTCCTCATGGGCGAGCCGGCGCGCTTCTGCGCCTGCGCCGCGGGCCGCCGCGCCGCCGGGGGCAGGCGGCGTCGTGATGGGGAGAACGACGGGGGCTCGGGCTTGAACGGTCGCGTCGATCTTCGCGGTCATGTCTCGGTGGGAGCGTGGTGGTGAGTCACGATGGAAGCGATCTGTCCTCGGGACGCCGGACCGTCGATCGCTGTCTCATGTCGCCAAGAGAGGCTCCAAGCGCATCACCTTCATCGCTTGGTGCACGGTAGCCTCACCGGTTCTCCGGCTAGACGAGCCCTACGGCGTCGGGAGAAACGGCGTTTGCGAGGTTGTCTCAGCTCTCCCGACGCCGTAGGGCTCGTCTAGCCGAAGAGAACCAAGAACAGGCTACCTTGCGGAGAGTGACTGGCGGTTCCTCCAGAGCGGCGCGACGCCGCTCCTACGCTCGAGGCGTGGAGGCTGGTGCGTTCAGAACCTCTCCTGGCAACACGAACAATCTCTTTTTCTTGACCTCCTTTCCTCTCTCATGCTGACGACGCGTCGGCGTCCACGAACCCGGAGGACGTCAATGCATCCAGTCTCTTGAAATACGCGTCGCGCGCTTCGCCGTCCGTGTCAAACCAAATGCGCTGGTGTCGAGGCGCTTCGGCGCGCGCCCCCCACGACAGGTGTACTACGCGGTCGTCCAGGGAGACACGGTAGACGACCTCCGCGCCCGAGGCCTCGCGGCGCACGTACGTGCGGGTCTCGGCGCGGATGAGCGACCGCCCCTCGGCCGTCTGGCGCAGGGCGTCCCGCTCGGCGCGCTCGCGGGCGTAGGCGACGCGGAGCGCGATCATGTGCTCGCACGGACCTTCGCGGAGGCCGCTCCGGCGGAACGTGGGGCAGCTGCACCACGCGTCGGAGACGCGGCCCTCGAGATCCATCGTGAACCGTGGCGCGAAGTCGCGGTGCGCCTCCCGGTCCGCGACCTCTCCGTGGATCTCGGTTCCCTCGCCGGCGATCTCGTGCACCTTGGTCGGCCTCACCGCGCCGGGCGCGCCGAGCAGGCGGTGGGCCGCGGCCTCGCGGGGCGAGCTGTAGCGGATGTCGCGCTCGTCCACCGGATCGGCGAACAGCTCGCGCGGGCGGTAGACGCGGCGCGCGACGTCGTAGAGCACCCGGCCGCGCAGGCACTCGAGCTGGAGCGCCGCGCGGGCGTCCTCGGCGCCGCCGCCGGCCGCGAGCGCCGCGAGCGGGAGCGGCCCGCGCTCGCGGAGGAGGGCGATCTGCCTGCCCGCGAGCGCGTCGAGCGCCGCGCGCGCCTTGTCGCCGCCTTTCCCCTCGCGAGGCATCAGGGCGTCGAACGAGGCGGCGCTGGCCCAGCTGCTGTCGGTCCAGCCCGTGAGCGCGATCGTCAGCGTCGCGCGGCCCAGATCGAGCACCCAGAAGACCGGCAGCCCGGGGCCCCGGAGCTCGGCGCGCACGCGCTGCACGTGCGGCAGGAGCCGCGACAGCGCGAGCAGCCGCTGCCGGCCGAAGGTCCGGACCACGCGCGCCGGGCCCTCGTACGGAGGGCCGTGGCCCTCGATCAAGATCTCCCAGGGCTCCAGGATGAGGCGCGGCGGCTTGCCGGGGACGAGCTCGAAGCGCAGGCCGCGGGGCGGCTTCTTCGCCTTGCGGGTGCGGAGCACGAACAGCGCGTTGTAGAGATCGATCGGCGCGAGCTCGCAGGAGACCGCGGGCAGCGTCGCCGCCGACTGCACCTGCAGGAAGCCGCGGAGCCAGGTCGTCGGGACCTCGAGCGAGCGCTCGATCGGCGTCGCGCGGGCTGCCGCGGCGTCGCCGCGCGCCACGCCTGCGTCGAGCTCCACCTTGGCGTAGGCGCGCAGGCGATCGATCTGCTCGACGATGCGCGGCGAGAGATCGACGAAGGCGGTGCCGTGGGCCGCCTCGCGGCCCTCGAAGAGGTCGCTGGAGAAGGCGAGCCGGGCGTAGGCGCTCTCGTCGCGCGAGAAGACCTCGATCGAGACCTCGTCCGGGTGCACCGTGAGCACGGGATCGAGCGCGCCGGAGGCCCTCGGCTTCGCGGCGGAGCCGTCGCCCTGGGTCGCCGCGTCGTCGGGGAAGGCGCCCTCCAGGAACGCCTTCTGCGCCTCCCAGATGGCCGCCGTCGCCTTCTTGCCCTGCTTCATCAGGTAGGCGAGGTACGCGGTCCGATCCCGGCCCTTGTACCGGAGATCGCTCTCCAGGATGGTCGCCAGCGCGGCCATCGCGTCGCGGAAGAGCGCCGCGTCGCGGACGGTGCCGCGCACGCCGACCGGGCCGCGGGCGCCGTCGAGGGAGAGGCGCACGCTCGAGTGGAGCGGGGCGGCGGCGAGCTCGCTCGGGGCGGCGTACCGGAGGAGGATCGGGCGGGCGAGTGCGGCCGTCATGCGTTGACTCCTTCGGGGGTCTCGGGCGATGCGGGGGAGGGCGCGGTCACGAGCCGCGCCGCGCGGGGATCCGCCGCCTTGCGCTTCGCGCGGCGGTACGCTCGGTACGCGGCCTTGCGGACGGCGACGTCGGCCTTCTCTTTGGCCTTCTCCTTGTCGAAGGCGAGCGCGGCGAGCGCCTCGAGCGCGCGCTCGCCGCCGGCGCGGCCGAGCGCCGCGATAGCGTCGAGGCGCGCGGAGGCGTCGCCGCCGCTGCCCTGCGCGAGCGAGATCAGCGGGGCGAGCGCGGCGACGTCATGGCGCGCGAGGATCGACGGCAGCGCGAGGCGCCGGCCCGGCTCGGTCGCGGCGAGCGCCGCGAGCGCTTCGGGCGAGGCGACGCGCGCGGTCGGCCCGAAGGCGACCGGGTCGAACGGCCTCACCGCCACGGCGATCGCGGCCGAGCCGTCCGACGCGAGCGCGGCGAGCGCGGCCGACGCCGAGGCCCGGACGCCGGCGTCCATGTCCTTGAGGGCCGCCGTGAGCGCCTCCACGGCGCCCGCGGGCGGCGCGGCCCCTGCGGACCTCGCGGCCGACTCGAGCGCGCCGAGGGCGCGTACGGCCTCGCGGCGGACCTCGCCGGGGGCGCTGTCGTTCGAGAGGAGCGCGCGCAGCGCGGGCGCCATCGCGGTCGCGCCGGCGCGCCCCGCGGCCCAGAGCAGCTCGCGCCACGCCGCGGCCTCGGCGCTGCGCTCGTCGCCGTGCGCGGCCGACCAGCGCTCCGCGGTGCGCTGCGCCGCGGCGGCGAGCGCGCCCGCGAGCGCCCCGCGATCTCCGGCCACGGTGCCGGCGGCGATGAGCCGCGCGGCCTCCTGCCGCGCCGGGGCGCGCTCGTCCTCGAGCATGCGCAGGAGCGCGGCCACCGGCAGCCCGCCGCGGCGGAGCAGGCCCATGGCGAGGCGCTGCCGCAGGTCCTCGTCCTTGAGCGCGGCGAGCCGGGGCAAGAGCTCGGCCGGGTCGGCCTCCGCGGCGAGGTAGCTCGCCGCCGGGCCCGCGATGTCGTCGTGCTCGCTCCCGACCGCGAGGAGCTCGACGCGCGTCCGCTCGCCAGGGAAGAGCTTCTCCAGCGCCTTGCGCGCGTTCTTGCGGACCTCGCTGCTCCGCGAGTCGAGCGCGCGGGCGAGCGCGGGCTCGGCCGCGCCGTCGCCGAGCAGGCCGAGCTCGTTCACCGCGACGACGCGGAGCCTGTCGGGCGTGTCGCCGGCGCGCACGAGCTCCTCGAGCAGCACGCGGGCGCGCTCGCCGCCGATCCAGCGCACGCCCTTCGCCGCCGACTCGCGGAGATCGATGGAGTCCGCGTGGAGCGCCTGCTCGACGCGCTCCGAGGCCCGCTTGCGGAGCTCGGCGCTCCCCAGCTTCGGGGCCATGCGGCCGAGCGCCTCGGTGGCGGCGGCCTGCATGCTCGGCTCGATGGGCGCTTCCTTGGTGCCGCCGGCGGCCACCGCCTCGAGCTCTTCCAGCGCGCGGGCGTCGCCGAGCGTGCCGAGCGCGAGCAGCGCGCGCTCCCGCTCCCCGGGCTCGCCCGCGCGCACGACGAGGAGGAGCGGCCGGAGCGCTGACGCGAGGCCCCGCTCGGCCACCCCCTCCGCGGCGGGCAGCACGAGCTCGCGCGCGCCCGCGCGCAGCACGGCCTCGAGCGGCCCGGAGGGCGCGCCCTTGTCCTTGACGCGCTTCGCGTACGAGGTCACGGCCGCGACGCGCGTGGGGAGATCGCGATCCGCGAAGAGCGCGACCAGGAGGTCGTTCTGCGCGGGATCGTCGCCGAGATCGAGCTCGCGCGCCGCGGCGAGGCGGAGCGCCGGGTCCTTCGCGCGCGCGGCGGCGGCGAGGAAGGCGAGCGCGAGCGCCGTCTCGCGCTTCTCGCGCTCGCGCCCCTTGTCGACGATCTCGAGGCACGCCTTGAGCGCGGCGCTCCGGACCTCGGCCACCTCGTCGTCGAAGCGCGCCGCGAGCGGGTCGGTGGCCGCGGGGTTCCGCGTGCTCCCGAGCGCGCTCGCCAGCGCGGCGCGGTCCGCCGGCGTGGCGGCCTCATCCATGCGCGCCGCGAGCGCCCGCACCGCCGCGTCGCTCGCGAGCGCGACGAGCGCCTTGCGGGCGCGCGCCGAAGGCGCGGCCGCGCCCTCGCGCAGGAACGCCGAGAGCACGTCGACCGCGCGATCGTCGCGGCTGCGGGCGAGGAGCTCCGCGGCGCGCAGGCGCAGGTCGTCGTGATCGCTCTCCATCGCGCGGCACAGGGCGGGCACGATGCGCGGATCGCTCGACGACGCGAGGCGCTCGAGAACGCCGAGGCGCAGATCGGCGTGCTCGCTGCCGAGCGCCGCGAGGAGCGGGTCGAGGCTGCCCTTCGGAGAGAGCCGCTCCAGGAGCTCGAAGGCGTAGCGGCGCACGTCGGGCAGCGCGGAGCTGAGCGCGCGCACGATCTCCGGGCGGGCGTCGCCGCCCCGCGCGGCGATCTCGTCGAGCGCGGTCCGCGCCACGTCGGCCGACGCCGAGGCGAGCCCGAGCGCGAGCGGCTCGCCCGCCCCCGCCGGGAAGAGCGCCTTGAGCCCCGCGAACGCCGCCTTGCGCACGAGGTGGTGCGGGTCGTCGAGCGCCCGGACGAGCGGCGGGACGGCGGCCGTGCTGCTGACGTGCCCCTTGGCGCAGACGTCGACGATGCGATCGATGGCGTCGCGGCGCGTGCGGTGCGCCTCGTCGTCGCCCGTCGAGACCTGCCGGAGGAGGCCCATGTACGCGCCGAACGCGAGCCAGCGCAGCCGCCGCTGCTCGCCCTCCGGGACCGCGTCGCCGGCCGGCTTGTCGCTCTGCTTCTGGCCGCTCTGCCCGCTCGGCTCGGGCTGCGCGAAGAGGCGGCGGAGCCACCCCTTCGCGGGCTTGGTGTCGCTCTCCTCCGCGGCGCGCGGGGTCGTGTCCGCCACGACGTGGGCGCCCGCGGGGCGCAGCGCGGCCACGCGCTTCGCCTCGCGGAAGTACTCGACCGGCTTGCGCCGGATGCGGAGCACCTGCGCGGCCGCGTAGCGCTGCTGCGGGTCGTCGCTGGCGAGCGCCTCGGCGAGGCCGACGAGGATGCGCCCGCGCGCGACCTCGGGCGGCCAGTCCTTCGTGCCGGCGGGCTTCTCGCCGTCGGCCGCGCGGCCCTGCTCCGCCGTGTCGGGGCGCGGGGGCATCAGCGCCTCGATGAGGTGGGCGAGGTACAGCTCCGGATCGGTGCGGAGCTCCAGCGCGCGCGCCGCGGCGAAGCGCACGTCGGAGCGCTGCGACGAGAGCGCGCTCGTCAGGAGGTCCGGCGGGTCGCCGCGGCGGAAGGCCCTGAGGTCGCGCGCGAGCACGATCGCGAAGACGATCTCCTGCACCTCGCGCGAGCTGTCCTCGAGGCCCTGCAGCATGCCGCCGTAGCCCTCGGGCCCGAGCGCCGCGAACGACATGATCGTCGCGACGCGGATGGGCGGGTGCTCGTGGCGCAGCGTGCCCGTGAGCACCGGCAGCGCCCGCACGTCGCCGAGCCGCGCGAGCCCGTCGGCGGCCCACGACCGCACCGCGACGTCGGCGTGGCCCATGGCGTCGAGCAGGTAGCCCTCCTCGCCGCGGCGGGCGGCCATCGCGAGCCCGCGCGCGGCCTGCTCGCGCACGTCGGGGTACTCGTCCTTGAGCAGCTCGGTGGCGAAGTACTTGACGAGGCGCGGCGATCCCAGCGTCGCCAGCGCGGTCGCGGCGCGGGCGCGCAGCGGGCCGAGGACCTGGATCGGCAGCTGCTTGAAGAGGGACTGATCGGCGAGGAGCGCCCGCATCGGGTTGATCAGCTGCTCGTCGCGCCGGACGGCGCAGAGCTCGGCCGCCCGCACCCGGAGGTCGAGGTGGCTCGACTGGAGGCCGATGTGGAGCGGCCCCGCCTCGCTCGGCAGGAGCTTGTCGAGCGCCTCGATCGCGGCGATGCGCGGCCCCGCGTGCTCGTCCTCGAGCAGCTTGCTCAGGGCGCTGCGCGCGGCCTCGCCCACCGGCACGCGCGTGGCGAGCAGCCGGAGCAGGGCGTTGCGCGCGTCGTCGCCCGCCGGCAGGAGCGCGGCCCCGCGCGCGCCGCTCTCCCGGACCGAGGGGTGGATCGACGCCATGGCGGCGAGGTGCGGCTCCGCGGCCTCCTTGCCGCGCAGCTTGACGACGGCGTCGTACGCGGCCTGGGCCACGCTCGCGTCGCGGTCGCCGATGGCCGCGTGCAGCCGCTCCGCGGCCCACGGCTGCTCGCCGTGCGCCTTGAGCTCCTCGACGGCGCGCAGGCGCAGGTCGGGGAAGCGCGCGAGCTGGGCGCGGTCGAGCGCCGTCTGCGGATCCGAGGCGTGCCACGACCAGAGCGTCCGGAACGCCTCGCGGCGGACCTTGGGCGACTCGTCCTCGATCGCGTCGGCGAGCAGCGCCTCGGCCTCGGGCGGCCTCGGTCCCTTGCCCTCGCCGGCGAGCGCCACGAGCCGGTCGAGCCCGCGGACGCGGATGTCCTCCTGCGACGACCGGAGCGACGCCTCGGCCACGGTGAGCGGGGCCGACGGCTGGAGCCGCGCGTAGGCGTCGTGCGCCGCGGCGCGCACCGCACCGTCCGCGTCGTCGAGCATCCAGATGAGGCGCTTCTCGGCGCGGGTGTCCCGGAGCTCGGCGAGCGCGGTCGCCGCCTGCCGTCGCAGCGACGGGTCCTGCTCGCGCGTGAGCTGCAGCAGCGCGCCGAGGGCGCGCGTGTCGCCGAGCTGCGCGAGGCCGCGCGCCCCACGCACCGCCGTGTCCGGCGTGCGGCACGCCATCGCGGTGAGCAGCGGCTCGAGGTCGGCCTCGGCGAGCTCGGCCCCCGGGCTGCCCACGCCGGGGATCCGGGCGCGCGCCGCCTTGATGGCCGCCTCGTCGGCCGCCTTCGCGGCGTCCTTCGCCCCCTCCTTCGCGTTCGCCGCGGGCTTCTCCGCGCCGCCCGCGCCGGCGCGCCGCAGGACCTCGGCCGCGCGCCGCGCGATGTCGATCGCCGCGCGGCCGAGATCCTCGTCGCGCGCCTCGAGCGCGTGGGCGAGCGCGCGCCGCTCGATCACCTTCGCCGCGAACGCGATGCGGCGCACCTCGGCGTCCTCGTCGTCGAGCGCGCGCGCCGCGATCGGCGCGAACTCCGGCGCCGAGAGCCAGCCGGCGAGCGCCGCCCGGATGAGCGCCTCGACCCGGAGGTCGGCCGGGCCGCGCTCGAAGGCGGCGCGGAGCGGCTGCGGGCCGTCCGGGTAGATCTGCTGGAGCTGGTCGAGCGCCGTGAGCCGCACCGACGCGTCGCGGCCGGCGAGCTTCTCGGCGATGAGCCCCGGGATGAGCGGCGAGCTGCCGTAGAGCTTCCCGAGCTCGAGGAGCGCCCGGCGCTGCACGTCCGCGGCGCGGGCCTCGAGCGCCGCCCGGAGCGGGGCGAGCGGCGTGTCGCGCTCGATCGCGCGGAGCGCCTCGAGCGCGGCCATGCGGACGTTCGGGCTCTCGTCGTCGAGCGCCTCGCGCAGCTTCACGCGCGCGCCGCGGCGCCCCTTCGCGCCGAGCTCCCGGGCGGCGAGCGCGCGGACCTCGGCGTCGCGGTCCGATCGGAGCACGGGAAGCGCGGCCTCGAGCGCCTCGGGCTCGTCGAGCGAGGCGAGCGTCTTGACGGCGCTCTCGCGCGCCGGTCGGGCGCCCGAGAGCGCCTGGGCGAGCACATCGAAGCCGTGCGCGAGCTCGGCGGTGCCGTCCGCGGGCGCGCCTGCGGCGTCGATCGGGAAGCGCCATACCGTGCGCCGGTCCCCTGCGGCGAAGACGGCGCCGAGCCCGTCCTTCGCGTCCGCGCCGCCGCGGCTCGCCTGCCCGCGCGCGCCTTTGCGCGCGGCGGCCGGCGCGAGCGCCAGCGCGTGGAGCGCCAGCGCGCTCGTCTCCAGCGTGCGCGGCTTGCGCTTGTCCTCGAGCCGGTGGATGCGGATCGCGCCGTCCGCGCCTGCGGACAGCAGGCGGTCGCCGCTCTCCTTGCCGTCTTCCTGCGGCGGCGGGGTGGGCAGGCACAGGAGCGCGCGGACGCCGCCCGCGTGGCCGCTCCCGTCCGCGCCGCGCACCTCGCACTCGACGTCGCCGACGAGGTACCAGAGGCGCACGGTGCCGTCGTCGCCGCCCGACGCCAGCCGCCCGTCGCGCGGCGTGAACGCGAGCGCCGTGACCGGCCCGTCGTGGCCCGGCATGGCGCGGATGGCGCCCGTCGCCAGCGTGACCACGCGGACGACGCCGTCGTCGCCTGCCGCCGCGCAGAGCTCGCCGGCGGGATCGAAGGCGACGGCGCGGAGCGGAGCGGCCGAGAGCGCGAACGACGCGATCTCGACCGCGGCGCCGGGCTGCGGGGCAGGGGATCCGGCGGCCTCGCCGACGCGGAACACCCGCAGCGCGCCGTCGACCCCCACGGTCGCGAGGCGCGCGCCGGCGTTCTGCGACACGCCCGCGGCGATCGCCGTGGCGCCGCCCGGGTGCGCGTCGATCGCCCGCACGTCGGTCCCGCCGCCCGCGACGAGGCGAAGCGCCCCGTCGGAGCACGCCGCCGCGAGCAGGTCGCCCGCGAAGGCGAGGCCCAGCACGTGCGCGGGCACGTCGATCGAGCGCACCGGCTTGTTCGCCACGTGATCGAACAGCGTCACCTGGCTCGCGCTGGCGGGGGATGGCGTGGTCTGCGTCTCGCGCGTCCCGCGCGTCTCGCCCGGCACCGGCGCGCGCACGCCGCCGACCGCGAGGAGCCGCGGGCCGATCGCGAGCGCGCGGACCTTCTCGTAATGGCCGATCGCGTGGCTCATGCGGTCTCCTGTCCGACGCCGGGGAGCGCCCGGCCTTCGCCGGCCGCTTGTCCGACGCTTGGGAGCGGCCGGCTATCGCCGGCCGCTCCGAGGCCTTCGATCTCGAGGCCCGGGTGCGCGTGCTTGAGCCGCAGGAGCGCCGCCAGGCAGGCCTGCCACTCGCCCTTCGCGATCGAGCCGGTGAACTCGGCGATGACGGGGGCGACGAGCGCCGCGAACGCCGCGTCCTCGACCGCGAGATCGCGCACGACCTCGATCACGTGCCGCTTGGCCTCGCTCGCCGAGAGGCGCCTGCGCGAGCCCGCGTCGTCGCCCGGCTCCGGCGACCGCCCCGCGGGGATCCCGGCCAGCACGTACCGCAGGAAGCGCCGGAGCGCCTCGACGTCCGCGAACCGCCCGGCGTCCTCGGGCAGCTCCGCCGCGGGGCGCGCCTCGTCTCCCCGCGCCCCGCGCGGCCGCCAGCCCGGCGGCAGATGGCGCGGACGGTGCTTCTCCCAGAGCATCCGCACGGCGAAGAGGCGCACCTCGCGGTCGGCGCTCTGCATCAGCCAGCCGAGGCGCTCCGGGCCGCCGAGCCGCGCGTAGTGCTTCAGGATGAGCGAGAGGCCGAGCTCGCGCGCGCTCTTCTTCAGGCTCTCCGTGAGCGCGAAGACCTGCGCCGGATCGAGCTCCTCCGGCGTGAGCGCGATCGCCGGATCGGCCGACGGATCGCCGACCTTGCGGAGCGCGTCGAAGGCGATGTTGCGCACCTCCTTCGCGTCGCTGTGCGCGAGCTCGTAAACGCGGGTCTGGTAGCCCCACGCCCGGAGCTCGGCGCGCGTGATGAGCGCGGCGAAGCGCCGGACGTCGTCCCGCTTGTCGGAGAGCGCGGGCCAGATGCGCTCCGCGGTGAACGCGCCTCGCTTGAGCGCCGGCTTCAGCTCGAGCTCCTTGGCCTCGCTCTGCTCGGGCCCGAGGACGGGGTGGTGGCAGCGCAGGTACGTCTGCGCGAACGCCCGCATCGGCTCGGGCTCCTTCTCGCCGAGCGCGAGCGCGAACAGCCTCGCCGTGCCCGCCTCGCGGTCGCCGCGGCCGCTCGCGTCCTGCCCCGCGTCGAAGTCCTGCGGCTTCATGTGCGAGAGGAGGTAGCGGCGCGCGAAGCCGTTCAGCGTCGGATCGGCGCGCCGCGCGAGCGCGAGCAGCCAGGGCAGCGTGAGCTGCCGCGGCGACACGATCTTCGGGTTGCCCAGCACCTCCAGCGCGACCGCGCGCGTCTCGGCGCTGAAGACGAGCCCCTTCAGGCGCTCGACGCCCTCGGCCGTCAGGTCGGGCAGGGCGTCGGCCTTCTGGAGCCAGGTCGCGACCGTGGACCCGAGGCGCTTGCGCGTGAGCGCGCCGAGCAGCCACGGCGTCCCGATCGCCGCGATCGGGTACTTCCCGAGCGCGTCGAGCGCGGACTTCGTCGCCTGGTAGTCGTCCTCGTGGCGCGGGTCGTCGAGCACGCGCACCCAGAAGCCCGCCCCCGGCTCGCCGGGCCGGTACTTGGCCTTGAAGTACGCGGCGGCCCACTTCTTCTGCTCGGACTCGCCGTAGAGCATGTCGATGAGGAAGCCCTCGGGCAGCTCGGCGCGGTCGAAGCTCTCGCTCAGGGCCTTGCTGGCCCACGCCTCGGTCTCGCTGTGCGTGAGCAGCCGCCCCAGGAACGCGTGGCCGAGCGCGCGCGGGCTCTTGCCCTGGAGCGCCGACGCCGCGAAGGCGCGCGTGTCCTTGTGCTCGGAGTCGAGCAGCGCGGCGAGGCGCTCCGGGTCGAGGTCCGTCGCGTGCGCGCGGGCGTACTCGATCGCGAACGTGCGCGCCTTCGGGCTCGGGGAGCCGAGCAGCGCGAGCGCCGCGTCGTGCAGCCCGAGGCCCCGCAGCTTGCTCTGGTGGAGCTCCGGCGAGCCGAGCAGCGTCTCGATCAGGAACTCGTGCGCGCTCGCGAGCGGCCGGTACGCGAGGCGCGAAAGCCATGCGGGCGTGACGCTCCTCAGGGTGTCGGCGAAGTCCTTCTTGAGCCCCTGGATCGCGAACTTGGCCGGGGGATCGGCCTGGCAGGCCGAGAGCAGGAGCATCAGCGGATCGGGCGATCGCTTCCACGCCTCGTCGAAGGCGCGGTGCTTCACCATGTCGTTCGGCGGGACGTTGCCGTGGAACGAGCGCCCGTCGTACTTGCCCGTGCCGTGCGCCCAGATGTGGTTCGCGACCCAGAGGTCGCTGAAGCTCGTGCCCGGCGCGTAGTGGCGGAGCACCTCGACCGCGAACTGCGGGTAGAGCTCCGGCGTGCTCCGGCCGAGCTCGCGCAGGAAGCGCCACGCGCGGCGGCGCATGTAGATCAACGTCCCCTTGGAGACCTCGCGCCGCCGGCTGCGGGAGAGCTCGACGTCGAAGCGGAAGGCGAGCGCGCCGAAGAGCTCCGCGTCGAGCCGCGCCTCGGCCAGCTTGTAGATTCGCTTGAGCCCGCCCCACGCGCCGAAGACCAGCGGCGCGCTCGTGGCGATGTCGCGCAGCGCGCTGCGCCCTGCGTCCGTGCCCTCGTCGTAGATGCGCACGAGCAGGTCCGCGAGCTCGAGCCGCGGCGGCGGCGCGGCGTCGACCTGGGCGAGGAAGCGCTTCCACGCGTCGGTCGACTGCTCTCGCCGCTGCTCGGGGGAGCGCATGCCCTGCGCGCGCGAGAGCAGCTGCAGGAACGCCGTGAAGGTGAGCGCGCCCTCGCGCGGCGGCGTCTCCGGTTTGGGATCCGGCTGCCCGAGGTACGTCTCGACGACCTCGGCCAGGGCGGGCGAGCCGCTCGTGGCGAGCTGCTTGACGTTTGCGATGTCGATCGGATTCGGTGAGCTCGTCAAGGCGCCCTCCCGCGGCGGGATGGCCTGGGAGAATCGCGAGCCCCGCGGTGCAGGTCAAGCCAGAGTCGATCGGACGATGACGGAAGCGTCGTCGCTTCCCCCCGGTGTGCGCCTGTGGGTGGGGCGTGTTCGCCGATGCCGGGGTGCCGCGCGGCGCCCGGAGCGTCGCCTCGAGGCGCGCGCCGGACGCGCAGCTCAGGCCGCGAAATTCACTCAGCCCAGCTCAGGCCGAGCAGCTCACGCCGCGCGCATCCGCGCGACCCGCTCGGCGACGTGCGGGTCGCCGCCCGCGTCGATGCTCGCGAGGAGGTCCTTCAGCGAGCGCCCGCGGTGGGCGAGGTGCGCCTCGAGGTGCGGCGAGAGCGCCTTCCAGCGCCGCGCCCACCCGGCCTCGGCGCTCATCGAGCCGTTGTGTGGCCGATCGACGAGCAGGGCGCCGAGCCGGAGGCCGAGCTCGGGATCGTCGAGCTCCTCGAGCTGCCGCTTCAAAAGGGCGAGCGCTCCGGCGGCAGGAGAGGTCGCCGGCGGGGCCTTCCAGGTGTCGCGCACCGCGCGCGCGAACGCCGCGGCGTCGAGCTCCGAGAGCAGCTCGATCGCGCGCACGAGCGGCAGGCGATCGCGCGCGCTCGGCGCGACGACGCGGTCGAGGAGCGCGTCCAGGGCGGCGGACAGCGCCCCGTCGGTCGCGGGATCGAGCCCGCCGAGCGGCTCGAGCGCCCGGCGGGCGCGTCGGACGGCGCGCCCGAGCACCCAGCTCCGCCGGCCGCGCGCGGCCGAGACCGCGGCGAGCGCGTGGACGGCGGCCTTGCGCCGCGCCTCGGTGGCCTCGCCGGGCTGGACGCGCGGCGGCAGATCGAGCTTCGGCGGCTGCGGGGGCGCGGCCGCTCCGGGGGTGGCTGCGGGGGCGCCGGCGGCGGGCGCGCCGCCCCCGGCGGCGGCCACTTCCTGGTAGCCCTCCCTGAGCTTCTCCGCGATCTTCTTGTCGCACTCGCGCTGCGCGGCCTCCGCCGTGGGGAACGCCTTCTCCTTGCGTTGCCCGGCGGTCCCCAGCCGCCCGTAGACGACGATGAAGGTCGTGTCGTCCACGTCGGCCATCCAGAACTTGGCGCTCGTCCCCTGCACGAACTCGAACCGGCGCATGCGGGCGACGATATCACGTCGCGCCGGCGGCGCGCCTCAAGAGGGCAGCGGCGAGGGGGGCCGGCGGATCAGCACGAACGGCGCGACCACGAGCGACAGGAAGCGCAGATCGTGCTGCTGCGGCCAGCGCGCGAGATCGGCGGCCGTCGGCTTGGTCAGCTTGCCGGCCGCGATCCACGCCTCCACCGCGGCCGTGTCGTTCGCGGCCATGGCCTCACCGACGTCCAGGAGGTCGAGATCGGCGGCGACGACGATGACCGCGTCGCGCGCTGTATGGGTGCGGAGATCGGTCCAGAAGACCTCCCCGAGCGTCTTGGCGAGCTGTTCGCGCATGGGGGCAGCATAGGCCCCGGACAGCGGCCGCCAAGCCTGCGCGCCGCCGCCCGGGCGGGGGAGGGCGGCGGCCGCCGGCCGCGGCGGTCCGGGCAGGCGGCGCTGCCCGAGGCTCCGATCGGGCCCTACCAGCCCATGTTGTGGTGGACCCAGCAGTCGATCTGCTCCCAGCCGACCCGCGCCTTGCGATGGCCGTTCAGGATATGGCCCGTGTCGGGGACAATCGCGGTCGTGACGCTCTCGGCGCTGGCATAGAGCGCCGCGTCGGAGTCCGCGTACGACGCCGGCTGCAGCGCGTCGGTCTCCCCGAACTGGATGAACACCGGGCTCGTCACCTCGTCGATGCCGGCGAGCGTCGGGTCCCCGGAGACGGCGAGGAGGTTCAGGAACTGCCCGCGCGTGAACGTGTCGGCGATGGTGGCGTTGTCAAAATCGATGAGCGCCGGGTTCGCGTTCGCGGTGTCGTAGAAGATGGCGGTGCGCAGGTCCGGCGGGATCGCGATATAGGGCGTCTGCAGCAGCGCGGAGATCGCCTCCGGGGGGACCGGGATCGGGTGCGGCGTGAAGGCGAGGCCGGTGTTCACGAGGACGTCGGCGTCATTGTAGGTGCTCTGAGTGAACGTGTTGATGATGGCACCGTTCGAGTGACCGACGAGCGCGACGCGCGTGAAAGGCGTCTTGTAGACGCCGCCAGGCGTCCGCATCTCGGTGATGATCTGATGGACGCTGTCGGCGGTCTTGGCCAGGTCGAGGGAGTCGCCGTCGGGCCGGCTGCTCTCTCCGGCCCCGAGCATGTCGAGCGCCAGGACGGCGTATCCCTCCTTCGCCATGTGCCGGGCATAGGAGTAATCGTGTCCGCCGAACGACGGGAGATCCCAGTACTCGTGCGTGTAGGTCAGGCCGTGAACGAGCACCTGAAGGGGGCGGTACTTGGTCTGACCCTGATAGTAGAGGTATCCGACGACGTCGTACGTGTTGCCGTCGGAGAGGGTCACCGGGAACACCAGGCGCTCGACCTTGGTGGGCTGTCTCGACGACGACGCCTCGGCATCGCCCGTAGAGAGCGCGGCGGCCGCGAGCGTCGCCGAGAAGAGTACCGTGCTGAGTGCGCGATAATACAAGTTCATGAATTGACCCTCATGGTTACGGCAGGTGATTGGAGGTGAGGCAACGTCTATCGCGGTGCGATATCCCGTGGTCTCTCAGCTCCAGCGCCGCCACGCCATGTTCGCAAACATTGGACCAGAAAGCGTCTACGTCAACAGGATAGCGCACGATCTCCGCCCGCGCCGCCGTTCGCCGCCATTTCGGAGCGATGTTTGGTCTCCAGCGCGTTGACCGTGGGCTCGCCGGGCCCTCGCGGCCCGTCGTGAGGAGTGGACGCCGCACGAGTCTTTGCGTGATGCCGCAATGATTTGCACGGGGGTGACGCCGGCTGCCGATCCCGGCACATGTGCCAGGGAGGGCGTCATCACGACGACTTCTGTGCTGGCGAACAAATCCCCCCGTGCTTTATCGCTCTTGCCGGACGTCATGGCCAGGAGACGCCATCGCGGCACGGATGTCGTTGGATGAATCGATATGGGATTTTTGTGGCTCCGCTGCATTGTGCTCGCGGGCGCACGGGCGATCGCGCTCCCGCGGGTGATCCCGGCGATCCTCGGCGCGGCGCGGGCGCGCAGCCGCGGCGCCGCTGGTGAGCGCGAGCGCTGCCCGCGGCGCGATGACGTCAATGCCGCTCAGAAGGTCGCTTCGGCGCCGATGCTCGGCAGGATGATGGGTCCGAGCGTCTCCGGCTCGCATCCGCGCAGGAGCGAGCACTCGTATTGCAGCGTCTCTTTTCCAGCGGTGGCGTTGAGCACCTCGACCGTGAGCGAGAGGGTCCGTCCTTCGCGGAGGATCCACCGCTTCTCGAGCCGCACGTCCAGCCGGAAGAACGCCGGCAGTCGCTCTGGCAGGCTCAGCCGGCGGACCACCTGGGCGATCCGCTCGCGCAGCTGCTCGCGGCGCCGGATGTCCTGCTCCGTGTCGGGGCGGTCGTCGTTGCCATCCGGGCGCTGCCCGTCGACGCCGTCGTTGTCCCAGAGGTCGTAATCGACCGTCATGGGAATGCCGCTGTAGAACACCGCCCTGCCCCCGAGCTTCCAGCCGCGGCCCACGTCGGCCGCGGCCGCCATGTTGAGCACATGGCGGCGGTCGAACGCCGAGTCGAAGCTCTCCCGGCCGACATGGCGGACCGAGCGGGAGAGGGTGTAGGACACGAACCCTCCGATGCGCTTCGACAGGCTGCGGTGCGCGTGGATCTCCAGCCCATGGGTGCTGCCGGCGCCGCGCAGCTCGGCCCGCTGCGCGAGGCCAGCGTCGGTGCCGGGAGGCCGGTTGCCGAGGGCGTCGCTCAGGTCGAGGAAGCCGCTCCGGAACCCGGTGATCGTGGCCTTGATCTCCCCGGGGAGGCGGAGCTCGACGCCGGCGCTCGCCAGGAGCCCCGTCTGCACGCCGCCGCGCAGGCTGCCCACCTGCATGCCGGGCACCGCGCCGAGGAAGCTCGGCGGCTGGTGGGTCACGCCGAAGGCGCTCAGCAGGGCGACGCGCGGGGTCGCTTGCAGCCGCGTCGCGAGCCGCGGATCCACCGTGGCCCTCGTCGCGCCGCCGGACGCGAAGAGGTCGCCGCGCAGGCCCGGGACCACCTCGAACCCGGGCGCGACGCGGACGACGACGTCGGCCCAGAGCCCCGCGGCGAGGTCCTCCCGGCTCGTGAAGAGGCGCGCGAGCGCCCTGTCGTTCCGGGTCGGGAAGTCGCCGTCGTTCTCGCGGATGTCGATGTCGAACCGCTCCAGCTGTGCGTCGGCGCCGGCGCGCGCCGTCAGCCGCTCGGAGACCGGCGCGGACAGCTCCACGCGCGCGCCGACGAGGCGGGCGCGCCCGGCCCGCTCCCCGTCCTGGTTCTCGCTCTCCTCGTGGCCGAGCGTGATCGCGTGCCGGAGGCGGCCGCCGCGCGCGAAGAACCTGTCGTAGCGGAGGTCGAGCCGGTGGAAGTCGCCGGCGAGCACCACGTCCTTGTCGCCGTCGTCCTCGATCTGGGCGAGGTAATCGTGCGACCCGAAGGCGAAGAGGCCGACCCGGTCGTACGGCGAGGCGTCGTAGGTGACGCGCGCCTGGTAGTCCCAGTAGCCGAGCTCGATGCCGGGCGAGAAGAGCGCGAGCAGCGCGCCCGGGTACGCGTAGCGCCCGCCGACGAGCGCGGTGCCGCGGCCGTCGGCCCAGGGCGCCTCGACAAGGGCGCCCGCGTCGAAGAGCCGGAGGTTGGCCTCGCCGTGGAGCAGGCGCGACGGCTCCCGGGTCTCGCCGGCGATGACGCCGCCGGTGTAGCGCCCGAAGCGCGCCGGGAAGCCGCCGGGGTAGAGATCGACCCGCTCGACGAGCGCCGGGTGGATCACGCTGGGGCCGAGCGCCACGTGATAGAGCAGCGGGACGCGCACGCCGTCGATGAAGTAGCCGACGTTGCCCGGCGGCGCGCCGCGCACGAAGAAGTACGGCACGCCGGACGCGATGGGCGTCACGCCGGGCATCGCCTCGATCGCGCGGAAAGGATCGCCGAACGCGCCGGGCACCTGGCGAACCTCCTCGCGCGTCATCGAGGTCGTCATCGGCGCCGCGCGTTCGCCCACCACCACCACGTCGATGGCCTGCGCGGCAGCCGGCGGCGAGGGCGGCACCGTCGCGACGCTCCCGCGGGGCGGCGCGGGCCCGGCGGGCGCCGCAGGAGGCGCGGCCGGCGCCGCGGCGCGAGGATCGCGGAACCTCACGGGGAACAGGATGCGCGCGCCGATGGGCCGCCCGTCGCGCCGGGCGGGCTCGAACCGCCACGACGGCGCCGCGCGCGCGACCGCGCTCGCGAACGGCTCCTCGCCCTCCACCTCGACCGCGCCCACGGTGCCGTCCGCGTACACCGTGATGCGGGCGACCACGGTCGCGTCGCCGACGCCGCCGGGCGGGTAAGGCGGCTCGGTGGGGCCGAGCGGCGACGGCATCGTGACCCGGGCGCCCTGCGTGGCCGCCGCGGGCGCCGCAGGGGCCTGCTCCTGCGCGGGAGCCGCCGTGGCCTCGCCGTCGGTGAAGGCCACGAGGGCGCCGGTCGCCGCGGCCACCGCGACGGCCGCGGAGCCGCGCGTCCTCCGGCGTCGCAGATCGCTGTGCTCCGGCTCCTCCATCGGCGCTCCGGAAACCATGGAGAGTCGCGGCGGCACGCTCAAGCAAAACGTTCCGGCGCGCCTTTCAGGCCGAGCGCTGCTCGCCTCGCCGAGGTCGCGCTGGACGACCGCGCCGTCCCTGCCGTAGATAACTGGCAGCATCGACGTGGGCTCGAACAGGAAGCGACAGCAGAAGTCCTGGGGTTCGCGCGTGCTCGTCGCGCTCCTCGTGACCGGGCTCAGCGCGGTGGGGGTCAAGTGCGGCCTCGATCGCGTGCTCGAGGAGCTCGGCCTCGACCTCGGCGGCGACCGCCCCTCCAGGCCATCGCCGACGCCCGGCCGATCCGGCGGCGCCTCGCCGCCGAAGGGCGCTCCGCCGAAGGGCGCTCCGCCGAAGGACGTGCCCTCCTCGCGCCCGCCCGCGCCGAGCCCGCATCTCGAGCTCGGCGTCCCGGCCCGCACGGGAGCGCGCGCCGCGCGGGCCGACGCGTCCGACGATCACCTGATGATCAAGCCCCAGTACGCCCTCTCCTACAACCGCTCCAGGAACGTGGCGAACTGGGTCGGCTGGCGGCTCGACGCCGCGTCGTTCGGGGACGCGCCCCGCCATCGGGGCAAATTCCTGGCCGACAGCGCGCTGCCGGACGGCTGGTACCGCGTGCAGCACGACGACTACACCGGCTCCGGCTTCGATCGAGGCCACATGGTCCGCTCCGAGGAGCGGACGCGGAATCCCGACGACAACAAGGCGACGTTCCTCCTCACGAACATCCTGCCGCAGCGGCACGAGCTCAACGCCGGTCCGTGGCTGAGGCTCGAGGAGGCGTGCCAGGAGCTCGCGCAGAAGGAGCGGCGGGTGCTGTTCCTCATCGCCGGCGGCCTCTTCGACGAGCGTGAGCGACCGGCCGCCACCATCGGCAAGGACGTCGCCGTGCCGGACGCGTTCTTCAAGGTCGCCGTGGTCCTCGAGCCGGGGCAGGGGCCCGGCGACGTCGGCCCGGCGACGCGGGTCATCGCGGTGGTGATGCCGAACGAGACGGGCATCCTCGATCGGGGCTGGGGGCAGTACCGGACGACGGTGGACGAGATCGAGCGGCGCGCGGGCTACGACCTCATGACCGCCCTCCCCGAGGCCGTGCAGCGGACGCTCGAGGCGCGCGTCGACGACGGGCCCGCAGGCGGTCGCTGAGCGGCGCGCTCAGGTCTCGACGACCTTCGTCACGAGGCCGAGCCACGCGCCGGACGGATGGCGGCCGACGACGTAGACATCGATCGCGACGCGCCCGACGCGGTAGACCCGGACGTCGGTCAGGTGGCGCTCCAGCAGGTCCACGAGCCGCCGGTACCGCCCCGCCTCGGCCAGCGCCGCGTCGCCGGCGTCCCCGGGCACGTCGATCACGGGCGCGAAGAGGTCGCCCGCCGTCGTGACCTCGATCGGCGTCGCCGCGCCGAGGCCCTCGGCCGCGAGCAGCGCGGGCGGCGAGGACGCGTCCCCGCGCGACCGGAACGGGCGCAGCTCGTGATCGGACTCACTGGGGAACAGCAGGCCCTGCGCGGCCTCCGCGAGGGACGCGAGGAGCTCTTCGGGCGACATGGATGAGGCCTGCATGCGGATCTCCGGGCGGCAGCTCGGCGAGGGCAAGCTCGCCGTGGCGTGATTCATTCCACCGTGAAGCCAGCGGAGAATCCGCTTGCTCCCTGGGCTTTGGCGATGGTACCCGGACCCGCCCGCCCTGCGGATCCGATCCACCCTTCCGCTTTCCTTCGCCGCGTTGCATGCTCGGGCGAGACCCGAGCAAGGAACAAGGATTCAAGGTGCCATGTCCAAGATGAAGCTCAAGCCCGGCGTGATCACTGGCTCCGCTCTTCAGGAGCTGTTCGAGTACATGAAGAGCGTCGAGTGTGCGCTGCCGGCCGTGAACGTGATCGGCTCGCACAGCACGACCGCCGCGCTCCAGGCGGCCCGGGAGGCCAAGTGCCCCATCATCATCCAGTTCTCGAACGGCGGCGCCCACTTCTTCGGCGGCAAGTTCCTGGACAACAAGGGTGAGAAGGCCACCATCGCGGGCGCCGTCGCGGGCGCGCACTACGTGCGGAACCTGGCCGAGGCCTACGGCGTGCCGGTCATCCTGCACACCGATCACGCCGCGAAGAAGCTCCTGCCGTGGATCGACGGCCTGCTGGAGCATGGCAAGAAGTTCTTCGAGAAGAACGGAGAGCCCCTGTTCTCCTCTCACATGCTCGATCTGTCCGAGGAGCCGCTCCACGAGAACCTCGAGATCTGCCAGAAGTACCTGCGGCAGATGGCGGCGCTCAAGATGACGCTCGAGATCGAGCTCGGCGTCACGGGCGGCGAGGAGGACGGCGTCGACAACAGCGGCATCGACAACTCCAAGCTGTACACCCAGCCCGCGGAGGTGCTCGCCGCGTACGACGCGCTGAAGCCGATCGGCAACTTCACGATCGCCGCGTCGTTCGGCAACACGCACGGCGTCTACAAGCCGGGCAACGTGCAGCTCCGGCCGCCCATCCTGAAGAACTCCCAGGACGCGATCCAGAAGGAGCGCAAGACGGGCCCGAAGCCTGTCGACTTCGTGTTCCACGGCGGCTCCGGCTCGTCGCGCGAGGAGATCCGCGAGGCGGTGTCCTACGGCGTCATCAAGATGAACATCGACACGGACACGCAGTGGGCCTTCACGCAGCCCATCAAGAAGTACATGGACGACAAGGGCGCCTACCTGAAGTCGCAGCTCGGCAACCCCGAGGGCGAGGACAAGCCCAACAAGAAGTACATCGACCCGCGCGGCTGGCTCCACCTCGGCGAGAAGGGCGTGGCGGCGCGCCTCGTCGATGCGTGCAAGGACCTGAACTCGTTCGACAAGTTCGAGTTCTGATCCGCGGCGATCGCGACGGCCCCGCTCGCGCGGGGCCGGAGCGACGCCTGGTAAGCCGCGCCGCGGCGACACCGCGGCGCGTCGATCGACCCGCAAGCGGCTGGCTGCTCACGAGGGCGACGGGTGCGCCGCGCTCAGCGAGCGCACCGGCGCCGTCACCGCAGGGCGGCGGCGAGGCAGCCGGGAGAGCGGCAGGCCGAAGAGGCCGAACGCGGTGAGCTCGATCCCCAGCACGGGCAGGAAAGCGAAGCCCGAACCCCCGGTGGCAAGGAACTGCACGAGGGCGATCGGGGCCGCGATCGACAGGAGCGCTGTCGGGTACGTGACGCCGTGAAGCAACGCGAGCAGCACGCCGACGATCCCCACCGTGAGGCAGCCGTCGACGCTGGGGGTCATGTCCAGCGCGCCCGGCGTGCGCAGCGCGGCGCGGATCCACAGCAGGGAGCCAGTCGCCAGGAGGACCATCGCGATCGGCAGATTCGCCGAGGAGCGGGTCGCCATCTTCGGTATCTGGAAAGCCATGGTTCCGGCCATGACAGCACGCGATGTGCCATCAGGGCTCCCCGGCGGCGGCGGGCCGGCCGGCGCGCTGCGCGATGCAGGGAGTGCGGGGCGGCGCACGCCTTGCGCGTCACGAGCCCTTGGTCCCATCAGGGCGAGGGCGGGCCGGGCTCCTCGCCGGCGCCGGGCTCGCCCGCGTCAGGGCGCTCGTGCGTTCGTGGTGGACGCGCTGGATCGAGGGGCGCGAGCCGGATGCCCAGGTTCAGGAGCTTCACACAGTCCTGCTCGCACGTGGGCCGCCCGCCGGGGAGAAGCGAGCAGTGTGCGACCTCGACGGACTCCTCGGAGCGGCCGTCGACGACGAGTCGGCACCGCACGGGAGCCCCGGTCCGTGGACAGACCAGGGTGGTCTCCGAGGTGTGGTAATGCCGCCGGGCGAGCAGGCTTCTCGTCCCGACGATCAACGCCACGACGCCTCCAGCAGCCGCCAGCAGCACGACGAGCCAGTCTGCCATCGCGACCCCCTGTGAAGAGCGCTGCGGCGTCCACCGCAGCAGGTACGACGCAGCAAGGGGTGCGCCACGCGCTTCGCCGAGGCGTGGGCCCGGCCGGCGCGGCAGGGACCGTCCCTCGTGCATCGCAGATGCACTCCGCGCGCCTCTCGGCGCAGGGCGTGCGCCCCGGCGCCCGGGGCGAGGCGCAGCTGCCCGCCCCGCCGCCGAGCGACGACGTGAGGAGCCGTGAAGAAGCATGGGAATCGACGGCAACAGGCGCGATCCGGGTGCGGTCCTGGCGGCTCGCCATGGCGGCGCCGCGGGTCGACATCTTCCGGCTCGATGATTGCAAACCTCCTTTCATCGGCGGATGCCGCGGGAGGAGGGCGCCATGGCCTGTCATCTGGAGGAATCGGACAAGCTGGTGTGGATCGAGGTCGAGGGGGGTGGCACCGAGCCACGGACGGTGCGCTGCCCGCGGCGGGCGGCGACGGTGGACACGCGGGAGTGCTTCGCCTGCCCGCGCTACGCGACGCTCGCGATCCATCCGAGCGGGAAGAAGGTCTATCTCGTCTGCGAGCCGTTCGACGAGGAGCCGGTCGAGCCCTCGTAGCGGCGCGCGAGCCCGGGAGCGCCCCTCACGACCTCCCGTCCCCGATGGCTGCGCTCACGCGCGGCGCGGGCGCCTCAGATCGCGCAGCTTCTCCAGCTCGAAGAACCCCGCGAACGCCACGCCGAGCAGCGGGTACGGGAACAGGATCGCCATCGTGAGCAGCACGCCGAGGTGGAAGAGCCAGGCGGCGCCGCAGAAGACGACCGCGACGCGCCGGCTGAACAGGGCGAGCGGCGCGCCGAGCTCCATCGCCAGGCTGGCGAGCGCGAGGGGCGGGAACAGGAACCGATAGCGGACGAGCGCGCCGCCGAGCGGGGAGTGCGTGTCGCCGAGCGCGATCTTCCGGACGTTGTCGTAAGCGATGTAGTTGCGGAGGATGTCGCTCGTCGCCCAGTCGAGGCCGCTGTTCCGGAGCTTCGTGACCCCGGCGATGAAATACGACATCACCGTGATCGCGCAGAAGAGCCGGATCGGCCAGCCATAGCGGCCGTCCGGCGCCGGCGCGGGGGCACGCTCCGACGACGCGCGCGCCGCGCGCGCGTCGAGCGAGTGCGCGTCCGCCGCGGCCCCGAGGCCGAGCGCGATGACGTGGAGCGCGAGGAGGTTCTCGGTGTGGAACACCATGCCCCAGGAGCTCCGGTAGCTCAGCACCCAGAGCAGGAGCGCGCCGAAGACGGGCCCGGCGACGCGGAACCGGTAGCCCGCCACGAACGCCGCGCCCGCGGCGATGGCCGCGCCAAGGAGGCTCTGTACCGCCCAGAGGGGGAGCGGCGCGGACAGCACCGCGACCACGCCGACGGGCCTGAAGCTCTCCAGGGGCAGGTGGCTCACCCGCTGGAAGTGCACAGCGCGGACGCAGAGGTACACGAGGGCGAAGCCGCCGACCAGGAGCCGCAAGAGCGCGAGCCGCTCGGCGGGCGCCTCCGCGAAGAAGGCGCGGTCGAACCGCGCAAAAAGCCGCCTCATCGCGCGCCCACCTTGCACGTCGCGTGGAGCTTCGAGTCGATCGGGGCCTCCTGCCCCTCGAAGAACGCGACGGCATCGAAGGTGTCGGTCCGGATCTCGACCGCGACGACATCCGCGTAGCCGTCCTGCGCCGCGACGCGCGACGCGATGCCGCGGCAGAGCGCGCGGGCCGCGCGGGCGCCCTGGCGGATGCTCTGCGCCAGCGTGGCCTTGGCCTGCAGCACCTCCTCGCTGCCCACGAGGCGCGGCGGGATCGGCCGCCGCCCGCCCCGGGAGTCCACGCCGACGGCGCGCTCCACGGCGGTCCGCGCGTCGTGGCGGCCCCACGAGAACATCGGGTAGGTGGACAGCGGAAAGCTGTCGACCGGAGGGCGGCGGAACAGCGGGGCGAGCATGAGGAGCAGGAACGCGGCGGTCACGCCGTACGCGTACGCCCGGCGCTCGCCGAAGCGAGCGGCCCCGCGCGGGCTCGATCCACCGCCGGCGCCAGCGCTCACGGCGCCGCCCTGCGGGCTCGATCCGCCGCCGGCCCCGGCGCTCACGGCGCCGCCCTGCGGGCTCGGTCCACCGCCGGCGCCAGCGCTCACGACGGCCTCTCCCTCGCCGCCCGCGCTCACTGAGGCCCCGCCGCCGGCGCGCTCCGCCCTGGCACGAGCCCGAGCATCCGGCCCCCGTGGCCGAGCGCGGCCCAGGCGTGCTGCACGTAGTCGATGCGGATCCGCGGAGACGCCATGCTCTCGCTGAAGCCCCCCTCGATGATCACGTCGCGGCTGCAGGCGAAGCAGGTCGCGGGCGACCACTGCTGCCGCACGAGGAACCCGAGCACCCGCCGCATCAGCGCCTGGTCGGGCGCGAGGTCCTCGCCGCGCGCCTCCTTGACCGCCATCGCCGCGGCGAGCGCCTCGCCGAACCCCGCCGTCGCCGTGTTGTGCGGCGGCAGCACGTTGCCGAACCCGTAACCGCCCACGAGATCGGGCGTCACCTTGCTGTCCTCGTCGAGCACGAGCCGCGACTTGAACGCCACGTAGTCGAGGCAGAACCGCTCGTAGTCGTCGCGGCGGTGGTGCCCGAGCGCCGCGCGCGCCGCGAGGCAGTGCCAGTTCTCCTCCATGTACACGAAATCACTGGCGAAATGGTCCCAGTAGCGGTTCGCGTAGTAGTCCATGGCGCGATCGACGGCGGCGCGCACCGCGGTCGCGGGCGGGTACTCGGGGCTCGGCTCGCGGGCGGCGAGCGCCTCGAGCAGCGTCAGCGCGAGCACCGACTGGCCTCCCTCGTAGAGCTGCGTCGGGCCGAGGACGGGCGCGACGCGCGCGAGGTCGAGCTGCGGCGCGAAGCCGCCGTCGTCCCGCTGCGTGGCGAGCACCATGCGGGCGAGCCGCCCGATGAGCGCGTCGTGCGTTCCGTGCGCGTCGCGGCACGAGAGGAACGTGACGAGGCTCAGCGCCGTGGGGTTGAGGCCCGCGATCGTCCCGGGGCTGTCCTTGGGGTAGAAGAGCGCGCCGACGGAGTCGCCTTCGCCGGCCCGGCGCTCGAGCTTCGCGAGCAGCCCGAGCGAGCGCTGCACCACCTTCGCGAGCTCCGGCGACGCAGGCACGCTCTCGGCGCCGACCCCGAGCTCGCACAGGGCGAGCGTCGTGCCGGCCTGCCGCGCGATCGAGAACCCGTCGAACGAGGCGCGCCCGGTGAACGGGTCGACGATGTAGCGGAACATGCCGTCCTTCCGCTGCGCCCCGAGGATGTAGCGCTGGGCCGCGGCCGCCGCCTGCTGCGCTGTCGCCTCGGTGAGCGGGACCGACGGCTCTCCGATCCGCGACAGGAGGTGGAGCGCGCCCTCGGCGTCGACGGCGTAGCTGAGCGTCTCGATCCGCACGAGGCCGTCCCGCAGCGCGGCGCCGCCGGCGGTGGGGCCGCCGGGCGGCTCGGGCTCGCCGAGGGCGCGGCGCAGGACCGCGAGATCCACGCCGAAGCGGAAGTCGGGGACGCCGGCCAGCGGCGCGTTCGTGTTGAACGCGTCGAGCGCGAGGAGCTGCCACGGCATGAGGCACCGCTCCGCGAGGCAGAGGCCGTCGAGCCCGGGGCGCAGCGATAGCCCGTCGAGGCCCGGGCCGGGGGAGGCGAGCGGCTGCGCAGCCGAGACGACGTCGATCTTGAGCGGGCCGCGCAGGGCCTCGGCGAGCGCGCCGCGCAGCGCCGCCGCGGCGTCCTCGCCGGGGGCGGGCTGGAGGCAGCGGGTCGCGACGGCGGCGCGCTCGGGGTCGCGGCCGCCGGTGAGGTGGGTGACGACGAGGGTGGGGCGGTCGGGCTCCGGGGGCGCGGCGCACGCGGCCGGCGCCGTGGTCATGAGCGAGGGCGCCTTGGCCGGCGGCGGCGGGAGCGCGTCGAAGGAAGAGAGCGCCTCGCGCAGCGCCGCCCCGGTGCGCGACGGCGCGCCGCCCGGCACGGGCACGACGTCGGCCTTGGCGACGCGGTGACGGAAGAGCAGGGAGAGGGCGGCCAGGACGACCAGCCCGGCGAGCGCGGCGAGCGCGCGCGAGGGCCGGCGCTTCGCGCGGAGCAGGCGGAGGCCGCCGGTCGAGGCGACGCCCCAGCACGCGAACGGCAGCGTGAGGAGCGCGACGACCGCCCAGACCGCGAGCAGCGCCGCCGCGATGCCGGTGCCGAGGCCGCGGTTCAGCGAGGCGACGTAGACGGCGGAGGAGAGCAGCCCGAAGCTCAGGAAGGCGAGGTAGCCGAGCGAGCAGAACGACGCCGCGCGGAAGGCGCGGGGCGCGAGCGGGTGGGGGAGGAGCGAGAGGACGGCGGTCGCGGCGTGGAGCAGCGCGAGCGCGGCGGTGACCACGGCGAAGAGCGTCCACGGCCGGAAGGGGAGGGAGAGCGCGGCCCAGGCGAAGACGGGGGCGTGCAGGGCGCTGAGCAGCCCGACGGCCCAGCGGCGCCCGGGCGGGCGCCGGGAGGCGGCGCCGCGGCTGGCGAGCGTGGGGGATTCGGCCGGGGGGGCGCTGTCCTGGAGCGGCCCCGAGGGCGGGGGGGGATCGGTGTCGGGCGCCTGCATGGTGCGGCGACGCTTAACACGGCGCCTGGCGCGCACGATCGCCGCTGTTACCCGATCGCGGCGCGAGGGGCGGGCGGGCTCAAGGCGCTCGACACCGGCGCCCTCGGCCTGGAGCGGCGGGGACGCGACACGACGGTGTCCGACTCAAGGGCTGCAGTCGAGGAGCGCGCCCGCGTCCGCGCAGATCGCGGACATCTCTGTTCCTCCGTTCCTGCAGGAGAACCAGGCGACGTCGGCGAGGTGATGGAGGCCGACCACCAGACCCGTGCCAGCATCGATGATCGGCGACCCGCTCGAGCCCCCTTCGCTGTCGCACGAGTAGCCGATCTGCGATCCAGAGAGCGTGCCGGAGTAGGTCTGATCGAGCGCGTCGATCTGGCAGCGGAGGGTGTGCGCGTCATCCCTCCAGAAGCCGATCTCTTTCGGGCGCCCGCCCGGGTGCTGGATGAAGTTGATGGGGCGGCCGACGCTGGGGGCCTTCGTCGTCGGGGTGAGCACGCCCCAGGTCGTCTGCGGGTTGCCCGGCAGCCTTATCAGCGTGTAATCGAGGCCGCCTCTGGAGCGGCTGCGGGTCCGGCTGTTGGTCTTGAGGAGGGAGCCGCCCATGAGCCCCTCGCCTGCCGCCACGGCCGCCACCGTCGAGCTCTCGCAGGCCGTTCTCTGGTAACCAAAGCGGGTCTCGAGGCTGTTCGTCTCGTCCTGGGTGCTGATGCAATGGTTGTTGGTGATGAGCGTGGTACGCTCCTTGTCTTTGGTGGCGATCAGCCAGCCCGTGCACAGGTACATGCCCGTGCCGCGCGCGAAGAGCAGCCTCGCCACAGGCCTCTGCTGGAGGTCGAGCTCCGGGTGACACATGATGGCTTCGCGACCCTCCGTGGCACACACGACATCCGGCGTGCCTCCGCCGGGCCTCCTCTCGAGGGAGACGCTGTGCGGCGTCGCCTCGCCCGATGTCACAGGAACCGGGGCGAGCGCGAGCGTCCCGTGGCCGATGTCCGGGATCGAGAATCCGTGGCCACCGCCGGTGCTGCTGTGCAGCTCGACGATCGCCGTCTCGCCGTCGATGGCGAACGCCCAGACGTCGCCGTCCCCGTTCGGGCCGCGATCCTCGTACCGGAACGACTGCGCGCCGTCGGGGCTCGAGACGGTGACATAATCGCCCTTCGCGAGAGAGAAGTCGTTGAAGTGCACGCGCACGAACGTGGCGCCCGGCGAGGTGATCGCCTGCTTCCAGCCGCCGGCGTACGGGTGGGACGTCTCGGCCGCATACGCGATGACGTCACCCGCCCGGAGCGGCCCGGGCGCCGTCTCGAGCTCCTCTGGGTCGTCGGCTCCGCCTGCGCCGGGAGCGTCCACGTTCCCAGCACACCCCGTGAGCGCGAGGAGCGACCCAGCGACCAGCATCTTTCTGTTCATTACAACCCCCCTTCGTCCCGGCTCGCCGCGTGGAAGCGGCGCAAGCGGACGAACCGCATAGGATAAGAGAGGATGGCGAGCCTGGCAAACACGCCTGCCCGCCGAGCGCCGGGGGTGTCAAGGTGCGGCTGTGGTGCTACGCCTCGAAGATCTCGCGCACGCGGCCGAGCTCCGCCGGCTCCACGAGCACTTCGAGCCTGTCGCCGGCCTCGAGGATCGTCTGGCCTCGGGGCACGACCGTCCCGCCCTCGCGGTGAACGGCGCGAATGAGCACGCCGGCAGGCAGGCCGAGCTCGGCGATACGCTTGCCGACGACGGCGGCCCCGGGCGCGAGCTCGAACGTGCGGGTCCTCGGCTCCGTGCCGGCGAGGGTGTGGGTCGCCGGATCGTAATGCGCCGCGAGCTCGTTCACCACGGTCTCCGGCGAGAGGGGCGTGCTCGTCGTGTAGCCGGCGCGAGCGAGCAAGTGCGTCGCCACGGGCATCGTCAGCGCCACGAACGCGATGATGACGATGGCCCGGGTCGTGACGGCGACGCGCTGGTTCGGAGCTGCGGTTTCCGCTACGAGCTGAGCCCGACGACGAGCCGGACGCTCCTCGCCCAGGTCGAGGAGTGTGCGAGCGACCGGGGCTGCAAGCCTCCGACACGGTTTCAGTACAGCCGCGGAAAGCGATGATTCGAGCGGCTCACGACGGACATCGACAAGCCGGTCTCCGAGAAGGCGAGCCCGATGGTGTTCGACACCGACGCCGACGGGCTCGACGACCTCGTGATTCCGGACATCGTCGCGGGGCTCAGCACGCCGTCGAATCCGATCACCGCGTAGCAGGTGGCGCGCAACCTCGGGCCGCGCGCCTCACCGACCTACCTCGCGCCGGCGGAGCTCGCCTTCCTTGAGGATTGGCTGTTCGTCGCCGATCCGGATCGACCGTCCGCCCCGGCCCTTCCTCAGCCCGAGCTCGGGACGGTCCTGGACTACGATGACGACGGGCGGATGGACGTCCTGCTCCACGACGTCTACGAGGCCGAGACCACGTGGCATGTGCTCCTGTCCCGGCCGGACCGGACCTTCGCGCTTCACGACACGGGCATCCGCCGGCCGTTCCCGCTCGGGGTCACGCCTGCGCCGCCGAGCCTGAGCAGCCCCGGCGCTTCGGTGCACCTTGCCGATCTCGACGGCGACTCAGTGCCGGATCTGATCCAGTGTCAGGACCACGCCGAGGAGCTGGTGCAGCTCCCGCTCTCCGCCGTGTGGACCGTCCACTTCTGGAGGCCCGCGCGCGGCGCGACGCCCGCGGGGTTCGACCGCACGGGCGAATCGATCGAGCTGCTCACCGGCTATCCGTGCAATGTGGAGCTCGACGCGCTCGACGTCGACGCCGACGGCAAGATCGACCTCATCGTGCCTTCCCTGAAGTTGTTTAATGACGGGACGGCCCTCATCGGAAATAGTTACGAGGCGATCATGCGCCGAGGCGAGGGACGCTGGGAGCTCATCGACACCGAGCTCCCTGTCGTGTGGGGCGTGGGCCGCGTCGTCTTTCTCGACGTCAACGGCGACGGCCTGCCCGATGCCGTCGAATCGGTGACGCGATCACGCTCGCCGATCCACACGGGCCGCGCACCGGCGATCTCAACGGGGACGGGGCCCAGGATGTGATCCTGCCGCTCGGCGGTGTGTTCAACGCGCGTACGCGCTCAACAACGGCGCGGACCGGCCGCGGCGCTTCGAGGTCGGCTACCGCGACGGGCGTTACCACCGGCTGGGCCGCGGATTTCTCGGCTTCTCTTCCTTCAGCTCTCCGCGTCGGACGTCATCGAGCGCACCGTCACCCTCCAGCGTCAGGAGGTCACGGTGATGCCTTCGAAGAAAGTTTCCGAGTCTCGCTAGCTGGCCACCCGCCGCGGGATGGTAGCCGGGGGGCCGATACGCCCCCCGGAGGCCCGGACGGACGAGCTCCGCGGAGGGTTACTCCTGCTCGATGAGGCCGCAGCCGATGCGGCCGCCCGCGTCGGGGTCTGCCGCGGCGTGCACGACGATCGCGTACTTCGTCACGTCGGTGTCCGCGTCGTCGCCAACGGTCCAGACGTCGGTCCCGCGCTTGACCGTGTGCGTGCCCTTGCCGCTCGCATCGCACGTGAAGCTGCCGAGTCCTTCGCCGTTGGGCACCCAGTGGGCCCCCGCATCATTACCGTTGCTGCCGCAGCTCTTGTTCTCGTGGATGTGAGCGGAGTGCTCGCCTTCAGGGCAGCCTGACAGCGTGATGGTGAGCGTCACCTCCTCTCCGGTCTGCGCGAAAGCCGCGGTCCCGGTCAGGCCGCTCGAGTTCAGCCCCTGGATCTCCGCCTCGGCCCGCAGGGACGCGCCGCCGCCGTTTCCGCCGTCACCGCCGCCGTTTCCGCCGTCACCGCCGCCGTTTCCGCCGTCACCGCCGCCGTTTCCGCCGTCACCGCCGCCGCTCCCCGACGCGGATGTGCTCGTCGAGGCGTCGCCCCCGCCCGAGCCGGCCGTGGACGACGTGCTGCTGGTGCCAGCGGGCGATTCCCCGTCATCCCCGCACGCGGCCAAGAGAGTGCTGGCCCCAAGGGCGAGCAACGAGAGCTTCAACCACCGTGACATAAGTCTCCTTTTCTCGGGGTGACCCGAACAGGCAGGCAGTTGCCCCCCGGACGCGATCAAGCCATCGAGGGCACGAGTATGTCCGAACACGGCGAGCGTCCAAGCAGTTCCGTCACAAAAATCATGCAGGGGTCGCCTATCCGGCGACGGAATTCCGTCGATCGTAGAAAGATGTGGCCCCGCTGCCCTGCTTCGGCGCTCCGGCGCGCGCGGTGGGGGCTATCCAGCCCTGAGCGCTCGCGTGGAGGAGGCTGTCCTGGCAGCGAGACGATGCGTGAGGATACGGAGCCGGTTCATCAGGGATCGAGCTAGTACTACAGCCGCACGACGCGAAATCTCCGCGGATTTCGATGGACGGGCGGACGATCGTGACGCTTGGCTTGTCCGCACACTGGTGGAGCCCAGCTCGTTCGGCGCTCGCCGACGTGCGGCTGTAGTACTAGGCCTCGAAGATCTCGCGCACGCGGCCGAGCTCCGCCGGCTCCACGAGCACTTCGAGCCTGTCGCCGGCCTCGAGGATCGTCTGGCCTCGGGGCACGACGGTCCCGCCCTCGCGGTGAACGGCGCGAATGAGCACGCCGGCAGGCAGGCCGAGCTCGGCGATACGCTTGCCGATGACGGCGGCCCCGGGCGCGAGCTCGAACGTGCGGGTCCTCGGCTCCGTGCCGGCGAGGGTGTGGGTCGCCGGATCGTAATGCGCCGCGAGCTCGTTCACCACGGTCTCCGGCGAGAGGGGCGTGCTCGTCGTGTAGCCGGCGCGAGCGAGCAAGTGCGTCGCCACGGGCATCGTCAGCGCAACGAACGCGATGATGACGATGGCCCGGGTCGTGACGGCCGGGTCGTAGAAATGAAGGGCGGAGGCCGAGATGATGCATGTCATCCCGAACACCGAGGCCTTCGATGTCACCTGGAGGCGCGTGAACAGGTCCGGCATGCGCAGGATGCCCACGGCCGCGAGCAGCATGAAGATGCATCCGACGATGAGGAGCGCGCCCTCGACGAGTTCGAGGATCACGACGTCTCCCCCTGCCGCTCGAGGTAGTACGCGAACGCGATGGTGCCGAGGAAGAAGATGAGCGACAGCACCATGACCGCATCGAGGAGGACGCCGTGATCGGTCACCATTGCGTAGAGGGCGATGCCCCCGCTTCCGACCGTCGCCATGAGGTCCATGGCGACAACGCGGTCGGGGAGGCTCGGCCCGAGCAGGAGGCGGATGAACGCGACGACGAACGCCGCCGTGACGACGGCGATCGCGACGAGCAAGAGCGGGGTCATCGGAAGAGCTCCTTCACGCGGCGCTCGAGGTCGCTCTTGATGGTCGCGCGCAGCGCGTCGGCGCTGTCCACGAACATCGCATGGACGAAGAGGACCGTGCGGTCGCCCGAGACGTCGAGGCCAAAGGTGCCTGGCGTCAGGGCGAGCAGGATCGTCAGCACGGTGATCTCGAGATCGGTCGTCAGATCCAGGGGCACCGCGACGATGCCGGGGCGGCTCTTTCGCCTGATCGAAATGACGTCGCGGGCGACCCTGAGGTTCGCCCGCACCATCTCTTTCGCAAAGAAGAGCATGAACGACAGCACCCCTGGCAGCTTCTCGAAATAGGTCGTGGGGCCGAGCAGGCGCCGGAGCCAGAGGAGCAAGAGGTACCCGAGGAGGAAGCCGAAGACGAGGCCCCCTGCGGTGGCGCGGCCGGTCAGGCCCACCCAGACGATCGCCAGGAACAGATTGAGGACGAGGGCTCTCATGGGCGACCCTCCCCCAGCACGGCGCGCACGTAGTCGGTCGGATCGGCGAGCTGCGCGGCGGCCCGCCGGACGACGGCGAGGAGCGGCTCGGGCGCCATTCCGAGCGTGACGCCCAGCGCGGTCAAGAGGACGACCGGCACGTACAGGAGCGCGCGGCGCCGCGCCCCGCTCTCGCGCGGGGCGAGGTCGGCCTCGGCGGGCGCGGGCTTCCAGAAGGCCTCATTCCATATCTTCGTCATCGAAATCAGGGTGACGAGGCCGACGGCGAGGCTCGTGGCGACGACGGCCGCGGCCCCCCGCGAGCCGAGCTCGAGCCCCGACCGCACCAGGATGAGCTTGGCCCAGAAACCCGACAGGGGCGGTATGCCGGCGAGGGAGAGGGCCGTGACGAGGAAGCAGGCGGAGAGCCCGGGGCTCCGCGCGAGGAGCCCGCCCTGGAGGTCGAGGGAAGCGTCTTTCCCGCCGGATCGCATGATCCCGCTGATGAGAAAGAGGTTCGACTTGATGATGGCGTGGTGCAGGACGAAAAAGATCGCCCCCGAGAGGGACGACAGCGTGAACAGGCCGAGGCCCATGACCATGTAGCCGACCTGGCTCACGCTGTGAAACGCGAGGATACGCCGGACCTCCCGGTGGGACACCGCGCCGAGCACGCCGACGGCCATGGTGAAGGCCGCGATCCCGAGGAGGAGCGCGTGGGTGGCCTCCCTGTCGCCCACGAAGAGGAGGGTGAAGCTGCGCACGAGGGCGTAGACACCCACCTTCGTCAAGAGCCCCGCGAACAGCGCGGTGACCGTGACGGGGGGCGTGTGATACGAGTCCGGCAGCCAGAAGAAGAGGGGGAAGACAGCGGCCTTGATGCCGAACGCGACGAGGAAGATCATCGCGAGGGTGAACCGGATCGGCGGCGCGAGGCTCGGCAGCTTGACCGAGAGATCGGCCATGTTGAGGGCGTGCACGGATCCGTAGAGGATGCCGAGGCCGGTGAGGAAGAGGGCGCTCGAGATCAGGTTCATCGCGACGTACTTGATCGCGCCCTGCATCTGCGGCCGCTCGTTGCCGAGCACCAGGAGGACGAAGGAGGCGATCAGCGTCACCTCGAACCAGACGTACAGATTGAAGAGGTCGCCTGTGACGAAGACCCCGTTCGTCCCCATGAGGAGCACGTGCATGAGCGGGTAGAACCCGTGCGCCCGCCGTCCGCGGTCGATGTCCGACAGGGAGTAGATCGACGTGACGACCGCGATGACGCCCGAGAGCAGGACCATCAGCGCGGAGAAGAGGTCGGCCACGAAGGTGATGCCGTACGGCGCGGGCCAGCCCCCGAGCTGGGTCGATTGAATGCCTCCCCGGTGCACGGCGCGGAGCAAGGCGATACCGACGGTGAGCTGAAGGACGCTCCCGGCGAGCCCGAGCGCGCGCTGCCTCCCCACGCGCCGGAAGGAGAGGAGCGAGAGGGCCGCCGTGGCCAGGGGGACGAGGACGGGCAGGACGAGCAGCACCTTCATGGGCGGGTCGATTCGAGAGAGTCGATGTCGTCGCTGCCCATCGTCCGATGAACGCGATGAAGGAGGACGACGGCGAACGCGACGACCGCGAAGCTGATGACGATGGCCGTCAGGATCAGCGCCTGGGCCACGGGATCGGCCGGCGGCGCGTGGAAGGCCCCCTCGCCCTTGGGGATCAGCGGGGGACGGCCGCGGACGACGCCGGCCGCCGTGAGAATGAGGAGATTCGTCCCGTGCCCGAGCAGCACGAGGCCGAAGGCGAGCTTCACGATGCTGCGCCGGAGCATGAGGAACAGCCCCGACGCATAGAGCCCGCCGACGACGATCGCGAGGAGGACCGTCATGAGCTCATCTCCGCGGCCATAAGGAGGATCATGAGCACCATGCCCATCACGGCGGCATACACGCCGACGTCGAACAGCACCGGCGTCCCGACCGCGACGTCGCCGAGCCCCGGCACGGGGACGGTCGCCCATACGCCTTGCAGGAAGGAGCCGCCGGCCACGAGCCCGATGACGCCCGAGAGCAGGCTCGTCGCGAGCCCGAGCCCCATGAGCGTCTGGGGCGCGACGCGGAGCAGCCGCCGCGTCGAGGGGACGTCGTGAGCGAGGATGTGGAGCGAGAACGCCGCTGCGATGATGAGCCCGCCGAGGAACCCGCCCCCGGGCTCGTTGTGACCGCGGAGGAGCGCATAGATCGAGACGATGATGAGGAGCACCATCAGGACCGGCGTGGCGGCGCGCAGGACGACGGAGGGCATGGCTCAGGCCCCCTTCCGCGTGCGGGTCGCGAGCAGGGCATAGACCCCGATCCCGGCCACGCAGAGGACCGTGGACTCCCCGAGCGTGTCCATCGCCCGGAAATCCACGAGGATCACGTTGACGATGTCCCGGCCGTGGGCCTCCGGGTATCCCTTCGCCACGAAGAACTCGCGCAGGATCGGCTCCGGGGAGAGCGTCGACGACATGAGGATCAACAGGGTCACCGTGGCCCCGAAGATCACGGAGACGATCGCGTCCGGGATCCACACGCGCGCGGGGGATCGGGGCACGAAGCGCGGAAGGTGGTGCAGGACGAGGACGAAGATGACGACCGTCAGCACCTCGACCATGATCTGCGTCAGCGCGAGATCGAGCGCGCTGAAGATCACGTAGACGAGCATGACGCAGAGGCCGATCGCGCCGAGCGCGGCGACGACGGCGAGGCGCGATTGCGTGCGCGTCGCCATGGCCGCGGACGCGAGGATCACGCCCGCGAGCACGAGCTCCGGGAGCTCCACCGTGAGCGACGGGATCGTGAAAGGGAGGCTCCGGAGCAGAGGCGTCCCGACGAGCACGACCGTCGTCAGGGCCGTGATGAGCAGGTAACGGCGCAAATGCCCCGTCTGGAGCCGCGCGGTCAGCCACTCCGCGAACCGGAGGAGCCCCGCGAAGGCAGCGTCGTACACGCGCGCGGGGCCCCAGGCCCCGACGCGCGCGGCGGCGTCGAGGAGGCGCCCTTCGCGGCCGGAGAGAGCACGGAAGAGCCCGAGGCCGGCGAGGAGGGTCGCGACGCTGAGCCCGAGCACGGGGGTCAGGCCGTGCCACAGGTGCAGTTCGAGCGGCGCGGGCCGGCCGAGGATGGCTGTCGCCGCCGCGCTCGGGAGGTCACCGAGGAGCGCCGGCGCCACCCCGAAGACGAGGCTCGCCGCCGCGAGCGTGGCAGGCCCGAGCCACAAGGACGGCGGCGCTTCGTGGGGGAGCGCGGGCGCCGCCAGAGGACCCCCGAAGAAGGGGCGATGGCCGACGACCAGGCTCACCACGACCAGGAGGGCGCTCGACAGGACCGCGGCCCCGGCGAGGACCGCCGTCATCGAGGGCGGCCCGAGGACGGCCTCGTAGAAGAGCTCTTTCGACAGGAAACCGAGGAGGGGCGGCGCCCCCGCGCTCGAGAGCGCCGCCAGCACGGCCGCCGTCGCGGTGATCGGCATGAGCCGCGCGAGGCCCCGCAAGCGGGTGACGTCGCGGGTCCCGGTCTCGTGGTCCAGGGTCCCCGCGGTCATGAAGAGCGCGCCCTTGTACAGCGAATGCGCGACCAGATAGACCACCGCCGCGGAGACGGCCGCCCGGGTCCCGATGCCGAGGAGCATCGTGAGCAGGCCGAGCACGCTCACGGTCGAATAGGCGAGGATCCGCTTGAGGTCCTTCTGCGTGACCGCGAGCGCCGCGCCCGCCACCATCGTGGCGGCGCCGAAGCCCGTCACGACGAGGTGCCATTGTCGCGTCGCGCCCAGCGTTGGATGCAGGCGCGCGAGCAGATAGACGCCGGCCTTCACCATCGTGGCCGAATGCAGGTAGGCGCTGACCGGCGTGGGCGCCTCCATCGCCCGAGGGAGCCAGAAATGAAAGGGCACCTGCGCTGACTTCGTGAAAGCCCCCGCGAGGACGAGGAGCAGGATCGGCAGGTAGAGGGGGCCTTCGCGGACGACGTCCCCCGAGAACCGCGAGATCTGCGTCTCTCCCGTGACCACGACGAGGAGGACGAGGCCCGCGAGCATGGCGAGCCCGCCGCCGCCCGTCACGAGGAGCGCCGTCAAGGCGGCTTTGCGCGCCGCCGGCCGCTCGTGGTCCCACCCGATGAGCAGATACGAGCTCACGCTCGTGAGCTCCCAGCACACGAAGAGGAGAATGACGTCGTCCGCGAGCACGAGGCCCGCCATGGATCCCGTGAACAGGAGCAGGTAGGCGTAAAACCGCCCGAGCCGCGGGTGCGAGCGCAGGTATTCGCTCGCGTACACGAAGATCAGCGCGCCGATGCCGCAGATGAGCCCGAGGAACACGAGCGAGAGCCCATCCAGCCTCACCGCGAGCTCCACGCCGAGCGACGGGATCCACGGCAGCGACGCGTGATGGGCCGCCCCCTCGGCGAAGGGCCTCGGGACGAGCTGCGCCGCGAACACGAGCACCGCGAGCGGGAGCGCCGCGAAGAGCCAGCCGGCCGGGCGCCCGAGCCCGCGGTAGAGGGCCGGCGCCAGCAGCGCTCCGACGAACACGCTCAGGACAGCCCACAGCATCGCAGCAGGTTCCCCTTCGATGCCGGCGAGGGGCCGAGGCGTTCGAGCCCACGGCCTGCCGAGCGGGCTCGACACGCTGTTTGCCCTCGTTCCCGCGGCACCGGCGAGCGCGATCGGGCGAGCGCGCCGCGCCGAGCTGCCCGCCTCGTCGCGTCCGCGCGCTCGATGGCGCTGCCGCGATGCGCGGCGGGCGCGGAGCATCGGATGCGGCATGGATGCGCAGCGCGCCAAGGCGAGGCCCGCCGCCGGCCGCCCACTCGCGGCGCTGCTCCTCGCAGCGCCGCTCCTCCTGGCGAGCTGCGGCCGGGCGCCCGCCGCCCGCCGGGTGGAGCCGCGCGTGCGGGCCGTCCTGGAGGCGCACGGCGCGCCTGCGCTCCCGGCGCCGCCGCCCGCGGAATCGGTCCCGCTGCTGCTCGTCGCCGACGCCGCGGCGAGCGCGCCCGCGCCCGCGAAGCGCCCGCCGGGAGCGGCGCTGCCGGCGCCGGAAGCCGTCGTGTCGGCGGCCGTGCCGTTCGCGCCGGGCGCGCTGCGCGACGTCCGGTTCATCCGCCTGCGCGACGCGCGCGGCGCGGCGGTCCCGCTCCGCGCGAAGCCGCTCGCCGTCTGGCCCAGGGGCCGCTCGATCCGCAGCGCGCTCCTCGTCTTCCGCGCCGCGCTCGCGCCCGGAGAACGAGCGATCTACACGCTGGATTTCGGCGCCCCTTCGCCATCGTCACCTTCGCAGCGCGCCGACCGTCCAGCCCTCCCGGCCGCCCCGGCCCCCGGGCTCGCCCAGGTCCCGCAGCCCTTCCAGGTCCCTCCGGCGGCCGTGCTCGACGAGGCGCTCCTGCCGAACCCGGACGGGCCGATCGCGGCGGTGCTGCCGCCGTCGTGGTACGCGGCGAGCCTGGTGTCCGGGCCGCAGCTGCCGGCCATGGACGATCGCCGCTTCCCCGGCTTCGAGGCCCGCATCGAGGGCGCGCTCGCCCGCATGACGCCCGCCTACGACGCGTACGGCGTCACCTGCTCGGCCCCGTACCGCACGTACTACGACGGTCCGCACGCGCTCTACCAGCGCTTCCTCCGCAACGGCGACGCCGCGCGCTACCGGCGCGCGCGCGCCGAGGCCGTCTGGTACCGGCAGCACGAGCTCAGGTTCTCGCCCGATCGCCGCCTCGCTGTCCACATCTGCGAGCGCGACGACTGGAGCCCGGCGGCGCCCCTCTCCTGGCCAGTCCTCCGGCGCATGCTCGGCCAGGGGATGGTCGACGACTACCTGCTCACCGGTGATCCGGCGGCCAGGGAGGCGGTCCTCGCCATGGGCGAGGCCCTCCGGCAGAACCAGGCCGCGCTCACGGGCGGAAGGGAAGACGTGCTGCGCGTGACCGAGCGCAACATGGCCTGGGTGATGATGACCCTGTCGAGCTACTACGCGCTCGACCCGCGGCCCGAGCTCCTGTCGACGCTGCGCGGGCTGGCGGACCGCACGGTCGCCTGGCAGCGGCAGGGCGCGTCGGGCGCGTTCGAGCACGACCTGACCCGCGCCGACCCGTCGGAGTGCGAGCGCGGCCCGCGCGGCGGCTCGCCGTTCATGACCGCGCTGCTCGTCGACGCGCTCATGGACTACCACGCGCTCACCGGCGACCCGCGCGTCCGCGAGGTGGTCGCGCGCGCGGCAGGCTGGCTCGCCGAGCGCGCCATCACCTCGGACGGGCGCGCGTTCCGGTACCTGTGGGGCTGCGAGACCGACGCGTACGACGACAGCGGGACCGCCGACCTCAACCTGCTGATCGTGCCCGTGTTCGGCGCCGCCTACGCGCTGACGCGCGAGCCGCGGTGGATCGAGGTGGGCGACGCGCTGGCCGACGTCGGCGTGAAGGAGATGCTGGTGAAGGAGCCCAAGCACTGGAACCAGGCGATGCGCGCGTTCGGGCGCTACCTGGGGTACCGGGCGGCGCTCCCCGGCGCGGCGAGCGAAGGGCAGCGATCTGCCGGTCCCTAATAATGGCCGTTCCTGCGCCCGGTCGCGCCGCCGTTGCGGGCGCTATTGCCGTTGACGTGCAGGCCCGCCACGCCGTCGCCGGCCTGCCGGAGCGCGTAGCCGATGCCGCTCTGCAGCGTCCCCTTGGTCACCACGGCGCCGAGATCGACGCCCAGATCGATGAGCGTCTGCGCCAGCTCGGCGCGGATGCCGGTGATCACCGTCTTCGACCCGAGCAGCCGCAGCGCCGTCGCCGTGCTCATCAGCGTACTCGCGACCGCCGAGTCGAGCACCGTCACGCCGGTGACGTCGATGATGACGACCTTCGCCCGGTTCGTCTGGACGCCGTTCAGCGCCGCCTCGAGCGCCTGCTGCGCTCGCGCGGAGTCGATCGTCCCGATGAGCGGCATCACCATGATGTGATCGGTGATCGGGATGAGCGGCGTCGAGAGCTCGGCGAGCCGGGCGCTCTGCGCGTCGATGACCTCCGCCTGCAGCGCGGCGCGCTCCTCCTCGGCCCGGGCGCGCTCCTCCTCGGCCCGGGCGCGCTCCACGAGCTCCCGCTGCAAACGCTCGTTCGTCTGGCGGAGCTCCTCCGTCTGGCGCGCCACCTCGGTCTCCAGGCGCTCGTTCGAGCGGCGGAGCTCGGACGTCATGTCCGCCAGGTGCCCGTAGAGCAGGGCGTTCTTCACGGCCACCGCCGCCTGGGAGGCCAGGAGCCCGAGCGTCTCCAGCTGCGTCGCGAGCAGCGGCTCCGGCGCCGCGTCGCCCTCGATGTAGAGGACGCCGATCAGCTCGCCCTGGCACATCATGGCCAGGCAGAGGATCGACCTCGGCCCCTTCCCGGCGAGGTACCGCGCGTCCTCCGGGCGAGCGTCGCGGCCCGTGTCCCAGACGAAGACCGATTGACGGGTGCTCGCGACCTCCTCCACGAGCGACGCCGCGAGATCGGCGCCCGGGCCGACCGGCGTCGAGAGCCCGAGCACCACCGTGTCCGGATCGCTCGTGATCGACGCCTCGATCACCAGCCCGGACTCGCGCGAGAGGACGAGGACGCACTTCCGCGCGCCGGCGTGCTCCAGCGTGAGCCGCATCAGCCGGTCGAGCACGTCGTCGAGGACGATCTCGCCCGAGACCGCCTGCGCCGCGCGGATGACCGTCGCCATCTGCGCCTGCGCCTGCGTGAGCCCCTCGAGCGCGCGCTCCAGCGCCACCGTGCGCTCTCCCACGCGCCTCTCCAGCTCTTGCGTGAGCCGCTGCAAGGCCGCCTCCGCCGCGATCCGCTCCTCCACCTGCGCGGCGAGGCGCATCGTCAGCCTCCTGAGCTTTGTGTGCACCCGGACGCGCGCGAGCAGCTCCTCGTCCAGGAACGGCTTGGCGAGGTAATCGACGGCGCCCAGGTTCAGGCCCTTCACCCGGTCCGCAGACAGGTCCGTGCTCGCCGTCATGAAGATGACGGGGATCGCGGCCGTGGCCGGGTCTCCCTTCAGCCGGCGGCACGTCTCGAACCCATCCATCCCATCCATCTTCACGTCGAGCAGGATGAGATCCGGCATCCCCTCCCGCGCGAGCCGGAGGGCGCGCGCGCCGTCCACCGCCACCGCGACCTCGAAGCCTGAGCCCGTCAGGGTATCGGACAAGAGACCGAGGTTCCTCGGGTTGTCGTCCACGATGAGTATCGTTCCGGCTTCACTGGCATCCATCGTTCTAGCCTCCAGGAAGCGCGCGCTCCCATTGCCACGACCAAGGCGCGCGCCGTCCAAGCAACGTCAATCGCGTAGGTGCATCTTGATGAAATCTTCAACGGCTTCCATCTTGAAATCCTGCATCAGGCGGCGCAGGTGCCTGCAAAACGGCGCGAGCTTCGGATCGGCGCGATCGAGCCTGTCGAGGTGCTTCTGGAGCTGGTGGGAGAGCCCCCTGTGCGCGAGATCGAAGAGGAGCCGCAGATCCTCGGCGGCGGGGGCGGTCATCGGGAGATCTGCGCCGCCGGGGAGCTCGGGTGAGCTCGGGTCGCGGTGGGCGACGGCGGGCGCCTCGCCCATTGCGCCAGGATCGCCCTGCTGCTCGTAGATCCACGAGAGCCCGAGGTGCCGCTGGATCTTGTCGAAGAGCTCCTCCAGCTGCAGCGGCTTCGGGAGGAAATCGTCGGCGCCCGCGGCCAGGCTCTTGTCCTGATCGGAGAGGAAGACGCTCGCGGACGACGCGAAGATCTTCAATCCTGCTCGATCCGGCGCCTTCCGGAGCAGCCGGATCATCTCCCAGCCGTCGAGCTCCGGCATCGCGAGGTCCGTGATCACCAGGTCGAACTCGCGCTCCGACGCCGCCGCGAGGCCCTCCTTGCCGTCCGTGGCCTCGGACGTCTCGAACCCGACGGACTGCAGCATGTTCACGAGCACCGCGCGGTTCTCGGGCTGGTCGTCGACGACGAGCACCCGCCGCCGCCTGCCCTCGTAATCGACGACCGCCGAGGCGGGCCGGAGCGCCGTGGGCTGGGTTCGCCGGGGCGACTCGGCGAGGATCACGTCCATCCAGAACACGCTCCCCTTGCCGGGCTCGCTCCTCACCTCGATGGAGCTGCCGAGCAGCTTCATGATGCGCTGGCTGATCGCGAGCCCGAGCCCCGTCCCGTCGACGCGGCGCTTGCCGTCGCTGGCTTGCTTGAACGGGAGGAAGATCTGGTCGAGCTGATCCGGGCTGATGCCCGTCCCGGTGTCCTCGATCTCGAAGCGCACCCGGTGCGTCCTGCGCGGCGCGCTCTGGATCGTGGCGGAGTCCGGCGCGGATCCGTGCGGCGGGCGCGGCCCGTCGCCCAGCCGCTTGATCGTGAAGGAGACGCTGCCCTTCTCGGTGAACTTCACGGCGTTGCCGAGCAGGTTGATCAGCACCTGCCGCAGCCGCCGCTCGTCGGCGACCACGTCGGTGGGGAGCTCGGGATCGGGCGTATACACGAGCGTGATGCCCTTCTCCTCGGCGCGGATGCGGCAGATCTCGGCCGTCGATCGCAGGAACGAGGGGAGGTGGAAATCGTTCGCGTGGGCCTCCATCGCCTGCGCCTCGATCTTCGCCAGATCGAGGACGTCGTTGATCAGCGTGAGCAGGTGGGCGCCGGAGCGATGGATGACGTCGATCCCGCGCAGGTCCTGCTCGCTCAGCCCCCGCGAGCGCCGGAGGATCTGCGCGTAGCCGAGGATGCCGTTGAGCGGCGTCCTGAGCTCGTGGCTCATGTTGGCGAGGAAGTCGCTCTTCGCCTTGTTGGCGGCGTCCGCGGCGACCTTCGCCTCCTTCAGCTCGGCCGTGCGCTGCTCGACGCGGTGCTCGAGCTCCTCGAACGACCCCTGGAGCTGGCGCGCCATCTGGTTGAACGACTCCGCCAGCGTGCCCATCTCGTCGTGGGATCGCACCTCGACCGCTGTGTCGAGCTTCCCGCTCGCCAGCTGCGACGCCGCCTGGGCGAGGCGGGTGATCGGCCTCGTCAGGACCTGCGCCATCAGGACGGCGACCGCCGTGACGATCGCGGCGATCAGCGAGGCGAGCAGCAGCGCGTCGCGCGTCGTCTTCTCCTCGATGGGCTCGAGGAACGCCGCCTCCGGCCGCACGAACGCCACGGTCCACGGCGGCTTCTTCATGCCGTCGAAGGCGCTCACGCGCGCGAGGGCCACCGCGCTCATGGGGGCGTCCCGCGCGGCCATGCGGGCCTGCAGGAAGCGGCTCGCCGTCGAGGTGGGGTCCTGCTCGCGCTCGAACCGGCGCAGCCCCTCGTCGAAGGCCTGCGCGTCGGTCGACAGCTCCGCGGCCGGCTTGTCCGGCAGCCGCCGCTCCGCCTTGAGCCGGCCTTCGAGCTCCGGGGCGAGCGGCACCAGCGACTTGAACACGAGCTCCGGAGAGCGGCCGTGCGCCAGGCGGACGTGGTGCTCGTCGAGGAGGATCGCGAACGCGTCCGACGCCTCCAGGAGGCGCGTCTGGGAGAGGATGATCCGCTGGACGGCCGACAGGTTGTAGGTGCACCGGAGCACGCCGATCGTCTTCTTCTTGTTCAGCGCGTCGCGGACGGGGCTGCTGAAGACGAGCTGGGGCACCTCGCCGGCGAACACGACCGACGACGCGTACGGCAGGCCCGTCTCCATCGCGCGGACGAAGTAGTCCCTCCTCGATTCGTCCCTCTCCGCGGGCGTCTGCACCGTGTCGAGGACGTTGTGCCCGCGCTCGTCGAGCAGTGCATAGGAGAGGATGTTGATCGTGTCCTTCCGGATGAGGCCGTGCAGCGTCCTCGACGCGAACGCGTGCGCCTCGCTCCCGCTCCTCCGGGCCTCGTCGTCGAGGCTCAGGTAGCTGGTCAGCCCGGGCAGGCGGGCCTCGACGCGGACCGCGTCCAGGTTGCTCTCGATGAAGTCGTCGACGCTTGTCGCGGCCTGCGACGCGGCCGCGGCGAGCGCCTGGTTGGCGCTCTCGGTCAACACCATCTCGTTCGTCCGCTTGTTCAGGAGCGTGAGGATCGAGAGCGGCGCGAGCGCGACCGTCAAGAGCGCCACGATCAGCTTCATGCGGAGGGTGATGAGCGGGGCCTGCTGCTGCATTGCGCGACTCATGGCGTTCGTCGAACCTCCGTGGCGATGCTCTCCAGGTGCTCCGCGGGCCGCGGCGGTCACTCGCGGCTCGTGGCGGGCGGCAGGAAGGACGAATCGAAGATGTTGTCGAGGTCCGGGCGGCGCCCCAGCTGCCCGTCCTGGACGAGAAAATCGATGTGCTTGTTGACGAGCGGGGCCAGCGACGTGGGGTCGTTGTTCGGGGCGAACCGCCGTCGGACCTCCTCCAGCGAGAAGAGCTCGTATCCGTCCGTGCTGATGTCCGAGGCCGGGATCTTGAGCGCCTTCGCGATGATCTCGTTGCCCTCCTGCGGGTGGGCCTTCCAGAACTCGACGGCCTGGAACCACGCCCGGATGAAGGCGCGGACGTCGTCCGGGCGGTCGCGCAGCACCGTGCTGCGGAAGAGCGTGAAATCGGCGAACAGCGCGGGCGTCTCCTTGCTCGAGAAGATCGCCTTGGCGCCGGACTTCGCCGCCTGCGTGACATAGGGCTCCCAGGTGTGCCCAGCCTGGATCGTATTGTTCGCCAGGAGCTGGGCGACGTCCGTCTCGCCCACGTTGACCAGCGTCACGTCGTCGATGGCGAGCCCGTTCCTCTCCAGCATCTCGCTGACCAGCATCTCGCCCATGGCGCCGGTCTTGGCCGCGATCTTCTTCCCCTTGAGATCGGAGATCGTCTGGATCTCGGGCCGCGCCATGATGACGTCGGCGCCCGCCGTCTGGCCGGAGTAGAGGACGACCCGCGCATCGGGCTCTCTCGCGAGGATGCGCACGACGACCTCCATGGTCCACGGCAAGCCGTCGACCTTGCCCGCGGTGAAATCGGAGATCATGCCGTAGAGATCCGGGTTGAAGACGAGCTCCACGTCGACGCCCTGCTGGTCGAAGAAGCCCTTCTCCTCGGCGATCGACAGCGGGAAATACCCGAGCCAGTAGCCGTGGCTGAAGCGGAGAGGCGGTCGCGCCTCCTTGCCCCGGTCGCCGGGCGAGGGATCCGGCTGGCACGCCGAGGCGAGGACGGACAGCACGGCGACCGTGAGCCCGGCGATGGTGCGTCGCACAGCCGATGTCTTCATGGTCTCTCGGGGCTCCTTCCCGGGGCGTGTCGTGCGGGCAGCGCGCGCCGCTCGACGGCGCGACAGCGCGCGATGCGCACCGATCGCCGCGCGCCGCGCTCCCGGCGCCGAGACGACGGCCCGACTGCGAGGCCCCCCTGCATGTTGCGCAGCCTACCATGAACCGCCGCGGCGCCGCGATGCTCTGCGACCGGATCACGGCGATCCGGGGGGCCGTCTCGAGGTCGCCGGCGCCGTCTGCCCGACTGGACTGCCTCGCACCGTCGCGACACCTCGGTAGGTAGCTCGGCGCAGGTGTGCCGAAGGCATCGATTGCTGAAGCAAACCCATTGCGATATTGCAATGCGAGCCGGCCACGACTACCCTTTAACTCAGCCTTCGCGCCTTATCGTCTGCTTGCCATTCGAAATCAGTTGAGGAGAACCCCACTCATCGGAGGTGACTCATGGCCTCGTACTTTGTCGTGCGCGATGTCCTCTCCCGTCTCGTGGCGGCGTCGGCGCTGCTCGTCGCCCTCGCGGCCGGCCGATCCGCCGAGGCGGCGTCGTCTTTCACCCTCTTCGAGAGCGGCCATGTGCGTCCGCTCGCGCTCTCGCCCGACGGAAAGCTGCTATTCGCCGTGAACACGCCCGACAACCACCTCGAGGTGTATCGGGTCAAGGATCAGGGTATCGAGCACCGCGCCTCCATCCCCGTCGGCCTCGAGCCGGTGGCCGTGGCGGCGCGGAGCGATACCGAGGTCTGGGTCGTCAACCACCTGTCGGACAGCGTGAGCGTCGTCGAGCTGACCCAGGGGGCGCGCTCGGGCCGGGTCGTGCGGACGCTGCTCGTGGGCGACGAGCCGCGGGATATCGTGTTTGCTGGTCCTGGAAGGCGCCGCGCGTTCATCACGACGGCGCACCGCGGACAGAACATCCCGTTCGATCCTCAGCTCACGACCCCGGGCGTGGGCCGGGCGGACGTATGGGTCTTCGACGCTGATCGCCTCGGGCCGACGCTCGCCGGCGCGCCCCTCACCATCGTCACGCTGTTCAGCGATACCCCGAGGGCGCTGGCGGTGACGCCGGACGGCAGCAAGGTGTATGCGGCGGCCTTCCACTCCGGGAACCGCACAACCGCGATCCACGAGGGTTTGATCCCGAACGGCGGAGAGGCGGCGGGGGGCGTGCCCGGGCCGGCCACCAACGCGGAGGGGATCCCGCATCCGGAGACGGGGCTCATCGTCAAGTTCAATGGTTCCCACTGGGTCGACGAGCTGAACCGCGTCTGGGACAGCTCCGTCCGGCTCTCGCTGCCCGACAAGGACGTGTTCGTCATCGACGCGAACGCGAGCCCGCCGAGGCAGCTGCCCGGCGCCGCCGGGTTCTACACCGGCGTCGGCACCATCCTCTACAACATGGTGGTGAACCCGGTCAGCGGGAAGGTGTACGTGTCGAACACCGAGGCAGGGAACGAGAAGCGCTTCGAGGGGCCCGGGATCTTCGCCGGCCAGACGGTACGAGGTCACCTGCACGAGAGCAGGATCACCGTCCTCGGCCTGGCGGGCAGCGTCACGCCGAGGCACCTCAACAAACACATCGATTATGACGCCTGCTGCGCCCCGGTCCCGAACGCCGAGAACCAGAAGAGCCTCGCCCTCCCGCAGCAGATGGCCGTCACGAGCGACGGCAAGACGCTGTACGTGGCGACGATAGGCTCGTCCAAGATCGGGGTGTTCAGCACCGCCGCCCTGGAGAACGACACCTTCGTGCCGAGCGCCTCCAGGCAGATCCCGGTGCCCGGCGGCGGCCCGACGGGGCTTTTGCTCGACGAGGCGCGGCGGCGCCTGTACACGATCACGCGTTTCGACAACGCGATCTCGATCCTCAGCACGACGACCAGGTCCGAGATCGCGCACGTGCCGATGCACAACCCGGAGCCGCCGAGCGTGGTCGCCGGCCGCCGGTTCCTCTACGACGCGTCGTTCGAGTCGAGCCACGGCGACTCGTCGTGCGCGAGCTGCCATGTCTACGGCGATTTCGACAGCCTGTCCTGGGATCTCGGCAATCCGGACGGGTTGGTCGCCGACATCCCGGGGCCGTTCGAGTCACACCCCCTCGATTTCGGGATACCCGACACCCACCACCCGATGAAGGGGCCGATGACGACGCAGAGCCTCCGCGGGATGGCGAACCACGGGCCCATGCACTGGCGCGGCGATCGCACCGGGGGCGACGACGAGCCGAGCGCGCACCCGGACAGCGGGACGTTCGACGAGGTGACGGCGTTCCTGGAGTTCCAGGCCGCGTTCCCGGATCTCCTGGGGAGGAGCGAGCTTATCCCCGAGGCCGACATGCGGGCGTTCGCCGATTTCATCCTGCAGGTCACCTATCCGCCCAACCCGAACCGGGCGCTCGACAACTCGCTCACTCCGGCGCAGCAGGCCGGGCGCAGCTTCTTCTTCAACAACGTGTCCGACTTCAGCGAGGAGGGCACCTGCGTCTCGTGCCATGTGCTCGACCGCCACGCGAACGAGGAGTTCGGCGTCGATGCGCCGGGCTTCTTCGGCGGCGATGGCCGGTACACGTTCGACCTGGAGACCGAGGCCTTCAAATCGCCGCACTTCCGCAATCTGTACCAGAAGGTCGGCATGTTCGGGATGGCGAACAACGAGCTCTTCCCGGGCAGCGACGCGCACCTGGGCGACCAGGTCCGCGGCTTCGGCTTCAACAACGAAGGGGGCGTCCCGACGCTCTTCCGCTTCGTGAGCTCGGCGACCCCCGACATGGGGTTCAACCAGTCTCCGCTCACCCCGGGCGGGTTCCCGCCGGGGCCGGAGGGGGACGTGATGCGGCGCGAGGTGGAGCAGTTCCTGCTCGCGTTCGACAGCAACCTGGCGCCGATCGTCGGGCAGCAGGTGACGCTCACCCGCCACAACGCGGCCGCGGTCGGGCCGAGGATCGATCTGCTCCGCGCGCGGGCTGATGCAGGGGAGTGTGATCTGGTGGTCAAGGGATCACACGACCATGAGGCGGCGGGGTTCCTGTACGTCGGCGCGGGCCTGTTCGTCGGCGACCGGCTCTGCGACGCGCCGATCCGCGACGCGGCGCTGCGGCACCGGGCCTCGCGCAACCGGGGCGAGCTCACGTACACGTGCGCGCCGCCGGGATCGGGGGTGCGGATCGGGCTCGATCGCGACGGCGACGGCTTCCGCGACGGCGACGAGGAAGACGAGGGCAGCGACCCGGCAGACCCGTCGAGCACGCCCTGAGGGTCGCGCTCCGCCCCTCGCTCGCGCGACTGCCCACATGACGGAAGCGCTGCTCGTCGCTCGGCGTGGCCCGGCGACGAGCAGCGCGAGGGGCGGCGCTACCCCGCCGGCCGGAGCCGGAACGCGCCGCAGTCGGGGTGTTCGATGCGTCCGGCGAAGAGCGAGCCGTCGAACGCGAGGTCGCCCTTCATGCCCACGGTGACGTAGTTGGGCGGGCGCTCGAGCCAGGCGCCGGGCGAGAACGATGCCGTCCGCGTCTCGGCGTCGTAGCGGCCGCTCATGAGGTATTTGCCGGCGGCGCCGGAGTCGGCATGATGAAAGCCGAACACGGCCTTGATCCTGTCGCCCTTGACCTCCAGGATCCGGAACGTCATCTCGGTCGTGCCCTGCGGGCAGTCGTAATCGCCGATCCAGGTGCGTGTCCGCTCGAACGGGTTGTCGCCGGGGAATTCCTCCGGCACCCAGCCGTCGGCCGCCGTTATCGCCGCCGCCGGGGGCGGATCCTGGAGGACGATGTAGACCGTCTCGGCGGCGGGCGGCGGCTCCGGCGCGCGCGGCTCGGCCAGCGTGGGCGCGGGGCCGCACCCGGCCAGCAGGAGGGCCGCGCATGCGGCGCGGCGCAGGGCCGAGCGCCGTCGGGGGGCGGGGGCGTTCGCGGTACCCATACGCGGGAGGGTACCATGGGAGAGGGCCGAGCGCGGAGCGTGCTTCAGCGGCGGCAGCCGATGCGCTCGGTCGCGACGACGACATCGTCGTAGAGGATGGTGTGTGTGTCGGAGACGGTCATGCCGAGCTCTTCCATCTCCGCCCGCCGGCGAGCGTCGGAGTCGCGCTCGTAATAGGCGTCGAGCATGAATTTCTTGAAGCGCACGTCATCGCTCGATCGGAAGTCGAAGCCACCGAACGGCTCGGGCTGGGTGCACGCGCTGAAGTCGCACCCTCCCGTGTGGAACTGGGCGCGGAGCCAGGTGCCGTCGGGGTAGCCGGGGCGGTAGTCGCCGATCGCCACGCCGTCGATCCAGAACGCGAGCGCGCCGTCGCTCTGGCCGACCGTGTTGGCGCGTGCGTGCATCTCGACGCAGAACCAGCGGTCGCGCGGGAACGACGCTTGATCCGGCGGCTGAAAGACATTCCCGTAGTAGTATGTCGTGCCTTGATCGCCGGCGCAGCCAGGGGTGGCGGTCCCGTCGTTGCAGCGCCCGGAGCGCATCTTGTACCAGTAGGCGTAGAAGTTGAAGACGTCGTCGGTTGTCGTATCGAAGTCGAACCAGAAGCCGTCGTCTCCGGCCGGCACCGTGTTCGCGAGGCCGCTGCTGTCCCAGCTCTCGGTGCCCGCCGCCATGCGCACCCAGTGGTGCGGGTTCGGGGCGAGCTCGGGGAAGCGCACATGGAAGCGCCAGTAGAGCGCGTCGACGCGCTCATGGGTGACCCACGTGGACGACGAGATGTACGTCTCCTCCGCCAGATCGGCGGTCGTCACGGTCGAGCGGAGGTAGCCCTGCCCGGCGTGGGCTGTGGCCGGGTCGGTCTCGATATGAAGGTAGCGCGTGTCGGCGGTGGGCCCGTCCCAGCGCCCCCAGCCTTGCTCGAAGTCGTCGTGGAAGAGCACGGCGGGGTCACCGGCGAGCCCCACGTCGTCCGGGTAGCGCTCGCTCAGCGTGCCGGACGGCAGCACCGGCCCGTCGCCGCCGCCCCCGCCGCCATCGCTCGTTCCGCCGCCCCCGCCGCCATCGTTCGCTCCGCCGCCGGCGGGGTGCGGCGAGGGCACGTCAGGCCCTGAGCCGCCGTCGCCGCCGGAGCCCGGCGTGGAGTCGCAGGCGGCGAGCAACAGCGCGATCACCAGGGGAAATTGCAGAGGATTCTTCATCCTTCCAAGCTATCCGCAGCTCCGCCGCCTGCGCGAGCGCCCGAGGAAAAAATGCGGAAGACCCGGTGGCGGGCGGTGTAGGTTCGCTGTCCGACGAGCCGCGCTCAGGAGCAGGCCGCCCCTGCTGCTATCGGAGAAACTCCGGATCTTGCAGGCCTGTGTTCGCGCTGAAAGCGCTTGACAGAACGAGGACGGGTTGGTTGACCTTCCGCCAGGAATCGCGACCATGAGGTCAGCGCCAGCCGGGCTGTCGGACTGAGGGCGAGCGCCCAGGCCGGCGCCGCGGCAACATGCTCCGTCTTCGCGACGGCGAAGCGCCGTGATTGAAGCGAGGTGCGTCGATGCCCGTGCCTGGACCGCTCGATCGAATTCCGCTCTGGTTGCTCCTGGGGATCGTGATCGTGCTCCTGGTGCTCGCCGTCGAGGGCGGCTATCGGCTGGGAGGATACCGGCTGCGCCGGTCCGAGGGGGAGGCCGGGGCCCACGTGCTCGCCCTGGTCACAACCACGATGGGCCTGCTGGCGCTCGTCCTGGCGTTCACGTTCGGCTTTGCGGCGACCCGCTTCGAGGCGAGGAAACATATGGTCGTCGACGAGGCCAACGCCATCGAGACGACCTACCTGCGCGCCGGCCTGCTCCCCGGCGACCGCGGCGCGAAGGTCCGCGCGCTGCTGCGTGACTACGTGGCGTCGCGTCTGGAGGGGGTGAGGCTCGGCAACGTCGAGCAAGCGGTGCGGCGCTCGGAGGAGCTGCACCGGGAGCTCTGGAAAGAGGCGGAGACCGCCGGACGAGACCACCCCAGCTCGCCCGTCGTGGCGCTCTTCATCGAGTCGCTGAACCGGACGATAGAACTCCACACGACGCGCGTCAACGTGGCCATCCGGAGCGGTATTCCAGGGGTCCTGTGGGCGGCGCTCTTCGCGGTCGCGATCCTGAACCTGATGGCGGTCGGTTATCACGCCGGTCTGGTCAAGACGCGCCGGTCCCCCACGGTCGCGACGCTGGTCATGAGCCTCTCGGTCGTCATGCTGCTGACCGCCGACCTCGATCGCCCGCAGGAGGGGGCTCTGCAGGTGAGCCAGCAGGCCTTGAACGATCTGCGGCGAACGATGGGCGATTGAACATCCCTCGTGCGTCTGGCGGACGTGCGAGGATCTGAACGGCGCGTCCCGCACGGCCGCGGGACGTTGAACGCCGAGGGAGGGACGGAAGACGGAGATGGTCACACTCGATGGATCATCCACGGTTACGGGGGAGTGGGCGATGCCGCACCTCTCCGCCGAGGAGCATGCGGCTCGCGGCAAGGCGGAGCGCGCGGAGATCCCACGTGCCGCGCACGCGAACTGGGAGGCGCTGCCCTACCGGCCCGATCCGATCGCGCTTCTGGAGGAGCAAGCGAAGACCCGCGTGCCAGAGCTCGTGCCGATCCGCTACGGCCGGATGCTGGTCTCCCCGTTCACGTTTTACCGGGGCGCAGCGTGCGTGATGGCCTCCGATCTGGCCGCCGCGGCGCGCTCGGGCCTGAGGGCGCAGCTCTGCGGCGACGCGCACCTCTCGAACTTCGGGGTGTTCGGATCCCCCGAGCGCCGCATGGTATTCGACATCAACGACTTCGACGAGACGCTCCCGGGACCGTGGGACTGGGACGTGAAGCGGCTGGCTGCCAGCATGGAGCTGGCCGGGCGCGACAACGGCTTCTCGAAGGCGGCGCGGTCCGACATCGTCCTGACGACGGTCCGCGCGTACCGCGAGGCGATGCGGAGCTTCGCGGCGCTCCGCAACCTCGACGTCTGGTACGCGAGCCTCGACATCCAGCAGATCCTCGACCGGTTCCGCTCGCAGGTGGGCCGCGAGCGCCTGAACGCCACCGAGCGCAACGTCGCGAAGGCTCGGACGAAGGACAGCATCCAGGCTTACGAGAAGCTGACCCGCGAGGTGGGTGGCCGGCGGCGAATCATCAGCGATCCTCCCCTGATCGTCCCGATGGAGGATTTCGTGAAGGGCGTGGACCGCGAGCAGCTCGAGCAGCAGGTGCGCGAGATCCTGCGCGGCTATCGAAGCACCCTCCAGGCCGATCGGCGGCACGTGCTGGAGGGGTACAACTTCGCGGACATGGCCCACAAGGTCGTCGGGGTCGGGAGCGTCGGCGCGCGGGCCTGGATCATCCTGCTGTTCGGCCGTGACGAGGAGGACCCGCTCTTCCTGCAGGCGAAGGAGGCGCAAGCGTCGGTCCTCGAGCGGTTCCTCGGCAAGAGCGCGTACCCCAACAGCGGCCAGCGCGTTGTGGCGGGCCAGCGGCTGATGCAGGCCGCGAGCGACATCTTCCTCGGCTGGCAGCGCGTGAAGGGCGCCGACGGGATCGAGCGCGACTTCTACGTGCGCCAGCTGCGCGACTGGAAGTTCTCGGTGGACATCGCCGCGCTGGATCGGGTCCTCTTGACGACGTACGGCGGCCTCTGCGGCTGGACTTTGGCGCGCGCACACGCACGCTCGGGCGATCGGATCGCGATCGCGGCTTACCTCGGGAAGGCAGACACCTTCGACAAGGCGATCGCCGCGTTCTCGATCGCCTACGCCGATCAGACCGAGCGCGACCACCAGGCGCTGGCGGCCGCGGTGAAGAGCGGGCGCATCCAGGCCGCGGACGAACGCGAATGAATCGTCCGCTTCGTGGAGCGCCGCGCCGCTCTGCTCGACAAGCAATCTGCAGACCCGAGGGCAATCCGTGTACCGGCAGCAGTGGCCGAGAGGTTGTGCATCTAGCGAGACGCGCGACGTAGAACGGTGAACCCACAAGCCGCGCCAGCGGCCACTGGAAGCGCGAGAAACGCGTACCACACGAAGGGTGCGACGTCCTCCGAAAGCAACCGCGAAAGCTCGCGCAGCAGCGGCGGCGAGTGCTCGAGCGCGACGACCAACAGGGGAGCCATGGTCGTGGCCCCGAGGATCGCGCCTAGCAGAGTCAACGCGGGGCGCCTGCCGCCGCCGGCGAGGGAGTCGCCGAAAAGCCAGACGAGGACGGCTACCGCCGTTGGTACCAGCAAGACCGGCAGGAAGGCGAGCGCCAAGCCGGCGGCTTCTTGCCGGAAATCAAGGAGCTCGATCGCGATAAGAGTCTCCGCAACGGCCGCTGGCCCGCCAAGTAGGCCAGCCAGGACGAAAGCGCCGACACGGGCGGCGGAGCCGGTGGCACGCTTCGGAAACACCGAGTACGCGCCAATCGCGAGGGCAATGTTGATGGCGGCGGCGATCCCTGCCGGTACTCGATACGAGTTCGCGAGTTCGAAGAAAAACCGCAGAGGCTCGAGAGCTTTCATCGATCGCCCTTTACTAGTCGACCCAACGACCTGTCGGTCTGTCGCGGCCCGAAGCGCGCGTGATGCGGATAGTTCATCTCTGCGCCGCGCGGATGTGTGCGAGTGCGTCGAGCATCGTGTCGAAGATGCAGGCCGGACTGACAGACATGGCGCAAAGATGGTCATCTGCACCAGGTGATCGAATCCACGCGGTGGGCCCGCTCCGCTGGACGAGGGGGGCGAGGAATGGATGGAAATAGGTGCCCATCGATCGGAAGTTCGAGAAGTCGACGATGAGGGGCTCATCCGCAGGGATGGCAGAGAGCACCTCGCGAAGGGCGTCGGCCACATCGGGGCTCCAGCCCAGACGCCCGAAAATCCGGAGAATACGCGGCGGTCCCGACTGCACTTTGACCGGGAGCCCCGAGCCACGAAGGTAGCCGAACAGGTTCTCCAGCGCTGCTACACTCCCGGGAAGGCGAGCGCGTTCCCACGCCGCTTCGAAGAGGAGCCTGGCGAGCTGGACGCCAGGACCACTGCTCGCCACATGAACATTGAAGTCGTGCTGGAGGCCGTCGCGGAAGCACCCTGCGACCCTCAACCCGTCGAGCGCCCGGGCTTCTCGCTCCGGACTGTCGACCGAAATTGCCCCGATCTTGCGCCAAAGCTCCACGGCATCCTCCGCGCGCACGACAACCTGCTCCTGGTGAACTGCGAGAGCGTCTGGCAGTCGCTCGGCAGGGAGGCTGTTCGCAAAATCGGGGTCCCAGGCGAGGTAGGCGGAGCGCCAGAGGCTGGCGCTGGCCGCCGTGATCGAGAGCACGGTCCGGTCGTCGTCAAGGACGAGGGAGAGAGCGGCCTCCGGGTCGAACGAGGGCTGGTAGACAACCTGGACGAGCTTGTCGACGGTGGCAGACGCGGCGTCGCCGAACTTCACGCCGAGGACGCCGGCCACGGTCTCTCCGCGATATCCATGAAAGAGGATCGGCAAGACGGCCGCCGTGTTGACGAGCCTCACGCTCCCCTGCTGCATGTGCGCGCGCGAGTAGCGGAGCTTACCCTTCTCCAAGGCCGAGAGCTCTCCACCGACCGATTCGAACAGCGCGGCCGCCAGCACGTAGTTCTTCTCCGCGAACATTCGCCCGGCGAGCCGCCGCCGATCCTCGGCAGGCAGCGCTGAATATCCATCCTCGTACGCCGACGGCTCGCTCATCCGATCTGATCCATTGCAAATGGCGCCTGCGCCTGCCCGTCAGCCACTGCGCTCCACGGTTGCTTGTCGGCCCGACGAGTCGTCGACTGGTCCACCGAAGCCGGCGGACCAGGTCTGTGCATTCGAACGTTTCCGGTGACCTTTCGCATCGAGGATCTCACCAGCGGCGCCGCGCCGCAAGCGCGAGCGCTGTCCAGCGCCGTAGGGTGCGTTGGCAAGAGCTGCAGGTCGGCCTGGCGACGCGGCGGCTCACCCATGTGGCATCTTGGCTCGCGAGGCAGCCGCGGACGCCGTCCCGGGCTCGCCCGCGCTCACGTCCCTTGATGGCCCGCAGTCCCCTTCGCGCCCCGGAGCTCGCGCGGAGGGCAGCCGAACCAGCGCCGGAACGCGTGGCTGAACGCGGTCGTGTCCGAGAAGCCGAGCCGGAGCGCCGTCTCGGTCACGCTGCTCCTCGCCAGCAGGTCGGCCGCGCGGTCGCGGCGCACCTCCTCGACAAGCTTCCGAAAGCTCGTCCGCTCGACCTCCAGGCGCCGGCGCAGCGTCCGCTCCGTCGTGCCGAGGGAGCGAGCCACGTCGTCCAGCGTCGGGAGCCCGCCCTCGGCGCTCGCGAGCGCGCGGACGAGCTGGTGCCGCACGCCGTCCGCGATCGACGGCGGCGCGAGCTGCTCGCAGAGGGCGCTCACGCTCCGGCACAGGTACTCCCATAACCTCTGGTTCGCGCCCGCAGGCACCATGTCGAGGACCTCGCGGCGGAACACCATCCCGTCCCAGGGCGCGTCGAACCGCACGGGGCAACGGAAGAACTCCACGTGCGCAGTCCGGCGCGGCGGGGCCGCGTGGCGGAAGCTCACCTCCAGCGGCGTGAGGTCGTCGCCCGCCATCTGCCGCAGGCAGCCGAGGTTCTGCGCCAGCGCGGTCTCGTTGGAGAGGCGGTGCCCCAGCGTGAGCGGCCGCAGGCGATGCCACCGCACCTCGGCGCGCTTCGCGCTCTCGATCGCCTCCCATCGGCCCGAGTCGGTCAGGAGCGCGCTGTACCGCGCTGCGGTGCCGAGCGCATGCCGGATGGAGGGCGCGGTCATGAGCGCGAAGCCGAGCACATGGAGGTCCTCCACCGTCGCCCGCTGCGCGACGCGGATCGGCAGCGACGGGTCGTCCAGCGTTTGACCCAGATAGGTCCACAGATCGAGCAGCCGGTCGATCTCGATGCGCCGATCGGGATCGGCGGCGAGCGACGGCAGGCGCGCGGCGCGCTCCATCGCGCCCAGCCGGATGCCGTCGCGGAGCCCTAAGTCGACGACCAGCCTGGCCACGGACGTCATCACGGTGGGCAGCGGGCGGTGCATGCGCCCGGGATCATGCAGGATCCGCACCGACGGTCGCTCGCCGGTGCTCGCCGCGGCGCGAGATCGCGGCGGGGCGAGCGCGCTCTGGCGCGCCGATCAGGGCGCAGGTACCGCGGGCGTCAGGGGCTGGTGAAGCCGAGGAGCCCGTGGCCGACGACGATGGTCGTGATGTTCGGAGGCAGGGAGGGGGCGTTCGTGGGGCCCGCCCATCCTTCGCGCATCAGCGCCGTCCGGATGCGCGAGATCGGGGAGACCTGGTGGGCCTCCTGGAGCAGCTTCATCGCCTCGGCCGGGATCGTCAGCGTGCCATCACCTCCCAGCGCGACGCATTGAATCTCGACCTGCTTGCGCGCGGGCGGGGGCATCGCGAACGGCGACGCGCCCTCGACGTCGCCGTCCGTGCTGGTGAGGCGCACGAGCGTGGCCTGCGCCGGCCCGCAGCTGCCCCCCGGGCCGCCGCAGCCGAGCGTCAATGGGCTGCCGTCGAGCGGCACCGCGACGAGGGCGGCCGCCGACGCCGTGTCGGGCGTGAACGCCTCGCCGGCCACGATGGGCGCGCTGTCGGGGAAGTCGAAGGCCATCTCGCCGCCGGGCGAGATGCCCACGACGACCTCGTCGCCGCCCTCGATCGGGTCGACGGGGTTGTTCGGAACGGGCCCCGCCCCGGCGAGCACGGTGTACTCGGCCGCGAAGGCTTCCTCCGCCGCGCCCTGGTTGACCACGATCGCCGTCGTGCTCGACTCCACGGCGACGATGGGGAACGCGCCCTGGTTCTTCGCGTTCGCCGCGCCGGTGACGCGCAGGTAACGACCGACATCCGCTGCGGAGAAGGTCGCGCCCTCGATCGTGTAGGCCGCGGTCCCCGTCTGCCCCGGAGCGACGCTCGCCTGTCCGGCCCCCGTCGACGTCGGGCACGCATAACCCGAGCCAGCAAAGCGGCACGCGAGGGGCCCGCCTTCGAGGCCGGCAATCGTGATCACCCCCTGATCCGTCAGCGCCGGCGGCGGATTGTCCTGTGTGTCGTAGACCCACGCCCTGCACCCTTCGATTTCCCCGGGCATCTGCTCGTAAGCGGGAGGCGTGGAGGGGGTGAACAGGACTTGCACCGTGAGGCCGTGGCCCGCCTGCGGCGCGCCTTGAATCGATACATCCTGGATCGAGATGATCCCGCTGTGCGTCGCGACCGGGCAGCGGACCGAGCCGCCTTCACCGGAGCTCGAGGAGCCGCCCTCACCGGAGCTCGAGGAGCCGCCTTCACCGGAGCTCGACGAGCTGCCTTCACCGGCGCTCGACGAGCCGCCCTCGCCGGAGGCCGACGAGCCGCCGTGCCCAGCGCTCGTCGAGCTGCCGCCGGCGCCATCATCATCATCCGACATGGGGCAGCCCCCTGCGACCGCGAGGGTGGTGGCGAGCGCGAGGGCCATTGAGCCCCTCCTTGAATTTTGCGAGAGTTCCATTCGACCGATCATGGCTTTGAGCCTCCACGCGTCCGGCGAGGCGCGACGCGCGCCTCCGCGGCTGGACATGAGGCAGATGTAGCGATTGGCCTCAGGGGCGGCTTGGTCGCGCCGGCCAGCAAGTTGGTCGAATCGGCCACTTCCATCGGCGATTCCGGGTTTGTTCGCGTGCAACGCCTCCTGATCGCCTGGCGCGCGCTGGAGCTCGCGCTCGTCCTCGGGCGCGAGCGCGAGATAGCCGAGCTCATCGTCGCCCGCTTCCTCGAGCCGGAGCCACCGCTCCTCCAGGGCACCCACATCCGCGTCCCCCTCCGCATGGGAGCCGTCTGCGCCCGCGCCAGCCGGCCGGCGCCGCTTGACGACCGGCGCTCCTGGTTTATAGTGAGCCCCGCTGCTGCGGTGTGCGATCCCCTCGTTCGCGCACCGGGTCCAAATCGGGGGAGAGTGAGCCGCGGCCCGTCGCGTGATCGCGCCGGCCGCGTGCGTCTTCGTGGATTGGACAGCAGCATGGTTGGCAAATTGCATCTCGATGCGGTGGTGCGTCGCCTGGATGGCGCGACGGCCCGCATCGACAATCCGTTCGATATTCCGATCACCCTCGTGGCCAGGGAGGATGTCGTCGTCGAGGCCGACGGCATCGAGGAGCTCCTCCGGTTCGCCTCGCTTGAAGGCACGCTCCGCGATCTTCATACCTGGGAAAAGGCCGGCAGGATTGCCCCGTTCTGGGGCGGCTCAGCCGGCGAGATCCGCTCCATCGTGCTCACGCCCGACTTTCACAAGGGCGCGGGCATCCCCGTGGGCACCGTCGTGGATGCCCGCGGGTTCGTGGTGCCGCAGGCCGTCGGCAACGACGTCTGTTGCGGCATGCGCCTGCTCGCGACGGACGTGGACCGGGACGAGCTCGCGCCGCACATCGGCGCCCTGAAGCAGCGGCTCCGCGCGATCTTCTTCCAGGGCCAGCGCGATATCCCCATGTCGCCGCGCCAGCGCGCGGCGATGCTCCGTGATGGCCTGTCCGGGCTGCACGATACGGCGGCGGACAACGCCCGCACCGGCCTGTGGGCCCACTACGATCCTCGCGCCCAGCGCGCGGATCTCGATCGCGTGCACTTCCACGGCGGGCTCCCCGCGCGTGGGACGTTCGCGTTCGACGCGTACATCCAGGCGTCGGGCCGGGCGGACGGGCGTGACATCCAGATCGGCACGGTCGGCGGCGGCAACCATTTCGTCGAGATACAGGCCGTCGACGAGCTGGTCGACGGCGCGACGGCGCGCTCGTTCGGGCTCTCGAAGAACGCCGTCACGATCATGGCCCATGCGGGCTCCGTCGGGCTCGGGCACGCGGTCGGCGGCTATTTCAACGAGCGCGCCCGCGCGCTGTACCCCGCGGGGGTGCCCCATCCGGCGCACGGCTTCTATGTGCTGCCGGCGGTGGGCCCCCACGCCCACGAGGCCTCCGTCTACCTCGACGCGATGCGGAACGCGGCGAACTTCGCGTTCGCGAACCGCCTCTTCCTGGGCCTCATGGTGGTGCGCGCGATGCGGGAGGTCCTTGGCCGCGAGGTCGCGAGCACGCTCGTGTACGATGCGCCGCACAACCTCATCTGGGAGCCCGACGGGGCCGAGCCACGCTACCTGCACCGCAAGGGCGCGACGCCCGCCGGGGGACCCGATGGCGAGGGCGGAGCGTTCTCGTACACGGGTGACCCGGTGATCATCCCCGGCTCGATGGGCGACTCGAGCTGGGTGCTGGCGGGCGCAGGGCACGCGGCGCTGCTCGCGAGCGCGTGCCACGGCGCGGGCCGCAGCCTCACGCGCGGCCGCTCCGCGCACACCGACGAGGACGTCTACCGGCGCGCGGTCGAGAAGCTGCACGTCGTGACGCCGCTCGACCCCGACGCGCCCCACGTGCGGCGGCGGCGCGACATCCTCGCGAAGTACCACCAGCGGATGAAGGAGGAGGCGCCGTATGCCTACAAGCCCATCACGCCGGTGGTGCGCTCCGTCGAGGAGGCGGGGATCGCGCGGCGCGTGGCGCGGCTCTGGCCGCTCGTCACGGTCAAGGGATGAGGGCACGAGCCGGACGACCGCTCCGCCCGCGAGCGGGCGCCTGAGGGGCGCCCGCTCCTGGTTCCACCCGGCGAGCGCCTACCGGCGCCGACGCCCAAGAACGAGCGCAGAAGCGGCCAACCAGAGAGCGGCGGCGAGTCCGCCGCCCCCGGTGCTCGCGCCCGTCCGGCAAGCGCACGAGCCGTCTGAGTCGTCGCCGGCCGCGTCGTTCCCACCGGTGGGTCCGGCGCTGCCGCTGCTGCCCGCGACGGCGGAGCCGGTCGTTCCGCCGGTGCCTGCGGCGACCGCGCCGCCGCTGGCCGAGGTCGTGCCCCCGGCGGCGGCGCTGCCACCGGTGCCCGAGGTCGCGCCCCCGGCGCCGGCGCTGGCATCGTTGCCGCCCGTTCCCGGGTCCGTGCCGCCAGCACCGCCTCCGCCTCCGTCTCCCCCGTCACCCGGCATGGTGGGTCCGGTAAACCGCCACCAGTTGAACTTGAAGAGGTCGCCGCCGCCACCGACGAACTTCAGGAACAGGTCGTGTTTCCCGCTGCCCCCGCTGACCGCGCAGGTCTTGGTGGTCCAGGCCGACGCGCCCGAGACGTCGCACGTCCCGAGGAGCGTGCCGTTCTGACTGTCGAGGTGGAGCTCGATCTTCGCGTCGCCGGCTGCGGACGACACGCGCGCCTCGAAAGAGGTCACGCCGTCCAGGAAATCGACGTCCTTCACCTTGATGTAGTCGCCATTGCTGATGGACGTTACGTTCATGCCGGCGCCGGTGTCGGTGCACACCTCGGTCTTGAGCCCGGACGAGAAGGCGATGGTCTCGGCCTCGACTTGCTTGAACGGATCCAGCGTGTCGACGGCGGACGGTCCGTTCGTGGACATCATGATCTTCGGAATGCTGCCGTCGGCGCCGTAGGTGAACTCCTCCACGCAGACCGAGCGCTTGAAGTCACTGCCGCCCGGCAATGCGCTGTTGTGATAGAAGAAGTACGAGTGCCCCTTGTAGTCGACGATGCCGGAGTGGTTGGTGTAGGTCCGGCCAGCGCCCATGATGTCGCCGCGGACGGTCCAGGGCCCGGTCGGGCTGTTGCTGGTCGCGTAGCTGATCTTCTCGGTCCCGGCGATGGCGGCGTAGACGAGGTAGTACAGCGACCCTCGCTTGTGGAGCCACGGCCCCTCGGTGAAGCCGTTCAACGGCACCTCGGTGATGCTTCCCGAGGTGCTGATCATGTCCGAGTTCAGCTTCACGTGCCGGAGCTTGGCATTCCCCCAGTACATGTGGGCCTGTCCATCGTCGTCGACGAACACCGTCGGGTCGATGTTGCCGCCTCCGGGCGCCACGGCCAGCTCCTTTCCCAGCGGGTCCATGAACGGGCCTGCCACATTGTCCGATACGCCAACGCCGATCTTCGCGCCGCTGTTGTTGTTCAGCGGCACGTACAGATAGTACTTGCCGTTCCTGGCGATACCCTGCGGCGCCCACGCATTGTCGGTTCCCCACTTGAAGCTCTTGTAGCCCGCCACCGAGCCGTGGTCCCTCCAGTTGACCATGTCCGTGGTGGAGTACAACCTCCAGTCGTTCATGGTGTAGAAGTTGTTCACCGTGACGTCCTCGTCGTGGGACGTGTAGAGGTACAACCTGCCTTCGTGCACCATGGGCGCGGGGTCGGCCGTGTAGAAGGTCTGTACGATCGGGTTGTCCGCCCGAGCGGGGGAGGGGATCGCGGCGACGAGGCCCAGCGCCATCGCCGACAGCGTCATTCTTCTTGCTCGGTAGAACGTTGTATTTAAGCGCACGTTGAATCCTCTCGCGAGCGAATTGCCGGCGCCCCGCACCCCTGGTGCTGACTCGACGGAGGCGCCATCAATGAGAGGATGGCCCGCGCAAAGGCACGCAGGACGACCCCCCCAGGGCAAAGAACAAGTATACCCTTTCGAAATGTGAACGATCACATTCCTGGTGTCAAACCCAATCGACCGGCCCGGGCGGCATCCTCGATCCCGAAGGGAGGACAGCGCTGGCGGGCTCATCCGGCGCGCCGCGTCACGGGGGCCGGCGGGCGCCGGACCGCGGTGATCGCAGGCTCGATGCGCTCGATGCCGACCTGCGCACGGACGGCTGGCGCTCGATGGCGGACTGCGCACGGACGGCCGGCGCTCGATGGCGGACTGCACACGGACGGCCGGCGCCCTGGGTATCGCCTCTTGTGCGCGACGACTCGAGCGCGCGCTCCGGCCAAGCGCTCGCCCCATCATCGGCCGATTTGGATTGACGTTGTCGATGTGAACGATCACATTTCGAGCTGCGATGGGGTTGTCGAGCTTGCCCTTTCACCGGATCAGGAGACGCCAGATGTCGATAAGCAGGAAGCTGATGGGGGCCATGATCATGAGCGTCGGCATCGGCTCTGCCGGCGGTTTTGCGGGCGCAGCGTGGGCCGCGGGCGAGAAGGCGGATGTCCCCGCGTCCGTCGCCGAGGGGAAGGATTTCGGCTGCGGCGCAAAAGGACAGAAGGCCTGTCCGATGCAGGGCTGGATGAAGACGGTGATGCAGTCGGCGACCACGAGCGGAGACGGCGCGAAGATCGCGTCGGCGCTGGACTATGTGGCGTCGAAGCCGCCGCCCGGGATGTCGAAGTGGGTCGCGATATCGAAGGAGGGCGCGGAGAAGGCCAAGAAGGGCGATATCGACGGCGCCAAGGCGAGCTGCAAGGTCTGCCATGATCTGTACAAGGCGGAGTACAAGGCGAAGCTCCGTGACGCCGCCTTCTGAGGCGCCGCGCTCTGCTCTCGCCTTTGTCGAGCGACAGCAACACTGGCTCTCCCGCGATCTTGCACCCTGAGCCAGCGCTCGAACGCGCGCAGCACGAGGCGGGCACGCTCGTGCTGACCCTCCGAAGCTCGCGGTCCTTCAAACAACGCGCATGCCGCGGGGCCTGAGCTCGCGACCGCAGCCCGGGACCGGCGGAGCGCCCGTGATGCGCAACCATGCGCGAAAGTGAGCGAGGTTTCGCTCAACTACGCGCGCAGGTGAGCGAGGTTTCGCTCAACATGCCCACGCGCACCTCCGAGGGCTGTCGTATCGTTTCCACGAGGCACCGAAAGACCGGCAGGCGTCCGGCGGCCCCGGTCCACCGGGAATGGCCCGAAGAAGCGGGGGGTTGATGCGCGGGCACCGGCCTTGCTCTGAGGGAGCAGCGAACCTTCACGAGGAGCTGCTCAGATGAAGAACACCATTCGCGCCGCGCTCGCCATCCTGTCTCTTGCCTCCGGCCTCCTGGCCGGCTGCGTCGTGGCCCCCGACGAAACGACCACTCCGGATGAGACGGCCGCCGTGACAGAGGCGCTCGTGAACAACGGAGGCGGCGCTGGTTCGCTCGGTTGGTGGTGCGGCGACGACGGAACCTGCACGTGCGAGGGTGGAACGCTGTCGTCAGACTGCTGGGGGCTCTCTCAGTACTGCATCGACAGGTTCGAGTGTCGCATCAATCCGCCGTACCTGTGCTATTGCCACTGGAAGCTCGTGCGGCAACACCCTGGCGTCAAGGCGACGACCGGGATAGTCGGGAGCGGGACAGTCGGGGCGGCGATCAGTCCGTGAGTCCCCGCGCGGTGGCATCGCTCGCCTGGGCGGGCTCGGATGCGCTCACGCGGTCTGCGTGGCCGGCGCCATCCACGGGCTGGCAGCCCGCCGCCACCGTGAAGCGGTTCATCGACAAGATCACCTCCGAGACGAGCTGTCTGGCGACACCTGACGAAGCTCGGCGGGCGTGGTCGTGGCGCAGCGGCGCGCGCGAAAGGCAGGTGCGAGTCGGGTCGCCGACGCGTGCGGGGGCTGATCGTGTCCGGCTCGAGGCGAGCGGCGCGACCACCGGCGGCTGACGACCCACTCAGGGCAAAGCCGGAGGACGAGGCTTGACCGGGGGCGTTCACGCCGATCCGCCCCTCCGCCGCCGAGATCGGGCCCGGCCAATGGCGAGGCGCCGCGCGAGCGGCGCATCAAGAGAGGCGGGCGCCGGCGCGCGGTCGTGGTGGATGTCGATACCATTCCCCCCGCGCCCGACTAAGCTTGGCCCCGATGGACGAAAACTCTCCTCCCGAGCGGCGCGTCAAGAGAGGCGGGCGCCGGGCCGCGGTCATGGTCGACGTGGCCAAGCTCGCCGGCGTCTCGTACCAGACGGTCTCTCGGGTCCTGCACGACAGCCCCAACGTGCACCGGGACACGCGGGAGCGCGTGCTCGACGCGATCCGCCAGCTCGACTACCGCCCGAGCTCCGTGGCGCAGGCGCTCGTCACCGGGCGCTCGCGGACGTTCGGTGTGGTCAGCTTCAACACGACGCACTACGGCCCGGCGTCGACGCTCCACGGGCTCGAGACGGCGGCGCACGATGCCGGGTACGGCGTCAGCGTCGTCAGCCTGAAATCGCTCAGCCGCGCGCCGGTGGTGGATGCGGTGAAGGGGCTGTGCGATCAGGGTGTCGACGGCATCATGGTCGTCGCCCCGCTGCGGTCGGCGGTGGACGCGCTCCGCCACGTCACCTCCGACGTGCCGGTGGTCGCCGTCGAGGGGGGGCCGGACGATTCGGTCCCGGTGGTCGCCGTCGACCAGCACGGCGGCGCGACGGCCGCGACGCGCCATCTCCTCGACCTGGGTCACCGGACGGTGTGGCACATCGCCGGTTCGATCGAATCGCTCGAGGCCGAGCAGCGCATCGACGGCTGGCGTTCGACGCTGGAGGCCGCGGGCGTCGAGCCGCCGCCTCTCCTGCGCGGCGACTGGAGCGCACGCTCGGGCTACGAGCTCGCCCCGCAGCTGGCGCGCACGCCAGGCGCCACCGCCCTGTTCGTGGCCAACGACCAGATGGCGCTGGGCGTGCTCCGCTACCTCCACGAGATCGGACGCGCGGTGCCGCGGGACATCAGCATCGTCGGCTTCGACGACATCCCGGAGGCGGCCTACTTCACGCCTCCGCTCACCACCGTCCGCCAGGACTTCTCCGAGCTGGGGCGCAGGTGCCTCCACTTGCTGCTCGGGCAGATCGAGAGCGGCCGCCGCTCCTGCTCGCGCGTCGTTGTCGAGGCCGAGCTGGTCTTGCGCAAGAGCACCGCCGCCGTCGCCCGGAGCCGATGAGCGCTCCAGCCTGCCAGCTTCGTCTGCGCGCATCCCCTCACGGATCAGAAGCCCGCAATCGATCCGATGAGACAGTGGATATCCACCGCAGCGATGAGGCGCTTGTCCTCGTCGGGGTATAGAGGGCTTTGGGCCTTGTCGTTGTCCGCCTTGGGAACCCATCCACGTGGCAACGGATTGCTGGCGATGATCCGCGCGGGACAGGTCGCGAGCGCGAGTATCCGGTGAAGGCCATCACGCCGCCCCGCGCGACCCGTCGCCGAAGAGCATCGCCCGCAGCGCCTCGGCCTCCCGCTGCGCCCGCGCCACGATGGGCATCAGCCCAACGAGGCACTCGACAGGCACCTCCCGCACCAGGATCACCCCGTTCTGGCTGCGGAACACGCGCACGCCGCGCGCCCGGAGCCTCGCCGGGCTGATCTCGAGCATCACGTCGACCTTCGCGCGCTTGCCCACCGCGCTGCTCAGCGCGTCGGTGCAGTGGACGTGCGTGCGCGCCACCGGCCGGATCCCGTCGCGCGCGATGCCCCTCACGGCGTCCACGCTGGTGCCGTGCCAGATCGACGCGTCGCCGTGGACCTCCTCCCACGACGCCTCGAGGCCCGCGAGCGTTACCGGCATCCCGTCGCGCGAGTGCCCTTGCGAGGCGCGCACCCGGTCGCCGCGGATCTCGAGGCGGTTCTTCGTGTTCTTCTCCACCACCTCGTCGAGCACCGGCCGGGAGATCCGGAGCGCCTTGAGGACGTCGTCCACGGCCACCCAGCCGGCGTCGTCCATGGCGACGCCCTGCGAGGGCGCCGCGTGGCGGAGCAGCCAGGAGAGCTTCTTGCTCGTGTCGGTCAAGCGATCGCGGCCCATCGTCAAGCTCCATTCTCGTCTCGTGAACCGGAGCCGCGGTCCGCGATCCGCGCGGGCACGCAGAGGCCTCCGGAAGGTCCCTGGGCGGGACCGGGACCGAAACCGTGAAGGGAATCGGTACGAGGAAAGAATAGACGCCCGGGTATCATCCGGAAGAAGTATTTCTGGAGCTGCTATCGCGTTTCGCGATAGCTTTCCGCCATGCTCAACCTCGACTGGCTCGCCGCCTTCGTGGTCTTCACCGAGCACCTCAACTTCACGCGCGCGGCGCGGGCGCTGCACGTCTCGCAGCCGGCGCTCCACGCCCAGATCGGCAAGCTGGGCGAGGCGCTCGGCGTCACGCTCTACAAGCGGCGCGGGCAGCGGCTGGAGCTCACGGCCGACGGCAAGCGCGTCGCCGCGTTCGGGCGCGAGGTCGGCGAGCGGACGCGCTCGTTCCTCGACGTGCTCCGCCACGGCGAGAGCCGGGAACCGGTGGTGCTCTGCGCCGGGGAGGGCTCGTACCTCTACCTGCTCGGCGAGGGGATCCGCGCCTTCTCCGCGCGCGCCGCCGCCCCGCTCCGGCTGCTCACGCGCGACCGCGAGGGCACGCTCGAGGCCGTCGCGGCGGGCGAGGCGCACCTCGGCGTCGCGCCGCTCGAGGGGGCGCCGGACGGGCTCGCCGCCGATCGCCTCACCGAGGTGGCGCAGGTCCTGGTCGTCCCCGACGGCCACCCGCTCGCCCGGAAGCGCCACATCCGGCTGCGCGACCTCGAGGGGGCGCGGCTGGTCGTCCCCGGCCCGTCGCGGCCCCACCGGGCCCTGCTCGCGCAGGCGCTGCTCTCGGCCGGTGTCCGCTGGGAGCCGGCGGTCGAGGCGAACGGCTGGGAGCTGATGCTCCACTTCGTCCAGCTCGGCGTCGGCATCGCGGTGGTCAACGCCTGCTGCCGCCTCCCCCGCGGCCTCGTCGCGCGCCCGCTGCCCGAGCTGCCGCACAAGGTCTTCTATCTCGTCCGCCGGCGCGGCGGCGAGCTCCAGGGCGCGGCCGCGGAGCTCCGGGGCGCGCTGCTCGCGCACGCCGCGGCGTGGCAGACAAACCATGCATTGGGCGCGTCGAGCGCGCCCGACGTCGCCCCGACGGTGCCCGCGCGCCGGCGCTGAGCCCCGCCATCGCTCTTCCTGCCGCCTGCGGTGCTCTGCCGGTCTCCTCCCGGGCTCTGGCTTCCGGGCTCAGGCCGCCTTTCTCGACTTCTGCTTGCCCTGCTTCGCCTTCTTGCCGCCGACGTCGTCCGGGCGGCTCACCAGCTTGGAGAAGTTGCTCGGCTGCCCGTCCGCCGTCTTCTCCTGGTACACGAAGGCGAGGTTCGACTCCTCGAACTTGTCGAAGAAGTCCTCCCACGAGATCTCCTCCAGGGTGTCTTCCCCGCTGTACCCGGGGAAATCGATGCGGAGGATGCCAGGCTCACCGCCCTCCTCGGTGCTCTTCACCGTCGCCGGGCGGCCTCCGCGCGATTCGGCCCACTGGCGGATCTCCTCATGAACGATGGTCGTCTTTGATGAGCTGGCCGACATGGTCTTCCCTCCTGTGCTCGTGCATCGATGGCGCGGGGAACGGCAATCTGCATGCCAGAGGCCGATGAGAAGATCCGGGCACGCGATGGCCGACCTCGGCCATACCGCGGCTCCCTGGACCGAGCGCGGCGCGCCGCGGAGCCCGTCGCGCTGTCGAACCACCGTGCCGTCGTGCATGCGGCGCGTCGAGGTCACCAGGCCGAGACCGTGGTGAAAGCAGGGGAGCTCTGCTGTGTTCGAGGATGGGCTCGGCGATGCAATTTGCCCCGCCTGCGGCGAAATGCGGCCGGCTGGCGCAGGTCCTCGTCGATGATCGCGTTCCCCTGGATCCGTTTGAACTCGAAGCAGACAGGCCGACAGACTGCCTGCTTGAATGCTGACGGACAGACTGCCTGGCTGACAGAGACAGACCGACACGCGACGCGCGGCGCCCTCACGGAGGCATACGTGTACGCCATGAGGGCACCCCGGTGGCGCTCGCCACGGAACCAGGCGTCCCCAGTGTAGCTCGCGCTCGATGTAACCCACGTGGGCCGGGCCAACCCGGTTGGGCGGCCGAGAGATCGAGAGAGCACGTGTCGACGCGGGGGAGCCGGTCGTGCTACCTAGAATCGAGCGCCGCGATGCGCGCGCTGCCGAGGCCGAGGACGTGACCGCCGCGCACCATCTGCTCCTCCGGGTCGCTGTGATCGTCGTCGCCACGGCGACCGCCGCGACGGCGGACGCGCGCCCGACGCGCCCCGCGCCGGCCGCCCCGCAGGCTTACCCGCCGCGCCGTGCGCCGGCCGCCCCGCAGATCCACCCGCCGCGCCGTGCGCCGGCCCCCTCGCCGGGGCGCCCGCCGCGCCCTGCGCCGGCCGCCCCGCAGGCCCTCTTACCCGCGCCGGCCGCCCCGCAGGCGCCCCCGGCTTCGCCCGCCCCGCCGGCCCTGCCTTCCGCGGCTTCCCCCGAGCCCGCGGCCTGGCGCGCGCTCGTCGTGGGCGGTGGCCCGAGGCCGCCGATGAACCAGGTGGCCATCGAAGGGCACATCCGGTACTTCCAGTCGTTGCTCCCGGCCAGGGCGGAGCGGCGCGTCCTCTTCGCCGACGGGCGCCGGGGCACGCGGAGCGTGCAGTTCCTCGACGGCGACCAGACGCGCTACCGCGCGCCCAGGCTGCCGCGCATCGACGGGGCGACCACCCGCCCCGGGTTCGACGCGATCTGGCGCAGGTTCGTCCACGCGCGCCCCGCCGACCCGCTGCTGCTGTATTTCGCCGGCCATGGGAGCCCGGATCCCGGGCACGACCTCGACAACAACGTATTCGACCTCTGGGGCGGCGGAGCGCTGTCCGTGCGCGATCTCGCTGCCCGCATGAAGGAGCTGCCCGCCGGCACTCCCGTCGTCCTCGTCATGGCCCAGTGCTACTCCGGCTCGTTCGCGAACCTCCTCTTCGAGGGCGGCAGGCCCGACGGCGAGCTGGTCGAGCGCGACATCGTCGGCTTCTTCGCGGCGACCCGGGACCGCCCCGCGTCGGGCTGCACGCCCGAGATCGACGAGGCGGATTACACCGATTTCAGCAGCTTCTTCTTTGCAGCCCTCTCGGGCGTCGATCGCCTCGGGAAGCGCGTCGACGGCGCCGATTACGACCGGAACCAGCTCGTGGGGATGAACGAGGCGTTCGCGTACGCCCTCCTCCACCAGGAGACGGGCGATGTGCCGGTCGCGACGTCCGATGTGTTCCTGCGCCGCTTCGTCAACAAGCCCGATCACGAGACCATGGCGACGCCCTATTCCAGGGTCCTCTCGTGGTCGACCCCGGCGGAGCGGGCCGCGCTCGAGGGGCTCTCGGACGCGCTGGGCCTCCACGGAGAGCACCGCCTCCGGGCCGCCTACGATCGCGAGTTCGGGCCCCGGGCGGGCAGGAGAGACGTCGAGGACGTGGACTCGGCCCACCGCCTGCGGTTCATCCGGCTCGCCAAGAGCGTTGTGCTCGCGCGGACGCTGCGGCAGAGCGGCAGCCGCGCGCGCATCGAGCGCTTCGAGCGGCTGCGCGCCGCGGAGGCGCGCAATCCGCTCGTCGAGGTCAGGGCGGCGAGCCAGGCGCGACAGGACGGGCGGCGGCGCGCCGCCCGGTGATCCCGGGCTGGCCTCGCCCGCCTGCCCAAGGTGCTATCGGACCACCGGACAGCCGCGCTCGCCGCGGGGCGAGGCGCGCGAGCGCGTGTCATGACGCGCGGCTCTCGTCCCGCAGCATCGCGATCAGATCGGTCGCGCCAGGGTCGATCCCCATCTGTGTGAGCAGGGTGGTCACCTGACCGCGGTGATGGGTCTGATGATTGAAGAGGTGCCCCAGGGACCACCAGAGCGGAGAGGTGTAGACGGTCCCGCTCCGCGTGTACGTCAGGTCGCCCGCGAGCGCCCGGTCATCGATCTCGTGCACCCAGGCGAGGATATCCGCGTCCGTCCTGGCGCGCTCGCGGGAGAGATCGCCGAAGTCCGCGTAGAGCTCCTGCGAGAGCGCGGTGATCTCGATGGCCTTCCCGCTCGCATCACGGGAGGTGAACCGCTCCGCGCCGCCGGTGAAGCGCCCCATCCACGTGCGGTCGGCGAGCAGGATGTGGTTCAACGTGCCGTGGATCGACCGGAAGAAGGCCCCGCGATCGCGCTTGCGCTCCACGTCGTCGAGCTTGCCGACCAGCGCAAAGAGCTTGTCGTTCATCCACCGGTTGTAGCGAGCCAAGGCGCGGTACTGGTCGATCCAGCTCATGAGCGACTCCTCGTGGTTCGAGAGCAGGCGCGAACGCTACCACGCCCGCTCCCGACGGCGAAACCCGGCCAGCACCGCCGCCATCACCGCGGCGTCACGGCCGGCGCGCTACCCCCGGGACCGCGCGCCTCGGGCGCATCGCCGCCATCGCGCGCAGCCGTCGAGATCGCGCTTGCTCGGTCCGTTATGGCGGACTATTGTCCTCGATAACAGACGCGTGGTGCTCGGGGGAGACCCTCCATTCGGACCCGTCTTTCGCCGATCTCCACCTCCTCTCCCAAGGAGCCATGATGGTCAGCCTTTCGCTCGATTCAGCTGTCCTGGCCGAGACGTACGATCGCGTCAGCGATCGGCAGTTCAACCACGGAAAGCTGCTCATCGAAGATCTCCAGATTTCCCCGGGCGAGCGGGTCCTCGACGTCGGGTGTGGGACGGGCCGGCTCGGGGCCTACGTCGCCGATCGGGTCGGCCCCTCCGGCGCGGTGGCCGGCGTCGATCCGCTGCCGCTCCGGGTCGAGCTGGCGAACGAGAAGCGCCGGCCGAACTTCCGCGCCAGCGTCGGGCAGGCGGAGGATCTCACGCAGTTCGCCGCCGGGAGCTTCGATGTCGTGTTCCTGAACAGCGTGCTCCACTGGCTGCCCGAGAAGCTCGGCCCGCTGCGTGAGGCGCGCCGCGTCCTCAAGCGGGGAGGGCGCCTCGGCATCAGCTCGGCCGCCAGGGAGCGCCCGCACGAGTTCGAGCAGGTGATCCAGGGTGTGCTGTCGTCTCTCGGCCTGACCGGCACCGCGGAGACGCTCGGCAGCACGACCCACAAGGTGACCTCGGACGACCTGACGAGCACCCTCCTGCTCGCCGGCTTCGAGGATCCGAGGCTCCAGATTCGCTCCTTCACCGACCATTTCGCCGACACGGACGACGTGGTCGCGTTCTACCTGGCCAGCTCGTTTGGCAACTTCCTGTCCAACCTCGATCGAGCGGAGGCCGCGCGGGTCAAGGCGGCGCTCGCGGCCGAGCTCGAGCGCCGCCGCGCGCCGGAGGGGATCCGGCTGCAACGTCACCTGATCTTCGCCGTGGCGCGTGCGGAAGGCTGACCGGCCGCGCCGCGGAACACAACATCGAGGCGGGGCCACGCCCGCCCCGGGGGACGCCGGCCGTTGCGGGCTCCCGAGGTGCTCCTCCGGCACCACCGGAGCAGCAGGCGCTGCGCTCGGAGCAGCACGCACTGCCCCCGGAGCAGCAGCCGGAGCCGCCGTGATCGACGCGGCGGCGGGGGGCATCTCGGGGCGACTCGGGCACAGCCCCTGCAATGGGCATGGACCGACCGCGCCGCTGCCGCCCTGCTTTCCGGCTTTCGGACATCCTTCCCCATGCGGCGGCACGAGGAGCTCGCCCATGGAGTACACAAATCTCGGTTCGACTGGCCTCAAGGTCTCGCGGATCTGTCTCGGCGCCATGACCTTCGGCTCGCCCAAATGGCGGGATTGGGTGCTCGACGAGGCGGCGAGCCGCCCGCTCATCAAGCGAGCGCTGGACCTCGGTATCAACTTCTTCGACACGGCCGACGTCTACTCGCTCGGCGAGAGCGAGTCGGTGCTGGGCCGCGCGCTCAAGGATCTCGGCCCCTCGCGCGACAGGCTGGTGATCGCGACCAAGGTCAACGGCCCCATGGGCGACGACCCGAACCAGCGCGGGCTCTCGCGCAAGCACATCAGGCACTCCATCGACGACAGCCTTCGCCGGCTCGGCACCGATTACGTCGACCTCTATCAGATCCACCGCTTCGATCCGAACACCCCGATCGAGGAGACGCTCGACGCGCTGAACGAGGTCGTCAAGGCGGGCAAGGCGCTCTACCTCGGCGCCTCGTCCATGTTCGCGTGGCAGTTCGCGAAGACGCTCCACGCCTCGGACAGGCTGGGCCTCCACCGGTTCGTGGCCATGCAGAACCATTACAACCTCGTTTACCGGGAGGAGGAGCGCGAGGTGATCCCGCTCTGCAGGTCCGAGGGCATCGGGGTCATCCCGTGGAGCCCGCTCGCGCGCGGGTTCCTGGCGGGCAACCGGGGCAAGGACGGGAAGGGGGAGACGGTCCGCTCGAAGAGCGATGAATTCGCGCAGCGGCTGTATTTCCAGGACTCCGACTTCACCGTCGTCGAGAAGGTGACCGAGATCGCCGCGAGGCGCGGCGTCCCGAACGCGCAGGTGGCGCTCGCGTGGCTGCTCCAGCAGCCCGGGGTGACCGCGCCGATCGTCGGAGCGACCAAGCTGTCGCACGTCAACGACGCGGCCAAGGCGGTGGAGCTCAAGCTCGACGCGGAGGAGCTGCGCGCGCTCGCCGAGCCGTACCGGCCGCACGCGGTGCTCGGTCACAGCTGAGCGCCCTGGAGCCTCCGCCTATCTTCCGGCGAAGGCCAGGGCCTGCCTGCCAGGGATCCGGAGAGAGAATTCAACGCAAAGCCGCAAAGTCGCAAAGCCGCAAAAAGAATTAATCTTGTGCATGTTGCGACTTTGCGACTTTGCGGCTTTGCGACTTTGCGTTAAAATCCCGTCTCGCTCGCGGGGCAGGTCCCTGGCAGGACTCCTGGGGAGTTGAACTAGCAAGCTCGGCGACCGGTGGCCCGGGCGACGGGTCGGCCGGCGCGAGCACTCCAGAGCTCTCTCCATGGTCGCGCGCCGGTTGCGCGGTCGCGCGCCTCTGCGAGGATACGGCGCCGGCAGGGGCGGGGAGCCCGGTGAGCGCCCGCGTGTGCTCGACGACGACCGAGGAGCGCTGAGCCCGCCGCTCGGAGGGCAGGTGAGCGAACGACTCGACGTAGAGGTGCTGAGCCGCCGCGAGGAGCTCGAGGCGCTGCGGGAGCCGTGGAGCGCGCTGTGGCAGCGCTGCCCGGCGGCGACGGCGTTCCAGCGGCCGGAGTGGCTGATCCCGTGGGGCCGCGCGCTCGGGCCCGAGGAGGTGCTCGCCCTGGTCTTCCGGTCGGACGAGGGGCTCGTCGGCCTCGCGCCCCTCGCGGTTCACCGCATCGGCGACGAGCGCGTCGTCGCGCTGCTCGGCGCCGGGATCACCGATTACAACGATGTCCTGGCCGCGTCCGGGTACGAGCGCGCGGTCGCGGACGCGGCGCTCGCTTGCCTCGAAGAGCGCGCCGACACGTGGGACGTCGCCGATCTCCACGACCTGCGCGCGTCGTCGCCGCTGCTCCTCGCCGAGGCGCCCCCCGGCTGGTCGGACGAGGTCGAGAAGCACGAGGCGTGTCCGGCGGTGGCGATCCCCGAGGGCGCCGCGCCGGACGAGCTGTTTCCGCCGGGGATCCGCGCGCGCGTCGCCCGCGCGCGGAAGCGGCTCGCGCGGGCCGGGGACCTGCGCCTCGACGTGGCCGACGCGGCGAGCGTGGACGAGCTGCTCGACGCGCTGTTCGCGAACCACAAGGCGCGCTGGCGCTCGCGCGGCGAGGGGGGCGTGCTCGACGAGGCGCTCCGGCCGTTCCACCGCGAGGCCGCGCGCGCGCTGTGCGCGCGGGGCGCGCTGCGGCTCTTCGGCCTGCGGCTCGACGGGCGGATCATCGCGTCGCTCTACGGGTTCGCCGAGCGCGGCGGGCTCGCGTCGTACATCACCGGCTTCGATCCGGAGCTCGCCTGGTACAGCCCGGGGCTCGTGATGCTCGCCAGCGCGATCGAGCACGCGGCGCGCGAGGGCGCGCGGACCGTGGACTTCCTCCGCGGCCGCGAGCCGTACAAGTACGACTGGGGCGCCGTCGACCGGTGGACGTTCCGCCGGCGGCTGCGGCGCCGGGGCGCGACGCGCGGGGTGCCTGCCGCTCCGCCGCGCGGCTGTTCGACGAGCTCTGCGAGCGCTCGGAGGAGGCGAGCGTCGCCGCGTACTCGCTCGGCGATCCGGAGATCCTCGAGCGCGCGACGCGGGAGGTGGTCGAGCTCCTCGAGCGGTGGGGCGCGATCGGGGAGGACCGCGCGATCCTGCAGATCGGCTGCGGGATCGGCCGCTTCGAGGCGGCGCTCGCGCCGAGGGTGCGCGAGGCGTGGGGGCTCGACGTCTCGCCGCGCATGATCGAGGCCGCGCGGCGCCGCTGCGCGGGGCGCTCGAACGTCGTGCTCGCGGTCTCGTCGGGCGTCGATCTGGGCGACGCGCCGTCGGCCCGCTTCGATCTCGTGTACGCTGTCGACTCGTTTCCGTACGCGGTCGCCGCGGGCGCGGAGGTCGTGGATCTGCTCGTCGCGGAGGCGCGCCGGGCGCTGCGGCCGGGAGGGGAGCTCGTCGTCCTGGGCTACTCGTACCGCGGCGACCCCGCGCGCGACGCGGCCGACGTCGCGCGGCTCGGGGCCCGCCATGGGTTCGACGTCCTCGCGAGCGGCGAGCGGGCGTTCTCGCTGTGGGACGCGCGGGCGTACCGGCTGCGGAAGATCGACCACCGGTGAGGCGCGCTCGAACCGCGACGTCACGCGGGAGATCGACACAAGGCCGACCGAGGACGAGGCCTGTCGGAATCCTGCCGGCCCGGCGGTCCAGCGAGGAAGAAGCGCTCGCGCGCGCACGTAGCAATCGACACAAGGTGCTTGCCATGAAGACATCGATCCACGGTGCGTTTGCGCTCCTCCTGTGTTGCCTGACCCTCCCCGCGTGTGCCGCCGTCGAGCTCGCCCCCGGCGCCGAGAAGGTCATCGTCACCAAGCAGTCGGCCCCGCAGGGGTGCCGGTTCCTGGGGACGGTGATCGGGGAGCAGGGCGGCTCCGTGTCTGGAGCGTTCACCAGCAATGCGAACCTGCAGGAGGGCGCGGTCAACGACATGAAGAACAAGGCCCATGGCCTGGGCGGCAACTACGTGGTCCTGGAGAACACGAACGCAGGGACCACCCTCTCCGGCGACCGAGACAGCATCTCTGGCCAGCAGACCGACGTCACCCACATGGGCAACGCGTACAGCTGCCCGCCGCAGCTCGTCGGCCTGTAGGGCGCCCCGATCTCGCGAGGTCGCCGCGGCGATGGTCCGCGGCGCGAGGCTCCCGAAGGCGCCGCCGGCGGGGGCCTCATGGCCTCTGGGCCGCGCGGCCCGTCCGGCCGCCGCCGGGGAGGCGCGCTCGACCAGGTGAACCGATCCGGAGCGGCCCGACCGCAACGCGGCGGGCCGGGGCTCATCCAATGTCGACGAAGGGCCGGCGGAGCGTCGCCTCGGCGGGGTGCCCGCCGGTCGACCGTACGGCCTGCGCCTGCCGTCGGGATGGCTCCACGGTCGGGCGCGGCCGCTGCCGCGCGTCGATCCGCGCCGAGGGGGCCTGCCGCAGGGGGGGATGAAGAGATGGAGATGTCGTTGTCCAGGCGTACGGCCGCAGAGTTTCTCGGAACGTTCTGGCTCGTGCTCGGCGGCTGCGGGAGCGCCGTGCTCTCCGCGGCGTATCCCAGGATGGGGATCGGCTTCCTCGGCGTGGCGCTCGCGTTCGGGCTCTCCGTCCTGACGATGGCCTACGCGGTGGGCCACATCTCGGGCGCGCACTTCAACCCCGCCGTGACGATCGGCCTGATCGCCGGCGGGCGCTTCCCCGCGCGGGACCTCCTGCCGTACGTCCTCGCCCAGATCGCCGGCGCCATCGTCGCCGCCGGGATCCTCTATGCGATCGCCAGCGGCGCCGCCGGGTTCGCCGTGCACGCAGGCTTCGCGTCGAACGGCTATGGAGGGCGCTCGCCCGGCGGATACTCGCTCTTCGCGAGCCTCCTGACCGAGATCGTCCTCACGTTCGGCTTCGTGACGGTGGTCCTCGGCGCGACCGATCACGGCGCGCCGCGCGGGTTCGCGCCGATCGCCATCGGGCTCGCGCTCACGCTGGTTCACCTCATCGGGATCCCGGTCACGAACATGTCGGTGAACCCGGCGCGCTCCACCGGTCCTGCCCTGTTCGTCGGCGGAGGGGCGCTGTCTCAGCTCTGGCTCTTCTGGCTCGCCCCGCTCGCCGGCGGCGTGCTCGCGGGCGCCCTCTATCCGGTGCTCGTGGGCCCGAGGGCGGGCCGGGCCGTCGTCACGTCGCCGCCCGCAATCTGACGAAGCAGACGAAGCAGACCAGGCAGACGAAGCAGACCAGCCAGACGAGGCCGACGAAGGCGCCGGCGGACACGCCGCGCGAGCGAGCGAGCTGCCCCTTGGCGGTGCGCTCGGCCGCGCGGTAGTCTCGCGCCGCCATGTCCGTGCTGGAACGCATCTGGGATCGCGCTGAGGTCACGCTGGCGGCGGTGGTATCGCTGCTGTTCGGGGCCTCGTTCGGGTGGAATTGCGGCGTCAACAATCAGGTCGTGTACATGCTCGGGTCGCTGCGGCTCGTGCACCCCGACATCCTCGCGCGGGACTGGTTTGCGACCAGCACGACCCACTATCACCCCGCGTTCAAGTACCTGGCTGCCGGGCTCCTCGCGCTCAATGAGAAGGGGTGGGGCGTCGGCATCGCCCAGACCGTGGTCATCGGCGTCGGCACGACAGCCGTCTACTTCCTGCTGCGCGCCCTCGTCGATCGCCGCCACGCGCTGCCCAGCTTCCTCCTGCTCGTCGCGTTCGCCACGCTCACGCGCACCTGGGGTCCCTGCGATACCTACGTCTTCGATTTCATCCTCCAGCCCTCGTCGCTGGGCTCCGCGGCGTTCTTGATCTCGGTGCCCCTCTTCGTGCGGGGCCAGTGGCTCGCCTCCGGCATCGCGCTCGCTGCGAGCGGCCTCTTCCACGCCAACTACCTGATCCTCTTCTTCGGCGCCTACGCGCTCGCGCACCTCGGGCTCGGCGTGCGCGACCGGAGAGAGCTCTTTCACCGCGCCTCGCGGCAGCTCCTGCCGCCGCTCGCCGTCCTCGCGCTCTTTGCGCCGATGATCCTCGCCACCGCCGGGGCGAAGGACGCGAGGCTCGCGCAGGAGATCTACACCACCATCCGGGCCCCTCATCATTTCGTCATCCAGGGCCGCGAGCGCGAGTTTTTCAGCTTCATCGCGTGGCACCTGCTCGGGCTGGGCGCGGCCTTGCCGCTCACAAGGAACCGCAAGAGCCCTGCGGCGAGGCTGGTCACCCTGATCCTCGCGCTCGTCCTCGTGATCTGGACGTGCGTCGGCCTCTCGGCCCTCGCGGGGCTGCGCCCCGTCACGCAGCTCTTCGCGTGGCGCGTCGCCCCGCACGCGGAGCTGCTCCTCACGGCGCTGGGGTGCGCGGGAGCGGTGCGCGTCCTCCTGGAGCCCTCCGCCGGGCGTCGCTACGGCGTCACCGCGATGGCCCTGATCGTCGGCGGCCTCGGGGTCCTCGCCCTGTACGGCAGCGTCGAGAAGTCCGCGCGTGTCCCGGCGCTGGCCGTCGGCGTCGTGGCCGCCGCCGCGCTGTCCCGGCTCGCCTCGGAGTCCGCCCGGCGCTTCGCGCCCGAGCCCGGCCTCGCGCGCGCCCGCGCGCTCTGGCAGCGCGGCGGCGCGCTCGTGGGGCTCGCCGCCGCGCTCGCCGTCCTGCTCGTCTTTCTCGTGCCGAAGCTCAAGGAGATCCGCCGGAGCTCCAGCGTCCTCTCCGGCCTGCGCGCCGACGAGCGGTCCCTGTACGCCTGGATGCAGGCAAGCACCCCTGTCGACGCGATCTTCCTGACGCCGCCGGAGAGCGAGAAGATGCGCTTCCACGGGCAGCGGCCGATCGTCGTCGACTGGAAGTCGAACCCCATCGTCCCGGCCGACGTGCTCGAGTGGCTCCGCCGGCTCGAGGCCGTCACCGGCCGGAAGGTCCGCGGCCAGAAGGATCTGGACGGCTATGACAGCCTCGACGAGGCCCGCGTCCAGACCCTGCGGGAGCGTTATGGCGTGGATTACGTCGTCTTGCGCCGCGGCCAGAACAAGCAGATCGACCGGTACAAGACCGTCTATTCCAACAGCGGGTTCACCGTGCTCGACGTCCGCGAATAGCGGATCTCGGCCTGGGGCGCCGCGCCCGCCTCGCGCGGCGGCGCCCGGTCCACGCTCTGGTCGATGATCGTGAGCGGGCGCCTGCGCACCTGCTGGTAGATGCGGCCCACGTACTCGCCGATGACCCCCAGGAACAGGGCGTTGATGCTCAGCGAGAGCAGGATGAGCAGCGTCGTCGTCGCGAAGCCAGCAGGCCAGTCCGCGCCATAGACGACCCTGCCGACGGCGTAGCCCGCGATCGCGAGGAGCGTCAGCGCCGAGACCACGAGCCCCGTGTAGGTCGCGACCCGGAGCGGCACGGTCGAGTGGCTGAGGATGCCGTCGAGCGCCAGCCCGACGAGATCCTTCATCCGGAACTTGCTCTCGCCCCGCTCCCGCGCGGCCCGATCGTAGGCGATGCCCGTCTGCTTGAACCCGAGCGTGGCCAGCATCCCGCGCAGGTAGGGCTTCGTGTCGTCGACCTGGCGCAGCACCTCGAGCACCCGGCGATCCACCAGCCGGAAGTCGCCCGCGTCGTGGGGCAGGTGATCCTCGCTGAGGAAATCGATCAGGCGGTAGAACACCCGCCGGAGCAGGGTGATCCGATAACCCTCCTTGCGGCTGCGGCGGATCCCGTAAACCACCTGGGCGCCCGCCTCCCATTCCTTCACGAAATCGAGGATGAGCTCAGGCGGGTCCTGCAGGTCGCAGTCGATCTGCACGGCCGCGTCCCCGCGCGCCTTCATGTACCCCGTGTAGATGGAGCGCTGGAAGCCGAAGTTGCGAGAGAAGCGGAAGACGCGGATCCGCTCGTCCCGCGCCGCCAGCTTCACGAGCTCGTCGAAGGTCCCGTCGGTGCTCCGGTTGTCGGTGAAGACGAGCTCGAAGTCGTACCGATCCGCGATGCGGCGCATCACCGCGGCGACCGCCTCGTACAGCGGGGCCACGTTGCGCTCCTCGTTGTAGACCGGCACGACGATCGAGATCAGCCTGCGCCCGCTCTCCGCGTCGCTCACGGCGCCCTCTCTGCATCGGCGGCCTCGATCATGCGCCGCACCCCCTCGTCGAGCGCGATCCGGGGCCGCCACCCGGTCGCCTCCGCGAAGTGGGATGGATCACCGACGATCCACATGGGCTCGCCGTCCCGGTAGGGGACGCGCCCGAGGCCCAGGTCGTCGCCGGGCCAGCCCGCCGCGCGCGCGACGCGCTCGGCCACCTCGCGGACGCGCACCGGCGCGCCCGAGCACACGTTGTACGCGCGGCCGGACTCGAGGCCTCTCGACGTCGCGGCGGCGATCAGCGCCTCGACCACGTCGTCGACGTAGGTGAGGTCGCGCGCCTGCGCGCCCGGCGTCAGGGCCGGCGCCTCGCCCGCCCGGAAGCGCGCGATGAGGTGAGGGATGAGGCGCGCGGGGCCCTCGCCCGGGCCGTAGACGCCGAAGAGCCGCAGCGCGACGAAGGGGATCCGGAGCCGCGCCGCGACGGCCTTGCCGCAGAGGTAGGCGGCCGCCTTGGCCGCGCCGTAGACGCACGCCGGCTCGAGCGGGTGATCCTCGCGGAGGCGCGCGGGCTCCTGGGCCGGGGCGTACTCGGAGCACGAGCCCGCGTGGAGGAAGCGCGCCGGCCGGTGCGGCTCGATCTCCGCGAGCGCCGCGAGCAGGCGCGTCGTCAAGCCCACGTTCCCGTCCACCACGAGCTCCGGATCCCGCTCGCTCGGGTTCACCCCGGATGCGGCCAGGTGAAAGACCACCTCGGGCCGGATCGCCGCGACGGCCCGCGCGAGCTCCGGCGTCGAGAACGACGCGACGGGCAGGACCTCCACCCCGGCGATGCCCGCGAGCCGCGCCCGGCGGGGGCTCTCCGCGCGGACGATGCACGCCGTCCGCGCGCCCGTCGCCGCGAGCCGCGCCGCCAGCGCCGCGCCGATGAACCCCGTGGCGCCGGTGACGAGGACCGCACCGAGCCCGGCGCTCATGCGAAATCGACCCCGTACGCGCGGATCTGCGCGTCGAGCTCGGCGCGGCTCGACGCGGGGTCGTCGAGGTACGCGCGGTACCAGCGCGCCGTCAGCGCGACGGTCTCGTCGAGCGTGAGCCGCGGCGTCCAGCCGAGCCGGGCGCGCGCCTTGCTGATGTCGAGGTGCAGCAGCTGCGCCTCGTGCGGGCCGGAGCGGTGCTCGGGCGGCACGAGCCTGAGCTCGCCGCGCCCGAGCTGCTGGATGAGCCGCTCGGCGACGCCGCCGACCGCGCACGTGTCGCCGTCGCGCGGCCCGAAGTTCCACCCGCCCTCGTGGGCAGCGGGCGCCTCGCACAGCCGCCGCGCGAGCAGGAGGTAGCCCCCGAGCGGCTCGAGCACGTGCTGCCAGGGCCGGGTCGCGAGCGGGTTGCGGATGACGATCGGCTCCCCGGCGGCGACGCCGCGCACGATGTCGGGCACCAGCCGATCCTCCGAGAAATCGCCCCCGCCAATGACGTTTCCCGCCCGCGCGGACGCCACCGCCGCGCCGCTGCCGGAGAAGAACGAGCGCCGGTAGGCCGCCGTGACGAGCTCGGCGCAGCCCTTGCTGCTGCTGTACGGGTCGTGCCCGCCCATGGGCTCGTCCTCGCGGTAGCCCCAGACCCACTCGCGGTTCTCGTAACACTTGTCCGAGGTCACGACGACGATGGCGCGCGCGGAGCCCACGCGCCGGCACGCCTCGAGCACGTTCACCGTCCCCATCACGTTGGTCGCGAACGTCTCCGCGGGCTCGCGGTACGAGCGCCGGACGAGCGGCTGGGCCGCGAGGTGCAGCACGATCTCCGGCCGGTGCTCCTCGACCACGGAGAGCAGCGCCGGCAGATCTCGCACGTCGCCGGTCACGGACGTGACGTCGCCCGCGATGCCCGCGAGCTCGAACAGGTTCGGCCGCCCCTCCGGCGGCAGCGAGAAGCCCACCACGCGCGCGCCCATGAGCGTCAGCCAGCGCGAGAGCCAGCTGCCCTTGAAGCCCGTGTGCCCGGTGACGAGCACCGCGCGCCCGGCGAAGAACGAGGCGCCGCGGCCGGTCATGCCCAGGTCTTCCAGGGCGCCTTGCCGGACTCCCACAGCGACTCGAGGAGCCGCTTCTCCCGCAGCGTGTCCATCGGCTGCCAGAAGCCGTCGTGCCGGTACGCCGCGAGCTGGCCCTCCGAGGCGAGCCGCTCGAGCGGCTCGCGCTCGAGCACGGTGGTGTCGTCGGTCATGTACTCGAGCGCGCGCCGCTCGAACACGAAGAACCCGCCGTTGATCCAGCCCTCGCCGGACTGGGGCTTCTCCGAGAACTCGCGGACGAGGTTGCCCTCGAGCGAGAGCCCGCCGAAGCGCGCCGGCGGGCGGACGGCCGTGACCGTCGCGAGCTTGCCGTGGGACTTGTGGAACTCGACGAGGCGGCGGATATCCACGTCGCCCACGCCGTCTCCGTAGGTGCACATGAAGCGCGGGCCGTCGAGCCACGCGTCGAGCCGCCGGAGCCGGCCGCCCGTCATCGTGTTGAGCCCGGTGTCCACGAGGGCCACGGTCCAGTCCGGCGCGGCGCTCCGGACGAAGCGCTGGGCGCCGTCTCGCAGATTCACCACGTAGTCCGCGCTGCGAACGTAGAAGTTGTGGAAGTAATCCTTGATGACCTCGCCCTTGTAGCCACAGGCCACGACGAAATCGTTGAACCCGTGGTCCGCGTAGATCTGCATGATGTGCCAGAGGATCGGATACGGGCCGATCTCGATCATCGGCTTCGGGCGAGCCTCGGTGTGCTCGGCGAGCCGGCTTCCGAAGCCTCCGGCGAGCAGGACGACCTTCATGGGTTCCATGGGGCGCCGGAGGATAGATCAGAACGAAAGAACTTACACGGCGCGAACCGTGGGCGATGGTGCTTCGCTACCTCGGGCAGCAGGGCCGTGGTAGACGCGGCCGCATGAGCATGGCGAAGCCGGCGTCGCTGCGAGGCCTCTTCCGGTCCCGGAGCCTGCAGAGGCATCGCCTCGCGATCGCGGCGTCGCTCCTCGTCGCGCTCGGCTGCGCGTGGGTGCTGCGCGTCGGGGGGCTGCCCGTCGTGCCGGACAGGGCCGCGTTCGCGGGCGTGACGTGGTGGGCGCTGGCGCTGCACGGCGCGCTCTATGTCGCCGCGCTCTACCTTCGATCCCACCGCTGGACGTGGTTGCTCGAGCCCATCGAGCCCGTGCCGCTCCGGCGCGTCGTCGCCGTCTCCTTCATTGGTTATGGCGCGCTCGTGCTGATGCCGTTCCGCACCGGGGAGGCGGTGCGCCCGCTGCTCATCCGCCGCCGCGGCCTGTCCGCGTGGGCGGCGGCGGGCACGGTGGCCGCCGAGCGGATCATCGACGGCCTGTTCCTCAGCGCGCTGCTCCTCGCCGGGCTCGCGCTCGCGCGCCCCCACGAGCCGCTCCCGGATCGGATCGGCGACCTCGCGGTCCCCGCCGCCGCCGTCCCGCGCGCCGCCTACCTGGCGCTCGCCGTCTTCGGCGCGGCGTTCGTCGCGATAGGCGTCTTCTATTTCCGCAGGGCCTGGGCGCGGCGCGCGACCGAGCGCGTTGTCGGGCTCGTCTCGCCGAAGCTCGCGGGCCGCCTGGCCGACGCCGTGGAGCGCGTCGCCTCGGGCCTCGGCTTCCTGCCCCGGCTCCGGTACACGGCCCCGTTCCTCCTGGCGACGGCGGGGTACTTCCTCCTGAACGTGTGGGCGATGCAGATCGTGGCCTTCGGGTGCGGCCTTCTGCCCATCGACTTCCCGCGGGCGGCCGTCCTCGTCGGCGTGCTCCACCTCGGCGTCCTCCTCCCGAACGCGCCGGGGTATTTCGGCACGTTCCAGATGGCTGTCTATGCGGGGCTCTCGCTTTACCTCGCGCCGGAGGTCGTGATGGGCCCCGGCTCGGCGCTCGTCTTCTCGACCTACTCGCTTCAGGTCGGGCTCGTGGTGCTGCTCGCCGCGATCGCGCTCGCGGTGGAGGGGGCGCCGCTGAGCCAGGCGTTCGCGGAAAATCCGGCCGAGGACGTGAGGCCGCAGGGGCTACCCTCGCCGCCGGGCGCGAGCTAGGCTCGCCGCCCTTTCATGGCGCTCTCCTCCCACCTGCTCGATCGCGGCCATGCCGCCCTGTACGTCCTCTCCCAGCGCCTCGTCGGGGCCGACCTGGCCCGGCGCGCGTGCCTCGAGGCGCTCGATCTGCGCCCCGGCGATCGCGTGCTCGATATCGGCTGCGGCCCTGCGTACTACTTCGATCGCCTGCCGGCGGTCGACTACCACGGGTTCGACACCGACCGCCGCCACATCGCGGCGGCCCGCGCGCGCCACGGGGATCGGGCCAGGTTCTACGACGAGCCGTTCGGCGAGCTGCACGCGCGCGCGCTGGCCCCCTTCGACCGGGTCCTGATGCTGGGCCTCTTGCACCACGTGGACGACGAGGTGGCGAGCTCGCTGCTCTCGCTGGTCGCGCGCTCGATCCGCCCCTCGGGCCGCGTGATCACGCTCGACACCGCCTTCTGGGAGGGCCAGTCCTCGCTGGCGCGGCTCATCGCGAAGAACGATCGCGGCGACTACATCCGCACCCCGCAGGCGTTCCGGCGGCTCGCCGACCGGTCCTTCGGCCGGATCGAAGAGCGCTTCGTGGGCGACACCCTCAGGATGCCCGCCTCCCATTTCATGATGAGCCTCGAGGCGCCGCGGGTCGCGTAGCCGTCCGGGCTAGCCGCCGAGCTAGCCGCCGAAGCGGTCCCACGCGAGCTTGGCCGTGAGCGTGAGGCCGAGCGCGACAACGAACCACCGCACCTTCCTGGGCTCGATGCGGCGGGCGACGACGGCGCCGGCGAGCGAGCCGACCACCGCCGCTGCCATCATGATCGGCGTGGCGACCGCGTCGACCGCGCCCGCGAACAGGAACGCGAGCGCCGCCACGCCGTTGATCAGGCTCGCGAGCACCGTCTTGATCCCGTTCAGCCGGTGGATGTCCACGTCGCCCGCGAACGAGGAGAGCAGCGCGAGCATCATGATGCCGATGCCCGCGCCGAAGTAGCCGCCGTAGACGCTCACGAGGAACTGGAGCAGGAACACGAGCCACGGCCGCGAGGGCAGCGCGAAGCGCTCCGCGCCGGGATCCGCAGCGCCGCCGTTCGCGGAGGGCTTCGCCGGGCGCAGGTTCTGCCAGAGCAGCAGCAGCGTCGCGACAAGCACGAGCCCCGGCACCGCGGCGTCGAACACGCGCTGCGGCGTCACGAGCAGGAGCGCCGAGCCCACGACGCCGCCGAGCAGCGAGGGCAGGAACAGGACGCGGAGGACCCGGTAGTCCCGGGAGAGCTCGCGGCGATACGCCCACGCCGACGCGAGCGACGCCGGCGTGAGCGCCACGGCGTTCGTCGCGTTCGCCGCGAGCGGGGGCAGCCCCGCCGCGATCGCCGCGGGGAACGACACAAGCGTGCCGCCCCCGGCCACCGCGTTGATGGCGCCGGCCACGGCGGCGCCGCCGGCGAGGAGTGCCGCTCTGGTCAGATCCACGGCGCGAGATCGCCCGAGCCCCGCCGGCCTGTCAACCGCCGCGCTTGAGGGCGCAGGCGCGGCGCCCCTAGGATGGCACTGCGGCCGACCCTGGCGGTCGCTCCTCCTCGGAGAGCCGAGCGACATGCCGCGATCCTTCCCGCACCTCCCCGCCGCGCTGCTCTCCGCCATGGCGTGCGGCGCGCTCGCGAAAGCGGCCGCCGCCGAGGGGCAGCCCGAGCGCGCGCGCGTCTGGGTGGCCGACGACGGCACGCGCGTCCGCCGGGAGGACGTCGGCCTGCCGCTCTCGCGCGGCGAAGGAAACGCGGTCTTCCGGCCCGGCGAGCCGATCCGGCTCGGCGCGCTCCGCGCGGAGGTCGTCGCCTTCCAGGTCGTCGTCGAGTCCGGCGCCGAGCCCGTGCGCGGCGTCACGGTCGAGCTCTCCGCGCTCGGCCCCGCGGCCGGTCCGGGCGCGCCGGCCAAGGCGCCGCCGGCGCCGCAGCAGCCCGCGCAGGGGCAGGGAGCCGCGCCCGAGGGGGCGATCTCGATCCGCCGCTTCGTCGAGCACTACGTCGAGATCACGCAGCGCTCGCGCAACGAGCAGCGCCCCCGGGAGTCGCTCGGGTGGAGCCCTGCGGCGCGGCCGCCCGACGACGTGCACCTCGGGTTCCTCCCCGACGCGCTCATCCCGGTCGAGCTCGCGCCCCCCTGGGCGCCGTACCCGCTCGAGGTCGGCGCCCGCGAGACCCGGGCGGTCTGGATCGATCTCCACGTCCCGGAGGGCGCCCTCCCCGGCGCTTACGAGGGGAGGGTGGTGGTCGGATCGGCGTCGCACGGCGAGCTCGCGTCGCTCGAGCTGAAGCTCGACGTCGCCCCCGCGACGCTGCCGTACGGCGCTGTCGACTTCATCGCGTTCTACGACGTCGACGAGGTCGCCGCGCGGGTCGGCGACGGGCCCGCCGTCGAGCAGCAGCTCTGGCAGCTGCTCCACGAGCACCACGTCGACGGCTTCGCGTCGGTCCGGAGCCCCGCCGAGGTCGAGCGGCTGCGCGCGGCGATCGACGGCTCGCTCTTCACGGAGGCGCGCGGCTACCGTGGGCCGGGCGCGGGCGTGCCGCCCGGGGCGGTGGCGCTTGGCGCCTATGGCGGCTTCGGCGATCCGGCGGAAGCGACCCTCCACCGCGTCGAGGCGGTCGCGGACCTCCTCCCGCCGGCGGTGGACGACGTGATGCTCTATGCGATCGACGAGCAGTGCGAGAGCCCCCGCGGGCCCGGCTGGCGCCGGCTGATCCGCGGCTCGCGCCTGTCGTCGCGCGTCCTCGTGGGGCACTCGTGCGGCGAGGTCCCTCCGGTGGAGCAGGACGTCGACCTCGTGCTCACGCCGGCGAACCGCTTCGACTCCACGTGGGCGCGGGCCGCGCGCGAGGCGGGCCAGCGGCTCTGGGTGTACAACGGCGCGCTGCCGCGGACCGGCACGTTCATGATCGACGCGCCGCTCACCGGGCTCATGGCCGACGGCTGGATCGCGGCCTCCCACGAGGTGGACCGCTGGTTCCTGTGGGAGACGGCGTTCTGGCACGACGGCAACCGCGGCGGCAAAGGGCCCATCGACCCGTTCACGGTCGCCGAGAACTTCCACAACCGCGACGGCGACGCGTGCCTCGGCGACGGCATGCTGCTCTATCCCGGGACGCAGCGGGGCGCGTTCTCCTCCCGATCCGTCGGCTTTCCCGGCGTGCTCCCCTCGATGCGCCTGAAGAGCCTTCGCCGCGGGATCCAGGACGCCGGCTACATCGCGCTCGCGAGGTCGGCGTCGCCCGGCGCGGTGGACGCGATCGTCAAGGAGGTGATCCCGGCCGCGCTCGACGAGGCGCTCGACAGCGCGCCCGCCGCGTGGAGCAGCGACGGCGCCCCGTTCTTCCGGGCGCGCTCCGCGCTGCGCGCCCTCATCCCGGCGGGCGCCTCGCTCGACGCCGCCGGCGTCCGCCGCGCGCTCGTCGAGGCGGCGGCGGCCCGCCGCGCGCTCGTCCCGCTCCCCCGCGCGGGCGACGAGGCGGACAGGGCGGGACGGGCCAGCCCGTGGCCGTTCGGACGGTGGAGCACGACGGCGCGGCTCATCGCCATCGCCGGGCTGGGCGCCGCCGTGCTCGCGCTGGTCATCGGTCTCTACCGCCGGCGGAAGCCAGGGCGGGGGGCCGAGGGGCGCTGACCGGCGTACGCCTCGCTCGCTGCCTGGCGGCTGCGCCCATATCCCACGAACCTGCACCCCGCTATGAAGAGCGGTTCTACCGCCGGCGGATGGAACGGCGTTGTGGGCTCGTCGGGCTCACGATGATCGCATGATGAGCTGCTGAGTCGCCTTGCGCTCGCCCACGACGGCGACCACCGTCTCGGAGGCGAGCCCCGCCGCGCCCTGCGACGTGCGGCGGATCGTGCCGAGCAGCGCTAACCAGCCGAGCTGGCTGCTCGAAATGGCGCGCTCGCTGATTCCGTCCATGCGGGCCAGCGTCTTGCGCGCGACCCGGAACATGCTGCGATCGATCCCCTCGAGCAGGTCGAGCGTGGCGCCGAGCCGCTCCTGCGTCTCGACGCGCACGTCCTCGAGGAAGCCGAACCCCGCGCGCACGACCTCTTCGACGACGCCGAGGCTGCCATCAACCCAGGTGGTGATCAGGCCCTCTTGCGGAACGCTGAGCTTCGCGCGTTCAGAACCATTGCTGCCGGCCGCGGCCTGGCCGGAGATGCTCTCGTCCATCTCGAACCCCCTTCCTCAAAATGGCTCGCAGGCCATTCGCCTGCTGCGAACCCATTATCAACAACTGAGTTCTCGGATGGGTTATCACAGGGCAACAAAGGCGTGAACTCTTTCTTCGTCATCTCGTCATCGCGATCGTGCCCTCTGGTGCTCTGGTCGGTCGCGTCCGTTGCTTCGTTGCCTCTTGCGTCCGTCGCGTCCGTTGCGTCCGTTGCGTCCGTTTCCGGAGCCAGGCGTGCCGCGCGGAGTGAGGCCGTGGCGACGCCCTCCCAGGCGTCCTGCCGAATCCGCCCTGCCTCGGTAAATTTCGCTGAAAACTCGCGATAAACGGCCAGCGCGTCGCAGACGTAAGCTGGCGGCCACCGAAGACCCTTGGTCCTTGGCAGGCGCGCCCCGGCTGGGTACGGTCCCGCGGTGCCCACGAGGCCCACGAAGACCGAGCGATTCCTGAGGGGAGCCACCTTGTCCACGCTGCTTGCCGCCTCCTGCGTCTCCGGCGCACCGCACGGCGAGGCGCCCTCCGCGCCCCCACCTGCTGAGCTCTTGGCCTTCGATCTGCAAGAAGGCCAGATAGACAACCATTTTTTCCGTCGTGGTCATATCGCTGCCCATCTCTTGACGACGTCGGGCGTGTCGCCGCGGCTCATCGTCGCTTTTCCGGCAGGCAACATGGGAATCGCGGTGTGGTTCGATTCTCTGCCCGCGCCGGTCGATCTCTCGGTGGAGGGGGACGTCTCTGACGTGGAGCGCGTGGAGCGGCCCGGCGTCATGCGCGGCGTGTCGGCGCTCCTCGCGAGCGAGGCGCCGGTGCTGCGTGTCCATCGGGTGCTCCTAGGGAGTGTCCGTACGCTCCGCGACGTGGGGCGCGACGCCGAGGTTCCGGCCTGGCTCGGGAACGACGTCGAGGCGTTCGCCTCGCAGCGGGGCGCGGCGATTGCCGTGCGGCGGACGATGCTGGACGGCGATCATCACCTCGAGCTGCTCATCGAGCCGCAGGACGGCACGACGGCCGCGCTCGGGGACGACGGCCGGATCGAGCTGGTGGCAGGGCCGAGCGGCCTCCGTGTCCGGGTGACGGCGCTCTCGGACGAGGCGCCGCTCACGCCGGTGCCCCTCGAGGAGCTCGTGACGGAGCGCGCGAGCGACGAGCCGCGCCACCGCCAGGCGCTCGGCTTCCTCGCGTACCGGGAGAAGCTGCTGGCCGGGTCCTGGCGTTTCCTTACGTACTTCGGCCGGGACACGTTGCTCGCGGTGAGGATGCTCCTGCCCGTCCTCGATCCGGCGGTTGTCGAGGCGGGCCTCGGCTCGGTCCTCGATCGGCTGAGCCTGGCCGGTGAGGTCGCGCACGAGGAGGCGATCGGCGAGTACGCGGCGCTCATGCACCTCGATTCGGGCATCCCCGGGGCGCTGCGCGAGCCCATCTACGATTACAAGATGATCGACGACGACTTCCTCCTCGCGCCGGTCGCCGCCGAGTATCTCCTCGGCAGCGCGGCCGGTCGGGAGCGCGCCGCAGAGTTCCTGTCGCGCCGGACGCCGGGGGGCGACACGTATGCGGAGGCGCTCGCGCGGAACGTGGCGCTCGTGCTCCACCTCGCCGCCCCGTTCGCCGAGACGGGGGATCCGATGACGTTGATCGGGCTCAAGGCGGGCACGAAGGTGGGCGAGTGGCGTGACAGCCAGGAGGGCCTGGCGGGCGGCCGGATCCCCTACGACGTGAACGCCGCGCTGGTTCCGGCCGCGCTCCGCGCGTCGGCGCGGCTGCTCGCGAGCCCGCTGCTCGGCGCGGACGCGGAGCGCGCCGGCCGGGCGGAGCGGCTCGCGCGCGCGTGGAAGGACGCCGGCGTGTTCTTCCGTGTGGAGCTGCCGGAGGACGAGGCCAGGCGGCGCGTGTCGTCCTATGCGGCGTCGCTGGGCCTGGACGCGGCGCCGGCGCTCGCGTCGCTCTCGGGGATGCTCTCGTTCCCTGCCGTCGCGCTCGACAGCGAGGGGAAGCCGATTGCCATCATGCACTCCGACGACAGCTTCGTCCTCCTGTTCACGGAGCCGCCGCCCGCTGCGCTGGAGGAGATCGCGGGCCGCCTGATCCGCCCGTTCCCGGCCGGCCTGCGGACGCCGGTGGGGATCCTGGTCGCGAACCCCGCGTTCGCGCAGGATCCGGCGATCCAGAGGGATTTCACGGCGGCCCATTACCACGGGACGGTCACGTGGTCGTGGCAGCAGGCGATGCTGGCCGCGGGCCTCGAGCGGCAGCTCGGCCGCGGCGATCTGCCGGCGCGCGCGCGGGGCGCGCTGGAGCGGGCGCGGAGCGCGCTCTGGGAGGTCATCGCGGCGACGCGCGAGGCGAGCACGCGGGAGCTCTGGAGCTGGGCCTTCGAGGGCGGCTGTTACAAGCTGGTCCCCTTCGGCGCGGAGCGATTGCACCACGACGAGTCGAACGCGGTGCAGCTCTGGAGCACCGTGTACCTCGCGGTACGCCCCTGAGCCGAGCGGCGGCTAGTCCCGCGTGTCACGAGTCCCGCCAGGGATCTGTCTCGCAAATGAAGAGAGATTTCGACGCAAAGACGCCAAGAGCGCAAAGACGCAAAGAAACAAAAAATCTGTTCTTTCTTGCGCCTTTGCGCCTTTGCGCTTTTGCGTTGAAATCTCTCTCCGGATCCCTGACCGGACCTCTGGCGGGCGGAACTAGCGCTCAGGCCTTCGCGCCGGCGATCAAGTCCATCAGCGATCGCCGCTCCCCGCCACGATCGGCCCCTTCAATCGCCCCCAGCTCGACATCCGGCCGGATCCCCGTCCCCTGGATCGGCTCTCCCCCCGGCAGGACCATCCTCGCCGCCGGCGCGAGCACCGGCGCGTGATCCTCCGGATCCGCCGCGACCTTCAACGCCGTCCCCTTCCCGTAGGTGCGCTCCCCCGCCACGACCGCCCTCCCGTGCCACTGGAGGCAGCCGGCGAAGAGCTCCGCCGCCGACGCCGTCCCGCCATTCACCAGGATCCACAGCGGCGCGCGGCACGGATCCCGGTGGCTCGACCGGTACACGATCTCGTCGCCGTCCGCGTCGATCGCCCTCCCGAGGACGCTCCCCGGCTCCAGGAAGTCGCCCGCGAGCTCGAGGAACGCCGTCAGCTCCCCACCGGGGTTGTCGCGCAGATCCAGCACGAGCGTCTCCAGCCCTTCGGCCTCGAGCGCCCTCACCGCCGTGTGGACCCGGGCGGGCACGTCCAGCGAGAAGGTGCGGATCTTCACGTACCCGACCCCCGGCTCGAGCTGGACGCTCTCGACGGGCGACGCGCCGCCGCACGGGTGGAGCGACGCGACAAGCGCGTCCAGATCGGCCAGCATCGGGGCGCCGGCGGGCCGCTCGCCCCCGGCGCTGCCCCCGTTGTACGTGATGAAGACGTTGGTCACGCTCGGCAACACCTGGACGCCGATGAAGCAGTTGTAATTGTTGCCGGCCCTCGGAGAGAGCAGCGACGTGGCGGGGGCATAGTTGATGAAGACCCGCACGTTGCCGAACGTGTACTGGCCTGATCCCATGAAGGTCCAGTGCAGCGTGCCCAGCCAGTCGCCCATCGTGAGGATCGCGCGCGCCAGGAGGCTCAGCGCAGGCCCCATCGAGAACCACACGTTGAACGAGAACGGGAATTTCACCGCGTTCGGGTCGAAATTGGGGAACGGGAACGGGCCGAACGCAGGCGACAGGCAGACGTCGGGGTAGCCGGCGCTCATGCCGGTGCACTTGTTGTTCGCAGGGAGCATCGCGCCGGCCTCCTATCCCAAGAGGATCTGCTTGCCGTTCACCGTGACCGTCTCTTCGGTCAGGATCGTCGCGTTCTTCGCCTTCGTGAACGCCGTCTTCTCCACGATCGTGTGCGACTCGCTCGCTTGAACGCTCAGCAGCGCGCTCACCCGCTGGACCATCGAGGTGAACCTCTGGACCACGGCGTCGGCCACCATCCGGATCTTGCCCGCCTGCACCTCGATCTCCGGCCCCCGGATCGCGACGCCCTTGTCCCCGGACAGCGAGAGCTCTCCGTCCCTCGCGTGCACCGCCACGTCCCCCTGGAGCGACAGCACCGTCCGACCCGCGCCGTGGAGCACGCCGATGGCGTAGTAGCGCTCCTCCCTGCCGATGACGAGCAGCGTGTCGCCCACCGCGGGCTCGTAGGGCAGCGCGAGCGCCATCTCGACGGCGACCGGCTGGCCGCCCGGCAGCTCCACCGCGATGGCGCCCCCCTCCGCCGCCGTGACTCGGCCCGGGCCCAGGTACTCCCTCGGGAGCGCCGCGGCGCCCTCCTGGCCCGCGTCGCCGGCCGCCGCGCCCCCGGCCCGCGGGAGGCCGATCCGCAGCACGTCCGCGCCGCGCGGCCGAAGGGCGTGCTCCTCGCCCGCCGCCGCGTCCACCCGCACGGCCGCCGCGCGATCGCTCTCCTTCATGGCTCCCATCGACATCGCTCCTCCTTCATTGCGAGCGCCGCTCGGGCGGCATCCATGCTTCGGCCTCGAGCCGATCGACGTCCGTGCGCCTCGCCGTGGCGAGGTTGGCATCGAGATAACGTGTCTTCTCGTCGCGGACGTGGTGCAGGTTCGCCCAGTGCAGGTCCGCGCCGGTGAAGTCGGCGCCCGAGATGTCCGCGTGCGAGAGATCGGCGTGGTGCGCCTTGACCCCCACGAACAGCGCCCCGGCAGCGCGGACCTCGTGCATCACCGTCTCCCGGATGTCGGCCCCCGCGAGGTTCGCCCCCGAGAGATCGGCCTTCACGAAGATCGCATTGCGGAGCATCGCCTGCGTCAGCCCGGCGCCGGCGAGCACGCCGTCGCCGAAGAAGGCGGCCTTCGCCATCGCGCCCGCCAGCGAGGCCTGCCGCAGGTTCGCCCCCTTGAAGTTCGCGTTCGCCAGGATGGCGCCGTCGAACCGGGTCCGCTCCAGGTTGCACGAGGTGAAGTCGCAGTTCGACAGGTTGCACCCCGAGAGGTCCATCCCCGAGAGGTTCCCGAGCACGAAGAAGCACCGCGAGATGGTCAGCCCGGAGAGCGACGCCCGCGTCAGGTCCACGCCGGAGAAGTCCACGCAGTCGAAGATCGCCTTCTCGAAGGTGACGCCCTCCACGACCGCGGTCCGCAGCGTGGTCTGCGAGACGAGCGCGCGCGTCAGGTTCGCGCCCGTCAGGTTGGCCCCCTCCAGCACGCAGCGCACGAGCCGCGATCCGGACAGGTCGGCGCCCGAGAGATCGGCCTCCTTGAAGACCACCATCTCGAGGTCCTTGCCCGAGAGATCCGCGCCCGGCAGCCGCGCCCGGTACAGCATGCACGACCTCAGCGTCGCGCCCCGGAAGTCCGCGCCGGTGAGGTCGCAGCTCGCGAGCACCGTCTGGTCGAGCGTCGCGCCCCGGAAGCTCGCGCCCCGGAGGTCCGTGCCCTGGAGCGACGACAGCGTGAGGTTCGCGTTCTCGAAGCTCACCCCGGCGAAGTCCATCCCCTCCAGCGCCGCGCCCGAGAGGTCCGCCCCGGAGAGGTCGAGCCGGCCGAGGCGCGCGCCGTCGAACACCGTCTTCGTGAGCTTCTTCGGGAGCACGGCCTCCCGGAGATCCGCCTTCAGGAACACCACCGTGTCGAGCTCGGCGCCCGACATATCGGCCCGCGTCAGGTTCGCCTCGGTGAACGACGAGCCCTCGATCCGCGCCTGCGACAGCGAGGCGCCCGAGAGATCCGCCCGCGTGAACGACGACTGCGAGACGGTCACCCCGTCGAGCGCCGCGCCCGACAGGTCGGCAAGGTCGAGCCGCGTGCCCTTCAGGGTCGCGCCGGACAGCTCTGCCCCCGCGAGCTTCGACTCGGCCAGGTTCGCCTCCTGGAGCCGCGCGCCGCGCAGGTTCGCCCCGGTCAGCTGCCCGCGGACCAGGCTCGCCCCCGTGAGGTTCGCGCCGGCGAGGTTCGCGCCCGAGAGGTCGCACTGGGCGACGGCCGCGCCCTGGAGATCAGCGCCCGACAGGTCCGCGCCGCGGAGCGCGCACCAGGCCATCTTGATGCCGCGGAGATCGGCCCCCGAGAGGTCCGCGCCCTCCAGCTGCACCCGCCCGAGCTTCACGCCGCGCAGCCGCGCCTTGCGGAGGTCGGCCCCGCGCAGATCCATGTCGCCGAGCGTCCTGCCCTCGAGCGCCTCGCCCGCCTGGAGCAGCGCCCTCAGCTCGTCCGGGGTCATCGATCTCGCTCCAGCGTCGACTTCTTCAGGTTCGCCCCCCTGAAATCACAGCCGGATCCCGAGGTTTCATAGAATTTCGCATCGTAGAGGTTCGCGTCGACGAACTTCGCCTCCGGGACCCGCGCCCTGAGCAGGTCCGCCTCGAAGAGGTTCGCCCGCGTGAAGTCGGCGCGCGTGAGGTTTGCCCGGTCGAACCGGGCGCCCCGCACGTTGGCCCCGAAGAAGCTCGCGCCGTCGGCCGTGGCCTCGCTGAAGAGGGCGCCCGTCAGCACGGCGAGGCCGAGATCCGCGCCGGTGAGGGTCGCGCCCATCCACACGCTCCCGTCGCCCCGCGCGCCCGTGAAGATCGCGCCGGTCAGGTCGGACCCGGAGAAGCTCGATCCGGTGAGGGTGGCGCCCGCGAACGTGGCGGAGGCGCCCTTGACCTTGGACACGAAACACCGCGTGAGCGAGGCCTGCGACAGGTCCGCGCGCTCGAGCACGGTGTCCTCCAGGAAGGCCACGGCCCACGCCGCCCCGCGCGCGACGGCCCCCGTCATGTCCGCCCTCGAGAAGACGAGCTGCGACCCTTGCGTGCCCGAGAGATCGGCCTCCATGAGCCGCGCGCCGTCGAACGTGGTGCCCTCCAGCGTGGCGCCGCGGAAGACGGCGCGCTCTGCCGAAGCGCTCTGCAGGGTGGCGAGGCTCAGGTCCGCGCCCGTGAAATCGGCCTCCCTCACGTCGGCGTCGAACAGCACGGCCTGCTTGAGGATGGCGCGCGTGAGCCTGGCGCCCCGGAGGTTGGCGCCCGTGAGAATGGCGCCCGTGAGGTCCGCGCCGGTCAGGTCGCGGCCGCTCAGGTCCTGCTCGCTCAGGTCCTGGTCGCGGAGGTCGCTCCCGGGCCCGATCTGCCCGGGCGGCCGCGGCGGGGCCATGGAGAGGCCCATCGACGCGAGCTTCGGATCGCCGGCGAGCTTGTCCCACGCCGCGAGCGCCGGGACCTGGGTCCCGCGCGCGGCAGCGAGCGTCTTCGCCTCCTCCACCGCCCGCGCGACGCGCCGGAAGGCCGTCCGGAGCGCCGCGTCCATCAGCATGGGCGACGCGCCGGAGCTCATCGGCGGCAGGGCCTGCGAGGCCTTCGGCAGGTTGCGCAGCGCCTCCGCGATGATGCTGCCGAGGATCTTCCCCCCCGGCAACGCGACGCCCGCGAGCCCCGCCATCGCCCGGCCGATCCTCTCCTGCTGCGGCTTCGCGACGTCGCCGAGCCGGGCCTTGAGCAGCGCCGACAGCGGGTCGAGCCCCGCCGCGTCGCCGCCGTCGCGCGGCGCCGCGCCGTCGCCCTTCTTCTGCAGCGCCTGCAGCGCCCCCCACTCCTCCTTGAGCTCCGGGGCGAGCTGCTCCTCGATCTCGAGCGGATCGGCCTCGAAGCGCGCGAGGATCTCCCGGTAATGCTCCTCGGGCAGCGCCGGCCCGTCGAGCGGCTCGGAGGCGACGAGCGTGGTGACGCGCGAGAGGTCGTCGTCGGTCACCTCCGTGAGGCCGCGCCACGTGAGGAACAGGGCCCCCTCGTCCAGGTTGGCGAGCAGCGTGTCGAGGTGCATCGGCACCTCCCGGAACCCGCGCTCCGCGTCGTTCGCGAAGACGCGGATCCGGAGGCCCGGCAGCCGCGATCGGAAGACCTCCGCGTCCGGGTGGAGGTTCTGGAACAGGAGCTCCTCGTCGCCGCGCAGGTACGGGAGCCACTGATCGGGCCGGGCCGAGTTGAAATACGTCCAGTCGAAGTCGTCGGCGAAATACGGCGCTCGCTTCTCGCGGTACGCCTTGCCGTAGTTCTTCCCGACCCGGGCGCGCCGATCGGGCCGGTTCGGCGACAGGGGCCCGAACCCCGCGGGCGCCGGCCGATCCGAGCGCGACAGCAGCAGATCGTCCGCGCCCTCGACGTTGGGGAGCTCGCGCGTCCCGTGGCCTCTGCCCACCGGGTTGAGCGGGTGCCCCGGCCCTCCGAAGCTGCGCCGATCGCCGAGCGGCATCCGGTCGAACGGCACGGGATCGCTCATGGCGGGCCCGAGCAGGCCATCCATCCACACGCGCTCGCCGACCACGCGCAGGATCTTCGACCAGGACCCGACGCCGAACCGCACCGGACACTCGGTCATGCGCTCCTTGCCCGGCGTGTGGCACGTGCCGAGCAAGAGCACGTCGGCGTGGGGCTTGAAGTCCGCCAGATCGCTCGGGTACAGGCACTCGCCGGTCTGCTCGTGATCGTCGTCGTGGAACACGTCGCCGCGCAGCGTCTCCTGCGCGAGCGCCGGGTGGCCCTCGGGCAGCGAGAGCGGCGCTCCGGGCGTGAGGATGAACTTCGCCCGGACGATCAGGGTCATCTCCGGCTGGGGCGGCCTCCGCGAGGTGACCTTGCTGCCGAAGAGGAACGGGGTGAGATTCTTGTTCGCCATCCGTGAGGGTCGTCGCGCTTGCGCGTCACGTCATGAGGTGGACTGCCGCGATGTTCGTGCGGACGGGCACGAACTTGCCCCGGTCCAGGGTGACCTTCACTTTCTCCGGCCCCATCGAGAGCGTGGGCCCGATGCTGGCCTCGAGCGACGCGGCGACGGTGACGGACGCCTCCAGGCCGATCGTGGCGCTCGCCGAGATGCCGCCTGTGAAGCTCACCTCCGCGCCGAGCGTCGCCTCGATCATCCCCCCCAGGACGACCTCGTTGACCATGCCGAGGTTGATCGTCGTCTCGATCCCCTCGACGACGGTCTTGCTGTTGCCCTGCGTGTAGGAGTCCGCGTCGCCGTACTTCTCGTCCTTGGTGTCGGCGTGGGTCTCGGAGATGATCTTGCTCGCCTTCGTGTAGTTCTTGATGATGTCGGCCTCGGTGTGGTCATCGATGGTCCCGGTGACCGTTGTCGAGGTCGTGATCGACCCTGCCTTCATCGTCGACTTCGACGGTCCGTCGATGGTCGTCTCGTCGGTCATCGACGTGGCGTGCGTCTTCGACACCATCGTATCCGCCCAGGTCTCGTTGGAGATCGAGGGTACCCGGAGCTTCGCCGAGCCGGTATAGGACGAGATGCTCTTGGCCCACGTCCTGTCGACGATCGTGGGGTTCTCCCCGAGGACGCCTGACGACGGGAGCCCCCAGGGGTCCGTGATCTCGTCCAGGTTGCGCGGCGGGCTGTCGTGTCCGGTGACGCTCTCCAGCTTGCTGCCGTAATGGAACTCGAAGGCATCGCCGTGGTAGGTGGTGTGCACCTCGCCCTTCACGGTCTTCTCGCGCAGGCGCTTCTCGCCGCGGGGGCCCTGGATGAAGTCGAACTCACCCGACCCGTAGAAGGTGATGCTCTTCTCGTTGATCTGCCCGTCCTCCGCCTTCCAGCCGCCCTCGAACTCGCGGTGGCCGAGGACGGTCATCTTGTACGTGCCCCCGATGACCTCGACCTTGTCGCCCCGCGTGGTGATGACCCGGTTGCCGTCGGTGTGATCTCGCCAGGTGTACTCGTCGCCCTCGGCCGCGCCGATGCGCAGGTACGACGACATGCCGTCGCCGAAATCAGGCACATGGAGGATACCGTACTTGCCATCGCCGGCCATGGGAGCTCCGTATCCGGTGGCGCGTGGAGCGTTGTGCTCGCGCCCTCAAACGAAGAGGTTGAACGCCGAGACGATCTTGTTGGCGAGCGCGATCTCCGTCTTGCTCATGTGGAGCTCCACGCCCGCCGGGCTGATCTCGAGCGTGGGGCCGGCGGAGACGTCGATGCTCCCGGTCAAGCTGAAATCCGCCTTGAGCCCGACGGTCACGTCGACGATGCCGCCGGCCGTGAAGGTCACCTCCGCGCCGAGCGTCGCCTCGATCATCCCCCCGAGGACGACCTCGTTGACCATGCCGAGGTTGATCGTCGTCTCGATCCCCTCGACGACGGTCTTGCTGTTGCCCTGCGTGTAGGAGTCCGCGTCGCCGTACATATCGTCCTCGGTGTCGGCGTGGGTCTCGGAGATGATCTTGCTCGCCTTCGTATAACTCTTGATGATGTCCGCCTCGGTGTGGTCATCCATGGTCCCGTCGACCTTGGTGGAGGACGTGATCGACGCGGCGCGCAGGGTGGATTTCGACTCCTCCTTGACGGTCGTCTCGTCGGTCATCGAGGTGGCGTTCGTCTTCGTCACCATCACTTCCGCCCAGGTCTCGTCCGAGATCGACGGCACCGGCAGCTTCTCCGAGCCGGTATAGGACGAGATGCTCTTGGCCCACGTCCTGTCGACGATCGTGGGGTTGTCCGTCGGGATCGCCTGGGGCGAGGGCGGGTTCTTGTCATCGATGAAATCGTCGGTGACATTCAGCGTGGGGAACGTGTCCGTGCCGGTCTGGCTCTCCTTGATCTTCCCGAAGTAATGGTCGTAGACGTCGCCGTGGTAGAGGGTGTGCACCTCGCCCTTGATGGTCGTCTCGACGACCTTCCACGTCCCGCCGTAGTTCTGCACCCACTCGATCGTTGTGCCGCCGCCGAAGGTCTCGCTGACCTCGGTGACGTGCCCTCCCGACACGTCCCAGCCCGCCTGGTGCTCCCCGCGGCCGAGGATGAGCAGGCGGTAGTTCCCCCCGATCACCTCGACCTTGTCGCCCTTGGTGGTCGAGATGCGGTTGCCGTCGGTGTGATCGCGCCAGCCGCCCTTCGTGTGCAGCTTCGCGGTCTCGGCCTTTCGCTCGCCCACAGGCACGAAATTGGGCGAGCCGTCCCGCTTTCGGTCGTCGTCGGTGAACGTCTGAATCCGCTCGGCGAGATCGTCGCCCGCGCTCTCGCCGAGCGGCGCGGCGGCCCCGAGGCGCAGGTAGGACGGTTCCCCACCATTCAGATCCGGTACTTCGAGGAGCGCAAACTTGCCTCCGGACACTGGAGCCTCCGAGCGTGATGGACGACGCAAGGCGTCGCCGCGTCGCGGACCGCGCAATCCTATGTCAGGGGGAGCCGCCCGTCCACGCCGAACCGCTCGCCGCGATCGTCGTGATCGCGCGCGCGGCTCACGGGGCCGCGTGGCTCATGAGGCCTCGGCGGGGCGCTGCGCCGCCGACTCGGGGGCTTGGTGCGCGATGGCCCAGACGAACTCCGGCAGCAGCGCGAGGGAGTGCGGATCCTGCGTCACGCCGATGAGACCGCTGATGAACTCCATCGGGTGCTCGCGCCTGCTCCCGTCGATGAAGCGCAGCTGGGCGCTGGTCAGGCCGGGCGGCAGCTCGGAGAGCCCTGGTCCCTGCGGGTTGCCGAGGCCCCCGAGCGCGTCGCTCCGGGCCTCGGCCGTCAACCATCGCTCGTGCCAGCTCTCGAGATAGGGATTCGGGGCGAAGTAGTCGTTGGGCCACGCGCGCAGGTAGGGAAACAGCACGTGGATCCACCCGGTGAGCTCGTCGGCCGAGCTCTCGTGCCTGAAGAACGCGCGCCAGAACATCGTGTCGGCGCGCCCCTCCGCGGAGGCGGCGATCTGGTCGAGCACGGGCAGGAGCGCGCGGGTCCACCGATCTTGCCCGACGGAGCCGAGCATCGCCACGCGCTGGCGCACCCAGCGCCAGTCGTCGGACGTACCGAGCAGGTACACGCGCGGGATCCCGCGCTGCGGGAACACCATGTCGCCCGGGAACGGCGGCTCCCACGCGTAGTGCGGCGCGAGCGGGGTCGCGACCGTGAGCTCCGACGACACCCGCTCGACAGGCCCCGTTGTGGAGAAATTGGAGGTCACGAGGTCCCGCAGCGAGCCGACCCGCGCCGAAACCTGCCTGGAAAAGTCCGGAAACAAAGCTGGCCACGGGTTCACCTCGCCGAGGGTGAAGTCCGGGCGATCGACGACGAGCGAGAACTCGTGATCGTCGGGGAGGAAGCGGCGTCGATGCTCGTCGTTCGCGGCGAGGTGGAACGTGAAGCCGCGCGCCAGGCAGAGCCAGACCACGTCGGGCGAGAGCACGAGGGGATAGCGCTGGGTGAAGGCGGTATAGGCGGCCTGGACGAGCGGGTGGAGGTCCGTGCGTCCGACGAGGGGCAGGCGGTGGCGGTAGGAGGCCTCGATCTTCGAGACGAGCAGGCTCTGCACCGCAGCTTCGCTATCGAACCCCGGCAACGGCGCCGTTGCGGGCTCGACGTCGGCAACGGCGATCGTCGTGACGTTCATGAAACCTCGTCCTCCCCAAGGCTGCGCGGCGAGCTCGTGATCCTTCGCTGTCCTTCGTACACGAGCGTGCGGCGCGCGACAACGGGCCGCACGCAGGCGCCCACCGCGGCGTCCCCGCATGGGACGGAGCGCGCCCGGGCGCGGCCCATTTCTGCTGTCCGGCGTGAGCGCTGGGGCCCGGCAAGGTGCTTGTTCCGAGGCATCGATTGGCGATGGGTCGTGATCGGTCGTGCTCCGGGTCCGCCGGGAGGCGTGTGCGGTCGTTCTTCCGGACGTCGGAAGACAGGAGTTCGTTCTCCTCCTTGTTACCCGCGGCGCGCGCAGCCAGGTCGACGGCGCTGTCGCTCGGCGCCGGCGTTGCCGCCGAGCGGATAGCCAAGCGGATAGCCGAGCGGATTGTCGTCGGAGCCGAGCATTTTTCTCTGGATCCGGGCTGCTCTTCGCCGGATGCTGCGCGATGTCGGCGCGCCGTTCACGCCGCGCCGGTTCCTCCGCGCGCGCACGATGCCGCTGGAGCGTGATTTTTTTGTGGACAGCGGATGCCCGAGGGCTTCGCCTGGCGGTGTTGCATGTCCGTGGTGAATGATGCACGACTAGGGGCTCGTGCAGCCGCGGCGAGACGCCCTGAAGGAGGAGCGCAGCAGATGAACTCACGCCAGGCGAGTCCCCTCGGGGCGAGCGTATCGGCCAGCCCGAAGCTGGCGCTGCGGATCGACTTTCTCAAGAAGGTCTACGGGCTCTTCACGGCGAGCCTGGTGGTCTCCTCCCTCGGCGCCATGTGCGCGCTGTACATCGGGGCGCCGGACGTGGAGGAGGGGACGCTGGGGCGCGAGATGCCGCCGCTGGTCGAGCTCTTCGCGCAGCACCCGATCCTCTCGATGGGCGTCGTGTTCGGCGTGATGTTCGGCGCGCGGGCGGTGCGCAAGATCCCCGGCGTCAACGTCCTCGCGCTCTTCGGGATGGCGGCCGTCCTGGGCGTCACGGCGGCGCCTGCGCTCTACATGGCCCAGGCGGCGGCGGGCCTCGGCGGCACCCTGTCGTCGGCCCCGGTGCGGGACACCTTCATCCTGACGGTCCTCACGTTCGGGAGCCTCACGCTGGGGGTCTTCCTCTCGAGGGAGGACCTGTCGTTCATGGCCAGCGGGCTGGTGATGGGCGCCATGGTCGTCCTCGGCGCGATGCTGCTGAACGCCCTGCTCGGGAGCACGCTCCTCGGCCTCGCGATCGCCAGCGTGTCCGTCCTCGTGTTCGGGGGATACGTCCTCTACAACACGTCGCGCCTGCTCCACTCGAACGAAGAGGACCCGGTCGGCGGCGCGCTCGACCTCTACCTCAACTTCATCAACCTCTTCTCGGCGATTCTGCAGATCCTCTCGGGCCGCCACGTTTGAGCCGGCCGCGCTGCGTTCACGTCGCGGCGCGCGCCCGTCTGCGCCCGACCGTCCCTCGGTCTCTCGCCCGGGGCGGACGGCTGGAGGGCGGCTTGACGCGCGATTTAGGCCGGGTAAGAACGCGCTGACCATGAGCCTGCAGCTCCTCGTCACCACGCTTGCCCTCTCCCTCTCATCGCTCGCACCGCTCGGTTGCAACAAGCCCGCCGAGGAGGCGCCGGTGGTGGCGGCCGCCGAGCTCGCCGCGCCGGCGAACGTCAAGCGCATTGACATCGCGGTGAACGACAGCGGCTTCTCCCCGTCGACGATCGAGCTGAAGAAGGGAGAGCCCGTGGTGCTGCGCTTCACGCGGACGACGAAGAGCGAGTGTCTGAAGGCGATCGCGATTCCCGATCTGAAGATCGAGAAGGACCTGCCGCTGAACACGCAGGTCGAGGTGGCCATCACCCCGGAGAAGGAGGGGAAGATGGTGCTTCAGTGCTGGATGGCGATGGTCAAGGCGACCATCAACGTGGTCGGCTCGTGACGCGGCCGCGCCCGTCGCGAGACGCGCGCGCCGTCAGAGCATGAGCCAGAGCTCGGCGTCGTAGCGCTTCGCGCCGCCTCCAGCGTCCTGCGCCGCGCGGCGCCTCCCCGAGGCGGGCTCCCCCGCGCTGTCCGGCGCGTCGTCCCGGCGCGCCCCGTCGCCTCGAACGCGCGCGCCGGCGTGGGCCAGGTCGATGCCGGAGGCGGCGCAGCGGGCGACGGCGAAGCGGAGCATCTCGCGCACGTCGCCCGAGCGGAGCATGCCGCGCGTCCGGTGGCGCGCGATCGCGGCCGCGCGCTCGACGCACTCGGCGCAGGGGGCCACCTCCGATCGGAACCTGAAGAGCAGCGTCCCCTCGGGCCACCCGAGCGCCGACGCCTCGATGTTCACCACGACGAACTCGCCGTCGCGGACCACCCGGGTCCGGGCCGCGCTCGCGCTGTCCTCGCCGGCGCCGTGCGCCTCGCCTCTCAGCAGGAACCAGTAACGATCCATGAGGCGCTCGACGTCGCGCGGCTCACCGTGAGCGATGATGTCTGTCATCCCTGACCTCCGACGACCCAATGTGAGGCCCGCTCCTTCGAACTTCGATGGCAGGGAGAGACAGGAAATGTCCGCCCAGAAGGACAATGTCCGAGCGGACGTGACGCAACATGACGCGACGCGTCTCGATTTAATGTGGTCTGTATTACCGTTGTTGCGGTGGTTTTCGCTTCCCTTTGGGGGCCCCGTGGGTAAGCTCTGCGCCCCCCAACGTGCCCGGCGGGAAGCCGCCCCGGTTCTTCGCTCCGAACCGGCTCGTGACGAGGCGCGCCGAGGGGATCGCTCTCGCGGCGTGCCGCGCGGAGCCAGTTTCAGCCACCCCAGACGGAGCGAAAGGCGATCCCATCATGAATCAGCATCCCGGCATCATCGGCAAGAAGATCGGCATGACGCAGATCTTCAACGAGACGGGCGAGGTCCTGCGCTGCACGGTCGTGCAGGCGGGCTGCGTCGTCATCGGCAAGCGCACGCTCGAGAAGGACGGCTACAGCGCCCTCATCCTCGGCCTCGGCGAGCGGGCGGAGAAGCACACGACGAAGCCGGTCGCCGGCGCGTACAAGAAGTCGGGGCAGACGCCGAAGCGGATCGTGCGCGAGCTGCGCTGCAGCCCGGAGCACGCGGCGAAGTACGAGATCGGGACCGCGCTCAAGGTCGACGAGATCTTCGAGGTGGGCCAGCGGGTGGACGCGCAGGGCCGCTCGCGCGGCCGCGGCTTCAGCGGCGTCATCCGCCGGTGGAGCTTCGCCGGCGCGGTCAGCTCGCACGGTACGCACGAGTACTTCCGCCACGGCGGCTCGATCGGTACGAACATGACCCCCGGCCGCACGCTGCCCGGCCTGAAGATGCCCGGCCACTACGGCGACGAGACGGTGAGCGCGCTCAACCTCAAGATCGTGAAGCTCCTCCCCGAGGACAACCTGATCCTCATCGAGGGCCCGGTCCCCGGCCCGAAGAACCAGCTGGTGACGATCCGCGGCGCCGTGAAGAAGCGCGGCGGCAAGGGGATCGTGCCGGTGCAGCAGCCGACCAAGAAGAAGGGCGGCTGATCCCGGCCGTCGGCGGGGCAGCTCCCATGAGCGAGCGCCCCGCCGGTCGTGCCCGCCGAGCGTCCCTCCGTGTCGCAGAAGCCGAAGAACCCGTACAAGCGGCCTGACGCCTTCACGAAGGCGGCGAAGGCGCAGGGCTACCCTGCGCGCAGCGTCTTCAAGCTCGAGGAGATCGATCGTCGGGTGCGGCTGCTTCGCCCCGGCCAGCGGGTGCTCGACCTGGGCGCCGCGCCGGGGTCGTGGTCGATGTACGCGGCGCAGCGGATCGGCGCGGGGGGCAAGCTGCTCGCGGTGGATCTGTCGCCGATCACGGCGGCGTTCGGGCCGCAGGCGACGGTGGTGCAGGGGGACGCGCTGTCGCTGACGAACGAGGCGCTCGCGCAGTTCGCGCCGTACGACGTTGTGCTGTCGGACATGGCGCCCGCGACGAGCGGCAGCAAGATCGCCGACCAGGCCCGGAGCTACGAGCTGTTCATGCGCGCCGTGGCCGTGGCCGAGGCGCTGCTCGCGCCGGGCGGGGCGTTCGTCGGCAAGATCTTCATGAGCGAGGACTTCGTGAAGGCCCGGGACGCGCTGAGGAACCTCTGCGAGGAGGTCCGGAGCATCCGGCCCGAGGGGACTCGCGCGAGCAGCGTGGAGATCTTCCTGGTGGGGCTGAAGCGGAAGGCGGCGGGGAAGGCCGGATAGCGGAGTGCCACATCGGCCACCAACGTGGTCGTGGTCGTGAACGTGGTCGTGGTCGTGGTCGTGGTCGTCAACGGCTCGGTCGTGAACGTCACTCGAGAGTCCTCGCTCTCACTTCCTGCGACAAGAGTCGGCCAAGATGTCGGCAGAACGTTCACGTCCACGATCATATCGTCGACGACCACGACCACGACCACGTTCACGTTCACGTTCACGACCACGGATACGTTGGTGACCGATGGGGGCTGGGTTTCGTGCCCTGAGCGCGAACGAATACGCTTGGGGAACACCGATGTTCTCGACCGCCTGTCGACGGGAGGGCCCTTGGCTGTCAATCCGCTCTGAACACCGCCGATATCCCCTCAGAAGGCGTTGTGTCCCGTGATCGCGTTGCCGAGGATCAGGCAATGCACCTCGTCGGTGCCCTCGTACGTGTACACGCTCTCCAGGTTGAGCATGTGCCGGATGACCGGGTAATCGAGCAGGATCCCGTTCGCGCCGAGCACGCCCCGCGCGGTCCGCGCGATCTTGAGCGCCCAGCCCACGTTGTTCCGCTTGCACAGCGAGACCTGCACCGGGCTGATGCCGGTCGTGTCCTTCAGCCGCCCGAAGTGCAGCGCCATGAGCTGCCCCTTCGCGATCTCCATCGCCATCTCGACGAGCTCCGACTGGATGAGCTGACGCGACGCGATCGGCTGGCCGAACTGGATGCGCTCGCGCGCATAGGAGACCGCCGTCTCGTAGCAGGCACGCGCGGCGCCCAGCGCGCCCCACGCGATGCCGAAGCGCGCCTGGGTCAGGCAGCCGAGCGGGCCCTTCAGGCCAACCACGCCCGGGAGCACGTTCTCCTCCGGCACGCGCACCTCGTTCAGGACGATCTCCCCGGTCGGGCTGGCGCGCAGGCTCATCTTGCCGTGGATGAGCGGGGTTTCCAGGCCCGTCATCCCGCGCTCCACCACGAAGCCGCGGATGGACTCGGCCCCTCCGTCATCGACCTTGGCCCACACAACGCAGAGGTCCGCGATGGGCGCGCTCGTGATCCACATCTTCGTGCCCGTCAGCACGTACGAGCTCCCGTCCTTCCGGGCGCGGGTCTTCATCGAGCTCGGATCCGACCCGCTGTCGGGCTCCGTCAGGCCGAAACACCCGATCAGCTCGGCGGCGGCCATCTTCGGCAGCCAGCGCTGCTTCTGCGCCTCGGAGCCGTACTTCCAGATCGGATACATCGCCAGCGAGCCCTGGACGCTCACGAAGCTGCGCAGGCCGCTGTCGCCATACTCGAGCTCCTGCAGCGCGAGGCCGTAAGCGACCGAGTTCATGCCCGCGCAGCCGTAGCCGGTCAGCGAGCCCCCGAGCAGGCCGAGCGCGGCGATCTCGGGGATCAGGTCGGTCGCGAACTCCTCGCGCGCGAACAGGTCCGCGGCGCGCGGCAGGTACCGCTCGCGCACGAAGCGACGGACGGCATCGCGGATCATGCGCTCTTCCTCGGAGAGCAGCGGATCGATCGCCATGAGCTGATCGAGCGAGAGGGGCTCCTGGATGGCCATGGAGCGAGCGTGTAGCGTGCCTGCGCGCGGCGCGGAAGGGGCAGCGCCGGCGGGCCGCCGGCTCAGGGGCGGATGGAGACGAGCGTGCCCTTCCGTAGCGAGAGCGCGCCGTGCCATTCGGCCGGCACCTCGGGGGTCGTCCACTCGAACAGCCAGGCGGCGTCGAGCGGAGAGAGGTTCACACAACCGTGGCTGCGCGCGGTGCCGAAGTCGTCGTGCCAGTAGGCCGCGTGGAAGGCGAAGCCCTCCGTGAAGTACTGGACGAAAGGCACGTCGCGGAAGTCGAACGGATCCTCGTCCTCCTCGTCGCCGTCCATCGTGACCGTGACATGCTTCGTGTGGATGCGGAACAGCCCCTGGATGGTAGAGCGCGTCGTCTTGGGGTCGCCGAGGCCGTCCGCCCCCGTCGAGACGAGCGTCACGTAGACCGGCCGGGTGCCCTCGTAGGCGACGAGGCTCTGCTTGTCGATCGAGACGTCGATCCACTTCCGCCCGCGCACCGCCCACGCGGGGGTCCGGGGGAGCGGGTCGACGCGCACGACCTCGTCCGAGCGGACGAGCGAGCCGTCCCGCGCCTCGAGGTAATCGATGCCGCCGAGGCGCCGCGAGGCGCCGGACAGCGGGATCGCCTCGCGGAAGCGGAGCGGAGCGCGGGTGGCGCCGCCGCGCTCGCCCGGGACGAGGCGCGCGGCGTGGCGGCGCCTTGCGAAGGCCACGGGCAACGTGACGCCCTCAGGGAGCGCCAGCCCGGCGAAGGCGCTCGGCCGGATGACGCGGGTGCGGTCGAGCGGCAGGACGGCGAGGTCGGTCGTCAGGCCGAAGCGGCGCCCGTCGTGATCGAACGTCGAGAGCAGGGCGAAGCCGGAGCGCGTCCGGGCGCGGCCCAGGACGAGCGCGTCGGGAGAACGGCGATCGCCGGCGAGCCCGGGCGCCGGCCGCCCGTAGAGCAGGACCGAGGGCGTCGCGTCCGGAGGCGGCGGCGCGACGAAGTCTGGAGCGCGCGCGGCGGTCGCGGCGCGGAGCAGGTGCCCGGCGAGGTCGGGCTCGGCGCCGCGCTGCTCGTCCCCGTCCGGAAGGCGCGCATAGAGCGGCGGGGTGGGGGAGCGAGACATCACGTACGTGTAGGGCAGGCCGCCGAGCAGGGCTGTCGCGTCGCCTGCCTGCGTCGCGGCAAGTGCGTTTGCGCCCGGCTGCGTCGCGGCAAGTGCGTTTGCGCCCGGCTGCGTTGCGGCAAGTGCGGTCTCGCCTGGCTGCGTTGCAGCAAGTGTGGCCTCGCCCGCCTGCGCCGCGGCAAGTGTGGCCTCGCCGGCCTGTGTCGTGGCAGGCGCGGCCTCGCCACGAACGACCGGCAAGGTGGGCGAAGCGAACCGGCGGACAGGGCGGCGCGATGATGCCTCGACCGCGAGGTCGTGAATGTTGAGCGTCGCGCTGGCGCCGATGCAGACGTAGCCGTTCGGCTCGATGTGGTACCAGCCGTCGGCGCACGACGTCCTGCCGGACGGCTCCGGCCTGCGCGCGACCACGGCGCCGGCGCGCAGGTACCCGATGCGCCGGCTGGTCCAGCGCGGTTCGGCGAAGATCCACGTCTCCCTGGCGACGCTCGCGAGCTCGTGGACATCCTCCTCGGCCACCGTCGGCGAGGTGGCCGGGGGAGGATCGATCTCGGGCAGCTTGTCGGACCCGTCATCGACGAGCTCCGGCGGCAGCGCCGGCAACGCGAGCGGGTCGCCGCCCGGCGCCGCGGCGAGCGCGCCCGGCGCCGTCGCGGCCTCCTCGCCGGGCGGCGCGGCGTCCTCCGCGCGGGCGGCGGAGGGCGCCGGAGCAGCGACGGCCGGCGCGGCTGCGGCGAGCGGCGCGGTGACGGCGGAGGCGGGCGCAGGGGCCGGGGACGTCGCGGCGGGCTCGGAGGCAGGGCGCGGGCAGCTCACGCTCAGCGTCGCGAGCGCCATCGCCGGCAGGAGGAAAATGCCTCTCACGCGCATGGAGCGCGCGTATCAGGGGGCGCCGGCGAGGGCCAAGTTCAAGGGGGGCACTCAGGAGAGCAGGAGGGCAGGGAGCGAGCGGCTCGCCGGCAGGAGGCGCCCGCCTGGGAGGCCCGGCGGGCCGGCGGGCGCCTTGGCACGAGGTGCGCAGCGGATCCGCGCCCGCCGGCTTCATCAGCGCGGCGCGCATTCGCCTCGCCGGGCCGCCGGCCGGAGCGGCGTCACGGCGTGGCGAGATCGCGCGCGCACGTCGCTGTGACGTAGTAGCGCCGCGAGGTGCCCGCGTAGGAAGCCCGAAAGTCCGTCGTCTGCTTGTACCCGGCGGCCAGGAAGCTGCCGCCGTGCATGAAGCGCGCGCTCGAGCTGTTGTCGAGCCGCGAGCAGTCGTTGCAGGGCATCAGCAGCTGATAGTTATCCGAACCGTCACGGGTGGCCTTGTACGCGTTGCCAGCGAGGTCGAGCTGCCCCCACCGCCCGGCGCCCTGGGGGAACTTGCCGACGTCCGTGAGATCCGTGTGCGCGCAGGGATAGTTGCTCGGGTACGGCTCACCCAGGCAGCGGTTCGTCCCATCGCCCGCGACCGTGCCGTCGCCCTGGCAGCACCAGGAGGCATACCGTGTGACATCCGTGGAGCCGTCCTGGTTGACGCCGATGATGCTCTCGACGTTCGAGCCGCCCCACGGGAAGATGCGCTGCTCGTTGCCGCCGGCAGAGGCGTAGTTCATCTCCGCCTGGGTCGGCAGCCGGCCGCCGTCCCACGCGCAGAACGCGAACAGCTCGTACCACGTCGCGCAGACGATCGGCTTCTTCTCCTTGGCTCCCGGCGTGTCGCTCCAGGACGGCCATCCATAGGGATCGCAGATGAGCGCCGTCTTGAGCGCGCCCGTGTTGGCCGCGAGATACGTGTTCCACGACGGGTCCCAACCGCTGTTCGCGATCTTCGGGTGCGCACCCGCGCCGGCGGCCGGCGGGTTGGCCTGGGTCGGGCCGCCGGTCTGCTCGAGGTACCGCCGGAAGCGCCCCACCGTGACCGAGTACTTGTCGAGGTAGAAGCTGCTGACCGTCGCCGGCAGACCCGCATTGTTGAGCCGGTTGAACGTGCCGCCCGAGACCGGAAGGGTCGAGCAGCAGTTATCGCCCCCCTCGACGCCGCAATTGGCACCTGCGCCAGGAGTGCTGCTGTTGCAGCTGATCGGCAGGCCAGGCACGCCGCCCCCGCCTCCGCCGCCCGCTCCACCCGAGCCCCCCGCGCCGCCGGCACCCCCCGCGCCGCCCGCGCCGCCCGCGCCGCTGGAGCTCGACGTCGTGGAGGAGGTCGTCGAGGCGCTGGAGCTCGACGTCGTGGAGGAGGTCGTCGAGGCGCTGGAGCTCGACGTCGTGGTGGAGGTCGTGGAGGAGCTGGAGCTCGACGTCGTGGCGGAGGTCGTCGACGAGCTGGAGCTGCTCGACGTCGCCGTCGTGCCCCCCGTCTCGCTGTCGTAGCAGACGCGGAGATACGGCCGCCGATCCAGCGAGGCCTCGCTCGTTCGGATGTGGGTGCGATTCAGGCTTTGCTCGAAGAACACGCCGTTGTTCGCGACGGTGCGGTTCACCCAGCTCTGTACGGTGCTGGTGAGGCTGAGCGTGTGGTAAGCGTACGTGTATCCCGAGCTCGCCGTGAGCCACCCCAGGACCGTGGGATCCCAGGCGCTCGAGTGCGAGTTCCACGTCACGGTGTTCTCGTCCCAGGCCGTCGTGACCCGGTGCACGCGCATCACGTCGGGGGTCACGGCGCCGAGGTAGAGGTAGAGATCCGCCGAGACGATGGAGGCGTTGGCAGGGATCGACGAGAGATCGAACGCGATCAGCCCACGCAGCTGGGAGCCGGAGCTCTCGCCAGCATACATGTCGGCTCCGGTGGGGGTGTAGGTGGGGTAGGTCGAATTGATGAGGGCATCCTTGACCACGCCCGTCGTGCCGGTGCGCTGGAGAGTCACACAGACCGTCGCGGCCTGCTGCGCCTCACCGAGCAGCTCGTCACCTTCGTCTTGTGCGCCGACGCACCCGGCGAGCGCCGCGCCGGAGGCGGCGGCGAGAGACGCCAGGAGCAGATGCCGAGACCCTCTCATGATCGTTCGATTCCTCATGATGCTCTCCGATCCGCGTCGTCGGGCCAGCTCCGCCCGCGAGGCTGCGTGTGATGCCGTCGCGCAGGAACGCCAGAGAGCGCCCCCGCCAAAACCACCATCTGCCTGCGCGCCGTAAAGCATCACCTTCATCAGGTCAGCCGTCGGATCGTTCTGGCGTCAAACAGCGCGCGAGGAAAACGATACCGTTTTACGGCTTCTAATTGAATGCGTCAATTGGGAAGCGATGTTTGTTGTCAAAAATCTGTTGATGTTGATTGTGATGTCAGAGCAAAACTAATCATTATTGATCGAGTCCTTGGTGATTGTCGAGCGCCGTGAGGCGCATTTGTGATGCAGCTCGCGTCTTGCTTACGTCTTGCTCACGTCTTGCTCACGTTCTGCGCGTGCCGCGCGACATGAGCAGCCCCATCAGCCTGAGCTGCCTGATCAGCTTGCCGGGGCGCGTGAGTCGATGGCGGATTCTGCCGTTCAGTCGAGCGTGCGGGGGGTGGTGCTGGAGCAGAAATGCCTGCGTTTGTCTACCTGAACGCTCGTTGGCCTACCTGCTGCTTTTTCCTGGCGGGGGCTCGTGGCCGGAAGCGCTGGAGAGGCCTTCTTCGACCTCGGTGACAATCATCGTCGCGAGCAGATCCAGCAACGCGCGGCCTTCGTCCTCGGACGCTTCGCGCGGAGATCCGGTGTAGGCGGCGTCCATGCCCAGCGCGCGGAAGCTCTTCGCTCCTGCCTTGATGCCCTCCGACAGGCTCAGACCGACGTCCGGCAGCGCCTGGGCGATGTCTTTACGGACGAGCGCAGAGGCCGCGGCGAGGACGAGCGAGGTCTCGTAACGGCCCGCGTGGCAGGCGCCGCTCCGGAACTCCGCGGAGAGCGTCCGTGCCCAGCGGCGCGCGAGCGGACACGCGACCGAGGCGCGGCCGAGGGGCAGGTCGCTGGTGGCGGCGCGCACGGCGCGGTCGTGCTCCGGCTCGAGGTGGTTGTTGATGAAGCAGACATGCGACAGGCCGGCCGACAGGTAGGCCTCGGCGACGGCGCGCAGAAAGGCGGTGAGCGCGGGCGCCGGGATCGAGATCGCGCCGGCGAAGCCCGCCGCGAAGTCGGTCACGCCATAACCCACGGGCGGGGCGAGGAGCGCAGCGACGCCGCGCGCCCACAGCCGGCGGCCGGCCTGCTCGGCCGCGGCCTCGCCGATGAGCGTGTCCGTACCGAGCGGCAGGTGCGGGCCGTGCGGCTCGACCGACCCGACCGGCACGAGCGCGACGCACGGCGCGCCGCCCGCCAGGAGCGCGGCGAGCTCCTCCGTCGTGAGCTCCGCGAGGCGCGGCGCGGCCTGCATGGGCTACAGGCCCGCCGGGTTCTCGCCGGCGACCTCGCGCTGCCGGAGCGCCTTGCGATCGACCTTGCCGCGATCGTTCCTGGGGACGTCATCGACGAAGGCGACCCAGCGGGGGTACTTGTGCTTGCTCAGCCGGTCCTTCACGAAGGCCTTGAGCTCCTGGGCGAGCTCGGCCCTCCCCTCGTCGGTGGCGACGCGGCGTCGCGCGTCGTCGCGGACCACGATGAACGCCTTCGGCTTCACGAGGCCCGCCTCCTCGGCGCCGATCACGGCGGCGAGGCTGACGGCCGGGTGCTCGGTCAGGCACTCCTCCACCTCGACCGGCGCGACCCAGACGCCGCCCACCTTGAGCAGCTCGTCGGCGCGCCCGCTGAACCAGAGGTAGCCCTCGGCATCCATGCGGAAGAGATCTCCGGTGCGGCACCAGTGGCCATGGAAGGTGCCCCAGCTCTTCTCGCGATCCTGGAAGTAGCCGAGCGCGACCGAGTCGCCCTTCACCCACATGACGCCGGTCTCGCCGGGCGGGAGCTCGGGCGCGCCCGGTCCAGCCGCGTCCGAGGCGAGGATCTTGATCGTGTACCCCTCCACGACGCGGCCGAGCGACCCCGGGCGCACGTCGCCGGGGCGGTTCGTGCAGTAGATGTGGAACATCTCCGCGGAGCCGATGCCGTCATAGACGTCGGCGTGAAACCGCGCGCGGAAGCGCTCGAGGAGCGCCGGCGGCAGCGCCTCGCCCGCGGACAGGTGGAAGCGGACGCTGGAGAGGTCGAGGCGCGGCGCGCCGCGCGCCGCGCGGGCGTCGTCGTCATCGAGCAGCTTGCCCATCATCGTCGGGACGTTGGTGACCACCGTCGGGCGATAAAGCTCGATGTACCGCGCGAGCGACTCCGGGGTCGGCCGCTCGACGAAGAGGCCCGACGTCGCGCCGACGGCGAAGGGGAACATCAGGTTGGTGCCCGTGGCGTAGCCGAAGAAGAGGCGCGGCACCGAGACGGTGATGTCGTCCTCGCGGTAGCCCACGGTCGCCTTGGCGTAGCGCTCGGTGTTGAAGGCGAAGTCGCGGTGCGTGTGCATGGCCGCCTTGCTCCTGCCGGTGGAGCCGGACGTGAAGAGCCAGATGGCGATGTCGTCGCGCCGGGTGGGGCGGGGGCCCGCCGGGGCGCGCTTCGCCGCGAGCGCCGCGCGCCCCTGCGCGAGGGCGCCGCGGAGCGAGGTGCCCCGCTGCGCCGCGAGGGCCGGCGAGACCGGGAGATCGGCCTCGAGATCGCCGCCGGTCGGGACCTCGGGCACCAGCACGACGGTGCGGACGTCCGTGGCCGCGAGCGCGCCTTGAAGCGCGAGCGCCTCGGCCACGCGCGGGATCGTGACGACCGCGGCGGCCCGCGTGTACTCGACGAGGTGCGCGAGGTCAGGCGCGGGCGCCTCGGGGTTGCCCATCGCCACGACGGCGCCGTGGCTCAGCGCCGCGAAGAAGGCCCAGACGAACGCGGGCGAGTCGTGCAGGACGATGAGCACCCGCTGCTCGAGCGCGACGCCCTCGACGGCGAGGTGCGCCTGGAGCATCCGGACCTTCTCGGCGACGTCGGCGTAGGTGTGCCGCTGATCACCGAAGAGCAGCGCGACCTTGTCGCCGAGCCCCTCGCGCAGCCGATCGAACAGGAAGTAGTCGGCGAGGTTGAGCTCGTCAGGGAACGTCGGTGCGGTCATCGTCACGCCTCCATCGCGGCGCCGTGAGCCGCCGCTTTCCGCCCTCCGTGGTCGCGACCCCCGGCTCGTCGAGCCCCTCGCGATCCCAGAGCTGGCACGTCACCGGTCGGTGGCGCTGATCGAGCGCCTCGCAGTAATTGGAATAGATGCAACGTCGGACCTCCCCGCTGCGCCCGAGCCGCACCTTCAGGAACCAGTCGGGATCCGCGAGCGTCTGCCGTGCCGCCCCGATGAGATCGGCCTCGCCGCGCGCGAGGATCGCCTCGGCCTGGGCGAACGTGCAGATCCCCCCCGCCACGACGACCGGCGTGCCGAGGCCGGCCTCGCGCAGGGCGCGCCGGATCTGCGCCTGCTTCGGCACCTGCCGCCCGAACGGCCCCGCCGCGTCCGAGAGAGCGGTCGGCATGCACTCGTACCCGCTCGGGCCGGTGTAGGGGTACGCGGCCTCGCCGACCTTGGGCTGCTTCGCGTCCTCGAACTTGCCGCCGGTCGACAGCGAGAGGAAGTCCATGCCGGCGCGCGCGAACGCGAGCGCGAAGGACGCCGCGTCGTCGACCCGGCTGCCCCCCGCGATGACGTCGTCGCAGAGGAAGCGGCAGCCCACCGTGAAGCGAGCGGAGACGGCGGCGCGCACCGCCGCGTAGACCTCGAGCGGGAGGCGCGCGCGGCGCTCGCGATCGCCGCCGTAGCCGTCCGGGCGGGTGTTCAGCGCGGACAGGAACGAGGCCATGGTGTAGGCGTGCGCGTAGTGGAGCTCGACCCCGTCGAAGCCCGCCTCGCGCGCCCTCACGGCGGCCTCGGCGAAGAGGCCCGGCAGCGTCCGCGGCAGATCGCGGATGTGAGGGAGCGCGACGTCGGTGACGCGCTCGCGCTCGCCGAAGCGCAGCGCCTCGAGCTCGCGGGGCGCGAGCACGGCCTCGAGCCGCGCGTCGTCGAGCGCGATGAGCCGCTCGCGCACCTCGCGCTCCGGCGCGTCCCGGAGCGGCGGCTCCCCCAGCGCCTCGGACAGGGCGCGCCGGTGCGCGCCGGTGATCTCGAGGAACTCCCGCAGGAACCTGTCCTTCTCCGGGCGCCTGCGGATGCGGAGGAAGTCGATGAGCTGCAGGAACACGCGCGTCCTGCCGGCGCTCCGCGCGCGGACCGTCCGGACGAGCTCCCGGAGCCCCGGGACGAACCGATCGTGTCCGACGCGGAGCAGCGGGCCGCTCGGCACGTCGCGGATCCCGGTCGCCTCGACAACGAGGGCGCCGGGCTGGCCTTCGGCGAAGCGGCCGTACCAGTCGAGCACGTCCTGCGTGACGACGCCCTCCTCGGTCGCGCGCCATGGGACCATCGCGGGCACCCACGAGCGCTCGGCGAGCTCGAGGCCCGAGGCGAGGCGGAGCGGCGAGAAGAGGCGCGCGCGCGCCGCCTCGCCCGCCGCCTTGGGCTCCTCGCGGGGCAGCGCGTGGCGGATCCTCTCCGGCGGCCTCCACATGGCTACCGCGCCTCGTCGCGAGCGCGCTCGTCGGCCGGGGGCTCCGCGGCGGCGCGCTCGAGGATGCCCTTCGCGATGATGAGCTTCTGTATCTCCGTCGTCCCCTCGTAGATGCGCAGCGGCCGGATCTCGCGGTACAGCCGCTCGACCTCGGTCCCCTCGATGACCCCCATGCCGCCGTGGAGCTGGACAGCGCGGTCGATGATCCGCTGCGCCGCCTCGGTGGCGAACATCTTCGCCATGGCCGCCTCGGTCGAGACGCGCGCCGCCGCCCCGGCCGCCGCCGTGTCGCGCTTGTGGGCCGCGCGGGCGACGAGCAGGCGGGCCGCGTCGAGCTCGGTCGCCATCTCGGCGAGGTAGGCGCGCACCATCTGCTGCTCGGACAGGGGCGCCCCGAACTGCCTCCGCCGCGTGACGTGCGCGATCGCCTCGCGGAGCGCGCGCGCGGCCATCCCGTTCGCCGCCGCGCCGACCGAGATCCGGAAGGCGTCGAGCGTCTGCATCGCGAGCTTGAAGCCGCCGCCCACCTCGCCGAGCCGCGCGCTGTCCGGCACGCGGCAGCGCTCGAAGCGGAGCCGGCCGATCGGGTGCGGGACCGACATCGGGAGCGGCTCCGAGGCGACGCCCTGCGCGCCGCTGTCGACGAGGAACGCCGTGATCGCGGCGCGCCCGCCGCCGCGCTCGCCCGCCGCGCCGCCGCCGTCGCGCGGCGGCGCGCCCGTGCGGGCGAAGACAACGAGGTGGTGCGCGAGCGGCACGTTCGAGATCAGCACCTTCTCGCCGTCGAGGACCCACCCGTCGCCCTCGCGGCGGGCCTCGGTCCTCAGCGAGGCGACGTCGCTGCCCGCCTCGGGCTCCGTCAGCGCGAAGGCCCCGATGCGCCGCCCCGAGAGCACGTCGGGCAAGATCGCGCGGCGCTGCGCGTCGCTGCCGGCCAGCACGATCGGGTACGAGCCGAGCCCTTGCACCGCGAAGATCGCGTCGGCGAGCGGGGCGACCTGGCCGAGCGCCTCGCGGATGAGGACCAGCGAGCGCACGTCGATGGCGGTCGTGTCCGCGGGGAGGCCGCTGCCGCTCGGCGCGCCGCCGAGCGCCTCGGGGACGAGGTGCGCGTAGAGCCCGAGCGGCTCGCCCATGCTGCGCGCGACGGCGGCGGCGTCGTGCGTCCTGGCGAGCCGCGCGAGCGGCGCGAGCGCCTCGGGCGTCAGCCGCGCGGCGAGCGCGGCGTGGCGCTCCTCGAAGAAGACGGGGAGCTCGGCAGAGGAGAGCGCGAGCCCGCTCATACGCGGGGCGTCTCCTGGCCGGTGGACCGCGGGGTGGGGGGCGCGTCGGCGTCGCCGGGCGCGGCCGGCGCGTTGCCCTGATCGGCGCCCTCGAAGCGCGGCGGGCGCTTCGCCCTGGTCGCCTCGTAGGCCTCGCGGAAGTCGGGGTGGGCCATGCAGATGGCCTGCGCCTGCGCCTCGGCCTCGATCGCGGCGGCGAGGGGCATCGTGCGCTCGCTCTCGAGCATCTGCTTGGTGATCGCGTGCGCGAACGCCGGCCCGCGCGCGAGGCGCTCGGCCCAGCCGCGCGCCACGCCCAGCGCGTCGCTGTCGGCGACGACGCGGTTCACGAGGCCGATGCGGAGCGCCTCGTCGGCGCCGATGAGATCGCCCAAGAAGAGCAGCTCGGCGGCGCGCCCCTGGCCGACGATGCGCGGCAGGAGGTACGAGGCGCCCATGTCGGCGCCGGACAGGCCGACCTTGGGGAAGATGAACCCGAAGCGGGCGCTCGCCGCGGCGATGCGCAGGTCGCAGGCGGCGGCGATCACCGCGCCCGCGCCGACGGCGACCCCATTGACGGCGGCGATGACCGGGCGCCGGAGCTCGCAGATGCTCTGGATCAGCGCGCCGGTCACGCGGGTGAACTCGAGCAGCCCCCGCGCGTCGCGCGCGAACAGCTCGGCGATGATCCCCTCCACGTCGCCGCCCGAGCAGAAGCCGCGCCCCGCTCCGGTGAGCACGACCGCGCGCGCGGCCGAGCGCTCGAGCGAGCGGAACGTGGCCGTGAGCTCGCCGTAGACCTCGAAGGTGAGGGCGTTCAGGCGGTCGGGGCGGCTCAGCGTGATCTCCGCGACGCCGCGGCTGAGCTCGAGATGGAAGGACCGGGGTGTGAGGGTCATGGGCATCTCCTGGGTCCGGCGGGCGCCGGACGCGAGCCTCGCGCGATCAGGGCTTCGTCCGCGTGCGCCGCGGGGGGCTCCGCGCGCTCCGCTCGGCGTGCGCGCGGGCGCTGCCGGGGCGCGACGGGGCGGGCATGTCCGGCTCGCGGAGCGTGGTGCGCAGCTTGTCGAGCAGCCGCGTCAGCGTGGAGAGCTCGGCCTGGCTCAGCCCGGAGAACACCTTCGCCACGCGCGCGGCGTGCCGCCGCTCGGCGTCGCGGAACGCGCGCTGCCCCTTGGCGGTCAGGTGCACCCGCCACGCGCGGCGGTCGCTCGGGTCGGCCCGCCGCTCGACCATGCCGTCGCGCGCCGCGCGATCGACGAGCCCGGTGAGGTTGCCCGCCGTGACGAGCATGCTGCGGGAGAGCGACGCGAGCGTCTGCCCGTCGCTGCGCACGAGGTTCGCCAGGAGGTCGAAGCGCGGGAGGGTCATCTCGTGCTCCAGGTCCTCCCGGATGGCCGCGAGCGCGCGCTTGTGTACCGCGAGGATGCGCACCCAGGCGCGCACGGCGGCCTGGTCGCCGCGCGCGCTCTCCGGCGGGGGGACCACGGCGAGCGGCCGCCGCGCCGGCGCCCCGCGCCTCACGGGCCGCCCCCGCCCCCGCCGCGCGCGTCGAGGGCCGCGACGGCCTCGATCTCCACGAGCGCGCGCCGCTCGACGAGCCCCGCGACGCCGAGGAGGGCCATCGCCGGGAAATGCTTGCCGAACCGCGCCCGCCACGCGGCGCCGATCGCGCGGAGCGAGCCCCTGTACGCCTCGAGATCGGTCACGTAGACGGTCATGCGCGCGACGTCGCCCGGCTCCCCGCCGGCGGCCGCGACGACCGCGAGCACGTTGTCGAGCGCCTGGGCGAACTGCTCGGCCAGATCGTCGCTCCGGAACCGCCCGGACGCGGGGTCCCACCCGATCTGCCCCGCGATGTGCAGCGTCCTGCCGCTCGTCACGACGCCGTTGGCGTAGCCTCGCGGCGCAGGCCACCCGGCCGGCTGCACGATCTCGAGATCGCCGTTCACCGCATCACCTGCCCCCCGTCGACCGGGATCGCCTGGCCATGAATGCTGCGCGCCTCGTCGCTGCAGAGCATCGCCACGACGAGCGCGACCTCGCCGGGCTCGACCATCCGGCCCTGAGGCGACATCGACTCGAGCGACCGCCGCGCCGCGTCCTCGCCCCGCCCGGTCTTCTCCGCGATGCGGGAGATCGCCTCGTCCGCCATCCTCGTGTTCACCCACCCGGGGCAGACGCAGTTGATGGTCACCGGCGTCCGGGCGATCTCCAGCGCGATGGCGCGGGTCATTCCGACCATGGCGTGCTTCGACGCGCAGTACGCGGTCGAGTAGGCGCACCCGACGAGCCCGGCGGTCGAGGCGACGTTGACGACGCGCCCGAACCCGCGCGCGATCATCTTCGGGATCAGGGCGCGGCAGAGCGCGAAGGCGCCGGTCACGTTGACCGCGAGCATGCGGTCCCAGAGCGCGTCGCTCGTCCTGTCGAACGGCGCGCTCTCGGCGACGCCCGCGTTGTTGACGAGCACGTCGATGCGCCCGAGCTGAGCTTCGAGCGCGGCGATCGCCGGCGGCGCGCCCTCGCGATCGCCGACATCGAGCCGGACGGCGACGCCCCCGATGGCCGCCGCCGTCTCCTCGATCTCGGCTTGCGTGCGGCCTGCGACGGCGACGCGCGCGCCGCCCTGCGCGAGCCGCTCGGCGATCGCCCGGCCGATGCCGCGACCCCCACCCGTGACGAGCGCGATCCTGCCTTCCAGGGACATCCGGAGCACCTAAATCATATATATATGAAGCACAAGCCGAAGTCACCCTGGTCGGCGCGCGCTGCGGCGCCTGCTCGCTGGGGTCGGAGTCGGCCACGTCGCGACGGAACGCGCGGATCGGCCTCGTTTTCCTCGCTCTCCTCGGTCTCCTCGCTCGTCTGGCGCTCGCCGCGCGGCGTACGCTGCGCGGCGTCGTCTGGAACGTAGTGGGCGGAGAGCATGGATGAAGACCAGAGCGGCCGTGGCCGAACGGTCTGCGCCGCGAGGGCGGCATGGTCCGGCTCGACGGCGGCTCCGGGCTCGCCGGAGCGCGGAGCACGAGCTCCGCCCCGCGATCTCGCTCGCGCAGTCGATCGTCGACGTGGTCGATCCGATCCACTACGCTGCGCGCCTGTTCGTCGCGCCCCGGGACGGCGTCGCGCCGAAGAGCACCTACATGACCGAGAGCATCCACCGGTTGGCACCGGCGACACGTTCGCGCCGCCCCGCGGCACCGAGATGCATGCCCTGGCGATGGGCTTGCCGCTGCAGCTGCCGGCGGGCGCCGTGAGCGCGGCCGGCGTGCTCGCGTCGCGCGTCGCCGCGCTGCTCGCATGCGCCGGCGTGGAGGCGCGGCCCCCGGCGGCAGGGGCGGGCGCGTGGTCCCTCGCGCTGGCCGAGCCGCCGGATCTCGCGGCGCTCTACGCGGCGGCGGACGGCATCGCGCTCCCGGACGGCACGCTCATCCTGCCGCGCGGCGACGTCGCGCGGGCGACGGCGTGGCTCGCGGAGGAGCGCTCGCTCGACTGGGCGCGCGACCTCCTGGTCATCGGGGAGCGGGAGGATCTCGTCATCGTGCTCGACCTCGACGTCGCGGGCGCGCGCGCCGGGGGCGGCGTGCTCGAGGCGCCGACCGACGGCCTCGCCTCGTTCCAGCGCGTCGCCCGCTCGGTGGTCGGTTACCTGGAGCGGCGCCTCCGTGTCGCAGGGGCCGAGGCCGCGGCGCCCGAGGTGCGGGCGCGCGAGGCCGCGGCGCGCCGCGACGTCCCGGCGCTCGTCGAGGCGCTCGCGGAGGAGATGTACCCGGGCGCGGAGCGGCAGGTCGCGCACGCGGCGCTCACGCTGGGCGGGCTCCTGTCGGAGCGCGGGGACGAGGCGGCGCTGGACGCCTTCGCGCGCTCGGTCGAGGCGCGGCTCGCGGCGGCGCCGCGGGGCGCCGCGGGGCCGGAGCGGCTCGCGGCGTGGCGCGCGTGCGAGATCGCGGCGCGGGAGGCGGGGGCTGAGGCGATCGCCGCGGCGTGCGCGGCGCGGGCGAGCGGCAGGGGGTAGGGGGCTGGCCTCGAAGCGCCTCGATCGACGGCGCTTCGTCGCTCAGCGGACCGAGCTCACCTTTCGCCCCGCTCCCGGAGCCTCGCGCGCCACGCGCGCACCACGGTGGTCTGATCGCCCTTGCGCAGCATGAACTCCGTCAGCCCCGCGACGTCGAGCCCCGGCAGGAGCCGGCTCTGCCCCGCCTCCGCGTAGCCGTCCGGGCCGAGGAGGTGGATGGAGAGCTTTCCCTTCTTCAAAAACCAGACCTCGGGCACGCCGAGACCCGCATAGACGGAGAGCTTGTTGATCGTCCCGCTCTTCTCGATGATCTCGATCGCGAGCTCCGGGAGCTCCCCGTCCTCGACCGTCCCGAGCACATAGCACTCATCCGGCTCGACCCCCCGCTGCGCGAGCTTCTTGCGGACGGTCATGCTGCCGTACCCGCTGAGCGGCAGCTCCGCCTCCTCCGCGTAGGCCTCGACGAGGCGGGCAAGGATCGTCTTCCGCCCCTCGTGCGGTCCGCCCGGGCTCATCAGCTCCAGCACTCCCTCGCAGTACGTCACCCGCACGCCAGCCCGGTCGCCGAGGGCGGCCAGGATGGCCTCGTACTCCTCCCACGAGACGTCATGAACGACGAAGAGCTGGTCTTCCGAGCCGTCCGCCGCGACAGCGTCGGCGGCGCCGGCAGGGGGGGCGAGGAGGAGGGGTGCAGCGGCGGCCATGACAGCGTGCTCCTCTGCGGAGTATCACCGCCGGGCCGCACCCTGGCAACCGCCGATCCGAGCGCCCGCGCACCGCTGCCCCGCTCGACCGTCCTGACGCGCGCCGCGGCCTCGCCGGACGCTGCCAGGGGCGGGCCCCGGGCGCGCCCGGGAGCCGCGCCTTCAGAACACGCGCCCCAGCCCGTCGAGCGCCGCGACGCGGTAGGCCTCGGCCATGGTGGGGTAGTTGAACGTCGTGTTCACGAAGTACCGGATCGTGTTGTGCGGCGCAGGTTGCGACATGATCGCCTGCCCGATGTGGATGATCTCCGCGGCGTTCTCGCCGAAGCAGTGGATGCCGAGCAGCGCGAGCGTCTCGCGGTGGAAGATCAGCTTCAGCATCCCGACCTGCTGGCCCGTGATCTGCGCGCGCGCGAGCGTCTTGAACGTCGACTTGCCCACCTCGTACGGCACCTTCTCCGCCGTGAGCTCCCGCTCGCTCTTGCCGAGCGACGAGATCTCGGGCGTCGTGTAGATGCCCGTGGGGATGTCCCGGACCAGCTTGTCGTCGGCGTGGCCGCAGATGTGGCTGGCCGCGTACCGGCCCTGGTCGTAGCTCGCGCTCGCGAGCGCCGGGAAGCCGACCACGTCGCCGACCGCGTAGATGTGCGGCTGGCTCGTCTGGAAGGTCTCGCTCACCTCGAGCTGACCGCGCTTGTTCGGCGTGATGCCGACGCTCTCCAGGCCGAGATCGGCCGTGTTGCCCGACCTCCCGTTGGCCCAGAGGAAGACCTCGCTCCGGAGCTTCTTCCCGCTCTTCAGGGAGAGCACGACGCCCTCCTTCGTCGCCTCGACCGTCTCGTGCTCCTCGCCGTTCAGGACGCGGATCCCCTTGTCGCAGAAGTGGTACCCGAGCGCGTCGGTGATCTCGTCGTCGAGGAACTCCAGGAGATGGGAGCGCGTGTTCACGAGGTTCACGGCGACCTGCATGTTGCGCAGCATCGACGCGTACTCGCAGCCGATGACGCCCGCCCCGAAGATGGTGATGCTCCGGGGGGTGTGCTCCATGCGCAGCAGCGTGTCGCTGTCGAAGACGCGCGGGTGGCTGAAGTCGATGTCGGCCGGCCGGTACGGGCGCGAGCCGGTCGCGATGACGAAGCTGTCGGCCGTGTACCGCCGGCGCTGGCCGCCGTCGCTCTCCACCTCGATCGTGTGCGGATCGACGAACCTGGCCTGCCCCGGAACGAGCTGGACGCGGTTCCGGTCGTAGAAGCTCTCCCGCAGGTCGACCTGCTCGTCGATGACGCGGTTCGCGGTCGCGAGGAGCTCGGCGAACGGGTACTCCGGAACCACATCCATCCGCTTGTAGATGGGGCTCTGGTTGATCAGGTTCATGTGGTAAATCGCGCGGCGCAGCGCCTTGCTGGGGATCGTCCCCCAGTGGGTGCAGCCCCCGCCGACCCGCGCGTAGCGCTCGATCGCCGCGACCGATTTGCCGTGCTTCGCGGCCGTCATGGCGGCGCCTTCGCCGCCCGGCCCCGTGCCGAGGATGATGAGATCGAAGTGCGGGGTGGTCACCATCGAGTTCCTTGCCTCCGGTGCGCCGAGCGCGCGCGTGCGCCGGGAGAAGGCTACTCGAACTGGAGCGGCTCGTCGTCGCCCCCGACGCCGAGCATCTCGAGGATCTGCCGCACCTCCATCGCGGCCTCGACCTCCGGGCCCGCGTCCAGGAAGCCCTGGAGGTGCTTCCGCGCGAGCGCGCGGTTGCCGCGGGCCGCGTACGCCAGCCCCATCGCGTGCATCGCCTCGCCGTCCTTCGGGAACCGGCGGAGCGCCTCCTTCGCCTGCGCGGTCGCGCCGTCCGTGTCGCCGAGGCGACGGAGCGCGTGCGACAGGGCGACCCGCGCCCCGAGGAAGCTCGGCGCGAGCCGCACGGCGGCGCGGTAAGCGTCGCGCGCCGGCTCGAGCTGGCCGAGCTCGTAGAGCGCGTGCCCGAGCAGGTTGTACGCGTACGGGTTCGACGGGGAGGCCTTGATCACGTCGCGCAGCGCGACGAGCGCCTCCTGGACTTGCTCCTCTTGCAGGAGCTCGGCCGCCTCCTCGACGGCCTCCCAGTGGGCGGCGTCGATCGATTCGTCCACCACGGCTCTGAGCACCATGGCGCGCAGTCTAGCCAGAATCGGCGCGCCGTCCTGGGCTCCTTCGTGGTACCGGCCGGGCGGTGAGGCGCCCGCCGCGGATCCGGCCGCTCTTGTGGCACGCGAGCGCCGCGATCCCGGTGCTCGGCGCCGCCGCGGCGTTCTACGGGCCCGCGCTCGCCAGGACGGGCGGCGTCTGGCCGGCGCCCCTCGACGATGTCTACATCCACTTCGGGTTCGCCCGCGCCGCGGCCCTGGGCCACCCGTTCTCGTGGATCCCGGGCAACGGCTACTCCTCGGGCGGGACCAGCCTGGCGTACCCCCTCGCCCTGGCGCCCGGGTACCTGCTCGGGTTTCGCGGCGCGTGGCTCGGCCTCTTCGCCGCGCTCCTCGCGTGCGCCGCGCTGCTCGATCTCTGCCGGTCGCTCCGGCGGCTCCTCGAGCCGCGCGGCGGGCCGGGAGCCGCCTCTTCTCGCTGGGTCGCCTGGGCCGCGCCGCTCTTCGTCGTGGCCGTGCCGCTGCTCGACTGGAGCTGGTTCTCCGGGATGGAGGTCGCGCTGCTCGGCGCGGTGATGGGCCGGGCGCTCGTCGCGGTGCGGCGCGCCGAGCTCGCCCCGCCGGCGCAGCGCCCGGCCGAGCAGCTCCGGGCAGGGCTCCTCGCCGCGCTGCTCGTCGCGACCCGGCCCGAGGCCGTCGCGCTCGCGGCGCCCCTCGCGGTCGCCGTGGCCCACGCGGCGGGCTCGCTGGGCGCGGCGGCGTCGCTCGCGCGCGCGTCCCTGCCGACCGCGCTGCTCCTCGGCGCGCAGGCCGCCGCGAACCGCGCGCTCACGGGGGAGTGGAGCGCCGCGGGGGCGGTGCGCAAGCTCATCCTCTCGAACCCGTACCCGGCGCCGCTCGAGAAGGCGCTGGAGGTGATCAAGAACCTCGCCGCGCTGCGGGTGCAGGCGCTGGAGAGCGCGCTGGGCGGCCCGTCCTACGCCTTCCTCTTGCCGCTGCTCGGCGCGATCGCGGCGCTCGACCGGCGGACGCGGCGCCTCGCCGTGCCGCTCCTGATCGGCGCCTACGGCTCGCTGCTCCTCGTCGCGCTCAACGCGACGGCGCGCTACCAGAACCTCCGCTACGCCGCCCCGGCGCTCGCGATGCTGCTCGTCGCCGCGGCCCTCGGGACCGAGGCGCTCGCGCGGCGGGGGCGGCTCGCGGCCGGCGTCGCCGCCGCGCTCGCGCTCGCGGCGCTCGCGGCGGCCTCCGCGTGGTTCCCGCGGCAGATCGACCACTTCGCCCGCTCCTCGGCCAACATCGCCGGGCAGCAGGTCGAGGTCGCGCGGCGCCTGGCCGCGCGCGCGCGCCAACACCGAGCGCCGCGGCGGGTGCTGGTCGGCGACGCGGGCGCGATCCCGTACCTGTCGGGGATCCCCGCCATCGACGGGCTCGGGCTCGGCGGGTACCGGGGGATGCCGTTCGCGCGGGCCTCGGTGCACGGGGTCCCGGCCGTTGTCGAGCTCATCGAGCGGCTCGACGCCGCCGAGCGGCCCGACGTCTTCGCCCTGTACCCCTCGTGGTGGGGCGGGCTCGCGGACGTCTTCGGCCGGCGCGTCGACGCGGTGAAGATCGAGGACAACGTGATGTGCGCCGCGGACGAGAAGGTGATCTACGAGGCGGACTGGTCGGCGCTCGCGCCGCCGGGGGAGCGCCGCGATGGGGCCATCGACGAGGTGGACATCGCCGACCTGGTCGACGAGCGCGCGCACGGCTACGCGTTCCCGTCGCCGCGCGGCGGCTGGGTCGTCGGCGCCGTGCTGCGGGACGGGAGCGACGGCGGCGGCGCGCCGCGGTTCGACGCCGGCAGGATCATCCCCGAGGGGCGCGAGCAGTCGTTCGCAATCGGAGCGGCCGCCGCGGCCGCCGCGAGCGCCCTCGGGCCCGCCGTGCTCGCGCTGCGCACCGACGGGGGCGGCCCGATCGCGATCGGCGTGGCGATCGAGCGCGCCATGGACGAGGCGCGCGTCGAGGTGCCAGAGCGCCCTCTGGACCGCTGGTCCGAGATCCGGGTGCCGCTGCGCGACGTCGCGCCGGGGGACCTTGTCCGGATCCGCGCGCTCCGGGGGACGTTCCGCAGCTTCCATGTCTGGCTGCTGCGGCCGTGATCGGCCTCCGTGCCGCCCGCGCGGCGTCCTCGCGGCGCGCGCCCGCGACACAGCGCGTCGCGAGCCACGAGGACGTCGCGCGACGGATCCATGGTAAGAGCCACCACGTGGCGAGGTGGTTCCGTGCGTCGGCCTTCGCGGCGACAGCTGGCAGGGAGGTGGCCTCGTTCGCGAGGCAGGCGGTGCTCCTGCCGTACGACACCCTCGCGCCGGTGATCCCTGACGGGGCGCGCGACGGCGACGAGGTGGTGGTCATCCTTCACGGGCTCTTCGCCTCCGCCGGCGTGCTCCGGCCGTTGCGCACGGCGATCGAGCGCCACGCCGCGATGTCTCGCGCGTCGCGGGCGCGCGGTCGGACGGACCCGGCGCGCGCCGAGCCGTCGTGGTCGGTCCACACGGCGACGATGTCCTACGCGCCGGGGCCCGGCGTCGAGGCGCTGTCGGCGCGCCTCGCGGCGCTCGTCGCGGCGCTCCCGGACGGGGCGCGCTTGCACCTCGTCGGCCACAGCATGGGCGGCATCGTGTGCCGCTTCTTCGCGCAGGAGGTCTGCGATCCGCGCGTCGTGCAGACCATCTCCATGGCGAGCCCGTTCGGCGGCATCCCGCGCGCAGGGCTGCTCGGCTTCGGCGGCGCGCGCGATCTCGACGCGTCGAGCCCGGTCCTCCGGCGCGTCCTCCTCGGGACGGCGCGGTCGAGCATCCCGCACCTGTCGATCGTCGCGGGGGCCGACACGCTGGTCCGCTCGCCCATCGCGCACGCGCTGCCGGGCGGCGAGGTGCGGGTGATGGAGGGGCGGGGGCACAACACGCTCCTCTTCGATCCCGAGGTGGCCGCGCTCGTGGCGCGGCGCATCGTCGAGCGGCGCGGCCCCGCGCGCTGACCTATCCCCGCTCGGCGCTTCGTGGTAGCTCGCTCGCGTGCGCTCGCCCATCGCCTGCCTCGCAGCCCTCGGGGCCTTGCTCGCCCCGCTCGCCTGGTCCTCGCCGTCGCGCGCGGACGCCTCCGCGTGGACCTTCGTGGGCGCCGGCGCGATCGGCTGGAAGCAGGGCGAAAGCGATCTCGTCTTCGACGGCGCGCTGTCGTGCGACGTCGGCGTCGGGACCACGCCCGACGCGCCCGTCATCGTCGGCGGCCTGATGCGCGCGACGCCGATCCTCGACAGCGGCATCGATCTCGCGCTGCTCGCCCGGGTCGCGACGCGCGGCTTCCAGGCTGGCCAGCTGGGCCTCGCCCTCGACGCGGGCGGCTACCGCCGCTTCTGGGGCGCAGGTTCCACGGGCGTGGCCGGCGCGCTCACGCTGGGGGCGCCGCTCGGCATCAGCCTCTCGCTCCAGGGGAGCTACGGGACCGACAAGGCGATGGCGTTCGCCGCCATCGCGGGCATCGACCTGCTGCGCCTCACCGTCTACCGGCAGTCGCTCCTGCCGCTGTGGCCGAACCCGTTCCCCGCGCAGCAGCGCGGGCAGGACGTCGCCTCGCGCTGACCTGGCCGCCCCCGGCGAGCGGGTTCGTCGCGCCAGCGACCCGACCAAGGCGGCGAGCTCACTCGGCGGGGCGTCCCCCCGAGCCGTCGTCGAGCCACGCCTCCGAGAGCTCGAGCGTGCGGGCATTCTCCTCGACATTGTGGAGGAAGCTGTCGCGCGTCCGCATGTCTGCGATCTGCATGGCGACAGCCAGGAGCCGGTCGCGCGCGTCGGCGATCGCAGCCCGGGCCGCGCCGCGCTCGCCCGCCGCAAAGAGCGCCTCCGCGTGCACGAGGCGGGCGAGCGCCTCGCCCTCCTCGACCTTCGTCACCGTGGCCAGCAGCGCCATGGCCGCGTGGCTCTCCGCGAGCGCCTCGGCCGACCGGCCGCGCGCGAGCAGCACCGAAGCCAGCGTCGCTCGGGCCGCGACCTGGGCTTGGTGCGCGGTCTCCAGCAGCGCCACCGCGCGGCGGGCCTCGACCTCCGCCTCGTCGAGCCGGCCCGCGCTTCGCAGGATCCCCGCCAGGTAGGTGCGAGACCAGCCCTCTCCCCGCCGGCTGCCCTGCGCGGCGCACAGGGCGGCGGCCTTCGCCTCCACCACGCACGCCTCCTCGAGGGCGCCAGTACGGCCGAGGACGCGACCCAGGTCGTGCAACGTGAAGCCGAGGACGTAGTCCAGCCCCATCTGCTCGGCTTCAGCGACCGCGGCGCGCAGGCGCGTCCTCGCTTCCGCGTACGCGCCGAGCAGGGATTCCCGGAATCCGAGGTTGCACCGCTCGACGCACGCCCTCCGTAGGTCGCCCACCTCCTCGTAGCAACGGAGCGCGCGCGCGGCGAACGCGCAGCTCTCTTCCAGATGGCCGGCGAAGAGCTCACGCATCCCGCGCTGTCGGTAAATCGGCCCGCTCACGCTCGGGTCGTCGCGAAAGCGCTCCGCGACCGACTTGATGCGCGCATCGATCGCCTCGGCCCGCTCGTGGAGACCCGCGAGCAGGAGGTCCAGCGCGATCGACGCGGCCGTCGTCACCGCCGGAGCTGTCGCCTGCCCGTCGGGCCGCCAGGCGTCTGCGAGCATCGTGTCGAGCAGGAGGAGGTCCTCCGGCTGCCCGAGGTGCCTCGCCGCCCGTCCGGCCTCGGCCAGCGCCACATACCAGGGCGCAGTGCCCCTCGGCAGCACGCGCAAGGCCACCTGGGCGCACCGACCGAACTCCGCGATGTCCCCGCGCCACCGGCGCGCCTCCGTGCGCAGCAAGAGCAGCTCCTCCCGCGCCGCGCCGCTGACCCCGAGGGAGAGGGCGCGCTCGGCCCACCGCAGCACCGCGGCGAAGTCGTTCGCGGCAAACGCCTGCGCCGCCGCGGTCCGGTAGAGCTCGGCGGCGCGCGCGAGCTCGCCGGCGCGATCGAAATGCTCGGCGATCACCGCCGCCGACGGCTCGGCGGCGCGCTCGAGCCACGCCCCCGCCAGCCGATGCCCGAGCGCGCGATCCTCCTCGGTGAGCATCCCGTAGGCCGCCTCGCGCACGAGCGCGTGCCGGAACGCGATCTCCCGCTCGCCTTGGAACCTCGAAGCAGAACGCGTGATGATCCACTCCAGGCCCTCCAGCCGGGCGAGGTGGTCGTCGATCGACCCGTCGTCCATGCCACCCAGCAGCGAGTCGATCGCGCCTCGCCAGAAGACGTCGCCGAACACGCTCCCGGCGCGCAGCAGCCGGCGCGCCATGTCGTCCAGCCCTTCGAGGCGGGACCGCACCATGGCCAGCACGGTCTCCGGAGTGTTCTGCTTGTTCCCTTCGTAGGTCGCGCGGATCAGCTCTTCCAGGTAGAACGCGTTGCCTTCGGCCTGCGTCACGATGCGCTCCAGGGTCGCTTCGCTCACCTGGTCGCCGAGCACTTGCCTCACGAGCCGCGCGCTCGCCCTGGAGGTCAGCGGATCGAGGCGAATCTCCTGGAGCTGCCGCTCGGCCCACAACCGGGGGAACACCTCGTGGACGTCCGGGCGCGCCAGCGCCAGCAGCATCCATGGCCGATCGCGGACGCGGCGCAGCGCCTCGTCGAGGTATTGAACCGTCGGCGCGTCGCTCCAGTGCAGGTCCTCTATCACCAGGAGCAAAGGGCGCTCCCCGGACACCGCCTCGAGGAAATCCACCCAGGCGCGCAGCATCTGATCGCCGAGGAGCCGGACGTCCCGGCGCGCGGCGTGCAGCTGAATGCTGTCCTCGTCGGGAAACGGCGTATTCAGGAGCTCTCCGAGGAACTCCGAGACGCGCCGCGCGTCGGCCCCGTCGAAATGCTTGTTCACGTGGGCGCGGAGCTTCTCGCGGCGCTCCTCCAGCGGCTCTCCGTCCTGGATGCCGCCGCAGGCCTGCCGCAGCGCCTGACCGAGCAGACCGAGCGCGGCGCCCGTGCGCAGCGGGTCCCCTCGGCCGACCCACAAGGCGAAGGGGGGGTCGCGCTGGCGGACGCGGAGCAGCAGCTCGTAGGCGATGCGCGATTTGCCCATACCGGCCGGCCCCGTCACGAGCACCGCGCGCGCCCTCGACTCCTCGATGGATTGGGTGCGCAGCGCCTCGATTGCCGCGATCACCCAGTCGCGCCCGACACATGCGGTCGGCCTGCCGAGCAGCGTTCGCGCGCCCTTCGCGAGCGCCTGTTCGCCCTGGAGCCACAGGCCGGTCTCCGTCTCGAGGACATCGAAGCGGGCGTCGAGCAGCCCGGCGGTCACCTCGTCGATCGCGATCGGCCGCGCCTGGCCTGCCGCGTGCGCGGCGCCGGCGGAGGGCGCGGACTGCGCCAGCGTCCGTGTCGCGCGGTCGATAAGCTCGCTGGCGGGCAGCCTCCCCGACAGCTCTGCGGTGCCCGTCGCGAGCGCCAGCTGACGGCCGCCGGCGTGCTTGCGCAGCGAGAGCGCGCAGCGGGCCGCTCGCACGGCCTGATCGGTCGCCAGGCCAGTCCCGGTGAACGTCATGAGGATCGAGCTGTCCATCAAGAGGTCGAGCTGAACCCCGAGCGCGGCGACCTCCCGGGTCATCTCCTCCGCGGCGGACGCGATCTCGGTCTCCGCGTCCGATCGCCCCGCGCCGCCGGCCATGGGTGGCTCCGGGGCCATCAGCAGCACGCACGTCACCCTTCGTTCCTTGTGGGTCAGCGATGGCGAGGGGGAGGACGGCGACGCGCGGACCGAGGCCACCGGGGTCGACACCTCTGCAATGGGGAGCGTCGCTCCCAGGCCCACCGCATTGAGCGCCGCGGCCACCGCGGCGCCGTCGCACGGGCGCTGCGCCGGGTCCTTGGCGAGCATCCGGGTGCACAGCACGTCGAGGGACGGCGGCACATCGGCCCGCAGCTCGCTCGCCCGCTGGACGTCCTCCAGCACGATCTTCAGCAGGATGGACATGAAGCTGTCGCCCCTGAAGGCCTGTACGCCGGTCAGGCATTCGAACAGCACGCAGCCGAGCGCGAATACATCGGCGCGCGCGTCGACCGCCGCCCTGCTCCGGGCCTGCTCAGGCGCGATGTAGGCGGGAGTCCCGAGGATCATCCCCGACTGGGTCATTCGTGATGCGTCGGAGAGCCGGGCGATCCCGAAGTCGAGCAGCTTCACCCGCGCGACGTCGCGCTCCACGAGGAACAGATTGGAAGGCTTGAGATCGCGGTGCACTATCCGGTGCGCGTGCACGACCGCGAGCGCCTCGGCGGCGCGCGTCACGAGCGTGACCGTCTCGTCCACGCTGAGCCCTCGACGCCCGAGCCTCGCGCAGAGATCCTCGCCCTCGAGCCACTCCATGGCGAGGTAGGGCACTCCCTGCGCCGTCATCCCGTGCGCCACATAGCGGCAGATGCCCGGGTGCTCGAGCTCGGCGAGCAGAGCGGCTTCGTGCATCAGGCGCTCGACGTTCCTCGGGTCGAGCTGCTGCAATAGCTTGACGGCGACGGGCTCGCCCGAGGCTCGATCGCGAGCCTGGTAGACTTCCCCCATGCCGCCGATTCCCCCGAGCTTTTCGATTTCGAATCGCCCGGCGATTACCTCTCCCCCCCGCATGGGGGCGCAGTATCCCCCGGATCGAGGAATACTTGCATCAGAGGAAATCTCGACCGTCTAGGCATCAGCCGGCGAGCTTGTGGGGGGCCCGCGTCGTGCCCTGCGCCTCGAATGGGCGCACCCCACTCACGTAGTCTGGTTATCCCGGCGGCGATCGCGACGCTCTGTCTCTCGAAGCGACCGTGCGTTCCGCTTGGAATCGCGCGCGGGCGTCCCCCGCGTCAGCCCGTGAACCCCGCGAGCCCATCGACGAGCCGATCGAGATCCGCGCGGCTGTGCCGCTCGGTCACGGCGACGAGCAGCTCGTCCCGCCGCCGCGCGTCGATCCGTCCGAGATCGAGCCCCGCGATGATCCCCTGATCGGCCAGCGCCCGCGTGAGCCTCCCCGCGTCCCCGCCGCGGACCTTCACGACGAACTCGTGGAACGTCGGCGCCGACATCGGCAGCGAATAGCCGTCGAGCCGCGCGATCTCCCGCTTCAGGTGCTCGGCCTTCGCGAGGCACTGCTTCGCCGCCTCCACGAACCCGCGCTTGCCGAGCATGCACATCCGCATCGTGACCGCCGTCGCGCAGAGGCCGCTGTTCGTGCAGATGTTGCTCGTCGCCCGCTCGCGGCGGATGTGCTGCTCGCGCGTCGCGAGCGTCAGCACGTACCCGCGGCTCCCGTGCTTGTCGACCGTCTCGCCGACCAGCCGGCCGGGCACCTGCTGGAGGTACTTGCGGTCGTTCCGGCACGCGAACAGCCCGACGTTGGGGCCGCCGTACTGCGGCGGCAGCCCGAGCGGCTGGCCCTCCGCCACGGCGATGTCGGCGCCGAGCGCGCCCGGCGACTCGAGCAGCGCGAGCGCGTACGGGTCCAGGGTGACCGTGATCAGCAGCGCGCCCTTCTGGTGGCACACCTCGGCCACCTTCCGGATGTCGCCCACGACGCCGAAGAAGTTCGGATAGCCCACCACCACGCAGGCCGTCGTCTCGTCGATCGCCCGCGTCAGCGCCTCGACGTCCGCCGTGCCGTCGCGGCCGACGTCGACCCCGACCAGCGACGCCTTGCCGGCCCCGATGCCGTGCACGTACGTCTCGACCGTGCCGATGTAGTCGGGGTGCACGCCCCCGGACAGGACGGTGCGCTCGCGCCCCGTCAGCCGGCGGGCCATCAGCACGGCCTCCGCGAGCGCGCTCGCGCCGTCGTACATCGACGCGTTGGCGATCGGCAGCCCGAGGATCTCGCTCACGATCGTCTGGAACTCGAAGATCACCTGGAGCGTGCCCTGGGAGACCTCGGGCTGGTACGGCGTGTAGGCCGTGTAGAACTCGCTGCGGAGCAGCAGCTGATCGGCGGCCGGCGGGAAATGGTGCTCGTAGGCGCCGGCCCCCAGGAACGAGAGCATGCGCCCTGCGCGGTTCTTCTGGGCGAGCTCCTCGAGGTGCCGCATGAGCGAGGCCTCGTCGAGCGAAGGCTCCATCGAGAGCGGGCGCGTGAGGCGCGCCTCCTTCGGGATCGCGCTGTAGAGCTCCTCGAGCGACGACAGGCCGACGGCCTGCAGCATCTCGCTGATTTCCTCGGGCGTGTGGGGCAGGTAGCGCATGGTCTTGTGCAGCGGGAAGCGGGAAGGGTGATGCGGAACGCGGAGGGGAGCGGCGCTCAGTGCGCCGCGGTCTTCAGGAGCTCGCTGTACGCGTCGGGATCCATGAGCGTGCCGAGCTCGCCCTGGTCCGAGGGGACGACCTCGATCATCCACGCCTTGCCGTAGCAGTCGTCGTTGACCAGCTCGGGGCGGCTCTCGAGATCCGCGTTCACGCGCTGGATCTTGCCGCTCACCGGCGCGAACAGATCACTCAGCGTCTTGACGCTCTCGATCGTGCCGAACGCCGTGCCCGCGGTGATCGTGTCGCCCGGCTTCACGTCGAGGTTGACCAGCGTGATGTCGCCGAGCTGCTCGACCGCGAAGGCGGTGATCCCGATCACGACGAGATCGTTCTCCTGCTTGGCCCACTCGTGGTCCTTCGTGTACCGCCGGTCCGTTCGGACATTGTCGCTCGCCATGTGACTTCTTCTCCCTTTGCCAACCTGGATCTCTGGTCGCCGCGTGCGGTCGCTCGGATCGGCTCGCCGCGGCGCGCCTCGGCGCGGGTCAGGCCCGCTTGTAGAACGGGGTCTTGACCACGACCGCCTCGACCGAGCGCCCGCGGCAGTCCACCTGGAAGGCGGTCCCTACCGCCGCCATCGGCGCGGGCAGGTAGCCGAGCCCGATGTTCTTGCCGACGGTCGGCCCCGGGCTGCCGCTCGTGCAGACGCCGACCTTCGCGCCGCTCGGGTCGAGCAGCGGGTAGCCGTGGCGCGCGATGCCGCGCCCCGTCATCTCGAAGCCGACCAGCTTGCGCGCGGGGCCCTCGTCCTTGATGCGCTGGAGCGCGGCGCGCCCCACGAAATCGCCCTTGTCGAGCTTCACCACCCAGCCGAGGCCCGCCTCGATGGGGTTCGTCGTCTCGTCGATGTCGTTGCCGTACAGCGACAGGCGCGCCTCCAGGCGGAGCGTGTCGCGCGCGCCGAGGCCCGTCGCCTCGAGGCCGAGCGGACCGCCGAGCTCGACGAGCGCGCGCCAGAGCCGCTGCGCGTCGGACGGCGAGCAGAAGATCTCGATGCCGTCCTCGCCGGTGTAGCCGGTGCGGGCCACGGTGCAGCGCACGTTGGCGAGCGTCGCGTCGCGGAAGTGGAACGGCGCGAGCTCGCGCAGCGCGGGGCCGTCGCCGCCCGTGAGCGCGACGATGTCGAGCGCCTTCGGCCCCTGGAGCGCCATCATCGCCGTGCGATCCGACGCGTCCTCGAAGCTGCAGTGGCCCTGCGCCGCGCCCCGGATGTGGGCGGCGATCTTGTCGCGGTTCGACGCGTTGCAGACGATGAGCCACTGCCGCGCGTCGATCCGGTACACGATGAGGTCGTCGAGGATCGTTCCGGCCTCGTTGCACGCGCACGTGTAGAGCGCGTGTCCGTCCTCCAGCTTCTTCACGTCGTTCGTGACGAGGTAGTCGACCACCTGTCCGGAGTGCTCGCCGCTCAGGATGATCTCGCCCATGTGCGAGACGTCGAACAGCCCGGCGGCGGAGCGCACCGCCTTGTGCTCTTCGGTGACGCCTTTGTACTGGACCGGCATCTCCCAGCCGGCGAACGGGACCATGCGGCCGCCGAGCTTGATGTGCTCGTCGTAGAGCGGCGTCCTTCGGAGCGGAGCGGTGGGGAGCGGCTTGGTCGACACGGCCGCGATCTACTTCGAAAGGTCGGAGATGTCGACTGGCGCCGACTGGCGCCGACTGGCGCCGACTGGCGCAGCGGCCCCCGCGGCGCTGGAGGTCGAGGCCGCCGCCGCCGCGCTCACTCGAGGCGGGTGGGATCGATCACCTTGCCGTCCGGCGTGAGCCCGCTGCGGCGCCAGCGCTCCTCGACCGACACGCCCTGCTCCGCAGGGGCCCGGGTCTCGTCGCGGACGACGAGCTCCGAGATGTGCGCGCGAGAGACGACCTCGATCCGGATCATCCGCTGCGGCGCGCTCTTCACGGTGGCGCGCGAGAAGATCGTCTTCGCAGGCCCGGTCTCGACATTTCCTGCGAGGACGCGCGTGCGCACGTAGTTCGCCACCCGCTCGGCAGGTATTTCACCGACGGCGAAGACGGCATCGGCGAAGCGCGCGCGCACCTTCATGCGGCGCGGGATGGGCAGGCCGAACGCCTGCTCGGCCCCCTCGGCGAGCTCGCCCGGCAGCGCCTGGTCGACCGGCGGCTTCTGGGCCGCGGCCTCGCTCGCCTGCGGCGCCGGCGCCGGCGCGCTGGCGTCGCTGCGGCAGGCGGGCGCGGCCGAAGCGCACGCGACGAGCGCGGCGAGCGCGCCGGCGGCGCGCGACAGGCTGGCTCGCGTCATTCGATGAGGGTGGCCCACGAGTCGATCTTAACGACCTTGCGCGGCCGCTGCAGCGTCCTCGTGCTCGTTCGCGTCGCGCCCCCCTGGGCGTCCGCGTCGCCGGCGGCGCCGGTGTGGAACACGAGCTGGTACTCGGGCGGGGTGGACTGCCGGACGATCGTCTGCGGGCCGAAGACCGCATCGGTGTACGCCGTCGTATCCACGCACGTCGGCTTCTGGGTCACGGCCACGCCGAAGACGATCGTGCCTGGCGACTGCAGCTCGAAGTGCTCCGGAGGAGCGGCCGGATCGACGATGAGGCAAGCGTGCGGGTACGCCGGCGTGTCCGTGTTGCCGAGCAGGTAGTCGACGCCCCAGATGGCGCCGCGCCCGTCCGCGCACGCGTAGGTCCCGGGCGCGACGGGCGTGAAGGTCGCGAAGTACGCGCAGCCGTTGAAGAGGGAGATGGGCCCGGTCACGCGCTGGCCGCCCGTGAAGGGGACGACCCAGTTCTCGCTGAAGCGGAGGCTGGTGTTGTGCGGTCGCTCGGTGATCGACCAGACCCGCGTCTCGATGGCGGCGCTCGCCGTGAACGCCTCCTGATCGCCGGTGGAGAACAGGATGACCTTGTTGCCGAGCGGATCGGTGCTCACGATCGGCGTCGTCTGGATCGGCTGGCTGCTCGCCGCGCTGTCGGTCGGGAACGAGTACGCGTCCCAGGCGAGGTCCACGGTCCAGTTGTCCGGGTCGGTGCTCGTCAGGCTGACGCGCCAGAGCGTCCCGTCGGCGTCGCCGACGTAGATGCGCTCGGCGACCTCGCCGACGCCCGCCGGGAACGGCACGGGCACGCCGGTGATCGGCGAGTCGAAGTCGACCTCCGTGGTCCGCGAGGCGATCCCGGCCGGGGCCTCGGAGGGGAGGCCGCGGAACGTGCGGAGGATCTCGCCCGTGTCCAGCCGGACGATCGTGAGCGAGCGCGACGGGCCGACGGGGCCGCCGGTGCCCGCGCTGCCCCAGCACCGGACCGAGTCGCGGACCGCCAGGGTGCCCGTCGGATAGAAGAGCGGGTGCGCCGTGTTCTTCCGGTTGCACGCGGGCTGGCTCGTATCGAGCGGAGCAGAGCCGCCGGGCAGGATGGCGACCGCGATCTCCTTGATCTGGCCGCCGGACTCCATCTCCACCATGCCGATCGCCGGCGTCGGCGTCGCCTCGCCGAACAGCGGGGCGCCGCTGCCGTCCGTGGAGAGCTGCCAGAGGAACCGCGGATCACGGGGGTTCGTCACGTCGAGCGCGTAGTAGAAGCTGCCGCCCGCGCCGCCGCTGGCGAGGAGCACGGTGTTCCAGGTCGCGTTGGCGCTGCTCACCTGCGCCGACGTGCGCTCGAAGACGACGTTCTTCACGACGGGCGCGCCGTCGAGCAGCAGCGATTGCTGGTTGAACGTCGCGAGCAGCCGGGGGAGCACGTGAGGCGGCAGGAACGACCAGAGCTCGTTGTTCTCGACCTTGTCCACCTTGAGCGGGTCCGCCGCGTTCGCCGCGGTCACCTGGAACGCGTGCAGCTGCCCGTCGGTCGTCGCCGTGTAGAGCACGAGCGGCCGGGCCGCCTGATCGGGGTGCTCTGCGAAGGCCCGGTAGGACTCGTCGGGGATGTAGTCGTTCGGCGGCCCCACGACGACCGGCGTGGAGTGATAGATGCTGCCGAGCTCGTTCCCGTCGCGGGAGGCGACGCCCGAGGGCATCGGCTGGCCGACCTCCCACTCGATGAGGCGCCGGGCGCAGTCCGCGGCGTTGGTCGCCTGCAGCCCGCCCGAGCACTGCGGTGGGACTGCCGCGCTGGGATCGAGGTCGAGCGCGCGGGACGCGCTGGAGAACGCGCTCGCGAAGATCGTCCCTTGCGCGAGCGCGCCGCTGTTGGTCACCGTGCCCGTGTAGCTGCCCAGGCCGTCCGTGGCGACGGTGGCGGGGCGGATGCTCCGGCTCGACCAGATGCGCTGCGCGGTGGTGTCCAGCTCGCCGATCACGGTGAAGAACCGCCGCGGCTGCCCGGCGTTCGAGTTGACGTTGGCCGCGAAGTCATCGCCCTTGCCGGGGTCGATGTCCTTCAGCTGCGTCGTCATGACGCCGCTCACGGACTCGCAGACGAAGCGCTTGCGCTCGAGGTTGCCGCTCCACAGCGAGCCGTCCGGCGGCGGGCTGAACGAGGAGCCGAACTGGTAGGCGACCCCCTCGTCGGTGCTGCCGTTGTTCGCGGTCGTGGTCGCGTTGGCGAAGACGGGGAGGGTGCGGCTCGTCGAGTTCGCGGCGATCTGCGCGAAGATCCTCGACATCACCGCGGAGAGCTCGTTGGCGTCGTTCGGAAAATAGCCGCGGTCGGTCCCGCCCTCGATGGCGATGCGCGAGAGCGTGCAGCACGCCTTGAGCGCGCCGGACGCGCCGTCGCAGCGCCCGCCGGCCAGGAAATCGGCCGAGGAGATCGTCGAGCAGTCGATGCCCGCCTCCGTCGAGAGGCCGAACCCGACGGTATAGGTCGGCACACGCCGGTTCGGGTTGACGTGCGTGTTGAGCGAGTGGGCGATGACCTGCGGCTCCTCGTAGGGACAGCCCGTCCCTTCGGGGCCGGGGCCGGCGCCCTGTGTGCAGGTCGGGCGCAGGTCGAGGTTCGGCTCGCCGTCGGAGATCAGCACGATCGAGGTCTTGCGGCAGCCGCCGCTGATGAACGGATCGTCGCGCGGCCCGAGCGGCCGACTCTTCCAGGTCGAGGCCTCGTTCAGGATGTAGTCGCGCGCGTCGGACAGCATCCCAGCGAGCGGCGTCGCGCCGTAGGGGCGCGCCGCGATGAGCGCGTTCTGGATGCTCTCGTTCACGCTGCGGATCTCGGTGGTGTCCGCCGTGTAGGTCGGGAAGGGGATGAGCGGCCCTTCCCAGAGCGGCGCGGACGGGTTCCTGGCGCCGACCTCCATGTCCGCGGGAGCGCAGGCGGGCGGGTTGCCCCGCGCCGGGTATCCTGCGCCGGTCTCGAACCCGAGGAAGTAGCTCCACATCCCCTCGATGCCACCCACGGGATCGGGAACGCCGGAGAGGAGCCCGGTGCTCGCGTCGGGGAGCGTGTCGAACGTCATGAGCGAGAACCGGATCCGATCCTGATAGACGTCGAGCAGGCCGGTTTCGGTCTGCGCGAACGGCGTCGCACAAGGAGTGGCCGCGTTGTCCCAGCGATGCTCTCCCAGCAGATCGTAGGTCGCCCCCGGGCCCTTCGTGCAGTGGCCCGAGATCATGCGATGGAACGGGATGTAGTAGTTCCTGTCGTAGGGCGGCTCTCCCCCGAGGCTGAACTCGTTGACGAACGCGGTGCCCGTGCGGGGCTGCGCTTCGCAGCTGAAGTTCTGGATCGGGCCCGTGAGCGACTCGACGAGCTTCGTCCAGCGGCTCTTCAGGGCCTCGGAGGCGGGGGGAGTGCCAGGGTTGCAGTCCGGCTCCCCGCCCGCCACCGTCTTCTCCATCGAGCCCGACGTGTCGACGAGCAAGAGCACGTTGGGCAGCGGCGGCTCCACATCCATGGCCTGCGCGCGTGCGCGCCCCGCGACGAGGCCGAGCGTCGCCGCGGAGCTCATTGTGACAAGGACCTTCGTCAGGTTTCGCATCGTGCGCTCCGGTTCGTCACTTCGAGCAAAGGATATCGGCAACGACGGACATGGATTCCTGGCTGCCCGCCGCCGCGATGGCGGAGCCGCCGGGCCAGGCGATGAGCCGCGCGCTCATGGTGACCGTGCAGTAATCGACGCTCACCGGGTTCGGGCCGCCCATGTCGCTGCCGGCGCGGTTCCCTATCGCAGGCCTTATCTTATCAGTGATCTCCACCTTGGCGATCCACTGGACGGGGGCGCGACCAAGGCTCCCGGGCGTCTCCGGCGGGCCGGGCAAGGGCGGCTCCAGGAGCTCTTCTGCCGCGTCGAACGTGTGCGGCAAGAGCGGCCAGCACGCGTCGGTGATGACCGAGCAGCTCGTCGACCTGGGGATCATCTCCAGGCCTCCCTTCTGCTCGATCTCGGCGATCGCGAGCTGCATCGCGTACTCGGTGAGATAGTGGGTCTGCGTCATCCGGCGCTCGTGGCCGCTGGCGATGGTCGACAGCGTGGCCGCGTGGGCCGCGAACAGGCCGATGGCGGTGAGCATCGTGATGACCAGCACGACGATGAAGACGGCGGCGCCCCGCTCGCGGGAGCGCCGGCGGGACCGGGCGATGCTTGCGTTCACCATTGGACGTAGGCCTGGTTGGGGAGCGCGATGTCGGCGTAGAGCGTGCGCATCCGGGCATAGACCGGCGGCGATCCCGAGGGCGCCGTGTCCCCGAAGGTGTTGGCGCTGGCGGAGATGCCGGGGATCAGGAACCTGAGCCTGCGGCCGTCGGCGCCCAGGGGGAAGCCGACGTCGCGATCGGGCGCGCGGGTGCGGGTCGAGAGCCGGACCTGGACCGACCGCACGCGCTGCGGCATGGCCCCTGGCTGGTCGTTCGCGGCGGCGTTGGTGTACACCGACGCGTTGTCGATCGCGGTGATCGGAAACCGCGTGATCTGCGGATTGGTTACCCCGGGCACGGTGCCCGCCGTTGCGGTGGAGATCCCGAACTTCAGATCGACGGTGTACTCCGCGATGACCTCGAGCGTGTCCGGGAGCTCCTGATCCTCCTCGTCGAGCTCGACCCGCACGAGCTCGGTGCGGCCGTTGTCGCCGGTGAGCGCCGGCGTGACGGGCGCCACGAGCGGGGCGTAGGCCGTCGCGTCGCCGACGAGGCTCCGGATGTCGTAGCGGACGCGGGAGACGACGTTCACCCATCCTCCGTCGCCGGTGGCGCCGCCGGGGGTCACGCCGCAATCGGCGAGCCCGACCAGCGTCGGCAGGCCGGGATCCGCCTTCAGCGTGATGGAGATCTGGATGGGCGGATTACCGATCACGTTGACCTGATCGATGACGCCATACAGGAACTTCTCCTGACCGCGGACCATGATGCGCAGGAAGCGGTGAGGAGCGAAGATCTGGGTCAGGCTCTGCCCGCCGCCCCGCGAGCGCTCCAGCGTCCGCTGCACGGCGGTGCTGCTCGGGTTGAGCTCGACGACCCAGTCGCCCGACTCATCGCTGATCTTCCTGAACTCGAACAGCTCGGTGCTGTTCAAGCTGCCGCCGATGATGATGGAGTCAGGGTGCAGCCCGTTGGCGATGCTCTGGTTGAGCTCCGTCGCATGGAGGAACTCCGACCCCTGACGGAGGATCGAGATCCCGGCGAGGCGCCGCAGGCCGACCGGCGAGGCCGGGACCTGACAGACCTCCGGGTCCTGGAGGATGTTGGGCGACGACAGATAGCCCGCGCGCTGCAGGTCCGCGGTCAGCCGGTTCATCCCGATCGTCGCCGCGAGGTGCGAGGCGGAGGCCCTCGACTCGTTCTGGAAGAAGCGCGTCGCGTTCTTCGAGAGCAGGAAGGCCGCCAGCGACACGATGAGGCCGGCCGCCATCGCCACGAGCAGCTCCACGAGCGTGAAGGCTCGCTGTCCTGAGGCGCGCGCGCGCGGGCGGGTGGTGCGTCGGCTCGTCGTCATCGCCTGTCCTCGCTCGTGTTCCGGAGCACGCCGGTCGTGAGGTAAACCGCGCCGAAGCGCCCCGGGTCCGCGTCGACGTCGAGCGGGGGGATCCCGCAGTTGATCGGGTCCCCGTTGCGCTCCCAGATGACGCGGATCTCGGCGCGGAGGAGGCTGTCCCAGATCCGCGTGCCCGACACGGGATCGGTGAACTGGCGGAAGCGGACGTGCGTGCAGAACGCGGACGCCGACGTGTCGCCCGTGTAGATGTCGGCCCCGAGCACGTCCGCGCTCGGCGACCCGAGCGCGGGGATCTCCGTGGGGGTCACCTTCGTGAACGGGGCGGTGGTGCTGAGCGCGAGCCAGTCGGTGTCGCTGTTGATGTCGGGGACCCGCATGGGATCGTTCCACTGGAGCGCGTCCACCCGCAGCCGCTCTGCCCAGGTCATGGCGATGCTGTTGGCGATCGCGAGGTTGCGCGCGTTCGTGTTGCTGATGAGCGTCGCCTTCTGCAGCGCGAGCACGCCGGTGGCGCCGATCGCGAGCACGCCGAGCGCCGCCATGACCTCGATGAGCGTGTAGCCGCGGCTCGCCGCCCTCCTCGCACGCGCCGCGCTCACAGCCCGAGCCTCGCGACGCCGTTCGGCGGGACGAAGACCGAGCGCAGGAGGCCGGTCCTTGTGTTGGTCACATCGACCCGGAGCGCGCCGAGCAGCGGCGCGAACCCAGCGGCGGTGTCGTAGCGGACGAACGTCCGCCCCCGCGGCGTGAAGCAGACGTCGGCGTTGGCGCGCGCCACGCCGGTGGGATCGAGCAGCTGCATCGCCGCCAGATCGATGCCCTGGGTGTGGAGCGTCGTGACCGGCTCGGTCTCGGCCGGGTTCATCCAGTCGACGACGCTGAGGCAGCTCTTCGCGATCAGCGGGCCGGCGGGGGTGCTATCGACCAGCGCCTGCTGCACCTGGAACGCGCCTGTCGAGGCGGTCCACCGCACGAGGACCGCCGTCCCGCGCCCGATCGCCTGGTAGCGCGCGAGCCGGTAGATGCCGCTGATCTCCATCGCGGTGCGGTTCACGCGGCGATCGCGCATGCCGCTCACGAAGCTCGGCGACGCCGCGGCGGCCAGGATGCCGATGAGGACCACCACCGCGAGCAGCTCCGGCAGGGTGAAGCCGCGCTCGCCACGGCGGCGCAGCGCGCGCTGCCCCGGAGCGCAGGCCCGCGGTCGATCGGAATCACGAGGAGGAGGTCGCGAACAGGAGGGAGGGCGCACCAAAGGATCGGCAAAGGCAAGCCGCATGCCCTCGGCGGGCGGCGCTAAGTCATTGAACTTCATGGTGAATCTATCAAAGCGATTCGCCGCGGGCGCTAACGATTGCGGCGCTATGAAAAAAGGTGCAAGGCGAACATGCCATGCGATTCCCGCCCGAAAGGTGTTCACCGAGAGGCCCATTGGACCACAGCGTGTCAGCTGCGACACGCGCGACTCGCGCGACTCGCGCGTGCCCCGGGAGGCCGTTGCGCTCCCGTGCGTGGGGCTGCGCGCTGCTCGCAGGCGCGCTCGTGGCCGCGCTGTCTTCGGGCTGCAGCAAGAAGGAAGAGCCCCTCGGCGCGCCGCCGCCGCCTCCGCCGGCCGCGAAGCCGGCCGCCTGCGCTGGCGGCGGGGGGACGATCAGCGACGCGGCGAGCGCGCCGTTCTTCCCGCGCACGACGGGCGGGTTCTGCCTCGACCCGAACGGCGGGGAGAAGACGTTCGGCGAATCGGCGCCCCTGCCGCTCGACAGCATCTGCGACATGTTCGACGGGGAGTGCGAGATCTACAAGGGATTCGGCGTGCGGCGGGTGGTCGAGGCGCGGTACGTGAGCGGCGAGGGCGGCTCCGCGACCGTCGACGTCCACCTCTCGAAATTCGGATCCACGGAGGGCGCTTACGGGATGTTCACGAAGCGCACCGTGGGCGACGGTGACCCCGCCGACGAGGCGACGCCCCGCGCGATCGAGGGGGGCGGCGCGGCCGCGATGGGGGTCGGGAACGCGTACCTCTGGCGCGGGCAGTACCTCGCCGAGATCACCTACAACGACGAGGCGCTGGCCGAGGCGGCGCTCAAGTCGTCGAGCGAGAAGGTCCTGCCTGGGCTCGTGAAGGAGATGGGCGCGAAGCTGCCCGGCGAGCCGTCGCTGCCGCCTGCCGCGGCGGCGCTGCCCAGGGACAACATGATCCCGCTCGGGATCCGCTACGAGACCAAGGACGTGCTCGGGGTGGATGGCGCCGGGCCCGGCGCGTTCGGCTACTACAAGGAGGTCGACAAGCGCTACCGGGTGGTCGCGATCGTGCGCGACGACGTCGACCAGGCCAAGGACGTGCTGTCGACGCTGGCGAAGCTGCCGGGCGCGGCCCGGGAGAAGGGCATCGGCGACGGCTCGGTGCGCCTCATGAGCAAGGACGGCGAGGGCTCCGCGACCGAGTGGGTGTTCGCGCGCGCCGACAAGACCGTCTACGGCATCGGCGACGAGGCCCGCGTGCTCCGCAACGGCATGACGGCCGACGAGCACGCCAAGCTGACGCTGACCAAGGAAGAGAAGACGGCGAGGCTGAAGAAGCTCGTCAGCGCTCCGGCGCGCTGACCACGGCGGGAGGGGTCGAGCCGCCCGGGGCTCGCGACGCTGCGGCGCCGCGGCCCGGCGGCGCCGCGCGCTCACTGCGTGCGGAGGATGACGTGGTAGCCGAACGCCGTCTCGACGAGTTCGCTCACCTGGCCGACCTTGATCTTCTCGAGGCCCGCCTGGAACTCCGGGACCATCGCGCCCTTCGGGAACTTGCCGAGGTCCCCGCCGCGCTTGTCCGCCCCCGGCTCGTCCGAGTACTCCTTCACGACGTCCGCGAACTTGCTCGGATCGGCCTTGGCCTTCGTCATGGCCTCGGTCGCGCGGGCCTTGGCTTCGTCCTTCGTGCGCTCGATGGTCGGGGGCGCTCGGCGGCTCCCCTTGTACATGACGAGCAGGTGCTTCGCGCCGAACATCTCCCTCGGCGCCTGCGCCGACTGCGCCGGGCGGGGCGTGGGAGCGGGCGGCGGAGCGGCGGCGGTGGCGTGCTCGTGCTCGTCGGGCTCCGGGGCGACGGGGGCCGCGAGGCGGGCGAGCGGCGTCTTGTTGAACATGCCGAAGAAGCCGAGGAGCCCGATCAGCACGAGCGCGCTGAGCACGGCGTGCGGCGCCCACCAGTACGGATCTTCCGGCTCGGCGCCGTCGTCCTCCGCGTCGTCGTCGTCGTCGTGCGCGTGGCCGTGTCCCCGCCCGCGGGCCGCGGTGGCCTTCGCCTCTTCCTCCTCGCCGTCGTCGTTGCCTTCGTCGGTCGACCCGGCCTCGTCGTCGAGGTCCTCGTCGTCCTTGGCCCTGTCCTTCTCGCTCGTCTTGCTCATAACGCTTCCCCGATCCGGGCCTCGGCCCTTAGCACGCGACCACGCCGGCCGTCAGCCGATCTCCGCCCACGCGCTCGTGAGCACCGGATCGGGGCGTTCCTTGACAGAGGTGACCACCGCGACCTTGCCGCCGGCCAGCGCCCAGCCCCGCGTGATGAGGGTGTCGCCCGGCCACACCGGCTTGCGGAACTGCGCGCCGTACGCCCGCAGCCGGCTCGCGTCGCCGCCCGCCGCCTTCTGGATGATCGCGCGCGCCGCGAAGCCGTACGTGCAGAGGCCGTGCAGGATGGGGCCCTGCGTGAAGCTCGCCTTCGCCGCGACCTCCGGATCGGCGTGCAGCGGGTTCTCGTCGCCCGAGAGCCGGTACAGAAGCGCCTGCTCGGGCGCCGTCGCCTGCTCGACGACCCAGTCGGGCTCGCGGTCCTTCGGCACGGGGGCCTCCGACTCGGCGTGCGGCGGGCGCGGCCCGCCGAAGCCACCGACGCCGCGCACGATGATCGACCACACCGTGTCGAAGAGCGGCTCGTCGTTGAGCGTGGTCTTCGTCTCGACGATCACCTGCGCGAACTTCTTGAGGTCGTAGATGGCCGCCAGCGTGGCGGTCGTGAACAGCGTCCCGCTCGTCGGGAGCGGGCGGTGCACCCGGAGCGTCTGCCCTCCGTGGACGATGAGCGCCAGCTCGGCCCCGGCCACCTCGAGCGCCTCGAACACGGTCCCCTGGGAGGGGATCACGCCGAACGTGGGGTAGACCTTCATGCCTCCCGGCGCGCCCTCGTACAGGTACTCGAGCTCCTCGCGCTGGGCGCCGATCCCGAGCGCGTAGGTGGCCAGGGTCTTCCAGTTGAAGGTGAACGCGCTGGGCTGGGTCGTGTAGCCGACCTTCGAGAGATTCAGCGGCATCGGGGGCTCCTCGCAGGATGGAAACGGCCGCGCAGGCGTACCGACCTGGCGATGTCGCGTCAACTGCCGCCCGCCGAGCGGAGCGCGGCGTCAGGGCGTGAGGCGCCGCAGGCGGCGCCTGGCGCGGCGTCAGAGCGCGAGGCGGTACGCGATCAGGACGCCGATGTTGAACATGTCGACGCGCTCGGAGAGCGAGGCGAGATCGCCGGTCGGGGAGACCTTGCGCTGCTCGGGGAGGAACCAGCTCGAGTAGCGGATGTGGCTCCCGACGCTCCAGTTGTCGGCGAAGGCCCAGTCGCCGCCGATCGCGAGCCCCGCGGCGACACCTTCGGTGCCGATCGTCGCCGCCCTGGGCCCGACGTACGCCGTGTCCGAGTACGGGTTGCGATCGGCCTCGACCGACCACGAGTCGTTGACGACGACGCCGCCGACCGTCACGCCGGCCCACCACTCCGAGCTGCGGATGCGGAGGGCGTAGTAGCGAAACAGCCCGTCGAGCATGAAGTAGCTGCGCGCGTGATCGCGCTCGAGGCCGCGCGCGCCGCGCGCGGCGTCGGAGGTCAGCGTCGCCGCCCAGAAGATGCCTGCGCCGAAGCCGATGTCGCGAAAGCGGTAGAGGTTGTGGATGCCGAGGGAGACGCTCGTCTCGCCCTGCTCGCAGGCGCCCGGAGACAGCGAGACGGGGCAGACGTCGGCGCCCGGGAGCGTCATCACGCCGCTGCTCACCTCCACCATGGTGTAGGGGAAACCGCGCTCGCGCGCGGCGACGGCGCGGCGGGCGGCCCTGCTCTCGTCGGCCCGGCCGGGGGCGGAGATCAGGAGCGCGGCGAGCGCGGCGGCGCACGCGGCGCCGCGCGAGCGCACGCTCGTCGCTCGCGCGCTGCCACGCCCCACCAGCGCTGCTCGGCCGCCCTGCCCGGAGCTGGCGTTGGCGGGCGCTTGCGACGTCGGGTACCGGCCGCCTGGACTCACCTTCTCTGGATTATAACCAAGGACCGGTCGACGAGGGGAGCGGCGAGGCGGCGTCCGTGGGCAGCGGCGGCGGCGAGGGCGGAAGGACCGGCGCAGGTGCGGCGCTGGCCGGCGGCGAGGCGGCGCCTGTGCTGTGGGGCGAACCCGCGCCGCCCGGCGTCGGGGACGGGGCCGGCGCGCCCCGGGGGACGGGCGCCGGCGGCTGGCCCTGGGGAGCGCCGCGGACCTCGGCCGCCGCGGGGCGGCGCGGCGCAGGCCTGCGGTCGGCGCCTGCGGCCTGCGGCCCCGAGCTCTGTGGAGCGACCTGGGGTGGCGGCGCCGGGGCGGCGCCCGGCGGGCCGCCGGAGAGCTCGGCGACGAGGTGCTGGGCGGTGGTGAGGGCCGGCTGCAGCTCGAGCGCGAGCTTCGCCAGCCGGATGGCGCCGGCCTTGTCGCCGGCGTATTTCCGCCCGAGGGCGTCGGCGACGATGCGCTCGGACGACTCGCGGCGGAGCTCGGCGAGGCGCGCGTCTCCTGGCCACCGGGCGAGCGCCTGCGAGACGATCTCCTTGACGTTCTCGCGGGGCGGGGTGTCCCAGGCGTGCCTGCCCATGCAGTCGCGCGCGCGCTCGATGTGTGCTTCGAGGGTGTCGCGCGCGGCCGGCCCCCCGAAGGCGCCGAGGTGCCGCCCGCCGAGGAACACGACGAACCCCACCGCGCTGGCGCACGCGAGCAGGGCGGTCGCGCGCGCGATCATCGCCCGACGGGGGAGCGGCCGCGCCGCGGACTCGACGCCTTGCATGGTCGACGGGACGGGCGCGGCGTCGCGCATGGGATCGATGCCGAGGCCGATCGCCGTGCGCGCGGGCTCGTCCGCCGCGCCGACGTGGTGAGCGGCGCTCCACGATGCGCGCGCTCCGGCGTCGAGCCGCTCCACCGGTTCGGCGAGCGCGCCGCCGAACCGCGCGCCGCTCGAAGGCCGCTCGGCCTGCGACGACGCTGCGAGCGGCGTTGTCCAGGAGGGCGCCGAGCTGATCGAGCTGGACGAAGCGCGCTCGACGCCGCTGGAGGAGGAGCGCTCCTCCTCGCGGCGGTGCGACGCGGGGTCGCTCTCGCGGCGGTGCGACGCGGGGTCGCTGTAGCGCGCTGCCCCGCCCCCCGGGAGGCGGGGATCGAGGTCGCCGATGTGGGCGCTCTCGAGCGTCGGCGCGGCGATGCCGCCGATCTGGGCGGCGAGCGCGGGGGAGAGATCGAGCGATTTGGTGCGCGACTTCGAGGCCAGCTTCATGACCGCGCTGGCGCGCAGGAGCCCGGGCTGGGCGGCGATCTCATCGGGGTCGAGCCCGCTCGCACGGACGGCGAGGGCGAGGTCGCGGCCGAGGGCGCGCGCGTCGGGCGCCCGGTCCGACGGCTTCTTGGCGAGGTTCTGCATCACGATCCGCGCGATGGGCTCGGGCACGTAGCTGGAGCGCGCGATGCTGCGCAGGTCCGCCGGCGGGGCGTGCGTGTGCTGGACCAGGAGCGCGACGGGCGAGTCCCCCTCGAACGGGGCGCGCCCCGCGAGGCACTGGTACAGCATCGTCGCGATGGAGTAGACGTCCGCCGGCGGGCCGACCCGCTGCCCTTCGGCGCCTTCGGGCGAGATGTACTTGGCGGTGCCGAAGATGAGCCCCGCCTGGGTGGTCATCGCTTTGTCGGCCCAGTCGAGGCGGGCGATGCCGAAGTCGAGCACCTTCACGTAATCCGGGTCCTCGCCGCGGCGGACGAGCATGATGTTCTCGGGCTTGAGATCCCGGTGGACGATGCCCTGCGCGTGCGCTTCGCCGACCGCGTCGCACACCTGGAGGGCGATGTGGAGCGCCCTCGGGAGCGGCAGCGCCTCGCTCTCGCCGCCTGTCCCTGCCGCGGCGAGCGCGGAGAGCAGCGAGATGCCGTCGAGGTGCTCCATGACGAGGTAGAGCTCCCCGCCGATCCGGGGATCGGCCGTGGCGGGCACGCTCCCGGTCATGAGGACCTGGACGACGTTCGGGTGGACGAGCCGGCTCGAGATCTTGGCCTCGCGGTGAAAGCGGCTCACGAGCTCGGCGTTGCTGCTGAGCTCGCGGTGGAGGATCTTCACGGCCACGTCGCGCTCGATCCCGGCCTGGAAAGCGCGGTAGACGCGGCCCATCGAGCCGATGCCGATGAGGTGGCGGGTCTGGATCTGCCCCCCGAGCGTGATGCCCACGTACGGGTCGCGCTCCGCGGCGCCGAAGCTGGGGCTCTTGCGCGAGCTCGCGAGCGGGGTGCCGTCGCGCGGGCAGTAGAGAACGCCCGCGTCGTAGCGCTCGCCGCACGAGGGGCAGCTCTTCGCGGGGGACGGCTCCATCGACGGCGCTGATCCTAGCACCGCTCCCGCCATAAATTCTCGGACGGAGCGGCGTTTCGGCGCGCCGCGGCGCCCGAGGACGCTCGGACGTGGACCGACCGGCGCCTTGCGACTACGGTCGCGGCGTGAGCGGTTCCAAGGCGGGTGCAGCACGGGCGCGCAGCGGGAAAGGGCGCGGCAACGCGGGCGCCGCCCCTGTGCCCGCAGCGCGCCAGGGCGCCGCCTCGCTGGCCCGGGAGGCCGCCTCGCCGCCCCGGGAGGTCGCCTCGCCGGCGGCCGATGCAGGGCCGCGCGAGGGCGAGTACGTCGTCACGCTCCCCACGTTCGAGGGGCCGCTCGACCTGCTGCTGCACCTCATCCAGCAGCACGAGCTCGACATCCTCGACATCCCCGTGAGCTTCGTCACGGAGAAATACCTCGAATACCTGAAGATCATGCGCTCGCTCTCGATCGACCTCGCGAGCGAGTACCTCGTGATGGCGGCGACGCTGACGCACATCAAGTCGAAGATGCTCCTGCCGAGCGTGCCTGCGGGGCAGGACGACGACGGGATGCCGGGTGAGGAGGAGGATCCGCGGGCGGAGCTCGTCCGGCGGCTCCTGGAGTACCAGAAGTACAAGGTCGCCGCGGCCGACCTGAGCGAGCGCGGGACGCTCGGGCGCGACGTGTTCACGCGCGGCATGAGCGAGAGCGAGGTGCCGAAGGGCCCGGCTCCGTTCGCGCAGACGGCCATCTTCAGCCTGCTGGACGCCTTCGAGCGCGTGCTGAAGCGGACGAACGTCCAGATTGACCATGAGGTCGTCTTCGATCGCATCAGCATCACGGATCGCATCGTCGAGCTCACGGAGAAGCTCTCGGTGCGGCGCGCCGTGCGGTTCGAGGATCTGCTGCTCGACAGCGTCTCGAAGGGGGGAGTGATCCCTCGCTTCGAGGTCGTCATCACGTTCCTGGCCGTGCTCGAGATGTGCAAGCTGAGGCTCATCCGGGTCCATCAGACGGACCCGCTGGCGCCGATTCACATCCAGCTCGCGGCAGCCGATGGCGCGCCGGTGGCGGATGACGGATTCGAGGACGTCGCGCCGGTGGCGGAGCGGCTCGAGACGGCGGGGAGCGAGGAGGCAGGAGCGCCGCCTTCTGCCGCGGAGAGCGAGGTCGCGGAGGCGGTCGAGGTGGGGCGAAGCGAGCCGGCTGGGCCGGAGCTCGTCGAGCCGATCGAGCAGACGCGCGGAGAACTGCCGGAAGCGGAGCTCGTGGGGGCGCCGAGCGGCGCACCGGAGAGCCTGGAGCCGGTCGAGCCCCTGGAGCAGGTGGAGGACGTCAGCGTCGCGGAGGCAGAACCTGAGCCTGCGGAGGCGTCGAGCAGCGAACCGGTGTGGTCGGAGCCGGCCGAGCCCCTGGAGCAGGTGGAGGACGTCAGCGTCTCGGAGGCAGAACCGGAGCCCGCGGAAGCAGCGGAGGCGTCGAGCAGCGAACCGGCGTGGTCGGAGCTGATCGAGCCTGTGGAGCAGGTGGAGGACGTCAGCGTCGCGGAGGCAGAACCGGAGCCCGCGGAAGCAGCGGAGGCGTCGAGCAGCGAACCGGCGTGGTCGGAGCTGGTGGAGCCCGTGGACGAGAGGAACGTCGAGGCGGGTGACACGGACCTGGCAGAGGCCGCGGAGCCACCGACCGGCGAACCGACGGGCCCGGAGCTGGCCGAGCCAGCTGAGGAATCGAGCGGCGAAGTATCGGGGACGGAGCTTCCCGGGATGGCGGAGGAGGCGAGTCGTGCGCACGACGTCGCCGGGGGCGAGCCTGCGGTGGACGCGGCGGAAGCCGATGCCGGTCCGGCTCCGGATGAGGCGGAGCGCGATGCGGTTGTGGGCCCGAACGCGCACTCGACCGCCGAGGACTTCGCAGCGCCGCCGACAGAGGTGGATGAGGTAGACGCAGGGAGTGGCCGTGACGGTGGCTGATGCCGCGGCGAAGCGGCGGCGCATAGCGAAGACGACGACAGGTCAGGGCGCTTCGGCGCGGCTGCGGGCGGCGGCGCACGCATGGCTCGGCGAAACGAAGCGGCCGAGGGGCGGGAAGAAGGAGCCACGCGCACCGAAGACGGCGGGGCAGGGCACGCCGGCCAAGGCGAGCGCGCAGGCCACGCCAGCGCGGCTGAGGGCGGGGGCGCACGCATGGCTCGGCGGAACGAAGCGGCCGAGGGGCGGGAAGAAGGAGCCACGTGCACCGAAGACGGCGGGGCAGGGCACGCCGGCGCGGCTGAGGGCGGGGGCGCACGCATGGCTCGGCGGAACGAAGCGGCCGAGGGGCGGGAAGAAGGAGCCACGCGCACCGAAGACGGCGGGGCAGGGCACGCCGGCCAAGGCGAGCGCGCAGGCCACGCCAGCGCGGCTGAGGGCGGGGGCGCACGCATGGCTCGGCGGAACGAAGCGGCCGAGGGGCGGGAAGAAGGAGCCACGCGCACCGAAAGGGACACGGCAAGATCCGGTCGCTCGCTTCCGCGCTGGCGCATGGGACCAGCTCGGTCATCCGGCGCGCCGCGCCGACGTTCCTGTCCGGAGCGCAACCACGGTGCCCGGGCTCTCTGCCGTCGCGCGCAAGCACCTGAAGGGAGTGTTGGAAGCGCTCATCTTCGTCGCGGAGCGACCGGTGCCGGCGCGTGATCTCGCGCGTTCGGCGAACGCAGAGCACCGCGTCGTGCGAGAGTTGCTGGCCGAGCTCGTCGCGGAGTACGACGGACGAGGATTTCGTCTGGACGAGGTCGCCGGAGGGTACGTCTTTCGAACGAGCCCCGCATTTGCGCCCTTCGTTCGCGAGGTGACAGAGCAGAAGCCGGTCAAGATGTCTCGCGCCCAGACCGAGACGCTCGCGATCGTCGCGTACCGGCAACCGATCACGAGGCCCGAGATCGACGAGATCCGCGGTGTGGATTCCGGCGCGGCGCTCAAGTCGCTCCTGGAGCGTGATCTCGTGAGGATCCTGGGCAAGAAGGACGAGCCTGGGCGTCCGATGCTGTACGGCACGACGGCGCAGTTCCTCGAGTTCTTCGGCCTGAAGGCGCTCGGCGAGCTGCCCACCCTGCGCGAGTTCACCGAGCTGACCGAGGAGTCGCGCCGTGCCTATGAGCGTGAGCTCGGCGAAGAGCCGCCCGAGACGGGGGTGGTGACGTCGGGACAGGAGAGCTTCGCCGGCGCGGAGGGATCGCTCCGGACGAGCGCCGCCAGTGGGGGCGAGAACCTATCGGAAGACGTCGGCGCGTCGTCTGCTGCGCCGCGGGAGGGAGAGGTCGCGATGGACGCAAGGGAAGACGAAATGTCTGAGGAGATCTCTGTCGTGGGAGCGGACGCAGCGCTTGGTGAGCCTGCTGCAAAGGACGCTTTCCAGCACGCCAACGACGTCGCAGAGGAACGGCGCGACGAGGACGACGAGGACGACGAGGACGACGAGGACGACGAGGACGAGGACGACGAAGACGAAGAGGACGGGGACGGGGACGAGGAAGAGGACGAAGAGGACGGGGACGACGAGGACGAGGACGACGAAGACGAGGACGACGAAGACGACGAGGACGACGAAGACGACGAGGACGAGGACGAGGACGAGGACGAGGACGACGAAGATGACGAGGACGACGAAGATGACGAGGACTGAACGTTCACCCTTGTCTGAACGTCCAGTGCGTTGCCGCGTCGCTCACGGCGGTGCAGCATCCGTCGGATCCGGATAGGCCTCGGCCAGCTTCGTTGCGGCGCTCCTCAGCTCGGGGTGGGCGAGGAGCTTGCGGAAGAGCCGCCAGAGCTCGGGATCGGCGAGCAGCTGGAGCGGCGAGGCGGCGACCTGTCTCCTCTTCTTGCGGGGGATCGCCTCCGGACCTTTTCGTCGCAGCTCCTCCATCATTCCCACGAAGCGCTTCGTAGGAAAGAGATCTCCGTGCTCCCACGCGAGCACGGTCTCCTGCTCGATGCCCAGCGCTCCGGCGAGCTCGCGGGCCGTGCAGCCGAGCTCCTGCCGGAGCTTCTTGATGTCCTCGGGGGCCATGCGAGGCGAGGGTAGCGGCCTCGAAAAAAGAAAGCGACGTCGAGCAACCGGCAGCGAGCTCCCGCCGAACTCCGCGTCATGACCCATCGTTGCCCGATTCGCCCCTCGTGGACCCCCCGCGCGCTCCGCGCGCTGCCGCTTGCGCTCGCGCTCACGCCGCTCGTGGCCTCACCCCTGTCCTGCGCGCCGGAGCTCGTCGTTCCACCGCAACTCGATGAAGGCGGTGACGAAGAGGACGCCGAGGTCGCCGGCCCCGCAGACCCGGGCCCCGAGCTCCAGATCGAGCCCGCCGCGCCGCTGGACGCCGCGCCTCCGGTGCTGCGGGCGCGGGTGCTCCTCCCCGGCGCCGCTCTCGGGAGCGTCGATCCCGCCCGTGCGCTGGTCGTCCGCGGCAAGCTCAGCGCGGCGCACCTCCGGCAGATAGAGCGAGGCGAGCTGTCGACGGCGCTGTCGGAGCGCGTCGTCCCCTCGATCGCCTGGCTGAACGGGACACCCCCTGGCGACCTCTCGCTGACCGTGGCGCCGCTCGCCCCGCTCGCGCCCGGGGAGACCTACGCCATCGCGAGCGGCAGCCCTGTGTTCTCGCACCACATCCAGATCGCCGCGGAGGGCTCGCCGCCCGTGCTCTCACGGCTCTGGCCGCCGCCCGACGCCGGCGCGACCCTCGGCCTGGGGGTGTGGTGCGGCGACGCGCCCCTCCCGGAGGTGGTCGCCGCGGCGACGCTCGCGCCTGGCGGACCGGCGGGCGAGCTGCGCCGCGGCGCCGTCGACGACATCGGCGCGCGCTGCCTGCGCTTCGAAGGGGAGCCGACCGCCACGGCGCCGCCCGAGGCCGACGGCGTGCGCCTCGTGGGGCCTCCCGTCGCGCTCCCGGGCGAGCCGACAGCAGTGAGCCTCGATCCACGTCCGTTCATGATGGAATCGGATCCGCTTCCCGCCATTGCGGCGGCGTGTGCGCCGGACGAGCTCGCGCTCGGGCCGGGCTGTGCTCGGGTCGCCGACGATCGGATCCTCGTTCGTTCGGCGGATGCGCCGCTGCTCTGGGCGATCGCGGGCGCGGGGTTCGACGAAGTCCTCGCGGTACCGCCGGGCGAGCCGTTCGTCCTCGCTCCCCTGCCGCCCTCGAGCCCCGTGGAGCTCGCCATTGCGACCGTCGACAACGCCGGGGTCGTGGAGCGCCGGACGTTCTCGGCCATGACGCTCGCGCCCATGCCCCATGTGATCATCAACGAGGTGCTGGCGAACCCCGTCGGGCCAGAGCCAGGGCAGGAGTGGATCGAGCTCTACAATGACAGTGACGTCCCTGCTGAGCTCACAGGGGTTGTACTCGCCGATGTGGGTGGTGAGACCGAATTGCCCCCTATTTCGTTCATGCCCGGCGCGTACGCTCTGGTCGTCAACGAGGACTACGTTTCTGATGATGAGCTCGACCCTCCGCCTCCTCCCGAGACGCTTCTTCTCCGCGTCCCCAAACTTGGCAGCCACGGGCTGTCGAACTCGGGAGAACCGCTCAAACTGAAGGATCGAGGAGGTGCTGTCTTGTCCAGGTCGCCCGCCGCGCCCGTACCAAAGCCGGGAATGAGCCTGGCCCGCGTCGCTCCGCGCGCTCCAGACGGCTCGGCTGGCTCCTTCGCGACCACCTGGCCGACGCCCGGTCGCGTGAACATAATGAACAAGGAGATCCCCTGAAGGATGGGGAGTTTGCCTCCGCGCGGGGCGAACTCGCCATGGGGCCGAGAAAATTCGAGCAAAGCGGGTGACGGACCCGTCTATGAGAGCTAGGTTTCAATCGAGTAGACAGACGGGTGGGGGGGCCGCCACCTGAGGAGACGCTGCCGCGCTGTGAACGCGAGCTGTGCGGCAGGTGCCTTTCGCGTGGAGTTCGGCGATGGCTGGTGTTCGTGAAAAGCTGTTGACGGCATCGGACCTCGCAGCCTTGTGCGAGGTCGACTTGAAGACAATCCATAACTGGGTAGATCGGGGGAGGATTGCCCATTTCCGTACGCCGGGGAGACACTTGCGCTTCAAGGCTGCGGACGTGGCAGAGTTCCTCCGTGCATGGGGCTATTCGGTGCCCAGGGAGCTCGCCAAGGCGACCTCCAAGTCGATGATGGCCATCGGTACCAAGGATACGATGGCCCACGTGGCGCGAGCCCTCGGGGAAGGCGTGCCCATCCGGCACGCGAGCCACCCGTATGACGCGCTGATCTTCGCGGGGGCGGACCCCGCGGACGTGTACATCGTCGACGTGCGGGCGGTGTCCAGCGACGTGGACGTCCCCTCCCTCTTCGAGGCGCTCCATCGAGCGAACTCGCAGGGGACCTTCGTCGCCTTGTCGGATGAGCCGATCAGCCTGCCGTCGTTCGTCGGCCGGATCGGTCGGAGCGACGCGCAGCAGCTGAAGGGCTTCCTCGTGCCCGAAGCAGCCGCGCAGACGGCGACGCCCCTCCAGGCGGCGAGCGGTCCGGCGTCGGAAGAGCCGCCGCGGAGCCTCGCCGCAGGCGGGTCCTCGCGCTGAGCAGGGCCCCGGCCGTCCTACGCCCAGCAGAAGGGGCTGGGCTAGGACGGCCGGTCGCGCCCGAGGAGGCTCCGCCAGGAGCCGCAGCACTGCAGAGCGAGCCGCTGAGGTCAGAACCCCTCAGCAGCACAACCCGGGGCCGGTTGATGGGTCGCTCGCAACCCCGCTGTCGAGTCCGCTTCGAAATCTCCTGGAAGAAGACGCGCCCGAGGAGCAACGCTCTTCGGACGGAGGCGCTTCAGCTTCCAGCGATGGTCATGGAGGAGACCCGGAACGTCGGTGAGCACGTCGACGTCCGGAGATCCAGATCGTCCCCGACGGCGTCGATCCGCTGCAAGAGCTCGTCAAGGTTGAGTGAGATGGTTACTTCGCTCACCGGATAGGCGAGCTCTCCATTCTCGATCCAGAAGCCGGACGCACCCCGGGAAAAGTCGCCGGTCACGGCGTTGAAGCCGAAGCCCATCATCTCGGTGACGTACAGCCCGCGCGGCGTGGAACGCACGATCTCCGCCGCCGGCGTGGACGTGGGCTGGAGGAGGAAGTTCGACGTGGACGGCCCGACTCCGCCGCCAGCGCCGCGCGAGGCGCTGGCGGTCGGCGGGCGCTTGAGCTTCCGGCCGCTGTAGCTGTCGCAGAGGTACGTCTTCAGGATGCCTTGCTCGACAACGACGTTGCGCCGGGCGAGGAGGCCCTCGCCGTCGAACGGGCGCGAGCCGGGCGCGCGCGGGATCAGCGGGTCGTCGACGATCGTGATGAGATCGCTGGCGATGCGCGTCCCCTCGCGGCCGACGAGGTAGCTCGACTTGCGCCAGATCGAGCTGCCCATGATGCAGGAGCCGATCAATCCGAGCATCGACCGGGCGACGTCCGGGTCGAAGACGACGGGCGCCTCGCAGGTCGCCACCTTGCGGGCACCGAGCTTGCGCAGCGTCCGGCGCGCCGCCTCGCGGCCCACGGCGTCCGGGGCGTCCAGGTCGGCGAGGTGGCGCCGGCCGGTGAAGTAGAAGCCGCGGCGCTTCTTGTCGCCGCTGTCATCGGCGATCGGGGAGACCACGAGCTGCGCGTACGAGCCGGCGAAGCCGCCGCGGAACCCGCCGGACAGGACGAGGGCGAAGGCGCCCGCGCTCCGCGAGAACGTCGCGCCCTCGCTGTTCGTGATCCGCGGGTCGGCGTCGCGCGCGGCCTGCTCGCCTCGGCGCGCGATGTCGATCGCCTGCGCGGCCGTGACCTCGCCGCCCGAGGGATCGTAGAGATCGAGCGCGGGGAACGGCCCCTTGGCGATGAGCTCCGGATCGGCGGGGCCGGCGAACGCGTCCTCCTGGGAGATGTCGGCAAGCTCGAGCGCGTCCGCCACGAAGCGATCGATGCCGCGGGGCGTGAGGTCGGACGTCGAGGTCAGCGCGACGCGCTGCTTCTTGATGATCCGCATGCCGAGGCCCTTGTGGACGGCCTCCTCGACGAGCTCGGGCTCGCCGAGGCGCACCTTGGTGGTGAGCTCGGAGCCGGAGCGGGCGATCGCCTCCGCGACGTCGGCGCCGCCCTTCCTGGCGCGCGTCACCACCTGCTCGGCGAGCTCCATGAGTTCCTCGACCTGCTGCTCCACGCGGGCTCGTTCGGACATGGGGCGACAGGGTGGTGGAGCGGGCTGGCTCCGTCAACGCGGTGACGCGGTCGCCTACCCGCGCGCCAGGGGCGTCTCAGCCCCGCGCGCACGAGGGGCGTCTCAGCCCGGCCGGTTGGAGCGCCCGCCGCTGCCGACGCCGAGCCGCCGCTGAGGGCGTGTCGAGGCGGGCCGGGGGGGAACGACCTCAGGCGCTGGCTCACTCGGGACGGCGCGGGGGCGCGCGCCGGGGGAGGGCTCGACCTTCGGCGCGCCGCCCGGGGGCTCGCGCCGGAGCAGGGCGCTCACGGTGACAGCGAAGCCGCCGGCCAGCATGGTGTACATCCAGAGGAGCGCATACCCGAGCGGACCGCCGGCGACCGGGTGGACGCCGAAGTCGCCCTCGACCTGCCGGTAGGTGCCGTCGAGCGCGAGCCGCCGGGACAGGGCCAGGACGGCGAACAAGGCGATCGACAGCGGCGCGCCGGCGAGGACGGCGAGCGCATGGACCGCGCGCTGCGCGGTCCACCTGCCGCCAGCGCTCCCGGCGAAGCGATTCGCGGCGGCGAACCCGGCGGGCACCGAGGCGGCGTTGACGAGGACGAGCACGAGGTCGACGGCGGACGGGATGCGACGCGTGTCGACGAGGTACGCGAAGCTCCAATCAGGGGCGAACACCAGGAAGTACGCGCAAACCGGCGCGAAGACGAGGCAGGCGAACAAGGAGACGAGCGCGAGCGGCCGAGCGCGCGCGCCCGGCGTTAGCCGAGGCTCCGCCGCGCGCAGCGCGCCCAGGCGGTGAGGGGCTGCAGCGCTGAACCAGGCGAGCAGCGCACCGAGAGCAAAGCCGACGAGGGGAGCGACGAAGGCGGGCACGCGGCGCCGAAAGTAGTCCTGTCGCCCCCTCCTGAGCAAAGTGCCTGGACCTTTTCCTGACCAGGACGGCTCGAGCGGCCCACACAAGGGCTCTTCCGGGCGCCGCTGGGCAGGCGGGGCGGAACGTTTGCTCTGGGGACGCCGCCGCGCTAAGCGGCTGCGCGCATGGAGCCGCGCCTCGTCCGGGAGATGCTTGAGCGCGTTCGGACCGGCGAGCTTGCCGTCGAGGAGGCGCTCGATGCCCTCCGAGGGCTGCCTTTCCGGGACCTGGGCGTCGCGACCGTCGATCACCACCGCGCGCTCAGGCAGGGCGTCCCCGAGGTGATCTTCGGCGAAGGGAAGACACCCGAGCAGATCGCCCTGATCGCCGGGGAGATCTCGGGGGCGGGGCAGAACGTGCTCGTGACCCGGGTCGACGCCGCGAAGGGCGCGGCGGTCTCGGCGCTCTTGCCCGCGTTCCGTTATGTGCCCCTCGCGCGGACCGGCAGCATCGAGGTCGCGCCGCCGCCGAAGCGCGCCGCCGGGGCGGTCGCCGTCGTGACCGCGGGCACGAGCGATCTGCCGGTCGCCGAGGAGGCGATCGAGACGCTGCGCGCCGTGGGCCTCGAGGCGAAGCGGCTGTACGACGTGGGGGTCGCGGGGCTGCACCGCTTCCTCCATCGCGTCGAGGAGCTGCGCAAGGCGTCGGCCGTGATCGTGGTCGCGGGCATGGAAGGGGCGCTGCCCAGCGTGGTCGGCGGGCTCGTGGCGGCGCCGGTGATCGCGGTGCCGACGTCGGTCGGCTACGGCACGGCCCTGGGCGGCTTCACGCCGCTCTTCGCCATGCTCACGTCGTGTGCCTCCGGAGTCGCCGTGGTCAACATCGACAGCGGCTTCGGCGCGGCGATGGTGGCGCATCGCATGTTGCCGAAGGAGTAGCTCGGAACGAGCGCGACCGCGGGAGCGCCGCGCCGCGAAGGCGCCCGGGGAACGGAGAAGGCGAGAGATGGGACACGGGCACGATCACGACCACGCGCACGGGGATGCGCACGGAGACGAGCTCCACCACGGGGGCCATCACGACCACGGGCACGCGCACGAGGGCCATCACGACCACGGGCACGCGCACGAGGGCCATCACGACCACGGGCACGCGCACGAGGGCCACCACGACCACGGGCACGCGCACGGGGGCCATCACGACCACGGGCACGCGCACGAGGGCCATCACGGGCACGCGCACGGGGGCCATCACGGGCACGCGCACGGGGGCCATCACGACCACGGGCACGCGCACGACCATCCGCGCGCGCCGCTCCTCGAGGAGGGCGCGGGCACGGGCAAGGTCCTGTTCTTCGACGCCTTCAGCGGGATCGCGGGCGACATGACCATCGCCGCGCTGCTCGATCTCGGGGTGCCCCTCCTCGTCATCGAGCGCGCCGTCGCCGCGCTGCCGCTCGATGGGTTCCACCTGCACCGCGGGCACGCCCATCGGAGCGGCATCGTGGCGACCTCGTTCGACGTGCACGTCGAGGCGGCGCAGCCGGAGCGCACCTACGGATCCATCGACGCCATGCTCGCCGCCGCGCCGCTCGATCCACCGGTCGCCGCGCTGGCGCGCCGGATCTTCCGGCGCCTCGGCGAGGCGGAGGCCGCCGTGCACCGGATCCGCCTGGAAGACGTGCACTTCCACGAGGTCGGCGCCGTCGACGCGATCGTCGATATCGTGGGCTCCGCCGCGGCGATCGTGCACATCGGGGCGGAGGTCGTCGGATCGCCGCTGCCCATGGGGCGCGGGTTCGTGAAGGCGCGGCACGGGATCCTCCCGCTGCCGCCGCCCGCGGCGGTCGCGTGCCTCCGCGGCGTCCCGACCTACGGCGTCGAGCTCGACGCCGAGCTGGTCACGCCCACCGGCGCGGCCATCATCGCCACGCTGGCGACCCGGTTCGAGCGCTGGCCGACGTTCGCCCCCGATCGGATCGGCTTTGGCGCCGGTCAGCGCGAGCTGCCGGACCGCCCCAACCTGCTGCGGGTCGTGCTCGGGACGCGCACGGGTGGAGACGAGAGCCTCGGCAGCGCGTCGCACGTGATCGTCGAGGCGAACGTCGACGATCTGACGGGCGAGGTGGCAGGGCACGCGATCGAGGCGCTGTTCGCGGCGGGCGCGCTCGACGCCTGGGCGGCCCCGATCACCATGAAGAAAGGGCGCCCCGCCCTGACGATCGCGGCGCTCGCGGCCGCCCCCCAGGCCGACGCCGTCGCGACGGCGCTGCTCCGCGAGACGACCAGCATCGGGCTACGGAAGATCCCGGTCGCGCGCACCGAGCGGCCGCGGCGGATCATCACGGTGCAGACGGCGTACGGAGCCATCCGGGTGAAGATCAGCGAGGGGCCGTTCGGGCCGCCGCAGATCAAGCCGGAGTTCGACGATTGCGCCGCGGCGGCGAGGACGCACGGCGTGCCGGTGCGCGAGGTCGTCTCGGCGGCGCTGTCGGCCGCCAAGGGGTGACGCCGCGCCGCGCAGGGTGCTGCCGCGCGGCGCCGAGCTCGCCGAGCGGCGCTGCGTCACCCTGCGGCAGCGGTCAGTCGGGGCGCTGGATCGGGAGCGCCTCGGCCTCCCACGAGAGGAAGCCGCCCTCGAGGAACGCGACGGGCACGCCCTCCTCGGCGAGCTTCGCGGCGACGTCCTTCGACTTGTCGCCGGAGCGGCAATAGAGGACGGGCGCGCCGGCCAGCATGTGGAGCTCGGCGAGCCGGCCCTCGATCTCCTCGATCGGGATGTGCACCGCGCCCGGGATGTGGGCGCGGCCGTAGGCGGGGGTCTCGCGCGTGTCCACGGGGACCACTTGACCCTCCCGGATCAGCTGCGCCAGCTCGGCGGCCCGGATGGCGCCCTCGGCGCGCGGGAGGAACGGATCGAGCAGCTCGCGGAGCTGCTTTCGGTTGAGGACGCCCTGCTCGGCGGCCACCGGGCGGCCTCGATGAAAGACCATGAACGTCGGGACGGACTGGATGCGCAGCGTGGTGGCGATGCGCTTCGACCGGTCGATGTCGACCTTGACCACCTTGGCCTTGCCTTCGAGCTCGCGCGCGATGGCGTCGACCTCCGGCGCGACCGTCTTGCACGGTCCGCACCAGGTGGCGGTGAAATCGATGAGCACGGGCAACTCGCTGCGGAGCACCTCGCGCTCGAACTCCTGCTCGTTGATCTCGGGAACGGCCATGGCGGGCGAATTCATAGCGGGCCTTTCCTGCGAGATCGAGCGGCGCGAGGGCTCCGCGGCCGAGATCGCGGAGATGAACGCGATTTCAGCGCAATTTCGGCACGCGAGAGCGCTGCACGGCCGGCGGCGCCTGCGGACGTGCGGCCCCCGCGCCCCGCCCCGTCAGCGCGGGACGCGCGTGCGCACGGTGCGTGTATCGATGGAGTCGCGCAGGGCGTCGGCGATGAGGTATGAGCCGCCGACCGTCGCCAGGAGCAGCACGAAAGGGAAGACGAGCAGCCGGATCTCGCTCGGGTGCCGCGCCGCCTGGCCCAGCGTCTCCCCCCACGAGGCCACGCGCGCGGGCGCGCCCATCCCGAGGAACGAGATCGCCGCCTCGAGCAGGACGACGGACGCCACGCCGAGCACCGAGCTCACGATCACGGGGCCGAGCGCGTTCGGGAGGATGTGGCGGTAGAAGACGCGCAGCCGGGTGCTGCCGAGCGCGTGCGCGGCCGCCACGTACTCCTCGCTCGACGCGCGCAGCACCTCGGCGCGCACGAGGCGCGCGATCTCCGCCCAGCGGACGAAGGCGACCGCGAGCACCAGCGACAGCGCGGAGGGCTCGCGCTCGATCGCCCGCACGATGGCCACGACGAGGATCGCCGGGAAGGTGTCGACCGTCTCGACGAGGCGGACGAGGCCGTCGTTCCAGACGCCGCGCAGCGTGCCCGCGAGCCCGCCGAGCACGACGCCGAGGAACATGCCCACGAGCACCGCGCTGAGCGACAGGCCGAGCGCCGTTCGGGCGCCGTAGATCAGCCGCGCGGCGAGATCGCGGCTCTCGAAGTCCGTGCCGAGCGGGTGGTCGAGGGAGGGCGACGCGTTCGGGCCGGCGTCGGTGCGCTGCTCCGGGCCGTAGCGGATGGGCGGCCAGATCGCGAAGCCCTCGAAGCGCACCCTGAGCTCGGCCTCGGTGAGCGACTCGAGCGCGGCGCCCTCGGTGACCGCGGGCAGGATCTCCGCGCGGCCCGGCCCGAAGCAGGCGATGGGCGCGGGGGCGGCGAGGAGCTCGGCGAAGATGGCGAGCAGCGCGAGGACGCCGAGCAGCACGGCGCCGATGGCGACGCGCTTGCTGCCCACCATGCGGCGGAGGAACGCGGTCGCGTGGGTCACGCCTCGCTCCTCCGCGAGAGCACCGCCGGGCCGAGCCGCGGATCGACGAGCACATAGGCGAGATCGGTCGCGATCACGCCGAGCGCGGCGATGGCCGCGGCGCCGATCGAGATGGCCATGAGCCAGCTCACGTCGCGCGCCTGCACGGCGAGGAGCGTGAGCTCGCCGAGCCCGTGGAGCTCGAAGACGCGCTCGACGACGAAGGCGCCGCCGAGCGCCATCGGCGGCTCGAGCATGGCGAGCGTCACGACCGGGAGCACGGCGTTGCGGAGCCCGTGGACGGCGATGGCGCGCGCGGCGCCGGCGCCGCGCGCCCGCGCGGCCCGGACGAAGTCCTGCGTGAGGACCGCGACGAGCGCGGCGCGCTGCTGCCGCGTCGGCGCGGCGACGAGCGAGAGCGCGATCATGCACGTCGGCAGGAGCAGGGTCCGCGCGCCGCCCGAGAGGAGCGCGGCGGCCACGGCCACGACGGCGGTCGGGAGGACGGCGGCGGTGAGCACGGCGGCCGCGATCGCGGAGTCGCTCCGCCGGCCCTGCGAGGCCGCGCTGAGCGCGCCGAGCGGGATCGCCACGGCGTAGGCCAGCGCGATCGCCCCGAAGACGAGCGCGAGGGTGACGGGCGCGCGCCGCGCGAGCTCGTCGAGCACCGGCTCTCCGGTCGCCGCGACGCCGAGCCGGTGGGTGACCGCGCCGAGCGCCCACTTGCCGTAGCGGGTCTCGAGCACGGTCGCCGCGAGCTGCGCCGGGCCGGTGAACACCTCGAAGTCGCTGCGGTACACGTTCCAGAACGACCTCCACCGCGTGACGCACGCGCGGGCCTCCGCGAGGTCGTCGCCCGGGGCGATCCGGTCGTCGATCTCCGCGATGTGGGCCGCGACGTCGACGAGGGCGCGCGCCTGCTCGAGCGTGGCGGCGTCGCGCGGCGGCGGCAGCGCGGCGATCACCGCCTGCAGGGCGAACGTGTCGAGCTCCAGCAGCTCGGCGGCGCGCGACGCGGAGCCGTAGCGGACCAGGCGCCGCACGGCGCTCCGGACCGACGCGCTCCGGAACTCGATGCCGCGGTCGTCCCAGAAGCGCGTCCAGAACGCGACCGCGTGCGCCGGGTCCGCGGCGTCGTCGGCCCGCGGCAGGCCCATCCGCGCCGCGACGGGCGCGAGCGCGAGCGCGACGCGGGTGCGCGGCTCGGGCGCGAGCGCGTCGAGCGGCAGGATGTGCGGCAGCGCGGCGCCGCCGAGGCGCCGCAGCTCGTCGGCGGCGGCCGCCGCGTCGTCGCCGCCGGCCGCGATGGCCTGCGCGGCCGCGAGGGCGCGCAGGCGCACGTCGCGCGGCGCCAGGTTGATGAAGCGCGGCAGGTCGAGGAAGCGCTCCCGGCGGAGCCGCGCGAGCTCCGCGCTGGAGAGCGAGCTGGCGAGGAGCGGATCGTCCGTCGGATCCGGGACGAAGGAGAGCACGAAGAAGGTCAGCAGCGAGACGCCGACGAGGGTCGGCAGCGTCCAGAGGAGCCTGCGGAGCGCGTGGCGGAGCATCTCTCTCGGCCCGGTGTCAGCGCAGGATGGCGTCGAGCAGGTCGATGCGCATCCCGAACTTGTAGGGGGAGGCCTTTACCACCTCCATCTTCTGGCCAGAGATCGTCTCGTCGTTGCCCTCGAGGTACCCGCCGGCGTTGATGCCGATGACCTTGCCCTGGCCGTTGAAGATGGGGCTCCCGCTCATGCCGCTCGTGCTGCGGGCGTCGTGCTGGATCAGCCAGGCCTCCGCCGCGGGCGCGGGCCGGCCGTTCGCGCCCGTGATCCGGCCGATGTTGGCGGCGAGGAACGTGGCGACGGGGTTCGCGGTGTCCGTGAGCCGCTCCGGGAAGCCGATCAGGTACACGTCGTCGCCGGCGCCGGACGCGGCGAGCTCTTCCCGCGTCGCGAGCTCGAGCACGGCGGCCGCGCGCCCGGCGATCGTGACGGTGCCGATGTCCGGGGTGAGCTGATCCGCGCTGTCGCGGTACTGCGGGTGCGTCCGCATGCCGGTCACGGCGAAGCTTATCTGGCCCCGGCCCTCGTTCTCGAGCGCCGCGATCGCGCCGCCGCGGCGCTTGGCCGCGGTGATGCAGTGGGCGTTCGTCACGAGGACGGAGGGCCGCACCGCGAACGCCGTGCAGAACCCCTCGCGCCCGGCGGCGAGCATGAAGATCCCCTTCCTGGAGCGATCGTGGAGGTTGCGCCCGAAGTTCGCGTTCGAGGGGTGGAGCGTCCCGAGGCGGCGCTCGATCTCCTTGCGCCGGGGGTCCTCCGGCGAGAGGCCCGCGAGCTCCTCCCGGAGCTGGCTGATCTCGTCGTGGGAGGAGCGGTTGTAGACGATGAGCGCGGCGAGGCTGGCGAGCGCGATCACGAGGAGCGCGGCGAGGATGTAGGTCGTGCGGCGCTGGCCTGCCGTCGCGGCGTGCACCTCCTTGTGGAGCATGGCGTTGATCTCGACGGTGCCGCGGGGCTTCGCGCGCCCCGTGGCGGCCGCGACGGCCGAGGAGATCATCATGGCGATCGTCCGCTCGCCGACCCGCCGAGCTCCGGCGGGCGGCGCCGCCGGGACGTGCCCAGGGGGGGCGGCAGCGGGCGCGGGGTACGCGGCGGGCGCCGGGTATGCAGCGGGCGCGGGGTACGCAGCGGGCGCCGGGTATGCAGCGGGCGCGGGGTACGCGGCGGGCGCGGGGTACGCAGCGGGCGCGGGGTACGCAGCGGGCGCCGGGTATCCAGCGGGCGCGGAGTAGCCCGCAGTAGGCACGGGGTACGCGGCGGGCGGGGGATGGCCCGTCACTGGCGCAGGGTAAGCGGCGGCAGGAGAGGGGTGATGGGCCACAGCGTGCGCCTGCGGCGGACCCGACGTGCGGCGCTCGACGAGCTCCAGCCGCACCCGCGGGCCCTTGGCGCCGAACGTGATCTCGTCGCCCGACGCGATCGGGTGCCGCTTGATCCGCTGCCCGCCCGCGTAGGTCCCGTTGCGGCTGTCGAGGTCGTAGAGCACCCAGCCAGCCGCCTCGAGGCGCGCCTCGGCGTGGTGGCTGCTCGCGTCGCGATCGTGGTTCGGGTCGAAGACGACGTCGTTGTCCGGCGCTCGACCGAAGCGCACCGCGCGCCGGTCATGGATCTCCACAGAACCGGCGTTGCGCCCGAAGGTATGTACGACGCGTAACATCACGGCGCCGGGACCCCCTGCAGCAGATCGATCCGCATCCCGATGCGGAACGGCGAGCTCTGCGTCACCGTCGCCTTCCGGCCGTCGATCGTGACGTTGTCCTCGTCGTCGATGTGCGCCGCGTGGATGCCGATGACGTGCCCGTACTGGTTGAAGATGGGGCTCCCGCTGTTGCCCCCGCGCGTGACGGCGTCGTGCTGGATCAGGACCGCTCGGTCCGGCGTCGTCGCCTCCTCGTCGATGCCGGTCACGCGCCCGATGCGGCCCTCCAGGAACGTCGCCGAGGGGCTCAGCGGGTCCATCAGGCGACCGGGGAAGCCGATGACGTAGGCGTCGTCGCCCGGCCCGATGGCCCGCAGCTCGGCGTCGTTCGCGAGCTTCACCGTGCGCGTCGCCTTGCCGGCGATCCGGAGCAGGGCGACGTCCGGCGAGCCGGCGCCCGCTTGCCCCGGCTTGTACGCCGGGTGGGCCGACATCGCGACGATGGGGAAGCGGATCTTCCCCATCGAGTCGTTCTGCGTGACGATCGAGGTGCCGCCGCGGGCGCGGCAGTCGCGGACGCAGTGCGCGTTCGTCGCGAGCAGATCGGGCGCGATGGCGAACGCCGAGCAGCAGCCGCCGATGCGGTTGTCCACCTTGTAGCCCATCACGTAGAGCGCCAGCCTGTTCTGCTCGAAGATGGCGCGCCCCGAGAGCACCTGCTCCGGGATCGCGCCCGACGGGCGCGCCGCCGGCGCGATCCCGAGGCCGACCTCGCGCGCCAGCGCGTCGGCCGCCTGGCGCGACCGGTAGGTGACCACGAACGCCACGGCCACGGCGACGAGCGCCGCGGCGACGCCTAGCCCGAGGATCAGGTTGTGGCGCGACACCTTGCGCCTCGCCTCGTCCGCCTTGGCGCGCACGAGCGCGAGCGCCTTCTCCTCGCGCCGCATCGCCTGCACGACGGCATCCTTGACGATGCGCTGCGCGGTCTCGACGTCGACGCGGCCGTCCGCGTCCGGGCGCCCGGAGGGCCACTCTTCCTGCGGGGCGGCCGGGGTCTGCCGGCCACGCTTGTCGTTGCTGCGCAGCATCGCGGTGGGGGGCGCGCGCACGTGCGCTACGCGCACCCTAACGAAGCAGGTAGTAGCCGGCGATGGTAACGCACGCGACGGCGCTCACGATCATCAAGATCACCAGCCACTGCGGCGCGCCGTCGGTCGGGATCATGATCGGCTCGTCGCCCTGGACGGGCGCGCGGGCTTTGCGCTCGTCCAGCGCGTCGTCGGCCGGCAGGGGCGAGGCGACGTGGTCGTAGTCGTCTCCGTCGTCGTCCATGTCGCTGTCCGCGCTGCTCAGCCACGATTTCGGCGAGGGGGGGCGCTGCGAGATCTTCTTCTCGTCGAGCTCCTTCACCTTGCGCGCCGGCTCGGACGCGGCGGCGTTCTGGGCCAGGAGGTGCTCGGGCAGCGCGTACTTCTGGTAGCGGAGGTCCTCGATGTCCTCGAGCTCCGGCAGGGCGAGCCCGTCGCCGTCGAACTTCGCGACCACCACCGTGATGTTGTCGTGCCCGCCCGCCTGGTTGGCCCGATCCGTCAGCACCTTGCAGGCCTCGATCGGATCGTCGACGCTCCGCAGCACCTCGCGGATCTCCTCGTTCCGCACCATGCCCGAGAGCCCGTCGGAACAGAGCATCAGCGTGTCGCCCCGCTTGAGCTCCACGAAGGTGAGGTCGACCTGCACCGAGTCCGCGGTGCCGAGCGCCTGGAGGATGATGTTGTTGTGCTCGAAGGTCTCGGCCTCCTCCTCGGTGAGCTGGCCCGCCTCGATGAGCTGGTTCACGAGCGACTGGTCGCGCGTCACCTGCACGAGCCGATCGCCGCGGAGGACGTACGCGCGGCTGTCGCCGACCTGGCCGAGGAACAGGTGATCGTCCATCAGCGCGGCGATGGTCGAGGTGGTCCCCATCCCCCGCCGGGTCCGATCGAGCTTCGCCTCGCTGAAGATCCGGAGGCCTGCCGCCTCGATCGCCTGCACCAGCCGCGCCGCGAGCTCGTCGTGGTTCTCCGGGGGACCGGCGACGCTCATCCGCTGGTAGATGATGTCGACCGCGAGCTGGCTCGCGACCTCGCCGGCCGCGGCGCCGCCCATGCCGTCGCACACGCCGAGCAGGGCGCCCCGCTCGCCGACGACCTGGTAGCGATCCATCTCCATCAGGCCGCGGCTCGCATTCGTGAGATCCGCGACGATGAAGTTGTCCTCGTTGTGCTCGCGGACCTGGCCCACGTCGGTCCGGCCGAACAGCCGCAGCACGACCTCGGGGCGACGCGGCTCGTCGGGCGGTGTCGCCGCGCCGTCCATGCCGTCGGGGCGCTGCCCGCCCTCGTCCGGCTCGCCATCCCCCGGCGCCTCGCCCGCGAAGCGCCCGGCAGCGCCGCCGTGGGCGGCCTCCACGGCGGGGGTCTCGTCGAGCGCGCCGTCGTACGAAGCGGCCGCGAGCGAGGCGTGCGCCTGAGCGGCGGCCGGCGGAGCATCGGGGGTCACTGCGTCTCCGAGGTCGTCCGACCGTGCGGCGCTTCCATCCGTGTCCTCCTCGCGCGAGCCGCCTGCGGTGAGCCGCACCCGCGGCGGCGGAGGGAGCTTCCGCCCGACCTTCTCCGGGCTCGATGTGCTGGGCGCCTTCACGGGCTTCACGGCGATGCCAGCCTTGTGCGCGGCGTTCGCGGCCGGACGCGTCTTGGGCGGCGGGGGCTTCCAGTTCACGGGCTTGCCTGCTTCCACAGACCCCGCCTTGCCGGGCTCGAGCGACGCGGCGCCGTGCGGGGAGTCATGAAGCGCCTTGCCGGCGTGGCTGCTCGAGTCGGTTCCTGCGGACGTCGCGCCGGGGAGCCCCTCGACTTCCAGCGCCTCGGTCGGCGTTTCGCGGACGGTCTGGTCGCTCATCGGGGGAGATCCACGCGGAACAGGTGCTGCCCGATGCGCACGAAATCGCGATCGAGGAGGCTGACGTCCTCGCGGACGGCGACGTAGGTCCCGTTCGACGAGTCCAGGTCGCTGAGCGTGAACTCCCCCGTGGCCGGGTTCCTCCGGATGGCGGCGTGGCGTCGCGAGAGGAACGGATCGGCCGTGAATACGATGTCTCCCGTCTCCCGTCCGATCACCGTCTCATCCCGGTAGAGGTGGTACACGTCCCGCGTCACGCCCTCCACCGTCCGCTGGCAGAGTCTCGCCCGGCGGTGGATGGCGGGCGAGCCAAACAGCAACGTTCCATGCTGGATGGCATGGCCGAGGCCTCGCTCGCCGTCGTTCACGGTCTGAAACTGTAACACCTCGAGGCCCAGGAGGAGCAAGTCGCCATCTCGGAGGGGGTGCGTCTTCCGGATGCGGAGGTAGATGCGGTTGACGCTGCCCAGGTCACGGAGAACCCAGGACCCTTCCTGCGGGATGATCCGCGCGTGCCGCGGCGAGACGTACTGGTCGTCCTCGAGGAGGATATCCCCCTCGGTTCGGCCGATGTCGATCTGCGGCCCCGCGAGGGGGAAGCTCTTCCCCTCGGTCCCGTCTTCGACGATCACGATGAGCTTGCCCTCGAGCGCTCGGGTCGGCTGGGTGTCAGCCGGAACCCACGCCGGCGGGCGAACCGAGAGGGACGCGCGCAGCGGCGCGAGCGGCCGCTGGGAGGCTGGCGGCGCGCTGCTCGCCTCGGCCGAGATCGGCCCGGCGGGCTCGGCTGTCTGCGGGGGCCGCTGCGGGTCGCGCCGGGCGTCCGGGGCGAGCGCGGGCGCGGGCTGCGGGCGTTCGGAGGCGGCCCTGGACGGGCGCTCGGAGGCGGGCCGCTCGCCCTCGAGGGGCGCACCGCAATACTTGCAGAACCGCGTGCCCGCCAGGCACTGACCGCGACAGCGCGCGCACTCGACGGGCGGGACGGGAGCCCGCTGCGACGACGCGATGTCGACAACCGGCGAGCCGACGATCTTGTCCGCGTTGCTCCCGCTGGCCGCGGGCGGGGGCAGCCGCGCTGGGGGCAGGGCGACCGGGGGCAGCGGGGGCGGAGCCGGCCTGGTCGGCGCGCCGGCCCGTGGATGCGCGTCTCCGGCGCCGGAGCGCTCGTCGCGCGCCGCTGGCGGCGGCGCGGCCTCCGCGGGCGGCGCGTGCCGGGCCGCGGCGGGCGTGACGTCGTGGAGACCTCGCGCGGTCGTCCCGATCTCCTCGTGGGGCGGGGGCGCCATGTACGGCGCGCCAGGGGAGAGCGCGGTGCCTGGCTCGCCGCGCTCTCCCCGGGCGCGCTTCGACACCTGGCTCACCGGCTGCGGGGCGCCCGCCGGCGCTCCGCCATCTCTCCTGTTCAGCGCCGCGCCGCACGTCACGCAGAAGCGGTAGCCCGGAGGGTTCTCCCCGTTGCAGTTCGCGCAGGAGAGCCCCAGGATCGCGCCAGTGATCGAGGGCGTCGCGGGCGTCCCGGGCGGCGCGGGCGCGTCACCCCGCTCGGTGACTCTCGGCCCTTGCAGGGCTGGCACCATCTGGATCGCGCTGTCCAGCGCGCCAGCAGCCGGCGTCGCGGCGCCCTCGCGCGCCGGGCGCGTGGCGCCCTCGGCGCGGCCGTGCACCGCCGGCATCGCTGGCTCCGTCCTCGCCGAGCTGAGCGGGCTGAAGGAGAACACGGGCGCCTCCGGGCGAAGGCGCCCCGGCGCGCCGCGGGGCCCCGGCGCCCTGGCGGCCGCGCGGGCGTCGTTCGCCGGCGGCGCCTCGGCCTGCGCGGGCGCGGGCAGGGCCGGGAGCGACACCTGCGGCAAGCCGCTCGGCGGCGTCGGCGGGACGACCCGCGCCTCTCGAGCCTTCAGCCGTCGACCGCAATCCTGACAGAACGTCAGATCGCCAGCGTTGTCGCGGCCGCACACATCGCAGATCACGCTGCCGAGGGGACCGCGGAGCGACGGTCGAGTCAAGTAGCCGGTGCGTTCTCTCGAGCGGACAGGGGGAACCGCTCAGCGCCGGCCGACCTCGGTCCGCACCTCGAGAAGGAGCTCGAAGCCGACGAATTGCGCGATGGCGGTGGCCCGCTCGTAGTTGGCCGTGTCCCTCCAGCCAGCGAGGAGCACCGGCCGGTACACGCAGCTGACGCCGAGCACCGCGCGGCGCGAGACCTCCAGCTCGACCCCGACGCCGCCGAAGATGAGCGCGCCGCCCGTCTCGACGCCCCACTCGTTCCCGTAGGCGACGCCGCCGATCCCGGCGGAAAAATAGGGAGCCGCCCGGTAGCCGATGTCCGGCAGGTACCTCATCTCGGCCCGGAGCTGCTGGAAGATTCCAAGCCGGTAGAGGTTGCTCGAGTCCATCTTGGTGAACTGGTACGCGCCGCCGAAGTACCAGGGGCCCGGCGAGCGGTATCCGCCGCGGATCGCGAGCCCGCCTCCGCTGCCCAGGATGCACGCGTAGAGGGGCCCGGAGCGCGGGCAGGCAGCGCCAGGATCGAGGCTCATCTCGGCGACGAGGGCGACGCCGTACTGCACGTACTCGACGTGCAGCGGCGGCGGTCGGGAGGCGAGCTCGACGCGCGGCTTGACGTCAGGTGATGGCTCGTGCTCGGCGGCGGCCTCGCCCCCTGCCGCGTCGAGCCGAGCGCTCCCGTCGGGCGTGGCGCGGCCGTCCTCGGCCCCTTCGCCGGGGCCTCTTCCCGTCCGGCCGCCGGCGGGAGCGCCTGGCGCGGCGTCGTGGAGGGCGCCCTCGGCTTGGGGGTGCGGAGGCGCGGCCCGCGCTGTCAAGGACAGCAGGGCGCCGGCCGCGATGATCGCGGCCGAGAGCGCGCCGGGCGGAGATCGCAAACGCACGAGTTGTTTGAGATACGCGAGAGATCTGCCGCCGGCAACGCTCCTTCGCCGTGCGGGCGCGCGCCGTGTGGGGGCGGGGACGCGCCGGCGCCGACATAGGTGCGCGCCCGCCTGGGGCACCTCCGCGCCTCTGCGTGCCCGCCGCGCCCCCTTCGCGTCTCGGCGCGCCCCCAGGAAAAGACGCGACGGAAGGGGGAGGCGAGCGGTCTCTTGAAGCTCGACACCATACGCCGCTTGACGGCAGCTGCGAGGGTCGCCTAAACGAAGCCACCTTCATGGAGATTCACCTCGACAAGCGTGCCGTAAAGCAGATCCGCCTCTCTGCGGCGGATGCCGTTGAGGAAGGCGACACCGAAGCGCTGCGCGAGGACGTCCTCGAGGCGTTCTCGGAGGAGCAGGTCGAAGAGATCGAGCGTCGTCTGGACAGCGGTGATTTTTTTGAGTTCTTGACCGACGTGCTCGATGAGTGGGGGGGCGACGACGTAGACGAGCTCTTCGAGCTCCTCGAGACCCAGCTCGGCGACATCGGCATCGATCTGAAGTACGAGCCGCGCGAGGACGACGACGACCTCGACGAGGCCGACGACGACGACCTTGCCGACGACGACGAGGATGAGGACGAGGACGGCGACGACGACGCCGAGCTGGAGCCCGGGGCCGACGAGGACGACTGAGCGCGATCGGCCCGCCGCCGCGGCGACGCGCCGCGCGGCGTGCCCGCGTCAGGGGTCCTTCCCGCCGTCGAGCTCGCGGAGGATGTAGTCCGCGCACGGGCGAGGCGCCGCCGGGAGCGACGGACATATCGCGTGCGCGCAGCGCGCGTAGCGCGAGTCGGGGAGCTCCCGGACGATCCGGGCTGCGGTGGCGCACGCCTCCTTGCTCCGGCCGTCCTCGCGCCACAGCTTCGCCTCGGCCCAGAGCGCGTCGTCGCGCAGGATGGACGCGGGGTGGTCCGTATAGAGCTTCTGCAGCTCGCGGCGCGAGGCCGCGCGATCGCCGAGCGCGTCGCGGTAGAGGCGCGCGATCTCGAGCTGCGCGTCGTCGAACTTCGCGCGGTCGTAGCTGCCGGTGACGGCCGGCTCGCGCGCCGAGAGCATCTCCCTCAGGTAGCCGATGGCCTCCTCGGGGCGCCCGAGGGACGCGGCGAGCTCCGCCGCGTGGAACAGGGCGTCGTCCGTCAAGCTACCGGCGGGGTACGGGTGCGCGCGCGCGGCGGCGACGAGCGCGCGCAGCGCGGCCTCTCGATCGCCGCTCCGCTCGAGGAGGAGCGCTGTGTGGTAGGCGACGTCCTGATCGAGCTCCGTCCCGCGGAGCGCGGGGCCGTGCTGCCGCAGCCACGCGAGCGCTCCGGCCACGCCGGCGCGCTCCTCTTCGCGCCGGATGAGCCGCTTCAGCGCGTTGCGCGCGAGCCCGTGCGACGGGCGGCGCAGCGTTGCCGTCAGCAGCATCGCGTAACCCGCGTCCGCGTCGCCGTGCTCGATCGCGAGATCGGCGAGCTCGAACTCCGCGCGCTCCGAGCGCGGCCCGCGCGGCGAGTCGGCGAGCAGCCGCTCGTACGACGCGCGCGCCTCGCCCCAGGATTCCGCGCGCTCGAACGAGCGCGCTTGCATGAGGCGCGCCTCGTCGCGGTCCTTCACGCGCAGCGCCTGCGACGCGGCGTCGTCGAACGAGCGGGCCGCATCACGGTAGCGCCCAGCGTGGTAGGCGCGCTCGCCGGCGGTCATCGCGACGATGTAGGCCTCGCCGCGCACCGGCGCGCACGCGGGGCCGAGCAGCGCGGCGATCGCGATCGCAAGGGCGAGCGCCGGCGCGGGGGCGTTCGTGGGGCGGCGGCTCATGCGCGCGCGCCCTCGGCGCCGCGATCGCGCGGCATCGCCAGCACCTCGGCGAGCGCCTCGGCGAGGGCGCTCGCCGCGGGCGCGACCTGCTCCGGCGCGAGATCGAGGTGGGTCACGGCGCGGACGGCGCTCCGGCCCGTCGCCCCGACGAGCACGCCGCGCCGCCGCGCGGCCTCGACGAGCCGCTCGGCCGGGATGCCGGGCGTCTCGATGTAAAGGATGTTCGTCTCGGGCTCCTCGATCGTCGCGATCGCACGGAGGGCCGCCGCGCGCATCGCCCGCGCGATGGCGCGCGCGGCCTCGTGGTCCTCGGCGATGCGGCCCTGGTGGTGCGCGAGCGCGTACAGGGCGGCGGCCGCGAGCACGCCGGCCTGCCGCATGCCGCCGCCGAGCATCTTCCGGAAGCGCAGCGCGGCGCGGACCACGTCGGCGCTGCCGCACAGCGCGGAGCCGACGGGCGCGCCCAGGCCCTTCGAGAAGCAGACGCTCACCGTGTCGAACGGCGCGGCGAGCTCGGCGGGCGTTCGACCGGTGGCGACCGCCGCGTTCCAGAGGCGCGCCCCGTCGAGGTGCAGCGCGAGCCCGTGCGCGCGCGCGACCGACGCGATGGCGAGCACGTCCTCCTGCGGGAAGACCCGGCCGCCCGCGCGGTTGTGGGTGTTCTCGATCGCGACGAGGCGCGTGCGCGGGAGGTAGTACTGCGGCGGCTTGATCGCGTCCTCGACGTCGGCCGCCTTGAACAGGCCGCCGCGCCCGGCGAAGACGAACTGCACGCCGCTCCAGGCGGGCGCGGCGCCGCTCTCGTAGAACGCGCAGTGCGCGCCCTCGCCCGCGATCACCTCGTCGCCGCGCTGCGTGTGGCAGAGGAGCGCGATCTGGTTGCCCATCGTGCCGCTCGGCACGAAGAGCGCCGCCTCCTTGCCCGTGAGCTCCGCGACGCGCTCCTCGAGCGCCCGCACGGTGGGGTCCTCCCGGTACACGTCGTCGCCGACCTCGGCCGCGGCCATGGCGGCGCGCATGGCCGCGGTCGGCCGGGTGACGGTGTCGGAGCGGAGATCGATCGTCGCTTGCATCCTGGAACCTCGGCTGTCGGCGTCGGCCGACGTTGTAGCACCGCGTGGCGCCGCGCCCGCTACGCGGGGCTCGCCGCCGCGAGCCGCGGGAACCGCTCGGCCATCCGCCACGCGATGCGCGTCGCCATCGCCATGATCGGCACCTGCGAGTTCACGCCGATGCTCGTGGGGAGGATCGAGCCGTCGGCGACGAAGAGCCCCGGCAGCGCGAAGCACTCGCCGCTCTGATCGACGATCCCGCGCCGCGGATCGTTCGCGACCCGCGCGCTCCCGAGCGGGTGGAACGCCATGCACTCGATGCGCCGCGCGTCGATGGGTGTGCGCTCGGCCGCGCGCGCGGCGTCCATCGACGTGACCGGCGGCGCGCCGAGCAGCGCGGTGTAGACCTCGCGCGCGCCGGCGGCGAGCGCCATCTCGCTGAGGATCGTGATCGACCGGCGGAGCCGCGCGAGGTCGCGCGGCGCCATCGCGTACGAGACGAGCGGCTCCCGGCCGGGGCCGGGGCGGACGCGGCCGCCGCCCTCGTCGTGGATCATGGCGCCGAAGACGGCGCAGCGCGACAGCGCGGCGGCCCGACGCCGCAGCGCGGGTCCGACGCCGGGGAGGCCCGCCGCGAGCACGTTCACCGCCGAGTAGACGCCCACGAGCTTGATCCCCTCGGCGTCGAAGTGGTCGGAGTAGACGCTCTGGAGCGCGCCGTCCCAGCCGTTCAGCGCGTCGTCGAACCGGGCGACCACGCGCACCGCGGGGTGCAGCGTCACGCCGTCGCCGAGCCCGGAGCTCGCCCCGAACGCGCCCGCCGTGCGGAGGAGCAGCGGCGTGTGCAGCGTGCCGCACGCGGCGACGACCGCCTTCGCGCGCACCCGGAACCGGCGCGGCGGGGCCCCCGGCTCGCCGCCGAGCAGCCTCCCCTCGACGCCGACGGCGCGCCCGCGCTTCACGGCGATCCGCTCGACCAGCGCGTCGGCGACCACGCGCGCGCCATGCGCGGTCGCCGACGGCAGGTAGGCGACGTCGACCGAGCGCTTCGCCCCGGCGGGGCAGGTGAAGTTGCACCGGCCGTTGCCCTCGCACGCGTCGCCGGTGTTGCGGCGGAGCGGGCGCATCGGGATGCCGAGCCGGCTCGCCCCCTCGACGAGCCGCGCCGTCGAGGCGGAGCGCAGCGCCTCGGGGACCTCGCGGACCTCTAGCCGACGCTCGACGCTGTCGTACGCCGCCTCGAGGGCGCGCTCCGACAGCTCGTCGAGGCCGAGGTCGCGGGTCCACCGCGCGTGGACGCTGCCCGGGACGCGGAAGCACACCCCGCCGGTCACCACCGACGATCCGCCGACGGCGCGCCCCAGGGTGAGCGAGATCATCGGCGTCGGGCCCACGCCGAACGCCGTGAACAGGCCGGCCTCGCGGAACAGCCGCCGCACCGACTCGCTGGGCTTCCAGCGCTGGTAGTCGTCAGGGCGAACGTAGGGGCCCTCCTCCAGCACGATCACGCGCCGCCCCGCCTCGGCGAGCAGCGCGGCGACGACCGCGCCGCCGGCGCCGGAGCCGACCACGACGACGTCGCACGCCTCGTCGAACCCCGCAGGCAGGTCGCGCCCGCCGACGATCGGCTCGCTCGACGCGACGCCGCCGTTCACGCGCCGCCCCCGGCGCCGAGCCCGGGCAGCCTGCGCCGCGCCGCGGTGCTCTCGCGGTCGAAGCCCGTCAGCGCGAGCTCCGCGCCCTCCTCGAAGGCGGCGATGCACATCGGCACCTTGAAGGCGAGGAGCAGCATCGCGAGGAGTCCGGAGCGGCTCGACTCGAGCGCCTCCAGGTACGCGAGCCGCCGGCCGAGCGAGAGCCGGCTCATCCGGCCGAAGGCGCCGATCACGAAGGGCGGCAGCAGCTCGAGGCAGGCGGCCAGCAGCGCGAAGCTGCGCCGGGTCTCGGGGCTGCCCTGCCCGAGCGCGAGATCCAGCGCCGCGACCGCGCGCTCGCACACCTCGGCGCCCGGCGGGGCGAGCTCCCCGCGCTCGTCCTCGTCGCAGAGCATCGCCTCGGCGGCGGCCCACGCGACGCGTCGCGCCCACGGCGAGAGCCCGCGCCCGGCCCGCTCCCACCGCTCGATCCCTCGCGCGGCGCGCTCGGGTGCGCTCCCTCCCCCGTCCTCTTGCATGGCCGCGAGAGCCTAGCCCGGATCGACGCAGCGCCGAGGTCGAAGGCGGCGCGCGACGTGGTCGGGTGATCCCGGGCGCTTGGCTCGGCCACGCGGACGGGCTGTTCGCGTGCCATTGCAGAACGACATCCTGACGGTCCGCTGAAGGCGCGCGCCGTGCCGCGTCGAGCGCTGCGCCGCGGCGCGCGGATCGCTCTTCGCGGCCGCGTGTGGGCTGGCTGTCCGCCGCGGATCCGGTTCTGGTATTGAGCAGTGCGGCCGGGGGAGCACGGAGGAACGATGGCGGAGCGATCGCTGCAGCACCGGGATCCCGATAGCAAGGACGACGAGACGCTGAGGAGAGAGGCGCGCGTGCACCTCGCGAGCGAGCCGGCGCTGCAGCTCGTGGCCGAGCTGATCGCGCGGCTGCGCGAGCTCGATCTGCCGTGGTGGACGCCGGTCAAGCTGCGCGATCAGTTCGGCGCGGTCGAGCGGATGGGTTGGTTCCGCGAGCGGAGCGACGTGCGCCAGCAGATCACGACGTCCCTCACCGGCCTCTCGCCCAAGGCCGCCCGCCGCAAGACGCCCGACTTCCAGGGCGCGCTCATCGACTCCGTCATCGACGAGGGCGACATCACCCCGCGCGCGTTCGAGGACGCGTTCGACCCGCGCGATCTCGCGGTGTACGGCCCGGCCGGCGGCTACTGGCAGTTCTTCCGGGACTCGATGCCGTGGGATCAGGACACGCCGCAGCTCCAGGAGATCGTCGCCTGGCTGCTCAAGGCGCTGCTCGCGGATCGCAGCCCGTTCGAGGGCATCGGCAGGACGCCGATCCTGACGCCGTGGGACGTGCGCACGGCGATCGACGGCCGGCTGTGGCAGACCCGCATCCCGCTCGAGATCCGCGTCGCCATCGACAACGCGCGGCTCAAGCAGGAGCGCGAGCGCCCGGGCGTGCCGTTCCACGCCGACGGCGAGCTCGCGATCGCCGGGCCGGACGTCATCGCCGCGAACATCCCGCCGCGCGACATCCTCCCCGTGGTGCAGCTCGCGCAGAAGGCGATGCGCTTCGACGGGCCGCGGGCCGCCACGCCGAAGGCGGCGGCGCCGGTGGAGCTCTCGTCCGGCCGCGGCGCCGCGCCCGCTGCCGCTCCGCCGGCCGGAGCGGCAGCGCCTGCATCGGCGCCGGGGGCCTCCGCCCCCGTGTCGAAGCCGGCGGCGTCGGCGTCCGGCGGGCCCGTGTCGGGCCCGGCGGCGTCAGCGCCTGTGTCGTCCGGCGGCGGGCCCGTGTCGGCGCCGGCCTCCGGCTCGTCCGGCGGCGCGCCCGACGCGGGCCAGGCGGGCAAGGCCGCCGTGAGCGCCGCGCTCTTCGGGGCGGCCGGCTCGCCGCCGGGGGGCCTCGCGGCGTCGGTGAGCAGCCCGCCGGCCGGCTCCCCCGCGGGGCCGAAGGCCGCCGGCGGCATCACGCCGCCGAGCGCGATCGCCGCGAGGCCGCTCGCAGCGGCGGGCGCCGCGGCGGCGGTCTCACCGCAGGGGGGTGAGCCGTCGCGCAACAGGCTCCCGAGCGACCCTGGCACCTCGTCGGCGCGCGCATCGACGCCGCCCCCTCCGGCGGTGCGCCCGTCGACGCCGCCCGCGCCGCGCGCATCGACGCCGCCCGCGCCCCCGGCGTCGCGCGCGTCGACGCCGCCTGCGCCGAGCGCCTCGCCGGACGGGGCCAAGGTCGAGTCGCTCGACGACCTCGAAGAGGAGGAGGACGACGAAGACGGAGACCGTGGCGTGCCCGAGAGCGAGCGCACGAATCCGTGGGCGACCTCGGGCGACGGGAAACCCAAGGACGACCTCGACGACATCGGCGATGTCGAGTCGGTGAAGTAGCGCCGCCGGAGCGCGGGGCGCCGTCCGCGAGCGGATGGCGCGCCCCTCCGTCATGGCGCCGCGCCGCGCTGCCCGCGGCGGTCTTCATGTTTCTTCACACACGCTCCTGAACATCCTTCACACGCGCTGCGCAGCTTCGAGGTGTCCCGGAGCCGCGCGTCTGCGGCTCCGGTCTTTGCTGCCCGGGGCGGCGCCCGCGTTCGGACGAACCGAAGCCGCGCGCACACGCCCCGTGCACGGATCGACGGCGGAGACGCTCACGGAGGGTACGCATCATGTTGGGATTCGTGGTTGGAACGGCCTGTCTGATAGGCCTCGTCATGACGTTGAAGCGCGGCTGCAGGTACGACTGCGGTGCGCCCTGGGGCGCTGGGCCGCGCTTCTTCGGGCGGCGCGGCTTCGGGGGGCACGGCTTCCGCCGTCGCTTCTTCCTGTCCTTCCTCTTCGATCGGCTCGGCACCACGCCGACGCAGGAGAAGGTCATCGTCGCGGCCATCGACGAGCTCCGCTCCGCCGCTGAGGCGCAGCGGAGCGAGATCCGCAGCACGCGCGCGGACGTCGCGGCGGCGATGCGGAGCCCGAGCTTCGACGAGACGCGCCTCGGCGAGCTCTTCGCGCGCCACGACACGGCCATCGAGTCGCTGCGCAGGGCCGCGGTCGGCGCGCTCGGGAAGGTCCACGCCGTGCTCGAGGACCGCCAGCGCGAGCAGCTCGCCGATCTCATCGAGATCGGGCCGGCCGCGTTCCGCGACATGTGGTCCGGCAGGGCCGGGTGGCGCGGCGACGATCCCTACAGGACCCACGGCCGGTGGGCGTGAAGGAGGGGGATGAGACCATGATGCGACGCCAGATCACCATCGCGCTGCTCGCGCTCGGCACCGTCGCCGGTTACGCCTCCGGCTTCTCCTCGCTGCGCTGCCGGGCGGAGGCCCGCCGCGACGCCTTCCAGCGCCACGTCGCCTCCATCTGCGTGGACGCCGCGCGGGAGGCCGAGCGCTCCTGGCCGCGGGGCGCCGCGCGCGCGGTCCACGCGCCCGCGGCGGCCGACGCCGACACCGGCGCGGGCCCCTGAGCTATACAAGGGGTGAGCGGCGGCCGGTCGCCGCCGCACCTGCCCCCCGGGTCCTTCCATGGCGCTGCGGCTCCTGCTCATCGACGACGACACACGGCTCCACGCCTTGCTCGCGAGCTACCTCGAGCAGAACGGGTTCGCGGTGACCGTCGCGTGCGACGGCGCGCGCGGCCTCTTGGCGCTCGCCGCGGGCACCTTCGACGCCGTCCTGCTCGACGTGATGATGCCGGGCATGGACGGCATCGAGGTCGTCCGCCGCATCCGGCAGAAGAGCTCGATGCCGATCCTCATGCTCACCGCCCGCGGCGACGAGGCCGATCGCGTGGTCGGCCTCGAGATCGGCGCCGACGACTACATCGCAAAGCCATTCAGCCCGCGCGAGCTGCTCGCGCGCCTCCGCGCGGTGCTCCGGCGGGCCACGCCCGACGCCGCCGGCGAGCGGATCGTGGCCGGCGACATCGCCATCGACGTGCCCGGCCGCGTCGTCACCGTCTCGGGCAAGCCCGCCGATCTCACCGGCATCGAGTTCGACATCCTCGTCGCCCTCGCGCGGCGCGCGGGCCGCGTCGTCGCCCGGGACGCGCTCCTCGAGGAGGCCGGCCGCGGCGACGTCAACGTCGGCGGGCGGACGGTCGACGTGCACATCTCGCACCTGCGGCAGAAGCTGTCCGACGACCCGAGGTCGCCGAGGCTCATCAAGACGGTGCGCGGCGTCGGCTACGTGCTCGCCAAGGACCGCGTGTGAGGAGGCGGTACCGGTCCTGGCTCTACGAGAACGGGCGCAAGGTCTCGATCGGCCGCTTCGTGAGCGCGCGGCTGCACCGCCGGATCTTCATGTGGTTCGGCGCGACCATCCTGATCACCGCGCTCGCCGCGGTCGCCACGATCGGGGCCATCGATCGCGTCGGCAACTCCGGCTGGCGGCGCGAGCACGCCCGCGCCCAGTCGTTCGTGGCCCACGAGTTCGAGCGCGTATGGGGCGATCCCGCGGCCCGCGACGCCCTCGCCCGCGCGTTCGCCGAGGATCTCGAGATTGACCTGGAGCTCATCGACGCGACCGGGCGGCGGCTCGCGAGGTACGGCCAGCCCTGCCGGGCGCAGACCCTTGTCGCCCCGGTCCGCGACGAGGGGGGGCCGCTCGGCACCGTGCTCCTCTGCCCCGCCCGTGGCCGCTCCGGCGGATCGCTCCGGTTCGCCCTGCCGCTGCTCGCCGTGGCCATCGTCATGTGGGGGGCCTCGGGCCTCATCGCGCGCCGCCTCGCCCGCCCGCTCGTCGATCTGGCCCACGTCGCGCACGAGATCGGCGCCGGCAAGCTGTCGAGCCGCGTCCGGCTCGACTGCCACGGGCAGCAGGGCGAGGTCGGCATCGTCGCCGAGGCGGTCAACGACATGGCCGCGCGCATCGAGCGCCAGATCGCCGACCAGAGAGAGCTCCTCGCCGCCGTGTCGCACGAGCTCCGCACGCCGCTCGCCCGCATCCGCCTGCTGACGGAGATGGCCCGCGAGGGCGGCGGGCCGAGCGCCTGCGTGCTCGACGACCTCGACCGCGAGGTCATGGAGATCGACGCGCTCGTCGGCGACCTCCTGGCCAGCTCGCGCCTCGACTTCGCGGCCCTCACCGTGGCCCGCCTCGACCCGGCCGAGGCCGGGATCCGCGCCCTGGAGCGCGCAGGGCTGGATCCGACGCTGCTGGAGGTCGTCGAGGGGACGCCCGCGCTCCAGGCGGACGCGACGCTGCTGGCGCGCGCCCTCGCCAACTTGCTGGAGAACGCGCGCGCGCACGCTGGCGGGGCCGAGCGGCTGCGGGTCCGTCCCGGCGGCCAGCGCGGCGTCGTCTTCGAGGTCGAGGATCGCGGGCCCGGGTTCGCGGACGGGGAGGAGACGCGCATCTTCGAGGCGTTCTTCCGGCGCGAGCGGGGGCAGGGCGGCGAGAGCGGCGCCGAGCGCGGCTCGCTCGGCCTCGGCCTGGCGCTGTGCAAGCGCATCGCCGAGGCGCACGGGGGCCGCGCGTTCGCCGAGCGCCGCGAGGGCGGCGGGGCGCGCGTCGGCATCGAGCTCGCGCTGCGTCCGCCAACCAGCGCCGCGCGCTCACAGGGACGCGACAGGGGAGCAGACGGAGCAAACAGAGCAGACAGAGCAAACAGAGCAGACAGAGCAAACAGAGCAGACAGAGAGGCCCGCCCTCGCCGCGGGTAGCGTTCCCGCTTGACCGCGCGATGGGGCGGGTGCAACGCTCCCCGTGCTCGCGACCATGCGAATCCTCCTCTGCGAAGATCAGGACGCGATCCGGCGCATGATCGAGGCGCTGGTCGGAGCGAGTGGTCACGAGGTGATCGGCGTGGGCACCGGCCGCGAGGCGGTGGAGCGCGCCCTGACCGAGCCCTTCGACGTGCTGCTGCTCGACCTGATGCTGCCCGGGAGCATGGATGGCTTCGAGGTCTGCGAGCGCCTCCGCGCGCACCCGGGCACCTCCGGCCTGCCGATCCTCGTGATCAGCGCCCTCGACGATCACGAGGCGCGCGCCCGCGCCTTGAAGCTCGGCGCGACCGCCTACTACGCCAAGCCGTTCCGGCCCCTCGAGCTCCTGGAGCACATCGGCGGGCTCAAGGCCGCGCGGCGGGCCTGAAGCGGGGCCCCGCCCCGACGGGAGCCGTCCGTCGGCGCAACGCAACGGAGCGCTGGAAGATGGCGCCCATTTTGGCTACACCCGGCCGTCATGGACACTCGGTGGCGCTGGGTCATGGCTTCGACGCTCGCGGCGGTCGCCCTCGCGGGGCTCGCGGGCTGCGAGGGGGAAAAGGGCAAGGCGCAGGTCGCCGCCGACGCCGGCGCGCTCGACGCCGGCCCGCCGCTGCCCGTCGTCGGCGGCAAGCTCGGCGCGGCGCTCGCGGAGGCGGCGGCGGGCGGCGCCGAGAAGAAGGGGCCAGCCGCGGGCGGCGCGGCGGGCGGGCCGCCGGAGAGCGGCGTGTTCTCGGCGTCCGAAGCGGCCGCCGCGCTGCCGAAGGACGTGCCTTACAAGATCGAGGTCGTCAGCGACGGCAGCGAGCCGCGGGCCAGGCTCGCCCCGAAGATCGACCCGAAATCCGAGCAGAAGCTCGACATCACGCTCGGGCTGCGCATGGGCGGGCCGCAGGGGCTGCCGAACCTGGAGCTCGGCGTGAGCTTCAAGGCGGAGAAGCCGGCGGACGCGCCCAAGGAGGGCGCGGCCGCGCGCGTGGCGTCGACGGCGAGCGCGGCTCCGACGAGGGTGATCGCGAAGATCACGTCGGCGATGCTCGCCTCGATGTCGATCGGCGGCCCGCCGAAGCAGCTCGCCGACGCGCTCGCGAGGCTGAAGGGGAGCGCGCTGCGGTACGAGCTCTCGCCGGCGAACGCGGTCAGCAACCTCCAATTCGAGCTCTCCAAGGACGCCGATCCAGGGCTCCAGCCGCTGATCGGCGCGCTCGGGGAGGCCATCACGCTCCTCACGCCGCCGCTCCCGGACAAGCCCCTCGGCGCAGGCGCCTACTGGATGGTCACCGATCGCGTTGTGGCGTCGGGCGCGCAGCTGCCGGTGCTGCGGTACCGGGTCTTCAAGATCGAGAAGGTGGAGGGAGGCGTCGTCTCGCTCAGCGTGGACACGCGCCAGTACGCGGAAGGGGCCGACCTCAAGCTGCCGAGCCCGAACGGGGAGATCACGATGACCATCGACCGGCTCGACTCCTCGGGCAAGGGCACGCTCACCTGGTCGCCGTCGAGCTTCGCGCCCGGCGTGGCCGACGCCTCGCAGCGGCTCCAGGCATTGCTGGTGCCGCCCGGCGCCACCGCCCAGCAGGCCGCTCAGCGCAGCGTGGCCCAGGTGGAGCTCACCGCGAAGTTCGCGCCGCCGGCAGCGCCGTAGCGCCGGTCCGCTGGGCGGGGGCGCAGTAGCTCTCGCCGGGGCCACGCCCTGCCGCCCGGGGCACACGGAGCGGCTCTCGCGCATCGGGCGGTGTGAGCGCATCGCCCTGGCGGCTGTGCACTTCCGTGCGGGCGTTCGCGCCTGCATCTCCCGCCCCGCGGCCGTGCTGCCTTCCAGGACGCAGGCGTGCGTCCCGGTCGCTGCCCGCGAGCCATGGAAACCATGGCAGCCGCGCCCAACCCTGGAGCGACACCGCGGTGCCGGGGGTGTTGGCTAATCCCGTGCATGAGCGCCCGTGCGGGGAGGCGTGACGGCTGTCCGACCCGGCTGCCAGAGGCGGGTGAGCAGACCGAGCCACGGTGCAGACGCATGACGTACGGGTGCGAGCGGAACATGCGCGGGTGCAGCCTCGAGGCGTACATCGAGGAGCCGGGCCTCACGGAAGGGCAGCGCCGGCGGCTGCGGCTGTTCCAGACGGTGGAGGAGGCCGTGAGCCGTCGCGTGGAGCGGCTGTGCACGTCCAGCGAGATCGAGGTGACGGACGCGGCGATCCTCGTCGTCTCCCCGGCGGCGCGCCGAGCGTTCTTCCGGATCGACGCGCGGGGCAGCGCGGAGGCGCCGGGCGCGAGCGTCATCGTCGACCACCGCGCGCGGCTCCACGAGTTCCTGCACGCGGTGCTGCCGCCCGTGGACGAGGCGCCGTTCGATCCGTACGTCGACCTGCTCGCGCCGTCTCCGCCCCAGTGCGTCCGCGTGCTCATCGTGGACGAGGACTCGCTCACGGTCCTGAATTACGGCGCGTTCGTGGTGGTGAACCTCGACCGCAGGGAGATGCCGAAGGCCTAGCTCCCGCGTCGGAAGTCAGAAGCGCACGGTGAGGCGGAACGGGTCGAGGGCGGCGCGCGGCGGGGGCTGCTTGCGCGGGGCGCCGGCGGGATCGCGGTCGAAGACCATCACGAGCACGCCGACGCCCGCCGCGAGGAGGCCGGCGCCGGCGACGATGTCGCCCGCGAGCGCCTGGGCGCGCGCGGCGTCGGCCGCGCCCCCGTCCCGCGTCGGTGCGTCCGACGCGCTCGCGACCCCGAGCAGCCCGATGGCCGCGCCGGCCGCCACGGTGGTCAGACCGCCGGCGACCAGCACGATCGGCACCACGCGGCTCGGCGCAGCGTCGGGCGCGGAGCTCGGCGGGGCGCCGCGCAGGACCGGTCTGGCCGGAGCGACGCTCGCTGGAGCGCTCGTCGAGGACACCCTCGGCCCGGCGGGCGCTGCCGGCGCGACGACCTCGCGCTCGAGGCTCAGCACGACGACGGCGCGGCTCCCCGGCGCCGCTGCGACGCTCCGCTCGGCCTCGCGGTAGCCCGGCGCGCTCGCGGTCACCGTGTGATCCCCCGGGTTGACCGGGCGCGGGCGATCGAGCGCCGCCGCGGGCACAGCGACGCCGTCGATCTTCACCTCGAGGCCGGCGGCGTCGCCCGGGGAGAGCCGCAGCTCGAGCGCCGCGACCTTGTGCTCGAGCTCCTGGATCGCCTGCCGCGCGAGCTTCTCGTACCCTTTTGTCGCAGGCGCGGACGGCTCGACAAGGAACGCGCGGAAGTTCTCGAGCGCCTCGACGAGCTGCCCCGTCTGCTGCTGGGCCACCCCGAGGCTGTAGAGCGTGATCGGCGCGCGCTTGATCGCGAGCGAGCGCTCGTACCGCTCCCGCGCCTGCTCCCAGCGCCCCTGCCTCGCGAGCTCGGAGGCCTCGATGAAGATCTCGCGCGCGACGGCGACGTCGGCCGCGCTCTGGGCCGCGGCGGGCGCGGGCGCGGCGAGCATCGCCGCCGCGACGAGGAGCGCCAGGACGCCCGGGAGCGGGTGCGTCCGCCGCGGCGTCACGGCCTGAACCGCTCCCCGTCGGGCACCAGCGAGAACCCCTCGAGCCCGGACCACAAGATGAGCTCGGTCCCCGTCCACACGCCCACGCCGTAGGTGTGCTGCTTGCCCGCGGCCGACATGTTCGCTCCCCACGCCATCGTCATCGGATCGTACAGCTTCCCGTCTCGCCTGAGCGTCAGGCCGCTCCGCCCGCCGGCGACGAGCGCGAGCGCGCCGGTCCAGCCGGTCCAGCCGGTGCGCCGCTCGACGCGGCTGCGCTCCGAGGGGGCCCCCTTGTCGTCGATCCCGCGCCACGCGTCGGCCACCGGATCGTAGATCGCGCCGCCCTTGCGGGCGCCGCCCTCCTGGTCCTGCCCGCCCCAGACGAGGAGCCGATCGCCCATCCAGACCGCGAACGCTTCGGTCCTCGGGCTCGGCGCGTTGGCGCTGGGCAGCGACCGCCACACGTCGGTGGTGGGGTTGTAGGCGTACCCCTCGTTCGTGGTCGCCTCGCCGGCCTCCCCGCCGAACAGGTAGAGCTCCGTGCCCGACCAGGCCCACGCGACGCCTTCGCGCGCGGGGGCCGCGCCGGCGCTGGAGGCCGGAGTCCATGCGTCGGCGACCGGGTTGTAGAGCCCGCCGCCGGCGACCGGGGCGCCGCCCTCGTTGCCGCCCCAGATCAGCAGGCGCGTGCCGGTCCACACGCCGAGCGGCATCCGCCGCGCCGCGGGGGCGTTGGTGGTGCTCATCGCGCGCCAGGTCCGCGTCGCCGGGTCGTACACGCCGCCGGTGGACAGGCCGAAGGGGCTCGCGAACGAGCCGCCGCCCCAGACGAGCACCCGGGAGCCCGTCCACGCCGCGGCCGCGAGCACGCGCGGCGAGGGGGCGCCCTCGTTGCCCAGCGTCGACCAGGTGTCGCGCGCCGGATCGTAGAGCGCCCCGTCGCCCACGTCCCCGACCGACGTGCGGCCGCCCCACAGGAAGAGCGCGTCCCCGATCCAGGTCGCCGCGGCCATCTGCCGCGGCGCGGGCGCGCCGGTCCTCGTCATCGGGGCCCACGCGGGGGTGCACTGGCCGGTGCGGCACTCGCGCCCGCTCAGGCAGGCGTTCCCGCACGCGCCGCAGTGCTCGGCCGAGCCCAGGCTGACGCACTTGCCCTCGCAGGCCACGAGGCCACCTCCGCAGGGCGGGATGCAGGCCCCGCCGGAGCAGATCTCGCCCCCGCTGCAGTCCGCGCTTGTGCAGCACTGGCGGCACGCGACGAGGCTGCAGCACTGCTCTCCGTCGGCGCAGCCCGTGCTCTTGCACCTCGCGCCGCCGTCTTCGCACACGTCGGCGGTGCAGCCGTCGCCGTCCGAGCAGTCCTCGTCCGAGCAGCAGGCGCGGCAGGCCGTGCCGCAGTCGTGCGGCGTGAGCGCCCCGCACGCGCACGCGCCGGACACGCACACGGCGCCCGGCTTGCAGGCGGTGCTGCACGCGCCGCAGTGCCGCGGATCCCTTGTGAGATCGGACTCGCAGCCCGGGGCGATCGGGTCGCAGTCCGCGAAGCCCTCGTCGCACACCAGCTCGCCTCCGTCGCAGCGCTGGTGCGGCCCCGCGGCGACCCCGCACGCGCCGCAGTGGAACGGGCTGACCTGCGTGTCGACGCACGAGGAGTCGCACACGGCGAGGCCGGCGGCGCAGCCGGCGGCGCACGCGGCGCCGTCGCAGTAGGCCGCCTCCGGCGCGCACCGCACGTCGCACGCGCCGCAGGTCGTCGGGTCGATGGTGATCGCCTCACAGCCGGGCGCGCCGTCGCAGTCGAGGCGCCCGCTCGCGCACGCGCAGCCGCCGAGGCCATCGCAGATCATGCCGCTCGCGCAGGCATCCCCGCAGGCCCGGCAGTCCGCCTCCGTCCCGAGCGTGGCCTCGCAGCCGTCGTCGGGCGAGCCGTTGCAGTCGGCGTACCCCGGAGCGCACCCGCACACGCCGGCCCGGCACTCCATGTTCGGCCCGCAGGTGACGCCGCAGGCGCCGCAGTTCGCGCGATCCGAGGAGCCGTCGATCTCGCACCCGGTGTCATGGAGGTTGTCGCAGTCGAGGAGCGGCGGCGCGCACGCGCACTGCCCCGCGTCGCAGATCGCGCCCGAGGGGCAACGGAGCGAGCAACCGCCGCAGCGCTCGGGATCGCTCTTGAGATCGACCTCGCAGCCGTTGGTGACGACGTTCCCGTCGCAGTTGTCGAAGCCGAAGACGCACTCGGACGAGCAGTGGCCGCCCACGCAGAGGGTGTGCGGGCACGGCACGCCGCACGCGCCGCAGTGCGACGGGTCGTTCAGCACGTTGGTGCACGACCCGCCGCAGCACGACTCCCCGTCACCGCACGCGTTGCCGCAGGCGCCGCAGTGCTCCCGGTTCTCGCCCAGCGCGACGCACGTACCGCCGCAGCAGGCGCCGTCCGGGCAGTCCGGCGCGCAGCCGCCGCCCGTCGAGGTCGCGCCCTGGCCGCCCTCGGAAGGTTTGTCGGAGAGGGCGCTCTCCGCGAGCAGCGAGCAGGCGCCGGTGAGCACGGCCAGCGCGAGCAGCAGCGGCCAGCGTGCGCCGATCGTGGGCCTTCGATGTTGCGTCTCGCGCGCGGGGCTTTCCTGGGAAGACATCGCGACGCTAGAAGTTCGGCCGGGCCGGGACCGGCAAGGCAGCGCCAGAGGTCTTCGCGCCCGCCCGCGAGGGCGCGGTCCGTCGCGAGCCGGCGCTCCGGGGCGCCGGCGCGGGCTCCCGCGCGTGGGCGCTCGCGGTGGGGCTCTCGGCCGGTCCGAGGCGGGCCGCGCCGGCCGAGGGCTGCGGCTCGGCCGTGCGGGCTGGCTCGGGGCGGCTCTCGCGCGCGGGGCTCTGCTGCTCGCTCGATCGTGCGGCGGCGGCCTGCGGCTGGACCTGCGACGCAGCGGGCGGCGCCGCAGGCGCGGGCTCGGCGCTGCCGTCCCGCGCGGTCATGGCGCGCAGGGAGAACAGCGCGGCGCCGAGGATCACGAGCGTCGCCAGCCCCGCCGCCGCGACGACGGCGACGCGCCGCCGGTCCCCGGTCGGGCGAGCGGCCTCCTGGTGGACAGGGTGTACAGCGACCTCCTGGTGGTCCTCGCTGCTCCTCTGCGCCCGCACCGCCGGCCGCTCGGAGATGCGCCGCTGCTGCGCCCGCAGCGCCGGGCGCTCGGAGAGGGGCCGCTGCTCGCCGTCGCTCAGCCAGTGCACGGCGAGCGAGGTCCCGGTCACGTCCTCCACGACGCCGTTCTCGGTCGCCCAGCGCGCGAGCGCGACGCCCATCTCGCGCATGGTCCGCCACCTGTTGAAGCGCTCCTTCCCGAGGCCGCGCGCGATGATGGCCCACAGCGCCTCGTCGCCCACGCCGAGCGCGGTGATCGGCGTCGGATCCTTGACGAGGATCGCCGCCACGAGGTCGTGGTAGTTGCCGCCCTGGAACGGCTTCTGGCCGGTGATCGTCTCGTAGAGCACCACGGCGAACGCCCAGACGTCGGTCTGCCCGTCGACGTCGGTGATGCCGCGCGCCTGCTCGGGCGACATGTAATCGGGGCTGCCGAGCACCGTGCCCGCCTTGGTCATCTCGCCGCTCGCCGTCTCGCTCCACACCTTGGCGATGCCGAAGTCGACGATCTTCGGGGTGATGTCGCCGCGATCGTTCTTCACGAGGAAGATGTTCTCTGGCTTGAGATCGCGGTGGACGATCCTCCGGTCGTGCGCAGCGGCGACGGCGCTCGCGATGGGCAGGAGGATGCGGAGCGCCGCCGCGGGCGAGAAGCGCTTCCTGCGCTCGAGCGCCTCGACCAGCTGCTCTCCCCGGAGCACCTCCATCACGATGTACGGGTCGCGGTGCTCGGACTCCCCGAAGTCGATCACGCGGACGATCGAGGGGTGATCGATCCGCGCGGCGGCGCGCGCCTCCTGGTGGAGGCGCACCGTCGCCTCGGTCGAGTTGACCTCGCGCCGGATGAACTTGATAGCGACGTCGATGTTGAGGACGTCGTTGTGGGCCAGCCACACCATCCCCATGCCGCCCTCGCCGAGGACGTAGCGCAGGCGGTACTTGCCGCCGATCACGTCGCCCTCGCGGTAGATGCGCCGCGCCGCCTTCCCCGGAGCGGGCGACGGCGTGCCGGCCTCCGGAGGCGGTGTCACGAGGGACGGATCGATCAGCTCCGGGTCGAGCGAGTCCGGAGCGCTGGCGCGCGGGAACGCCGCAGACGAGGCGAACGAGCGGTTCGCGCTCTCGGGCCGCGGGGTCGAGTCCGTCGACGAGGCGGGCGCGGAGGAGGAGCGCGGCGGCATGGAGCGAACGCAGTCTAACTTTGCTGGCCTCTCACAGCCATGGTCTCGCGCACCCGTACGTCGCTGCCTGCCCGCGCGCCGGCGCGCCGTCGGCGCATGGTCAGCGCGTGATCCATGCATGATCAGCGTACGATTCCGCAGGGATGCGCGCGCTCGCCGCGGGCGCACACATCGTGCGACGTGCGCCGTGCGCCGGCGGGGCGATGGCCGGACTTGTGCTCCACGAGGATCTTCACCCGCGGGCCGATGCGCACGGTGAGCGGGCCCGCGTGCTCGTGCACGTCGCCGTCGCAGACGTAGTGGACCACGCCCGACCTGGCCTCGAGCACCGCGCGCCGGGCGATCTTCTCGAACGTGTGCGCCTCGCCCATCGGCCGCGCCCGCCAGATATCGGGCAGCTTCCTGACGAAGCCGAGCGCGGAGGTGTGGATGCCCAGCATGTGGAAGCTCTCCGGGCGCTCGTCGTGGCGGTGGAACGGGCGGAACCCGAGGCCGATCTGGTCCACCGTGCCGGCGGCGACGGCGAGGTAGTCGCGGTCCGGGAACGCGGAGCCGTCCTCGAAGTGGACGCGGCCCTGCCAGCGCGCGGCGACCTGGGTGCCCGTGTTGAGTAGCACGGCGGCGCTCGCGCGGGCGAGGACCTTGGCGGCCCAGAGCGCGCTCCGCTCCTCGCTGCGGTTGTACTCGGCGATGAAGCCGTGGACGCAGCCGGTGCCGAAGATGAAGCCGTAGTGGGCGCCGATCTGCATCACGTGGCGCTCGATCCAGCGCAGCGGGTGCCGGCCGCGGTCGGTGTAGCGGGCGATGAGCCCCGCGAGCAGGCCGTCGGGGCGCCCGCGGGGGACGCCCACGGCGTTGGCCACGGTGTTCATCGTCCCGCCGCGCAGGAAGGCGATCGGCGGCAGCGGCTCGTTCTCGTAGACGTCGAGGAAGCCGGTGATGGTGACGTGGTTCGTGCCGTCGCCCCCCGAGATGCCGAGCACGTCGATGTCGAGCTTCCGGAAGTCCTCCGCGATGCAGGCGAGGTCCTCGCGGGAGCGCGCGGTGCGGACGACGCCGTGATCGCCGAGCGCGCGCGCGAGCCGGACCGCGGCGCGGGGATCGCTCAGGTTCTGCCGCGAGCGGGGGTTGATGATGACGCCGATGCCGCCCATCTAGCGCCGGCCTCGCGGCGACTTCCACCGCGGGTTGAGGTGGACCCGCACGACGTCCGCCATCAGGCCGAGGTGGGCGCAGTGATCGGGCTTGTCGTCGCCGGTGTACCCGCGGACGTGGAAGTCGCCGCGGTCGAAGCGCTGGATCATGTCGAGGCCGAGCACGTCGGCGCGGGAGGAGCCCCTCGGCTTGCCCCGCAGCTGCCGCACGATGAAGTCCGCCGTCTCCGCCGTCGACGCGTAGCCGGGCGGCAGGATGGAGGAGTGGCTCATGAACATGAACGCCTCGCCCGCCGCGGCGCGCCTCGCGAACGCGATGAACGGCTCGATCTGCGCGACCTTGAGCTTGTGCTGCTGCTCGTCGGCGTACCCCGCGTGGAGCGAGTCGAGCAGCACGAGGGCGTCGACCCGCTTGCCGGCCGGCTGCCGCAGGATCTGCTCGACGGCGCCGTAGCCCGCGCTCCACGACGAGAGGCCGAGCTTGCGGATGTAGGCCTTCTTCTTGCCGGTCTTCTTCGCGACGGCGCGCTCGATGCTGTCGAGCAGGTTCTCGAAGACGTACGGCGCCGAGAACGCGCTCGAGTACGCGCCCGAGCCGATGCCCAGATCGATGCCGACGAGGACGGCGCCCTCGGCGGTCTTCACGAACTCCTTCCGGAGCGCCTCGTGGCCGTGGAAGTGGATGATGACGTCGAAGCCGCCGCGCTTCGTGACCCCGCCCCGGTGGGGCATGATCATCTGCCCGATCGAGGGCGCGCGGGACCACCGGTCGTAGACGCCCCAGCCCGGATCGGGCGTCATGCAGGGGTTGATGTCCCCGCGGCGCTTCTTGGAAGGCGTGGCGCGGCTGCTCGTCGCCCCGGGCCTGTCGCGCCGCGCCGCGCTGCGCTCGGCCGGATCGCGCGCGTCCGAGGCCGCGCCACCGGCGCCGCCCGCGCCGCCCGACGGCGCGTCGGCGCCGCCCGACGGCGCGCCGGCCCCGGCGGCTCCGTCCGTCGGGGGCGCGCCGCCCTCCGCCGGAGGGCTGTCGACCTGCGGCGCGGCGGCCTGCGCGGCGGCCGGAGGGCCGTCGGCCTGCAGCGAGGCGGCGTGCGTCGCGGGCGGAGCGTTGTCGGCCTGCGGCGCGGCGGCCTTCGGAGTGGCCGTGTCCTGCGCCGCTGCAGGGGGCGCGGCGAGCCACCAGGTGGCGGCGAGCAGCGAGAGGAGCGCCCATCGCCCGGACGGCCGGCGGGCCTGCAGGGGGTGTCTCATGTCGGGAGCGCCTCCATTCCATGGAACGGCGTGCGGATCGAGCGCTCGGTGCAGGGCCGCCGCCGCGCTGTGTTCGCGGGGACACCCCGCGGGAGTTCTGTGGTCGTGCGGAGGGAGGCGCGACCCCTCGCGCCGGCCGGCGTCACGCTGCCGGCGTCACCCTGGCGGCGGCTTCCCGTGGGTGAGGGCGGCGCCCGCGTCGGCGGCGGCGAGGATGCGCTCCTCGGCCTGGGAGGCGAGCTTCTCGACCGCCGCGGCGGCGTCGACGGGGGGCAGCGAGCGGAGGAACTGGATGAACTCGAGCTCGAGGCCGGGCTTCACGCCGCTCAGGACGAGCACGATGGGGATGGCCGGCTTCTCGACCTCGGCGAGCTCCGTGGTGCGGGCGCGCCAGCGGCTCGCGCCGAGGGCGAGGCGGAAGGCCCACTGCGCGCCGAGGCCGATGAGGAGGCCCGCCATGACGCCCGCGACGAACAGGTCGGCGTCCCTCGGGGCGAGGAGGGCCGCGGAGAACCCGCCGATGGCGGCGCCGATCACGAGGCCGGGCTCGCCGCTGTTGTGCGTCGCGGCGGTCTTCAGGATCTCCGCGGCCTGCATGCCCGGGCGCCCGCTGCGGACCGCGTCGCGCAGCGGGAGCAGCGTCGCGAGGCGGCGCATCGAGGCGGCCCGCACGCCCAGGTAGCTGATGAAGAGCGCGCAGACCGTCAGCCCGACGCCGACGCTCACGGCCACGCGCCGCGAGAAGACGCCCTGAGGCAGCGGCTCGCGGACCATCGCGGTGAGCGCGCGCTCCCGGTCGCGCTCCGCGTTCGCCTTGAACGCCGCCTCGGCGTCCTTCGTGGCCTGCGCGACCTTGTCGGCCGGGATGTCGGCGACGAGCGAGAGCAGCTGCTTCGCCGCCTCGAACTGCTCGGCCTCCGCGGCGCCCGGCGGCGTGATCGCGGCCGCCTTGGCGATGGCCTCCCAGGCGGGGATGGCGTTCACCCGAGCCCCGAGGAGCGCCTCGGTCGCCTCGCGGCAGCCCGACAGGGTCTTGATCTGCTTGTAGAGCGGCTGGGCGGAGGCCCACGCGCCCTGCTTGTCCGGCTCCTTGGGCTTCGGCGGCGGCGGCGCGTTGCGGGGCGCGCGCCCCTTCGTGCTCGTCGCCGGCGGCGGCGGCGGCGCGGGAGGCGCCTCGCCCGGGTCGGGCATGCGCGCCGATTTCGCGGCCGCCTTGAACAGGTCGATCTCAACGATCAGCTTCTCGCCGGCGAGGGCGCACGCCCGCGCGGGCGCGACGCGGGCCTCGGACTCCTCGGCCTGGCGCCGCGCGCCCGGGTCGGGGACGAGCCTGCCCTCCACGGTGACGAGCCGGAGGACCGCCACGGCGATGCACAGCACGAGGATGGCCGAGGCGATGAAGGTGGCGCGGACCTCCTCGCGCCGGGTGTACTCGTTCACGCTGGCTCCCTCGGAAAGACCGGAGATGAGCAAGGCGCCGGCCGCGTCGGCGCGAGGTCGGCGCGCGCGAGCGCGGCCGCACGGCCGGAGCGGCACGAAGCGCCACGATCGGCGTCGCCGCCGTGACGGCAGGGGGACACCGAGGGAGCGTGAGCCCGTCGCATGCAGTTCACCGTTTAAACCAGATGCCGGACCGATACCACAGCGTCGCTCGCGATGGCGTCCGCTGCGTCCTCGCCGCCTCACGGCCTCACGGCGCCGCGGCCTCACGGCGTCGTGTTTGCTTCCACGGTCGGGCGCGGCGGTCGGGCGTCCTGGAACTTGCTCCGTCCCGGGACGCATCGTGTAAGGGTGCGGAGAAGGCGTGGAGGCTGCCGTTACATCCCACAAGCCCGTTGAGCCCGCGGCCGCGGCGCGCGCCGCGCTGCCCGAGCCGGGAGCGGAGGCGCCGAGGCGTGACGCCTCCTCGGAGGCGCCCGGTGAGGCGGCGTCGTCCGGCGTGGCGGCGGCGCCCGGCGCGGTGGCGGGAGGGGCGCGCCGGGGCCTGTGGATCTCGTCGACCTACTTTGCCGAGGGCCTGCCCTACGCGATCGCGCACAAGGTGGCGGGGGAGTTCTTCACGGCGGCGGGGGCGAGCCTGGAGATCATCGGGCTGACGTCGCTCTACGGGCTCCCGTGGAACCTCAAGTTCCTCTGGAGCCCGCTGGTCGACCTCCACGGCAGCCCGCGGCGCTGGCTCGTGGCGGTCGAGATCGCGCTTGTCGCGATCGTCCTCGGGCTCGCTGCGGCGGCGGACAGCGGCGCGATATGGCTCGTGGCGGCGCTGTTCGGGGCGGTCGCGGTCGCCGCGGCGACGCACGACATCGCGGTCGACGGCTTCTACCTGCAGGCGCTCGACAAGGACGCGCAGGCGGCGTTCTCCGGGCTGCGGGTCGGCGCGTACCGGCTCGCGCTGCTCGCGGGCGCGCTGCTTGTCGCGTTCGCGGGCTGGGCGTCCTTTGGCGCGGCGTTCGCGGTCGCGGCAGGCGGGCTCGCGCTGCTCGCGATCGCGCACGCCGCGGGGCTGCCGCGCCCGGCCGCGACGCCCGGGGCCGGCGCCGCGCCCGGAGCGACCGGGCTGCGGCGCTACATCGAGCCGTTCCGTGTGTACCTGCGGCAGCCGCAGATCGCGTCGAGCCTGGCGTTCATCCTCTGCTACCGGGCAGGGGACGCGCTCATGTTCGCGATGTCGTCGCCGCTGCTGAAGAGCCTCGGCCTCGACACGGCGGCGCGAGGCAACGTGGGCGGGGTCGGGACGGTCGCCTCGATCGCCGGCTCGATCCTCGGCGGGGTGATCATCAAGCGGTGGGGGCTCGCGCGGACCATCTTCCCGATCGCGCTCGTGCAGAGCCTGGCGATCCTGCTGTACGTGGCGCTCGCGTGGGCGCGGCCGGCGCTCCCGTGGGTCGTCGCGCTCGTCACGCTCGAGCAGCTCGCCGCCGGCGTCGGGACGGCGGTGCTCGCGGTGTTCCTGATGCGGCGCTGCGTGGACGGGTACAAGTCGTCGCACTTCGCGATCGGGTCGGCGCTCATGTCCGTCTCGGCGACGTTCGCCGGCAGCGCGAGCGGCTACCTGGCCGCCAGCGCGGGGTTCACGGCGTTCTTCGCGATCGCGTTCGCGGCGTCGATCCCGGGGGTCGTCCTGTCGCGCCTGGTGCCGCGCGAGTAGAGCGGCGGGGGGCGGAGGGGACCGCGCTATCCGGCGCGCGCCCGCGAGCTCCACCGGAGCGCGTGGGAGAGGACGTCGGCGACGGCGGCGAGCGCATCGTCGCCGCCGATGCGCCCGATGAGCGGCGCGAGCTGCTCCACGCCGCCCCAGCGGCTCAGGGTGGAGACGAGTTCGGCCCGATCGATCTCCTCGCCGAGGCTCATGGCGAACAGCCTCGCTGCGTCCGGGACCGACATCCAGGGCGCGCAGCTCACCACGCTCGCCAGACCGTCGGTGTCCTGGTCATCGTGATAGGCAGCGACGGCGCGCGCCGCGACGTCGGGGCGCGACGGCTCGGGGGCGGCGTGACACAGGGCCACGAGCGCCGTGATACGCGTGTACTCCGAGCCGCCTCCGCCGCGCTCCGCGACGTCCACCGCTGCGTCGAGCCCGAGCACCCGGATCGCCTCGGCCGCGTGATCGCGCACGAGCCCCGCGGCAACCCAGGCCGGATCGATCGCGGCCACCGCCTCGCGCGCTGCTTGTACGAGGGAGCGGCCGCCCTCGGTCGCCGCGGCGCGCAGCAAAGGGTGAGCGGCGAAGATTCCACCCCCGCAGCGCTCCCTGATGACGTCGAGCGCGCACCCGGGCGCGCCGAGCTCGGCGAAGCGCACGGCCACGGCGCCGGCGGTCGGGAGGGCCTCGTCCAGCAATCTGCGGAGCTCGGCCACCCCGAGAAAGGGGAGCAGCGCCGCGGTGCATGCGTCGATGTCATGCAACTCGGCGCCCTCGTCGTGGTCGACGAGGAACGCATCGAACGACGCGGAGACGGCGCGGGCGCGCTCCTCGCTGGCCAGCTGTGACAGGAGCGGCGCCAGCGCGTTCGCGCGCGACGTCGGTGGAAGGGACATCGCGGCGCGAAAGAGGGCGAGCGCCTGGTCCGGGCCGAGCCGTTCTGCCGTGGCGAGCTGCGCGAGCGCGCCCCCCGGCCTCGCGCTCGAGAGCGCGCGCTCGATGGCTTGCTGGACGAGCGTTTCCGCCTCGGGCAGCGGCAAGAAGCTCGCGGCGGTGAGCCACCCGGCCAGGTAGAGGTCGGGCCCGTTCTCCGTGCGCCATATCGCCGACGCCGCCCACCGCGCGAAGGTCGCTGCCTCGTCCCTGGATGCAGCGCGCGCCGCGGCGAACAATGCCAGCGCATCTTCCCAGCCATCGCCGCGCCATGCCGCGCCGGTCCGCCTCACGAGGTCGAGCGCGCCCCCGGTGATGCCCTCGCGGAGCGATGGAGAGGCGCGCTCCGCGAGCGCGAGGAGCGCGACGGCGAGCGCGCGTTCCGTATCGTTCCACGCACCTTGGTCGGGCTGGTCCGTCTGTGGAGGCCATGCGTGGTGCAAGGTCGTGAGCGCGCCCTGCGCGATCGCGAGCCTCACGACGCTGGATATCGCTTCGGACGGGATATCGATCGCGTCCGACACGTCGAGCCGCGCCGCCAGGGTGCACCGCGCGCGGGCCAGCTCCGCTCGGCGCGCAGCGAGATCGTCGCGCGAGCACGGCCACGCCCAGCGCGGGTCGCAGAGCGGGAGCAGGTCGGCGTCCGGCGCGCCCGCGGCGACGAGGTGATCGCCGGCGTAGCGACGGAGGTAGGTGACGGGGCCCCGCTCGGCCGTATCGGCGCTCGTCCATGCACGAACGAGCTCTCGACCCGCCTCGGCAAACCGTCGTTCCGCGAGCGCGACGTGCTCCTGGTTCGCTTGCGCCCAGGCGGCGCGCAGCGCCTCGTGACGGAAGCGGATCCGGTGACCCTCTTCGCACCCCTCGAGCACGGCATGGACGGCGTCGCGGTGCGCGTCGAGCCACTCCGTCACCTCGGCGGCCCGCGCGCCGAGGAGCGGCGCCAGCTCGGCGGCGTCGAGCGGCGCGAAGGCGCACGCGAGGATCGCCATGAGCATGTCTGACCGCGCTGCGCCGCCATCGCGAAGGCAGGTCGCGAGCGCTTCCACGTGGGCGCGTGGACCTGGACCGTCGACCGCGGCCCAGGCGAGCCTCTCGCGCAGCTGCGGGTCGATCTCCTCGAGGCGGGGCCCGTCGACCGGGATGTACTCCACGCTCTCGGGGCCGAAGCCGAGCCGCTCTGCCCACTGCTCGGCGACGCTGCGGCTGCCGGAGACCGCCACCAGCACGCGCGCGGCGGGCCCTGGCTCGTCCAGGACCGAGCGGCCAGGATCGTCCGGCCAGTCCACGCACGCATCGGGCGCGATGAGGCCGATCAGGAGCTGTGGCTGGCCGTCCTCGCCGTCCCAGTTGATGATCCGGTTCACGAGGCTCGTGCGGACGCCGAAGTGATGCGGGTCATACGGCGTGCCCTGGGGCCACGGGCCCGCCGAGAGCTGTGCGAGCGCCTCTTCCTCGAAGGCTGCGCCATGGACGCGCCCAGCGTGGACGACGAGCTTCAGCGTCCCAGGGCTCGCGATCGAGCCGAAGAAGCGCTCGACGACCGTGCTCTTTCCCGCGCCGGGCGGCCCATGGACGATGCACGCCGCCGGGCGGCCTGCTTCGTGCCAGGATCGCAGCGCTTCGAACGCTTTGGACTGACCCTTTCCAAAGAACCGCCCCACCATCGCGCGCTCCTGAGTCTGGGAAAGAGGCATCATCGCGGTCCAGATGCAAGAGTCCTCGATGGCCCTCTCCGAGCCGAAGGCGCGCGCCGAACGCGCGCTGAGCCTGGTCTCCCTCGGCCTCCTGGCGCTCCAGGCCGCGCTCGACGCGCCCGCGTTCCCGCGCGCGACGCTCGCCGTCGCCGTGGCCGCGGCCCTGGTGGCGCTGCTCGCGGCCCGCGTGGCGCAGGGGCCGGCGCGCGCCGTCGCGGCGCTCGTGGCGTGCATCGTGGTGGCGATGCGCCTCGGCGTCGTATGGCAGCTCGCCATGATCCTGGCGCTCGCGGCCTACGGCGGCCTCGCGCGGCTCGCGCCCGCGCTGCGTCCGCCCGAGGGGTGGCGCGCGGCCGGCGGGCTCCCGAAGCGCTGGACGGCGCTCGTCGGCGGCGTCACGCCGGTCGCGCTCGTCGCGTGGCTCGCGCTCGCCCGGCCCGACCTCCGCGACATCACCGGCTCGGAGCTGCTCCAGGTGTCGACGCCGTTGCTCATCGCGGGAGGCGCGGTCTTTGCCGTGCTGAACGCCACGCTGGAGGAGGTGATCTGGCGGGGCGTGCTCCAGCCCAGCCTCGCGGCGGCGTGGGGCGCGCGCGTCGCGGTGGTCCTGCAGGCTGCCTCGTTCGGCGCGCAGCACGCGCACGGGTTCCCGCGGGGGCTGCTGGGCGTCTTCCTGGCGGGCAGCTGGGCCGTGATGCTGGGCGTCTTGCGGCAGCACTCCCGCGGGCTCCTTGCGCCCGTGCTCGCGCACATCGTCGCGGACGCGACGATCGCCGCCCTGGTGATCGGCATGCTCCGCTGAGCGCGTCAGGGCCGGAGGCCGAGCAGCTCGAACGCGCCCAGCAGCGCCGAGCGCGCCCACGACCCCCGGCCGCTCGACGCGCGCCGCGAGGCGGGCAGATCCCAGAGCCGCTCGAAGTGCGCCGCGAACGCGGCGACGAAGGCCGGATCGCGGGTCTCGAGGTCGGTCTCGAGCCACGCGCGCGAGAACGAGTTGGGCGTGAAGTTGGCCTGGCCGCCCACGAGCATCGGCCGAGCGCCGAGCCGCGCCGCCGTCTTGAGGTGCATCATCGCCCCGCCGCGCGAGTCGTGGACGCGCAGCGCGAAGCGGTCGGGCCACCGCGCTTCGGCCTCGATCGCGCGGGTGATCCCGTGGTGATTGACCAGGTTGCGGATGAGCCACCCGGCCGCGGGGGGCAGCGGGAGCGCGTCGATGGAGTCGATCAGCACACGCACCCGGGCGCCGCGCGCCGCCGCGCGATCGAGCGCCTCGAGCATCGGCAGGTCCGAGAGGTACGTGGTCGCGACGAGGAGCTCGTCGCCCGCCTCCGCGCCGTCGAACAGGTCCGTGAGGCGCTCGCGGATCGCCTCGTGCTCGACGAGCGCGCACGTCTCGTCGCCCGCGGCGGTGAGCGCGCCGGGCGGGGGGAGGGGGACGCGCAGGCCGCCGGCGTACCCCGGCACCGGCGCGAGCGTGGGCGTCAGGGAGGCGCCCTCGGTCCCGAGATCGTCGGGCCTGGCCGCGGCGCGCGCGGCGTCTGCGACGAGCGCGTGGAGCGCGGCGCGGCCCTCGTCGCCGATCGCCTGCGGGAGGGTGAGCGCCTCGCCGATCGCCGCCATCGCGACGCGCCAGAGCCGGCGGGCCACGGCGCCCGTCAGCCAGAACAGGTTCTCGTGCCAGTCGAACGCCGCGTCGATGAAGTTGTGCGACGTGATCGCGCCGGCGCGCCCGCCGTCGATCACCAGGTTCTTCCGGTGGTCCTCGACGTTGTGCAGCACCTGCCAGCGGTTCTGGTGCTCGACCCAGTCCTCGATCGACACGCGCGCGTGGTCGAGGTGGAAATTCATCCGGGGCAGGAGCCGGCGGCGCCCCTCGAACCGCGCGCCGAACAGGCAGGCGTTCAGCACGAGGACGCCCGCGTCCGCGAGGCGCCTCCGCACCGGCGCGCCGCGGCGGCGCGTCAGGGCGGGGTTCGCGGGCGTGTTGCTGTCCAGGATCACGACGATGGTCACGTCGGGCCGCGCGCGCTTCTTGGCGATGAGCCAGTCGGCGACCGTGTCGGCGTAGGGGAACGCGCCCGGGCGCGGCAGCAGCGTGGTCTGGTCGCCGTTGGCCGCGAAGAGGTACATCTGCAGGACGACGCTCCGCTCGGCGGCCTCGATGAGGTCGCGGCACGCGGAGAGGATGCCGTGGCTGTCGCCGATGTACGCGAGCCCGGAGCTCACGCGGGATCCGTGCGCAGCGCGCGCCGCAGCGCCCAGCAGAGGGGCCGCGCTCCCGCGAGCCCGCGGCCCTCCAGCTTGCGCGTGAAGCTCTCGGTGCCCCAGCGATCGGACTGCGTCGGGGCGCGCGCGCCGAGCCGCCGCCGCTGCGCGGCGTCGAGGCCCAGCTCGCTGCCGGCCGAGGCCACGAGGCGGCGCCACGCGTCGCCGACCACGCCGTCGACGTACACAAGGAAGGGCAGCGCGAGGGCCGTCTGGATCGCGGCGAGCCAGCGCGGACAGCGCTCGTTCAGGTGCAGGAGCACGCGCTCGTCGATGGCGACGTGCGGCGCCTCCTCGCGCGCGTGCAGGGCCATGATCTCGGCGACGAGCGCCGCGCTCTGATCGGGCCGGGCCTCGATCGCCCGCGGCACGAAGAGCGTGATCTCCTCGAAATACCACGCGAGCAGGAAGAACGTGCCCGCCGGGGCGAGGCGCAGCGCCGCGTCGTCGCCCCGGCCCCAGCGCAGGAAGCGCGGCGGGGCCGCGTCGGTCGGGTAGAGATCCGGCCGGAGCCTGTGCAGGAGCCGGCCGAACATCTCCGCGTGCGTGCGCTCCTCGGCGACGAAGCGGGCGACGACGGGCGCGGACAGGTACGGCGCGCGGTGGGCCGACCGCTCGAGGTACCGGATCACGTAGCCCTCGAAGTGGATGAACAGCTCGCACGTGAAACACGCGAACAGCCGGTTGATCGCGACGCGCTGGCGCTCGGTGAGCCCGAGGCCCGCGACGTCCATGTAGTGCGCCTCGGGGATCACCAGCGCCTCGGGCGGGATCGGCCGCGTCCAGTCGATGCGGTCCCAGCGCCGGCGCACCGCCGCGTGGAGCCGCTCCTCCCTCGCGGCGGCCTCTCCGTCGTGGGGCGGCGTCCGAGGGCTGCCTTCGTGGCCGGAGAGCGCGGGATCGGCGGAGATCTGGAGGCTCACGATGGGACCGTCCTCTCGATCGATGCGACCGCGCGTTCGTCTGCGGCCGCGGGCGCTGGGCCGGCCGTGGGCGCTGGCGGCGACCACGTAGGCAGCTCGCACAGCCCGCCGCCGAGGAAGAGGTGGTGCCACAGCTGCGTGGTGACCACGGCGGTGTAGCTCCCGTCGGCGACGATCCGCCGCGGGGCGAGCGCAGGCAGGATCCGCTGGAAGCGCTGCTCGCGCGCGACCTTCGCGGGCGAGAAGTAGCCCGTCTTGCGCAGCGACTCGGGGCTCACGAGCTGCGCGATCCAGCGGGGCTGGGGCCCGAGCGCGCAGAGCGCGTGGGCCTTGAACATGCCCTTGGGCGGGTCGGCGACGTCGCGCGGGAGCACCCGCCGCGCCACCTCGCGGAGGAGCCACTTCTCCCGCAGCCCGCGGAGCTTGTACGCCGGCGAGAGGCCGCTGGAGAGGTCGACGAAGGCCTCGTCGAGGAACGGGTAGCGGTGCTCCACGCCCGAGTGCATCGCCGCGCGGTCGCCCTTGCCCACCAGGAGGTGTCCGGCCAGCATCAGCTTGTACTCCACGTAGAGCGACCGATTCAGCGGATCCCAGCGGCGCATCCGCGCTGGCGCGATGTCGAGCTCGGAGAACGGGTCGTGGCCCGCGACGCGCTCGGCCATCGTATCCGAATAGAACAGCCAGCGCGCGCGGGAGAGCGGCTCGTACAGGTCGAGGAGGCTCGGGCGAACGTCGCCGAAGTGGGCCTGGAACGTGGGCGCGGGTGTGCCGGGCGCCGCGAGCTCGGCCAGCGTGTCGCGGATCGCGCGCGGCAGGGCTGGGTGGACGCGGGCGAGGCGCTCCATGGCGCGGTGGGTCTTGTGCCAGACGTAGCCGCCCATCGCCTCGTCCGCGCCCTCGCCCGTGAGCACGACCTTGAACCCCCGGCGCGCGGCGCGCTCGGCCAGGAGGAGCACGCACCCGTCGGCCGTGTCCATCACGGGGCCCTCGGCGGCCTCCACCACGCGCGGGAGGGCCTCGAGGATGTCCATCGGCGAGGGCACCAGGGTCTCGAGCCGCGCGCCCAGGCGCGCCGCGCTGCGGGTCGCGCGGCGGCGCTCGTCGGGCCCGGCGCCGTCGAAGCCGACGGTGAACGACGCGATGGGCGCGTCGCCGCGGGCCTCTCGGGCGAGGCCGAGCACCAGCGTCGAGTCGAGCCCGCCGCTCAGGTACGTCGCGACCGGGCCGTCGGAGACGAGGCGGCGCTGCACGGCGTCGCGCAGGCAGGCGCGCGTCTCCTCGATCAGCGCGTCGAGCGAGGCGACGCGCCGCTCCTCGCCCTGGGCAGGGAAATCCAGGTCCCAGTAGCGCCGCTGCTCCACCGCGCCGCCCTGCGCGCGGAGGTAGTGCCCGGGCCAGATCGAGCGCACGCCGCGGAAGCACGTCCGCTGCGTGCCCGCGGCGAACAGCGAGAAGACGTGGTCGATGCCCGCCGGATCGGCCTCGGGGCGCACGAGCCCGCTCGCCAGGATCGCCTTGATCTCCGAGGCCCAGATGAGCCAGCCGTCCGCCACCGCGTAGTGGAGCGGGCAGATCCCGATCCGGTCGCGGCCGAGCAGCAGCGTGCGCGCCTCGCGATCCCAGAGCGCCACGGCGAACTGCCCGCGCGCGCGGGAGAAGGCGCCCTCGCCCGCGTCGAGGTAGAGCCCGGGCCACAGCTCGGTGTCGCACCGCGTGCGCAGCGTGTGCCCGCGCGCAGCGAGCTCGCGGCGCAGCTCGGCGTGGTTGAACAGCTCGCCGTTGTAGGAGACCCACACGCGGCCGCCCGCGTCGGTCATCGGCTGGCGGCCGCCCGCGACGTCGACGATGGCGAGGCGCCGCGTGGCCATGGCGATCCCTGGCGCTGAAAAGGAGGCGCCGTCGTCCGGGCCGCGGTGCCGCACGCTCGCCGCCATGCGGTCGAGGCGCGCCGGATCGAACGTGCGTCGCCCGGCGAGGTCCAGCGCTCCGACGATGCCGCACATGATCGAGCGTTACCTCCCCGTGTCCCCGAGCAGATGCCGCCGGAGCCAGCGCCAGCCGAGGCGGGGGCCGAGGCGCACCGCGACGGCGCGCACGAGCGGCCGGCTCGCGCGCGCGTACGCGGCGTATCCGCGCCAGATCCGCAGCGTTGCGCGCTCGATCGCGAGCGCGTCGCCGGGCGCCGCGCAGGCGTCCATGAGCCGTGTGATGGCCTCGATCGACCACGCGGTGTGGCCCGACGCGGCGTTGTCGATCGTGTTGTGCAGGTCGAAGAAGTACGGGTCGATCCGGTGGCGCCGCAGGAGCGCGGCGGCCATCGCGTACCCGCGGCCGATGCCGGCCATCTCGATCGCCAGGTTGAGGCCGAGCAGCTCGGGCAAGAGCTCGGTGGACCCTTGCGCGAACGCGAGCCAGAGCACGGGCATCGAGAACGCCTGCGGGAGGAAGTCGGGCCGCTCCACGAACGCGCGCGCGTCGCACGGCGGCAGCGTCACGCCCTGCTCCGCGAGCGCCCTGCGCAGCACGTTGCCGTGGTGCTGGGCGGGCGCGCCCGCACCGAGCTCGTCGCGGTAGATCCGGAGCAGGAGCGACGCGACCGGCGTGTGGAACGCGCCGGGGGCCGTCATGCCCTGGAGCCAGGCGCCGTCGATCACGGCCGCCGGCGCGAGCTGGGTGAGCAGCCAGACGGCCTCGTCGCGGGTGATCTCGCGTGCGACGCCCGCGTCGTCCGTGGGCTGCGTGCGGTCGCGCGCGGGGTGTGCGGCCGCATGCGGTCCCACCGTGGACCGCGCGTGGGCGTGGCCTTCCTCGAAGATCTGCTCGCGTAGCCGCGCGTCGACCCAGCGCGAGAGCCCCGCGGCGGACCAGGGCCAGCGCCCATCCGCGGCGAGCCGGGCGGGGGACACCTCGCTGTGCACCTCGCGGAGCATCGCTTCGGCGTGTGCGCGTGCTAGCTCGCCCGCGTCGCGGTCCACGTCCCCGGGCCCGCGGGCGCAGAGCAGCCGGTGGTACAGATCCGGCAAGGGGAGCCCTGCGCGCGCCTGCGCGCGAGGGGTGGATCCTCCTCGGCGATTCACGTCGATCGAGGGGTCCTCGTGATCGACGCGCGGCGAGCCGGCGCGCTCGTCCGCGCCGCGCGTCACGCGGAGGGCGGCCGGAGGTTCCGGCGCCTCGATCAGCGCGCGGATCCAGGCGCGCATCACGTCGACCTCGGCGTCGGTGAACACGCCGAACATCGGCCCGCCGAACTGAACGGAGCGCGTGACGAGCGGGCTCTCGTCGGGCCTCCCCGGCACGATCCAGGGCGAGCGCGCGAGGCGCAGGAGGATGCGGCGCGCATCGACCCGCGCCGGATCGAGCGCGTCGTCCAGCGCCTGTCCGTCGATCCGGACGCGGCCGTGAAATCCGAACGCGTGGCGCGCCTTCGCCTCGACGAGGGCCAGCATCGCCTCCCACGCGGACGGCGGGGCGGCGGGCCGGAGCGAGGCGAGCCACGCGCGCCGCGCGGCCCAGAGCGACCACGCGCCGCGCCACACGCGCGACCAGTCCGGCGCCCCGCCCGCGGCGTGCGCCTCGAGGCACCGTCGCGCGAGATCGCGGGCCCGGCGGGCTGTCTCCGCGCCCTCCGCGTGCTCGGCGAAATACAGGCCGTCGCAGCGCGCGCGCGACGCGGCCCGGCGCACCGCGGCGGGCGGGCCCAGCACCGTGGCCGCCGCGTGGTGGCCCAGCGCCTCGGGCAGCCTCGCGGCCCCGATCTGCGCGACGCGGAGCCCCGGGATCGCGAGCGCGAAGTCCGCGTCGGCGAGGCCGGCGGAGCGCTCGAACGCGGGGCTCCCGAGATCGGGCAGCGCGAGCCCCGCGGCGGCCAGCGCGGCGCCGTACAGGGCGCCGTGGTGCCGCGCGGGGTCGCCCTCGCCGCACTCGAGATAGAACGCGTCGAGGCAGGCCGCGCCGAGCGCCCCGTCCGCGTGGCGCACGCGCACCACCGCGGCGAGCCAGCACCCGTCGAGCAGCGCGGTCGGCGCGTAGCCGAGCAGGGCCCGCGCCGGGTCGGTGCTCTCGTCGCCGGGCGCGGCGCCTCGCTCGTCCTCATCGCGGAGCGCGGTCAGGGCCGCAAAGAACGCCTCGATGCCGTCGGGGGCCGCGGCTTCCGGCGCGGGCTCGTCCGCGAGATCCTCCGGGGCCGGCTCGCCGGCCCGCAGCCTGCGATAGATCGCGCGCGGCGACGCACCCGAGGCGCGCGACCGAGGGCTCACCGCGCGGTCCGATACCGGGGTATGAAGGGCGTTCATACGACCGGACGACGCAGGCTGCCGGCGCCTACCCGCATCTGAACGACGTTATGCGGGCGCGCGACCGGCGTCCACACAGGGCACGGATCTCACGCGAGCCGCTGCAGGAGCCCCGCGAGCCCCAGCGCCACCAGCGCCCAGCCGAGGCCGCGCACCAGGCGCCCGTGCCATGCGCCGAGCCGCTCGCGGTAGCGCGCCAGCAAGCGCCCGAGCGTCGCGAACCAGCTCACCACGCCCGCGGCTGCGCCCACCGCGAGCGCGGCCGCGTGGGCCGGCGCGACCGCAGGCGCGAGGGCAGGGTACGCGCGGAGCACGGCGCACGAGGCGATCCACGACGCCAGAAACGACGGGTTGAACGCGACGAGGAGGAACCCGGTCAGGAGGGCCGAGAGCGCCGATGTCGCGCGCCCGGAGGAGGGCGCCTCCGAGGCGCGTCGCGGCGCGAGCGCCAGGGCGAGGCCCATCGCCACGACGAGCGCCGCTCCGCCCGTCCGGAGGGCGCGATCGATCGCGGGGTGCGCCTCGAGGACCCACCCGAGCCCGCGCGCCGCGGCGAGCGCCCAGAGGCCCTCCGCGAAGGCTCCTCCGATGGCGAGCAGAAGGACGCGCCGGGGCTGCCCCGCGAGCGCGGCGGCCACGAGCAGGACGGCCAGCGGCCCCGCCGCCGGGATCGAGCCGAAATAGCCGAGCAGGAACCCCACGACCAGCGCGAGCGCCATGGTTCATCATTATCAGCGTGCACCTCATCAGCGTGCACTTCGTGCTTTCACTTGAGCGCGGATCCATGCCCCTTGAGACGATTTTCCCTCCGCTGGCGAAGCCAGGAGGGGTATGGCCGGCGGCGCTGGGTCGAGGTTCATTCACACAACAAGGAGACCAGTTGAATGTCGGTAATTGCAGCGCGGCGACCGAATACTGGTACGTGAATACGGCGGCTCTCGCGGCGCGTCGCGGGCCCGGGGATGGCGGCGGCCTGCGAGGGGGCGAAGGCGGGCGGCCCGGCCCGTTGACCGCGGGGAGCGCAAGCGGCGAGACTGCCCCCGCCATGAGCGAGAGGCCGGCCCCCAATCCTTTCCAGCCCCCGCAGGCGAGCCTCAGCCTTGGGCCGGCGCGGGCGCACGGATCCGCCGGCAAGGCGCTGCTCTTCGGCTTGCTCGCAGACCTCGGGCTCACGATGGTGCTCGGGATTGCGTTCTTGTTCGCCTATGCGGTGTTCCTTGCCTCCATGGGCGCGACCGACGACGGTCTCGCGAAGGCACTCACGTCGCCCTCGGAGGGCTTCACGATCACCCTCACGGTGATCGGCACCTTCGGTTCCGCGATCGGTGGCTACACCTGCGCCCGCACCGCGCGGCACATGGAGTACCGGCTGGCGTGGGTGCTCATCGCGCTCTCGCTCGTGCTGGGATGGGTGCTCGTGGGAGACGGGACTTCCGTGACGCTGGCGCTCGTCACGACGGTCCTCACGATCGGTGGCACCCTGTTCGGCGCCTGGGCCGGCGCACAGCAGAATCGGCGGCGGGGGTAGACTCTATGCCCCGCGTGATGCCCGAGCTCGAGACGGAGCGCCTGCGGATCCGCCCCTTCACCCGCGGGGATCTGGATGCCTGCCATCGAATCCTGGATGGCGGCGACGAGCAGGGAATGAGCCTGGAGCAGCGCCAAGAGTGGCTCGAGTGGTGCGTGCTGAGCACCAAGTTCCTGGCCGAGCTGTACCAGCCGCCGTATGGAGAGCGAGCCGTGACGCTCAGGGACGGCTCGCTGGTGGGCGTGGTCGGCGTAGTGCCCTTCGTCGACTCGCTGCGCGGCGGTCCGGGCGGCGTCGCCAGCGCGGATGTCGCGCTGTACTGGTTCATCGCGGCCGAGCTGCGCGGCCGGGGCCTGGCCGCCGAGGCCGCCCGAGCGGTAGTGCGCCACCTGTTCGACGAGGAGCGCCTCGACCACGTCATCGCCACCACCGAGCCCGACAACCTCGCGTCGCAGGCCGTGATGCGCAAGCTCGGCATGACCGTCGAGTGGGCGCCGAACCCCCACGCGCCCGAGCCGCGCGTGATCGGGACGCTGACACGCGACGCCTTCCGCTGAGCTCCGATCGCGCGCGCTTCACGAGGCAGCACACTCTCTTCTGGCAGTTTCAACCCGGTCGTCGCCTTAACGTAGCGCCAGCGTGAACGCGAGCCCGAGGCTCACGCGCAGATCATGGACCGCCTGCACATCGAGGGCGGGCGGCAGCAGCCGGTACTCGCCCTCGAACACCGCGGCGATGGGTTGATCGTCGATCGCGGCCAGGATCCTCTCGACGTGCGCGGCCGAGCGCACGAGGACTCGCCAGCGCTCTTCGCTCGTCCAGTGCGGGACGACGTCGCCTCGACCATCGAAGACCGTCAGCCCGTCGCCGCTCTGGAGCCGCAGCCGCAGCGAGCCCGCGGTCATGGGTGCGATCCGGTGGACGACCCTGGGCTCACCGAGCGTGCGGCGCGCGGGCGCGGCCTGGGGAGCGGGGGACTCCGCGTAAGCGTCGATGTCGTAACGGACCCCGAGCCCGATCTCGAAGCTGCGGCCCGCCTCGCCCGTGCGCCACGGATCGAGCATCGCCGTGGCGCGCGCCACGCCGAGCCGGATCAGCGGCGCCGAGGATCCGTCGCCCTGGCGCCGCGGGATCGAGGGGATGCTCACCCGGCCCACCTCGGCTTCCACGCCGATGTCGAAGGGGAAGGGGACCGCGATCGGCGGCGACATCGGCAAGACCACCCGCGGCGCTTCGTCGTGCCGCAAGAACGACGCGCCGTACAGGGCCGCGTCGAGCGCGGGCACGCCGTCGAGCGCCTGCCCCGCCGGAGACACCCGGCCGGCGAGGACGCGGTGATCCGCCTGCCAGACCACGCGGCCAGGCCCGGAGCCCGTCACGCTGCGCGCGCGGTAGGACAGGCCCGCGTCGATCTCGGGCTCGATCGCGATCGCCCCGCCCGCGCCCCGGTGCAGCGCGGACGCGACGCCGAGCCACACCCGGCTCGCCGGGTCGAAGCGCACGCGGAAGCGCCGGCCCTCCTCGGAAACAGCGGTATCGCCGCCGCCCGCGCGCTCGCTCTCCTCGCTCTCCTCGCGCGCCGGCTCGGCGCGGCCGGCGCGCGGGGAGAGCGCCGCGGCCGCCGCCAGGACGAGCAGCGCGGCGAGGCGCCGAGCCGTCACGGGTCCTCGAAGACGGGCATCGGCTCGAACACCCGTGGGGGAGCCCAGAACGACACCCGTAGGCCCGCGGCGGCCTTGACCTCCACGTCGCGAATGTCGCTGTCGAGGTCGTTGCGGCTCACCCCCATCGCGGCGAGCCGCAGCGAGATGGGCTGATCGTTGATCGCGAGGAGGATGCCCTCGTAAGCGATGGTGGCCTCGAGTCGGTTCATCACCTCTCCCCTCCCGCTCCCGGCCGCGATGCTCGGGCGCCGGTAGGTGAACGCGGTCGAGAGCGCGTGGAGGCCGCCCTCGCCGAGGCTGAAGCGCGATTTGAGGGCGCCCGTCGGGCCGACGTACAAAGCGCCTGTATCCAGGCCGTCGTCGATCTCCGATCGGCGCTCCCAGTACTCCCCCAGATCGGCGCCCGCCTCGAGCCGGATGTGGCTGTACATGTCGTTCGACTGCCACGGACTCCACGCGAGGTGGACCTCGCCGAACTCCACGTCGAGCGTGTCGCGGCGCGCGGGAGGGCGGTCGTTCACCGACACCACCCGGAAGCCCCAGCCCATCCGCGGCGAGATCGCGTGAAGCCGCGGCTTGCCGACGAAGGTGCTGAGCCAGTGGGCCGGCCGCCGGTGCAGGTGCTGGTAATCGTAGCTGAGGAGCACCCCGGAGAGCTCGAGATCGTCGAACGTGGCCGACCCCTCGAGGATGCGCAGGTCATGGCGGGCGCGGGAGCGCGTCGAGAGCACGCTCACGTGGATGCCGGCCTCGGCCCTCCCGCGGCCCAGGGGGAAGCTCGCGGGCACGGGGAGCCCGTTCTCGCCATGGAACGTGGGCAGCCAGGACGCGCCCAGGTAAAGCCGGTTCAGCAGATCGAACTTGACCTGAAATGCCTTGCCCTCGGCCGAGCGCGCGTAGCCCGGCGGCGACTCGGGGATCGCGGCGACGAGGCGGGCGCCGCGCGCGGTCAGGGCCCGGTAGGCCGAGGCGTCTTCGATGACGTTGCACGGCTGCACCTTGTCGAGCGCGCCGCCGTCGTGGGCCAGGTGATCGGGCGCGACGAGGCAGCGCTCGCCGTCCGGGCCTGGCTCGCATTGAACGCGCACCGCGCCGCCGTCTGGCGACCGGATGCAGCGAACGGGCTTGTCCCAGGAGAGCTGCGGCGGCTCGCCGGGGCGAGCAGGCGCGGACCAGAGCATCGCCGCCGACAGGGGGGCGAGCAACGCGTGAATCCGAGGCGGACGTCGTCTCAAAGCACCCTCACGAGGCAAAGGAGCTCCACGGCGGCAAAGCCGCCCGCGCTGTACGCGAGCGATTCATCAGGCGCTTCGCGGGCGCCGGAGGCGATAAAGCACGCGTCGTGCCCTGCGAGACGGTGTCGGGGCGCGCGCCGCGCATCCGAGAATTCCGAGAATTCAGAATGCACCGACTTCTTCGCGGGGGCGAGGTGCGAAGCGGTCAGCGCGGCGACCCCTGCTTGGGGGGCAATACATTACCCAGGCGCGCAGGGTTCTTCACGGCAGGCTGCGGGCGCTTCGCCATCGACGGTCGCGGCTCGCGTCGTTCGGGTCGAGCCACCGGCGTCGAGGGACCGGCGACGTGGTAATTGCCGCGCAGGTTCGAGTGGAACCTCTGATTCTCCGGGGTGTATCCGCAGTGGAACACCCAGTTGTAGACGAGGTTGTTACTCCACTTCGTCGGCGGATCGCCCACCTCGGACCCGAAGCGAGGGGTGCGGGTCCGAGTCGACGTTCTAGCCGGCCTCCGCCCGCGAGATCCACCGGAGCGCCTCGGGCAGGACGTCGGCGACGGCGGCGAGCGCGTCGTCCCCGCCGATGCGCGCGATGAGGGGCGCGAGCTGTTCGACGCCGCCCCAGCGGCTCAGGGTCGCGACGAGCGTGACCTGATCGGCTGCGTCCCCGAGGCTCACGGAGAACAGCTTCGCTGCGTCCGCCAGTGACATCCAGGGTGCGCAGCGCACCACGCTCTCCAGCCCGTCGGTGCCCGGGTCGTCGTGGTAGGCAGCGACGGCGCGCGCGGCGAGCGCGGGGCGCGACGGCTCGGGACCAGCGCGGCAGAGCGCCGCGAGCGCCATGATACGCGCGGCCTCCGAGCCGCCTCCGCCACCTCGTTCGGCGATCTCCACCGCGGCCTCGAGCCCGAGCACCCGGATCGCCTCGGCTGGGTGATCGCACACGAGCCCCGCGGCGACCCATGCAGGATCGAGCGCAGCCACCGCCTTGCGTGCGGCTTGCACGAGGGAGCGGCCGCCCTCGGTCGCCGCGGCGCGGAGCAGCGGCCGAGCGCCGTCGATGCCGCCGCCACAGAGCTGTCGGATGACGTCGATCGTGCGCCCAGTGGCGTCGAGCTCGGCGAAGCGCACGGCCACGGCGCTGGGGAGAGGGGAGGCCTCCTCCACTAGCCTGGAGAGCTCGGCGAGCCCGAGGAACGGAAGCAGCGCCGCGGTGCACGCGTCGGTGTCGTGCCTCTCGGCGTCCTCGTCGTAGTCGACGAAGAAGGCATCGAACGACATCGAGACCGCGCGGACACGCTCGTCGTCGGGAAGTACTCGCAAGAGCGGCGCTAGCGCGTTCGCGCGCGACGTCGGTGGAAGAGGCAGCGCCGCGCGAAAGAGGGCGAGCGCCTGGTCCTGGCCGAGCAACTCCGCCGCGGCGAGGCACGCGAGCGCGTGCCCCGGCTTCGCGCTCGACAGCGCGCGCTCGATGGCTTGCTGGACGAGGGCTTCAGCCTCGGATGGCGGCAGGATGTTGGCGGCGGTGAGCCACGCATCCAAGTAGATGTCGGGCCCTTTCTCTGCGCGCCACGTGGCGGAGACCGCCCACCGCGCCCACATCGCTGCCTCATCGCCCGATGCCGCGCGCGCCGCTGCGAGCAATGCCGACGCATCTTCCCATCCATCGCCGCACCAGGACGAGCCGCGTTGCCGCACCACGCCCAGCGCGCGCCCTGTGATGCGCTCGCGGATCGGTGGAGAAGCGTGCGCCGCCAGCCCGAAGAGCGCGACGGCGAGCGCTCGCTGCGTGTCGTTCCACGTCTCGTTGTCGGGCTGGTCCGCTCCAGGGGGCCACGCGTGATGCAGGGTTGCGAGCGCGCCTTGCGCGATCGCGAGCCTCACGATGCTGGTCACCGCTTCGGGCGGGAGCGTCAGCGCGTCCGACGCGTGAAGCTGCGCTGCCATCGAGCGTCGCACGCGCACAAGCTCCGTACGGCGCGCCGCGAGATCTTCTCGTGAGCGCGGCCAGGCCCACCGCGGATCGCAGAGCGGGAGGAGATCGGCGTCCCGCGCGCTAAATCCGACGAGGTGGTCGCCGGCGTAACGGCGGAGATAGGTGACCGCGCCGAGCTCGGGTGAGCGGATGTCCTCCCAGGCGCCGACGAACGCTCGGGCAGCTTCTGCGAACCGCCGAGCGGCGAGCGCGGCTTGCTCCGGTCTCGCTGCCACCCACGCGGCGCGCAACACTTCGTGATGAAAGCGGAGCCGGTGATCCTCCGTGCGCCGTTGGAGCACCGAGCCGATGATGTCGCCATGCGCGTCGAGCCATCTGGCTACCTCGTCTGCCTGTGTGTCGAGGAGCGACGCAAGTTCGGCGATGTCGAGCGGTGCGAACGCGCACGCGACCAGGGATACGAGCATCGCCAGCCGCTCGGCGCCGCGGTCGCCGAGCGACGTCGCCGCCGTGTCTACATAGGCGCTTGGACCTGGCCCATCGATCGCCGCCCAGGCGAGTTGGTCGCGGAGAGGCGGGTCGATCTCGTCCATGCGGAACCCGTCGACCAAGACATACGCCACGCTCTCGGGGTGGAAACCGCACCGTTCTGCCCACCGCTCAGCGACGTCTCGCGCGCCAGAGACCGCCACCACGACACGGGCGGCTGGCCCCAATTCGCCAAGCACCGAGCAGCGGGCGTCATCCGGCCAGTCCACGCAAGCGTCGGGGGAGATGAGACCTATCAGGAGCTGCGGCTGGCCGTCGTCGCCATCCCAGTTCACGATCCGATTTCTGAGGCTCGATCGCACGCCGAAGTGAAATTCGTCAAACCCTGTTCCTTCGGGCCAGGGGCCGGCCGAGAGCCGCGCGAGCGCCTCTTCCTCGAAGGCGGCGCCAAACACGCGTCCGGCGTGCACGAGGAGCTTCAACGTCCCAGGAACCGTGATCGAGCCAAAGAAGCGCTCAACAATCGTGCTCTTTCCCGTGCCGGGTGGGCCGTGGACGACGCACGCCGCCGGACGCCCTGCCTCGTGCCAGGAACGGAGGGCGCTCAGCGCTCCGGACTGGCCTTCTCCCAAGAACCGTCCCACCATCGGGCTCTCCTCAGCATGAGAAAGATGCAACGTTATCTTCGTCTGTACTTGCCGAATTTGCCGCGCTTCCCCTCCTCGCCGACGACCGCATGGCTGATCTCGAGGTTCGCGAACATTTGTTGGCAGAGGTCGCAGGGGTTGACGCGATTGCCTCCTTTTGTTTGAAACGTTTCGATCGCTATGTTGGGGTTGTCGAATTTTGCTTTGAGCCGGCGGTTCACTTCTGCTTCTTTTTCCTCAGGGGTCATCGGCGTGAACGGGCTCTTCCTGCTTCCCTTCTTTTTCGCCGCGCTCTGCTCGCTTTCGACCTCGGCTTTGATGTCGTTCTTCATGCGCTGGAGCGCCTGGGTCTCTGCGCACGAGTTCTTGTGGTAATCGTGCGGGATCTGTCCGCCCGCCTCAGGTCGTTTGTGCCTTGCTTCGTCGATGTTGTATCCTTCGTACAGCACCGTCGCCGGCCGCGTGCTGTTGTCGACGATGCGCGTATAGACGAGCCCCCACGGGTCCCCGTAATCGAACGGGTTGTTCCTGGCGTACGCGAACGCGTTGAGTCCGCCGAGCGGTCCCGCCGGATCCGGCGAGATGTACCGGCCGAGCGCGGGGTCGTAGTACCTGTAGCGGTTGTAGTGGAGCCCCGTCTCTGCGTCGGCGTACTGCCCCAGGAACCGCAGCGGCGTCGCCGCCTGCGCCCCCTCCCGCATCGCGGCTGCTCCCCACGCCGTCCTCGCGATCTCGGCAAGGATCTGGCCGTCTCCGTCGACGAGCCGCTCCGGGAAGCCCGCCAGATCGTTCACATAGTAGACCCACGCCCCCTCGTGGAGCTCGCCGCCGCGCCGCACGATCTCCCGGTGCGCCCACGGCTCGCCGTCCGGACCGAAGCAGTAGCGCCGCTCGAACCTCACCGCGTCGGCCTCGGTGGTCTCGTGCAGCAGCGTGTTTCCGTGCCAGTAGAAGCGTGTGCGCCGGAGCAGCGCCCAGCGACCGTCGACCGCTCTCCGATACACCTCCTTCTTGAGCCGCCGCGCGAACGCGTCGTAGGTGAACTTGACCACGCTCCCATCGGGCAAGATCACCTCGGACAGCGTGCCCGCCTCCGCCCACCTGTAGGATGTGACGCGCTCGCCAGCGCTGGTCTGCATGTGCCGTTCGGCGAGCCTTCCGAACTCATCCCAAAGAAGCGCCATCGCGTCCGCGCGTAGGAGCACGTCGCCGCCGCGGTATTCCCGGCCCGCGCCCGTCTCGCTCGCGTCGTGCACGTTGCCAGCCGGGTCATAGGCGAAGAGCTCGCCGCGCGTGCCCTCCGGGACCGCGGCGAGGAGCTGTCCGAGCGCGTCGTGCTGGTAGCGGGTCAATCCGAAGCGCGCGTCCCACAGGGCTGTGAGCTCGGACGACCCGTTGTACTCCATGCGTTGATAGATGGTCGCCCCGGCCTCGGGCGCGCTCACCCACGCGGGCTCCCCTGGGCGCGCGCGTTGCTCCATCGCCGGCGATGTCACGTACCGCTCGGCGAGCCTGCCCGCGAGATCGTAGCGCAGCAGCACACGCCCGCCGCGCGAGAGCGCGCGCTCGATCTCGCGCCCTGCGCGGTCGAGCCGCACCGCCATCTCTTCGGTCCCGTCGAGCCGCACCGTGAAGCGACGCCCTGCGTAGTCCCGCCGCCATTCCGCGCTATGGCCGAGCGACGTCCGTAGGCGCACCGGGAGGCCGATGGCGTCGTTTTCGACGTGGACCTCGAACCCCTGGCCGTCGACGATCTGCCGCTCCTTGACGATCGCGCCCCCGGCGTCGCGCACGAACTCCACCCTCCCGGACGCATTCTCGGCGGCCAGCACGTCATCACGGAAGTCGTACTCGAACGTCTCCTCGCTGCCGTCGGCTCGCGTCCGCTTCACGATCCGCCCGAGGAGGTCGCGCTCGAGGAACACCTCGTGGCCGTTCGCGAACGACACCCGCACCACGCGGCCCGCCAGGTCGTGATCGTAGCGGATCTCGCGCCCGTCGAACGTGTGCTCGCCCAGCTTCAGGCCGGTCGGCCCCAGCTCGAACGCATACGTTTCGCCGTGCGCGTTGACGATGCGGACGAGCCGCTCCTTGCGGTCGTAGCGCAGCCGGACGGTGCTCCCGTCGGGCAGCCGCGCCTCGGCGAGCGAGCCCGTGCCTCCCCTCACGAGGACCGTCTGCCGCCCGCTGGGATCGACCTCCTCGATCATGTTGCCCAGACCGTCGTGCTTGAACCGCCACATGAGGCCCCCAGGCTCTTCCACCGAGAGGAGCAGCCCCTTCTCGCTGTACCGGTAGCGGGTGACCGCGCCGGCCTCATCGCGCACCGACGTGCATCGGCTGAGCTCGTCGTATGTCGCCTGCCAGAGCACCACGCCGCGCTCGTCCGAGGCCTCGACGGAGTTGCCGTGATCGTCGTAGCGGTAGCGCCGGCCCCGCCCGTTCGGGGCGATCGTCTCAACCGGCAGCCCGCGCGTGTCGTAACGCACCTCGAACAGCGCGCCGGTGGGATCCTTGATGAGGAGCGCGTCCTTCAGGTACTCGACGACGGTCTCGCCGCCGTCAGGATCGACGATCCGGGTGATGTCGCCGTTCGGCAAGCGCTCGATGCACGTCACCTGCCCGAGCGCGTCGACGACACGCGTCTCGTTGCCGAACAGATCGCGTTCCCAGCGCGTGGTCGCGCCCATCGCGTCCGTGTACGAGGTCAGGTGGCCGCGCGCATCGTAGGTCCGGGCGAAGACGCGCCCGTTCGCTACCGCCTTGTCGGCCTTGCCGTGCTCGTTGCCGACGTACCGGAATGTGCACGCCGCGTCGGCGACCTCGCTGTAGCCGTGAGGGCCATACTCGACCTTGACATGGTGGATGCCCTTGGCCCTGGTGCGCCGGTCGGCGAGGAGCTCGGGCAGGTCGTCGGCGAGGCACGGATCGATGCCGCTCTCATGCTCGCCCCACGACTCGACGCCTCTGCCCTCGTCGTCGTAGCGGAAGAAGAAGGTCTGGCCAGTCGGCAAGCGATAGGAGACGAGCCGATGGTCGTCATCGTACATGTACGCCGTCGCGTGCCCGTCCGCGTCGGTCACCTTGGCGAGGTTTCCTGCGGGATCGTGCTCGTACGTCGCGAAGCGCACGACGCGTCCGGAGGCGCACACGACCCCGAGCGCCGCCATCCGCCCCTCGCGGGTCGTCAGGACACGGATCGTCCGTCCTACGCAGTCCACGATGCGCGACAGCGATGCCCCGCTGTAGTGGAGCTGGATCCGGTTCCGGGCGCGGTCCTCGACCGCCGTGAGGTGGAGGCGCCGGCGCGCCGGCTCGCCTAGGTCCGGCTCGAAGATCCGCCGCGTGCCGTCGGGCATGTCCAGCGCGAACCCCTCCTCGTGCCGGTGGAGCACCCATCCGTGCGGCCCCATCACGCCCGTATCCCGCTCGACGACGCCGAAGGGCACGTCGAGTCCGTCCTCCGTCCAGACTTTGGCGCTCCCGCCGCGGCTCAGCTCCACCTCCCACGCGAACGTGTGCGTCCAGCCGTGCCCTAGGCCGATGTCCCGTTCGCGGCTCGTCGTGGAGTAGGAGCGCGCGATCTCGAGCGGCAGCGGCCCGCGCAGGGCGAGGTCCACGACGGGCGCGGTGAACACGCGGCCGGTGATCACGTCGATGGGATCGCCGTGCGACGCCGCGCCGCTGTTCTTGCCGCCGTGGTGCTGCGGGCATCCGCCGCCATCCTTCCCCGGCGAGCCGCAGGCGCTCTTACCGCCACCGCCAGCGTCGCTGCCTCCGCTGCTGCCGTCGGAGCCTTGGCCGTTCTTCGACCCCTTGCCGCCGCCCGACCCGCTCCCGCCTCCGTTGCCCCCTCCGCCCATCACGAAGATGCCGGGGTTCATGCCGGGAATCGCGGGGATGTTGGGTACGGGAGCGGTTCGCGCCAAGCGAGCACCTCTGGTAAGGAGCTCGGAGCAGGCCCGAGCTCCTCCGAGCTGTCAAGCACACCGGTGGCACGGCGACCCAAACGGCTGGACAACGGTAGAGGCTGTGGTTCGATGCGGCAGGAGCGAGGCGATCGTGGCCGGCAGCGGTACGGCCCTGTACGCTGGCGCAGGCGTTGCCGCGTCGAAACTGGAGCTTCTGATGCGTGCCTTCAAGGTAGGGGAATGAGCACCTGGAACATTCGCTCCGAGACGGAGCTGGTCTCGCCGGGCGCTGCGGAGACCGAGGGCAAGGCGGAAGCGGTCGGGGAGCTCGCGACGACCGGCGTGACGCTGGACGAGATCGTCGAGACGACGGCGGCGGTGCTCCCGGAACGACAGGCGCCGCCGATCGCTGCCGTCGCAATGTGCACGGCGCGTGTCGTATCGATCGAGGGCAAGACGCGGAGAGCGTCGATCCTCGCCCGGGGCGCCAATGTGCCCGTACTTGCCGAGATCGCACCCGATGTCGATCTCGAGGTGATCGAGGACGCCCGCGCGAACGGCGACGCCGTTCTGGTCGAGACCTGCGGGGGTGAGCCGCCGCTGATCATCGCCGCGCTCAGGACGCGGAGGCCGCGCGAGCTCCGCCTCCGCGGGGAGAAGATCTCGATCGAGGGCAGCAAGGAAGTGTTGCTTCGCTCGGGTTTCGGTGCGCTCCGAATCCACGAGAGCGGCGATATCGAGCTGGTCGGCGGCGCCATCAACGCGGTGTCACGGGGGCTCTTCCGCCTCGTGGGGCGGCTCGTGCGGTTGAACTAGTACAGCGTTCCCCAACTTCGTCCCTGGATCGGCGATGTGCCTGCCCCGCTACGAGCTGAGCCGGCCGGGCTGACGAACAAAGCGAGTTCGTCGCTGGACGTCGACGCAACGCCGGCGGCGCAACGCCAGCGCCGGGCCAGCTACTCGATAGGCGCGAGCGTCCAGGGGAAGTCGGTCATCATCAACTTGAGCAAGTCCTGCCACAGGCCACGGAGGCCGGTCTTCTCCCACTTGCCGGTGTGGGTTGCGATCTCGAGCGGCCACGGAGCCGCGCGCCCGCTGAGGAGGACGGCCACGCTCTCGACCGGGGGGATCGCACCGTCGCCCCGGCACGGGTCGCCCGCGGCGCGGAGCGAGAGGACGAGCAGAACAGCGTACTCGCACATGCGGAGCGCGAGGTCGCTCTCTGGCGCGACGATGAACTCCAGCTGCACGAGGCGCCGCTGACCGCCGCCGCGGAGCTCGAGGACCCGGGCGATCCTGCGCTCCAGCGCGGTCAGCTGTGTCTCGACCCACGAGAACGCTTCGACTGGAAATGAAAGCCTCAGCCCCTGAGCAAGCTCGTCGCCACAGCGCAGCGCGATGTGCCGCAAGGCGATGTCGTACTGACCCATTCAACCGCTCTCCACCTCGGGCGCATGCAGCGAGAGAGGCCGCTGCGCCCGGCTGCCCCAGCGCTCCACCTCGACCCTCGACCGGCCCTGTGCCGGCCGAGGTGCTCTCGTTGTGGATTCCGGGCAGGAGGCGCTGACGATCGGGAAATGAGACGAGAGGCCCGCCGCGCTCGCGTTTTTACGTCATCTCGTATCCCGGAGTGCCCTCTCGCGGAGCCCCGTGTCCTGATGTCGGGGCGCACGCAGGTCACACGGCGTGACCAATCCGGGAGTCTGGCCGGAATTCATCGAGTGGGAGACGGCTGCTCCGGCGCGCGCGGGATCACCGCATGAGCCCGGCACGCCGTTCGAGGATCCAGCACGACCGTACCCACCCGAGAGACGCCCCGATGCCTTCCGTGACCCACGAAGCCCTGGTAGAGCTGTTCAAGAACCGACCCACGCTGGCCGCCGAGATGCTGCAGGACGCGCTCGGCCAGCGGGTACCGGCCTTCACGGAGGCGCGCGTCGTGGCCTCCGATCTCGCCGAGATCGTGCCCTCGGATCGCCGGGCGGATGTCGTCGTCGTGCTGCTGGTCGGCGAGCAGCAGCGGCCCGCGATGGCGACCGTGGTCGAGGTCCAGCTCGGCGTGGACCCGGACAAGCCGTACGTCTGGCCGGTGTACCTCGCCCAGACGAGGGCGCAGCACCGCTGCCCGACCTGGCTGCTGGTCGTGACGACCGACCAGGACATGGCGCGGTGGTGCTCGCGGGTGATCGCCATGGGCCATCCTGGAGCGACGCTGACGCCGCTCGTGCTCGGGCCGGAGGGCGTCCCGGTCGTCACGGGCGCCGAGCAGGCGAAGGCCGCGCCCGAGGTGGTCGTGCTGTCGGCGATGGCGCATGGGCAGAGCGCGGCGGGCGAGGCGATCGGCGTGGCATTCCTGGCGGCGGCCGTCGAGCTCGGCGAGGAGCGCCGCGCCGTCTACGGGGACCTGGTGCTATCCTCGCTGAACGAAGCGGCGAGGCGGACATTGGAGGCGATGATGAAGGCCGGATACCAGTTTCAGAGCGAGTTCGCACGTAGCTACGTCGCGAAGGGGAAGATCGAAGCCAAGGCGCAGGCCGTTGTCGCCGTCCTGGAGGCGCGTGGTTTGGAGATCCCAGCCGAGGTCAGGGAGCGCGTCCTCGCGAGCACCGACCTCGACGAGCTGGACCGCTGGATCCGCCGCTCCGCGTTGATCAGCGACGCCAGGGAGCTCCTCGCCACGACCGCTTCCTGAACGCGTTCCCCACGCCATCCGGGCACGCGCAGCGAGCGAGGCCGCTGCGCCCGGGTCCGGCCATCAGGACACGCCACCCGGTCATCAGGACACGTCACCCGGCCATCAGGACACGTCACCCGGCCATCAGGACACGTCACCCGGCCATCAGGACACGTCGCCGGCCATCAGGACACGCTGGCCGGCCATCAGGACATGCGCCCGGCCATCAGGACATCCCACCCCGACTCTTTCCCCACCGGTCCCCCTCGCTCGCGTCCGGATCGTGCGTCTGCTCTGAACAGCGCTTCGAGCGGACTCATCTTCGCGTCTCCGCGCCGCGCCCGGAGGGGGCGAGGGACGCAGGAGGAGGGGTCGAGCAATCATCATGGCAAAGCAGGGGAAGGATTACGATCGCTGGGTCAAGGCCGCCGCCGAGCAAGGGCGGACCGACAACCCGCTGAGCCTGCCGTACGATGTCGCCGTGCGCGAGGCGGTCGCCGCCGCGGCGTTCGTGAAGAGGTACTGGGAGCCCGACGGCGATCGCCCGGGCCTCAAGCGCGTCAAGAATCGCCTGCCCGCTTCGAGCAGCGACGATCTGCTCTCCATCGTCCATGCCGTGCAGGAGGCGCAGACTCGGCTGCTCCTCATCGTCGACCCCGCCGTCGCCGACGTCGGAGAGCGCGCCAGGTTCGTTGTCGATGAGCTCGAGTCGGCCCTCGAGTTCCTGCTCGACGACGACGTCGACGAGCCCGCCGACGCGCAGCTCGCGCGCATCAAGGAGTTCCACGCGCAGGACTGCCAGCGCTCCAGCGCCCTCTCCCAGGCGCTCCGCGACTACGCGGGGCTCGCGGCGTCGCTCGAGGAACGCCTGGTCGAGGCCGATGAGGAGTTCGATGTCCGCCTCATCGCCGAGGCCAGGAAGCTCGCGGAAGACCTGCAACGGCGAGCGCTGGAGACGATCCCCGACGGCGACACCTCGGCCGCCGCGGCCGCGATCCGCAACCAGCTCCTTCACCTCATGATCGAGCGCGTCGGCGCCATCCGGAAGACGGCGGCGCACGTCTTCCGCCGCCATCCGGAGATCGTCCGCGAGGTCACGAGCGCCTACGAGCGGCGCCGCCGCGCTGCAGCGCGGCGGGAAAAGGCCCGCAAGGCCGCAGAGGGCAAGGTTGTCGGCAACCGGCCGGGAGCAGCGCCTCCGCCTCCACCCGCGGCGTCCGCGATGTCGGCTGGCGCTCAGCCCGCGTAAGCTTCGCCATCCCCCGCCCGCGCCGCGCTTTCTTTCCGCATCTGCGGTGCGTCGGTCCTCCGTGACAACTTGACAACCGCACCCGTTGGCCGGGCGCGTCTCCGCAATCCATGCTCCCGCCCGCTTGCGCTCCGCCCGCGACCGGCGCAACCCTCGGGCTCATGAAGACCCGCGTGCGTCACCCGCCGCTCCCGCGCTTCACGGGGCCGATCCTGGTCGCCGTGGCCGCGGCCCTCTCTCTGTCCGGGCCGAAGCCCGCCCTGGCAGCTCCGCCCGAGGCTACATCCTCGCCACCGCAGTCCGCGGCCTCCCAGCCGCCGAAGCTCGACATCCCGTTCACCAAGTACACCCTCAAGAACGGCCTCACCGTGATCCTCCACGAGGACCGCGCGCTGCCGATGGTCGCCCTGAACCTCATGGTCAAGGTCGGCTCGCGGTTCGAGGAGCCGGGGCGCACCGGCTTCGCGCACCTGTTCGAGCACCTCATGTTCATGGGCACGCGCCGCGTCCCCACGAAGCAGTTCGACGCCTGGATGGAGGCCGAGGGCGGCTGGAACAACGCGTGGACCAGCGAGGACCGGACCGCCTACCACGAGGTGGCGCCGGCCCACGCGCTGCCGCTCCTGCTCTGGCTCGAGGCCGATCGGTTCTCGTCGCTCGCGGACAGCATGGACCTCCCCAAGCTCAACGCGCAGCGCGACGTCGTGCGGAACGAGCGGCGCCAGACGAGCGAGAACGAGCCCTACGGCAAGGTCGACCTCCTCATGCCCTCGCTGATGTACCCGCAGGGACACCCCTACCACCACCCCGTGATCGGCTCGCACGAGGACCTCCAGGCCGCGACCGTCGACGACGTCACGACGTTCTTCCGGCGGTGGTACGTGCCGAACAACGTCTCCCTCGTCGTGGCCGGCGACTTCGATGCGCAGAAGACGCGCGATCTCATCGAGCGGCTCTTCGGCGGCATCCCGGAGCGGCCCGTCCCGGCGGCGACCACGCCCTCGCCCGTGAAGCTGAGCGGCGTCGTGCGCAAGACGATCGAGGACAACGTGAACCTCCCCAAGGTGATCATGGCCTGGCATAGCCCCGCGCACTTCGCGCCGGGCGACGCCGAGCTCGACCTCCTCGCCACGGCGCTCGATCAGGGGAAGGCGAGCCGCCTCTACAAGGCCCTCGTCTACGACAAGCAGCTCGCCCAGGAGGTGAGCGCCGTGCAGCGCTCCGGCGATCTCGGCTCGACGTTCACCGTCGAGGCGATCGCGCGGCCAGGCGTGCCGCTCGAGAAGGTCGAGGCCGCCATCGACGCCGAGCTCGCCAAGGTGCGGGACGCGAAGCTGAGCCGCGAGGAGCTCGATCGGGCCAAGAACCAGTACGAGACCGCCTTCGTGACGGCGCTCGAGTCGGTCGCCGGCCGGGCCTCGATGCTCAACCAGTACGAGACGGCGAAGGGCCAGCCCGGGTTCGTGGAGCAGGATCTGAAGCGCTACCGCGACGCGACCGCGGAGTCGCTGCAGGCCTACGCGAAGAGCACCCTGGACCCGAACGCCCGGGTGATCCTGCGGGTCGTGCCGAAGGGCAGCGAAGAGGCGAAGAAGGCGGTGACGAAATGAGAGCGAGACACGCAGGCGCGATGATCGCGCTGGTCGCCACGGCCCTCGGCTGCGAGCCGAGGACGCCGGCGCAGTCCGCCGCCCGGGCGGAGGCGCCGCGTCCGAGCGCCCCGCCGGCGGCCGCGAAGCCCGCGGACCCGCTCGGGCCCAAGCCGGAGCTGCCGAAGCCGCAGCCGTTCACGCCGCCGGCGCCGGTGGTGCTCGACGGGCCGAACGGCGCGAAGGTGTGGCTGCTCGAGCGCCACACGCTGCCGATCGTGTCCGTGGCCATCAGCGTCGCCTCGGGAGCGGCGGACGATCCGAAGGGCGCGGCGGGGCTCGCGCACATCACCGCGGACATGCTCGACGAGGGCGCGGGGACGCGGAGCGCGGTGGAGCTGTCCAGCGCGATCAACGACCTCGGCGCGACGCTCTCGGTCGGCGCGCGCGCCGACGGCAGCGTGGCGACGCTCTCCGTGCTGAAGAAGAACTTCGACAAGGCGTTCTCGCTGCTCGCCGACGTTGTCGCGCGCCCGCGGTTCGAGGCGAAGGAGTGGAAGCGCGTCAGCGAGCTCTGGCAGAACGACCTCAGGAAGCGCGGAGACGACGCGACGCGGGTCTCGGGGCTGGTCTCGATGGCCGCGCTCTACGGGCCGGGCACGCCGTACGGGCACCCCGTCGACGGCCTGGTCGCGGACGCGAAGTCGATCGGGCTCCCGGCCGTGAAGGCGTTCTACAAGGCGGCGTGGCGCCCGGACCGCGCGGTGATCACCGTGGTCGGCGACATCACCCGGGACGAGCTGCAGCAGGCGCTCTCGCGCGATCTCGGGACCTGGGCGGCGAAGGGCGCCACGGCGAGCGCCGCGCCGGGCACGAAGGGCGCGGCGGCAGCGCAGGGCGCGGCGGCCGCGCCGGCGTGGAAGCCGCCGCGGCTGGTGCTCGTCGACCGCCCGGGGGCGCCGCAGTCGGTGATCGCGGCCGTGCGGGAGGGGGTCGCGGCGAGCGATCCTCGGCGGCCGCTGCTCCAGCTGGTCAACTCCGCGCTCGGCGGCTCGTTCACGTCGCGCCTGAACCAGAACCTGCGCGAGGATCACGGCTGGTCCTACGGCGCCGGCTCGACGTTCACCGAGACGAGGCTGCCGGGCGCGTTCGTGGCGCGGGCCTCCGTCGTCACCGAGGCGACGGGACCCGCCCTGAAGGAGATGCTCGCCGAGCTCGCCAAGATGGCCGACTCCGGGCTGACCCGGGACGAGCTGGCGAAGGTGCAGGCGCAGGACCGCGCGGATCTCGTCTCCGCCTACGAGACCGTGAACCGCACCGCCCAGCGCCTCGGGACGCTGGCGCGGCTGAAGCTGCCGGAGACGTTCGACGGCGACGCGAGCAAGGCGCGGCAGAGCGCGACGCTGGCGAGCCTCGCGGAGCTCGCGAGGGCCGTGGATCCGAAGGCGGCGACCGTCGTGGTGGTGGGACCGCGGCAGGAGATCCTGCCGCAGCTCCAGGGGATCGGCCTCGGCGAGCCGGAGGCGTGGGACGTCGAGGGGCAGCCGATCCAGCCGAAGAAAGAGCCCTGAGCGGCGCGCGCCCTGGCCGGGCGCTCCTCCCGCCGCGCGGGCAGCGGGAGGAGCGGGCGGCACGATCGCGCCCTCAGGGCGCGGTCGGCTTGAAGTCGATCGGGCTGCTGGGCGCGCCCTCGTGCAGGACGCCGTCGCCGAACCAGTAGACGAAGCGGGGCTCCTCCGCCCCGTCGAGGTGGGCCTCCAGCCGGACGATGGCGCCCGGGGTGGTGGTGAACGTCATCGCGTCGATGTCCGAGCCGGTCTCGGCGTGGAAATACGCGACGCCGATGTCGACGAGGCGCGTCTCGTCCGTCTTCTCGATCTCGATCCCCGCCAGGTCGATGAGCTCGGACGCCGTGTCGACCGAGGCATAGAGATCGAAGCTGCAGACGACCTTGGAGATGTTGGTGTCGCAGGTCGTCCAGAGCGTCCACGTCCCGCCCTCCGTGTACTCGACGAACACGCCGACGCCCTCGCCCGGCTCGGTGCTCAGGGTGGCGTCCGTGTCGATGGCGACGAGCCGCACGTCGTCCGCGGGCGGCGGGGGAACGGTGTCGTCGTCGCCGTCGTCCCAGTCGTCGTGGACGTGATGGCCATCGTGGTCGCCGTCCTCGTCGACGATGATGCAGCCGGCCGAGGCGAGCGGCGCAGCGACGAGAAGGAACGACCACAGCCCCAGTGAACGACGCTTCACAAAGTCAGCGAAAAGAGTCATCGGATCTGCTCCTGCTCGTGGACGTCGCAAGACGTGGACCAAGCGCTACCTGGACCGTGGGCGACCGGACGCCGGCGCCGTCTTCCCCGGAGCCGGACCTGACGGAAGGTGGATCCTGGGGCGCGGCGGGGACGACGGCGCGCTCGGGAGCGCGCGCGGCTTCGCGCTGGGCTGCGGCGCCGGCGTCGCTTGCGGCAATGGCCGCGGCGCCGTGGCCGACGGCGATCGGTGCGGGAGGGCACGCGTGGCGGCCGGCGTGCCGACGGCGCGCGGCGCCGAGGCGGCCGGCGGCTCCGGGGCGGGGACGGGCGACGGCGGCGTGACCGTCGGCCGCGAGGGGCGGTGCGATGGGCTCGCGCCCGCGTCGGAGACGCCCCGCGCGGGGAGGCCGGGCCTGGCGATCGGCGCCGGAGCGTCGCCGCCGGGCGTCCCCCGCGGGTGCAGCGGCGTGCGCAGCGCGGGCGCCGCGCGACGGTCGTCGCCCGCGGGGGACGCCGGACGGCGCGCTGGAGGGGGCGCGAGGCGCGCGTTTGGCGTCGTGCTCCTGCGCGCGTAAGCGAGGGCGCGAGGATCCGGCCTGTCGCGGTGCCTCGGCGCTGCCGAGGAGGGAACGCCGGCCTCCGCGAGCGACGGCGACGCCGGGCGGTAGCCGCCAGGACGGATGCCGTGGGGCGGGCTCGGGCGGCCCGCGCCACCATCGCCGCGCGGGCGGACGTCGGCGTGCCCGGGCCTGCCAGCGGTCGGCCGCGCCGGCCTGTAGGTGTGCGAGTGCGCGGCGACGCGCCGGACGACCTCGCGATCGCGGATGACGTGCGTGTGGACGTGGCGATGGAACACGTGCGTCGTCGGGCAGAAGACGTACGCCGCGGGGGGAACGGTCCACAGCGAGACGGCGACGCCGCTGCTCCAGTAGTAGGTGGGCGGCATCGGGGCCCAGCCGACGTAGCCGGCGTCACCGACGCGCCAGACGACCCACGCCGGGGCGTACGTGCGCCCCGGGATCCAGGCCCAGCCGTGGGAGGAGATCCAGACCCAGCGGCCATAGTGGAAGGGGATGTGGCCCCACGCGTAGTCGCTGACCCAGAGCCAGTCGCCGTCGTCGGTCAGCGCCCAGTGGCCCGCGGTCTGGTAGGGCGCGAAATCCGGGCCGACCACGACCGCGGAGGGCACCCAGACCGTGCCGTAGCCCGGGGTGTCGATCCAGGTGCCGTACGCGGCGAGCGGCTGCTGGAACTCGACCAGGGCGCTCGGGTCGGTGTCTTCGTACTCGTCCGCCTCGAGCTCGGCGTTCACGCGGACGTCGACCTGGACCGGCGGGGGCTGGGCGGCGGCGCTCGCGGGTGCGGCGATGAGCGCGGCGAGCAGCGGCAGGGCGCCGCCGAGCCCGCGGAGCCGGGCCCCGGGGATGCCCGGCGCCGCGGGTGCAGGGCGCAAGGGGGAAGCGGACAGCGGGAAAGGCATCGGCAGCATGATGGGTCCTTCTGGAGGGGGGTGCCAGGGAGAGGTCGGGCTGGCCTCGGGCGCCCTCAGATCTCTTCAGACGTCCCTGCGCGCCCGACGTTGCACATTGCAGGCCACCATCCGGAGCGCCGCGCTTGTGCGTCATGCGCCGCGGCGTCCGACCGAGGTTGAGGCTCGGCGCCCGACCGAGGTTGAGGCCGCGGCGCCCGACCGAGGTTGAGGCCGCGGCACCCGACCGAGGTTGAGGCATGGGCGCCCGACCGAGGTTGAGGTGCCGGCGCCCGACCGAGGTTGAGGTGCCGGCGCCCGACCGAGGTTGAGGTGCCGGCGCCCGACCGAGGTTGAGGTGTCGGCACCCGACCGAGGTTGAGGCAGCGGCGCGCGCCCTCGCCGGGGGCTCCTCCCGCAGCGCTGGCAGCGGGAGGAGCGGCGGGATCGCCCTCAGGGCGCGGTCGGCTTGAAGTCGAGCGGGTTGCTGGGCGCGCCCTGGTGCAGGACGCCGTTGCCGAACCAGTAGACGAAGCGAGGCTGCAGGACCCCGTCGACGTAGGCCTCCAGCCGGATGATGGCGCCCTGGGTCGTGGTGAACTCCATCGCGTCGATGTCCGAGCCGGTCTCTGCGTGGAGATGCGCGACGCCATCGCTCACGAGGCGCGTCGAGTCCTTCGTCTCGAGCTCGATCCCCGCGATGTCGAACAGCTGGGACGACGTGTCCACCGAGACATAGAGATCGAAGCTGCAGATGACCTTGGAGGTGTTGGTGTCGCAGGTCGTCCAGAGCTTCCACGTCCCGCCGGGCGCGTACTCGAGGAAGATGCCGATGCCCTCGCCCGGCGGGCTGCTCAGGACCGCGCCCGTATCGATGGCGACGAGCCGGGGGTCGCCCGCGGGTGCACGTGGCGGAGGGACGCGGCTGTCCCCCTCGTCCTCGTCGCCGTTGTGCACCGGGGGTTCATCGCGGCGGGCATCCTCGTCGTCGGCGAGAACGCAGCCGCCCAAGCCGAGGGGCGCAGCGACGAGCAGGAACGACCATATCCCCACGGAACGACGCTTCATAAAGTCGGCGGGAGCAGTCATCGGTTCTTCTCCTGCGCGCGGACGTCGCAATACGTGGACCACGCGTCACCTCGACTGCGGGCGACCGGATGCAGGCGCCGGCGCCGCCTTCTCCGCAGCCGGGCTTGACGGGATGCGAATCCTGGGGCGCGCCGGGGACGACGGCGCGCTCGGGATCGCAGGCGGCCGCGCGACCGTCGCGCTCGCGTGCAGCGCCGGTGTCGCCGGTCGCATCGGTCGCGGCGCCGAGACCGACGGCGCGTGGTGCGGGACCGCGTGTGACGTGGTCGGCGTGGCGCCGACCCGCGGCGTGGCGCCGACCCGCGGCGTGGCGCCGACGCGCGGCGTGGCGCCGACCCGCGGCGCGGCGCCGACCCGCGGCGCGGCGGCAGCAGGCGGCGTGGCGACGACGTGCGGCGTGGCGCCGACGCGCGGCTCCGGGGTCGAGGCGGGGTACGCGGGTGTCCGCGGGGCGTGCAGCTCGCGCGCCTGGGGCCGGTCGCCGCCCGAGGGAGCAGGGGGCGCCGAGAGACGCGGCACGGGCGCCGGCGCGACGTGCGCGCTCGGCGTCGCCGCTTTGCGCGAATAGGCAAGAGCGCGCGGGTCCGGCCTGCCGCGGAACCTCGGCGCGTCCGACGACGGAATGCCGATCTCGACGAGCGAGGGCGACGCCAGGCGATAGCCGCCAGCACGGCTCCGGCCGGACGGGCTCGATCGCCCCGCCCCATCCGGGCGGGACCAGCTGCGCTCGGGCCTGCCCGCGGTCGGCAGCGCCGGCCCGTAGGCGCGCGAGCGCCTGGTGATGCGCCGGATCTCATCGCGATCGCGGACGACATGCATGTCGACGTGATCGTGGAATACGTGCGTCGTCGGGCAGAAGACATACGCCTCAGGGGGAACGGTCCTCAGCGAGACCGCGACGCCGTTCCGCCAGGAGTAGGTGGGCGGCATCGCGCTCCAGCCGACGTAGCCGTCACCGCCGACGCGCCAGACGACCCACGCCGGGGCGTACGCGCGCCCCGGGATCCACGCCCAGCCGTGGCCGGCCGTCCGGATCCAGCGGCCATAGTGGAAGGGGATGTGACCCCACGCGTAGTCGCTGACCCAGAGCCACTCGCCTTCGTCGGTCAGCGCCCAGTGCCCGTCGGTCTGGTAGGGCGCGAAGTTGAGGCCAACCTCGGACCAGGAAGGCACCCAGACCGTGCCGTAGCTCGGGTCGTCGACCCAGGTGCCGTAGGGGGCGAGCGGCCGGTAGAACTCGATCAGGGCGCTCGGATCGGTGTCCTCGTACTCGTCCGCCTCGAGCTGCGTCTGCGCGCTCACCCGGACCTCGACCTGGACCCTCCGGGTCGCGGCGGGCTGTGAAGGAAAGGTCTCATCAGCGCCGTACGGGGCGTAGCTCGCGCCCTGCGGATACCCCTCGGCGGCGGCGCATGCGGGCGCGGCCATGAGCGCGGCGGCCAGCGGCAGCGCACTCCCGAGCCGGCGGAGCCGCGCTCCGAGGAGGCGCGGTGCCGCGGCCGACGGGCGCGAAAGGGAAGCGAACAGCGGGAAATGCAGCGATACCATGCGGGTCCTTCCGGAGAGAGGTGCCAGGGAGAGGTCGGGCTGGCCTCGGGGGTCCCGAGACCTCTTCCGCCGCCCTTGGACGTCCCTGGTGCTCGAATATTGCAGCCACGCTGCAAACGATGTTCCGCATCGCCCGCGCCGGCGCTCCACGCGGCGTGCACCTGCAGCGCTCGCTCGCTCGATCGAGGTCGCGCGCGGCGCTCCTCAGTCCAGATCGCTGTCGTCGAGCGCCGGCGTCTCGTCCCCCGGAGGCGGCGCTCTTCCGGGCAGCGCCGGCGGCCTCGGAAGGAGCGACAGCCGCGCGTGCGCGTCGGCCAGCTTGCGGTCGGCCTCGCGCAGGCGCCGGTTCAGCACCCGGATCACGGCGTCCGCGATCTCGGCCGTCTCCCGCACCGCCTCGTGGAAATCCTCGGCGGAGACCCGGAGCAGCTCCGCGTCCTCGGTCACCACCGCGGTCGAGGCCCTCGGCTCGCTGTCGAAGAGCGACATCTCGCCGAACACGTCGTTCGCGCCGAGGCGCGCGATCTCGCGGCCGTCCAGGGTAAGGCTCACCTCGCCCGAGATGATCGAGTAGAGCGCGCCGCCAGGCTCACCCTGGCGGAAGATGACGTCGCCCCGGGCCAGCGACACAACGAGCGAGCCGCGCGCCAGCGCCACAAGATCGTCGCCGGCCACGCGGGAGAAGAGCGGAACGCGCTGCAGGAACAGGACCTTCTCGATCGTCGTGTACATCTCGTCCTCGGGGTCGATGCCGGTGCCGCCGGTGACCGCCCAGTATCGTGCGTAACGGGCCACCGCGGGATCCTCATCGGCCCGCAGCGCGTCCAGCCGCTCGCGGGCGCCCGGCGGCGACGTGACGGCGACCGCGATGGCGGCCGCCTCGCGGACCAGCGGGTCCGGATCGTAGGTCGCGGCGAGCGCGTCCCCGGCGGCGCCGGAGATGGAGTTCCGGGCGACGGCATCGAGCGCGAGCGCGGCGCTGTAGGGGTCGCCGCGCACGATCTCGTGGCGGATCCAGGAGATGACCCCGGCCTCCGGCGGCAGGGGCCTCCGAGGGAACGCCGCGGACAGCTCGAGCAGCCGCTCGACGAGGGAGACGAGGCGCTCGCGCAGCGGGCGGTCGAGCAGCGACTCGAGCACCTCGAACGCGTTGGCCCGCAGCGCCGGATCCGGGCCGAAGACGTGGGTGCGCACGAGGGCGACGACCTCGCGCGGGTAGGCGAGCTCGCACAGCCGGAGCACGCGGATGAGCCCCTTCCGCAGCCGGCGGAGCAGGTGCTGATCGAGCAGCGCGCCGACGACGCGGGGGCGCACCGCGATGTACGCCTCGCGCGTGCGGACGTGCTCCAGCGTCTCGTCGTCGATGCAGGCGCGGATCACGCGGAGAGGCGCCGGCGGCGCGCGCAGCGCGAGGCGCAGGCGCGACGCCGACGCGAGCACCTTCTGGCGGAGGGCCTCGTTCGGGTCGTCGATCCGGGCGAGCAGCACGTCGAGCGCGTCGTGGCTGCAGAGCCGCGCGAGCACCCGCGGGATCGCGAGCCGCACGGCCCGCGGGGTGTCGTCGTCGCCGAGGCGCGCCGCGAGCTCGGGGATGGCGTCGTCGCCGAGCGCCTCGATGGCCCGGGCCGCGGCCGGCGCGAGGGCGCGCTCGGCGAGCGCGTCCGCGAGCAGGGGGAGCAGGCGCGGATCGGCGACGCTCGACGAGGAGCGCACGGCCGCGCGCCGCACCGCGGGATCGGGATCGCCGATGAGCCGCGCGAGCGCGCGCTGGAGCGACGCGTGGCCGACCAGGCCGAGGATCCTGGCGGCGGCGACGCGATCGCGGGGCGACGGGCTGTCGAGCAGCGCGCGCAGCCGCGGCGCGCCCTCGAGCATGCCGTCGAGGCCGCAGTAGCGCAGGAGCGCGGCGATCGCGGCGGCCCGGAGCGCCTCGCCGCCGGGCGCGTCCGCGGCGGCGCGGGGCGCGGCGCCCTCCCGCGCGAGCGCGAGCAGCTCGTCGTGGGCGTCCTCCCGCAGCAGCGCGGCGAGCGCGGCGACGGCGGCGACGCGGACGTCGGTGTTCCGGTCGTGGATCGCCGCGCGCGCGATGCTCGCCCCCTCCTCGTGATCGAGCTCGGCCGCGAGGCGCACCGCGAGCGCGCGCACCCTGGCCGAGCCGTGGCGCGCGAGCGCGGGCACGGCCTCGCGCACGAGGGTCGGGTCGAGCTGCTGGAGCTGTTCGACCGCGAAGAGCACCTGCACCATGGCGCGGCTGTAGAGCGCCTCCTTGAGGATCGCGCGCGTCTGGGGGCCGTACACGACGCTGTCCGGCTCGATCTGGCGGCGCATCAAGGTCCGGCGCATGGCGTCGAAGTAGCCGCGCCGCACGAGCGGGAGGAGGGCGATGGCGGCGGCGCAGAGCGGGAGGGAGTAGACGCCGATCCACGCGGCCTCCTCGACGAGCGCGGGGCCCGTCGCGGCGGTGGGCGCCACGACGAGCAGGATCAGCGCGCCGAGCCCGTAGCCGAGGGGCTTGGCGATCGTGGAGACGAGCGTCCGCACCCGCTCCCGCAGCGCCGGCGGGAACGGGAAGAACAAGAGCTGCATCGTCGCGTCGTAGATCGTGAGCTGCAGCGCGTTGTCGCTCAGCTTGAGGATCGCGCCCCACGCGAGCGACGGCGCCGCGAGCAGCGCGACCGTGCTCGCGGTGAACGCGGCCGGCATGGCGAGCAGCCCGCCGAGCACGCCGTGGCGCCGGAGGACCCGGGGGGTCGCGACGAGCTGCACGAGGAGGCCGACCACGCCGACGGCGCCGTAGAGGAACCCCATGAACCGGGTGAGGTCGTCGACCTGGGGGTAGGCCGTGAGGGCGATCGCCTTGAACTGGTAGTCGCCGATCGTGAGGACCGTGAAGAGGAGGAAGGTCAGCAGCGCGACGGTGAGGGCGTAGCGCGATCGCCACACGTCCATGCGCGGAAGGCGGGCCTGGAGGAGCTCTTCGTCGCCGGACGGGGGGCGCCCGAGCGGGTAGCGCCGCGCGAGCGCGCTCGTGAGCGCGGCCATGGCGAGGAGCGCCGCGATGAGCACGAACAGGAGGTTCTCGGTGCCGATCCACCGGACGACGGCGCCCGTCGCGAAGCCGCAGGCGACGGTGCCGACGACGCGCCCGCTGCCGATCAGGCCGAAGAGGCGCTTGGCGCTGCGCGGGTCGTGCAGGTCCTGGGCGACGGCCCAGACGAGGACGGCGGTGAAGTTCGCGATGATCTCGGACCAGATGTAGAAGACCAGGTAAGCGGCGCGCACCTCCTGGCCGATGAGGACGCGCAGCAGCGCGAACGTGGCGGCGCCGAAGAGGGCGAAGGCGACGCAGAGCTGGGCGCGCGGCAGGTGGCGGGCGACGCGGTCGTACGCGAGCGCGGCGACGGCGGAGGCGACGCCGTAGACGATCCACATCGGCGCGATCCAGGTGACGGGGAACCTGGTGAGGAAGAGCGCGTCGCGCGCGGAGCGGCCGACGACGAAGAGGAGGGCGGCGAGGAAGAGCAGGCAGAAGAGCAGCGCGGTCCGGTGCAGCTCGACGCGGGTGAGGGGGACGCCGAGGACGGCCGTGTGGGCGTCAGGGGCGGCGCCGCTCGGCGCCAGCCGGCTGGGCCGGCTCGAGGTCGGGCGCACCGACGGGGTGGCGCCGGACGCGGGCGCGCCTTCCGGGCGCGCGCTGGGCTGGCCGGGCTGCCCGGCGCGCGCCGTCTCCGGCGCCGTGGCGCGCTCCTTCGCGCTCGGCCCTGCCTTCGAGCCCGGCTGCGGGGGAGCGGCGTCGGTCGAATCCACCTGCCTCAAGCTAGCCGAGCTCTCTCGAAGAGCGCGTGTTTCGGGCCACGCAGCCGTCCGCCGGCCCATGGCGCTGCGCGGCGGTCCGCTCACCCTGCTCCGCGGCGCCGATGCCAACTTGTCAGGAATGGACGGCGACCATGGCCAGCTCGTCATGCGGCGCGCCTCCGAGCCTCCGAGGTGGGGCGTCGAGGACGCCTCCAAGGACGCCTCCGACGGGACCGCGGGGGCCTCCGAGGGCGCGTTCGACGCGGCATCCGGCGCGGGCGCACGCGGGCGCACGAACGATTTCCGCGCCGTTCGAAGGGCTGTGCGAGGCATTTGCGGCGTGGTACGAGCTGTGCTGAAAGGACGCGCCCATGGACACGACAAGGTATCTCGTGCGGTCCCGGCGGCGAGGGCGTCGGCACCTCCCCCGGCTTTGCGCGGTGGCCCTCGCGGCGGCGGCGCTCGCCGGAGGCGCGCGCCAGGCCGGCGCGACGGTGAGCATCAGCAACCAGGTGGTGCGCACCAAGGTCACTCGCCCGGACGCGCAGAACCCCCTCTGGATCAGCCATGAGGACTGCGTCACCGGCAACGATCTGGAGCTCACGCTCACGCTGACCACCCCGACGAGCAGCGATAGCCTCGAGGTGTGGGTCACCGAGTCGACGGATTGCACCCAGGCCGAGAATCGCCAGCCCGGCGATTACTGCAAGCGGCTCCCGGTGACGCCCGGCGTGGATGAGACGGTGGTCGTCACGCTGCCGGCCAAGGAGATCGCGAAGCAGCTCCTCGGCGCCGACGACTGCGAGGTCACGTCGCGGGGGAGCACCGAGGCGGTCAAGATGATCGTTTACTTCCTGCGGCTCTCCTCCGCGGACGACAGCGAGCCGGAGTTCGCGAAATGGGAGCAGACCAAGGTGGACCTCCAGGGCCCGAAGCCGCCGACGAACGTGCAAGCGCACTCCGGCGATGGGCGTATCCTCGTCGATTACAAGCAGAACGAGGCCGATGAAGTGCTCGGCTACTATCTCTACTGCGACGACGGCGGGCAGTCCTCGCCTGCCTCGAGCGGGGCAGGGGCAGCCGGCGGAGGCGGCGGAGCGGCGGGAGCCGGCGGCGGGGCAGCCAGCGGAGGCGGCGGAGCGGCGGGAGCCGGCGGCGGGGCAGCCGGCGGAGGCGACGGCGCGGCGGGAACCGGCGGGGGAACGACGAGCGGCGGCAGCTCCGGCTGCCAGTCGTCGCTCCTGGTGCCGGGGGAGATCCCGGACTCCGCGCAGCGGTGCGGCAGCGTGGGGAGGGCCAGCCGTGGCGAGGCCACGGAGAACATCGTCAACGGCAGGTCGTATGTCGTCGGCGTCGCGGCCTATGACCAGGTGGGCAATGCCGGGCCGCTGTCGGCGATCTCCTGTGCGACCGCGACCGACGTCGACGGGTTCTTCGAGCAGTACCGGGACGCCGGTGGGCAAGCCGGTGGGGGCTTTTGCAGCATCGAAGGGCCGGTGGGGGCGGGCCGGTGGGCCGCTGCGCCGCTCGCCGCCGTCGCGGCCGGCGCGGCGCTCGGGTTGTTGCGCAGGAGCCGTCGTCGTCGACGCCACGCGCACGCGCGTTCCTTCACGCAGGAGAGCGAATGAGCTGTCATCTCCGTCATCAGGCGGCCGCCTGCCTCGCCGGCAGCGCGGCGCTCCTCGCCGCCTCCGTCGCCGGCGCCCAGACGAGCCCCGGGATGGGCGACTGGCGGCAGCACGATCGCTCGAGGATCCAGCGAGAGGAGCGCTATGCGTCTCCTCAGAGCTTCGCGTTCGAGCTCCGCTTCGCCCCGTACTCTCCCCAGGTCGACGAGGAGTTCTCCGGCGCGGGCCCCTACGGGAAGACCTTCGGCGACGGCCAGGAGTTCTATTTCGGGGTCGAGGTCGACTGGCTGCCGCTCCGGATCCCGTACGTCGGCGCCATCGGCCCAGGGCTCGGCTGGGGGTACACGTCGGCGTCGGCGAGCGCCTTCGTGGCGGGCAGCGACGAGAGGGCCGAGGCGGAGGAGACCTCGCTCACGATCATGCCGATGCACCTGTCCGCCGTGCTCCGCGCCGACGAGCTGATGCGCAAGACGGGCGTCCCGATCGTGCCTTACGCGAAGGTGGGCCTGGGGATGGGGTTATGGACCTCGACGTCGGGCCCTGTCACGCCGAAGCCCGATGGCGTCCGGGGCGAGGGCATCACGTGGGGCACGCACCTCGCGTTCGGCGGGATGCTCGCGCTCAACTGGCTGGACCGCCGCTCGGCCTCCCAGCTCGATGAGACGACGGGCATCAACCACACCTACCTGTTCGGCGAGTGGATGTTCGCGAACCTCGACGGGCTGGGCTCGCGCCCGCAGATGCACGTCGGCACCTCGACGTGGGTCCTGGGGCTCGCCTTCGACATGTGAGGCGCGGCGCCGCGCAATGGGTGCGCGGCACGCGGCGCCGGTACGCGCTTCACGGCGCGCTGCCTTCGAGCGGCGCGCCGCCGTCGTCTTCCTCGATCACCGTCGTTCCCCGCGGCCGGGCGGTCGTCGCGCGGCGCGGGGGGCTGTCGCTCGCGAAGGTCTCGACGGTCTCCTTGGACGGGGCTCCGACGATGGGCACGACGAGCTCGCGCGCGGCGCCCTCGCGCTCGTACGTGATCTTGAGCTCGCTGGCGCTGGCCAGGGCGCGATAGGCCGCGAACAGGTCGTCCGGGCGCTCCAGGGTCGTGCCGTTGACCTGGGTGACGACATCGCCGGTCTTGAGCTCGATGCTGCTCCAGTCCGCGGGCAGCGCGAGGATCTTCCAGCCGATGAACGCGCCCGCCCGGACGACCTCCTCGACCGGCACGCGCCGCAGGATCCAGGGCGGCCCCTGCAGCAGCACCCGGTCGACGTCGGCGCGGGCGAGCTGCCCGGCGGGCACCGCCTGCTTGGGCGGCGCCGCGCTCTGCGCGCGCGGCGCCGGAGCCGCTGCCGGGGCGGCCGTCTGCGGCCCGCCGCACCCTGCGACGACGGACAGGGAGAGACATGCGCCGAGCAGGAGTCTTACGGGCGTCGACATCGGCGGGACTATGCGCAGCGGACCCGAGGAGGCCAAGTTCGATGCGCGCGCCGGGGGCGATGGCGGATGCGATGGGGACGCGAGCGGCGATCCAGCTGAGCCGCAGGGCCGGGGTCACCGGGCTCCCGGGCCGCCGGGCTCGCGAGGGGCGAGGATCGTCGGAGAGGGTCGGGGAGGCGGGATTTGAACCCGCGACAACGAGCACCCAAAGCTCGTGCACTACCGGACTGTGCGACTCCCCGGGCAGAGCGCGTCCGCGAGCGGGACCATAGACGAGGCGCCCTGCCGGGGCAAGACAGGTCGCGCCGATGGTCGAACGCGTCGAACGCGTCGAACGCGTCGAACGCCCGGCGCCGGCCGATCGAGCGCCCGGCGTCGGCGAGGCGTCGGCCGCGCGGCGCCCGCGTGGCTTTTCAGGTGCGTCGCCGCGTGAAAGGCGCTGAAATGAGGGCGCTGTATGAGCGGGACGGTAGCGTCGCTGTCGGTCCATCATCTGGCCGTGGTCGTGCGCGACCTGGTGCGGGCCGAGGCGTTCTACGCGGGCGTCCTCGGATTGCCGGTGGTGCGGCGCTGGACGGACGAGGCCGGAGCGCCTCGGTCGGTGTGGCTCGAGCTCGGGGGCGGCGCCTTTCTGGCCGTGGAGCGGGCGGGCGCCGCCGGGCCGATGCGCGCGGACGAGGCGCCAGGCTGGCACTGCGTCGCCCTGGGGATCGCGCCGTCCGAGCGCGAGGCGTGGCGCCGCCGGCTGGCCGCGGGCGGCGTGGGCGTCGAGCGGGAGAGCGCCTACACGATGTACGCGCGCGATCCCGACGGGAACCTGGTGGCGCTCAGCCACTACCCGCACCCGCAGGCGGGGCCGGGCTGATGGCGCGGACCGTGTGCAGTGCGCGTGGAGCGCCGTGGTGAGATGATGGAAGGTCGGGCGGCGCGCCAGGGACCTGGAAGCTGCTCGAGGGCCTGCGCGTCGAAGGGGAACGAACGAGCCGGAGGGTTTCAAGATGCCGCGTTCAACGTCCGATTCCATGTCGCCTGATGCGCCCGTGTCGCTCGTGCTCCCCTGCGGAGCGATCGGGCTCGTGGGCGGCTGGCTCACGGCCGACGTTCTCGAGATGGACGACCTCGTGCCCCGCTTCCTGCTCGCGGGTGTGACCCCGATCGTCGCGGCGCTGCTGGGTCACTACCTGACGCCGCGGATCGGAGGCGTCTGGGGTGATGGATCGATGGCGTTCGGCGCGGGCGATGCGCCGGCGGACGGCCTGCCGTGGGTCGACGCGCCGGGGAGGTGGACCCGGCGGGGGCCGTTCGTGGCGGGCGTGCTGGCGCTGTGGGCCATCGTGGTGGCCGGCGTCGTGAACGGGATGACCATCGGGCTCGTGGCGGGGCCGGCAGGGATGATCATCGGCGCGGCGTTCGGCGCCGTGTTCGCGCTGCCGTTCGTTCCGGCGCTCGCGGTGGTGCTGATCGCGGCGAACCGCGTCGGGCGGGCGCGCCCCGGCTCGATCGTGGCGCTCTCGGATCGGCGGGCGGTGTGGGCGGCGACGGCGGCGGTGATCGCGGTCGCGCTCCAGCTGGGGTCGGGGCTGGCGGGGGCGGCGGCGCCCGACCTGGAGCGCCTCGTGGCGGTGATGGGGTTCGCCGTGGTGGCGGGGCTGTGCGCGCTGGACGCCCTGGACATGGCGAGGGTGCTGAAGCTGCCGCGGGAGCGGAGCGGGGCGGGGGACGAGGTCGCGGAGCGGATCGCAGCGGAGATCGAGGCGGGGGCGACGGGGGTGATGGCGGCGGGAGACGAGGGCGGTGCGAGCGGCGCTGCGTGGGCCGGGGGGAAGGGGACGGGGGAGAGGATCGATCTCGGCCTCGGGGACGAGGTGCAGGTCGAGGTGGTGAGGCCGACCCACGCCTACCGGGGGGCGCAGCAGATCGCCCGGGTGGTGCGGGGGAACCGCGAGCGCGCCGTGGCGGCGCTGCGGGCAGGGCTGATGCGGGGCGCGGGCGCGCTGGCGATCGGGGCGGCGCTCTGGGGCGAGGTCTGGAAGTGATCGAGGCGCGCGGAGGGCGGAAGAGCGCGGGATGGCGGCCGGCGGAGGAACGCGGGCCGGTGAGGCGCGGCGGAAGAGCGGGCTGGACGAGGGCGTGGCTGGGGATCTGGCTTGATGCGTGAGGCGAGGTGTGCCAGGGTCCGGCGCCCGTAGCGGCTGTCGCCCCTGCCCCCGTAGCTCAGTGGATAGAGCAGCGGTTTCCTAAACCGAAGGTCGCAAGTTCAATTCTTGCCGGGGGTGCTAGGTAAATCTAGGTCATTCCGCAGGGTTAGCCCCCATCGGCTACCGGACGGGGCGCGACAGGACGGGACGCTACGACCCACCCGGCGTGGCAACCGTGAGGCAACGGGATCGACGACCTGCGCCACGATTAGCTCGAGCGAGCCCCCTCGGCGTGGACGAACTCCTGGAGCTTCTCGCAGCAGTACGAGTAGAAGAAGCTCCCCTCCTCCGCGGGGTCCGGCTCGGCCATCGTCGAGCCGCCATGGTCGGGGCACCGGATGTGCGCGTAGTCCTTCTCCACGAGCTCCGCCTGGCCCTGGATGTCCGAGCCCTCGCCCAAGGACTCGTCGAAGTCCCCGACGTTCAAGCCCATCCTGGTCGACGATTACGAGAAGGTTACCGACGCCAGGCTCCAGGAGACGTGCAGCGGGTTCGGCGCCCGCGTGTGCCCCAAGGTCGGACTGAAAGAGGTCTTGCCCATCGAGGGTAGCGGCCTGCCCTCCGAGCTCTTCCGGTACGCCCTCCAGGCGCACTTCGACTTCGTGGTCGCAGACGCGAAGAGCATTCCGCTCTTCGCGGTCGAGTTCGACGGGGCATCCCATCGTTCCGAGGTGCAGAGGCGCCGCGACGAGAAGAAGGACGCACTCTGCGAGCGGTTCCGGTTCCCGATCCTCCGCATCAACTCCAGGTACCTGAATAAGAAGTACCGCGGCATGGACCTGCTGAGTTGGTACGTAGATGTGTGGTTCGCTGCCCATGCGTTCTTCGACGCCCAGGAGAAGGGAGCCGTCCCGTGGGATGAACCCTTCGACCCTTTCCTCTTCGTGTCCTGGTCCGACCACAAGCGGCGGTTCCCCTTGTGGTTGACAATTGAAGTGCAAATGGAGATCCAAGCGCTCAGGGAGGCGGGGAAGTGCATCCAAAGCGCCCCATCATTCATCATTGGAGCCGACGACAAGGACAACTGTCACGCCTTGGCATGGATGAAGATCACTCCAGAAACCGGCGTCTATGCGACCACGGGAATGCGCAATCAGCTATTCCCGGTCGCGCCGGGAGATGCGCTCCAGCAGATCGTCATATTCGACCTGCATCGTGAGCTGCGACGAACCCTCTCAGGTGAAGCTCAGCCCCTTCCCTGGGAGCAGATCACCATCAGGATCAAGGCGTGCTTGACGATCGGCTCGGGGCCGGCCCTCCACGGGTCGGCCATGCAGACCTCCCGGCGTCGGAAGGCCCTGCCCCGGTAGTGGCTCGCCTCGTGCCAGGCGATCGACCAGAGCCAGGCCCACAGGGCTCGCCGAGGCTCGCCCCCCGGCTGAGGCCGATAGCGTCCCTTACCGATCGAGGTCCAGGCGCCGAGCATCACTTCCTGGCTTCAGCCGGGCGCCCCCTTCTTCTTCGCCTCCACGGCCTTCTCGATCTCCTCCTCGATCAGCCGCTCCATCCTGTCCTCGAAGGTGCGTCCAAAGATGTACGGCACGGCGACGGAGAATCCCGTCTCTCCGGGCTCTCCGTCGCACCAGGTGACCGGAAGCCCAGAGTTCTTGAGGGAGTGACGAGCCGTCTCGAAGGCGAGCTGTAGAGCTTGCACGGCGTCCACACCGTAGGCGGAATCTCGCACCGCTTCCCCAAATCCCTGAATATCGACCGGGCACGCCCAGTCGCCGGACGCCTTCTGCACCGGCTTGCCGATGGTCACGGTCACCACCCGACCGGGCTCGCCCACGACCGAAAGGCGGCGTTCTGCGATGGGTTCGAGCGGAGTGTCGTCCTGCATAGGACGCACCTTGCGGCCCCTTCCCGCAGGGTGTCAAGCGGACATCCTCTTCACGTACCGTAGTGCCAGTAACACCAGCCGAGGCACGCGACCAAGCTACCCTTCGCCGCCGCCCAGCAACCCGCCCTCAAGCGAGGGTCCGGTGGTAGCTGGGCGCAAAACTGCTCCATCGCCTGCTGTCCGTTCCGACATGCCCGGTTGCACTCGTCCAGGGAGTCAGGCAGTTCGACCTCGCCGCTGGCCGCTTCAGGTTCGTCCACCTCTGGCGATGCTCCACATCCCACCATCGTCGCCAGACGTGTGGCTCTTCGGCGCTGCTCGGTGCGGCGACCGGGAGCCAGGTCCTTGGTCGCCTTGTCGATGGCGAAGAGCTGGTGAATGAAGCCGAGCGCCGTCATCGCACGCTCCCGGTCCGACGACATCGCTTCAAAGAAGCGCCGGCGGCAATGGGCCCAGCAGCCGACCTCGGTGACCTGTTCGGTCCGGAACAGCTCGTCGTAGACGCTCGATGCGTCGGCCTGGACGTAGCCCTTGTATCCGCGGAGAAACTCCTTGGGGCCATCCTGGTTGTGACGCGGCGTGAAGCGGAAGAGCACGTGGTCTCGGTCGGCCACGAGCACCCAGAAGTGTCCACGCCGGCACTTGTCCTTGGCCTGGACGAGCACTCATGGCTCCCGATCTCGACGAGAAGGCCCCGGTCTTGCGGGCGTTCCGCCTCGCGCCCGTGGTCTACGACGAGCAGATCTCGGGCGAGGAGCGCGAGGCGGTCGCGGCCGGCGCGGCGGGGCCGTTCATCCTGCACGAGGAGGTGATGGTCGAGATCCGGCGGCGAGCATGTTCTCGACGGCGTCTGCCGCGGCGGCGATCAGCGGCAGGCTGTCCGCCCCTTCTCCTCGATCTCCTCGGCGTCGGCTACTCGGCTCGGTCCGATCGACCGGCTGCGCGTTCAGCGGCCCTCCCGGCGGCTGGACCGCTGAACTTTCCGCCGCGCTGGGGATGGAAGCCCGCCGCGCCGCCTGCTATCGCTGGCCCGATGGCGAAGAAGAAGCCCGCGTGGCTCTCGATTCTGCCGGGCAATCTGGATCCGTCGCGCTTCACGCTCGACCAGCTTCGGAACGTGAAGGCAGCTCACGCCTTCCTTACCGAGAGGATCGAGGGGCCGCCCGGTTTCGCCGAGTACATGCGTGCGTACCGCTTTCTCCTTTTCTTCGGCATCGCGTGCGTCGCGGAGAACAAGTACCCGGCGCTGACCCGCTGCTGGAAGGACTTGGAGAGGCTCTTCATGAGCGACCCGGCCTTCGAGGACGGCGTCTTCGTCCAGAGCTGGGCGCTGATGGACTTCCCCTTCGGCCCCGAGCGCCAGACTGCGCTCGACTACTTCGAGGAGTTCCTCGAGGGGACCGAGGAGGGGCCGGGGTTTTTGCGCTTCATCGACGAGGCGCGCAAGAGCCGTCTCGGCCTCTACCAGGACGCCGGACGGACGAAGACCGTCGCGAACTTCCGCGAGCTGATCTCGGGTCGGACCATGTCGGCATTCCCGTCGGTCGATGCCTACGGCAAGGGCGAGATCCTCCTGACGCGCGCCATCGGCCACGGCGAACAGATCTTCCTCTGGGGCGACCCGAAGGGTTTTCCCAAGGAGATGAAGAGCCAGATCGAGAACATGGTGCGCGACAAGCTCTTCTACTTCATCGAGGAGACGACGCCCGAGGCCCAGTTCGAGGCGTTCATGAGGCTCGCCGGTCCGTACTGGATGTCGTGCGTCACGAAGAACGACGCGATCCCCATCCTCGAACCGGACCACTACCGAACGTACCTCGAATCGAAGTAGCTCTCGCCGATGCGGCGGACCACCGCCTCGAGCTCCTCGGCGGGCGCTTCAAACCCTACCGTCGTCGGCCTTTCGGTCGCCGGCTGCGCGACCGAAGTCGGCGGACCGGAACCTCATCTCCGGTCTGGCATGGGCATGCGGAGGTCGCGGTCGCAATGCCATTCTCACGGCGCGACTACGGAGGCTGCCATTCCGAGGGCCCGCCCGTGCGGTCAAGCACCTTGCGCATCTTGGCGAGGGGCACATCGACGGCCTCCAGATCGCGAATTGGCTCGTCCTCGGAGGCCCTCGTGCTCCCCACCTCATGTCGGTAGTCGATGAGCTTGTAGACGCAGTCGAGCGCGCCGCGTGGAACGCGCTTGAGGGCCTGCTGGAAGAGTGTGCTTGCAGACGGCACGGCGAGCGCAACGTCGAAGAGCGAGAGGAGCGCGAAGCAGCCGACAACTTGATTTTTCACGAGGTGATCGTCGTCCCAGAGCCAGCACTCGATCGGCTCGTTCACAGGTGAATCGTCGGCGGCCATCCGCACCAGCACGCCGTAGGCGGGCCGATAGCGCAGGGCTCCGAGCGCCATCGCCGTATAGGCCCGCTCGCTCGGGCTGGCGGAGCTGAGCGCTTGAATCAGCCCTGGACCCGCGACCTCGCCGATGTCGTCGACGAGGCGCGCGACGTCGAACGCATCACGCGCTGGCACCACATCGGAGAGCCGCCGCGCGATCGTGCGTCGAAGCTGGGTCGGGAGGCGCCCGCCGGCGACCTCGGCGCATCGGGCAGCGAGCAGCGTGGCCACCGGCGGCTCACCCCGATCCGCTTCGAGGAGCTCCCGAATGAACGCGGCCGCGTCCACCTCCGGTATGCCCGCTGCGTGAACGATGGTCTCATGAAACCACGGATTGTTTCGCGTCTCGATGAGGAAGTCGAGCGCGCCGATCCTGACGTGATCGAGCGCGTTCAGGTACGCTTGGTAGGAGAGGTCCGCGAACGAAAAGAACCCGGGGCGTGGCTCGATCAGCAATCCCTGGTGCCGGCGGATCTCTTCGACGACGCGCTCGACCATCCCGTCGATGTCCTGCGCGAGCTCTCCGAGCTCACGGGCGTCGCCGGCCGCTTCGCGATCGAGCGGGCCGTCCTGGGGATCGCGGTCGCTGTCGCCGTGTTCATCCTCATCCATGTCTTCTTCGTCGTCTTCTTCGTCCGCCCTGCGGAGGACGAGGCGCGGCCCCTCGACCCAGCGAGCGCCGTTCAACTGCTGTCGCAGGAGCGCGGCCAGCGGCTCCACGGGGAGCTCGACAAGCTGGTCGCAGTGCATGCGCCAGGCGATGGATCCGAAGAGGAGCCGCCGGTCGCGCAGATCGAGCGACTTCAGGATCGCGTCGGGCGAGAGCTCTTCGCCGGCGTAGCGCTCGAGCAGCGCGTCGATGGTGGAGGCGATCAAGGACGTGCGGCGCCCCGGATGCCGTCGCGCCAAGAAATGATGCGCCGCGACCACGCGGGAGCAGGGCTGCGGCAAGAGGGTCGCCGTCACGAATCCGCGCAGCTCCACGCGTGTATAGCCCGGGATCCCCGTGCGACGCGGGCGCGTCGTGACGACCATCGGATTTCCCGGATTGGCCTCGGCGAACGCCTCGACCGACTCGGAGAGCCTCCTCGCGCCGGATCTCGCCTCATCGAGCCCGTCGACGAGCACGAGAGCGCGGCGCTCCTCGAGCGCACGGCGAAGGAGCACGACCCCGCCGATCGGCGAGAGCTTCGCGATGGTGTGTTCGCTCAAGCGTGGGTCGTCGAGGAGCGATACGGGGACGACGAACGGCACGAGCGTCCGCGTGCCCGGACGGTGGTCTGCTGCGGCCCGCGCGGCGAGCCGCGCGATGAGCGCCGTCTTTCCCGAGCCTCGCCCGCCGACGACGAGCACGCGCTCGTGGCGGGCGAGGAGCTCGGGCACGGTGCATCGCGACGGCGCATCGACCCGGCGCGGCAAGACCTCCATGTCCACCGGGCGCTGCTCGTTCCGGATCAGGACGCGAACATTGGTCTGGCTGTGCTCCCTCCAGACCGAGTCCACGTGGTCCCGCTCCACGGACAGGAGGACCCCTGCCGGATCGTCCGACGCGCTCGAGGTCGCGTCGGTCCACAACCATCTGCGCAGGTTGTCGTCATCCATGGCGTGACAATGCATGGATGCGGGCGCGGGCACCATGCGGTGGGGTGGAAATTCCGCAGTCTCTCCGGCGCGCCTTCCGGTCGGAGGAACTCGGGCTCACGCGCGCCCCGTCTGCGCCCGCGGCCGGCGGCACGGCGACGCCCCGCCAGGACGCGGCGGGCCGACCGAGGCGCCATAACGGGCTCGACGGCGCGCCGGCCGCCCGCGCTTGCCTGACGCTCGCCCCGCGTGTTGGTGCGCCCTTTGCTGAAACCCCGGCTCCCCGGAGGACATCTCATGACCGAACGCAAAGACCCCGCGAAGCCGTCGTCCAGTGTGCCGGCGCCGACCGAGAAGGGCGCGGGCAGCGCGAAGCAATCGATGGGTGGCCCGTCGGCGAAGCCGCGGGCGGCACGGACGAAACGCAGCCTCCTCGAGCGCGCGGCGACCGCGCTCGGCAGCGGGACGAGCAGTGAGGACGCCCGGGTGCGCCACGCGGCAGCAGCCGACCGCCTCGACGCGAAGATCGATGCCACGGAAGCGCTCGTCGCCGCGATCCCCGAGAACGTGAACAAAGGCGCCGAGTACGCGCTACGCGGCAAAATGCCACAGCCGCCGCAAGGTGCCACGGCGAAGCCCGAGAACCTCGACGCGACCGCGAGCACGATCACCGAGAGCAACGAGTCCGAGAAGAACGGCGCCAAGGCGGCGCCGGGCGAAAATCCGAACCAGGGGCCTCTGCAGAAGCATCGGGTCGACTCGCTCGGTCGGGCGCTCACGACGAACCAGGGCGTGCCCGTCGGGGACAACCAGAACTCGCTGCGCGCGGGGCTGCGCGGCCCGACGCTGCTCGAGGACTTCATCCTGCGCGAGAAGATCACGCACTTCGATCACGAGCGCATCCCCGAGCGCGTGGTGCACGCGCGCGGCTCGGGCGCGCACGGCTACTTCGAGTGCACCGAGGACATCACCTCGCTCACCAAGGCCGCGCCCTTCGCCAAGGTCGGCAAGCGGACGCCGGTCTTCGTGCGCTTCTCGACCGTGGCGGGCGAGCGCGGCAGCGCCGATACGGTGCGCGACGTGCGCGGCTTCGCCGTGAAGTTCTACACCGAAGAGGGCAACTGGGATCTCGTCGGCAACAACATCCCTGTCTTCTTCATCCAGGACGCGATGAAGTTCCCCGACGTGGTGCACGCCGTCAAACCCGAGCCGCACCACCAGATGCCGCAGGCGTCGAGCGCGCACGACACCTTCTGGGACTTCATCTCGCTCATGCCCGAGTCGATGCACATGGTCATGTGGCAGATGAGCGACCGGGCGATCCCGCGCAGCTTCCGGACGATGCAGGGCTTCGGCGTGCACACCTTCCGGCTCGTCAACGCGGCCGGCGAGGCGACGCTCGTGAAGTTCCACTGGACTCCCGTGCTCGGCACGCACTCGCTCGACTGGGACGAGGCGGTGAAGATCGCGGGCGCCGACCCCGACTTCCACCGTCGCGATCTCTGGGAGGCCATCGAGGGCGGCGCGTTCCCCGAGTACCTCTTGCAGATCCAGACGTTCACGGAGGCCGAGGCCGAGCGGTGGAGCTTCGATGTGCTCGACGCGACCAAGATCGTGCCGGAGGAGCTCGCGCCCCTGCGCACCATCGGCCGGCTCGTCTTGAACCGCAACCCTGACAACTTCTTCGCCGAGACGGAGCAGGTCGCGTTCTGCACGCAGCACATCGTGCCTGGCATCGACTTCACGAACGACCCGCTGCTCCAGGGGCGCAACTTCTCGTACCTCGACACGCAGCTCACGCGCCTCGGCGGGCCGAACTTCCACGAGATCCCGATCAACGCGCCTGTCGCCGAGGTGCACAACAACCAGCGCGACGGGTTCCACCGCCAGGCGATCAACCGCGGCCGCGTGAACTATGAGCCCAACTCGCTCGCCGGTGGCTGCCCCTTCCAGGCCGGCGCGCGCGGCTTCGCCTCGGTCGCCGAGCGGCTCCTGGCGCAGCAGGCCGCGACCGAGCCGAGCAAGCTGCGCGCGAAGCCCGAGAAGTTCGCGGACCATTACACGCAGGCGCGCCTCTTCTGGGCGAGCCAGGCGCCCGTCGAGCGCCAGCACATCGCGCGCGCCTTCCGCTTCGAGCTGACGCGCGTGCAGACGCAGGCCATCCGCGAGCGCATGGTCCGGATGCTGCGGAACGTCGACGAAGGGCTGGCCGCGCAGGTCGCGGCCGACCTCGGCATGGCGCTCCCCGAGCCGCTCTCGATGGTGGCGCCGCCCGTCAAGGACCCGGAGGTCGCCGTGTCGCCGGCCCTGTCGCTGTTCGCCCGGCCCGGCGATGGCCGCATCCTCGGCCGCCGGCTCGCGATCGTCGTCGCCGACGGCGTGAGCGGGGCGGAGGCGGGCGCGCTCTACGAGGCGCTGCTGCTGGCGGGCGCGGTGCCCCGCTACGTCGGCGCGCGCCTCGGGGTGGTGCGCACGGCCGAGGGCGACGAACTGCCGGTCGAGGTCACGATCGAGGCGGCCCCGAGCGTCCTCTTCGACGCCGCGGCGCTGCTGCCCGGCCGGGGCGCGGCGGCGCTGGCGCGCGACGGGCTCGCTGTCGAGTTCGTCCAGCTCCAGTACCGCCACTGCAAGCCGCTGCTCGTGCCAGCGTCGGCGGCGCCGCTCGCCGAGGCCGCTGGCATCAAGGCGGCCGCGGGGGCCGACCCGGGCCTGCTCGTCCTGCCGGACGACGCGGTGTCCGCGGCGGCGCCGGCGTTCGTCAAGGCGATCGCCATGCACCGCGCGTGGCAACGCCAGACCGAGCCGCCGGCGGTCTGATCCGGCCTCCCGTCAGCGGGTCGACGCGACGGGCGCCATCACGGCCCGCAGAGCTCCAGGTTCGGCGGCGGCGGCGCCGGGTACGCGTCGGTCGCCGTCTTCGCGAACTGGCACGCGAGATCGTCCGGCTGACACCCCGCCTGGGAGATGCACGCGCCGCTCTCGTCCGTCCCCTGACACAGGCACTCTTCATCTCCCGGGTCGCAGATCTCCACGAGCTCCATCATCCCTTCGTCCTCGTGGTTCAGCTTGTGGCAGTGCGCCACGAACTGGCCCGTGAACTTCCGGGGGTTCATGATCACGTCGCGCGGCCCGTCCTCGACCTGGACCCACATCGTGTCTCGCCAGTGGGCGAAGTTGGGCTCCTTGTTCGACGTGTTGGGGCACACGAGGAACGGGTTGATGTGGATATGGAAGGGGTGTCCGTCGAACGCGCGGATCTCCCACCGCTCCGCGCTGCCGACGGTCATGACCCGATCGCTCCGGTAGCCGCGGGCGCGCCGCTCGTCGAATTTGCGGCAGCTGATGTTGGGATCCGGGCAGATGCACACCGGCGCGTCCGGATCGACCTCGTGCGGGTGGTCTCCCGGGTCACAGGACATGAGCGCCACATCGCTGCTGAGGTCGGGCGGGTTGCTCCCCGGCGTGGGCACGAGGAGCACCACCTTCTGGTGCACGGCCTCGACCGAATCGCAGCTCACCTCCATCTCCTTCCCGTCGACCGTGCCGGTCCACGACGTCGGCGGCGCGAGCGCGGCCACGTCCGCCTCCGCGGGCAGGTTCACCTCGGTGGGCTCGCCCGCGCTCGGGTCCACGTCGACGATCGCGATCACGCTCCCCAGGAGATCGTTCGGCCGGCGCCCGACGAGGCAGAGCGTCTGCTTGCCCTCAGGCATCTTCACCATCACGTCGGCGCGGTACCCGGGGGAGACCCACACCGTGTCGCTCCTGTAGAGCTGCGGGAGCGTCAGCCCGTCGCGCGCGATCTGCGTCGTCTCGATGGGCGCCTTGTCGAAGTCGGAGCACGAGGCGTCCTTCGCGACGTGGAGCTTCATCCCCATCTCGTCCGGGCTGCCCGCGTAGACCATGCGCCAGCGCTCCACCTGCCCGGGCGGCGTCGTGAGCCGCGGCCTGAGCTTGCCGTTGATCAGCGTGGCCCGGAGCGACTCGACAGCGAGGAAGTCGGTCACCGACAGGTTGTCCTCGGTGCAGGCCTCTCCCTCCTTCAAGGGCACCGTGTTCTGGTGATCGATGGCCACCTGCGTCATGACCATCACCCGCTCTCTGGCCCTGGCGATGCCGGGCAGCTCGTCGAGCGCGCCCTCGATGAGGAGCGCCCCGGCGGCCCCATCCATGACCTGGATGGCCGTGGAGCCGTGGATGTGAGGGTGGTACCAGTCCGTGCCCTCGTGGTGGATCCCGTCCTCGTCCAGGTCCCACCGGTACCGGGCGCTCTCGCCCGGCCCCACCTCGTGCAGCACGTGGTCGCCGAAATACCTCCCCTCGGGCGCGCAGCCGTCCCCTTCGCACGGGTCCGCGGGATCGTCCGTCGCGAAGTTGGGCTGCACGTGCAGGCCGTGGCCGTGCAAGTTCGTGAGGTTGAAGTCGTGGCACGACCTGTTGCCATGGCCCATCATGCTCGCGATCTCGCGGAAGTCGCTCTTCGTGAAGTCGTTGTGCAGGGTCACGTGGACCTTGCGATCCTCGCCCTTCGGAATGCGGATCGTGGGGCCGCTCGTCATTCCGTTGTACGCACGGAGACAGAACCGCCGCCCGTCGATCTCGACCTCGCTCGGGCCGAAACGCAGCTCGTACGCTCCGTCCGCGCCCGGCTGGAGCTCGGGGGGGTCCTCGTACGTGGACGTCGTCTGCGGCGTCGTGCTCGTCGTGCTCGTCTCCTCGCCTCCGCTGCAGCCCGCGGGCGCCGCGAGGGAGAGGGCCAGCGCCGCGAGCGAGCCTGTGCGCCTGAGCGCGTGCGAATCGTCTCGTGCCATCAACTTGTCTCCTCCTTTCGCGACACTATCGAGCGGCGCCGTATGTGGATGGCCGAAGACGGTCACCCATGGCTAGAATGCGGACAGTGGCAGGGTGTATGGACCTCGAAGAGCTTCGCGCCTTCCTCGCCGTGGTCGAGGCCGGCTCCTTCCTGGGCGCGGCGCGCGCGCTCGGCTCGTCGCGCACGACGCTCCGGCGTCAGGTCGCGTCGCTGGAGGCGCGCGCCGGCGTCCTCCTGCTGGAGAGCGTGCGGAACGGCGTCGTGCCGACCGAGGCCGGGCAGGTGCTCGCCCGGAAGGGGCGCGGCATGGTGCAGGAGGCCGCCGCGCTCCTGGCCTCGATCCGGGAGGTGGGCGACGCGCCCTCGGGCACCCTGCGGGTCATCCTGCCCGTGGGGCTGCCGCCGCACATGATGACGCCGCTGTTCGCCGCCGTTCGTAGCGCGTATCCGAGGCTCCACGTCCACTGCCGCTTCAGCAACGATCCGCTGGGGGAGGCGCTCACGGACATCGACATCGCGGTCCACTTCGGTGAGGACGCGCCGAGCGGACACTGGATATCGCACGTCGTCCTGCGCGTCCGCGAGTGGCTCATCGCCAGCCGCGCGTACCTGGAGCGGCGCGGCACGCCGCAGACGATCGACGATCTGAAGCACCATGAGCTGTTCGCGTGGCAGGCCCCGGGCGAGGACGCGCGCACCTGGCGGACATGGCGAGGCGCGCCGTTCACCGTGGAGCCGGCGCTCATCGCGACGGACATCCACTTCATCCGGCACTGCTGCATCTCCGGCCTGGGCATCGGCCTCGTCCCCGACGCGCTCGTGCCCGACCCCGACGTGGGGCCGGACGTGCTCGTGCCGGTCTTGCCGGACGTGGTCGGGCAGGAGCGGCCCGTGCGGCTCAGCGTGCCGGGGGCGCTGTCGGAGATACCGAAGATCAAGGTGTTCATCGGGCACGTGCGCGCGTCCCTCGGGAAGCTGTAGAGAGCGGCGGTCACCCGCTTCGGATACGGGCCCACCTCGACGTTTTCGGTGCTCAGCGCACAGGAGTGCGCTTGCGCGCCGAAAACGCCGATCTGGGCCCGTCTCCTGTGCGGGAGACCGCCGCTCAGCTCTGCATGTCGCAGAGGTGGGCGGAAACCGCTGTAGAGCGACAAGCGGGTTGAAACTGCCTGAAAAGCGCAGAATTTCGAATCGCCGGGGCGCCATAAGACGCCAAGATATTTGTTATTCTTATGGCGTCTGGCACGCCAGGCAGAAATGCCGCGCTCCCCCCTCTCAGCCCGCGCCCTCTCCCTGCCGCAGATCCTCGATCAGCGCCTCCACCACCCCCTCCTCGTGCACCGCGCGCCGCTCGTCGCACATGGCCGCGCAGAGCTCGTCGTCCCAGGCCGCGGCCACGGGCACCCCGGCGAGCTCCGACCCCTTGGGCGCGGCGCGGTAGTCCGCGGCCCCATACCGCCAGGGCAGGGCGCCGTGCCTCCCGACCACCACGTTCCCGATGCGAATGCCGCCCCAGTCGAAGTCGCCGTGGTACCGCAGCGTCGCGCCGGCGCCGCGGAGCCGCTCCAGGAGGAGCCGCGCCGCGGTCCGGACCTGCCCCTCCACGCAGACGAGCGGCGCCCCGCGCGGCCCGAGGCGGTCGGCCGCCGCCGAGAGGACCGCTGGGTTCTCGCAGACGAACACCTCGCGCCCCGACACCTCGAAGCGCGGCGGCGCGCGCCACAGCTGCCGGACCGAGAGCCGGCAGGGCTCCCCCGCCGCCGCGTGCATCGCCAGCACCCGCCCGGCCAGGCTGTCCGGCGCCGCACCCACGTTGAGCACCAGCACCGGGGCGCTGAGGTCGTCCAGAAGCACGCCCGCCCGGTCCCACGCCTCCCGCCGCTCCGCCGCGCGCTCCCAGCGGGTCGCCCCGGAGAGCGCCGCCGCGAACCGGATCACCAGCGCGCCGAGCGGCGCGCCCGCGTCGAGCGCGTGGCTGTCCCCGGTCACCGCAGCCGCGAGCTCCGCGAGCGCAACGCCCTCGGCCGGCAGGCGGCGCACCACCGAGACGGCCTGCCGGAGCAGATGCCGCGCCGCCTCGACGTCGCCGCACGAGAGCCGCCGCACGAGGCCGGACGCGCGAAGATCATCGAGCCACACGCCGACCTCGGGCCGGCCATCGCCCGACGCCGCGGCCTCGTCGAAGACCGCCTGCCAGCCCGCCTCGAGCCGCGCCGCCTCGGCGCGACGGTCCACGAACGGCCCCGTCAGCACCTCGACCGCCGCCTCCACGCCCGCGCAGAGCTCCGCGTCCCGGAGGAGCTGCGCCAGCTCGTCCAGCGAGACCCGCAGCGCGCCGCCGTGGGTCACCCGGCCGAACAAGCGCTCGACCGCAGCGCGCTCCGCGGCCGTCGGGTCGCGGCGCTGCACCACGGCGCCCCGCACGGGCTCGCCGCGCTCCAGCCGCCGGCGCGCCTTGTCCACGATCCACCCGAGCTCCCGGGCGCCGAGCACCGCCCGCAGCCGATCGCCGCTCACGAGGGCCCGCCGCCGAACAGCGGCCCCGTCACGCCGTCGGGGCGCGGCTCCGGCGGCGCCGCCGCGGCGGCCGAGCGCACCCGCTCTCGCCCGTTCCACACCCACCGGGTCACGCCGACCGCGTCGATGCCAGGCCTCACCGTGAGCTGGTGGATCGACAGGCCGGGCAGCGTCGCGTAACACCCCCACTCGCGCTCGCTCGTCATCACGAAATCGAGGTCGAACGCGGCGAGGAGCCCCATGCACTTCGCCCGCATGTCGGGGTCGATGCCCACGAACGCCTCGTCCAGCAGGATGAGCCGGGGGGCGTGCGGGTGCGCGCTGCGGTAGTGCGCCGCCGCCGCGGCGAACTGCGGGATCGTCAGCGCCAGCGCCTTCTCGCCGCCAGACCCCGTCCCGTAGGTGCGCCTCGTCAGCCGCTTCCACGCGCCGTCCTGGTGGCGCTCCACCGCGAACGCGTGCCACCCTCGGTAATCGAGCGCCGTCGAGAGCTGCTCCTGCCAGCTCGCCGCCTCGCCGCGAGAGCGCACCTCCTCGATGCGCTCCTTCAGGAACCGCGCGAGCAGCTCGCGGTCGCCCGGCGACCAGGTGCCGCCCGCCCGCAGCAGCCGATGCCGGGCTTCGAGGAGCCCGGGCGGGCCGTCGACGAGCGGCGCCCACGAGAAGCGGAGCCTCATCCCGGTGCTCGTCGGCCGCGCGGCGAGCTCCTGGTTCATGTCGCGCACCATGGCCTCGCACCGGTGCAGGAGATCGTGCAGGTGGCTCGCCACCTCGCCGATGAGGTGGTTCTCCAGCACCTCGCGTTCGCGCGCGTCGAGCACCGTACGGCGGTGCGCCACCTCGTCGGCCAGCATCGCCTGGAGGTCGTGTACGGCCCACGTCCGGTCCTGGAACGGCACCGTCACCGCGACGAGGCCGTCCTCGCTCGTCGTCTGCGGCCCGTAGCCGTGCGGCAGGAGCGCGTCCCGCAGCGCCTCGACGTGCCGGAAGATGCCCCGCTGCAGCCGCTCCCACGCCCTGTCGTCGTGCTCGACGTCGCCGCTCGACGCCTCGATCCGCCGCGCCACCTCCACCGCCCGCGTCGGCGACCACCCGGCGGCCCCCTCCGTCCCGGGCTCGACGTCCGCCATCTCCAGCACGGACAGGAGCCGCGCCCGCGCCATCGCGGCGAGCGCCTCGACGTGCCCCGCCCGCTCGCGCGCCGCGCGCTCGAGCCCATCGCGAAGCGGATCGAGCTTCGCCTGCGCGCGCGCCTCGGCCACCCGCGCGTCGCCGTGCGCGCGCTGCGCCGCGCGGTGCTCCGCGTCGCGCGCCTCGCGCCGCTCCCGCGCCTCGGCGAGCTGGCGCAGGATCTCGTCGACCAGCGCCCCCGTCGTCCGCTCCAGCGTGTCCCGGTGCACCTCCGCTTCGTGGAGGCGGGAGGCGGCCCGCTGGCGCGCCTCGGCGCGGGAGACCGCGCGCCCCTCGGCGAGCCGCGCCTCCTCCTCGGCCTTCTGCGCGCGGCGGAGCGCAGCGGCGGCGCCGCGCGCCGTCGGCCACATCGCCGCCGCGGCGTGGACCAGCGCCGCGAGCGCGGCGTCGTGCCGGTCGAGCGCCCCGACCCACGCCGCGAGCCCGAGGTCCGCCGCCGCCCGGTCCCGCTCCGCGAGCGCCTGCGCCTCGCGCTGCCGCCGCGAGAGCGCGCGCTCCTCCTCCTCCGCGAGCGCGGCGCGGGCGTCGACCACGGCCGCCTCCGCCGCCTGCTCCGCGGCCAGCGCGCGCCGCAGCGCCGCGGAAGACGGCGCGCTGGCCGCCTCCTCGCGGGCGACGCGCGCGCGGCGATCGAGCTCGGCCCGCGCGGTCAGGGCGGCCGAGCGCGCCGCCGCCGCCTCGCGGAGCGCCTCCTCGATCGCCGCGAGCCGCCGCTTCCGCGCCGCCTCGCGCGACGCGTGGCCGATGTGCTCCGCCTCGGCCTTGGCAGAGGCCCCGTGCAGCGGGCCGAGCGCGAAGCTGCCCGAGACGTCGGCCCAGATCCGGCCCGCGCAGCGGCCGGCGCCGATGCGCGCCAGCACGGCCCGCACCACGTCCGGCGGCACCGGCGGCGCGCCAGGCGCTCCCTCGACCGCGAGCGCAGGCGACGCGCGCAGCCAGCGGCCGAGCTGCTGCTCGCGCGGGAGCGCCTGCTCCCCGGCGGCCGAGAGCGCCGTGTCGAGCACCCCCTCGGCCAGGAGCTCGCCTTCGGGCGTCACCCAGGCGTCGAGCAGCCCCGCGGCCTCGAGCGCGGCCTCCAGGCCCGCCCGGCCGGCCGCGTCGAGCTCGGGTTCGAAGTCGCACAGCTGCCACAGCGGCGCTCCCGGGCGCCCCTCGCGAGCGCCCGGCGCGCGCGAGGGCGGCGGCTCCGGGCCACGGTGCGCGCCGCGCTCGAGGGCGGCCCGCTCCTCCTCGAGCGCGCGCCGCGCCTCCTCCGCCACGGCGAGGGCGCGATCGGCCTCGGCCCGCGCCGCGGCGAGCCGCCCCTGGGCGTCGGCGAGCGCGCGCTGGGCCGCCAGCGCCGCGGGGCTCTCGCCGTCGCCGTGCTCGGCCCACGCCGCGACCGCGTCGGCCACGTCCTCGACGTCCGTGCCTCCGATCGGGAGCTCCGAGAGCCCGCGCGCCCACGCGCGCCACGCGTCGACGAGCGCGTCCGCCTCCGCCTCCCGCTGCCCGAGCGCCGCGGCCGCCCGCTCCCGCGCGCGCTCGAGCCGCGCGGCCGCGCCCTCCAGCGCGGCGTCGGCGCGCTCCCGCGCGGCGCGCGCCGACGCGAGCTCGCCGTCGAGCTTGCGCAGGTGCGCGACGCCCCGGCGGCGCTCGGCCACGGCCGCGTCGAAGCGCGCCTGCGCGCCCGGGAGCGCGCGGCCGCCCGGGTCGGCCTCCCAGCCACCGGGCAGCGCCGGCGGGGGCAGGCCGACCTCCGCGCCGGCGCCCTCCGCCGCGGCGACCGTCGCCGCGAGCGCGTCGCGCTCGGCGCGCGCGCTCGCGGCGGCCTCCTCGCGCTCGCTGCCGCGCCGCTCGGCCTGCTCGACGGCCCGGCGGTGCTCGAGCTCCGCCTCTCTCGCGTCGTTCGCCGCGGCCTGCGCCGCCCCCCGCGCATCGTCGAGGGCGCGCGCCTGGTCCATCTCGGGGCGCCGGCTCAGGGTCTCGACCTCGCGCGCCGCGCCGCGCGCCGCGCGCTCGGCCTCCTCTTCGCGCGCGGCCGCCTGCTCCCCGGCGGCCCTGGCCTCGTCGAGGCCCGCCTCCGCCGCCCGCAGCTCCCGCATCACGGCCTCGTACGTGGCGTGCCCGCTCCGCACCGCGGCCGCGCGCCGCCGCGCGGCGACCCTCACGTAGCGCCGGTACTCGTCGAGGAACGCCGACGACGCCGCGCTCGCCGCGGCGAAGCCGTCGAGCGCCGCGCGATCCGCCTCGAGGCTCCTGAAGGACTCGGCCAGGTCGGCCACGACCGCGGGCGGCACGGGCGGCAGCGCCGTCGAGAGCGCCCTGGAGAGCTGCGCCTCGTCGAGCTTTCGCGACAGCTGCGGCTGCCGCAGCTGGATCAGGAGGTCGAGCAGCGCGCCGTACCGATCGCCGAGCTGGAAGAGCCGGCGATCGACGGCGGCGCGGTAGGCCGCGGCGCTCGTGAACACCTCGCCGCTCCCGCCGATCTCGGCCTCCAGCCGCTCCCTTCCGATCGCGGCGCCGGCGCTCTGCAGGAACAGATCGCGCCCGACGCGCTTCGAGGTGACGAAGAGCCACTTGCCGGCGAGCCCGCGGCCCTCGACCGCGTGCAGCCCGCAGCCGAGCGTCAGGTAGTGCTCGGCCCCGTCGTCGTCGCGCCGGCCGAGCTCGAGCCAGGTGTAGCCGCGCCGCTCCTCGTAGCGGCCGAGGAGCAGGTTCCACTCGACGCGCTTCGCCGGGTCGGCGTCCGGCTCCAGGCGGTGGGGGCTCACCTCGCCGTCGAGCAGGAACGGCAGCTGCAGCGCGAGCACGCGCGACTTGCCGCTGCCGTTGTTGCCGCGCAGGAGCAGCCGGCCGCCCTCGAAGACGAACTCCTCGCTGTCGTAGCGGTAGAGGTTGAGCAGCCCGCTGCGGAGCGGCTGCCAGCGTCGGGTCACGGGGGAAGGCAGGGTCATCGCGTCTTCCTTGGTGTCCTCGCGCGCGGCGCGCCGTCGGCCCGGCCGGCCGGAGCGCTCAGGCCGGCCAGCGGCGCCTCGGAGCGCGATGCGCCCGCGGGTCCCGAGGGGCCGGACGGGGCGACGACGGCGTACCGGGCGATGGCGGGGAGCGGCGCGATCCCCGCGGGCGTCCAGCGCAGCAGGCGGAGCGCGGAGAGCCGATCGAGCGCCCTGTCGGTGAGCTCCACCTCGGCGCCCGCGCCGAGCGCCGCCTTCCTCCAGCGCCCGCGGTGCTCGGCGACGAGCTCCGCCACGCGCTGCTCGACCGCGGCCCGGCCGACGAGCCTGCCGTCGCGCGCGCGGCCCGCGAGCCACTCCGCCACGAGCAGCGTCAGGTGCCCCTCGGTGCCCTCTTCCGGCATCGCGAGATCGCTGAGCTCCTCGTCGGGATCGACCATCGCCAGCCCCTCGCGCCGCGCCTCGGCGACGAGCCCTGTCGCCCGCTCGATCTCGTCGACGATGAAGGGCCGCTGCGTCGTGAGGTACGCGCGCTCCTCCGGGGCGAGGTCCTCGTAGTAGACGACCGGATCGTCGAGGAGCCTCCGGAAGAGCCGGGCTCGCAGCGCCTGATTGCGGGCGTCGTCCGTCTCCGGGGCGAGCTCCTCGACGATGCCGGCGAGCCGCGCGGCGAGGTCCGCGGCGTCGGTCGCCTCCAGCGTCGAGGGCCCGCGGCGTACGTTCAGCATGGCGGCGACGGCGGGCCGGCTCACGCTGTAGAGCACGTCGCGGCGCTGATCGGCGATGAAGCCCTGCTCCTCGCCGGCGACGCGCGTGAGCACGCGCAGATCGAGGAGGAGGCGGACGACGTGGACGAGATCGCGCCGCTGGTCCTGCACGTCGAGCTCGAAGGCGCCGGCGCGGGTGAGCGCCGGGTCGTCGGCGAAATACCCCACCATGCGCTCGGCGAGCCGCCCGAGCGTGGTCTGGCGGTCCTCGCCCTCCAGCGCGAGCAGGGCCAGGCAGAGCAGCACGTAGCGGCGGCGCGTGAACGGGGTGCCGTGGTGCGGGTCGAGCGCCGGCCGCGTGCCGTCGGCGAGGTCGGCCGGCGTCTTGCGCAGGCGCGCCTGCTCGGGCTCGACGAGCAGCGACCAGCGGGGGTAGCGGGCGAGCCAGGCGCGGAGCGCGGCGGCGTGCCGTCGCACGAGCAGGAACGACGCGGCGTGCGCGCCTGCGGCCGGAAGGAGGGGGTGGCGCAGGAGGGCCCGCAGCGCGCTCTGCCGCTCGTGGCGCTCCTGGGCCTCGAGGGCGCGCGTCATGGGCGCTCCGCGGGCGAAGGTCCCGGCGGGGCGGGCGCGCGGTGCCAGGACGGGGCCGCGTCCTCGGGGGCGGGCGCGCGATGCCGGGACCGGGGCGCTTCGTCCGGCGCGAGCGAGCGGAGCGTCAGGAGGTGATCCGGTCCGCGGAAGGTGCCCGATGGCGTCTCCACCGTCGCGACCTGGCCGTCGTTCGTGGGGACCAGCGAGATGGCGATCGCCCCGTCGGCCGAGGTGGTCTCGCCGCCGCCCGCGGCGAGCGCCTCGCCCAGCCAGTCGAGGAGCATCTCGAAGGCCAGCGGATCGAGCCGGCCGAGCTCGGACAGGCGCGTCGGCCGGCCTGTGGCGAGCCGGGCGCGCGCGTCGGCGATGGCGCGCTCGTCCTCATCCTCGTGCGCGAGCAGGAGCGCCTTCTCGCGCGATCGATCGATCACGTCGCTCGGCCGCCCGGGCCGCGCGTGCCGGCCGGTGGCGCGGAGGCGCGGCGAGATGCGGAGCGGCGGCGCGTCGAGCCACGAGCGGCTGGCGGGGACCGGCGCGGCCTCGCGCTCGGCCATCGCCTCTTCGTTGACGAAGAGGTGCCGGGTCGAGGCGAGGGCGAACGCGGCGCGCCAGAGGCGGTGGGCGTCCGCGTCGCTCGGGGCCTCGGCGAACCACCGGGCGAGGGTGCGGAGGTCGGCGGCGCGGTCGCTGCGGGTGAAGCGGCGGTCGTGCAGGCTCGCGACGGCGGAGAGCAGGGCGGGGATGGCGGCGCGGGCGCGGGCCCTGAGCTCCTCCGCCTGCGACGGCGCGCCCGGCCGGCCGATGAACCAGCCGCGGACGCCTTCGATCCGCGCCTCCCACCGCGCGGCCGCTGCCCGCTGGTCGGCCTCCTCGCCGTCGAGCGCGTCGGCGACCTCGCGCCTGCCGGCGCTGTCCGCGAGCCGCTGCGCCGCCGCGCCGTCGACGCGGCCGAGGAGCTCCGCGATGTCCGCCGTGGCGATGACGAGCTGGCCGACGAAGCGCTCGAGGTAGTCGATGAGGCGCTGCTTGTACGCGAGGAAGCTCGCCACGCCGGCCGCGTGCAGGTCGATGCTGCGCTGGAGGCTGCCCATGAACGCCTGCGCCTGCGTGGTGAGCTCGCCGAAGCGCGCGCGCAGCGCCGAGAGCGCGAGGTGGACCGCGCTGTCGTCGAGCTCCGGCCGGGAGAGCATCTGCGCGACGCTCTCCAGCAAGGTGCGGATGTCGTCGAGCGCCGCGGCCTGGAGCTCGCCGCGCTGCGCGAGCGCCTCGAAATAGGCGCCCAGCGCGCGCTCCACCGCCTCTCCCTGCGGGGTGAGCTGGTACAGGAAGCGCGGCCGGTAGAACTCCTCGACGGTCGCGACATCCGCCGTGTCCAGGTGGGATTGCAGGTTCCCCCATTCGCAGAGCTTCTGGAGCGCCGCGTCCACCGCGGCCGGGTCGAGGCCGATCTCCCGGACGGCGCGGAGGACATCGGCCGGCCGGAGGTGCAGCACGAAGCGCTCCCGCGCCTCCACGAACGAGCGCATGATGGCGCGGTAGAGCGCCGCGTTCTCGGCCGTCAGGTAAGAGAAGGCTGGAAGCTTGGCCGGCGACTCTTCCATGATGACCGCACGCTCGCGCCGCGGGGCGTTGGCCCGCCATCGAACGCCGGCGCTACCTACTACCGGCGTCGCGTGGCCGTCAATGGAGGGGGCGCGCGGCAGCATCACGAAGCGTGCGCGGAGTGCATTGTTATTTGTCCGGTTGAATTCTCATGCACGGTGTTCTTTTGTTCTCGGGGCTCCCCGTCCGGAGGGGGTCCGATCGAGCGGGCCGTCCCTCCAGCAACCGTCGAGAGAGTGCCATGGCGAAATACCCTCGGAGAATCGCGACCCTGTGCGCGGCCGCCGCGATGGCGGTGACGAGCTTCGCTGGAACGGCGAGCGCTCAGATCGCGGACGCCGTCTACGAGGACGTGAGGGACATCATCGAGGATCTCATCCAGCGGGAGGTCGCCGAGGCGGTCGTCCCCAACCTGGTGTGCCAGACGGCGCGCCGGGCGAGCACGGAGCAGCAACTCAAAGACTATGTGGGGATCGTCGACCAGCTCGGAGATGCCGCTGACGGTCCTGCGAAGGAGGCGCTGGAGAAGAAGCGCGGCGAGCTGAGGCTCAGCATAAAGAGGGGGTTCCCGATCCTCACCTATTTCCCTCTCACGCTCCAGCGGGTCTTCCGGCGGCAGTTCAACGCGATCCGGACGAGCGTCACGGACGAGGCCGCGGGCTTCGCGGGGCACATGGTCTATGTCGGGCTGACGTCGAGCGAGGGCCAGATAAGAAAGCCGCAGGGGACGCAGAGCATCGAGCTCCTGCACAAGTTCGCGAGCGCCGACGACGCTCGCGCCGAGCGCGCGGCGCCCAGCAAGCTGACGTGGACCAGGCTCGACCCGCGGTCGCTGAACACCTGTGTCTCCGTGCTCAAGGAGGATCTCGCGTCGGGCGTCACGGACGCAGGCGCGCCGTCGCCGCTCGAGAAGGACTGCGGCGCGAGCGCAGCGTCAGGGACCAGCTACGCCTGTGAGCTCGCGTTCGCCGTTCGCGCGATACTCCAGAGGAAAGACGCCCTGGCGGAGGAGCACTTCATCCGGGCAGCCGCCGTCGTGGTCGGGGCGACCGCCGCGAAGGCCCTCGAGGTGACGGACGACGCCGTGAGGAGAACACTCCTGGACGAGGCGGTCCTGGTCACGAGAGACGTCCTGCGCGGCGGCAAGAAGCTCGACGAGATCCTCCCTGTCCTCTTGTCCGCCGCGCCAGGCACCGCCGAGGCGGACGCAGCCGCTCGTGCCCGGGAGCTGCGCTCGAGGTTGAGCAACCTCGAGCGCCTCCGGGTCCAGTGGAACATCGGCACGCGGGGCGGGGCGAACAACCTCGATCTCGTGAGCTTCGTGAACGTCATCGGCGCCGCCGGCGGCGCCCTCCGCGATCTCTGTGACAAGGACCTGATCGGCCAGATCTGCGCCCAGATCGAGCGACAGTCCTCGGCGCTGACGAAGATCGGCGACCTCCAGGCGGACCTCTGGCCGGCGATCCGGCTCGCCAGCCAGGGAGAGTACGGGGAGGCAGCGAGCCGCGCGATCAGGACGTTCTTCTCCTCGCGGCCTGGAGGCGAGGGGGATCAGGTCGAGATCTACCGGCGCTTCGCCGAGGCGCTCATCGTCTATGTCCTCGCGACGGTCAACGACAAGAACCCTTCGGACGCCGACCGGGCCGCGTTCCGGGAGGCGTCCGTCGAGGTGCTCCGGGAGCTGGGCACGGGGGGCGGCATGGATCGACCGTGGGGTCACGCCTTCTACAGGCCCGACATGGCGCTGCGCGTGTCGTGGAGCCCGAGCTACATCGACGGCGAGGGCGGATCGCCGAGGATCGTGCCCTCCGCAAACACCATCAACCTGCGCGGCGTCGTGCGTTATACGGATGCCTATTATTTCGCCATTCAACCCTCCTTCATCGACCTCCTCGCCCCGCTGAGCGAGCTCGCGCTCCGGCGCTCGGAGGCGGTCGAGTACGAGGATTCGGGCCGTGTCCTGCTGAACGCCGTGACCCCTCGGATCGAGGTGATGGTCGGCGTGCCCGCCCTCTCGAAGCACCTCGTCGTCTCCGGCGGCGCTTCCCTGCGCCTCTCGGCGCCCTTCAAGAAGAAGGATCAGGAGGGGTGCGACGGCACCTGCTATCGCTACAAGTTCCTCTGGAACAAGAAGGACGATGTCCTCTCGGACCCGGCTGGGCTCGGGTTCATCGAGTTCGGCTTCGGGGTCAAGTACCTGCTCTGAAGCATCTCCTCGAATTTATTCGGGAAAATTCACAGGGAGACGGGGAGGCGAGGAGTAGAATCCCAGCTCTCCCCGCCTCCCCGTCTCCCTGTTCAATTTTCCGCTGAAGATGCAGGTGCGCAGACGAACTGAAGCTGTATACTTGACAGTTGTAGTGTCTCGATGCAGGATGCTCCTCGTGATGACGTACAAGCTCGACGAGCTCGCGGGCGAGGCAGGGGTGGCGCCGCGCACGGTGCGGTACTACGTGCAGCGCGGGCTCCTTCCGGCGCCGGAGTTCCGCGGGAAGGACACCTCCTACGGGCGAGAGCACCTCGCGCGGCTCCGCGCCATCAAGGTCCTCCAGCAGGCGCACTTGCCGCTCGAGGAGATCCAGGCGCGCCTCGCGGGCGCGGGCATCGACGAGATCGAGCGCATCGCCGCGGGGGCGCCGCCGCGCGCTCTGGAGGCGCGCTGCGCCGGCCCCGAGGAGGCCGCCGCGGCGCCGCCCGGGGCGAGCCCGCCCGCCGCCGCGCCGCGCGGCGCGCGCTGGGAGCGGGTCGAGATCGCCGACGGGGTGGAGCTCCACGTGCGGACCGACGCCCCGGAGAGCTCGCGGCGCATCGCCCTCGATATCGAGTCTCGTTACACAACCCTTGCCCCGAAAGGCTCGCGATGAACCCCTCCCACGATCCTTCGCACCCGTCGCCGATGTCGTGTCTCCGCACCTCGGAGGGCCACCCGGTCCCGCTGCTCGGCGTCTCCCTCTCGGGGGAGGTCCTCGGCGGCGCGGCGCGCCTCGTCGTGCGGCAGCGCTACCGGAACGAGGAGCGCCGGCCGATCGAGGCGATCTACACCTTCCCGCTCCCGGGAGAGGCGAGCATCGCGGGCTTCGCCATGGAGTGCGCCGGCCGCAGGCTCGAGGGGGAGGTCAAGGAGCGCGAGGAGGCGTTCCAGGCCTACGACGAGGCCATCGCCACCGGCCACGGCGCGGCGCTGCTCGACGAGGAGCGCCGCAACGTGTTCACGGCGAGCGTCGGCAACCTCCTGCCGGGGGAGGAGACGGTCGTCGAGGTCACGTTCGTGCAGGCGCTCACGGCCGACGAGGGGGCGCTGCGGCTCATGATCCCGACCCTCGTCGCGCCCCGCTACATCCCCGGCGCGACCGGGGGCGACCGGACCGCGCACGGCGTCCAGGAGCCCACGGGCGACGTGCCCGACGCCGACCGCATCTCCCCCGAGATCGCGCGGGTCGACTACGGGATCACCGTGGATATCGTCTTCGATCTCGGGCGCGACGTCGCGATCGAGAGCCCCTCGCACGCGCTCTCGGTGCGCCGCGAAGAGGGGTATCGCCAGCGGGTCTCGCTACGGAACGACAAGGCCGCGCTCGATCGGGACATCGTGCTGCTCGCGGCGGGCGCGCCGGGCGTGCAGGCAGGCGTGGTGTGCGACAGGACCAAAGGCCAGGAGGGGACCTTCGCCCTCACCGTGGTGCCGGACCTCTTCGATGTGCACGCGAAGCGGGCGTCCTCCCGGCGCGACGTCGTGTTCGTCGTCGACGTGTCGGGATCGATGCAGGGCGAGTCGCTCGACCAGGCGAAGCGCGCGCTCCGGCTGTGCCTCCGCCACCTCGCCGAGGGGGATCGGTTCGGCGTGATCGCGTTCTCCAGCGATTTCCGGGCGCTCGAGCCGTCGCTCGCCCCCTTCACGCAGGTGACCCTGAAGGCCGCGGACGCGTTCGTCGAGGGCCTCCGCGCGGACGGCGGGACGGAGATGCTGAATCCGCTGCTCGCGGCCGTGGGCATGCTCGGCGACGCGGAGCGAGACCGCGTTGTCGTGCTGCTGACCGACGGCCAGGTGGGCAACGAGGCGCAGATCGTCGATCGCGTCGTCAAGCAGGGCAAGGGGGCGCGGATCTACACGTTCGGTATCGGCACGAACGTGAGCGATGTGCTGGTGAGCGATCTCGCGCGCCGGACGGAGGGCGCAGCGGAGTTCATCCACCCGGGCGAGCGCATCGACGAGAAGGTCACGGCCCAGTTCGCGCGGGCGACGGCGGTCCGGATCACCGGGCTCGAGGCGCGCTTCGAGGGGATCGACGTCGGCGAGCTCGCGCCGGCCGAGCGCCCTGCGCTCGTCGACGGCGAGCCGTGGGTGCTCTACGGCCGCTACGGTCAGCCGGGGATGGGGCGTCTCTCCCTGCGCGGGACCCTGCGCGGGGAGCGCTTCCACCTCGAGGTGCCGGTCGAGCTCGCGGCGGAGGCGTCGCGGCCTGGCCTCGAGGCGCTGTGGGCGGGCGCGCGGGTGCGGGAGCTCGAGGAGTCGGAGCGCGGGCTTTCCGGCAAGCGCGCCGAGGCGATGCGAAAGCGCATCGTGGACCTCGCGGTCCGGCACCGGGTGGCGTCGAAGCACGCGTCGTTCGTGGTGATCGAGCGGCGGACGGGCGACCGGCGCGCCCACGGGCAACCCGAGGCGCGGCCCGTGCCGGTGAGCGCGCCGGCGGGGTGGGGGATGTCGAGCCACCGCGGCCCGGCGGCGTCCGTGCCCGTGCTCGACGCGATGATGGTGAGGGCGATGGACGGGCGCGGCCCGAGGAAGGGCGGCCCGGGCGGCCCCGTCGTCATGAGATCCAGGGCCCCCGCGCCTGCTCCCATGGCGTCCGCCGCCCCGCCCAGGCCGGCGCCCGCCGCGGGCGGTCTGCTGGCGCGCGCCAAACAGCTCTTCCAGCCGAGCGAAGAGGCAGCGGGCGGCTCGGACGAGCGGTCGGTGAGCTGGGTCGCGCCCCCGGCCGCCGCCGCGCCGGGCGGCCCCGCGTCGCCGCACCACGTGCCTCCGCCGGCCCCGGCCCCGGCCGCCGCGCCGGCGCCGAGCGCCGTTCCAGGTGGGGTCTCGTCCCAGGGGGACGGCCTGGGGCGCGTCTTCGAGGAGCAGCTCGCGTCCGGGCTCTGGGAGCGCGGCGACTCGACCGATCTCGGCCGGCTCTCCAGCACGGCCCTGTGCCTCGCGGCGTGCCATGACCAGGGCGTCGACTCGGCCCACCCCATCTACGGCGCCCAGATCGCCAAGGCGATCGAGGCGCTCTGCGCGCTGGCCGCGTCGGTCCTCCAGCGCGGCGGCGCCGACGGGGAGGTGGCCGCGGCGCTCGCGGCGGCCTACCTCGTCGCGGGCGGCCGGCGGCTGCGGGCGCGGGTCCGCGACGCCGTGGCGGCCGCCGCGCCCGAGGCGGTGCGCGCGCTGCTGGGCGAGCTCGGGGACGCCGACGCGCTCAGGCGAAGGGTCGAGGAGCTGCGCGGCGCATGACAGGCTCGCCGCGGCCGGACGGCCGCGGCAGCCCTCGCATCGCCCTCACGGGTACGTGTCGTCCCCGCCCTTCGTGCCGGCTCCCGGGCGGGTCTCGCCAGCCGGGGCTGCGCCAGCCGGGGCTGCGCCAGCCGGTGCAGCGCCAGCCGGTGCAGCGCCAGCCGGTGCAGCGCCAGCCGGTGCAGCGCCAGCCGGGCGAGCGGGGCCCTCCGGGAGCTGCGCTGTCCCCTCGATGACGATCTCCACGCGCGGCTCCGCCGGTTGCGCCGGGGCGCCGCCGCCCGCGTCGGCAGCCGGCAGATCGGCGAAGCTCGCCAGGCTGAGCCGCGCGAGGGGCACGCCGGCCTCCTTGGGCTGCGCGAGGAAGAGCAGCACGGCGCGCGCCTGGGCGACCGTCACGTCCCAGCCGTTGCGCCACGCCACGCCAGGCGTGCCGCTCGCCGTGTGGCCGACGACCTGGTAGCCGAGGCCCTTGAGCGGCTCGTTGCTGCGGATGATCGCGGCGATGTCCCTCAGCACCTTCTCCCCCGCCGGGGAGAGCGCGTCGCGGTTCCCCTTGAACAGGACCCGGCTCGGGATCGAGATGACCACGCGGCCGTCGCGCGGCGCGACCGTGACGTCTCCGGCGGCGACCGGCAAGAACGCCCTGAGGACGTCGCTGTCGCGCTCCGACGCCGGGCGGGCCCCGGCCGGCTCGCCGCGCGGCGGCGTCGCGCCCAGCCCGACGTCGAGGCCCGAGATCGGATCGTTCGCCCAGTGTGGATCGGCCGCGGCGCCGCCGCGCGGGCCCTGCTCTTCCAGCTGGCGGACGCGCGCCTGGCTGGTCGCGAGCTCGCGCTGGAGGCGCTCGGACCGGTCGAGCTGAGCTTGCCATTCGAACTCGGTGTAACCGCACCCGGCGAGGAGCGCAGACGCGACCAGCGCGGCCAGGCCGCGCCCGGCCAAAGCGGCCCGGAGGGCGCGGGGAGGGGAGGCCTCGGCGCGCCTCTTCGCGCTCACCTCTGCGACACCCGAAACAGGCAATTGCACTTTGCAGGCTCCTTCTCGCCGGATCATCCGGATCCATCCTTCTCGCGCCGGTGCGCTGAGCGGGCGGGAGCCTATCCGAGCGGCGGTGATCCCACAAGGCGCGGCCGGGCCGGGGCGCGCCCCGGCCTCCAAGACCTGGGCAGGGGACCGGGCCGAGGGACCGGTCCGCTCCGGGATCGATCCGCCCGCGCGCGGTCCCGCGCTCGTTCGCGGTGCGGGTGAGCCTGCCTACGACAGCCGCTCGTGGCCGGCGCCGTTCGGCGGCGAGGCCTGATGCACTTTCCTGCGGTGCTCGAGCTCGGCAGAGATGAGCCGCACGAGCTCCGTCGAGAGGACGATCGCCTCCCGAGGGCCATATCCATGCTTGCTCAGCTCCCGCGCGACCGACTTGGCCAGGATCTTCATCGCCGAGTCGATCTCTCCCGGCGTCTTCGATGTCGACGTCGAGAAGAGGCTCGCGGTCATCCGGGTGTCGGCGCCTCGCCCCTGGCCGTCCTCGGGCGTCCGGTGCAGCGTCGGCTCGCGCTCCGGAGGCGCTGCGCTCCGGAGCGATGGCCGATCGATCGCGTGGCTTTCGTGGTTCTCGGCCGATGCGGGCGTCGTCGTGCTCGTCGTGCTGTCCGTATGCCGCGATGTCATGTTGTGCGCACTCACGGTGGATCCCCGTCGTCGTTTAACGGTTTTCTCGCCTTCGTCCTTCGTTCCCGCGCGAGAGGTGCTGTTCATCTCGAGCTCATGCCGCGCGTCGCCGCGGCAGGCATCGGTGGATTTACGTCGCGAGACGAAGTTGACGGCAAAAAAGCAGGAATGGCACCTGCCAGGGTAGTGTGGAGGCGGACCACATCGGCCCCTGACCCCACGATAGCAGGGCTCCGATAAAGGGCATCACTTCATCGGTCGTGCGCGCGCGAACACCCATGTTCGCGCGCGCCGCCGGTCGACGCCGAGGGGGCGCTCTCGCGAGACTGCAACTCTGAGTGTGCGCGCCAATGCTCCGCCCGCAGGGGGCGCCGTCCGCGGTGCGAGCGCGAGAGGTGGCTTGCCCGGGGCAGACCCGGGTGCGTCTGGCGCGCTCGCGCCGCGGGGCGCGGGGCGCCGCCGCCCGCGCTGCGCTCCGCCGGGGAGCGCGGACGCACGCGCGCGCGGATGAGGGACAATCGACGTTGAGCACGGATGGCGAGTCGGATGTTCGCTGGTCGGACAGGGCTTGTTAGGAATCGCACGCCTTCCATTGACGATGTGTGTTTCCTGCGGTATTCGATGGAATCGTTGGCGGCCCGACGCTGCGGCGCCATGGGCGTCCGGAGGGAATTCCGGGCTTTGTAGAGCCGGCGGCGCGGTAGGCGGTCGATCGACGCGACGTCCTTGCTTCCGTGTGCCGCTCCATGGCGCCGTTCGCTGCGGCTCGGCCGACGCCGGACGTTCCGAGTTCATCATGTGTAGGGGGGAAGTATGGCCACACTGTGCAGGCCGGAGGTCGCGGTTCCGGAGTTCATCATCACGCGGGAAGACACGCTGAAGCTGGCGGAGCGGTTGCACGCGAGAAACCCGCAGCTGAAGCTCGTGCTGCGGCTCATCAACGGCACCGGGGTGCAGAAGCGGCACATCGTGCAGCCGCTGGAGCAGGCGCTCGCTCACCCTGGTTTCGAGATCAGAAATAGAATTTACGAACGGGAGGCCAAGCGACGGGTGCCGCCAGTGATACGGCAGGCGCTGGAGAACGCCGAGCTCACGGCGCGGGACATCGACGCCATCATCTTCGTCTCGTGCACCGGCTTCATGATGCCGTCTATGACGGCCTATCTGATCAACGCCATGGGCTTCCGGCACGATACGCGCCAGATCCCCATGGCGCAGCTCGGCTGCGCGGCCGGGGCGGCGGCCATCAGCCGCGCGCACGACTTCTGCGCTGCGCACGCGAAGGCCAACGTGCTCATCGTGGCCTGCGAGTTCTGCTCTCTGTGCTACCAGCCGACGGACGACGACGTCGGATCGCTCCTGTCCGACGGCCTCTTCGGGGACGCGGTGGGCGCGGTCGTCGTCCGGGGCAGCGGGGGCACCGGCATCCGGCTGGAGCGGAACGAGGCGTATCTCATCCCGGACACCGAGGAGTGGATCTCGTACGCCGTCAAGGACACCGGGTTTCACTTCCGGCTCGACAAGCGGGTCCCCGGGACTATGAAGCCCCTCGCCCCCGTGATGCGCCGGCTCGTCTCGAGCCACGGCTGGGACGTGGGTAACCTCGACTTCTACATCGTCCACGCGGGCGGTCCGCGCATCCTCAACGATCTGTGCAGGTACCTGGAGGTGCCGCAGGAGTCGTTCCGGTACAGCAGGGCCACGCTGACGGAATACGGCAACATCGCGAGCGCGGTGGTGCTCGACTCTCTAGGACGCCTGTTCGCGGACAGGCCGATGCCCGACGGCGCGCGCGGCGTGATCGCGGGGTTCGGCCCGGGGATCACGGCGGAGATGGCCGTCGGTTCCTGGGTGAACGATCACGGCCAGAGCAGGGGCGGAGCGCGTTCGTCCTCCGCCGCGTGACAGCGGCCCTGTCGCTCCTGCCATGAAAATCGTGTGAGAAGAGGAAGGGAAGGCTGATGACCAACGCATCGCTCAAGACGCCGTCGCTGAGGTTCACGCTCGGAGGCGACCGTCCCGTATGCCGCATGGGTTATGGCGCCATGTACCTGACCGGGCCGGGCTACTGGGGGCCGCCGGCCGACCCGGACGCGGCCGTCCGGCTCCTGCGGCGCGCCGTCGACCTCGGGGTGAACTTCATCGACACCGCCGACGCCTACGGCCCGGACACCAACGAGCAGATCATCCGCCGCGCTCTCCATCCGTACCCGGCGGGGCTCGTGATCACCACGAAGGGCGGGCTGCTGCGCTCCGGACCGGAGGACTGGACCGTCCAGGGGCGCCCGTACATCGTCCCGTGCGGGCGTCCAGCGTACCTCCGCCAGCAGGTGGAGATGAGCCTGCGAAACCTCGGGCTCGAGCGCATCGAGCTCTATCAGCTCCACCGCATCGACCCGGCCGTACCGCTGGCCGATCAGCTCGGCGAGCTCGCGCGGCTCAAGGAGCAGGGCAAGATCCACCATATCGGCCTCTCCGGGCAGCCCGAGGTCACCGTGGAGCAGCTCGCCAAGGCGCGCGAGATCACCGAGATCGCCGCCGTGGAGAACCTGTACAACGTCGCGGACCGCTCCGGGGAGAAGGCCCTGCGGTACGCCGAGCAGCACGGCATGGCGTTCATCCCGTGGTTCCCCATGGGACACGGCGATCTCGCCAAGCCCGGCAGCGTCCTCTCCGGGCTCGCCAAGGAGCGCGGGGCGACGCCCGCCCAGCTGGCCCTCGCCTGGCTGCTGCACAGGTCGCCGTCCATCCTCGCCATCCCCGGCACCTCGTCCATCAAGCACCTGGAAGAGAACTGCCGCGCGGCGGACATGAAGCTCGACGAGAGCGAGCTGGCCGCCATCGAGGACGCCGCCGCCGCCGCGAAGACGTGGCGTCCATCGGCGTCGGAATCGGGGTCCGCCCACACGGAGGAGATGCCATGAGCACCCAGCTGCAAACCAGCGCCGCCCACCCGAACGTCCAGAAGCTGCGCACCCTCTACGCCGATCTGTCGCGCATCGGGGAGTTCGTCGCCGACGACATGGTCCTTCACACAGCGCACCGGGAGCTCTGCCGCGACAGGGCCGCCGGCCGCGTCGTCGGCAAGGCGGCCGCCGCCACCCACGAGCGCGAGCTGATCCGCATGACCGGCGGCACCCTGCTGATGGACGTGCAGCACATCTTCGCCAACGATCACTTCGGCGCCGCGTTCGGCGTGCTGCGCGCCCACCTCGGCGGCGCGAGCCTGGCGATGCCGTTCTGCGGGGTCTGGCGCTTCCGCGGGGGCCTGATCACGGAGCACTGGGAGAACGCGTACGACGTGGCCTCCGTGATGGCGTTCCTCGGCGACGAGAGCGGCTCCCCGCCCGCCTGAGGCGCCGAGGGGCCGCGCCGCGAGGGCCTCGCCCCACCCTTTGTCGTTCCCGCCACCCTCCCGGATCTGCTACTGCTGCGCGCCGCGCCGGTGCCCTCCCGGGCACGGCGAGCTCCCCCGGGGAGCGCGCTCGCCGCACGTCAGCCATGGCTCAAGGTTACCTCTTCCTCATCATCGCCCTCGTCTTCAACGCGACAGCGAACATCCTGATGAAGCTGGCGTCGCGGCGCGTCCCCTCGATGGAGGGGCTGTCCCTCGTCGAGAAGTGCCTCGCGCTCGTCACGAACTACCACCTCGTGCTGGGGCTCGTGCTCTTCGCGTCGAACATCCTGTTCTACGTCCTGGCGCTCAAGCGCATCAACCTGTCGATCGCCTATCCGATCATGTCGTCGGGCGGCTTCCTGCTCATCTCGGTCTTCTCCGTCTACGTCCTGCACGAGACGCTGACGGCGCTGCAGATCGGCGGCATCGTCCTGATCGCGGCGGGGATCGCGCTGCTCGCGTACAACATCGCCTAGAGCGACAAACGGGTTGAAGTCGCACGCAAAGAGCGAGAAGTTGGGACGCCAAGAGACGCCAAGAGACGCCAAGAGACGCCAAGAGACGCCAGAAGATTTATTGTTTTTTTTTGGCGTCTTCTGGCGTCCTGGCGTCTCATTTCTCGGGTTTCCAGGCTGCTCGTTGTTCTAGGCCTCCGCGGCGCGACGTCGGACTGCCGGACCGGCCGCCCTCGGCGTGGCGCCATGGTACGGTGGCGCGCGCCTCGCGCCCGAACGCCCCCACCCCGGAGACCGCCGCCATGCGCAGCCGAACGCTCCCGCGTGCCTTGCTCGCCGTGCTCCTCGCGACGCTCCTCGCCTCCACTGCGTGCCATGGCGCGCGGAACGACGCCGCGCACCCCTCGCCCGGCCGGGCCGGCGCCGCCTGCGGGCGCGGCGATCCGATGACGCGGACCGAGCTCTTCTTCGGCCTGGACCGGTTCGAGCTGCCCCCCGTGACGCAGGCGGAGTGGCAGCAGTTCGTCGACACGGCGATCACCCCGCGCTTCAAGGACGGGCTGACCCAGTTCGATGTCGACGGCCAGTACCTCGCGACGACGGGGAAGCTCATCCGCGAGGACAGCCGTCTGATCATGCTCCTCCACGACGGCGGCCGGGTCGCCTCGGACGCCATCGACGCGATCCGCAAGGAATACAAGGTTCGCTTCAACCAGGAATCCGTGCTGCGCATCGACGAGCCCGTCTGCGTCGGCTTCTGACGCCTGGAACCGCCGCTGAAGGCAGCGCTCCGCCCGCCGCGGGGACAGCGCATGTCCCGCGCGTGTCTGTTCGGAACACCGCCTGTTCTCTCGGCTCGGCGGGCCCCTGATCGCGAAGATTCTTGACCCGAGGGGGGCTGGGAGACAGAGTTTTATTACAACTGCCAGGCTTCGGTCGGCGCATGGCCGCGCATTGCATCGCGCGCATCCGTCGGCGTGCTCGTGCCTGGCGTTCATACAAAAAGCGTTCGACGCGAGCGCTCCTGCTCGGCTCCACCCGGAGCAAGGAGATCCCCGTGCTGATGAGGCTTCCCTGGCGGCCCGGATGGGCCATGACGATGGTGGCTGTCCTTGGGTGCTCCGGCTCCGAAGGGCCTCCTCCGGAGGAGGAGAGCGTCCTGGAGAGTCAAGATGAGGTGCGCTACGACTTCCATGCACCCGCGTCTGGAAGGACGGTGTTCGCGGACGTCGTGGCCATCGATCAGATGTTCGTCTACGATCGCCTCGGCGCGTTCAACCCCGGGGGCATGGTGTACGCGCTCCGCCGGGACGTGGTGGCCGCCGATCCGTCGAAGTCCATCGGTCCTGGCAACGCGACGCTGCGGCCGGGCAAGCGCCCGAGGCCCCTCGTCCTGCGGGTCAACGCCGGCGACAGGCTCTCCATCTCGTTCACCAACTGGCTCACGCCCGCGACCGGCCCGCTGCCGAGCACCTCCGCGTCGACCCGTGACGCCTCGATCCAGGTGGTCGGGCTCCAGATCCGGAACATCGACGCGCTCGCGGGCGACGTCGGGAAGAACGAGAGCTCCCTGGCCGCGCCGGGCGAGACGCGCACGTACGAGCTCTTCGCCGGCCGCGAGGGCACGTTCCTCATGCACAGCGGCGGCGCCATGGTCGGCTCGGAGCCCGGGCCGGGGCGGCGGATCTCCCAGACGCTGTACGGCGCCGTCACCGTCGAGCCGCCGGGCGCGGTCGCGTACCGCTCGCAGGTGACGGCCGCCGAGCTCTCGGCCGCCTCCCTGAACCCCTCGAACCCGGACGGCACGCCGCGCATCGACTACAACGCGGTCGACGCGTCCGGTCAGCCGATCCTGAAGATCATCGACGACGCCGGCGAGATCGTGCACGGCGACGTCAACGCCATCATCGCGGGCTTCGACGAGACGGAGGCCGGGTCCCCTGCCTCCGAGAACATGGGCTATTTCCGCGAGTTCACGGTGCTCTTCCACGACATCCTGAGCGTCGTGCAGCCCATCGCGGAGTACCAGGCGGACCCGCGCTACAACGGCGTGCGCACCGGCTTCGGCATCAACTACGGCGCCGCCAGCCTTGGCAGCGCCGTCTTCGCCAACAAGCGGAAGATCGGCCCGAGCAAGCGCTGCGAGGAGTGCAAGTTCGAGGAGTTCTTCCTGAGCTCGTGGGTCAACGGGGATCCGGCGCTGAACATCGATCGGGACGACGCCGGCAACGCGACAGAGGCGCTCTATCCGGACGACCCCTCGAACGTATCCCACGGTTACCTCGGGGATCCCGTCCGCGTCAGGAACCTCCACGCCGGCCCCAGCGAGACGCACGTCTTCCACCTCCACGGCCACCAGTGGCTGCGGTCGCCGGGCAACGAGAAGAGCGCGTACATCGACTCGCAGACCATCGGCCCGAGGGCCGCCTACACGTATGACATCACCTATGGCGGAGGCGGCAACCGCAACCTCTCCGTGGGAGACGCCATCTACCACTGCCACCTGTATGCCCATTTCGCGCAGGGCATGTGGGGGCTCTGGCGCACACACGACGTCTTCGAGGCGGGCACGCCGGACCGCTCGCTCCCGGACGGCGAGCTCGCGGCAGGGACGCCCACGCCCGCGGTCGTGCCGATCCCCGGCGTCGCGCTGGCGCCGATGCCGACCTACGAGCGGACGTCGGTCAGGATGGCCGACGGGAAGACCGTGGAGCGTGACCCCATGCCGGGTTATCCGTTCTACGTCGCCGCGGTCGCGGGGCACCGGCCGTCGCAGCCGCCCCGCGACATGGAGCACGACGGCGGGCTCCCGCGCCACTACATCGCGAACGTCCCGCCGGGAGGCGCGGCGGTCGGCGGCCGCGGCCTCTTCGACGTGCAGCTCTCCAGGGCCGACGTGCAGCTCTTGCCGAAGGACGGCACCGCGTCGGAGGTGGCGGCCGCCAACTTCCACGCGGGCGCGTTCCCGGGCGCCGTGCGCGCGCCGGAGCGCTACGGCTTCCCCGTCAAGGGCTACCCCGCCTTCACGGCGGACGGCAAGCCGGCGCTCTTCCTCGTGAACGGCCAGCCGCCGGCCGCGGGCGCCCCCTTCGCGGACCCGTGCCCGCCAGACGCGCCGGTGCGCACCTACCGCGCGGCCTACGTCCAGACCAACGCCCCGGTGAACCGGGCGGGCTGGCACGACGCGCAGGCGCGCATGATCGTCCTCGAGAAGGACGTCGAGGCCACCCTCGACGGCACGAGGGCGCCGGAGCCGCTGTTCATCCGCGCGCAATCCGGCGAGTGCGTTGTGTTCCACGCGACGAACCTCATCCCGGCGGCGCTCGCGGCGGACGACTTCCAGATCTTCACGCCCACCGACGTCATCGGCCAGCACATCCACCTCGTGAAGTTCGACGTCACCTCCTCGGACGGCGGGGCGAACGGCTTCAACTACGAGGACGGGGCCCTCGCGATGGAGGAGGTGGCGGCGCGCATCCAGGCGGCCAACGCGCTCGGCGGGGCCCTCGCCGCCGGCGTCAGGAGCGGCGAGCCCGGGGCGCGCGTACGGCTCGAGGACCCGACGCGCCACCCGCGCATGACCAGCCCGTCGCTCGGGGCGCAGACCACGACACAGCGCTGGTTTGCCGATCCGATCATGAGCGAGGCCGGCCAGGACCGCGCGCTGAGCACGGCCTTCACCCACGATCACTTCTCGGCCTCATCGCACCAGCACCACGGGCTCTACGGCGGCCTCGTCGTCGAGCCGGCCGGCTCGATCTGGCGCGATCCGGAGACCGGAGCGCTCTTCGGCGATCGCAGCGACGGCGGGCCGACGAGCTACCGCGCCGACATCCTGTTTCCGCCGGGCGACCCCCGGAGCCCGTTCCGCGAGTTCAACCTGAGCATCGCCGACTATGGCCCCGTCTACGACGAGTGCGGCCGGCCGGTGAACCCGTCGTCGCAGGCGCCCGCGCCGCTGCCGGTGGCCATCACCCATGGGCCCTCCACCCCCGACGCCATCTCGTGGCGTGACTCGGGCGTCGGGCTCATCAATTACCGGAACGAGCCGATCCCGCTCCGGATCGCCGAGCGCAACTGCAGCACGCGCGCGGTCGTCCAGAAGAGCGGCGACGCCGGCGCCATGCACAACGTCTTCAGCTCGCGCGTCCACGGGGATCCCGCGACGCCGCTGCTCCGCGCGTACGAGGGCGATCGCACGCTGATCCGCCTCACCCAGGGCGCGCAGGCGGAGCAGCACGTGTTCACCGTGCACGGGAAGAAGTGGCTGAACGAGTCGACCGATCCCGACAGCGGCTACGCCAACGGGCAGGTCATCGGCGTCTCGGAGCAGGCGGATCTCGCGCTCGACGCGGCGCCCCTCTTCCGGAAGAACGCGGCGGGCGGCGCGGACTACCTCTATGCGGGGGCGCCGACGGACGATCTCTGGGAGGGGCGGTGGGGCATCCTGCGCGTCCACGGCGAGCGGCAGGCGGATCTCCTGCCGCTCTCGGGCGCGTCGCTGCCGAGGGGCAGGCGCCGGGAGGTCGAGGTGTGCCCGCCCGAGGCGCAGAAGAGGCCGTATGTCGTCCACGCGATCACCGCGAAGGGCAACCTGCCGGGCGATCGCCTCACGTACAACACGACGTACGGGCTCCACGATCCCAACGCCATCCTGTTCGTCCTCGAGGAGGATCTGGCCGCCCTGCGCTCGGGCGCGCGCCCGCCCGAGCCGCTCGTCCTGCGCGCGGCGGCCGGCGAGTGCGTCGAGGTCACGCTCGTCAACGACCTGCCCGAGGATCTGCCGAAGTCGCCTCACTGGAACTACAACGCTCCCATCGTCGACGGGTTCAACGTCAACCAGGTGAAGCCGTCGAACCGCGTCTCGCTGCACCCGCAGCTCGTGGCGTATGACGTGACGGTGAGCGACGGCGCGAACGTGGGCGAGAACCCCGATCAGACGGTCGAGCGCGGGAAGCAGCGGACGTACACCTGGTATGCCGGCGATATCTCCGTGACGACCCGGGGCGACGTCCGCTGGCAGCCCATCGAGCTCGGCGCCGTGAACCTCAAGGACATGGCGGACGTGGTGAACCACCCGATGCACGGCGGGATCGGCGCGCTGATCGTCGAGCCGGAGGGCGCCGTCTGGTACCCGAGCCGGAACTCCCGCGCGGCCGCCCAGGTGAAGTACCGGGACGAGAACGGCTCCGAGATCTGGTTCCGCGAGTTCGTGCTCCTCTACCAGGACGAGGTGCCCTTGCAGTCGGATCAGGCGGCTTTCCGCTGCCTCAACCCGGCCCTGGGCTGCGGCGCCACCCTCGCGAACGTCGCTGGCCCTCCCGATCCCGACTTCACTGGCCACAAGGCGTTCAACTACCGCGCCGAGCCCATCTGGGCGCGGCTCGGCGTGGGGCCGGACGCGCCTCTCGGCACCCGCCCGGGCCTCGACGTCAGCGGCGCCTTCAGCTCGGCGGGGCGCGGCGATCCGGCGACGCCGGTCTTCACGGCGGGGCGCTATGACCGCGTGCGCTTCCGGGTGCTGCAGGCCTCGGGGCACCGGCGCCAGCACTCGTTCGGGCTCTCGAACACGGAGTGGGCGTACAACCCGTGGGCGCAAGGCTCGGGATCCCGGTACCAGGGCCGGAACAGCAAGAGCTTCGCCGTGAGCGCGCACAGCGGCATCGGCCCCATGACCGCGTGGACGGTGACTCCCTACTTCAGGTCGGGCGGCATGTTCGAGGTCCCCGGCGATCGCCTCTACATGGACCAGTCGAACGCCATGCTCACCGGCGGGCTCTGGGGCATCTGGCGGGTCACGCCGTGAGCGGGAGGAGGGGCCTGTGATGCGACGGATCTCGATGGACGGCGCCTCGATGGGCGCGCGCGGACTCTGGCTCTCGCTGGCCTGGCTCAGCGCCTCTGCGGCGCTCGGCTGCGGCCGGAGAGAGGCGCTCCCTGCCTCGGAGGACCCGGGGGCCGAGCGGCCGGCGCAGCCGGCGCAGCTCGCGCCGCCGGCGCAGCCCGAGGAGCCGGCGGCTCCCCTGCAGGAGAGCCGGGTCGAGCGCGATGGGCTCTCCATCGCGTTCGCCCTGCGGCCGCTGGACCGCGGCCAGCAGGGCGGGGGGACCGGCCCCGGGGCGGCGCCGGCCGCGGCGGTGGCGGGCTCCGACGTCGTGGCCGAGTTCACCATCACCGACGCGTCCACGGGCGCGCCGGTCCGTGGCCTCACGCCCCTCGGCTGGATGTCGCGCCGCGCCGGGGCGGACGGCGCCGCCGCGGCGAGCCTCTCCAGCGGTGCGCCCGCGGCGAGGCTCGCGAGCGGCGCGTCCGCGGCGAGCCTCGCGAGCGGCGCGGTCGACGCCGCGCCGGACGAGGCGGCGTGCCGGGGGAAGATCAAGAGCTTCATGGCGGGCCTCCTGTCCGTGCGCCCCGAGGTCGACATGAACGCCTACCTCCTCTGGACGCTGAACCAGGACAACTCCCTCTCGGCCATCAACCCGCAGGTCGCCCTCGCCAGGACGCAGCTCCGGAGCGTGGTCAGCCTCGCGGGCCGCGGCGTCTCGTTCGTCATGCACCCCGACCGGGAGAGCCTCTACGTCACGCTCCGGGGCGGGCACGGCCTCGCCGTTGTCGACACGCGGCGGGGGCTCGTCCGGACGAACGTCCCCGTCGGCCAGGATCCGTCGCGCGTCGTGGTCGCCCCCGACGGGCGCACGGTCTGGGTGGGCAACGACGGCGACGGGACGGTGAGCGTGATCGACGCCCGCTCGACGGACGTCCTGAAGACGCTCCCGGTGGGCCCGGGCCACCACGAGATCGCCTTCACCGGCGGCGGCCGCGCCGCGTGGATCACGAGCCAGCAGGGGGAGTCGGTGGCCGTGGTGGACGGCGAGACGCTCGAGCCGCTCGGCGAGATCGCGGTGGGCGAGGGGGTCGTCTCCATCGCGGCGAGCGATGAAGCGGGCGTGGTCCACGCGGCGAACGCCGCGCGCGGCGAGGTCGTGATCCTCGACATCGCGCGCCGCGCCGTCGCCGGGCGCGTCGCCCTGAAGCCCGGGCTCGGCGCGCTCCAGTTCGACCCGCGCGGGCGGTTCTCGTTCGCGCTGAACCCGTCCGCGAACGAGGTCGCCGTCCTCGACGGCGCGACGGGCGCGGTGGCGCACACGCTCACCGGGCTGGCCGCGCCGGACGCTGTCACCTTCACCGGGGCCTTCGCCTACATCCGCAACCGGGGCGCCGCGCGGGTCTCGCTCGTCGACCGGTCGGCCCTCGGCGGCCCGGCGGCCCCGCCCCTCGTCGACATCGCGGTCGGCCAGGGCCCGCCTCTCGCCGCCGCGGCGCCGCCAGGGCCGGCCGCGCTCGCCACGCCCATCGCGCCCCTGCCCGAGGGCAACGGCGCCCTCGTCGCGAGCCCGGCCGACAAGGCGCTCTACGTCTACGTGGAGGGCATGATGGCCCCGATCGGCACCTTGCCGAGCTACGGCCGCGAGCCGCGATCGATCCTCGTCGAGGACAGGTCGCTCAAGGAGGTGCGTCCGGGCGTGTACGCGACCACGGTGCGCCTCGGCGAGGGGGGGCTCTACGACGTCGAGCTCCTCCTCGACCGCCCGCGGACGGGGGTGTGCCTCGAGGCGACCGTGGCGCCCGCGCGCTGCGCCCCGGGCGATGGCGAGGCCGACGCGTCCGGCTGCGGGGGCGATCCCGTGAAGGACATCGCGATCGCGCCGCTCTTCGAGCCCGATCTGCGGCTCGCGGCGGGCGAGCCCGCGACGCTGCGCTTCCGCGCGACCGCAGGCGAAGGGGGCCCTCCGCTCGACGCGCTCGACGCTGAAGACATCGAGGTGATGGTCGTCCGGTTCCCGGCCGGGTACCGCTTCCGCGGCGCGCCGCGGGCCGAGGGGGACGGCACGTTCTCCGTCGCGTTCACCCCGCCCGCGCCGGGCCAGTACCGCTTCCTCGCCGCCGTCCCTGGGCGCGGGGCGCCTGTCGGCGCGCTCCCGTTCGTCCCGCTGCGCGTCTCCGCGCGCGGCGCCGGCGCGCAGGGCGGAGGTGCGCGATGAGGCCCGGGGCGGCCCTCGCCGCGGCGGCCCTCGCGCTCGCGATCTGCTCGTCCGCGCGCTTCACGCCCGCGGAGGGCAAGGCGCCGCGCGTGGAGCGGATGAAGATCGGCGGCGTCTCCCGGGAGGACGACGCCGCCGCGGCGCGGTACTTCACCAACACCGAGCTCGTCGACCAGCACGGCCGCGCGCACCGCTTCTACGACGGGCTGCTGCGGGGCCGGAAGGTGCTCATCAACTTCGCCTTCACCTCGTGCAAGGGCGTCTGCCCCACGATGACGGCGAACCTCGCGCGCGTGCAGGCGCTGCTGCGGGCGCGCGGGCAGGCGGTGACGATGCTGACGATCACGGTCGACCCGGAGAACGACACGCCGGCCGCGCTGAAGGAGTACGCCGCGAAGTTCAAGGCGGGCGAGGGCTGGTATTTCCTGACCGGCACGCCCGAGAACGTCGCCACGGTGCTGAAGCGCCTCGGCGGCCAGGTGAAGCGGCCCGACGAGCACACGATGACGCTGCTCGTCGGCGACACGTCGACCGGCATGTGGCTGAAGGCGTTCGCCACCGAGGAGCCCGAGGCGCTCGCGCGCGCCGTCCAGCACCTCAACGACCCACGGTGAGGCCGACATGCGTTTCCTGTCGCTCGGTGCATTGAAAGCGCTGGTCGTTCTCCTCGCCGGCGCGCTCGCCGCGGCCTCGTGCGGCCGCGGGAGCGCGCCTCCCGGCGAGCACGCCGCCCCCGCTCCCGCGGGGCCGCCTGGGCATCCTCTGGACGTCTCCGCTGCCGCGGGGCCGCCTGGACTCTCCGCGGATGGCGCGGCGGAGGTGCGCGCCTTACCGGCGACGGGCGTCGAGGTGCTGGACGAGGAGCTCGTGGATCAGGACGGCCGGCCCGTCCGTCTGCGCGAGCTCGCCAGGGACCGGGTGATCGCCGTCAATTTCATCTTCACGACCTGCACGACGATCTGCTCGCCGATGACGGCCATCTTCGGCCGGCTCCAGGCCGGGCTCGGCGACGCGCTGGACCGGGACGTGCGGCTCGTCTCGATCTCGCTGGACCCCGCGATGGACACGCCGGAGCGGCTGAACGCGTACGCCGAGAAGTTCGGCCGGCGGAAGGGCTGGTCGTTCCTGACGGGGCGGCGCGAGCGCGTGAACCGGGTGCTGGACGCGCTCGGAGGGCGCGCGCCGATCAAGGAGCGGCACGCGCCGATCACGCTCATCGGGCGCGAGGCGGAGGGCCGCTGGACGCGGGTCGAGGGCATCGCGCCGCCGGGGCGCCTCGCGGACGAGGTCCGGGCGTTCCTTCCGCCGCGAGGGGCTGCGGCGCGGAGCGCGGGCGGTGGATAGGCCGAGGGCCGGTTCTGGCAGGGGGCGGCTCGGCCTCCTGGCTGCGGTGCCGGCGGTGGCGCTCTCCGCGGTCGCGGCGTGGGCGCTCGGCCGTGATGAGGGAGCGCCCCGGGCGTACGCGCCTGCGGCGGGCGAGGTGGCGTCGTGCGAGGAGCTCTCGCCGGCCGCCCGGCGCGGCAAGCGCATCTACCAGCGCGGCGCGACCGAGGACGGCCGGGCCATTGAGGGCGCGATCGCCGGCGGCGCGGCGGCGCTCTCCGGGCGTGAGGCCGCCTGCGCGGGCTGCCATGGCCCCAGCGGGGAGGGGACGACCGAGGGGGGCGTCACGGCACCGCCGCTCGCGGCCGAGCGGCGCCTGGCGGCCAGCGGCGAGCGGGGTGGGGGAACAGGGCGGGGGAGGGGGACAGGCGAGGGGGCGATGACCGCCGCCGCGCTGGTGACGGCGATCCGCGAGGGGCGAGGGCCTGCGGGGCAGCGGCTGAGCCCGGTGATGCCGCGGTACCGCCTGGCGGAGGCGGATCTATCGGATCTTGTTGACTATCTGGGTTGTGTCGGCCGGGATCTGGACCCTGGCGTCACCGCGGGCTCGGTGGCGCTGGGCGCCGCGTTGCCGCTGACCGGGCCGGATGCGCCGGTGGGCGCGGCCGCGCGCGACGTGCTGATGGCGGCGTTCGCCGAGGTGAACGCGCGGGGCGGCCTCTACCGGCGGAGGCTCGAGCTGCGCGTGGAGGACAGCGCCGGGCCGTCGGGCGAGGCCGGAGCGACGGCGCGCCTCCTGGACCGGGGCGTGCTGGCGCTGGTGGGGAGCGCCTTCGACGGGGATCCGGCGCTGCGGGCGCGCCTCTCGGAGGAGCGGGCGCCGCTCGTGGGGCCGTTGGCGCTGGCGGGGACGGGCGCACCCGGGTTGGCCGGCGGGGCGGGCGCACCGGGGTTGGCCGGCGGCGCCCCTGGCCGCGCGCGGGATGTCGCGGCAGGGGCCGACGACGTCGTGTTCCAGGTGTTGCCGGGGCCCGACGTGCTGGCCCGCGTGGCGGTCAAGCACCTCGCCGGCGCTCCGGCGAACGCGGGGGCGCTCGCGCTGGTCGTGCACACGCGCGACCGCGCCGGCGAGGCCTGGGCGTCGGGCGCGCGCGCGGAGGCTGCTCGCCGCGATCTTCCCGCGCCGCCAGCGCTCTCCTTCGAGCCCGGCCGCCTCTCGCCGCGCGACGTGGCCGGCGCGGTGCGGGCGCACGGGGCGCGAGCGGTGCTCTTCTGGGGCTCCGGCGCGGACCTCGTGAGCGTCAGGGCGGCGCTGGACGACGCCGGATCGGCCGCGCCGATCTACGCCTCGCTGGGATCGATCACCGGGAGCGCCGGGGCGCCGTCCCGCGAGCTCGCCGGCCGCGTGCTGTTCCTGTACCCAGGCTCCCTGGGCGAGCGGGAGCGGGCATCAGAGGATGCGCTGGAGGCGTTCCTGCGCCGGGCGGGCGTGGCGCCGGGGCCGCTCGGGGTCCAGGCGAGCGCCTACGTCGCGGCGCAGATCGCGATCGAGGCGCTGAAGCGCGCCGGCGCCCACGCGACGCGGGAGGGGCTGATCGCGGCGCTCGAGCGGCTGCGCGACTTCGACGCAGGCCCGGCGCCGCCCGTGACCTTCGCCCGGAACCGCCGGACCGGCGTCCTCGGAGCGAGCCTTCTCTGGATGGATTCGACGTCCGACACCGCCGTGCGAGCGTCGGAGTGGATCGAGGTGGTCCCCTAGAGGTAGAGGACCGATCACGTTGAAACCCGGAGAATTTTCACAGGGAGGCGGGGAGGCGGGGAGGAAGAAAGAATGAATTTCTTTCTCTTGCCGTCTCTCGCTCCCCGCCTCCCCGTCTCCCTGTGAAATTCCTGCTTTTTCTCGTGGTTTCAACCCGTTTGTCGCTCGTGCGCCAGGCCAAGCCTGGGCGAGGAGGATGCGATGAGCTGAAACTTCGCGAAGAAACCCGGCGGGTGAGAGTCCCGTCCGGCAAGGTTGGCCCACCAGCCGGAAGCGAGTCTTGCGTGGCGCTGGGTGACCGGCGGCGCGAAGCGTAGACAGCGAGCGTGCGGGCCGTGGGATAGAGCCTCGAAAGAACGGAAGTCGTGGGGCCGACGCCGTGAGCGTAGCGGAAGGCAACATCGTCGCGTCAAGAGCGAGCCCGGGTAGCCCCCACTCGCAGGGCCTGGCGCGGCGACCCACCGGGGTCAGAGACCAGGGCACGTACGCAAGGGTTTCCCGAGGAACCTGGGAGATCCCGCCGCCTCCACCGAGAGGTGGAACCGCCGAGCGGAGCGCAAGCGAGCGGAGCGGGGGCGGCGGGAAGTCGGAGTGCATTCGTAGTACCGCGGAAGCGGGGGAACCAACCCGAGGGACCCCGTGGAGGGAAGGGGAGCACCGGGACACGGGATCGTTGGAGGGAAAGATGAAGGAGACATCGGGCTCCGAAACCGTCTGCACGAAACTCGAACGGATAGCGGAGCTGGCGCGGCAAGCTCCCAGCATGGGGCTGACGACGCTCGCCCATCACATCGACCTGGACTGGATGCGCGAAGCCTACCGACGAACGCGCAAGGACGGCGCGCCCGGCGTGGACCGGCAGACCGCGGAGCATTACGCGGAGCAGCTGGAGGACAACCTCCGGTCGCTGCTGGAACGAGCCAAGGCGGGCACGTACCGCGCGCCGCCGGTGAGGCGGGTCCACCTCCCGAAGGGCAACGGGGAAACACGCCCGATCGGCATCCCGACCTTCGAGGACAAGATCCTGCAGCGCGCGGTGGCGATGGTGCTGGAAGCCATCTTCGAGCAGGATTTTCTTGACTGCTCGTACGGCTTCCGGCCTGGCCGCTCGGCACACCAAGCGCTCGCGTCGTTCTGGGACAAGGCGATGGAGATGGCGGGTGGATGGGTCATCGAGGTCGACATCCGAAAGTTCTTCGACACGGTGGACCGTCAGCACCTGATGGCTGCGCTGCGCCGCAGGGTACGAGATGGCGTGCTGCTCCGTCTCATCAGCAAGTGGCTGCACGCGGGAGTGCAGGAAGACGGTAGCGTCAGCTACCCGGAGGCCGGCACACCGCAGGGCGGTGTGATCTCGCCGATCCTGGCGAACATCTACCTGCACGAGGTGCTCGACACGTGGTTCGAGCGCGACGTCCGACCTCGGCTTCGAGGCAGGGCACATCTCATCCGCTACGCGGACGACGCGGTGCTGCTGTTCGAACTGGAAGAAGACGCGCGCCGGGTGATGGCCGTGCTACCGAAGAGATTCGGCAAGTACGGGCTGAGCCTGCACCCGGACAAGACGCGCCTGCTGCCGTTCCGGCGGCCGCCGAAGAGACCCCCGCCGAGCGGCGGGGCGTCGCCGACGTGGCCGTCGACGTTCGAGCTGCTCGGCTTCACGCATCACTGGGGCAGGTCGCGGCGAGGCAACTGGGCGATCAAACGCAGGACCGCCAAGGACCGCTTCAGCCGCGCGCTGCGGCGCGTGGCGGAGTGGTGCAGGGACCACATGCACGATGAGCTGAACAGCCAGCAGGAGGGCCTGGCCATGAAGCTGCGGGGTCACTACGAGTACTACGGGATCACCGGGAACTCGGAGGCGCTCCGTCGCTTCGCCTGGGAGGTCGTGGCGGTGTGGCGCAAGTGGCTCGATCGCCGCTCGCAGAACGCCAAGATGACCTGGGAGCGTATGCACCGATCGCTGGAGAGGTACCCCCTTCCGCGGCCGCGCATCACGCACCCCGCTCCTGCCCGCTCGTAGCGAACCCGTGTCCCGAAGAGCCGGATGCGGGAATTCCGCACGTCCGGATCTGTGGGGGGCCGGGGGGTAGTCGACCCCGGCCTACCCGACTATGGCGGGGCCATCCCGACATCGATCCTCCCTGCCCACGCACCGTGCTCTCGTGACCAGGGCGAGTGCAGCCATCGCGCGCGCGTCCTCGCCCGAGCCGATGAGCTCAGCGACCCAAAGTGATGGGAGCCTCCCCGGGCTGGTTCCCCATGCGGGGGCGCGCTAGGCTCGGCGCTATGGGTGATCCCACCGCGATGCGGAACATGAGCGCCGCGGAGTACCTGGCGTGGGAGCGGAGCCAGCCTGCGAAGCACGAGTACCATCTCGGCGAGGTGTTCGCGATGGCGGGTGGCAGCCCTCGGCATAACTTGCTGTCAGGCGCCATGATCGCGGAGCTTCGAGCGGCCGTTCGCGGCAAGGGGTGCCACGTGCTGACGTCCGACCAGCGGATCTCGGCCGAGCAAGGGCAGCGCTACGTCTATGCGGACTCGGTCGTTGTGTGCGGCCCCATGGACACGGAACCTGGCACGAGCGATGTCCTCACGAACCCGTGCATCCTTGTCGAGGTCCTCTCGCAGAGCACCGAGCCCCACGACCGCGGCAAGAAGTGGGCGGCGTACCAGCGCCTCGCCTCGCTGACCGGCTACGTGCTCGTTTCGCAGACGTCTGCGCGGGTCGAGCACTATCGTCGCGAGGCGGATGGCTCCTGGCGCTACCGGGTGCTGGAGGCCGGCGACACACTGACGCTGGCGAACGGCGCTACCATCTCGATCGACGCGGTGTACGAAGGCGCGTTCGAGCTCGCCGGCGACTGACGTGGGCGGAGGCCGCGCGCCCGTATTCGCCACGAGGCCGGCCTATCGGTAGCCACCGTGGCTGTTGCGCGGACCGGAAGACCGATCCCAGAGGATCGATCACCTCAAATTCAACCGCAAGGGCGCAAGGGGCGCAAGGGGCCCCTCGCCTGCCTCGCGGTGCGCTTGTCTCCGCGTCGCGGGGCCACGGTTCGTCACCGCTGCCGCTCGTCCTCGTCGTCGTCGTCGTCGTCGAACAGCGCGCCAACTTTCAGGACGATCGCATCGAAAGGCTCGGGCCTGACCCGATCCTCCCGCTCGGCCGCCAGCACCAGCAGATATCCTTCTGTCGTCCACCGGTAGACCATGAGCGTCTCCGTCTCCGGGTCGACGATCCAGTAGTGGGGCACCTTGCAGCGCTGGTAGGTTCGGAGCTTCTTGAACAGATCGTTGCGGCTGTTCGACGGCGAGAGCACCTCACATACCCAGTCCGGCCGTACCCGGATGGGCACCTCCCGAGGCAGCTCCGGCAAGCGCTCGCGCAGCCACCCCGTCACATCGGGACGGTAGACCTCATGGGTTTCCAGCTCGACCTCGACCTCGGTCGCGAACCACCAGCCACCGGGCCAGCGGCCGCCGGGCCGCCGGTCATAGGGGCCGCTGATCCGGCTCCCGATCCGGAGCTGGGCGCGCCCGTGCGGGCCGCTCGGCATGGCCTTGCGAACGAGCTCGCCACCGATGACCTCGTGGAAACGCTCGCGCTCGGGGATGGCCAACAGATCGTCCGCGGTGGCGAGGCGACGGGCGGAAGCGGCTCCGGACATGCCCGCAGGATAGCGCTGGCGGCTCTCGAGGGCACCACAGGCGTCGCCGACGCGTCACTGCGGCCGACCAGAAGGCGAGGGCGCCCGCCCCTGACGACCTCGCCCGGGGAAGCTCGCCGCAGCCCTACGGGAGCCAGCTCGACGCGTGCTCGCGCGCGAGCTCCGCGAAGGAGCGCGGCCGAGCGCCGGTCACGTCGAGCACCGCATCGCTCCGCTTCGGCCGGCGGCGACGAGGACGGCGTAGTCATGGGCGCTCTTCGATACCGCTTCGTTCGGATGCACGCATACGAGCCCGCGCCAGTCGGCGGGCGCCTGATCGTCGATGAGGATGTTGGGCTTGGGCAGGAAGCCCATGAAGCAACGCTCGATGCCAAGTTCGCGCGCGGAGTTTTCGGCGTAGTCGGCGCCACCCGTGCTCCAGCAATACAGCACGAATCCCTCTTCATGGAGCTGGCGCACGTGTTCGACGACCGCCGGCATCGGGATCCGTTTCGAACCGAAGGAACGGACGAGCGTATCGTCGACGTCGACATAGGCCACGAGGTGTTTTGCGTTCATGACAACCTTCCGTCTAGCCCGTGACGCACGCGAGCGTCAAGGTGCTTCCCTGGAATGGTCAGAACATGCGTGAGCTCGTCTAACGGCCTAGGCTTCGGCCGCGCGAAGGGCGGTCTGAGGCAGAGCAAGAGAGAGTACACAGGGAGGCGAGGAGGCGGGGAGGAGAGAGATTACACAGGGGGACGGGAAGGCGAGAGATGTATCCAGACCAAGGTGGAGAGGCGAGAGGTGGAGACCATCGAACCTGATGGTTTGAACGACTGAGCCCCATCCCTCGCCTCCCCGCCTCCCGTCAGGTGCCCCCAGCGCTTCGAACTCACCAGGGGCGCTCGTCAGGACTGGCAGGATCGCGCTGTCATCCGCCGGAGAGCCGCGCCGCGAGCTTGCCCAGCGCCTCCGGGGTGCCGCGGACCGTGACGGAGACTGCGTCGCCATACTCCTCCCGGACCACCTGGAGCCGATCGCGCAGCTCGGCGAGCACGCCGTGACGATCGTAGGGAATCGAGACGGTCTGCTCGACGAGGTGCTGCGCGAAGAAGGCCTCGATCCGCGCCCGGAGCGCGTCGGCGTCCCGGTGATCGAGGGCGCTCATCAGGAGCGCGCCCGGGTGCTCGCGGGCGAGCGCGTCGCGCTCCTCGCGACCCAGGCGGTCCGCCTTGTTGAGCAGGAGCAGCGCCGGCGTCTCCGCGGCGCCGATGTCCGCGAGGACCTGCTCCGTCACGCGGATCTGCGAGCGGAACGCCGGATCGGCGGCGTCGGCCACGTGGAGCAGGAGCCACGCTTCCCGCGCCTCGGAGAGCGTGGAGTGGAACGAGGCGACCAGTGCATGGGGCAGCCGGTGGATGAACCCCACCGTGTCGGCGACGAGCACGGCCGGCGTCGCCGGCGGCGAGAGCTGGCGCACCGTCGTCCCGAGCGTCGCGAAGGGCCTGTCCTCGACGAGGGCGTCGCTGCCCGTCAGCTGGCGCATGATCGACGATTTGCCCGCGTTGGTGTAGCCGACGAGCGCCACCCGGAAGCTGTCTGCGCGGGCGAGGCGGCGCTGCTCGGCGCTCGCCTTGAGCTGCTCGAGCTCCCTGCGCGCCGCGGCCATCCGGTCCCGGGCGCGCTGCTTGGCGAGCTCGACGTTCGTGTGGCCGCGGGAGGCGCGGCCGCCGCCGCCTTCGCGATCCGGTCCTGGTCCGGAGGTCGCGCTTCAGCTCCTCGATCGCCGCCTGGATGCGCTCGAGCAAACCCGCGACGATCGTCGGGTCGTCCTCGACCTGCGCGTCGACGTGGGGTCGGTCATCCCGGCGGCGGCCGCCTGCGGCTTGCCTTCGCCCCTCCCGCTCGGTAGCGTCGGTCCCGGGTAGATTTTGGTGCCGGCCCCGATCGTCGTCGACATCGCGTCGGGCCCTGCCGTGCATGGCGAGCTCCCGGCGCTCCTCGTCGAGGCGTGCTCCCGCGCCGCCGGCGGCGGCGGGTGCGCGCTCGGCGACCCGAAGCGCGCCGGGACCCCGGTCCGGGCGCTCGCCGTCGTCTGGCTGGACGGCCCGGACCACCGCCGCCTGCGGGTCGACGTCGCCTCCGTCGGCGCCCCGGAAGGCACGCTGTCGTCGCGCGAGATCGAGTTCCGCGAGGAGGATCCGCTGCCCGACCGCTACCGCACCGCGGGGCTCCTGGTCGCGGCCCTGGCGTCGGAGCGCGCCGGCGCCCCGGCGCCGCCCGAGCCGACCGGCGCGGCGGCGGCCGGCATCGAGCCGGCGGTCGCCGCCGCGCCGCCGCCGCGCCCGCTGGGCTGGTTCCTCGCCGCCGGCGGGCTCGTCGGCAACGGGCTCGATCGCGGCCCCGCCGGCGCCGCGGGCCCCGCCCGCGCCGGCGCCTGGGTCATGGCCACGGCGCTCGACCGGCGCTCGGGGTTCTTCGGGACCCTCTCGGCGTCCTATGCCACGGCCCTGCGCGAGCCGGCCCCGGGGCTGTCCGTGCAGTGGCTCGCGCTCGGGGGCGGCGGCGGCATCGCCGCGCCCATCGTGCCGCTCGACGCGCTCGTCCGGGCGAGGATCGAGGCCGCCGCCGACTGGGTGATCGCCTCCCCGGGCGACCCGAAGAAGCCCGAAGAGACAGGGCACGCGTGGACCCTCGGGACCCGCACGGCGATCGACCTCGTATGGCCGGCCGAGGGCAGCGTGGCCCTCCTCGGGAGCGCCGAGGCGTTCGTGCGGATCCACCAGACCGACCTCCGCGTCCGCCCGAAACCCGAGGCGGCGCTGCCGAAGGGCGGCTTCACGGGGATGCTGGGGGTGCAGCTGCGCCTGCGCTGATTCCGCGTGTCAGAAACCCCGCCAGAAACATCGGTCGATGACGAGCGGTCGCCGGAAACAGTAGCGATTTTCCTGGTTTCCGCCTGTCTCCCCGCCGAGGGCGGCTCCAATGTGGCCCAACGGGGCGCCCTCCGTCGCCGCGTCGTCAACGGGGCCGCGTTCACTCCACAGTCTGCGGCGGCAGGAACAGGGTGCGCCGCCGGTGCCGGCGCTCGATCAGCGCGTAGGTAAAAGAAGCCGGATCGCAGCGCGAAGAAGTGTAGCGCAGCAAACCTCGCGCACATCAGGGCGGGCGGGTGGTCGGCATGATCTCGATCGGCGATCTCGTGCACTGGGCGAGCCGCGAGCAAGAGGCCGAGATCAAGATGCTCACCGAGTACGTACAGGGCGTATATAAGGGGCAATCCCCCGCGGCGGCCTCCAGCGGACGCGCGCGGGGCGCGTCCAGGGGGCGACGCGGCGATCGGCGGGAGCGCGCCCTGCGCTGGTATCGAGCAGTCCCTCAGCGGCCGCCGCACGGGCCATCCAGGACGGCGAGCCAGGCTCCGCCCTCGCAGACGAGGGCGACAGCTCTTCCGTGACTATCCTTGACACAGACGTCCTCGTCCGTGTCGGCGCAGGCACAGCCGACCGCGCCGAGATCGTACGCCCTCTCGAGGTTCTGCGTGGGGCTGAAGCACACGGGAGCGAGAGGCGCGCACGGGCCATCCTCGACGGCGTCCCAGCGCCCGTCGTTGCAGACGAGGGCGACTCCGCGCCCGGTGCTGTCATCGACGCACACGTCCTCGTCCGCGTCGGTGCAGGCGCAGCCGACCGAGCCTGGCTCGTACGCCGTGTCGAGGTTCTGCGTGGGGCTGAAGCACACGGGAGGGAAAGGCGCGCACGGGCCATCCTCGACGGCCTTCCAGCGCCCGGCGTCGCAGACGAGGGCGACGTCGCGCCCGGTGCTGTCTTCAACGCACACGTCCTGGTCCGTGTCGGCGCAGGCGCAGCCGACGGCGCCCGGCGTATACGCTTTATCGACGTTCTGGGTGGGGCTGAAGCACACGGGCGGGGGAGGCGCGCACGGGCCATCCACGACCGCCTTCCAGCGTCCGGCGTCGCAGACGAGGGCGACGCCGCGCCCGCTGCTGTCATCGACGCACACGTCCTCGTCGGCGTCGGTGCAGGCGCAGCCGACCGCGCCTGGCTCATACGCCGTGTCGAGGTTCTGCGTGGGGCTGACGCATTCGCCACCGTCCCCATCCACGGTACAGGAGAACATCTGCGCTGACAGGACCACACCCGCCAAGAGCCTTGCTGAGAGTCTCATAATTCACCTTCCTCTGCGCAACGGCATTGCAAGATGAGGGCCGCCGAACAAAAGCCCGGGCACTCCAGCTCTTGCGTGTGGCATGGCTGTCACGCTCTGGCACAACTCGCGCCGAGGACGCCAATCTCTAGATCAATCGCTCCGTCGCGCAGCGCTTGCACGTTCTTGTCTGGCTTCGGCGCAAAGCGCAGTCGCACCTTCGGGGCTGCGTCCATGACCGTAGCGATGAGCCGGGGACCAACGACCTCCACGAACCCATCGCCTGCGCGAAGGTTGAACGTGCGCTCGAGACGTGCGAGGTCGAGCGCCGAGGGGGCCGGTGCCAGCACCGCGTGCGCCTCGCGGGCGAGATTCCGCACCCGCTCGCGGAGCTGGGCAGCGTGCGGCGTCGGCACGAGCCCTCGTCCAGCGCGGACCAGCAGCGGGTCGCCCGTGACGGCGCGGAGGCGCGCGAAGGTGCGGCTCATGGCGGACGAGCTGATGCCGAGCGTCCGTGCCGCGCCAGCCACGCTCCCCTCGGCGAGCAGAGCGTTGAGAGCGGTCAGGAGGTTCAGATCAGCATCGGCCATCGCAAGGCAACTATAACGACGGCTTGAGCCCGTCGCCAGCGTCGCATGCAGGATCGAGTTGCGTCACGGGCCGCTGAAGGGACCTTCGTCACTGGGATGGCGTCTAGCGCAAGTATCAAGTGCGTTCGGCACACCTTCCGAAACGGCCCGGCGAGCATACGCTCCAATCCTGGCCGCAACGGCGGCCGGAAGGGCGGTCTTCACGTGAAGCATAACAAGAAGGTCTCGAATCGTAGGTGCATCCCGCGGACTCGGCTTCGCGCTGGTCGAGGAGTAGCTCAAGCAAGGCTGGCTTCGCTCTTCGCTTCCCTCGCGCTGCACGGTTGTGGCGCGGGCACCCCTGACGACACCGCCGGATCCCCTCAGCCCACCCCAGCTTCGAGCGATGCGGTCGCGCCCGGCGACTGCGAGGGCCTACGCAGCCTGTCGCTGCCGCACGTGACGATCGACGACGCGCACGTCGTGCCCGCGTCGGATGCGTCCGCGGAGCAGGCGGCGCTACCCGCCTCGTGCCGGGTCCTCGGCACGTCCCGCCCGACGCCCGACTCCACCATCCGGTTCCTCGTCGCCATTCCGCAGGGGCCGGCGTTCAATGGCCGCTTCGTCCAGGTCGGCAACGGCGGATTCGCAGGCAGGATCCGCGAGGGCTCGATCCTGGGCATGCTCTCCGCTGGCAACGCGGCGGCCGGCACCGACGGCGGTCACTCCTCGCCCGACGGAAGCGACGCGACGTGGGCCTTGGGGCACCCCGAGAAGGTCGTGGACTTCGGGCATCGTGCCCTCAAAGAGACCACCGATGCGGCGAGAGCCATCGTCCTCGCGTACACGGGCAAGGCGCCGTCGCGGTCTTACTTCTTCGGCTGCTCGGACGGCGGCCGCGAAGCGCTGATGGAGGCGCAGCGCTACCCCGACGACTTCGATGGCATCGTGGCGATCGCGCCTGCCAACAACTGGACGAACGTCTTCTTCGGCGGGGTGTGGGCGCAGCAAGCCTTGCACCGCGACGCGGCGCACTACCTCTCGCCTCCGAAGCTGCAGGTGCTCCAGGCCGCGGCGCGAAAGGCTTGCGCCGCGAGCGACGGGGTCATCGACAACCCGCTCGACTGCCGCTTCGACCCCGCGGTGGTGCAGTGCAACGGCGCTGAGAATGACGATTGTCTTACGGCCGCCCAGGTCGAGACGGCGCGCGCCATCTACGCGGGGCCCAAGAATTCGCGTACGGGCGAGCCCATCGTTGCCGGCTACGAGCCTGGGTACGAGGCCGAGCCGGGCAGTTGGCAGCAGTGGATCACCGGACAGACCGCGGATGACCGGAGCGCGGAGTGGACGAAGTTCGCGAGCACCTTCTTCTCGAACGTCGTGTTCGACGATCCTCAGTACGACTTCATGAAGCTCGACTTCGACGCCGACCTCACCGCGACGCAGGCGAAGGTATCGTCGATCCTGGACGCAAGCGATCCGGACCTTTCGCGATTCCGGCGGCGCGGCGGCAAGCTAATCCAGGTCCACGGGTGGGCGGATCCCGCGATCCCGCCCCGCAACTCGATCCGGTACTTCGAATCGGTGCGTGCGAAAATGGGAGACACCGCCGACTTCTACCGGCTCTTCATGGTGCCCGGGATGCTCCATTGTCTCGGCGGGCCCGGTCCCGACGATCCGCGCGCGGTCAATCCTCGCGCGATCGAAGCAGCGCTGGTGGACTGGGTCGAAGGCGCCAAGGTGCCCGATGAGCTACTCGCGAGCACGGGGACCAACGCGAGCGGTGCCACGCCGGCCACGCGTCTCCTCTGTCCCCACCCTTTGATGGCGCAATGGGACGGCAAGGGCGACCGCGGGCGCGCGGAGAGCTACGCATGCGTTGCGCCATGAGCAGCGCCAGGAAGATGGAGGCCTCCGGGCGCCATCCTGAGCGCGTCGGGAACAGCAGCGATTCTGGTAGCTTCCGCCTGTTTCGCCGCCGAGGACGGCTCCGGTGTGGCCCAACGGGGCGCCCTCAGCCGCCGCGTCGCCGTTCGACGCGAGCGGCGAGGGAGGTCGCCATCACTCCCAGCCGGACATGCCGTTCGTGTCGCGCAGGATGGCGTGGACGGCGTGCACCCGACCGCCGGACATCTTGATCATGTGCATGTCCAGATGCCCGTCCGTCTGGAAGTCGAAGATGGTGAGGCCGATGGCGATGCCGCGCACCTCGTCGGCCAGGATGACGCGCGGGGTGAAGGTGCCGCCGGACCCAGGATCGCCGGCGCTGCAGGAGGCTCCGGCGCCGCAAGCGAAGTTGCCGCCTCCGTTCTCCAGGCGCTTGCAGTCTCCCGTGACGTTGCAGACGCCGGAGGGGAACGCGCGGAAGTACTTGTCGATCCAGCTCGTCAGCTCTTCCCGGGTGGCCCGCTGGGCCTCCGGGACCTCGTCGTGCCAGCCGATGTCGTCCGAGATGGCGATGATCGCGGCGGGATTCGAGGCGACCGAGAAGGATGCCGTGTAGTCGCCCGGGCGGACGACGATCGTCTCGATCTCCGTCATCTCCGAGCCTTCGACCTTGATGCGGAGGGCGACGGGAAGATCCCTCCCGCCTTCCGGGATCACCGCCTGAGCGCCGACGCTGCACGCCTCGGTATCCAGGGCACGCTGGGAATGCTTCACCTCGCCAGCGTTCTTCCAGAAGTCCGTCGTGCCGATCTCGGCCTGCACGGCGTTCTCGGTGAACTTCACGCCTCGTGCCAGGGGTAGGCTGGAAGGATCCCCGGCGGCGAGGGCGGCGAAGTAGTCGTCCAGGAGGCCATCCAGGAGCTCGCGCGTGCAGCCGCCACCCGGAGCGCCGCCCGACCCCGTCGCTCCGCTGGTGGCCGCTCCGGCTCCACCGCCGCTGGAGGTGCTGCCGCTCGGCCCCGCGCCGCCGGTCGACGTCGTGCCGCCGCTGGCGCCGCCCGATGAGGCGCTGCCGGTCTCCGGCGTGCCGCCGGCGCCTCCCGCGGAGCTCTGGCCGCCCGAGCCCACCGTGGCGCCCGAGGCTCCACCACCTCCGGTGCCGCCCGTGGCGTCACCGTCTTCGCCAGGGCCGCAGGCGCCCAGCGTCAGGGCCAGGACGATCCCGAGAGAGAGGAACGAGCTAGGGTTCATGTGTTTACCTCCGCGCTGGATCAAAGCTCGCCGGCGAGCGTCGGCGCCGTCCAGTCGATGTGGTCAAGGTGGTTGGGCTTGTTGGGCAGGTCCGTGGCGAAATTGCCCGTCGCCGTGGCGTCGTTGCCCTTCAGGAACTTGTCGACCATGGCGTTGAGGGATGCAGTGTACTGCGAGCGCCAGCTGCAGTGGCTCCCACCTGCGCCCGTGTAGGCCATGTGGTCTCCGACGCCGAGCGCCTCGAAGATCATCTTGCCGACGTTGGCGGTGACCCACGCCGAGTTCCGATCGAGCCCGTTGTACATGGTGCTCGGGTTGTCCACGATGTAGAGGCCGCGCGGAGCGATGAGGCCCATCATCTCGTGCATGTCGACGGGCAGCTTGTTCGTGTTGTCGGCCCCGGCGTTATTGCCCGTGGTGAACTGACCGAGCGCCACCTCCGAGAGCCAGCGGACGTAGCTGATGCCATGATAGGGCCATTCGGAGCCGCTGTAGCTATCGAGCACCTCGACGAGGCGCAGGCCGATCGTGCCCCCGAGACCCGACTCCACCGGGATGGTCAAGGCGATGCGGTTGTCGAGCACGCCGGCGACGAAGGCACCCTTGCCCCAGCGTGAGCAACCCGTCACACCCACCCGGCGCGGATCGATGACGCCGGGGTTCTGCTCCAGGACGTCGAGGACGCGGCTGATCTGCCAGGCCTGTGCCGTGAGGTACCCCGCGGGATGGTTCGAGCCGTACACGCTGTAGAACGGCCCGTTCTTCGCGCCGCTGGTGCCCGTCGACTCGATCGCGGAGAAGGTGATCGTCGCGACGCCGCTCGGAACCGGCATGCCGCTCAGGCCGCCGTAGCCGATGATGGCCGGGGCGGGCGCCGTCGCCCCGTTCATGTTCACGGTGAGGTTGAACGAGCCGCTGCCGCTGCCATCCTTGACCTCGACCGTGATCCTGCTGGTGCTCACGGTACCGGTCACGGCTCCCTTTGCCGGGACGGGCTTGTCGCCGTAGATGAACTTGTAGGCTTGCTGGAGGATCTCTTCGCGCCGGCAGGCCCACTCGCTCTTGCTGGCGATGCGGCTGCCGTCCATCTTCTTGAAGGGGTCCGGCAGCTTCGCGTTCCCCGTGAGCGAAGAGACGCTCGGCATCGGTCCGACGGTGCACCCGGCTCCAGGGTTTTCCACCTCGCCCCACTCGGCGCTCCCGGCGTTGCCGCCGTCGCCGCTGCCCCCGGCACCACCGGTTCCCGGCGCTCCGCCCGTTCCGGCCGGGCCCCCGCCCCCGGTGCTGGCTTGGCTCGTCGTCGCGTCGCCGCCCGTCCCGGTCGGGGTACCGCTCGAAGAGGACGGTCCACCCGTGCCCGTCGGCGTCCCTCCGGTGCCGCTGCCGCTGGCGCCGACGCCCCCCGTGCTGGCTGCAGGGCTTCCTCCTGCACCGCTGGGATCCTCCGAACCGCCTTCGCTGCCGCAGGCGGCGAGCATCCAAGGCAGCACTGCGAACAAAGCCAAAGAAATCGTGGGACGTGCAGTGCGTAGACGCATATCGAGCGCTCCTCGTGAGGTGTCGTGAAACAGGATCCCGCTGGGGTCGGGCGGTGGGATGGCGGACGAGGGCCCGACCCGCGCGCGCCTCCGAAGTTATTCCCCACTTTGCCGGTCGTCTTCAAGCTGATTTTGTGCTACTTTTCGTAACGTTCGTGCGCCGCGCGTACCGCTCAGATGGACTGTTCTCGGTTCTTGCGAAATGTCGATTCTTGCGAGATGCGCACGGACGTGCAGCCGGTTCGCTGCTTTGACGGCCTGCCGCCGAACGAGCTCTTGCATTGGGAAGGCAGCTCTCACGAGCCCTCTCCGCGCCAGGTCGTCAAGGTCGACCGGTGCACGCTGCGAGTCGCTGTTTCGATGGATTTACGAGAGTCAGCTCCTCGATGTTCATGGCACTCCTTACCCTGCCAAGAATGACACCCTCGCACCGGCGCCGCCGCCGTGGTGATCCGACCGTCATGCCCCCTCTCATGCCCAGGATGCCTCATCCCATCTAGAACATCCCCCGATCAAGCCGCGCCCCTTCGGACCAGGGCCCGCAGGCGCGGCGAGAGGGCGCGGCCCGAGAAGAAGAGGTCGCGGAACCAGCGCTGCGCCGGGTCGTCGTCGTGGCGCTGCGACCACACGGCGACGACCTGGGCGGCGGGCAGCTCGAAGGGGGGCGCGAACACCCGAAGCCCGAAGAGCTCGCGGGCGCGGTGGGCGACGCTGCTCGGGATCGTGCAGAGGAGGTCGGAGCTGCGCACGGCGAGGGGCGCGGACATGAAGTGAGGCAGGCGCAGGGCCACGCGCCTGGTCTTGCCGAGGCGGGCCAGGGCGCGGTCGACGGCGCCGTCGCGGTGGCCCTCGACGCTGACGAGGACGTGGCCGAGGGCGACATAGGTGTCGAGATCGAGGCGGCGCTTGATCGCCGGGTGGCCTTTACGGGCCATGACGGCGAAGGGATCCTGGTAGAGCGGGGCGCGGCGGAGGCCGGCGGCCGGCACCGGCTGCGAGGCGCCGAACAGGGCCAGATCGATCTCGCCGAGGACCAGGGAGGGGGTGACGTCAGGGGAGAAGCGCTCGATCTCCAGGCGGACGAAGGGGGCGTGTTCGCCCAGGTGGTCGAGCACGTCGGGCAGCGTCGTGAGCTCGAAGTAGTCGACGGTGGCGACGCGGAAGGTGCGCGCCGAGCTGCGCGGATCGAAGGGCTCGGGGGATGCGAGGGCGCGGCGGAGCTGCTCGAAGGCGGCGGGCAGGGCCGCGCGGAGCTGGAGCGCGCGCGGCGTGGGGGTGAGACCGCGGCCGAGGGGGACGAGGAGGGGATCGCCGAAGAGCTCGCGCAGGCGCGCGAGGGAGTGGCTCATCGCCGACTGGCTGACGTGGGCGCGGCGCGCCGCGGCGCTGACGCTGCCCTCGACGAGCAGCGCCTCGAGGGCGGGGAGGAGGTTCAGGTTGATGCTCCGGACATCGATCTCGCTCATGCCTGGCATGAGATACATCCCATTTTCCTCATGGGTCCAGCGGCGCATGCTGGGCGCCTATGAGAGCGTGCGACGTCGAGGTCATGGTGACGGGGGGTTCGGGGTTCATCGGGCGCTGGCTGCTGGCCGAGCTGACCCGGACGAAGGCCGTGGCAGCGCCGGTGCGCCGGGCGCGGCAGCGGGCCGCCGAGCTTTCCGCGTTCGTCGACGCGCACGGCGGCGATTCGCGGCGGCTCCTGGTGGTCGAGGGCGATGTCGAGGCGGCGTCGCTCGGTCTGTCGGAGCGCTTCGAGCAGGTGCGCGACGTCTATCACCTGGCGGCGCGCTTCGCCTTCGGGCTCGGCGTGCAGGAGGCGCGGCGCTGCAATGTCGAGGGCTCGCTGCACGCGGCCGAGTGGGCGCTCGGGCGGCCCCACCTGCGGCGCTTCGTCTACCTCGGCGGCTACCGCATGATGCACGCGAGCGCCCGGCCGGGCGCGGAGAGCGTGCTGACGCAGCGAGCGCGGGACCGGCTCTACCGCCAGCACGGCGCGTACGAGGGGTCGAAGCACGAGTCGTTCCTCGCCGTGCGCCGCTTCGCGGCCGAGCGCGGGCTGCGCTGGACGGCCGTGCATCCGAGCAGCGTCATCGGCGACTCGCGCACCGGCGAGACCCCGCAGCTCACGGGCGTCGGCGAGATGGTCGAGCAGCTCTGGCGGGGCCGCCTGCCGGCCCTTGTCGGCAGCGAGCGCACCTTCCTGCCGCTGGTGACGGTCGACTACCTGGCGCGCTTCCTGGCGAGCGTGCCCGAGCGCCCGGAGACCGCGGAACAGGACCTCTGCGTCCTCGACCAGGCGACTCCGCGGCTGCCCGCGCTGGTCCGCGGCATCGCCGCCCACCTGAGGCGCAGGCCCCCGGCGTCGATGCTGCCCCTCGGCCTGGTGCGCCTGTTGCCGGAGGCGCTCACCGGGGTGACGCGAGAGAGCCTGTCGTTCCTCGCCGAGGATGCGTATGACACGAGCGCGGCCGAAGCCCACGCCCGCGCGGTCGGTCTGGTGATGCCGCCGATCCACACCAGCGTGGAGCGCTGGTGCGACTACCTGGTGGCGACGCGCTTCGGCGCCACACCCGCGAATGCGCCCGACCGCCGGCCGGCGTCCTCCGTCGCCTGATCCGCGATCGGGGCCGCGCCGGCGGCTCGGCGCCGCTCGTGCCCGGCCGCCGCTCCTCGGTCGCGGCGGGCGACGTGGGCGAGCCGATCGAACACGGCGACCTCCCGCGGTCCTAGGCTCTCCCAGAATCCCGGGGGTTCCGACGGATTGCGACGGTTCGCCCCCGCGGAATCGTCCTGCCAGGATTTCTCCGGCAGCGAGAACGGATTGGGAGAAAGCTCAGCAAATTCAACGACGCCGAGCGCGCCCGCGCTCGGGACGCCGATCAAGCACGCTTGCGTCGCCTGAAGGCGAGCCCGCCCGCGACCGTCATGAGGAGTAGACCTGGGCGCCCAGGTGCCTGGCCACCCGGCATCGAGCATTCGCACCCACCGTCCTCCTCGGGTGTGCCAGCGCCGCCGGCGCCGGCACCGGCGCTGGATGCGCTCGTCTCACCGCCTGATCCCTGGCCGGCGGAGCCGCCCATGCCCTCACCACCAGAGCCATCCAGTCCTCCGGCGCCCGCGCCGTCACCGCCCGCGCCTCCGTCGCCGTCATCGCCCGCGCCGCCGTCGCCGTCGCCGCCCGCGCCGCCGTCGCCGCCCGCGCCGCCCGCGCCGCCGTCGCCGCCCGCGCCGCCGTCGCCGCCCGCGCCGCCGTCGCCGCCGTCGCCGCCCGCGCCGCCGTCGCCGCCGCCCGCGCCGCCGTCGCCGCCCGCGCCTCCGCCGCCGCCCGCGCCGTCGCCGCCCGCGCCGCCGTCGCTGCTTTTGACAAACGCCACGAACGTCTGCGAGCGCCCCAAGGAGAACGTGGTCACGCTGCTCAGCGTCTCGTCGGTCTGAATGACACCGCTGAGTCGGCTGCCCACGACGATCTTCCCGTCGTCGTTGAGATCGAGATCCGAGAGGCTCCCGAGGTCCGCGATGATGCTGGCCACCAGCGCCCCCTCCGGATCGAAATGATAAATGCTCCCGTCCCAGGAGGCGCCGAAGACGTCTCCGGTGGCGTTGACGGCGATCCCGCGGCAGGGGAAGGCCAGGTCGAAGGTCCGCACGCGCATGAGCGTGGACGGCGCATAGACCTCGACGCTGCGCTCCCCCGCGAGGACGTACAGCAGGCCGTCCAGCCCGAGCGTCAGATCGATGGGTGCGCTCCCGCTCGCGAACCTGGTTGCGGTCCCGGTGGCCAGCTCGAACCGGACGACCCCTGTTGCGGGATCCCCCGCCGTCGACATGTCGGTGACGAAGGTGTAGCCGCGGAAGGTGGCGATTCCGCCGTAGGAGACATTGTTGGCCGTGCTCCACTCCGGGTAGGTCAATGCGGACCAGGTCGCGCCCACGGGGTCGAGGATGCTCAGGAATGGATCGAACGTCCCATCATAGGTGTGGACCAGCCCGGTCGCGTCCACCACGAGATCGCGGATCCACTCGGTTCCCGGCCGCGCGCCGCCGCCGCCGTAGGGCACCGCGAACGTTTGAACCACGTCACCTGCCGTGGTGCACTCGATGATCATGTTGTCCTGCGATACGAGCAGGTTCCCCTCCGTGAGCGGGGCCGCGCCGGCGCTCGCGGAGGAGACGGAGAAGACAAGCGCAGTGACTGCGGCGCGCAGCGTGGGAAGGCTTCGACGAAGATGCATCACTTTCATCCTACCGGACCTCGTGCCGCACGTCCGCAGTTTCGTCATGGCGTCGCCATGCAGCATCGCGGCGAGAGGGGCGTCGCCTGCGCACGCCGCCGCGCTTGCCTCCCGGCACAGGCCTGTGCTTGCTCGCTCAGATGGGTCTCAGGCGACAGCGGCGCGCGCCACACGCCCGACGATCGTCGCCTACCTGATGCCGAGGACCCTCAGGTCGCCCGCTGCGACGCCAGCCGTTTCATCAGGTATGCCTTCAGGGCCTCGTCGGTCGGGAGTCCGATGGCGATGGTCAGCGCCTCGACGGCCGGGTCCGTGTCGCCGGCGCGGGAGAGCAGGTGACCCTTTGCGGCCCAGTAGGGTAGTGCAGTCATTTGAACATGAAGGCGGGAAGGCGGGAAGAAGACCTGAATGATCTTCCCGCCTTCCCGTCTTCATGTGGACCCTCTCGGGGCAAATCGGCTGCAGGTGCTCCTCCCCGGCCTTGCGGGTCTGCGTTCGGCGGACGGTGTCGGTCTGCTGTCGGCGCGCCGCAGTCAGCAGCCAGGCGTCGAATCGCATGTCGTTGGCTCCTCCAGCGGAACCGGATGTCCCGCTGTGACAATGACGGGCGAGCCTCACGGATTTCTACCGGCCCCCGGAGAATCTACTCCGCAGCGGCGGCGCGCAGAAGAGCGCGAAGCCGACGCGTGAGATCGGGGGCCGTCCTTCGCCCGGGCGGATTGGCCGCCGCAGGGTTCGGGCGAACGGTCGATGTGGTCGGCGATGCGACCTCGGCCCTGTCCGCCCGACGTGGTTCAGCGGGGGGCGCGACCGAAAGCCCCGCCAATCGGATCGAAACCCCCGCCCTGTCGAGGCTGCACGAGGGGTGATACTCCCCTGCTGAGGGCGGTCCGGGCGACCGTCCGCCGAGGAGAAGGCGTGATGAAGACGGACGAGCACGGGAAACACGCAGTGAACTTCGGGCGCGAGCGAGCCTTGAGCTACGACGACCAGGTGCGTCGCTTCTGGCCGGGTTATGGCGTCATGCAGCAGGTCATCGCCGAGGTGATCGCCGCTGCGCTCCCCGACAGGGAGGCCGCGTCGCTGCTGATCGTCGGCGTCGGGACCGGGAGCGAGGTGAAGCCGCTCGCGCGCTACGCGGGGGCCGGCGTTCGTTTCACGGGCGTCGACCCCTCGCCGGAGATGGTCGCCGTCGCGAGCGAGAGGCTCGCGGCGGAGGGCCTCCTCGAGCGGACGAGCCTGCATGCCTGCGAGCTGCGCGATCTCGCGCGCGGGCCCTTGTTCGACGGCGCCCAGATGATCGGCGTCCTGCACCACGTCCCGGGCGATGAGGCGCGCCTCGATCTCTTGCGGGAGGTCGCCGGGCGCCTGAAGCCGGGGGCGCCCTTCGTGATCGGCTGTCGGACGGGAGACGATCCGCTGCTGAGCGCCGTCGAGGACCGGCGGGCCCTCGCGGAGGGGCGGCCACCCGAAGCGGCGGAGCAACGACGGAAGGCCATGGCGTCGTTGAAGATGCCGGCCTCGGACGCCGAGGTCTTCGCGCTCCTGGCCCAGGCAGGCTTCATTGCGCCTCGCCTGATCTTCTGCGAGCTGCAAATCCAGACCTGGGTGACGCGCTACGACCCGTCCACGCTCGGCGCGTGACGCGGCGACACGCGGGGCCGCGGCTCCGCCCGATGTTGCTCCTGGTCAACCCGGCAGGGCTCGACGCTGCGGTAAGGGAGAAGGGGGAGCGTGTGGCGGAATGCCGCGGTGAGGCACGCGTGCGGTTCGCGCGTGGAAGGGAATGACAGGCGATGAGGTGCGCTCATCGGGCGCGAGCGCGTTCACGCAAGCTCCTTCCGCGCGCCTCGCAACGAACGCTCAGCCCGCACGCCTGGACCGCGCTTTGCAGTTATACAAGACATGCTGCAAGACATACATCAGCACGCTGCGTTCATCGTGGGAGTCATGGGGTTCTCGCTGACGCTCGGCTGCGCCGGCGAGCCTGGGACAGAAGAGGCGCTCCAGGAGAGCCGCGATGCGTTTTCAACGGCGCCGGGTGAGCCGAACCACGAAGAGATCACCAGCACCGCGCTGTCGTTCCTGAAGCCTGCGGTGATCAGCGCGCTGAAGATCGGCAATGTGTCGACGGACGCCGAGTTCCACTTCAGCAATGCTGCCCACTTCGATGACTGCAACTTCAGCGGAGGAGCCGCCTTCATCGCCGGGAAGCAAGCCGAGGCGGTGGCGGCGCTGGGCCCGGGCATCGCGCAGCTAAGTGGCGATGCGCTGGCATTGCTGGCGTTCTCCCGTTCGCTTCACGCGGTGCAGGACTTCTACGCACACACGAACTGGGTCGAGCTCGGCGGCGACGTCCTCGTGGACCAGTCGCTCACGGCGTTCCCCGCGCTCGCGCCGTACTCCGCGGTGCCGTCGACGGGCTTCATCGTCGTGCAGGGCCGACAGCCGAGGGGGGCGGCGGTGACTCGCGACGACGATGCGCCGTACCCGGAGTACGCGATCGTGACCTTCCGCCAGCGGCGGACGACCGCCCATGGCCTTGTCTCGGGCACGGTCGACTACGAGCCAGGCGACTACTGTCCGCCCCCGGTGGCGATGACCCACGACGAGCTCAGCAAGGACAAGACCTCCTTGACCGATCGCGTCGAGCAGCACCTCGCGGCGAAGTCGCTCGCCATCCAGCAGACGCGTCATGAGTGGTGCCGGCTCAATCAGCTCGCGCACGATGCGTGGGGCGACGCCGGGACCGCGCGCCTCGCGGCGTGGGTGGCCGACCCGAGCTCGGCGCCCGACTGCTCCACCGAATGAGGCGGAGGCGTTCTGGCGCACCTTCGCCCGTCACGACCCGTCACAAGGCGACAGCCACGGGGCACTCCACATCGCGCGCATCGCGACAGTTTTGTTACTCCCGCGGCGCTGCGGCCAAGCCTACGTTCTGGGCGAGCCCGAGGCTCGGCGAAAGGAAGGCACCCATGGCGCAGCACGAAATCACGAACCGCACCGCCTGGATCGAGAAACGCAAGGCGCTGCTCGAGCAAGAGAAGGCTCTGAAGCGGGCGCAGGATGAGCTCGCTGCGGCTCGGCGCGCGCTGCCCTGGGTTCGGGTCGAGAAGAGTTATCTCTTCGATGGCCCCAACGGCACGGAGTCGCTCGCCGAGCTGTTCGGCGCGCGCTCGCAGCTGATCGTCTATCACTTCATGTTCGCGCCGACGTGGGAGGCGGGCTGCAAGAGTTGCTCGTTCTGGGCGGACAACTGGGGCGCCGCCGTGCAGCACCTCGAGGCCCGGGATGTGACGTTGCTCGCAGCTTCGCGGGCGCCGCTGGCCAAGCTGGACGCGTTCAAGCGGCGCCTGGGCTGGACGTTCAAGTGGGTGTCCTCGGGTCAGAGCGACTTCAACTACGACTTTCAGGCCTCGTCCCGGGACGACGAGCGCGAAGCGGGCGAGGCCGTCTACAATTTCGCGACCCTGCCACCGGGCAGTCCGCCCGACATGCCGGGGTTCAGCGTCTTCTACAAGGACGCTGACGGCGCCGTCTTCCACACGTACTCGACCTTCGGACGAGGCATCGAGATCGCGAACACGACGTACCAGCTGCTCGATCTGGTGCCGAACGGCCGTGGCGAAGCCGGGCAGCGCGCTCCGGCCAGCATGTCGTGGGTGCGGTACCATGACGAGTATCCGAAGAGCGCCTGAGCGGGGGATCTCGACGTAGCTGCAGGCAGCCAGGGCGGCGGGGAGAGCAACGGTATAGAGCACGTCGAGCGCGCGTTGAGCGAGCGCCCGCGCAGTTGCGCAGCCGCGCGCGCAACGGCGCTCCACGGCTGGCGCGATGCCCCGGCTTTTCGGCCCGATCGCGCTGGTACACCCGTTGCTAGTGGTGGGGACGGCGCCCGACGTAGAGGAGGGCAGAGCAGCTGTCGTCTCGACAGCGGAGCTCCGCCCTCGGGTCGTGCGGCCAGAGAAGGCCGCGATGGCAGCCATGGAGAAACACATGAAGACGAATCTCAAGATCGAGTCGCTCCGCCGTGGTCCCCGGTCCGTTCTCGCGCTGCTCCTCGTGGCGGCCGTGCCGGCGTGCGCCGCCGCGCCGGCGGAGGAGCCCATGGTGGAAGATCCCGCGGACGAGAGCGTTGATGCGAGCGAAGAAGCGCTGCGCTCGGGCGACGCCGCCGGCTGGGCTTTCTACAACGGATCCGGGCTCGTCCCGGTGCGATCGTTCAACTCGTCCGGGGGCGCGACGCGTGTCGTGAGCTCCGGCGTCGGGGTGTACACGGCCACGTTCGATGGCCTGAGCGGAAGCGGCGGCAACGTCCAGGTGAACGCGGCGGGGGGAGACGGCCAGCGGTGCAAGGTGGCCTCGTGGGGGACCGCCGGGGCGGCGCTCCAGGTCAACATCCGTTGCCACACGGCGGCTGGCCAGGCGGCGAACTCTCCCTTCATCGTCTCGTATGCTCGCTTCGCGGGGGGCACGGCGGTCTCAAGCGACGGAGCCTATGTGTGGGTAGACCGGCCCAGCACCGATGTGTTCACCCCCTCGCCGACGTATCAGTGGGGCGCGCCGTCGACCGTCAACCGGACCCGCACGGGCCGCTACATCGTCACGCTCGCCGGGCAGGCGTCGGACGGCGGATCCATGCTCGTGACGGCGTATGGGACCGGGGCCGAGTACTGCAAGACGGCGGAATGGCAGCGGGTGGGGACGGACACGGACGTCGAGGTGCGCTGCTTCGGTCCGGGCGGCGCGCCGGCGGACTCGCGCTTCTCGCTCAGGTACATCCGCGACGTGCGTGACGCGGCGACCGAGAGCGGCGGCTTCGTGTGGGCGCACGACCCGACCGCGGCGAGCTACACGCCCTCGCTCACGTTCCAGCACCACCGCATCACGTCCGAGTGCAACGACATCACGGAGGTCCTCACCGCGCAGCGGCTCTCGACCGGGCGCTATTTGATCAAATATCCGGAGATGGGCAGCGGCACGGCGGTCCCGAGCGGGGCGGCCCTGGCCACCGCGTACGGCACGGGTCCCGAATACTGCAACGTGACCGGCTGGAGCACTCCCGCCTCGGATCCGGACCTGCTCGACGTCGGTGTCCGGTGCTTCAACGCGAGCGGGTCTCTCGTGGACACGCAGTTCACGCAGACCTACTTCGCGAACCTGTTCCACGCCTGCTGACCTGCCGGGAGGCGGCCGTCCCGCGGCCGCCTCCCGGAGAGCGGACGAAAACGCGGTCAGCAGCTGCGGGAACCAGCAGCGTCGACGTCGCGGACGCTACGTTCCCCCTCCGCCGGTCGGCAGCGCAACACGGCACGTGGCATGCTCCGTGCCTGCTCCTTGCGAGCGTGACCAATTTTAACGACTCACGAGGAGGCCTGGTGCAAGGCGATGATGCCGGCCGAGGCTCGGCCGCAAAGGGACGGCCGACGGCAACCGCCTACATCAACCGCATTGCCACGGCCGTGCCGCCGCATGACGTGCACTCCTCTTTTGTCCGCTTCGCGAGCACGCTGTTCAGCGACGAGCGCAGCCGTGTGCTGTTCGGGCGGATGGCGGACAAGGCGCAGATTTCACACCGGTTCTCCGTGCTGGCCCCGAGCGTCGAGGTGGGCGGCGCCTCGATCGACGCGGGGCGGTTCTACCTGCGCGGCAGCTTCCCGACGACCGCGGACCGCATGCGTTTGTACGAGCAGCACGCGCCGGAGCTCGCCGCGCAGGCCGTCTCCGGCCTCGACCTCGGGAGCACGGCGCGCCGGATCACCCATGTCATCGTGACGTCGTGCACCGGCTTTTCCGCGCCGGGCATCGACCTCGAGCTCGTCGAGCGCTTCGGCCTCGATCCATCGGTCGAGCGCACGATGATCGGCTTCATGGGGTGTTATGCGGCGATCAACGCGCTGAAGCTCGCGCGGCATATCGTGCGGTCGGCGCCCGAGGCGCGCGTGCTCGTGGTGAACGTCGAGCTGTGCACGCTGCACCTGCAGGAGGCCATCGCCATGGATCAGATGCTGTCGTTCCTCCTGTTCGGCGACGGCTGCGCCGCGGCCGTGGTCAGCGCCGAGCCGACAGGGCTCGCGCTCGACCGGCTCCACGCCGTCGTGGTGCCCGGGACGCGCGAGCTCATCACGTGGAACATCCGCGACCTCGGCTTCGAGATGTTCCTGTCCGGCCGCGTGCCGGGCGCGATCGACCGGGGGCTCAAGGCCGCCGCGGGCGTGATCCTCGACGGCGCCGCGCCAGGCGAGATCGACCTCTGGGCGGTGCACCCCGGCGGGCGGTCGGTGCTCGACGCGGTCGAGCACGCGCTCGAGCTCGGGCCGGCCGCGCTCGCGGCGTCGCGCGACGTGCTCGCGCGCTTCGGCAACATGTCCTCGGCGACCCTCATGTTCGTGCTCCAGTCGATCGTCGCTGACGCGCGGCCGGGCATGCGCGGATGCGCCATGTCGTTCGGTCCAGGTTTGACCGCCGAGACGATGCTGTTCCATACGGCCTAGACCGATGAGCGCCCTCGACTTCTCGCGTCGATCCACGCTCGACGAGCTGATGGATACCGAGGCCGTGGGCTTCGAGGAGTTCCGCGCTTGCCTGGTCGATCTGGCGCAGGTCAACCGGCTGACGCTCGCTTACCGGCCGACGTTCGCGTTCCTCGAGCGCCTCGTCGAGCGTGGCCTGCCCGAGAACCGGCCGCTGGAGGTGATCGACGTCGGCAGCGGCTACGGCGACATGCTGCGGCAGATCGACGCGTGGGCCAGAGAGCGCGGCATTGCCGTCTCGCTCACCGGCGTCGACCTCAACCCGTGGTCGCGACGGTCGGCCACCGAGGCGACTCCGCCGGGCCGGCCGATCACCTGGGTCACCGCCGACGCCTTCGCCTACGAGCCGCCCGGCGGCATCGATGTCGTGTTGAGCTCGCTCTTCACGCATCATCTCCCCGATCCGGGGGTCGTCCGTTTCCTCGCCTGGATGGAGGCGAAGGCGCGGCTCGGCTGGTTCATCAACGATCTGCACCGCCACCCGCTGCCGTATCACGTCTTCCGCCACCTCTCGCGCCTCGCGGGCTGGCACCGCTTCGTGCAGCACGATGGCCCGGTGTCGATCGCCCGCGCCTTCTCGGCGAGCGACTGGCGGTGTCTCATCGCCGAGGCCGGGCTCGATCCGCGCGCCGTCGAGGTTCGATGGTGGATGCCGTTCCGGCTCACCGTCGGGAGGCTCAAGGTCCCGTGAACGACGCTGTCGTCGTCGGAGGAGGCCTGGCCGGGGCGGCGGTCGCGCTGCTCCTCTCGCAGGCGGGGCGCGAGGTCACGCTGATCGAGCGCGAGGCCAGCCCGGCGGACAAGGTCTGCGGCGAGTTCCTGTCGCGCGAGGCCGCGCTCTACCTTGCGTCGTTCGGGCTCGATCTGCGGGCGCTCGGCGCGGTGCCTATCGAGGCCGTGCGCCTGGTCGAGCGCGATCGGGTCGCGGCCGCCGCGCTGCCGTTCCCCGCGCTCAGCCTGTCGCGCCGCGTGCTCGACGAGGCGCTGCTCGCGCGCGCCGCGGCTGCGGGCGCGTCCATCCGGCGGGGCGTCCGGGTCCAGGCGCTCACGCGGGCGGGCGCGGGTTGGGGGGCGCGGCTCGAGGACGGCAGCGCGCTCGAGGCGCGCGCCGCGTTCCTCGCGACCGGCAAGCACGACGTCCGGGGCCTGAGGCGGCCTTCCGGGCTGCAGGACGATCTCGTCGCCTTCAAGCTGCACTGGCGGCTGTCGCCGCGGCAGGCGGCGGAGCTCGACAGGCACGTGGAGCTCGTGCTGTTCGAAGGCGGTTATGCCGGTCTCCAGCCGGTCGAGGGCGGTCGAGCGAATCTCTGCCTCCTCGTCCGCAAGAGCCGCTTCGCCGCGCTCGGGCAGCGCTGGGACCGCCTCCTTTGCGCGATGCGCGAGGGGTCGCCGCACCTCGACGCGCGGCTCGCGGGCGCGGAGCCGTGCCGGGAGCGGCCGCTCGCGCTCTCGGCGATCCCGTACGGCCATGTCCAGCGCCGCGCGGACGGGATATGGCGCCTCGGCGATCAGGCGGCGGTCATCCCCTCCTTCTCTGGAGACGGCATGTCGATCGCGCTGCACAGCGCGCGGCTCGCGACCACGGCGTACCTCGAAGGGGCGAGCGCGGAGGCGTTCCAGCGCCGGCTCTCGCGCGACGTGCTCGGGCAGGTGCTGCTCGCGACCGGCCTCTCTCACTGCCTCGTGCGGCGGCCCGCCCAGGCGGCGCTCGGCGCGGCGGCGCGCCTTTGCCCGGGCCTCATGGCGGCCGTGGCCGGGCGCACGCGCGTGTCCGAGGCGGCGCTCGTGCGCGGAGGGCTGCCTGTCGCCGCGTTGCAGGGCGGGCTCGGGCCGCTCTGCGCGACACGCTAGCACCAGGCGCTCCACGGCCAGAGGCGGCGCGCCGGGATCGCGGAAGATCCTCCGCCGTTCAGCCTGCTTTCGGGCGGACCGGCTACTGTGCATGAGCATGGGAACCGCCGAGCCCCACCCCGCCAGCCGCCGGCTCAGGCTCGTCTCCACCCAGGGCGCCGGGGGCCAGCCCTCGCCCGCGCCCGCCAGCGACGAGGAGATCCTGCTCGCCTTCCAGCGGGGTGAACGAGGGATCGGCCTGCGGCTCTACGAGCACCTGCTGCCGGCCGTCGACCGGACCCTGTACCGGATCCTGGGTTGCCGCGAGCAGGACCACGCCGACCTCGTGCAGGGCGCGTTCGAGCAGATCGTGAGCACACTTACCAAACAGCGGTTCGCGGGGGAGTGCAGCCTGGCGGGCTGGGCGTCCGTCATCGCCTGCCACGTCGGGCTGAGCGCGCTGCGCGCCCGCCGGCGCGAGCGGAAGGTCATCGATCGCACGCCGGGGTCGCCGGAGCCTGGCGCCGGGCCCGAGCCGCCCTCGCAGGGCGCCGATCCCGAGCGCGAGGTGAGCGCGCAGCGCGATCTCGAGGCCCTGCGCCGGCACCTCGCCGCGATGGACGGCGACCGCGCGACCGCGCTGCTGCTCCACGCCATGGGCTATTCTCTCAAGGAAATCGCTGACTTGACCGGTGTTTCCGTGGCCGCGGCCCAGTCGCGGCTGTCGCGGGGGCGGCGGGAGCTCCAGGCGCGCTTTGAACCCGAGGCGGCGGCGCGACGCGACCCCGCTGGACCCGAGGAGCCACGATGAAGCAGGACGACGTTGACACCACCCCGGAGGATCGCGCCGCGGCGGCTGGCGTGGACGGCGTGGAGGCCTCGCTGCGGGCGCTGGTAGAGCAGCCGGTGCCGCCGCTGCCCAGGATCCAGGCGAGGTACCTCCAGCAGCGGATCGCCGGCCGCATCGACCAGCTCGTCGCCGACGCGGCGGAGCAGCGCGCCCGCGCCGCCCGGCGGAAGCGGGCCGCCCTGGGCGCGGCGGCGCTGGCGGCCGCCCTGACCGCGGCGGCGGCCGGCGTCTTCGTCGTGGTCCGGCCGCGCGACGCCCCGCCCGCAGCGGCGCAGGTGACGGCGCTCCAGGGCTCGGTCGAGATCGCGGCCGGGGGCGCGACCCGCTCGCCGCCGTCGCTCGCCCTCGTGCCGCTCGCGAGCGACGAGGAGCTCCGGACCGGCGAGGGCGCGCGGGCGAAGGCGTCGCTCGCGACGGGCGCCACCGTCGAGGTCGGGCCCTCGACGCGCGTGAGGTTCGCGCCGGTGGGCGCCGGGCGCGACCGCGCAGGTGACGTCGTCGCCCTCGAGCAGGGCAGGATCGCCGTCGACGTGCCGCCGCTGCCGGCAGGCACGAGCCTGTCGGTGCGCACGTCGGACGCCGTGGTCACGGTGCACGGGACGCGCTTCTCCGTCGAGCGGCGGCCCGTTACCGCGGGAGAGCCGGCCGAGACGCGCGTGTCGGTCGTGGAAGGGCGGGTCGCCGTGCACCGCGGCGAGGTCGAGCGCTTCCTGAGCCCAGGCGAGACGTGGTCGTCCCGCGACGAGGAGCGCCGGTCGGACCGGCCCGCCGAGGGACGCCCGGGCGACGCGCCGGCGCCGCCTCGCGACCCCGGACAGGACAGCGCCGCCGGCGAGGGCGGCAGGGGCGACGGGGCAGGCGAGGGCGGCGCGGGGGAGCCGCGCGCGCCGCGCGACGCGCGCCAGGCCCCGTCGCGCGCCTCGCTCACGGCCGAGAACGAGCTGCTCCAGGGCGCGATGGCGGCGCGGCGGCGCGGGCAGCCGAGGCGGGCGATCGAGCGGCTCGATCTCCTCCTCGGCCGCTACCCGGACTCGCCGCTCGCCGAGATCGCCCGCGTGGAGCGCCTGCGCGCGATCGAGATGCTCGGCGACAAGGACCGGACGGCGGCCGAGGCGCGCCGGTACCTCAAGGACTACCCGCAGGGCTTCGGGCGCGAGGAGGCCACGTCCTCCTCCCGCCCCGGCGGCGCTCGCCCCTGAGCGCCCGCGCGCGGGGCCGTCTCGATTTTTGACGAAACCCTGCCTGCTCCCGGCGCCTCCGGCGACCTTCACTTCATCGAGGAGATCATCGCGCCGGCGATCGGGTTCGCCGGCTGCGCTCCAGGTCGTGCTTGCTTTCCAATTGGGAGGATCCCGATGCGTTCATTCGCGTTGACAGGGTGGTTCTGTGGTGGGCTGTTGTCGCTCGCGGCCTTCGGCTCGGGCTGTTCCCTATCGGGCACAGGAGACGCGGACGGCCGCATCGTCTCCGGGGAAGACTGCGTCCCGTCGGACGACGAGGGCGGCGCGCCGGCGCCGAGCTTCCCGGGATCCGGCATGTCGGGCGCGGGCGATTCCATCACCGCGGACCTCGATCCGCTGTCGTGCGGCGCGAGCGCGCGGGGGGTCCCGGTGGACGGGACCGAGCAGGTCGACTGTTATTACACGAACAACGACCCGACGACCCCGATGGCCTTCGTCGAGCGGGTCGTCGAGATCGCCGAGAGCGAGGAGCTCGTGCACGTGCGGCTGACGCTCAACCCCGCGTTCGTCGACAACACGTATGGCGAGACGGCCATCGGGTGGGGCGACGGCGAGGAGCCCGGCGGCGCGCAGCCTGGCGGCCCGGCGCCCGGCGGCCCGAAGCCCGGTGACGCGCCGAAGCCGAAGGGGCACGGGGGCCACACGTTCAAGGATCTCGTGGGCAGCGACAAGGCCCAGTTCCAGCTGACGAACGGGAAGGGAGAGCTCGTGCTCGACTTCTACGTCGACTACATCTCGGTCGACGAGGCGAGCCCCTCCGGTTATGCGTCGCTCGGCGTGGTCGGCGGAGAGGGCAAGATGCTCCTCGGAGACGCCGGCGCCGTCGTCGCGGCGACCACCTCGCTCGACCGCGATCTCAACGCGTGCGGGTACGGCGCGTACCTCGAAGACTCCCCGGAGACGGACGAGAACTACACCCCCAATTCGGAGACACCGAACTGGGATTACCGCGTTGTCTACGACGTGTGGGTGAGCGCCTCGGCGTTCGGCGCGGCGGGCTTCGGCGACGCGACCATCAGCTATGTGCACGCCTCTCCGAGCAAGTACCCGTCGGACACGGTCACCGTGACGCCGGGGCCGTGCCCCACGCCGACGTGTGAGGGCGACGACCCGCCCGCCGGCGGCGGCGGCAGCGATGCAGGTGAGGATCCGGGTGGAGGCGGGGAATGCAAGGAGTCGGGTGAGGCGTGCACGGCCAGCACGGACTGCTGCTCGGACAGCGACGTGTGCGCTAGCGGCGTGTGCCAGCAGATCGTGATCCCGCAGTGAGCCGGTGATCCCTGGCTCCGGCGCGCCGGCGCGCCGGCGCCAGGGAGGTGCTGACGAGCGAGGTCATGGTCCTCGCATCCGGCCGCCGGAGGGGAGCCCGCGGCGCGAGAGGCCGATCCCCCGAGTTATTCGGGAAGATTCACAGGGAGGCGGGGAGACGGGGAGTGAAATCCCATCAATCTCCCCGTCTCCCCGCCTCCCTGTTCAATTTATTTTCTCTGAAATGTGAACTGGTGGCCCCCCGGCGCCGTGGCCGCCGTGCTCGCGGAGGACGCTACTTGCCCAGCAGGGCGTTCATCACCCTGTTGTAGGTCTCTTTCTTCCCGTACTGGTCGTTGAAGAGCAGCGACTGCGAGCTTTGCCCGTTGCACAGCGCCCCGCTCCAGCTGTTGAGCCACGACCTGCCGTCGTTGATCCCCCAGAAGGTGATGGCGGTGCACTTGGGCTCCTTGAAGCAGACCGCGACAATGTCGTGGTAGTACGTGAGCTGCTCCTCCGCCGTGACCACGCCGCCGCAGCGGTTGATGTCCATCTCGGAGATCAGCACCTCCAGGCCCAGGTCGGTGAAGCGCTTCATGTTCGCCGCCACGTCCGCTCCACCGGCCTCGTTGTTCGGCGGCCCGATGTGCATCTGGAACCCGACGCCGTCGATCGGGACCCCCCGATCGACCATCCCCTTGACCATTTTGTAGACGAACTCGACCTTGTCGTTGCGCGCGTCGATGCTGTAATCGTTGTAATAGAGCTTGGCCTTCGGATCCTGCTCTCTCGCGATCTGGAAGGCGAGGTCGATGTACGATTCCCCGATCTGGTTGTAGAACACCGTGGGCCTCATGCGGGGATTGCCGACCCCGGTGTCGCTGTCGGTCTGGACGGCCTCGTTGACGACGTCCCAGTGGTCGAGCCGGTCCTTGAAGTGCCCCATCACCTGGACGATGTGCCTGCGCATGGCCGCCTCGACGTTGGCCTTCCCGGTCATCGAGCTCATCCAGCCAGGCAGCTGGCTGTGCCACACCAGGGTGTGGCCCTTGACCTTCATGTTGTTCTGGCGCGCCCAGTTCACGATGTTGTCCGCGGAGCCCCAGCTGAAATTCCCAGCGCTGGGCTCGAGCGAGTCCCACTTCATCTCGTTCTCCGCCGTCACGTAGTTGTGCTCGGCGGCGGCGACGCGCTTGTAGTCGTTGTTACCGAGACCACCGCCGGAGATGGCCGCTCCGATCAGCAGCGGGGGGTTCGCCTTCTCACCGGCCTCCCTCAGCGTGCTGGCGCTCGCCGCGGGGACTCTGGGGCTGGCGCCGCCGCCCGTACCATCGCTGCCGCCCGTGCCCTCGCCGCCGGTGCCACCGCCGGTGGTCGCGCCGCCGCCGGTGCCGCTCGTCGCGCCGTTGCTGGCGCTCGTCGTGTCGCCGCTGCCGGTGGTCGCGCCGCTGCTGGCGCTCGTCGTGTCGCCGCTGCCGGTGGTCGCGCCGCTGGGGGTGCCGCTCGTCGTGCCGCCGCTGGTGGTGGTGCCGCCCGTCGCGCCGCCGCTGCCGGTCGTCTCCCCTCCATCGCCGTCACCGCCGTCCGAGCAGCCGGCCGCACACAGGAATGCCGAGAGGAGAAGTGTAAAGGGTGCTGATCTCATGCTCGCATGCTCCAAAGTAAAATGTATTTACTAACTCACGCGACCTGGTGCCTTGATCATCCGCGGGGCCACGTCGCGCGCGGGCGGCACCCGAGGTGGTGCCGAACCGGCAGTATATCGGCCGCTGTCTCCCAAGCATACAGCTTCACGAGGCGGACCCGAAGGATAAGGGGCTCCGGAAGGGAATTCCAGGGCCGTTTGAGAATTTTGACATGGGGATAATGTGCGCCCGAGACCGAGTCGGTAGGGCGCCCCACACGCGGCTCGCCGTGCTCCTGGGGTGCACCTGCTGCTGGGGCGCACCTGCTCCCCGGAACGAGCAGGAGGTCGCCGCAGACCTCGACGATCGCGCGACGAAACGTCCTTTGGCGCCGGCGTTCAGAGGCGGCGGGGAGAGGGGAAAGTGATCTTCACATTCCGGATCTCCTGGCGCGCGGTGGCGTCTCCCGTGCCGGGCCCGCCCACGGCCGTCTCTCCTGTCGTCTGGAGCATGAACCCCATCCCGTCGCCGTCGCCGAGGCGGAAATCGAACGTCGCGGTGAAGGCGTCGGCGGCGAGGGGATGCCGGTAGATGATGGTGCCAGCCTGTTCGTGTCTGGCGTCGGTGAGCACGCCAGACAGCCTGTCGGCATCTCAGAAGGCGTCTCCGTTGAAGATCCACTTCTCCGGCGGTGAGACCATGTCCGCGGCGACGCTCACGGCGCAGGCTGTCCCAGCGGGGCACGTGCCCTCGTGCGTCTCGACGAGCGGCGCCGGTCCATGGCATGGATGGGCCTCATGGCCGAGCGCTCCATCTCGATCCCGATCGTCGATAGCAGCCCTGTCTCGGGCGTGATCCACGTCCCGAGGACGCGGGCGAAGCGCTCCGGCGTGGCCGTCGTCCTTGGCCATGGCGCCGGCAACGACATGAACGCGCCCCTCGTCGTCGACGTCGCCGGGCGGCTCTTGGCGCGCGGGCACACCGTGCTCCGCTTCAATTTCGTCTACAAGGAGCTCGGCCGGAAGGCGCCCGATCGGCAGCCGCTCCTCGAGAAGGCGTTCGAGGCGGCGATCGAGAGGGTGCTCGAGCACGGGCCGGAGCGCCTCGTGATCGGCGGCAAATCGATGGGCGGGCGGATCGCGTCGCTCCTCGCGGCCCGCGGCGTCCGCGCGGACGGGCTGCTGTTCCTGGGCTATCCGCTCCACCCCGCGGGCAAGCGCTCCCCGCTCCGGGACGCGCACCTGCCCGCGATCCCCGGGCCGCTCCTGTTCCTCCAGGGCACGCGCGACCCGCTGTGTGATCTCGCGCTCCTCCGGCCCGTCCTGAAGCGCCTCGGGCAGCGGGCCAGCCTGCACGTGATCGAGGGGGGCGACCACTCGCTCGATCTCCTCAAGTCCGCGGGGCGGACCAGGGAGAGCGTGCTCGAGGAGATCGACCTGGCGATCGACGGTTGGCTGAAGGCGCGGGTCCTCGCCGCGCGCCCGAAGGCGCCGTGACGGCGAGGGCCCGATGCACGGCGCGCCGGCCACGACTACGACCACGTAAACGTCCGGATATAGGAGAACGTGGCCAGAAGCGTGGTGAACGCCTATGGCGTCCGCGGCATGGGCTCAAGAGGACGCTCCACGCCGTGTGATCGGGCCGTCCGCGACGAGCGGCGCGCTCGATGAGCCGCCGTCGTCGCGCTCGCGGCGCGGCGTCAATTGATGATGGCCGGGTCCTCGATCGTGAAGCACTCGACGGACGACGCCGCGTACTTGATCGCGTTGTACCAGAACTGCGAGATCTGGAAGACCTGCGCCGCGGATCTCTCGTAGCAGGGGCTGTTCGGGTCCGTGTACATCTGCGGATTGAGGCACGCGGCCGTCCCGCGCCACTGGCCCGAGTAGGTCACCCACTCGTCCCCGAACGCGACGACATGGCCCTTGCCGATCTCCTCGTGCACCGCGAAGTTGTTCCTGCCGTCGGTGCTGTCGACGGTCGCGGTCGTCGATTTGATCGAGCGCGCGATGTAGGCGCCCACGCTCTGGATGTTCCTGCCGAGCGGCGTATCCTGGTTCCAGGTGCCCACGGCTACGGGGAGATCGCCTCCGAGCGGCAGCGAGCCGCCCCAGCAGTTGCAGTTCGCGCAGCCGCTCCGCGCAGGGTCGATCAGACCGTCGGCATTGAACTGGATGTCCGTGAACGAGAGGAGCTGGTTGGTCGCCGTGATGTCGTGGATGGTGCATCCCTGTCCATTGCACTGATACCCGCTCAGCGCGATGAGGCCGCCGCCGTTGTTGACCCAGTCCTTGAGCGCGTTCACCTCGTCCGGCGAGAACTGCCACGGCTCCCCGTCGTCGTTCTGGGCGCCCTTCGTCACCATCCACTGGAGGAGGATCACGTCGTACTTGGCGAGAAACTCCGCCGTGAGCGTGGGCTTCTCCCGGTTGTAGTTGTCGACCTGGGCCGTGCTCTGCGTGTTGAGCCAATCCTGGAGCGCCGTGGTGCTGTCGCTGCTGCACGGGCCCCAGACGCCTTCGCGGCCGATCGACGCGATGCTGATGCAGGTGCAGTTGCCCGCGTCGTCGCAGGTCGTCTGGTGACCGGCGTCGGGCGGCGGGTCGGCGCCCGGCCCCGTGCTCGTCAGCCCGATCTCGCCGCCGATATCGTCACCGGTGCTGGTGCTGCTGACGCTGCTGCCGCCGGCGCCGCCGCCGCCCTGGCCGGCCGCGCCATTCCCCGTGGTGTTGCCGTTGCCGCCCGATGAACAGGCGATGACGGGCAGCCAGAGCGCTGCGAGCACAGCGCAGCAACGCGTCGCGAAATGAAGTCTTGTCATGATCCATGAGACTATCACTCCCCGCGCCTGGCCGGGAATCCAAAATGGGGGAGGATCTCCACCCGAAGCGCTACAGGCTGCTTGATTTCCAGCTCCAGCCGCGCGAGCTCCCTGCGCGACAGCTCCGGCGTGAGAGTCGCCCCATGCTCTACCGGCCGGACAGGCGCGAGCAACGATACGAGCGTGGCGCTCGACCCTCGCGGTGTCTTGGGCGCAGCCATGCGCACGTGTGGCTGCGGGTGCGTGTGGTGTGGGCGAAAGAAGGAGGTGCTAGCGGAACGGTCGGGAGTGCGGGCGCCGGAAGCGTGCTACGCGGTTTCGTGAGCTCTCGCAGGGCTTGCGTTTGGCACACAGCGTCAGACGTCGACGCGCCGGGTCTGCCGGGAGGATTGAAGCTCTCCCCGGAGGGTGTCGACACCTTGCCGGAGAGTTGAAATTCGATCTGGAGGGTGTCGACAAGGCAGTGGCCGGGCCAGGTCGGAACGGGCGGCCGGATACGCCGGAATACGCAATGCAGGATTCCATCTGGGCGAAATCCTTGGGACGAGCGGCTGTGATGCCCGACCCCGTCTGTGCTTCACGGGCTGCGAGATAGGGCGGCGCTGCCGAGAGCGGGCGGTCGACGCGGCGGCGTGTGACGACGCGAGCTCGTCCCGAAATGTGCCTCGGCTTCGACAGCAATGTCGCTGCGGAGCTCGACGAGACCTGCCGCAAACGTTGCCGCGACCGAGCCAGTCGTTTATGTCTGGGAGGGGCCTCTCTGGGAGGGCAGGCGCTTGCCGGATGCGTTGAGAGGCCGTTCGCGACGCACGCCAAGGTCCAGAGTGTCGTCCCCTCGAGGAGATTTTCTCATGTGGCGCCATGAATTGAGGAACTGGGTGGCTGCCTGGATCACCCGGACGGCGGTTCGGTCGGCATCCACCGTCATCGCCGCTACTGCCGCGGCGCTCGCCGTTGCGGGCTGCACGTTCGGCGATGACCCGCAGAGGGCGCAGCCCATCGTCGGGAACTGGTTCGATCAGCACTGCATCCCAGCGGAGTGCTTGCTCGAATGTTGCCAGGGGTGGAGTTATTCTAGAAAGCCGCTCCTCCACGGAGGACAGTGGTATGGCACTCAGTGCGAGAACGTTCGGAGTAAAAATGCTGCCTATTCGGAGTACGTTTCTCTGATGTTGGACGTCCAGAATTGGTGCACTGAGGACTTTACCTACTTCGAGTCGGGATACTGTGCAGTCGTTGAGCCCCCCGACGTCGTCAAAGAGTTCGGCCCCGATGGACAGCCCGTGTATGCGGGGTTAGGCTTCTTGGTCTGCCCGCCGAGGGGACAGCCAGCGGCGCACCCGATGGAGGATGTGGAGATCCTCCCCGAGGAGTGAGGGGGGTAGTGATGGTCATGCCTGCGCGCATCCTCGCGACCGCCATCATCGTCGCCTCCGCCTTCGTCCGACCCTCGAAGGTCTTTGCCCACGAAGCCCCCTGCACGGCCCCCGAGCCCTTCAACGGGTTCTGGGGCGGTGGGCAGGTTCAAGTGAGAGAGCGCGTGGCGGGAATTCCGCTCCTCGCCACGACACGCTTATGGTACAGGCAGATTCGATACTCTCCCTGCGCCAGCGGGATTCCCGTGTTCCCTCCTGGGGTCGGCGAAGCGAGCATCAGCGTGGGGGTCCCTCTCTTCGACAATCGGCGCGGCGGCTTGCTTCTGCAAATGGTCGCCCGGGGGCAGGGCTCGCAGAGGTCGAACGAACCCGTGAGCGGTGTCATCACGGGCGCACCCGCCACCGCGGGCCACATCAACCTTTGGGAGACCTCGCTGCCGTTGATCCAGCTCACGGGGGCTGTGTCGGCGGCCATTATGCCGCAGTCCTCAGACGTTCCTCTGTCGATTGCGTATTTCGGCGGTGTGCGGTTCTACGCTCTTCATAACAAGCACGCGCAAGCGAACTTGGGGATCATGGTCGGCGGTAAGAATGCTGTCGTCAACGCTGTTCCCTCGCTCGCGGTCCGGGGCAGCGAGCTGGCGATATGGAGTCATAAGGTTGCGATCGGATTAGAGCTCCGCTCACCCATCGAGTTCTCTGGTGGCCCGATACCCGTTCGGTGGCGGCTCTGGGGCGCCTTGACCTTCGCGCTCGACAAGCTGGACGACCACGCGCGCGACACGCAAACGCACCGGCCTTCCTTCGACCTGGTCCGTTCACCCGTCGAAGCCGCCCCACCCACCCAGACGGCCTGGGAGATGACATTGTGATCACCTCCGTTCATTCGGCAGACAGTCCGAATCTTTTGCGGCATCTGCGGAATGTCTCTTGCACCTCGTTGGTCAGGTTGTTCTTTGTTTTAATTGCGCGGTTTTGTTGTGACTGTGAGATTCTGAATTTTTCGTCTTGCGTTAGCTCGTCTTCGTTCAGATGTTCTGGAAAGCCCTCGAATTTTGAGCACTTTTCGAGGCTATTGACGAGAAACTCTCCAACCCCCGCCTCGTCCACGCATGACGCGCTGTATGTCAAGACGAACAGCAAGTTGCTGTGATCTGTGATGGTGCCGCAAACATGGGCATTGGCCAAGGTCTCTCGTGTTATGCATTCCTTTACCTCCTTTTGCAGCGCCTCGACCTTGGCGGTCTTCTCCAATCCGGCGTCGTCCGTCTCTCCCGGAGGAGACGCCGCCGTGGCCGGCGGGATGGCTGTCGGTTTCGCGCGCGCTCTCAATTCTCGTCGGCACGCCGCGAGCGCTCGCTTCACCTCCGCATCAGGGATGGACGCCGCGCTCTTGTCCATGGCTGGAGGTCTGCGCTCCCTCGTCGCCCAGCCGACCAGCACGCCACCACCAAAGACGAGGCCGAGCGCGGCCACCGCGATAAGGAGATGAACCATGAGGTCAGCGCTCTTGGTGCGTTCGCTCATGCGTCAATCTCCCTGAGGCTTCGGTGCCTGCTTCGGCATCGGAGGCAGCTTCGGGGGCGTCTCCGTGCACGTCCAGACGAACTCTTTCAGGCTGCGGAGCAGATCATCTTCGGTGAGCGTCTCACGAACCCGGATCGCGTCCGCGATGAGGCTCGATTCTTCCTTGGTGAGGTCGTTCGAGCGAAGATCCGCGGGAATGTCCGAAAGCGCAGCGCAGCTCTCGAAGTTCTTCTCGATGAGATCGGCAGACCTGGACTTCGGCCCGCACATCAACCCATCCTTGGGCAAAGCCATCAGCGCTTTGAACTGGCGAGCCGCGGCGATGCAAAGCTCAGCGTCGACCAGGATCTCGCCTTTCCTGCACCGTTTTAGCTCCACCGCGAGCTCATCCACGGTGGCCGCTCGTTCGGGAGTGTCTTGTCTCTCTTCCCCCGGAGGAGCCTCGGCCGACGAGGCGGGCGCTCGCGGCTCCGAACGGGCTACCAGTTCTTCTCGACATGCAGCGAGCTCTCGCCGGCCTCTCCGCATCCAGGGATCCGAAGCAGGATCCGCTCCCTTCTCCTTCGCAGGCGGCCTCCGGTCCAGGAGGGACCTGCCGACCAGTACGCCAGAGCCAAAGGCAGGGACGAACAGAAGCGTCGCTCCGAGAACACGAATGGCATACCCCGTTTTCTTGGCGTTCTCCGTCACGACCCGCCCTCTGCTCCAGCCTGCTTCTCCTCCGTGGCGCGCGCCGCGTTCAGCGCGAACAGCCTGTCGATCAATGCGTCCTCGAACGCGCTCCGCGCCTGCCGCTCTCCCGGCGTCGCGGGCTCCGCGTACGGGGGGACCTCTATGCCGTCGAACCTGTAGGCCGCCAGGACGGCCCGGTCCATCTCCTCGTGGAGGGCGCGCAGCTCGACGATGCTCGGTTCCTTGCAGCCTCGGTCCTTGATGAGGTTGTACGTCTCCGTCAGCCCCAGCCGTGACGCCAGCATCCACCGCGCGCGGGCGGCGTAGAGGCGCTCGCCGGCGGCCTCGACGCAGCCGCCCTCGGCGAGGTGGTCCGGGCGAGGGAAGGGGAACGTCTCCACGCAGTCCGACGGCGCGTACCGGAGGCCCTCTCCCATCGTCGAGGAGAGCAGCCGTGCCCACGCCTCGTGCGCGCGCGACTGGAGGACGGCGAAGCGCGCATGGTCGTCGATCGCGAACACACACAGCTGGTCCGAGAACGTCCGGCCCGCGGGCTGGAAGGCGAAGCACAGGTGCTTCGTCACCCGCGCCGCGACGAGGCACCGCTCGATCGGCGCGATCCTGCGCCGGAGCTCAGGCCGCGTGTTGGCGAACTGCCACCAGCGCGCCCGGTGGCCCGCGTCGATGCCGGTGCCCTTCAGGCGATCCCGCGCCGGCTTCACCCGGGTCCGCACGATCGAGAGCAGCGCGGGCCACCGGCCGGCCTCCTCGAGCCCGCGCTCGCCGAAGTCGATCACGTGACGGTGCGGGCTGTGCGAAGGGGACGAGTTGACCTCCTCGCCGCCGAGGAACGGGCGGAGCACCTCGCCGGCCGCAGGATCGCCCGCGAGGAGCGCCTGCGCCTCGCCGTCGGTCAGGACGAAGCCGTCGCCCCGGAGGAAGCAGCCGATGAAGCACAGATCCCGGCTGGCCCCGAGCGGGCGCGGGTCGGGGCGCTCGGGCATCGCGCGCAGGTGCGAGTTGATGTGGCCCACGGGCACGCCGTCGAGCCGCGGCGGCGGCACGCCGTCGCCCGGCGACATGCCCAGCGCGAGGTGCACGACGGCGACGTGGACCGCGGCGTCTCCCGGCCACGGGACGCTGCGCACGGCGTGGTAGATGACCGCGCCCCCCGCCTCGACGAGCGGCCTGAGGCCCGAACGCCGGGTGTCGCCCTGAGCTATCGTGTTCGTGGCGATGAGCCCCACCGTCCCGCGGCGCCCGAGCAGCGCGGCCGCGCGGCGGAAGAAGTGGGCCGCCAGATCGGTGTTCTTCGTGGCGCCGTGCAGCTGCTCGAGCCACGCGGCGTAGAGCTCGCCGTGATCCGTCGAGATCCGCTTCCCGCCCAGGAACGGCGGGTTCCCGACGAACGCGCCGAGCCGCGCCGGCCGCGGCTCGCGGGCGCCGCTGGGCTCGTCCGGGCGCGGCTCCTCGAACACCTCCGGGAGCTCCAGCGGCCAGTGGAACGCAGGCAGCGGCGGGGGCCCCCCGGGCGTCCCCTCGCGGAGCGCCCGCTGCATCGACAGGAGCTCTTCCGAAGGCGGACCGCCGCCTCGGAGCCACGCGATCGCGAGCTCGGCCCGCCGATCGCGCTCCTTCAGCCGGTCACGGTCCTTCTCGTGCGCGAAGAACGCCCCCACGACGAGGTCGCCGAGCAGCCGCGCCCGGGCGATCGCCGCGTCCGCCTCCTCGGCCAGCCGCGCTCGCCGGCGCGCGGCGCCGGCGTCGTCGCCTTCCGGGACGTCCGGCCCTCCCGGGTATCGCAGGCTCGCCGGGAGCTGCGCTTCGTCGCCTTCCGGGACGCCCGGCCCTCCCGGGTTTCGCAGGCTCGCCGGATGCTCCGCCTCCTCGGCGAGCCGCCGCCGCAGCTCGAGCGCCCGCGCCACCGCGACGTCGATCGCTTCGCGAAACGGCGGCGCTGGCGCCGCGGGTTTCCAGTGGAAGCCGCGCAGCTGGGCAAGGTCGAGGCCGACGAGCGAGTCGCCGTGCCGGAGGGCGTGATCGACGAACGTGAACGGCTCGTCCTGCGCGCGCGTCACGAGCCAGAGCGACAGCCTCGCCAGGCTCACCGCGAAGGGGTTCTTGTCGGCGCCGTAGAGGCAGCGCCGCGCGACGAACCGCCGCGCGTGGCTCACGGCGCCCTCGCCCGGCAGGGCGAGCCGCGCCGCCGCCGCCGCGTCGCCGCGCGCGGCCTCGCGCGTCCAGGCGGCCACCACCTGGTCGGCCAGGTACCGGCACGCCTCCATGAGGAACGCGCCGGAGCCCATCGCCGGATCGCAGATCGCGAGCCGGAGGAGCGCCTCGGACGCGGGCTCCTCGCCCAGCTGCCGGAGCAGCGGCTCGAGCGTCCGCGCGACGATCGGCGCGGACAGGCTCCTCGGGGTGTAATGCGAGCTCGTCCGCCGCCGCTCGGCGATCGGCTGGAGGAACAGCCGCCCCGCCCCGAGCACGTCGGTGTCCCTGGCGCGCAGCGGTCCGAGCGCCTCGAGGACGCCGGCCGCTGTCTCCGCGGCGACGAGCGCCCCCCCGAGCCTCGCCGCCTCCCGCCGCGAGATGCCCGCCCGCTCGGCGAGCCACGCCGCCCGCCGCGCCGTCGGCTGCGCGAGCGCCTCGGCCGCGCCCACCCAGACCCTGTCGGGCCGGAGGCACACCGTCGGCCCGGCCGCGCGCTCGACCCGGTAGCCCATGAGCGCCTCGTAGAGGCCGCCGAGCTGCTCGACGTCGATCGCCCGGTACGACAGCGGGCGCCCATCGAGCACGAGGAGCCGCTCGAGCACCGCGTGCACCGTGCCGTCGTCCACCGACGGCGCGCGCGGCGCCGCGGGGTCGTCCAGGGCCGCGTGCTCCAGGAACGGGTATCGCTCGGGGTCGAAGAGCTGCCCTCCCCGCGCCGGCAGGGTCAGCTCGGGGTGGCGGATCCCGTGGAAGACGGCGCGGAACAGCGCGGTGAGCCGCGCCCACGCCCCGAAGCGCCGCCGCAACGCGCCCGGGCGCTCGCCGCGCTCCGCCGCGAGCTGCTGGAACAGCGGGCGCACGCCGAGGTGCGCCGCGTAGTACGGGTCCGAGGCCGGCAGGAGCCCGCGGTCCTCGGCGTGCAGCAGGAACACGAGCCGGAGGATCGCGGTGAGCAGGCCGCCGTGGAGGTGCTCCGGGCCGCGGGCGAGCGCGTCCTCGAGCGCGCTCGCCCCGTCGCGCTCGGCCGCGTCCTCGAAGCCGCGGAGCAGGACACCGAGCGCGTCGAAGGCCCGATCCGCGAGCGCGCCCGCGACGTCTGCCTGCTGCGCCCTGCTGTCCCCGGGGACGGGCTGATCCATGCCGAGCGCCAGGAGTGTACGCGAGCGCCGGGCGCTTTGCTGCAGGTTCTACCTGCGCGCGGCGTTCAGGGCTTGATCTTCGCCGCGAGCGCTCGGGCGACCGCCGGCCTCGCCTTGATCGCCTGCTCCCAGCGCGCGAGGTTCGGATAGGGCTCGATCGCGACCCCCATGCGCGCGGCCCCGGAGATCCACGGAAACGTGGCGATGTCCGCGATCGAGTACTCGTCGGCGAGGTACTCGGACTCGGCGAGGCGGCCGTCGAGCACCTTGTAGATGCGGTCCTGCTCGTTCTGATAGCGCTCGATCGCGTAGGGGATCTTCTCTGGAGCGGCGCTGCGAAAATGGCCGAGCTGGCCGAGCATCGGCCCCACCGCGCCCATCTGGAACATCAGCCACTCGATGACGCGCGACCGGCCCGGCTCGCTCGCGGGCAAGAGCTTGCCCGTCTTCTCGGCGAGGTAGATGAGGATCGCCCCCGACTCGAAGACGGTGACTGGCCCGTTCGGGTGGTCGTGATCCTGCAGCGCGGGGATCTTCCCGTTGGGGTTGATGCGCAGGTACTCCGGCGTCTTCTGGGCGCCGGACCCGATGTCGATGGGCTTGATCTGGTAGGGGAGCCCGAGCTCCTCGAGGAGAATGACGGGCTTGTAGCCGTTCGGCGTGGTCCACGTGTACAGGTCGATCATGTGGTGCTCCCTCCCATCGGCGGTGCCCCCGGCACCCGTCCCGGTAGCCGCGGGCATGGTCCCCGGGTGACCCGCGGAGGTCAAGCGAGGGCTGGGGTCCTCGCGCTCCCCCTCGCGCGGCACGTCGATTTCACCGGAGTGAACCGTCCTCGCATGCCCTTCGAAATCCCGCCGCCGCTGCTCGAACGCCTGCGCGCTCGACGTCTTGAACAACGTCAGCTGCGGGCGACCCGCAGTGCTTCCGGCGCGCCGCGCGAGCAGGCGGGCGGCAACTTCATCGATTCCATTCGACACCTCTTCTCCGGAGCTTCTTCCGTCGATCAGGCGGCCGGGCAGTACGTCGCGGCCATGAACTCTTGGCAGGACGAGGTTGAAGACAAGTACGACGCGTTCTTGCTCGACCCCGGCATGGGACCGATGACCTACCTGACCTCCGACGGCCGCGTTCTCGAGGATCTTCGTGGCTGGGACGGCGATGGGATCGTCGAGGTCGGCGGTTTGCACGCACATTCCGCGCTGATCGCCGGCGCCCGGAAGACGGGCATCGTCGAGCTCCTCGAGCTGATCCCGCAGCCACCTCCGGGGTCGTCGGTCTGCTCGAAGTGCAACGGCAAACGCGTGGCTGAACCGGCCCCCGGATTCGGAATCGAGCTCCCCTGCAACGAGTGCGACGCGCGCGGCTGGATCGATGCTGGCTGACTCCCGGAGTGGCTCCGCGCTCCACGCCTCGCGCGCAGGTCGAGCCGAGCGCCTCACCGGCGAAACACGCGTGACGCCCTTGACGCCCTTGACCAGAGGGCCGGTTTGCTCTTCGTTTTCCCCGACCATGAAGCTCGTCATCCGCTCCGCTGGCGTCTGGGGGCATCCCAATCTCCGGACATGGGCGCCCGACGATCCCGACGCGTTCGCCGAGCTCGTGATGCTGGACATCGGGCCCAGAAAGGGGGCGGGCGCGGATTCCTTCACCCTCAGGGTGGCCACGCCCGCCGGGCTGGACCGGCTGGAGGCTCGCGATGGCATCCTGGCCACCCGCCCCCTTCTCGTGATGCGCCGGTACGACTTCGACGATCTCTGGCGCTGGCTCGAGCAGACCGTCGCGTCCTGCGAGGCCGAGACCTGGCCCGCCTGCGTCGAGAACCTCCGGCGCTACTTCGGCTGGGAGTACGAGAGCTACCGGGAGCCGTGACACGACGCGCGCTCTCGTGTTCGCCCCCGCTTCACGCCGCAGCGCCGGCGTTCGGCGCGCGCGGCGGCTCCTCCGGCCCGGCCGTCCTGCCGGCGCTCGCGGCCCCCGGAAAGGCGATCGCCGCCGGTGTCAGGCGCATCTACGCCACCGCGCTGGACACCATTTGCGCCTTGCGGCGCAGAGCCGGTCTGTGAGATTTTGTGTGGGCGAGGTCCCACAAGGTGACGAACTGGACAGCGCTGGTCCCGCGGCTTCGGTCGAATCTTCTGACCTTTGCGCCGCTTGTCCGAGGACAGAGAAATGAGGCTGACAATCTTTCTGGAGGAGTACGCGAAGCACACGGCGCTCAACATCGGGCAAGTGATGCAAGGCGTCCGGTACTTCTACTCTCATCCGGACTGTGATGATGTCGCGCCGCGAGGGACGTTCAAGCACTGTTTCTTGTCGATGTCCCTTCGAACGAAGCGAATCGCGAACGACCTCTTCTTCTCGGTGATTCCACCTCACTGGCATCACACGCCGGAGGAGCTCCGCGAGATGCGACCGATCCCGATCAAGAAGTGGTTCTTCTATGGATATTCAGCCTGGCAATTTGACGAGTCCGGGGAGGTCAGACCCGACCTCGACGGAACAGAGGATCGAAGATGGGATCCACGATGCCAGAAGCCACAGACTTGACGGGTGGAGCGCCTGACGGCGGTTTGCGGCGGACGGCGCTTCGCGCCGCCGCTGAAGCCGAGCGCCGGGCGGACCAGCGTGACGTGCGCTCGAACGCGACGCAGCGCGAGCGAGGGGGCCCACGGTAGGAGGACAGGGAACGTAGAGGTGCCCGGGGAGGCGCGCGAATGGCGAGAGAGTCCTGGTGGCGCTGGAAGGAGGTGCTTGCCGCTTTGACGATCAGCGTGGCTGGGCTCGCCATCGTCCTGAATGATCGCTCACCTGGCTGGCTCCGCGCAGGCGTCTACGTCCTTGCGGTTGTCGGACCGTTCCTGCCTCTGCTCGCGCTCATCCCGTGGCATTTCATTGCCAAGCGTCGCGGTCTCGTTCCCCGGAGTCGTGTCCCGTGCGTGGTGTCGCTCTCGGACGGGGCCCTCCATGTCAGGCGAGGCGACACGTGCTCGATCCATGCGCTGGGGATCATCGTGCGCGCGCGCTTCGCGCGGAATGACAACTGGACGGAGTCGAAGATGCTGGAGGACGCGCTGGGGCTCTTCGCGCTGGATGGACGCGAGATCGAGCGCCTGCCCGGGTCGGCAGCCGACCTCGGTGCGCTGCTGGTCGAGCTGGAGGCCCGCGGGATCCCGGTCGAACACGTCCACGTGAGCGCCCCGGCGGTGCTCGATTGAGGCCATTATCCATGAATGTACAACCCTACAAGCTCGGTTCGCTGGCACCCGATGACCGCTGGGTCGAGCATCGATACCCGGACGCGTGGGATCTCCAGCGCACCACGGGTCCCGATCGCCTGGTGCTCGCGCCGGCCGAACGCCAGATCGACCTCATCCTCGATCTCCTCCGAACGTTGGAGTTTCCGCTCCAGCCCGGAGACGACCCGTGATCGCGGTGGCTCTCGGTGTCGCCGACGCTGGCCGACCTGGGCCTGCTGCCGATGAGAGGGTGAGCGCGCGTCCCCGCTCGCGGCAGAGGCCCCGTTCGGCAGGAAAGGGGAGGCGATGCTTTCATGGGCTGAAGTGAAGCCTCTGATCTCGCGGATCGTCGGCCCGCGACTTGCCGATCTCGGGTTCCACAACCCGGGCCGTGCCATGTGGCGGCTTCGCCCGTACTTCGTCGACGTCGTCTGGTTTCATTGCCCTCGCGCCGGCATCTTCCAGGTCGAGTTTGGCTGTGGGCTGCGCAAGGCCGTTCGAAACAATCCGGCTCCCTGGCATTGCCAGTTCCGCACGCAGCCGGGGCATTCGTTCAACTGGGAGGAACTACCCTGGTCGTTTCGCCTGTCGGAATCGGAGCAGGTCGAGGTGCTTCGGCTATTGGCCCCTCGGGTCGTGGCAGCCGCAAGGCGGTGGTTCGCTCACTTCGACACGATCGAGAGCGCCATCCGCGCGCTGGAGAGCAATCCGGTGTCGGGGCCGCGGAAAGTAGCGCTCTGCGCCCCAGGTAGTCCCGCATTCAACGAAGCGATGTCCGAGCTGCGCGTCGCTGCGGCCGGCGTGGCCGGACAACCCGCTGCGGCGGACGAGGCCGGGGCTCTGCATCGCCCTCGCCGCTGAGCGCGAACGTTGTCGCTCAGGATGAGCGGCGCGCGTGCCACCGCGTCGTGAACCGAGCAGCTACGGCTGCTCCCCCCCTCTGGCAGCGGACGCCCACGGGGAAGGCCGCGGCTTGCCCTCGCCGGCGCCGAGCGCGCCGGCCCCCGCGAGCTCGCCCTGCGGCGGCGCGCCCGGCAGCGCCGCGCGGGCGCCGCCTTCGGCCTCGAGCGACGCGGCCGCGAAGAGCTCCTCCGGCGAGAGGATCCGGTCGATGTCGAGCAGCAGGAGGAGCCTTTCGCCCACCTTGCCGAGGCCGATGAGCTGGCCCTGGTGGGCCCGCGCGCCGAACGGCGGCGGCGGCTCGATCGCCGCCGCGTCGAGGTCCACGACGTCGCCCACGGCGTCGATGAAGAGGCCCATCCGGGTGAGCTCGCCGTCGAACTCCGTCTCGACGATGAGGATGCAGCTCCGCCGCGCGATCACCGACGCCGGGAGCCCGAGCCGGACGGCGAGGTCGATGACCGGGATCACGCGCCCCCTCAGGTTGAGCACGCCGAGCACGGCCTGCGGCATCCTCGGCACCCGCGTGATCGCGGTGATTTCGACGATCTCCCGCGCGCGGAGGATGTCCAGCGCGAGCTCGTCGCCGCCCACGAAGAACGAGATGTACTGCGACGATCGAGGCTCCGGCGCGGCGCTCACGGGACCTCCGCGCGCGCGGAGGCGGCCCGACCCGCGCCTCGCGGCGGAAAGCGCTCGAGCTCGGCGTCCTCGTGCAGCGCCGCGGGGGAGCGCAGGGCCCCGTTCGTCCTGGCCCGGGCGAGCGTCGCGAGCACGGCGGCGCCGTTCGAGGCGCCCGGCGAGGCCGCGGAGCCCTCCCGGGAGGGCGGCGGGAGGCGCCGCGCGTCGCCCGCGCCGGGGGCGCGCGGCACGCGGGGGCGCTCGGGGAACGCGAGCTCGTCGCCCACCTGGAAGAAGCGCAGCATGCCCGAGAGCGCATCCGCCTGGGCCGCGAGCTCCTCGGCCGTGCTGGCGAGCTCCTCGCTGATCGCGGCGTTGCGCTGCGTCACCTCGTCGACGCGGCGCATGGCGCTGTTCACCTGGCCGACCGCGTCGGCCTGGCTGAGCGAAGCGGTCGCCACCTCCTGCGTGAGCGCCGAGGTCTGGCGGATCGAGGGCGCCATCTCCTCGAGCAGCCGCCCCGAGCGATCGGCGACCTGCACGCTCGCCGACGCGAGCGCGCCGATCTCCTTGGCGGCGGCCTGGCTCCGCTCCGCGAGGCGGCGGACCTCGCTCGCGACCACGGCGAAGCCGCGGCCGTGCTCGCCGGCCCGGGCCGCCTCGATCGACGCGTTCAGCGCGAGCAGGTTGGTCTGGTACGCGATCTCCTGCACGATCGAGACCTTCTCGGCGATGTCGCGCATCGCGGCCACGGTGCGCTGGACCGCCGCGAGGCTCTGCTCCGCGGCGGCCGCGGCGCCGGTGGCGAGCTCGCCGGTCTGCTGGCTGCTCTCGGCGTTCTTCTGGATCGAGCCGCTCACCTCCGAGAGGCTCGCCGACGTCTCCTCCACCGCGGCCGCCTGCTCGCTCGTGCCCTGCGACAGGTTCTGCGAGGTGGCCGAGATCTGCGTCGAGGCCGCGGCGAGCGACTCCGCGCCCGTGCGGATCTCCAGGAGGACGGTCGAGAGCTTGTCCGCCATCTCCGCCATCGCCTCCTCCAGCTGCCCGAGCTCGTCGCGGCCCGAGGCCACGCCCCGGTGTCGCAGATCGCCGTCGGCGATCCGCCTGGCGAGCCCCACGGCCGAGCTCAGCGGGCCCGTGATGCTGCGCGAGACGAGGACGCTGACGAGCACGCCGACCGCCAGCGCCACGAAGGCGATGAGGCCCATGTCCCGCGAGGCGCGCTGCGCGTCGCCGCTCAGGGACGCCTGCAGCACCTCCATGTCCCTCGTGCTCGCCTGGGCGAGGCCCTCGGCCGACTCCTCGAACCGGTGGATCTCGTCCTTGTAGCCGGTCATCACGGCGTTCGCCGCCTGGGCCGTGGGCACCTGCCCGGCGAGCGTTTCCTGCATCACGCGGCGAAAGCCGACGATGTAGCTCGCCAGGTCGCGCCGCATCGCGGCGACCGACTCCCGCTCGTGGGGCAGCGTCACGAGGCGGTCGAGCTCGTCCAGCCGGCGCTGGATCTGCGCCTCGATCTCGTTCCATTTCTCCTGATACCCCTGCTGGACGGGGCGATCGCCGATGCTGAGGAAGCAGTCTTTCTCGTAGCGGCGGAGCTCCATGAGGTCGCGCTCGATCTGCGTCGCGATCGCGAGCTCCCGGACGTCCGACACCAGGATCTCGTGTGTCTTCTCCGCGACGGAGGTCAGGCCGAGGTGCCCCGAGATCGCGATGGCGACCATGAGCATCGCCATGAACGCGAGCGAGAGCGAGAGACGCAGCGCAATCCTGAGCCGGTTCATCGTGTCCTCCCCTCCGGATCCATCGCCCTTTCCCGCGCCTCCGAGGGGGGAGCCCGCCATCGAGCCCTGGGCGCGAGCGCGCCGCCGCCGGCGCGGCCGCGGGTGAGGTCGTGCATCAGCGCGTCCACATCGAGGATCAGCGCGAGCCTGCCGTCGGCGAGGGCCGTGGATCCGGTGATGCCCCGGGTGCGGCGGAAGAGCCGGCCGAGCGGCTTGATGACCGTCCTGCCCTCGCCGTCGAGCGAGTCGACGACGAGGCCGGCCTGGCCCCCCTCGTGGGCCACCACGACCACGCTCTCGCGGGCCGGCGCAGGCCCGGAGAGCCCGAAGAGGTCGCGGACGCTGGCCCGCGCCGCGATCCGGGCGCGGCTCATCCCCGCGCCGTCGTCGGAGACGCGGAGCGCGATGCCGCCGCCCTCGTGCGTGGCGCGCAGGGTGATGGTCCCGCGCGCGTCCTTGCCGCACGCCTTCCGCACCTCGGGCGGCTCCAGGCCGTGATCGATGCCGTTGCGGATGAGGTGGGTCAGCACGTCGCGGAGGCGCTCGATCACCGCGGTGTCCACCTCGACGTCGCCGTGCACGACCACGAGGCGCGCGAGCTTGCCGTGCGACCGGGCGAGATCGCGCACGGCGCGCTCGTACTGCCGGAACCAGGGGCCGACAGGCACCATGCGCGCGCGGCGGATCGCCTCCTCGAGCCTGGTGTTCAGCCGATCGAGCTCCTCGAGGCCGTCCCGCAGCGAACATCTGCATGAGCGCGGCCCGCTCGGCATCCATCGCGATCACAGGGGCTGGATGGCGGCGCTGCCGTCGTCCGTGCGGAAGATGAGCTTCCGGCCCTGGCTGCCGCCCGTGTCCTGCTGGACGACCCGGATCCCGGCGGCGCGCAGCACCATGACCCCGACCGCCACGTTCTGGTGTCCGAGGTGCGAGTCCCGCTCCCGGAAGGCGGAGATCATGCAGGCGCCGCCGACGATCCGTGCCTGGAGCGAGCGGGGCGTGGCGCCGAGGGCCGCCAGACGATCGAGGAGCTGCTGAAAGGCGGTGTCTCCGAAGCGCCCGAGCGGCAGCGTGAGGTTGGGGCAGCTGGGGAGCACGTAGTGGTTCATGCCGCCCACGCCGAGCGCCGGCTCCCAGAGGCAGATCGCGACGCACGAGCCGACGATCGTGGTGATGATCGTCGGCTCGCCCGACGCGAAGACGTTGCCCGGCGTGAGGTAGTGGGGCTGCGGGCTGCTCGGGGGGGGCGCGCTCAGCCGCGCTCGTCCAGCGCCGTACCGCTGCGACGGGGGCTTGAGCATCGTCATCGCATCTCCAGGGCGCCGCAGCGCTCCCGCCCCGCGCAGAACGGCTCGGCCGCCAGCGTGCCGAGCGCTTCGAGGAGACACTTGTCGATCGGCCCGAGCTCGGGTTTCTGCGAGAGCAGGTGGAAGACGGCGATGACGCCGACCACGCGCTCGTCCATCGTGAGCGGGACACAGGCCATGACGTCGCCCTCGCCGCGCGCGCAGGGGGCCTGGGGAGCGGCCGGGTCGCTGCCGAGCGCGGCGCCCTGCCGGAAATACGGCTCGATCCGCCGCGCCACGCGCCCCACGATGCCCTCTTCCGGCGCTACCAGGACGGCGGACGACGGAGCGACGCCGTAGGCCGCGACGACCCTCGCCGCCCCGCTGCCGTCGATCTCGAAGACGGCGATCTCCTCGGAGCCGACGAGGTTCGCGATGATGTCCTGGAGGGCGCGGCACGCCTCCTCACGGGTCCGGAGCGGCAGGAGCCGGCGGCTCGCGACATAGAGGCTCGCGAGCTGCGAGCGCTGCTGTTCCTCCTCGGCGCATCGATCGGCGGCGAGCGCGAGCGCCGCCTCGGCGCGGACGGCGCGGGCCTCGAGGCGCCCGCGGGCCCTCCGGACCCGGACGAGCAGCCGGCCGAGCGCGCGGGCGCGCCGCGCGAGCCGCTTCTTCTGCCCTTCGAGCGCGCTCACGTGCGCTCGTGACGATCGCTCGCGGCGCACCGCGTGCTCCACCCCGCGTTCCGCTTGTCCATCACGCGACATGTCGGTCTTCACCTCATTCGCCTAGACAGCTCTTGACCTTCTCGAGGAGCTCCAGGGAGTCGATGGGCTTCGTGATGTAGTCGGAGCAGCCACAGCGAAACCCCTCTTCCCTGTGCGAGACCTCGCCTCGGCTCGTGACGAGGACAATGGGCGTCTCCCGCGTCGCCTCCTCCGATCGCAGCCTCCGGCAGGCCTCGAATCCATCCATGGCAGGCATGATCACGTCGAGCAGGATCAGATCAGGTCGCTCGGCGAGCGCCCTGGCCACCGCCGCGCTGCCGTCCTTGGCAGTGACCACGTCATAGCTCTTCCGGAGGATCATCTGCTCCATCATCAGGACGGTCTCCGAGTCGTCCACCAGCAGGATCTTCTTTCGAGACACCACCGCCTCCCCTCGCAGGCAACGAAGGCCACTCGAGCGCTCGCCCGCGCGGCTCGCACGCCCCCTCTCCCCAAGGGGCGTCGCCTTTGCCCAAGGTACGCTCGGGTCACGCCTCAAGTAAACATCAATCGAGGCAAGAACACTCGGACATACAGCATCTTTCTATTGCGCTGGCGGGCCGGCAGGCCGGCCCGCCGGCCCCGACCTCCTCGACAGCGCGGGTGCGAGGGCTGGACGCCACCGCGAGAGCGTCGGTGTCTGGCGGAGGCGCAAAGACCCTTTGGAAGAGGACGCAACAAAGCCATCGTGTTGTACGGCCGCTTACGACGTGGGCGGACACGCCAGAGCTCCGGGCTCCCCTGGGTCGGGAGACGGTGTTCTCTGGTGAGCGCAGGCGCTCAGTTGCAGCGTTCGACGTGGACGTGCCCGCACGTGCGCCGTGGCCAGATCGAAGCGCCGCGAGCCGTCAGGGGCGGAGGTGATGGAGCAGGCGCGCCCTGCGTCGCCTCAGGGCAGTGGCCTGGCAGCGTTGGCTCTCTCGACGAGCTGTCGAGTCGCAGCGTCGACTTCTTCGAACGTCATGAATGAGCCCGCTTCATGGCGCGACCGGCTCCCAGCGGGCCAGCGGCCCTCCGGGAATGACGCCTCCCGAGAGGGGCACGCTCGATCTCACGGCGAACGCGCCGTCCAGCGTGTGAAGGACGCCGGGCCCCGGGCGGTGGAAGCGCGGATCGACGGCCAGCCCGCGCGCGGCCCACTCCGCTGGTGTGTAGACAACGATGTCGTCTCGATCCGGGCGCGTGAAGGCGGGAGCGTAGCCGCCCAGATGGATCAGGGGCGCCGCGCCGCCCGCGAATCCGTCCTCGATCTGCAGCTCGATCGGGTCGTCCGCCGCGTAGATGACGAGCGCCCGAAAGCGCGCCCCGGCCGCCACGCTGACCAGGGTCGCCTCCTCGAGGGCCAGACAGAGGAACGCGTCGGGGTTGTCCGCGGTGATCTGCACGGTCCGCGGGGCGCTGTCGCCGCCTCGGCCCAGATAGCTTTGCACCTCCAGCTTGTCCGGCGTCGCGGCCGCGAGGGTCACCTGGTCCACGTCGGAGTCCGGCTGTACGAAGCGGCCGGTCGCGCCCGCGTAGCCGTTGAGACCGAGCGCGGCCGCGGTCGAGCGACAGGCTTGCACGCGGGCGGCGGCCTCGTCCGCGTCGGTCGCCGACAGCGCGAGGAGCGCGCCGTCGGCGCCGATCTCGATGCCCAGCGTGGCCGGGGGCAGCGGCGCGAGCTCGGTCACCGCGCCGTCGGCGAGGCTCACCGCGAACAACGTGTCGCGCAGCACGAGCACCCGCTGGTTTGCGGCGTCGAAGGCGAGATCCGCCGCCCCGGCCAGCCCCGTCTCGAACCGCGGCACCACCGTCTTCGCGGCGGGATCGATGCTGAGCAGAGAGAACGACCTCGGTCCACCGAGCGCGTAGAGCCGGTTCGTCGCCCCATCCCAGGTGAGCGGACCCACGGCGCCGCTGCCATCCACGGCGTCCTCGATGGCGCCGGTCGCGAGCGAGTAGGACGAGATCGACCCGGCGCGGTTGACGAAGAGCGCCCGCGGGGTCGCGCCGCCCGACAGCCCCGTGACCTCGAGCTCCGCCAGCGGCAGCGCGCTGCCCGAGCCCGGATCGAGCGTGGCGAGCACCGAACGCCCCTCGAAGGAGCCCGCCATCACCAGCGTTTCGCTCGCCGTGGGCGTACGGCCGCACGTCCCGCCGGCGCCCTGCTCGAAGTTCGCGGCGCAGAGGTCACAGCGCTCCCCCGTGTATCCGAGGACGCAGACGCAGCGCGCGAAGCCGATCGAATCGTCGCAGCTGCCGTGCTCGCCGCAGCGGACGCCGGCCCCGTCGCAGGAGGGCAGGCAAGCGCCCGTCGTTGAATCCTGCAGGTAGCCTTCGGCGCAGCTCGCGCAGCCGATCCCGCCGTACCCCTCGGCGCACCCGCAGCGGGCGCCTGTCTCCGTGTCGACGCAGATCTGGTTCGTGCTGCAGGTGAAGCCGGAGGCCGCGCACGTGGGCACGCAGCCGGTCCCGCTGTCCCGATAGCCGAGCGCGCAGCGCGAGCAGTCGTCCCCGGTGTGCCCCGTCGGACATTCGCACAGCGCCGTGCCGCCCGCGTCCGAGCAGCGGCTCGGCGCCTTGCAGTCGAGCTGGGCCTCGGCGCAGGTGGGGCGGCAGTCGCCGTTCGCGTCGTTGTCCTGGTAGCCGCTCTCGCACTGATCGCACAGCCGACCTTCGTACAGCGCCTCGCACGCGCATTCGTCTGCGCCGGCAGCCGCGACGCACGTGCCGTGCGGACCGCACAGCTCCGGGTTGACGGCGCAGTCGAGGGGGATGAGCGCGCAGCGGTTGCCGACCTGATTGTAACCGGACGCGCACGTCGTGCACTCGGTGCCGACGAACCCCTCGGTGCACACGCAGGTCGGGCCCAGAGCCGAGCTGACGCACTCCTGCCGGGCGCTGCACATCTCGACGCCGCAGCTCAGAAAGCCCGAGACCGAGTCCTCGCACCCCTGAACGGAGAGGAGCAGGAGCGGCCAGGAGACGCGCAGGGCCCTCATGGCACCTCCGCTACCCACGCAAGCGCGTTGCCCGCTGGCTCGTGCGCGAGGCGAACCTCGAGGGTGGCCTGAGACGCCCAGTCCATCAGCGCGAGGGTGGCGGCGCGCCGTTCGGGGAAGTTCGTGATGCTGTCGAGGGCCAGCGCCTCCCACGAGGCCGTGTCGTGCTCGGTGATGCCTTCGAGCGGCCCCGAGACGCTGAGTCCCTCGTCGGTGTGGACGATGAAGCTGTAGCTCGCGTCGGCGGGGCGCGCCGTCGCGTCGACGCTCACCGCTCGGCCCGGCGCGGCGACAAGGAGGAAGCCGGCCCGGAGGCTCGCGGACAGCGCTATCTCGAGCTCGGCCGCCCCGCCGCCGTCGTCGACGACACACACGGCCGCGTCGGGGTGGTCGACGGCGATGGTCACCGCGTCGATCGGCCGGGTGCCCAGATCGGCCACGATCAGCGCCGGATCCGCGCCCTCGTACGCCAGCGTGAGCGGCGCCGTGCTCCCGCCGCTGGCGTCGACGACGCGTTTCGCGTGCCACGCGGGGACGGCGCCGAAGCGCGTGAGGGCCCCGGCGCAATACCGCAGGAGTCGATCCTCACGGCTCTCCGCCTCGCTGCCGAGCAAGTAGGCGCGCGCGCTTCCGGGATCGAAGGCCATGGCGAGCCAGTCGGAGCCCTGCGTCCGACCGACGAGCTCCGGCGCGGAATCAGCGAGCTCGAAGGCCGCGCCCGCCTCGTCCAGCCCGAGGATCCTCGCGCGGCTCGGGTCGTACTCGAGCGCGCGAGCGCCTACCGCCGAGAGCTCCTCGGCCTGGAACGTCTCGAGATCGATCTCGTGAATGGCGTTCGCCGACGCGGAGAGCGCCCTGTTTCCGGCTGGATCAAGCGACAGCGCGCTCCCGAGATCGGCGTCCGCGCTCGTGAGATCCGTGACCGCGCCGGAAGCGAGGTCGAGGGTCGCCAGGCGCCCGCCGTTCAGCGCGAACACGCGACCGGAGCCCGCGTCATAGGCGACGTCGGTCACGGTGCTCGGCACGCTCGCCAGAGGGCGGAACGACCAGCCGGGCGGGACGAGCGCGCCGAGGACGCGCTCGGAGCCGACGACGGACAGCGTCAGCAGCGCTGGCGCCGAGAGCGCGGCGACGCACTGGCCGGCGTCGTTGGGCGTGAGCCCTGGCTCGCAGCGCTCGCAGCTGGCGCCCGTGTGCCCCGGATCGCAGCGACAGGCGGCCCCGCTCGCCGTCTCCTCGCAGACTCCCGCCTCACCGCAGTCGACGTCGGGGGCGTTGCAGGTCGGGACACAGTCGGACCCGACCAGCGCGGGCCGGTAGCCCTCCTGGCACGGATTGCATTCAGGCCGGTCGTCTCCCGGCGCGCAGGTGCAGATGCGGCCTTCGCCGCAGCTGAGCGGCGGGGCCTCGCCGCCGTCGTCTGCACACCCGACGACCAGCGCCAGGGTCATCGCCCAGAGCCCGTAGCGCAACGTCATTTCCCTATCCCGACGGTGACCATGAGCCAGAACCTCCACGCGCTGTAGTCGTACGTCTGCTTCGCTCGCCAGCTCGGCCCCTCCGCGTCGATCCCGAACAGCCGATAATCGACATGCTGGACAAGGAGCTCGGCGCCGATGGTGTTGAGGCGCGACGTGCGGAAGACAGGGCCGGCCTGGAGTCCGTAGATCCAGCTGAAGCGGGTCGGATAGGTCACGTCGCACTCGCTGACTTGCCCGCTGGCCCGCAAGTCATCACACAAGCTCTCGTAGGCCTCGCCGTCCCTGCCTTGCGCGCTGCCGTCGTGCGCGAACAGGAACTCCGGACCGGCGAAGGCGCCCAATCGGAGCGCGAGGGACTCCGTCACGGGGAGCGCGGCGCCGAGCATGAACGGGGTCGCGAACTCCCAGCCGATGCCCCGCTCCGGCACGGTGGGCTCTCGTCCTTCGAGGGTCGTGCCCGTGGTGAACCAGAAGCCAAACCCGAGGCTCACGGGCTCGGGCCCGAACATCAGATCGAAGCCGAGCAGCACCGGCGTGTGATCGTCGACGTCCTCCCTCCCGGCGCGCAAGGACAGCGGGCAGCTGCCGGCGCACTGGCCCTGAAAGTCCAGCGTGCCGCTCCCGTAGGCGCCGTAGCCGAAGCGAAACACGGACAAGGGCACGCTCCGCGGCTTCCTCTTCACCGGAGCCGCTGGCTTCGACGGCGCGCCAGCGGTGGGGGCCGGCGGGGGAATGAACGGTGGTGGCCCGGGCGGGTAGGGCTGGGACGGATAGATATACGGGTACGGATACGGATACGGATACGGATACGGCTGGGCGGCGCTCGGAGGAGGCGGCGCGGGCTGCGCCGGTTCAGGCTGTGCGGGGGCGGGCGGCGGAGCTTCCGCGGGCGCGGGCTGCGGCGGTGGAGGCGGCGCGGCCGCGGGCTGTGCCGGTGCAGGGGGCGCGGGGGCGGGCTCCATGGCGCTGGAGTCGGGGGCCTGAGCGAACGCCCGCGCGCTCATGATCAAGCCGAGGCACTGCACGTGCCAGAAGACCCCCCTTCGCGAGGTGCGCCGCCGTCGGGTTTTCACCACTTCCTCATCCTACACCGGTTTCCGCCCGCCTCTACTACATGCCGATCAGAGCGGCGGTCACCCGCACAGGAGACGGGCCCAGATCGGCGTTTTCGGCGCGCAAGCGCACTCTGGTGCGCTGAGCACCGAAAACGTCGAGGTGGGCCCGTATCCGAAGCGGGTGACCGTCGCTCTAGAGCTCGGGCGCGAGCTGAAGCAAGCGCCAAGCCAGCGCCGTATCTGCTGCAAAACCCGCCTCGCGCCTCGCGAAGACCACGACATCCGTGTCGTTGGCTCTCTCGACGAGCTGTCGAGTCCCAGCTTCGACCTCTTCGATCGTCATGGAGGCCCACGCTACCCTGTTCGACGCTGGAACCTCGGTATCCTGGGTGAGCTCGGCCTGGCGTGCTCTGTTCGGCGCCCCGCGTCGCGGCCCCGGAGCTTGGCCGAGCGACCGGCCGGTGGTACCAGGACACGATGGACGTGAGAGCTCGGGCGCCCTCCCAGGATCCTGCGCGCACGGCGCTGCTGATCATCGACATGCAGAACGACTTCCTCGCGGAGGGAGGCGCGTTCTCGAAGCGCCACTGCGATCCGCACCAGCTCGCGCAGACCGTGGCCTGGCTCGCGCGCGCGGCGCGCGCGCAGGGGCGGGTCGTGGTGTGGGTGACGTCGGTCTACGGCGAGATCGACGCGGCGCCGGACGCGCTCCGCGGGCAGACGCACACCGGCAGCGCGTGCTGCGCCCGCGGCACGTGGGGCGCCGAGCTGTTCCCGGCTCTGGTCCCGGTGCGCGCCGAGCGCCCCGCGGGGACCGCGGAATGGCATGTCGAGAAGCGCTGGTATTCGGCGTTCCGTGAGACCGAGCTGCACGCCCGGCTGGCGCAGGCGGGCGTGACCGCCGTGGTCCTGTGCGGCGTCGCGACCAACGTGTGTGTCCTCGCCGCCGCCCGCGACGCGCGCGGGCTCGGCTATGACGTCGACATCCTCGGGGACGCGACCGCAGCGGGGACCGCGGGCAAACACGCCGTGGCGCTGCGCGAGATCGAGGGCCTCGGCGGCCGGCGCCGCAGCTGGGCCGACCTGCTCTCGGACGGACCCGGGCCGGTGCACATCGCCGGCATCGGCGCGGGCGAGACGGCGCTGTGGTGCGGCGCCCTCGACGAGCGCCTCGCCGGGGACGCCGGCGCCTTCGCCGCTGTCGAGCGCGAGGTCGCCTGGACGACGATGCGCCACCGCGGAGGGGAGGTGCCCCGCCTGGTCGCGATCCAGGGCGAGCGCTCGCCCGACGGCGCCATGCCGCTCTATCGCCACCCGGTCGACGAGCAGCCCGAGCTCTGCCCCTTCACCCCCGCCGTCGACAGCATTCGCAGGGAGGTCGAGCGCCGCGTCGGACACCCGCTCAACCATTGCCTGCTCCAGCTCTACCGCACGGGACGCGACTGGATCAGCGAGCACTCCGACAAGACGCTCGACCTCGTGCGCCCGTCGTTCATCGTCAATGTCTCGCTCGGACGACAGCGCACCATGGTGCTCCGGCCCAAGCGCGCCGAGGACGGGAGTGCTGTACAGAAGGTCCCTCTGCCGCACGGCTCGCTGCTCGTCATGGACCTGGAGACGAACCGCCGTTTCTATCACGCCATCCGGCAGGAGGGGGACACGGAGGGCGAGGGCGGCGGCCCGACGTCGCCATCGCGCATCTCGCTCACGTTCCGGCACATCGGCACGTTTCACGATCCGGCGACCGGCGCTGTCTGGGGCGTCGGCGCGCCCGCGTCCGATCGCCCCGAGGCCGAGGCGCGCGCCCGAGCCCGAGCCGCGGTCCCCGAGCCGGAGCGCGAGGCGGCGGAGCGCGGCGAGGCAGAGCGGATGTTGCAGCTCTTCCGCGCCGAGAACGTCGACCCCACCTTCGATGTCGCCGCGTACCGCCCGGGCTTCGAGGCGCTCAACTTTCGCACGCTCCGCGCGTCGCACGAGCCCGGGGGCGACCGATGAGCGCTCAGCGCACGGTGTACTTCGTGAACGGCTCGATCTCGAGCTGGCGCGTCCTGATGGCGGCTCACGAGAAGGGCCTCGCCTTCGAGGCGCGCCGCCTCCGCGTGATGCGGGAGCCCCGCGAGACGCGCACCCCGGAGTTCCTGGCCCTCAACCCGCGGGGCCAGGCCCCGGTGCTCGTGGAGCCCGACGGCACCGCCATGAACGAGTCCCTGGCGATCCTGACGTACCTCGAGCAGCGGTATCCCGACCCGCCGCTCCTCCCGCCGCTCGCCGAGCCCGGGGCGCTCGCCCGCGCGCTCGCCTTCGCGCAGGAGTCCGAGGCCACGGCGTGTGTCTACGATCCGCTGGAGAGCCTCTTCGAGGCCGGCCCGGAGGCCGTGTCGCGGGACCGGCGAGCCGCCATCCTGGGCGCGCTCTCGGGCGTGGAGCGGGAGCTCGCGCTGTGGGACGCGCGGGCCCAGAAGACACGGTTCATCGCGTCGGACGCCTTCACGCTCGCCGACTGCGCGTTCTACCCGGTGCTCGCCTACATGCAGCGGCGCGGGCTGTCGCTCGCCGGTCATCCGGCGCTCGACGCCTACGAGCGCCGCGTGCGCGGTCGCCCCTCGGCGGTGGCCTCGTACCCCGAGGGCTGGTCTCACGACCGGGCGCGCCCGGACCTGTTCGCGCAGGCGCGGGCGCTCGCCGCCACGACGTAGCGCGGCCGCCCCGCTGATCGTCGAGTCGTGGAAGCTGCTGAGCGTGATCAGACAGAACAGCCGATGATCGCTCTGCCCGACCGTGCGGCCAGTGCTCGAGGACCGCGCCGGGCGGGCTCATGGGCGGCGTAGGCAGCTCTCCGGATCGCGACCCGGGGACGAAACGTGATGACGAGCGTGCCGTCCTGCTTGTAGCCCCGCGTCTCGAACGAGACGATCCCCGTCGCGTCGCCTTCGCGGACGAGCTCCTTTGCGAGCACTGTGCTCTCTCCGTAGACCGTGTCGCCGTGGAAGACCGGCGCGACATGGTGAACACCGATGTGAACGTGAACATGAACGTTTACCTGAACTTGAACGTGGTCGTGGTCGTCAACGCTGGGACGAACTTCAACCGTGCGGCCCTTCATCTGGGCTGAAGTCGGCTATTCTCACTGAATCTTCCGGTGCCTGTCATTCGACCGGGGCTCACCGACTCAGATCGACCGCCGTCCCATTGCGCGGTGAGCCGAATAGTTGCACCACCTTGTTCTTGACATGAAAGCGCGCACGGACGTCTTATTGCGCCGCGATACCATCTGCCGTTCCGGTGAGTGTAGATCCAACCGATGAACGTTGATCATGCTCGCTCCAGGAGGTCCATCCATGCGAACGCTTGCCGCTCGAACCGCCCGCGTTGCCCTCGGTCTTTGCCTCACAGCCGCTGCCTGCGGGCAGCCCGAGCCGAACCTGTCCGGGCAAGGAGGTGCGGGCGGCTCTGGCGGCGAGGGCGCGACCAGCAGTGGCGAGACGACGTCGAGCTCCAGCTCGGGCGTCGGCGCGACGTCGAGCTCCAGCTCGGGCAGCGACGCGACGTCGAACTCCAGCTCGGGCGTCGGCGCGACGTCGAGCTCCAGCTCGGGTACGGGTCCGGACGAAACCCCTGTCGAGAACGAGAGCGCCGATTGCGAAGTTGCTGCGCTGCCGGAAGCAAGCGCTCTACCCAAGATCTCCAGGTTGCCCGACCCGTTCACGAAGCTCGACGGAACCAGTGTTTCCACCAGAGCAGAATGGCGCTGCCGGAGGCAGGAGATACGCAAGCAGGCCGAGAAGTACATCTACGGCGAGAAGCCGACGCCTGACGTGGTGACCGGCACCGTCACCGAGAGCAAGGTCTCTGTGCATGTGGAGGCCCAGGGCAAGAAGATCGACTTCAGCGCCGACATCGTGCTGCCCTCGAAGGGGGAAGCGCCCTTCCCCGCGATCATCAACGTGGGCGGGAAAGGCGGGTTCGGCGGCATCACGCTAGGTGAGAGCCGCATCCTGGATCAAGGCGTCGCCGTCATCTACTACAACCACAATGAGATCGGCAGGGAGGGCACCGCGGAGCAATCCAGGGGAAAGCCGAACCCGGGGAAGTTCTATGATATCTACGGCGGCGATCACTCCGCGGGTCTCTTGATGGCATGGGCCTGGGGCGCCAGTCGGATCCTCGACGTCCTCCAGGCGTCGGGGGGCGACATCATCGATCCGACCGGGATCGGCGTCACGGGGTGCTCGCGCAACGGCAAGGGGGCCTTTGCCATCGGCGCCTTCGATGATCGGATCGCCTTGACGATCCCCCACGAGACGAGCACCGCCGGAGTCCCGGCCTACCGCATCGCCGACGTGCTGGGCAAGGAGCGGACGGACCACAACTACTTCGGGCTGAACTGGCTCAGCAACAATTTCGAGCCATTCGTGTTCAAGAACAATGCCTCGAACGCCGTCAAGCTCCCGATCGACACCCACGCCCTGATCGCGATGATGGCGCCGCGCGGCCTGCTCGTCCTCGAGAACCCGCACCAGGCTCAGATGGGCGCCCCCGCCGGTCATACGGCGACGGCGGCCGGAGCAGAGGTCTACAAGGCGCTGGGCGTCGAGAAGAATGTCAGTTACCACTCGAAGGTCGCCGAGACGGCGCATTGCTCTTACAAGAACGAATACACCGATCTCCTCGCCAAGAATATCGCCAGATTTCTGAAGCACGAGGGCGAAGCGCCCGGGGAATTCGTCGTGGGCTCGGGCGGCTCACTCAGCATGGCGGACTGGGTGGACTGGCAAGCCCCAGCGCTGGAATGATGGCGCTGTTAGGAGCGCGAGGCCCCGATCGAGCCGATGGCGCCGAAGCGCGGAGCAGGCTGTCAGACACCGCCTCGGAGAATCTGAAGTCACCCACAGCCTGACCTGGGCGGCGCCCGGCTCCGCAACCGCGTGAGTCCGATGGATTCAGGGTGCTTGAGCCGGCGCGGTCGTCGCGAGGGGTGGCTCACCGGAGCGCGCCTGCGCTCTGACGCCGCTGTCATGCATCGTGCCGGAATGGCGCCTCGATGCGCGCCCGAACCAGACGAAGCCTGCGTCGCGGCGTTGGCACTGAAGCTGCACGCTGCGCGGCAGGACGCGGGGCGAGGACGTGTCGCGATCCTGCGCGAACCTGTCCGCCCGACGTTCGAAGGAGGGATGGCATGAACCGATTCTTTGGCTTCATCATGACGGTCGCGTCGGGCATCGTGATGGTCGGCTGCGCAGAAATCGGCGCGAGCGACGTGGGCTCTTTCGACGGCTCCGGCGAGTTCGGCGCGACGCCGGGGGGCGTGAAGGATATGGGCCTCGCACGGGGCCTCGTCGAGAACGGCAGGGTGCCGCCGGCCGAGGCGTTCGTCGTCGAGGCGATGTTCTCGGAGCACGATTTGCCGCTCGAGGGCGCGCCGTGCGCGACGCTCCTCTGCGTGCGCGCCGCAATGGGGATCGCCCCGGACGCGCAGGGCGAGAGCGCCGCGTGGGTGCAGGTCGGCATGTCGTCGACGATCGATCCCGAGACGTTCAAGCGGCCGTCGATGGCGATCGTCGCGACGGTCGACGTATCCGGCTCGATGTCGTGGGGCTACGGCGATGGCGAAGGCGGGATGCCCGCGGCGATCGCCCACTCACTCCTCGGGAACGTGGCGAGCAGCCTCGACGCGAACGACCGCTTCGCGCTCGTCACGTATGGCTCGTCGGTCAGCACGCCGCTCGACTGGACGCAAGGGGACGACCCCGAGATCAAGGAGACCATCGACGAGCTCTCGGAGAACGGCTCCACCAACATGGAGGCAGGCCTCATTCGGGCGTACGAGCTCGCGCGCGAGGCGAAGGGCACGGCCGACGAGGTCCGCGTCATGCTCTTCACCGACGTTCAGCCGAACGTGGGAGCCACCGGCGGCAGCGAGTTCGAGCGCCTGGTCGCGGAGGGCGCGGAAGACGGCATCGGGATCACCGTCTTCGGCCTGGGCCTGGGGCTCGGCGTCGAGGTCATGAACCGGATGTCGCACCTGCGCGGAGCCAACGCCTTCAGCCTGATGAACGCCGACGAGGTAGGGCTCTTCATGGAAGACAACTGGCCGTGGATGGCGACGCCGATCGCCCATGATCTCAGCCTCGTCGCGACCCCTTCGCCGGGCCTCTCTCTCACCCACGCGTATGGCTTCCCCACAGGGGAGGCCGGCGCGACGTCGATCGCCTCGCTCGACGTGGCGAGCGTGTTCCTCAGCAAGCGCAAGGGGGCGCTGCTCCTGTCCCTCACGCCGGCGTCGCCGGAGGAGATCGCCGGGTCGGCGGTGGAGGTCGCGCTCAGTTACGTCGACCGCTCGGGAGAGCCGGTCACGAGCTCCCTCTCGGCGCGTTATGACGGCGAGGCGCTCGACGAGCGCGGCGTGGTGATGCCGCAGGCGAGCGTCGACAAGACGGTGGCGCTCGCGCTCCTCGTGCAAGCGATGCACGACGCGGCGCAAGCGTACGGCTCGGACCCCGCCGCGGCGATTGCCACCCTGGAGCCCGCGCTCGAGCGCTTCGCGGCCGACGCGGCGGCGATCGGAGACGCCGGCATCGACGCGGAGGCGGCGTTCTGGCCCGCGCTCCTGGACCTCATGAAGGCGGACGCCCCTCGAGGAGATCTTTATGGTGATTTCAGCGACAACTGACGCTCTCCGTCGGCTCGCGATACGGCGCCTCGTGCCTGCATCTGCATCCCCCGAGCGGTGACGACCGCGGCCACGAGCGCGACGATCGTCGTGACCAGGAGCGGCGCGGCGCCGTCGCCGGACATGTGCGCCCGGGAAACGTTGTCGAGGTGGATGCCGAGGTGCGCAGCGCACGCGACGAGCACGCTGCCGCCGGATCGGAGGTGCAGCGCCGTCATCAGCACGCTGAGCGACGTGATGAACACGAGGCTGAGCGCCGACGACCACCAGGGGACGCCCGGCAGACACAGGGCGGGCAGGTGCCAGAAGGTCCACGCGACGCCGAGGACGAGGCTGGCGCGCACGGGTCCCTGCGCCGGAAGGAGCCGCCGGAGGGCATAGCCGCGCCATCCCAGCTCCTCCCCCAGCGGGGCGAGCACGGCGATACCGCGGTGTTCCGGTGTGACAGGCGTATATAGGAGCGTCGCCGGAAGGCTCCCGCCGGCGAGCGCCAGCAGCGCGAGGCCGAGGAGGTGCAGCGCCGCCGGCATGCACAGCGCGAGCGGCGCGTAGCCCCAGCCCGCAGGGGCGGGGTGGGGTGACAGGAGCCCCGAGAGCCCCGCTCGGCCACCCTCCTTCCAGGCGCACACCACGGCCGCGAGCGAGGGGCCGACAGCGCCGAGCACGAGCGGCGCCATGGCGACGCCGGGAGGAATGTCGGCGCCCCACTGCTGGAGCAGCAGGGGCAGCTGGCAGAGCCATGTGATGGCGTACGCGAGGACGAAGAACCGGGCCACGGAACGAGGCATGGACCGGCGGGACAGCGGCGCGCGCAGGATGTTCCGCGCGCGACTCGCGACGGAGAAAGTCGCCCCGCTCGACACGAAGGCCGGGATCGGGTCGCAGGGGGCCGGGCTCCGCTCGGAGCTCCCGTCCCGAGCGCGAGCCTCGCGCCGCCGCATGTGTAGTCCGCTGTCAACCCCGCAGCACGAAGTCGATATCGCCCGTGTCTGCGTAGATCCCTGGAGGAGGTGATGCGCCGGCACGCGGTGCCCTGGATGCGCCGTGGTCACGAATGTGCGGGACGGCCGTCGTCAAGGCGCCTTTGCGACGCGCTGGCGCCGTCGACGGCTGTAATCGTTTGTCATCGTCGCTGTGACGGCACCTGTGATAGGCGTGTTTGCCGGGCGATCGGATCTGCACCTTGCCCCCGTGCGCTCCGGTGCGAGCGCCCCGAGACCCAGGAGGAACCATGCGCCGTCGCGGCAAAATTGGCTTCTTGTTATTCCGTACGCTTGGCTTGTTACTCGGCTGCGTGCTGCTGCCCGATGCGGCGCACGCGGCCACCACCGCGATCACGTACACCATCGGCCACGCGGACTGCGGCGTGAACAGCTTCGCGCTGTACATGAACGGCGCGCTGCTCGACACCGTACCCAGCTCGAACGACTGCGGCTGCAACAGCACGCCGCTCCAGGTGAGCATCACCGATCCGGCGTTGCTCGAGCTCTACAACCCCGCGAGCTGTAACGACTTCCAGGTCGAGACGGTCGGTGACGATACCGTGGCGTGGGGCCACGTGCGCGTCGACGTCGCGTCGGACGAGGGGGCGGCGTCAGCGTGCCTGTTCGACGGCGACCCGGCCAACGCCAACCCGAGCTGCGCCGATCGGGAGCTCTGCGGCAGCTACACCTTCAACGTCGGCTCCGTGGGGCGTGCGGACGTGGATGGCGACGGCCTCGCGGTGGGCGCGGGCCAGGGATGCGACAACTGCCGCGCGACCGCCAACCCGGATCAGGGCGATGTGGATGGCGACGGGTTCGGCGACGCCTGTGACGCCTGCGCGGGGCCCGGGGGGTATGACAGCGACGGCGATGGGCTCTGCGATGGCGCGGACAACTGCTACTACTACAACCCGGACCAGAGCGACGGCGACGGCGATGGCGTGGGCGATGCCTGCGACGGCTGCGAGGGGCCGGGGGTGTCTGACAGCGACGGCGATGGGCGCTGCGACCGCGCGGACAACTGCCTCTACGCCTACAACCCGGATCAGAGCGACGGCGACGGCGACGGCGCGGGCGACGTCTGCGACAACTGCGCGGAGGCGCCGAACCCCGGCCAGGAAGACGGCGATTGGAACGGCCGCGGCGATGCGTGCGATGCCTGCTACGCCGCCGGGAGCACCGACTGGGACGCCGACGGGGTCTGTGACACGGCCGACAACTGCGTGGGCTATACCAACCCCGACCAGGCGGACAGCGACGGCGACGGGACCGGCGACGCCTGCGACTACTGCGCAGGATCGGGTTCGTACGACAGCGACGGTGATGGCGCCTGCGATGGGGCAGACAATTGCTACTACTACAACCCGGACCAGAGCGACGCCGACGGCGACGGCGTGGGTGATGCCTGCGATTACTGCGCGGGGCCGGGGGTGTCTGACAGCGACGGTGATGGCGCCTGCAACGACGCGGACAACTGCTACTACGCGTACAACCCGGACCAGAGCGACGGCGACGGCGACCGGGTGGGCGACGTCTGCGACAACTGCGCGGAGACGCCGAACCCCCGCCAGGAAGACAGCGACTGGAACGGCCGAGGCGACGCGTGCGACGCCTGCTACGCCTCCGGGGTTTTCGACTCGGATGGCGACGGGGTCTGCGACACGGTGGACAACTGCTATTATGCCTCCAACGCCGACCAGGCGGACAGCGACGGCGACGGGGTGGGCGACGTCTGCGATAACTGCGCGGAGACGCCGAACCCCGGCCAGGAAGACAGCGACTGGAACGGCCGAGGCGACGCGTGCGACGCCTGCTACGCCTCCGGGGTTTTCGACTCGGATGGCGACGGGGTCTGCGACACGGTGGACAACTGCTATTATGCCTCCAACCCCGACCAGGCGGACAGCGACGGCGACGGGACCGGCGACGTCTGCGATTCCTGCGCAGGATCAGGGGCGTACGACAGCGATGGTGATGGCGCCTGCGATGGCGCAGACAACTGCTTCACCTATTACAACCCTGACCAGCGCGACACGGACAGCGATGGCATCGGCGACGTCTGCGACTACTGCGCAGGATCGGGGTCGTACGACAGCGACGGCGATGGCTCCTGCGATGGTGCAGACAACTGTTATTATTACAACCCTGACCAGAGCGACGCGGACGGCGACGGGATCGGGGACGTCTGCGACTACTGCGCAGGATCGGGGTCGTACGACAGCGACGGCGATGGCTCCTGCGATGGTGCAGACAACTGCTATTATTACAACCCTGACCAGAGCGACGCGGACGGCGACGGGATCGGGGACGCCTGCGACTACTGCGCGGGCCCGGGGATGTACGACAGCGACGGCGATGGGCTCTGCGACTCGGCGGACAACTGCTACTATGCCTCCAACCCCGACCAGAGCGACGCCGACGGCGACGGCCTGGGCGACGCCTGCGACAACTGCGCGGAGGCGCCGAACCCCGGCCAGGAAGACAGCGACTGGAACGGCCGAGGCGACGCGTGCGACGCCTGCTACGCCTCCGGGAGCACCGACTCGGATGGCGATGGGGCCTGCGACTCGGCGGACAACTGCTACTATGCCGCCAACCCTGACCAGAGCGACGCCGACGGCGACGGGGTGGGCGACGCCTGCGACAACTGCGCGGAGACGCCGAACTCCCGCCAGGAAGACAGCGACTGGAACGGCCGAGGCGACGCGTGCGACGCCTGCTACGCCTCCGGAGATCCCGACTGGGATGCCGACGGAGTCTGTGACACGGTAGACAACTGCGCGGGCTACACCAACCCCGACCAGGCGGACAGCGACGGCGACGGGCGCGGCGACGTCTGCGACTACTGCGCAGGATCGGGGTCGTACGACAGCGACGGTGATGGCTCCTGCGATGGGACAGACAACTGCCACTACTACTACAACCCGGACCAGAGCGACGCGGACAGCGATGGCATCGGCGACGTCTGCGACTACTGCGCAGGATCGGGATTGTACGACAGCGACGGCGATGGGCTCTGCGACGGCGCGGACAACTGCTATTACTTCTTTAACCCGGATCAGAGCGACGCCGACGAGGACGGCGTGGGCGACGTCTGCGACAACTGCGCGGAGACGCCGAACCCCGACCAGGAAGACAGCGACTGGAACGGCCGAGGCGACGCGTGCGACGCCTGCTACGCCGCCGGGGAATCCGACTGGGACTCCGACGGGACCTGCGACTCGGCGGACAACTGCGTGGACAACACCAACCCCGACCAGGCGGACAGCGACGGCGACGGCGTGGGCGACGCCTGCGACTCCTGCGCAGGATCGGGGGCGTACGACAGCGATGGAGATGGGCTCTGCGACGGGAATGACAGCTGCCCGTTCAGCTACAACCCCGACCAGGCGGACAGCGACGGTGACGGCGACGGCGACGCCTGCGATCCCTGCGGCGCGATCATCGACAACGGCAACGTCCAGCTCGGCGTCAACTGCGAGGGCCACCTGAACCACCCGTTCCCCGGGGATCCTCTGGGCTTCGGGTACCTGGGGCTGCGTTACCTCCCCACGACCAACCCGTCGGTCGAGCCGGGCGCGCAGGCCGAAGGGTGGGGCGTCGGCGACGCCACCTCCGGGGTGACCGGTTACGCGAACGTGTCCCGGGACGGCGGCGCCGTGAACATGACGGTCCTGGGCTTCTCGTCCACGGGGAGCACCGCTGTCTCCACGGTCCAGGTGGGCTCGACGTTCATCGTCACGCACGACTACCGCCCGTCGGCGCTGACGCCCTGGCTCTACGAGGTGGTCGTGACCATCGACAACATCAGCCCGGATCCGGTGGATCTGCGTTACCGGCGCGTCATGGACTGGGACGCCTATCCCACGCCGTTCGACGAGTACGTGACCATCGACATGGGGACGGCCTCGGAGCTGTTCCGCACGGACACCAATGGATTCAACAGCGCCAACCCGTTCTCGTTCAGTAGCTATCAGCCTGGCCCGGTGACCGACGCGGGCCCGACCGATCACGGCGCGCTCTTCGACTTTGACTTCGGCGAGCTCGCGCCCGGCGAGAGCAAGGTCTTCAAGACGTTCTACGGCGCCGCCGGCACCGAGGACGACGCCCGGAGCGCCCTGGCCGCCGTCGCGGCCGAGGCTTACTCGTTCGGCCAGCCGAACACCTCCGGCGGACCGGAGCTCGGGGAGCCGAACACGTTCGTCTTCGCTTATGCGAGCGTCGCCGACGCGCCTGTCTGCGGCGACGGCATCGTCGACGACGGCGAGGAGTGCGACGACGGCAACACCGACGGCGGCGACGGCTGCGACGCCGACTGCACCGTCGGCTGCCCCGACGCGGACGGCGACGGCTATTGCGATGTAACCTGCGTGACGATCCGGCGGGGCGTCCACGGCCAGGTGGCGGACGCGACGATCTGGGCGCTGTACCCGAGCTACAACGAGGGCGGCTCACCCTACCTCCACACGGGGCTGAGCAGCGGCGCGGAGAAGAACGCGCTGTATCGCTTCGCGCTCGACTCCATCCCGTACGGCGCCACGGTCGAGTCGGCCACGTTCAGCACGACGCTCTACAGCTCCGGCACGGGCGAGATCCGGGTGCACCGCGTCAACGGCGCCTGGGAGGAGTCCACGGTCACCTGGAGCGGCTTCGCCGACGGCTTCGAGCCGGCTGTCGAGGCGACGTTCGTCGGGGCGTCGTCGGGCGTCGCGACCGTCGACCTGACAGCGCTCGTCCAGGCGTGGGTCGACGGCGTGCACCCGAACCACGGTCTGCTCCTGGAGGAGGACCTGACGGCGCTCACCAGCTACCGTTCGAGCGAGCACGGCATTGTGACCGACCGCCCCTCGCTCGAGGTGTGCTTCTACTGACCGCCCTCTGACCCTGGCCGCTTCCGCCGCCGGCAGCGACCGCCACCGCGGCCAGGGTCATCTCCGATCGTCGCCAGGGGCTCACCGCCCGCGCGTGCGCCCGAGCAGCGAGCGCAGGATCTCCTCCGCATGCGTCCACAGCAGCGACCCTCCCGCCTCCGGGAGCACGCGCCGCTCTGCCGCGCTCAGCCGCCCGGCGAGCGACGCCCCGAAGTCCGGCGAGTGCACAGCGCTCGTGTCCCGCGCGCCGTACCACAGGTCGACCGGCGCGCGGATGCTCGCCGGATCGAACGGCCACGGGCTCATCGTGAGCACCGTGTCGCGCGCGTAGCCGGCCGGCCCCTGCGAGAACGCCTCATCCATCGCGCGCCGGTAAGCGCGCTCGAACACCGGGGCGGTGTACACCGCGCGGTCGACGTTCGCGAGCGTCGAGATGACGAAGCCCCACATCGCCTCGGCGCTGAACCCGGCGAAGAACGCCTCCGCGCGCCCAGCGTCGGTCGCCACCAGCTCCACGAGCCGCCGCACGTCCTGCGCCAGCGCATCGGCGAACACCGGATTCGCCAGCTCATCGGTCCCCGCGACCACGGCCACGCCCGCCACGACGCCGGCCGCGGCGCAGGCCAGGGCGAACGGCGCGCCCGCCGAGAACCCGACGGCCGCCACGCCGGACAGCTGCCGCGCCTCGAGGAAGCGCCGTATGTCCTGCGCCCAGTCGCCGAGCGTGCGGCCCGGGGCCTGGTCCGACGCCCCGAGCCCCGGGCGATCCACGGAGATCAGCCGCACGCCGAGCCCATCGACGACGTCACCCCCGAACCCCATCGACCGGCCCGTGGCGCCGCCGGGGCAGAGCAGCACGGGGATGCCGTCCTCCGGTCCCCACTCCGCCCAGCCCAGCCGCCGGCCGTCTGGAAGCGCCGTCTTCCCGAGCCGGACCGGCTCCACCACGCCGCTGATCATGGCCCCAAGGTAGTTGACCTGCACCGACGATGCCAGGCGCTCCGCGCCGCTCGACGGCGGCGGTGCGCGGTGCGCAGTGCGCGGTTACGGATGGATGTTGAGCTCGTAGACGCCGGATTCCTCGAACGCGCCGTCGACCGCGATGACGATGGTCTGCCCTGCGTCGAGCGACACCGTCACCTCCGACGTGAACAGGTGCAGGTCCTCCCCGTGCACGTCGTCGCTGCACGCGATCTCCTCGCCGTAGCAGTTCCCGTCGAAGACGGCGAGCACGGTGTCGTAGTCGGAGCCGACCGTGTCGATCGTGTACGTCCCCGCCTCCGGCGCGGTGAACAGATAGACCACCTCAGGCGCGTCGATGCCGCCGCAGCTCGCGTCCACCTTGGCGAGGCTCCCCTTGGTCGTCCCCGTCGCGGTCTGGGAGGCGAGGGGCGCGAGCTCGATGGGCTTATCGCACGTGCCGGTGCCGTCGAAGAGGTCCACGTTGAGCATGTAGTCGCCCTCCGCGCCGTGGCTGTCGACGCTGATCAGGGCGGTCTGGCCGGCGTCGAGCCACACGAGCTTGCTCGAGTCCCTGCTATCCTTGACGCAGGCCATCTCGTCGCCTTTGCACCCGCCGTCGCGCACGGACAGGATTGTATCGACCGTGGAACCCACGGTGTTCATGCGGTAGAAGCCATCTACAGGCGCGGTGAAGCTGTACGTCGCCTCGCCGCCGGGCACCGTGGCGCAGGAGGGCGCCAGGAGATCGGGATAGCCCTCGGTGCTGCCCGTGACCGACTGCGGGACCACGGCGTCGAGCGCGAAGAGAGGGCACGGCGGCGCCTCCCGCTGGGTGATGTTGAGCGTGTAATCGCCGCTCGCCGACACGCTGTCCACGGAGACGATCACCGTCTGGCCGGCGGAGAGGAACAGGCTCGCCCGCGAGTGGGTGACGACCCCCGCGGGGTCCACGTTGTCATTGCACCTGAGCGAGGGGCCAGAGCACGAGCCCTTCAGCACGTCCAGGACCGTATCGAGCGCCGAGCCCTCCGTGTCGAAGATGTAGAGCGCGTCGGCCGGGGCGGTGAAGCGATAGGTCGCCTCGGGGGCCCCGCGAGAGGCGCAGTCCGGCGCGAGGTGATCCGCGAGATCCGCGGTCGTGCCCGTGACCGTCTGCGGCACCATCCGGCCGAGATCGATGAGCGGGCACTGCACCTCGTCGACCTCGAGCCGGTAGTCGCCCGTCGGGCCCGCGGTGTCCACAACGAGGATGACCGTCTCGCCGGCCGCGAGCGAGAGCGTGATGAGCGCCGGCTCGAACAGGCCGTCGACGCACGCGACGAGATCGCCGGCGCACGAGGCGCGGCGCGCCTCCATGAGGACGGGGAAGCTCGAGCCGCTCGCGTCGAACGTGTAGATGCCCTCGCGCGGCGCGGTGAAGCCGTAGGTCGCCTCGCCCCCGGTCGAGAAGGTCGCGCAGGCCGAGATCAGGTTGCGGAGGTGCTCGTTGTTCCCGGTCACCGTCTGCGGCAGGGTCGCGCCGATCTGGACGCCCGGGCACGGAGGGGCCTCGACGATCTCCAGCGTGAAGCTCGCCAGCGGGCCGGCCGGATCCGCCACCGCGACGAGCACCGTCTGACCGGCCTCGAGCGTCGCGAACGCGTTCGACTCGCCGGCGCCGTAGCGGCAGTAGAGCGAGCGGCCCGTGCACGCGCCGCCGTCGCGGAGCTCGACGATCAGGTCCGACGGGGCGCGCCCGCTGAACACGTACGTGCCGTCCGACGGGGCCGTGAAGGTGTACGTGGCGTCCGGGGTCGCGCTGATGTCGCAGTCGGCGGACACCGTGTCCTCGCGCAAGACGGTCGTGCCCGTCACCGTCTGCGGGACGACGGGATCGAGGGCGGTCGGCGCGCACTGGACCGGCCCGGGCTCGGCCACGCGGAGCGTGAAGTCGCCCTGCGCGCCGCGCGCGCCGCTCACCACGACGAGGATGCGCTCGCCCTCGGCGAGATCGACGGAGATCTGCGACTGGACGCTCCCCGCGTTGTCGTTGCAGGCCAGCTCCTCGCACGTGTCCGCCCGCAGCGCGCCGAGCGCCGTGTCGTACGGGGCCTCGAAGGTGTCGAACAGGTATGTCCCCGCGTGAGGCGCCGTGAACAGGAACGCCTGATCGGCCGCGCCAGGCCCCGAGCAGGTCAGCCAGCGGCCGTCGTCGGCGCCGGTCGTCGTGCCGCTCACCCGCTGCGGGACGGCGGAGCCGATGTCCTGGGAGGGCTCCGCGCTGCACGCGCAGGTGCCGCCCTCGCAGGGGCGCCCGGGGTCGCAGGCGCGATCGCACCGGCCGCAGTGCTGCGGATCTGCCGCGAGATCCACGCAGCTGCCGGCGCAGTCGGTGAGGCCCGGGAGGCAGGCCTGCCGGCAGACGGATCCGGAGCACGCGCGGCCCGGTGGGCACGGCGCGCCGCACTTGCCGCAATGGTCCGGATCGGTGCGCGTGTCGACGCACTCGTCGCCGCAGCGCTTCACGTAGCGGCCCTCGCGGCACTCGGATGGCCCGTCGCCGCCACCACCGTCACCGCCGCCACCTCCGCCGCCACCGTCACCGCCGCCGCCGGTCCCCAGCGGCTCGCAGGCGCCCTTCACGCACGCCTCCCCGGCCCGACATTCCTGGCCGCACGCGCCGCAGTGCTCCGGATCGGCGTGCAGCGCCACGCAGGCCCCGCCGCAGACCGAGTAGGGAGCCTCGCAGCGCGGCGCCGGAGCGTCGTCGTCGCCGCCGCACGCCGGGGCCGCCGAGAGGAGCGCGGCAGGCAGCCAGAGCGCGGCCCTCGAGAGCGCGCGCCCGAAGCGAAATCCGTGTCTGTTCATCGAGATCCCCCTGCGGCACGCGCCGTCGACGCTCGCGGGCCGGCGGAGAACGCGAGCGCCTCTCCGACGTTCGGCTCCCGGGCTCCGCGCTGGTGGTTGATGGCTGACGTGGCCGCTCCGCTCATCCGACCCTGTCGTCGAGGCCTCGCTGCGCCGGCCGGCGACCCGACGGCACCTCGGCCGGGTAGGCCGCTCCACGATCGTGCCTCACGTCGCGAAGCGAGGTCAAGGCGCGCCGTCCGGCAGGCTCTTCGGTAGTGCTGGCCCGCGCCCCAGCCCCAGCTAGAGAGCGACAACCGCGCCACCCCTTGCTAGAACCGCCCGCATGTCGCGGCCCGCGCGCCCTGAAGTCCTCGCTCCCGCCGGTGATCGCGCCGCCATGGAAGCCGCCGTGCGCGGCGGGGCCGATGCCGTCTACTTCGGCCTCCGGGGGGGCGCCGCGGGCGGCGGCGCGGCGTCGCCCTTCAACGCCCGCGCGCGGGCCGCGAACTTCGACGCGGCGGAGCTCGAGGAGGCGGTGCGCTTCCTCCACGCCCACGGCGTGAAGGGCTACGTCACCCTGAACACGCTGGTGTTCGACGACGAGCTCCCGGCGGTCCGCGGCGCGATCGAGGCGTGCGCCGCGGCCGGCGTCGACGCGGTCATCGTCCAGGACCTCGGGGTGATGCGCCTCGCGCGGGCGCTCGCGCCCGGGCTCCCGATCCACGCCTCCACGCAGATGACCTGCACCGACGCGGCCGGCGTCGAGCTCGCGCGATCGCTCGGCGCCGCGCGCGTCATCCTCGCCCGGGAGCTCTCGCTCGACGACATCGCCGCCATCCGCCGGGCGACCGACGTCGAGCTCGAGGTCTTCGTCCACGGCGCGCTCTGCATCGCCTACTCGGGGCAGTGCCTGACGAGCGAGGCCATCGGCGGCCGCAGCGCCAACCGCGGCGCCTGCGCCCAGGCCTGCCGCCTGCCGTACCGCCTCGTCGTCGACGGCGCGCTGCGCGACCTCGGCGACGCGGCCTACCTCCTGTCGCCGGAGGATCTCGACGCCACCGACGTCATCCCCGACCTCGTCGCGCTGGGCGTCGCCTCGGTGAAGATCGAGGGGCGCCTCAAGGGCCCGGAGTACGTCGGCGCGACCGCGCGGCTCTACCGCGCCGCGATCGACGCGGCGCTCGGCGAGGGGGCGGGTCCGGGGCCCGCGGAGCGCGAGGCGGCGCTCCAGACGTTCTCGCGGGGCTCGGGCCCCGGCTTCCTGCGCGGCGTCGACCACCAGCGCCTCGTCGACGGCCGCACCTGTGATCACCGCGGCATCGAGGTCGGCGAGGCGCGCGGCGCCGCGCGCCGGCGCGGCCACGAGGTCGTGGTCGTCCGCGCCGCCCGGCCGCTCGCGCGCGGCGAGGGCATCCTCGTGGAGGGCGGGTTCGCCGGCGAGGGCGAGATCGGCGGCCGCATCTGGGGCCTGTGGGCGGCTGGCCGCGAGGTCGAGCGCGCGCCCGCGGGGGGCGACGTCGAGGTCTGGCTCGGCCCGGACCGGCCGCTGCCGGAGGACGTGCTGAGCGGCGCGCGGGGGCTGCACGGGCGCCGGGTCTTTCGCACGAGCGACCCTGCCGGTGCGCGCGCGGTCCGCGAGGCGCTCGACCGCGCCCAGCGCCGGGTGGCGATCGACGTCCGCCTCGAGGGCCGCGTCGGCGAGCGCCCGCGGCTCTCGGCGGCGACGGAGGGCGGGGCGTCGGCCTCGGTCGAGCTCGACACCCCGCTCGGCCGCGCCGATCGATCGCCGCTCGACGAGGCCACGCTGCGGAAGCAGCTGGATCGGCTGGGCGACACGCCGTTTTCCCTGCGCGGCGTCGGCCTGTCGCTCGACGGGCCCGCGCTCGTGCCGCCGTCGGCGCTCAACCGCGCCCGCCGGGCGCTCGTCGCGGCGCTGATCGAGGCGTCGCACCGCCCCCATCCGTCGGCGCCGCTCTCGGCCGAGGGGCTCGTCGCCGGGGTCGCTCCGCCGGACGCGCCGCCGCCGGCGCCGGGCCTCTTCGTGCTGTGCCGCAACGTGGCGCAGGCGCGGGCGGCGCTCGACGCCGGCGCGAGCGGCGTCTACCTCGATTTCCTGGAGATGGTCGGCCTCGGCGCCGCGGCGCGCGAGCTGATGGCGGCCGGGGCCTCCGTCGGGGTGGCGCCCCCGCGGATCCGCAAGCCGGGCGAGGAGAAGATCGACCGCTACCTGCTCTCGCTCGGGCCGGCGGCGATCCTGGTCCGCGGCCTCGGCGCGCTGCTCGACGAAACGTCGGGCGTGCCCCGGATCGGCGATTTCTCGCTGAACGTCACGAACAAGCTGGCCGCGCGCGAGGTGCTCTCGCGGGGGCTCGCCGCGTTCACGCCGTCGTTCGACCTCGACGCCGCCCAGCTCGAGTCGCTGCTCGACTCGCCGTTCGGGCCGTTCGCCGAGGTGGTTGTGCACCACCCGATGCCGCTCTTCCACATGGAGCACTGCGTGATCGCGGCGACGCTGTCCGAGGGCAAGGATCACCTCACCTGCGGCCGCCCGTGCGACCATCACGCGCTGTCGCTGCGGGACCGGGCGGGCATGGATCACCCGCTCGAGGCGGACGTGGGGTGTCGGAACACGGTGTTCCACGCGGCGCCGCAGAGCGCGGCGCACCTCGTGCCGAGGCTCGCGAGCTGCGGCGTGCGGCGGTTCCGGATCGAGCTGGTGCGGGAGGACGCCGAGGGGGCGCGGCGGGTGGTGGAGGCGTACCGGCGGCTGCTCGCCGGGGAGGTGGCGCCGGCCGAGGTCGCGCGCGGGCTGCGGGCCGAGGGCAGCTACGGGGTGGTGCGCGGGTCGCTGCGCGTGCTGCAGGCGTGAGAGGAACGGCCATGGGCCAGCGGGGGCGACGAGCGGCGGTCCGATCAGAACACGAGCACCTCGCCGCCTGACGCGAGCTGGCACGCGCCGTCCTGGGGATCACCGCCGGTGCGAAGGATCTCGGACGGGTCCGGCTCACGGTAGACGCCGGAGAGCGCGATGTCGACCATGCGCAGGATCGCGCGATCGAGCTTTGTGACGAAATAGCAGGGGATCGTCGGCTCCTTGTGCGCCCCGCCAACCCCGGAGTCGTCCGTCAGGAAGAGGTATCGGCCGCCCGTGAGCTGCGCGGCAGAGCGCATGCTGAGCTCGGTGAGCTCATCCACGCCGCTCGACGCGACGGGATAGACAGCCACCCCGAGGTCCTTCAGGGCTCGTATCCCGCTCGCCATCGCCGCGGCGTTCTCGTTGTGGTGGGGCGCGTCCGCGACCCAGAAGGCGAGGCGCGCGGTGTCGCCGCCCGTGCGCCAGGAGAGGTCGGCCGCCTTGGAGAGCGCCATGTCCGGCGCCTCCGGGAAGTCGCCGCCGCCGCCGGCTGCCTGCTCGGCGAGCTTCTCCTGGAACTCGTCGGGATCGGAGCGGAAGTCGAACCACCGGACGATGTAGTCGTCCTCGGTGTCCTTGTACACGACGAGCGACCAGCGCTGCTCGGCGTTCGGGTACCTGGCGAAGATGGAGTCGGAGAGCGCGATGAACTCCGTCTGGAGATACGTGATCTCGTCGCTCATGCTACCGGTCGTGTCGATGACGAGCGAGACGTCGAGCGTCTCCTTTTTCCCTGGAGGCGCCGCGAAGAGGCTGTGCGCGGCCTGGTGATCGGCCTCGGTGAAGGGCAAGACGCCCGGGAGCGGCTGCGAAGAGAGCGTGCTCCGGTACGAGAGGAAGAAGTCGAAGTTGCGATTGTCGTCCCAGACGCCCGCGGTGAGCGTGCCAGGATCGATGCTGGCTCCGCCGCCTGCTCCGCCTCCGCCGCCTCCGCCGCCTGCGCCTCCGCCGCCTCCTGTGCCCAGGCTTCCGCCGGGGGAGCCTCCGCTCGGAGGACCGCTTTCATCCGACACACCTCCCGAAGCGGCTGAGCCGACAGCAGCGCCTGAGCCGAAGCTCGTGTCGGGGTCGACGCCTGGGTCAGCGCCGGCGCCCCTCCCGGGGATCTCCCCGTCACCGCCCTCTGCTGAGCTCGATCCGCCCGAGCACGCTCCCAGCGCGAGAAGGCCTCCCACCATGAAAGCGAAGCGGAAACAGGTGTGCATGTGGATCTCCTCGGCCGCCAGGGTCGTCACGCGCCGACGTCGGACGCGGCCGGGGATGCCTCGATGCACGGCGCGTACCGGGGCTAGAGACGAGTGATTTCATGTGCTTACGTGGCTGCGCGTGGTGCGTTCTGTGCCAAGGCGCGCCGGGGCGCGCCGAGGAGCAGCAGGCGCGCGCCGCTGGGATCGCCGCCGAGGTCGTGGGTGATGTCGACGTGCCGCGCTGCGCGGGGTGGGTGCACGGCGAACACCTGTCGACAGCCCGAGGCGCCCGGCCTGGCGCCACGCCGGGGACCTGCTCCCCGCGTTAGACCCCGTAGAAATCGTAGAACTCCTGCGCTGGAGCGTGGACTGCGAGCACCTGGAAGGGGAAGCACTCCTCCAGGCGATCGAGGCTCGTGCGCTGCGCAAGAGACCTCAGGAATGGACGGGTCATGGATTCCTTGACCTGGCCGTGATGATCAAGGAACTGACCCCAGAGCGTCATGCTCTGGTATCGGCCGGGAACCACGCGAGCGGACGAGCCGTACGCCGGCGGGAACAGTCGGCGGTACGCGTCGAGGTTGTAGAGCCACGAGCCGCCGGTCACCAGGTTGACCTCGCTCGCCGTTCGTTTCATGTGCTCGACGAGCGCCGACAGGTCAGCCCGCCGCCGCTCGACCCGCGCGGCGCCGAGAGGCGAGCTGCCGTCCGTCTCCGCGTTCCGGAAGTGCAAACGAGCGCGATCGACGCTCGACAGGGCGTAGGAAAAACATCCACAGGTCGCGACGACGGGCGGCGCGGTCGTCGCCTCGGGATCCTTCAGATAGAAACGGTACGTCCACTCGCGGCCCGCTTCCCCGCCTTCTGCGCCCGCCAGGCCGGCTACATAGGCCTGCCACGCCTCGTTTTGCGCGTCGAACTCGCGCCCGAGGCCGAACCGGACATAGAGGTTCGTGTACTCGAAGAGGGCGCTTCCCAGCGACATCCCCGACAAGGCCCGCACCTTCTCCGCGAACGAGAACTGCAGGTCGAAAAACGCCTTGGAGAACACCACGCTCGTCGTCGGCCTTCGGGGTTCAGCGTTCAGCTCTTCGGAGGTGCCGACCTGAGCGTCGCGTCGAACAGCGCGAGCAATGTCTGGTAGTGGCGCTCGGAGGCGGCCTGGTTGTACACCGCTGAATCGGAGGGGACCCAGCTCGAAAGAGCGGGCTGTATGCCGCGGCCGTCCTGGTACACGAGCACCGCGGGCCAGGGACCTTTGCCAGCGTCGGGGCGGAAGACAGACGCTTCGGTCTGGCCATCCCGGGTCTTCAACGTGGCTGTAGCTCGTGACATCTGTTCCTCCTGCGTTTGGCGTGTGGATTACTCTCCTCCTCTCGCCTTGGCAAGCACAGTTGTCGCTCTGCGCCTCGAGCAGCGGAGTTGCTGATCTGCTGCTCCCCAGGCAGCAGCGTCGCGCTCCGAAGACGTCGTGTGAGCGTTCACATGCCCGATGTCAACTCGAAACGGCCGCCAGCGACCGTCCTCGCGCCCCGATGGCAGACAGGTCTCCTCCGGAGCGTCGCGTCAAGAGGGGCGATCGCGGTAACGCGCCCGCGCCTCTTGCCGCGGCGCTCCGGAGGAGCCCCGCCAGCCTCGCGCTCCCTCGGGCTCGGGGACCTTGCGGACCGGTCGATTGGAATTGACGCTGCCCATGTGATCGTTCACATTGCTGCCGAGGAGTATCCTTGTCGCTGCGCCTTGCTCGGGCCGCCACGCGTACCGAGGCCTTCTTCGTCTGATCGATTTTTGCACCAACTCCGTTCGCTCGGTCGTCGCGGAGGCGATCGCCGAACGATGGGGATTGGCATCGAGCCGAGGGTGCTCCACCAGAGAACACCGCATCCGCGCTTGTTCGGCGGCTGTCGTGACATCTCGAGTGCTGTTCACCGGAGATGATTCCTTCAAAGATCCGGCGGTGCTGGCGACGCTGCCGGAGGACAACCGTCGGGGCGGCGTGATCTATGTTGAAGAACATGAACCCACAAAACCACGTGTCACGGAGGATGTTCCTGGCCATCCTGGGCTCGGCGTCCGTCGCCGCCGGCTGCTCCCGCGAGGAGAGCGACGCCACGCGCGCCGCCCAGAAGCCGGCGTCGGGCGCCGATCCCGCGGGGCGGAAGCCGAAGGCGCTGACCGAGATCGTGGTCGGCTTCTCGCAGACGGGCGCCGAGAGCTCCTGGAGGATCGCGCACAGCAAGTCGATCCAGGGGGAAGCGGAGAAGCGCCACGTGCAGCTCCTCTTCGCAGACGGTCAGAACGTGCACAACAACCAGGTGAACGCCGTCAACGGGTTCATCACCAAGGGCGTCGACGTCATCGTCATCGCGCCGCAAGAATCCGTGGGCTGGAAGCCGACATTGAAAGAGGCCAAGCGCGCCGGGATCCCGGTGGTGCTCACGAGCCGGGGCGTGGACGCCGAGGAAGATCTGTACGAGACGGTGATGGTCGCGGATTTCGTCTGGGAGGGGCGGCGGGCAGGGGAGTGGCTCGCAAAGCAGACGAACGGCAACGCGCGGATCATCGAGCTCGTGGGCACGCCGGCGGCGGACGTGGCGGTGATGCGCAAGACCGGCTTCGCCGAGGCCATCGCGAAGCATCCGGACATGAAGATCATCGCGAGCCAGAGCGGTGACTTCACGCGCACCAAGGGAAAGGCCGTGATGGAGACGCTGCTCTCGGCCCACAAGGGCGAGATCAACGCCGTCTACGCTCACAACGACGACATGGCGCTCGGGGCGATCCAGGCCATCCAGGCGGCAGGGTTGAAGCCCGGGCAGGATATCCAGGTGATATCGATCGACGCCGTGAAGCCGGCGTTCGAGGCCATGATGGAGGGGAAGCTGAACGCGACGGTCGAGTGCAACCCCCTGCACGGCCCCCTGCTCTTCGATACGATTGACAAGATCGTGCGTGGCGAGAAGGTGCCGAAGCGCACGATCGTCCCTGGCCAGATCTTCGAACGCGAGCAGGCGGCGGCGGCCATCGGCTCGCGGCCCTACTGAGGAGAGATCGGCGCCGGCGCCCCGCTGGGGCGGCGCGGGCGCCATCACGCTCGTGAGCTCGCTCGTCCGCGGCGCTCACGTACGGAGCAGCAGCCGCATGCCTGTCTCGAAAGCCTTGCTCTCTGTCGAGGGCCTCAGCAAATCCTTCCCCGGAGTTCGCGCTCTGCACGACGTGCACGTCGAGGCGCGCGCCGGCGAGATCCAGGCGTTGATGGGGGAGAACGGGGCCGGCAAGTCGACGCTGATCAAGCTGCTCACCGGCGTCTATTCTCCCGACGCCGGGACCTTGCGCCTCGGCGGCGCGGTGATCCGGCCGACCTCTCCCCGACACGCGGAATCGCTGGGGATCAGCGCGGTGCACCAGGAAATCAGCCTGATCCCGCACCTCTCCATCGCGGACAACATCATGCTGGGCCGGCAGCCTCGGTCCTTCGGCCTGATCGACGGGCGCGCCGTCCGCGCGAAGGCGCGTGAGGCCCTCGCGCGCCTCTCGCTGGACCTCGACGTGTCGCGATCGGTGGCGGCGCTGCCCACCGCGCTGCAGCAGATGGTCGCGATCGCCCGTGCGCTCGCCGTGGACGCGCGGATCCTGATCCTGGATGAGCCCACCTCCAGCCTGGATGAAGCGGAGACGCTGCGGCTCTTCGACGTCATGCGGGGGCTGAAGGCGCAGGGGTTGGCGATCCTCTTCGTGACTCACTTCCTGGATCAGGTCTACGCGGTCAGCGATACGATCACGGTGCTCAGGAATGGCTGCCTGGTGGGGCAGTACGCGAGCAGCGAGCTGCCTCGCCTGGAGCTCGTCCAGGCGATGCTGGGCGTCAAGCTCGGCGCGAAAGACAGGGCCGCGCCAGCCGGCCCTGCCGGTCCGGGAGGGGGGGCGAGCGCCGCGGAGCCGGCGCTCGCCGCGCGCGGCCTCGAGAGAAAGGGGGTCATCGGACCCATCGAGCTCGCGCTGCGGCCCGGCGAGGTGGTGGGGCTGGCGGGGCTGCTCGGCTCTGGTCGAAGCGAGACCGCCAGGATGCTCTTCGGGATCGAGCCCGCCGATCGCGGCGAGCTCGCGGTGAACGGGCGTGCGACCGAGATCAAGACGCCACGGCACGCGATCCGGGCCGGCCTCGCGTACTGCCCGGAAGACCGCAAGGTGGATGGCATCATCCCGAACCTCTCCGTGCGAGAGAACCTCCTGCTCGCCTTGCAGGCCTCCCAGGGGGCGCTGCGGGTGCTCCCGCGCCACGAGCGGGAGCGTCTGGTCCAGCACTACATTAAGACCCTGAGCATCAAGACGCCGTCCCCGGAGACGCCCGTCAAGCTGCTCTCGGGCGGCAACCAGCAGAAGGTGCTGCTCGCGCGCTGGATGGCCATGCAGCCGCGGATCCTGCTGCTCGACGAGCCCACGCGCGGCGTGGACATCGGCGCCAAGCTGGAGATCGAGGCGCTGGTGAAGTCGCTCAGCGAGAAGGGGGTCGCCACGGTCTTGATCTCGTCGGAGCTCGAGGAGGTCGCGCGCAACTGCTACAGGGTGGTGGTCCTGAGAGACCGCAAGCAGCAGGGCGAGCTCGTGGGAGAGTCCGTGACGCCTTCGTCCATCATCCAGGCCATCGCCCATCAGAAGGAGGCGCCGCCCGATGCTTGAGAAGATCACGGAAGCGGCGCCCACCAACGCCAACCCCACGGGCATCGGGATCCTCCTCTTCACCGCGTGCGCGGGCGCCCTGCTGCTCCTGCGCAGGCGCCGCGAGGCCTGGCCTTTGCTCGGCCTCCTGGCGCTCCTTCTGTTCAACTCCGTCCTGTCCAAGAACTTCTTCTCCATCGTCGAGCGCGACGGGGCCTATTACGGGACGCCCATCAACCTGCTCAACCAGGGCTCGGAGGTGATGCTCCTCGCGATCGGCCTGACCCTGGTGATCGCCGTCAGGGGCATCGACCTGTCGGTCGGCTCGGTCATGGCGCTGTCCGGCGCCACCTGCGTGATCCTGATGAAGGAGGCTCACTTCGGGCCGCTCCTGGCTGCGTTCGTGTCCCTCGCCGTCGCCGCCGGCGTCGGTCTGTTCAACGGCGCGCTGGTGACGGGGCTGAACATCCAGCCCATCATCGTGACCTTGATCAGCATGGTCGGTGTCCGCGGCGTCGCCATGCTCATCACCCACGCCGAGCCCGTGACGCACACGGACGCGACGTTTGCGTTCATCGGCAACGGTCACGTCGGCGGCTTGCCGTTCTCCATGGTGCTGGTGGCCGCGGTGTTCGTCGTCGCCGCGCTGCTCTGCCGGAGGACGGCGCTCGGTCTGTTCATGGAAGCGATCGGCGACAACGAGCGGGCGAGCCGGCTCGCGGGCGTCGGCGACCGCCGCATCAAGCTCTGGTTGTACGGCTTTTCCGGCCTGTGCGCCGGCATCGCCGGGCTCGTGGCCGCCTCGTACATCTCCACGGCCGATCCCGATCGCGTGGGGCGCCTGCGGGAGCTGGATGCCATCTTCGCCGCGGTGATCGGCGGTACGGCGCTCACCGGCGGGCGCTTCTATCTGGGGGGCACCCTGATAGGAGCGTTGTTGATACAAACGCTCTCCACAACGATGTACATCCAGCACGTCCCCTCCGAGATCGAGCCGATGCCCAAGGCCGGCGTGATGCTGCTCAGCTGCCTGCTGGTCTCGGAGGAGTCGCGCCGGCGGCTCATCGAGCTGCTCGGGCTCAAGCGGGGGCAGTAGCGATGCTCAGCTGGGATCGGCGGGATCTGCCGCTCGTGGTGACCGCGGTCCTCCTGATCGCGCTCTACTCGGGGGTGCTGGTCTGTTACGACGCGGCGCGGAGCCTGCGTTTCCTTGTCGACCTGATCAAGGGGAACGCGGCGATGGGCCTCTGCGCGGTGGGCATGACCTTCGTCATCCTGTCGGGGGGGATCGACCTCTCGGTCGGCTCCGTCGTCGCGCTCACGACGGTCCTCGTGGGCACGCTGGTGGCGGGTGGTTGCCACCCGCTGCTGGCGTTCTGTATCGGCCTCGCGGTGTCGGTCGCGTTCGGCGCGATGACGGGGCACCTGATCCATCGCTTCTCTCTGCCCCCGTTCCTCGTGACGCTCGCGGGCATGTTCTTCGCCCGCGGCGCGGCGTTCCTCGTCAGCATGCAGCCCATCGGCATCGATCACCCTGCGCTGGACTGGATCGTCGATGAGCTCGGCTTCGCGCTGGCGATCCCGGGCCTGGACCGCACCTGGGTCCCGGCGACGGCGCTCCTGTTCCTTGTCGTCCTCGTGCTCGGCGTGGTTGTCGGCCGCAGCACGAGCTTCGGCCGGAACGTCCTGGCCATCGGGGGGGACAGGCAGGCGGCGCTGCTCATGGGGGTGCCGCTGGGCGCCACGACGGTGTGTCTGTACGCGCTGTGCGGCCTGTGCGCGGGCCTCGGCGGGGTCACGACGGCGCTGATCGACAGCGCCGGAAAGCCGAACATCGGCGCCGGCCTGGAGCTCGAGGCCATCGCCTCGGTGGTGATCGGTGGAACGCTGCTGACCGGGGGGGCTGGCAGCGTCGTCGGCACCGTGATGGGCGTGATGATCACGGGCATGGTGCGGGCGGTGATCAACCTGGATGGACGGCTGCCGTCGCCCTGGCACCACATCAGCATCGGGCTGCTGTTGCTCGTCTTCATCGTCATGCAAGAGGTCCTGATCCGCTCGGCCCCCGCAGCCAGGGGGGTAGAGTACGGTCGTCATCGATGATGCTGGAGAACGAGGAGCGATAGAATGATCGAGGCCAAGCGAATTCTGGTCACCGGGGCGGCGGGCAAGGTCGGCCAGGCGTTCATCCGCAAGTTCCTGTCGAACCCCGCGTTCGAGGGGTGGAAGGTCCGTGCGCTGTGCCATAACCGCATGCTGGAGCGGTCGGCGCGCGTGGAGGTGCTGCGTGGGGCCATCGAGGACAGGACCGTCGTCAACGAGGCGACCGAGGGGGTGAGCCACGTGCTGCACCTGGCGACCAGCAAGGAGACCCCCGAGAGCATCATGGACGTGGCCGTCAAAGGCATGTTCTGGCTGCTGGAGGCGTGCCGTGTGAGCCCGGTGTTCGAGCAATTCATCCTGGTCGGGGGCGACGCCGGGATGGGCCACTTCTTCTATCCGCACCCCGTCCCCGTCACGGAGGCGCAGCGGCACAGCGCCTACCCGGGCTGCTACGCGCTGTCCAAGGTGCTCGAGGAGGTCATGCTCGAGCAGTACTATATTCAATATGAGCTCAACGGATGCTGCCTGCGCGCGCCGTGGATCATGGAGAAAGACGACTTCAAGGCGCAGCTATCCTTCGGTGACGACGTGTTCGGAGGGCCGAGGTGGCGCGATCTGGTCGGCACCGAGGCGGCGGAGGGGTACGTCCGCTCGGGCGCCGTGCCGGTGATGCTCGACCGCCGCGGCGAGCCGGTGAAGCGTAACTTCGTGCATGTGGACGATCTGGTCGCTGCGATCCTCAAGGCCATCAATCATGAGAAGGCTCGCCAGCAGACCTTCAACATCTGCATGGACGAGCCGGTGGACTACGGGGAGCTGGCGCGTTACCTGGAGGCGACGCGGGGCCTGCCGAGCGTGAGGGTGAAGACGCCCTTCCATTCGACTTGGCTGGACAACTCGAAGGCGAAATTTCTGCTCGGCTGGCGGCCGCAGTACGACCTGGCACGGCTCACGGATGCTGCCTTCGACCACGTGCGCGCGCCCGATGACCCGCGCGTCACGTGGTACCCCGGTTGATGGGCCCTGCCTCCCCGCGGAGGCCCCTCCCCGTGGTGGACGAGCCTCACGCCGACACCGAGCTTCGCTGCTAGGGGACGGGCCCGCCTACAAGCACCTTCGCCCGGCGGCCCGGCGTGCGCGCGTAGGCCTCCACGACGGCCCGCCCGACGCTCGCCGCGCGCCCGCGCTTCACCAGGGCCACGATCGCGCCGCCGAAGCCGCCGCCGGTCAGCCGGGCGCCGAAGACGTCCGGCTGCGCCCGGGCGCTCTCCACCAGCTCGTCGACCGCCGGCACGGACACCTCGAAATCGTCGCGCATCGACCGGTGAGACGCGTCGAAGAGCTCGCCAAGGCGGCCCAGATCCCCGGCGCGGAGCGCGGCCACGGCGGCGAGCACCCGGGCGTTCTCGGTCACGACGTGGCGCGCGCGCCGGTCGAGCGGCGCCGGCAGCGAGGCGATGCGCGGCTCGATCGACGCGCGCATCGCGTCGACGTCCCGGAGCTCCGGGACGCCGAGCGCCGCGGCCGCGCGCTCGCACTCCGCGCGCCGCGTCTTGTAGTCGCCGCTCGCGTGCTGGTGAGTTACCCCGGAGTCGACGACGAGCAGCTCGGCCTCCGCGGGCAGCGGGATGCGCTCGAACGCGAGCGTCCTCGTGTCGATGAAGAGCGCCGTGCTCTCGTCGGCGAGGCTCGCGGCCATCTGATCCATCGTCCCGACCGGCGCGCCCACGAAGTCGTGCTCCGCGGCGTGCGCGATCCGGGCGATCTCCACGTCGTCGATGGACAGGCCGAGCATCGACCGCAGGGCGCGGGCGAGCGCCACGAGCAGCGAGGCGCTCGACGACAGGCCGCTTCCGAGCGGTACAGTCGACTCGATCCTCGCGTCGAAGCCGGGGATCGATGCGCCCCGGCCGCGGAGGACCGCGGTGATGCCCTGAATGTAGTCGAGCCACAGTCCGCGGCGCGCCTCCTCGCCGGCGCGGAACGAGAGCTGGGCGCCGCCGTGCACGTTCGTCGTCGCGACCTGGATGAGCCTGTCTTCCCGGGGCGCGAGCTCGACGCGCGTCTTCTGCGGGATCGCGGTCGGCAGCACGTACCCACCGCTATAATCGGTGTGTTCGCCGATCAGGTTCACGCGCCCCGGCGCCTCTGCCAGGACCTTCGCCGGACGGCCGAACACGACCTCGAAGCCATTGCCCTTCACCGTCATCGCGGCGCACCCATGTTCACGGGGCGCAGGAAACCCAAATGTTTCGGAGGCGTCAAGCCACAACTGCGGGATCTGCGCCGGGTGTCGCCGTCCTTGATGACGAAGTCGAACGGCCGGTGCGCGTTGATGACGTCGCGGTGGTTCTTGATGTCCTGGTATGCCGAAGGGGGCGGCGAGCGAGTCACATGCTTCCAGGCCGACACGATCCTCTGAATCAGGAAACCTGCACCCGTGGAGGAGGAGACGGAATTGACAGTCAAGCAGACTGACGCCGACATCCCCAAGCCGCCGACCGCGGCACCTGCCCCGGATCGACGGGGCATTTGCTGACGCTCTACAACGTGCGTGGGGCGGCGGTGGCGAGCTTGGGGCGCGATCTGCGGCACACCGGCACGACGTGCCCGGGGCGCCCTATCGTGATGTCGCGATCTCGTGGACCGGCCCATTCCACTTTGGCTTGTTGCTGTGCCGCACCTCCTTCACCAGCTTCCTCGCCTTGGCCTCGTTCTCCAGCGCCTTGTCGGCCTCTATGCGGGCGAGCTTCAGCTTGGTCTCGGCCTGCTCCTGAGCCGCCACGGCTTCGTCGAGCTTCCGCTCGGCCGACCTGCGCTTCTCCTCGCTGAGCCGCAGATCACGCTCCGCCACGCTCCTCGCCCAGGCCTCGCTCGCGGCCTTCAGCCACGATTGCTCGTGCTGCACCATGATCGCCCAGTTCTCGCGGGTCACCTTCACGAGGCCCATCCCCGAGAGCACCAGCAGCGACAGGGCTGCGATGACCCCGGTGATGAACCGGTGCCGCCGACGCCGCCTGTGATCGGCCAGCCGGAGCACCTCCTCCAGGAAGAGCCGTTCTCGGTCAGGCAGCTCCCCCCGGTAGCGCTTGCGAAGGCCGCGAGCCTCCTCGGCCATCTCGCCGCGCCAGAGCATGTCCACGGCCCGGTCGCTCGAATCCCACAGCCTCGCGGCCGCGCGCAACCGCTCCAGGAACACCGCGTCCTCCTGGCTCTCGTCGAGCCAGCGCTTGAGCGTCGGCCACCGCTCGATCAGCGACTCGTGCACCATCTCCACCGTGCTGCCCGCGCGGTCGCTCCCCCTCTCGATCGCCAGGAGCCGCCCGTCGGCGAGCAGGCCCACCACCCGCTCGATCGCGCCTGGATCCCCGGGCAGCTAGCAGAGCTCGCTCAGGCTGGCCACGGCGCATGTCCGCTCCGGCGTCACCAGGCGCTTCAGGACCGCCCGCGCCAGCTTCGCCTGGCGCCAGCTCATCCCGGCCAGCAACGTGTCGGCGTGGCTGGCCAGCGCGCCCGCCACGCCGCCGAGCGCCTCGTAGCTCGCCCGCGTGAGCAGCCGGCGCTTGCGATCGCGCATCTCCCACAGCCTGGCCGCCGTGAACTGGAGCAGCGGCAGCGCGCCGTGCGTCCTCTCCAGCGCGTCGAGGATACCCTCGACCATCGCCGGATCCTCGATCTCGTGCCGCGCCGCCTCGATCGGCCTCACCAGCGCCTCGCGCAGGTCCTCGCGCACCATCGGCCGGAGGAACACGAGGCCACGGATCATCGCCGCCATGAAGCGCTCGTGCCCCGCCAGCCGCTCGATGAAATCCGACCGCACCGACAGGACGAGCCGCAGCGGGGACGACGCGTCGTCGGCGATGCCCTCGAGGCACGCGAGGAACGCCGCGCGCTCGTCGGCAGGGGCGCCGAGCGTGAACAGCTCCTCGAATTGATCGAGAAACACCACGAGGCGCTTCTGCGCGCGGACCGCGCACCCGCGGAGCGCGGCGCCGAGCAGGCCCGGCTCGGCGCGCAGCCGCTGGACCAGCGCCGCCCGCGCCGCCGCGGCGCCATCCGGGGCGAGCGCCTGGAGCTCGGTGCTCAGGGTCACGCCGGGGTTGGTGAAGAGCTCCGCGAGCGCCGCCATCGGCTCGCGCCCGGGCCGCACGATGAGCGCCTCCCAGCCCTCGCCGGATCGCTTGAGCGCCGGGATCACCCCGGCCCGCACGAGCGACGACTTCCCCACGCCCGACGCGCCCGCGATCGCGAGCAGCGGCTGGCTCCGGAGGCGCGCGACCACACCCGCGACGTCCTGCGCGCGGCCGAAGAAGCGGTCGGCGTCGGCCTCCTGGAAGGAGAAGAGGCCGGCGAACGGGTTCTCGTCAGCGCCGAGGTGGAGCTCCCGGCGCCCGGGCAGGAGGGGCAAGAGCTCCGCCAGGAGCTCCTCGGCGGAGGCGTACCGCTCGGCTCCTCGCTTGCGCAGGCAGCGATCGATGATCGCGCCGAGCACGCCGACCTCCGGGTGGCGCGCGCTGACCTCGGGGAGCGGCTCGTCGAGGACCGGCACGCTGAGGAGAGCCTCCCCGCTGCACGGCGCGAGCGGGTGCCTGCCGAGCACGAGCTCGTGCAGCATGATGCCCACCGCCCAGATTGGCCTGCGCCTCGACAAGGAAGCGCTGGACCCCGAGGCTGCTCAGGCGGGTGAGGAGCTTGATCGCGACGAGGCGGGCGAGCCGCGTGTCGCGCGCGAGGAACACAACGCCCATTCCGCCCCGGCCGAGCTCGCGCAGGAGCTCGTAATGGCCGATGCGGGTGCCGGCCGAAAGCGGCGGCCTCGCCTGCGATCGCTGCGAGGGCGACGGGGCGGCCTCCGCGGTTGTCGCGTGGTCATCCAGCGCGCGAGCGGCCGCGCCCACGCCGCCGGCCTTGACCATCCACTCGGGTCATGCGGATGCCGCGGGACGGCCGCGCCCTTTGCGCCATGTACTTCGGCTGCCAGCGCTCGGGGAACTCCGGATGTCGGCTGAATGCCTCGGTCAGACCAAGAGGCGAGCACCTCGCTGCCTGACGTGAGCTCGCCGTGGTGGGGCGCGTCCGCGACCCTGACGGCCCGGGCGCGCCGCTCAGGCTCCCCGCAGCGCAGCGATCACAGGCGCGGTGTCGGGCCGCATGCCGCGCCACAGGGTGAAGCACTCGGCGCCCTGCTCGACCACCATGCCGAGGCCGTCGGCTGTCTGACCCACGCCGGCCGCGCGGGCGGCCTGCACGAACGCGGTCGGCTCCTTCTTGTAGGCCATGTCGTAGGCCAGCGAGCGCTCGCTCCACACGCCGGCGGGCAGGGGCGGCACCTCGTTGGTCATGGAGGAGGCGGAGCCGTTGATGATCACGTCGAAGGGCCCGGCGATGTCGGCGAAGCCGCCGCCGGCGAGCTGGACGGCGCCGGCGCGCGGGCCGAACTCGGCGGCGAGCTCCACGGCCTTGGTGGCGGTGCGGTTGGCGATGAAGATCTCGGCCGGCTGCTCATCGAAGAGCGGCAACAAGGTGCCGCGCACCGCGCCGCCCGCGCCGAGGAGCAGCACGCGCGCGCCCTCGAGGCGGCGGCCGAGGTTATGGGTGATGTCGCGCACGATGCCGAAGCCGTCGGTGTTGTCGCCGAGGACGGTGCCGTCGGCGCGCAAGGTGAACATGTTGATCGCTCCGGCGGCGCGGCCGCGCGGCGTCAGCTCGTCGGCCAGCGCAAAGGCCTCGAGCTTGAAGGGCATGGTGATGTTCATGCCCTTGCCGCCGCTCTCGTGGAACTCGCGCACGGCGGCGGCGAAGCCATCCAGCTCGCCGAGGATCGCGCCGTACACCATGTCCTGCCCGCACTGCCTGGCAAAGGCGGTCTGCAGCGCCGGCGATTTGGTCTGGGAGATGGGATTGCCGATGATGGCGTAACGGTCAGTCATGGGTGCGTCCAGGCCTCGGCGATGCGGGGCCACGCCCGCGAGCGCCGCAGATCTACGATAGTGTGCAGCGACTTGCCAAGAGCGCGCGGCGCCTCCGCGGATCCAAAGGCGCCCCCACCGCCGCGCCGCGCTCAGTCCTGGTAGCTCTCGGCCTTCGACGCCATCACCAGATTGAGCGGCGACGACCCCAGGAGGTCGCGCTCGATGGTGTCGCAGATGCGCGTGAGGGGCAGGTCGTTCGGCTCGTGGCCGAACGGGTCGTCGAGCTCCCCGCCGAGCGCCTCGATCATCAGGACGGGATACGCCACCAGCATCGTCACGACGGGCGTCAGCACCCCGAGCGCCTCGACGAGGGCGAGGGGCAGCGTGGCCAGGTAGAGCGCCACGCCCCGCTGGAGCAGCAGGATGTAGCCGAGCGGCGTGGGGGTCTTGAGGATGCGCTCGCAGCCCCCGAGGCAGTTGACGAGGACGCTCAGCTGCTCCTCGGCGCACACCGCCATGTTGCGCTCGAGGCTCCCGGCCCGGACGAAGGCCGCGAGGCGCTCGGAGACCTCCTGCGCCGCGCGGAGCGGCGGGTGAGGGTGCGCGGAGAGGGCCTCGATCTGCTCCGCCGGGAGCAGCCGGTCGATCTCGGGGCGCTCGGCCTGCCCGCGCAGCGAGCGCCGCGCGGCGTGGACGAACACCACCACCCAGACGGCGACCTCGCGCGCCGCGCCCGGGTCCACCGCGGCGTGCGCGTTCACGATGCGCTTGACGTTGCGGCTCGCGTTCACGATCGAGCCCCAGAGGGTGCGACCCTCCCAGAAGCGGTTATAGGCCGTGTTCGTCCGGAACGCGAGGATGAGCGCGATCACCGCGCCGGCGACCTCGTGAACGCCGATCGAGAGCGACACGCGGGGGACGAACCTGTGCGCGAGCCAGAGCGCGGCGGCGATGACCCCGAAGGCCAGCACGCGACGCATCACGCCCGGCGACAGGGAGCCCCGCGGCGAGACGAGCATCGGCAGCCAAGCGCGCCTGGTGTAGGGGATCATCGGGGCGACCCTCGTGGCGATGCCCTCCCGGAGCACCGGAAGGAGCCATGGACGTGAAGAGGCCTCAGCCTCTCATCGAACGTGCCAATCCTCGTGTGGCCCTGTCAGGATCGCCCTGATCGCCGGGATCCAGCGCGCGAAGCGCGTGGCTCACGAAGAGGAGCATCGCGCCTCCCTACCAGCGAGGTGCCTGTGTCGCAACGCCGCCGGGCGGCGCGGGCGCACGCGCGTCACACGCCAGACGGTCGGTCTCCGGTGGCGCCTGGCGCGGACGCGCTGGACGCGGGACACTCCGCGTCCGTCCAGGCAGAGCAGACCGCGGTGGTCCTGTGCGCTGGGTCGTCTGGAGCCGTCGATTGAAGTTCGTGTCCCCCATCGTCCTGTTCTGGGCGGCCTCCGCCCTGGCCTGGCTCGTCGTCGTGGCAGCGGCGAGGCGCCGCCGGGGCGGACTCTACGCGCGGTTCGTCGGCGTGCTGCTCGGCATCCACACCTTGATCTCGTGCGCTCTCTTCCGCCACGTCGGCCCGCTCGCGCCGGGGTTCGCCTACCTCCAGGGCGCGGTGTACCTGCACTTCCTCATGCTCTCGCGCCCTCGGATGCGGCCGCTCGCCTACCGCGCGCTCGTGAGCATCCCCGCGTCCTACTTTGTGGCGGCGATCTTCCTGTCGTTCCCGTGGGCCATCGCGAGCGCGCTCGGCGCCACGCCGTACGGCCTCTGGGTGCCCTTCGCGCTCGCCGTCGTCGGTATCCTCCAGTCGCTCACCGCCCGCCGCGAGGAGATCGAGCTCGTCGTCGACCGCGCCCCGGTCGACGGGCTGCGCCGCCACCCGCTCCCGCGCGAGGGGGCGCCCGGCGCGCGCCGGCCCCTCCGCATCGTCCAGATCACCGATCCTCACCTCGGTCCGTTCATGTCGGTCGCTCGGCTCCGCGGCATCTGCGAGCGCGCGGTAGAGCGCGATCCCGATCTCGTCGTGCTCACCGGCGATTACCTGACGATGGAATCGCAGGACACCGCGGATCACCTCGCCGAGGCCCTGTCCCCGCTCCGCGCCCTGGAGGGGCGTGTGTTCGCGTGCCACGGCAACCATGATCACGAGTCGCCCCGCCACGTCGCGACCGCGCTGGAGCGCGCTGGGGCGCGCCTGCTCGTGGACGACGCGGCGCTCGTCGAGACCGCCGCCGGGCCCGTCCAGGTCCTCGGGATGGACTTCCATTACCGCGATCGCGCCGAGCGCATGGCGGCGGTCTGCGCCCGTCACCCGCGCAGGAAGGGCGCGCTCCGGCTCGTCCTGCTCCACGATCCGGGCGCGTTCCGCCACCTCGGCGAGGGGGAGGGCGATCTCGTGCTCTCGGGCCACACCCACGGCGGGCAGCTCGGCCTGGTCAGCCTCGGAGGCTCCTGGACCGCCCTCCAGCTCTTCGTGAAGATGCCGGATCATGGCCTGTGGGCCCGCGGGCCCGATCGGCTCTACGTCCACCGGGGGACAGGACACTACGGGTTTCCCCTTCGGCTCGGCGTGCCGGCGGAAGAGAGCGTCCTCAAGGTCCACCTCGCCGGCGACGGCGTCTGACGGGCCAGGCGCCGTCGCCTCCCCGCAGCAGCGCTAGACCGAGCGCGCTTCCCCTGCGTCGGCCGGAGGCGGAGCGGCGGCCTCGTCGACCACCGGCATCAGGGGCAAGTCCACGATGAACATCGCGCCCCGACCCTCACCGGCGCTCTCGGCGCGAACCTCTCCGCCGTGCATTCTCACCAGATCCTGCACGATCGAGAGCCCCAGGCCGAGCCCGCTGTGCCAGCGGGTGGTCGAGCTGTTTGCACGGCGAAATTTGTCGAACACATGGGGGAGAAAATTCGCGCTTATCCCCTCGCCGGTATCGCTGATGCGGAGTTGAGTCTTCGCTCCCATCTCCTCCAGCGACACGGTCACGCGCCCGCCAGCGGGCGTGAATTTGACGGCGTTGCTCAGCAGATTGCTCACGATCTGCTCCAGGCGACCGCGATCGCCCCAGACCCGGCCGGTCGTCGAGCGGAGCGACAGCGAAATGCAGACGTCCTTCGCCTCCGAGGCCGGAGTTACAGAGTCGATGATCGCCTGGACGACCTCGGCCATGCTGACCGGCTGCCGCTTCAGGTCCACCTTGCCGCAGAGGATGGCGGAGACGTCGAGCAGCGTCTCGACGAGCTTCAGCTCGGCCATGCCGTTGCGCTCGATAACCTCGAGGCCGCGCTGCACCCTGGCTGCGTCAGGCTTGTCCGTGCGGAGAAGAATATGCGCCCAGCCGAGGATAGAGGTCAATGGCGTTCGCAGCTCATGGCCGAGCGTGCAGAGGAACTCGTCCTTCATTCGGTCGGCGGCCTCGGCCCTGGAACGCGCCGCCTGCTCGCTGGCCAGCAGCTTCTCCCGCTCTTCCTCCGCCCGCTTGCGTTCGGTGATGTCCGTGGAGATAGCGCACACCGCATAGGGCTTGCCTTCCGCGTCGAACAGGGGGCACTTGACCGAGATATAGGTGTGCATCCCGTCGCCCTGCGGCACCACCTCCTCGGTCTCCAGGGGCTCCTGGGCCTCCAGCACCCGCATGTCGAAAGAGCGGAATAGCTCGGCCTGCTCCGGGGGGAAGAGATCGTGGTCGGTCATGCCGACGATCGACTCGTTCGACTTGATCGACTTGATCGACTCGTTCGACTCCACCGTCGCGCGGAACAGCTGCCTGAAACGGCGGTTGCTCAGCAGGTATCGGCCCTGCAGGTCCTTCACGTAGACCATGGCCGCCGAATTGTCGATGATTGCCTGCAGCATGCCCTGGCTTTCGCGCAATGTCTCCTCGGCCCGCTTGCGCTCGCCGTTCTCTTGTTTCAGCAGATCGTTGGCCGCCGCAAGCTCGGCCGTGCGCTCCTCGACTCTCCGCTCCAGCTTGTCGTGGGCGCACCGCAGCGCGGCCTCCAATCGCTCGCGCTCCTCGATTTCCCGCCGCAATTTCACGTTCTGTGCCTCGAGCTCCGCGCGCATCGTATACAGCTCCAGGTGTGTCTTGATCCGCACCAGGACCTCGTCGAGCTCCAGAGGCTTGATAACGTAATCGACGCCGCCGGCCTCGAACCCGGCCACCTTGTGGGCCGTCTCTTCCAGCGCGGTCATGAAGATCACCGGAATGCCCTTGGTGCTTTCAGACGCTTTCAGGCGCCGGCACGTCTCGAAGCCGTTCATTCCCGGCATCAACACATCGAGCAGGATCAAATCGGGAGAAAGGAGCTCGGCCCGCTCCAGCGCATCTTCACCATCTTGAGCGACCGCCACCTGAAAGCCTAGCTCTTCGAGCTGAGCGGCTGTCGCGGCCATGCTTTCCGGCACATCGTCGACCATCAGGATGGTATGCACGGGACACCAGGCTCTGAGGTTGTGTTCATTGGAGACGATGGCAACGTAGCGCCAGCGTGAACCGGTCGCGACAACCTTCTGACACATCCGCCCACTATGGCTCTTCGCCTGGGCGCGCCCGCCATGGCCGTCGTTCGGGCTGCGCGGTCGGGGGAGCTGTCGTGATGCCGTACCGGAGCTGCGCCTGGAGCATACCGCGGAGCCGCTTGATCTGGAAGCTTCGCGCCACCGCGCGCACCTGCCCGCTCCACGCTCCGAGCTGCGCTGCTCCAAGGCGCGCGCGGCCGGGGCCTGCGAGAGCGCGGCGGCCGAGCGGGCAAGGATGTTCCGGAAGTCCATGGCCATCGGGCCGCGGTAGGCCATGCGGTCGAGGTCGCGCGTGACGCGCCTCCGGCGACCTCTGCGCAGCGAGCTGGGGCGTCCACCAGGTCGCGAGCCCGAAGCCGATCAAGCACGCGCGCGTCCGCTCGGCGTCGACCAGGACGTTGTCCGGCTTGATGTCCCGCTGGAGGACGCCGGTGCACCTCGCCCAGGCTGCGCGCAACCGCGGCGCCCAGGCGCAGCGCGCCCCCCACCGGCAGCGGGCCCTGGTCGAGCACGCGCGCCAGCGAGGTATCGACCCAGGGCTCCAGCACGGGGACCGGCTTCGCGAGCGCGCGCGGAGTCGGCGGCTCGCCGCAGGGAGCTCTCAGCATCGCCGGCGCGCCGCTCCTGGACTCGGCCGCTCGCGCGACGCACGTATCGGTGCGCAGGACCTCCCCCGTAACGTAGTCCATGTCGAATTCTCGACGATGCGATGGCGCTTGTCACTCGCTATCGTGAATGAGCTCGATCGCACGCGCTGGTGTCGAGGGTCTGGTCGGGAATGGCTGCGCCGCACAAGAGAGTTGTGCCGGACAGCGAGTCCATCAGCAGGGGGTGTGGAGGAGATCCCCCATCTTGCCGGAATGATGAGCCGCCAGGCGCGCCAAGGACGCCAGGCGCTCCGAGAGGGCTCAGGCCGTCTCGAGGAACTTGCGCACCTGGGACTCGATCGCGCTGCCGGGCACGATGAAGGGCTTGTCCGTGATATCCACGGAGAAGCTCTGAGCCGAGACGGCATACGTCCCCTTCACGGTCCCCGCCGGCGTCGGCACCGAGAAGTCGCCCTTGCCCTCGTTGCCCGTGAACTTGCCGCCGGCCTTCTCGATCGCCGTCTTGGCCTTCGCGACGATGTCTTGAGAGGATCCGCTGAAGGGGACTGAGAAGCTGTGCTTTGCCATGTCGTCTCCTGGGGTGCTCGATCGCCATCCTGGTACGGCGCGAGTGCGGCGGAGGTTAGTGCGGCCTCGCCACGGGTACCAGCGCGAACTTGCTGGGCCTCCCGCGCGCCGCAGGGCCGCGCGGGATCGCCGCGCGCCGCAGGGCCGCGCGGGATCGCCGCGCGCCGCAGGGCCGCGCGGCGATCCCGCGCGGCCCTGCGGCGCGCGGGATGGCGGGTGATGGCAGGCCGCGCGTCGCTGGCTGGCGAAGGTCGACGGGACGGCCGCCGCGCCGCCTCGAACCCGCGCGTCGGGGAGGATTGCGCTTGACAAGACGGACAGAATCGCCGCTTTCTATGCGCCGATTGCTCCCAGTCGTGAACCGAGGACTTATGAAGGACCTTTTTCTCAAGCCGTCGATCCTCCGCCGAGCGGGGCGGGTGTCCGCGCTCGCGCTCGCGCTCGGGCTGAGCGCTGGATGCGTGGTCACGCAGGGCCCCGGCGCGGGGGCCGCCCCTCCTGGCGGCGCGAGCCCCGGCGCGGGCGGTGACGCGAGCGCCGCGGGGGGCTCCGCGCCCGCGCAGACCAACCTGCTCAAGGCATCCAACTTCGACGACAACAAGAGCCTGCCCTGGACCACCTCGTTCACCGCGCCTGGCGCGGGCAGCGCCGAGGTGAAGAAGGGGGCCTATTGCGTCACGGTGACGAACAAGGGGTCAAACAACTGGGACGCCCAGTTCCGCCACCGGGAGATGGTGATCCAGAAGGGGCACAGCTACACCCTCGAGTACAAGGCCTGGGCGTCCTCGCCCACGAAGGCGCGCCCGAAGGTCGGCATGTCGGGGCCGCCTTACGAGGAGTACTGGTCGGACACCGTGATCCTCGGGACCGAGCCCAAGACCTTCTCCGGCAAGTTCACGATGGGGAAGGCCGATGACGGCACGGCGGAGCTCGCGTTCCACATCGGCGGCGCCATGGCGTCGGCCAAGGAGCCGTTCGAGGTCTGCATCGACGACATCCGCCTGGACGACCCGCAGTTCAAGGCCGCCGCGCCCGTGGCCGAGGCGACGGCGCCGAAGGTCGCCGTGAACCAGGTCGGGTATCTGCCCGGCGCCATCAAGATCGCCACCGTGAACAGCGCGGCGACCGCGCCGGTCGCCTGGGAGCTGCTCGACGCCTCCGGCAAGTCCGTCGCCCACGGCCAGACCAAGGTCTTCGGAAAGGACGGCGCCTCCGGCGATCACGTCCACCTCGTCGACTTCACGGCCGTCAAGGCGCCTGGCCAGGGCTACGTGCTCAAGGTGGGGGAGGAGAAGAGCTTCCCGTTCGACATCGGAACGGGCCTTTACCAGAAGCTCAAGTACGACGCGCTCGCGTATTTCTACCACAACCGGAGCGGCATCGAGATCAAGATGCCGTTCGCCGGCAAGCCCGAGCTGGCGCGCCCGGCGGGGCACCTCCACGACAAGAGCACGCGCTGCCTGAAGGACAGCGGCTGCGACTATGCGCTCGACGCGTCCCGCGGCTGGTACGACGCCGGCGACCACGGCAAGTACGTCGTCAACGGCGGTATCTCGGTGTGGACGCTGCTCAACTGGTACGAGCGCACGAAGCACATCGGCGCCTCGAGCGCCGACTTCGCCGACGGCAAGCTCAACATCCCCGAGGGCAAGAACGGCGTGCCCGACATCCTCGACGAGGCGCGCTGGGAGCTCGAGTTCCTGATGGGGATGCAGGTGCCGGAAGGCAAGCCGCTCGCCGGCATGGTCCACCACAAGATGCACGACGAGTCGTGGACGGGCCTCGGCCTCGCGCCGCACGAGGACAAGCAGGCGCGCTTCCTCCACAAGCCGAGCACCGCGGCGACGCTCAACGTGGCGGCCACGGGGGCGCAGTGCGCGCGCATCTGGAAGACGGTGGACGCGGCGTTCTCGGCGAAGTGCCTGAAGGCCGCCGAGCGCGCCTGGGCGGCGGCGAAGCAGAACCCGGCCCTCTACGCGCCGCCCGGCGGCGACAAGGGCGGCGGGCCCTACGACGACACGGACGCCAAGGACGAGTTCTACTGGGCCGCGGCGGAGCTCTTCGTCACGACGGGGAAGCCGGAGTACAAGAAGTTCCTGCAGGACTCGCCGCTCAACGCGCGGTTCCCGACGGAGATCGAAGGGGGCGCGGCGTCGATGAACTGGCGGGTCACCGACGGGCTCGGCCAGATGTCGATGGCGATCGTGCCCGGCCACGTGGACGCGGCGTGGCAGAAGGAGATCCGCGGCCGCATCGCGAAGGCGGCCGACCAGTACCTCGCCATCGCCGACAAGGAGGGGTACCGGACGCTCATCGCCCGGACGCGTGAAGGCAAGTACGACTGGGGCTCGAACTCGGGCGTGCTGAACAACATGCTCGTTGTGGCGCTCGCCCACGACTTCACCAAGCAGCCGAAGTACCTCGACGGTGTGGTGCTGGGCATGGACTACCTCCTCGGGCGCAACCCGCTCGGGCAGTCGTACGTGACCGGCTACGGCGACAAGCCGCTCGAGAACCCGCACCACCGGTTCTGGTCGCACCAGGCGAACAGCAAGTTCCCGAAGGCGCCGCCCGGCGCCGTCTCCGGCGGCCCGAACTCCTCGCTCCAGGATCCCCATTCCCAGAGCGCCGGGCTCAAGGGGTGCGTCCCGCAGCGGTGCTTCGTTGACAACATCGAGGCCTGGAGCGTGAACGAGATCACGATCAACTGGAACGCGCCGTTCGCGTGGGTGACCGGCTTCCTCGACGAGAAGGCGAAGCCGTAGCCGCGTTGGCCTGAGGGCTCCCGGCGGCCACGGTGCGGCCGCCGGCGCGCCGGTGGTACCATCCGCCTGGTCCACGTGGAGCTCCGACCCGACGCCGTCATCGCGGACAAGCTGCACCTGCTGAGGCCTCTCGGGCAGGGCGGGATGGGCGTCGTGTGGGCGGCGCGGCACCTCGCCCTCGACACCGACGTCGCGGTGAAGTTCATCCGCCCCGAGCGGGCGGCGGAGCGTCCTGCCCTCGTCGCGCGCTTCCAGCGCGAGGCGAGGGCCACGGCGCGGATCGCGCACCCGCACGTGGTGCAGGTCATGGACTACGGCGTCGTCGACGGCGCCGTGCCGTACCTCGTGATGGAGCTCCTGCGCGGGTTCTCGCTGGCAGAGCTCCTCGAGCGCGGCGGCCGCCTCAGCTTCGCCACCGCGAGGTCGCTCGCGCGGCAGGTGGGGAGCGCGCTCGAGAGCGCCCACGAGCTCGGCATCGTGCACCGCGACATCAAGCCCCACAACGTCTTCATCACGGAGGGGGGCCAGGGATACCCGCTCTTCGTCAAGGTGCTCGACTTCGGCGTCGCGAAGGTCGCGGGCGACGCGGCGGCGCCGGCGGCGAACCCCGCGCTCACCGAGACCGGGATGGTGATCGGATCGGCCCCGTACATGAGCCCCGAGCAGCTCGAGGGGAGCAAGGACGTCGATCTCCGCTCCGATCTCTGGTCGCTCGGCGTCATCCTCTACGAGGCGCTGACCGGCGCGCTGCCGTTCCAGGGCAGCTCGTTCGTCGCCGTCGGCGCGGCGGTCCTGAAGGGGAGGTTCCGCCCCGCAAGCGAGCAGAGGCCGGGCCTGCCGGCGTCGATCGACGACTGGTTCTCCAAGGCGCTCTCCGTCGATCCGACCTGCCGATTCCAGTCGGCGCGCGAGATGGTCGACGCGTTTCCGAGCCTGGAGGTCCGGACGGCGGACGTCGACGCCCCCGCGGGCCGCCATCACCCGGCCGCGTTCGCCACGACCGTGGCCGCGCCGGTCGCCCTTCTGGGCGCGCCCCACGGCGCCGACGAGCTCGCGAGAGAGCCTGTCACCTCAGCCACGCTCGCGAGCTCGAGCGCGCTCGCGGGCGACCCTGTGACGGCGGCCCCTGTCCCTGACACAGCGGCTGGCCACACCGTGCTCCACCAGCGCGCCGCCGAGCGGCCCGCGGCGCGGGGCCGCGGAGGCGTCGAGCGCGCGCGCGAGAGGCGCCTCCGCCGCGCCGCGCCGCTCGCCGCCGCCGCGTGCGCCGCGGGCGCGGGGGTGTACCTCTTCCTGCGCGAGCCGTCGGCCGGATCGGGCGGCTGCCCGGCCGGCATGGCGCTCGTCGAAGGCACCGAGTTCCAGATGGGCTCCGACGCCGACGCGGAGACGCCCAGCGACGAGACGCCGCGACATGGCGTGACCGTGGGTCGGTTTTGCCTCGACGTCACCGAGGTGACGGTGAAGGCCTACTCGGACTGCGAGGCCTGCGATCGCCCGCAGAAGACCGTCGAGTCGGAGGGGCTGACGCCCAGCGGCCGCTCCTTCTGGAGCCAGTTCTGCAACGGCCCCGAGGCGCTGGACCACCCCATCAACTGCGTCGATTGGTACCAGGCGAAGGCGTATTGCGCCGCCTCCGGCAAGCGGTTGCCCACCGAGGCGGAGTGGGAGCTCGCGGCGCGCGGCAAGGACGCTCGGACCTACCCCTGGGGCCACGCGCCTCCCTCGGGCGAGCGCCTCAACGCCTGCGGGCCCGAGTGCAGCCGGATGCTGACGGAGCGGCTGGAGAAGGTGGGGAAGGGGCCGTGGCCTCGCATGTACAACGACGGCGACGCGGCCCCGGCGACCGCCCCCGTCGGGCGATCGCCGGCCGGGAGATCGCCCGCCGGCGCCCTGGACCTGGCCGGCAACGTCTGGGAGTGGACCGAGAGCCATTATTGCCCTTACGACAGGGACGATTGCGACGACTCCCGCCGTGTGCTCCGCGGCGGCGGGTGGGATACGGTCGAGAGCCAGTATGTGCGCTCCGCGCACCGCCGCCCGAGCGCTTCGACGGCGCGCGGCTGGAGCATCGGCTTCCGCTGCGCCAAGGCACCGTAGGTCCGCGGGTCGGAGCTCCCGGAAGCATGTCGACTTGAAGCTCGTGCGTCGGCTGGAGTTTGGCTCGGGGGCGGTGGCGATGCGGTAGGAGCCGAGAAGGTAGCCACCCGGGCCCTCGAGTTCACCGGCGACATCGATCCAGCTGAAGCTGGAGAGACTGAAGTTTCCTGACATCCACAGAAGCGCTTGGGCTTCCTGCCCGCCCAGCTTGTGCCGGGGCACACGCCGTCGAGCGCCTTCCGTTCCCGGGGGTGGAGCCTCATGACAGGCGAGTCGCCGCGCGGTGCGCCCGCGTCGCCGGCGACCACGAGCACGCGCGCGATGGAGGCAGCATGAAAACGAACCGGACTCGCCTGGGGATCTCTGCGCTCTTTGCCATGGCTTCATTCGGGCTCGCGATCGCGGGCTTCGCCGACACGACGGAACGCACGGAGGACGAGAGAGACGTGGACTGGAGGGCCTGTCAGCAGCTCCATGCCCGCGCCTCCGGCCAGGTGGAGCGTGTCCGGGCCGCTTACCGGGCATGCGCTTCCGACAACGATTGCGTCATGGTCGATACGAGCACCGAGTGCGGCGGCACCTGTGGTGAGGTGGTCAACCGGGCGGGCGTCCACCAGATGAGGCGCCTCATCGTCCACCTCGACGCGACCGTATGTCGCGAGCATCGGAGGATGGGCTGCCCCTACGGCACGCCTGCGTGCCTCGCGTCCAGGCCCGTCTGCGCCGCCGGTGCGTGCACGTTCGCCCCTCTGTAGGGGACGTCGCGCGACCCGGCGTCACCGCGCCGGCGCGGGCCGCTCCGGCGCGCTCAGACCTCCAGCGCGCTCTCGACGATGCGATGCACGAGGCCGTACTCCTGGGCCTCGCGCGCCGTCATCCACAGGTTGCGCTCGGTCTCCTGCGCGATCTTGGCGGGCGCCTGCCCCGTCGCCGCCGCGAAGATGCGGTTGAGCCGATCGCGCGCGGCCAGGATCTGGGCCGCCTCGATCTCGATGTCCGACGCGGGGCCGCGCACGCCGCCGAGCGGCTGGTGCAGGAGGAAGCGCGTGTTCGGGAGCGCGAACCGGTTCTCCCGCCGCGCGGCGACGAAGATCAGCGCGCCCGCGCTGGCGACCCAGCCGGTGCCGATCACCTTGACCTCGGGCCGGATGAAGCGAATCACGTCGTGGATCGTGTCCCCCGACTCCACGTGCCCGCCCGGCGAGTGGATCAGGATCCGGATCGGCTTTTCGCCGTCATCGCTCGCGAGGGCGAGGAGCTGCGCGGTGGTCGCCTGCGCCAGCTCGCTGGTGATCTCCCCGAAGATCAGGACGGTCCGGCTCCTCAGCAGGCTGCTCTGGATCTTGTCGGGCAGCGCGCGGGGGAGCGCTTCTTCGTTCGGCGTGGAAGCCGGCGTGGAATCTGGCGTGGAATCGAGGCGCGTCATGGCCCCGAGCTTCCGGCGGCCCTCGCCCGCGCGCCATGACCGCGAGGCGCGGAGTCATGCTCGCGCGTCTCGATCCGCGCACGAGCGCTGGACGAGCGGCCTCGGCGCGGGCAACCATGGGGCATGGCGGACGAGACGGAGGGGCTGCTTCCCCGCGGCGTGGTGGTCTCCCGGCATCTCGGCCACCCAGGCGCGCCCTGGCGCGCGGGCGCGGGCGATCCGCCGAGCCTCCACGTCGTCGTGCAGGGCGCCTTTCGCCTCTCGCAGGACGGCGTGTGCGCGCTGGAGCTCGACGCCGGCGACGTCGTGCTCCTCGGGTTCGGCCCGCGCGGCGCGGGGCCCCGCGAGCAGAGCCTCCGCTGCGTCGCGCCGCCGCCCGGGCGCGCGCCCGCCGAGGCGGAGCTGATCTCGGCGACCTACGCCGCCGCGCCCGGCGGGGCGCTCGCCGCGCTCGCGCCCGTGGTCCACCTGCCTGCGGGCGAGGTGCGGCGCGCGCCGGGGCTCTCTGCGGTCGTGGGCCTGCTGCGCGCCGCGCTCGCGGAGGCTTCCCCGGGGCAGGCCCAGCTGGCGCGCTCGCTGCTCGAGCCGCTGCTCGCCTACGCGCTGCACTGCCACGAGCATGCGCGCGAGGGGCGCGCGGCGCGCGCGCTCGACCGTCGCGGCGCGCGCGCCTTCGACCGTCGCGTCGCGCGCGTGCTCCGGCTCATGCAGGAGAAGCCGGCCGAGCGCTGGAGCGTCGAGGCGCTCGCGAAGGCGGCGGGCCTCTCCCGCGCCGCCCTGGCGCGGCGGTTCCTCGCCGAGCTCGGGGTCCCGCCGCTTCGCTACCTCGCCGAGCTCCGCATGCAGCGGGCGGCCGAGCTGCTCGCCGAGGGCGACGGCTCGCTGGCCGCCGTGGCGGCCGAGGTCGGGTACGACTCGGAGTTCGCGTTCAGCCGCGCGTTCAAGCGGCACACGGGCGAGGCGCCGGGCGCGTTCCGCAGGCGCAGCCGCTCCGAGGGGGCCGCGTTCCGCCTGCCGCCGGTCCGCGCCGCGGCGTGACGTCGGCCGCGGCGATCCGAACGTCCCAGGCGTCGTCCTCGACATGCGGCGGCCGCGGCGCGACACGATGAGCACGGTACGGCGCTCTCGGCGTGGCAGGGCTGTTCCGGGGTGGGGGGCACGCCTTCCTCTCCCTCACGTCGTCTGCCGGCCGCCAAGAAACTTTTCTTTGAGTATCGTCCTCCGCGATGTCGAGAACGCCGCGTGGGTTCCGACTCCTCTGCGAACGCGCGCCCGATGCGGGGCGCGCACGCTGAAAGGGAGCTGACGATGAAATACCTCCTGATGATGCACGTGCCGACCCGGGAGCCCTACGCGTTGATGAGCTGGCCGCCCAAGGACCTGCAGGCGCACCTCGCGTTCCTGAACAGCTTCAACCAGAAGCTCCGCGAGTCGGGCGAGCTCGTGGGGATCGAGGCGTTGACCTCGCCCGACCAGGCCAGGCTCGTGCGCGCCGGCAAGGACGGCAGGCCCATCACCGACGGCGTGTTCCCCGAGACCAAGGAGTTCCTCGCCGGGTTCTGGGTGGTGGACGTCGGGAGCCCCGAGCGCGCCTACGAGCTCGCCGCGGAGGCGTCCGCCGCGCCCGGGCTCGGCGGCGAGCCGCTCAACATGGCCATCGAGGTGCGGCAGGTGATGAGCGGGAGCGAGCTCCCCAGAGAGCTCCTGTGAGCTCCCCCTGTTTTGGCCGGTTTTGCGGATGAGCTCTTACTGGCGGGTGCGCTCGCCGATGGTCAGGAGGACGCGGCAGCCGGCGCGCTCGCCGCTGCGGACCTCGAAGGCGTGGCCGCCGTCGCCGGCCAGGGCCCAGTGATGAAGCGTGAGCGGGCCGCAGCTCTGCGCCGGCGGGTCGAGCAACGCGGTGTTGCCGTGGACCGCGAAGGTCCAGGTGCAGCCGTCGCCGTCGGTGGCGGCAGCGGCGTGCGGGCCGGTGCGCTCGATCGCGATGCTGCCGAGCTGGGGCTCGTAGCTCGGCGGCAGCGGGTTGCCCTCGGCGTCGGCGCAGGCGACGGTGGCGACGTTGGTGCGGGTGACCGGATCGGGCGGGACGTAGGCCCACGAACCGACGAACGAGGCGGCGGGATCGTCGTCGGCATCGGGGTCGACCCAGGTGCGCTTGCCGGCGGCGAGCACGAAGTCGCAGTCGGCGCCGCCGGGGCGGTGGCTGATGGCGTCGACGACCTCGGCGGCGCCGGCGCCGTCGCGGGCCAGGGTCCAGCCGGTGATGGTGTAGCTCGATCCGATGACCGGGTTATCGCAGGTCGCCTCCGTCGATGCGAAGCGCGCGTGCTCGTGGTCGGCCTCGCGGAAGCTCCACGAGCAACCCTGATCGGTGCGGCCGGCGAGCGTCTGGTCGCCGTCACGGGAAAGCACCAGGTGGCCGATCTGCGGGATGTCGACTTCCACCGCCGGGGCGCCGCCCTGGGCCGGGCAGGACAGGTGAGCCAGGTTGGTGCCGCTGGCGCGGTCGGGCAGATCGTAGTTCCAGGTGCCCTCGAAGCCCGAGGGCGACGAGGATCCGTTGCAGGCCGAGAACAGCGGGAAGAGAACGAACAGGATGAGATTGCGCATGGTGGCCGGCAAGACCACGCAGCGGGTCGTCGTGTGACATCCGGGCCGATGTCACATCGGCGCCGGCCGCGCTGTCCATGATCGAGGCAAGCCAAGAACCATGAAATCCGACGTCGAGATCCACCGCCGCTTCCTGTTCGCGATCGCCTACCGCATGCTCGGCAGCGCGGCCGACGCCGAGGACGTGGTGCAGGAGGCCTACATCCGCTACCTGGCCGTGCCCGAGGCCGAGGTCGAGTCGCCGAAGGCCCTGCTCGGCACCATCGTCACGCGGCTGTCCCTCAACCTGCTGGACTCGGCGCGCCGCCGGCGCGAGACCTACGTCGGCAGCTGGCTGCCCGAGCCGATCTGGAGCGAGGCCGACGCGCTCGACGCCTCCTCCCCCTTGGCCCGCTGGCAGTCGGTGTCGATGGCGTTCCTGGTGCTGCTGGAACAGCTCTCGCCGCTCGAGCGCGCGGTCTTCGTCCTGCACGAGCTGTTCGACTACGACTACGCCGAGATCGGACGGGTGGTCGAGCGCACGCCCGCTGCCTGTCGCCAGCTCGGGTCTCGTGCCCGCGAGCACCTCGATCGGCAGCGGCCGCGGCTTCCGCCCACCCCCGAGGCCCACCGCGAGCTGGTCGCGCGCTTCGCCCGCAGCGTGGGCTCGGGCGATCTGCGCGGGCTTGTCGACCTGCTCGCCGAGGACGTCGTGCTCGACGCTGACGGCGGCGGGCGATTTCCCGGCGCCGTGCTGGCGCCGTTGCGCGGCCGCGAGGCGGTGGCGGGCTTCGTCGCCTCGACGCCGCGGCTTCCGGCCGGCCCCTTCGACGCGGCGATCGGCGACATCAACGGTGAGCCGGCGCTCCTCCTGCGCGCCCGCACGGACGCAGCGATCCGTGTCGTCATCACGCTCGAGGTCGACGGTGGCGTGGTGCGCGCCATCCGGGCGATGGCCAATCCCGACAAGCTGCGGTGGCTCAACGCTAGCCGCGATCGTTGTTGAGCGGGTAGGAAGTCCAAGCGTCCGATGGGACGCTCATCCCGAAAGGAACAGTCTCGATGAAAACGGATCGCGAAGGCCAGAGCATCGCTGCATCGAACGAGGCGCCCCGGGGCGCGCGCTTCATCCACGCCGCGGGGGCGGCGCTCCTTGCGGTGTATGTGCTGGTGGGTTGCTCGAACGAGCTCGACGTCCCTGCCGGCCATGGCGGCAGCGGCGCTGGCGGAGGGAGCGGCGGTGAGGGCGGCAGCGGCGCTGGCGGAGGGAGCGGCGGTGAGGGCGGCGGCGGCGCTGGCGGCGGCGCTGGCGGCGAGGGCGGCAGCGGCGCTGGCGGCGGCGCTGGCGGCGCTGGCGGCGGCGCTGGCGGCGAGGGCAGCGGCGCTGGCGGCGAGGGCAGCGGCGCTGGCGGCGAGGGCAGCGGCGCTGGCGGCGAGGGCGGCGGCGTCACGGTGTCGGCCGAGTTCTTCGACGACTTCAGCTACAGCGGCATCGCCGACGACGGTCTCAGGAGCCGGTGGTGGGTACGGACGACCGACGGAGCGCCCGGGGTCGCCGGCGCACAATGGCTCTCGTCCAATGTGTCGTTCATCGACGATCCCGATCTCGCCTCGAACAGGCTGCTGCGGCTCCAAGCGACCTCGCGTGGATCGGGAGCGAGCACCTCGCACGCGGAGATCCAGTCCAACGACGACAGGTTCCGCTTCGGGACCTACTCCGCCAGGGTGAGATTCCGCAACACGCCCCTGACCGGGACCCGGCACCTCGGCGACAAGCTGGTCGAGACGTTCTTCACGATCAGTCCATGGATCAACGACCCCGAGGTCGATCCCAACTACTCGGAGCAGGATTTCGAGTACATGCCCAACGGCGGGTGGGGGCAGGGCGATACCAGCACGCTGTGGCTGACCTCGTGGGAAACGGCCACGCTCGAGAATACGAAGTCGAACCAGGTCGCGGGGGACCAGTCGGGCTGGAAGAGGCTCCTCCTCCAGATCGACGCGTCCGGTATCCATTACTACATCGACGGCGCGCGGCTCTGCACGCACGACGCAACCTACGTCCCCGAGACGGATCAGCACATCGACTTCAACCTATGGTTCGACGAGCTCGCCGCCGGACAGACCGGCCCGCGGACGTACGCCGAGGACGTCGACTGGGTCTACTTCGCGAAGGACGTGCTCCTGTCGCAGGCCGAGGTGGACGCGCAGGTGGCCGGTTTCCGGGCGTCATCGCTCGCCCTCGTGGACACCCTGCCGTAGACGATCGATCACGTTGGAGTCCCTAAGAAATCAACAGAAGGGAAGCGAAACCGCAAGGGGCGCGAGAGGCGCAAGGGGAAGACCAAAACGACCTCGCCTCTGGTCCCTTGCGCCCCTTGCGGTTTCTCTCTTTCCCGCATTCCTGTCGGCTACAGGCTGCGTCGTGTGACGTCCTGAGCCGGAGGGACGCTCAGCCCTTCCCGCTCGTCGTCCCAGGCAACCGCGCTGATCTTCCAGCCGGCGGGCGTCTTGACCAGCTGGATGGACTTCGTGCCCCTCGCCTCGAAGCGCTGCCCCGAGAGCAGCCCGGACTTGCGATACACACAGAAGCGCTGCGCGATGCTCCCGAAGAGGTCCGTCCTCCCCCAGACCTCCTCCTCGGAGAAATCGACCAGCTCCCCGCTCGTCAAGAGCTTCTCCCTGGGCTCGATGAACGAGCGCAGGTCGTAGATCGTCGGTGGTTCTCCGCAGGTCTTGATGATCACGCCCTCCGCGAGGAAGAGCGCGCGCAGCGCGTCGAGGTCCGGTCGCACTCCACCCTTGTTGCCAAAGGCCTGAAAGAACGCGTGTACGACGGCGTCGATGGCGCGCTCGTCCTCGCTGCGGGTCATGGCAGGCCGGCCTCCATCCAGGGGTCTTCAGAGATCACCTACGAACGCCCGACGATCGCAAAAATTCGGCGCGCCGGCGTGCGCGGCGAGGCGCGCGTGCAGCGAGGAAACGAGCGCGCCTCCCGTCCATCTCCAGCCCCAGCGTATACCAGACATGGGGGCTTGCCGGAAGCCCCCAGGCATGCCGCACCATGCTGCACCATGAAGATGCCGAAGCACGCCGTGGTGATCGCGGGTGGAGGTCCGACGGGGCTCATGTTGGCGGCCGAGCTAGCGCTGGCGCGGATCGACGTCGCCGTCGTCGAGCGGCGCGAAAACCAGGACCTCGCCGGCTCGCGCGCGGGCGGTCTGCACGCACGCACGATCGAGGTCTTCGATCAGCGTGGCGTCGCGGAGCGCTTTCTCTCACAGGGGCAGGTGATGCAGGTCGCCGGCTTCTCGTTCATCCCTCTCGACATCAGCGACTTCCCCGTTCGCCACAACCACGGGCTCGCGCTCCGCCAGAACCGGATCGAGCGCATCCTGGCCGACTGGGTCTCCGAGCTGCCGGTGAAGTTCTATCGCGGGCGTGACGTGACGGGGTTTGCGCAGGACGATACGGTCGTCGACGTCGAGCTGTCTGACGGCGCGACGCTACGAGCGAAGTATCTCGTCGGGTGCGACGGCGGTCGCAGCCTGGTCCGCAAGAGGGCGGGCATTGACTTCGCCGGGTGGGACGCGTCGACGAGCTACCTGATCGCGGAGGTGGACATGGTGGACGAGCCCGCGTGGGGCGTCCGCCGCGGCGAAAAGGGCGTCAACGCGCTGGGTAAGCTGGAGGACGGAAAGCGTGTTGGCGTCGTGCTCGTGGAGCCGCACGTCGGCAAAGCTGACAAGCCGACGCTCCAGGACCTGCGCGATGCGCTCGTCGCGGTCTACGGCACCGACTTCGGTGTTCGCAACCCGACCTGGCTATCCCGATTCAGCGACATGGCTCGGCAAGCGGCGTCCTACCGAGACCGGCGTGTCCTCCTGGCGGGCGACGCGGCGCACGTGCACGCGCCGGCAGGTGGACAGGGACTCAACATCGGCGTCCAGGACGCCGTGAACCTGGGATGGAAGCTCGCCCAGGTGGTGAGCGGCACGTCGCCCGACAGCCTGCTCGATACCTATCACGCCGAGCGGCACCCCATCGCTGCCCGCGTGCTGCGCCTGACCATGGCACAAACCGCGCTCGGTCGCGGCGACGATCGAACGGAGGCCCTGCGCGAGACCGTGACCGAGCTGCTCAAGATGGACGAGCCTCGCAAGCGCTACGCCGCAATGATGTCTGGCCTCGACATTCGCTACGACCTCGGTGAAGGACACCCGCTGCTCGGACGTCGCATGCCCGATCTCGACCTGGTCACCGAGAGCGGACCGCTGCGAGTATTCACGCTGCTGCACGAGGCAAGACCGGTCTTGCTCAACCTCGGCGAGCCGGGGGCCTTCGACATCACTCCCTGGGCCGCTCGTGTTCGCCTGCTTGAAGCTCGCCCAGCTGGTGTGTGGGAGCTCCCGGTGCTCGGCGCGGTACCTGCGCCGACTGCTGTCTTGATTCGACCCGACGGACACGTCGCGTGGGTCGGAGAAGGGACGGACAACGGCCTTCGCGACGCCCTCACCACCTGGTTCGGCCCGCCCACCCAGCGGAGCGCCACGGCGTGAAATGCCCCGGCAGCGAAGCGCACGAATGCGCTCGACGTCGACAGTGAGCGGTATAACGAATCCCACGACGAGGAGCACATCGAGTGCTCAACTTGCAAGGGGCGTCGGAGCCGGTCCGGTCAGGGGCGGGCTCGCTGCGGCCCCTGGAAGCACACCACCCTGTCGGTCGCCACGCCATCGCCGTCCGCCGGGTGGGCGCAGGCGACGAGCTCGTCGTGCCCGCACCCGCTCACCTGGAACACGTCGAGATCGTCGAGCCTCTTCCTCGTCTCCGCGTCCTTCTCGGCGCGGTCTGCGTTCCACTTGGCGAGCCGTCCCGGGTCGTCCTTCACCTCGGCCGGCGGGGCCTCCTGCGATCGGCCGCCGAGCACGACCGTGCCCCACTTGACGTCGGTACGCGCGCGCACCTCGACCCTGTCCTCCGGGCAACTATACCTCTTCGCGAAGTCTTCGCCGGCGCCTGTCTTGAGCCGCTTGCAGCCGGCGCTGGAGAGCATGGCCAAGATAACCAAGGGGTAGATCGAGAGCACCGCTCGCATTGTCCAAGGCTACACGAGCCAGTCTGCAGGCGGCAACTCGATCTACCAGCATGCGGCGCGCATCGTGCGAGAGGACCGCATACGGTGCGGAGCTGCGCGGGCACGGCGACGACCCGCGTGCGTGGCGCCTCGCGCTCGAGCGCGCGCAAGAGCGGCGGGAGCAGCCACACCTCGGCCGTGTCGGAGAGCCCCAGGCGGAGGGGGCGCTCGCACGTCTTCGGGTCGAAGGTCGGCGGCGCCAGCGCGGCCTCGATCAGGGCGCCAGGAAGCTGAAGGCAGAGGCGAAGAGAGAGGCGGTCCGGGGCAAACGGTGATCACGTGATCACGTGATCACGAGGGGCGGTGAGCGTGAGCGCCGAGGAGGCTGCGGGTGAGCGGCCCCCCGTCGACGAGCAGCTCGTGCAGCGCCTCCTTGAGGTGCTCCTCGTCGACCGCCGTGCCGCGCCCCGCGTCGGCCGCGAACAGCGCCGCCCGCCTCAGGAGCTCGCGGATGAACGCCGCGCTCACGCCCTCGGTCCGCGCGATGAGCGGCGCGAGGTCGTCGCTCTTGAGCGAGAGGCCGCGCCCGTAGAGCGCGAGCAGCTGCCGCCGGCAGTCGGCGTCCGGCAGCGGGATCTCCACGGCGAGATCGATCCGCCCTGGCCGCGCCGCCAGCGCCGGCTCCAGGGCCTGCGGGCGGTTGGTGGTCAAGACGAAGATCACGTCGGTGTCCTCCGCGAGGCCGTCCATCTGGTTCAGGAGATCGAAGAGCAGCGGTGAGCGGCAGCTCGTGTCCGCGCTCTCGCGGTCCTGGGCGATGATATCGACGTCCTCGAGCACCACGAGCGAGGGCTGGAGCGACCGCGCCATCGCGCAGGCCTCCTTGAGGAGCTTCACCCCGAGCCCGGTGAGGAGCAGGGTGGTGCGCTCCCGCATCTGGCCCGCCAGGTACATCGCGGTCAGGGTCTTGCCGGTGCCCGGGGGCCCGTAGAGGAGCAGCCCGCGCTTCAGGTGTCGCCCCGAGCTGAGCAGGATCTCTCTGTGCCGGGAGAAGCCGATGGTCGACCGCTCGAGCCGCGCGAGCAGCGCCGCGGGCAGGATGAGCGCGTCGCGCTCGATCCGCGGGAGGCTCTGGAGCTCGATCTTGGTCGCGGCCGAGAAGCCGTCCGAGGTCTCGCTCAGGGTGACGACGCGGCTGCGGTAGACGTTGAGCCGGCGCATCAGGACGCGGAGGTCGGCAAGGAGGCGCTGGGCGCGCTCGTTGTCCCCCGCCATCAGCTCGACGGTGAGCTGGCTGCGCCGGAACCCGGCGTCGCTGGGGCCGCGCACCAGGAGCGCGAAGCGGTCGCCCCCGCGGGCGAAGAGATAGAGGCCGCCGACGACGCAGGCGAGGAGGCGCTCCGCGTCGAGGTGGACGTTGCGGTACTGCACGGGCCCCTGCGAGGGCGGCGGTCCGCCGATCCCGGGCATCGCCGGGGGCGGCGAGAGGAGATCGGGAAGGCTCACCCCCCGGAACATGTCGCCGCCGGAGACTCCGAGCAGCTCGGAGGTGAACCCGCCGTCGCGGAGGTGGGTATCGATTGCGAGCTGGAAGTTCGGGTGGTCCGAGGCCGGGAACTCCTCGGCGACAACGGGGAGGGTGCGGGGGTCGGCGCCGAAGTGCCCGCGGAGGCGGCCGAGGAAGAACGGCTCCTGCGCGGCCTGGGCCGCCGCCATCGCGCCCATCAGATCCGTGAGGGAAGGCGTGGGGGTTTGGGGCTTGTCGTTATCCATGGTAGTGTCGCCAGCGTGGGGTGGACAATCTCACACGAATGAGTGAACTCGATGTTCCGTTCCTCGAACGCCGCCGTTCCAGAACGCCTCCTGACATCGTTCCGGCCATCTTCGCATACTCCGGACGTAATCCTCAGGGTCGCGGCGGCGTCGTGCCCACCTACGCCGCGTCGAACCCGAACGCCATCGGTTCCCACGTTGGATCGCGCGCGGGGGCTGCCGTTCGGGGCTGCGAGGCGGGCCGGAGGTTTGGGTGTCACAAGAGAGCGCCACGACGAGCGAGGCGCGAATACGCCCTGGTATCTCACAAGCGGGATCTTCGGCGGAGGAATCAAAGCCGCGAGCCGGGCCATGAACTCCATTGGACTCATGACGCGGTGAGTGCGTCCCCGCCGAGGTGTCTTCCGCAAGTACGCTATACGCCCATCGGGCAGGAGCCCGATTCGATCGAGTGAAGGCCGGGCGGGAGCAGTACCGCACGAGGCGGTCTTCTCGAAAACTCCGTCGATTGCCAGCGTGTGAAAATGGACGTGAACGTTCAAGCTCGAGCCGAATCTCTGAGGGAACCCGACCGAGCCCGTTCGTGCGCCGGCGATGCTCGCGAGCCGCGTGGTCACGCGGGCGATCTCCTCCGCGAAGATGCGCTCCATCGCCGCGAGGACGTCGGACCTTTTGGCCGCAAGCGCACGCAGCTCAAACGGCTGCTCGGCGAGACCACGCCCGAGCTCGCGTCGTGACCTCTGCTGTGGGCTGAATCGCTTGCCCCGACAGGGGTCTCGCGACAGCGTTGCCGTCGTGAAGATCCTGGTGCTGGGCGGTTCGATGTTCCTGTCCAAGGCGGTCGCGGCGGAGGCCGTCGCCCGCGGCCACGACGTCACGTGCGCCAACCGTGGCACCTCCGGGTCAGTGCCCGAGGGCGCGGCGCTCGTGCGTTGGGACCGCTCCGAGCCGGTGCCCGCCGACCTCGCGGCCACGGCGTACGACGTGGTCGTCGACGTCGCCCGGGTGCCGTCGTGGGTGCATGCCTCCGTGGACGCCTTCCCCGACGCGCACTGGGTCTTCGTGTCGACCGTCAACGTCTACCCGGACCCTCACGAGCCGTTCGGCACGCCCGCCACGTCGCCGCTGCGCGAGCCGCTGACCGAGGACGTCGACCCGAGCTCGAGCCCGGAGGCGTACGGCCGGATGAAGGTCGCGTGCGAGCAGACCGTGCGCGCGGGCGCCGCGTCGGCGACGATCATCCGGCCCGGGCTCATCGTCGGGCCGGAGGACCCGACCGGCCGGTTCACGTACTGGCCCGCACGGTTCGCCGGCGGCGGCGAGGCACTGGCCGGCGGCAGCCCGGACGACCGGCTGCAGGTGATCGACGTCCGCGACCTGGCGGCGTGGATCGTGACCTGCGCCGAGCAGCGGACGACCGGCGACTACGACGGCGTCGGCGAGGTGCTGCCCGCGGGCGAGCTGCTCGCCCGGGTGGCTGCCGGCGTCGGCGCGACGCCGGAGCTGACCTGGGTGCCGCAGGAGCTCCTGGAGGAGCAGGGCGTCGAGCCGTGGGCGGGCCCGGGCTCGCTGCCGCTGTGGCTGCCCCGTCCGCTCTACGACGGCATGGCTGCACACGACCCCGCCCCGTCGTACGCCGCCGGACTGACCCTGCGACCGGTCGCGGACACCGCCCGCGACACCCTCGAGTGGCTGCGGGCGACGCCGGACGCCGTCGTCACGGGGATGACCCGGGAGCGCGAGGCCGAGGTGCTGGTGGCCACCCGGAGCTGACCGACCCGGCCTCCACTAACGTCGCGACATGAGCCCGAGCCCCTCCCGCCTGTCGGCCGCCGAGCTGATCGACCTCGTCCTCGACGAGGGATCGCATAGAGCTCTCGCCCGTGTCAGGCCCCGCGGGAACGGCGCCGGGCGAGCCGTCTATCGCGCATCAAACACCCGCTGTGGGGCATCCCGGTGCCCGTCGACCCCGGCCAGCACACGATCGAGGCCGCGGCGCCGGGGCGGGCGCCGTTCACGAAGACGGTGGAGCTCACCCGGGCGGGCGCCTCGGAGACGGTCGCCGTCCCGATCGGAGACCGGAGCACGAAACGGTCCCGCTGAAGTCCGCGACGTGGACCTCGCTCCCATTATCCTGCCTTTAGTCGGAGAGGCCGAGCCGGGGAGCTCGATGTCCAGTTGCGCCGGCCAGCGGCCACCTGTTCGACGATCGCAGGGAGAGCCACATGATGAGTCCACCGAAGCAGCGCCTCGGGCGCCTGTTGCTGCTCACGATATTCCTCGCCGCCCGCGCGGGGGGTGGTCGAGACGCCTGGGCCGAGCCGGCAGCGGCGCACGCGCGGTCCAGCGGCGCGGCGCAGCCGCTGCCCGCGGGCACGCCAGCGCCGACAGCCGCCGTGCCGCAGGTCCGCGGCCCGGCCTTGGCGCCCGTCGCGGACGCGGCGGCGCCGACACCGCCGGCCCGCCCGCTGACCCGGCTTAATAACCCGGGGATGCTGCTTGGGGGGTTCGTGTCGAGCTTCTTCGGCGTTATCAACACGTTCATCGGGATCGCGTCCATCACGGATGACACCAGCGCTGGCGACCCGGCCGACGACCCCTACGGGACCGAGGAGATCAACAACACCGTCGGGAAAGGGTTCCTCGTCCTCGGGATCGCCGGCCTCGGGGCCGGCATCCCGCTCGCCATCGTCGGCGGCCGCCAGGTGCCCATTCCGCCCGAAGAGCGCCGCGTCCCCACCACGCCCGAGATCGTGCTCGGCCCTGGGTACGCCGGGCTCCGCTGGTCGATGTGAGCTCCTGCGCGGCGCGGGGCGCGCTGGCCCGGGCTCACTCCGGATCGACGCGGTACACCGTGCCGCCGAAGTCGGCGACGTAGACTTCGCCCGCGCTGTCCTGCCCGAAGCCGGCGATGCTGAAGCCGAGCAGGGTCGTGAGATCCTGGCCATTGCCGATGGCCGAGTGGCCGGGGCCGTAATCATTGCTGTTGCCGCCGTCGCCGAGCCCGAGATAGAGGAATCCGTCGCGCGGGCTGAACTCGATGGACCCGCCGTTGTGGTTGGTCTGCGGCTGCTCGTGCTCCAGGTAGGTGGCGACCGGGGTCGGATCGGCGACGTCCGGGGTCTCGCCGCGCCTGAACTCGACGACCCGCGTGTCGCCCTCCGTCACCTTGTCCGAGTAATGCACGAAGAAGCGGCCGTTCGCCTCGTAATCCGGGAAGGCGAGCCCGAGGAGGCCGCGCTCGCCGCCGTAGGCGATGAGCTCGCGGATATCGAGGAACACCGCGGGCTCGGGCGCGCCGTCCTCGAGCACGAAGATCTGACCGGGCTGCGACACGACGAAGAGCCGCGTGGGATCCCCCGGCGCGGACTTCAGGAGCAGGCGGATAGGAAACCATAGAGCTCTCGCCCGTGTCGAGCCCCGCGGAAACGGCGCCGGGCGAGCCGTCTATCGCGCATCAAACACCCGCTCGCCCCGTCGCAGGGCCCGCGCGCCGTGCATTGGGTGCAGCTCTGGCTCGACGACCGCGACGTGCGTTCGCCATGACGGGCTCGGGCCGGGTGCCCACCTACGCCGCGTCGAACCCGAACGCCATCGGTTCCCACGTTGGATCGCGCGCGGGTGCTGCCGTTCGGGGCTGCGAGGGCAAGTTCAGATGATCGAGGATGCGGCGCACCACCGCTGAGTCGGTGTTCGTGGAAAGCACGCGCATCCGCCGTTCGCATCTCGGGCAGCGGAGCGCATCGAAGCCGAACGAACGCTTCATGAGCACGGTCCACTCGACGTCGCGCGACGTTGCGAACAACTCCCCTTCGAGCAGCCGCCCCACGACGCGCGAGGCGCGAACACGCCATGGTATCTCACAAGCGGGATTTTCGGCGGCGGAATCAAAGCCGCGAGCCGGGCAAGCCGATCGAGGCAACCGCTACGACGACAAATCCCCCGCGCGCTCGGTCGAGAGCGGCAGCTCGACGCAGAAGGTCGAGCCCCGGCCGACCTCGCTCGACACGCGAATTCGGCCGCCGTGCGCCTCGACGATGGTGCGGGTGATGTAGAGGCCGAGCCCGAGCCCCCCGTAATGCTTCGACGAGACGCCGCGGCGAAATCGTTCGAAGAGCTGCGCCTGCACTTCGTCCGAGATCCCGATCCCACGGTCGGTCACCGAGAGCCGCGCGACCCGATCTTCCTGGGTGATGGTGATGTCGATCGGCTGGCGTTCCCCGAATTTGATCGCATTGGTGAGGAGGTTGGTCACGACCTGCTCCAGGCGGTGCGGGTCCCACCGGCCGATGACCGGCTGCTCCGCGCGCACGGCGACCACGCTGCCTGACTGCGCGATCTGATCGCCGAGGTGGGCGACGAGCTCGTCGACGAGCGCGCGCAGCTCGACGGGCGCCGTATACAGCTCGAGCCTCCCCGCCTGGATCCGGGAGACGTCGAGCAGCATATCGATGAGGTCGGTGAGGCGCTTGACCTGGCGGCCAGAGAGGGCGACCGCGGATCGCACGCGCTCGACGTCCATGCCCCGCGCGAGCCTTTTCCCCAGCGATTGAATGGCGAGCTGCAGGCTGGTGAGCGGGGTGCGGAGCTCGTGCGAGGCGATAGAAAGGAGCTCGTCCCGCAGGTGCACGGCCTCCTCCGCTGCGGTGCGCGCCCGCCGCTCGTCCAGGAGGAGCTGATCGCGCTGCTGCTCGGCGCGCACGCGCGCGGTGATGTCGCGGAAGCTCCAGACCCGCCCGACCACGCGCCCGCCGAGGCGCTGGGGCTGCGAATAACGCTCGAAGACGCGCCCGTCCACGAACGGGATGGCATCGAAGCTGGACTCCTCGGGCGAGGCATAGAGAGCGCGGATCCTTTGCAGAAACGCCTCGGGATCGAGGACCTGGTCGCAGACGAACGTACGGAACGTGTCGTCCGACCCGGTGGAGAGGATCTCGTCCGGGATGCGCCACATCGCCGTGAACCTGTGATTCTGACACAGGACGCGCTGCTCGTCGTCGACGACGAGGATGCCGTCCGCCGTCGATTCGAGCGTGGCCTCGAGGAGCGAGAGGGAATGGCGGAGCACCTCCTCGGCGCGCCGTCGCTCCGCGTTCTCCTGCTGCAGATCCGCATAGAGGCGCGCATTTTCGATGGAGTTGGCCGCCTGGGCGGAGAGCAGCCGGATCACCTCGACGCGATCGGGGGTGAAGGCAGAGCGGGTGAGGTCGTTTTCGAGATAGATCACGCCGGCGAGGCGGCCCTTGTAGACGATGGGCGCGGCGAGCGAGGAGCGCGGCGCACCGCCGGCGAAGTAGGGATCGCGCCCGAACGGCCCGTCGATCGCGAGGTCGTCGAGCAGGACGGTCTCGCGCGTCCGCGCCACGTACGTGAGGACGCTGGCCGGCAGGTCCTTGCGGCCCTCGAGGGGCGCCGCGCCGCGCACGTGGACCGACGCATCCCGGACGTGGTGCTCGGCCACGACGACGAGCCGTCCGTCACGCAGGAGCAGGAGGACGCCGCGCCGCGCGCCGGCGTTCTCGACCATGATGCGCATGAGCGCGTCGAGCAGGCGGTCGAGGACGATCTCGCCCGAGATGGCCTGAGAGGCCTTGAGCACCGAGCCGACGTCGAGCGCGGCGCCGGCCTGCGGGCTCCTCTCGCCGCGGAGGCTCTCGCCCGGGACGAGGTCGGGGTACGCGTTCTCGAGGCGCCGCATCGCCTCCGTCGCGCCCCAGCGGCCGTACGCCCTGTGCGCCTTAGTCAGGTAGGCGCCGGCGATGGTTTCCTTGCCGAGCGCGCGGAAGCAGAGGCCCGCGAGCTCGTTGCCGAGCGCCTCGTCGTGGAGATAGCCGCCGCGCTGCGCGAGAGCGATCGCCTCGTCGTAGCGGTCCCCGGCGGCGCGCGCGTCGCCGCGGACGCGCTCGAGCTCGGCGAGGAGGAGGGCGCGGCGGTGCGCCAGGTTCTCCGGGCAGAGGTCCGCCCAGCGCGAGAGTTTTTCGGCGGAGACCTCGGCGCGGGCGAGGAAGAGCGCGCGCTCCGCTGGGGAGACGGCGTCCGCCGCCTGCGTGAACGCGATGCCTGCGTAGCAATGGAACGCGGGGTTGCCATGCCAGGCTGCCACGGCCGGGATTTCGATGTTCGGCAAGAGCGCAGCGCGCGCCGCTTCCTCGAACGCCCCCTGGAAGACGCAGAGAATGACGATGTAGAAGTGGGCGAAGAAGAACGAGGCCTGGTTGTCGATGCGGCGGGACTCCTCGATCACCTCGTCGATATCGACCCACGCCCCCTTGAGCGTGGCGGGGCGCTCGGTCTCGACCGAGAGCTGGTGCGCGATCTGTCCGACCGCGCCGACCGCCCAGGTGATGGCATTGAACTCGTCGAGCTTGCGCATCGGCTGGTAGCTCCGCGCCTCGGCGAGGAGGTCGGAGAGCGGGAGGCCGCGCAGGAGGCTGTTCGTGATGCCATTGGCCGTGTTGTAGAACGACCAGATGTACTGGCCCGTTTCGAGCCCGGCGTGCATCCCGGCGACCAGCGACGCCTTGCAGGCGGCGTAGCCCTCTCGCCAATGCTGCACGAAGGCGCCCCACATATTGCGGAGCATCGCCTCGGACTTCTTGTCCGTGTAGCGGTCCGCGAGGTCGATGGCGGCGCGGCCGAAGCGGTAGCCGAGCGCGATGTCGCCGCGGGCGCAGAGGAGCATCCCGAAGTTCATGCAGCCGAAGATCGAGTTCTTCGAGAGCCCGTGGCGCAGCGTGTTCTCGAGGATCTTCGCGACCGTGATGCCGAGGTCGTTCGTGGCCAGGAAGTAGCAGGGGAGAAAGAGCTCCTGGAGCACGTCCTGCATGGCGAGGATCTCCGGGTCCGCGAGCGGCGGCAGGCCTGGCAGCGCCTCGATCGTCCTTTCCCGGACGAGATCCATCGTCGCCCGCACCTGGGTGTCGAGCATGGCGTCGTCCGGGAAGAGAGGCAGGTCGATCCCGAACGGGCGCAGGGCCTCGAGCCCCTCCGCGAGCGCGGCTGGCAGGTCGTTCTTGAGCACCTGCACGTTCATCTTGAGCCGCAGCACCCCGGTGCGATCGAGCCGGCTCGCGGCCCGCTCCAGGCCTTCGGAGAGGATCGCGAGGGCGTCGTCATGCTGGCCGCAGAGCGAGAGCATCAGGGCGGCTCTCTTCGCGTATTCGAGGCGGAGCGGGTACTGTGACGCCCAGGCGTCCTCCGGAAGGTGCAGGAGGCCGAACTGCAGGTAGCGCAGCGCGGCGCCGAAGGCGGCCGAGTTCTCGGCGCGGCATGCGGCCTCGAGGCTCATGCGGGCGAGGTGCAGGCGCTCCGCGGGGTCCGACACGAGGTCGCCTGCGCTGTTCAGGTGGCCGACGACGTCGAAGAGGCTCTGGCTCTCCGAGAGGTCTAGCTTGCCCGCGAGCAGCCGGCCGATCCGGAGGTGGAAGGCGGGTCGGTCCGCCTCCGGGATCATCGCGTAGGCGCCCTCCTGGACCTTGTCATGGGCGAAGCGGTAGCCGCCGCGCCCGGCGATCACGAGCCCCTCGCTCACGGCGGGATCGAGGCGGGCGTACGCGTCTTCCGGCGAGCACTCGTTCACCGCGGCGAGCACGTCGAGGTCGAACCGGTTGCCGATCGCCGCGGCGAGGTTGAGCGCCTTTACCGTCGCTGGCGGCAGGCGCGCGATGGTGCGCACCATGAGGTCTGCGACGTTGTCCGTGTACCCGAGTGCGTCGATCGCGGCGAGGTCCCAGCGCCAGCCTGATCCGGCTGCGTACGCGAGGACGCCGCGGTCGTGCAGCGGCCGGACGAACTCCTTGACGAAGAACGGGTTGCCGCCGGTCTTCTTCTGCACCGCATCGGCGAGCGGCCCACAATCGCTGCGCTTGAGGCTATCCGAGAGCATCTCGATCAGGTGCGGGCGCGCGAGCGGGGCAAGGACGATGTTGCGCACGACGAGCCCGGCTTGCTTGAGCTCCTCGATCGCCAGGACGAACGGGTGCCCGGGCGATACCTCGTTGTCACGGTAAGCGCCGCAGAAAAAGAGGGCATCGAGCGAGTCGTCGGCGAGGAGCGCGCGGAGCAACCCGAGGCTCGCGGGGTCAATCCACTGAAGATCGTCGAGGAACAGGACGAGCGGGTGTGTGCGCCGCGCGAACACCGAGACGAACAGCAAGAAGCACCGGTTCAGGCGGTTTTGCGCCTCGATCGGGCCGAGCGCCGGGACGGGCGGCTGCGGGCCGATCACGTGGGAGAGCGACGGGATGACGTCGCAGACGACCTGCGCGTTCGGCCCGAGCGCCTCGAGGAGCGCGCTCCGAAAGCGGAGGATGCGCGCATCGCTCTCGGTGAGGATCTGCCGCACGAGGCCGTCGAACGCCTGGATCACCGTGCTGTAGGGCGCGCCGCGGTTGTATTGGTCGTCTTTGCCGCTCGTGAAATAGCCCTTCTGCCGCGCGAGTGGCTTCAAGATCTCGTGTACGAGCGAGGACTTCCCGATCCCCGAGTAGCCGGAGACGAGGACGATCTCACGGGACCCCTCGAGCGCGCGCTCGAACGCTGCGGTGAGCGCCTCGATGTCATGCTCGCGGCCGTAGAGCTTCTGGTGGATCCGGAAGAGGTCCTGACGATCGCGCTGGCCCGCGACGAAGGGCGCGATCGTCCCCGTACCGCGCAGGGCCTCGCGGCAGTGCTCGAGGTCGGCGAGCAGGCCCTCGGCGCTCTGGTAACGCTCCTCGGCGTTCTTCGCGAGCAGCTTGAGCACGATGTCGGAAACGGCCTCGGGGATGGTCGGATCGACGCAGGACGGCGGCGTGGGCGCGAGGGCGAGGTGCGCGTGAATGAGCTCCATCGGGTCCAGGGCCTCGAAGGGGCGCCGACCCGTGAGCATCTGGTACAGAATGACGCCGAGCGCGTAGAGGTCGGTCCGGTAGTCGACGCCGCGGTTCATGCGGCCTGTCTGCTCGGGGGAGACGTAGGGCAGCACGTCGGCGATGACCGCCGGCGCGTAGAGCCGTTCGTGCGCGTGGGTGATCTCGGCGTCGACGCCGAAGCCATTGATCTTGACCGCGCCGCGCGCGCCGACGAGCACGTTCTGCGGGCGCAGATCGCGGTGGACGAGCCCGGCCACGTGCACCGCGGCGAGACCTTCGGCGAGCGCGGCCGCGAGATCGAGCGCCTCGCCGACCGGCATCCTGCGTGACGGGCGCGCGGCGAGGATCCGCGCGAGATCGCGGCCCGGGAAGTCCTCGAGGACGACGATCAAGGAGCCGGCGAGCGCCTCGACGCCGCGCAGGGCGACGAGGCGGGGCGAGGCGAGGCGCGCGATGCGCTCGTACTGGTGCTTGAAGCGCGCGACCTCGGCGCCGGTCGATCTTTCCGCGCACAGGATCTTCAGCAAAACCGGGACGCCGTCGCCCTCGTGGTATGCGCGGTACAGGGCAAAATCGGCAGTTTCCTCGATTTTCTCGCGGAGCGCGTAGCCTCTCTCGACGATCATCGAAAACCTTGCTCGCTCGCTCGTCAACGCGACGCACTACGACCAGTTACTTATATATTCCAAAGGGTGTGACTTGGCACCGGCGGAGTTTGGCCCACGATGCGAGGGGTGCTCATCGAGCCCGTCGATGTACAGATGTTGGTCGTCGGATCGTACAGCTCGGATGACTCCTACGGGCTGCACGCCCTCTCCGCCGATGATGAGCCCGCGAAGCTGTTGCACACCGAGACCCTCGCCTGCCTCTTCGAGCTCAGAATTGGACCTGGCGGGATTTCCGACGTGCGGAGCCAGGCGCGCTCACTCCCCTTGCTGAGTGCGCTTGAGGAAGCGCAGCAGCTTGCCGCGCGAGACGCCGAGCCGCTCCGCGGCCGACGTCACGTTTCCTCCGGCGGCCGCGAGGGCGGACTCGACGCGCTCCTGCGTGAGCGCGGTCTTCTGTTCGTCCGGCGCTTTCCCCAGCGCCTCCTCGACCGCCCACAGCCGCAGCCCGGGCTCGTGATCGAGGCGGCGCACCTCCGCGAGGGCCGCGTCGAGCCCGCGCACGTTGCTCGCCCAGGGATCGAGCAGCAGCCGCTCCATGGCCTCGACCTCGACCGCTTCGGCCGGGAGCGCGACGCCCGCGCGCCGCGCGAGCTCGCAGGCCACGCTGAAGAGGTCCTCGCGCCGCTCGCGGAGCGCCGGCACGTGGATGCGGGCCATCGCGAGCCGCGCGAACAGGTCGCGCCGGAACGCCCCGCGCTCCACCATCTCCTCGAGGTCCCTGTGGGTGGCGGCGACGACCAGCACGTTCACGTGGACCGGCCGCTGCGCCCCGACCGGCAGCACCTCGCGGTTCTCCAGGAGCCGCAGCAGCTTCGCCTGGAGATCGGGATCGAGCTCGCCGATCTCGTCGAGGAACAGCGTCCCGCCGTCGTGGGCCACGACGATCCCGGGCGCGGCGCTGCGCGCGTCCGAGAACGCCCCCGCCACGTGGCCGAACATCTGGGACTCGAAGACGCCGCGGGCGACGCCGGCCACGTTCACCGCCGCGAACGGCGCCGCGCGCCCGAGGGCCGCCGCCGTGGCGCGCGCGACGAGCTCCTTGCCCACGCCCGTCTCCCCTTCGATGAGCACGTTGCCGGGGCGGCTCCGCGGCAGGCCCGCAAGCGGCTGCGCGACGCCGCGCAGGCCGTACGGCCCGACGAGCCCGCCCACGGGCGGCGCCGGATCGAGCGGGCCGAGGAGCTCCTCGCGGAAGACGAACAGCACCCGCCCGAGCCTCAGCACCGCGCCGTCGTCGAGCGGCGTGAGGTCGCGCGGCGCGAGCCTCGACCCGTTCACCCACGTGCCGTTGCGCGACCCGACGTCCGCGACGCGAAGCGCGCCGCCGGCGCGATCGATCCGCAGGTGCTTGCCTGACACCTCCTCGTCGGCGAGGCCGCGCTCGGCGAGCCAGGCGCGGCCGATGACGGTCCCGGAGTCGGGCAGCGCGAACGCCATGGGCCGCGGGAACGCGCACACGAGCGCTGGCCGGCGCCTCCCGGCCTCGGGCCGCACCGGGCTCCGGTGATCGAGGGTGCTCGACACGTCCTTGGCCATTCTCCTCGCAGGGTGCCATGCACCTCCGGAGCGTGGAAGCGCCGCGCTGGGGGGCGACGGTGATGTCGTTCGCCCGGAGAGCAGCGCAGCTCCCCGCAGAGAAGCGCGGCTTCAGCGCCTCAGAGAGACCGCCCGTCGAACCCGCACATCGGGTCTCCCGGGTTCGTGCACTTGGGCTGCTGGGGCCCCACCCCCACCTGCGGTCGCGTGCCCGGCGCCGCAGGTCGGGCGAGCGCCTCCCGCAGGTGGGCGAGCGCGCTCTCGTAAGCGCGGAGCGCGCCCTCGTCGGCGCCCGGCGTCCTCGCGCGCGCCGCGGCGACCTGGGCCGCCGCCGTGGCCTCGGGCCGCCGCCGCTCCGCGGCCCATGCGGCGAGGTCCGCGTGGCGCCGATCGAGCGCCGCGATCCTCTCGAGCGCGTCGAGCCGTGTCTCCAGCGCGTCGAGCGCGTCCCCGAACGCCCGCAGCCGGTTGTGGTCCAGCGCCCGCGGATCGAGGGCGCTCCGCGCCGCCTCCGCGGTCGCGCGTGCCTCCTCGGCGTCGCTGGCGAGGGGCCGGCCGCGCAGCGCCGCGTGGCGCCGGTCGAGGGCCGCGAGCTCGGCCGCCCTCGCGCTCTCGCGTTCCTCTGCCAGCGCCGCCTGCGCATCACGGAGCCGCTGGGCCTCTTGCTGGAGGCTCGTCACGTGCTGCGCGGCCCCGTAGGCGGCCGCTGCGCCGCCGCACAGCGCGAGGCCGAGCGCGGCGGCGAGCGCGTGCGTCAGGCTGCGGCGCCGTCCCTCGGCGCGCGCGCGGGCGACGGCCAGATCGTGCGCGCGCGCCGCGTTATCCGCCTCGAGGCGCGCCTTCGCCTCGGCCTCGATGCGCGCCACCTCGAGCGCCGCCCGCGCCCGCGCTTCCGCGCGCGCCTCCGCCTCGGCCTGCTCCCGCTCGCGCCGCGCCTGCGCCTCTGCCTCGGCCGTGGCCCGCGCCGCCTCCGCGGCGCGCCGCCGCGCTTCCTCCTCGCGCTGCTCGCGGGCTTCCTTCTCGCGCGTTCTTGCGCGCTGGAGGTGCTCCTCCCGCACGCGCGCCTCCTCGAGCTTCGCGAGCTCCGCGAGGGAGAACGTGACGGACGTATCGGAGGTATCTCGGGTCATCATCGGCATCGGGGCTCCTCTCCGAGCGCCCCCGTAGCAGCCCGCGTGCCGACGATATCCAATGTAAATTCAGCTACTTATGCCCGCGATTCGGCCCGAGCGGGCGATCGCGATCGCGCCCGGCGCCACCGATCGCGATCGCGATCGCGCCACCTCCGCGCGCTCCAGGTGGACCCGCGATCGCGGGGCGTCCCTGGGCCTCTTCACGATCCGCGCGGCCGGCTCCCACGGTAGGCCCGAGGGGAGGGCAGCCCGGAACCACCTCCCCCGCGCCGACCCGCCGAACCGCCGACCCGTGCGCCCCCGCGCGACGAGGAACTCCTCTTCAGCTCGCCCGCCTCGTCCCAACCATCCCCCGACCGCAATTGCGCTCTCGACCATTAGCGTTGACAGCCGTGAGGTGCCCGTATAGGGTGCGCCTCTCGCGAACCGGCGGAACAGTCGGCCACCTCGGTCGACCGCCCTCTGGCACCGTGACCTCCTCGATCAGCTCGGCGAAGAACACCCGCCGAAGACTCACCAAAAAGAGTCGAAAGAGAAGGTTGACAGGTTCGCGAAGGGGCTCTAGATAGGGCCCCCCGCGTCGGCGGAGGCGGAGAGTCGGCGAGCGAAGCTCGCGCATCTCCTAGCCGCTCGACGGGCGCTCCTCAATCGAGTCGACGGCCGTGTCAGCATCTCCCGCGAGGGATGGCGCTGAGGCGGATCCGCTCCTCGACAGGGGCGCACCAAGGTGAGCGGCTCGCCAGGCGAGCTCCCTTGCCTGCTCGGTCCTTGAAAACTGTGTTGTGTGC
>NZ_CP150309.1:3200000-3705000 GCF_051524395.1 Sorangium sp. So ce117
GTCGCAGCGTGCGAGAGACGCTTCAGAAGAGAGCCTGCATGGCGGACGTCATGCGGGCTTTTCTGCTTTTGTCTTCGCCCCGCGGAGCTGCGCCTCGCTGGGCTGGCCGGCCGGGGCGCCCGAGGGGGCCTCGTTCTTCGCGCCACGTACAGGCCTCGGTGAGCTGACCGGCCCGAGGAGACCGTGTTTGACGCCCGACGAGACGGGGCTTCCCGCGCGCGAAGGACCGGGGCCCGGGTCCGATGCGCGCCTCGGCGCCGGACGCGGCCGCGCACCGCCTCGTGCTGCGCGGGGCAAGTTTTCCACGCCGGTTCCGGATGTACGGCGCGCTGCAGGTGCGACTATGGTCGACGCATGCGACCTCTGAGGCAGTGGCCCACGCAGACGGCGCAACGCGTCGAGCCGCGATGGGAATCCGAGCGCCGCGAGCCTTCCAACGGCGCTCGCCTCGGTGACGCGAACCCTACGGCGGAAGCGGGGCTTCCGGCCGGAACCATGTAGTCGAGGGCGCGAAGCACGATGACGACGCACGTAGAAACCACGCTGCCGGAGGAGCAGCGAGCTGAACCGTCCGCTGGGGCATCGGCAGGGCAGGGCGCGGCGGAGGACGCCGTGGAGCGCGCTCCGTCGCTGCCACGTGAGGCGGTGCGCAGGCTCGCCTCGGTCTGCTTCTGGATCACGATGGCGCTCTGCTTCGCGCTGCTGGCGTGCAAGACGGTGGTGCGCTTCGACCTGACGACGCTCTGGGACGACGCGTACATGTTCCAGCGGTACGCGCACAACATCATCGCCGACCACAGCATCGCGTGGAACCCGAAGGGGCCGCCGTCCTACGGGCTCACCTCGCTCGCCTTCATCGTCGCTGCCGTGCCGTTCCACCTCATCGCCGGCGGCAACACGAGCCTCGCGGCGATGCTCCAGAGCCTCGTCTGGGGTCCCGTGCTGCTCGTCCTGCTCGCCCTGCTCGTCCTGCGGGCGGCCGGCGACAGCAAGGTCGCGCGCCTGTCCTGCTTCGCCCTCGTCGCGTTCTGCGCCGCCCGGTCCACGCTGACCGACCACTTCGTGAGCGGCATGGACACGTCGTTCGGCCTCTGCTTCCTCACGGCGTACCTGCTCCTCACGCTGCGGCTGCTCGGCACGGCCCGGCTCGCCGGCGGGGTGGCGCTCGGGGCGTTCGGCGGCCTCGCCTTCTCGGTGAGGCCTGAGCTCACGGCCTACGCCGTCCTCGTCCCGCTCGCGCTCGTCGCGCTCGAGCGCGACCGTGACCGCCGGCGCTTCGGGCTCGCCGCCCTCGCCGCGACGGCGGGTGTCCTCGCCATTCACCTCGCGGCCGCCAAGCTGTACTTCGGCTCGCCCCTCCCGCTCCCGTTCTATGCCAAGTCGACGAACCTCTACGGATCAGGGATCCTCCGCGCCTACCGCGGCCGGCCGACCATCGATCTCGTCGACTGGCTCGAGTTCTTCTGGCCGCTCGTCACCGTCATCGCGCTCGACGTGCTCGTGGGCCTCGGCGCGCGGCAGGCGAGCCCCGGCGCGCCGGCAGGCGAGGGGAGGAGGAGCGGCCCCAGGGCCTTCTGGGCGGAGTCCTCGGCGTTCGACAAAGGGGTCCTCGCCGCGACGCTCCTGTGCCTCGCCTACTCGTGGCTGTTCGTCGTGCCGATCATGGGGTTCTCGCAGAGGTTCTATTACGCGCCGCTGCCAGGCCTCATCTACCTCGCTTGCCGGAGCGCCGCCCGGCTCGCGCGGACGCTCTCCGACTCGATCGGCCAACCCGCGCCGGCCGCCCTGCCCCTGGCCGGCGTGGCCGCGCTGGCGATCCTCTGGCTCCAGCTGTCGACTCCCCTCGCCGCGGCTGGCAGGGACCTCGCCGGCGCCGTCGCGGCGAAGCGGCTCGGGCATTTCAACATCGTCAAGCACGGCAACACCTCGGGACCGCAGAAATACTGGTTCGCGATCGATCGCGTCTCGAAGCTCCCCGACGACCTCGTCATCGCCACGACCGAGGTCGGGATGCTCGGCGCGATGAACCTCAACAAGACGATCATCGACATGGCCGGCCTGAACGACCGGCGCTTCGCGCTCGAGCCGTTCTCCGCGGACAGGTTCTTCGAGGCCTACAAGCCCGATCTCATCTACATGCCACACCCGCATTACGTGCAGATGACCGAGGATCTGACGGCCCACCGCGAGATGTCCGGCTATGTCGTCTACTCGAAGTCGAAGCTCGGGACATCGCAGTTCGGCATCGCCGTCCGGCGTGACAGCCCGTATTTCGATCGGTTGCAGCAGATCGTGAAAGAGAAGATGGGCTCGAAATGACGTCGCGCGCCGCGCGGTGCGCGCGGTGGGGGACAGCCCGCCCGCCGGCTGGCGACCACGCATGCCGCCGACCGTCTCCGGCGAGGCGATCGACGCTCTTCCCGCGATCCGGGGCGTCTGATACCATCGCTCCCGACCGCGGCGGACGCCGCACTGGAGCATGACGTGAACTGTCCGAAATGCACGGGCTCGATGGATATCGTCACCTTCGGCGGGATCGATGTCGACCGGTGTACGGCGTGCGGCGGGATCTGGTTCGACAGCCGCGAGAAGGAGTCCCTCAAGGCCATGGACGGCTCCCAGCAGATCGACACCGGCGACCCCTCGGTAGGGCGGAAGAACAACCAGATCCGGCGGGTGCCGTGCCCGCGCTGCTCGACGCCGATGGTGCGCATGGTCGACCCGCAGCAGTCGCACATCTGGTACGAGAACTGCAGCGTCTGCGGCGGCGTCTACTTCGATGCCGGCGAGTTCCGCGATTACAAGGAGCACACGCTGAGCGACTTCTTCCGGGACCTGTTCGCGCGCCCGCGCAGCTAGAGCGGCGGTCACCCGCTTCGGATACGGGCCCATCTCGTCGTTTTCGGTGCTCAGCGCACAGGAGTGCGCTTCCGCGCCGAAAACGCCGATCTGGACCCGTCTCCTGTGCGGGAGACCGCCGCTCTGCGTCGCGTGCACCAGAGGCGGGGGCGGGAACCGCTCTAAGGAGCCCGTCCGTCCGCTCCCGGGAGCGTGCTCGGCCCGGGGAGCTCGGGGCCGGAGCCCTCGCGGGCCTCGGGGAACGTCGCCAGGAGCTCGCCGGCGCGGAAGACCCACAGCGTGCCGGGCGTCGCCTTGAGCCAGAGCTCGTCGCGCGTGAGCGGCTCGGTGGCCACGACGGCCATCCGCGCGTCGGGGCCGACGCCGTGGAGGTCGTTGAAATTCACCTTGAGATCCGCGTCCACGAGCGTGGCCTCGCCGAACGGGGCCTGGCGCAGGATGCAGGACAGGTGGTCGCCGCAGCGGGCGAAGAGGTGCTCGCCGTCCGCGAACAGGAAGTTGAAGACGCCATCGGCGCCGAGCTCGTTCCCGAGCTCGTACAAAAGGCGCCCCAGCTCCCGCGCGTCGCCCGGGTACCTCTCGCCGAACGCGCTCCGGATCGCCTCGAGGAGGATGCAGAAGGCGTGCTCGCTGTCGGTGTCGCCGACCGGCGTCTCGACGTGGAGCTTCCGATCCCTGACCGTGGGCAAGGTGCCGTTGTGCGCGAACACGATGTGCCGGCGGTGGAGGACCCGCATGAAAGGGTGCGTGTTCTTCAGGGCTGCTCCCCCGCGCGTCATCTTGCGCACGTGCGCGATGGCGAGGGCCGAGTGGATCGGGTTCTCGCGGATGAACCGCGCGAGCGGGCTCGAGAAGGCCGGGTGAGGCTCGAGGAACGTGCGCGCGAACAGCCCATCGTACAGCGAGACGCCCCAGCCGTCCGCGTGCGGCCCCGTCTGCCCGCCGCGGAGCGCGAGCCCCGTGAACGAGAACACGATGTCCGTCGGTACGTTCGACACCATGCCAAGCAGCTCACACATGACGGGCACCCTCCCGAGGCGCGCGCGCGCCGTCGACGATCACGAGCCCCGTGACCCCGCCTCCCGCGGAGACGTTGCTGACCTCCGAGGCCGAGAGCCGGACCATGGCGCCCTCCATGCGCGTGGTGAAGGTGGAGAGCGGGCCCTCCACGCCGCGGGCGAAGACGAAGGGGCAAAGGTCGAAATAGACCTGCTCTTCCTCCACGGCGCCGCCGCGGAACGTCGGCATGCGCGCTGTGCGCGGGCGGCGCCGCTCCTGCACGATCCAGGGCTGATCCGCGGCGGCCCGGACTGCCTCTCTCCAGGCCCCCGGCGTCGCCGTCCACCCGAGCATCACGCCTTTGCCGCCGTACTCGTCGTTCGGCTTCAGCACGAAGCTCTCCTGCTCTCCGAGGAGGAGCTCGACGAGATCCACCTCGCGGCCCCGCCACGCGGCGCGGCCCGCGGTCACCCGGCGCGTCCAGGGGACGTGCTCCGCGATGGCCGCGCGCTGCTCGGGCGTGAACAGGCCCGAGAACATGGGGTTGCTCAGCACGGCGAACGCCGCCTTCTTGTTGAGGGGCCTGATCCGGAACGAGTTCGCCACGTACGCCGCGCGATCGCAGTAGGCGCGGATCAGGGGGTGATTGAGGCCGCGCCGCCCGACGAGCTCCTGCGTGATCACGCGCCGGTAGACGAGATCGATCCGCTCCCCGCCCGCTCCGAGGCGGCGGCCGTCGTACGTGAGCTCGTCCGGATCGACGATCGTCGTCCGGTGCCCCTCGGCCGAGAACAGGTCGGCGAGCACCCTGAGCTCGGCCGAGGTGTCGACCGTGGTCCAGTCGACGATGGCTATCGCGGGCCGCGCCTCGCGCCCGCCCCACGCGGCGTAGCCCTCGCGCAGGGCGCCGAGGAGCGCCCGGTGCGGCGCCGGCGTGCGCAGGCCATGCCCGTCCCGGAGCGGCGCGAGGTGGGGGAGCGCCATCAGCGTCCGCTCGACGAGGATCTGGTCGGTGAGGCCGGCGGGGGAGTCGGCGTTGTACTCGATGAAGGAGAAGCCGCCGTCGGTGATCAGCATGTCGAGGCGCCCGACCGAGTGGAGCGGCCCCGGACCCGGCACGATGGCCGCGAGGGCGCGCTCGTCCGCGGAGAGCCCGACCTCCTCGGCCAGGAAGTCGTCCCGGATCGCGCGCTGCGCGACCCTCTCCAGCGCGGAGGCGATCTGCTCGGCCGCGCGGGCGATCGCGGCGAGGTCCTGCTCGGCGATGAGGTAGGGCCGCAGGTAGCGGCACAGCGGGCGCGCGCCGTGGACCAGCCCGAGCCGCCGCTGGGCCTCGAGGAACGCCTCGAACCGCGCCGCGTCCATCGCCCCCGGCGCGGCGAGCCGGGCGTCGAGCTGCTCCGCGAGGGATCTCGTGGCGTCCTGGCTCATCGGCGACCTCATGTCGCGCCCGCGCGCGGGGTCCCCCAGGCGTGCACGGGCGCTCCGGAGTCGACCTCGGCCATGTACCGCTCCAGCATCTTCTTCAGCGCCTCCTCGCGCGACGCGGAGCCCATCTCCAGCGCCGAGAGCGCGCGGAGCTGCCATGTGGCGCCGGTGATGCCTTTGGCGACCCGCGCCTCGAAGATCTGGAGATAATGGCGGACCTCGTCCCCGTCGACCCCCGCGGTCACGAGCCCCTCCTCGACCCGCGGCAAGAGCGAGAGGAGGAGATCGCGAGCGCGGACGCACCTCGGCGCGGCCCCCGGTACGGCCGGCCAGACGAGCTCGGCGTCGAGGCCGTAGTGCGCCGCATGGTAGAAGTTCCTCACGGCGAGCTCGAACGGGAACGACGGCAGGAGCTCTGCGATGGAGGGCGCGAGCGCGAGGATGCCCCCGAGCAGGAAGCTCCCGTTCGCGAGCATGTCATCGAGCGTGGGCCCGGACGGCAAGGCGCGAAGCTCGATCCGCAAGTGGCCGTCGCCGGCCGGATCGTACACGGGTCGATTCCAGTTCCAGACGGTGCCGTGGTGCAGGCGGAGCTCGTGGAGCTGCGGTATCCCCCCGGCCCGCGCGCAGCCGACGACGTCCTCGTCGCCGCACACGGGGAGGATGGGCTCGTGCAGCGCGACGCTCTCCATGAAGAGCTCCGCCGCGCCGTCGCGCACCCAGCCGGTCCCGAAGCCGATGCGGGCCGGCATCTTCCAGTCCGCGCCGGGCGCCGGCGGGCGATCGTCGCCGGCCTGCTTGAACACCGCCACCCGCGTCTCGTGCCACAGCCTGTGGCCGAGGAAGGTGGGCGAGTTGCACGAGGCCGCGAGCGCGGGCGCGGTCATCATCATGGCGGCGTTGAACAGCCGCGCGAAGGCGTCGGGCGTGGCCCGGAGGTGGATCTGAAAGGCGGTGTTCGCCGCCTCCATCGCGGGGTCGTCCGACGTGAGCTCCAGCGGCTCGGCGCCGTCGATCTGGATATGGAAGGGCGCCCTGCGCAGCCTGCAGAGCCCCGCGGCGAGCGCCCGGTACCGGGGCAGGTTCGTGATCGTCGCAGGGCTGAAGTCGCGCCGCTGGAACGTCGGCAGGATGCTGACCGGGACCACGCGCGCGCCTCGCGCCGCCGCGCGCTCGCGGATTGCCTCGACGGTCGCGCGCATCTGCTCGCGCAGCGCCGAGAGCGGCCTGCCAGCGAGCGGCACGGGCTGGGTGCTGAGCTCGATGTCGAACGCGCCCATCTCCGGCGTGATCATCGGGCTCGCCGCGGCGCGCGCGATCTCCGCCCCGATCGGCACGGGGCGCGCCTCGCGATCGACGAGGAACATCTCGAGCTCGGTGCCGATCGTCGCTTCTCCGTGGCCGAACCCCGGCCGGGCGAGCACCATCTCCAGCGCCGCGAGGTTCTGCTGGAGCCGCGTCTTGAAGAGCCGATAATCGACGGTCTTGAAGTGGTCTTGCTGGATCTCGATGCCCAAGGGACCTCCCGCTGCGATCCCGGCGAGGGTCCGTCCTCCAGCACGGCGAGCGCCGTGGGCTCCAGGAGAGCTCGCCGCCGGGATCGCGATGTTCCCGCGCCCTACGCGCCGCGCAATGCAAGCGCAGGGCCACGGACGGCGGTCTCGACATGAAGGCGGCCGGAGACCGCCGCCCGCTCACGTAGAGCTCGAGCGGTGTGGCGCGGATGCAGCCTGTGGCAAAACGCGCCGTGGGCGCTGTGGGAAGGTGTTTCCTGGGTTTCGCGCGGGTGTCGGGGAGGTTTCATCCCGAGCGCCGGCTCATCGGTCGATGTGCGGGACGCGCTCGACAACACACGCGCCCGCCTTGCAGCGAGCGACCGAGTCCTCCTTCGGCGCCATGCACTTTGCGACCGGGCAGCTCTCGGCGGCGCAGCTCGCGGCGCGCCACTTCTGGAGCTCCGCGAGCGCGTCGCGGTGGAACGCCTGGTCGCACGGCGGGCACAGCTGGTCGCAGCACTGCCCGGCCCGCGCGCAGGACGCCACGCAGTCGGCGTCGGCCTCGCACCGAAGCTCCGACGCAGCAGCGCGCGGCTCGCCGCCGGCAGCCGGCGGGGGCTGCGCCGCAGGCGAGGTCTCCGCCCCCGACGGGGCCGCCGGCGGAGCCTCGACTCCCGGGGCCTGCGGCGCGGGTTCCTTGGTACAGCCGGCGAGACAGGCGAGGCCAGCGAGCACGAGCGAGCGAGAGGGCAACGAGATCTTCATGCCGGCCAATATGGCACGGGGCGAGCCCGCGGCGCGCGGGGAGATGGCCGATCCAATTGTTCTTTTGCGCCTTTGCGCCTTTGCGCCTCTGCGCCTTTGCGTTGAAATCTCCCTCCGGATCCCCGGCCGGACTCCTGCCAGGAATGCTAGCAGAACGAGAGCGGCTGCCCCGTGGCCTCCACGACGGCCATCCACAGGTCGTCCGTCGGGTCGACCTGCTTGCGCATGCGGACGGCCAGGGGCATCGGCACGTGCACGAAGCGGCCGTGCCACCGGCCGATCAGCATCTCGGTGTTGCCCGCCATCGCCGCGTGGACCGCGTTCCGGGCCATGTTCCAGCAATACACGCTGTCCGACGGGGACGCGGGGACGCTGCGGATATGATAGCTCGGGTCCAGGTACTTCAGCGTCGCCTCGACGCCGCGCGCCCGGAAGTGCGCGTTGATGCGGTCGCGCAGGAAGAGGCCGATGTCCTTCAGCTTGAGGTTGCCGCTGAGATCCGTCGCCATGGGCTCCGCGCTGGAGGTGCAGTGTTCTTGCATGGCGCCCTCGGCGACGACGATCACGGCGTTGCCGTGGCGGGCGAGCCGGCGCTCGAGGTGCGCGAGCAGCCCGCTCGGGCCGTCGAGCTCCGCGTGGACCTCGGGGATGAGGACCACGTCCACGTCCGCCGACGCGAGCGCCGCCGCGCACGCGATGAAGCCCGAGTGGCGGCCCATCAGCTTCACGAGCCCGATGCCGTTCTTCGCCCCCGAGGCCTCCACGTGCGCGCTGCGGATGACGTCGACGGCGGCGGCGAAGGCGCTCTCGAAGCCGAAGCTGCGGTCGATGAACTTGATGTCGTTGTCGATGGTCTTGGGTACGCCGACGACCCCGATCGACAGGCGGCGCTCCTCGATGGCCCGGACGAGCGACATCGCGCCGCGGATGGTGCCGTCGCCGCCGACGACGAAGAGGACGTTGATGCCGAGGGCCTCGAGCGTGTCCACCATCTGGTGCGGGTCCTGGTTGCCGCGGGAGGTGCCGAGCACGGTGCCGCCCATGCGGTGGATCTCCTCGACGCTCCGGGGATCCAGGCGCATCGGGGCGTGCCCGAAGCGGGCGACGAGCCCCTCGTAGCCGTAGCGGAAGCCGAAGATCTCCGGCACGCCGTAGCTCTGCGCCATCGTGAGCACGAGGCCGCGGATGACGTTGTTGACGCCGGGGCAGAGCCCGCCGCACGTCACGATGCCGGCGCGCACCTCCTTCGGATCCCAGAAGACGCGGTTGCGCGGCCCGGCCAGCTCGAACGCCGGCGGCCGCGCGCCGGAGGCGTCCGCGAGGACGGCGGACAGGCGATCGTTGAACAGCACCTTGTCGGCCTCGCCGACGTACACCGTGGCCTTCTCGCCGAGCTTCTCGGCGACGGGCGAGGGGTGCCGGCAAGGGCCGAGATCCTTGATGGCGAGGTCGGCAGGGGTCACCACGCGCAATGCCTCCAGGTGGGGAGAACAGCGCCCCTCCGGCGAGCACCGCCGCGGGGACCCTGCCATGATCGGACGGCGCGTGTTTCGGCCGCTTTTCGGGAGCGATAAGCTATCGTAACGCCGCGCGGTTCCGTTCCCACGCGAAGAGCAGCGCGCTACGCGCAGCTCCCGCTCCTCGTGAACCAGGCCGCCACCCTGTCCAGAAAGACGCGGGTCTTCGGGACGAGCGCGCCGCCGCGGGGCTCGCGCAATGGCCGAGGGTCGCCGTGCCGCCGGGCGACCAGCGACGGGGCGTCGAGCGGGCCGACGCGGATCTATTGCCACCAAGGACGTTCGCCCGCATCGTGCGGGGCACGCGAGCCGCGTGACGCCGCTGCGAGGCGCGCCGAGACCCGCGTTATCAGGAAGGAACCACCCATGATTCTCGTGACGGGAGCCGGAGGGACTGTCGGAGGCGCCCTCCTCGATGAGCTGAAGTCGATGGGCGTGAAGCCCCGCGTCGCCCACCGCTCCAGCGACAAGGCCGAGAGGGCGAAGGCCGCGGGGCACGACGCCGTGATCCTCGACTTCGCGAAGCCGGAGACGCTGCGGCCGGCGCTCGACGGTGTCGATGCCGTGTTTCTGCTGGGGTCCGGCGGCGCCGGGCAGATCGAAGCGGAGATCCGGGTCGTCGAGGCGGCCAGGGCCGCCGGGGTGAAGCGGCTGGTGAAGCTCTCGGTCTGGGGCGCCGGGGACGAGGCGTACTCGTTCGCGAAGATCCATCGACCGATAGAGCGCGCGGTGGAGGCGTCGGGCCTCGCCTGGACGTTCCTCAGGCCGAACGGCTTCATGCAGAATTTCGTGACCTACATGGCCGATTCGATCAAAGCGCAGGGCGCCTTCTACCTGCCCGCGGCCGACGCGAAGATCAGCCATATCGACGTGCGCGACATCGCGCGGGTCGCGGCGCTGGCGCTGACGAGCTCGGGCCATGAAGGCAAGGCGTACGAGCTCTCCGGCCCATCGGCGTTCTCCTACGGCGAGGCGGCGGACATCCTCACGCGCGTGCTCGGCAAGGAGGTGCGTTATGTGGCGGTGTCCGACGAGGCGGCGAAGGCCGGTATGGTCGCCGGCGGGATCCCCGATCTCTATGCCGATGCGATGATCGACCTCAACCGGCTCTACCGGAGCGGCGCCGGCGCCGGCGTGACCTCGGCGGTGAAGGACGTCACCGGGCGTGAGCCGATCGGCTTCGAGCGGTTCGCGCAGGACCACGCGGCCGCGCTCCGCTGAGGTGCGCGCGTCGATCGTCCGGTGCTCTGGATCTAGAATTCAGCCATCAGCCCTATCGTCGGGTTGACGATGAAGCTGTCGAGATCGAGCGCGACCGCCTGCTGACCGAGCACAGATGACCGTTCTCTAGAGGCGCGCCGACGAGGGCGCGCCGGTCCCGGACACCGGCCTCCATCTGTGCGATGACGGCGAGATCCGCGCGGTGGTGCGGACGGGGACGGTCATCCCAGGTCGGGGCATTCTGGCCGGTCGTCGCGCGGCAGGCCGGCTATCACAGGCGTCCAGGCGGGCGGGTCGCTGGCAGGGAACGATTGCTGACAGGCCTCGTCCACGACATCACCCACAGCCGCGGCCGGGGCGACCCGCGCCGCGGCTCGCACCGCGCGCAGCCCCTTGGCCGGGCGCGCCTCGTCGCCTGGCTCTCTCGATCCACTCCGGGTCGCCCGCGCCTGCGCGTGTCCCATGGTGCGTCCTCCGCCGGCGGACATTGCGCCTCGCCGCCGCCGTGGCAAGGTCCTGCGCTGCGCTGACGATCTCGGACGACCGAGCAGGTCGCAGCTGGCGGAGGGCCGCGCTCGACGTGACGGCGCGGCGATCGAGCGGAGGCGCTCGCGGGAGGAGCCCACGATGGACAAGGCGAACCAGCCGTTCCGGGTCGGGATTTCAGGGTCCTACGGCGGCATGAACCTCGGCGACGAGGCCATCCTCGATGGCATCGTCACGCAGCTCCGGGCGTCGATACCAGCGGAGATCACCGTGTTCTCGCTGTGCCCGGAGGACACGAAGATGCGCCACCAGGTGGAGCGCGTCGTCCCCGTTCGTGACCTCACACGAATGGAATCGACCGCCGAGATCGAGCGCTTGGATCTCTTCGTCCTCGGCGGGGGAGGCATCCTGTACGATCGGGACGCGCCGGTCTATCTGAGAGAGGCGCTCATCGCGGAGGAGCGCGGCGTGCCCGTCGTGATCTACGCCGTGAGCGCCGGGCCGCTGTCGGACCCGAGCGCGAAGCAAGCCGTGCGGGCGGCGCTGAACGCCGCGGACATCGTCACCGTACGAGACAAGCAGGGACGTCGCCTCCTCGAGGAGGTGGGGGTGAATCGCGAGATCCGTCTCACGGCCGATCCGGCCCTGCTGCTGCGCGAGGAGGCGCTGCCCATCGAGGCCATCCGGGCCGAGGGGGTCGAGTTCGAGCGGCACCTTGTCGGCTTCTCCGTCAGGGAGCCGGGCCCGGCGGCGCCCGACATCGACCCTGACGAGTACTATGGCCTGCTCGCCAACGCCGCCGACTTCGTCGTCGAGCGCCTCGACGCGGACGTCGTGTTCGTGTCCATGGAACGGACGGACGTGCAGCACAGCCACGCGGTCGTCGCCCACATGAAGAACGCCGAGCGGGCAGAGGTCTTGAGGCGACGGTACACGCCGCAGCAGATCCTCAGCCTCGTCGGGCACCTCGAGTTCGTGGTGGGCATGCGCCTCCACTTCCTGATCTTCTCGGCGCTCCGCGAGACCCCGTTCGTCGCGCTGCCCTACGCGTCCAAGGTCGCGGGGTTCATCGAGGACCTCGAGATGGAGACCCCGCCCCTCGGGAGCATCAGCTCCGGGCAGCTCATCGCCAGGCTCGATCGCTCGTGGGACACGCGTCACGAGATCCGCGCGAAGATCCGCCGGCTGCTCCCCGGCCTGAAGGCCAGGGCGAGGGAGACCAACCAGCTCGTCACCGAGCTCCTCGCGCGGCGAGCTCCGGCGGCGCAACCCGCGCGGAAGAGCGCGTGAGCGCGGGGAGCTGGCGATGGACGTGATCCGGACCGACGTCGCCGTCATCGGCGGAGAGCTCGGCGGCTGCGCGGCGGCGCTCGCGGCGGCCCGGACGGGGCGCCGCGTCGTCCTGACGGAGGCGACTCACTGGCTCGGGGGCCAGCTGACGAACCAGGCGGTCCCTCCGGACGAGCACCCGTGGATCGAGGACATGGGGGCGACCCGGAGCTACCGCGCGCTGCGCCAGGGGATCCGCGAGTATTACCGCAGGCATCTCCCGCTCACCGCGTCGGCCAGGGCGCTCCCCGAGCTCAACCCCGGCAACGGCTGGGTCAGCCGCCTGTGCCACGATCCGCGGGTCGCGGTGGCGGTCCTGCACGAGATGATCGCGCCGTATCGGCTCAACGGGCGCCTCGTCGCGCTCCATGCTCACCGGCCCATCTCGGCGTCGACGCACGGCGATCGGGTGACCGGCGTCGTCGTCCGAGGGCTGGAATCGGGCCGCGATGTCCTCCTCGTGGCCGACCTCTTCATCGACGCCACGCCTCATGGCGAGCTCCTCTCGCTCGCGGGCGTGGAGCACGCGCTCGGGGCGGAGTCTCGCGCGGAGACCTGCGAGCCGCACGCCCCCGAGCGCGCGGATCCGGGGGCCCAGCAGGCGATCACCGTCTGCTTTGCGATCGAGCACCACCCAGGAGAGGACCATACAATCGACAGGCCCTCTCAGTACGAGCGCTGGCGCTCCCTCGAGCCGCCCGGCTGGCCGGGTCGGCTGCTGGACTGGACGGCGGTTCGACCCGATACACTCGAGCCTCTGACGCGAGGTCTGTTCGCCGCGGAAGACCGGCATCCCTGGTGGAGCTTCCGGCGGATCCTCGACAGGACGGTCTTCGAACCGGGGTTCGCGCCGAGCGACATCACCATCGTGAACTGGCCACAGAACGACTACTGGTTCGGGCCCGTCTGCGGCGTCGACGAGGCGGAGGCCGCGCGGAACCTGGACGCAGCGCGGAACCTCAGCCTGAGCCTTCTGTACTGGATGCAGACCGAGGCGCCTCGCCCGGACGGCGGGGTCGGATATCCAGGCTTGCGCCTCCGCGGGGACGTTGTCGGCGGCACGGTCGACGGCCTCGCGCCAGCGCCCTACATCCGCGAGTCCCGCCGGATCCGGGCCGAGCTCACGGTGCTGGAGCAGCACATCGCGTATCCGCTCCGGCCCGACGGCCCCGCGACGTTCGAGGAGAGCGTCGGGATCGGGTGTTATCGCATCGATCTGCACCCGCGCGTCGGGGGCGCCGGGTACCTCGATCTCGGCTGCTGGCCGTTCCAGATACCGCTGGGTGCGCTCATCCCGGTGCGGGTGGAGAACCTGTTGCCGGGCGGGAAGAACCTTGGCGTCACGCACATCACGAACGGGGCCTACCGGGTCCACCCTGTGGAGTGGAGCGTCGGCGAGGCGGCGGGGCTGCTCGCGACGTTCTGCCTGGAGCGCCGCGTGCTGCCGCGGCAGGTGCGCGCCCGGAGCTCGCTTTGCGAAGAGCTCCAGGCGCTCCTGGTCCGCGAGGGCATCGAGCTGGCCTGGCCGGCGCTGAGGCCGGTCTGAGCGCCGCGCCACGGCGTGTGTCGGCGAAGCGACCGCGCTACGACGAGCGGGGGAGCGTGACGCGGAACGTGGTGCCCTCCTCCAGCGTGCTCGTGACCTGGATGGAGCCTCCGTGCGCGTCGGCGATCGATTTGACGATGAAGAGCCCGAGCCCGAGCCCTTTCGAGCGTTGTACGACCCGCTGGCTCTGCTCGCTCCGGCGAAACGGATCGAAGAGGACGGGCAGCAGCTCGGGCGGGATCGGGGTCCCGCGGTTCGTCACCTCGATCACGACGCCATTCTTGTGCCCGCGCAGCTCCACCTGCACCGGCTCCTCCGGCGGGCTGTAGTCGACGGCGTTGCCGATCAGGTTCGACAGGAGCTGCCCCATGCGGCCCGGATCCCACGTGCCCCGCTCGTCGCCGTGGGCCGTGAAGCGGATGGTGTGCTCCGGGTGGGCGAGCTCGAGCTCCTCGACCACGCGCTGGCAAATCGCGCGGAGATCGACGGGCTCCGGTTCGACCGGAAGACCATGGTGGGAGCGGATGCGCGTCAGGTCGAGCAGCTCCTCGACCATCCGCACCGCCCTCTCCGTGCTCGCAGCGATGCGCTGGGCGAGCCTCGCGGCGGCGGTCGTGACGTCCTCGCGCTTGAGCAGGGCGGCGGTGGCGAACCGGATGGCCGAGAGCGGGTTGCGCAGGTCATGCCCGAGGACCGCGATGAACAGCTCGTGGAGCGCGACGTCACGGCGGAGATCGGCCGAGCTCGCGCGCTCGTAGTCGACGGCCGCGGTGATCATCACCTCGTCGAGCGCCGAGTGCACGAGCTGGGCCTCCTCGCCGCCGAGCACTACCCCCTCCCGCGCGCACAGGTCCACGATCACGGCGCGAAGGAGGCCGAGCTCGCGCAGCTCCTCCGCGAGGGAGTAGCCCTCGGCGATGCGATGCGAGACGTGCACCTTGGCGGCCTCCGAGCTGCCGATCTCCGGGCCGCTGGCTCCGTCCGGCGCGCCCGGCTGCGCGAGCTGCGCGAGGGAGTCGATGAGGTCGTCGAGGAGCTTCGGCGTGTAATCTCTCAAGTCCTCATCGGTGAGCCCACGGGCCCGTGGGATTTTCGGCGCGCTCCGCACGCGCACCATCCACCGGCCCATGATCTCCTCGCTTCGCTCACGGAGCAGGACCGTGATGCGCGACAACGTGTGGCTCACGTGCGCTCTCCCCCCATCGACGTCGATGCGCCTCGTCATCCGGCGCGGCGCGGCTGGCCATTGTCATGGATCCCGCAAGGCCCCCCAGGAGAAACACGAGCCGGACGGAGCCAGGTAGCCGAGGTGGGAGTCGTCGGCGAAAGACGGCCTCGGCGGCGCTGGGGCTGCCCGTGTCGGCGTGCTCGAAGGCAGGAAGATTCCAGGCAAGGAGGCAGGGGACGCTGCGTCCGTCCTGGCCGCGCGCTCCGCCCTGGCACGTGTGGCGTGCGTGCCCGATACTCCGCGCATGCGCCCCGGGGACCTGTTTGCAGGTCGCTTCGAGCTCGATCGCGTCGCAGGATCCGGGGGAATGGGCGCGGTCTATCGGGCCATCGACCGCGCGACCGGGGAGCCGGTCGCCCTCAAGGTGGGGCTGCACGCGGAACAGGTGGAAGCCGAGCAGGCCGAGCGGTTCCGCCGGGAGGCGCGGGTCCTCGCGGGGCTCCACCACCCCGCCATCGCGCGGCACGTCGCCCACGGCGTCACCGCCGAGGGCCGGCAGTACCTGGCCATGGAGTGGCTCGACGGCGAGGATCTCGCGGCGCGGCTCCGGCGGGGGCCGCTGGGCCTCGACGAGGGCCTCGCGCTCGCCGCGCGCGCCGCCGAGGCGCTCGGCGCCGTGCACCTGCGCGGGGTGGTCCACCGGGACGTCAAGCCGGCGAACCTCTTCCTGCCGGGTGGGGACGTCGCGGCGGTGAAGATCCTCGACTTCGGGATCGCGCGGGCCCCCGACGTCACGTACACGCTGACCAACCCCGACGCGCCCATCGGCACGCCCGCCTACATGGCGCCGGAGCAGGTCCGCGGCGAGCCCGACATCGACGCGCGCGCCGACCTGTACGCGCTCGGGTGCGTGCTGTTCGAGTGCCTCACCGGGCGGCCGCCGTTCGGGGGGGTGCACGTCGTCGCGCTGCTCACCAAGGTGCTCTTCGAGCAGGCGCCCCGCCTCCGCGTGCTGTGGCCCGGCGCGCCCCCGGCGCTCGACGCGCTGCTCTCGCGCCTCCTGGGCAAGGATCGGCGGCTGCGGCCCGGGGACGCGCTCGCGGTCGCGGCGGAGCTGCGCGCGCCGGAGATCCGCGAGGCGAGCGCGGTGCCCCTCTCGCCGTCGGTCGGCCTCACGACGGCCGAGCGGCGGCTGGTCAGCGTGGTGCTGGCGGCGCGCCGGGCCGAGCCGGCGCACCCGCCGCAGCCGGCGCAGGCCGTGTCCAGCGAGGCGAGCACGGCGCCGGCGCGCGGCCTGACCCGCCAGTGCCGCTGGCCGCTCGACCTCCTCCAGGCGATCCGGAGGACCATCGACCTGCACGGCGCGCGCGTGGAGCTGCTCCGGGACGGATCGATCGCGGCCCTGCTCACGGGGGCCGAGGCGCCCACGGATCTCGCGGCGAGCGCGGCCCGGTGCGCCCTCTCGCTCAAGGCGCTGCTGCAGGGCGCCGACGTGGCGCTCGCGACGGGCTGGGAGGTCGTGGACGGGACCCAGCCGCTCGGGCCCGTCATCGACCGCGCCATCGCGAACCTCACGGCCGCGGAGCGGGGCGCAGGGGACGCGCTCCGGCCGATCGCGATCGACGCGATGACCGCGTCCCTCCTCGGCCCGCGCTTCGAGGTGGCGCACGGCGAGCGCGGGGCGGCGCTGCTCGGCGAGCAGGAGCCTCTGGAGGAGGCGCGCGCGCTGCTCGGCAAGCCGACGCCGTTCGTGGGGCGGAGCAGCGAGCTGCGCTGGCTCGAGCTCCTCTTCGACCAGTGCGCCTCGGAGTCGTGCGCCCAGGCGGCGCTCGTGATCGGCGCGGCCGGCGTGGGCAAGTCGCGGCTCCGCATCGAGCTCGCGCGCAGGATGCGCGGCCGCGAGGCGCCGCCCCAGATCTGGACTGCGCAGGGCGACGCGGTGCGGGCCGGGGCGCCGCTCGGGCTGCTCGCCCAGGTGGTGCGGCGCGCGGCCCAGATCGCGGAGGGCGAGCCCCAGGAGCGCGGCCGGGAGAAGCTCGCCGCGCGCGTCGCGCGATCCGTGGACGCCGCGGAGCAGGCGCGGGTGACGGAGTTTCTGGGCGAGGTGATCGGCGCGCCGTTCCCGGACGCGGATCGGCGCGAGCTGCGCGCCGCGCGACAGAACCCGATGCTCATGGCCGACCAGGTGCGGCGCGCCTGGCTCACCTTCCTGGAGGCGGAGTGCCGCACGGGGCCGGTGCTCCTGGTGCTCGAGGACCTGCACTGGGGCGACCTGCCGACCGTGCAGCTCGTGGACGCGGCGCTCGGGCAGCTCCGGTCGAGCCCGCTCCTGGTGCTCGGGCTCGGGCGGCCCGACGTGGACGAGGTGTTCCCGGGGCTGTGGGCCGAGCGGGGCGCGACAGCGATGCGGCTCGGGGCGCTGCCGGCCCTCGCGTGCGAGCGGCTGGTGCGCGCGGCGCTCGGGGAGCAGGCGCCCGCGGAGCAGGTGGAGGGGCTCGTCCGGCGCGCGGCGGGGCACCCGTTCCTGCTGGAGGAGATGCTGCGCGTGGCGGCCGAGGGCGCCGAGGGCCGCGACGCAGACGAGGCGCCCGAGAGCGCGCTCGCGATGGTGCAGGCGCGCCTCGAGGGGCTCGATCTGGAGGCGCGCCGGGCGCTGCGCGCCGGGAGCTTGCTGGGCGAGGTGTTCTGGTGGGGCGCGGTCGCCCGGCTGCTCGGGGTGGACCGGGACGACGCCGCGCTCGCGGGCTGCCTCCTCGCGCTGGAGCGGCAGGAGTGGATCGCGCGGCGGCCCGCGTCCCGGTTCCCGGGCGAGGTGGAGTACGCGTTCCGGCACGGGCTCGTGCGCGACGCGGCGTACAGGATGCTCACCGAGGCGGATCAGCGGCTCGGGCACAGGCTCACCTCCGAGTGGCTGGAGCACGCCGGGGAGCGGGACGCGCTGGTCCTGGCCGGGCACTGCGAGCGCGGCGGCGAGCCCGAGCGGGCCGTGCGGTGGCTCTGCGCCGCGGCGGAGGGGGCGCTCCGCGGCAACGACCTCGCGGCCGCGCTCGCGCGCGCGGAGCGGGGCGTGGCCTGCGGGGCGGGCGGGCGGGAGCTCGGCGCGCTGCGCCTGATCCAGGCCGAGGCGCACCTGTGGCGCGGCGAGCTGTCGGCCACCGAGGCGCGCGCGACGGAGGCGGTCGCGCTGCTCGAGCCGGGGTCGGGCGCATGGTACCGCGCGCTCACCGCGGCCCTGGCCAGCGCCAGCAAGCAGGGCGCCGTCGATCGCGCCGGGGCGTGGGCCGCGCGGCTCGCGGCGGCGGCGCCCGCCGAGGGAGCGCTGAGCGCGGTGGTGCTCTGCCTCTCCTGGTGCGCGGCGGAGCTCATGCTCGCCAACCAGCACGCGACCGCCGACGCGCTGCTCGAGCAGAGCCTGCGCCTCACGGGGGATCCTCCGGCCGTCGACGACGAGGCGGTCGGGGGGCTGCACCAGACCGTCGCGTTCCGCGCCGCGCTCGCGGGCGATCACGCCGCCGCGGTGGACGCCCTGGAGGCGGCGGCCGGGGCGTTCGGGCGCGCCGGCGACCGCCGGCAGGCCTGCTCTGTCCAGCTGAACATGGGCTTCATCCTCACCGAGCTCGGCGCGCTCGAGCGCGCCGAGCAGCTGCTGCGCGCGGCCGTCGCCGAGGCGACACGGATGGATCTGCACGAGATGCTCCCGACCGCGCGGCAGAACCTGGGGCACGCCCTCCTCCAGGCGGGCCAGATCGACGAGGCCCGCGCGCTGCTCGAGCAGGCCATCGACGCGTCGCGCCGGCAGGGCAACCGGCGCATGGAGGGGCTCTCGCGCGCGTACCTCGCCCGGGCGGCGCTGCTCTCGGGCGACGGCGAGGCCGCCGCGCGCGAGGCCGGCGCGGCGGCGGCGCTGCTCGACGTGGCGCCGCTCCTGCGCGCGGTGGCGCTGGCCATCCTCGCGCGCGCCCGGATGGGAGGGGGGCCCGAGGGGGCGGCCGAGGCGCTTCTCAGCGCGCAGGAGGCGTTCCGCCTCATCGAGGACGCGGGGATGGCCGAGGAGGGAGAGTCGCTGATCCGCCTGACCTACGCCGAGGCCCTGCGCGCCGCCGGCGAGCGCGAGCGCGCCGCGCAGGTCATCGAGGCGGCGCGCTCGCGGCTCCTCGAGCGCGCCGCGAAGATCGGCAGGCCGGCGTTGCGGCAGAGCTTCCTGGAGAGCATCCCCGAGAACGCCCGGGCGCTCGCGCTCGCCGAGGCGTGGGCTCTGGAGCGCCAGGGGGCTGTCGCCTGAGCGCCGCGTTACCCAGGGGCCCCGTGGGTCAGCCCTGCTCGAGCGGGTCACACTTGCCGGCAAAGTAGAAATCGATCTCGGTCAGCCCGTCGCTCGTGTGGGTCCAGAGCTCGATGCGCACGTCGCGCTTCCACAGGGTGAGTCGAGACGCATGATCGATCCTCTGTGATGGCTCGAGGAGCGGAGCGCTTCACCCGCCGCGGGTGTGCATCTCCAGGTGCGCGTCGCGCTTCAGCTGGATGGCCGGGAGCAGCGCGCCGCGTGATCGGTTGGCGAGGCGGGCCTCGGCGCCGCGGTCGGAGCGAGCGCTCCACACGCGGGCGACGATGGCCGTCATCTCCTCCAGCGAGGCGCCCTGCCGGAGCGCCTCGCGCAGGTTGGTGCCGCGCGGGGCGTAGAGGCACAGGTACCACATCCCATCGGCCGTCAGCCGGCTGCGATTGCAAGCGCTGCAGAACGGCTGCGTCGTCGAGGAGATGACGCCGAACGTCGTCCCGTCGGGGAGCGCGAACCGGGCGGCCGGCGCCGCGCCCTCGCTCGGGATCGCTTCCACGCGGCCGTAGCGGCGCGAGAGCGACCTGATGATCTCGGCGCGCGAGAAGACCTTGTCGTACGACCACTGGGTCGCGCCCCCGACGTCCATGTACTCGATGAAGCGGACCTCGGCGGGGATGGTCTTGCCGAACTCGATGAGATCCGCGAGCTCGTCGTCGTTCACGCCGCGGATCACCACGGTGTCGATCTTGGTGGCGGTGAACCCGGCGGCAGGCACGGAGCGCAGGCCCTCGAGGACCTGGGCGTGGGTGGTGCGGCGGGTGAGCGCCTTGAAGCGCTCGGGGTGGAGCGTGTCGAGGCTGACGGTGATCCGGTGCAGGCCGGCCGCACGGAGCGCGTGGACGTGCTCGGCGAGGAGCACGCCGTTCGTGGTCATCGCGATGTCGTGGATCCTGGGCTTGTCGGCGATGAACCGCACGAGCGTCCTCAGTTCGCGGCGCAGCAGCGGCTCGCCGCCCGTCAGGCGCACCTTGGCGGCGCCCAGCTCCGCGAAGACGTCGACAAGGAAGCTGATCTCCTCGAACCGGAGGATGTCATCGTGGGGGAGCCAGGCGTACTGTTCCTCCGGCATGCAGTAGGAGCAGCGGAGGTTGCACCGGTCCGTGACCGAGATTCGCAGATCGCCGATCGGCCGGCCGTGCACGTCGGCCGTCGACGTCTGGCCCTCCGATCGCCGAGCACCGGCGGCACCTGGGAGCGGCATTGTCGCGAGCATGCCACATTCCTCCTGCGTCCACCTGGCTGATTTTACACATCAACGGCAGCGCCGGGCATGCAACGCTGATGGTGTTCGAGGCGCGGACCCGCAAGGACGGCGGCCGAGTCTCCAGCTCACGAAAGGTGAGACTCGATGGACACCATCTCCTCTTGGCCACGTTCGACTCGACGGTACCCCGATCGACTCAGCACCCCACATCGGCCGGTCGCTTGCGATGACGCCCGCAGAGATCGGCCTCTTCCGCGCTCGAGCTCGAGCTCGAGCTCGAGCGTGTCCGCTACCTCAGCGGGGAGGAGGGATCGGTCGGGCATTCCGGCGTCGAGCTGCATGGGATGGTACGTTTCAGCCATGGAAAGCACCGTCAACTTGCTCGCCTTCGGGGGCGCGCGCGACATCGTCGGGGCCTCGGAGGTACGCTTCGAGCTGAGCGGCCCCTGCACGGTGGAGGAGTTCATGGGCGAGGTGTGCCGGCGCTATCCGGCGCTCACGCCGCACCGGCGCTCGATCCGCCTCGCTGTCAATGGGACCTACGCCCATGCGGACGAGAAGATCAGCTGCGGCGACGATGTCGCGCTGATCCCGCCGGTCGCCGGCGGCTAGGTCGGCTCACGGCGCCGCGGCGCGGAAGCGCAGCGGGAGCCGCGCCCGCCCTAGAAGCGGACGTGCAGCGCCGCCATCCCGCGGAGCTTGGTGTTGGGCCCCCATGTCGGCTCCGGCGTCGCGAGCTCGAGACGCGGCAGCCGGCGCAGCAGCACCGAGAAGGCGATCTCGAGCTCGGTGACGGCGAGGAAGGAGCCCAGGCACGCGTGCGTGCCCCGGGCGAACACCAGGTGCGGGTTGTGCTTCCGCGTGATGTCCAGCCGATCGGGCTCCGGAAACACCTCGGGGTCGCGGTTGGCGGCGCCCAGCACGACGGAGAGCCGATCCCCCTTGCGGATCCGCTTGCCCCCGAGCTCGAGATCCGTGAGCGCCCAGCGCTCCATCCCTCGCTGTCCAGGCGACGTGTAGCGCAGCAGCTCCTCGACGGCGGTCTGCGTCAGCTCCGCGTGGCCTCGAAGCAGCGCCAGCTGATCGGGATGCGAGAGCAACGCGTACACGCCAGCCGAGATCATCCGGGCCGTCGTCTCGAAGCCAGCGTAGAGGAAGAACGTGAGGTTCGACAGGAGCTCCGGGAGCGCGAGTCGATCGCCGTGGTCCTCGGCCGAGAGCAGCGCGCTGATCAGATCGGCCCCCGGGCGCACCTGCCGCTCGGAGATCACCCTGCTCAGGTACTCTCGCGCGGCGTCATAGGCCTCTTCGCCCTGCTGCCGCACCTCCGGCGGTTGAGCCTGGTCGAACTTCAGATGAATTCGGGTCGTCCACTCGCGAAATTGCTCTCGCTCCGACGTCGGCAAGCCCATCAGCTCACAAAGCACGAACGTCGGCAACGGATACGCGTAGTCGGCCACGACGTCCATCCGCCCGTCCCCCTCGACGAGGTCCACGAGATCGTGCGCGATCTCCTCGATCCTCGACCGGAGGTGCTGGACCACCTCGCGCGTGAACCCCTTGCCCACGAGGGAGCGCACCCGGTCATGCTCGGGTGGATCCAGCTCCATCATGTTCGGGGTCCACGGGCATGATCCGGAGCCGCGGCGCGGGACAACGGTCATGACCTTTTCACGTTGTGTGGTCAAGCGCCTGTCGGCGAGGGCGAGCTTCGCGTAGGAATATTTCGTGATCCACCACTCCCCTACCGAGGCGACGAAATGGACCGGCGCTTCTGCCCGGAGGCGTGCGTAGAACGGGTAGGGATCCCCCACAAAGGCGGGATCCAGCGCGTCGAAGCTGTCCGCTGACCATTTCTTGTGCGTGACCGCGGATGTCATCGTCTTCCTCCTGATTCCTCCTGATCTACCGGCGACCGAGCTCCGGAGCCGTCGCGCGCCGGTGGACACGCGCGTTCACCTGGCGAGGAAGTCGTCGAGCGCGCGGTGAAACCGGATGGGCCCGAGCTCGAAGCGGCCGAACGTGACGACCTGGTTCGCGCCGGAGCGCAGCCCGCTCTGGATCGACGTCACCTTCCTGAAGTCTTCGTCCAGCGTTGTCTCGAAGGTCCCTCTGTCTGTGTTGGTACGGCGCACCTCGTGCTCCGTCTGCGGGACGCGGGCGGCGCCCGCCCACGTGTGCCAGAGCGTCCGATCCGGGCTGCTCGGAAACATCGTTTGGAGGATGGTCGGGCCATCTCGCAGCATGAGGACCGTGTTTGGAAATATCAGATAGACGACGTTGGCGACGGAGAGGAGGTCCCAGCTCGCTGGATCGCGGCCCAGGCACGTATTGATCTTGTTCTTGGGGACGATCATGCGCTGGTGGGGATAGAAATCGTCATGCAAGGCGACGTTGTCGTGCACCCAGGGTGCGATCGTCTGCGCGTGCGTCTTCCGGAAGTGATAGACCTCGAACGCCACTTCCATGAGGAGCTTCCAGTTCGCGTTCGGTGAGAAGGCGAGCTGATATGCCGGCTGGAGGCGCGAGAGGTTCCAGCCGGCGAGCTCTTGCGCGAGGGGACCCAGAAAGGTGTCCAGATCCGGCCCAGGGTCGGTCCACACCATGCCGAATTTGACCCGGACAGGGAACGGGGTGAGCGCGGTGCGTTCGCAATGCCCCTCGGCAAAGCCGTAGGCGTGCGGGACGTGCAGCAGCTTGCCATCGAGCCCATAGGTCCATGCGTGGAAAGGGCACGTGAAGCTGCTCCGTGCGGCGTCCGTGGGGCCGTCCAAGAGCCGTGTGCCTCGGTGGCGACAGGCATTCAAGAACCCCCTGATCTGGCCCTCCTTGTCGACGGAGAGCAGGATCGGCACGCCCAGGCCGTCGTGGGTGACGCAGTCGCCCGGCCTTTGCAGGAGCGCAGCGCTCGTCAGGGCGATGGGGCAGCGCTGGAACAGCTGCCCTCGCTCCCTCTCGAGCCGCGCCGGTGATGTATAAATGTCCACCGGTCTCTGCTCCGGCTCCGCGGCCATGTCCGTGGTCCGTCGCCGGATCAGATCGAGCGCGCGCCGTATCAGCGTCACCTGCTCCGCATGCTTCATACAGGCCGGAGGGCGGGCTCAGGCGCTGGTGCCAGCGGTTCCAGGATCTCCCGCTGCGCGCCGGTCAGGCAGGCTGGGAAGGGTTTCGGTCCTCGGGGCTCCATGCCCCGGAACCTTGAGCCAATTCTCGGCTAAGCAAGCTCTGAGAGCTCGACCTGGCGCACCGCCGGCGCTGCCGTCCTGGAGGGCTCCTCCCTGCGGCGCGGGCTCATCAGGGCGTCGAGCTGCTCGATGAAGCACGTGTTCTCCGCCGGCAGGCCGACGGTCACGCGGAAGTAGTCGTCGTATCGCTCGTCGCCGAACGGCTCGAAGGCCTTCACCTTCACGCCTCGGGCGAGCAGCGCGTCGTGGATTTTCGCCCCGGACCACGCCCCGCGCGCGCGGCACAGGATGAAATTGGTCTGTGACGGATAGGCCTCCAGCGCGCGATGCGCTCCGATGGCCGCCATCAGCCTGGCTCGCTCCCTCGCTGTCTGATGCCGGACGAATCCGAGGTGTCCGCTGTCCTGGAGCGACGCCATCGCGAGCTCCGCGGCCAGCTGCCCGACGCGGTGCGGCGTCATCTTGGCCTCCATCTGCGCCACCACCTTCGCGTCCCCCATGGCGTACCCCACGCGCACCGACGCGAGCCCGTAGGCGAAGGAGAAGCTGCGCAGCACCATCAGGTTGGGATGGCGCAGCACCAGGTCCGCCATCCGGGTGTTCGGGCTCTCCTCGAGGTAGTGCACGTACGCTTCATCGATGAAGAAGAGGGAGCTCGGGAACCGGGTGAGCAGCGGACCGAGCTCCTGCCTCGTGATGAGGACGTTGCCCGTGGGGTTGTTGGGGTTGCAGAGGTAAACCAGGCCGTCCTGCCGCGAGAGGCGCGACTCGAGCAGCTCCACGTCGAGCGCGAAGCCGTTCTCCGGACGGAGCGGGAGCAGCTCGCATCGCAGCCCCACGCGGACGCCGGACGCAGGCACCTTGGAGTAGGTGAGCCGGGTGGTGATGATGGGATACGCCGTGCGCTTCAGCAAGAAGCGCAGCGTCCGCATCGCCGAACGCTTGATCTCGCGCTCGATCAGGAACGGGATGCAGGTCTTGAGCAGCGGGCCGCTCCCGTTGGCGACCAGCACGTTCTCCGGCCTGACGCCCGCGTCGGCGGCGATTGCGCGCCGGAGATCTGCGTTGTCCCCGGCGGGGTAGATCCGCAGGGAGATGTTGCCGGCGTGGCGCCGCAGGACGTCCGCGCACCGCTCGGAACAGTAGGTGCCGTGGTTCAGCGCCATGTCGATGGGCGGCGCGTCGGACTGGCGAACCGGGGCGATGGGTGGCTCGCTCGCTGTCGTTCGAGGCTGCATGGAGTGCTCCTCTCGTGGTGTTCAACCAGCATCAACCAGGCCGGATCGGGGGCGAAGGAGGCCACACACATGATGAGCTGTCGGCCATCGTCCGGGAAGCGCATGGCGCGGCTCCTCCTGACGTCGCGTCCCCAGGCCCGGATCGCTCACAGCCGGTGAGGTCATCCCGATGTCTGACCATTCGTCCCCGTGATTCAGGAGGCCACCTTCGCGGGTCAAGTGCAAGAAGGAAGAGCGAGAGGCGCGGGCCCAGAATGTGTGTGCGAAGGCGGGCGATCAGGGAGAGGATGGGCCGTGGTGCGAGCTCAGCTCACGGAGCGGATGTTCTCCACCGCAGGCACTCGTGGGCTGGCCTGGCGCGCTCCCTCACGCCGGCTGCCGCCATGGAGGCGTCACATTCGCTATCCGCCGTCGAGCTGATCGATGGCACGCTCGAAGTCGATGCTGACCTGCATCGCCTCCTTAGCGCGGGGTAGATCTCCCAATTGCTCATAAGCGAGCCCCAGGTTCCTGCTTGCTACCGCCTCCTCTTCCCCATTTTTTACCTGGCGAGCGATGGCGATCGCTTGCTCGTAGCACTCGATCGCCTTGGATAGCTCTCCCAGGCGGGCATAGATTAGCCCGAGGTTACCGAGCGTCTCGCCTTCCTCTTTCCGGCTCCCGCTCTCCCGCGCTATCGCAAGGATCTGCCCGTAGTAATCGATGGTTTTCCTCTCCTTGCCCACGCGAAGATTGAGGTGCGTCAGGCTTCCGAGCGCCTCCCGTTCGCCTTGGCTATCGCCGAGCTGTCGAGCGATGGTGAGCCTTCGCTCAAAGAGCTCTATAGCTCTTTGCCAGTCATCGAGCGCGGCGTAGGCGTTGCCTAGCTCTGCGAGGAGCCGGCCCTCTTCGGGGCGTCTACCCAACTTCCGTGCCGCGACGAGCCCAGCCTCGTACCATGGGATCTGCTCGAGCACTGGCTTTTGGGTGCGGAGCGAATACGGGATCAGCAGCAGAAGGTCACAGCAGACGTTCGCCGCGGCGTCATCGTGCTCCGCGTTCGCGGCAGCCCAGCTGAGCGTCGCGCTGATGTTGCCCCACTCACGGTCGAGCAGAGCAAGCACCTCGAGGAACGTTGTATCGCCCCGCTGGTGAGAATGATCCGCAGCCCGGACGACGTGGAGGAAGTATTCTGCGTGTCGCCGCTCGGCGGCGAACCGTTCCCTGTGCTCCAGGTGCGAACGCGCGTAGTCGCGAGCGAGGTCGTGGAACCGGTAGCGCTCGGACGCTCCGTCCCACTCCACCAGGCTCCGTTGGACGAGCTCGCCGAGGGCATCGGCGGCCACGTCGTGCGTGGTACCAGCAACCGCAGCGGCGCCCTCCACGTCGAAGTCGCCCAGGAAGACGCCTATATGGAACCAAAATGTGCGAACGCCGGCATCCAGCAAGTGGAGGCTCTCCGACAGCACCGCATCCACGAGCTCCCGCCGGTTTTGAATGGAACGGAGCCGCTCGATGTACCGAGCGGGTCTGAGATCAACGCGTTCAGCCAGCGCGCTCGCGGTGGTTCGGACGGCCAGCGGCAGGTAGCCGCAGAGCCTCGCCAACTCGGCAGCCGCAGCTTCGTCGAGGCGAGGCGCGATGCTGCGGACCAGCTCAACGGACTCACCAGGGTCCAGCGTGCCGAGACGCCGGGCGTAGAGTCCTGGCAGGGTGAAGTGCTGCCTGGACGTGACGAGCAGGAGGCTTCCGGGCGGTGGCATCACGGGCTCGACCTGGGCGCGGTCACGCGCGTTGTCCAGCAGGAGGAGCACGCGTTTGCCGTGGAGCACAGAGCGATACACTCGTCCGAGTGCCTCCGGGTCATCGGGCAGCTCCGCCGTGGGATCGAAAGCGTGGATCACTTCCGCCATCACCTGGGCGGGCGTGAGGGGGTCGAAACGAACACCGCGCAGGTCGATGTCGATCTGAGCGTCGGGGTAGCGAACCTGGAGATCGTGCGCGAGCTTCAGGACGAGCGCAGTTTTTCCCACGCCGCCCTGGCCTGTGACTCCCGCGACGATGGCGCCGCCTGGGCCGAGCTTCGCGCGCAGGTCGGCGAGCTCCTTTTCGCGCCCGGTAAAATCTGCCGGTGGCGAACGAAGCTGGTGCAAGGCCGATCCCGGAGCGGGCAGGACCGGGGCTTGCGCAACGGACTGCGCGAGAGGCGCCGGGGGGCGGATCGCCGCGGTGGCCGTCACGTCGCCCACGAGCCGGCATGCGGCCCGGATCCCATCGACGATGTGGGCCCAGGCTTCGTCGCGGTCAGGCCAGCTCGCCACCGCTCGCCCACCCACGGGGAGCACAGCCAACCGAGACCATGGGGCGCCTTGCCAGGAGCATGCCCGCGCGATGAGCGGGATGACGTGCGCCACTCCCGCCGCGTGCCGCGCGAGTGCCCGCTCGGCCTCGGTGCGGCAGACGTCGCATGCGAGGTAGTCTGCGCTTACGAAGAGCAGGATCAGCCGAGCCGCCGCGAGCTGGGACGCGGCCTGCCGTTCCGGCTCCTCGCCGCCGGTGACCCGCCCGCGGTGCCATAGCGAGACGTCGGGCCCAAGCGCCGAGAGGTGCGCCTCGATCGCTTGGAGGAGCTCCTGATCGGCACGCGCGGGCGCACAGGAGATGAAGATGTCGAGGAGTGCGGGCGCGGTGGCCACGGGCGGAGGGTACCAGGACGGCGCGCTTCTGGACCATCGACGGTTCGCTACGTCTGGGCACCGCGAACTCGACCCGATGGTGAGAGCTGGTTCGCCTTGCTCTCGAGAGCGCCCTCGATTCGGTCGCGGCCTCGCGCGACCGCTCAGCTCGCGCGGAGCGGCGGCGCCCGCAGCGGGGCGCTCTCTCGCTCGAGCGCTAGCGCGGCGCGCAGGACCAGCGCTTCCTCGAAGTGGCGCCCCACGATCTGCAGCCCGAGCGGCAGGCCGGCGCTGGTGAGGCCCATCGGCACGCTGATCGCCGGCTGGCGCGTCAGGCTGAAGGGCGCGGCGAAGGAGGCCGGGAGCGCGCCGCCGTCGATCAGGGGCGCGGCCCCGGCCGACGTCGGCGTCACCAGCAGATCGAAGCGGCGATGGAACACGGCCATCGCCAGGGCCAGCTCCGCGCGCTGCCGCTCGGCCTCCAGGTACGCCACCGCGCTCAGCGCCTCTCCCTGGGCTGCCGCGCTCTGGACCGCCGGATCGAGCAGCGCGCGCTGCTCCGGCCCGAGCTCCCGCACCGTGTGCGCGGCGCGCGCAGCGAACAGCGTCCGCAGCACGCCCCCCGGGTCCGCGAACGGCGGCGCCACCTCCTCTACGTCGGCGCCGAGCCGTTGCAGGTGCGCGACCGCCGCGTCGAAGCAAACCCGCGTTTCTCTCGGCAGATCGACGTACCCCAGCGTGGCGCTCACGCCGACCCGCACGCGGCGGAGGAAGCGTACGTCGGACGGGTCGAACGCGCCGGACTTGTCGTGCGTGTCGAACGCGTCGACCGCGACGAGCGCGCCCAGGTACAGCACGTCCTCGCGCGGCGGCGGGGCCCGGAACGGATCGCGGTCGTCAGGACCGGAGAGGACCGAGAGGAGCACCGCCGCGTCGCCGACCGTGCGCGCGATCGGCCCCACGTGCGGGGGCACCCCCACCACGCTCGCCGGGTGCGCGGGCACGCGACCGAACGTCGGCTTGCACCCCACCACGCCGGAGAACGCGCTCGGCACGCGGATCGAGCCGCCGCCGTCCGTTCCGACGGCGAGCGGCCCGAAGCCGGCCGCGACCGCCGTGACGGCGCCGGCGCTGCTGCCGCCCGGCGTGCGCCGCGGGTCCCACGCATTGCGCGTGATCCCCGTCAGCGGGCTGTCGCCGAGGCCCTTCAGGCCGAACTCGGACGTCGTCGTCTTCCCGAAGAGCACGGCCCCGTGCTCCCGCAGGCGGGCGACGGCGGGCGCGTCCTCCGTCCAGGGGCCGGCCGCGTCCACGGTGCGCGAGCCCCGCCGGGTCGGCCAGCCGCGCGTGAGCAGGAGGTCCTTCACCGAGACAGGCACCCCGTCCAGGCGCCCCACCGGCTCGCCTCGAGCCCAGCGCGCCTCGGACGCCCGCGCGACCTCCAGGGCCCGCTCCTCGTCGAGGAGCGCGAACGCGTTGAGCGCGGCTCCGTGGCGCTCCACATGGGCAAGGACGGCGCGGAGCGCCTCGACGGGGGAAGCGCTGCGGGAGCGATAGAGCGCGAGGAGCTCGACGGCGGTGGCTTGCACGAGTGAGGCGGGCGGCATGCGTCCACTATAACGGATGATGTGTCCTTTGCAACGGATGTGACGAATGCGACGGAAGTGCGCGTGCGCCTCGGTGTCCCCGCCATGGTCGTTGTCGTGTGGAGAGTCGTGCATCACAGCCGAATGCGACGTCGGGCAAAGCTCGAGCTCAGCCGCGACTACGTGGTCGCATCCACGGAAGCACAGAGGCTTGCGCTCCGGGGGGGCCGGCGAGGCCCTGCCCGCCAAGGGGGCACACGGGAGCGTGGGCGCGTTCGTGGGCTTTTTCCTCTCGAGCGCTGGCGCGCTGTTCGTGAGCGCCTGCGCTCTTGAATCCATCGGCTCGGGGCAGCCCCCACGCGCGTAGGTGTCCCGAGCTCGCGCAAAATCCGTTTTGACCGACTTCCCCTGGACGCTGGCGCCCATCGAGTAACTCGCTTTGCGGCGTTGTCCCCCGACGAGCTCGCTTCTTGTAGTAACCCGCCCAGCCCGGATCGTCGCCAGGCGGACGCAGCGTCAATTCAGGGACGAGCTTCGGGAATGATGCTGTACCAGGATGGGTCGACGCCGACGCGACGAGGTGGTAGACGTGCGATCTTCAGGAGTGCAACATGACGCCGACACGTACGCGAAAAGTGAGTCTCTGCGGCAAGGAGCTGCACGGCTTGCAGCACATCTGCGCGTTCTTCGATTCACGCAAGGAGATGTACGACGTACTCAACGTGGATTTCGCGCCTACGGGGCACGAGTGGGCCGACGGCGACGCGCGAGTGGCGTTCCGCCGACGAATGCGACGTCGATTACAATCGGGTGCGCTCAGCGCGGCGCAAAGGCACACGCCCCCCTTACCCCCCACCATGATTTCGGCTGGTTCTGGGCTCAATTGAGCCGGCGAGCGAGCTGCGAGCGCTCCGGCACGTGCAGCTTCGTGCACCGACTCGAGCGGGCCAACCTTCCAGGGACGAGGATCAGCGCGCGCCGCAACCACGGCGTTCGCCAGGTCGCGAGGTGCGGAACATGGTCGAGGACATACCGGCGCATCAGGTTGGCGGTCAGCAACTTCAGCAGCAGCGCGGCATGATTGGCGTTGAAGCTATGGCTCGGCACGCGACCGCATCCCCATCCGTGCTTGAGATCGCCGATGAGTGGCTCGATGCCCGCGCGCAGGTCATACCGCGCCGCGACGTCTTCCGGCGCTTCGACCGGCTCGTTGGTCAAGAAGACCTGCACCGTGTAGTCGAGGCCCTCCCAGAGGTAGATCTGCTTGCCGTTCTCCCGATCGCGTGTGCGTACGGCGATCACGCGGACTCCATTCGGCCAACCGCTGCGCCGGAAGGGGACCTCGGTCACCTGCCGTCGAGGACGACCGTCGGCATCCCGGTCGATGGTACGCCATCCGGTGGCGTACGCGACCCTGCCGACCAGATCAGGGCTCATCCGCGCCTTGGTCAGGAAAAAGCATTCCTTCGTGGCGACGGCGTGCATCAAGGCGCTGCAATCCCCCGCGCCGTCGATCCGCACGTAGATGGCCGCGCTCGGCGCTGCGGCGCGCGCCCGGTCGATGCACTCCTCGACGAAGGGCACATCGGCTTCGCCGAAGCTCGTGTCGCCCGGTCGCAGCTTGGCCCCGACAATGGCCTCGACCTCGGCGATGCGCGCCAGGATCGGATGATAGCTCGGCCGGCCACGGTAGCGTGGGTTCGGGCCCGGAAGTGCCCCCTCTTGCATCCCGAAGAGCGGCTCCACGGTCGTGTCGACGTCGATGTGCACGAAACGGTGCTTTCGGCGAGCAACGAGGGCGAGCCCGTGGTCGACGACCATGCTGTGCAGCGCTTCGAGCGCCTCCTCATCGAACCGGCACAGGTCCCGGTAGACGGTGTCGATGCTCGGGACGACGCCGCCGGCGAGACGCACGAAGAGCGGATCGACGGCGAGCGCCTCGATGCCGAAGACGCGCTCCTCGCCGGCGAGCGCGCTGTCCATCAGCAGGCGCATCTGCGCAGCCATCGGGTAGATGACCGTGCGGCCGGTCTTCAGCCGGGAGAACCAGCGGCTCAGGGCCGCGTCGATGCCGAGCTCGCGGATGAAGGCGCCGAACGGGGCGAGCCCTGCGACGCCCGTCAGGTTCTTCTCCGTGGGCTCGACGTGAATGCTGCGAGGGTCTGGCCGCCGGATTCGCTCTTGGTGCCGTCCGTCGCCTTTCCTCTTGAACCCGAGCTCGCGTCGACGCACCTTGGAGGTGCTCGGCGTGTGCCTTCGTTTGGTCATAGCAACCCGGACGGGTCGCCACGCCGAGCCTTTCTTTCAAGGACTTCCGTTTACGACGGCGGATTTCTCACGCCTCGGATCGGTTTCGTAGGCGCGAAATCCACGCTCAATCCGTACTTCCAGGAAGGGATCGATACCGGCGACGAGGTGGTGACCATCCTCGAGTCGAGCGTGCATGACGACCATGTGAATCGGATGCAAAAGGGCGGCGTGCCCGTGCAGGACGCGATTCAGCGTGGCCAGCTCAAGGTCGTGCCTTCCGAGCAGACGTACCTCCAGGACAACGTGTTTGTCGCGGACCGCATGTACTCGACCGTCGAGGGCGTGCTCGAGGGCGCGGCCGAAGGCGAGTTCAAGTCCGTTCGCACCTGCGGCGACATGGAATGGGCGCTGAAGAACCTGCCTGGCACCGAGGACCTGATGGTCTACGAAGCAAAGCTGAACACGCTGGCGCTCAAGCACGACTGCACGCTTCTTTGCTGCTACGACGTCAATCGCTTCAGCGGCCGGGTGATCGCCGATGTGCTCGCCACGCACTCGCACGTGGTCATCGGCGGGCACGTGCACGAGAATCCGTACTACCTCGACCCGGTGACGTTCCTGAGGAAGCTCGCGCTGCGGCGGGCGCCTGTGTCTCTCGCGAGCGCGGGCTGACCCTCTTCGCCGCCCGCTCCGCGTGGTATACCGCCGGGTGTGGGACGCTTCGATCATCTCGCCACAACGCCCGCGCGCGGCCCGGCCGACGTCCTCAAGTGGAAGCTCGGCGCCCGCGAGAAGGCCATCGCCGACGGCTTCGTCACGCCGCACCGCGCGTACGACCGCTCGCTCGTCGAGAGCGGCCGCGCCTCGCTCACGTGGATTGGGCACGCGTCGTTCCTGCTCGTGCTGGGCGGCCTGCGCATCCTGATCGATCCCATCCTCGCGACAGGCCTCGGCACCACGAAGCGGCTCGCCCCGGCGGGCATCCCGCTCGAGGACCTCACCGAGATCGATCTGGTGCTGATCACGCACAACCACCGCGATCACCTCGACACGCCCACGCTGTCGCGCATCCTCGCGGCGCACGCCGTGCACCCGGGCAAGCTCGGCAAGAAGAACGCGCCGCTCCGGCCCCGCTTCGTGGTGCCGCAGGGCAACGGCGCGCTGCTCGCGAAGCTGGGCGCGGGCGCGATCGACGAGCTCGCGTGGTGGCAGTCTGTCCACGTCGGGCAGGTCGAGATCACGCTCGTGCCCGCGCGGCACTGGTCGATGCGCATGCCCTGGGACAGGAACGAGGCGCTCTGGGGCGGCTTCGTGATCCGCGGCCCCGAGGGCGCCGCGTACCACTCGGGCGACACCGGCTTCTTCGACGGCTTCGCCGAGATCGGCCAGTGCAGCGGCGGATCCATCGACTGGGCCATGTTGCCCATCGGCGCCTACGCCCCGCGCTGGTTCATGGAGCCGCAGCACATGGGCCCGGAAGAGGCCGTGCAGGCCGCCGAGCTGCTCGGCGCGCGCACCTTCGTCGCGATGCACTGGGGCACGTACAAGCTCACCGACGAGCCGATCGGCGAGCCGCCGGTCCGCGCGCGCGAGGCCTTCCTGAAGAGCCGCGGCGACATGGAGCGCCTCTGGATCCTCGACGTCGGCGAGACCCGCGGGCTCTGAGAGCAGTCACCTCTTGACGGCGGGCAGGCCCGGCAGGCCGTCGATGCTCGTCGTGTTCTTCTCCCGCCGATAGCGCGAGAGGCCCTCCGGCCCCTTGCGCTTCGCCCATTTCGACAGCGTGTCCCGCTCGCCCTCGTAGGCCATGAGCGGCACGGCGTAGCCGCACGACGTGGCGATGCGCTCGAGCGCGACGCGGATCACGGAGCGAACGCCCTGGAACGGCGGGAAGAGGTCCGCGAGCGCGCCGAAGCGCGGGTCGCCGGGGAAGATGGGCTCGCCGCGGCCCTGGAGGCGCAGGATGCGGGGTGGGCCGTCGAACGCGCAGAACATCAGCGTGATGCGGCCGTTGTCGCGCAGGTGCGCGATGGTCTCGACGCCGCTGCCGGTCAGGTCGAGGTAGGCCACTGTCCGCGGGTCGAGCACGCGGAAGGTGTCGTGCCCCTTCGGCGACAGGTTGACGTGCCCGCCGCTGCCTGAGGGGGCGGAGGCCACGAAGAAGAGGCGCTGCTCGGCGAGGAAGCCGATGAGGTCGTCGTCCAGCTCGGAGAAGGTTCGTCCCATGGGTCCTCGTGGGCGGCGGGTACGCGCCGCGGAGCGGCGCGGCACTGCCGTTGCCGCGCCGCGATCGGCCGCCAGCTATGTGATGAGCGGACCTCGACACCAGTCAGCGCGGCCGACAGACGTCACGCCCATGCCGATCGCCCGGGCAATGCTGACATAAACGTCGTTGTGATTGCGCCCACCGGCGTCGAGCAGGCGCCCGGTCGTCCAAGCACCTCCACAGCTGCCGGCAACCACGAAAGGTGCGTGTTGGGGCGGGTGGTCGGTCTCGGCGAAGTTCTGGCCGGAGCCCAGCTGGCTGCTGCCGTTCTGGGTGCAAAGAACCGCTGCGGTGTTGTCGAGCACCGAGAACTCGCCGTCGGAAAGGCCTTTCAGCTTTTCGATGAAATAGCGGAACTCTCCCGCGAAATAGGCCTGGAGCCGAGTGATTTGTTGTCCAGGAGCGCCGTCCGGATCGCCGTGTGAGACGGAGTGCCAGGCTGAGATATCGATGTCACCGAACTTGACGGCTTCGTTGTTTTCGCCGCCGCCCCACATCATGGTCGCCACGCGAGTGATGTTGCAGGCGAAAGCCATCGCCATGACGTCGAGATACAGCCGGCTGTGCTCCGGCATGTCGTTCATCATGGTGTCCTTGCTGAGCAGCGTCGACCCGATCTGCTTGCACGAGTTCTCTGTGGGGATGCTGCCGCCGACATCGCGTTCGAGCGTGCGCAACGACTCGAGGTAGAAGTCCATCTTGGCGGCCTCCTCCGGCCCGAGCCGCCCGCGGAAGGACCGGACATCGTCCTTGACGAAGTCGAGCACGCTCTGACGGCGGAGCAGTGCCTGCTCGGCGGCGTTCGGCGTGTTCATGGACATGCCGCCCCCGCTGATGCGGTCGGCGATGCGCTGATACGCAGCCAGCGGGTTTTTCACGCTGGGGATGAACCTGCCATCGACCTGAGACAGTCCGGGGATGACGCCGCCGTCGCCGGACGTCTGACCGACCGCGATCTCCAGCGATGCCAGGGGGGTCGTGTCCTTGAGGAACCTGGCGAACTCCTGGTCGATGCTGGTCCGCGCGCCGAGGCCGAACACCGAAAACGACGCCGAGCGGTGCGCGTTACCGCCGTCGCGTTTGAGCGTCAGGTTCTTGAACACCAGGATGTCGTCGCGCACCGCTTCGAGCGGCGCCATGTGCGGCTTGAGCACGAAATTTCTTTCGCCTCCGGTCGGCTCCGATTGATACTGAGAGCCATTTGCGTAGCCGAACATGGCGACGCGCGTGATTCGCGGAACGGTTTGTGCGTAGAGGTTGTCGGCCAGCCCAGAACAGAAGAGCGTTCCGTAGCCGAGGCCACGAAGCATCGTACGCCGGGAAAATTTCACGTTGCGCATGGCGAGCTCCTAGTTCCTCCGGTCGATGAAGCTGGGCGACGCGATCACGCTCAGCACCAATTGATCAATCCCGTGCTGCGAGCGCGCAAATTCGTCCACGAGGCGCTCCTTCTCACAGGCGTCGAGCTCCGGCAAGTCGTATCCTGAAGCGTAGGCGGCGAACTGCTGGGCGAAGCAGCCGTAGACATCCGGCTTTTGCGCCAACTCGTCCACGAGCTCCACGAAATTGGAGAACACGATTCCGGGAAGCGCATTCTCCTCGCTCGGCAGCGGCAGGCTGCCGCTTGCATCGATCGGCTGCTCGTGCTCCGTCGTTCTGTAGCGACCGATAGCATCGTAGTTCTCGAGCGCAAACCCGATTCCATCGAACAGATCGTGACAGACGGCGCAGCCCGGACTCGCATGAATGCCGAGTCTTTGCCGACCCGTGGCGTCCGGCTCGGCAAAACGGCCGGGATTCGGAATACCGCCGGGCGGCAGCGGCACGCGGTGGCATAGGACCTCTGCGCGGACGTAGGAGCCGCGCCCGACGAGGCCCGTATCTTGGCTGTGCGCGTGGCCCCAGAGAAACGGCAGCGAGGTGAAGATGCCTCGGCGTTCCGTCGGATTGAGCTCGCGACGCACCATGGCGTCGCCGGTCACCCCGCTCAAACCGTAGAGCGGAGCGGTGCGCTCGTTCACGAACGCGTACGTGCCCGTGAACAGCGAGTCGAAGCGACGATCCGCTCCCTCGTCGAAGAGTACGCTGTTCGTGAACAGGCGCAACTCTTCTTTCAAATCGGCGGTCAGCTCGGGCGTTACCATCGGAAAGACGCTGGCCTCTTTCACCGAATTCGAGAGATTCTCGAGCTCCAGCCACTGCTCGAAGAAGTGGTTCATGGCCGGCGCCGCCTTGTCGCGCGCATCGAAAAGGCGCTTGGCCTGGGCCAAGAGCACTGTACGGTCGCGCAGCTCCCCTTGATCTGCGAGCGCGGTGAGCTCAGCATCCGGCACGCTATCCCAGAGCAGGTACGAGAGCGCCGAAGCGATCTCGTGGTCCGTCAGCGTCGTCACCGCTCCGGTATCCTTCACCGTGCCGAGCTCCGTGCGGTGCAGGCTGTTCGGCGACATGAACAGCGCCTCCACGACGCTCTTGACGCCTCCGGCAGGACCTTCGCCCTGCGCAGCGGTCTTGGCGAAGAGCGCGCTGAAGGAGGTGACTTCAGTCGTCGAGAGCGGGCGGCGCCAGAGCTTTTGCCCCGTTTCGGTGACGAAACCGTCCAGGCAAGGGCCAGGCGCCAAGCTGTCGACGTCGCAAGCGATCCCAAACTTGTCGGGGTTCTGCAGCGCGTGCGCCCCGAGCTCTTCACCGACGGCGAAATATACGTCCGCGAGGAGCGGCGCGATTCGCAGGTCTGAGGCCTGGTTGGCGAAGCCGTCGAGCCTGGCCTCGCTCGGCAAGTTCGCAAGCGCTGCCGGCTGGATGTCGAACTCGTCGCGCAAGGTGTTGGCAAGCTGGGTGTTGGTCAACCGCCAGATGCGCGGTTTGGCCAGCGCAGGGGTGGCGCCACACTCGGCCGCCGGCGGCGTCTCGGTCGCCGGCGCCGCCTCGCCCTCGACTCCCAAGACGCCCGTGCACCCGCTGGCCACGACGACCGCGAGCGGCGCCGCAAGGCCAAACGAGCGGCTCATGAGTGAACGTAGTACACCGATTCGTTTTGCGATTGGCATGAAACGCTCTTGCTAGGATGAAATGTTAGAGGAAGCTGGGGGAGGCTAGGAAAACCAAACGCGATCCGAACATCGAGCTCCTTGTAGTTGCGTCTCCGTTTATTGTTACAATGGCGGCGTTCGGCGTGTGCAACAAGGAAGGCAAGAGAGGAAGGGTTATGGTCACCCTTGCAGGAGCGAGGAATCGTCGGCGTGAAAGGCGTCCACTGGCCATGCGGACCTCCCGTGGCGTACCACCACATCACGAACGCCGCGCCGCTCGGCGTGAACGTGGTCGCCCCACCGCTGGTCGTTCCATGGGCGCCGTCGCTCCCCGCTCTTGCCCGAGACGGGGTGCTCCACCTTCCCGGGGCCGGCTCTGGATCCGACGAGCCGCATCCCACCAGGCTCAATCCAGCGAGAGCGACGATTTGTCGCTGCATTTGAAGGCACGGCAGCCTCGACGATGTTGGTTATCTACGGCTGAAAGCTGAGTGAACCGGTGCGCGTGCGGATCGCAGGTGAGGCCTCGCGCTCAGAGCGCGGCATGGCGCGAGCGATGCCCCCGCGAACGCGCCGCTGCACGCGTGCTCGACGACCGAACGAACGCACCCGGTGCCGAGATCGATCCCGATCCCGGGGACGAAGGGCCGGCGCGCACGACGGCCTGTCCAGGGCAAAACAAAAGGACACCCCGAGAAAGTATTGTGAGCGTTCACATTGTCGGTGTCAACCAGAAGTGGAGCGGCGCGCGGGCCTCCTCGATCCCGAGGGTGGGCAGACGATGACCACGAGACCCCGCCTGCCGGGCACCTCTGACCAGGGCGCACACGCACCTGCCACGCAGGTTCCAAATCTCCGTTTGGCGGAACCGCTCGCACGGAGCTCTCCGGGCCAGTGTTCGCCTCGGCCCGGCGGGTACGGCCGGGGCTGCCAGGAGAGCGCGCGCCCGGCGCGAGGAGCGGCGAGGGGGATAGCAGAGAGAGGCGCCTCAGAAGGCGGCGTCGCGGAGCTTCGCCTTGTACTCCGCCTTGTACAGATCGTGGCAGGCCTTGCAGCTCGCCTTGGCGCCGTCGATATCGCCCTTCTTGGCCTTTTCCGCGCCATCCTTCGAGATCGCGACCCACTTGGGCATCCCGGGCGGCGGCTTCGACGCCACGTATTCCAGCGCCGACGCGATCTTCGCGCCGTCGCCGCTCGTGGTCGCCGACTGCATCACCGTCTTCATCCAGCCCTGCATCGGACAAGCCTTCTGTCCTTTTGCACCGCAGCCAAAATCCTTCCCCTCGGCAACAGAACCGGGGACGTCCGCGGTCCCGTTCGCGGCCCATGCTGCGCCCGCAAAACCAATGCCGACGCTCATCAACACCGCACTCATCAGCTTCATGCTCATCGACATCCGACATCTCCTGTCATGTAAGAAGCAACCTCAGCCAAGTTATCGCAGCTCGGAGAATCAAATTGTGAACGTTCACATGCCTGGCGTCAACCAGGTTCGGCCGACGCGCGGCTATCCTCGATCCCGATGGGCGCGCAGCGGCGGCCGGCCGCGGCGCCCGAGCTCGGAGAGGTCCGGCGAGCGCAGGAGCAGCGGGCGAGCTCGCGCTGGACCGCGCGTTCGAGTCACCGCGCACAAGATCGCCGCGCACAAGAGGCGGCGCCCAGGCACCGGCGGGCTCGCAGCGTCGAGCGCCAACCGGCGATGCGCTGCTCGGCTTCGAGCGCGTCGGGCGGGCCGGCGATCAACGCGGTCCGGCCTCCGCCCATGTTGACGCGGCGCGCTGGAGGAACCCCGCCAGCCTTGCCCTCCCTCGGGCTCGGGGATATCCCCGAGGCCCATCAATTGGCGTTGACACCGGCCATGTGATCGTTCACATTCCCCTCGACAGGTATCCTTTTGTTTCGCTTCGGGTGGGGTCTCATGCGCACCGAGACCTTCGTCATCTGATCGGTTTTGGCACCGATCCCGTTCGGTCGGTCATCACGGAAGCGATCGCCGATCGATGGTGCTTGGCCTTTTGTCAATTTCAATGCACTGGAGACCACGGCGAGCCTCGGTTCGGCTGTCGTGAGATCTATTGTCCACCGGAATTCTCCGAGATCCGGCAAGGCGGCCGGACGGCGACTTTGGGTGCGGCGTGACCTATGTTGCGGCGGGCTCTGGTCAGCCCCTCCTCGGGTGCACGGTGTCATCACATCGGCCCGTCCGGGATCAGGTGCTCCAGGTTCCGTGACACTGCGGGACCTGCTCTGGGTTGACAGACAAATTTTCTATACGACCCCCCTGGAAAAGCGACGCTATGCCAGGAACTTATCCATGCATCGAAGGGGCCGCCTTCACTCCACAGCCTGCGGGAGCTCGTCCAGGTCCCCTGTAGGCTGACGCGCGTGCAAGCCCCGGTTGACGTCTCTGCCGCTAGCGAGAGGCCCGTGCGCAAACCCATTAGAACTACAACGCTGTTCCTTTCCATGAGCCTCTGCGGGCGGATCCTGCTCGGGCTCTCCGCCGCGACCGCCGCGACGTTCGCGCTCGCGCCCGCCACGCTCGCCGCCCCCAAGGCGTCGAAGTCGATCGCGGTGCGCATCGAAGGCCCCAACGCGGATGACATCCGCGAGGACATCCTCGCCCTCGTGCCGGAGACGCTGGGGGTCGTGGACCCTGACGCGTTCTCGGAGTCGCTGAAAGGCGCCGGCCAGACCAAGCCCGTCGGGGACACGCTCGTGTCGAAGGCTCAGCGGAAGAAGGCCCTCGACCGCATCCGCAAGGCAGGCAAGGCTGCGAAGGCAGAAGGGGTGATCTACGGCGTCTCGCGGACCAACAAGAAGAAGAAAGAGGTCCACCTCGTCTACGTCGACGAGAACGCCGGCGACCTCGCCGTGGACAGCGCGGTGCCGCTGAGCGGCTCGCGGGACGACCGCAAGAGGGCGCTGGAAGAGCTGCTCGGCCCGACGCTGGCGCAGATCGCGCCGCCGCCCGCGCCGCCGCCCGCCGAGGAGGACGAGGCGAAGGGCGACCGGGAAGGCGAAGGCGAGGATGGGAACGGGGGGGACGAGGAGAAGGACGAAGGCGGCGAGGGCGGGAAGGGCGGCGAGCGCGAGCCGCACGAGGCCGGCTCGGCGCTCTTCTCGATCGAGCTCGGCGTCGAGTTCGTCGGCCGCTGGTTCGACTACTCCGATCCGCGCACGCAGAACCTCCCGCCCTACAGCGTCTTCGGACAGCCCGCGCTGTCGGTCTCGGGCGAGCTGTACCCGCTCGCGTCGACGGACATCGCGGTGCTCAAGGGCCTCGGGGTCACCGCGGGGTATGCGCGGGCTCTCGGCCTCGACTCGGCGGTGGGCAGCGGCGACCCGATCAGCACCACCTACGAGCGCATCAACCTGGGGCTCCGGGAGCGGCTGTCGCTCGGCGAGGCGTCCGTGCTCGGGATCTCCGCCGGGCTCCGGTTCCTGACCTTCGAGATCGACGCGCCGGCGGACCTCGCCAGGACGGTGCCGAACGTCTCGTACACCCTGTTCCGGGCGGGCCTCGACGGGCGCTTCCCGGTCGGCCCGATCGCGCTGGCGCTGGGCGCCGAGTACATCCTGCCGCTCTCGTCAGGCCCGGTCTACGAGCGGTTCACCGGGGCGAGCGTGCAGGGCGTCGGCGCGCTGGCCGGGGTGATGATCCCGGTCGCGACCGGCATCGAGGCGCGCCTGCTCGTCGAGTACGCCCGGTTCTTCTCGTCGTTCCAGCCCGAGCAGGGCGACGCGTACATCGCAGGCGGGGCCATCGACCAATACCTGGGACTGCGGCTCGCCGGAGCCTACGTCTATTGAGAGAGGTAGCACGTGACGTTCATGACTTCCTTTTACGGGCGCGCCGCGCTCACCGCGGCCGCCCTGCTGACCGGCGGCGCGCTCCTCCCGAACTGCGCTGGGACCTTGGACGAGGACGAGTTCCCCCTGGACGACCAGGGGGCCGGCGGCGGCTCCGCCGCGGTGACCGGCAGCGGCGGCGCCACGACGGGCGGGGGGTCGACCGGATGCTCCGAAGCGCCGGCGCTGGTCGCGATGAAGTGCGCCACCGCCGGCTGCCATGACGAGAACTCCAAGCTGGCGGGCCTCTCGCTGGCCGCCGGGTGGGAGAACACGCTCCGGGGCCAGGCGTCCGTGTGCGGCAACGGCAGCTCGGTGCTCGTCCCGGGCGACCCGGACGCCAGCGCGATCTACACGAAGGTCACGCCGGACCCGCCGTGCAACGAGCGGATGCCGTTCGGCGGCGCGGCGCTCAGCGACACCGAGATCGCGTGCATCCGCGACTTCATCACCGCGCTCCCGCCCTGAGGAAGTGAACGACAGTGCGGGTACCGCCCATCGTGATCACGCAGATCGCGCGATCGTGGCGAGTCTGATCACGCCCCAATCGAGCTCAGCCTCGGGAACATGTCGGCGATCCTCGAGCGGCGGAGCGGCCGCACCGACCTCCGGCTCCACGAGCCGACGTGGTCGTCGCTGAGCTTCGGGCCCGCGCCTGCGATCGGCGCCTCAGCCGCCGACCTGAGGACGCTCCATGTCGTCGGACAGCCGACGGGCCTCGACAACGTCGCCGACACCATCACGACGACGGAGGCGTTCACCGGTCCTCCGCGCTCGCGCTCCAGGTCACGGGACGACCAGTACTGGAGCGCCCTTGCGAACCACGTAAGATATGACGAACTTGAGCGGCTTCGTGGCGCTCGTGTTCTTGAACATCACGTGGGACACGTTCGGCAAGTCCCGAAAGCTCTGCCCTTCGCGGACCTCGACGGTCTTGCCGCCCTCGAAGGTGGATTCGAAGCCGCCGCTCACGACGTACCCGACGCCAGCCGCCGGGTGGTGGTGCGGCGGCGCCGCGACGCCGGGCGCATACTCGATAAGGTACATCCGCGTCTCCCACCCGGGAAGATCCTGCAAGTCCGACTGATCGAGCAGCGTGCGCGAGATTCCCTGGGCAGTCCTCGGCTCCTGGGCGCGCTCCGCGCTTCCTGCGGAGCTTGGCGCGGTTGTCGCCGGAGCTTGCGCATTTGGGTGCGTTTCCGCTGCAGGCGGGGCGAGTTGGTTGGCGTTGGCCGCCGGCACGAAAGCCGCGCTGCCCTCGGTCTCCTGCGCTCGAGCGACCGGCGTCGCCTCCGGCCCGTTCAGCGGGAGCTTCGAGTCAGCGGACACAGGCACCGGGGACGGTTGCGTCGCACAAGCGCTCACCAGAAAGAGCAACAACGCCGCACCGCCGAACAACGTCGAGGGAAACTTGCAATCGAGCACGCTCTTTTTCATGGCACTCCTCTTCTAAGTAGAACCGTCCGGGGCGAGCTCAGAGCTGCGTGGCGATCGCGGCAACTGCCGCCGCCGAACGCGTCTTCACCGCACAGTTCCTGACAGAGCCCTCACGCATCTCCGCATCAGGAGAGGTTCTTGGAACGCCCCCCTCAAGAACTACATTTGTAGTTTACTGCTTGCCCCTTGTCAACGATCGAGAGCCGGGGGGACACGGCCCGGCCAGGGGCAGCGTCTCGGAAAAGGCCAGCAGTCAAGCCGGCTGCAACCAATCGCCGGCAGGCCGACGGCTTTGATGCGAGCGCGTCGCATGCTTCGGCGTAGCCGCTCCGCGGAGCGCGTTCCGAAGCGTCCTTGTCGGAGACAGCCGAGTGCGTGGAGTCGCCTTGCGATGGCGAAGCGACGGAGGTTTCCCGTCGGCCTCGGCTGCATGGCGATGTCCGGCGCCTGGGGCCCGGCCGAAGACGCCGAGAGCGTGGCGGCCCTGGATCTCGCGCGCGAGCCGGCGCAGGAACTGGGTAGAATGGCGAGTTTCAGCTCAGCCAACCCGTGACGCAGGGCCTCCGCCCGGCGGCGCGCCCGAGGCGCCTTCCTGGCGCGACGCGGATCCGGTAGTCCTCGCCCCGCCTCCGGTCCGCGCATGCCCCCGTCGCTCACGCCTCCCCCCGTCGCCCAGCGCCTCGCGCGCGCCCTCGAGGTGCTCGTGCCGGCGCTCGACATCGTCGAGGCCCGCGTCGACGAGGGGCCGCCGCCGGCCTGGTGCGAGGCGCGGGGCTGGACGGGCTTCCTCCTGTCGCTCTCCGACGCCGAGCTCGCCCGCTGCGAGGCCGAGGGGCTCGCCGCGTGCATCGACGGCCTCGATCGCCCGCCCCCGAGCCTCGTGGCCCTGGCGCGGGCCGCGGACGAGGCCGCAAAGCTGCCGCGGCGGCCGGTCGAGCCGCTCCCGCCGGCGTCGCTGGACGAGCTGCGGGCGGTGCCGGCGCGCAAGCGGCTCCAGCTGGAGGCCCTGCTCGGCGCGGTGGCGCCCATGGCCGCCCGCGCCCGCCGCCTCGTCGACGTGGGGGCGGGGCACGGCCACTTCACTCGCCTCGCCGCCGCGCGCTTCGACCGCGATGCGGTCGGCCTGGAGCGCGAGCCCGACCGCGTGGCCACGGCCTCCGCGCTGGCCGCCGGGGGGCGGGCGCGCTTCGTGGCGTTCGACGCCTTCGAGCAGGCGCTGGCGTTCGCTCTAAACGACCTGGCGGTCGGACTGCACGCCTGTGGCGAGCTCGGGGACCGCACGGTGATGGCGGCGGCCGAGGCACCCTGCGATCTGGCGCTCGTCTCGTGCTGCCTTCAGAAGATCGGCGCGCCGGCCCGCGCCCCGCTCTCGGCCGCGGCCAGGGCGGCGGGGCTCGTCCTGAAGCGCGAGGCGCTGGGGCTCACCAACCTGACGGCGCGCCCGGTGGGTGTCGAGTCCAGCCTGGACGAGGAGCTTCTGGCCCGCGAGCGGCGGCACGCGCTGCTGTCGCTGCTCCGCGGCCGCGGGCTCGACGTCGCCCTGGGCGAGGAGATGCGCGGGATCAACCGGCGGCGCGCGCACGGCGGGCTGCGCGAGCTCGCGGCCAGGGCGCTCGCGCTGCGGGGCCTCGACCCGGCGACCGAGGCCGAGCTCCGCGAGCGCGAGGTCGCGGCGCGCGCGGCGTTCGGTCAGATGCGCCGGCTCACGCTGCCGCGCGCGCTCCTGGCCCGGCTCACGGAGGTCGCGGTCGCGCTGGATCGCGCGAGTGCCCTCGGCGAGCGAGGGCACGAGGTCGAGGCGGCCATCGTGTTCGAGCCCGAGGTGACGCCGAGGAACGTCGCCATCTTCGCGAGCGCCCGGCCGGGAGGGCTCGGCGGCTGAAGCGACCCCGCGGCGGGGTGGGGGCCTCCGCCATGGGCCGCTCGCCAGCACCCCTGCGGATCGGGTGCTTCCCTGGCAACAGCGCCTCGCGGCAGCCTCTTGATTCCAAGCGTTTCATCGAATGGCACGCACGGTGCACATCACGGCGCCATGCAAAGACGTCAGTTCTTGGGAGGCGCCGCAGCAGCGGTGTCGGCAGCGCTTCTGGCAGGCAGGGCCCGGGCCGCCGGGCCCAGCGTGATCCGCGTCGGGGTGCCCGGTGTCGGCGTGGGCAATCGCCCCGTCACCGGAGGAAGCTTCTTCTCCCTCTTGCACCTCCAGGGGACCCTGGCCGAGGAGTTCAAGAAGGACGGCATCGAGGTGAAGTGGAACTTCTTCCGCGGCGCCGGCCCCGCCGTGAACGAGGCGGTCGCGAACAACCTGCTCGACATCTGGACCCACGGTCACCTGCCTTCCGTCGTCGGTCGGGCGAGCGGCCTCAAGACGCGGCTCCTGGCCAGCGCCAGCCGGCGCGGACACGCCTACCTCGTGGTGCCCGCCGACTCGCCGATCACCGGCGTCCGGGATCTGCGCGGCAAGAAGGTGGCCTTCCAGAAGGGCACGGCGTCGCAGCTGTCCGCGAACCGGATCCTCGAGGGCCACGGGCTGAGCGAGAAGGACATCCGGTCCATCAGCATGGATGCCTCCACCGCGAAGGCGGCGATCGCCACGAAGGACATCGACGCAGTGTTCGGCGGCACGGACTACCTCTCGCTGCGCGACCAGGGGATCGCGAAGATCGTCTACACGACGAAGGGGGATTCCCCGACCTACCCGAGCAATTCAGGCATCATCGCGCGGGAGGACTTCATCAACGAATACCCCGACGTCGTGCAGAAGATCATCACGCTCGCGGTGAAATCAGCGTCGTGGGTCGCGGACGAGAAGAACCGCACGCAAGCCTTCCAGCTCTGGTCGAAGTCCGGCACGCCCTTCGCGAACTACAAGGAAGCGCAGCAGGGCGAGGACATGAAGCAGAACGCCAGCCCGCTGCTCGACGAGTACGCCATCGCCCGGTACAAGTCGGCGGTCGCCGACTCGAAGAAGTACGGCCTGATCAGGAGCACGTTCGAGGTCGAGCCCTGGACCGATCGGCGCTTCCTCAACCGGGCGCTGAAGGACACCGGACTCGAGCGCTTCTGGGCCGAGTGGGACGCGAACGGCAAGCCGAAGGGCTGACGGCCTGGGGGCGCGGGCCGCGTGGCGCGGCCTGCGCCGCCGACTCGCTGGAACCCACCACGCTGCAAGGAATGACCTGATGGAGAAGAGGCGGATTGGATCGCTCGAGGTGTCCGTCGTGGGCCTCGGCTGCAACAACTTCGGCGGTCGAATCGACGAGCAGAGGACGGCGGCGGTCGTCGGCGCGGCGCTCGACGCCGGCATCAACTTCTTCGACACGGCGGACGTTTACGGCGGCACGCGGAGCGAGGAGCTGCTCGGCAAGGCCCTCGGGAGCCGGCGGAGCTCGGTGATCATCGCGACCAAGTTCGGCGTCGCGCTCGACGACGAGCGCAGGGGCGGCGCGCGGCCGGCGTATATCCAGCGCGCCGTGGAGGACAGCTTGCGCCGGCTGGGCACCGACTGGATCGATCTCTACCAGCTGCACCGCCCCGATCCCGAGACGCCGATCGAGGAGACGCTGGAGGCGCTCGACGCGCTGGTCCGCGCCGGCAAGGTGCGCGAGATCGGCAGCTCCAACTTCTCGGCCGCGCAGATCCGCGGCGCCGAGGAGGCCACCCGCCCGGGGAAAGCGCGCTTCGTGAGCGTCCAGAACGAGTACAGCCTGCTCCAGCGCGAGCCCGAGCGGGAGGTGCTCTCGGACAGCAAGCGCCTCGGGATCGGCTTTCTGCCCTATTTCCCGCTGGCGAGCGGGCTGCTCTCCGGCAAGTACCGGCCCGACGGCCCGGCGCCCGTCGGCGCGCGGCTCTCGTCGCAGGACACGGCGCTCTCCGCGCGCTTCCTGACCGAGCGGAACCGGCAGACCGCCGCGGCGCTCGACGCCTACGCGGCGTCCCGGGGCCACACGCTGCTGGAGCTGGCCTTCTCGTGGCTCGCCAGCCGGCCTGCGGTGGCCTCCGTGATCGCCGGCGCGACGTCGCCGGAGCAGGTGCGCGCGAACGCCGCCGCCGTGGGCTTCCGGCTGACCGGGGCCGATCTGGAAGAGATCGATCGACTGGCGCCGCTCCCGGCCCGCTGAGCGAAGAGGGATCCATGGCTGTTTCGACATCCACGTTGCGTGTTCAGGCTGCCGTCGAGCAGCTCCGGTCCGGTGGCATGGTGATCCTCGTCGACGACGAGGCGCGCGAGGACGAGGGAGACCTCGTCGTCCTGGCAGAACATGCGACGCCGGCCGCCATCAATTTCATGGCGACCCACGGCCGGGGGCTGATCTGCCTCGCCCTCGCCGAGGACCAGGTGGACCGCCTCGGGCTGCCGCTCATGGCGACCCGGCCCGGCGAGCGCCGGTCGACGGCGTTCACGGTGAGCATCGAGGCGCGCGAGGGCGTCACGACCGGCATCAGCGCCCGCGACCGGGCGCGCACCGTCGCGGCCGCGATCGCGCGGGACGCGTCGCCGCGGGACGTGGTGTCGCCAGGGCACGTGTTCCCGCTGCGGGCGCGCCGAGATGGGGTGTTCGAGCGCGAGGGGCACACGGAGGGCGCCGTCGACCTGGCGCGGCTCGCCGGGGCGCTGCCGGCCGCCGTCATCTGCGAGATCCTGAATGACGACGGGACGATGGCGCGCCGCCGGGACCTCGCGCGCTTCGCGGCGCGGCAGGGGCTGCCGCTCGTCTCCATCGACGACCTCGTCCGCCACCGGGTGCGGAGCGAGGACGTCGCCGCGCGCGTCCGGAGCGCCCCGTTCCGGCCCGCAGGCCTGAGCGGCGAGTGGCGGGCGCACACGTACACGATACGTCGCGAGAGGCAGCTGCTCCTCCTGACGCACGGCGCGCCGGCGCACGCCGGTGACACTGCCATCGTGTACACCCACCGCGCCGCGCTCGTCTCGGACCTCCTCGGCGACGCCCACCTGTTCGACGCCCTGCGAGACATCGAGGCTGCCGGCGCCGGCGCGGTCGTCTATGTGCCCCCGCCGGCCGAGCCGACCGCCGCGGGAGCCGACGTCACCCTGGGGCTCGAGCTCGCCGTGGCCGCGCGCGAGCTCGTGGCGCTCGGGGTTCGCCGGGCGACGCTCCTCGACTCGAGGGCGCCCTGGCCCGACGGGCCGAAGAAGGAGATCGACCTCGAGACGGGCGAGCCTGTGACGCAGCTGGGGGGCCCCGGCGCGCCGCCGCCGCGGCGTGGGCGGGCAGGGATTTCGGGGCACGGCGGCACCTCGTCGGTGATCCAACCCAGCGTGGATGTCTCCGTTGTGAGCTAGGCTCTGCCCGATGAACCGCCGCTCCGCTCGATCCATCGGTCGATCGCGAGGAGAAGGACCATGAGCGGGCAGAAGCTCATACCGGAGCTCGACGTGGCGGATCTCGGCGCCTCGCTCGGCTTTTATGTTGGTGTCATCGGCTGCACGCTGCGGTACGAGAGGCCCGAGGAGCGATTTGCCTTCATCGACCTCGAGGGCGCGCAGCTCATGCTGCAGGAGGCGGCGGGGCCGGGCCGCAGATTCCGCACCGCGCCGCTGGAGCATCCTTACGGACGCGGCGTCAATTTTCAGATCGAGGTCGCCGACGTCACGCCGCTGTACGAGCGTGTGCGCGCAGGCGGCTTCCAGATCGTGATCCCCTTCGAGGAGAGGTGGTACCGCGAGGGCGACACGGAGCTCGGCAACCGCCAGTTCGTCGTCGCCGACCCCGACGGCTATCTCCTGCGGTTCTTCACCGACCTGGGCCAGCGCCCTCTGCGCTCTTGATCGCTCTCTCCGCGTGTCAGAAATCCGGCCATGGATCTGTCGCGCGAGCGAAGAGAGATTGCGCTGCGGGGTTCGACGTGGACCAGGAGGAGGCGGACGACATGGCCACGCGCCATGGGGTCGTGGCGCCGAACCTGAGCAAGGGCGGCCCTCCGCCCCCGCGCGCTCGAGAGGCCCCTCCGTCGCCGCCTCCGCCACGCCGGCGCCCCGGCATCGGACGCCTGACGGGCGACCTCGACAGGATTGGCACTGTATAGTAGACAACGTGCCATGGCAGATCTTGACTCAATCGGTGTGCCGCCGGATGGGGAGGAGTTCGAGCTCCCCGATCCCATCCCGGCGGAGGGTGTCGATGCTCGATGTCGCGCGATCGAGATCGTCGAAGGTCCGCAGCTCGGAGTCCTGGCGGTCATCACCGAAGGGGCCGCGGGAGCGACGCGCACGTGGACCAACGTCGGCCCGGGCTGGGAGCACGCCTGTCAGCTCGTGCGGAGCGACACGTGAGCCTCGCGTACCCCGCCGGGCTGCACGTGGATCGGAACTCGCTCGGCCCCGGGCGACTCGAGTCGATGGCCTGGCACGTGGAGCGGCCGCACCTGGCCCCGCGGTGCCTGCCCCTGGCGGGGGTCGACGCCGACGGGCAACGCAGCCTGATCTGGGTCAACCACGACCAGGCTGCGCCGGACGGCGCGATGAAGGAGCGCTGGTTCGCGGTCCCGTCCGAGGTCCCCGCGGTGCGCCTCGAGCTCGACAGGGTGTCGCTCCCGTCCGGGGTCGGGAGCTCCGGCGCGTTCCAGCTCCAGATCCTGGACGCGGTGGGCTCCTCCGTCCTGATGTCGGCGTCGTTCACGCCCACGAGCACCCCGACGGACTGCATCACGCCATCGCTCGCGGTCACCGCGGGGCTGTCGTACCGCGCGCGGGTCGTCGTTCGCAGCGGCGCGACGCAGGCCACGTTCCTGTGCGGCAGGCTCCGCATTCGCCCGGTGGACGCCACGGGGGTCCTCTACCCCGACTTCTACCGTCTGGACGTGCACCCGGCGCTGCTCCACGGCTCCAGCGAGGCGGGGTACGAAAAGCTCACTGCCTGGCGCAACCCTCGACATCTCCAGATGTCCAACCTGGCGTATTACGCGTTGTCCACCGACGCCGACGTCTTTGACGTCGAGTATTACGACACGGTGAACCGGCGAAACGGAAACCGGTCGTATCCGTCCGTCTGGGCCGACGGCGAGCCCATCGATCCGGTGCTCCCCGTGGCGTGGAACTCGATCACGTTCAGCAGGGTGAGCGTTCCGGCCGCACGCAGCGCCGTGCCGCGCAAGATCAGAGTCTATTCTGGTCCTCAGATGGCATCACCGTACACGGCGTCGCTGGTCGCCATCCGTGGCGAGAACATCGGCGTTTTCCCTGGTGGGATCTACGTGCCAGGCGCATCGATGTTCGATGTCACACCTCCCCGGGCTCGCGTGGTCATCGCCATCGTCGATTCGAAGGGCGCGGGCGCGTACACCGCGTTCTCTGGCATGACGTCGTGGCAGCTCCAGATGCAACGCAAGGGCCTCGAGTTCATGACCCATGGCAGCGGTGGGGATGGCCTCGTGCATCTTACCGGGACGGCGACGCCTTCCGTTGCTGCGTGCCGTGCGCTCGCCAGAAAGATTCTGGCGAACCGTCCCGACGAGGTGATTGTCCAGATCGGAAGGAACGACTTCGCCAACCAGAAGACGACGGCCGCGAACTTGGTTCAGTTCAAGGTCGACCTCGCGAACGCGATCAAAGAGGCCGATCCGCGCGTGGTGGTGCGCGCCATGACCTACACGCGCGAGGTGACCGAGAACGACGTCGTCGGCACGTCCTGGGACTCGCAGCGCGACGCGGAGGCTGCGGCGGTCGCCGCGCTCGCTCCGTGGGGCGAGGTGATCTATGCCGATTCCGCGTGGACGGCGGAGGCGGCGGCTGCGCACAACGCGGCGGACACCGTTCATCCCAACGAAAAAGGGCAGGAGAAGATGACGGCGATATGCGCCGGGGACGCCTTCCCGTTCAGCCCGAACCATCTTCCGGGGCTCTTTACCTGGGTCAAAGCTGGGTTTGACCTCCCCGGTGGAGCCGTGACCGGGACGCCCACCGGGTTCGGCTCCGCGCCGCCTGCCCTGACCGCTGCCGGCACGTCGACGGTCACTGGCTTGCTGCATGTCGAGATGGTCCTGGGGGGGCCGCGCGGTACCGCGAGGTTCGACTGGAGCATCCACGGCGGTGGCGTGTGGGCAGAGAATCATGTCCTGGTGCCGTCGAGCGGCGTTGTTGCGCTTGGTACGACTGGGATCACGCTCACGTTCCCTTCTGCCACGTACAGCAACCTGCATTATTGGAGGTTGCCGCTCGGGATTGGCCAGGCCGTTGACCGGAGCGGGAACTCGAGACACTGGACGATCCAGTTCCCAGGGAGCCCCGCAGCGTTCGAGATCGACGGCCTCAACCACGCACCGGCAATCTCGTTTTCTAACATCCTGCAGCAGTATCGACTGAACGGGATTTCTCTCGCCGCGCCTTATGCCCTGTTCGCCGTGTTCAAGAAGAATTCCACGGCTCTCGGTGCCATCATCGGAAGGACGAGCGCTAGCTCAGGGGCGCTGTTCTACAACAACACGGCCACCTCTTTGGCCTTCAGCGACGGCGTGGTGACCAGACAGGTCGCCGGGTATAACCCACTCGTGGCGCACGCTGTGGGCGTGATCGTGAATGGGGCCAGCTCAGCGATCCTCATCGACGGCGCTTCGACCACGGTGTCGCTGAACAACGTGACGGTGACCGGGCTTACGCTCGGCGGAGACAGCCAGAGCAGCTTCCCGCATGACGGCACCATCCTGGAGGCGCTCGCGGTCTCCGGCGTCCCCTCGGCGAGCGCGGTCAGGAACCTGTTCCGCCGCTTCCGGCACGAGTACAGCACCCCGTAACGGCGGCGCCTGGCAGACCGTTCGCTCTTTTCCGCGTGGCTCGAGCGTGTCCGCGTGGTCAGCATCTCCGGGCCGCTGCAGACCCGCGCGCAGCAGCACATTCGACGCGCGGAGCTATGGATAACTGACGGTGATCTCGGCGAGGAAGGTCCTGCCGTTCTGCCGGCTCGTGGCCGAGAGGTAGCTCTCCGCGGCCGGGTAGTCGTACCGCGTGTCCATGGCGTTGTAGATGCCGATCACATAGCGGCTGTGGAAGCGCTGGAGCTCCCCTGACACCGTGAGGTCCGCGACGATCGCGCCCGCCGTCTCGTCGGCCGAGCTGCGGCCGATGCGCCGGGGCGCCTCCAGGTTGATCCGGAGCGCCGCGGCGGCGAGCCGCTCCACCACCGGGACGACGCCGCGAAACGACGCGAGGTGCTCCGGCGCGTTGATCAGCCGCTCGCCGCGCTTGAGCTCGCCGCGCTGGTAGCCGTACGTCGCCGCGAGCATCCAGCCTTGGCGCCACTCGCGGCGGAGCTCGACGTCACACCCCGCCACGAACGCGTCTCGACGGCTGTTCACGTAGCGCACCACGTCGGGCTCGCCGGGCCTGTCCTCGGCGGAGGTGATCCTGTCCGACAGCTTGCTCGCGTGAACGGCGCCGAGCGCTGTCCAGTCGTCGCCGACGCGCTGCGAGTACTCGATCTCGGCGGAAGCGATGGACTCGGGCTTGAGCACGAGGCCCCGCTCGGGGTCGACGGCGGGCACCTGCGTCTTGCCGTCGGTGTAGAACTGCTCGGAGATGCTCGGTGCGCGGAAGGCGCGCCCGCCCATGATCTTCAGGACCCCTCCCGGCGCGGGCCGGAGGATGATGGCGGCGCGCGGCACGACGATCGGCGCGAACGTGCTGTAGACGTCGAGGCGCGCGCCCCACGAGAGGCGGACCCACGGGGCGGGCGAGCTGTCGAGGATCAGGTAGCCGGCGCCGAAGCGGTACGGCACGGGCTTCGTGCGCGCGCCGCCGTCCGCGAACACGCTGCTCAGCGTCGCCTCGGGGTGCGCCTGCACCTCGCCGCCGCCGGTGACCCTCAGCCAGGGGAGCGGCGTCCACGCCGCCCTGAGCTCGCCGCCCAGCCAGGTGCCGTGCTGCTGCTCGAAGATCGTCCCCTCGTCGAACGCGTAGGCGCCGTGCCAGACGAAGCGGTTCACGTGGGCGCGCGCCATGAGCTGCAGGTCGGGCGTGAGCCGCGGCTCGAAGCGCACCTCGGCCATCATGTGCGCGTCCTCGTAGCTCGTCCCGAGGTCGTTGAGCCGCGTGCCGACGTAGCCGATCGGGACGAGCTGCTCGCGCGCGTGGTACATCCACTGCGCCGTGAACGGCCCGTACCAGGCGCGCCCGGACGTGCCGCCGGCCCGGAAGGTCTCGGCGCGCTCGGCGATCTGCACGCGCGGGCCCTCGCCCGGGTCCCGCAGCGCCACCGGGACGTCGAACCCGTCGGAGCGCGCCCCGGAGACGCTCGCCTGCACGCCCGCGTCCCTGCGGGCGTTGTAGTGGAACCCGGCGCGCGCGTGGCCCACGCCGTCGTAGTAGGTGCCGACCGCCGCGTGCGCGCTCGTGGGCTCGTCGCGCCCGCGCGGGACGAGGTTGACGATGCCCGAGAGCGCGCCCGTGCCGTAGAGCAGCGAGCCAGGGCCGCGGACGACCTCGATGTGATCCACGTCGTGGAGGTCGTCGCGCGCGTCGGAGCCCACGAACGAGGCGTTCAGCACGTTGTCGTTCGTCGAGTGGCCGTCGGAGAGGACGAGGAGCCGGTTGCCGTAGTCGAGCGGCTCGCCGAGCCCGCGGATCCCCGCCGAGTAGACGACGTGATCGTTCGAGAGGTAGATGCCGCGCGTGCCGCGCAGCGCCTCGGCGATGGTCGGGTACCCGAAGGCGCGCAGCTCGTGCTGCTCGATGACGCTGATCGATGCGGGCGCGTCCTCGAGGCGCTCGAGGACGCGCGAGGCCGACGACACCTCCCGGAGCGGCGCCAGCGTGACGTCGCGCAGCTCCGCCTGCTGGCCGGCCGTCACGTCGATCGTCCGCTCGACGGGGGCGAAGCCCCGCAGGCTGACGCGGACGCGGCGCCGGCCCACGGGGACGCCCTGGATCACCGACGGCGTGAAGCCCATGGGGCGGCCGTCGATCTCGACGAGGGCGTCGGGCTCGTCGGCGCGCACGAGGATCGAGCCGGTGAGCGGGCTGAGCGTCGCCGTGATCGGCACCGTCTCGTGCGCGGCGACGGTCAGCGGCTGCGGCGCCGCCTCGAAGCCCGGGCGCGAGAAATGGAGCACGTGGCGGCCCGGCGGCAGATCGAGATCGCACGGGGCGGTGCAGGCGGGCGGGGCGCCGTCGTGATCGACGTGCACCGTGGCCTCGCTCGCGCCGCGCACGTCCACCCGCACGGTGCCGACGATGCGGCGGAGCACGATGAGGACCTCCTTGCTCTGCCCCAGCTTCACCGGGACGTCGTCCACGGCCACGGGCTCGTAGCCCGCGAGCTCGACGAGGATCCGGTAGCGCCCCTCGGACATGGCGAGCCGGCGCGGCGCCGTGCCGCGCGCGCCGAGGTCCTTGCGATCGACGTAGATCCTGGCCCCCGGCGGCGACGTGACGATCTGGAGCACGGCCACGCGCGGCGCGATCCGCTGGAGCGCGGCCTGGAGCTCGGCGACGACCTCCGGGTCGGCCTCGCCCTCGAGCGCGTCGTCGTAGTACCGGTGCGCGTCCGCGAAGCGGCCCAGCTCCTCGTAGGTGAGCGCGATGTTGAAGACGACGTTGCGGTTCGGCACGAGCCGGTTCGACGCGAGGAAGTGCTCGAGAGCGGTCTGGAACTGCCCCTGCTTGTAGAGGTCGCGGCCCAGGTCGAAGTGGAGGTCGGCCTCGTCGGCCTGGCCCTCGCCGTCGGCGCGGGCGGCGGGGGCCTGGAGCAGGGCGCCCGCGAGGAGGGGCACCGCGGCGAGCCTCCACCGGCGAGCGCGCGTGCTCGAGGGCGCTCGACGCATGCCGCTAGCGGTGCTCGCGCAGGCGCGTCGCCTTCGTCGGCGCCGGCTCGCTGCTGGCCGGGTACGGCGACGACGGCGCGAGCACCGCGCGGGGGCGGCCGGCCCTCGCCGAGCCGAGCGGCGCGAGCGCGGCGCCGGCCGTGGCGAACCCGCTCGCCGCGGCGGCCGCCGCTGTGGGCGGCGAGGCGACCTCCGACGGCGCGAGGGACGAAGGCCCGGGATCCTCGATCGAGGGCGCGGGAGGCTCGCCCTGCGCCGGCGCGACCTGCGAGGCCGCCTCGCCGGCGGGCGGCGCGCCCGGCGACGCGCCGCGCCCGAGCCACGCGGTCGCCGCCATGCCCCCGAGGAGCGCGACGAGCGCCGCCGCCGCGAGGGGCGCGATCAGGCTTCGCCGGCGCCGCCCCTGTGGATCCCCCGCGGCGAAGCGCTCGCCCCGTCTGGACGGCGCCGCCGTCGGCGCCAGCGACTCGTCCGGGGGCAACGCGTGCACGGAGGGAGGTCCGGCAGCCGACGTCTGCGGGGGCGGCACCGACGGCGAGGCCGCCGCGGTGCGCGTGAGAGGAACGACCGACACCCGCGCGGGCGGCACCGACGGCGAGGCCGTGGCGGTGAGCGTGAGAGGAGCGACGGACACCCGCGCAGGCGGCATCGATGGCGAGGCCGCCGTCGCGAAGGAGGGTGGAGCGACGGACGCTTGCGTGGGCGGCATCGAGGAGGCGCGCTCCTTCGCCTGCTCGCTCAAGCTGTGCCGGGACCCACGCGTGGGGCCGATCGGCCCGGTCAGGGTCTCGGCTTCCTCGTCGATGGCGCGCGGGCGATCCGGTGGCGGCGGCGCGTCGACGGCCTCGTTCCCCATCGCCCTGCGCAGGATGCGCGCCACCGTCTGGCGCGCGGACTCCGACGCGAGCGGATCGAGCAGCGTGGCCAGCTCGGCGATCGTCTGGGGACGGCGCGCTGGATCCTTCTCGAGGCACATCAGGATGATCCACTCGAGCGCGAGCGGGATCTCCGGCCGGTGGCTGCGCGGGGGCACGGGCACGTCGGTCACGATGCTGACGAACAGCGCCGAGACGGACTCGGTCTCGAACGGCAGCCGTCCCGTCAGGAGCTGATAGAGCGTCATGCCGAGCGCCCAGATGTCGCTGCGGGCGTCCACCGTCCGGGTGCTGCGGATGTGCTCCGGCGACATGTAGCGGGGGGAGCCGAGCACCACGGCGGATGCGGTCAGCTGGGCGTTCAAGCCGAGCACGCCCTCCTCGGACGCCTTCGAGATGCCGAAGTCGAGCACCTTGATCAGGTTCGAGCCGTCCTTGCGGCTCGCGAGGAAGAGGTTGCCCGGCTTGAGGTCGCGGTGGACGATCCCGAGCGAGTGCGCCTCGGCGAGCGCCTCGCAGGCCTCGATCACGTAGCTGACCGCCTGCTCCACGGGCAGCGGGCCCCGCGATTCGAGCAGCGCCTCCAGATCGATGCCATTCAGGTACTCCATCACGAAATAGGGCAGATCGTCGTCGGTCTGCCCCACATCGATGACGCGGGCGATGTGCTCGCTGGCGATCGCCGCCGCGGCCTGCGCCTCTCGGAAGAAGCGCTCCGTGGCGCCGGGCGTGGTGCGCCCCTCGGGCAGCAGGAACTTTAGCGCGACGCGGTGGCGCAGCGAGATGTGGTGCGCCGCGACGACGATCCCCATGCCGCCGCGGCCGAGCACGCGCTCGACGCGGTACTTGCCGCCGACGACATCCCCGACGCGCGGAATCCTGCGCCATGAAGCCGGTTCCGCCGCGTCCGAGCCTGCGTGGGCCATCGGCCGTCAGTATACACCAGCACCTCTGGGACCCGGCACAATCTCGGCCGTCCGCCGGCGCCGTGTGCGATACGCCCGCTCCCAGCCCCACCCGCTCTGTCGGGCGGCGATCCAGGCGGGGTGTGGCGCCGCGCGCTCGCAGCAGCGGTGGCGCGGCGAGCGGTGGCGGACGCGGCAGGGGGCGCGCGAGCCGGCGGGGCCGGCCGAAATACGCCGAGCGGGCTCCGGCTTTGCGCACCGCGTGGTGGTTCGTCTTCCGTGGATGACGCGCATTGCTATGCTGGCCACCGGTTTCTCAGCGAGGTCTCATCGTGAATGAATTCACCGTGATAGGCCCCCTCATCGGCGGCGCCCTCATCGGCGTGGGGGCGTCTCTCCTCCTGCTCTTCAACGGGAGGGTCGCTGGCATCAGCGGCATCGTCGGAGGGCTGCTCTTCCGGAAGCCAGGAGATACCGCCTGGCGCGCGGCGTTCGTCGCGGGCCTCCTCCTCGGCGGCCTCGCGCTCGTCGCCGCGCATCCGGTCGCCTTCCCCTCGGCGGGGGGCGGCGGCTCGCTCGGCCTCGTGATCGTCGCCGGGTTGCTGGTCGGCTGGGGCGCGCGGCTCGGCAACGGGTGCACGAGCGGCCATGGAGTCTGCGGCCTCAGCCGTCTGTCGGTCCGGTCGCTCGTCGCCACGCTGACGTTCATCGCGACCGCGGCCATCACGGTGTACGTCAGCCGGCACCTGCTCGGGGGGGCGCGATGAAGCAGGGCGCAGCAGCGTTCCTCGCCGGCTTGCTGTTCGCCGTGGGGCTCGGCGTCTCCGGCATGACCCAGCCGTCCAAAGTCATCGGCTTCCTCGACGTGGCCGGCGGCTGGGACCCGAGCCTGGCGTTCGTGATGGCCGGCGCTATATCCGTGCACTTCCTGGCCTACCGCGTCCTTCGCTGGCGGCGGCGCGGGGGCGGCGCCGACGCGGCCGGCCTTGCCCGCGCGCCGCGGTTTCCCCTCCTGGCCGATCGCGCGGACGTCCCGACCCGCGCCGACATCGACGCGCGCCTCGTCGCTGGCGCCGTGCTGTTCGGCGTCGGCTGGGGTCTCGCCGGGTACTGCCCGGGGCCGGCGCTCGTCTCGCTGGCGACCGGATCGAGCGCCGTGCTCGCGTTCGTCGCGGCGATGGCCGCCGGCATGGCGCTCGAGCATTTCGCCTCGGCCAGGGCGAGGGGCGAAACGAGCGAGCAGACGACGCAATGAACGGCAAGTGAAACAACGCGTGTGACGGGCGGAGCGGCGCACAACGCGCGTCGCGCCGGACGGAACATCGTGTGTCGCGCCGGGCGCCGAGCGTCACGGGTGTGCCGCGAGCCGATCGGGATCTGCAGGCCAGAGCAGGCGGCGCGCGTTGTCGCGGTAGATCTTCTGCAGCACGGGCGCGGGCAGGTGCATACCGTAGATCCTCCAGGACCCCTGGCGGCCGTTCGCGGCCTCGGTGCCGAAGTAGTCGTCCTCGGTCTCGAGGAAGCGCGCATAGACGTCGTAGCCTGCGGCATTGGCGCTCTTGAGGTCGGTGCCGAAGAGCACGCGGTCCTGGTAGCGCACGAAGAAGCGGTGCGCCGCGCGCGGCTGCCGGCCCAGCTCGCTGACGCTGGCCGACATGTCGACCTGCAGATTGGGGAAGCGATCGAGCCAGCCCGCGAGCTGCTTCAGGTCTTCGGACGAGCTGGCCATGTGCGCGCCCACGAAGGTGACGTCGGGGTGGCGTTCGATCACGCGGTTGCGCTCCTCGAAGAGCCGCGCGCGGGTTGGAAAGCGCGTCCGGTCTGCGAACGACCAGCTCGGGAACTCGTGCAGCTCGTGCCAGCGCTCGTTCTTCGCGTCCAGCGGGGCGAAGAACGCCGCCGGGTCGGCCACGTGCCAGAGCACGGGCCGGCGGTAGCGCGCGCACGTACGCCAGACCGGCTCGAGCTCCGGGCTGTCGAGCGCGACGCGCCGGCCCTCGGGCGTGCGCACCGTGAGCCCGAGCTCCTTGAAGATCTTCAGTCCCTTGGCCCCGGCCTCGAAGTCGGTCGCGAGCTGCGCCGCCACGCGCTCGCCCCAGCCCGGCGCGCCCACGAGCGTGAGGTCGAGGTTGGCATAGGTCAGAAAGCGCCCTGGATAGGCGCGGTCGAAGCGCTCGAGCTCGCGCACCAGGCGCTTGCCCGAGAATCCATCGAGGTTGACCATTGTCTCGACGTGAAACGCGTCCATGCGCGCGACCTCGGCCGCCACGTCCACGACACGGTGCAGGTGCGTGTGGACATCGATGGCGGGCACGGCCAGGTGGGTGATCGCGGTGCGCTCGAGCGCCAGAAGCGGTATGGGCTGCCAGTCCGCGAGCCGCAGCGCCCCGATGTCGGCTGGCCGCGACGGCGCCGCGGATGGCGCGGCCGGGCCGTGAGCGCACGCGGCGGGCAGGAGGAGAACGAGGAGGAGCGATGCGATGTCCGCGCGGGACATGAGGCGACCTCTGGACGCGAGCATGACCGAGCATAGCGCGCAGGAGGCCGCTCTCGGCGAGGAGCGCCTCGGGGCAGATCACCGAATTGACATGATATGCTGCGGGGCGCAGGCGGAACGGAAGGAGGCAACGTGCTTCGACTCCACGTGGCTCTTGGTTGCGCGGTTCTCATGGTTGCAGCGTGCGGCAACGATGTGCACGAGGTGGACGCGACGGGCGGCGCTGCCGGCAATGGCTCTGGCGCCACCGGCGGCGGCGGTGCCGGCGGATCCGTCGCGAACAGCGGCGAGGGCGGCGCTGTCGGCGGAACGGCCGGCGCCCAGGGCGGCCACGACGGCACCGGCGCCGGCGGCGACCCGGGCGGCGCCGGGGGCAGCGCCGCGGGCGGGGGCGTGGACGGTGCGGCCGACCCGTGTCGGGGAGCGCTACCGATCACGTGTGGCGATCGTTTGAATCACAGCACGACGACCCAGGGGCGCGCGAACGTGTGGACGGGATACGACCGGACCGCTCGTGCCGAGTCGGGGCGTGAGACGGTTTATGCCTTCTCCTCGACGACCGAGTGCATCGTGGTCGCAAAGCTCGAGAACCTCGCGACGGACCTGGACCTGCTGCTGCTGTCCGCCTGCGACCCCATCCGGTCGAACGAGATGGCTTCCTCGACCCCGCTGGATCTACAGACGGTCGAGACCGTGAGCTGGACGAGCGCGCCAGGCCAGACATCCTACCTGGTGGTGGACGGCTATGCCGGGGCCGAAGGCAGCTACACCCTCTCGGTCGACTGCGCGTGTCGATGATTGGACCGCTCCCATCGCGCCGGTCCTGCCCGTCGCGCAGCGATCCGCGAAGCGCTCCTCGGCTAGCGGGAGGGCGCTCCCCCGGCGGCCGCGTCGGCACGCACCGGCGAGAGCTGCCTCTCTGCGCTCATCTTGCGGATGCAATGGCCGAGGGCAGCCCGAAGGTTCTGCTGGGTGTTGATCTGCGAGAGGTCGAGCCCCAGCGCGACCATCGTCTGGGCGACGTTCGGCTTGATGCCCGCCACGATGCCCTCTGCGCCGAGCAGCCGGATCGCGGTGACGAGCTCGATGAGGTGGCTCGCGACCTGCGTGTCGACCATCTCGACGCCGGTGAGATCCAGGATGGCGAACCGCGCCTGCTTCTCGACGATGCGCCCGAGCAGGCTCTCCATGATATCGGCCGTCCGCACGCTGTCCACGATGCCCACCATCGGGAGCGTGAGCACGCCGCTCCACACCTCGATGATGGGCATCGACAAGGTGCGGATCACCTGCCGCTGGTTCTCGATCTGCTGGAGCTGCGACCGGAGCTCTGCTTCGGCGTTCTTTGCCTCCGTCACGTTGAGCGAGATCCCGAGCACCCCCTCGATCTCGCCGGCGTCCCCCCGGAACGGCACCACCCAGCTCTCCCAGTGATAGCCGTGCACCTCCTCGTAGGAGTGAGTCTGCTCTCCGACGAGCGAACGCCGCACGCTGTCGGTGATCGGGTAGCCTTTGTACAGCTCGAAGACGCTCATCCCGACGAACTGGTTCGGCTCGATGTTGCACTGCCTGAGGCCCTTGCCTTCGCTGAACAGCAGGACTCCCTCCCGGTCGGTCGTCCAGATGCCGATGGACACGTGCTCGGCGAGGTGGTCCAGGACGCGCGCCTTGAGGTTGCTGCGCGGGCTCGTCTCCGGGGTGCGGGTGAGGACGCCGCGGAGCGAGCCGTACACCGCGTCGCCCGACGGCGACCGGGTCGCGCTGCACGCGAGCGTCCTGCGGCCGCCGTGCGCGTCGCGGAAGCACACGGCCAGCTGCACGGGATCGCCGGACGCCTGCAGCCGGCCCCAGGCGGCCTCGAACGATCTGGCGTCGGCCTCGTCATCGACGAGCGACGCGAGCGTTGCCCCCCGCGCGGCGACAGGCCCCAAGGCGCGCTCCAAGGCGCCGCTGGTCCGCCGCAGCCGGCCATCCAGCTCTGCCACGAACAGCATGTCGGGACAGGACGAGAAGAACGCCTGGAGCGAGTCTATCGGAGATTCCGGGTCTGCCACATGACCTCCCGCCCTAGGGTCGGCAACATCCCATGGTACTTACCAGAGGCCCATCGCGCATGTGAAGCGCGTTCGAGCGAGCATGCCGCGAGCTCGCCTGCCCCGTCGGTTCTCCTGTACAGGCACCGTCGGCGCACCGGGCCAGGGCATCAGGCGCATCAGCGAGGCCGGCTGGGACCTCCCGGCCCACGCCCGTGAGCCGCCGCTTCTTCCGGGCGCAGCCACCAACTCTTCGGAACTCCTCATCATTGTATTTGCGAGTGGACATTGTTCTCCCCTGGCGGAAAGGCGGCCTCGACGCGCTGCATCCACGCGCAGGCGCGGACGTGAACGTCGCGGTGCGCCTACGTCGTGCGTCGACCCGCTCTCATTACAGCGACAGGAGCGCCGATCCCGGTGTCACGTGACCGATACAATGAAGCGGTTGACAGCGACCGATCTCTTCTGATTTAGGACATCGGGGGGATCATCTACATAGGGAGGGCGGGACGTGCTGTTGAAAATTGACACGGCGCTGCGGACGGACGCCGGCGCGGTGGCCGCCGATGACGGCTATGATGCCGTGATCGTGGGCTCCGGGATCGCCGGCGCGATCGTGGCCAACGAGCTAAGCCGAGCAGGCAAGCGGGTGCTGCTGCTGGAGGCGGGGGCGGGGACGAACCGGTCGATCTCCGGCTATGAGTCCTACCTTGCCAACTTCTTCGCGGCGTCGTCGAAGGACAACCAGGCGCCGTTCCCCGAGAACCCGAACGCGCGGATGCCGCGCAGCCCGGAGCTCCGCAAGCTCCAGCCCGGCGAGACCGACCCGGCTCCCTACGTCGTGCAATCAGGCCCCTACGTCACCGACACCAACTACACGCGCGTGTTCGGCGGAACGACCATGCACTGGGAGGCGAAGACCCCCCGCATGCTGCCGGACGACTTCAAGGTCCGCACGCTGTTCGGACAGGGCATCGACTGGCCGCTGAGCTACGAGGACATCGAGCCCGACTACCAGGTGGCCGAGCGCGAGGTCGGTGTCTCCGCCGACGTCGGGGAGCAGACGTACCTGGGGCTCCGCTTCCCCGAAGGCTACGTGTACCCGATGAAGGGCCTGCCGCTGTCCTACCTCGATCAGAGGGTCGGCAAGGGCGTCGACGGCACCGAGGTCAAGCTGCACGACCAGGCGTATTCGATCCGGATCCGCGCGTACCCGCAGGCCCGCAACGGAGTTCCCAACCCCGCATACGACGGCGGCAAGGGCTACGTGCCGGTGGGCGCCGTCAACACCCATCAGGTGGAGGAGGGGGAGCGCTGCCAGGGCAACACCAACTGCGTGCCGCTCTGCCCGGTGCAGGCGCGGTATCATTCCGGCAAGACGCTGGCGAAGGCGCTCGAGACAGGGCGGGTCGACCTGATGGTCCAGGCGGTCGCCTCGAAGGTGGTGATCGATCCCGAGAGCGGGCGCGTCACCGCGCTGGAGGTCAAGGTCTACAAGGACCCGCAGTCGTCAGAGCACGAGACGGTGACCGTCAAGGGCAAGATCTTCGTGCTCGCCGCCGGCGCCATCGAGACCCCGCGGCTCCTGCTGGCCTCCGGCGTCCGGAGCAGCAGCGGGCTGATGGGCCGCAACCTGATGGACCACTCCTATCTGCTGAGCTGGGGGCTGATGCCCGAGGTCTGCGGGACCACGCGCGGCACGAGCTGCACCGGTGGCATCATCGACCTGCGCACGGGGCCATTCCGGCGGAGTCAGGCGGCCTTCAGCGTGGACATCCACAACGACGGCTGGGGGTGGGCGACGGGCTCGCCCTTCACGGATCTGGCCGAGCTCGTGGACCAGCACAACCACTTCGGGGACGAGCTGCGCCGCGGGCTCGTCGACCGCATCTCGCGCCAGCTCCTGTTCGCGTTCATGCTCGAGGTGCTGCCGAGCGAGAGCAACCGCGTCACCGTCGATCCGCGCTACACAGACCGCCTCGGCAACATGCGCCCGGTGGTCTCCTTCACGGTGCCGGAGTACACGATGCGCGGCGCCGCGTACGCGCGGCAGTTCGCCAGGACCATGTTCGCGCGCCTGGGCGTCGTGGATTTCTCCCGGTACGACCCCGGCGACTACGGCTATGTCGCCTACGAGGGCGAGGGCTATGCCATCCGGGGGGGCAACCACCTGGCCGGCACGCACATCATGGGATCGGACAAGCGCACTTCGGTGGTCGACACCGATCAGCGCTCCTGGGATCATGAAAATCTGTATCTGGTCGGCGCCGGCAGCATGCCTTCGGTCGGCACCGCCAACGTGACCCTCACCCTCGCCGCGCTCTGCTACCGGAGCACGCGCGCGATGCTCAAGCAGCTCCACTGACGCGAGGTCCGCCCATGATCAACTCCAGACGATCCGAACCCCCCGCGCCGCGCAACAAGATCGAGACCCTCACCGAGCTGCACCATTACCTGCAGCACGCGCTCCAGCTGGAGCACGCCACGATCCCGCCGTACCTCGCGGCGCTCTACTCGATCAAGCCGGGGACCAACCCGGATGCCGTCCACATCCTGCGCGTGGTGGCGGTGGAGGAGATGCTCCACCTGACCCTCGCGGCGAACCTGCTGAACGCCGTCAAGGGCACGCCCGATCTGACGGTCAAGGGCTTCGTGCCCAGCTACCCCGCCTACCTGCCGGACGGCGAGACCGACTTCCAGGTCCACATCGCCCCCTTCGGCATCGAGGCGATCGAGACCTTCAAGAAGATCGAGCGGCCGAAGAAGGCAGGCGGGCGGCTCGTCCGCCGCGCCGCTCCGGCCGGCGCCACGGTGCTGGGCGCGCACCCCGAAGACTCCGAGATGCAGTACTATAGCATCGGCGAGTTCTACGCGGCCATCGAGGACGGCCTCGTGCGCCTGGAGGCGGAGGCGCAGGCCCGGGGCGAGACGATCTTCACCGGCGATCGCGGGCGGCAGATCACCTCGGAGTACTACTATTCCGGCGGCGGCGCGCTGCTGCCCGTGATCGATCTGGCCAGCGCGCGCCGGGCCATCACCCTGATCATGGAGCAGGGCGAGGGCACCGAGTCCAGCATCTACGACCGGGAAAAGGAGCTGTCGCACTATTACCGCTTCGAACAGCTCACCCAGGGGCGCTACTACCAGCCGGGTGACCAGCCGGGCCAGCCGACCGGGCCGGCGTTCACCGTCGACTGGAAGGGCGCGTATCCCATCAAGACGGACGTCAAGCTGGCCGAGCTGCCGGCCGGCTCCGAGCTGCACGACATGGCGGTGGCCTTCAACCGCGCATACGCGAAGTTCCTCGAGACCCTGACGCGGGCCTACAACGGCGAGCCGGCGCTGCTGATGAGCGCCGTGCCGCAGATGTTCGAGTTCCGCAACCTGATCACCCAGCTGATCCGCAACCCGCTGCCGAACAGCGAGTTCACCGCCGCGCCGACCTTCGAGCTCTACCCGGACGCGGACGCCCCTGCCGCGGTCGCCGGCGCGAGCGCGGCGTCGAGCCGCCTCGATCGATTCCTCGCCTTCTCCGCGGAGGTGACCGCCTTTGCCGTCTTCGATCTGCATGGGACAGGGCAGGCCGAGGCGTATCTGAAGTCCGCCGATGATGTCGTCGGCGCCGCCGTTGTGGACGAGCTGCTCGCGATCCACGGCGGGGCGGGGCAGGGGAGCGACCGCCTGGCGCGTGACGCCTTTTTGCGCCGGGAGATCTTCGGCCACGAGAAGCTCGGGCCGATCGCCCGCAACATCATCAAGATGTGGTATTCCGGCGTCTGGTACGAGCTGCCCACGGCCTGGACCGAGGCCTACGGCCCCGCGCCGAAGGACGTGACGTTCGTTGTCTCGCCGTCCTCGTACGTGGAGGGGCTGCTGTGGACGGCGATCGGCGGTCACCCCGCCGGAGCCAAGCCGCAGGGGTTCGGGTCGTGGGCCGATCCGCCGCGCATCCCGTCCTCCGAGGACACGCCGGCGCGCCGGTCGCTGCCTGTCGTCGGCGAGCGATAGCGCGCCGCGGGGGCGGCAACGTGGTGTCGGGAGGGATCGGCCGAGTGCGAGGCCGGCCGAGGGCCCGTCGGCGAATTCGAGGGTTGCGTCGAGCCGGTTCGGTAGGCGATAGAAGTCCCGGAGGAGGAGCGCATGGTCGGGATGGGGAGGGAGATCTGCGGCGACCTGAGGATCGCCGAAGACCGCGAGTGGCTCGTCACCAACGGCATCGGCGGCTATGGCTCCGGGACGGTGGCCGGCTCGCTCACGCGCGGCTACCACGGGCTGCTCGTCGCCGCCCTGCGGCCGCCCGTCGATCGGCGGCTGATGCTCGTCAAGCTCGACGAGACCGTCACCTACCGCGGCGCGGCCTGGGACCTCGCGACCAACCGCTGGGCAAGCGGCGCCGTCGCGCCGAGCGGCTTCGTCAACATCGAGCACTTCGCGCTCGAGGGGTCGATCCCTTGCTGGCGCTACGCCTGCGCCGACGCGCTGCTCGAAAAGCGCGTCTGGATGGAGCACGGCAAGAACACCACGTACGTCGCTTACACCGCGCTCCAGGCGCGCGAGCCGTTGCGCCTCACCGCGCGCGCCATCGCCAACAACCGCGTCTTCCACAACACAGGCACCGTCGCGTGGCCGGCCGAGGTCAGCGCCGCTTCGGGCGGCGTCCGCGTCGTCACGGCCGGCGACGCGCTGCCGCTGTTCCTCAAGCTGGAAGGCGGCGCGGCCACCCCCGCGACGGAGCTCTACCGCGGCTTCGCGCTCCCGGCGGAGACGGCGCGCGGGCTCCTCGACCGCGACGACCACCTCCACGTCGCGACCTTCGAGGCGACCCTCCTGCCCGGCGAGACGGTGGTGTTCCTCGCCGCCGCCGGAGACGGCGCCACCGCTGTCGATCGGGAGGCCCTCCCGCGCCGCCGCGCGCGCGATCGGGCCCTCCTCTCGGCGTGGAGCGGGGCGCGGCCGTCGGCCGCGGCCGCCGCCCCCGGCTGGGTCTCGCAGCTCGTCCTCGCCGCCGACCAGTTCGTCGTGGACCGCGCGCTGACCCCCGGCGGCACCCCCGGCAAGAGCGTCATCGCCGGATATCCCTGGTTCGAGGACTGGGGCCGCGACACGATGATCAGCCTCCCCGGCCTCGCGCTCTCGACGGGACAGGCGAGCATCGCCGCGCCGATCCTCCGCACGTTCGCCGCCTTCGTGGATCAGGGGATGTTGCCCAACCGGTTCCCCGACGGCGCCGCGCACCCCGAATACAACACGATGGACGCCACGCTCTGGTACTTCCAGGCCATCCGCGCCTGTCACGAGGCGACCGGCGACGACGGGCTCCTGCGCGATCTGTTCCCGGTGCTGCGGGGCATCGTCGACTGGCATATCCGGGGCACGCGGTATGGGATCCAGGTTGATCCGGGCGATGGCCTGCTCCGTGGCGGACAGGACGGCGTCCAGCTCACCTGGATGGATGCCAAGGTCGGCGATCACGTGATCACGCCGCGCATCGGCAAGCCGGTCGAGATCAACGCCCTCTGGTACAACGCGCTGCGGGCGATGGTCGTCTTCGCCGCCCGGCTCGGCGAGCCCGCCGAGCCGTATCAGGGGATGGCGGCGAGGGCCCTCGCGTCCTTCGAGCGCTTCTGGAACGCCGCCGCGGGCTACTGCTATGACGTCCTCGACGGGCCTGCGGGCGCCGAGACGGCGCTCCGGCCGAACCAGATCTTCGCCGTGTCGCTCCCCGAGAGCCCGCTCTCCCCCGAGCGACAGCGCGCCGTTGTCGACGCGTGCGCGCGGGCGCTCCTGACCTCGTATGGGCTGCGCTCGCTCGCCCCGTCGGATCCGGCGTATCAGGGGTTCTACGGCGGCGATCAGGAGCGCCGCGACGCCGCTTACCACCAGGGCATGGTGTGGGCCTGGCTCATTGGCCCGTTCATCGAGGCGCACCTCCGCGTTTATGGCGATCCCGACGCAGCGCGCCGGCTGCTCGCGCCGATGGGCGACCACATCAACGCCGCCGGCCTCGGCTCGATCAGCGAGATCTTCGATGGTGACGCCCCCTTCGCGCCGCGCGGCTGCATCGCCCAGGCGTGGAGCGTCGCCGAGGTGCTCCGCGCCTTCACGCTCCTCGACCAGGCAGCGTTGCCCGTCCGGGAGCCCGCTTGACCCGACGACGCAACGAGGTGATCCAGGGAGGGAAGCAGAACACGAGACCGAGCTGAGCCGGCGCCGGGCGAGCGGTCTGTCGTGCCCCTTCAGTCGTCGTCCGCTCCTCCGCGCTGATCGCCCTCCCGCGCGGGCGAAAGCCGCCCCTCGCGGAGCTCTTCCAGCACCTCCGCGAGGCTCGACGCGACGTCGGCGAGCGCCGCGTTCACCCGGTCCGCGTGTGTCCTGAAGCTCAGGATGCAGATCCGCAGCAGGAACCGGCCCCCGGCCACCACGCCCGTGAGCAGCACCCGCTGCTTCGCGTTCACCCGCGCGAGGAGGCGCCGGTTCAGCGCGTCGAGCGCCGGCCCGCCGTCGACGCCGGGCGGGCGCGCCCTGAAGGCGAGGAGCGACAGCTCGGGCTCCGCCAGGACCTCGATGTGCGCCATCTGCCGGAGCGCGTCGGCGGCGCCGCGCGCGAGCGTGAGCTTCTCGTCGAGCTCGGCCCGGAAGACGGAGGCCCCATGCATCTTCAGCGGCAGCCACACCCGCAGCCCGCGCGCGTCGCGCGACAGCTCGGGGCTGATCGCGCAGAAGTCCACGAGATCGTCCTCTGCTTGCATCGGCGGCATGTACGAGGCGGAGAGCGCGTGCGCGCGCCGCAGCGCCTCGCGATCGCGCACCGCGAGGCAGCCCGTCCCATACGGCAAGAAGAGGCTCTTGTGCGGGTCCAGCGTCACCGAATCGGCGCGCTCGATCCCCCGCATCGCCGCGCGCCCTCGCTCGGTGAGCGCGAAGAAGCCGCCGTACGCCGCGTCGACGTGCAGCCAGAGGCGCTCGGCCTCGGCGAGGCCGGCGAGGGCGGGCAGATCGTCGATCGCGCCGGTGCCCGTCGTGCCCGCGGAGGCGACGAGGAGGAAAGGCGAGAGGCCGCGCGCCCGGTCGCGCGCGACCGCCTCCGCCGCCGCGTCGGCCCGCATGCGAAAGCGCCCGTCCACCGGGATCTCGCGCACGGCCTCCGGCGGAAAGCCGGCGAGGAGCGCGGCCTTCGTCACCGAGTGGTGCGCTTCCTCCGAGGCATAGAGGGTCCCTCGCAGGAAATCCGGCGGGAGGCGCTCGCGGCGCGCGGTGATCACCGCGACGAGGTTGGCGAGCGAGCCGCCCGTCGTGAGGATCCCCCCGGAGCCCTCGGGCAGGCCGAGCATGGCGCAGAACCAGGCGATCACGTTCGCCTCGATCTGGACGAGCAGGGGGGCGGCCTGGAAGACGCCCACATACCGGTTCACCGCGTCCGCGATCAGATCGGCCACGGCCGCGTGAAAGAGCCCGCCGCCCGGGATGTACCCCATGTAACCGGGGGACGCCGTGTTCAGGCTCATCGGGATGAGCTTGCCGAAGAGCTTCCGGAGGAGATTTTCATAAGGCACGCCGCGCTCCGGCAGCGGCTCGCGGAGCGAGCGCGCGACCCGCTTGCCTCCCCGCGTCGCGTGCATCGGCTGCTCCGGCAGGCTCTCGATGTGCTGGACGATGCGGTCCATCGCGAGCTCGACCATCTCGCGCATGGCGTCGCCCGGCAGCTCGAGCGGGTGGGGGCCTGACGGCGGGCGTTTCGGGCGGGCCAACGCGCGCCATCCTACGTCATCGCGCGCTCCACGGCGGGCGGCGTTCGGGGCGAAGACGTCGCGAAAACGTCCGGCGAGACGAGCCGGCTCGTCAGGAGGGCGCCGGCCTGCGATCGACGCCCGAGCTGGGTCCTCCGCGGGCTCGCAGGAGCGTCACGCGCGTCCGTACCCTCGTTGTCCATGAACCACCACGGCGCGCATCTCGCGCTCGGCGTCTTGCTCCTTGATGGTCTCGCGCTTGTCGTGGCTCTTCTTCCCCCGTGCCAGCGCGATCTCGACCTTGGCAAGGCCGCTCTTGAAGTAGAGCCGGGTCGCGACGGCGGTCATCCCCTCGCGGGCGATCGAGAGGTCGATGCGCTCGATCTCGCGCCGGTGGAGGAGGAGCTTGCGCGCGCCCTTCGGCACGTGGCCGAAGGCGGCGCTGGCCATCGCGGCGATGCTCACGCCCTGCAAGAACACCTCGCCCCGGAGGACCGTGCAGAACGAGTCGGTCAAGTCGGCCTTGCCGGCGCGAAGCATCTTCACCTCGCTCCCCTTGAGGACGATGCCCGCCTCGAACCGGTCGCCGAGATCGTAATTGAAGCCAGCGCGCTTGTTGCGCCCGATCAACGTCTCGCCAGGCCTGGCCTTTTCCTTCGGCACGACGGCATCTTAGCACGACACCGCCCGCGCCCCGGCGACCACGCTTCCCGCCGGCCTCTGTCAATCGCAGCGGCAGTAGAGGCACCCAGGGTGGTGGGAACCGGTTCCGCAATATCCAGCCCACCCGGTATTGCTGCACGTGCAGGGGTCATGAGGGCGGAGACAGTTGTCCAGCTTGCACGACTGGTCTGGCGTTTCGAACGGCGAATCGACGCTCGGGGTGTCCGCCGATGCGCCGTTCGCCGGAGCTTCGGCGGGTGCCAGATTGTTCGTCGCAGGCTCCTCCACGTGTGCTGCGCGGCCCGCGGCGCCCATCCCTATCGAGGAGAGAAGCGCCACAATCGAGATGATCCATCGCGTGTTCATGGTCAGATCTCCTGCGCACGGCGTTTGTCGCTCATCGGTGCGCGCGATGGGAAACGTTGATAATCGCCGCGTTTCAGCGACGAGCGTGCCTCATCGACGCTGAACAAGTTGAGCGATGGCTCCCTGGTCGCAAGTGGCCGCGCGAGCGCGGAGGGCGTCCGAGGGCGGATCGAGAGGGCAAAAGGGCTCCGCCGGGAAGACAGGGAGGATCCACGCGGACGATGGGTCGCGAACTGGCGATGCCACAGCGCAGCCGGGCCTGTTCACTCACCCTTCGATCCCCAGCGCGGCGAAGCGCCGGGCGAACGAGAGGCCCGACGGGAGCAGCGGGCGGGCCTCGGCGAAGGCCGCGCGCGCATCGGCCTCCCGGCCGGCGCGGCGGGCGGCGCGCGCCAGGAAGTAGAGCGCCTCGAGCCGCTCGATCGGGAGCAGGCCGCGCGACCGCGCGAGCGTCTCCTCCCAGCTCGCGCCGCCGGGCGCGCCGATCGCGAGCGCCACGGCGTCCAGCAAGGTCTGCGCGTTCGGCGCCGCAGGGCCGGGCGGGCAGCTCGCGCGGATCCACGCGACCGCCGCCGCGGCCTCGGCGTCCTCGCCGCGCGCGGCGTGGAGCCGGGCGAGCATCAGCGAGAGCTCGACCACCGGGCGCTCCATGAAGCGCTCCTCGAGCGCGCGGCCCCGGCGGGCCAGCTCGAGCGCCTCGTCGTCGCTCCCGTTCCAGAAGAGCTGCTCGGCGAGGTTGCCGGTCGCAGCGCGCTCGGGCCACGGGTTGCCCACCTCGCGCGCCAGATCGACCGCGCGCCGGAGGTCGTCGATCGCGCGGTCCAGGGCATCCCTCGCGGTCCACAGGAAGAACCGGTTGCAGTAGGCGACGCAGAGGTGGACGCTGTCCTTCGCCCCGGCCGCGAGCGCGATCACCTCGTCGAAGCGGGCCTCGGCCTCCGCGAGCCGACCGGCCACCACCAGCGCGCACGCGAGCAGGAGGAGCGCGACGACGCGCGCCTCGTAGTCTCCGTCCGCCTCGGCCATCGCCGCGCCGCGGCCGAGCTGCTCGACCGCCTCGGGCACGCGCGCGTGGCGCCAGGCGCAGCGCCCCTCGGCCACGAGGAAGCGGCGCGAGAGCCGGCGGTCGCCGAGGCGCGCGACGATCGGCCGCGCCTCCTCGACGCGCGCCGCCGAGCCGGCGAAGTCGTTGTCCCAATCGAGCGCCGCGGCCTCCTCGAGCAGGGCCTCGCAGAGCAGCGCCTCGGCGCCCATCGCGCGCGCGGAGGCGGCCGCCGCGGCGAGGTCCTCGAGCGCCTCGCGCGTGCGCGAGATCGGGTAGCGCGCCGCGCCCCGCAGCGTGAGCGCGCGCGCCCTGACCAGGCCGCCCGAGCCGCCGAGCGCCTCGCCGGGCACACCTCCCGGCGCTTCTCCTGGCGCCTCGATCACGTCGATCGCGTCGAGCACGTCGAGCGCGCGCGTTGCATGGGCGTCCGCGGCCACGTGCTCGTGCGCCGCGAGCGCGGCCTCGGCGAGCCGGATCGACGCCGCCGCGGCCTCCGCGCGCGCGCCCACCGCCGCGGCGTGCAGGGCGAGGCGCTCGAGCGCGTCCGCGCCTGGATCCTGGGCGTCCCGCCACACCTCGAGCGCGGCCTGGTGGACGCGATCCCGGTGCGACGGGTCGAGCATCCCGTAGAGCGCGTCGCGGAGCGCGGCGCTCCGGAAGGCGAACCGATCGGGCGCGCGCTGCTCGAGCAGGCCGTGGTCGCGGAGCGCGCGCAGGCCGGCGCGCGCGTCGACGGGCGTGGTCGCGCCGCCGCCGCGCTCGAGCGCGCGCTGGACGCGCTCGACCTCGGCGGCGCTGAAGGTGACGCCGAGGACCGCGCACAGCCGGGCGCACGCCGAGATCTCCCGCGGCAGGAGGTCGAGCTGGCGGGTGGCGAGCCACTGCCACGCGGGGGAGGGCGGGATGCGGTCGAGCGCCGCGGTGGCGAGGTAGAAGCTGCCCGTCCGCGCGCGGCGCACCATGCCGGCCTCCTTGAGCGCGGCCGCGAGCTCCACGAGCGCCGCGGGGTTGCCGCCGGCCCACCCGTGGAGCCGCTCGAGCGCGGCCGCGGGCGGGTACTCCGCGGGCGCGAGGAGCGCGGCGGCGAGCCGGACGCCGGTGGCCGCGTCGAGCGGGGCCAGGGTGAGCGCGTCGCTCCGGGCGGCGCGCGCGCCGAACCCCCGGCGCGCGGCGGCGAGCCGCGGATCCGCGGCGACGAGCACCCAGCAGGGCCCGCGCTCGCCGTCCAGGGTGGCGACCTCGAGCGCGTCGAGGAGGCCGTCGGGCGCCCAGTGCGCGTCGTCGAGGACGACCGCGATCGGCCCGCCGCGCGCCCGCGCGCGCAGCGCGGCGGCGAGCGCGCGCGGGCCGTGCTCGTCGCCCGGCGGCGCCCCGGCGAGCGCCTGGCGCAGGAGCTCTTGCAGCGGCCGCGCCGGGTCCCCCGCCGCGGGCGGCTCCGCGGCGGCAGCGATCACCGCCGCGTCGGGCCGGAGGCGCCGCACCAGCGCGGCCGCCTCGGCGAGGAGGCGGGACTTGCCGAGGCCGCGCTCGCCGAGGAGCGTGAACAGCCCCGGCGCGCCGCGCGCGAAGCAGGCGCCGGCGCTGCCGGCGAGCGCATCGAGGACGTCGTCGCGGCCGACGAGAACGAGCGGCGGTCCCGCGCGCGGCCGCAGGAGGTCCACCTCCGCGCCCGCGCCGGCGCGGGCCGCCGGGAGCGCGCGGGCGGCTGCCTCGGTGAGCACCACGGGAGCCCCCGCGCCCCCCGGGATCCAGGTCTCGGGCTGCTCCACCGCCGCGCCGTAGACGGCGGGGGGGCCGTCGCTGCGCGGGCGGCTGCGGAGCGGGGCGAGGTGGACTGCGGCGCGCGCCTCCCCGCCGCGGGTGAGGTCCTCGGCGGCGGCGAGCGCGGCCGCGAGCGGCGCCTCGACGTCGGCGCCCGAGAAGACCGCGACGAAGCGTCGACCGCGGCGCCGCGCCACGAAGCCCGCGCGCCGCGCGACGGCGGCGCTGACCTGCGCGGCGTCGGCGGTGGTCTCGACGGCGACGAGCGCCATCAGCCGGCGGCCCTCCGCGATGAGCGCCGCGGCCGGCGCCTTCGCTGTGGCCGCGGCAGGCATCTCGGCCGGCGCGGGCGCGGCGGCGGCCATGGGAGCGGCGGCGGCCCCGGGCGCGGCGGCGGCCCCGGGCGCGGCGCCCGGCGCTCGGCGGCGCGCATCGTCCAGCCCGCGCGGGAGCGCGGCTTCCAGCGCACGCCGGAGGGCGTCTGCGCTCGGCGGGCGCTCGGCCGGATCCTTGGCCAGGCAGGCGAGGACGAGCGCCTGCACCGCGTCGGGGACGCCCGCCTCCTCCGGCAGGCGCGGCGGGCGCAGGTGGAGGTGGCCGTGCTCGATCGCGCTGCGATCGCCGACGAAAGGCGGCCTCAGCGCGAGGAGCTCGTGGAGGATCACGCCGAACGCATAGAGATCCGTCCGCGCGTCCGCCGCCGCCTCGCCGCGGATCTGCTCGGGCGCCATGTACTCGGGCGTCCCCACCGCGAAGCCCGCGCCGGTCCGCTCGGCGCGGGCCCACGCCGCGCCGTCGCCCGTCGCGGAGGCGGCGCCGCCGCCCAGCGTGCAGGCCCGGCCGAAGTCGAGCAGCGTCGCGCGCACGGCGGGCCCGGTCGCGTCGATCGCCACGTTGTCCGGCGTGAGATCGCGGTGCACGACGCCGCGCGCGTGCACGGCGCCGAGCGCCTCGAGCACCGCCGCGGCCACGGAGAGCGCGCCGTCGGGGTCGGCCGCCGCGCCTGGGCGCGCGGCGCGCTCCTCGATCCATCGGGCGAGCGTCGGCGCCCGCACCCGCTCCATCGCGAGGTACGGCCGCCCGTCGTCGAGCTGCCCGCGCGCGTGGAGCGCGGGCGCGGGCGGCGCGCCGGCGCGCGACATCGCCGCTGCCTCCCGCGCGAAGCGCGCTCGCGCGAGCTCGGTGCTGGCGCGCGCCACCTTGATGGCGGCGGCCGCGCCGTCGTCGCGGCGCGTCGCCTCCCAGACCACCGAGAACCCGCCGCGGCCGAGCTCGCCGCCCACGGCGAAGCCCTCGATGCGCGACGGCGCCCCGGCGCCCGCCTCCGTGACCGCGGCCGCGGGCGCCGTGAAGCCGTCGCGGGGACACGGGCGCGAGGCGGACACCCGGATGTGGCAACGTGGGCAGCGGGGCAAAGGACCTCTCGAGCGGCGGCGTCCAGCGCCGCGAGGGCGAGGGGCGAGTGCGATGAGCAGGAGAAGCCGAGTCCGGAGCGCGCCCGGCGGTGCTCCGCGCGCCCCGGCCGCGGCCCGCATGCTACGCTGTATCTCTTGTGAAGTGCGACGCCGCCGAGCCTGTGCCGATCACCACGGTCGTGGCGCGGGGGTGCTCCTCCGGGGACCGGCGCGCGCTCTCGCCGGGGGATCGCGTCGGCGGCTACATCGTCGTGTCGTTGCTCGGCCACGGCGGCGCGGGCGCGGTGTATCGCGTGGTCCCGGCGGAGGGGGGCGGCGCCGCGCGCGCGCTCAAGGTGCTCCACGCCGATCTCGTCTCCAGCCGCGAGGCGGCGCTCCGCTTCGCGCGCGAGGTGCGCGCGATCGGCCGCATCCGGCACCCCAACGTCGTCGCCGTCCACGACGTCGGCGAGCTCCCGGACGGGAACCCGTACTTCGCGATGGATCTGCTCGACGGCGTGGACCTCCGGTCGCACCTCGCGGCCGCCGGGCGCCTGTCGCTCGACGAGACGCTCTCGATCCTCGAGCCGCTCGCGGCCGCGCTCTCGGCGGCGCACGCGCAGGCGATCGTGCACCGCGACATCAAGCCCTCGAACGTGTTCCTCGCGGACGAAGGCGGCGCGCGTCGCGTCGTGCTCCTCGACTTCGGCGTGGCCAAGCTGCTCGACGAGCCGGGCCCGGGGATCACCGGCTCGCGGCAGATGGTCGGGACGCCGGCGTTCATGGCGCCCGAGCAGATCCGCGGCCTGCCGACGGATCAGCGCACCGACGTCTACGCGCTCGGCGCGCTCCTCTACGCCCTGCTCACCGGCGAGCCGCCCTTCCCGGCGAAGTCGACGCTGCTCCCGCAGCTGCACCTCCACGCCCGCCCGGCGCGCCCGAGCGCGCGCGCGCCGGTCGCGCCCGCGATCGACGAGGTGCTGCTGCGGGCGCTCAGCAAGGACCCGGGGCGGCGCCAGCAGGGCGCGGCGGCGCTGCTCGCCGAGCTCCGGGACGCGGCGGGCCGCGCTGGCCTCCCGTCCGGCGCCGAGCGGCTCGCGATCGCCCTCCACGTCGAGGCGCGCGCCGACGCGGCGGCGCTGGAGGACGCGGATCCGGGCCTGCTCGACGACCTGGAGACGATCCTCCCCGCCGCCCAGGCGTGCCTCGCCGAGCACGGCTTTCGCGCCGCGGTCGAGGCCGGCCACGCCGCGCTCTACGTCGCCGAGCCGGGCGCGCTCCCCGGCGGCGATCGCGCCGCGCGGCGGTCGGCGATCGACGCGGCGCGCGCGCTCCTCGGCGCGCTAGAGGCGCGGTCCGCGCGCGATCCGCGGGTCCATGTCGCGCTGTGCCTTCACGCCGCCCCGGCGCGCTTCGACGGCGCCGCGCCGGCAGGGGGTCCGCTGCTCGACGTCGCGGCGTGGCTCCCGGACGGCCTGCCCGCCGGCCTCTTCGCGACGCCGGCGCTGCTCGACGGGCTCGGGATCGAGGCGGCGCCGGCCGGGGCCGTGGCGCGGCTCTACGCGCGCGCCCTCCCGGCGATCACCAACTCCCGGTGATGGGGACGTCGCCGGGGAGGCCGAACTGGAGGGCGCGGTCAGCGCCGTCCCAGCCGTTGCCGTTCATGTCGAGGAGCCACATCCCGTCCGACGGCCGCCATGCGCCGACGAGGCTCCGCGCGGTGCCGCTCCAGCGCCCGACCACGGGGATATCGCCTGGCTGGCCGAGCAGGATGGGCACCTCGCCGTCGTATCCGTTGCCGTTGAGATCGAGGTGGAATTCCCCGTTCCGGAAGACGCCGACGCGCGTCTTGCCGGAGCCGGTCCAGTCGCCGACGAGGGGCACGTCGCCGCGCAGGCCGAACTGGAGCACGCGGTAGGAGCCGTCCAGTCCATCGCTGCTCAGGTTGAGGAACCAGTACATCAGGCCATCGGGCAGCACGCGGACGACGCCGGGGCGCGCCTTGCCGCTGCCGTCCCAGCTCCCGACGACCGGGGTGTCCCCTGGATTGCCCCATTGGAGGACGCGATCGGACGTGTCGTAGCCGTCGCCGTCGAGATCGAAGTACCAGACGCCGGCCCGGAAGACGCCGACGCGTGTCTGGCCTTCGCCGGTCCAGTCGCCGACCACGGGCACGTCGCCGGGGAGCCCGAACTGGATCTGCCGATCGCCGCGGGGCGACCAGCCGTTGCTGTCGAGATCGAGGAACCACATCCCGTCGGCGTCACGGAACACGCCGGTCTTCGCGTGCCCGTCTCCGGTCCAGTCGCCCACGACAGGCGTGTTGCCGGCGACGGAGAAGCTGATTGCGGCGTCGCCGTCCCACCCGTTGCGGTTGCGATCGAGCACGAAGCTGTTCAGCCCCCGGAAGACCCCGACGCCCGTCCGAACGCGCGAGATGGGCGGCAAGATCGGGCTGTCGCTCTCGTCATCGCTCTCGCCCTCGAGCGCGCCGTCCGCCTCGCCGACGGAGCCCTCGATCGCGTCGGCGCCGTCGATCGGCGCTTCCCCGCAGCCCGCCGCCGCGGTGACAGCGGCGATCAAAAGAAGCAGCGTAGTGGACTTGGCCGACATCGAATTCATAAATTTCATCCTTATTTCTACGGTCCATCGGTCATGGCGCGGATCGCCGGCATGACGACACACGCCTATCTGCTAACAGCGATCTCCCCGCGTCAGCGCGGCCCCGAGATCAGCTGTCCCAAATCAATTGTTCTAAAGCGCCGATCTCTCCGCCCAGGCACCCCGCGTCACAGAGCGGCGGTCACCCGCACAGGAGACGGGTCCAGATCGGCGTTTTCGGCGCGCAGGCGCACTCCGGTCTCAGGATCCTACATATCTCGCTTGATGTGTGCTGGGCGACGTGATCAAAGCTGCGGATGGGTTCACCCGCAGCAGAGCACGCAGCGGCACTCGCCGAGGAGATGAGCGACGCGCACTTCGGCGATGCGCGGCTTTCGAAGCGCCAGACCAAGCTGGTGGAGAAGCTGGCGCAAGCGCCGGACAAGAGCTTCCCTTCGCTGCTGTCCGACAGCGAGCTGGAGGCGGCGTACCGTTTCTTCGGCAACGACGCCGTCACGCCCGCGGCGATTCTGGCGCCGCATGTTCGCGCCACCCTCGCGCGCATGGAGGCCGAGCCGGTCGTGCTCGCCATCCATGACACCACGACCCTCTCCTTCCGCTCGGACGGCCAGCGGCAAGGGCTCGGACGTCTGCGCTCCTCGGGGCAGACGTTCTTCGCCCACTTCACGCTGGCGGTCAGCGGCGATGGAACGCGCCGCCCGCTCGGCGTGCTCGATCTGAGCACGCACGTGCGCGACGACGGCACGACCGACAACGAGCACGATCGCTGGGGAGAGCAGGTGGAGCGAGTCGCGGCCTTGGGCGCTGCTCCGCACGATGTGGTGCACGTCATGGACCGCGAAGGCGACGACTACGGCCTGTTCGCGCAGCTTTTGAGCGCAGGGCATCGGTTCGTGATTCGGCTCGCGCACAATCGCCTCGTCGAGGCTGACGCCCTCGGAGAGGAGGCCAAGCTCGAGCAGGCGCTCGCGCAGGTTCAAGCGGTGGCCGTACGCGAGGTAGAGCTTTCCCCACGGCCGGCGGGCAATCGCAGCCCTCAACAGAAACGGCTGCATCCTCCGCGCGCAGGACGCTTGGCCAAGCTCGCCCTTGGAAGCACGCGCGTGACCCTGCGGCGACCGAGATCCCAGCCGCGCGAGCTGCCGGCGACGCTCTCGCTTCAGGTCGTACGCGTCTGGGAGATCGAGCCGCCGCCGGGCGAAGCGCCGGTCGAGTGGGTGCTGCTGACGAGCGAGCCGGTCGAGTCCGTCGAGCAACTGACGCAGCTGGTCGACTGGTACCGGGCGCGCTGGATGGTGGAGGAGTTCTTCAAGGCCCTGAAGACCGGATGCGCCTACGAGAAGCGCCAGATCGAGGACCTGCACGGCTTGCGCAACGTGCTGGCGCTCTTCGCGCCCATCGCCTGGCAGCTATTGCTGCTGCGCAGCGAGGCTCGGCGCGCTCCGGAGCAGCCCGCGACCGCCGTGCTCACGCCCACCCAGCTCCAGGTGCTGCGGGTCTTCGCGCGCAAGCCCCTGCCCGAGAACGCCACGGCCCGCGATGCCTTCCTGGCCATCGCCGGGCTCGGCGGACACCTCCGGCGAAACGGCGAGCCCGGCTGGCAGACCTTGGGCCGTGGCTACGAGCAACTCCTCACCCTCGTCCAGGGCTGGAGTGCCGCGAGGGAGGTGGGGAAAATATGATCAATCCTGAGACTCCGGTGCGCCGAGCACCGAAAACGTCGAGATGGGCCCGTATCCGAAGCGGGTGCCCGCCGCTCTCGCTCACCAGGAGCCGGTGAGGGGGACGTCGCCGGGGAGGCCGAACTGGAGGGCGCGGTCAGCGCCGTCCCAGCCGTTGCCGTTCATATCGAGGAGCCATGTCCCGTTCGATGGCCGCCAGGCGCCGACGAGGCTCCGTGCGGTGCCGCTCCAGCGCCCCACGACGGGGATATCGCCTGCCTGGCCGAGGCGGATGGGCAGCTCGCCGTCGTACCCGTTGCCGTTGAGATCGAGGTGGAACTCCCCGTTGCGGAAGACGCCGACGCGGGTCTGGCCGGTGCCGGTCCAGTCGCCGACGAGGGGCACGTCGCCGCTCAGGCCGAACTGGAGCTCGCGGTAGGTGCCGTTCAGACCTTTGCCGCTCACGTCGAGGTACCAGTACATCATGCCATCGGGCAGCACGCGGACGAGGCCGGGGCGCGCCTTGCTCCTGCCGTCCCAGCTCCCCACGACCGGGGTGTCCCCCGGACTGCCCCAGTGGAGGACGCGATCGGACGCGTCGTAGCCGTCGCCGTCGAGATCGAAGACCCAGACGCCGGCCCGGAAGACGCCGACGCGCGTCTGCCCGGAGCCGGTCCAGTCGCCGACCACGGGCACATCGCCGGGCAGCCCGAACTGGATCTGTCGATCGACGCCGGGCGACCAGCCGTTGCCGTCCAGATCGAGGAACCACATCCCGTCGGCGTCGCGGAACACGCCGGGCTTCGAGTGACCGTTGCCGGTCCAGTCGCCCACGACAGGCGTGTTGCCGGTGACGGCGAAGCTGATCCCGGCGTCGCCGTCGTATCCATTGCCGTTGCGATCGAGCGCCCAGGCGCCTGCGCGAAAGATCCCGACGCCGGTTGCCCCAGGCGTGGTCGGGGGGCGATCGTTCTTCGATAGGTTGTGGACCGTGACGACCTCCCGGTACGTGACGTCGTCGTCCCCGCACTGCCCGAAGATGTCCCCGTCGCTGGAGCAATGCGCGGCGCAGCGGCCAAGGACCTGGAACTCGCACTCCTCGTTGGACTCGTGGCAAGTCCGCCCTCCCTCTATCGCCGTCTCGTTGATCGTCGCGCCGATGCACGCGAACCTCTTCGGCTCCAGGCCGAAGAGGTCGCCGAAGTACGTGGCTTCCTGGGCTGTGTAGTCGATCGCTTCCTCGGGGGTGATGGTCCCGCGCCGCGCGCGCAGCGAGAAGCGGACCGGTCTGCCGAGTTTGTTGGCGTGCGCGAGCAGGCAAGCGCTCACCCAGCGCTGCTCTTCATCGGTGAGCTCGCGGTCGCTCCAGGACGGGGCAAGGCCGTGGAGACCGTCGAACTGATAGAACGCCTTCTGTCGCGGATTCTCTACGACGAGGCTTTGCCCCTCGCCCAGGGCGCAAGACGTCACGTACGCCATCGCTCTGCTGAGCAGCGCGCCCTTCTCGCCGGTCACGCTCTCGAGGATCAACTCGGACCCGTCGGCGAGGCGGGCGCGCTTGAGGCGGTCGAGAAGGCGGAGGAAGTCGGGGTCCCGCGTGACGCTGGCTTTGAGGCCGTTCAACGAGATGACGTGAGGCTCCGGAGCGCTGCCGCCCGGCTCCGGATCGGGGGCCGGCGCCGGCGCCGGCGGCTCATCGCCGCTGAGCACGGCTTGCGCCGCTTCGCCGAGCGCGGGGAAGTCTTCGTCCGCCGCCGCGACGCAGCCGAGCGCAGCGGGGCTCGATCCGAGGAGTGCCAGGAGCAGGTACCGGGGCGTGCCTTGCATTGTCATGGTGTCGCGGATCTCCATTGCAGCGCCCGTGCCGAGCGCCGTGCGCAGGTGCCGGGCGGCGGGCCTCGCGGATCGCCGGCGCTTTGGTCCTCCTCGCGGCGGCGCCTTCCCGCGGCGCGCCCTGTCCCTGTAGGGGCGCGCCCACAGGTGTAGGCGCGCGCCTACGCGCCTACTCCTCGCGCCCCGACAGGTCGTGCCGGCGGAGCAGCTCGTGGAGGTGGCTCCGGTCCATGCGCGCCGCGCGCGCGGCCGCCGAGAGGTTGCCCCCGTGGGCCCGCAGCAGCCCCCGGAGGTACGCGCGCTCCCAGCGCGACGTGGCCTTCTCCTTGGCGGCGCGGAACGAGAGCGCCGGGTCGAAGGCGTCCCCGGCCGAGGGCGGCGCGGCGCTGTCCGGCGCGCCGCCCTCGTCGTCCGCCCCGTCGCGCCACGGCGCCGCGTCGCCGAGGAGGACCGCGCGCTCCACGGCGGCGCGCAGCTCGCGCACGTTGCCGGGCCAGTCCTGCTGCGCGAGCGCCTGGAGGAGCTCGGCGGGCGGGCTCGGATCGCCGTCCGTGACCAGCTGCTCGTAGAAATGGGCGACGAGCAGCGGGATGTCCTCGATCCGCTCGCGCAGCGGCGGGATGCGGATCCGCACCACGTTGAGGCGGTAGAAGAGATCGGCCCGGAAGCGGCCGCGGTTGACCTCCTTCCGGAGGTCGCGGTGGGTCGCCGCGACGACGCGCATGTCGAGCGGCACCGGATCGAGGCTGCCGACGCGCTTGACGACGCGCTCCTCGAGCGCGCGGAGCAGCTTGGGCTGCATGTCGAGCGGCAGCTCCCCGATCTCGTCGAGGAAGACGGTGCCGCCGCGCGCCGCCTCGAAGGCGCCCGGGCGCGACGCGACCGCGCCGGTGAAGGCGCCCTTGACGTGCCCGAAGAGCTCGGCCTCGATGAGGTTCGGCGGGATCGCGGAGCAGTCGACGACGACGAAGGGCCCGCCCGCGCGCGGGCTGCTCTGGTGGATGGCCTCGGCGACAAGTCCCTTGCCGGTGCCGGTCTCGCCCTCGATCAGCACGGTGGAGGTGCTCCCGGCGATCCTGGGCAGGAGGGCGAACAGGCGGCGCATGGCGGCGCTCTGCCCGAGGGCGCGGCCGTAGCGCTCCTCGTCGCTGAGCGGCTGGCGGACCTCCTCGTCGAGGTGGTCGAAGCGCAGCGAGGTCTCGCCGACGCCGAGCACGGTCCCGGCCTTGAGGTAGGCGGAGCGGACGCGGTACCCGGCCATGGTCGTGCCGTTCTTGCTGTCGAGGTCGCGGAGCAGGAACCCCTCGGCCGTGGCGGTGATGGCGCAGTGATGGCGGGAGACGGTCGGATCGGTGAGCGTGAGGTGCGTGCCCGGCGCGGAGCCGATGACGAGCTCGGGCTCGTCCGAGTCCCGCGTGAGGCCGCGCTCCGGGCCCTCCAGGACCTTGAGCCGGAAGCGCCTGAACACGAGCTCCGTGGAGCGGGACACGAGCGCGCGGGTCTCGTCGGACGAGGAGGGCGAGGGCTGGCCGTGCGACATCGGGCCGAGGCTACCACGGCGCCGAGCGGGGGCTCTGCGAGGCCTCGCCCTGCCGCGGCGCCGCCGCGGAGGCGCTCGTAGGCGCAGGCCAACTGGTGTTGGTCCCCGCCTACAGCCCGCGGCCGGCGCCTGGGCTCAAGGGCGCGCCTGCGCGGCCAGCGGAGCGCAATCTCCTCCCTGGTCTGACGCGTGCATTGGTCGCGGTCGAGACGCGCGAGCCGTCCGCTGGCTGCTCTCGACCAGCAACTGCCGAGGGATGCGCGCGGTCGTCTTGAACCAACACGATTGGAGAGGTTCTCATGCGTAGGATCGACAAGGGGAACTCATTTGCGCTGTCGCGCCGCGCCTTCATCTCGGCGACAGCGGCCGGCGTGGCGGGGGTCGTGACCGGGATCGAGCGTGAAGCCGGAGCGCAGGCGGCGTTCACGCCGCGCGTCTCCGGCCTCACCCTCACGGAGGCGAAGATGGGCCACCTCAAGGACGCCATCCGCCGCGGCGGTTATCAGACGCTGAAGGTGGTCACCGGGTGGGGGCTGCACGACCGCTCGATCACCGATCCGGCGACCATCTCGGAGCTCTGCTCGTTGACGCCCATCACCCTCGTCCGGACGACCACCGGCGACAGGTACCATGTCGATCCGAACAAGGTCGAGGAGGAGATCGCCCCCTGGTACGCGGCGAAGGAGAGGAAGAGGGATCTCATCATCGAGCTGGGCAACGAGCCCAACACGGTGAACGATCCGGGCGGCACCGGCGCGTTCTGGGCCGGCCAGAGCCGCGCGTGGAAGGAGAGCTACATCTGGGAGAATCGGTACTATCTCGCGGAGGCCATCGCCCGTTGCCGGCGGCGGTTCCCTCAAGCCAAGATCGTCACCTGCTCGCTCGCCCCGCGCGTCAACCTCGATATCGAGTGGTTCTTGCAGATCTACGCGCAAGGCACGGACAGCCCACTTCACAACGCGGATTACGTCGCCGTGCACGCGTACAACGGGCCAGGCGAGACCTGGTATCATGGCCACGATCTCCCGTTGGTGCTCGATCTCTACGGCCGTTACGCGCCCACGAAGTCGTGGATCATGACAGAGGTCGGCCTGCACACCGATGAGACGATGGCGCAGAAGGGAGAGCGCATGGCGGGGCTCATGCACTATGGCGAGAGCAGCCTTGTCCTTCCCTGGAACGTCTGGGGATTCTGCTATTTCCACCTGAAGCTCGACCGCGACGGCAACCCCTTCCCGGGCGACAGGGCCGCGGCGTATTACGGGGATGGGGACTCGGCCTATGCGCAGCGGGTCAACGCGGGGAGGCTGCGGCAGACCCCTGTGGGTTGGCTCGACCGCATCGATCCGACGACCGGGGTGGCCTCGGGGTGGGCGGCCGACCCCGACACGCCGGCCAGCGTGGGGGTGCACTTCTACGCGAGCGGACCGGGCATCAACGGCATCCAGTTCGTCGGCGGCACGGGCGCGGACCTGCCGCGGCTGGACGTGAACACCCACCTCAACATGGCGGGGCATCACGGGTTCTCGTTCCGGATTCCGGACGCGTGGCGCAACGGGACCGAGTACCGGCTTCACGCGTATGGCCTCGACGCCACCGGCGACCTCAACGCGGAGCTCTCGGGCTCGCCGAAGGCGTTCCGCCTCTAAAGGACAGGAGGCGCTTCACCTGGCCCGCGGATGTGGCGGTCTCCCGCGCTATCCACGGATGCCCGGCGGACCTGCTCGTCGTCGCGCCGAGATCGGCGCCGCCGTCTCCCGGCCTGGACGGGCGCGAAGGCGTTGAACGAAGATCGGTCTGTCAGGGCGCTTCGGAGAGCCGCGGCGTACACCTGCCCTCCGAGCACACAGCCGTCATTCCTTCCGGATACACGGGCGCGCAGGGAGGGCACGCGACGATCTCTTCGGGGCAAACGAGGGCGCCGAGATCCCCGCTCTGGTTGAGGGCGACGATGCCTCTTCCGTCGCACGACTCGCAGCACCCGACGCCGTCGCGCAGGGCGCAGTCCGCGTCTTTCGTGCATTCCGTCAGCGGGGATTCGCGCACGTCGACGACGACGCAGCGCCCGCTCTCGCACGTGGCGGCGAAGTACTGGGAGGTGCTCTCGGCCTCGCCGACCTCCGGGCATCGCTCGCACTGCGTATCCCCGCACTCGCTGGCATTCCAGAAATCCGCCACCGCGTCGCGGTGGAGGGCGACGAACGCGCTGGCGTCGACCGGGTCGCAGGAGGCGCAGCAGCGCGGCGGCGCGAGGACGCAATCGCCCGGCGCCGCGCACGCATCCATGTCCGTGGTGGTGCCCTGACAGGTCTCCAGGCACGCCGCGAGCGACTCGAACCGGTTCGCGTTGCCCTCGCAACCACCATAGGTGAACGGAACACACTCGCCGGTGCTGGGGTCGTGCCAGTAGCTCGGGAACGCCGCGTCGCAGGGCCCGGTCTCCTGCGGGAGCGTACAACGGTCCGGCGCTTCGCCGCCGGCGCCGCTGCTCGCGACCGAGCCGCCGCCGGTGCCAGCGACCGAGCTGCTGGCGCCGCCGCCGCTGCCCGCGACCGGGCTCCCGCCGCCCGGGCCTCCGCCGCCCGATCCGCCGTCGTTCCCCGCGCCGCTGCAGCCCGCCGCGGGCAGGAGAGAAGTGAGCAAGGCCAGACCGAGGGCCAAGCGCCGGTACATTCCAAGGACATCGCAATCGGCGCGCCGTCGGTCACCTGAGCATAAGACAATCGATCGTAGGATATGCATCCGTAGTCGATGGCATGTCAGGCGCTGGTGTGCCAGGCGACGCTGCGCGCCGTGACGACGTGGTCGAGGTGCGGCGCATCCCTCACCGGCGCGCGGTCTGCGTGGAGGCGACCGTGTCCCACCTCCCGACCGATCCGCCAGCCGGAGGGCTCGCTCGCGGTGAGCCAGAGATCGCTTCCCTCTGCTGCTCACTTCCTCGGCGCGACGGCGATGGTGCCCTTGATCATCCCCATGCCGCACTCGAACTTCAGCTCCCCTGCCTTCAGCTCGGGGAGGTCGATGGTCACCGGCTGTCCGGTCGGCAGCTCCTTGCGGACGCCGAGGCTCGGGAAGACGACCTCCTTGGTGCAGCCGCCGCTGTCGTGACGGACGAGCCTGAGCTGCAGCCGCTCCCCCTCGACCGCGGCGATCTTGTCGGGCACGAAGGCGCCGTGGACCATGATCTCGACCACGCGAGGGGCCTTCTGTGGCTCGGCGCTCGCGGGCTGCGAGCAGCCGAGCGCGGAGGCGACCGAGGTGATGCCGAGCGCGATCGAGAAGATTGCGTGCGTGACCTTCATGAGAAGCTCCTTTCAGGTGCCGCGGGAAGACGCGCGGGTCTCCGTCGCATTACAGTCGAGCGTGGGAGCTCGGCTCGCCTGCCGGGACGGGCGGCGCGCGCCCCCGCCGGGCCCTCGTCGGGGAGATTGACTTTCGGACCGCGTTTGGATTTCTTAGCCCCATAGCCGGGCGACACCGTCCGACCCAGGGGGAGGCGACGTCTTGCCGTACCGCGACAAGCTGGATGCTGCTTCGGGCACGGGGAAGCTGATCACGGTCCGCCGCTACCTCGATCCGGTCGCGGCCCAGATGGACCGCACGCTGCTCTCGGCCAACGGCATCGAGTCCCACGTGTTCGAGGCGGCGAGCTATAACCCGATGCTGAGCGGCGCCGCCGGCGGCACGCAGCTGCAGGTGCGCGAGGGCGATCTCCGGCGCGTGGAGAGGCTCCTCGAGGTCCACCCCGGGGAGGCGGCCACCAACGACGACGAGGAGGCTGCCGCGGTCCGCTGCCCGCGCTGTGAGCTGCCCTACTGCTTCCACGAGCGCCTGCGCCTCGAGGGCTCGAGCGCCGGCACCGCGCTCGCGATCCTCGCCGCGCCGCTCATGCCGTTCCTGCCGAGGCGCTGGCACTGCCACAAGTGCGGCCATGTCTGGGACGATCCGAAGGAGGGGCCTGCCGCGATGACGAAGCTCGAGGAGGGCGATCCGCGGCCGGTCTTCCGCCTGCGGCGCGCGCACTCGGGCATGGGCCTGTTCCTCGGCCTGCTCGCGGGCTTCTGCGGGGCGATCCTGGTCGGGGCCGCCCTGCCGCGCGGCGCCGATGGGGGGCTCGCCTTCGCCGTGCTCGTCGGGGCGCCCTTCGTCGGCTGGGCCGTCGGTCATTGGTGGCAATACGATCTCTGCTCCGAGCCGGGCTGCCGCACGGCGCTGGCGTCCGATCGGAGCGAGTGCCCGCGCTGCGGCGGCGCCATCGCCGGCGTCGTTCGGTCGGCTGACGCGCACCACGCGGCGGCCGCGGATTTCCGGCGCGAGCTCAGCGCGCTGCGGGCGGCGGACCGGGCGCGCGAGGGCGAGAAGAAGAAGAGAAGGAAGAACCGGCCAGCCGGCGCTGCCGGTTGAGGGCGAATGGCCCTTGCCCCTTGAACGCCTTGGCCGCTTGGAGGATGTCGCCCGCATGCCTGACAGCGCTCTCACCGCCGTAGTCGACGACAGGATCTGGACCCTGGACCGCCCCGTGTGGTTCAGCGGGGTACGGATGCGCGCCCGCACCACGGTCGTACGCCTCGACGACGGCAGTTTGCTCCTGCACACCCCGGCTCCTCCCAACGATGCATTGACAGAGCAGCTACGAGCCCTGGGCCCCGTGCGCTGGCTTTTGGTGCCCAACTGCTGGCATCATCTCGGGACACCCGCGGCGGCGGCCCATTTCCCCGAGGCGCGGGTGGTGGGGCCGGCGTCGGCGCTGAACAGGAACAAGGCGTTGAGACTCCACATGGATATCCACGACGCCCAGTTCGGCGAGCAGGTCCCCGAGCTCGAGGCCTTGCCGCTTCGGGGCGTGCCGTTCTGGGACGAGACGGTGCTCTACCATCGGCCGACGCAAACCCTGCTTGGCGCAGACATCGTCCTTTGCGCCTGCGCCAAGGACCACTGGACCTTGCGTTACGCCGCGCGCCTCACTGGCTTCTACGAGCGGGTGCGTGTGCCCCCCGACGCCAGAAAGAAGATTCCGGACAAGACCGCGGCCGCGCGCTCCATCCGCGCCATGCTGGAGCGACCGGCCCAGCGTCTCATCGTGGGGCATGCCGAGGTCATCGAAGAAGGTTGGCGCGACGGCCTCGCACACGCCTGGCGACTGGAGGGCGTGGAGGTATAGGTCGACATCGCCGCTTCCAGGCGGCTCTCGCCGGGCGAAAGCCCCGTCGCCCCGTTGATGGCGCGCCCACCATCAGGCGCATGGTGAAGCGCTCGGGTCCCAGCGAGCGGAGCGCGACGCTGGCGACCGTCTCGTCGCCACGAGTGACAAAGCTCCGTCAGCGAGCTCACGCGCGGACGATTGGCGCCCGAGGCGGCTCGGTCATCCCTTGACAAGGTGCCGTTCGATCACGCCCACTGGTGTAACGTCCGCGCCGTCGTGGGGGTGTTGCGCGGACGTGAGGCGCATGATCACCGGTCTCGATCTTCATGCAACGCTGCATCGCATCGTGACGGACGCCGTGGGCGCCGTGCCGTCCGCGCAGCGAGCGAGCCTCCTGGCCCGTGACGGGGAGCAGCTGGTCCACAAGGCCTCTGTCGGCCTCGCTGGCGTGCTGGCGAGCCCGCAGGAGGTCGCCGGCGGCGCGGTGCCGGCCACCGTGATCGCGACGCTCTCGACGCTCTCGACGCTCTCAACGCTCTCAACGCCTGATTCCGCGGACAGCCCTCGGGTCATGGCGGCCGCCGACTGGTACCGCGAGCAGCTGCCGGGCGCGTCGGCGCTGCACCTCGTGCCCGCGGGCGCGGTCGTGATCCTCACCCCGGTGCACGTGCAGGGACAGACGATCGGCGTGCTCGCCGTCGAGCAGCCGGGCGGGCAGGCGCCTTCCGCCGAGGGCTGGGCGCGGCTCCGCGCGCTGGCCGCGAGCGCCGGCGCGGCGCTGGAGCGGCGAGAGCTCTACAACGACAAGGCGCGGTCGGCCCAGGAGGTGCGCGTGCTCGAGGGGGTGCTGAACGCGGTGGCCGCGCGGACCAGCACGCATGAGCTCGTCGAGATGATCTCGAAAGGCATCAAGAGCGTGCAGCTCGGGCCGCAATGGCGCTCCGTGCACCTCGTCCTGCTGAGCGACGCTCCCTCCGGGGGCGCGCGCGGCGACGCCGCGGCCCGCGAGATCCGCGTCTACCACGTCCCGCACCGATCGCCGCTCGCGTTCTGGAACAACGTGCGTGACGGCGCCCTCATCGCGGGGCGCAGCGTCGGCATCCACGTGGACGTCCGCAACGCCCCCGCCCACAGCGCCGTCGAGCAGCGCGGGATCCTCGAGGACGCCATCGACCGCGGCGTGCACGGTATCGCCGTGGCGCCGATCACCCCAGAGGTCCTCGAGCCGGCGATCCGCCGGGCGGCGCAGGCCGGGGTCCCCGTGGTCACGATCGACACGCCGCCCGCCGAGGGCAGCTGCGCTCAGGCCTATATCGGCACCGACAACGTGGCGGCAGGGCGGCTCGCCGCGGAGATGATGGCCCGGCTGCTCCCGGGCGGAGGCAAGATCGGCGCGCTGACGTTCTGGCTCAGCGCCATGAACAGCCGCGAGCGCATCGAGGCGTTCCGTGCGGCGGTTTCGGGCACGCGCGCGCCCTTCGACCTGCAGCCGCCGGCCGAGGACAGGTTCGACATCGAGCTCGGGATGCGGATCGCCCGGGAGGCCGTGCAGACCGGCGAAATCGCCGGCGCCTTCGGCGTCTGCGCCGAGAACGGCCTGTCGTGGGGCGCGGCCGCGAGGGCGCTGGGGCGGGCGGGGGAGCTCAAGATCGTCGCCTTCGATCTGCTCACGGACACCCTCGAGATGCTCCGGGAAGGGACCATCCACGCCGTCCTGGTCCAGCGCGAGCACGAGATGGGCTATCGCGCGGTGCGGGTGCTCCACGACATGGTATCGAGGGGCATCGACGCGACCCTGGCCGGGCTGCCCACGCGCGCCGGCTCCGGGGGAGGGTCCGCGCTGCGCTTCATCGACACCGGCATCGACGTCGTGACCATCGAGCGCACGCCCTGGTCGCTCCCCCTCTCCGACTACCTGCCCCTCGACGCGAACCGCAAGGCGGCGAAGCGGAGGGAGCAGCTCCCCTACGAGAGCCGCGCGAAGGAGCTCCTCCTCGTCACCGTGGACGCGGGGAACGAGGGGTACCGCGAGGAGCGAGCCCCCCTCGACGCGAGGTCGATGGTCGGGCGGGTGCTGAGCGCCGCCCGGCCGCTCATCGTCGACACGCACTCGAGCGAGCTCCACGACGCGCCCGATGTCGTCGAGGCGCGCGGGAAGGGGGCGCATACCCTGGTCGGCGTCCCGCTGCTCGCCGGCGGGTCCGCCTTCGGCGCCCTGGTCCTGGAGAGCGGGCGCCGGGCGGCGTGCTCGCTCGACGATCTCACGATGATCGAGCGCATCGTCGACACGATGGCCGTGGCGATCGAGAACACGCGGCTCGTCCACCGGATCACCGAGCGGACCCATGAGCTCGAGCGCGCGAACCGGCACCAGGAGTCGCTGCTCGACACGATCCGCGAGCTCTCGAGCCCGGTCGTGCCCATCGCGCGGGACATCCTCGTGATGCCGATCGTCGGGACGATGGACGCGCAGCGGTCCGGCCGCTTCATCGAGTCGATGCTGCAAGACATCACCGAGCACCACGCGCGCGTGGTGCTGGTCGACGTCACGGGGATGGCGGTCGTCGACGCCGCGTCGGTGGAGCACCTCCTGCGGGCGGCCCGGGCAGCGCGGCTGCTCGGCGCCGACGTCGTGCTCGTCGGCGTCACGCCGGCGGCGGCGCGGCTGATGGTGGAGCAGGGCGTGGACCTCGGGAGCGTCATCACGCGCTCGACCCTGGAGCTCGGGTTCGCTTACGCGCTGTCGAAGACCGGCGGCCAGATCGTCTATCGCCGCTCACCGCACCCCCAGCCCTTCTGAGCCGAGCCGATACGGGGCGACCAGGAGTCGGACCGCCGGGGGACCGGGCTACTTCTTCATCTCGGCGAGCGTGGCCTTGAACTGCGCGACGTTGTCCTTGTTGATCACGTCGACCCCGGTGTCGATCACCTTGCTCGGGGGGATGGCGGCGATGGCCGCGTCGCCCTCGGTCGCGAGGCGGTGGAGCCACTTGCTCCCCAGGTAGCCGAACTGGAACGGTTTCTGCACGACGGTGCAGGCGACAGTGCCGTTCTCGATGCCGGCGAGCGTCGCGTCCTCCTCGTCGAACACGGCCGGCTTGACCTTGCCCTTCTTCCCGAGCGCCTCGACGGCGGCGACGATGGCCGGCCCGTTGTACGACCAGAGGCCGGTCGCGACGTCGAGGTCCGGGTGGGCGTTGATGATGTCCTCCACGTTCGTGCGCGCCTTGGCGAGGTCGGTGTTGTCCTCGCGCTTGTCGACGAGCTGGATGTTGTGGGGAGTGACCACGTCCTGAATGCCCTTGAGGCGCTGGGTGGCGTTGTCGACCGCGAACATGCCGACGAAGGCGGCCATCTTCCCGCCGTTCGGCAGGAGCTTCACGATCTCGTTGCCGAGCACCTTCCCGGCCTCGTAGTTGTTCGTGCCGATGTAGAGCAGCCGGTTCGACTTCGGGGCGTCGGAGTCGAACGTGATCAGCTTGACCTTCTGCGCGACCTTGTTGAGCACGGTCACCTGATCGTCCGGCGCCAGGACGCTCACGCCGACGGCGTCGTAGCCCTGGCTGGCGAGGCTCTCGAGGATCTGGTTCTGCTCCGTGGGCGTGCTGTTCTGCGGCACCTTGAGGTCAACTTGAATCTTGGCCTCTTGCTCGTACTTGCGCACGCCGGCGAACGCGATCTTCCAGAAGTCGCTGGAGCCGTTCGTCACGAACGCGACCTTGATGACCTTGGCCGTGGCTTCTTTGCCGTTGCCTTTGCTGCTGACCTCGCCCCCACCTCCCTGATCGCAGCCTGCGATCAACGCCATCGACAGCATGGTGAACGCCGCACATGCGAGCTTCCAGAGACCCATCTGATGGTTCACGGCGGTTCTCCTCCGTTCGTCCGTGCGAAGCGTGCGTCCAGACGACGTCGCTGCTCCGCGACAGCGGTGATGCCCCAGAGCGATGCTAGCGACTCACCTCGCCGATGTCGCGCCTCGCGTGAACGACCCGGGCTGATCATCGAGGTGACGCGCAGGTTCATCTGTTCCGGCAGGGGCCGAGCGTGTGCGAGCCCACCCGATCTGGATAACAAGTGAGGCGAGGCACATGGGATGTGCGGTGTGAACCTCATGACTGCGGGGTTGCTGCTGAGGATGTGTCCGCAAGGCGGCGAGGTGGTGCGCGGGAGGCGCACTGGCGGCCAGCTCGGGAGCGCGCGGAGCGGCGGTGGAGAGCTGGTGTCCGAGCCCGGACTCGGCTGCTCGGAGGCTCGGGCTGCCCGTCCGCCAGCGACCCCTGCTGCTCGCGGGGGAATCCGGCCGCGGTGACGCGGATCGATCGCTTTTTGGATGATTCGCTATTCCCCGGCGGCGAGTCGACGCGAGCGGCGGGCTCGACGTTCGGCCCAAGCTCGCTCACCCCTCCGGTGCCACCGGCAGCCCGAGCAGCCTCCCTGTCGCCTCGTGAGCTGGTACCAGTACCTCGGGTCGGAGATCCTGCCATGGACCGGGGGACCGGCGTCGCGAGGGGAGAAAGCGTTCAACGCAAAGGCGCCAAGTCGCAAAGGCGCAAAACTGCACAAAATCTGTTCTTTTTTGCGGCTTTGCGGCTTTGCGGCTTTGCGTTGAAATCTCTCCCCGGATCGCTGGCCGGACCTCTGGCGGGCGGAACTAGCCGGAGCGCCGGAACAGGCCCAGCAACCGCCTGAGCAGCCCCGGCTTCGGGGTCGGCGCGTCTGCCGCCGGCGCCGGCGCCGCCTGGTTGCGGCGTGCTGACCTTGGCGCCGCGTCGCGGGGCTTCGCCACGGCGGCGTCGCGGGGCTTTGCTGCAGCGGGAGGCGCTCCGGGCTCCTCACGGGCGGCCTCCACACCCTGGTCCGCGGTGGGCTCGGCCGCGCGGCTCGGCGCCTGCTTCGCTGCCTTCTTTTCGGACCGCGCCTGGACTCTGGCCTTCATTGCCTCCTTGGCGGTGAGCGCGGGCTTCTTCTTCCGTGGGAATGCGGCGCTCGGCGGAGGCACCCACACGGCGTCCCGGCGCGGCTCGGGGGTCGCCGTCGTCTCCGGCGCCGGAGCCGGCGCCACGCCGCGCGTCTCGGCGGGCTGCGGCTGCCGCGACGCCTTGGAGGCGTTCGCCTCTCCCGCGGCGGGCGCGCGCTTCGCCTCGGCGAGCGCTGCGTTGCGCTCCGCCTCGCTCTGCGCGGGGTCCGCGGCGGGGTCCGCGCGCTGCTCTCGCGTGGCGGCGCCCGGCGCTGGATGGGCCGCGGGCGCGCGGGTCTGGGCAGCGCCCCCGGCGCCTGTCCGGCCGCGCGGCGTCGCCCCATCCCGCGCCCCCCTGGCGTTGTCCGGCGAGCGGCGCTCGGCCGCGTTGCCGTCGCGTCCTGCGCGCGCCGCCGGCCCGCTGTCGCGTGCTGCGCGCTCCGCCGGCCCGCGCTCGCGCGCTCCACGGTCGGCAGGTCCGCGCTCCGCTGGCCACGCCGGGCGCCGCGGCGGCGGCTCCTGCGCGGGCGCTGGCGTGCGCGGCCGGCGCATGTCGATGACCCGCGGTGGCCGCGATCGAGCCGGCGCAGCGGCGGCGGGCGCAGCGGCGGCGGGCGCAGCGGCGGCGGGCGAATCGGCGGCCGGCGCCACCACGGCGTCTGCCGCGCTCGCTGCGCCCGCCGTCGTGGTCGTCGTCGTGCCGCCGGAAGAGGCCTCCGCGCCCGCCTCCGCCGGCCCTCCGGCGGCTTCCGTCGCGCGCTCCTCGACGGGCCCCGCGCTCTCCGGTTGCCCCTCTCCGTTTTCCGCTGTGCTTTGCTCGACCATGGGGCTCCTCCATAGCGTTGTCGGGCGCTCCGCGAAACCGGATCTCACCGGCTCCCACGCGCGGCCCGCGCGGTGCGTATCGTTCGAAGAGGGAAAAGAGGGATGAGGCGGCCGCGCCGGGCGGAGCTGCGCGCCGCGCGCCATTGCGGCAAGCCGGCCCGGTGCGCTCGGCCCCGGCCGGCTTGCCCAGCGGCCCGGCTACTCGCCCAGGTAGGGGACGAGGTTGACGGCCTCGCGATCGAGCTGGTGAATCCCGAAGCGGCGGGCGGCGAACAGGACCTCCTCGCCGCTGGTCACGAACGTCTCGGGCCAGCCCCAGAGCGGGAAGAACGCCTGTGCCTTCGGCGCCTCGGGCTCCTCGAGGGAGATCGCCAGGGCGCCGCCCGGCACCTCGAAGAGCGCCCGCATGTCGGCCGTGTGGCGCAGCGACGCCCACGAGGCGAGTCGGACGGTGGAGAGCACGTCGAACTCGGGGATCGCGGGGCTCTCGTTCTCGTTCTCCGGCTCGGGCGGCGGCGCCTCACCCGCCGGCGCGAGCGTGGTCAGCTTCTGGTTGGGATCCCAGCCGGCGTACCACCCGCTGCGCGGGCGCCAGATCAGGCTGTGGGACAGGACGGGCAGCCCGCGGCCGTCGATGGAGATCGCGTTGACCTGGCGGTCCGGGAACTTCTGGTACTCCTGCAGGTACGCCAGCCCCTCGTGCACCTCGAGCCGCGCGATCGCCGTCTCGATGAACTGCTGGCCCCACACCCTGTCCCTCGCGAAGATCGACGCGCCCTGGATCGCGAGCACCTCGCCGGGCACGTTGATCCCCGGAGCGAGCGCCGGCTGCGACGGGTTGGTCAGGTCGAGGTGCGTGAGGAAGTACTGCGTGCGCGGGCGCGGGTCGTCCGGCGCGCGCCCGCTGATCGAGCGCTTGATGTTGAAGTAGAGCTCCCCGTCGTCGTTGAGGACGTTCACGGTCTCGTTGTCGTCCGGCAGCGCGACGGCCGGCGCCACGGTCGGGTGGTCCGGGTCGGAGAGGTCGACAACGTGGACCTCCACTTGTGCCCAGCTGCGGCGCGGGACGTACTCATAACAATACGTCGACGTGATCCCCACGATGTCGTTCCGGTCGACCTCGACCGGCGTGCAGCTCGTGTCCGCGCCGGGGTGGTCCGTGCACTCGGCGAACCCGCCGTTGCAGTACTCCTCGCCGCCGATGTTGCGGCACGTCCGCTCTCCGGCCATGTACGTGCAGCCTTCCTGCCCGAAGCAGCCCGGATCCTCGACCGAGCTGGTCCGGCACGCCCAGCCGACCCCGAGGTCCTCGGAGTGGCCGATGACGCGCAGGAAGGCGAGGGCATCGCGCGCGGGGTGCACGGTCGAGAACGAGCTGGCCCCGCCGTGGTAGCCGCCCGTGGCGGGGAGATCGCTCGTGTCGAGCGTGCCCGCGCGCCGCGGCGCGGTCGGATCGGACAGGTCGATCACCTCGAGGTGGGTCACCTTGCCCACCCAGTTCTCGAAGGTGGTGGTCAGCGACACGAGCAGATCGCCCACCTGATGGAGCTCCGCGTCGGCCGGCAGATCGAAGGCGGCGATCGGCTGCGCGAGCTGGGTGAGCCCGGCGCTCGGCACGACCTCCGCCTTGACCTTCCGGTTCTCGGCGGGGGTCCAGTAGAGATCGTAAGGCATCTTCACGCGGACGCGGTGCTCGCCGAACGCGAAGACCTTCACATAATCCGGGGCGAGATCGAGGTGTCCGAGCTTCTCGGGCGTGTCGAGCTTGTCCTGCGCGTAGAGGGTGAGCTCCTCATCGGAGACGTTCGCGGTGGCGATGTCCTCGGCGCGGAACGTGCGGCGCGCGGGGGTCCCGTGCTCCATCACGCCGCGGCGGGTCAGCGTGGTGTCCGAGAAGGTGAAGATCTGCACGCCGGAGAACGGCCGCCGGGTGTTGTCCACGACCCTGCTCGCGGAGAACGGGAGCAGCACGAGGCCCGTCTCGGGCTCTCCGCTCGCCGCCACGGCGTCCACCGCGTCGTCGAGCACGGTGAACGCGCGGTGATCCCAGTCGGCCTCGGACCAGCTCCAGCCCTGGGCGCCGCCGTCGATCTCGGCGCGCGCCACCAGGGGATCCTGGCTCGTCAGATCGGTGATGTCGTAGAGGCTGGCCGCGAGCTGCCGGCCGTTCTGATCGTTCACGCCGATGCCGATCAGGCGGGTCGCGCCGAAGACCGGGCGGAAGAAGTTGTTCCACCCGGACACGATGAACTCGCTCTCCTCGGTGACGTTCCCGCTCGGATCGATGGAGAAGGCGTGGAAGGGGTCCTGGCGCCGGTAGGTGACCGCGAACGCCCTGTCGTCCAGGAAGATGGCGCCGTAGAGCGACTGCTCGGCGCCGAACTCCTCGCTGTCGATCGGCACGATGTTGTCGGGATCGGCCGCGTTCCACGTCTCGAGGTAGCTGGGCGTCCCGTCGGCCCACTGCGGACCGGAGAAGACCCGCAGCATGTTGTCGCGGAAGTCCATGTGGAACTGGGAGCGCACGTAGCTGGCCGTGCTCACGCTGTCGCGCAGCACCATCGACCCGTCGCGGTTCGAGATGTCGATGATCGAGATCTCGCTGGGATCCTGCGACCAGCTGCCGCCGTTGCGCGCCACGAGGAGCACGTCCGCCTCGGCGTGGATGGCGGTCACGGCGTCCCCGAGCTCGATCTCGCCGCGCTCGATGAGCGCGTCGGCGCCGACATCGAAGCTCTGGACGAGGGTCTTGTTGACCCACTGGAACTGCCCGGGGTTGATCTCCTCGAGCTCCGAGCCGTTCGAGGCGATGTAGAGCGAGCTCGCGCTCTCGCCGCGCGCGAGGCGGCTCGTCATGATGGCGCCCGTGACCGGGTATTGCGACAGGAGCTTCGGCGCGGCGCGGTCGGCGATGTCGATGAACAGCACGGTCCCGCCGGTCCGCCGCTCCACGGTCAGGCCGTCGGCCTTGAGCTGGTAGCCGGCCCAGTCGTTCAGGAGCACGACCGCGCGGTCACCGACGACGTACATCTCGACCGGGGTGCCGGCGATCTGCATCTGGCCCAGGAACTTCGGGTCCGACGGGTCCTGGATGTCGATGACCTGCAGGCCGCGGAAGGTGTTGAGGTTGAGGAGCTGCCCGTCGCCGAGGACGCGGTAGATGTCGCCTTCCTCGAGCTCGCGGCTCTCTTCTTCTTCCTCCTCCTCCTCTTCTTCCTCTTCTTCTTCCTCCTCGCCGAGGTACCCCTCGGTGAACGGATCATCGGCCGACACGAAGTCGGTGGGCCCCTCCGGGGTCTCGGGCTCTTCGGGCTCTTCGGGCTCTTCCTTGGGAGGATCGGGCTCCTCCTCCTCGGGCGGAGGGTTCTCGTTCTCTTCTTCGGGTGGGGTCTGCTCCTGGGGCTCGGGCTTGTTGTCGTCGCTCCCGCATCCCTGTCCGAGCAGCAAGAGGAGCGCGGCCATCACGCTGGCCTGCGCTGACAGCACACCTCTGAATAGTGCTCTTCTCTTCGCCACAGCTACTCCTCCCTGGCACCTCGCATGAGGTGCGGAGACTGCGCACATCGATGTGTCCTACACGGTTCAACGTGGTCGGAACGTCGCGGTCCGAGGGCGGCGGTGCGGCGAGTCTCCGGCGAGCGGTCGAGGGCGCGTCCGGCACGGCGCATCCCGCGATCGAGCCGGTCTTCGCGGCTTCGCACTACCGCGGACCGTGAGCTTGCATCCAGCGGAGTATCCACCTTCTGGAGGAGCCGCTCAACGCGGAATGCTGTGACGGAACGGAGGCAGAGCGGATGGCTCTGCGCGGCGCAGGATGGGTTCTTGGGTGGAGCGGAGCGCCGAACGCTCACACGTGGCGGCGTCTGCCCACACAACGGTTCGGACAGCGCTGGTTGCCGTCGGCTCGTGCCGGTCTGCGGGGCACTCGACGCCTTCTATCGTGACGTCGAGCGGCGCGGGACCCGCGCTCGCCCGCGCCCCCGTCACGCGGCCTCTTCCTTCTCCTCCGCCCGCGCCACCGGCAGCGCCACGAAGAACGTCGATCCCTTCGAGACCACGCTCTCCACCCAGATCCGCCCGCCATGGCCCTCGACGACCCGCTGCGCGATCGCCAGCCCGAGGCCCGTCGAGCGCTCCCCCCCGGTGCTGACCGTCCTCGCCCGCCCGAACGGCCGGAAGAGCTTCCCGAGGTCCTCCGCCGCGATCCCGGGCCCTTCGTCCTTCACCGACAGGATCACCTCGGCCCCCCCGCCGGCGTCCTCCCCCCGGCCGCCGTGGACCCGGACGCGGATGGTCGTGCCCGGAGGCGAGTAGTGAATGGCGTTGCTGATGAGGTTGTTGAGCACCTGCTCCAGCTTGTGGACGTCGACCTCGACCCGCGGGACGCCCTCGTCGCTCTCGACGACGAGCTTCATGTTCTTCTGCCCAGCCAGCACCAGGTTGAGCGCCACGTTGGACTCGACGAGCTGGACGATATCGGTGCTCTTCCTGTCGAGGTTCAGCTTGCCGAGCTCGATCATCGACACGTCGAGCAGATCGTTGATGAGCGAGAGCATGAATTTGCTCGAGCTCCTGATCATGTTGACGATCTCGACGCCGCCCTCCTTGAGCAGCGACGACGGCTCCCCGCGCCGGTGGCTCATCAGCATGAAATCGCTGTAGCCCAGGATGACGCCGAGCGGGTTCCTGAGGTCGTGGGCCGCCATGCCGACGAAGCGGTTCTTCTCCTCGTTCAGCCGGACCAGCTCCGCGTTCTTCGCCGCGAGCTCCTCGTGCATCTGGACGAGCTGCCGGTTGCTCTCCTCCAGCGTGTCGGCGTACTGCTTGAGCTTGAGCTGGCTCCGCTTGTGCTCGATGGCGTAGCGGATCGTGCGCTCGAGGATCTGCGCGTCGAACCTGCCCTTCACCAGGTAATCCGCGACGCCCGCGCTCATCGCGGCCATGTCGATCTCCTCGTCGCCGACCCCCGTCAGCATGATGATGGGGATCGCGCAGCCGAGGTGGTTGGCCTCACGCACGACGTCGAGGCCCGTCCGGGCGTCGAGCCGGAAGTCGAGGAGGCAGACGTCGTAGCCGCCGGCGCGCAGCGCCCGGATCGCCTCGTCCGAGCTGCTCAGCCACGTCACGTCGTACCGGGTGCGGGGAGCGTCGCGGAGGAGCCGCCGCGTGACGAGGTGGTCGACCTCGTCGTCATCCACAAGAAGGACCTTCATCGCGCTGTCGTTCATCGGAAGCCTCGACCACGCCGGACATCGGCGCTCTCCCGCCGGCAAGCTTCGCGCCACGCCGCCTGCTCCACCCCCGCCGCGGCGGAGGCCAGGGTCTTCGCCCCGCCCCTCATGGCCGGCGCTTCTGCTCTTCGGCGACGCCCACGAGCGCGCGCGCCAGGGTGATGAGCTGCCCCGCGTCGAACGGCTTGACGAGGAACGCCGACGCGCCGAGGCGCGACAGGCACTGCCAGTCGGCCGCGCCCCCGGTCCCGGTCGCCACGATGATCGGGAAATCCCCTTGTGGGAGCTTGCGCACCGCCGCCGTGAGCGCGATGCCGTCCAGCCCGGGCATGTCGAGGTCGAACACGCCGAGCGACGGGCGGTTCGCTTCGATGGCCGAAAGCGCCACGGCGCCGTCGGGCGCGGTCTCGATGGCCGCGCCGGGCAGCGCCTCCGCGAGGACGCTGGCGAGGAAGCTGCGGAACGACGGGCTGTCGTCGGCGACCAGGACGCGCGTCGTGCGCGCGTACGCCGGCAGGGCGCCGCGCGCGTCGAGCAGCGCCTCGCGCAGCGCCTCCGCGCTCGCCGTGCGCTCGTCGGGCTCCTTGGCCAGCGCCGCGAGCACCGGCGCGTCGAACGACGGCGGCAGATCAGGGCAGATCTCGCTCGGCGGGATCGGGGGCTGATACGCGTGCTGCATGACCAGATCCACCGTGCTCGTGCTCTGGAACGGCAGGCGGCCGGCGAGCAGGTAGTACGCGACCACCCCGAGGGCGTAGACGTCGATGCGCGGCAGCAGCGCGGGATCGAGCTGCCGGCCCAGCGCCACCTCCGGCGCCAGGTACGCCGGGGTGCCCGAGAAGGCGAGCTCGATCCGATCGCCGCGGGGGATCCGCTTCGCGAGCCCGAGATCGGCCACCACCACGCGGAGGGCCTGGCCGACGAGGATGTTGCTCGGTTTCACGTCGCGGTGGGCGATGCCCGAGGCGTGGATCGCCGAGACGCCGAGGCAGACCTGGTCGAGGACGCTCAGCGCCTCGTCGAGGCCGAGCCGGCCCCCCTTGCTGTGGACATGGGTGTCGAGCGTGACCCCCGGCACGTACTGCATGACGAAATACGGCGCGTTCTCGTACTCGCCGAACGCATAGATCTCGACGACGTTCGGGTGGTGGACGCGCGCCATCGCCCGCGCCTCCGCCAGCAGGCGGGCCTGCATCTGCGCGTTGTCGAGCTGCTCCGGCCGGAGCAGCTTGATGGCGACGTCCCGCTGGAGCTGCTCGTCGCGCGCCAGGAGGATGACGCCCATCGCCCCCTCTCCGAGGCGACCGATGACGCGGTAGACCCCTCCGAGCAACGTGCCCTCGGGCGGCACCTGAACCGGGCTGCCTCCCTCGTGCAGGCTCGAGCGCGCCGCGGCCTGCCAGAGGTCCTCGTCGCTCAGCGTCGAGCCGTCGCCGTTCCGCTCGGCCGGCGGCTCGGCCCGCGTGGGGGGACGGTCGCGCACCACGGTGTCGACGCCCTGCAGCGTATCCGCGGCGTCGGGCGCGAGCGGCGCGGGGGGATCGCCGCCGTTCGCGCTTCCAGAGCTGAAGCTGGGCGAGCCGTCCGCCGCGTCTGCCATGGTGCGCATGATACGTGCCCTGCGCATGCCTATCAACGGAGAGCGACACGCGCTCCAGCTGCGAAGCGCGGTGCACGCGGCGGTCTGACGGCGCCTCGCGGGCGCGTCACGGTCAAGCGGGATGTCGCTGCTGTGGCAGGATGCCACGCTGCGCGGCGACCGTGGCTTTGCGCCGCGCTCGCCGGACGGCCCGCGGCGAGGCGCGGCGCCGCGCGGGGGGGGGCCGGGCGGGCGGCTGGCTCACGCGGCTCGGGGCACGCCGAAGAAGCGATGGCCTTGACGCGTGTCGCCGGCCTCGATTGTTTCAGCCTTCCAGCAGCGATCCCTCTCGTCAATCCATGGCGAGCTTCGCCTTTCCCCGCCGAGCATGGCGACGGGCGAGCCAGCACGGCGGCCGGGTCGTCACGATCACCTCGGTCGTGGGCTTGCAGGCAGCGCCAGGCCGCATGCCTGCCGTCGGACCTGCCTGTCGGCGGAAAGGCGGTTGCCGAGGGAGTAACCGCCCGGCGATGAGGGGCTTTCTGAAGGCTGACGTGAATCGGAATGGCTATACTCGAATGGCCATGAGGACGCTCTCGGTCGAGTCCGTCTGTGCCGGCGCGCCAGGAGCGAGGAACGGCTGTACAGTACATTACAGTACAGAAAATGAGTGCTGATGGCTGACGGCTGACGGCTAGCGGATCGATATTGAAGAGAGCTCGACGGAGTCATCGGGCTCCCGCCCTGAGTGAACGGAAAGGTGGCCTGAGCCCTATCGGTCACTCTGGGGGCCATGGAGATCGAGGTGACGATGAATATTCTCGTTGCGGAAGATGACGACGACCTGCGCGAGCTCGTGGCGATGACGCTCTCGGTGGAGGGATTCCATGTGCAGACAGCGCGGCACGGACAAGAGGCTCTGGAGAGGATAGGTGAACACATGCCCGACCTCATCCTGCTCGACATGAAGATGCCGGTCATGGACGGCCGGACCTTCGCGCGGGAGTTTCAGATCCGATACGGCCGGTCGGTGCCCATCATGGTCCTGACCGCGGCCGAGCACGCCGCCCTTCGAGCCCAGGAGATCGGCGCCGCAGGGTGGATCGCGAAGCCCTTTCACTGCGACCAGCTGGTCAGGATGGTACGGTCGCACCTTCGCATGTGAGGGGCAGGCGGACGTGGAACGTGCTGCCACGGCCTTCCTCGCTCTCGAACCACATCTCGCCTCCGTGGCGCACCACGATCGCGCGCGACAGGTACAGCCCCGTCCCCATCCCTCCGTAATCGTGGGGCGTATCGGTGTGGGCGCGATGGAAGCGCTCGAAGATCCGCGCCCGCTTCTCCACGGGGATCCCCACCCCCTGGTCGCGCACGGACATCAGGACGTCGAGCGCGTCCGCCATCCGCACGTCCAGCTCCACCTCGCCGCCATCCGGTGAGTACCGCAGGGCGTTGTCGAGCAGGTGCGCCACGACCCGCTCCAAGAGCTCGCGGTCCCCCTGGAGCACCACGGGCTCGGCGCACGTGACCCGGATGCGGCGCGACCGCGCCCCCTGCTCCAGGCGCGCCGCCATGCGTTCGACGAGCTCCCCGAGATCCACGCGCTCGAGCACCAGATCCAGCCGGCCGAGCTGGACTTGCGAGAGGAACAGCAGATCGGCCACGATCCGCTCGATCCGGTCGGCGCCCCGCAGCAGCCCGTCCAGGATCCGGCGCTGACCCGGCGGCAGCTCCGCCGCCGTGCGCAAGAGCATCTCGGCATAGCCCATGATCACCGTCACGGGCGTCTTGAGCTCGTGCGCGGCCACGCGGAGAAACTGGTCCTTGAGCCGGTCGAGCTCCACGAGCTCGGTGACGTCCCGCACGACCGCCACCGCGCCCACCACCTGCCCCCCCGCATCGCGCATGGGCGACGCGCTCGTGTGCACGTAGCGGGTCCGCTCCGCGCCGGGGAGCGAGATCGTCCCCTCATCCAGGGCCACCGTCTCGCCGCCGAGCGCGCGCATGAGCGGCGTTTGCTCCGCTTCGTAGGGCGTCCCGTTCGGGCGGTCGAAGCGGAGCCGCTGCACCAGGTCCGCGATGGGCCCGCGCGCCTCGTCCGGGCTCGCGAGCCCTGCGAGGCGCGCCGCCGCATGGTTGGCCAGGGTGACGCGCCCGTTCCGGTCGACGACGAAGACGCTGTCGACCATGTTGTCGAGCACCGCTTTGATCTCCAGCTGGCTCTGTTCGAGGTCGGCGTAGAGCATGGCATTGTCGAGCGAGATGGCCGTCTGGGCGCCGAGCAGCTCGAGCACCCGGATCGTGCCGGCCGTGAACGCCCCCGTCGCGACGTTGTTCTCCAGGTAGACGAGGCCGCTCAGGCGCGCCTGCCGTACGATGGGGAGGCACAGCAGCGAGTGCGGCCGTCTCCGGGTGAGGTGCTCGTCCGAAGCGAACCGCGTCGCCACGGCGGCCTCGTCCAGGATGACGGGCTCACGCGTCCGCGCGACGTAGTGGAGGATCGACATCGGGAACGCCGCCGCCGAGGCCGGGACGCCCTTGTGGCTCGCGACGCGGATCTCCGTCCCGTCGGTCGTGGCCTCGGCGTAGACGGCGAGCTCGCCGTCGCGGACCAGGATCAGCGCCCCTCTCTGCCCGCCCGCCTGCTGGAGCACGATCTGCAGCAGCGTCTCGCTGAGCTTCGGCAAGAGGATCTCGGACGAGATGCTCTGCAAGGCTTTGACCACCGAGAGCAGGTCGAGCTGCTCGGGCGCGGCCACGAACGTGGCGGTGAGCGCGACCGATGGTCGCTCGACGAGCTCGGGGTAGCATCGGTCGAGGCGCTGGACTTTGCCGTCGGCGCCCCAGCGGACATAGCAGGAGCGGGCCTCGCGCAAGTAGGTGTCGGCGAAGCGCACGAACCCTCGCGCCCGGTAGAACCGAGATGCGAGCTCGAAGGCAAGCGCTTCCACGTGGACGAAGCCGCTGTCGCGCGCCGAGTGGACGGCCTCTTCATAGAAGCGCATGGCGTCGAGGTCCCGCCCCTCGGTGCGGGCGACCTCGGCTGATACCAGGGCGTAGCGGGCCCGGAAGTTCTCGGGGCAGTTGTCGGCCCAGAGCGCCAGCTTCTGCAATTGCTTCGCGAGCGTCTGCGCGAACTGCCGCTGCTGCTCGGCAGGGGCTTGCGCATAGAGCGCCGTCAGCGTGAGCGCGTGGTAGAAGTGATGCGTCGCCTCGATCGCCATGGATGCCACCTGGTGCAGCGTCGACGTGGCGCTGGTCGCGGACTCCAGCGCTTCGGCATGGCGTTCATGGGTAAATGCCGCGATCTGCTTCATGACGTGGTAGTATGTAATTCCAAGGCCGAAGCCCGCCTTCATGAGGGCCGCGATGGAGCTCTCCTCGTCGAAGGCCCCGTCGCTGAAGCTCGTGGGCGCCTGCGTCGCTCCCTTCAGGCTCGCTGCAAACTGCTCTTCGAGCCGGAGGACATGGTACACCACGTCATTGTGGGTCTGCCGGGCGAACGCGATGTGCTTCCGCGCGACATCGATGACATGAACGAGCGGCTCTCCGCTCTCCAGGAGAAGCCATGTCATGTTGTAGGTCAAGTAGCCGGCAAAGACGAGATCTCCGATGTCGAGGCAAGCGAGGAAGGCCCGCTCCATGAGGGGGAGGCTCGCCGCGAAGCGCCCGCACCAGACCCTGACGACGCTTGCGTTCTGGAAGAGCAGCTTCCCTTTCAGTTTCGCCGTGGCGCCCTTGAATCTTTCATTCAGCCTGAGCGCCATCTCGGAGAACTGAAGCGCGCGCGGGATGTCGCGGTAGAACGAGACCAGCACCATGCTGTAATTGCTATAGATGAAAGAGGACTCTTCGGCGTGCCCGCGCTGCAGGGAGACGCTCACCCCCTTGGCGGTGAGCAGGACCCAGAGCGCCGGTCGCGAGGTGTATACGATGGGGAACGATTCGGCGATCAGGCCGATGAGCGCCCGCGCGCCCTCGTCGGTGGCTACAGGCGCATCGACGAGGTCGGCGATGGGGCGCCCCTGCAGGGTGATCGAGACCTGCCGGATCTCGGCCTCCGCGGCCATCTGGATCTCCTCGTCGGACTCCGGGAGCATCACCCCGTAGAGCTGCAGGGCCTGGATCATGACCGCCACGGCGTCGCGGTGCCGTCCGGCGATCTGGTAGAGCCGCAGGCGCGATCGGTACGCCCTGGATCGGTCGGGCTTGGCGCTGGCGTTCTGGAGAATCAGGTCGAACAGCTCGTCGGCCTGCTGGAAGCGGCCGACGAGGTACTCGCATTCAGCGAGCTCCAGGTGGAGCGTGAATGTATCCTCGTACCGTGCGCTCCAGGCGTCCGGTGGCAGCAGGGATGTCGCCTGGGCCAGGTAGCTGCGAGCCGACGCGTAGGCCACCGAGGCTTTCGCCTTGGTCCCCGCCAGGAAGTTGAGCCGGCAGAGCGCCTCCTTCTCGCGCGGGTCGGTGAGGAGGTGGGCGCCGTGATTGAGCTGGTTTGCGACATCGAAGACCCGCTCTGCGATCCCCTGCTCTGGCAACCGAGACAAAAGGAGCCGGCCGAGCTGGAGATGCATCTCGGCGCGCAGCTCCGCCGGGATGAGCGAATAGGCCGCTTCCTGGATGCGGTCGTGGAGGAACTTGTATGTGCTGTCCACGCGGATGACGAGGCCCGCGCGGACGGCCTCCCAGAGGTCCGCGTGTACGTCGTGCTCCACGCTGCCGCGAACCATCGCCAGGAGGGCGACCTCGGCGGTATTTCCCAGACAGGCGAGCTGCTTCAGCGCTTCCTGGGTCTTCGCGGGCAGCCGCCTGAGCTTGCCGACCATCAGGTCGACCACGTTATCGGTGTAGCCCTTTTCGCGGATCTTCGCGACGTCCCACCGAAAGGCTTCCGTGCGCTCGTCGAACTCGATCAGGCGCTCTTCATGGAGCGAGAGGAGGAACTGAATGGCGAAGAAGGGGTTGCCGGCCGTCTTCTCGTAGGCGAGATCGGAGAGCGGCGCGCCGTCTTCGATGCGGCAGCGAAGCGCATCGCCGACGAACGCGGCGAGGTGCTCGCGCGGTATCGGGCCGAGCACGATGTTCGAGACGCGCGCGCCGTCTCTCCGCACCTCGTCCAACGTCACCAGGAGCGGGTGGGTGGGGGACACCTCGTTGTCGCGGTAGGCGCCGATGATGAGGAGATAGCGCGTCTCAGGGTGGGCCAAGAGGTCCTTGAGCAGCCCGAGGCTGGCCGCATCGACCCACTGGAGATCGTCGAGGAAGAGCGCGAGGGGGTGCTCCTTCTGGGCGAACACCCCGATGAAGTGCCGGAGCACCATGCGGAAGCGGTTCTGCGCCTCGGTCGGCGGCAGCTCGGGGACCGGCGGTTGCCGTCCGATGATCAGCTCGACCTGCGGGATCACCTCCACGATGAGCTGGGCGTTGACCCCCAGGACGTCGAGCAGCTGCCGTCTCCACGCCGCGATCCGCTCCTCGCTCTCGGCAAGGAGCTCGATCGCGAGCTCCTGGAAGGCCTGGACGAGCGTGGCGTAGGGGATGTCGCGCTTGTATTGATCGAACTTGCCCGAAAGGAAGAAGGCCCGCTCCCGGATGATCGGCTTGTGCAGCTCATGGACGAGCGCGCTCTTGCCGATCCCGGAGTATCCGGAGATGAGCAGGAGCTCCGGCGTCCCCGTGGCGACCACGCGGCCGAAGGCCTGCAGCAAGGTGGCGACCTCCGCCTCTCTGCCATAGAGCTTCTGCGGGATCTGGAGCCGGCCTGTCGTGTCTCGCTCGCCCAGCGCAAACGGCTCCACCCGCCCGCTCGCGCTCCACTCTGCGAGGCACCTCTCCAGGTCGCGCTGGAGGCCGCGAGCGCTCTGGTAGCGATCCTCGGGCATCTTGGAGAGGAGCTTCAGGGTGATGCGCGAGATCGTCTCGGGCACCTCGGGGACGAGCTCCGACGGCGACGTGGGAACGCGGGCCACGTGGCAATGGACCCATTCGACCGGGTCGCGCGCCTCGAAGGGGAGCCTGCCGGTGAGCATTTGATTGAACGTCACGCCGAGCGAGTAGAGATCGGTGCGGTTGTCGATGGCCCGGCTCGTCCGACCTGTCTGCTCCGGCGATAGATAGGGCAAGGAGCCCTCGATGAGCCTGGGGGGCTGCGCGCGCTGCTGCTCGCGGGGGAGGCGGGACGCGAATCCGAAGTCGGCGATCCTGACCTCGCCGGAGGCGGGGTTGACGAGGATGTTGCCGGGTTTCAGGTCCTTGTGGATGATGTCCTGCTGGTGAACGTCCGCGACCGCCGCCGCGATGCGGATCGCGAGGGGAAGGAAGCGCTCGATCCCCATGGGCGTCCCGAGCAGGTGATCGAGGGACTGGCCGCCGAAGTCCTCCAGGATGAGGGCCGGCATGCCCTGGTACGTCTCGAGGGCGAGCGGCTTGATGACGGCCCGGGCGTCGAGCAGCTGTCCGAGTTCGTACTCGTGCTTCAGCCGCTCGCGGTCCTTCGGGCGGCTGCGCCGCGGATCGAGCACCTTGAGGATGACCGGGCAGCGATCGGCGCTCCTGACCGCACGATAGACGACGGCTCTGCCATCGAGGGAGAGAGGCATGGTGATCGTGTACGGGGAGGCGAGGGGCATGGAGAGGGTTCCTGATGCGCGACACGCTCGGCGAGGGCGATGAGGCCGCGTGCGCGGTGCTCCACGGGGCTCGGGCATCGTCGGCCGGGCCGCCGAGCCGGACCGAGAACGTGATTGAGCGCATCACGCGGGCTCGAATCCATACCAGCCGGGCTCGGCGCCCCGTGCCGGCAGGACCCTGTGAAGACGTGACGGAGCGTGATGCCATGCGCTGTCGACATGAGTGTGGATCTTGTGCCTCACGTCGCAGGCGTCATGAGTCTGCGTTCCAAAAAAGGAAATGCAGCCAACCAGGCAAGGCGGGTCCGGCTACGCTTGCCCGGACGGCGAGCGCTGACGGGCCTGAGCGGCGGCGACGGCGCCCCCGGTACAGCCGGCGGCCGTGGTCAAGGCGGAGGTGGAGGCGGCGGAGCGAAGGCGGGGCTGTTCTGCGAAGTCGGACCGGACACCGTTGACGGCGCGGGGCCAGCGGCGGAGGCGGCGGAGCCGGGGGCTGCGGAGGAAGGGAGGCGGGGGCGGGCAGGCGGGCGGTTCGAGCATCGGGATCGTGAGCCTGGGCAACCGGCTGAAGCTGACCGGGGTGACGGTCGCCGTGGGCAAGGCCGGTGACGGAGGCGCGGGATCGGCGGGGCAAAATGGGGCCGCTGGAGGCAATGGCGCCGTCGGCGGGACGGCATCGACGCGATTCGACGAACGCTGAGCGCGAAGGAGAGATCGATAGGGAGATCACGACCGCGCAGTCTTCGCGCCTCTCCAAGACGAGGCCACGCACCGTCGCGGGGCGGCGGCGTCCTGCGCGCGCATGAGGCCGGGATCAGGGATTGTAGCGGCGGCCGCTGCGGTAGCTCGCGATGGCCAGCTCGACCGGGCGGAACAGCGGGCTGGGCAGCGCGTCGAGCGGGTACCAGCACCAGCCGGCGATCTTGTGGGGCTCGCGCTCCTCGGGCTCGCCGTCGAACTCCTCCGCGAGGAGCTGGATGTCCACATAGTGCTTGTCGTAGGCGAGGATGTTGCTGAGGCACAGGAAGGAGAGCTTCTTGACGACAAGGCCGCTCTCCTCGCGCACCTCGCGGATAGCGCAGTCCTCGAACGACTCGCCGAGCTCCAGGTGGCCGCCGCACCACGAGTAGCTGCCGTCGCCGTGGCTCCCGCGGCGCCGCGCCAGCAGCACGCGCCCGTCGCGCACCAGCATGACGCCCACGCCCACCAGCGGCCGCTCCGCGGCGTTCCCTCCGACGATCGCCTCTCCCAAGGACACCTCCCCGCACGCGACGCCGCCGTGCGTGGAGCGCGCTCTAGCACGGCGCGCTCCACGCACGGCGCGCAGCGGCGCCGCTGCGCGCCGTGCGTGGAGCGCGCCGGGTGGACCCGCTGCGCCAGCCGCGCCGCGTCGCGCACGGCGCCACCTCGCGCATGTGCAAGCGCCGGTACCGATTGACTTTTCAGTGAACACGCGTACCGTGCCAGACACGATGGATGCGTCCTTGCCCTGGGAGCTGAACCCCGTCCTCCAGCAGAGCCGGCTCGTCCTCCTGGCGCAGACGGCGGTCGATGTCCGCAACAAGGCGTTCAGCGAGGCGAACCGCGAGGAGGGCGATACAAGCTGGGGCATCGGCTGCAAGGCGCACGAGCGGTTCGGTCATTCCCTCTGCAAGCTGGCAGAGAGCGGAAAACATCCGTGGCTGTCCGTCCATCGAGACGGGCTGTACTTCATGCCGCACATCGAGGGCGTCGCCGTGCGCGTGTACCGCGGTCCGGCCGACAAACCCTCGCAGCGGCACCTCGAGGCCGCGCGCAGCGAGCACGGTCGCCGCTCGGAGTCGCGACAGATGGCCTTCTCGTTCATGGGGCAGGAAAACGAGCCGGATGGCCCGTGGTTCTGGATGATGGCCGTGGAGACGGACGTCGAGGGGAGGGCGCTCCGCGCCGTGTTCTTCCAGGCCAACGAGGCCGGCGGGACCCGACACGCATGGGAGGCCCCGGTCGAGTGCATGTCCGCCGAGCCTGCGCCTGCGCCTGCGCCCGAGCCTGGAGACAAGCCGGCGCGCCCGGCGCGACCGCGCGCGGCACAGGGCCAGCAAGCGAAGGATGCGCTCCTGTCGCGCGACGGACGGCCGCTGGTCCGCGCGCAGACGATGACCCTTCCGCTCGTGTCACAGCCGAGCTGACGGCCCGCGAACGAGGCAGAGCCGCTGGAACGAGGGCTGTCCTGTCGCGGAGTGCAGATTCGTGCGCTCCGCGACAAGGCGGTGAGCCCCCGCCGACACACCCGCGCAGGAGCCCGGGCTATACCGGCATTCCCATCGTCCGGCGGAGCGCGTCGAACTCCTCGGTGAAGCGCCCATTCCCGCCCCGCAACACGAGCGGCGGCTCGACATGGCACGACACCACGGCCTCGGCGCGGCGCAGGGCATAGACCGAGAACAAGGCCGCCTTGCCCTCCTTGGGCATGACGTCGCGCCACGCCTCGAGCGCGAGCCCGGCCGCCGCCGCCGCCGCCTCGACGCGAGGCCGCTGCCACGCCGCCGCGCAGGCCACGAACGGCGCGCCGGGAGCGAGCAGCCGCGCGGCCGCGAGGCAGTAGTCCTCCACGCCGCCGCGGTGCTCGAAGCGGCACGGCCCGCACTGGACCCGATAGGACTCGATGCCGGTGCCGACCGGCAGGTACGGCGGCGTCCCCGTCACGAGCTCCGCAGGCGCGAGCCCGTCGAGCACCGCCGGATCGCGCAGGTCCCCCCACCGGACCTCGCCGCGCGCGTCGACGCCGTTCCACGCGACCGAGCGCCCCGCCATCGAGGCGCTCACCTCCTGCGCCTCCACGCCCGCGCAGCGCGCGTCCGGGAAGCGCCACGCGATGAACAGGAGCACCGTGCCGATGCCGCAGCCGAGGTCGACCGTGCGGCGCGGGGGCGTGCTCGCGACCCGCTCGGCCGCGAACCAGGCGGTCACGAGGTCGTCGGCCGACCAGCGGTGCCCGTCGAGCCGCTGCAGGATCCGGAAATCGCCCGAGAGATAGCAGAGGTCCTCGCCGGGGCCGGGCCAGATCTCCGGGCGATCCGGCGTCGCCGGCGGCGGCCCAGGGGCGATCCACCCGGGCGGCCGGCGCGCAGGGCGCACGATCCCGCCGCGCGGCGCGAGAGAGGGCTGGACATCAGGAGGAGCGATCATCGACCCCGTGTACCACGCCCCTGCGGCGCCGGGGGCGCGCCCAATGCCGCTGGAGCGCGGCGGCCTCGCGGCGTCAGCGGTCCGGGGGCGGGGTCACGCAACCGTCCTGGAGTGAGGGATCATCGCAAAAGAGGCAGGGGGTGGCCTTGCAATCCATCGCAGGGCACGACGCGGGGCAGGCCGGGTCATTCGGGTCGCAGTGGATGAGCTGCCATGTGAGCGAGCTCATGTCCTCCGGGTCCGTCGGGCAACGGCACTCGGTGAAGGCGTGCGACGCAGTCACGGTGAGCGTGTGGCACTCCTTCTCGGGCGTCACCCCGTCTGTCGGGAGCGTGAAGTTGTCGAAGTCCAATTCGATCGTGAAGGCGCGCTGTCCGCCTTCGATGGTCCCGGCCGCGATGAACTTCGGGGACACCTCCCCTCTCCGGTACGGCATCCCGAAGCGGCTGCGCCTCCCATAATCGATGTACTGGGCAATCTGCACGGGGTCGCCGTTGTCCTCGGACAGAACCGTCACGCTGAAATTCAGGATCCCCTCCCGCCCCGGGACGATGTGGATAGGGAGGTGGGGAGGAGGGAAGACCGCAGAGAGCACCGGCGCGGTCTGCTCGGGATGCTCGTACGTCGGCGGCTCGAGCACGAGGCAGCCCGTGGTCGAGGTGACGAGCGCTGCCGCCGCGAACGAGCGGACGAGCGCCGCGGAACAGCGCGGGCGCGCCGCGAGGACAGGGGCACGGCGAAGGGGAGGGCGGGACGGGGCGATCATGGTGGCGCTGTGCAGGGGCCGATCGGGTCGGGGGCCGTGCTGGATGCTGGGACTTTACCCGCTGGGGCGACGCGAGGTTGATCTAGCTGGAATCTGGCGGCCGCCGCCCGCGGAGGCGCGCCCGCGGCCCCTCCGCGCGCGCCGCGGCGTCACTTGCGCGGGCTCGCCGGCGCGCTCTCCAGCGCGTAGACGACCTTCACCTGCGTGCCGAAGGGGACCTCGCCGGACGACACGGGCGTCCCCATGTCCGCGGAGTACCCGCCGGAGGCGAGCGCGGCGCGGGGGGCGTAGATGGGGCCGTGCTCGACGACCTCGCTGATCGAGACGACGCGGCCGAGCGAGACGCCCTGGAGCCTGGCGAGCGCCTCGGCGCGAGCCCGCGCGTCCGCGATCGCCTTCTCCCGCGCGCGTGCCTCGAGCGGGTCGGTCTCGTCGAGGCCGAACGAGACGCCCCAGACGTTGTTCGCGCCGGCGGCCACGGCGGCGTCGAGCACCGCCCCGACCTGATCGAGGTTGCGGATGACGACCATCACGGTGTTGCTCACCTGATAGACGTGCGACGGCGGAGGCGGCGCTGCCGGCGCCAGGTCGGCAGGCGGCGGCTTCGGCGCGGGCGGCTGAGGCGCCTTCGGTCCGCGCCCCGCGGGAGCCGCGGGCGCCGCGGCCGGGGCCGCCGGCGCCGGCGCGACCGCCGGGGCGGGCTGCGCGTAGCCCGTGGCCATCCAGGGCGGCACGTCGGGCTGCCGCACGAGCTGGATGGAGTAGTTGCTGGTCTGGATGTCCTTCTCGGCCAGGCCGGCGTTCTTGAGCGCGGCGAGGATCTCGGTCATGCGCGCCGCGGCGAGCTTCGTCGCCTCGTGCACCGTCGGCGCCATCACCTCGATGCCCATCTGGGCCCGGGCGATGTCAGGCCTCGCGCTGACGTCGCCGCGGCCGACGACCGTGATGGTGTTGACCTCCGGGGCGGCGGCCACGGCCGGCGTCGCCTGCGCCGCGCACGCGGCGAGCAGCGGTGTGACGGAGAGCATGAGCCCGGCGAGGTACGCGCGGGACAGGGAGCGCTGGTTCTTCATGCCCGTGCAACGCGCGCCGCCCAGGTCGGCTTACAGGGGGCGCGCGCTTCGGCGCCCGCGCGCTCGCCGCCGCGAGCAGACCGACGGGCCGCTTGCCGAGCCGCTCCGGCGGCGCGCCGGCGATGCCCGAGGCGGCGGCGTGGCTCCCCCCCCGGCAAGTTGTTCCACGCCGCGCCGGGTGCGCTATGGTCGTTCACGTGCTCACAATACCCAGCGATGAAGAGGCCCTCGGAGGTCTGCAGGGTGCCACGATCGGCAGCGACCTCTCGCCAAGCATCGGCTACCGGATCGTGTCGCGCGCCGGGGCCGGGACGATGTTCGTCTCGTTCTACGCGGTCCGCACCGCGCCCGAAGGCGAGACGCCCGTGGTCGTCAAGATCCTCCGGCCGTCGCTCTTCAGGCAGATGGGTCCGTCGGCGGCCGTCATCGTGAAGAAAGAGGCGGTGTCCCTCGGCCGCCTCAACGAGCAGGTCCCTCCGACCCCCTTCGTGGTCCGGCTCATCGACACCGGCACGTTCGAGGTCCGCCGCGGCACGAAGGCGCTCAACCTCCCCTGGATCACCATCGAGTACGTGCACGGCGGCGTGCAGGGCGTGACGCTCCGGCAGCGGGTGCAGGGGACCATCCAGGCCACGGGCCACGCGTTCGATCCGGCGCGCGCGACGCGCGCCATCGAGTGCATCGCGAGCGGGCTGTCGGCGGTGCACGACGTCGGCGTCGTCCACCGGCAGCTCACGCCGGAGAGCATCCTCTGCTGCGGCTCCGGCGACGACGAGCTGTTCAAGATCAGCGACTTCGGCATGGCGCGGCCGCGCGGCATCCGCGAGACGATCATGGCCGGCGTCGTCGGCAACGCCGGGGTCGCGCCGCCGGAGATGCTGTCCGCCGATCCGAGCACGATCGGCCCGTGGACCGACATCTTCAACCTCGCGTCCGTCATCTTCTTCCTGCTGACGGGCGAGGAGTACATCATCGCGGAGTCGCAGGCGCAGGCGCTCATGGCCGCCATGGCGCGCACGCGCCGGAGCATCGTCGAGACGCGGTGGCTCCACCCGGCGCTGCGCGGCAACGACCAGGCGTGCAAGTCGATCGACTTCGCCCTCCGCTGGGCGTCCACCGGCGAGGCGCAGGAGCGCCTCCAGGAGGCGGTGGCCGTGGCCGCGATGCTCTCGCCGTACCTCCGCCCCGCGTCGCCGATCTCCGCGCTGGAGCAGCGGATCGTTGCGAGCGCGGGGGAGCAGCGCGTGCGCGCCGCGGAGGAGGTCGGTCCGATGACCGTCCCGTCCACGCACATGAACGCGCCGGTGCAGCTCAAGGGGGAGCTCGGCCAGACGCTGCTGTCGCCGCGAAGCGCCAAGGCCGCCGAGCGCCCGAGCCAGGACCGTCCGATCGAGGCCGAGATCATCAGCGCGCCCCCGCGCGCCTCGCGGGAGCCCGCGCCGCGCCTGTCGGCGGTCGTCGAGCGCTGGACGTGGAGCGTGCTCCACCACCCGAGCCTCGATTCGGTCATCCGGAGCGTGGCCTGGGACGGCTATGGCCGGTGCCTCGCGGCGGCCACGGGGGGGCTGCTCTTCTGGAACGGGACGAGCTGGAGCGAGGCGTCGTCCGGCGGCCTCCCGAGCCCGCAGGGCGTGCGCTTCGTGCACCGGATCGGGCCCGGCCGGTGGCTCATCGGCGGCGACGCCTCGACGCTCGCCGTGTACACGACGGGCGGCGTGACGGGCGTCTTCCAGCTGCCGGGAGAGCCGCAGAGCCACGTCGCGCTGAGCGGCGACCTCGAGGACATGGGCATCCTCGTCTCGACGACGCCGAACGATCCGCGGCCGCTCCTCCACGCGTTCATCGCCAAGCGCTGGCTGCGGCCGATGCCGGCCGACGGCGTCGCGCTGCTCGCCGCGGTCGCGCGCGTCGAGGACGAGCGGTGGCTGGTCGTCGGCCGGTCGACCAAGGGCGAGGGGCTGGTCGCGCTCTACGCGCCGCTCGACTGGCACCTGGAGCGCATCCCGGCGCCGCCGGCGCGGGCGTTCGTCGCGTGCGCCGGGCGGCCCGATCTCGGCGTGGGCATCGCCGTCGGCGCGGAGGGCAGCGTCGTCTGGCGCTACGGGCAGAGCGTCTTCACGGAGATCATCGAGCCGCGGCGCGCCCTGTCGGCCGCGACGATCGACGCGGAGGGGCGCGCCTGGGCGGGCAGCGCGGGGCGCATCTGGGTGCGGCGCGGCGGCATCCCGCCGATGGCGGGGGTGTGGGAGTGCGTCTGGGAGAACGACGCCTGGGTCGGCCCGGTCGTGTCGCTGTTCGTCGACGGCGAAGTGGTCGTCGCCATCACCGCGGACGGCGGGATCATCGAGGGCCGCGTCACCGGCTGACGAGCCCGGTGAGCCGCCATCACCGCGGCGCGCGGTACCTGCCCACGACGATCGTGATGTCGTCGTCCGGGCTGGGGCACCAGCCGTCGACCTCCCGCAGGATCCGGTCGCGGATGTCGTCGACCGGCGCGTCCTGGGCGGCCTCGACGGTGGCGCAGAGCCGCGAGAGCCCGAACTGCTCCCGGTGCGCGTTGCGCGCCTCCGTCACCCCGTCGCTGTAGAGCACGAGCAGGTCGCCGTCCTCGAGGAAGAGCTCGGCGTCCGTGGTCATCGCGTCGATGGACGGCAGGACGCCGACCCAGACGCCGGAGCTCGGGATGCACTCGCTCCTCCGCGTCCTCGCGCGGCACACGATGATGTCGTCGTGCGCGCCCGCGAACGTCACCCGCCCGCCGCGCTCGTAGCGCAGCAGCAGCAGGGTCGCGTGCTCGTCGCGCTTCAGCCGGTCGCGGATGTTGTCGTAGATCGCCCGGTTGAGCGCCGAGACGACCTCGCCCGGGCGGGCGCCCGGATCCCTGCGCGTCATGGCCGCGACCATGCTCTGGATCATCAACATGACGAGGCCCGCCACGAGCCCGTGCCCCGCGACGTCGCCGATCCCGAGCCACCCGCCGTCCCGGGTGGGGAGCACGTCGTAGTAGTCGCCGCCGACCTCCGCGGCCGGCCGCATCATCGCGGAGAGCTCGAGCCCCTCCACATGCAGGTGCGTCGGGACGAGCGTGGTCTGGATGTGCTTCGCGACCAGGGTCTCCTGGTGGACCCTCTCCTGCTCCAGCCGCTCGCGCACCTCGACGTGCCGGACGATCTCCCGGTGCATCGACACCGCCTTCATCGCAGAGCCGATCTGGAGGCGCGCCGCGTCGTAGACCATCTCGTTCGCGCCGCTGTTGACGAGCGCGACGCCGTAGTCCTCCGTCTCGCCGAACGTGAGCGGCATCGCGACGACGCTCCAGCGCTCCGACGAGCTCAGGAATCCGGGCGGCGCGAGGCGCGAGGACGCGAAGCTCGCGGGCGGCGGCTCCACCTCGCGGCTGTTCTCCATCAGAAAGAGCGACTGCAGGGTGGCGCGCCGGGGATCGTCGAAGAGCGATATGGCGACGTGCGTGAGATCCAGCTTCGGCAGCTCCGCCGCGAGCGTGCGCCGGAGCGTGGGCATGCCGAGGCAGGTCGAGAAGAACATGCCCGTCCAGCTGAGGTTGACCGACGCGCGCTCCAGGTACAGCCGCTTCTCGCCCTCGGCGCGGACGGAGGCGTGGCTGATCAGGATGCGGCACGTGTGCCAGAGCCGCTCGAGGCGGTCCTCGGAGGCGCCGCCGGGCGCCCGGCCGATCCTCGAGCGGAGCAGCGTGATCGCGCCCTGGAACTGGTCGAGGGCCACGCCCTCGCGCCCCGCCGCGTCGAGGAGGTCCTGGAGCGCCGTCAGGAAGCGGCCCTCCCGCCCGCTCAGCTCCTCCTCGAGCGCGGAGAGCAGCTCCCGGGGCCAGGCCTCACGCGACGCCGCCGGGACGGTCACGCACCGCGCGAGCGCGCGCTCCAGCGGCTCCCGCTGCGCGGCGATGGAGAGCGGCTCGCGGCGCGGAGGCGCCCCGGTCGCGCGCGGGAGGGCAGCGTAGTAGCCGCAGCCGCACGACTCGCGCCGCGTGAGCTCGACGGGGAGGAGGCTGCACTCCGGCACGCGCTCGCCGCGGAGCTGGCGCACGACCGTCTCGACGGCGAGCGCCCCGAGCTCCTTGATCGGGTGGCGGACGGTCGTCAACGACGGCCTGGTGACGCGCGAGACGGCGACGTCATCGAACCCGCACACGAGGACGTCGCCAGGGACGTCGATGCCGTGCGCCTTCAGCGTGTCCATCGCGCCGAGGGCCATGTTGTCGTTGCCGGCGACGACGGCATCGAACTGGACCCTGCGCCCGAGCAGCTCGCGCATCGCGCGGCGGCCGCCGTCGATCAGAAAGTCGCCGTACACGAAGAGGCGCTCGTCATAGGGGAGCGCGCGCGCCTCGAGGGCCCTCCGGTACGCCACGGCGCGCAGCTTCGCCTCCTCGTTGTTGGCCGGCCCGCTGATGTAGGCGACGCGCTTGCACGCGTGGTCGTCGAGCACGTGCGCGACCGCCGCCTCCCCCCCGACCGCGTTGTCGACGATGACGCTCGGGATGCCGTCCAGCGCGAGCCCCACGCTGCACACGGGCAAGGGCGCGAGCGATCGGCAGAACTCGTGCGCTCCGTCGGGGCCGACGTGGTTCGTGAGCGCCGACGACATGATCACCGCCCCATCGACCGTCGTCGCGCCGATGAGCGAATAGATCCCGCCCCGGGCGTCCAGCGTGTAGCCCTGGCGGGCGCGCGTCTCGCCGAAGGCCACGATGAGGTTGACGTCGTGCGCCTCGGCCGCGCGCTCGACCCCGAAGCGCGCCTCGGACTGGTACTCGCCGCAGAGATAGTCGGTCAGGAGGGCGATCGTGTGGCGCTTCGCCGCCATGATCTATCGCTCCCCGTTCACTTGTCGTGGATGGAGACGAGGCCGGGGGACATGCGCTCCAGGGCCGCCAGGCTCCGCCGCTGCCACCCGAGCCTCGCGTCCGTGACGAACCGGATCTTGCAGCTGGGGCCCTGGCCGGTGACGCCGGAGATGAAGGCGATGAACGCCTTCAGGCAGCTGGAGTTCAGGAAGTACAGGGCGCGTATGTCGAACTCTACCGCTGCGAGCGAGAGGCGCCGGACCTCGTGCTGGACTTCCTTGCAATAGGCGCCGAGCGGGGCGGCCGCCGCCATGTCGCCCGTCCCGGTGAGCTTGATACTCAGGCGATCGCCGAGCAGCGCCGGCTCGATGCCGAAGCTGTCCGTGGTGATGCGATCAACCCTTAGGCTGTCCATTCATCCTCCACCGCTCGAGCGGCGCGTGCGCGATGATCGTGAGCTCGTTGCCCTCGATCTTGTAGTCGACGTCGAGCCCTCCCTCGGCGCGGACGCGCGCGAGGCCGAGGCCGGAGACGCCCTCGACCATCGCTGTCTCCGTGATGAGGTCGTCGTAGTGCTTCAGCGGGTCGCTCGCGGTCTTCAGGTCGAGCAGCCGCTTCTCGACCTCTCGCAGCCGCTCCGGCGACGCCTCGTTGCGCGCGCGGATCTTCATGATGTGCGACGTCTCGTCCTCCTCCAGCGCGAGCTCGAGGCTGACGCGAGGGCCGGTGGAGTATTTGGTGATGTTCTCGGCGAGCTCGTGCGCGGCCATGTAGAACCGCGAGCTCACATTCGCGTCGTCCAGCACCGCGCCGCAGAAGCTGGACACCAGCCGCAGCACCGCCGTCGCCAGGCGCTCGCTCGGAAAGAAGGTGATGCAGAGGAATAGCGAGGCGCTCTGCGTGGGTTCGGGGGATGACACAATCTGTTATGTTACGCCGCCCTCGCGCAGGATCCAACCACTAGTTCTGCTGGCGGCGCGGCTTCTTGCTCGGCTCTCGTGAGAGCGTGAGCGCGGGCGACGAGCGCGGAACAAGCAGGGCACCCGGAGCGAGCTCCGCCATCGCGCCTCCGATGTGATGCGGTTCTCACCTAGGAATGTGATGCGCTTCGCAGTTCGCGCGACGAGCGCGCTTTCCTCCAGGGCATAACGCGACGCGTCGCCCGCGGCGGAGTGGCATGCTCGTTGATGACGAACGTGGCGTCCATCGGTGCCCAGGTGTGTCCATGGATCCGGTGCGGCCACCGCGCGGCTCGCGCACATACGCCTTCACCTGAGGGAAACATCCGGCCGGGCGACCCAGCAAGGAGGGTATTGCTGTATGGAACAACGATGCTTCTCGCTCGGGCCGCCCTGGCCACTCGGGCCGTCGCGCCGCCGCCCACGTCGCTTGGCGGCGATGACGGGCGTCCCTTTTCTCGTGATGCGCGGCGTCCTGGCCGGCGCCGCTGCAGCGGCGGCGATCGGCTGCAGCACCGCGCCCGGGACGGAGGGCGAGCCCGGGCGCCCCTCCGGCGCGATTCACGGCGTCGGAGAGGGGGATTCGGCGGCGCTCGGAGCGGCCTCGGCGGCGCTGTCGAGCGATGGTGCGGTGTGCGTCACCATCCAGCGTGGAACGCTCGGCACGGTGAGAGACGCGACACTGTGGCAAAACGCTCCGGGGTGGAACGACTCCGCATCTCCGAACCTGTCGACGGGGTGGGCCGCGGGCGCCGGCCGCCGCCGGTCTGTCGTGTACTTCGGGCTCTCTCCCGTGCCCGTCGGCGCGACGGTCCTCTCTGCCTCGCTGGTCTTCCATCAGACGTACGCGGTGGAGAGCAGCGCTGTGAGCGTACACCGCGTCACGGTGCCGTGGGACGAGCGCACCGTCACCTGGTGGAGCATCGGGGACAGCGGCTTTGAAGGCCAGAGCGCGGCGACCCTCGCGGCCGAGGCCGGCGTCGGCGCTCGCGCGACGGACGTGTCGGCGCTGGTGCAGTCGTGGGCGCTCGGGACGGCGCGGAACGACGGCGTGCTGCTCGACGAGGATCGCGCGCACACGACCTACCTGAGGAGCAGCGAGATCGGCAGCGCGCAGGAGCGCCCGAGGCTCGACGTCTGTTACGTGACCTGCTCGGACGGGGTGATGAACGGCCTCGAGGTGGGCCTCGACTGCGGAGGGCCGCGCTGCGCTCCCTGCGCGGCCGCGTCGAGCGCCGCCGCGTCGAGCTCGACCGGCGCGTCGAGCGCGGCGGACGATGAGCCGTGCGCCGACGGGGCCGCGCTGCCGCCCGATCCGCTGCCGCCCGCGCGGCTCTCCCAGACCGGGCTCTACGCCGACATCACGACGCGATCGCGGGCAGCGCGCACACGCGAGTTTCGTCCTGCTTACGAGCTCTGGTCGGACGGGGCGGCGAAGCGGCGCTTCGTGTACCTGCCGCCCTGCTCCACCGTCGACACGAGCGACATGGATCACTGGTCGCTGCCGGTGGGCGCGCGCTTCTGGAAGGAGTTCCGCGCGGAGGGCGTGGCCGTGGAGACGCGGTTCATCCACCGGTTCGGGCCGGGCATCGACGACTGGCTGTTCGCCGCGTACGCGTGGGATCCGGCGAGGAACGACGCGTTCCTCGTCGAGGCGGGCGTCGAGGACGCGCGCGGGACCGCGCACGACATCCCGCGGACCGCGGACTGCTGGGAGTGCCACGGAAAGCTCCCGGAGCGCGTCCTCGGCTTCAGCGCGCTGCAGCTGAGCCACGATGGACCGGGCGAGACGATGGCGTCCCTGAGCGACGCCGGGTGGCTCACCGTCCCGAGGCGGGGAGGGGTGCGCCCGCCGGGAGACGCCCGGGCGGCCGCCGCGCTCGGCTATCTCCATGCCAACTGCGGCAATTGCCACAACAGCACCGGCGTCGCGACCTTGCGGACACGCCTCCTCGCGGCGAACACCACGGTGGAGAGCACCGATACGTACACGACCGGCGTGGGCGTGACACCCAGCTTCTGGGAGCCCGGCGCGCTCTACCGGATCACGCCGGGAGATCCCGAGTCGAGCGCCGTCGTGCGGCGGATGGAGCACCGCGGCTCCAGGACGCAGATGCCCCCGATCGCGTCGGACGCCGCCGACGCGGCGGGCCTGGCGGCTGTCCGCTCGTGGATCGAGGGCCTCGGGCCGCCGCCCGAGGCAGGGAGCGGCGGTGGCAGCGCGGGCGGCGCCGCAGGCGGCGCGAGCGTTGGCGCCAGCAGCACGAGCGCGAGCTCCGGCAGCGGTACCAGCGGCAGTGACGGCTCCGGCAGCGACGGGTCCGGCAGCGTCGGCTCAGGCGCCGGCAGCGACGGCTCCGGCTCCGCGTGCGCCGGGGTGCCGCGCCTGAAGCTCACGCAGGTCGCGGCCGGCCTGGCGACGCCCGTCTTCCTCGCGAGCCCGCCGGGCGACCGATCGAGGATGTTCGTCCTCGAAAAGGACGGCGTCGTCCGCCTGATCAAGGACGGTGTCCTCCGGTCCACCCCGTTCCTCGAGCTCCGCGGCGGGACATCGTGCCCGCCCTCGCCGCCGGCGAGCGCGAACCCGCTCGTGTGCGCGCCCAGCCCGACCGCGGAGGGCGGGCTGCTCGGGATGGCGTTTCACCCGGGCTACGCGGAGAATGGCAGGTTCTGGCTCTTCTACACCGCCGCGCCCAGGGGCAACGTCACGATCGCCGAGTTCCGCCGCTCGGCCTCGAACCCCGATGTCGCCGACACGTCGGCGGGGAGCGTGCCTGTCCGGACGCTCCTTGACGCGAGGCACGGCGGCTGGAACCACGTGGGCGGCACGCTCGCGTTCGGCCCCGACGGCTACCTCTACGCGTCCGTCGGCGATTCGGCCGTCACGCCGTATTCGGCCTCTCCGGCGAAGGATCTCTCGTCTCCGCTCGGCAAGATCCTGCGGATCGACGTGGACAGCGGGCTCGGCCCGCCAGGCAACCTCTCCGGCGCGGGCGTGAACCCGCTCGTCTGGGACTACGGACTGCGCAATCCATGGCGCATCAGCTTCGACCGGAGCACGGGGGATCTCTACATCGCCGACGTGGGACAGAACGCCTGGGAAGAGCTCGACATCGAGCCCGCGCGCACCGGGCGGCGCAACTACGGATGGCCTGCGATGGAGGGCGACCACTGCGTCGCCGCCGGGTGCTCCCGCGTCGGCGTCGCGCCCGCCGTGGAGCACGGCCACTCTAGCGGAGAGGGCGGCTCGATCACGGGCGGCTACGTCTATCGCGGCTCGGCGATTCCGTGCCTCCGGGGAAGGTACGTTTACGGCGACTACGGGACGCACCGCTTCTGGACGTTGCGGTGGGACGGATCGAGGGTGCGGGATCACGTCGAGATCACGGCGGACCTCGAGTCGCGCCTGCCCGCGGCCTCGTTCGGCGAGGACGCCGCGGGCGAGCTTTACGTCGTCATGCTGACCGGCGAGGTGTTCCGCGTCGATCCGAGGTGAAGGCCCCGCGCCCCGGCGTCGCTACCCCGCGAGCTGCCCGTCGCCCGCCCGGAGCTTCGCGAAGCGCGGGCGCCAGGCCCGGCTCTGGGCGAGCAGCGGCGCGGTGCGCGCGAGGAGCAGCGCCAGATCCTCGGGGCGGCCGGCGTCGAGCAGGGCGCGCGCCCGCCAGTAGAGGAGCTCGACCCGCTGATCGGCGCTGAGGCCACCGCCCAGCTCGCCGGGCGGCTCCCCCTCCTCGCGCGCCGTCGCCCGCGTGCGCGTGCTCTCCATGCCGGACCTCGGGTCCTTCACGGCGAGCTGCATGACGCCGAGGAGGGCCTGGGCGTACGGCGGCAGATCCGCGACCGCCCCCTGCGCCCTGAGCCACCGGAGCTGCCGGCTCGCGTCCGCGTGCTCGTCGCGCATCGCGTGGATCCGCGCGAGCAGGAGCGCGCTCCTGTAGGCCGGCCTGTCCTTGAGCTGATCGTCGAGCGAGCGCGCCTGCCGCACCAGGGGCAGCGCCTCGTCCTCGTGCCCCCAGAGGTAGAGCAGCTCCGCGAGCTTGATCGTCGCGTCGCGCTCCGCCAGGGCGCTCGCCTCCTCGCGGGCCAGCTGGACCGCGCGCCGGAGGTCCGCCATCGCGCGATCCGGGGCGTCGAGCGCCGGCCAGAGCTCCGCGCGGCGGACGAGCGCCGCGCAGAGGTGGGCCCGGTCGCCGCGCTCCTCGCAGCTGCGCACGGCGTCGTCGAAGCGCCGCTCCGCCTCCTCGAGCTGGCCGGACCGCGCGAGCACGCAGGCCAGCAGCGTGAGCCCGGTCACGTACGTGTCGTGATCGGCCTCGCGGACGCGCTCCACGCCGTGCTTGAGCCGCTCGAGGGCGTCGTCCAGGTTGCCCTTGCGGAAGGCCGAGCGGCCGGCCGCGACCTCGAAGCGCGCGGCGAGCGCGGCGTCGGCGCGGCCCTCGCGGGCGTCGAGCAGCGGGATCACCTCCTCGACGCGCGCCGCCGACTCCTCCCAGGCGCCCGCCCAGTCGAGCGCGGTCGCCTCCTCGAGCAGCGCCTCCGCGATCATCCGCGGGTCCTTCATCGTCCGGGCCAGCGCCCCCGCGGAGCGGAGATCGTCGAGCGCCTCGCCGGTGCGCAGGACGCGGTAGCGCACGCGCGCGCGGCCGAGGAGCGCGAGGTACCGCTGGCGCTGATCGTCGCCGTCGGCCCAGAGGAGCGCGGACGCGTAGTGGCCCTCCGCCACCGCGTTGTTGTGCTGGTCGCGCTGGAGATCGCCGAGGAGCAGGTACGCGTGCGCCGCGCGCGCGCGCGCCCCGGCGGCCGCGGCGTGCCGCGCGATCGGCTCGAGCAGATCCGGCGCCCTCGGCCGGGCCTCGGCCATGAGCTCCCAGACGGCGAGCGCGTGCCGGTGCATCGCCGCGCGCTGGTCCTCCGCGAGCAGCGCGTAGATGGCCTCCTGCAAGAGCGCGCTCCGGAAGGCGTAGCTGGCGCCGCCGCAGAGGGTGCCCTCGCCGTGCGCGGCGCCGTGCGCGCCGCGGGGGACGAGGAGCCCGCGCGCCACGAGCGCGCGAAGCGCGCTCGGTACGTCGACGAGCGCGCGCAGGGCGCTCGGGACATCGACGTGGTCGACGCTCGCCGCCGCCGCGTCCTCGCGCTCGCCCTCGCGCTCGAGCGCGCGTTGCACGCTCGCCGCCACGTCCTCCGAGAGCTCGAAGCCGAGCACCGCGCAGAGCCTCGCGCACGCGGCGAGCTCCGGCGGGAGCGCCTCCAGCTGCCCCGCGGCGAACCACTGCCACGCGGGCGACGGCGGGAGCCTCTCCAGCTCGGCGGTCGCGAGCTGGTGGCCGCTCGATCTCGCCCGCAGCCGCACGAGGCCCGCGCGCTTGATCGCCCGGGTGAGCTCCACGAGGGCGCGGGGGTTGTAGCCGGCCCACGCGCAGATGCGCCGGAGCATCGCGCTCGGCGGAGGCTCCGCGGGCCGGAGGAGCTCCGCGCAGAGCAGGAGCCCCGCGGCGTCGTCGAGCGGCGGGAGCGCGACGTGATCGCGCGCGTGGCCGCGGGCGCTCAGCGCGTGGCGCCGCGGCGCCAGCGAGCAGCGCGCCGGGGCGCCGGCGAGCAGCACCCAGAGCGAGACCGACGCCTCGCGCCGCGTCGCGAGGTCGAGCGCGTCGAGCGTGGCGCCGTCGGCGAGGTGCGCGTCGTCGACGATCACGATGACGGGCCGATCCATCGCGCTCCGGCGGAGCCCCTCGGCGAGCGCCCGGATCACGCTCCCGCGGCGCGGCGGCGGCCGGCCTGCGGAGCCGCCCGGCCAGCCGAGGATCGCGGCCACGGCGGGCCACACCTCGCCGCCGAGCGGCTCTCCGAGCCGCTCGACGCAGAACGCGCGCGGGTCGCCGGGCGCCGCGAGGGCGCCGTCCCTCGCGCCGAGCACCTCGGCGAGCAAGGCGGCCGCGGTCCGGCCGTAGCCGCCCCCGGGGCGTGCGCCGAGCTCCGTCTCGGCGCGCAGCGAGATCACGAGCGCGCCGGGGTGCGCGCGCCGGCTGCTCTCGGCGATCTCCTCGGCGAGGCGCGACTTGCCGGCGCCGCGCTCGCCGATCAGCGCGCAGAGGCCGGGCCCGAGGCCCGCGAGCGCGCGCTCGCGGCTCTCCTCGGCGGCGCTCTGGGCGTCGCCGCGCCCGACGAGCGGCGGCGCGGCGCGCGCGGCGTCGCGGTGGCCCGAGGGCGGGGGCGCGTCCGGGGCGAAGAAGTAGCGGCCGTCCTCGCTCGCCGCGGCGACGTCGAACCCGGGATGGGCGGTGACGAGCTCGGCGCTGAGCGCGATGCCGCGCCACGTATACGAGGGGAGCCACGACTCGGGCCGCTCCACGGCGATGCCGGCGGCGTGGGCGCCCTCGGCGTCGCGGCGGAGCTTCAACGGCGCGATGTGGATCGCGAGGGGCGCGCCGACCGAAGCGACGATCTCCCGCCCCGCGAGGAGCGCGCGCTCCGCGGCCGCCTCTTTCGGGCCGGGGAACATCGCGACGAAGCGGTAGCCGCGCTGCCGCGCGAGGTGCCCGTCGTGGCGGGCCACGGCGGCGCGGACCTCGGCCTCGGCGCCGCGGGCCTCCAGGGCGAGCACCACCGTGTCGTGCCGGTCCGTGGAGCCGGTGACGGCGTCGTCTCCCGCGGTCGCCGCGGCGCCGGCGGCGCCGCCGGTCAGGGCGAGCGCCTCGGCGCCCGCCGACGCGAGCGCGGCCCGCAGGCCCGCGGCGTCGGCCGGGCGGCGCGCGCGCTCCTTGGCGAGGCAGGCGAGGACGAGGGCCTCGATGGACGGCGGGACCGGGGCGATCTCGCTCGGCCTGGGGGGGATCCGGCCGAGGTGCCCCTGCGCGACGTTCGCGGGATCGCCCGCGAACGGAGGGCGCAGCGTGAGCAGCTCGAAGAGGAGCGCGCCGAAGGCGTAGAGATCCGCGCGCGCGTCGAGCGGCTCGCCCCGGAGCCGCTCGGGCGACGCGACCTCGGGCGTCCCGAGCATGGCGCCCAGCGTGGTGAGCGCGCTGTCGGCCGGGTGGCAGACGACGCCGCGCTCGCGCTGCGTGAGGCCGAAGTCGAGGAGCCGCACGCCGCCGTCAGGCTCGAGGAAGACGTTCTCGGGCGCGAGATCCAGGTGGACCAGGCCGCGCTCGTGCACCACCTGGAGGCAGCTCAGCACGCCGAGCGCGACGTCGAGGGCGGAGCGCAGGTCGGGCGCGGCGCGCAGGCCCTCGAGGTGGGCCGCCAGCGTCTCGCCGCGGAGCCGCTCCATCGCGATGTACGCGCGGCCGTCCTCGAGCACGCCGTTCTGGAACAGGCGAGGCGAGGCCGGGGGACCGAGCTGCTCGAGCGCCCACGCCTCGCTGCGGAACCGCTCGCGCGCGAGCAGCGAGTGGGCCCTGCTGATCTTCAGCACGGCGGGAGCGCCGTCCTCCGACCGCGTCGCGGCCCAGAGGACCGAGAAGGCGCCCGCGGCGAGCGGCGAGCCGACGCGGAAGCCCGCGACGGACGGCGGCGTCTCGGTGTCGAGATCGACCGGCGCCGGGCGGGACGGCGCCGTGGCTCCGTCCGTCGAGCAGGAGGTGAGCACTGCGAGTCGGCGATGGCAGGAAGGGCAACGCGGCAAGAAGACCTCGGATGACCTCGGGTGGGGCCCGGCGCGATCCGTGACCGATATTACCGGTGTTGCGGGTTGTCACGAGCAGGAAAACCGCATTGCGCGACACCTCCTTATGCCCATGGCGAAAGTGGGTGCTCGGTCTGCTCGGGTCTGCTCGGTCACCCGCGACATCGTGGGTGTCGTGTCGACACCGGAGGACAGCGGCGTCCCTCGCGCTGCGCGAGAGGGACCGCGGCTGTTGTCCTCCGAGCAGCTGTGCGAGCGATCGGCAGGGGTGAATCTCCGTCGAACACCCACCTTCGGAGAGGTGGAGTCGGGTCCGCGCGTGACTGTCGCGCACGGACGTCGGCGGGGCTCGGCTGAGCCGCGCCGGTCCGCGAGCTGTGGTGTATGCTGTTCCGAGCGGTCGGAGGGCTGGATGATCCATCGACAGACGGGCGAGATCGAGCTCACATCCGGGCTTCGCATCGGGCCCTCGTACTCGGAAGCGCAGTTCTTGTCGTCGCCGCTCGCGCGGATGGCCAACGCCCTGAGCCAGGCGCAGCCGTGGAGCGGATACCGGACGTCGCGCCAGCGCATCGGCTTCCGGACCTTCCGCATCACGCTGCACTTCTGCAGCGGCAAGATCGCGTGGGTCGAGCTGTTCGAGGTGGGCGCCGAGTCGAAGGCGTTCTGGAACGACTGGTCCGAGAAGGAGGAGGCGGAGCGCAAGGCAAGCCACGACGCCTGGCTGGCGTCGATCCTCGGCGCGCCGCCGTACGAGTATCCCTGGGGAAAGATCACCTCCCAGTACGACCCGCGGGGCGGTTACAGCAGCATCGTCGTGCGCTTCGGCTAGCGCGCCGGGGCGCTGGGGCTCGATGCCGTCGCTGGCGCACGGGCCGGCGCCGCCCTCGGCGTGGGATCCGGGGCGCTACAGCGCTCGCCGGTAGCGGATCTCCGGGAGGCTGCCGGCGCCGACCCGCGCCCACCGCCGCGCGCCGTCGTGGGTGAAGCCGGAGAGCTCGTAGAAGCGGCGCGCGCGGGTGTTCCCCTCGAGGACCCAGATCGTCATGGTCCTGTGGCGGCGCCGGGCCAGGTCGTCCTGCGCCGTGTCGAGCAGCGCGGCGCCGAGCCCGCGCCCCCACGCGGCGGGCAGGAGGTAGATCGTGTAGAGCTCGCCGACGTCACCCGGGTCGTCGTCGCGCGTCGGCCCGGCGCTCGCGAAGCCGAGCCCGGCGTCCTCGGCGCAGAGCACCCAGGTCCGCGTCCCGGTCGCGGCGTCGCGGCTCAGGACGCGCTGCCAGCTCACCTCGCGCGCCGGCACGGAGAGGGCGTTGAGATCGGCCGCCGGCACCAGGCCCAGGTAGGCCGCCTGCCAGGAGTCGACCTCGATGTGCGCGATGACGGCCGCGTCGGCCGGCCGCGCCCTGCGGATGACCGCCCCTGTGATCCGCTCTGACATGGTGTCTCGCACCCCAGGTTGGCTTTCGCCGCGGCGCCCCGCCAGGGCGCGCCGCCCGGCGCGCTCGCCCGCCGGAGGCGCCATCAAGCGGTCCCCGACGCCGCATTCATCATGATGCTCCATCCCTCGCCGGCGATCGTCCCCTAAGGTCCTTTTGTGCGCGGTGACGCTGCCGAGCGCTGCAAACGGAACCGAAGGAGGGAACCATGCTGTGCAAGGAGATCATGAAGCAAGACATCCAGAGCGTCCTGGCCGACGACACCATCCAGACGGCCGCGTGCAAGATGCGCGACGCGAACATCGGCTTCCTTCCTGTCTGCGACAGCGCCGGGAGGGTGCTCGGGGCGCTGACGGACCGCGACCTCGCCATCCGGGTGCTGGCCCACAGCCGGCCGCTGAGCACGAAGGCGGGCGACGTCATGACGCGCGGGGTGGTCGCGTGCCGGCCCGACGACGACGTGCAGCGCGCGGAGCAGCTGATGGGGCAGCACCACAAGTCGCGCGTCCTGTGCACCGAGGCGGACGGCCGCCTGGTCGGCATCATCAGCCTGTCGGATATCGCGCAGAGCGAGGACGACAGGCACACCGCCCAGACCATCCGCCGGGTGACCGAGCGGGAGGCGGTGCAGCACGAGAGCACGCGATAGCTCGCCGGGCGCTCGCCTGAGCGCCTCGCGGCGCCTTCACCCCGGCGCTCCGCCGCCGATCGCGCCTGTCGCCTCGGCCGTGAGCAGGCGCGTCCTCCGGCCCGACGCGAGCGTCAGGTGCTGTCCCCAGCTCGTCTGGTGCGGCATGTCCCCCTCGACGAGCTCGCTCGCCCGGATCTCGAAGCCCGCCGCGCGGTAGGCGGGGCGCAGCGTGTCATCGACCCACGCGTCCGAGAGCTCGGGGAGCCCGAGCCGCGCCGCGTAGGGCCGGTCGTCGAAGACGCTCTGGTTGAGCAGCGCGATGAGCTCCCCGCCCGGCCGGACGAGCCGGCGCAGCGCCTCGAGCACCGGCGCCTCGGGCAGCACGAGGGCCGAGAGCAGCGAGGCCCAGGGGAAATTGAGGGTGAGGGTGTGGGCGAGCCCGGTGAGCTCCTCGGGCAGCGCCTGCACGGACGCGACGACGAAGAGCGCGTTCGGCCGCCCGCCCCGGGCGACCTTGCGGCTGGCGCGCCATGACACCTCGCGCATCCGCTCCCCCGCGGGGTCGACGCCGATGCAGTACGTATCGGCGTTGGCGCCGGCCGAGCGGTACACGAAGCGGCCGTCCCCCGTGCCGACGTCGATGAGGACGCGCGCGTGGCCGGCGAGCTTCGCCTCGAGGTCCGCGCGCGTCCACGTGACGGACGTCTTCCCGAGCTGCACGATCATCGTCGCCTCGAGCGCCGCTCTCCCCGGTTCCTCGCTCAGCCGGGGGCGCCCCCGCCCCCCGGGCGGTGCCCCTCGGCGCTCGCCGCCGCGAGCTCCCGGCAGGCGAGCGCCCGCGCGAGGTCGTCGCTCGCCTCGCGGAGCATCCGGACGAGCATCGGCAGCCGCGGCGCCGCCGGCGCGCCGTCCGGGGCCCGCCCGAGCGCCGCGGTCCGCGCCTCCGCGCGGGCGACGAGGTCCCGCTCGACGCGGTACGAGGGGAACAGATGCGTGAAATACGCGGACGCGAGCTCGTGCGTCCGCGTCTCGAAGACCTGCTGCACCTGCTCGAAGAACGCCTGCGCGTACGGCTCGAGCAGCGCGCGCTGGAACGACCAGTTGAAGCCCGACATCGCCGCGCTGGTGAGGTGCAGCGAGCCGTACCCGTCCTCGTGGAAGCGCGCCCACGCCGCGGCCTTCGCCGCCGGATCCGGGCGCGCCGTCTCGGCGCGCAGCGCGGCGCGCTGGCCGCGGTCCGACGGGTCGCGCTCGCGCTCGGCCGCGAGCCGCTCCTCCGCGCCCTCCATGCCGCGCGCGATCCACTTCACGGCGACCGTCCAGCGCATCTCCTGGTCGATCTCGAGGCCGTCCACCTCGATCTCGCCGTCCGCGAGGCGCGCGGCCAGCGCGAGATCCGGCGCGGAGTACGCCGCGTTGAAGAGCGCCCGCGCCCACACGATCTGCGCGTCGCCGCGGGGGGCCGACCGCAGGGCCGCGAGGGCGAGGCCGGTGAACGCGCTCGCCTCGGCCTCGCGCAGGGGATCCGGCACGTAGCGCGCGAGCGCCGTCGCCGCGTTCGTGAGCACCGGGTCGACGAGCGAGAGGTCCGGCTCGGCGGGCAGCTTGTCCCTCACCAGCGCGAGGTACGCGGGGGAGGCGAGCTTCTGGTCGCGCACCATGCTCCAGAGCGACGACCAGAGCAGCTGGCGCAGGAGCGGATCCTCCACGCGGCCCATGTGCTCGCGCACGAACGCGAGCGAGGCCGGGTCGAGCGCGATCTTCGCGAACGTGAGGTCGTTGTGGTTGGGGAACACGAGGAGCGGCGCCCGCTGCCCCCGCGCGGCGGCGACCTCGGTCGCCGCGCCGTCGATCTCCGCGGGCACCGAGTCGACGACGAGCGCGCCGCCCTCCTCGCGCGCGAGCGCGACGTCGATGCGGTGCGGCCGGAGGGTCGGGTAGTCGGCGGGCGCCGTCTGCAGCACGCGGAGCCGGCCGATGCGGTCGCCGTCGGGCTCCCACTCGGCCGTCAGCGTGTTGAGGGACGCCTGCTCGAGCCAGAGGCGCGACCACGCGCCGAGGTCGCGGCCGGAGCCCTCCTCCAGCGCGGACAGGAACTCGCGCAGCGTCGCGTTGCCGTACTGGTAGCGCTTGAAGTACCGGCGCATCCCCTCGCGGAAGGCCGGGAGGCCGATCGCCGCGACGAGCTGCTTCATCGCGGCGGCGCCCTTGCCGTACGTGATGCCGTCGAAGTTGAGGAACGTGTGCTCCGTGTCGGCGAGCTCCCCGGCGATGGGGTGCGTCGTCACGAGCTGGTCCTGCCGGTAGGCCCAGCTCTTCATGACGTTGAACGCCTTCCACACGGCCGGCTGGAACCGGGTCGCCTGCTCCATCGCGAGGAAGGCCATGTACGTGGCGAAGCTCTCGTTCAGCCAGAGATCGTTCCACCACCGCATGGTCACGAGGTTGCCGAACCACATGTGGGCCATCTCGTGGAGGAGCACCTCCGCGCGCGTGAGGCGCTGGTGGTCCGTCGGCGGGTCCCGGAAGATCATGCGCTCGCTGTGGGTCACGGCGCCGACGTTCTCCATGGCGCCGGCGTTGAACTCCGGGACGAAGACCTGGTCGTACTTGCTGAAGGGGTAGGGGTAGTCGAAGAACTCCGGGTAGAAGTCGAAGCCCTGCTTCGTGATCGTGAAGAGCTCCTCGGCGTCGAGGTGCCTCGCGAGCGACCTGCGGCAGTAGAGCCCGAGGGGGATGCCGCGGTGCTCGTCGCGGACGCCGCTGTACGGGCCGGCGATCAGCGCGAAGATGTAGGTGCTGAACCGGGTCGTCTCCTCGAACACCCGCGTCGTGCGCCCGAGGCCGGAGCCGAACGTGCGCGCGACGCGGGCGTTGCCGATGACCTCCCAGTCCTCGGGCGCGGTGACGGAGAGCCGGTAGCTCGCCTTGATGTCCGGCTGATCGAAGCAGGGGAACACGCGGTGGGCGCTGAACGGCTCGAGGTCCGAGTAGACGTAGTCCTCGCCGTCCTCCGGGTCGCGGAAGTGATGGAAGCCGTCGCCTGTGTGATCGTAGTCGTTCTCGTAGACGACGCGCACGCGCGTCTCCGGGGCGAGCAGCCTCCCCGGGAGGAGGATGCGGCAGTCGGACCACGCGGGCTCGATCTCGACGCCGTTGATCTCGAGCCGCTCGATGCGCCCGCCGCGGAAGTCGATGAACGTGTCGCCGTGGCCGCGGACGTCGAAGTACGCGACCGCCTCGCCTCGGTAGCCGCTCTCGCCGCGCGAGAGGTCGAGCGAGAGCTCGTAGCGCGCGCTGCCGATGCGCGCGGCGCGCTCCTCGGCCTCGCGCTGGGTGAGCACGTCCCGTCCAGGGCCACCGGTCTTCTCCGCCATCATGCGCGCACACCCTAGGCCGAAGGGCCGGAGGGAGGCCAGCGATCTGCCGCTGTCGCGGTCGCTGCGCGGTCGGGCGACCGCCGCGCCTCCGCGCCCATCGGCGCCCACCGACCATCGAGCGCGCGCTCGGCCGAGCGTCCGTGAAAGCGGCGAGGTCGCGAGAGCAAATTCTTGTATATTGGAAATTTGTACTATCGGCCACCGCGAGCGGCTCAGGGCGCCGGGGGGCTGCGGCGCCACACGAGCGCGACGGCGATCCCCGCGAGCGCGAAGGCCGCCTGGAGGAGGTGGACGAGCAGCGAGATCGCGACGGCGGAGCTCGCGGTGAGGCCGAGCAGCGAGGCGGCGAGCGTGAAGGCCCCGTCGGTGGCGCCGATCTGGCCCGGGATGAGGTCGCCGGCGGCGGTGCCCGCGGCGCCCACGCCGTACGCGGCGAGCGCGCGGAGAGGGCCGCTCTCGGCGCCGACGACGGCGAGCAGCACGCCGTACTGCACCGCCTGGAGCGCCCGGCCCGCGAGGCAGGCGGCGAACGGCCCGGCCGGGACGGGCGGGCGCTCGTGGACGGCCTCCTGGAAGGCGGCGGCGAGCTGGCCGGCGCGGGCGAACCGCCGGGTGATCCACGCCGAGGCGGCGCGCTGCCGCGCGGCGAAGGCGACGCCGAGGCCGCTCGCGACCAGGAGGGCCGCGTGCGCGAGCACGCCGAGGGCGAGCGGGGAGGCGCCGCCGATGTGGAAGAGGGCGATGGCCGCGAGGAGCGAGAGCGGGGCCGAGGACAGGAGCGCGAGCGACTGGTTCGCCGTGGCGATCGCGGCCGCGCGCGCGGCGCCGACGTGGGGGGAGAGCAGCGCGGCCTTGACCGCCTCGCCCGCGGGGCGGCCGGCCGGCATCAGCGTGATGACGGGGTAGGCGACGGCGTGGATGCGAAGGAGCTCCGCGGCCGGGACGCGCCGCGGCGCGCAGAGCACGCCGGTCGCGAGCGCCTCGCAGCCGACGCGCGCCGCCTCCAGCGCGATCAGGAAAGGCACGAACGGCGCGGCGCGGGTCACCGCGGCGAGCATCTCGGCCGCGCCGACGTGGTGGATGAGCGCGGCCAGGGCGGCCAGGCCGAGGCCGCCGAGCGCCGCGTGGAGCAGCGCCTTTCGCCGCGCGCGGCGGGCGGCGGGCGCGTCCGGGGCGGCGGGCGGAGCGGCCGGGGCGCGCGCCTCGCCGCCGGGCGCGGGACTGGGATCGCTGCCGGCGCATTCCGCTGCCGCTCGGGCCGGAGGCAAGGGAGCCATGGGAAGTGGGTGCGCTGCGAGGAGCGTGCCGGCGCCGTGTGGGTGCGGCGTGCGCACGCGGCTGTGAGCTGCCTCGCGGAGCGCACGCGCCATGGGCATGCAGCGCGCGCACGCGGCGGTGATGCTTCGAGCTCCTCGGCGAGCGGGAGCTCACGTGGGACCTCCGGACGAGCCGCGGTGAGCGCCCCGGTGCTCGCGGGCGCGGCCGCTCACGCCGGATCGAGCGGGGCGTGGAGTCGCGTGCCGGGTACGACGATGCCCCCGCGGTCGCCGGGGGTCAGCGCGCCGTAGCGCTCGCGGAACACCGGCGGCAGCGGCCGCGCCATTCGGCGGTTCAATTTCCTCCTGCCTCGCCGCCGGCGCGCTCAGGACGCGCTCGTCCTTCCCGAACGGCGCGCGCGAAGCACGGCGTCGGCGCTGAACACCGCGAGCCCCGTCCAGATGCAGGCGAAGCTCACGGCCTGGGCCGTGCTGAACGGCTCGTCGTAGACGAGCACGGCCAGCAAGAACTGGCCGCTCGGCGCGAGGTACTGGAGGAAGCCGACGGTGGTCAGCGACAGGCGGCGCGCCGCGTTCGTGAACCAGACGAGCGGCAGGGCCGTGATGATGCCCGTCGCGGCGAGCAGCAGGTGGGTCCGCAGATCGGCGCGGCCCGCGGCGCCGGCGCCCTCGGCGTGGAGGGCGGCCAGGTAGGCCGCGCCGAGCGGGGCGATGAACGATGTCTCCAGGGTGGAGCCGGGGAGCGAGCCGACGGCGGCGACCTTCCGCAGCAGGCCGTACACCCCGAACGTGCTCGCCAGGCCCAGGGCGATCCAGGGGATCGAGCCGGCGCGCACCGCCAGGTACACGACGCCCGAGGCGGCGAGGCCGAGCGCGAGCCACTGGGCGGGCCGCAGCCGCTCTCGCAGGAAGAGCATGCCGAGGAGCACGCTGAGCAGCGGGTTGATGAAGTAGCCGAGGCTGGCGTCGAGCAAGCGCCCCACCGCGACGGCGTAGATGAAGAGGACCCAGTTCGCCGACACGAGCGCGCCGGTCACCGCCATCGCCGCGACGACGCGCCGGTCGCGCAGGGCAGCGCCGAGCGCGCGGCCCTGCCCTGTGGCCAGCGTGAGCGCCACGAACGAGAGCAGGCTCCACACGGTGCGGTGGGCCAGGAGCTCGACCGCGCCGACGTGCCGGAGCTGCTTCCAGAAGACGGGGACGACGCCCCAGGAGCTGTAGGCCGCGATCCCGTAGGCGACGCCCCACGCGGCCTCCTTTCGGCTGTCGCGAGCATCTTCGGGCGTGCGCATCGGGGTCGTGCTTCCTCGGCGGCGTCGCTCGACGCCGCCCGTCGCCCGGCGCCGCTGCTGCGAGGCGCCGCTCGCGTTCGATCGGACGGCGAACATGGCGAACCAGCTCGGCCATTTCAAGCCCTCCCTGAGAGCGCCGGGCTCGCAGGCTCGCCGCGAGGCCGCATGGCATCCGCGTTGCTGGATGCGGGGCGCGGCGCTGGAGTCCGCAGCGAGCACAGCGAGGTAGGTATGCGAAGTGTCTACGCTTCAGCAGGGTTATGTGCAGCGATGATGGTCGCGTGCACGGGAGAAACGACCGGCGAGACGCGGCCTGGAGGCGCACAGCCTGAAGACATGGGGTTCGTGACCGTCCAGTGGTCCATCGAGGACAAGACCGACGCCGCTCAGTGCAAGGCGCGCGGCGCGACCGCGGTCGAGCTGGTCCTCATCAACACGAAGAGCAACGAGGTCACGCGGCAGGTGGTCCCCTGCGAGCGGTTCGACGCGAGCGTGCAGCTCGTCGCCGACGACTATGTCGGGACGCTCTCGCTCGTCGACGACAACGGCAGGCCGGTCAGCGATCCGCAGGCGGTGGGGCCGTTCGAGGTCTCCGGCGACGAGTCGACGACCCGCAAGGTCAGCTTCCCCGCCGCCGAGAGGCAGCGCGGTCCGCACCGGCAGCCCGAAAGGCCACGGCGGTAGGCCACAGGCGGATCGCGCCGGGCGCCGGATCGCGCCGGGCGCGCCAGAGCCCCTTCACGGGCCGATCGCGGCCGCCCGCCCGCGGAGGAGCGCTATCGAGCCGCCCTCACGGCGGTGAGGGTGCTCGGTCCCTCCCCGCGCCGCCGGGGAGCCCGCCCCCTTCGATCAGCCGGAGGAGCTTGTCCTTCGTGGTCAGCCCCACGTGACGAGCCACCTCCTTGCCCCCGGCGAACGCGACGACGGTCGGAAAAGCGCGGATGCCGAGGCGGCGGGCGATCCCCGGGCACCGATCGCCGTCGACCGCCACCACCTTCAGGCGCCCCGCGCCTTCCTCCGCCAGCTTGTGCAGGATGGGCGCGAGCGCGCGGCACGGCGGGCACCACTGCGCGGTCAGCTCGACGAGGACGGGCACCCCGGCCTCCAGCACCTCGGCGTCGAAGCTCGCCTCATCGATCTCGCGGACAGGATTCGTGGACATGGCGTGAACCTCCATGCCCTGGCAGGTCTCGAGGGCGGCATCCATTACAGCGCTTACCCGTTGTAATGTGGGGGCGGCTCGACACCTGACCTCCTGGACCATGGGCGCCATCAAGGACGCGGACGATCTCCTCAACCATGTGTCGCACCTTGTGCGCTCCGAGCGTTCGGCGCTCGCGGCGCTGGCGCGCGCGGAGGGGGTGACACCAGAAGACGCGGTCGACTGCGTGCAGGAGGGCCTCTGCACGCTGCTCACGCTCGCGCAGCGGGGCGCCCTCCCGGAGGACGTCGGCGCGTGGGGGGGCGTGCTCGCCGGGACGGTGCGGAACGCCGCGCGCAACCGGCGCCGCCGTCACTTCCGCGCCCGGCCGCACGACGACGTGGACGCGCACCCGGAGGCCGCCGGGGACGTCCCGGCGACCGACGAGGCGATCGCGCGCGCCGAGGAGCACGTCCGCCTGCGCGCGTGCGTCGAGGAGCTCTGCGAGATCCAGAAGGCCGTCGTGACGCTGCGCATGCTCGAGGAGCAACCCGGAGAGGACGTGGCGCGCGCGCTGGGCATCTCGGCCGGCCACGTCGCGGTGCTCCTGCACCGGGCCAAGCTCGCGCTGCGCGCGTGCATGACGTCGCCGCACTGAGCCCGCGCGCCGCGCGTGCCGCCGCGCGCCCTCGCGAGAGCGCGCGCGGCGCGGGCGCGCCGGTGTCTGCTATGTCTTGGGCGAGACGTCATGAGCTCTTCTTCGTCCGCTTCGCCAGCCTTGCGCATCCTCGCGCCCGATGAGCCGCCCGCGTTCGAGGTGGTGAACCCCGAGGGCCGCTCCAGCGCGGTCCTGCTCTGCGACCACGCGTCCAACGCGGTTCCGAGGAGCCTCCCCGAGCTGGGCAGGCAGCACGAGGCGCTCCGCGAGCACACCGGCTGGGACATCGGCGCGGCGCGCCTCTCGCGCCGCCTGTCCGCGCTCCTCGACGCGCCGCTCGTGCTCTCCGGCTACTCGCGGCTCGTCATCGACTGCAACCGGCCGCTGGGCGCGCCGACGTCCATCCCCGAGATCAGCTGCGGCGTGCCCATCCCCGGCAACGCCATCGACGCCGCGGAGGCCCGCGCGCGGGCTGACGCGTGCTTCTGGCCCTACCACCGCGCGATCACCGCGCTCCTCGACGCGCGGCGGGACCGCCGGGAGCGCACGGCGATCCTCAGCGTGCACAGCTTCACGCCCGCGATGCCCGGCGAGGACCGGCCGTGGCACGCGGCCGTCCTCTACGGGCGCGAGCGCAGGCTCGCCGCGCCGTTCCTCGAGGCGCTGCGGCGCGAGCCTGGGCTCTGCGTCGGCGACAACGAGCCCTACCGCGTGACCGAGGGCGGCGACTACGGGATCCCCACGCACGGCGAGGCCCGCGGCCTGCCCTGCGTGCTCCTCGAGATCCGCCAGGACGGCCTGCTGAGCGACGAGGGCGTGGAGGCCTGGGCCCAGCGCCTCGCGGCGAGCTACCGGGCCATCGAGGCGAGCGGCGTCGACCTGAGCGCCCTCTCCCCGGACGCGCCCGCCGGTCGGTGACGTAGGCGGGGCTCGAGGCCCGGCGGCGAGGGGATCGCGCCCCTCGCCGTGGCGGGGAAAGTACGGCCTGCGGTCATTGACAAAAAAAATTGTCAATGATACCCACGGCGGTGTGCTCGACGTCGACGTCATCGAGGATCCGGCAGCGGCAGCGGCAGCGCTCGAGCCTGTCAGGAGCCGGCTGCTCTCGGAGCTCTCGGCGCCCGCCTCCGCCGCCACGCTGGCCACGCGCCTCGGGATCGCGCGCCAGAAGATCAACTACCACCTGCGCGCCCTCGAGGCGCACGGGCTCGTGCGCATGGCCGGGACGCGCAAATGGGGGGGGCTGACGGAGCGCCTGCTGGTCGCGAGCGCGGCTTCCTACGTCGTGTCGCCCGGCGCGCTCGGGCCTGTCGCCGCGGATCCGGAGCGCGCCTCGGACCGCCTCTCCGCGACCTACCTCATCGCCCTGGGCGCGCGCGTCGTGCGCGAGGTCAACGATCTCCTGCGGCGCTCGCGGGAGGCCGACAAGCGCCTCGCGTCGCTGTCGATCGACGCCGAGGTCCGCTTCCGATCTCCGGCGGAGCGCGCCGCCTTCACCGGCGAGCTCACCCGCGCGGTGACGGCGCTCGTCGCGCGCTACCACGACGACGCGGCGCCAGGCGGGCGATCGCACCGCCTGGTGATCGTGGCTCACCCCACACCCACACCGAACGAATCACCAGGAAAGGAGTCATCATGCCCGTGAGAAAAGACGCGTCCGGCCGTCGCAGCGTCGAGGCCGAGGTCGAGGTCCCCGGCAGCCCCGAGGAGGTGTGGCGCGCCATCGCGACCGGGCCCGGGATCTCGTCGTGGTTCGTGCCGAGCGAGGTCGAGGAGCGCGAGGGCGGCACGACCGTCTCTCACTTCGGCCCGGGCACGAGCATGGATTCGGTCGCGACCATCACGGCCTGGGAGCCGCCTCGCCGGTTCTCCGCCGAGGCCCCGGAGGACATGGGACCCGGCGGCCCCAAGGTCGCCACGGAGTGGATCGTCGAGGCGCGGTCCGGCGGGACGTGCGCCGTGCGCGTGGTGCACAGCTGGTTCGCGAGCACCGACGACTGGGACAACCAGTTCGAGGGCCACATGCACGGCTGGGCGGCCTTCTTCCGCATCCTGCGGCTCTATCTGGCCCACTTCCGTGGCCAGCCCTGCGCGGCGTTCCAGCTGATGGGCGCCGGATCCGAGCCCAGAGCCGCGACATGGGGCGCGTTGCTTGGCCCGCTCGGGCTCGCTGGCGCCGCGGAGGGACAGCGGGTGAGCTCCGCCGCCGGCGCGCCGCCGTTCGCCGGCGTTGTCGAGCGCGTCGGCCCGAGCGAGCACCCGGAGCTGCTCCTCCGGCTCGAGGAGCCGGCGCCGGGCATCGCCCACCTGTTCGCCCTTCCCATGGCCGGGCAGATCTTCCTGCCGATCCGGCTGTATCTGTACGGCGACCGGGCGCCCGCCGCGGCGGCGCGCGACGAGCCCGCGTGGCAGGCGTGGATGGCCGAGCGCTTTCCAGTGCGCGCGCCCGGTTGACCCTCCGAGGCACCTTGTCTCACGTGTGACGGCCTGACGCAGGCGAGCCTCCGCCGGGGGCGGCGGAGAGCGTCACTACGGGACGGCGCACATCGCTGCGAACAGCCTGATTCCCATCGGTTTCCGGCAAACTCTCGGGGCGGCACCGTTCGTGTATCGCCAGGCCCAAGGCAGCGCTCGGCCCTCGCGCCGGCGCTCGTTCAACGGAGTCGATGGAGGTACCGATGAACCATGCAGTCAATCCGAGGTGGTGGGATGATCACAAGACGTCCGGCTGGGACCGCGTGAAGGAGGCGCTGCGCCGCGACTGGGAGCAGACCAAGGCGGACTTCACCAGCACCAAGGGGCAGGAGCTCAACCAGGACGTCGGCGATACGGTGAAGCAGGCGCTCGGCAAGCAGCCGATCCCGCCGCGCTACGCGCCGAACACCGACTGGGATCAGGTCGAGCCGGGGCTGCGCTACGGCTGGGGCGCGGCGGGCCATTACAGCGATCACACCGACTGGGACGATCGGGTCGAGAGCAAGCTCAAGGAGGAGTGGAACGACCTCAAGAGCGGGCGCACCTGGGACGAGGCGAAGAGCGCCGTGCGGCGCGGGTGGGATTCGGCGCGGCGTAAGGTCTCCTGAGCCGCGCCCTCGACCGGATCACCGCCTCGACGGCGGGAGCAGCTCCCTCAGCGCGTCGTGCAGGCGGCGGTACGTCACGACGTCGCCCCGCGCCACGCCCTCCCGCACGAGATCCCGGGCGACGTCCGGGCCGATGCCGGCGAGCACGCAGGTGCTGCCGAGCAGCCTCACCGCCGTCGCCACGCGCAGGAAGAGCGCGAGCGCGCTCGCCTCCATCCGGTCGAGCCCGGTGACATCGATGACCACCGCGCGCGCCCGCCTGGCCGTCACGGCGGCGAGGAGCCGCTCCATGAGGAGCGCGCACCGCTCCTCGTCGACGAAGCCGATCACGGGGACGCAGAGGATCCGGCTCCAGACCTCGATGATGGGCATGGATAGCGCCCGGATCGCGGCGCGCTGGTGCTCGATGAGCGTCAGCTTCTCGGTGATCTCCCGCTCGTACGCGAGGTCGCGCGCCCGCGCGAGCTCCTCCTCGGCGCGGGCGCGCGCGAGCGCCTGCGACGCCGCGGGCAGGAGGCGGCGCACGAGGCTGACGTGGCGCGCGTCGAAGAAGGCGCGGTCCGGATGGACAAGCACGAGCAGCGACCGCAGGGGGCCGGCGTGGAGCGGCGCGTGGAGCGCGGAGCCGTAGCGCGCGAGCACGGGCTCCGGCTGGCGCTGCCACTCGGCGAGCTGGCGGAGGTCGAAGCTGGCGACCGGCCGGCCCTCGAGCGCGCGCGAGAACGCGGGCCCGGCCTCCCATTCGGTCGCCGAGAGGCCCGGATCGGTCGCGACGAGGGCGCGGCCGTCCGCCCCCTCATCGAACGCGATCACGAGCCCGGCGGCGGCCCCGAGCCGCTGCGCGGTCGCCTCGACGACGCGCGTCAGCGTCTCCGTGAAGCTGCCCGGCTCCGTGAAGCGCAGGAGCACCTCCGCCAGCCCTTCGGCCTCCAACCGGAGCGCTCGCTCCTCCTCCAGCGCGCGTAGCAGCTCCGCGATCGTCTCGTGGGCAGCCTCGTCCATCACATCTCAGTCTCCGAGCAGGACGACGCTGATGGAGAGGTTCGCGTGCTGGTTCTTGCCCCGGGTGAAGCACCCCTGCTCGCCGAAGGTGAACCTGCCGAGGAACGGCGTCTCCCCGAGCGACGCGGCCACCCCCTGGACGACGCGATCGAGCTCGCCGCGCACGGCGAGCATGCACCCCGCGCAGAAGATCACGAGCGCGCCCTGCGCGCGGAAGGAGGGCGGCGCGGCCCCCAGCGCGGCGTCGACCACGGAGCGGACCCGGCCGATCACGCTCTCGCGCGATCCCTGCATGAGCACGAGCTCGTCGCCCTCGTGGATGTTGGCGCCGAGCGTCATGGAGTTGTCCTTCTGCACGGTGTCCGGGTGGATGAGCAAGAACTGGGGGACCTTGCCGATCCAGCCCGAGGGCCGCCCGAGGGGGTGGAGCGCCGTGTGCTCCAGGATCGTCCCGCCGCCGAGCTGCGCGGAGATCAGGCCGCCGGTCCAGCGGTTGTAGACCTCGGCGGCCGGGAGCCCGTCGATCTCGGGCAGGCGCCTGCCCTCGGCGCGGGTCACGCGACAGCGGTGCTCGGTGGGGGCATAGCCGCTGCTGAACGCGTAGGAGATCTCCCCGGACGGGTAGAGGGCGGTCAGCAGCACCGCGCCCTCGTGGGCCAGCCCGCGCTCCATCTGCGATTGCCTGCCGACGATGGAGTCCGCCGCGGTGGAGCCGCCGAACACGGGCACGTTGGGGCCCACGACGTCCTCGATGCCGAGCAGGACGTCCTCCTCCGCGCCGGTCTGCACGCTGAGCCAGAGCAGGGCCGGGAGCTCGCCGGAGCGCCCGGCGTCCTCGATCGCACGCGCCGCGGCGCGCGCGCCGGCGGCCCGCGGGGCGCCGCCGATCCGCTCGGCCGCGACGCCATAGGCGCCGTGCGCGTCGGCGACCCCGAGCAGGGCGAGGCCGGGGCCGGGGGCGCCATGAACGCCGGCAGCGGTCATGACCGACTGGCACGAGCTCGATCCGTGGACGCGAACCGGCGGCGGCAGCGCCGCGGTGGCGCGCGCGAGCGCGTCGACATCATGGGAGGCCGTGTAGCTCAGGAAGACGTGATCGGGCTCCGCGCCGAGGCCCGCGCGCAGCGCCGACATGGCCTCGGCGAACGCGGCGCTCGCCCCCGCAGCGGTCGACGACGACGTGGCGATCTTCATCCCCGCGGCCCTCCCGTGCCCGCGGTCCGTGCCGCCGGCGCCGGTGCGCTCCACAGGCCGTCTGTCGCGTTCATGACCTTTTCCTTCATCGGCGTTCTTCCCGCTTGCGAGGCGCCCGGTGATCCCCTGCGCCGGCGCTTATACACAAAACCGCACCACGCCGCCCCTGCGCTCAGCCGCCGATGAGGTGCCGCGCGTAGCCGTACACGTAGACCGTGATGATCGCGGCGGCAGCCACGTTGAGCAGGAAGCCTGTCCGGATCATCACCGGGAGCCGCACGTATCCGCTGCCGAACACGATGGCGTTGGGCGGCGTGCCCGTCGGCAGCATGAAGTCGCAGGACGCGGCGATCGTGGCCGCGAACAGCACGCCGAGGTCCTGCGGGAGCACGTTGAGCGCCACGTTCACGGTGGCGGTGTTGGAGGCCAGCGCCGACAGGGCGATCGTGCCGGCGCTGGCGAGCCCGATCTGCGCGAGCAGCGGCGCCTCGGCGACCACCGCGAGCTTCGCGGCCATCCACGCCGAGAGCCCGCCGCCCTCGATTCCGGCCGCCATCGCGAAGCTGCCGCCGAGCAAGGCGAGCGTGCCCCAGGGCATCCTGCGCAGGGAGGCGAGCGAGAGGGCGCGCAGGGCGAGCAGGCCGAGCGCCGCCAGGACGGCCACGGTCGCCTCGTAGTGCTTGCCCTGCACCTTGAAGCCGGCCGCGGCGCCCGAGCCGAGCGCGGCGCCCAGGCCCTCGAGCGCGGCCTGGACGCGCGGCGCGAGCGCGGCGCGCAGCGGATCGCCGAGGATCCATAGCGCGCTCGCCGCCGCGAAGACGGCGGCGACCGTCTTCTCGCCGCGGCTCATCGGGCCCATGGCCGCGAGCTCGCGGTCGAGCGCGTCGCGCGCGCGGTCGGGGCCGAGCCCGTCCCGCTTGCCGACGCGCCACAGGGCGAGCCAGAGCAGCGGGACGAAGAGGACAACGAACGGCAGGGCGATCGCCATGTACTGCAGAAAACCGAGATCGTGGCCGAGCTTGTCGGCGAGGAAGCCGCAGAAGATGGAGTTCGTCCCGGTGCCGATCTTCGTGCCGATCCCGCCGACGTTGGAGGCGTAGGCCACCGCCAGCATGATGGCCGTCCCGTAGTGCGTGAGCCTGCGCCCCCCGGCGGCCGACTCCAGCTGCGCGAGCAGGGCGAGCCCGATGGGGACCATCATCACGGCGGTCGCGGTGTTGGAGATCCAGAGCGAGATGGAGCTCGTCGCGATCAGCATGCCGAGCAGGAGGCGCTTCGGGTCCGTGCCGACCGCCCGCATGATGTGGAGCGCCACCCGGCGGTGAAGGCTCCACTGCTCCATGGCGGCCCCGATCGCCATGCCGCCGAGGAAGAGGAAGATGTAGGCGTCGACGAACGGCGCGGCGGCGCGGGCCGCGTCGCCCGCGAGCCCGCGGCCGAAGACGCCGAGCAGCGGGAAGAGAACGAGCGGCAAGCAGGCGGTGAGCGCGACGGGGAGCACCTCGAAGAGCCACCACAGCGCCATCCACGCCGCGACCGCGGCCGCGTACGCAGGGCGGTCGCCATAACCAGGGACGGCGTGGAGCCCGCTCGGGACGAGCGCGATCGCGAGGGCTGCGGCCGGACCGGAGGCGACGCCGAGGCAGCGAAGCAGGCGGAGCCGCGCATGCGGCGGGTGGCCTCGGTGAGGGGCGCCCGGCGGCGCGGCGGCGTGATCAGGGGGGCCCTGCATGGCGACTCTATCGCACACGCGCTCCTCGCCGGCAGGCCGCGCCCTGCGCGCGGCGCGGCGGGCGCGGCGCGCGCGTGCTAGGCGTCAGCCGCTCCGCACGGCGCTCGCGCCGCCCGCAGGGCAGGAGAGCCGCCGTGTCCGATCCCCTCGTCGTCAACGATGCGCTGACCGCCCCGGCCGCGCTCCTCAGCTGGAGCGCCGTTCGCGCGTCGGGGCCCGGCGGTCAGAACGTCAACAAGGTCGCCTCCAAGGTGGAGCTGCGCTTCGACTTCGGCGCGTGGCCGGAGCTCGCCGACGACGCCAAGGCGAGGCTGCGCGTGCTGGCGCGCGGTCGGCTCGACGCCGAGGGGCGGCTGTTCATCGTGAGCCAGCTGACGCGCGACCAGCTGCGCAACCTGGACGACGCGCGCGAGAAGCTGCGCGCGCTGATCCTGCGCGCGCTCGAGGTGCCGGTGCAGCGAAGGCCGACGCGGCCGACGCGTGCGTCGAAGACGCGGCGGCTCGACGAGAAGCGGCGCACGGGCGAGAAGAAGCACGTGCGCCGCGGCGGGGGCGAGCACGAGTGACGGGGCGCGCGGGCGCGCGGGCGTCCAGCGCGCGCCCGCGCCGCGGCGGCCCTCGCTCAGCGCTTGCGCCGGGAGCCGGCGACGACCTCGGCGGCGGTCGTCGCGGTGGCCGCGCGCTTGATCCATCGCCGTAGCTTGCCCAGATCCTCGCAGCCGGCGATCGCGCGGGCCACCTCGGCCGGCGTGGCGATCCCGCGCGACTCGAGCACCGTGAGGATGGCCTCCTGCGCCATCCTGATCTCGCCGCGCGCTTCGCCCCGCGCTTCACCGCGCGCCTCGCCCCGTGCCTCGCCGCGCGCTTCACCGCGCGCCTCGCCGCGCGCTTCACCGCGCGCTTCACCGCGCGCCTCGCCGCGCGCCTCGCCCTCCGCGAGCGCTGCCTCGAGCGCGGGCACGCGCTTGTCGAGCAGCGCGCGCGCCACGGCGTCGTCCGAGGACGCGGCCTCGAGGAGCGCCTGGATCGGCAGCGGGCGCACGAGGCAGGGATCCTCGATGACCGCATCCTTCGGCAGCGGGCGCCAGCCGTCGGTCTCGCGCGACCACTCCATCACCCGGCGCTGCTTCACCAGGATGCAGAACACCCGCCGCACGCCGCGGGCGATCAGCAGGCGCGCCTTGGTTGTCGGGACGGCGAGGGCCTGCTTGTCGCTGACCTCGAACGCCAGCTCCTCCAGCCGCCTCCGGCCCGCGCGGTCGGGCTTCTGCGCGAAGACGCTGGCGTCGGCCGCGTAGTCGCTGCCGAGGTCGGTCCGGGTCAGCATGTCCACGGCGCCCCGGTAGCCCTCGGCGACGTGGGCGCCGAGGACGTAGGTCAGATCGAAATGCTGCGTCGCGTGCGGCGGATCGGCCGGGGCGGCGTAGACCTCGACGCCGTGGAGGTACTCCACCCGCGTCTCGGGCGGCGCCAGCCGGTCGTCCACGTGCGGCACGTGCGGGCGCGCCCTGCCGGCCGGAGGCGCGTGGACCGTGCGACCGGAGGCGCCGGCACCGGGAGCGAGGAGGACGTGATCGTGCCTGCGCATGAGCTCCATCCTAGCGCACCCAGCGACCGGCGGGCATCGCGGCGCCGGCGTCCGCGCGCCTCCGCCGCGCTGCCGCGTGGCGAGGCTCAGGCGCTCGCTCTCAGACAGCCCAGCTCGTAAAGCCCCATCCACCCGACCTCCGGGTCGGTGCAGGCGCCCTCCCTGAGCTGCTCCACGAAGTCCTCGATCGGCTTCTCTACCACGTCGATGAACTCCGTCTCATCCAGCGCTTGCGCCCTGTCGCGCGCGCAGTCCACCGCCAGGAACGCGTGTCGTTCGATGGTCGAGTAAGCGCACTCCAGCGGGCGGCCGAGCGGCACGAGCCGCCCGGCGACATACCCCGTCTCCTCGAGGAGCTCGCGCGCCGCCGCCGCCTCCGGGGCCTCGCCAGGCTCGACGCCGCCGCCTGGGAGCTCGTCGAGGATCCGATCGGGCCCCGGCCTGTACTGGCGCGCCAGGATCACCCTCTTCTCGCGGGAGATGGCGAGGACGCAGACGACTCGCCCCTCTTTCTTGAGCGAGAACGTGCGGACCTGCCCGTCCGGGAGCTCGAAGGTGACGTCCTCGATCCTCCGCCACGGCGAGTGCTGGACCACGCGCCGCTCCAATGCCTTCCACCGTACGACCGTCATGATCAACCACCTTGGAGCCGCGACCGCTCCGGCGCCGCCACGCGGAGGGGCGAGGCGCACGGACGGCCGCGCGGCGAGCACGGCTACCAGGCGCGACAGCCGAGTTCAAGAGAGCACATCCGAGGGCGCTCATCGCGCGAGCCTGTCCGGGCCTCCGGCGCTCTCACTCAGGCGGGGGCCGGCCGGGCGCTCATGGGAACGGCCTCCCTCGCGACGGCGAAGTGCCGCCGGATGAAGTCGTTCGCGAACATGCCGATCGGGTCGAGCTCCCTCCGGACATCGGCGAAGTCGACGTACCGAGGATATGCCCTCTCCGCGTACTCTCGATTCGTGAAATTGATCTTCCCCCAGTGCGGCCGGCCCTGATGGCGCTCGATCATGAAGGTCTCGATCTCGGCGAAGACGGCCTTCCAATCTTCCGCCTCGGAAGGGAAGTGCGCGAAGGTCAGGAACACCGAGTCGCGACCGTGGGCGGGGCTCATCCACGCCGTCTCCTTGGTGACCGTCCGCGCGAGGATGTACCCGTTGATCTTGAACGTCCTCCGCTCCATGAGCTCGAACAGCGAGGTGACCGCCGGTCCCAGGCCCTCGATCGGGATCGCGATCTCGGACTCGATGTGGCCAGCGACGACCTTGAAGCGAGGATCGTGAGCGAAGAGCAGGAGATCGTACGATTTTCCGACCTGGTAGGAGCTCGTGCTCACCGCGGCCAGCGCCGCCCTCAAAAAGCGTGGCTTCAGGTCGATCGGGACCCGCCGCGCGGCGTTCATCAAGACGCTCAACGTGAGCCTGTCGCCCACGGCGAGGAGCGGGTTGCGCAGCCTGTCCCAGAGGGACGGCTCTGACAGCTCCTCCCTCTTCGCGGCGTAGATGTGCTGCCTGCCGTACGGAAAGAAGAACACCTTGTTCATCGCGTACGGGTCGGAGAGCGAGAGAAAGTGAGCGGCGTTCGCGATCGCCGCCTCGGTCTCGAAGACCTTCTGGTGCTTCAGCACGTTGAACGACTCGCGGACCGCGAGCGTCGCCTCGACGACGATCCCCAGGCAGCCAAGGTTGGTCCTGACCGCATCGAGGTACTGTGCGTTGCGCGCGCTGGATATCTCGATGACCTTGCCAGACGACAGCAAGAGCTTCGCGGCGAGCACGGCGCTGGAGAACGAGCCGGTGCTTCCGGAGCCGTGGGTCGCGGTCGCGATGACACCTCCGACGTGCTGCGCGTCGACCTCTCCCAGGTTGACGAGCGCGAGGCCGGCGGCGTCGAGGTGATCGATGAGGTCCGCGACGCGCATCCCTGCCTGGACGGTGACTGTCTTGTTCTTCCGATCGAGCTCGATGAGCTCGTTGATGCGCGCGAGGCTGACCATCCATTCGTCCGTGCACACGATGTCGGACCAGGAATGTCCCGCGCCGACGATCCGGATCTTCTTGGACCTGGCCCTCGCGCTGTCGACGATCGCCACGAGCTCGTCGATCGACCCGGGCTCATGGAAGCTCTCGGGTTTGCACTGATGGTTGGCTCCCCAGTTTCGCCACGTTCCATCCGGACGAAGCGCATTGGACGTGGCGAAGAACCTCCTGATGCCCTGTGTGATCGCGCTCGGAAGCTGGACGTTCCCGAGACGTTTCCGGTTTGCTTCCACGAATCTCAGCTGCATGAGACCTCCGCGAGATGCCCTCGGGCTCACACACCCGCAAATAGTTGAGTGGCGAGTGGCCGGCCAGCGAGAACCTTGGGCACAGCGGGAGATCGAGATGAGCTATGTCCAGGACGCTGTTCGCGCAGCGCATGGCAGGTGGATCGGAGCCGGGCGCCCGCGGCGTCGAGCCGCCGCGGAACCTGCTCCACGGCCAGGCGGCGCGCTCGGTCAAGACATTGGCGTCGCCGGTCAAGGACGGGACGCGCGCTCGGCATCATCCTCTCTGGCATGACCTACCTCATCCCGAGCCAAGAACAGGCGCACGCGGGTCTGCGTGCCATCAAGGTCGTCCTTACCTCGGCCGGCCCCCTCGACGGATCGCGGCGCGACGCGATCGCCGCGGTGCAGCGGCACCTCCTCCGCACCGACGTCGACATCGACGCGCTCGCCCCGATAACGCCCGAGGAGCTCGCGCGCGCCGTCGAGCACCCTGCTTTGCGCGAGCAGCTCATCAACGGTCTCTGCGCCATGACCCTGTGCGGCGAGCGCGTCGATGAGCGCGAGCTTCTCGAGGTCGAGCGCTTCGCCGCGGCGCTCGGGGCGCGGCCGCAGGCGGTCCGCCAGCTCCACCACCTCTACGAGCGGCGGCTGCTCCTCCTGCGCATCGACATCAGCCGGAGCTCGCTGCTCGGCAAGAACGTGCGGCGCATGCTCGATGAGGGCGGCCTTTATGGGCTCGCCAGGAACGTCGCGAGCTTCGCGGGCATCCTGGAGAACGAGCCAGTCGCCGCGCGCTACCGCTCGCTCGAGGCGTACAGAGAGGGCACCCTCGGCAAGGCGCTCTTCACCTTCTATCGAGAGAACGGCTTCTCGTTCCCCGGCGAGAAGCGCGGCGTGCCCGAGGGCGTGCTCACGCACGACCTGAGCCACATCCTCGCCGGTTACGGCACGGACCTGCGCGGAGAGGCGATGACGATCGCCTTTCAGGCGGGGTATCGCCGCGAGAACCCGTTCGGCATCCTCGTGTTCCTGCTTGTGCAGCTCCAGCAGGGCGTCCAGCTCACCGTGCTGGCGCCGTCGCAGCAGGGGATGCTCGCCACGCCCGGGCTCGCCGACGAGCTCGTGCGATCGTTCGTTCGCGGAACGAAGATGAGCATCGACCTGATGGACGACTGGGACTTCTGGTCCGACATGGCGGTGGATCTCGACGAGCTGCGCCGCCGCTATGGCGTCGTCCCCTGGGAGGCCGCGGCCTGATCCGGGTCCTCCGCCGGAGCAGCCGAGAGGTGTGGAGGGCTCGCCGCCGCGCGGGGAGGCGCGCGGCGAGCCAGAGGCGCGCGCTTCACCCTCCGAAGCCGCCCGCGACCGTCTTCGAGAACGACGCGCCGCCCTGGCTGGCGCGCACCGCCGACTGGGAGAACAGCGCGAACGCCTTGCGGATGTCCGCCGCGTCGCTCTTCGGCGTCAGGATCCAGCGGTCCTCGATCCCCATGTCGCGGAAGACGGCGCGGAAATCGGTGTTCCCGTCGTCGATGCCGATCGCCGCTACGATGTGGGCCTCGGCCCGCCGCATGTCACGGACGAGGGCGCACACGTCCTTGGCCTTGGCCCACGTCGAGCCCGCGTCGGCGCCGTCCGAGATGATCAGCGTGACGGTGCGCGCCGGGACGCCGCTCAGCGCGAACTCCTGCGCCTTCGCGATCACCGTTCCGAGCAAGACCACCGTCTGATCGTAGAGGGGCGTGCCGAGCATGGGATCGTAGTTCTTCGTGTCCATCTTCACGGCCTGGGCGATCGGGCAGTACGGATAGAGCACCGCCCCGTTCAGGTAACGGTTGTGCGCCAGGATCGAGTCGCGCTGCCTGGAGTCGGAGAGGGCGCCCACCACGAGGTTGTGCCCGTCCCTCACCGACGGGGCGTTGCCGGCGAATTTGATGGATCCCGAGTCGTCGGGCATCACCGTGACAAGCACCACCTCCGACGACGCCACGTCGTCCACCTGCACGCCGAAGCCGGCCTGGATCTGCGCGCCCAGGTCGGTGATGTGCAGCGCCTGCATCGCCTCGGGCGAGAGCGCGCCGTCGTCCCGCGCTGCCTCGAAGAGCTGCTCGATGTCGAGCGAGCCATCGCGGCTCGTCCCGTTGTTGTTCTCCTTGTTCTTGCTCATCGGATCCTCCACGGTCATGCGCCCAGGCACGGAATCGGGTCGGTGCTCTTCACGAGGTTCATCCCGGCGGCGGCGAAGCGGGCGAGCGCCTTGTCCGCCTCGGCGGTGAAATCGACGGCGAAGCCCCCCTTGCCGTCGGGCACGGTGACCGGCGACATGCAGTCGGTCATCACGTAGATCTTCTTGGCGAGCGCGCGGTCGGTGAGCGCGATCTCCGTCAAGATGTCCTCGATCGAGCTGCGGACGCAGTGGCTCGCGGCCTGGCCGGCGATGATCACCGCGTCGGCGTGGAGCAGCGTCCTCAGGAAGCCCGTGCTCCGCTGCGCGAGCGGCTGGCCGTCGTGCCGCGTCAGCACCTCGGGCTGCATCACCGAGTAGTTCTCGGTGAGCGGGTTGCCGCCCTTGACCTCGACCCACGACTGCACCCCGCGCGCGAACGCGTGGAACATCCGCGCCTCGTGCACGACGCCAGCGAGCGCGTGGCCGTCGCTCCCGAGGATGCAGTGCGGCGGCCACAGGTAGAGCTTGTATTTCCCGGCCTTTTCGAGCTCCTCGCAGTAATACCGGACCTGCTTCATGAGCCACGGGTAGCTCCCGCCGCAGAGCCACTTCGCCACCGCGGGGTTCGGCCGCACCTCCCCCGCGTCGATCTGCGCCGTCGTGATCTCGCGGTGCGCGGTCAGCGGGCGGTCCTCGCGATCCACCCAGAAGGCCGGGAAGAAGATCTGGTAAGCGAAGTGGGTGTCCATCGTGACCGTCATGTTCGTGATCGACGCGAGGTTCCTGTAGATGAACTCGGCGATGCGGCGGCTGTCGTCGACGGCGCCCGTGCCGCTCCTGCCGGCGACGTAGAGCGAGCCCTGCGGGAAGCAGAAGTCCTTCTGCACGTCGATGAGCAGGAGGTGGACGTTCTGCGCGTCCGCGGCCGACGGCTTCACGCCATGCGCCTTCCGCCACGCGGCGGCGGCGCCGTGCAGCGCCTCTTCATTGGGGTGAAAGCCCCACCGCTCGGCGTTCTTGGCGTCATAGAAGGCGGGCAGGGGGAGCTCTGTCGATTTCATGGTCTCTCTCTCTCCTCTCGATCGGCCCGCGAGCGCGGGCCGTCAGCTCAGCGTGGATTCACGAGATACGAAGCAAGGTGATCGCCTGTGCGTCGACGACGAACAGGCCCTCTGGGCCGACGAGCAGCCGGGAAGCCTGGGTGACGAACGGCTCGGTGCCCGGGAACTGCCGCGTCTCCACGAGCGCGCCCCCGCGGACCTCGACGCGGACGACGCCGCTGTCGGTCGCCGAGAGCAGGAACCCGGAAGCCGCGCACTTGCCGGTCAGCGCGCCGAGCCACGAGCCGCCTTCCCCGTCGCCGTCGGCGACCGCCTCGACCGCGCCGTCCTCGCGCACGACGACGCACCGGTGCACGGTCCGGCCGGCTTGCTCGGCGGCGAGGAACAGCCATGCGCGCCCGGCGCGGGGGCGCCCGCGGCCGTCGTTCGACGACGAGCTCGGGCCGGCGTCGAAGACGCAGGTCGCCGCGGTGAGCTTGCCGCCCGGGAAAGGCAGCTTGACCGTGTCCTTGAGGCCGGGCCGATCGGCGTCGAAGACGAACGCTATCGAGACGTTCCCGGCGCGGTAGAAGCCGAGCCCGAAGGTGGGACCCACCCAGAACAGCGTTTGCCCGGCGAGCACCTCGCCCATCGGCACGGCGTCCGCCTCGCCCGAGAGCGCGGCGGCGCCCGGCTTCCCGCTGCGCAGGAGCTGCCCGCCGCGCGTCCAGTAGCGGGCGCGCGCGTTGACGTCGAAGATGGGCCTCGTCCCGACGCAGTCCACCTGGATCCGCTCGGGCGCGGCCCCCGGCGAGAGCACCACGAGATCGCCGCCCCGGCCGATCAACGTGGCTTTGCCGTGCACCGCGAAGCGCGTCGCGGGGTGCGGCGCGCCGGACATCACGACGGACCGGTCCTCGCGCAGGAAGCGGCCGCCCTCGTTCACGAGGTACGAGAGCCCGCCCGGGCCGAGGGCCGCGGCCAGGATCACCCCGCGCGTGCTCAGGATCCGCGTCGCCAGCACCTCGCCGTGGACGACCGTCGACTCCTTCACGACGGCCGGCGCTGCGCCCGCGCAGGCCTGGCAGGCAGGGCGCGCGTGCTCGACGCCGCACGAAGGGCACCTCGTCCAGGCGAGCGCGTCGAGCAGCCGGCGCGGGAACACGCCGCGCCGGTCCTCGACGAAGACGCGGTAGAGCGCGTCCAGGAGATCGTCCGGCAGGACGCGGTACGGGATGGCCGGCTTCGGATACCGCACCTCGCGGTCGAACACGGTGATGCGGCGGAGCGGCCTCGCGCTCTCGGGCACCCGCGCCGACGCGGACCGCGGCCGGAAGACGCCGCCATAAGGCCCCACGCAGAGCAGGCTCTGCATGACCATCACAGAGAACGCGTACCAGTCGGAGTCCTGCGAATACGGCCTCGACAGGAGCGGCCGGGGGAGCGAAGGGTCGCAGAGCAGCGGATCCACGAAGCGCTCGGTGAACACCTGGCAGAGGTACGGGCCGAACTGGAAGCTGTCGGCGTCGATGACGAACACCTCGCCGCCGGCGACGAGCACGTTGAGATCGTTGAAGTCGCCGATCACGACGCCCCGGTCGTGGATCGCCGCGACCGCCCGGTGGAGCCGCGCGAGCACCTCGGACACCGCGGCCGACGAGAGCCCGCCGTGGCGCATCGACGGCTCGCCGTAGCGCAGGAGCGGCTCCGCGCCGCGCACGAGGCGCATGGCGTAGCCCACGACGCGCTTCCTGGTTTTATCGGTCGCGAGCTCGAGGGGCGCGATCACCTGATCGGGCAGCGCCGGCGGGAACGCGCGCAGCTTGTCCTGGTGGCGCTCGATGCGCACCTCGGCGGCGCGCTGCTCGGCGTCCTGCCCGGCGTAATCCGGGTGATCGGGCGTCTTCCAGACCTTGAGCGCGCGGCCGTCTCCGAGGTCGAACACGTCCGCCTCCCCGCCTTTGCCGATCGAGGCCCGAGGGTCGAGCCGAACCCGCTTTGAACCAACATAAACGTCCACAGTCGCCTCCTCCGGACGCAATCGAACCGAATCAAGCGCAATCAAGCGCAATCAAGCGCAATCAAGCGCAATCAAGCGCAGACGCCCTGTCGTTTCCCTCCGCGACTCCTGCGATCCCGCGCAGGGCCGCGCCTCAATCGCGGGCGCCCTGCGCCCTCCGCACGACGACCACCGTCGTGTCGTCTCGGAGCAGCCCGCCCTCGCGCTCCATCCGCTCTTCCTTCCACACGGGCCGCGTCACCGATCGGTTGATGAGCGCGAGCCGCCGCCTCACCGCGTCGGGGTTCCGGAAATACCGGTCGTCTTCCCAGAACCTCGACAGCGGGCCGACCTCGCCGCCCCCCGGGATCTGCCGTGACGACGACTCCAGCAGATCGATCGCGCCGTCGGTCCCGAGCAGGGCAGTCCGGAGCGCGCTCGACGGGAAGGCGCGGTGCACGGTGAAGCGCGGCGCCTCGCCGCCGGGCGGCCGATCGAGCAGGCCATACGCGAGGTACGGGGGCTCGTCCCTCGGGAAGGGGCCGAGCCGCAGGAGCTCGTCGCCGAGCGCGATGAGCCCGTCGCCGAGGGAGAACGCGCACGCCCTGTCGCCGGAGATCGCGAGGCCGACGACGGTGAAGAGGAAGAAGGTCGACACGACCTCGGTGAAGCTGCCGCCCATCCCGGCGGCCACGTCGCGGAGCGGCGCGAGCGCCCCGCGCCGCACCTCTTCCCACGTCGCGGGCGAATCGAGGTCTCCGCCGCGCCGGAGCGCGCCGAGCACCTGCTCGGTCACGATCCGCGCCCCGAGCGCCGCGCCCACCTCGCTGCGCGCGCCGCTGCCGCAGCCGTCGCAGACCACCGCGACGAGAGAGCCGCCCTCGGCCCGGAAGGCATAGGCGTCCTGGTTGGGCCGCCCCGCGACGAGGTGATCGGTCCCGAGCACCGTCCCTCCGGCGACCTCGAAGGCCGAGCCCCCTCCCATGTCAGCCAAGAAAGCGACGTCGCGAAGCATGGAGTTCCCTTCTGCGCCCGGCGAGGGCGCGCTGCGGCCGGACCCGGGCAGACGGAGGCCGGGGCGCGCGGTCCTTCCCGGCGCCGGAGCTCCACCGTCCGCGCGGCGGTCAACGCCGACCGTCAGCGCCCGCGCCCGGCGAGCGCCCGAGCGTTCGTGTATCTTGCACACCAAGCTTAGTGTTCGTCGTACACGTTGTCAACCCGGGCGCCGGCGTTCCGGCCGCGCTTCCTGGAGGAGACGGCCACCGCAGCGTCGACCGAACAACGCCGGAGACGGAGAGAACTGCGCGGAGCTGGCGGACTGGGCCGGCGGTGCCTGGAACGACATGCCCTGCGACGTCGCGCTGCCCTACGTCTGCGAGCTGCCTTGACGAGGACAGCGCGATCGCCGACAGACGAGCCCGCGCTCCGCGTCAGATCTCGAAGCTGAAGCCGTCCTTCTCGAGCCGCTCGTACTTCCGACGGTCGAACCGGTAGAGCCGCGCCGCGCGGTGCGCGACGTCCTGCTCGACCTCGTCGAGCTCCACGAGCAGCCCGGTGCCGAGCGCCTTCTTCCGGAAATTGCGCTTGTCGAGCGGGCGCTCGAGGATCGCCTCGTAGAGGCGCTGGAGCTGCGACAGCGTGAACTTCGGCGGCAGGAGCTCGAACCCGAGCGGCCTGTATCGCACCTTGCCCTTGAGCCGCTCCAGCGCGACCGGGAGGATCTCGTCGTGATCGAAGGCGAGCGCCGGGGTGTCGTCCACCGCGAACCACGCCGCCTCGCGCGCGTCGGTCGCTGCCTTGACGCGGTGATCCCGGAGCTTCACAAGCGCGTAGTACGCGACCGAGACCACGCGCTCGCGCGGATCCCGCCCAAGGGCGCCGAACGTGTAGAGCTGCTCCAGGAACACCCCCGAGAGCCCCGTCTCCTCCGCGAGCTCCCGCCGCGCGGCGTCGTCGAGCGCCTCGTCGACGCGCACGAACCCGCCCGGGAGCGCCCACCTGCCGCGGAACGGCTCGAGCTCCCGCCGGATGAGGAGGACCTTGAGATCCTCCTCGTCGAGGCCGAACACGACACAATCCACCGTCAGCGCCGGCCGCGGGTGCTCGTAGGAGACCGACATTCAACCCTCCGTGTAATTTGCACACGAATCTTGGTGTCGATCGGACACCATGTCAACCAGCGCCGCGGAGCTCGGCTCCTCGGCGCGGTGGAAACGTCATCGACCGGCCGACAGCCCCTCGACGGCCAGCGCGCGTGCGCGGTAGAAGGCTCCCATGAAGGGGGACGCGGAGTCGGGCACCGTGGGAGCGGAGACGAGGGAGGAGCTCGAGGCGAAGCTCCGTGAGGCGCAGCTGCTCCTCCGCGCGATCCTCGACCACATTCCGATCACCGTGTGCAGGTACGACCGCCACGGGGTCTTCACGTTCCACGACGGCAGGGGGCTCGAGGCCGCCGGCGTGAAGCCGGGGCAGTTCCTCGGCGCGAACGTGCTCGATCTCTTCGCGAATGACCCGGAGGCGCTGGAGACGAGCCGGCAGGCGCTCGCGGGCAAAGGCGCATACAACATCTACGAGGCGTACGGCGCCGCCTGGGAGACATGGCACATCCCCGTGCGCGGCGGGAACGGGGAGCCCGACGGCATGATCACCCTCAGCCTGGACGGCTCCGCGGCGAAGCGACGTGAGCAGGAGCTCCGGGCGAAGATCGAGCTCATCGAGACGCAGCAGGAGGTCATCCGCGATCTCTCGACGCCCATCATCGAGGTCTGGGACAAGGTGCTGACCCTCCCCATGGTGGGCGTTGTCGACAGCCTGAGGATCTCCGAGGCGATGGACAACCTGCTCTCGGCGATCGTGAGCAAGGACGCGCGGTACGCGATCCTCGATCTCACCGGCGTCGACGCTGTCGACACGCGGACGGCCGGGTACCTCATCGAGATGATCAAGGCCATCCGGCTCCTCGGCGCGGAGGGGATCATCACGGGGATCCGGGCGAACGTGGCGCAGACGATGATCGCGCTCGGACTCGACCTCTCCGGCGTCACGACCGTCGGCAACCTCCGCGCCGGACTCAAGCTCTGCATGCGGCGCATGGCCGCGGCGGGCGAGGGGGGCGAGCGCGCCGAGGCGGCCAGCGCGCCGGCGAAATAGCGGCTTCCGGCAGGCGCGCGCGAGGCGCGGGCGCGCTCCCGCACGCGCTCCCCCGCGCCGGGCGGCGGCGGCTCAGCGATGGATCACGACGCGCGTGGACGGGTCGTCGCGCGTGGCCTGGACCGCGTACCACTCATCGGGCACGGCGGGCTCGGTCCAGTGGAAGAGCCATTTCGCGTCGACCGGCGAGAGGTTCACGCACCCGCCGCTCTGCCCTTCTCCCCAGCGGTCGTGCCAGTAGGCCGCGTGGAGGAGGTACTTGCTGAAGAAGTGCTGGCTCCACGGCACCTCCGCCTCGATCCAGTCGTCCGCGTCGACGTGGGGCGTGATGAGCGTCTTCGTCACCCATTTGCGGCCGATGCTGTACTGGCCGAGCGGGGTCGTGGACGGCGGCACGAACGGCTCGGCCTTCTCCGGCTCCTCGGCCCCGTTGCGCCCGGCCGAGATCAGCGTCGCGAACACGGGGCGGTCGTCCTCGTACGCGATGAGCCAGCCGTCGAGGGCGGCGATCTCGACCCACGTGTTCCTGCGCCCGTCCGCCGGCGCCGAGGGAGGCTCCCCGCCGAGCCGGATCGGGCGGCCCCACGGGTTCCGCGCCCTCCGCGGCTGGACGACCACCGCGTCGCGCTCGAGCACCCAGTGCCCGTCGTCCCGGGTCTCGAGATACGTCAGCTCGCCGACCCGCTTCGATCGGCCCGTCAGCCCGACCCGGGCGAGGCGCTCCCACACGGCGTCCGTCTTCGCGGGCGGGCCTCCCTCCGTGAGGCGGTACTTCGGGCGCGCCTTGCGGCGAAAGAAGGCCATCGGCAGGCGCGCCTCGGCGCCGAGGTACACCCCCTCGAAGGTGGCGGGCTCGTAGGGCTTGACCTTGTCCTTCGGTATGAACGTCAGATCCGACGCCCAGAGCCAGGTCGCCCCGCCGGCCTCGACCTCCTCGGTCCAGGCGACCGACGAGCGCGGGCGGACCTGCATGTGCCGCAGATCGTGCAGCCCCTCGGGCCACGCCGGCGCGTCGATGCCGTCCACGCGGAGGCGGCGCTTGAGGCCGAGCGACTCGCCGTAGCGGTACGGGAGCGGCAGATCGGCGCGCGGGGCATGGGGGATCAGCGCCTGGCGCACGGGATCGGCGGTGTCCAGGGTGGCGCGCTCGCCGTCGACGCACACGTAACCGCGCGGCTCCACCGCGTAGAACGCCGGGCAGCCGCCGGCGCCGCGGATGGGCTCGACGCTCTTCAGGCGGACCGAGCCGCCGATCGAGAGCATGCCGATCCACTGGGCCTTGGGCCGCGGCGCGGACCGGATCCACACCTCGCGGCCCTTGGAGTACACGCGCGCGGATCGCGCCCGCGCCGCCTCCACCTCCGGGACCGGCGCGGCCGGGGCCGAGGCCGCCAGCGCCTCGGGCGGCGGCTCCGGCGCGCTGGCGCGCGCGGAGGGCGCGCTGGAGGGCGAGGGCTCCGCGACCGCCACGCCCGCGCTCCCGGCCGCGTCTGCGCGCGAGCCGGCGTCATGCCGCGACGGCGTGCACCCGAGCCAGAGGGCGCCGAGGGCAGCGAACCACGAGCGGCCAGACATAGGCACGGGACCCTAGCACGTCGAGCCCGGCCGGCGGAACGACGCGCCCGTCTGGACGAAGGCGCTCGCGCGGCGAGCGGAGAAGAGGTCGTCGCTCGTGCGGCGATCTGCAGCGATGGCGCCTGGCCGCCGGATTTCGATCGCCGCGGGTGTCACGCTCGCCCCGCTCGCGCCTAGAGCCAAGGAAGGCCGGCGAGGACAGCCGGTCAGAGAAGACAAGGAGAGATCCCATGCGTCGTTGGCTCAAGGTGACCCTGATCGCGGCCGTCCTCGGAATCCCGGCGGTGGCCTATGCTGGGACGCAGCTCACGGGCGGCTGTCCGTGCGCCGATTGCCCGTGCCCCGACTGCCCCTGCGGCTGAGCACCCAGCGCCCTTGGAACCGCGCGCGCGATCGCTGCTCAACGCGTCGATGAGACGCCTCGCCGACGGCGATCGCGCGGCGTTCGAGCCTGTCTACGCCGCCCTCTGGCCGGCGATCGGCGCGTTCTGCCGCCGCATGCTCGGGGGCGGCGCGGACGCGGAGGACGCGGCCCAGCAGGCGCTGCTCAAGGTGTTCGACCGCGCCAGCTCGTTCGATCCCGACGGGGACGCGCTGACCTGGGCGCTCGCCATCGCGACGTGGGAGTGCCGCACGACGCGGCGGCGGCGGTCCCGGTCGAGGGAGGCGCCGGACGAGCATGTCCCGTCGATCGCGGCCGACGCGCCCACGCCGGAGGAAGCCGCGATCGCCCGGGATCTGGACAACGCGGCGCGCGAGGTGCTCGGCACGCTGGCCGAGGCGGATCGCGAGACGCTGAGGGCGACCCTGCTGGAGGTCGATCGCGATCCGTCGGTGTCGAGCGCGGCGCTGCGCAAGCGCCGCGAGCGCGCGTTTGCGCGCCTGCGGGAGGCGTGGAGGAGGATCTATGGAACGTGAGGCGCTTGCGGGCCTGAGCCTGAAGGAGAGGGCCTATCGCGCGTACGAGCGGGGGAGGGCGAGGAGGGCCGCCTGGGCAGCGGCGCCGACGATCGCCGTGGCGCTCGTGGCGACGCTGATGAGCGACCGCCCGGTCACCACCGCGATCCTCGGCGCGGCGCTCTACGTCGCGGCGGCGCTGCTCTCGTGGCGCGGGCAGCAGCTCGGGCGAGGCGTGCTCCCCGGCGTCGCGGCGGGGCTCGTGCCCTTCGCAGCGGCGCACGCGGCGCGCATTTACGGTCACCTGTGCACCCCGGAAGGGTGCGTATCCATCTGCGTCCCTGCCTGCCTGGCGGGCGGGGTCGCTGCCGGCGTGCTGCTCTCGCGGGTGCTGCGCCGGTCGGAGCGGCTCGGGGCGTCCTGGGCCTCGGCGTGCGGCGTCGCCGCCCTGACGGGCGCGCTCGGCTGCGCCTGCGTCGGCTTCGGCGGCGTGGTCGCCCTCGCGGCGGGGCTGCTCACCGGCACCGCGCCCCTCGCCCTCCGCCCTGCGCGCTAGAGCGACGGTCACCCGCTTCGGATACGGGCCCATCTCGGCGTTTTCGGTGCTCAGCGCACCGGAGTGCGCTTGCGCGCCGAAAACGCCGATCTGGGCCCGTCTCCTGTGCGGGTGACCGCCGCTCTGCTGGCGTTCTGCTGGCGCTCTGCTGGCGCTCTGCTGGGTGCAGAGGGGGCGGAGACCGCTGTAGGCTCTCCGCATGGCGGAAGCCGCTCGCAAGCGCGTCGCGCTGGCCCTGATCATCGTGGCGGTCGTCCCTGTCGGCCTGATCACCCGGTTCCACGGCGGTCCGGTCTGGTTGCGCAACAGCGCCGGCGCGGTGCTCTACGAGGTCGTGTGGATCGCCGCGGCGCAGATGGTGTGGATCTCCGCGCGCACGCACCGGCTGGCGCTCGCGGTCTTCGCCGCGACGTGCGCGATCGAGCTGCTCCAGCTGAGCCAGGCGCCGTGGCTGTGGGCCGCGCGCAGCACCACCCCGGGGCGGCTTCTGCTCGGCGCGAACGGCGGATTCGATCCCGCGGACTTCGCGCTGTATGGCCTCGGTTGCGTGCTGGGTTATGGGCTGTGCCGGCCGCTCCGGGCCTCCGCCTGATGCCTGCGCCGCGCCGGGGGCGTGCGCCGGTTGCCGCGCGTGCCGCGAGAGGCCAGGCTGGCGATCGCGAACTCCAGGAACCAGGAGGCGATGGCCATGTCCGAGGCTCACCACACCGGCGGCTGTTTGTGCGGCGCGATCCGCTACCGTGCGCGCGGCGCGCCGGTGAGCGTCAACATCTGCTACTGCAGCCAGTGCCGGCGCCAGTCCGGCGCGCCCATGCCGGCGTTTGCCACCTATCCCGACGAGCAGTTCGAGCTGCTCTCCGGCTCGCCTGCGACGTATCGGTCGTCCAGCTTCGCTGTCCGCCAGTTCTGCTCGACCTGCGGCTCGTCGCTCTTCTGGCGCCGCGATGGCGCGCGGGAGCTCGATATCTTCCTCGGCACCATGGACCGGCCGGGCGACCTGCCCCCGCCGTCTTTCCAGCTCTGGACGGCGCACCGCGTGCCGTGGCTGCCCGCCATCCCTGGGGCCACCGAGCATCGCGCCGACAAGACCACCGTCTAGGCGAGAGCCTCGATCGCGTTGATCGAGAGTGAATGAGGCGCCAAGGACAGAGCGAGTTCGATTCTCGCTCGACTCAGCACTTCGTGGGCGCAGGCAGGCTCGCGCCCGTGGGCTCCCGTCGCGGGCTCGCCCGTCCCACGGCGGCGGCCGCGATGGCGGCGAGCGCCCCTACGATGGCGAAGGCATAAAAGCCCCACGGGTACGCCACCCCGGCGTCCAGCAGCGTGCCACCGACGATCGGACCGCAGATGGCGCCGAGTCGCCCGACGCCGGCCGTCCAGCCAAGCCCGGTCGCCCTGCTGCCGTCCAGGTAGACGCGTCCAACATAGGCGTACACCAGGGCCTGCGCGCTGAAGACGAAGCAGCCGGCGAGCAGCACGGCCCCATAGACGCCGGCGCCGGGGAGTCGGACGCTGAGCAGCGCAAGGAACACCGCGGCGGCGCTGAACCAGCCGATGACGGACGGGCGCACGCCGAGCCAGTCCGCCACGTGGCCGGCGAGCACCAGGCCGATCACCGCGCCCACATTGAGCGTCAGCAGCATGCTCAACGCCGCGCCGAGCTCGTATCCGGCCTGCCGCATCATCGCCGGCAGCCACGTGTTGAGGCCGTAGATGAGCAGCAGGCCCATGAACGAGGTCACCCAGAACGCCAGCGTCGGGCGCATCAGGCCGGGCCGGAACAGCGAGGCGACCGGGCCTAGAACGTGGCGCAGCGACCGGCGCGGCCGCGCCACCTCGAGGAACGATCCGGATTCCGGCAGGTAGCGGAGCATGAGCGGGATCACGACCAGCGCGGGCGCCGCGCCGATGACGAACATCGCGCGCCACCCCAGCGGCCTGATGACGACGATGCCGAGCAGCGCCGTCAACACGGCGCCGACGTGGTACCCGGTCATGATCGTGGTCGTCGCGCTGCCGCGTTTGCCGGCGCGCGCGTGCTCGGTCACCAGCGCGATCGCCGTCGGCAGGCAGCCGCCTAGCCCGAGGCCGGCGAGGAAGCGGAAGAGCCCGAACACGAACGCGGACGGCGCGAACGCGCACAGGAGCGTGAAGAGGGAGAACTCAAGGACGGCCAGGAGCAGCGCCTTGCGCCTGCCGATGACGTCGGTGACGGTGCCAATGGTCATCGCGCCGATCGCCATTCCGATGAGACCGACCGTCGACAGCATCGCCGCGCCGTCCGGGTCGAGGTCCCACACCTCGAGCTGGAGCAGCACCGGCAGCACCGTGCCGAGCACCACGAGATCGAATCCGTCCAGCAGAACGGCCGCCCAGCAGAGCGGGATGACCCAGCGACCGCCGCTCGGCTCGCCAGTCACTTCACCGATAGACATGGTTTCCTCCGCTGCCTCATCGCCCCTTCAGCGCGCTCTCGGCGCCGCATGGCGGATGTGACGGGAGGTACAACGTGGCGGGGAGACGCTTCTGGGTCGATCAAAATGAACATCGACGACATCGAGTCACACCGATGGCTCCCGCGTCCCCGTCCTGACCGGACGTGGACGACGGCGCCGGGGACTCAGCCTGGAACGGCCGCGCGGGCGCCCCCCAGCGTCAACGAGGCCATCGACCAGGGCGCCACGGGGATCGAGGCGCCGGCGTCGGCGCCGCCCCTGCGGGCAGCGTTCTCCTCAGGGGCCTTCGCCGGCGTCGCCTCCGCCGGCGGCCTCCTTCGCTTCGTCCTCGGCGATCTTCGCGCGCACCTCGTCCATGTCGAGCGAGCGCACCTTCTCGATCACCTGATCGAGCGCCGAAGCGGGCAGCGAGCCCGCCTCCGCGAACAGGAGGACCTTCTCGCGGAAGATGAAGAGCGTCGGGATGGAGCGGATGTTGAAGGCCTGCGCCAGGTCCTTCTGGTCGTCCGTGTTGATCTTCCCGAACACGATGTCCGCGTGCTTCTCGGAGGCCTTCTCGAAGACGGGCCCGAAGACACGGCAGGGGCCGCACCAGGGCGCCCACCAGTCGACGAGGACGATGCCGTTCGACTCGACCGTCTTCTCGAAATTCTCCGCGCTGAGCTCAATGGTACTCATCGGCGGAGCATACCCCCGAGACCCGCCCTTGTCGCCGAGCGAGCGGCCAGGCGCCGCCGGCGCTCAGGGCGCGTTGCAGACCATGATGTGCTCGATCGCCTCGACGAGGAGCTGCTCGACGCGCTCGGGCCCGACGTCGGCGGCGCGGGCGAACCGCTCCAGATCGAACGGCGTGGGGTTGACCTCGAGGTAGGCGAGGATCTGGAGCGGGTGGCCGGCCCAGCGGATGACGCAGAAGCCGACCACGTTGCGGCTCGCCTTGGCCTCGCGCAGGCCGAGGGCGAGCTCGACGCTCGGCGTGTCGTGCCCCTCGTCGAGCACGATGCGCGGCGCGTGCCCCGCCTTGCGGAGCTCGGCGGCGAACTCCTCCATCGGAGGGCGGAGCAGGCGCTCGCGCAGGTCGTCGAACTCGCGGAGGAAATCCGCCTCCGCGGGGGCGCGCGCCTCATCGAGGCGCCGCGCATAGCGGGCCGCGAGGCGCTCGATGCGGAGCCGGTTGTGTTCCTTCACGAGCGGCCTACGGGGCGAGGAGGAGCACCTTGACCTGGCTCGGGACGAGGCTGACCCCGGGGGAGTTGACCGTGTTCTGCAGCGTGATGCTCGTCATCCGCGTGGCGGGCGCGCTGCCCACGAGCACGGTGAACGCCGCGGTGATGTGCCGCGAGGGGCCCATCACCGTGTGCGAGACGACGCCCGTCTCCAGGCCGGGGTTGTCGCCGTTCGTCAGCGGCACCTGGGTGATCATGTTGTGCGCCGGCGCGCACATGAACAGCACGTTATAAGCCGCCGGCACCCCCATCGGCTGCGCCGACAGGTTGGGATAAGGCACCGGCAAGTGCGCCGGCGGCGTCAGGCACACGTCAGGCCCGCCCAGCGCCAAGCCTCCCATCTGCGTGTTCGCGAACATCGGGGCCTCCTGTCAGCCGAGGTGGATCTGCCCACCGTCGATTTTGGTCAGCTCGCCGCTCGAGACGAGCGTCGCCTGCGCCTTGATGTTCACCGCGGCCTTCGCGGTGACCTCGTAATACTGCGTCCGCACCTGCTCCGACTCGGCGATGAACCTGTACGCCCGGTCGAGCCGCTGCACCCAGCGGTCCGCGATCGACTCGACCGACCGCGCGACCGTCTTCACGCGGTCGACCTGCGCGACGAGCCGCTCGCCCACGTACGTCATCGCCCCGACGGCGAGCGAGCCCTCGCCCGCGGCGACGCGCACCTTGCCCGCGGCCACCGCGGCCTCGGCCGGCGTGACGAGGCGCACGCCCTCGCCCGCGGTGACCGTGACGCGCCCGGCCGGGGCGCTCAGCTCCAGGTCCCCCTCGGCCACGAGGCGCGTCGGCGCCTCGCCCTCGCGGTCGAGCACCGCGAGCACGTGGCACCCCGCGTCGTGCAGCGCGACGAGCACCCGGTCGCCGAGCTCCGGCTCGACAAGGCAGCTCACCGCGCGCTTCGCCGCGTAGTCGCCCGACCCGACGCGCACCTGGAACGACCGGTCCATCGCGCCGATCACCGTGCCGATCTCCTGGATCGCGAAGGTCTCCACCCGTTGTCTCGCCAGATTGTCTCGCATCGTCTCTCTCCTGCTGTCGGGAGGGGCATCCCCTCAGGGCGTCCAGCGCTCGGCTTCGAGCAGCTCCGGGTCGTCGCCGAGCGCGGCGGACCGGCTCGTGAAGGTCGCGCCCGCGTCGCGCGTCTGGTGGAAGCGGGCGCGGAACAGCTTCGCATCGGAAAGGTCCGCCTTCTCGACGCTCGCGTGCGAGAAATCGGCGTAGGTCAGGTCCGCGTCGCGGAAGCTCGCGAGCGGGCAGACCGCCCGGTGGAAGATGGCCTGGTAGAGGTCGGCGCCGGCGAGGTCCGCGGCCTCGAGGTCGGCCTCGGAGAAGATCGCCTGCCGCGCCTTGAGGCCGGCGGCCGACACGCCGGCGAGCCGCGCGCCGATGAAGAGGCCGCGCTCGGCGTCCGCGCCGTCGAGCTTCGCCGCGGTGAGGTCCGCGCCCTTGAAGTTCGTCTGGACGAGCCGCGCGCCCCGCAGGTCGCAGCCGGCGAGGTCGGCGTCGACGAGCTGCGCCAGCGTCAGGTCCATGCCCGACAGGTCCTGCCCGCGGAGGCTCGCCCGGATCAGCACGGTGAGGTGCATCGTCGCGCCGCGCAGGCTCGCGGCGGACAGGTCCGCCTTGATGAGGCAGGCCTGCCTGAGCTTCGCCCCGTCGAGCGCGAGGCGCGCCGCCTCCGTCTCCACGAGCGAGAAGCGGTCCAGGTTGGCCTCGCGGAAGCTCACCTCGTCGGCGCGCCCCTTCGCCATGCTGCCGATCGTGAGGTTTGCGCGGTCGAAGCTCGCGCGCGACACGTCGCACTCGGCGAAGTTCGCGGAGACGAGGTCGCAGCCGTCGAGGCGCGCTTGGAGGAGCGTGCACTTCGTCCACACGGCGTGGCGGGCCCGCGCGCCGGACAGGTCGGCGCCCGAGAGGTCGCAGCCGTTGAACATCGACTCGCTGATCTTCGCGCCCTTCAGCTGGGCGCCGCGGAAGCTCGTCTTCTCGAAGACGACGCCCGACAGGTCGAGCCCCGACAGGTCGAGCCCCGACAGGTCCTCCCCGGCGACGACCTCGCCCTCGTCCACCCTCGCGAGCAGCTCGTCGCGCGTCATTGGCTCTGCCCCGTGAACACGACGTTCTTGATGTGCGCGTCGGAGAACGTGGTCCGCTGATCGCCCTTCGCGTCGAGCAGGTTCGCGCGGAAGAGGTTCGCCTTCTCGAAGCGGGCGCCGGACACCTTCGCCTTCTGCAGCAGGGCGTCCATCAGGTTCGCGCCGGTCAGATCCGCCTCGGTCAGGTCGGCTCGCATGAACCGGGCGCCCTTGCCGCCGAGCTGCCCGAGGCGCGCGTTGCGGAGGTTCGCCTCGCTGAAATCCGCGTTGTCGGCCGAGGCGCCCTCGAAGACAGCGCCCTCCAGGTCGACCCCGCGCAGGTTCGCCCGCGCGAGCTCGGCGCCGGAGAAGTCCGCGCCCGGCAGCGCGGAGGCGGAGACCACGCGCAGGGCCGCGGCGCTCGCCTTCCGGAACGAGGCCTTCTCGCCCTTGAAGTCGACGAAGGCCGCGTCCTCGAGCGCCGCCTCGCCGAAGTCCGCGCCGGCCCCGGCGCACTGGAAGAACGTCGCCCTGCGCAGGCTCGCCCCGGTGAACCGCGCGCCCGCGAGGTCGAGCTTGAAGAAGAGGACGTCGTCTGCCAGGGCGCCGCTGAAGTCCGCGCCGGCGACCCTGGCCTCCAGGAGATCGGCCTCGGCGAGGTAGGCCCCGGAGAGCTGCGCCCCCTCGAGCCACGCCTTGTGGAGGACCGCCTTGCGGAGGTCGGCCCCGTCGAAGCTCGCGCCCGAGGCGCGCACCTCGCCGAGGTTCGCCCCGCGGAGCGTGGCCTTCCCGAGCCGCGCTTTCTCGAGCCGCGCGCGCGTCAACACCGCGTCCGACAGATCGGCCCCGCCGAGCTCGCAAGCCGACAGGTCCGCGCCCTCGAGGAGCGCCTCGCGCAGATCGGCGCCCGCGAGGCTGAGCTCGTGCAGGTCGGCGCCGGTCAGATCGCGCCGGGCGAGCGACTCGCCGGCGGCGAGCGCCCGCTCGACCTCGGCGCGCAGCCCGGATTTCGTGCCCTGGTCCGCGGGCTCGCCCGGCGGGAGGAGGTGGGCGAAGGCGCGGTACGTCGCGCGCACGCCCTCCTCGGTCGCGCGGAGGCTCGCGACGAACGCCGGGTCGGCGAGCCTCGCCTCCAGGTCGTCGAGCGGCGCGCCCGCCTTGCGCCCCGCCCCGGCGAGCTCGCGCAGGCGGGCCAGCTCCTCGTCGGCGCTGAACTTCGGCGGGCCGCCCCCCTCGCGCTTGCCCTTCGCGAGCAGCGCGTCGAAGTCGATCCCCTGCTCCGCGCAGAGCTTCCGCGCCTCCGCCTCGGCATCCTTGCGCTGCGCCTCGGACCCCTCCTGGAGCTCCGCGGCCTCGCGCTCCATCCGCCCCGAGAGCTCCGCGAGCTCGTCGGGCCTCGGCTCCGCCGGCCGCTGGATCTCCCGCGGGAGCCTTTCGTCCGGGTTCATCCCGAGCAACCGCAGGGCGAGCCGCGCGTTGTCGAGCTCGCGCTGCGCCCGCGTGAACGACCGCCGCTCCATCGCCCCTTCGCGCCGGATGAGCTCGTCCATGTCGCTGATCACCTCGTCCGGGAACGACGGGGCGTCGGGGTCGGGCTCGGGGAGGAGGTCCTTGTCGTTCAGGGCGTGGAGGTGCCCCTTGTCCTTGTCGAGCCGCTTCTCCACCACGGCGCGGTAGTGCTCGACCGGCCTCGGCGCGTCGGCCCGCTCCAGGCCGGCGACGAGCAGCCGCACGTCGTCGGCGTCGTCCTCCGCGACCGGGACGACGCCGCGGAAGATCGCGACGCCGCGCTCCAGGTCGGGGAACAGGAGCACCGTCTCCAGGCGTGTCGCGACCTCCCGGAGGCTCTCCTCCCCGTCCGCCTTCGCGTCGGCGTCCGCCCCGCCGCGCTTCCGTACGAAGCACCGGGCGCGGATCCTCGGCACGTGGGTCCCGAGCTGCGGCCGCGTCGGGTGGAGGTGCTTGAGGCCGATCGGCTCGCCTCCCTGGAAGTAATCCGGCAGGCGCTGGTCCTCCGGGGCCACCTGGAAGTACTCGGGGTCGAGATCCCGCGCGAACCCGGGGAAATCGTGCTGCAGCCACTCGGGCCCGTACGTGCCGAGCTTGGCGATCCGCGAGGCGAGCGTCGGATCGAGCGCCCCGAAGCACGCGGGAGGCGGCCTGTCGCCCGGCGACTTGAGGAGGCGCTTCGGGTCCTCGAGGTGCGGCAGGTAGTGCACCTTGGCCCCCTCCTCGTCGACCGGCGCGAGCCCCATCCCCTTCGGGTTCAGCGGGTAGTCGGGGCCGCCAAAGGCGTTCTCCCACACGAGCGGCATCTCGGTGATCGGCTCCGGCTCGGTCGGCGCGCCGTGGTGCCACCGCCGCTTGCCGACCACGGCGATCGACTTGTCGACGAGCGGCTTGTCGGCCGGGCCGACCGTCACGCCCGCGGCGAACGCGGGCCGGGGCTCCCCCCCGGGCGAGAACGCCTGGCCGAAGACGAGGACCTCGCCCCGCGGCTTGGGCATGCCCTCGTCCAGGAGGGCGTCCTTGCCGAGCGACGGCATCACCCGCTGCCACATCGAGACCTCGGGCAGCGGCACCTCCGGGGCGTCGAGCGGGAAGAACATGGCGAGCCCGACGCTCAGGTGGTGGCTGCGCCGGATCGTGAGCACGCGCTGGAGGACCGAGAGGCGAAGGGGCTTGATGACGCGCATGTGGCTCGAATCGTGGGTTATGGCCGGAGCGCCTGGCGAGGACCTCGGGGCGGGTGGGCGCCGGCGCCCCGCCGGCGAGCGTGGGTGAGCGCGCGGCGCGGCTCACCCGGGCTTCAGGTGACCATGTAGATGCCGCTCCTGTTGATGTGGGCGGCGACGTTCTTCAGCGTGAAGACCCCGTTCCTGATCCTGACCGTCTCGGCCTCGAATTTGATGTTCTGGAGGGCCAGCTCCGGACCGTTCTTGATGGTCACCGTCGGACCCATGTTGAGGGTCAGCGCGGCCGCGAGGTTCGCTGTCATCTTGACCCCCATGACGACCTCCGCGTTGGCGGCGCACGACATCGACAGCTTGGTCCCGACCGTGAACTCGAGGGCCCCCGACAGCTTGGCGTCCACGGTCGCCCCTTGCGTGAGCGTCGTGAAGGTGCCCTTCTTGTGATCGTACGTGCTGCCGTCCGTGATCGTCGTGGCGTCGCTGTGCTTGAAATCCTTCGTCGTGCCGAACGTGTGCGACTCGAACGTGCCCATCTTCTCGTCGGTCGTGTTCCCGTGGACGACGCTCTTGAAATTGCCCTGCTTGATCTCCTCTGAGTTGGAGTAGTTCACCGACTTCACGTTGCCGACCGTGTAGGTCGTGCTGTCGCCGTATGTCGCCGTGGTCACCGATCCGCCGGTCCAGACCAGGAACTCGCCCATGCGCAGCAGGGTTTGGTTGCCCCAGATCAAATCGGTCTTGTCTCCCCGGATGGCCTTGCCCTCGCCGGCGTTCTCCCAGGTCACCTTCTGCGCCGCGTAGAACTCCATTCCCCCCGCGTTCGCCTTCGCCTTGTAGTTGCCCGCCTCGATATCCATCGTGACGTGGTCGCGGACGTTGACCGACCAGTTGCCGCCGCCCTGCTTGCCGACGTTCACGTCGAAGTTGCTCCCTGAGTCCCACACGCTGTTGGCGTCGGTCTTGGCGATGAGCTCGTGGCTGTCGTTGGGGGCGCCCATCCGCAGGTACGTGTTCGAGTAAGGCGTCGACAGCGTGATGCGCTGCGCCCCGGCCTGATCCTCCAGCTCCAGGCGGTTCCTGCCGCCGGTCTGGATGACGTTCTTCGTGTGGTTGCCGCTCGTCACCGGGCTCGGCGTGAGCACGTTGGGCACGACGCCCGAGATCACGGGCCGATCCGGATCGCCGCCGAGGAAGCTCAGCACGACCTCGGTCCCCCGCCGCAGCGGGAAGTGGAACCCTTCGACGCCGCCGCCGTGCGGCTGCATCATGCGCACGTACGTGGACCCGCTGCCGTCGCGCGGGCTCGCCTCGTCGAACTTGAGCTTCACCAGGTAGCGCCCGTGGTCGTCGATCTGCGCGTACTCGCTCGACGCGGAGCCGTCGACCGTGCCGTTCTCGTAACCGTAGATGCGCGGCCACGCCGTCCGCGACTCCGCGCGGAACTGCGTCGCCGCCGGGATGGCCGAGACCTCGACGAAATAGGCCTCCTCGTGCTCGAGCCCGGTGAGCTCCGCGAAGTCGTCGTGCCCGGCGGACTGGTTGCCGTGGTGGCGCAGCTCGACAGCGAGGTACTTCGCGTTGAACCGCGCGCGCGGGTGGTCCTCGAGCTCGAACGTGGTCCCCGAGCGCAGGTGGAGCCGCGCGCCGGCGGCCCGGTAGACCGCCTCCCGGGCGAGGTACTCCTCGGCGCGCAGCTGGGCCAGCCGCTTGCCGGCGTCGGCGCTGAAGAAGCGCTCGCCGTGGAGGCTGATCTCCCCGGTGCCGTACTGGGACACCGGGGCCGCGCCGGTGAGGGGGAACTGCGGCCGGACATAGTCGTAGTCCTTGAGCTTCACCCGCGACGGCAGCGCCCCGTGCTGGCAGGAGAAGGTGCGGAACGAGCCGGAGGCGCTCCGGTCCTCGCCGGTCTGCGGGTGGTAGCGGACCGGCGCGCCGAGCACCTCGGCCGGGTAGCTCTTGTCGTCGCAGAGGACGAGCTTCTCTCCGTCCTCGGTGTGTTCGAAATAATAAAAGATCCCCTCCCGCTCCATCCAGCGCGAGATGAAATCAAAGTCGCTCTCGCGGTACTGGCAGATGTGCTCCTCGGCCTCGTAGCTGCCGAGGTTGAGCTCGACGTCGCCGCCCGTGATGCCGTTCTCCTCGAGCACGAGCCTGATCACTTCGGGCACGCTCTTCTTCGTGAAGATGCGGCTGTGCTTCGACAGGGTGAGCCCCCAGAGCCGCGGCACCAGCACCGCGCGCAGCAGCGCGCGCCCGCCGAACTCGTGCAGGAGATCGACGCCGGCGAGCACGCCGGCGAACACGCAGGGCGGGGTCGTGTCGGACTGGCGATCGATCGAGAGCCGCGCCTTGGCCCCGACCATCTCCGCAAAGTCCGTGTCATCGTCCCCTTCGCTCGGGATGGACAGGAAGATCTCGAACCTGTACGGGCGCGAGATCGCCTCCACGCCGCGAAATCCGACGACGCGCGCCGGGCCCTCCAGGATGCTTGAAGAGAAGTTGATGAGGTCGCTCATGGTGGTGTCTCTTCCTGGCGCGAGGAGGTGAATCAATCCGCCTTGAACATACCTAGGCGGCCCGTCCTGTGGAGTTAGGCAAAAGAGAGCCTGGGCGTCAACCTTGTAAAGAAACGTTAAACTCCTCTTCGGGTTCGGGCGGTGGGGTCTCGACGATGTCGCGCAAGATCGCGCCGCTCGACTTCGCGTTTGCGAGCGTGACGCCGTAGAGGTTGGCGCCCGTGAGATCCGCTTCGCGCAGATCGGCGCCATCGACGTTGGCGCAGGGGAGCCTCGCTTCCTTGAGCTTCGCCGCGCGGAGGATGGCGCCGGCGAGGTTGGCGTTCGCGAAGCTCGATCGCGAGATGTCCGCCTTGCTCCCGTTGACGTCGGTGAGGCTCGCCCGGTCGAAGACCGCCTCGATCAGGCGCGCCTGCCGCAGGTCGGCGCCGTCGAGCGCCGCGCCGTCGAAGCGCGCGTGCGAGCCTCTGGCCGAGGTGAGGTCCGCGCTCGTGAGGATCGCCGACGAGAGCGCCGCGCGGTCGAGCGTGGCGCGGGAGAGATCGGCGCGCGTCAGGTCGGCCGCCTGGAAGCTCGCGCCGGTGAGATCCGCGCCGCTCAGGTTTGCCCGGGCGAGGCGCGCGGACGCGAAGTTGCACCGGGCGAGCCCAGCGCCGGCGAGGTTGACGCGCTCGAGCGAGGCGCCGCTCCAGTCGATCCCCTCGAGATCGGCGCCCGCGAGATCGAGGTCGTAGAGCGGCTGGCCACTCCTCAGGCGGGCGAGCACCGCCGCGCGCAGGCCGCGAGCCTCCGGCTCCGGCTCGGGCGACGCGGCGGCCGGAGGAGGCGGCAGCTCCGGCGGAGGCGGCTGCTCCGCCACGGCGGCGGCCTCGTCGGGCGCGGTTGGCGGCGGCGGGTCCACCACGGGGGGCAGGTCGACCATGGGGGGCGGGTCCACCATGGGGGGCGGGTCCACCACGGGGGGCAGGTCGACCACGAGGGTCGCCTCGTCGAGCCCGCCGAGCGGGGGCTGCACGCGCGCCGGCGGCTCCGGAGGAGAGGCCTCGGGCCCGGCATGGGCGAAGGGCATCGCAAACGGCACCGACCCCGGGAGAGGCGCCGGGCGCGGCGGCGGCTCCGGCGCCGTCAGGAAGGGCAGGGGAGGCGGCGCGAGCAGCGGCGCGACCTGCTGTGTGACGCCGCTCCAGTGCGCCTCCTGGGGCCGCGAGAAGGGCAGGGGAGACGGCGCGAGCAGCGGCGCGACCTGCTGCGTGACGACGCTCCAGTGCGCCTCCTGGGGCCGCGAGGCGGGCAGGGGAGGCGGCGAGAGCAGCGGCGTGACCCGCTGCGTGACGGCGCTCCAGTGCCCCGCCGGGAGCGCCGTCTCCCCGGCGGCGGGCGCGCCTTCCGGCGCCCCGATCGCGAGAGAGCCCTCCGCCGCCGGGGGCCACAGGACGGGGCGCCCTGCCATCTCGACGCCGGCGACAACCCGCATCCGCGCCGGCTCGTCGCCCGGCAGCAGCGCGACGTTCCCGCGGAAGATCAGCCAGCAGAGCAGGCGGTCCGCATCGATGGTCAGCGTGTCGGCGACGAGCTCGATCGGCTGCCCGTGGTCGTCGCCTCCAGGCCCGAGCCGGTGGAGCCGCGCGAGCCCGCGGGCCGAAGGCAGGCAGGACTGGATCCGCGGGCAGTGCGGGTGCAGCCCCTCCAGGAGGATCCACTCGTCGCCGCGGAGGAACTCGATCTGCTGGTCCGCGGGCGCGGCGACGAAATAGCGGAAGTCGAAGCTGCCCCCGAGCTCCGGAGCCGGGAGATCGGGCGCCTGATCCCGCGCGAGGAAGGCTCTCCTCGGGGCCCAGTGCCCCGCGACCGGCCCGAAGCCCGCGGGCCTCGTGGGATCGGCCGGATCGACGATGTTCGGAAGCACCGCCCCGGCGCCGACGCCCACCGGGTTCGCGTCGATGTGGGGGCCGCCGTAAGCGCGCTCGTACGCGAGCGGCATGAGGCCGAACGGACGCGGATCCGGGGCCTCTCGCGTGCGGTCGCCGTAGACGTGGAGCACCTTGTCGAGGACCCAGCGATCCTCGCGGAAGAGCGCGACCCGCACCGAGAGCGCCGTGGCGGTCGTCCCCGCCGGCGCGGCCGCGTGCCCGCGCACGAGGACCCCCGCGCACGGCAGGTAAGGGGCTGTCTCGCTCGCCTCCTCCAGGCTGCCCCAGCCGTCTCGGAGCCGATCGGCGCGGATCAGGCCCGACGGGGCGGCGAGCTCGGCGCTCCTGTCGTGGACGAGGGCAAACGTGGCCTTCACCACGACCGTGAGCCGCTCCGCGCCCTGCGCGCGCCACAGGACGGCCCCGCAAGAGGCCGGTGTCAGGGCGACGACGGAGACAGGCCAGGACGATTGCACGGGCGTGAGCTCGACTGGCCCGCGCGCCTTCACCGCCGCGGAGGGCTCTCAGGCAACGGACGATACGCGGCGCGTCGCTCGGGCGCAAGCGCGGGAGTCGGCGGTGACGACCCCTCGTGTCGAGTCTCCTCACTCGACCATGTCGCTGTGAAGATCTCCCGGCGAGCGACGCATCGGGCGTGCTCGCTGGTGCGGTGCAAGGACACGAGTTCTCCACCACCGACGGAGATCTCCGCGTCCCGGCGCCGCGCGGGCGCCGTGCTACACCAACGGCAGCTCACCGTCGAAGGAGCGCGCGCCATGGCCGATGCGTCTGTTCAAGCCCTCGCCGATGCGATGGATCTCGGGTCGTTGCTGCAAGAAATCCGGGATCGACATGGCGAGTTCGATCTCCTCGCCCACTGGAAGCAGGGCGAGTTCCACCACGACGTGGTCCTCCGGGTGCACCGCTTCGCGCCGCTGCCGGCGCCGGTGCTCGTCGTGAGCACGAACTGCAACGGCGGCGTAAAGGAAGTGCTCTGCTTGGGCGACGTCCCGGAGCGTTATGCCCTCTGGCACCATCGCTGCCCCGGGGTGCCGGAGTTCTCTGGCGAGCTGCCGCCCATCGCCGCGCAGGCGCGGACGTCGCACTACTTCGATCCGTGCGAGCTGCTCGCGGCCGACGCGCGCAGCGAGCTGCGCCCCGAGTTCCGCGAGCGCGACGTCGGGGGAGGATGGCGCGCGCGGTGCGGACAGGCCGGCTCGCCGTTCGACGCCGAGCCCGGAGGAGCGCGCGGGTCAGGGCCAGGGGAGACGTGCTCGTGATGTGCCGGTGATCCCGGCGGCGCGAGGCCTCTCCGGCGGGCGAGCTCGCTCAGCGGCGCCTGTCGCGTATCGCGCCGCGGGCCGCGCAGAAGGCCGCGTCCAGCCGCCAGGCGGCGCGCGTCGCCTCGCCCGCCGTCGCGCCGCGCGCGCCCGCGGCCGCGGCGATCGCCTTTCTGAAGTGCGCGCCGGCCCTGCGGCGCTCGATCGCGACGAGCGCCAGGCAGAGCGCGACGAGCAGCACGTCGCGGGCGCTCGGCTCCGGCAGCGTCCACGCGAGCCAGCCGGTGGCGATCGCGAGCATCGCGGTACAGAGCTCCCAGGACGCGGCGCGCTCGGTGCCCTCCGACTCCGCCGTGGCGGCCAGCGCGCGCGTAACGCTGGGTGGCGGCTCGAGCTCCCCTCCGGAGAGCTCCGGCGCCCCTGCGCCGGGATTAACGCTCGCGCCGGCGCTCGCCGCGGGGCGCGCCAGGGACGCTGCGACTGCGTTCGTTGCCGCACCGGGATGGATTGAGCTCATACAAACACCCTCCTCGCCTTGCCGTCCGGGCCTGCACGATCCCCAGGCTCGCACGTTGCGCGCCAACGTGAAAAGAGCGACCCGACGTGCTCTGCGAGGCTGGATCACGAATCACGTGCGCATCTGTTGTGCAGGACACGCAAACGGTGCACCTGTTATGCAGGACACCCAATCGGCTCGTGCCGCTCGAGGCTTGCTCGCACCGGGGGCGTAGGGGGGCTTGTCGCTCTATATCGCACCTTGGTGGGGCTGGCGTGAGGCGCGGGCTTTCCTGGCGGGGAGGACGGACGCGGCGGCGTCCATCAGGGCAGGGAGATCGGGAGTGCCGTCGCCGCCGCTCGCGCGTCGCCGGGCCTCGACGGCGCGGCCGGGGGCTCCGGCGTGGAGGGCTGCGCGATCTCGCCGGACTGCAGGAGGCGCGCGCGCACGAGATCGCGGCTGACGCCGAGCCGCGCCGCCGTCAGCGCCAGGTTGCGGTCGCAACGGCGGTAGGCGGTGCGGATCACGATCTCCTCGACCCGCTCGTGCACGTTCGGGAAGTTGGCGTCGAAGAGGGCGGCGACGGTGTTCTCGAGCGTGGCCATCAGCCCATCGATGCTGTTCGGCGGCTCGAGCGCGGCCGCCTTCGGGCGGAGGCTCGTGAACCGCAGATCCTTCCCTGTCACGCGGCCCGCGCGGCAGACGAGGAGCGCCTGGTGAATGACGTTCTCGAGCTCGCGGATGTTGCCCGGCCACGTGTGCGCGAGCAGGCGGTCCACCGCGGACGACGTGAGCACGCACGGCGTGGGCCCCAGGCGGCGCCCGTACATGCCCAGGAAATAGCGCGCGAGCGGCAGGATGTCGCCCGGCCGCTCGCGCAGGGCGGGGACCGCGATCGCCGCGCCGCTCAGCCTGGAGAGCAGGTCCTCACGGAACCCGCCGACGGCGACCACGTCGTGCAGCGGGACGTTCGTGGCCGCGATGATGCGCACGTCGACAGGCACCGGGGTCCTTGAGCCGAGCCGGACCACCTCGCGGTCCTCCAGCGCGCGCAGCAGCTTGACCTGCACGCCGAGCGGGAGATCCCCGATCTCGTCGAGGTAGAGCGTGCCGCCCTCGGCGGCCTCGAGCAGGCCGTGCTTCATGGTGAGCGCCTTCGGGGACGCCCCCTGCTCGTGGCCGAAGAGCTCGCTCTCCGCGAGCGCGGGCGACAGCGCCGCGCAGCTCACGGCGAGGAAGGGTCGGCCGCGGCGCGCGCTGAGCTCGTGCACGTGCCGCGCGATGATCTCCTTGCCGGTGCCGATCTCGCCGGTGATGACCGCGGCCGCGTCGCCGGCTGCGACCTGCCTCGCGCGGCGTAGCAGCTCTTGCGATCTCGGGTCCTCGAAGAGGAGCGCCTTGGCGCGCTCGGTCGGCGCCGTTGTCGATTCGGGGGTGGGGAGCGTGAGCAAGCGCATGGGGGTACCGGCTCTCAGGCAGCCACCTCGCGCGCCGGCAGCGGGAGGCCTTCCCGGATCACGCTGTCGATGAAGGGCCTCACGATCTCTTCCAGCTTGCTCCCGAGCTCGTCATCGACGTCGAGCAGCCCGTCCTCCCCGAGCCGCAGCGCCTTGTCGAGCAGGAACAGCCCCGCGACGACGTGCCGCGCCCCGAGCGACTGGAGCACCGGACGGAGCGCGTAATCGATGGCCAGCACGTGCGCGAGCGTCCCGCCCGTCGCGAGGGGGAGAGCTGCCTTCCCCGCGAGCCCGAACTGCGGCAAGAGGTCGAGGAACGCCTTGAGCGCCCCCGTGTACGAGGCCTTGTAAATGGGCGTCGCGATGACGACCCCGGCCGCCTCCGCGACGACCCGCGCCGCGTCCACCAGGGCGGGGGAGTCGACGCGGCCGAACAGGAGATCTTCGGCCGGGAGCTCGCGGACGTGGATGGTGGTGACGCGAAACCCCTCGCGCACGAGCCGCGCCGCGATGCGGGCCGCGAGCGCCGAGGTCTTCGAGCGCGCAGAGACACTTCCGGTGATGATGGCAATGCCTGACATGCGCGCAGCATACCAAGGCCCGAGAGTGGTGTCTACTATAACGGATGAATCATCCGTCGAGGCGGATTCGCGGTCAGTTCTCGAACCGCACGTTGTCGAGGTAGTACGGACCCGAGTTGCTGTTCACGTTGAGGTTGAACTGCAGCTTCACGTCGCTGGCCCCTGCGTTCAGCGCGTTCTTGGTGGCCGTCTGCAGCTGGGCGAACTGGATCCTCACGAACTGGCCCCGGGGGAGCGGGGTGAGCGGGACGTTGCCGGCCCACTGGTTGTGGATGCCGGCCGAAGGGATCGAGATCAGCACTTCGATGTTCCCGACCCAGCTCGGGTTCGGCTGGACGGGAGACACGAAGAGATCGAGCGTGATCTTGTTGCCCACCGGCGCGAGGTTCGCCGAGCTGAAGCTCGGGCTGACGATCGCGTTGAACGAGGAGGGCGTCTTCACCTGGAGCGACGAGATGCCCTCCACCACCCGGCCCGAGTGGAGCGACAGCTGGGCCTGCGCCGACGTCCACGCGCCCGGCTTCTCGAACCCGAGGATCGGGTCGTTGAGGAGGAACTCCGCCATCACGTTCTTCCGGAACGGGATGAACACGCCCGTGAGGGCCTCCGAGATCTTGAAGCGCTGCCCGCCCGGCTCGTCCGGATCGGCCTCCAGCTGCTCGGAGGTCTGCGTGAACGGCCTCAGCTTCGCCAGCGTCGCGGTCGTGCCCAGATCGAGCTCGACGGTCGGAGAGCCCGTGGCGTCGCCGATCGGCTCATGGCACCCGCTGCACGAAAGGGAGAACGCGCGTCCCACGACCTGATCCGGGGTGAGCGCGCTGCCCATCGCGGTGAGCTTGCTCTGGATGCTGGTCCTGAGGGCCGAGGGCCCGGCGCCGAACGTCGCGAAGTAGTTGTTCTGGAGGCCGATCATCTGGCTCTCTCCGGCGTTCATCGTCGTCGGATAGCTCGGCTCCAGGGCGAAGCGGTTGATGTCGTCGGCCGCGGCGAGCCGCTCCACCAGGCCCGGGAACGACGTGCTCCTGAAGGCGACGGCGCGCGCGTCGGTCGAGGCAGGATCGAAGAGCGGCGCGGCCGGGTTGTCCTTCACGAACGACGGGGTCACGACCAGCGTGGCGCTGCTCCCCGAGCCGCTGTGAAGGAGCCTGAACTCCCGGAGGTTCCACGTCGTGAAGGGCTCGGGCGGATCGCCGTCGACCTCGGGGGCGAAGAGAAACTCGTTGGTCCGGATCTGGCCGCCGAGCGGGCCCGCGTTCTGGCCGTAGTGATCGATGTGAATGGCGGGCTCGAACCCCCCGGGCAGGCCGTCGAAATAGAAGGCGAGCAGCGCGTCCCTCCGCTGCTCCAGGGTCTTCCCCGGATCCGACAGGTTGTACCAGAAGTCGACGACCGGGCGGCACCCTTCCCGGCCAAGGCTCGGGGTCGGGTTGGGCAGCCGGCCCTCGAAGATGATGAAGTTGCGCATCTGGAACGCGCTCTCCGGGATGCCCGAGCGCCTGGCGAAGACGACGCGGTATTCACCGCAGTTGGCGCCGTCCGGCGGGGCGAGGTCGAAGCGGTTCGCCAGGGTCGTGGCGACGTAGGCGTTCGGGGCTTCCTCGTCGGCGAAAGGATCCCTGTCGGCCTCCTCGCCCACGACGCGGGGGCAGTCGATCGGCCACCCGTTGATGGACCCGGCCGAGCCGGGGATCACCACGTCATCGCAGTGCGGGCCGAGGCCGATCCCGTCCGCGGCCTTCCGGTTCGTGTCCATGAACTGCCGGAAGAGCTGGAGGGGCGTCAGGCTGACGCCCGCCTGATCGATGAGCTGCTGGAACACGTCCTTCAGCTTGAAGGCGCCGAGGATGTCGGTGTTCGTGACGACGAGCGATTTCCGTTCTTTGATGGGGAAAGGAAGCGAGAGCGCCTGGCCGGCCTCCGCGATCTCGCCCTCGGCGAGATCGGCCGGAGCGCCGTCCGTGGGGCCGAGATCCGCGCAAGAAACCGGCAGTATCGCGAGCGCGGCCAGCGCGGCGCGCCGCGCCCCCTGCCACACGCCGGGGGAGGCAAGATCAGAATGAGAGCGCACCGGACTGCTCGAACTCGATAGCTTCGACGACATGAAACCTCCTGAAATGAGCCCGAAGAACGGTGGAGCCGCGCGAGAGCGCGAGCGCGCGCTCGCGGATGGACGGGGCGGCCCGAGGAGGACGACCGCCGGCGAGCGCCCGCGTCGGTCCGCAAAGAGACGACGCCCGGCGCGCGCCGCATGGGCGACGTGCCTCACCGAGGCCAATCGCTGCCACGGCAGCCTGGCCTCATCGAGCCGCTGAATCCACCGTTCTGCGATGAAACGCCAGGGCGCCGCCGCCTCTCGGCGCGGCCGCCCGTGAACGCGGGACGTATGTTAGTACTGTTTACGTACAGGGCAAGCGATATGGACGCTCGTGTTTGTGCTCGCGTTAATTTTTCGCGGTCCGTGCGAGCGTAGTTTTCGTGTCCATTTCATGTCGTCCGCGCGAGCGTCGATGTCGTCGCCGCTGGCGCAGGCGAGGTGTTCCCGCTCGTGTGCTCGAACGTGGTGTGGAGTTTGCCGGTCTTGCTGGCGGAGCCGCGGTCGTGGAAGCAATCACCGAGCCGCGCCGACGATCCGGCGCAGCGGGTCGGCGAAGGAGCTCGATGGATACCGCGCGAAGAACGCCGCCGCGCGCGCCCGCGCCTCGTCGGCGCGCCCGAGGCGCACCAGCGCGCGGATCGCGATGAACTCCCGCTCTTCCGCGAGCCGCCCCTTCGGGAACTCGGCCTGGTGCCTCTCCAGCGCGGCGAGGGCGGCCTCCGGATCCTGCGCGAGCGCCGCTCTGGACGCGTCGACGAGGTTGGACTCCCGGACCAGGTCGTCGCCGTCCGCCGCGGCGGTCGCCTCCGGCGCTGGCGCCGCCGGTCGAAGGCTCCGCGGCGCCTCGCGGCGGAGGCCCGAGGGGGTCGGGCGCGGCGCCTCGGCCGCCGGCGACCCGGCCGCCGGCGCTTCGGCCGACACGCGGCCTTCCGCGCGGGAGAGCAGCCGCTCCAGCGGCAGATCGGTGAGCACCGGAGGCGGCGCGATCGGCGCGGCGGCGCTCGGGGCCTCGCCCAGGACAGCGTGGAGCCCTGCCCCGCCCGCCCCGATGCCCGCCACGAGGAAGATCCCCTTGATCCACGCCGGCATCGTCGCTCCGGCGCCGGCGGCCGCGCCCGCGGCCGTCTCGAGCGGCGCCACCCGGGCCGCGGTGCGCGCGAGCTCGGCGGAGGTCATCGGTCGGATCGGCGCGGCGGCGCGGAGCAGCTCGCGCGCGCCGGGCGGGGCGCCTCCTCCTTCCTGGTTCCATCGCTTCGGATCGCTCATCTGGCCCCCCTGCGCGCGCGCTCGGCCTCGGACTTCTTCAGGAGCGTCGCGAACTCCTTCCGCGCCGCGTGGAGCCGTGAGTAGACGGTCCCGACGGGGACGCCGACCAGGCGCGCGATCTCGTCGCACGGCATCTCTTCGATCTCGAACATGACGAACACGGCCCGGCGATCGAGATCCATGGCCTCGAGGATGCCCTCGAGCTGCTGCCGCGCCTCGCGGCTGGAGGTGATCTCTTCCGGGCCGCGCGCGGAGTCCGGCACGTCGTCCACCACCTCGCCGAGCCGCTCGCGGCGCGTGTGGGCGCGGCGGCGGTGAGACGAGGCGACGCGGCGGCTGATGGCGAAGAGCCAGGTCGTGATCGGGCAAGCCCAGTCGAAGGACGGGAGCCGCTGCTGGACGACGACGAAGACGTCCTGGAAGGCATCCTCCAGGTCAGGGTGCTGGATGCCAAACCGCTGGAGGGTCGCCCAGACGAAGTTGCCGTGCTCGGCGTGCAGGGCGACGAGGCTCCGCGGCGGCTGCTTGGCGTCGCGCAGGACGTCGGCTCGTAAGCACTGCTCCACGGAAAACTGAATGCCGGCAGCCCGGGGCTCCTTCATCAAAATGTGAGGCCGACCCCCCCGAACACCGCGGCGGCGAGCGCGGCCTGCTCCAGGCCCGTCGGCAGCCCGCCCTCGAGCTGGAAATCGTACCGTGTCACTGGAACGAAGAGGTCGATACCTGTCTCGAGCCGCAATGGCCCGAGGACTCGGACGCCGAGCCGCGTGCCGGCCCCGAGGCTGAGCCACGCGCGGGAGCCGACGTCGGTCGGCAGGATCGTCGGCGGGACGTCGTCGTCCCCGTGGATGACGGCGTAGATGGCGCCCGCCACCGCCCGGCCGCAGAGCCCGAAGGCGACCGAGCGGCTCCGGACCATTTCAAAGCACGCGCCGAGCCAGCCCGCCGTGAGCCCGAAGGCGAACGTCCGCCGGGTCGCGTGCTGCTCCGGGAGCCACAGCGCGCCTGTCTCGAGCGTCCACCGCGGCAGGATCGACCACTCGCCCGACAAGGCGACGCCGAACCCGGGCGAGGGGACGATGCCCGTGGAAGCGAACCCGCGCCAGGAGACCGAGAGCCGGGGCGGCGGCGGGCCCTCGGCCGGGGGCGGCGTCGCCTTGGCCTCCGCCGGCCAGGGGAACGGCGGCTCCGGCGCCCGCTCCGCCGCCGGAGGGCGCGCGGGCAGCGGCGGGGGACGCGGCGTCTCGGGGGCCTGCGGGGGGCGCGGCGCCTCGGCGGTCGGGGGGGCGAGGCCGGCCTCCGGATCGGTCGCGAGCAGGATGTGCACCGCCGCAGCGGCCACGATCCCGTCGCAGCTTTGCCGGTCGTCGGAGAGCTCGCGGACCGTCGGCGGGGCGCCGTCGCACAGCTCGGTCCGGATCGTGGCCGACCAGGCCCCGGGCTGCCCCTGCACCACGGCCTCGATCGAGGCGGCCTTGCCCGTCGTGACGAGCTCCCGCCCGAGCCGCCGCGAGATCTCGGCGCGGAACCGGGACGCCGACGGGCACCGCCCCTCCGCGCCCGCGAGGCGCACCCAGGACACGTCCGCGGCCGCGCGATCGCACTCCGCCCGCGCGCACGGCACGCCGGTGAGCGTGAGCGCCGCGCAGGCGCCCAGCGCCGAGACGAGCGCTCGTACGGCCGGCGCGCTCACCGTCCGCTCCCTTCCTCTCGCCCGATCGATCCCTCTGCGGAGAAAGGCGCGGGCTCGTACGGCGGGCGCGCCATGACGGCGAGAAGGGTTCGATCGAGGGCCAAACGGATCGGCGATGCTGTACACCCGGACGATTCGCGAGTCACAGGAATTTCTGGCGGGTGGCGGTGAACGCCGTCGGTGAGCGAGACGGAGATCCGGTATTCATCCATTCGCGAGCCCGCAGCCCATGCACTCCCGCCCGACCACCATCGGCGTCCTCACGCCCTTCCTCGACGGCTTTTATTTCACCTCGGTCCTCAGGGGGATCCATCAGGCGGCGCAGCAGCGCGGCCATCGTGTCTTGGTGGTGCGCGGCACGCCAGCGTACGTCCAGGCGCCCTCGCTCGCCCGGGACCAGGTGGACGGGTGGATCGTCGTGCTCGCCACGGATGGCATCGAGCTCCTCGCGCAGGCGGGTGTCCCGCTCGTCACGGTCAGCTCCTGCGCCCCCGAGGCGGGCTGTCCTACCGTCATGCCGGACAACCGCGAGGGCGTCCGGAGCGCGGTGCGCCACCTGATCGAGCATGGACACCGGCGCATCGCGTTCGTCGGTTGCATGGATCAGGACGACATCCGCGCGCGCTTCGACGGGTACATGGAGACGCTCGTCGAGAGCGGGATCCCCTTCGATCCAGGCCTCGTCTTCGACGCCGACAACAACTGGCACTCCGGCGGCCAGCGCGCCGCAGAGGCGCTCATCGCGCGCAGGGGAGAGCTCACGGCCGCGGTCGTCGCCACGGACAAGAACGCGCTCGGTATGATGTCGGCCCTCCAGGCCGCCGGATACCGCATCCCCGACGATCTGGCGATCATCGGCTTTGACGACATCACCGATGCGCAGTGGTCGACCCCTCCGCTGACGACCGTGCGCCAGCGCTTCGACGCCCTCGGGGCGCTCGCGTACGAGCTCGTGCTGGCGCGGCTCGCAGGCCAGGTCGTGCCGTCCGGGCCCGTGCTCGCGCCGACCACGTTCGTCAGGCGGCGGACGTGCGGGTGCGACCCGCTCCGTGGCGTGCTCCACCGGAAGGGCGCGGCGCCCGACGACGACCTCGGCGCCATCGAGCGGCAGATGGTCGAGCTGCTCCTCCGCCTGCCGCTGCCGCCCGAGACGCCCCCGACGGCCGTTTGGCCCGGCGTCTCCGCCGTGATCGCTGGATATGCCGCGGCGCTCGAGGGCGCCGCGCCCCCGCCCGCGGCCGAGATCGACGAGGCCTGTCAGCAGGCCGTCCGCCTCACGCCTGACGTGGAGAGCCTCATGGGGGTCGTCCGCCTTCTCGGCCGGTCCGGAAAGCGACGCCGCGCGCGCCTGGACAGGGAAGCAGCGGAGTCCGCGGAGGAGCGAGCCGAGGAGTTCCAGGAGCGGCTGCGCCTCTCGCTCATGCTGGCTCGCGTCGAGATGGAGCGGCAGTTCGTCGACGAGCTCGGGGCGCTCACGCGGTCCGATCACGAGGTGAGCCTAGCGCTGCTCGGCGGCACCCAGGAAGACTCGCGCTCGCTCTCCTGGCTCGACTCGACCGCCGCCGTCTGGGGCTGCCTCGCGCTCTGGGAAGACCCGGCGACGCGCGCGCGCCTCGTCATCGCCGGCGCCTACAGCCGCGATGGCAGCCCGACTCCCTCGCTCGGCGCCGTCTGCGCGCGGGAGGATTTCCCGCCCGCCGAGCGCTTGCCAGCGTCGACCGCCGGCGGCCCGTTCATGGTGACGCTCCTGCCGATCCGCACGCTCCGCCACGACTGGGGGGTCCTCGCGATCGTCGGCCCGAGCTCGATCGAGGTCGCCGGCGACGAGGGCACCATCTCCATCTGGGGGGCGCTCCTCGGCGCCGCCCTCGAGCGGGACGCGCTCGTGGAGTCGCTCTCCGAGCAGCACGCGAGCCTCCAGGAGGCCTATCGGCGCGAGCGCGCCCTCTCGGCCGCGGTGCGCGAGCTCGGCTGCCCGCTCATCCCGCTCATGCCCGGCGTGCTGCTCGTCCCGCTCGTCGGCGAGCTCGATGGAGATCGCGCCCGGCAGATGCTAGAGCGGGTGGTCGATGGGGTGAGCCGACACGGGGCGCGCTGCGTGCTGCTCGATATCACGGGCGTCCCGAGCATCGACGCCCAGGTGGCCCACGCGCTCGGGCAGACGCAGCGCGCGGCCTCCCTGCTCGGCGCCCGCGTCCGCCTCGTCGGCGTGCGCCCCGAGCTCGCGATGCGCCTCGTCGCCCTCGATATCCACCTCGGCGATCTCTCCAGCCACCAGTCGCTGGCGTCGGCGCTCGAGGACCTCGTGTCGACAGGAGTCCCCTCGCTCCGCACGAGACGGAGTGACGCGGCAGAAGCGACGCCGCGTTCGTCGCGCAACGCGATCTCCGATATGCGGCGTCGCGGAGGATCGGAGTGACGCTCCGCGCGTCGCGCTGAGCGCGCGCAGCGCTCTGTAGACCCCCCAACCACTGCGCGCCGCCCGCGCTGGTCTCGTCTGGCGCTGAGCACGCCTCGAACGTGCATGTCGTCTCCCACGGTTGGACGGCGAGACGCGCAAGGTGCTGTGCGCGGTGAGCGTGTTCGGCGACGTCTTCTGCAAGGGGGAAACAATTTCTACACGCAAAAACAATGCTGAGGAATTCCGAGTAGTTGGCGGATGTGCCCGGCATGGACGGCGGCCAGCGGGCGGACGCCGTCGAGGCTGCGCGCGGGCCATCGGGGCGTGCCCGTACGATCCCGGCGGTCGCGGGTCGTCAAGGGCGCGGCTTCGGATCGCTGCGCCTGGGGCACGCGTTCGGGGCTGCGGTCGTTCACCATCCAGCAGCTCAACGAGGAGGAACTCGGCGCGGCCGCCGTTGAGTACATGGCGCCGGAGCCGATCGGCGTGGTCCCTCGCCGCAGCGCGGGCGTCGGTCGGGGGGCCGCGCCACGCCTAGCCGACGTCGAGATCCCCGGGCACGAACTCGGAGGGCCGCGGTCGTCCACTTGGGCACGCTCAGGGCCGTCGCAGATGTCGAGGTGAACGTCGGCCAGCTCTGTGCAGTGGCTCTCCACCTGGCCGAGTGCAGGAGCGACGCTGGCAAAGGGCGAGCGTGGCGCCGTCGCCCATCTGGCCGAGTACAGGAGAGGCGCCAGCGACGAGGCGCGCGGGCGCGAGCTCGGCTCCTCTCCGCCGCTGCGGTCGTAGAGGTCGAAGCGCATGCCGGGCAGCACGGTGCGGCCACCATAGTCAAGCGGAATAGTCGCGGCGCTGCGAATTTACGGCGAGAGCCGTTCGCCAACCAATTGGTTGACGAACAGCCAGGGGGAGAAGCGTTCCAGCAGCAATGGACGCACTGGCGAAGGACTTCGCATCGTCGCAGGCGCTATCCGATACGCCCTATTCCAGCCTGTCGCCCGACGATGCGGTGTCAAATCGGCTTAGGTAAGGTGTGCCTTGTGCATCAAATTGGCATACCCATACGTGGTCAGGATCATACGCGGTAGCACCTCCAATAGATACAGGTGGGGCCGCTTGCACACTCGGCAGCGCGTCGAGGATCTCCTCGCTCCCCGCACGCCATCGAAAGGACCATCTCGTCATCTCGGAAGGTCTCGGGTGATGCGCGTTCCGACGTTCGATGATGCGGCCTCGCGTATGGCGATACCACTCATTGAGCCGTTTGGCTATGTACAGATCTCCTGTGTGTGGAAACCATGCAGCGAGCTCAGATCCGGCGTTGAGTGCGTTGGCATACACTTTAACTGGCGAGAGCCACTCTTGCGATAGCTGTCGCAGGAGGAGCTCGTCAAAGAGCGACGGTAATAGCCCATTGCCTGCCCGTCGGGGAAAGAGTCCGGCATGATAACGCCCAAGGTTGGCCAACTGCGGGTGGAACATGCTCCCAGATGCACAGAACCTAGAAAAGGCAACGGGCGAGCGGCGGCACCACAGTTTCCAGAGCGTAGCCGCGAAAGTTGTCTCGAGCTTCGACCATTGGACCACGGGCGGCTTGCGTAGCAGAGCATCCGCGGCATAGATGGATATAGCCATGCCTGGGCCGGGCCCTTGCGGAAATGTTCCGGCGGTCTCTGGGCTGAGATCAACGACGAACACCGTACGCCCGCGCTCGACTACGGAAGCACAGATTCGACAGAGGCTCATCAGGCCGCCTGGTGTCGGCGGAAGCGCCACGCAGATCGGCGGCCCATCAGAACGCGCAAGCTCTTCATTGAGATCGGTAGACGGCTCTCCCCCCCAGTATCTAACGCGCGCAGCACGATGACGTTTCGGATCGACTCTTGATGGACCCAGCAGGAGATTGTCATCGTCGGCCACGACCGGGGATGCAACCTTGGCTAGAGCCGCTCCGGCAACCCTGCCAACGGCAACATGTATTGCGCCCTGTATCGGAACATTCATCATCTGAATCCGCACGATCTGCATTTGCATGCTGGCGGGTATTGTGTTTCCTTTTGGCAGGCGTCGCGGCAACTTTCACACGGTGTGTGGCCCCATTTGTCGCAGCCTGGATATCCCGTGATGCACTTGCCGCCGATCTTTTGGCAGTCCACGAACATGTCTGTGCATGTCTTGTCGGGCGTGCACCCTGCCATCTCTTCAGTGGCGCCGCTCCCCACGTCGTCACCATTTCCGAACCGGTCTCCCGCAGCTGCTGACCCCGGTGGGTATGGTCCTCCGGCCCCTGTGCCTTCCGTCCCCCTAAGATAGCACTCGCCCACGTCGTAGTTGCACGCCCACACCGTGAGACCGAGAGGAATAAGAACAGGGATCGCCTTCAACTTCAGGCTGTGGCGCATGTTCATCCTCCACGTTTTCCAGATGCGTGTGCGGAGGGGTGGCGTCAACTGTGATTCAGGGCATGGATAGCGTTCCTGCCGCTACGGCTGGTTAACCTCGCCCCGGTCCGAAGCCGAGCTCGATCTGAGCGAAGCGGGTTGCACATCGTCGCTGCCGAGTTCGGCGCGGACCATCGGAGGTCGAGGCGCACGTCGACGCGGCCTTGAGCCTTGAGCCTGCTCCGCGCGTTGTGACGCCCGGGGCGGGAGGTCTCGAGCGTGAGCGCGGCGCAGCCCCCGCGGCGGGGTGGGGCGGTCGAGGTGGACGGACATCGGCGAGCGCGGCGCGACCTCCGTCCAGCTGGTCGAGTTCGGGCGCATCGCCAGCGACGAGCAGATCGAGCACGAGCCCCCCGTGGCATGGCGCGGCGCCACCGCCACCCTCGGGCCGTTCCTGGCGATCTACTCGATGCCTGTGTGCGGTGCCGTGATCTGCGACCGCGTGGTGGGGGTTGCTCCAGGCGGCCGCGCCCAGTCCGACTGGTACTTCGCGGGGCCCTGGGGCGCGTCTACCAGCGTCCATGTGGACTGGGCTGGCGGCAGTAGTCGCGTTCTCCCTGGAAGTCTGGTCGTGATGCTGACCACTGGACCAATTCGGAGATTCGAGGTGAAGTCGAAATGAAACAGGCTGGCTATTGTTGATGGTACTTTACTCCGCTCCTCCTTCCGCCTTGACGTCTGAGCTCGCGAACGCGGCGGACTCGCCGGTGTCTACCTGGAGCGGCCACGAAGGGCGAGGGACAAACAGCGCTCAGCTTCCACGTATCCCTTCTCGGGCCATACGTCGGTATCCACCTCTCCGGCATCCCCGAGGAGGAGCCGGTGGCGCGCGAGATCGCTCGGGAGATCGAGGCCACCTACCCCGGTTACCGACCGATCCCGGCGCAACTCGGAAACGAGGTGGTGCCGGATGTGGCGATGGACACGGTGTTGATGGGCGAGGCGACGATCTACATGTGCCTCTTCTCGGTCGTGTGGACTTGGGTCGAAAAAGTTCCGCTACCCGGGAGCACGTGGGCGAAGGCGCTGCTGTCCTCGATCCTGCTCGCCGCGGGCGCCAAGGAGCGGCCGGCGGGCGGCTCGCTCCGCCGGACCGCCGCGCCCTCGCGCCCTGGCGCGCAGGCACGCCGGCGTATGGTAAAAATGTCCTGTGCCTTCCACGAACCCGGTGCGTTCCCCTCGGCTCCACCCCGTCTCGGCGGGATTGCGGCGATGGCTTCCCCGGGCGCTGGCAGGCGCGTGCTGCGCCTGGGCGATGGGCTGCGCGGAGAGCGCGCCCTCCTCGACGGCGCCGGCGGCGCGGGTCGCCTCGACGGCGCGGGCCGCTGCGCCGGCGCCCGCCGCGAGCGCCGCGCCCGCCGGCACGCCGCCGGCGTCTCCGCCGACAGCGGGGGCGCCATCTGGCGACGCACCGGCGCGCGAGCGCTGGGTCGGTACGCTGGAGCTGACGAAGGGCTCGCAGCCCCTCATCGCCGGGAGGATGCTGTCGAGCGAGGACGCCGAGCGCTGGCTCGGCCCCGAGTGGCGCGCGCTGACCGGGCAGCGCGTCCGCGTGCTGGCGGTGCTGCGGGACCACGTCTGCGAGCCGCACGCTCAATGCATGATCGGGGGGATCATCCCGCTGCTGGAGCAGGTCGCGTCCGTCGAGCTGTGCAGCGGCGCGGGCTCCTCAGGCAGCGCAGCGGTCGTCGATTGCGCGCCGTCGCCCGCCCAGAAGGAGCGCTGTCAGGACGAGTGCCGCACGTTGAGCGAGGACTGCGGTCGGCGCGCCGACGGCGACCGCGGAGGGCTGCGCCGCTGCGGGTGCGCCAAGGTCACGTGCGAGCACGGCTGCGAGGAGACCGGCGAGCCCGCCTTCACGTGCAGGTGATCGCCTCCCTGCCGGGAAGGGCAGGGGGCCAAGGGGACAAAACGACGAAGGCCGCCTGGCACCCGCCAGGCGGCCTCCGCGAGCGAGCCTCCGCTGCGCTGGATCAGGCGCTTTCGCGCACGAGGACCGGCGCCGCCGCCGGCCTGGGGCTCGGGGGCATGCTCTCGGCGGCGTGGACGCCGCCCTCGCCGAGCGAATAGGCCTCCTCGCCGTGGAGGACGCCGTCGAGACCCTCGTCCTCCGTCTCCTCGTCGACCCGGAAGCCCATCACCACGGTGATCCCCTTCACGAGCACGAAGGTGACCACCGCCGCGTAAGCCGCCGCGACCGCGGCCGCGATCGCCTGCTCGGTGAGCAGCGCCGAGTTGCCCTTGATGAGGCCATCCTGGCCGGCCGAATTCCACACCTTGGAGGCGAACACGCCGGTGAGCAGCGCGCCGAGCAGACCGCCCACGCCGTGGATGCCGAACGCGTCCAGGCTGTCGTCATAACCCAGCTTGCCCTTCAGCATCACGGCGCCGTAACACACCCCGCCCGCCGCGAGCCCGATCGCGACAGACGCCATCGGGCCGACGAAGCCCGCTGCCGGGGTGATGGCGACGAGGCCCGCGACGAGCCCCGACGCCACGCCGAGGAGCGACGGCTTGCCGAAGCGCACGGCCTCGATCAGGGCCCACGCGAGCGCCGCGATCGCCGCGGCGATGTGCGTGTTCACGAACGCCACCGAGGCGAGCCCGTTCGCCGCGAGCGAGGAGCCGCCGTTGAAGCCGAACCAGCCGAACCACAGGAGGCCGGCGCCGAGCAGCGTCATTGTGAGGTTGTGCGGCACGATCTTGCGCGTCGGGTAGCCCTTGCGCTTGCCGAGCATGATCGCCATCACGAGCGCGCTCACGCCCGAGGCGAGGTGAACGACGGTGCCGCCGGCGAAGTCGAGCGCGCCGCGCGCGAGGAGCCACCCGCCCGGGTTCCAGACCCAGTGGCAGATCGGGCTGTAGACGAGGAGCGACCAGAGCAGCGTGAACACCACATACGACGAGAACTTGATGCGCTCCGCATAGGCGCCCGAGATCAGCGCCGGCGTGATGATGGCGAACATCATCTGGAACGCCATGAACAGGAGGTGAGGCACCGTCGTGCCGGCGCGCGGCTCGGTGCCAACGTTGTTCAGGAACGCGTAGTCGAAGCCGCCAATGAACCCGCCCTTGGATTCGGCGAACGCCAACGAGTACCCGAGCGTCACCCACGCCAGGGTCACGATCCCCATGGCGAAAAAGCTGTGCATGAATGTGCTGAGCGTGTTCTTCGTTCGGACCATGCCCCCGTAAAACAGGGCCAGCGCTGGCGTCATCAGCAGAACCATTGCCGACGAGACCAGGAGCCAGGTGGTGTCCGAGGCGTTGATTTCGTTCACTGGTGGCCTCCTCGACGGCGACACTAAGAGAACGCAGTTTTCCGGAATGTTTCGTCGGCATATACTTCGCGACAGCACGAAACATACCGCGACGACGCAGCGAGTCAGCGCGTGGGCGCCTCCGCGGTCAGCGCGCCGGCGGACTCGCTCCTACAGCGGGTCGATGGATTTGCAGTGAGACTATATCGCCGGTGGGCCCGAGGGGCCGTGAGACGGCGGGAGATGACGCGTTATCCGCGCCCGCTGGCCTCGATGCTCTCGCGCACCCGATCGAGCGCGGCCCGCACCTCGGGATCGCGATCGAGCGCAGACGGCGGCGCCGGCAGCCGGAACGACCAGTTCTGCGGCCCCACCGTCCCCGGGACGTTGATCCGATCGCGCGTGGCGAGCACGTCCTGGAGGAGCAGCAGCACGAGCTCGCTCGTCGCGCCGAGGATCAGGTCGAGCAGCGCGCGGTGGGTCTCCTTCGTGAACTGCGGGCCGAGCTCCTGCCGGCGCGGCGCGAGCTGCGGCAGCTCGAGGACCCCGGCGCGCTCCCGGTCGTCCCGCGACTCCCACCACACCACCACGGAGTCGGTGTCGTGCGTCCCGAAGCAGGCCACCGAGAGCGCCGGATACTCCGCCGGATCGCGGAACACGACGTCGTTCTTCTCCCAGATCAGCACCTTGTAGCCAGGCACCCCGAGCTCCGAGAGCGACTCCCGGACCCACCCTGGCACCGCGCCGAGATCCTCCGCCACGAGCTGCGCCCCGGTCTCCGCCGCCCCCGCCAGCATCGCCCGCACGACCCGATTGCCGTGGTCGCGCTGCTCCGCCTCCTCCGCGGGATCGAAGGTCGCCCTGGGCCGCTCCCCCCCCGGGGGCGTTTGCCCTTGCTCCGGGAAGATGTACGTCCGGTAGAAGCCGACCAGGTGATCGATGCGGAACCGGTCGTAGAGCAGCCCCGTGTAGCGGCAGCGGCGCCTGAGCCACGCGAAGTCGTTCTCGCGCATCCGGGCCCAGAAATACGGCGGGAGCCCCCACCGCTGCCCCTCGGTGTCGAACTGGTCGGGCGGCGCGCCGACCGTCATGTCGTGCCGGAACTCGCCCTGGTGCGCCCACACGTCGGCGCTGTCGCGCGACACCATGAACGGGAGATCCCCCATGATCTCCACGCCCTTGCCCCGGAGATCCGCGCGCGCCGCCTCCCACTGCGCGTGCGCGAGCCACTGGACGTACTCGTAATAGAGGATGTCCCGCGCGCGCTCGCGCCGCAGCGCCTCGAGCGCCTCCGGCCTGCGCTCGCGGATCGCCTCGGGCCAGTCCCACCACGCCCTGCCCTCGAAGGCGTCCTTGAACGCGCGGAACTGCGCGTAGTCGGGCAGCCAGTCCGACTGCCGCTTCACGAACTCGCCGAGCTCGGCCGCGCGCGGCGTCTGCTTCGCGTGGTGCTCGCGCTCGAACACGTCGAAGGCGAAGCGCAGCGCCCGCCCCTTCACGCGGCGCACGAGATCGTAGTCGACGCGCGCGCTGCTCCGCGCGCGATCGAGCGCCCCGAGGTCGTCGCCGAGCGCCTCGCCGAGGCGCTCGGCCGGGAGCTCGGGCACGGCGGACAGCGAGATGAACATCGGATCGATCCCGAACGCGGAGAGCGCCATGTACGGCGACGTCTCGCCCCCCGACACCTCGCCGAGCGGCAAGAGCTGCACGAGGCGCAGGCCCGCGGCGCGCATCCACGCGGCGAACTCGGGGAGATCGCCGATCTCGCCGATGCCCCACGAGCGATCGCTGCGCAGGGAGAAGAGCGGCACCGTCACGCCGGCGATGCGGCGGCGCGCGTCGGAACCGGGACCGGAAGGGGACGGTGAGCTCTGGGACTGATTTTCAACAGAGGGGGAAGACATGGGCGTTTTTCGCTTGGCTCCAGGCGTTCGGGGGCGAAGTCTATCCCGGGTCGCGCCGCCCTGGATGCTCCTTCTGCGCCCGTGCGGTAGCGCCGCCGCCGCCGCTGCCGCGCTCGCCAAGGGGCCGCGACGTCGCGCAGGGCGCGAGGGCGGGTCCGCCGAGCGGCCCGGCGGCGGGCGATCCCGGGGGCGGCGACCGAAAAATCAGGCCGCGCGCGCTTGTGTCTCGACAGCGGCGCCGATCTCGCGAATAGGGCGGCTTCACAGGTTTTTCAGATGACCAGACGCATATGGCCCGGCACGCCCACCCCACTCGGCGCCGTCTTTGACGGCGAGGGGGTCAACTTCACGCTGTTCTCCCAGTCCGCCACCAAGGTCGAGCTCTGCCTCTTCGAGGCCGTCGACGATGTCGTGGAGCGCGAGCGCATCGAGCTCCCCGAGCGGACGGCCCACATCTTCCATGGCTACGTGCCGGGGCTCAAGCCCGGCCAGCTCTACGGCTACCGGGTGCACGGGCCCTACGACCCGCGCTCCGGGCAGCGCTTCAACCCGGCGAAGCTCCTCGTCGATCCCTACGCGTACGCGCTCTCCAGCGAGCCGAACTGGAAGGCGCCGCTCTTCGCCTACGACCGCGGGGGACACCCCGAGCGCGGCGAGGGCGGCGCTGGCCGGCCCAAGGAGGCGGGCCGGGACGGCGCGGCGCCCGAGAAGGGCGAGGGCGGGCGCGGCGGCAAGACGGCGAGCGATCGCCGCGCCGCCGAGGCGCGCGGGAAGGACTCCACGCCGCCGCCCCCGCCGGCCCCGCTCGACGACCTGGAGATCTGCCACCGCGACAGCGCCTGGGGCGCGCCGAAGTCCGTCGTCGTCGACCACCGCTTCGCGTGGGACGGCGACCGGCCGCCGGCGACGCGCTGGCAGGACACGATCATCTACGAGGTCCACGTCAAGGGCTTCACCCAGCGGCACCCGGGCATCCCGGCGAACCTGCGCGGCACCTACGCCGGGCTCGCCTCCGAGGCGGCGATCGCCCACTTCAAGAAGCTCGGCGTGACGGCGATCGAGCTGCTCCCCGTGCACGAGATGGCGAGCGAGCGCGAGATCTGGGAGCGCGGCCTCGTCAACTACTGGGGTTACAACACGCTCGCGTACCTCGCGCCCGCGGGCCGCTACTCGTCGAGCGGGCGGCTCGGCCAGCAGGTGACCGAGTTCAAGGCGATGGTGAAGGCGCTCCACGCCGCCGGCATCGAGGTGATCCTCGACGTCGTGTACAACCACACAGCGGAGGGGAACCACCTCGGCCCGACGCTCTCCCTGAAGGGGATCGACAACTGGACCTACTACCGGCTCGTGCCGCACAACCCGCGCTACTACATGGACTTCACGGGCTGCGGGAACACGGTGAACACGCGCCATTACCAGACGCTCCAGCTGGTGATGGACAGCCTGCGGTACTGGGTGACCGAGATGCACGTCGACGGCTTCCGCTTCGATCTCGCGTCGGCCCTCGCCCGCGGTCACCATGACTTCGACCGCCTGAGCTCGTTCTTCGACATCATCCATCAGGATCCGGTCCTCTCGCGCACGAAGCTCATCTCGGAGCCGTGGGACGTGGGCGAGGGCGGCTATCAGGTCGGCAACTTCCCGGTCCTCTGGACGGAGTGGAACGACCGTTACCGCGACTCGGTGCGCCGCTTCTGGAAGGGAGATCTGCTGGCGGCCGACCTCGGCTATCGGCTCACCGGGTCGAGCGATCTGTACGCGTCCAGCGGGCGCCGCCCTTACGCGAGCATCAACTTCGTGACGGCGCACGACGGCTTCACGCTGAACGATCTCGTCTCGTACAACGACAAGCACAACGAGGCGAACGGCGAGGGCAACCGGGACGGCACGAACAACAACCACAGCTACAACCACGGCGTCGAGGGCCCCTCCTGCGACCCCGTGGTCGTCGAGCTGCGCGAGCGCCAGAAGCGCAACCTCCTCGCGACGCTCCTCCTCTCGCAGGGCGTCCCGATGATCAACGCCGGCGACGAGATCGGAAAGACGCAGCTCGGCAACAACAACGCCTACTGCCAGGACAACGAGCTCTCCTGGCACGACTGGGACCTCGACGAGCGGCGGAAGCAGCTCTTCGAGTTCACCTGCCGCCTCATCGCCCTGCGCCGCAGCCAGCCCGTGCTGCGCCGGCGGATGTTCTTCTCGGGCGGTTACGTGCACGGGAGCGGGCTCAAGGACATCGTGTGGTTCCGCCCCGACGGCGCCGAGATGACGCCGGAGGACTGGACCCACCCGAACGCCCGGGCGGTCGGCTACCTGCTCGGGGGCGACGCCCTCTCTGCGCTCGGTCCGCGCGCCGAGCCGATCTCCGGCGACACGCTGCTCGTGCTCATCAACGCGAACCACTCGCCGCTGGAGTTCGTGCTGCCCGCGATCGAGTTCGGCGAGCGGTGGGAGGTGCTCATCGACACCCGCACCGCCGGGGAGCCGGCGCGCACGGTGCCCGCGAGGGCAGGGGGAGAGCGCTACCTGCTCGTCGACCGGTCCGTGGCGGTGCTGCGGCTCCTGGAGCGCAAGGAGAAGAAGAAGGTCAAGCGGGTGAAGGCGCAGCGGGCGTAGTCGTCCCGACGCGCGCGCGCTCTCTCTCTCTCTCTCTCTCTCAGACGGCGATGGGTCGATGTCACCCGTGAAGCGCTGTTCGAACCCGTTCTCGCCACGCGAACCCGCGTCGCGCGACCGGTGTCGTGCGGTGCAACCGATGTTGGGTCGCGGCCCGGACGCGCACATCGGCGGCGGAGCGGGGTGCATGAGGGGGCGCTGCTGCTTCGGTGCGGCGCGCTGTGTCCGGTGGCCCGCGCCCTCGGCGCCGACCATCAACAAGTACAGCAGCGCTGCGCCTCGCGACGCTGCCGCGCGGGCCTTCACGCGCACGTGCGCGAGGAGGGCGGGGGGTTCGCCGTTCAAAGGCATGCGCATTCGCGATACGCTGAGATCATGTCGTCGCCTCTCTCCTCAGGTCGTTGTCCCATGGACGCATCGACCGGTCCGGGAAACGGCGGCGGCACGAAGATCACCGGCGTGTTGCAGCCGCCCTCCCTGGGTCGACCGCCCGATTCCTCGGCGAGAGACGCCGCGCGCGACGCCACCACGCTGGGCGGGCAGCCTTCGCCGCTCGGTCCTCCGGCTGCGGGCGGCGCAGGGCGGGACGAGGCGCGCTGCGCGCTCCTTCCGGGCCGCGTCGTGGCTGGGCGGTACCGGCTCGTGCATCCGCTCGGCCAGGGCGCGATGGGCGAGGTGTGGTGCGCGCACGACAGCGTCCGGCGCTTCGATGTCGCGCTCAAGTTCCTCGTGCTCCCGCGCCAGAACCTGGCCATCGACGCGATGGAGCGCTTCCGCTTCGAGGCGCAGGTCGCGGCCCAGCTCGGGCGGAAGACCGATTTCATCGTCACGGTGCACGACGCCGGTGAGGATCCCGAGGCGGGCCCGTACCTCGTCATGGAGTACGTGCGCGGCCGGTCCCTCCGGCAGCTGATCCACGAGCGAGGGCCGGTGCCCGCGGCCGAGCTGGCCGCGCTCCTCCGTCAGATCGGAGAGGCCCTCTCGGTGGCGCACGGCCTCGGGATCGTGCACCGCGACATCAAGCCGTCGAACATCCTGCTCCGCGAGGGGCGCGACGGGCGCCTGCGCGCCAAGGTCGCCGACTTCGGGATCGCCAAGTGGATCCGCCAGGATCTGGCGGCCGATTTCCCCCGCCAGACCGCGGAGGGCGTGGTGCTGGGCACGCCGGGCTACCTCAGCCCGGAGCACACGTGCGACGGGCACGCGGATCCGCAGCTCGACATGTGGGCCCTCGCGGTGGTCGCGCACGTGGCGCTCACCGGCGAGCAGCCCTTCGCCGGCCGCACCATCGCCGATGTGCTCGCCTCCATCCTGGGGAGCGCGCGCCCCCCGCTGTCGACGCTGTGCCCCGGCGCGCCGCCGGAGCTGGAGACGTGGTTCGCGCGCGCCTTCGCGCTGGATCCGGCGGAGCGGTTCCCCTCGATCGAGCCGATGATCTCCGCCTTCGTGGCCGCGGTCGGCCCTTCGGCTGCGCCGATCGCGCCGGCGCCCGCTGCGGCGGCGCGGCGGACCGGGCTGCACCTCGCGGCGGCTGGCCTCGTCGTGGCGCTCGGGCTGGGGCTCCTGCTCACCACCGCGCTGTCCTCGCAGCGCCTGGAGGCCACCGCCGAGCTGCGGGTGATGAGCGGCGAGGTGCTCTCCGCCGCCCGCGGCGCTCTCGTGGCGCAGGCGCCCGCGGCACCCCAGGCGGGCGCGACCTCGACGGTTCCCGCGGCCGGGCCCGCGACGGCGCCGCCCCCCGTCCCGCAGCCTCCGGAGCCCGCGCCGCTGCCTGCCGCGGCGCGCCCCGCCCAGACGCCTCCGGCGTCCACGCTGCGGTCAGCCGCGGCGCGCGCCGTCCCGACGCCTCCGGCGCCCGCGCTGCGGCCAGCCGCGGCGCGCACCGTCCGTGCGCCCGGCGCGCCGGCGAGCACAGGCAAAGCGCCCGCGCGAAAGCGAGACGCTGGCACACAGAAGAGCGCGATCTTCTGAGCGTCGACTCGCGCAACAGATCCTTTGCCACGCGAGTCCGGCGGCCAGGGCCCCTGAAGGAAGCCTTTGCCCGCGGCTCCGGGGGGGCGAGGCGCGGTATAGTCCGCGCCGGATATGAGCCTCCCGTCGCGTCCTCCCGAAGCCATCCTGCGCGCCGATGAGGACCCCGACGACCGCGGCGCCCCTGGGACGTCGCGGGGCCTCGACAGCGACAGCGAGGAGCAAGAGCGGGCCCACGCGCGGATCGCCGGCGAGCAGCGCCTCCTGGAGATGCTCGCCCGCGGCGAACCGACGTCCGCCATCCTCGAGGGCGTCGTCCGCCTCGTGGAAGGCACCGAGAGCGGCCTGCATGCCTCGATCCTCCTGCTCGACGAGGACGGGCGGACATTGCGGCACGCCGCGGCGGTGACCTTGCCGCGGAGCTACACCGAGGCCATCGACGGCGCCGCGATCGGCCCCGAAGCGTTCTCGTGCGGCACGGCGGTGTGGCGGCGGGAGCGGGTGGTCATCGTCGACATCGAGACGGATCCGCTCGGGGCTCTCTTCCGGGCGCAGGCGCTGGCTCACGGCCTTCGCGCCTGCTGGTCGGTGCCCATGCTGTCGTCCGACGGCCGGGCGCTCGGCGCGTTCGGCATCTACGCGACGGAGCCGCGGACGCCGACGACGGCCGACCTCGAGCTGCTCGAGCGGTGCGCGCACGTGACGAGCATCGCGATCGAGCGCAGCCAGGCGGAGGAGGCGCTCCGGCGCAGCGAGGCCTACCGCGCCGAGGCAGAGCGCCTCAGCCGCACCGGGAGCTTCGGTTATGACATCGAGACCCGGGAGTTCACCCTGTCCGACGGCGCCTGCGAGATCGTCGGCTTCCCCCGGAAGCGCCGACCCACGCTGGCGCAGCTGGCCAGCCGCATCCACCCGGGCGACCGCGAGCGGGTCGCGGACATCGTGCGGCAGGCGCTGCGCGACGGCGCCACGTTCGACCACGAGCACCGCCTCGTGATGGACGACGGGTCGGTGAAGCTGGTCCGCGTCCTCGGCGGGACGCGGGTCGCCGCCTCCGGAAGGATCGAGCTCGTCGGCGCCGCGACGGACATCACGGCGAGCAGGCGCGCGGCCGACGAGCTGCAGCAAGCGCAGGCGGCCCTCATGCACGTCACGCGCGTCACGACCCTCGGGGAGCTCGCGGCCTCCATCGCCCACGAGGTGAACCAGCCCCTCGCGGCGATCGTCGCGGACGCGAACGCCGCGCTGAACTGGCTCGCGGCCGATCCGCCCGATCTAGGGAACGTGCGCGCGTCACTCAACGCGATCGTCGGCGACGGCGAGCGCGCAGGCCAGGTGCTCCTGCGGATCCGCTCGCTGCTGTCACGATCGGCGCCCCATCACCGCCTGTGCAACCTCAACGACGTCATCCGCGGGGTCGTCCCGCTCGTGGCCCCGGAGCTCGGGCGTCACGGCATCTCCGTCCGGCAGGCGCTGCTCCACGATCTGCCGCAGGTGCCGGGCGACCCCGTGCTGCTGCAGCAGGTGGTCGTGAACCTGCTGCTCAACGCGGGCGAGGCCTCGAAGGACGTGCCGCCGGCGCGGCGCCGCGTGGTGGTCAGCTCGCTCGTCGAGCGGCGATCGAGCGGGTCCTTCGTGCACGTCGCGGTCGAGGACGCCGGCGTCGGGTTCGGCGGCGGGAACGACAGGGCGCGCCTGTTCGACGCGTTCTACACCACCAAGGAGAACGGCCTCGGCATGGGCCTGTCGATCAGCCGCTCGATCATCGATCGGCACGGCGGCAAGCTGTGGGCGAGCGAAAACGAGGTGTTCGGGGTGACGTTCCATTTCGCGATCGAGGTGCCGGCATGATCACGGAGGCGTCCGTGATCCTCCTCGTGGACGACGACGCGTCGGTTCGCGAAGGGCTGGGTCGCCTGCTCGCCGCGCAGCTGGCGGACGAGGGACCGCGCCTGCCGCGCCGCCCGCGCGACCCAGGGAACGGGGCCTGACCTCGACACCCGACCTTGGTCGGGTTCTCTGCGCTCGCCGTGTCGCGATACATCGCCAGCTCCGAGGACCGACGTCAAGGAGCTGTGCCATGAATGCAATCGTCAGCGCCGTCACCGCGCCCAACCAGTTTGTCGAGTCAAACGGCCGGAAAATCGCTTATCGCTCCGTGGGAATGGGAAAGCCGATCGTGCTGTGCACGCGCTTCCGCGGCAACATGGATGTCTGGGATCCCGCCTTCCTCGACGCCCTGGCGGCTCACGGCTTCCGGGTGATCACGTTCGATTACAGCGGGCTCGGCCTCTCGACGGGCGAGAGGAGCTACGCCCCGCCCTCGCTCGCCGGGGACGCGAAGGACCTGATCGAGGCGCTGGACCTGAGGGACGTGGTGATCGGCGGCTGGTCGCTCGGCGGGCTGGCTGCCCAGGTCGTGGTGGCCATGTTTCCGGAGCGGCTCAGTCACGCTGTCCTGATCGGCACCTCGCCGCCCGGTCCGAACGTCAAGCCCGCAGAGCAGCTGTTCTACGACACGGCGGTGCTCCCTTCGTACGGCCTGGACGAGGAGACCATCCTGTTCTTCGAGCCGCGGTCCCAGGCGAGCCGGGAGGCCGCGCGGCGCTCGGTCGAGCGCATCGCGCAGCGAACGCAGGATCGCAGCGTCCCCGTCCCCGTCGACTGGGCCGCTGCCCACCTCGGCGACAGGCCGCGCAGCCCGCTCTTCCCCGCCGATGCCGTCCTGGAGGCCTTGAAGGTCACCCACCTGCCGATCCTGCATGTCGGCGGGGATCACGACATCATCTTCCCGGTCGAGAACTGGTACGCGCTCAACGAGCAGCTGCCGACCGTGCAACTCTTGACCTACCCGCGGGCCGGCCACGGGCCGCACCACGAGCACCCGGAAGCCACGGCCCAGCACATCGCGGCCTTCGTGCGCACCACGTCGTGACGGACGGCCGCGGCGAGCGCCGCGGCGCCCGCGGGTCGCTCTCCGCCGGGTCCTCCGGCGCGCCGTGATCGCCGGGCCGGCCCGTCATCCGGCGGGCGCGCCGCCAGGGGTCGACCGCGGCCGAGCGAAGAGGCGGAAGAACGTGCGAGCCAGGCGCCTGTCGCCCTGGAGCTCGACCGGCGCGTCCGCGAGCTTCTGGTCCCCGAAGACGACCGCCCGCAACGTGGCTGGGTCGGTCGCGATCACGGCGTCCGGCGTGCGCGGAGCGCCCCGCGCGAGGGTGATGGTCGCGCGATCGACCTCGATCGAGAACCGCTCTTCGCCGAGCCGAAGCTCGTAGGTCGCGCGGAGGTCAGCCGCCTCGCCCGCGACGAACGTCGCCTCGAGCGCGATCATCAGCGCGTCGACGCTCAGGGCGCCCGCGGGCCGGACGGGCGATCGCGCGCCCCAGCGGCCGAGCTGCACGAGCAGCGGATGGAGCTCGCGGCCCCAGTCCGTGAGCTCGTACGTCGGCGCGCCGACCTTGTGCCGCCGCACCACGCCGCCGCCCTCGAGCTCGCGGAGCCGCTGCGACAGCACGTTGGGGCTCGCGCCGGCGAGGCCGTCGCGGAGATCCGTGAACCGCTTCGGACCGAGCAGGAGCTCGCGCACGATGAGGAGCGCCCACCGCTCGCCGACGAGATCGAGCGCTCGCGCGATGCCGCAGGGATCCCCGTAGCTTCTCAGACCGGTCATGGCGGCCACATCCTACCGCACTTGCGCAGCACTTGCGAAAGAGGACCAAATAGTCCTAGAATAGGACTAGCGTAGACGCGGACATCAGGAGGAACAGCATGCGCAAGCTCACCGTCTTCAACCAGATCTCGCTGGACGGTTATTTCTCGGACGGCCACGGCGACATGAGCTGGGCACACAAAGCGGACGCGGAGTGGGGCGCGTTCGCTGCGGAGAACGCGCGCGGCGGGGGCGAGCTCGTGTTCGGGCGGGTCACCTACGAGCTCATGGCGAGCTTCTGGCCCACCCGCGCGGCGCTCGAGGCGGCCCCCGCCGTCGCCGAGCGGATGAACAGCCTGCCGAAGGTCGTGTTCTCGAGGTCCCTCGACAGCGCGTCGTGGAACAACACGCGGCTCATCAAGGGCGATCTCGCGGAGGAGGTGCGCAAGCTGAAGGCGGAGCCCGGGCCGAACATGGTGGTCATGGGGAGCGGCAGCATCGTCGCCCAGCTGACCGACGCGCGTCTGATCGACGAGTACCAGCTCGTGGTGAACGGGATCGTCCTCGGCAGCGGAAGGACGCTGTTCGAGGGGGTCAAGGAGAGGGCGAACCTCCGGCTGAAGAAGACGCGCAGCTTCAGCAACGGGAACGTCGTGCTCTGGTACGAAGCGACGGCGTGACAGGGCCTGATGGCGGCGCGCCGCGCCCGCAGGCCGGCTGCGCTCTCCAGGACCTGCGCCGACGCGAGGACGTCGTCGCTCGGATCTGTCCGACGGACCGATCTCAGCGCTACCGAGGGTTTCTCGGCACCCGGAACAACGTCACCGTATGCTGGAAGAACGCTGGCACCGCGACCACCCTCCGGGCCGGATCGAGCCCGATGTCGTTGATGGCGGTGAGGCCGTCGTCCCTGAAATCACGCACCAGGGTCGAGCTCCTCGACGTGACCCAGTAGATGGCCGGGGGCGCGTTCACCGACACGAGGTATCCATCCCTGGTTCGCTCGATGCCGTCCAGCTTTGCCTCGAGCGTCCCGAACCGCGTGAGCTCCTTGCTCTCGAGATCGAGCATCCAGACCTTGCCCAGCGAGGCGGGATCCCTGAAGGTGCCGAGCGTGACGATGGCCAGCTTGTCGCCGTCCACGAGCAGGCCGTTTGGAACGTTGAGGAGCGGGGACCAGAAGAACGGAGCGCATTGTTCGTCCTTGCAGCGCCACACGGTGCGGGTGAAGCTGTCGCTTATATAGACGGTGCCATCCTCGGCGAGCGCGAGATCGTTGAGGAAGATCGCGCCGAGCGCCGGGATCCTGCGCACGTCCTTGGTGGCGAGATCGATGATCAAGAGCTCATCCATGTCGGAGGTGTAAAGCTTGCCCTGCGCGACGCGGATGCCCTTGGGCGCGTTCATCCCCGAGAGCCACTTCGCCTCGACGATGTTGCCGCACCGGTCGAGCTTGCTGATCCAGCCGCGACCGTCCTTGAACCTGGGCCTCTCGAGCATCTCGTCAGGGACGCCGGCCATGTTGGCGACGTACCACGCCTCCGTCCCCTCGTCCCAATAGGCGCTCTCCGGCGCCTCGAAGCCGGCGTCCAGGCCGCCCACCGTTCGCGGGAAGCGCAGGCAACCGTCGCCCGAGGCATCGCCGTGCGAGAGCGGGGCAGCGGCGGGCGGATCCTCCGCGCGGACAGGCGGATCGTCGGCGGAGCATGCAGGGAGAGCGAGCAGCGGCAGGAGCGCGATCGCGGCGAGCGGAGAACGGTTCGCGGGCATGGGTTGCCTCCTCGCGGCGGCGCATCGTCGCGAACACTCGCGGCGATCGCGCCATCACAATGCCCGCCAGGGTAGGCGACGCGACATCAACTCACCTGTCAGGATGGACCGCAATCCAGTCTACGGAGAGCCGCTGTGGCGTCTGCCTTCGTCGAGGGTGGAGTCGCCGCCGTTCGTTGCGCCCTGGATACCGCACGTGGCGGCGGACCAGCGCTCGTAGGTGAGCTCGGACGAGGCATCGCGCGCGACGGAGCTCACCGGCGCCGGAGGAGCGCAGCCGCGCTGGGCGGTGCTCGGGGGATCTTCATGCCGCCTCGTGCTGTCGTCGTGGTTCGGCCTTGACGTCCTCGGGTCGTTTTGGTCTTCCTTCTCGCACGGGGATTCACGAGGAGAGCGCCATGTGGAAGCAAGCTGGTTTCGGGTTGACGTTGGTCGCGCTGGCCGGGGCCTGCCTGCCCCGGACGCAGCCGCGCGACCCCTTCGCGGCCGGCGCGGAGTCCGCCGGGCCGGAGTTCGTGTCACCCGCTTTCAACGAGAGCCGGGCCGATCTGGACGCCGCGATCCAGAAGGCGACGGAGGGCTACGCGCCGGGCGACAAGCTGAGCGGCAAGCTCGACGGCTTCGCGCCGCACGAGATCCCGGTGTCGCGCGGCACGTGTTACGTCGGAGCGCTCGTGCTGGACGACGGCGCGGCGTTCGGGGACCACGCGCGCAAGGGCGCCACCGTCGAGTCGGTGCTGCCGGGGGGGCTTAAATCCAGCCACGCCGATGCGATCCACGGCCCCGGCGCGGTGTTCGATCTGGGCTGCCCCGAGGCCGCTGGAAAGGCGACCGTCGACCTGATCGCTGTCTACGGCTCGGCCATGGACACGAGCCAGATTCACGAGCTGGGCAAGGGGGGATACACGCTGCAGATCTACGGTAAGAGTATCAGCGAGGCGGATCTGGTCGCGCTGAATGCCAGGAAGAAAGCGCTGGCGGAGCAGCAGGCCGAGGAGCGACGTGCCTTTGCAGAGCAGGAGCGGCAGCGCGACGAGCAGCGAGCGCGGGACAACGCCGAGCTCTCCGCCGCGCCGGCCGCCCGCGCGGGCGGGGCGGATGGCTCGGGATCGCAAGGCCCTCACGTGGTGTCGGTCAGCCTGCGCAGCCGGTGCGGGAAGACGGTGAAGGTCTTCTTCGGCAAAGAGCCGAAGTTCGGCAGCGGCACGACCTCGTCGATAGGCGGCAACTCCGTGCAGAATCACAGCTTCAAGCCGGGCGACATGGTGTGGCTCGTCGACGACTCCGGCAACGGCATCGCCAGCGCGACGGCGTCGCCCGGGATGCGCGAGATCGAGATCACGAGCTCCTGCGCCGGCCTCACGTCGCGCTGATCCGGCGACGGGGTGCTAGCCGGCCAGCGACTCCGTCTGTGCTGCTGCGACCCACTCCGCGAGGCCAGGGTGCCGCCACATCGTCTCGGCGTACTCTGCCGCGGCGCCCGCGAGCGGGACGGCGTACGTGCGGAAGCGCGTGACCACCGGCGCGAACATGGCATCGGCGATCGTGAAATGCCCGAAGAGGTACTCTCCCTTCTGGCCATGGGCCCGCCGGCACTCGGTCCAGATCGACGTCACACGATCGATGTCCGCGTCCACGGCGGCGTCGCGCGCGATCGGGGCGATCTCCCGGCGGAGATCCATGGACATCGCGTTGCGCAGCGCCGTGAACCCGGAGTGCATCTCGCTCGACACCGACCGGGCGAGCGCGCGCGCCGCGCGATCGCCCGGCCAGAGCCGCGCCTCGGGGAAGAGCTCGGCGACATACTCGCAGATCGCGAGGGAGTCCCAGAGGACAAGGTCACCGTGCCGCAGCGCTGGCACGCGCCCCGAGGGGGAGCGCCGGAGGAGCGCCTCGCGCGACCCCGGCTGGTAAAGGGCGATGACCTCCTCCGTGAACGAAGCGCCGGTGTGCCTCAGCGCGAGCCAGGCGCGGAGCGACCAGGTCGAGTACGTCTTCGTACCAAGATACAGCACCAGCGGTTCCATGACACCTCCCGTCGGCTCGCCGTCGGACGACGAACGCGCCGGCTTCTAACTCAGGCGCTGGCGTATGTCTCGTCCGATCTCGCGGTGACCTGTGCGTCGCCCACGAGCTGGCCGAAGTCCATCTTGAGGACGCGATCCGCCAGCCCGAAGTACCTGTCGTCGTGGCTGATGACGAGGATCGTCTTGCCGCTGGCCCTGAGCTCCGGGAGGATCTGGCGATAGAAGACGTCCTTGAACACCGGATCCTGGTCCGCCGCCCACTCGTCGAACAGGTAGACCGGCCGGTCTTCCAGGTAGGCCGTGAGCAGCGCGAGGCGCTTTCTCTGCCCCTGCGACAGCGACGTCGTGGAGAGGACGCCGCCCTCGACAGACACCTTGTGATCGAGCTGCAGGCGAGAGAGGTAACCCCGGGCGCGCTGGGTGAGCTCGGGAGAGTCGAGCCCGATCAGGCTCTCGAACAGGTGGAAATCGAAGAACACCACCGAGAAGAGCTCCCGGTACGCCTGCCGGTTCCGGTCGGTGATCACCTCGCCGTCGAGCCGGATCTGGCCCGACTCGGGCTCGTAAAGGCCCGCGATCAGCTTCGCGAGGGTCGTCTTGCCGCTGCCGTTGCCTCCGACGAGGAAGATCAGCTCGCCGCGCCGCACGCTGAGGTGGATGGGGCCCAGCGTGAAGGTGTCGTCCTTTCCCTCGGACCTGTAGGCGTGCGTGACCCCGGCGAGCTCCAGCCGTTTCCACCTCTCGGGGAGCGGGGCCTCCGCCTCTGCCCCGCTCGCCTCGGCCCTGAGGGTCGCGCCGAGGTCCTCGACCTTTTGCACGGCGATGCCCGCCCGGCTCAGGGCCGGGAGCGCGCCGATAAGGACCTGCATGGGCGTCATCAGGTAGAGGAGGACGAGGGCGTAGCCGATCGACGCCTCGGCGCTCGCCTCCTGGAAGAGCGGCACGATGAAGAGGGTCACGCCGATGATGGTGAACACCATCGCCTGTCCCCACCCGTTCGCGGCCGTGAGCGCGACCATGCCGCGCAGGTTGCTCGCCTGGACGACGCCGGCCTCCCCCTCGAGCGACGTCGCGAGGAACGCCTCGCGGCGCCGGGCGTGGAGCTTCAGCTCCTTCACGCCGCGCGTGAGCGCGCGGAAGGTCTTCATCAGCTCCTCGGTCGCCTCGCGCGCGCGGCGGAAGTGCCGTGTCGCTCGGCTCATCGGGAGCTGATACCCGGCGATCCCAAGGACGATGAGCGCCAGCACCGAAGCCAGCATGATAGGAGACATCCACCCCATGTAGAGCAGGCCTCCGACCACGATGACCAGGTTGATGCAGACGATCGGGATCTGCATCAGCGCCGTGGTGATCACGGGGACGTCGTCCGTGAGCGCGGTCAGCGCCCGTGACGGGCCGATCTCCTCGATCTGGCGGAGCGGCGCGCCGAGGATCTTCCGGCAGATCTTCACCCGGAGATCGAAGAGCGCCCCCTGGCTGAGGCGCGTGAGCAGGATCTCCGAGTGGTAGCGGGCGAACGGGAGCAGCAGGCACACCGCGGCGAAGCTCCACATCACCGCGCCGCGCTTGCGCTGCAGCGCCTCGTTGATCAGCACGAGGAGCGCCGTGTTGCAGGCGCCGCAGAGCGTCCCCGCGAGGATCGCGAGGACGAGGATCCGCCGGGAGTAGCCGGCGACGAACGCGAGGAGCTTCATGGGCGATCGGTGGTGGTGGGGCGCTCCCCTCGCGCCGACGGGGCGCGGGCGGCCGCGACGAGGATCTGGCCGAGCGATATCCCGCCGTCGTTCGGCGGGACCAGCCGGTGGCAATACGGGGTGAGCCCCTCGCTCTCGAGGCGTCGGAGCGCGTTGATCAGGACGAACTCGTTCATGAAGACTCCGCCGCTCATGACCACGCGGCGCACGTCGAACTTGTCCGAAAGGCGCAGGCACACCGCGGCGATCACGTCCACGATCGTCGAGTGGAACCGGCGGCTGAGGTGCGCGGGCGTGGCGTCCGGCTGGTCGAGGGCGCGCAGGAGATCCCGGACGAGAGGCCGGTAGTCGACAACGAGGCGGCCGTCCCGCTCGTCTATCCCGTACTGGAGCGGCGGCGCCGTCCGGAAGTCCCTGTCGAGCAGCGCCTCCATCTCGATGGCGGCCTGCGCCTCGTACTCGACCTCGTGGCAGATGCGGAGGAGCGAGGACACGCCGTCGAACAGCCGGCCCATGCTCGTCGTGGCCGTCGCGTTCAGCCTCCGCTGCGCCATCTTCACGAAGACGTCGCGGCGCTCCTCCGCGACGTCCATGAGCGCCGGGACGCGGATCCCGCCGAGCTCTTCGCCGAACGTCTCCACGAGCAGGGAGATCGCGACGCGGATGGGCTCCTTGACCGCCTTGTCGCCGCCGAGGAGGTACATCGGCCGGAGGTGGCCGGCGCGCACGAATTCACGGTAGTCGCCGACAAGGAACTCGCCGCCCCAGACGGTGTCGTCGAGGCCGTAGCCGGAGCCGTCGAAGATGACGCCGATCACCCGCTCGTTCAGCCCGTTCTCGGCCATGCACGCGGCCATGTGGGCGTGGTGGTGCTGCACCGTCGCGACCTCCGCGCCGGCCTGGCGCTTCGCCGCCCGCGTGGAGCGGAACGCCGGGTGCATATCGCAAGCGACCGTGTCCGTCTGCACGGACAGGAGCCGCTGGACGTGCGACGAACAGTCGATGTGCGCGCCGAACGTCGCGTCGTTCTTGAGATCGCCGATGTGCTGGCTGATGAAGACTTGGTTGTCCTTGCCGACGGCGACGGTGGTCTTCAGCTCGCCGCCGAGGGCGACGACCGCGCCGACGTCCTGCGGGAGGTGGATCGGGTAGGGGGCGTAGCCCCGCGAGCGCCGGATGAACGAGACGAGCGGCGCGTCGAGCCCCTCCGCCTCCGTGAGCCGGACGACGGAGTCGTCGACGCGGGTGCGGATATCGCGGTCGTGAAGGACGAAGTAATCCGCGATGTCGCGCAGCTGCGAGAGCGCCGTGTCGTTGTCGAACGCGATGGGGTGTCCGGAGAGGTTCCCGCTCGTCATAACGAGGACGTCGAGCGCCGGGTCCTCGAGAAGGAGGTAGTGCAGCGGCGTCGAGGGCAGCATGACGCCGAAGCTCGGGTTCCTCGGGGCGATCGCCTCGGACAGGGCGCCTGGCCGCCTGCGCAGGAGGACGATGGGGCGCTGCCGGCTCTCGAGCAGCGCCCGCTCCGGGTCGCTGAGCGAGACATGGCGGCGCGCCGCCTCGGCGTCGGCCACCATGATCGCGAACGGCTTGGCGTCGCGGCGCTTGCGCCGGCGCAGCTCCCGCACCGCCGCCTCGTTGCGCGCGTCCGCCACGAGGTGGAAGCCGCCGAGGCTCTTCACCGCGAAGAGCGCGCCCTCGCGCAGCCGCTCGATGGCGAAGCGCACCGGATCGTCGGCCTCGATCGGCGCGCCGAGCCGATCGGTGAGCGTGAGCCGGGGGCCGCACGCGGGGCACGCGTTCGGCTGCGCGTGGTAGCGCCGATCCTCGATGTCCTCGTACTCGCCGGCGCAGGCGGGGCACATCGGGAAGCTCTTCATCGTGGTCTGCGGCCGGTCGTACGGCATGTCGCAGATGATCGAGTAGCGCGGCCCGCAATGGGTGCAGTTGATGAACGGGTAGCGGTGACGGCGGTTCGAAGGGTCCCTGAGCTCCCGCAGGCAGTCGGCGCAGACGTCCGAGTCGGGCGGGATGAGCGTGTCGGTGCTGCGCAGATCCACGCTGCCGCGGATCTGGAAGTCGTCGTATCGAGGGGCGGGCTCGGCGAGCGCCTCCTCGCGGACGCCCGTGATCCGGGCGAGCGGCGGCGGCGATTCGACGAGCGCGCGCAGGAACGCCTGGATCGCCTCGTCGCCGGCCTGCAGCTCGAGCAGCACGCCGCGGGAGTCGTTGAGGACCCAGCCGCGCGCCCCGACGGCGCGGGCGAGCCGGTGCACGAAGGGCCTGAAGCCGACGCCCTGGACGATGCCCGAGACCCGGAATCGGCGGGTCACGAGCGCCGGCCGCGCGTCAGCAGAGTCGGGGGAGTTCGGCTCCATAAAGCTCCTCGAGCAGGGTTTGAGTCCCATCGGGCTCGGTCATGGACACGACGGGCTCCGCCGCGGCCTTGACCTCCCCGATGACCGCCGCGTTGCGGCCGTAGGGGTGCGCGCGGAGGATCCCGAGCACGTCACCCGCCTTGTCCGCCTCCACGAACAGGCAGAGGCACCCCTCGTTGGCGAGGTGGATGAGGTTGATGCCGAGCATGTCGGCCGCCATGACGGCCTCCGGCAGCACGGGCAGCGCCGCGCGCGCGAAGGAGAGCTCGGCGCCCGACGCGCGGGCGAACTCGTGGAGGACGGCGCACAGGCCGCCGCGCGTCACGTCGCGGATCGCCGCCACGGCGCCCTGGGGCACGCCCTTGAGGACCGCGTCGATGAGCCCGTTGAGCGGCGCGCAGTCGCTCTGCACCCGCTTCTCGAAGCCGAGCCCCTCGCGGACCGAGAGCAGGTGGATGGAGTGGTTGCCGAGATACCCGCTCACGATGATCTTGTTGCCGGGCCGCACGGCGCGGCTCACGAGCGGCGGGCGCTCGAAGACGCCCACGCCGGCCGTGTTCATGAAGAGCCGGTCGGCCTCGCCCTTGCCGACGACCTTGGTGTCGCCGGCGACGATCTTCACGCCGGCCTCCCTCGCCGCGTCGCGCGCCGACTCGAGGGCGCGGAGGAGCAAGGGGATCGGGAAGCCCGTCTCGATGATGAGGCCCAGGGTCAGGTAGAGGGGCCTCGCGCCGCTGACCGCGAGATCGTTGACGGTGCCGCAGACGGCGACCTTGCCGATATCGCCGTTGCCGAAGAACAGCGGCGTGACCACGAAGGAGTCCGTTGTGACGGCGATCCGGCCGGTGGGCACCTCCAGGATGGCGCTGTCCTCCATCGCGCCGATGTACGTGTCGCCGAGCGTCGCGGCGATCCGCTCGACGAGCTCCCGGCTCAGGCGGGCGCCCGTCCCGTGGTCGAGGACGACCTCTTCGTTCTCTTTCGCGTGTTCTTTCGTCATGTGAGGCTCCAGCGTTGGCACCGCAGAGCTGCGGTGAGGGTCGTGAAAGAGACGAGGCCGCCCGGCTGCACGGCCTCGTCGTGCCTTGTCAGCCGAGCAGCTCTTCCCGGCTCGGCAGGTCGTCGCTCTGGCGCAGGCGCTTGATGATCTCCGCGCCGGGGGCGATCGCCGCGCAGTACGACGCCATCCATTCGAGGGAGCGCTTCTTGTCCTCCTCCTTGAGGGAGAACACGCCATCCTCGGGGACCCAGACCTTGTACCCGCGGAAGAAGCCGTCCGCCGCCGTGGTCTGCACGCAGATCTGGGTCTGGATGCCCGTGACGAGGATCGTCTTGACGCCGAGCTCCTTCAGCTTGTCGTCGAGGGGCGTCTCGTAGAACCCGCTGTCGCGGTGCTTGACCATCACGATGTCGGACGGATGGACGAAGTCCTTGATCAGCTCGGCGTTGGGCGTGCCCTTGATCGCCGGGATCTCCTTCCCGCGGAAGCGGCGCTGGATCTGCGGATCGGCCGGATCGTTGATGAGCTGGAGGTGGACGACGACGTGCCCCAGGGCGCGGATGGCGCCGAGGAACATGTTGAACTGCGGCGCCACCCTGGAGAGGAGCTCGCGACCTCCCGGCATCTTGTCGATGAACTCGTACTGAAGGTCGTTGGTGAGCACTGCGATGTTGGGCATGATGTTCCTCTTGGATTCGGTTGATGGATTCGAGACGAGTCAGTCAAAGGCCCTTGCCTGGCAACGAGCGCGGCAGAGCGGCGAAGCGCGGTGGCGAGAGCGCCGATCACCCCGACGGCCGGGCGGCTCCGGCGTCGGTGGGCGGCGCGCCGGGGTCCGCCTCGAGCAGCGCGGCCCGGATGCGCTCGGCGAGCGCGCCGACGTGCGGCTTTCGGAGCAGCGTGTAGTGGTCGCCGGCCGCGACGTGGCTCCGCAGGCCGGGGGCCCACTTCGCCCACGCGGGCCGCGGATCCCTCCGCGGTGAGGCCTCGGCGCGGAAGAGCTCGACCCGGGCCGAGACCTCGCCGGGGGCGTAGCGCGCGAGCAGCGCCGCGTTCCGCTGGAACGCGTCGAGCAGCGCCTCCAGCTCGCCGAGCGCCGTCCCGCGGGGCAGCGCGCCGAGCTCCTGCGCGCGCTCTAGCAGCCACGCGGCGTCGGCCGCGCCGCCGTCCGGCCAGGCGAGCGCCGCGGTGGCCGGCGCGCCCGCGATCCGCGCGAGATCCGCGGCGAACTGCGCGATCGGCGGGAGGTCGTCGCCGGGCTCGTCGAACGGGGGGAGGTACGCGTCCACGAGGACGACGGCGGCCACGCTGCGCCCGCCGCGCTCGAGGACGCGCGCCATCTCGAACGCCACCACGCCGCCCATCGACCAGCCGCCGAGCAGGTACGGCCCCTCGGGCTGGACGCGGCGGAGCTCCTCGCAGTACGCCTCGGCCATCTCGCCGACGCTGGCGAGCGGCCGCGGGGGGGTCTCCAGGCCGAACGCCTGGATGCCGTAGAAGGGACGATCCCGCCCGAGCTCGCGCGCGAGATCCGCGTAGCAGAGGACGTTGCCGCCGATGGGATGAACGAAGAAGAGCGGCGCGCGGGCGCCCCCTTCGTGGAGCGGGACAACGACGGAGGCGCGGCCCCGCGGCGCTCCCCGATCCTCGCGCAGGAGCGCCGCGAGGCCCTCCACCGTCGGCGCGCGGAACAGGCTCGTGAGCGGCAGATCGCGGCCGAAGCGCCCGCGGATCTCGGCCATGAGCCGCACCGCGAGCAGCGAGTGCCCGCCGAGCGAGAAGAAGTCGTCGGTCACGCCGACGCCGCCCTCGCCGAGGAGCTCCTCGAACAGCGCGCAGAGCTCGAGCTCGAGCCCGGTCCTCGGCGGGACGCGCGCTCCGCCGGCGAGCGCCGCGAGCGCCGCGGGCACGGAGGCGGCGAGCGCCCGGCGATCGATCTTGCCGCTCGGGGTCTGCGGCCACCGCTCGACCGGCGCGATGACCGGCGGGACCATGTAGTCGGGCAGCCGATCGGAGAGGTACCCGCGTAGCGCGTCGCTCGCCGCGGCGCGCCCGCCGCGCGGGATGAAGAAGGCCGCGAGCCGCACGTCGCCCGGGGCGTGCTCCCGGGTGACCACCGCCGCCTCGGTCACGTCGGGGTGCGACGCGAGCACCGCCTCGATCTCGCCGAGCTCGATCCGGAAGCCCCGGATCTTGACCTGCTCGTCGAGCCGGCCGAGGAAGTCGATCTCGCCGCTCGGCAGCCACCGCACGAGGTCGCCCGTGCGGTAGAGCCGCGCCCCCTGCGCCTCGGGGAACGCCGCGCGCACGAAGCGCGCCGCGGTGAGGTCGTCGCGGTTCAGGTAGCCCCGCGCGAGGCCGATCCCGCCGATGTGGAGCTCGCCGGGGATGCCGAGGGGCGCCGGCTGGCCCCGCGGGTCGAGCACGTACGTCTGCGTGTTCGGCAGCGGGCGGCCGATCGTGGGCCGCGCGACGTCGGGCGCGTACTCGGCCGCGGTCGCGAGCACCGTCGCCTCGGTGGGGCCGTATCCGTTGACGAACCGCCGGCCGCGCGCCCACCGCCGCGGCAGCTCCGCGGGGCACACCTCGCCGGCCACGCACAGCACGCGCAGGTCCGGCAGCGTGTCGAAGCCGACCGCCATGAGCGCCGAGGGGGTCAGCGACGCCACCTGGATCCGCTGCTCGCGCAGGAGGTCGACGAGCCCGGGCCCGGGCATGAGCGCCTCGGCGCGCGCGAGGCAGACGACGCCGCCCGCGGAGAGCGGCACGAAGATCTCCATCACGGAGACGTCGAAGCTCAGCCGCGTGAACTGGAGGACGCGGGTCCCCGGCTCGACGCCGAGCAGCTTGCGCTGCGCCACGGCGAACGCGGAGAGCGAGCGGTGCTCGATGAGCACCCCCTTCGGGCGCCCTGTCGAGCCGGAGGTGTAGATGACGTACGCGAGGTCCTCGGGGAGCGACCCGGCGTCGGGGGCGTCGCTCCGCTCTTGCGGGAAGGCGTGCTCGCTCTCCCCGAGCCGCACGACCGGCGGCAGCGCCGCGGGCAGCGCGGCGAGGAGCTCCGGCTGGGCGACGAGCAGCGCGGGGCGCGCGTCCTCGATCATGAAGGCGAGCCGATCGCGCGGGTAGGTCGGGTCGAGCGGCACGTACGCGCCGCCGGCCTTCAGCACCGCGAGCAGCGCGACGATCATGTTCGGCGAGCGCGGCAGGCACACGCCGACCAGCGCGCCGCGCCGCACGCCGCGGGCGCGGAGGTGGTGCGCGAGCTGGTTGGCCCGGCGGTCGAGCTCGCCGTAGCTCACCGTCGCGCCCTCGAAGAGGAGCGCGGCCCGACCGGGCGCCTCCCTGGCCTGCGCCTCGAACAGGCGGTGCGCGCACGCGGCCTCCGGGGCGGGCTGCGCCGATCGGCCCCCGCTGAACGCGTGCAGCACGAGGTCGCGCTCGTCGCGCCCGAGCAGCGGCAGGTCGCCGACGCGCAGCTCGGGCTGCGCGGCGCTCGCCGCGAGCAGGGCCTCGAGGTGGCCCCGCCAGCGCTCGATCGTGGCCCTGTCGAACAGGTCGGCGCTGAACTCGATGCCGCCGGAGACGGCCTGATCGTCCTCCTCCAGCGCGAGCAGGAGGTCGAACTTCGCGGTCGCTGTGTCGACCTCGAACGGCGAGGCGTCGAGCTCGCCGAGCTTCCGCGGGCGCTCCGGCGCGCCCTGGAACGCGAAGGCCGCCTGGAAGAGCGGGGTGCGGCCGAGGTCGCGCTTCACCTGAAGCGCGTCCACGACCTGCTCGAACGGGACGTCCTGGTGCTCCTGGGCCTCGAGCGTCGCCTGCCGGACCCGCCGCACGAGCTCGACGAACGTGGGGTCGTCGTCGACGCGGACGCGCAGGACGAGCAGGTTGACGAAGAAGCCGACGAGCGGCTCCACCTCGACCTGCGTGCGGCCGGCGACCGGCGAGCCGACGGCCACGCCGGCGCGGCCCGTGTAGCGGTGCAGGAGGGCGACGAAGCCGGCGAGGAGCACCATGAACATCGTCGCGCCCTCGCGCCTGCCGAGCGCGCGGAGGGCCTCGACGAGCGGCGCGGGCAGGCTCACCGGGACGGTGTCGCCGCGGTGGGAGAGGGCGCTGCCGCGCGGCCTGTCGGTCGGGAGCTCGAGCGGCTCCAGGTCGGACAGCTGCCGCTTCCAGTACTCGAGCTGCCCCCCCCACGCGTCGGCCTGGGCGCGTTGCCAGATCGCGACGTCGGCGTACTGCACCTGGAGGGGCGGCAGATCCGCCGCGCGGCCAGCACGCGCGGCCTCGTAGAAGGCGGACAGGTCGCGGAACAGGACGGGGATCGAGCCGCCGTCGCAGGCGATGTGGTGCGCCGTGACGAGCAGCATGTGCGCCTCGTCGGAGAGGCGGAACAGCGCCGCGCGGATCGGCAGGCCCGAGGCGAGATCGAACGGCCGCCGCGCCTCCTCCTCCGCGGCGCGCTGCGCCGCCCGGTCCCGCTCGTGCCGGGGGACGGCGGACAGGTCGACGAGGCGCAGCTCGAGGCGCGCCTCGGGGAGCACGACCTGGAACGGCTGGCCGTCGCGCGCCTCGATCCGGGTGCGCAGCGCCTCGTGGCGCGCGACCACCCGATCGAGGCTCCGCTCGAGGGCGGCGCGGTCGAGCGGCCCGCGGAGCAGGACCCCGATCGGCATGTTGTAGACCGCGGTGCCCGGCTGGAGCGCCTCGATGAACCAGAGGCGCTGCTGGGCGTGGGACAGCGGCGCGTCGCCGCCCCGGGGCGCCGGGCGGAGCGGCTCGGGCGCGCCGCGGCGCCCGTCCAGCCTCGCCCGATCGATGCGCTCGGCGAGGGCGGCGACCGTCGGCGCGTCGAAGGCGGCGCGCAGCGGCAGATCGACGCCGAACAGCCGCCGCGCGCGCGCGATCACCTGGACCGCGAGGAGGGAGTGCCCTCCGAGCGCGAAGAAGTCGTCGGTCGTCCCGATGCCGCCGCGGCCGAGCACCTCGCCCCAGACGCCCGCGAGGGCCTGCTCGGTCGGCGTCGCCGGCGCGCGCCGCGCCTCGCCCGCGATGTCCGGCGCGATCTCCGGGGCGATCTTCGGTCGACTGGGCGCCGGGAGCGCCTTCCTGTCCACCTTGCCGTTGGCGTTGAGCGGCCAGGCGTCGAGCTCGACGAAGGCGGACGGGACGAACGGCTCCGGCAGCCGCTCGGCGACGAGCGCCCGCAGCGCCTGCGCGTCCACGGGCCGCCGGACGAGGAGGTAGGCGACGAGCCAGCGGCCCGAGGGGCCGTCGTCCCGCGCGAGCACGAGCGCCTCGCGCACGTCCGGGTGCGCCGCGAGCGCGGCCTCGGTCTCCGCCGGCTCGACGCGGAAGCCGCGGATCTTCACCTGATGATCGAGCCGCCCGAGGTACTCGAGCTCTCCGCTCGCGAGCCAGCGCGCGCGGTCGCCGGTGCGGTACATCCGCGCGCCGCGGGCCTCCTCGAGCGGGCAGGGGACGAACCGCTCGGCCGTCAGCTCGTCGCGCCCCAGGTAGCCGCGCGCGACGCCCGCGCCGGCGATGTAGAGCTCCCCGGCGACGCCGATGGGCACCGGCTGCAGCCGCGCGTCGAGCACGTAGACCTGGGTGTGGTCGATGGGCCTGCCGATCGTCGGGCGCGCCGCGGCGGTCACGGTCGCGCCTGTCGAGTACGTCGTGGTCTCGCTGGGGCCGTAGAGGTTCAGGAGCCGCTCGACGTGCGGCAGCGCGAGCACGTCGCGCGCGAGCGAGGCGCGGAGCGGCTCGCCGGCGAGGCACACGGTCCGCACCGACCCGGGGATGCCCGACACCGCGAGGAGCGCCGCCGCCGCGGAGGGCACCGTGTTGACGAGCGTGACCTCGTCGCGGCGCCGGTGCGCGGGCAGCGCCAGCGCGTCGTCGGCGAGGACGATCTTGCCGCCCCAGCAGAGCGGGACGACGAGCTCGAAGACCGAGAGATCGAAGCACGTGGACGTGGACGCGAGCACGCCGGCGAGCTCCTGGTCCGAGAACGTCCGCCTGGCCCACCACGCGAGCGCGACGGCCTGGCGGTGCTCGATCACGACGGCCTTGGGCCGGCCCGTCGAGCCGGAGGTGTAGATGAGGTACGCCGCCTGGTCCGGCCGCCCAGCCGCCAGCGCGTCGCCCGCCCCGCCCTGCGTGCGCTCTACGTCGTCTGCGCCCGCGACGATCTCGTCGAGCAGGAGCACCTCGGCCGACCCTGCCGGCACGAGCCCCGACAGCGCGCTCTCGGTCACGAGCAGGTGCGCCGCTGCGTCCTCCAGGATCACCTGCAGCCGCTGCCGCGGGTAGCCCGGGTCGAGCGGCACGTGGACGCCGCCGGCCTTGAAGATGGCCCAGAGGGCCACGACCATGTCGAGCGTCCGCCGCACGCACAGGCCCACGCGCGTCTCCGGCCGCACGCCGAGCGCGCGCAGCCGCCGGGCGAGCGCGTCGGCGCGGCGGCGGAGCTCGCGGTACGTGAGCTCGCCGGCCTCGGACGCCACGGCCACGGCCCCGGGCGAGCGCTCGGCCTGCGCGTCGAAGAGCTCGTGCAGGCACGCGGCGGGCGGCGGCGGCGCGCTCGTCGCGTTCCACGCGATGAGGAGCTCGCGCCGCTCGCCCGCCGTGAGGAGCGGGAGCTCGGCGACCCGCGCCCCCGGGTCCGAGGCCACGGCGCGGAGGATCGTCTCGTAGTGCCCCGCGAGCCGCGCGGCGGTCTCGGGGTCGAACAGATCGAGATCGAACTCGAGGGCGCCCTCGATCGCGTCGCCCGACTCGGTGAGGAAGAGCGTGAGATCGAACCGCGCCCGCTCCACGTCGAGCGGGACCGGCGACGCCTCGACGCCCGGCAGCGTGAGCGCCGGCGCGGGCACGTTCTGGAGCGCGAACATCACCTGGAACAGCGGGTTCCGGCTGAGATCCCGCTCCACGGCGAGCGCGTCGACGACGGCCTCGAACGGCAGATCCTGGTGGGCGTACGCCTCGAGCGCGTCCGCCTTCACGCGGCCGACGAGCTCCGCGAACGTCGGGTCGCCGTCGAGCCGCGCGCGCAGGACAAGGGTGTTGACGAACAGCCCGATGAGCGGCTCGAGCTCGGTCCGCCCGCGGCCGGCCACCGGCGTGCCGACGCAGAAGTCCTGCTGGCCGCTGTACCGGTGGAGCAGCGCCTCGAAGGCGGCGAGGAGCGTCATGAACAGCGTGGCCCCGAGCTCCTGGCTCCGGCGCCGGAGCGCGGCGGCGAGGTCCTGCGGCAGCGCGAACCGGTGCGTGCGCCCGCGCGACGAGCGCGCCGCGGGGCGGGGACGGTCCGTCGGGAGATCGAGCGGCGGCGCGCCCTCGAGCCTCCGGCGCCAGATCTCCCGCTCCGCCTCCAGCGCCTCCGGGGCGAGCTCCTGCCGCTGCCAGGCGGCGTAGTCGGCGTACTGGACCGGCAGCGGGCGGAGCGCCGGCGCCGCGTCTCTCGCGAACGCGGTGTAAGCCGCCGTGAGCTCGTGCGCGAGCACGCCGAGCGACCACCCGTCCGAGGCGATGTGGTGGAGGGTGACGACCAGAACGTGCTCGTCGGGCGCGAGCCGGAAGAGCGTCGCGCGCAGGAGCGGCCCCTTGTCCAGGTCGAACGGCCTCGCGGCCTCCCGCGATGCGTCGCTTTGTAAAGCCACCTCCCGATCACCCGCGGGGATCTCCGAGAGGTCGACGAGGGGGAGGGGCCACGCGTCCGGCGTCTGGGCCGCACCCTGAAAGCGCTGGACAGGGCGGCCGTCGACCGCGTGGATCGTCGCGCGCAGCACCTCGTGCCGCCGCACGACCTCCGCGATGGCGCGCGCGAGCGCCGTGAGGTCGAGCGCGCCGCGCAGGCGGAGCGCCGCGGGCACGTTGTACGTGGCGCTCTCGGGCTCGAGCTGATCCAGGAACCACAGCCGCTGCTGCGCGAAGGACAGCGGCGCCTCCTCGCCGACGCGCGGCGCCGGCGAGAGCGGCGCCCGCCCCCGGCGCGCCTCCCCGCGGGTCGACCGCTCGACGTGCGCGGCGAGCCGGGCGATGGTCGGCGCCTCGAAGAGCGACCGGACGCCGACGTCGACGCCGAGCACGTCGCGCAGGCGGGCGGCCGCGCGCGTGGCCGAGAGGGAGTGCCCGCCCATCGCGAAGAAGTCGTCGTGGACGCCGACCCGATCGAGGCCGAGGACGGCGCGCCACACGTCGCCGATCGCCTGCTCCAGGCCGGTGCGCGGCGCCGTCTGCGCCGCGAGCTCGCCCGGGGCGTTCCACGCGGGCGGGGGCAGCGCCTTGCGGTCCACCTTGCCGTTCGCGCTCAGCGGGAGCGCGTCGAGCGCGACGATCGCGGCCGGGATCATGTAGCCCGGCAGGCGCGACGAGAGCTGGTCCTTGAGGGCGCCCGGCTCGAAGGACGGCGCCTCGGGGACCACGTAGGCGACGAGCCGCGGATCCCCCGGCGCGTCCTCGCGCGCGACCACGACGACATCGCGGATCCCGGCGCACCGCGCGATGACCGCCTCGATCTCGCCGAGCTCGATGCGGAAGCCGCGGAGCTTGATCTGGTGGTCGATGCGCCCAAGGAACACGAGCTCGCCCCCGGGCAGCCGGCGCACCAGATCGCCCGTCCGGTACAGGCGCGCCCCCGCCGCGGTGGAGAACGGATCCGCAAGGAACGCCGCCGCCGTGCGCTCCGGGTCGAGGAGGTACCCCCGGCCCACCCCGTCGCCGCCCACGTACAGCTCGCCGGCGGCGCCGAGCGGCACGGGCTGCCGCCGTCGATCCAGCACGTAGAGCTGCGTGTTCTGGATCGCGCGGCCGATCGGCACGTACGCCGCGCCCTCCGCCGGGGGCTCGGCGAGGACGTGCTGGGCGACGTCGTCCGAGCACTCCGTCGGGCCGTAGGCGTTCATCAGCGGGATCCGCGGGTAGAGCGAGAGCCACCTGCGCGCGAGATCGGGGGGGAGCGCCTCGCCGGTGAGCACGAGCCACCGCAGGCCGTCGAGGCGCGGCCGCCACGCCGGGCGCGCGTCGAGCTCGTCGAGCGCCCCGCGCAGGAGCGACGGCACGATCTCCAGGACGGTGATGCCGAGCTCCCCCACGGCGTCGAGCAGCCGCGCGGGGTCGGTCGCGATCTCGTCCGGCACGAGGCGGCACGTCCCGCCCGCGAGCAGCGGGGAGAGCAGCTGCCACACCGAGATATCGAAGGTGATCGGCGCGGTCTGCGCGACGACGTCCTCGGGCCCGATCCCGAGGGAGCGCACCTTCGCGAAGAGGTGGTTGAGCATCCCCCGGTGCTCGACCATCGCGCCCTTGGGCGCGCCGGTCGATCCGGACGTGAAGATGACGTAGGCGAGGTGCTCCGCGCGCGCGGCCGGAGGCGCCCCGCGCTCCGCCGCGGCGTCGGCGAGCAGCGCGCCGGCCGGGAGCACCTCGATCGCCCCGGCGCCCGCCGCGGCGATCTCGTCCAGCAGCGCGCCCGGGATCGCGGCGCCCACGAGGAGGGGAGGGTCGCCCGCCCGCGCCAGGATGTCGGCGTTGCGCCGCGCCGGGTGCGCGGGATCGAGCGGCACGTACGCGCCCGCCGCCTTGAAGGCGCCGAGCGCGAGCAGCATGAAGTCGAGGTCGCGCCGCGTCAGCAGGGCGACAAGGCGATCGGGCCCGACGCCGCGCGCCGAGAGCGCCCGCGCCACGCGGTCGGTGGCGCTGTCGAGCTCCGCGTACGAGAGCCGCTGCTCGCCGCACGCGACGGCGATCCGCTCCGGCGTCCGGGAGGCCTGCTCCCGGAAGAGATCGTGGAAGCACGCGTCCCGAGGGAACTCCGCCGCGGTGTCGTTGCAGCCCGCGAGCAGGTAGCGCTCCTCCTCGGGCGGGAGCAGCCGGAGCTCGTCGATCGGGCGGTCCGGCTCCGCCCCGGCCGAGCGAAGGAGCTCCCCGAGGTGGCCCGTCATGCGCTCGATCTCGTCGCGCGCGAAGCGGTCCGCGCGGAACTCCAGCGCGGCGGCGAGCTCGCCGTGGAGGCGCGCGACGCTCAGCCCCAGATCGAACTTCGCCGTGCCCTCCACGGCCCCGTCGGGGGCCCAGAGCACGGGCCGCCACAGCGCCCCCTCGACCTCCGCCGGCGGCTCCGAGGCGCTCTCCAGCACGAAGCTCGCCTGGATGAGCGCGTCCCGCTCCCCGTCTCGCCCCGCTGCCGGGGCCGCGGCGCGCGCGACCTCGTCGAACGGCAGCTCGGCGTGCTCCATCGCCTCGGCCATCGTCCGGCGCACGCGGCGGACGAGCTCGCGGTACGTCGGCCTCCCGCCGAGATCCACGCGCAGGACGACCGTGTTCGCGAAGAAGCCGACGACCCCCTGGTGCTCGGGGCGGCTGCGGTTGGCGACGACGACGCCGATCCCGAGGTCCTCCTGCCCGGTCGTGCGGTGGAGCAGCGCCGCGTAGACGGCGGCCAGCGCGACGAAGAGCGTCGCGTTCTCCGCCCGGGCGACGGCGAGCGCCGCCTCGACGTGCGGCGCGGAGAGCGCGAAGCGGACCGTCCCGCCCGCGAACGGCGACGCTGCCGCTCGCCGGCGCTCGGCGCCCAGCTCGAGCCGTGGCAGCCCCTCGAGCTTCGCTTTCCAGTAGGCCCGCGCCGCGTCCATGCGCGCCAGCGAGGCCCGCTGCGCGCGCGCGTAGTCGGCGTACCCGTACGCGAGCGCCGGCGGCGCGCCCGCGCGGCCGGCGCCGCCCGCGGCGTAGCTCGCGGCGAGATCGCGGACGAGGACCTCGATCGACCGGCCGTCGGTCACGAGGTGGTGCTGCGCGAAGAGGAGCACGTGGTGGCGCTCGCCGAGCGAGACCAGGCACACCCGCAGCAGCGGCCCCTCCTCGAGCGCGAACGGCGCCTGGCCCCACGCCGCGGCGAGCTCGCGCAGGCGCTCCTCGCGCTCCTCCGCGCGCGCGGCGTCGTCGACGACCCGCGCGCGCGCGAGGGGCACCGCCACCTCCGGCAGCACGATCTGCCGGGGCTCCCCGGCGATCTCGCGGAACACCGTGCGGAGCGCCGGGTGCCGGCGGACGACGGCCGCGAGGCTCTCCTCGAGCCGCGCCTCGTCGAGCGCCCCCACGATCCGCGCGCCGAACACCACGTGGTAGAGCGGGCTCTCCGGAGCGAACCGGCAGAAGAACCACAGGCGGAGCTGGTGCGACGAGAGCTCCGCCGGCTCGCCGTCCGCCGCGGCTGGCGCGGGGGCCGGCCCGGCGGCCGGCGCGTCGACCGCCGCCGAGAGCGCCGCCGAGAGCTCCTCGACCGTCGTCGCCTGCCAGAGCAGCTGCGGCGGCACCGCGGCGCCGAGCAGCTCCTCGAAGCGCGCCTGGAGCTCGACGCTCGCGAGCGAGTCGAGCCCCAGCGCCATCAGCTTCGAGGTCGGGGTGACGCTCCCGAGATCCACCCGCGCGAGCCGGGCGAGCTCCTCGCGCACCACCTCGACGAGCAGGCCCACCCTCCCCGGGGCGGGCACCGCGCGCAGCGCGAGGCGCAGCACCCGCGCCGGATCGGCCGCCGCGCGCGCGCCCTCGGCCCCCGCGGGCGCCGGCGCCGGCGCCTCCTGCGCCACGGACACCGCGAGCGTGTCGAGCGTCCCCTCGCGGAAGCCCTGGGCGCACGCGTGCCGCTGGACCTTGCCGCTCGACGTCTTCGGCAGGGTCCGGGGGCGGAGCAGCAGCACCGCGTGCGGCTGCACGTCGTGCTCCCTGGCGACCGCCGATCGCAGCGCCTCCACGACGTCCGGCGGCGCATCGCCGCCGCGGCCGTCGAGCTCGGCCGCGACGCCGAGCCGCTCTTCACCGCCGACCTCGATCGAGAACGCCGCGCAGCAGCCCGGGCGAACGCGCGGGTGCGCCGCCTCCACCGTCCGCTCGATGTCGTCGGGGTACAGGTTCCGCCCCCGGATGACGATGAGGTCCTTGATGCGCCCCGTGACGAACAGCTCGCCTCCCGAGAGGAAGCCGAGATCCCCCGTCCGCAGGTACGACGCCTCGCCGTCGCCCTGGAGGCGCGCGCCGAACGCGCGCGCGGTCTCCTCGGCGCGGCCCCAGTACCCCCCCGCGACGCTCGGGCCGGCGATCCAGATCTCGCCGATCTGCCCGTCCGCGACCCGCTCTCCGCGCTCCGGCGACACGACGGCGACGCGCGCACGGGGCGCCCCGGACGACACGAGCCGCCGCGCCCCCGCGGCGGCCGGCTCCACCGGGAGCGAGACCCCTCGCGCGAGCGCGCCGGCGTCGACGCTCACGCAGGCGGGCGGCGCGGCGCGGAGGCCCCCGGAGGCGAACAGCGTCGCCTCCGCGAGCCCGTAGCACGGGTAGAACGCCTCCCGGCGGAAGCCGCAGGGCGCGAACGCCGCCGCGAACCGGTCGAGCGTCTCGGCGCGGATCGGCTCGGCGCCGTTGAACGCCACAGTCCACGAGCGGAGGTCGAGCGCCGCCAGATCCTCGCGCGTCGCCTTGCGCGCGCAGAGGTCGTACGCGAAGTTCGGCCCGCCGCTCGTCGTGGCGCGGAAATGGGAGATCGCCTTGAGCCACCGGAGCGGCCTCTCCAGGAACGCGAGCGGCGACATGTGCGTGCACGGAAAGCCGACGAAGATCGGCTGCAGCACGTTCCCGATGAGCCCCATGTCGTGGAAGAGCGGCAGCCACCCCACGCCCGACGAGCCCGCGTCGTGCTCGAAGCCGGCGCGGATGGCGCGCTCGTTGGCGATCACGTTCGCGTGGCTCACCATCACCCCCTTGGGGTGCCCGGTGGAGCCCGACGTGTACTGGAGGAACGCCAGCGTCTCCCCCGAGATCTCCGGCGCGCGCCACGCCGAGGCCGCCCCGGGCTCGAGCGCGTCCGTCGCGATCCAGCGGAGCTCCGAGAGCTCGGGCGCCTGCGCCCGGAGGGCCTCCGAGAGGGAGGCGATCAGCCCGGTCGTCAGCACGAACCTCGCGCCGGCGTCGCGGGCGATCGCCCGGAGGCGCGGCAGGGTGCGATCGAGCTGCGCCGGGTTCGGCGGGTACGTCGGGACGGCGACGACGCCGGCGTAGACGCAGCCCATGAACGCCGCGATGAAGTCGAGCCCGGGCGCGTAGAGGAGCAGCGCGCGGTCTGCCGTGCCCCCCACCCCGGCGGCCCCCGCCGCCTGCAGCGACGCGGCGATGCCCATCGCGCGGAGGTGGAGATCTCGAAACGTCCACTCCTCGGAGCCGCCGTCCACGTCTCCGGTGGTCAGGAACCGAAAGGCGAGGGCGTCGCCCTGGGCCTCCGCGCGCAGCCGGAGGAGATCCACGAGGGTCTCGCAGCGATCCAGATCGCCCAACAACACATCACCGTTCATCGAATCTCTCCAGCGCCCTGTCGCGATCTGCGAAGCCCGCCCGGCGTCAGCGCGTCATGTCGAAGAAGTCGTCGATCCACACCACGTCGCCTGCCGCCTCGGCGCGCGCGTAAGCCCACCTCGCCACGGCGAGGTCGAGCGTCCCCATGCCGAACGGCGAGAACACGATCGGCTTCGTCCGCGGCGCCGCGCGCTGCCCGAGGAGCACCTCGGCGAGCGTCCCCGTCACGAACTCGCGCCCGCCGGACTCCTGCTCTGCGAGGTGCAGCGACGTCCCGGCGCTCATCACGTGCTCGACGCTGTCCACCACGTTGAACGAGGAGAGGACGACGCGCGGCGACAGGTCGCGCAGCGAAAGGTGCAGCACCACCGGCGCGTGCGAGAACCAGCCCGGATCGTGGACGTGCGGCGTGGCGGCCGAGGTCGTGAAGACGAGGAGATCGCTCCGCCGCACCACCGACTCCAGGTCCTTTGCCACCTGCACGTCGCGGCGCCGCTCCGGCGCGAAGGCGGCCTCGCGGAACCGCTCCGGCTCCGCGGGGTTCGTGTCGAACAGGAGCACCTCGGGGATCTCCCAGCCGAGGCGCGACAGGAAGGACACCACGTACCGCGCGATGAGCCCCGTCCCGACGATGCCGAGCGTGCCCGCGCGCCGCCCCCCGGAGAGCGCCGCCGCGGCCGAGACCGCCGACGCCGCGGTGCGCGCCGCCGAGATGATCGAGCCCTCGAGGCACGCGAACGGATATCCGTTGTCCGCCCGGTTGAGGACGATCACCGCCGACGCCCGGGGGATGCCTCGCCGGATGTTCGCCGGATAGCTGGCGATCCACTTGATCCCAGACACGGGCTCACCACCGCCGAGGTGGGCCGGAAGCGCGATGATCCGCGCGTCTGGACGGTCGGGGAAGCGGAGGAAATAGCTGTTGGGACAGACCACCTCTCCCCGGTGGCCTGCGAGGTACACGTCCTCGACCGCCTTGACGCACTCCTCGGGGCTCTCCTCGATGAGGCGGCGGATGACATTGCCAGATACCACACCAAAGCGCATCGCTCATCCCTCGGCGTAACGCGACGCCCAAGCAGGGTTGTAAACAGTGTCCAGATAAGGCACGCCGCGGTCCGCGCAGAGGAACAGGACCTTCGGCCTCACGAGGCCGGTCGCCCTGCTGAAATAGCGCTGGATCGCGGCGTAGACAGTCCCCGTCGAGCCGCCGACGAGCAGCTTGTGGCGGTCGAGGAGGGTCCGGCACGCGGCGATCGACTCGACCTCGGGCACGATCACCACATCGTCGATCAGCGCCTCGCGGAGCAGATCCGGGACGACCCCCGCGCCGATCCCCGGGATGCGCCGGGGCCGCGGCGGGCCGCCGAAGATCACCGAGCCCTCGGCGTCCACCGCGACGATCTTCACGCCCTGGAAGTGCTCCTTCAGGCGCCGCGAGAGCCCCGCGATCGTCCCCGCCGAGCTCACGGCGACGAACACGAAATCGAGGGCCGTGAACGCCTCGCAGATCTCCCGCCCCGTCGTGTGGAAATGGGCCATCATCCCGTCAGGGTTCTTGTACTGGTTGGGCCAGTAAGAGCTGGGGAGCTCGGCGCAGAGCGACTGCACCCGGGCGAGCCGCGTCTTCAGGAATCCGCCCGTGTCATCGCGCTCCTCCACCTTCACGACCCTCGCGCAGAGCGAGCGGAGCACGTGCTCGTTCACCGCGGAGATGTGGGGATCGATCACGGGGATGTAGTCGAGCCCGAGGAGCTGAGCGTACGCGGCGAGCGCGATCGCGAAGTTGCCTGACGACGACTCCACGATCGTCGTCCGCGGGTCGACCTCGCCGCGCTCGATCGCCGTCTTCAGGATCCAGAGCGCGGGGCGGTCCTTGATGCTCCCGACCGCGTTGCAGTACTCGAGCTTCACGGAGAGCTCGAGCCGCTCGTGATCGAGCTGCACGACCGGCGTCTCACGGAGCATGCTGGCGAGCGTGGCCGCCCGCGCCAGGAGTTGCTCTTGTCTAAGCATGCAAGCTTCACCACCCTCAAGACAACGGACAGGCGACGCGCGAGCGGACGAGGGCGCTCGCGCCACAGGGTCATCACGAGACGACGGACAGGCGCTCTCCGCTCTAGGCTCCTCGCGGGCGCAGGGAGACGAGCCGCTCCGCCCAGAGCCCCTCGAGCTCCTGGGCAGCCCTCTGCGCGCGCGCGGGCTCGTCCACGCCGGCGTCCGCGAGCAGCTCGGCCAGAGAGCGCGTCCCGTCCGCACGCATCAGCGCCTCGCCAAGGTCGGCCGACACGCTCGACCGCACGCCGGCGTCGTACGTGTTCCGCAGCTCGAAGGCCGTGGCCGCGCGATCCATCGCGACGAAGCGGCGGATCTGGTCCACGCGGACGTGCCTCGGGATGTCGACCGCGAGCGTCGCCACGTCCTCCCACGTCCACGCGCGCTTCTCGACGAAGAAGCCGCCGATCGCGAGGTAGCTGAGCCCGGTGGTCAGGAAGCTCGTTACCACGTCGTGCGCGGAGTCGACGATCGGCTCCACGTTGTTGTTGAACGAGGTGTTGAGCAGCACCGGCACGCCCGTCTTGTCCTTGAACGCCTTGAGGACGCCCCAGAAATGCGGGTTCGAGCCCCGCGCCACCGTCTGGACGCGGGCCGTGCCGTCCACGTGCGTCGTCGCCCCGAGGACGCTCCGCTTGTCCTCTCGGACCTTCAGCACGAAGATCATGAACGGGAACTCGTCCTCGCCGGGCGGGAGCTCGAAGAACTCGCGCGCGTCCTCCGCGAGGACGGCCGGCGCGAACGGCCGGTAGGCCTCGCGCTTCTTGACCATCGCGTTCACGAGGTCCTTGTTCGCGGCCGGCCTCGGGTCGGCCAGGATGCTCCTGTGCCCGAGCGCCCGGGGCCCGAACTCCGATCCTCCCTGCGCCCAGCCGACGGCGGCCCCGGCGGCGATCACCTCGGCGACGCGCCCCGGCAGATCCTCGGCGCGCTCGTGGCGGAGGAAGCGGGACCACCCCGAGAGCTCGCGCTCGATCTCGGCCTCGCCGCCCACGTCCCTGCCCCAGAACACGTGCTCGATCCGACGCCGCGACTTCAGCGCTCCCGCGGCGAGGGTCGTGTGCAGCGCCGCCCCGAGCGCGCAGCCCGCGTCGTGCGCCGCCGGCTGCACGAAGACGCGCTCGAACATCCCTGAATAGAGGATCTTCCCGTTCATCGTGCAGTTGTGCGCGACCCCGCCCGCCAGGCAGAGCCGCGTCTTGCCCGTGGCCTCGCGCTCGTGGCGGATCACGTGCAGCGCGAGCGCCTCCAGCGCCTCCTGCAGCGACGCCGCGACGTCGCGGTGCTGCTGGGTGAAGGGCCCGCCCTTCCTGCGCACCTCGATCGCCTGCGCCAGCGCGCCCACGCGGTCGCGGTGGATCTCGTAATCTCCGTCCGGCAAGAGCGTGTAGAGCGAGCTCATCAGCGCGCGGTACCTCGCCGGATCGCCGTAGGGCGCGAGCCCCATCACCTTGTACTCGTCGAACACCCCGTATCCCAGGAGCGCGATGACGGAGACATAGAAGTTCCCGAGCGACTTCGACTCCGGGATCGTCTTCAGCACGTCGATCCTGTCGCCCGAGCCCACGGCCACGAGGCCGGACAGGAAGTCTCCCGACCCGTCGATCGCCACGATCAGGCTGTCGTCGTACCCCGACAGCAGGTACGTGCTCGCCGCGTGCGCCTGGTGGTGCGGCACGAACACGATCTTGTCGCGATCGATCGGGCGCCCCATGCCCTGGCCGAGCTTCGCCGCGAGCAGCGTGCGCGCGTCGATCCGCGGCAGCGCGCCCCCGGTCAGGAGCCGCACCCGCCCGAGGAGCGCATTGCAGTACTCCTCGCTCGCGTAGAACGCGATCCGGTCCACACGATCGATGTCGACGCCGCCCCGGGCGAGGCAGAAGCGGATCGCCTCGATGGGGAACTTGTTGGAGTGCTTGATGCGGTTGAGCCGCTCCTCCTCGACCCCCGCGATGACCTCCCCGCTGTCGACGAGCACGGCCGCGCCGTCGTGCGTGAAGCTCTTCGGGATGTCGTACATCTCCTCGTGGGCGAAGCTCAACCCGCCGGAAAGGCCCAGCGTCAGCATGTCTCCTCCTTGCCGCTCGCGCTCATCGCGCCATCGAGCCACGGCGACGACGCCGCGCCGTCGAACTCGCCCTCTCCGAGCGCTCGTCGCCCGTGGGCGCGCTCGATGACGGCGTTCACCTCCGGCCCGAGCGGGCCGAAGACGACCTCCTTGCACAGGCGCTCCAGGGCGCCGTCCCCCGCGTACGCGCGCGCGCCGACGATGCCGCGCGCCGCCGCGACGGTCTCCTCGGCGCACCGTGTCCCCGTGTACTTCGCGGCCCCGGCGAGCTCGTAGAGCCCCGGCAGCCGCTCGGCGCGGTCCCTCGCGGAGGCGATCGTGCCCATCGCCTCGCCCGCCTCGCGGACCGCCGCGCACGCGGCGCGGTAGCGGATCACGAGGCGGCCGATATCCACGACCATGCCGTCCAGCTCGGCGAGCGGCGCCCCGTCCCGGCCGCGCACCGCGCGGAGGAACCGGCGCGACTCGTCGATCGCCTGCGCCGCGGCGCCGAGGTACAGCGATGGAATCAGCACCTGGTGCCACACCATCTCGAACAGGAGGAGCTGCACCACCTCCGGCCCGGGGCCGCCGAGCAGGAGGTCCTCCTCCGGCACGAAGAGATCGTGGAACACGATCCGGCGTGTATCGGAGTCGAGCATCGCGTCCGGGAACAGGTACGGGCCTATCTCGACGGCCGGGTTGCCCCGCGGCCGCACCATGAAGACCGCGGGGAAACCCTCCTCCAGCGCCGTCGTGAAGATCAGGAGATCTCCCTCGGTCGCGAGGGACGTGTACGACGCGGCGCCGCTCACCACGTGGCCTCCGGGCACCTTTCGCGCCCGCGTCCCCACCGCGTTCACGCGGTCCGCGTGGACCCGCGAGTTCGTGTTGGCCACGAGCCGGCGCCCCTCGACGACCTCCGAGAGCAGCGCGCGCCGCCGCGCGTCGAGCCGCGCGTCGTCCGCGATGGGGAAGGTGGCTATCGCGGAGGTCACGTAGAAATGGTTCTCCACCGCGAGCGCTACAGCAGGGGAGATCCCCCCGAGCCGGTGCAGCACGTGCGCGCACGCGCGGAACAGGCCTGCTGCGTCTCCCTCGTAGATGCGCCCCAAGAAGGGCAGATCCGTCGACCGGAACACCCGGTAGAAGGCCGGCAGATCCCGGTCCGCGAGCGCCTTCTTCAGCGCTTCTGCCGCGAGCTGCGTCTGCCGATCGAGGTCGATCCTGGGGCGCGCCTTGCGTCCAGCGCTCATGGTCATGTCATCCGAGCTCACAGCGCTCTTCTCCTTGCACCCGTCGTGTCCCGAGCCCCGCGGCCACGCAGGCCCGCGTCGTCTCTTCCCTGTGCGCCCGGCCGGCGCGCTCACTGCACGTCCGTCAGGCCGGCGCGCGCCCTTCATGCGCGTCTGGTTCGCTCTTCACCCGCGCTCGGCCGGCGCGAGCCGGACGAGCCGCTCTGTCCAGAGGGCCCAGAGCTCGCCCGCGACATCGGCCCCCGCGCCGTCGAGCAGCGACGACAGCGGCCGGCTCCCGTCGGCCTTCACCAGCGCCTCGTACGCGGAGCGCGAGATCTTCCGGCGGATCCCGCGGTCGTAGCTCGTCCGCAGCTCCCACGCGTCGCCGATGCGCGCGCCGTCGAGCCACCCGCGCGTGCGGCACACCTGGGTCGAGCGCGGGATCTCCACGGTCATGGCGAGCCTGGCCTCCAGCGACGGGGCCTTCCCGCGGACGAGCACGTCGTCCACGAAGGCGGCCTCGAGGCGGCTGGTGACGAGCAGCGCGACAACGTCGTCGACGGTCTCGGCGGGCGGCTCCGCCCCGTGATCGAGCGACGTCGCGAGCAGCGCCCCGACCCCGGAGATCTCCTTGAACGCGCAGAGCAGCGCGAACAGCCGGGGATCCGCCTCCTTCAGCACCACCTGCGCGCGGACCGTGCCGTCCGCGTGCAGCGCCGCGGCGAGCGCCGCGCGGCGCTCGCGCCTCACGCGGAGGGCGAAGCTCTTCCAGCGCAGCTGCTCGGCCGGGCACGGCAGCATCAGGCACTCGGCCGCGTCCTCGGCGAGCATCGCGACCGACAGCGGCCTGTGCGGCGCGCGCCGCTTCAGCTCGTTCAGCGCCTCCCGCCGCCGCTCGTCCCGCGGATCGGCGACGATCGCGCGGCGCCCGAGCGCCACGAGCCCCATCTCCGAGCGGCCGTTCGCCCAGCCCACGGCGGCGCCCCCGGCGATCAGCTCCGCGGCCTCGCGGGCCGGATCGGCCGGGCGCTCGGCCGTCACGAGCGCGCCCCAGCGCCTGAGCGCCGGGAGCACCGCGTCCGCGTTCCCGATGTCCGTGCCCCAGGCCACGTGGTCGAGCGGGGCGCGGCGCGGCGGCGCGTCGCTCGCGAAGAGCGCGGCCCCGAGGGCGCAGCCCGCGTCGTGCGCCGCGGGCTGCACGAACACCTCGTCGAACAGGCCGCTCGCGAGGACGCGCGAGTTGACGGCGCAGATCTGCGCGCCCCCGCCGGCCAGGCACAGCCGCCGGAGCCCGCTCTTCGTGCGGTGGTGGCGCAGCACGTGGAGCACGATCTCGGAGATCGCCTCTTCCAGCGCGGCGATCACGTCCTTGTGCGCCTGCTCCACCGGATCGCCGCGCAGCCTGCCCGGCGCCCTCGAGAGCACGGCCGCGAGGTTCTGGAAGGCGAGATCGTAGTCGCCGTCCGGCAGCAGCCTGTACACATCGCGCATCGCGCCGCGGAGCGCGGCGGGGTCGCCTTGCGGGGCGAGCTCCATCGCCTCGGCCTCCTCGAACGGGCTGTATCCGAGCGCGCGGATCGTGCGATGGCACAGCTCGCCGAGCGACCTCTGCGGTGAGAACGCCGCGAGCGACGTGAGGCACGACCGGCTCCCGCTCGCCGACGTCCCGGCGAGGACCCCGCCCTCGTTGTCGATGACGTAGACGAGCGCCTGATCGAAGCCCGACACCGCGATGGCGCTCACCGCGTGCGTCATCATGTGCGGCACGAAGACGAGCCGCGCCGGATCGATCGCGCACCTCATCTCCCGCTGGATGGCCGCGTGCAGCAGCCCGCGCGCGTCCGGCACGCCGGCGAGCTCCGGGAACGCCGCGCGCAGGCGCCCGACGAGCAGATTGGCCGTCTCCTCGCCTGAATAATAGGCGATCCGGTCCACGTCCGAGAGCGCGACGCCTCGCTGTCTCAGGCAGGCGCGCAGCGCGTCGAACGGGAACTTGTTCGTCCGCCGGACGCGGTTCAGCCGCTCTTCCTCGATGGCGGCCACCACCTGCCCGTCCTCGACCAGCACGGCCGCCGCGTCGTACGTGAAGAATTGCGGCGAGTCGTAGCGGCAGTCGTAGACGGGATCCAAGCCTCCTGCGAGGCCCAGAGTCAGCATGCGCTCCTCCATCCTTCTCGGTCGGGACGTCCACCGCCCTCCCGGGTTCCGTCTCAGCCGTTTCGCAAGGGTCGTTCCATCGAACGACGCGACGGTTCCGGCGGCGCCCTCGGGAGGGGGTGATCCGTTTTGTTAAGATTCTTTAAGAAGCTGGAGAAATGTGGAGCGATAGGGGGCGAGCGCGGCGCGGATCCTCGCCGACGCGCGCTCGAGGATCTCGGCGCTCTGGAGGTCCTTCGGCTTGATACCGAGCTTCGCGAGGCGGCTGTAAACGTACGGCAACGAGCGATCGATCCGCCGCGACAGCTCGCGCGCGTTCCTCGTCTCCCTGGCCCACGTCAGGAACAGGAGGTCGTAGAGCTTCTCGACCTCTTGTGGGTGTATCTGGGATATCGCCGCAGCGTCGTCGTGGGGGGGCGCGCCTTGCTGGGCCAGGAGGTCGAGCGCGCACGCGGCCCGCCAGTTTTGCTCGACGGTGCGCTCCGGGTCTCGCACGAGGAAGTACCGCTCGACGGCGTTGCGGAGCTCGCGGACGTTGCCCCTGTACACTCCGCAGCTCGCGAGCTCGCCGATGGCGCTCACCTCGCGCGCGGGCAGGAGCGTGCGGTAGCGCTCGCCGAGCTCCACGGCGAGGACCCTCGAGAGGCTGCGCAGGTCCTCTCGGCTGGGCGGCGGCACGACGATGGTGAGCACGCTGAGCCGGAAGAACAGGTCGGCTCGAAACGTCTTGTCGAGACCGGCGGCGACGTCCCGGTTCGTGGCGGCGAGGACGCGGACGTCGACGCTCTTCTCCTCGCTGCCGCCCACGGGCCAGAACGAGCCGTCCGCGAGGAAGCGGAGGAGCTTCGCCTGCGCCTCCGCCGGCAGCTCGCCGATCTCGTCGAGGAACAGGCTGCCTCCGGACGCGAGCTCCACGACGCCGCGCTTCGATACGGTCGCCCCCGTGTACGCGCCGCGCACGTGGCCGAACAGCTCGCTCTCGAACAGCGTTTGCGTGAGGGCCGCGCAGTTGATGGTGATGAGTCGGTGCTTCGAACGCTTGCTGTGCTGATGGATGTCGCGCGCGAGGATGTCTTTCCCCGCTCCGGTCGGCCCGACGATCAGGACCGAGCAGTCTGCGGACGCTGCCTGTTTGGCGAACCCGAGCGCCCTGCGCCGCGCCTCCGAGTGCGCGACGAATCTCCAAGAGCTGGTCATCAATGCCTCTCCTGATTCTTCATGACGGAAACAGTTGTTGTCTCACTCCGCCCGCGAGTACGGGCATTTGGCAACATATCGTTTCCCGAGCGTGCGCCCCCGGCCGCGCGCCGCCGCGCATGCGCCGGCCGAGCCATCTCGACGGCGGGCTCCAGGGGACACGCGACGAGCGCGCGCGGGCGGTGCAAACGAACACCGGAGCAGGAATGCGCGCGCCGTGATGTCCGCGGGGGCGGCTCCGGAAACATGCAGTCGGCCGCCTGAACGGCGCTTGCTAGTCGGGTATCGGTGCGGCCATGCACGAAGGGGTGGAACAGCAAAGGAGAACGGCGGCGATGAGGGGGTTCCGCGTTCCCCTGGGAAGCGCAGCGCGCTGACGGCGACTCCTTCGACGACGGCTGAGCCTGGCGCGCGCCCGACAGCGGCTGAGCCCGTCACCCCTCCATGCCTGATGCCAGCGCTGCTGCGTTCCCCGTAGGCGCATCAGGCCATTCCTTCGTGCCGCACGCCGAAACGACAGGAGCCGCGCGAGCTGCGCCGATCCGCGGGTGCTCATCGCTTCGTTCGCAGTAGATTCTGCCGCCGGAGGCAACCGAGGGATGACCGGAACGTCGGACGAACAGCAGACGAGCGGCCATGTGGACGGCGCTGGCCTGCAGGCGATGGCTGCGCGGCTCGCCGACGCGGCGTGCGAGGGCGTGGCGCCTCGGCTGCCGCGCGCCACCTACCGCGTGCAGCTCAACAAGGACTTTACCTTCGAGCAGGCGCGCCAGGTCGTCGCCTACCTCGACGCCCTCGGCGTCAGCGATCTCTACTCGTCGCCGTTCTTCAAGGCGCGGCCAGAGAGCATGCACGGCTACGATCTCGTCGACCACAACGCGCTCAACCCGGCGATCGGCGAGCGCGCCGACCTCGACCGGCTCACCGGCGAGCTCGCGGCGCGCGGCATGGGCCTCCTGCTCGACTTCGTCCCCAACCACATGGGCGTCGGCACCTCCGACAACGCCTGGTGGAACGACGTCCTCCAGAACGGTCCGAGCTCGCTCTACGCGCCGTTCTTCGACATCGACTGGGCGCCGCTCAAGACGGAGCTCAAGCACAAGGTGCTGCTCCCCGTGCTCGGCGACCACTTCGGGCGCGTGCTCGAGCGCGGCGAGCTCAAGATCGAGTTCGACAGCGGCGCGTTCGTCCTCCGGTACTTCGATCACGTCTTCCCGGTGAACCCGCGGACGTACGGCATGATCATCGGGCCGCTCGTGCCCGCGCTCGTCGCCGCGCTCGGCGAGGAGAACGACGCGCTCCTCGAGCTGCAGAGCATCCTGACCGGGCTCCGCAACATGCCGCCGCGGACCGAGACGCAGCGGGCCAAGGTGATCGAGCGGCGCCGGGAGAAGGAGATCCTCAGGCGGCGGCTCGCGTCGCTCGTCGCGGACTCGCCCGACGTCGCGGCGGCGGTGGCCGAGGGCGTCCTGCGCATCAACGGCAAGGCGGGCGATCCGCGGAGCTTCGACCCGATCGAGGCGCTGCTCGAGGAGCAGGCCTACCGCCTCAGCTTCTGGCGCACCGCCGCCGAGGAGATCAACTACCGCCGGTTCTTCGACATCAACGACCTCGCCGCGATCCGGATGGAGCACCGGCCGGTGTTCGCCGAGGCGCACCGCCTCGTCTTCGAGCTCTGCGAGCGGGGTCAGGTCACGGGGCTGCGCATCGACCACCCCGACGGCCTCTGGGACCCGATCGGCTACTTCGAGGAGCTGCAGCAGGGCTACCTGATCGAGCGCTGCCGGCGCCGCTTCCTCGCCGAGGCCTCGGACGAGCCCGAGCAGAAGAGCCTCCTCGACCCGCGCCGCCGCCCCGAAGCCCGCTTCGCCCGGCTGGAGCCGGCCCTCCGCGCGGCCCTCTCGGAGCGCGGCGCGCTGGACACGCGGCCGCTCTACGTCGTCGTCGAGAAGATCCTCGCGCGCGGCGAGACGCTGCCCGAGGCCTGGCCCGTCCACGGGACGAGCGGCTACGACTTCACCGCGCTCGTGGGCGAGCTCTTCGTCGACGCCTCGAGCGAGGGGCAGATGACCGCGATCTACGAGCGGTTCATCGGCGGCCGCATGGCGTTCGAGGCGCTCGTCTACGCGATGAAGAAGGTGATCCTCCGGACGGCCCTGGCGAGCGAGCTCAACGTGCTCACCCACGCCCTGAACCGCCTCACCGAGCGCGACCGCCGCTTCCGCGACTTCACCCTGGGCTCGCTCAACGAGGCGCTGCGCGAGGTCATCGCGTGCTTCCCGGTCTACCGCACCTACATCAACGACCGGACGCCGGCGATCTCCGATCACGACCGCGTCGCCATCGGCCGCGCCGTCGCCCTCGCGCGCCGGCAGAACCCGACGATGGAGGCCTCCATCTTCACGTTCGTGCGCTCGGTCCTCATGCTCGACGGCACGGATCTCTTCCCCGAGGAGGACCGGCACCTCTTCTGCGACTTCGTGATGAAGTTCCAGCAGCTCACCGGGCCGGTGATGGCCAAGGGGCTCGAGGACACGTCGTTCTACATCTACAACCGGCTCGTGTCGCTGAACGAGGTCGGGGGCGAGCCCGAGCGCTACGGATCGAGCGTCCTCGCGTTTCACCGCGGCAACGTGCAGCGGCACAGGGCGTGGCCGTGCTCGATGCTCGCGACGTCGACGCACGACACGAAGCGGAGCGAGGACGTGCGGGCGCGCATCAGCGTGCTCTCGGAGCTGTCGTCGGCCTGGGAGGAGGCGCTCCACCGCGCCGCCGCCGCCGCCGCGCCGCTCAAGGCCGAGATCGAGGGCCGCCTCGCGCCGGACAGCAACGAGGAGTACCTCTTCTACCAGACCCTCCTCGGCAGCCTGCCGATCGAGCCGCTGCTCGGCGCCGCCGCCGACCCGCGCGCGCCCGAGGGCGACGCGCTCTCGGCGTACGCCGACCGCCTCGTGGACTACATGCGCAAGGCCACGAAGGAGGCGAAGGTCAACACGTCCTGGATCGACGCGCAGCCCGAGTACGACGCCGCCGTCGAGGCGTTCGTCCGAAAGGCGCTCTCGTCCGCGGAGGTCCTGGGCGCGCTCCTGCCGCTCGCGCGCGTTGTCGCGTACCACGGCATGTGGGGCTCGCTCTCGCAGACGCTCCTGAAGCTCACCTCGCCGGGCGTGCCCGACATCTACCAGGGCAACGAGGTGTGGGACTTCAGCCTCGTCGATCCGGACAACCGCCGCCCTGTCGACTACGCCGTGCGCGAGCGGGCGCTCGCGGAGATCAGCGCGCGCTGGCGGTCCCGCGGCGGGGGCCGCGCGCTCGCGCGCGAGCTCTGCGCCGAGGCGCGCGACGGCCGCGTCAAGCTGTTCGTCACGCACGTCGCGCTCGAGCTGCGCCGGCGCCACCCGGCGCTCTTCGGGGCCGACGGGGACTATGTGCCGCGCGTCGTGATCGGCGAGCGCGAGGCCCACGTCGTCTCCTTCGCGCGCCGCGCGCCGGACGGGCGCTCGATCGTCGTCGTCGCGCCCCGGTTCAGCGCGCGGCTGCTCGGCGGCGCCTGCTCCGCGCCGATCGGCGCGGCGTGGGCCGGCACCTCGGTCGAGGTGGAGCCCGGCCTCTACACGGATCTCTTCACCGGCGCCGAGATCGAGGCGTCGCCGTCCGCCGCTCCGCCGCGCGGCTCGGACGCGCCGCCCGAGCCGGGCGAAGGCGCGTCGCTCCCGCTCGACCGCGTGCTCTCCGATTTCCCCGTCGCCCTGCTCCTGCGGGCGGCGCAGCGAGGCCAGTGACATGAAGGCGATGCGCACGATGGGCGCGTGGCTCGAGGGCGGCGCGGTCCGCTTCCGCGTCTGGGCGCCCGACCACGATCGGATCGAGATCGTCACCTACGGGGCCGACGGCCAGGAGGTCACGGGCGCGCTGCCTGCGGCCCCGACCGGCGGCGGCTACTTCGAGGCGACGGCGCCGGGCCTCGGGGCCGGCGCGCTCTACAAGGTGCGGATCGACGGCGAGGGGCCGTTCCCGGACCCGTACTCCCGCGCGCAGCCGCTCGGGGTCCACGGCCCGTCGGCGGTCTTTGACCCCTCGTTCGCGTGGACCGACGCGGGGTGGCGGGGCGTCGCGCTCGAGGATCTCGTCCTCTACGAGGTCCACGTCGGCGCGGCGACCCCGGAGGGCACGTTCGACGCGCTCATCGGGCGGCTCGCCGAGCTCCGGGAGCTCGGCATCACGGCGATCGAGCTCATGCCGGTCGCGAGCTTCCCGGGCGAGCGCGGGTGGGGCTACGACGGGGTCGACCTCTTCGCGCCGCTCGCGGCCTACGGCGGCCCGGCGGGCCTGCGCCGCCTCGTCGACGCGGCCCACGCCGCGGGGGTCGGCGTGATCCTCGACTGCGTCTACAACCACTTCGGCCCCGACGGGAACTACCTCCGCGCCTACGCGGGGCGCTACTTCACCGATCGGCACGAGACGCCCTGGGGCGACGCCGTGAACTACGACGGCGCTGGCGCCGAGCAGGTCCGCGCGCTCGTCCTCGAGAACGTCGAGATGTGGATCCGCGACTTCCACATCGACGGCCTCCGCCTCGACGCGACCCACGCGATCGTCGACGACTCCGATCCCCACATCCTCCGGGAGATCGGCGAGCGCGCGCGGGCGTCCGGCGAGGGGCGGCGCGTCCTCGTGATCGCCGAGGACAGCCACAACGACGCGCGCCTCGTGACGCCCGTCGAGCAGGGCGGGTACGGCCTCGACGCGGTGTGGTCCGACGACTTCCACCACGAGCTGCGCGTCCTGTTCGCCGGGGATCGCGACGGCTACTTCGAGGATCACACGGGCACCGCGGAGGACATCGCGGCGACGATCCGCAAGGGGTGGCTCTACGAGGGGCAGATCTCGAAGCACACGGGCAAGCCGCGGGGCACGCCCGCGGATCCGGTGCCGCCGCCGCGCTTCGTGCACTGCATCCAGAACCACGATCAGATCGGCAACCGCGCCGTCGGCGATCGGCTCGGGGACAAGGTGAGCCCGGCGGCCTTCCGGACGATGTCGGCGCTGCTCCTGCTCACGCCGTACACGCCGCTCTTGTTCATGGGCCAGGAGTGGAACGCGCGGACGCCGTTCCAGTACTTCACCGATCACGAGGCCGAGCTCGGCCGGCTCGTGACCGAGGGCCGCCGGCGCGAGTTCCAGTACTTCGCGGCGTTCGCGGGCGCGGAGGTGCCGGATCCGCAGGATCCGCGGACGTTCCAGCGCTCGAAGCTCGACCACGCCGAGCGGCGGCGGCCCGAGCACGCCGGCGTGCTCGCGTGGTACCGCGAGCTCCTCCGCCTCCGCGCCTCGCACCCCGCGCTGCAGAGCCGCGCGCGCGGCGCCTTCTCGGCCGACGCGCTGACGCCGGACGCGATCTGCATCGAGCGCCGCGGCGGCGGGGCCGCGGTGATCGCGCTCTGCGCGCTCCGGGGCGCGCTCTCGCTCGACCTCGGCCGCCCGGAGGCGCGGGCGCTCGCGTTCAGCGAGGAGCCGCGGTTCGGCGGCGCGGCGCGGCGGCCCCCGATCGAGCGCGGCTGGGTGGAGCTCGAGGGGCCGTCGGTCCTGATCGTCGAGGTGCCCGATACCTCCGGGGCGCGATGCTGAAGCCCGTCACGTTCACGCCCATCGGCGTGGTGCGCACGCCGTTCTCCGACAAGGTGAGCGCGCCGCGGCAGCCCCACGCCGCGGGCAGCGCGGAGGGGACCATCGAGCTCGTGCCGGGCCTCGGGCTGGAGCACGCGCTCTCGGACATCGAGGGGTGGGACTACCTCTGGGTCGTCTTCTGGTTCCACCTCAACGAGGGCTGGCGCCCGAAGGTGCTGCCCCCGCGGAGCGCCGGCAAGCGGCGCGGCGTGCTGTCGACGCGCTCGCCGCACCGCCCGAACCCCATCGGCCTCAGCGCGGTGAGGCTCCTCGCGGTGGACGGGCTCACCCTGCGCGTCGGCGGCGTGGACATGGTCGACGGCACGCCGGTGCTCGATCTCAAGCCCTACGTGCCGTACGCGGACGCCCACCCGCACGCGCGCACCGGCTGGCTCACGCCGCTCGCGGAGGAGCCGGGCGGCGGGGCGCCTGTCGACCCCGAGCCCGGCTTCGAGGTCGCGTGGGGCGCGCGCGCCGCCGAGCAGGCCGCGTGGATCGAGGAGGCGCACGGCTTCGCGCTGCGGGAGCGCGTCGAACGCGTGCTCGCGCTCGGCCCGCAGCCGCACCCCTACCGCCGGATCCGCGCCGACGGGGACGCGATGCGCCTCGCCGTGACGTCGTGGCGGGTGCGGTTCAGGGCCGAGGGGCGGCGGATCGACGTGCTGTCGGTGGCGACAGGCTACCGCGAGAAGGAGCTCGTCGGCGGCGAGGGCCCCGATCTCGAGGCGCACCGGCGGTTCGTGGAGCGGTTCGGCCGCGGCTAGCGGCGCGGTTAGCGGCTGCCGATCGACCAGCGCGCCGCCTGCTCGCGCTCGCCAGGTACGCGCAGATCGCCTGGTATTCCCCGGATCTCGCGTGACGATTCACGCTCGCGCCGCTTGCAGCACGCGCTCGAGGCGGACAAATGCTGGGTGTGATCATCGGGGACATCTGGCCTGGGTTTCGAGCCGGCGCGCTCGACGGAGATGTCTGCTGACGGTGCGGTCGGAGCATTGCTGCGGGCTGGCTGGCCAGGCGGTGCGCCCCCTCCTCTGCGCGCCCTCGCCGGTCCCGAACGCTGCCTCGCCGGAGGACGGCCGCGGCGACAGGGGGCGGGCCGCGGGGGAGCTGCAGCTGAAGGCGGCCCTCCTGGATCGGCTCGGCGAGGCGGCCCTCGCGTGGGAGCTCGGCGGCGCGAGCGCCGTCGTGTACTTCGGCGCCGGGGCCGAGCAGCTCTACGGCTTCCCGGCGCGCGACGCCCTCGGGCGGTCGAGCCACGAGCTCCTGCGCACCGTCCTGCCGGCGCCGCTCGCGCAGATCGAGGCGGCGCTCGCGCGCGACGGCCTCTGGGACGGCGAGATCCGTCGCACGACCCGCGACGGCCGGGAGATCCTCGTCGAGTGCCGCCTGCGGCTCGTGGAAGGGGCGGAGCGCGGGCGGCTCGTCCTGGAGACCGGGCGCGAGAGCACCGCCCAGCGGCGCGCCGAGGCCGAGCTCCAGCTGCGGGAGCGGGAGCAGGGGCTGCGCCGCGCCATCATGGCGACCTCGTTCCCCATCATGATCTACGCCGAGGACGGGCACGTCGTCTGCGTCAACAGCGCGTGGACGAGCGTCAGCGGCTATACCCGCGAGCAGATCCCCACGGTCACGGCGTGGCTCGACAGGGCGTTCGGGGCGAGGAGCGCTGCCATCCACGCCCGTGTGGCGTCGCTGTTCGACATGGATGAGGCCTCGGGCGAGAACGAGCTCACCCTCACCACGGCGAGCGGCGCCGAGCGCACGTGGGTCTTCAGCTCCGCTCGGCTGGGGAGGGACGCGGCGGGCCGGCGGCTCCTTGTCACCATCGCCTACGACATCACCGAGCGGAAGCGGGCCGGCGACGCCTGGGAGGCGACGCTGAGGGAAGCGGACCAGCGCAAAGATGCTTTCCTGGCGATGCTGGCGCACGAGCTGCGCAATCCGCTCGGGCCCATCCGCAATGCGGTGGAGATCCTGCGGAGCACCGGGATCGAGGAGCCGTCGCTCCTGCGGGCGTGCGGCGTGATCGAGCGGCAGGTCGCGCACATGGCCCGGCTGGTGGACGACCTCCTCGACGTGTCCCGCGTGGCGCGCGGGAGGATCCAGCTGAGAGCGGAGCGCTGCGACCTTCCCCGGCTGCTCCGGCAGACCGCGGAGGACTACCGCAGCACGCTGGAGGCGAGCGGCCTGGAGCTCCGGCTGGATCTGCCGATCGAGCCGCTCTGGGTCTCCGGCGATCCCACGCGCCTGTCGCAGGCGGTCAGCAACGTGCTCCACAACGCCAACAAGTTCACCGACGCCGGCGGTCGGGTGACGGTCGCGCTGTCGGCGACGCCGGACGGCTCCGCCGTGATCCGCGTCCGCGATACCGGCATCGGCGTGGAGCCGGCGACGCTGGCGTGCATGTTCGAGTCGTTCAGCCAGGCCGAGCGCAGCCTGGATCGCAACCGGGGTGGGCTCGGGCTGGGGCTGGCGCTCGTGAAGGGTCTTGTCGAGCTCCACGGCGGCGCGGCGTCGGCCGAGAGCGCGGGCGTCGGCCACGGGACGGAGATCGTGCTCCGCCTGCCGCTCGCGCGCGGGCCCGAGGCGTCCCCGGAGCGCGCCGGGCCGCCGCCGGGCCCCGACTCGATGTCGGCAGGCGCCGTGAGGTCGCTGCGCGTCCTGATCATCGAGGACAACGAGGACGCCGCCGAGATGCTGCAGGCGCTCCTCGCGATGAACGGCCATCAGGTCGAGGTGGCCCTGTCGGGGGCCGCGGGGGTCGAAGCGGCCCGCTCGTTCCAGCCGGAGGTCATCCTGTGCGACATCGGCCTCCCCGGCGGGATGGATGGCTGCGGCGTGGCGCGGACCTTGAAGGCCTTGGAGGAGAGCGCGGACATCGCCCCGTCGCTGATGATCGCGCTGACGGGTTATGGCCAGGAGCGGGACCAGCGTCGTGTCCGCGAGGCCGGCTTCGATATACACTTCGTCAAGCCGATCGATCCGGGCTCGCTGCAGAGCCTCCTGGCCTCCGTGGCGACGCGGGCGTGACGGCAACGAGGGCGCGGGCGTGACGGCAACGAGGGCGCGGGCGTGACGGCAACGAGGGCGCGGGGGCGCCGCCGCGCCGGCCCGGCGGCTCGATGTGGCTCGCTCGCACACAGGCGCTGGCTCGACCTTTGAAAAGGCCTCCGCCTCAGCGCGGAGGATCATGGAGCGTCGGGGCACGGGCTGGATCGATCTTCGTGGCGGGCGCAGGGGCCGCGGCGGCGGCGCGCGGCGGCGCGCTCGCGCAGATCGCACGCCTGCGCGCGATCTGCACGGGCCCGCCGGGATCGCGCGGTTGCGCGCGGAGGTGGCCGGCCTCTTCGGAGACGCTGCGCGCGCCGCGCGCATCGAGCGCGACCTCGCGGCGATCCCCGGCGTCGTGTCCGCGCGGGCGAGCGCGCGCACCGGGCGGGTGCTCGTGCGCGTGGGGGAGGACGCGGCCGACGAGGCCGCGCTCGTGCTTGGCGCCCACGCCGTGCCCGGCGCCCCGCCGCCGCCGTCCGCGCGCCGCGCCGTGCGGGCCATGGCCGAGGGCGTGGGCGCGCTCGTGCGCGCGGCGCGCCGCTGCGCGCGCCCCCGCGAGGGCGCGGCGGGCGAGGACGAGCGCCGCGCGTGGCAGGCGCGGGCCTGGGGCAGCCAGGTCGCGCCGGCCGGGCAGGGTGGAGGCGCGCCGACCGGGCAGGGTGGAGGCGCGCCGACCGGGCAGGGTGGAGGCGCGCTGACCGGGCAGGGTGGAGGCGCGCCGACCGGGCAGGGTGGAGGCGCGCGCGCCCGCCGCGTCGACGTGGCGCTCTGCGCCCACGCGGAGGACGCGGGCGAGGTCGCCCGCGCGCTCGGCGTCGATCCGCGCGAGGGGCTCCCCGCCGCCGAGGCCCGCCGCCGCCTCCGCGCGCTCGGCCCGAACGAGCTCGCCGGCGTCGCGACCCGCTCGTCGATCGAGATCCTCGCCGGGCAGATCTTCACGGTGCCCACGGCGATGCTCCTCGGCGCGGCGGGCGTGTCGCTCGCGCTCGGCGACACGATTGACGCAGGCGCCGTCCTCCTCGTCGTCGGCGCGAACGCCGCGATCGGCACGTACACGGAGTCGCGCGCCGAGGAGCTCCTGCACGCGTGGGGCGACCTCCGCGTCGGGTGGGCGCGCGTCGTGCGCGACGGGCGCGAGCAGCGGCTCGCCGCGTCGGAGATCGTGCCCGGCGACGTGCTCGCGCTGCGCGCCGGCGAGCCGGTCGCGGCGGACGCGCGCGTCCTGACCTCGCGCGCCCTCGCCGCCGACGAGAGCACGCTGACCGGCGAGAGCGAGCCCGCCGAGAAGTGCGCCGCGAGGGTCGACGGCGGCGCGCCGCTCGCCGAGCGCCGCGGCATGGTGTACGCGGGCACCACGATCGCCTCGGGCGAGGGGGCGGCGGTGGTCGTCGCGACCGGCCGGTGGACCGCGCTCGGGGACATCCAGCGCGCGCTCTCCCGCGAGTCCGAGCGCACCCCGCCGCTCGAGCAGGAGCTCGCCTGGATCGGCCGGCGCCTCGCGACCTTCGCGCTCGCGAGCTCGTCGGCGGTGATGGTCGTCGGCCTCGCGCGCCGGAGGCCGCTCCGCGCGCTCTTGCGGAGCGCCGTCGCGCTCGGCGTCGCCGCCATCCCCGAGGGGTTCCCCACCGTGGGCACCACGGCGCTCGCGCTCGCGAGCCGCCGCCTGCGCGGCTCCGGCATCGTGATCCGCCGCCTCGCCGCGGCCGAGACGCTCGGCGCCGTGAGCGTCGTCTGCGCCGACAAGACCGGCACGCTCACCGAGAACCGGATGCAGGTGGCCGAGATCTTCCTCCCCGGCGAGGGCGCCCTGCGGGTGGAGCGCGCCGCGCGCCGGGGCGGCGGCGCGGGGCCTGGGCGCGCGATCGCGCTGATCGGCGAGGACGGGCGCGAGGTCGACGCCGCCGCCCCGCGCGTGCACGCGCTCGCGCGCATCGCCGCCCTCAACGCCGACGTCGAGCTGAGCGAGGCGGGCAAGGTCGTCCAGGGCAGCGGCACCGAGCGCGCCCTCGTGGAGTTCGCGCTCGCCGCCGGCTACCCCGTGTCGGCGCGGCGCCTCGCGGCGCGGCGCGTGAGCGAGGCGCGGCGCTCGGCCGAGCGGGCGTTCATGGTGACGGTCCACGACCACCCGGAGCTCGGGCACATCGAGCTCGTGAAGGGCGCCCCCGAGCAGGTCGTCGCGCGCTGCGACGCGCCGCCCCGGCGCGAGGGGGCCGGCGACGAGCGCGGCGAGGTGCTCCGGCACAACGACGCGATGGCCTCGCGGGGGCTGCGCGTGCTCGCGCTCGCGTGGCGGCAGAACGGCCGGCCGGACAACGACGCTCCGCTCGAGTTCGCCGGCCTCGTCGGCCTCCGCGACCCGCCGCGCCCCGGCGTGCGGGAGGCGCTCGAGGCCCTCTCCGGCGCCGGCATCCGCACCCTGATGCTCACGGGCGACCAGGAGCGGACCGCGCGCGCGATCGGCGTCGAGCTCGGCATCCCGCCGGACGCCGTGCACAGCCGGGTCACCCCGGAGGCCAAGCTCGACATCGTGAGGGCGCTCCAGCAGGGCGGCGCGATCGTGGCGATGACGGGCGACGGCGTGAACGACGGGCCCGCGCTCAAGGCGGCCGACGTCGGCGTGGCCATGGGCAAGCGCGGCACGGATATCGCGCGGGCCGTGGCCGACGTGGTGCTCGCCGAGGACGATCTGCCGAGCCTCACCGAGGCGGTCCGCGAGGGGCGGCGGCTGCACGACAACGTCCGCCGGGCGATCGCCTACTTCGTCGCGACGAACGCGAGCGAGGTCCTCACGATGCTCGTCGGCGCCCTCTGCGGCGCCTCGCCGCTCACGCCGCTGCAGTTGCTCTGGATCAACCTGCTCACCGACGTGGCGCCGGCGCTCGCGCTCGCGCTCGAGCCGGCCGAGGCCGGCGTCATGCGGCGCCCCCCGCGCGACCCTGCGGCGCGGCTGCTCGGCGCGGCCGATCTCCGCGCGCTGGGCGTTGACGCGGCCGCGATGTCCGGCGCGTCGCTGTCGGCGTACGCGCTCGGCGGCCGGGCCACCGCGGGGACGAGGGCGTTCACGGCGCTGGTGACCGCGCAGCTGCTCCACATCCTGGCCTGCCGCGCCGGCGCCGGGGAGGGCGCAGCGGCGGCCGCGCTCCGCCGGGACAGCCCGCACGTGGCCCGCGCGCTCGCCGCCACGTCCGCGCTCCAGGCGCTCGCGCTCGGCTCCGGGTCCCTGGGCCGCCTGCTGGGGGCGCAGCGCCTCCGCGCCGGCGAGATCGCGCTCGCCGTGGCCGTGGGCGCGCTGCCCGCGCTGCTCCGCGGTCCTCTGGGGCGCTCCGCGAGCGCTGGCCGCGAGATCGTGATCGTCAATGGCAGGCGCGCGGAAGCGGAATCGGAATCGGAATCGGAATCGGAAGCGGCGTCGGAGTCGGAAGTGGAATCGGAGTCGGCGTCGGGCTCGGCGTCAGAAGCGGAATCGGACGTGTCAGCCGAAGCGGAAGCAGCAGACGCGAGAGCGGAAGCGGAAACGGACCAGGGCGCAGGCGAGGATGCGGGGGCGGCCGCGAGACGCAAGCAAGGCGTGCGCGCCGCGCGCGTCGCCGGGCTGCGCAAGGGAGACATGGCATCATGAAGTTCCATCCACCGTCGTTCGCCCTGGGGGTCGGCACGGCCGTCCTCCTGATGGGCAAGAAGCAGCACCTCCGGCCGGTGGTCGTCGAGATCGCGGCGCTCGGGCTCCACCTGGGCAGGCTGGGCCTTGGCTTGCTCGAGCGCCAGCGGGAGCACGTCGAGGATCTCTTCGCCGAGGTCGCCGAGCGGGTGCGCCAGAAGGCCGCGGGCGGGGCGCGCGGCGAGCGGGCAGCGCGCAAGAGCAACGGCGCCTCGGAGCTCCACGGCGAGCCGTCGTCATGATGTCGCCGGCGGTCCTCGTCGTCCACGCCCTGGAGCGGCGCGTCCGCCTGCGCGCGCCGGCGCTGGCCGGCCATCGTCGGGTGTGCGAGCGGATCGCGGAGCAGCTCGCGGCCGATTCGGCCTGCGAGGTCGTCTCGATCCGTCCGATGACGGGCTCGGTGATCGTCGAGCGCTCCGAGGGCGGGCTCGATCCGGAGCGGCTCCGCGCCCGGCTCGCCGGGCTGGTCGACGGGGCGCGCGAGGACGACGGCCACCCGCTCGGCGCGCCGCGGCCCGAGGGGCACCCTGGTCCGACGCGCGTCGCCCGCGCGGTCGCGCACGCCTTTGCCGGGATCAACGCCGATGTGCGCGAGGCGATGGATTACCGCGCGGATCTCGGCACCATCTTGCCGGTCGTCTTCGCGGCGGCGGGGCTCGCCGAGGTCGGGGCCACGCGCAGGCTGCCTGTGCCGGCCTGGTTCAACCTGCTCTGGTGGTCGCTCCGGTGGTTCATGACGTTCAACCCCGGGGCGATCTCGGAGGAGCTGAACAGCGGCGGCGGGGCGCAGGGCCAGCCGGGCGTCGCGGGCGAGGGGCCCGGTGAGGCGGGCCCCGTCTGCGACGATCTTTAGAGCGGCGGGCACCCGCTTCGGATACGGGCCCACCTCGGCGTTTTCGGTGCTCAGCGCACGGGAGTGCGCTTGCGCGCCGAAAACGCCGATCTGGGCCCGTCTCCTGTGCGGGTGACCGCCGCTCTGCACATGGCAGAGGTGGGCGGAAAGCGCTGGAGAGAGGCATGTCCGCTCTGCAGACGCACCGCCGGTCGGGGCGCTCCGGGCGCGGCCGAAGGCGGGCCCATCGGCTGGCGCGTGGGGGCAGCGCTCGGCGGGAGATGCTACCGCGCGCTCGCGGGGAGGGCAGGAGAGCGTGAGACGAGGGCATTCCGCCGGCGGGGCCGGGATTCTCGGCGTTCAGCTCGCCTCGGACATCGCCTTGCGATCGCGGCGTGAGCGTGTCGGCGCGCTTTCGAGCCCGTGGCGCCGCCTGTCGACCCCGACGTAAAGCGGCGATGTATCACAATGGCTCGGGAATAGATTGAACCTTGGTGGCCGGGCGCGTACCTTCCTGGTCCGGATCGTAAGCCCCGGAAGCAGAGGGGAACACGTTGATGGCGCGACTGCAATTCCCGGTGTGGCTAGGCTTGACTGTTGCATCGCTCGCCGTGTCTCCGGGCTGTAGCTGCGGCAGTCCCGACGTGTCCGTGGCTGGGGCCGGGTCGGGGGGTGAGGGTCTCGGGGGGGCTGGCGGGGCCGGTGCAGGCGATCCTGTGGCTTCGGCGGGCGGGGGTGGGGCAGGTGGGCGTCCCGAGGTGGGGGATCGGGGCATCGCCGCGGGCGAGATGGTCAGCGCGGGGAAGGTCGTGAGGAGCCCGAGCTATCGCATGGTCTTCACGCTCGGTCAGCCGACGCAGAATCAGGGAAAGACGACCTCACCGAGTTACCGCGTGCAGGGCGGTCTGGTCGGGGCGAACGGGAGCGTGCCATGAACGGGATGGGACGGCGTGTCCTCGCGATGGGTGTTTTTCTCGCCGCCTCCGTCGGCCTCGTGCGCGGCGCCGCCGCCGCCGTGCCGATGCAGATCTCGCATCAGGGGCGGCTCTTCACAGCCAACGGCGAGCCGGTCAATGACGTCCTCTCGGTGACGTTCGCCATCTACGCCGCCGAGGACGACGACGAGCCGCTCTGGAGCGAGGAGATCGCGCTCTCGTTCGACGAAGGCTTTTTCTCCACCGTGCTCGACTTCACCGAGGAGCAATCCGCGAAGGTCTTTGACGGCTCGGTTCGCTACATCGGAATCACGGTCGGGGACGATCAGGAGATGGAGCCCCGCGCTTCGATCGGGAGCGTCCCGTACGCGATGGTCGCGAACAACGCTGTTGGTGAGATCACGCCGAAGCTGGTGAAGATCGGCGGCAGGGTCGTCATCGACGAGAGCGGCAACTGGGTGGGCAACTCGAGCGGAATCGCGGGTCCCATGGGACCGACGGGTCCGACAGGGCCCCAGGGGCCGAAGGGGCCGGAGGGACCGACAGGGCCCCAGGGGCCGAAGGGGCCAGAGGGGCCCGTGGGCGCGACAGGGCCCGAAGGGCCGGCGGGGCCGGCTGGCCTGCCCGGCGAGAGGGGACCGATGGGGCCCGAGGGGCCAATGGGGCCCCAGGGCCCGATGGGGCCCGAGGGCCCGATGGGGCCCGAGGGCCCGATGGGACCCGAGGGCCCGACGGGACCCGAGGGCCCGATGGGACCCGAGGGCCCGACGGGGCCCGAGGGACCGACCGGGCCAGTGGGCGCAACAGGGCCTCAGGGGCCGACGGGTGTGGTCGCGACGATCGCGATTGCGGGCAACGTTGCTCCCCTTTTTGATGGTGGCAGCGCCGCGTATGTCTTCGTCGGCCCCCCGGGGTCGGTGACCATCACCGGCAGCCAGCGCGTGACCGGATCGGCCTCTGCGCCGCTCGGGCTGCGGCAGTCCAGCGCTGCGTTCGTCGCCCCGCTCGGCCTCTGTTACCAGCGGCGCGGCACCGGCGAGCTCGTCAACTTCTTCGGAGGTACCTTCGCGAGCCACTACTTCACGCCGACCCGCACGACCTACTCGGTCTCTGCCACGACGGTGCTGCCAGAGGGCGAATGGAATGTCGGCATGTGCCTCCGCAACGAGGGGACAAGCCCGATCCAGGGATCGACCTCGTCGACCGGCAACGGCATGGTGAACGGCTGGTTCATCGTCACGAACGACTGAGGGCGAGCCCGCCGTCTGGGTTCGTGCACCCACCTCTGCTCTGATGAAGTCGGCAGGCCCCGTGCGGGGGCATCCGTCGCGGGGCGCGACGAGGGCCGGTGTTGGTTCTGCTCTCAGGAGGGCAGCCGGCCCCCTGGGGGGTGTCCGTCGCGGGGCCGGGCGGCTCGGTACAACCTCCCGAGCCACCCGGAGCCGCTCTTCGCCGCGCTAGCGCTTCAGGTCACCGGAGCGCCACCGGGCTCCGCGCGAGGTACTCGTCGTAGGACAGGGTCCGCAGATCCTCGATCCGCTTCGCGCGCATGGCCCCGATGACCGCCCGCGCCAGCTGGAGGTCCGTGAGGAGCGGGATGTTCGCGTCGACCGCGCGCCGCCGGATCAGGTAGCCGTCCGGACGGCCGAGCTGGTCGTACTCGCGGGGGATGTTGATCACGAGATCCACCTTCCCCTGCTCGATGGCGCTCATCGCCGTCTCCCCCTCGTCGGGCTGCTTCGCGAGGCTCGTGCACTCGAGCCCGAGCGCCCGGAGCGCCTCGGCCGTGCCCGGCGTCGCGAAGATGGGGAGCTTCAGGTGCTCGGCGATGACGCGGGCCTCGTCGGCGAACCAGTACTTGTCCTCGAGCGGCCCGAGCGACAGCAGCACACCCTTCTTGGGGAACCTGAAGCCGGTCGCGAGCAGCGAGTGCAGGAGCGCCTCGTGCATGTCGTCGCCGAAGCAGCCGACCTCGCCGGTGCTCGCCATCTCGACGCCGAGCATCGGATCGGCCCCCACGAGGCGCGAGAACGAGAACATCGGCGCCTTCACCCCGACGTAATCGAGGTCGAGCCCGCGGTTCTCGACCGGCTGCGACACGCCGAGCATCCTGCGCATCGCCTCCCGGACGAAGTTGTTCCCCGTGACCTTCGACACGAAGGGGAAGCTCCGCGACGCGCGCAGGTTGCACTCGATCACCTTGACCGTGTTGTGCTTGGCCAAGAACTGCATGTTGAACGGCCCGGTGATCGAGAGCGACCGCGCCACCTGCTGGGCGATCTGCTTGATCCTGCGGATCGTCGCGATGTAGAGCGACTGCGGGGGCAGGACGAGCGTCGCGTCGCCGCTGTGGACGCCGGCGTTCTCGATGTGCTCGCTGATCGCCCAGAGGATGATCTCCCCGCGATCGGCGACCGCGTCGATCTCCACCTCGCGGGCGTGGGTCTCGAACTTGGACACGACAACGGGGTAGGTGGGGGAGACGGCCTTGGCCCGGGCGAGGATGCGATCGAGCTCGTTGGGCTCGTGCGCCACGCTCATGGCCGCGCCGCTCAGCACGTAGCTCGGCCGCACGAGGACGGGGAAGCCGCCGAGCTTGTTCACGATCTCGCCCGCCTGGCCCGCCTCGACGACGTGCGCCCAGCGCGGCTGGTCGATCTCCAGCCGGTCGAGCAGATCGCTGAACTTCTTCCGGTCCTCGGCGGTGTCGATGCTCCCCGGGCTCGTGCCGAGGATGCGCGCCCCCGCCTCGTGCAGCCGGAGCGCCAGGTTGTTCGGGACCTGCCCGCCCATGCTGACCACGATGCCGTAGGGCTGCTCCCGCTCGTAGATGTCGAGCACCGTCTCGAAGCTGATCTCGTCGAAGACCAGCTTGTCGCACGTGTCGTAGTCGGTGCTGACCGTCTCCGGGTTGTAGTTCAGCATCATGGTCTCGTAGCCGAGCTCCGAGGCCGCGCGGATCGCGTTGACGCAGCACCAGTCGAACTCGACGCTCGATCCGATGCGGTAGGCGCCGGAGCCGAGCACCATGATCTTCTTCCGCCAGGACGGCGCGACGTCCGTGGCCGACGCGTGGTAGCTCGAATAGAGGTAGTTCGTCTCGGCGGGGAACTCGGCCGCGAGCGTGTCGATCTGCGCGAGGTGCGGCACGACGCCGTGCCGCTTCCTGGCCTCCCGGATCGAGCCCCGCGGCGCGCCGGTCAGCGTGCCGATCATCCGGTCGCTGAAGCCGAGCTGCTTCGCCTCCCGGAGGGTCGCCTCCTCGAGCGCCGGCTCCTGCGCGGCCTTGTCGGCCTGCGCCGGGACGGCGACCTTGAGCGTCTTCAGGTCCCGGTGCATCCGGACGACCGGCTCGATCTGGTTCAAGAACCACCGGTCGATCTTGGTGAGGTTGTGGATCTCGTCGACCGACATCCCCTCCTGGAGCGCGCGGGCCACGGCGAAGATCCGGAGCGGCGTCGCGTTCTGCAGCTCGTCGCGGAGGTCCTTGAAGGTGAACGCGTCGGGGTCGAGCCCCTTCACCCCGATGTCGAGCATGCGGAGCGCCTTCTGGATGACCTCGGGGAACGTCCTGCCGATGGCCATGACCTCGCCGACGCTCTTCATCTCGCTGCCGATCCGCATCGACGCGCCGCGGAACTTGCCGAGATCCCAGCGCGGGACCTTGCAGACGAGGTAGTCGAGCGCCGGCTCGAAGAACGCGGTCGTCCTGCGGGTGATCGCGTTGGCGATCTCCGGCATGGTGTAGCCGACGGCGATCTTCGCGGCGACGTAGGCGAGCGGGTAGCCCGTCGCCTTGCTGGCGAGGGCGCTCGACCGGGAGAGGCGCGCGTTCACCTCGATGACCCGGTAATCGGCGCTGTGCGGGTCGAGCGCGTACTGGATGTTGCACTCGCCCACGATGCCGAGGTGGCGGATCGTCTTCAGCGCGACCGAGCGGAGGAGCTGGTACTCCTCGTCGTTCAGCGTCTGCGACGGGGCGACGACGATCGACTCCCCGGTATGGATCCCCATCGGGTCGAGGTTCTCCATGTTGCAGACGGTGATGCAGTTGTCGCGCCCGTCGCGGACGACCTCGTACTCGATCTCCTTCCAGCCGCGGAGGCACTCCTCGACGAGCACCTGGGGCACGCCGCCGGCGAAGCCGCGGCGCACGGCGTCCTCGAGGTCGCGCTCGCTCTCGACGATGCCGCTGCCCTTGCCGCCGAGCGCGTAGCCGCCGCGGAGCATCACGGGGAACCCGATCTCGCGCGCCGCCACCATGGCCTCAGCCGCCGAGCGGCAGGCGCGGCTGCGGGCGGTCTTCACGCCGATCTCGTCGAGGCGCTCGATGAAGAGCCGCCGGTCCTCGGTGTCGCGGATCGCCTTGATCGGCGTGCCGAGCACCCGCACGCCGTACTTGTCGAGGATGCCCGAGTCGTGGAGCTCGAGCCCGCAGTTGAGCGCCGTCTGCCCGCCGAAGGAGAGGGCGATCGCGTCGACCTCCTCCTTCACGATGATCCGCTCGACGAACTCCGGGGTGACCGCGCAGAGGTGGATGCGGTCGGCGAGCCCCTCGCTCGTCTGGATGGTGGCGATGTTGGGGTTCACGAGGACAGTGGCGATCCCCTCTTCCTTGAGGGCCTTGATCGCCTGCGACCCCGAGTAGTCGAACTCGCCGGCCTGACCGATCTGGAGCGCGCCGGAGCCGAGCACGAGGACGCGCCGGGGTTTCTTGGGGAGATACGCGCCGTACATGGCTCAGCTCCTTCCTGCGGTGGGGGTGGCGCGGGGATCTGCGGCAGCGGCCCCCGCGGTCTTGAGTCGCGAATCGGAGGACCCCTTCATCGCGCCGCAGAGGCGGAGGAAGTCGTCGAACAGGTAGCCCGCGTCCTCGGGCCCGGGCGTCGCCTCGGGGTGGAACTGGACGCTGAAGAAGGGGCGGAGCCGCGAGCGAATGCCCTCGTTGGTGCCGTCGTTGATGTTGACGAACCAGGGCTCCCACTCGGCGGGCAGCGACTCGTGCTTCACCGCGTACCCGTGGTTCTGGCTCGTGACGTAACAGCGGCGGCTCAGGAGGTCCTGCACCGGCTGGTTCACGCCGCGGTGGCCGTACGGCAGCTTGAAGGTGTCGCCGCCGGCGGCCAGCGCCAGGATCTGGTTGCCGAGGCAGATGCCGAAGATCGGCTTCGTGTAGGTCCCGAGCAGGCCGCGCACCGCGGCGACCAGCTGGCCGAGGTCCTTGGGGTCGCCGGGGCCGTTGCCGATGAGGACGCCGTCGGCGCTCTCGGCGAGCTCGGCGATGGGCGCGTGGTACGGGGCGCGGATGACGGTGACCCCGCGCCGCAGGAGCGAGCGGACGATGTTGTCCTTCGCGCCCGCGTCGATGAGGAGCACCTTCAGGGGGCCGCCCTCGTAGGTGATGGGCTCGCGGGGCGAAACGAGGCGGAACACCTCCTCGCGCATGTCCACGGCCTCGGCCGAGCGCTTCACCCGCTCCAGGTCCATCTCGGCCGGGCACAGCCAGCCCTTCATCGTCCCGACCTCCCGGAGCCGCCGCGTCAGCGTGCGCGTGTCGATCCCCGTGATCGCCGGGATGCCCTCGCTGGCGAGCCAGGCGCCGAGCGAGCGGACCGCGGCGTGGTGGCTGTAGCGCTCCACGTAGCTCTGGACCACGAGCCCCTGCACCTGGATGCGGTCGGCCTCGTAGGGCCCGTCGACGCTGCCTGCTTTGCGCGGCGCGGGCACGCCGTAGCTGCCCACGAGCGGGTACGTGATCGTCAGGATCTGGCCTCTGTACGAGGGATCCGTGAGCGTCTCGACGTACCCCGTCATGCCGGTGTTGAAGACGACCTCGCCGCTCACCGCGCGCGGGGCGCCGAAGCACCGGCCCGTCATGGTCGTCCCGTCTTCGAGTACGAGCTTCATCCGATTCGCATCCATCCTCTTTGACCGCCTGGGCCGCCGCGGCGCGGACCCTTACGCAGGGGGGGCCGTGAGCGCATGCAGCGCCGTGGGCCCATGGGGTACCAGGTCCGCGCGCACGCCGCGCGGCGGGCCGGCATCATGCTCGAGGCAAGACGTCCAAGCACCCCCGGTCGTCGGAGCCGGTTGCTCCGGCGCTCCGTCGAGGTGGGGCAGGGCGCCCGGCGTCCCGTTCTTCCACATGCCGGGGACGCCCATTTGCCGTCCCCTCGCTCCACGTCAACCACGAACTTTCGGCCGCGCCGCCACGGCCGCTTCCGGCGGGCTTTTCGCGGCCTGCCCGGAGCGCGCGCGGTCTGCCTAGAGGGCCGGCGCGCGCTCGAGGTAGGCCCGCTCGAGCACGAGCACGTCCATCTTGGTCCGGAGGAAGCAGTCGAGCGCTTCCTTTGGGGTACAAACGATCGGCTCGCTCGCGTTGAAGGAGGTGTTCAGGAGGACGGGCGTGCCCGTCTGCCGGCCGAACTCGCTGAGGAGCGCGTGGTAGCGCGGGTTCTCCTGGGCGGTCACCGTCTGGAGGCGCCCCGTGCCGTCGACGTGGGTCACGGCGGGGATCTCGGCGCGGCGCTCCGGCTTGACCTTGTAGACCTTGACCATGAACGGGTCCGGCGAGGTCTGCTCGAAGTAGTCGCCGACGCGCTCGAGGGGCAGCGCCGGCGCGAAGGGGCGGAACATCTCGCGGCGCTTGATCCGCTCGTTCATCGCGTCCTTGATGTCCGGCCGCCGCGGGTCGCAGAGGATGCTGCGGTTGCCGAGCGCGCGCGGGCCGTACTCCATCCGCCCCTGGAACCAGCCGACCACCTTGCCCTCGCTGATCGCCCTGGCGACGCGGGGGATCAGGTCCTCGTCGGGGAGGGTCTCGAACGCGACCTGCTCTTTCCGGAGCAGCTCGTCGATGGTCTCCTGCGAGAAGGCCGGGCCGAAGTAGCTGTGCGTCTGATGGAAGCCGCGCGGGTTGTCGAGCTTGTGGTGGTGGACGTAGAGCGCCGCGCCGAACGACGTGCCCGCGTCGCCGGCCGCGGGCTGTATGAAGACGTCGTCGAACAGCCCCTTCGGGCGGATCTTCCCGGCGGCCACGCTGTTGTAGGCGCAGCCGCCCGCGAGGGCGAGGCGCGGCGAGCCGGTGAGGTGCTTCGCCGTCGCGAGCAGCTCGAAGTAGACCTCCTCGAACGCCGCCTGCGTCGAGGCGGCGACCGCCATGAAGCGATCTTCCATCCCGCTCTTCGGGCTGCGGGCGGGGCCGAGCAGGTCGATCAGGCGCTCGGAGTGGATGGGGCCGTAGCGGGGCTCGCCCTCCCAGGTCATCGCGATGCCCTTCGTGTGGTGCTGGAAGTACTCGAGCCCGAGCTCGAACGCCCCGTCCTTGACGCGCACCACCTGCCGGAGCTTGTCGAGCAGATCCGGCTGGCCGTAGGCCGACAGCCCCATGACCTTGTACTCGTCGCCGAACTTGGGGAACCCGAGGTACTGCGTCAGGCCCGAGTAGAACAGCCCGAGCGAGTGGGGGAAGCCGACGTGCCGGAGGATCTCCAGCTTGTTGCCGCGGCCGCGCGCCCACATCGTGCTGACGAAGTCGCCGAAGGCGTCGATGGACAGGACCGCCGCCTCGTCGAAGCCCGAGGGGAAGAACGCGGAGGCGAGGTGCGCGCGGTGGTGCTCGACGTTGTGCGACGCGGCGCGGATGCGCTTCGGGTCGACGCCGAGCGCGGCGCCGAGGTGCACCTTCGGGTCGCTCGCGCCGAGCGAGCCCTTGAGGAGCCCCGCCGGCGAGCGCCGCGTCAGCGCGTAGAGGAGCTTGTCGCCGAGGTGCGCCCTCGTGTCGCGGCTGATCGCGATGTGATCGATGTCCTCGACCCGCGCGCCGGCGGCGCCGAGGCAGTACTCGACCGCCAGCCGCGGGAAGCCCGCGCAGTGCTTGATCCTGCTGAACCGCTCCTCCTCCGCCGCCGCGACGAGCTGGCCGTCGACGAGCAGGGCTGCCGACGCATCGCCGTGGTAGGCGTTGATCCCGAGGATGAGCATGGCTCCGCCATCTTCCGGCGCCCCCGCGCGAGGGTCAAGGTGAGCCCTCCGCCCGAGCGCGGCGTGATGGAGCGCGGGTTCGTGACGTAAATTCGCCGGCCGCGTGGCAATGCCGCGCGCTGGAGGCAATGCCGCGCGCTGCGGGCAATGCGCGGCATTGCGCGGCGCGCGATCAGATCTCCGCGAGGCGGATGGCCTCGAGGCGATCGCCCTCGTCGATGCGCTCCCGATCGGCGGGCACGAGGACGAGCGCGTCGGCCTCGGCGAAGCTCGTGACGGCGCCCGACGCCTGGTTCGCGGCGATGCGGGCGACGAGCTCGCCGCTCGAGGCGTCGAGGCGGGTGCGGAGGAACTCGGCGCGACCGGTCTGGCGCCGGAGCGCGCTGTCCGCGCGGACGATCACGCGGGGCGGCCGCGGCGCCGCGTCGCCCTGGAGCGCACGGAGCAGCGGCACGCCGAAGAGGACGAACGTGAGCGAGGCCGAGGCCGGATTGCCTGGCAGCCCGAGCACGTGGACGACGCCGCACCGCGAGAGCTCGGCGCGCCCCACCGCGAGCGGCTTGCCCGGCTTGATGGCGACGCGCCAGAAATCGAGCGACACGCCGGCTGCCTCGAGCGCGGGGCGGACGATGTCGTGGTCGCCGACGCTCACGCCGCCGACGGTCACCACGAGATCGGACCCGCGCAGCGCCGTCGACACCGCCTCGGCGGCGCGCGCCGCGTCGTCGGGGACGAACGGCGCGATGCGGACCGCGGCGCCCGCCGCGCGCGCGGTCGCGGCGATGAAGTAGCTGTTCGACTCCGGGATCGTGCCGGCGGGGCCGGGCGAGCCGGGCGCGCGCAGCTCGTCGCCGGAGCACATCACCGTGACCACGGGGCGGCGCGCGACGAGGACGCTCGGGCGATCGAGCGCGGCCGCGAGCGCGACCTTCCCCGGGGTGAGCCGCGCTCCTCTGCGCAGCGGGACGGCGCCCTCCGCGAGGTCCGCGCCCCGGCGGCGCACCCAGGCGCCCGCCCGCGGCGCTTCCTGCAGGGTGATCTCGTCGCCGCTGCGCGCGGCGTCCTCCTGCGGCGCGATCGTGTCGGCGCCGGGCGGCAGCCGCGCGCCGGTGAAGATCCGGCACGCCGTGCCCGGGTGGAGCGCCGGCAGCGGGCGGCCGGCCGCGCTCTCGCCGCGGACGGCCAGCCGGAAGGGCCCGCTGCCCGCGAGGTCGGCCGAGGCGATGGCGTAGCCGTCCATCGCGCTGTAGTCGAAGGCGGGCATCGCGTCGGCGGCCGCGATGTCCTCGGCGAGCACGCGCCCTGCCGCGTCGTCGAGCGGCACCCGCTCGGGGCCGACCGGGGCAGCGGTCGCGAGCAGCCGATCGAGCGCCTCTTCGAAGGGGATCATCCGCGCTGCTCCTCGCCCTGCACGGGCTGCGGGGGCCGGTGGTGGTGGCCGCCCCTGCCGGACGCCAGCGTGACCGCGTGCGCGAGGACGGGGCCGATGATCTGCGTGACGGCGAGCTCCACGGCCTTCGGGCTGCCGGGAAGCGCGATCACCACGAGCCCTCGCGCGACGCCGGCCGCGGCGCGCGACAGGATGGCGTTCGGCCCGATCGCGTCCCAGCTCAGGCGCCGGAACGCCTCGCCGAAGCCGTCGAGCGTCTTCTCGAAGAGCGGCGCGAGCGCCTCGAGGGTCCGGTCGCGCGGCGCGATCCCGGTTCCGCCTGTGGTGACGACCGCGTCGGCCGAGCCCGCGTCCGCGATCTGAGCGATCGCCGCTCGCAGCAGCTCGGGCTCCTCGCGGAGGACGGCGTGGGAGGTCACGGAGAAGCCGGCGCGCTTCAGGAGCTCGCCGAGGAGCTGTCCGCCCTCGTCGTCGTCGAGGGTGCGGGTGTCACTGAGCGTCAGCGTGGCGACGCGCACGGGGGAGCGGCTCATGCGGCAGGTTTACGCCTGTCCCCCGCGGTTGGCGAACTCTTCCCGCGGTTGGCGAACTCTTGACGACACCGGCGCGACGTCGCGGCGGACTTCGCGCGGGCGCGGTGGCCTCGTGGCGCGGCGGCGCGGCGCTCGACCGGGCGAAGGCGGCCTCGCGTCTCTGGCGCCCCCGCCGCCCTCAGCGCGCCCCCGCCGCGCGTGGCGCGGCCTTGTCGCTCCGACGTCATCGACGGCGGATGGCTTTCGCCTCGTCGCTGCGCTAGGGGAGCGACGTGTCAGGCCCTCTGATCCCTTACATCGAGCTCCCCGAGATCCCGCTCGCTTTCCTGGAGCACATCCCGCTCGTGGGGCAGCTCATCGATCCGGCGAAGCCGCCCTCGATCAAGCCGTTCGGCACGCTGGTGGCGCTCGGCGTCTACATCGGCGCCGTGGTCGCCACGCGGCACGCGCGCGAGCGGCGCCTCGACGAGAAGAAGATGAGCGAGTTCATCTTCTGGGTCGTGGCGGCCGGGTTCATCGGTGGGCACGTCCTCGACGCGATCTTCTATCACCCGCAGCGGGTCGCCCGAGATCCTCTCTACCTCTTCGCGCTCTGGGACGGCCTGTCGAGCTTCGGCGGCTTCACCGGCGCGCTGATCGGCGCCTTCGCGTGGCGCTTCTATCGCCGCGAGCGGATCATGCCCTACTGCGAGGTCGTCAGCAGCGCGTTTCCGCTCGCGTGGGTCTTCGGGCGCGCGGGCTGCGCGTCGGTCCACGATCATCCGGGCCGTATTTCCGACGCATGGTTCGCGGTCCAATACCCGCTCGGGACGGGACACGTCGGCCGGTTCGATCTCGGCCTATATGAGTGTGTGCTCGCGATCCCGCTCGCGATCGCGTTCGCGGTGCTCTGGCGCCGGAACCCCCATCGTCCGCTCGGTTTCTACACCGGGATCATGTGCACCGCCTACGCTCCGGTGCGGTTCGCGCTCGATTTCCTGCGCGAGCGGGAGGGCACGGTCGTCGGCGGCGATCCGCGTTATGCCGGTCTCACTCCCGCGCAGTGGGCATGTTTCGGTCTGTTCGCGGTGGGGCTCTATTTCCTGCGCATGGCGGCGCGCGGCGAGCCGTCGAGCGCCGAGGCGAGCCCGCTGGACGGCGCTTCGCGCGTCGCGGACGACGATCCGTCCGACGAGGACGATGAGGCCGAGGCGCCTCGGGCCTCCCGCGCCCGGGCCGAGAGGTGATCCCGCACCTGGGCGCCTTGGACCGGTCGTTTCGGGTTTCGGGCAGATCCACGCCGCGCGATGCGCTCATCCGCTGGGCGGCGCTGGACCGCTCGGCCTTCCCGAGCGCTGGGTTTCCCGAGCGCCGGTCTGGCGACGCCCGCCTGTGACGGAGCGCGCGCTGCGGGGTCCCTGGTCGCCTGGACCGGCGCCCCGGTCCTCCGGACCGGCGCTCGCGTGAGGGGTGAAGGCGCGGAGGGGCGCGGAGGGTCCACGGACGGCTCCTTCCGGGCCTTCATTTTGGCTCGCCCGCCCGTGGCGGGTCCCTTGACGCGCCAGGGGCGCCAGATATCGTGGGGTGGAGTTTGCACCAGAGGGTCGGCCCGCCGACCTTCGCTCGATTGAGCTCGGTCGCTCCTTCCGCCGACGGAGGAGCGACCGAGGCGCGCTCGCGAAAGGCTCCGCGTCATCGATATCGATCACGGAGCGAGTGGACCAAATAAGAGGGAACGCAGGGGCCAACCCCAGGTTTTTCTACAATGGCTGAAGATTCGCGTAAGTTGTTCGTGGCGGGCTTGCCCGACTCCATCACCGAAGACGTTTTGCGGCAGCTCTTCGAGGCCACCGGCGGCAACGTCGTCGAGGTCAGTCTTCCGAAAGATCGCGCGACGGGTCGTCCGCGCGGGTTCGGCTTCGTCACACTCTCGACGACCGGCGAAGCCAACGCCGCGCGCGAGTCGCTCGACGGTTCATTTCAGGGCGGCAAGTCCATCTCGGTCCGCCCCTTCCAGGCCGAGCCGCCGCGGCGCGAGGGGCGCCCGATGGGCCCCGGCGGTGGCCCCGGCGGCGGCGGTCCAGGTGGCCCTGGCGGCGGTGGCGGTATGGGCGGCGGCGGCGGGCTGGCTGCAGCGCCCGATCGCACCCTCTACGTCGGCAATCTCCCCTACGACGCGAGCGTCGAGGAAGTCGAGGGGCTCATCGGCTCGACCGGCGCCGGTCCGGTGGTGCGGGTCCACCTCCCCATGGATCCTGACGGTCGCAAGCGCGGGTTCGGCTTCGTGACGATGGCGAGCGCCGAGGCGGCGCGCGGCGCGATCGATGCCCTGCGCGGCGTGGACGTGCGTGGCCGGCGGCTCGTCGTCAACCTCGCTCACCCGAAGGGGGAGCGGCCAGCGGACCGTCCGGGCGGCTTCGGCGGCGGTGGCGGCGGCTTCGGCGGTGGTGGCGGCGGCTTCGGCGGTGGTGGCGGCGGCTTCGCCGGCGGAGGCGGCGGCGGCGGCTTCGCCGGCGGCGGTGGTGGTGGTGGTGGCGGCGGTGGTGGAGCTCCTCCGCCGCCTGCGCGCAAGACGTTCGATGATCGCCGGCGGCGCGGCGCTCACGACGGGGACGGTCCTCCCGGGGCCGGTGGCGGCGCTGGTGCTGGCGGCCGGCGCAGCAACAACAAGAACTGGGATCGCGGCCGCACCGGTGACGACTGGGACGACGAATGAGCGCTCCCGGTTGACAACTGCATCGTTTCTCGTAGGGTAGCGCCCTCCAGACGGGCGGTCGGGCGTCGCTGATCCGACACACGTCCTCTGGTGCCCCCCGCCGGTTGCGGTGCTAGCGCTTCCCGTGCTGCCCGTGCCTAGGTTCAACCAGGGCCGCCTGTGGAAACAGGTCGGCCCTGTCTTCGGAGACCTCCGATGCGCGACATCATCAAGCTGACGTGCGGCAACTGTGGCCGCGCGAACTACCACACGACGAAGAACAAGCGGACGATGACGGACAAGTTCGTCATCAAGAAGTTCTGCCCGACCGAGCGCAAGCACACCGAGCACAAAGAAGGCAAGATCTCGAAGGGCTAAGCCACGCTGCACCGCTGGCCGCTGCCGCCGGGCCCGCGCAAGCGGGCGCCTGGTCGGGTTGCTGCATCCTCCGCGGTGCTCGGCTTAACCTCTTTCCTTTCTAGGGCGAAGCGATGATCTTCGACTGGCTCTACGGCCTGTTCTCGAACGATCTCGCGATCGATCTCGGCACCGCAACCACCCTCATCTACGTGAAGGGCAAGGGGATCGTGTCATGCGAGCCCTCGGTGGTCGCCGTCCAGCGCGATGCTCGCGGCGGCAAGAAGGTGCTCGCCGTCGGCCGCGAGGCGAAGGAGATGCTCGGTCGCACCCCCGGCAACATCCAGGCGGTGCGGCCGCTGCGCGACGGCGTCATCGCCGACTTCGAGATCACCGAGGCGATGCTCCGGTACTTCATCGCGCGCGCACACAACCGCCGCACGCTCGTCAAGCCGCGCATCATCATCTGCGTCCCGTTCGGCATCACCGAGGTCGAGAAGCGGGCGGTGAAGGAGAGCGCCGAGGGCGCTGGTGCGCGCGAGGTCTACCTCATCGAAGAGCCCATGGCGGCCGCGATCGGCGCCGGGCTGCCGATCACCGAGCCGAGCGGCAACATGGTCGTCGACATCGGCGGCGGCACGACCGAGGTCGCCGTGATCTCCCTCGCCGGCATCGTCTACTCGCAGAGCGTGCGCGTCGGCGGCGACAAGATGGACGAGTCGATCATGGCCTACATGAAGCGCAAGTACAACATGGCCATCGGCGAGCAGACCGCGGAGCGCATCAAGATCACGATCGGCAACGCGTACCCGCTCGAGCAGCAGCTCACGATGGAGGTCAAGGGGCGCGACATGGTCGCGGGCATCCCCAAGACGGTCGTCGTCAACTCCGACGAGATCCGCGACTCGCTGAGCGAGCCGACGAACGCCATCGTGGACGCCGTGCTCATCGCGCTGGAGCGCACGCCGCCCGAGCTGGCGGCCGACATCGTCGACAAGGGCATCGTGCTCACCGGCGGCGGTTCGCTCCTCAAGAACCTCGACGTGCTCCTCCGCGAGGAGACGGGGTTGCCCGTGATGGTGTGCGACGACCCGATCAGCGCCGTGGTGCTCGGCAGCGGCAAGGCGCTGGATCACCTCGAGCTCTTGAAAGAGGTCACGATCAGCTGAGGGTCGTCTTCGTGTCCCGCCCGTGAGCACGCCGGCGGGGGTGTTTGCGGCGCGCGGCGAGCCGCCCCGCGCCGGGGTGGGCGCCGCGCGCGGCGTCGAGAGGGGTGGCCTCGCGGGGCGCCTCGTACTACCTGGGTCCGGGAGCCACGGTGAACCTCAAACGCTACCGCGACTTCGTGATCGTGCTGTTGGCGCTCGCGGTGCCGTTCTGGTTCCTGCGCGCCAGCATGCGCGACCCCAAGCAGAACACGGGGGCCGACCGGATCATCATCAGCATCGCGGCGCCGATCCAGTACGCGGCCGCGACGCTGGCGCGCGGGATCTCGAACCTCTGGGGCGACTACATCTACCTGGTCGACGTCAAGGAAGACAACGCCAGGCAGGGCTCGCAGATCTCCCGCCTCCGAGAGCGGGTGCGGAAGCTCGAGGCGCTCGAGGAAGAGAACCGCCGCCTGCGCAGGCTGCTCGACCTGCGCCAGAGCCTCCGGACCGACGTGGTGAGCGCCCAGGTCGTCGGCAAGAGCACCAATGATTTCTTCCGGGTGGTCCGCGTCACGCTCGATCGCGAGGCGCGGGACATCGGCTCCAACTTGCCGGTCCTCTCCGCGGACGGCGTCGTCGGCACCACGCTGAAGAGCGCCGGCGACACGGTCGACGTGCGGCTCGTCGTCGACGGGGGCAGCGGCGTCGACGTGGTGGTCGAGCGCACCGGCGCGCGCGGCTTCGTCCGCGGCACGGGCGACGAGAGCAAGTACTCCTGCAGCGTCGAGTACGTGCAGCGCACCGACGAGATCGAGGTCGGCGATCTGCTCGTGACGAGCGGCGTCGGCCGGCGCTTCCCGAAGGGGATCCCCGTCGGGACCGTGACGCAGGTCGTCCGCCGCGACTTCGGCATCTACCAGCAGGTGTACGTCGCGCCGGCGGTCGATTTCTCCCGGCTGGAGGAGGTGCTCATCGTGACGACGACGCCTCCGGAGGAGACGCCCCCCCAGGCGCAGCGGAGGTGACGCGATGAGAAACTCCGCGTTCCTGGCGATGGGGGCCGCCCTGCTGATCCTTCAGTCGAACCTGTTCCGGCTCATCGGCAAGCTGAACATCCCGGGCTCCACGCCGAGCCTGCTCCTGCCGCTCGTCGTGTTCATGGGGGTGCACGAGTACTCGATCGCGCGGGGCGCCGCGCTCGCGTTCCTGCTCGGGTACCTGCTCGATCTCTTCACCGGCGCGCCGGTCGGCCTGTTCACCTTCATCACCGTCGCGACCTTCGTCGTCTCGCGAGCGGCCGGCGTGCGGCTCTCCGCGCAGACGCTCCTCACGAAGATCGCGCTGGCCTTCGTCTTCGGCCTCGTCGAGGGGGTGCTCATCGTGATCCTCACCGCCATCTTCGGGGGCGACGCGGCGCGCACCCGCGCGCTCGCCCGGCTCGTCGCGCCGCACGCGGTCTCGACGGCGCTGTTCGCGCCGTTCGTCTTCCGGCTGGCCGAGCGCGTGCACCAGGCGACGATCAACGTCCCGCGGCCAGGGGAGAGCCCGCGGTGAGCCTGCTCGTCCAGCGCTCCGACGTGAGCGAGTTCCGCCGGCGCTTCCGGTGGATCGCGCTCGGCATGGTCGTCGGATTCATGGTGCTCCTCGGGCGCCTGTTCTACCTGCAGATCCTCGAGGTCGACGAGAACAAGGCCATCGCTCGCGAGAACATCGTTCGGCGCGTGACGCTCGCGACCACGCGCGGGATCATCCGGGACAAGAACGGCAAGGTGCTCGCGGCGAGCCGGCCGTCGTACAACGTCTACGTCGTCCCGCGGCGCCTCGACATGGAGACGATCTGGCCGAAGCTCGTCGAGTACCTCGGCATCGGGATCGAGGAGCGCGCGCGGCTCGAGGCGCTGATCACCTCGATCCGCGCTGACGAGGGCCCGCGCAAGAACCAGCAGATCCTGCTCAAGGAGGACATCTCGCGCGACGCCGTGGCGACCTTGGCGACGCACGACGCCGAACTGCCCGGGGTCGACGTGGTGCCCGTCCCGGTGCGCTACTACCCGTACGAGGAGGTCGGCTCGCACGTCCTCGGCTACATGGCCGAGGTGGACGCCGAGCGGCTCGCGTCGCTCCGCAGCGTCGGGTACATCGAGGGCGATCGCATCGGCGTCACCGGCATCGAGCGCGCCTGGGAGAGCTACCTGCGCGGCACGCGCGGCTGGGAGAAGGTGCTCGTCGACGCCAAGGGGCGGCGCAGGACGGGCGGCGACGGGATCATCGAGGAGCCGCGGCGGGTGGACCCGATCCCCGGCCGCGATCTCCGGCTGACGCTCGACGCCGACATCCAGAAGGCGATCGACAAGGCGATGCGCGGCGAGCTCGCTGGCGGCGTCGCGGTCATCGACGTGCGCACCGGGCGGATCCTCGGGCTGTACTCGAAGCCCGGCTACAACCCGAACGCGCTCTCCGGCGGCTCGGGGAAGCAGGTCATCCGCGACGCGTTCCGGAGGCTCTACTCGGATCCGCTGAAGCCCGCGCTCGACAAGACGCTGTCCGGGGCCTACCCGCCCGGCTCGACGTTCAAGCCGTTCACCGCGCTGGCGGCGCTCGAGAAGGGGCTCATCGATCCCCGCCAGTCCTCTCGGTGCCGGGGCGCGCTGACGTTCGGCAAGCGTACCTTCCGGTGCACGCACGTGCACGGGCCGGTCGCGATGCAGCAGGCGATCGCCGAGTCGTGCAACGTCTACTTCTACCGGCTCGCGGCGGAGTACGGCGTCGGCATGGACGTCATCGCGGAGATGGGCCAGCGCTACGGGCTCGGCGCGCGGACGGGGCTCGGCATCAACGCCGAGGCGGGGGGCAGGATGCCCACCCGGGCGTGGATGACGCTCCGGAACAAGGGCCAGTTCCGCCTCGGGTTCGGCCTGAACGCGGCGATCGGCCAGGGCGCGACGACGGTCTCGGTGCTCCAGCTCGCGCTCGCGTACGCGGCGCTCGCGAACGGCGGCACGCTGTACCAGCCGCAGATCGTGCGGGCCGTCGAGACGAGCGCCGGCACGGTCGTCCAGGAGTTCACGCCGCGCGTGCGCCGCCAGATCGACATCCGGCCGGAGAACCTCTCCCTCGTGCACCGGGCGATGGTCGCCGGCGTGAACGAGGAGGGCGGCACGGCGTTCAAGGCGCGCGTCGCGGGCGTGGAGATGGCGGGCAAGACGGGGACCGCGCAGGTCTCGCACCGGCTCACCCGCGGCGTCGAGGCCGAGCGGGTCTGGTACTTCAACCGCGAGCACGCCTGGTTCGCCGGCTACGCGCCGGCGCGCTCGCCCGAGGTCGCCGTGGTCGTGCTCGTCGAGCACGGCGGCACGGGCGGCAAGCACGCGGCGCCGGTCGCCTTCGAGGTCGTCCGCGCGTACCAGGAGCTCGCGAAGGAGCGCCGCGGCGGCCCGAACGAGGGGCCGCGCGCGGGCAAGAGCAGCGCGGGCCGCGCGCCCGCCGCGTCGGGGCGCACGCCATGATCCGGGGTGACTCTCTCTCCTCGCGCGATCGCGATCATTTCGACTGGCCGCTCTTCATCGCCGCGGTGGCCATCGCGGTGCTCGGCGTCGTCAACCTCTACAGCGCGACGAGCGTCTACTCCGGCGCGCGCGCGGAGCTCTACATCAGCCAGGTGTACTGGCTGTTCATGGGCGGCATCATCGGCGGCGTGCTGATCGCGCTCGACTACCGGCACCTCGAGCGCCTCGGCTACGTGTTCTACACGTTCGGCGTCTTCTCGCTGGCGCTCGTCTTCGTGCTCGCGCGCGACGTGCGCGGCTCCGCCCGGTGGATCGAGTTCGGCGCGTTCCGGTTCCAGCCCAGCGAGTTCATGAAGGTGTTCCTGGTCATCGCGCTGGCGAAGTTCCTGCACGACGACCCGCGCAACGAGGGCCGCACCCTCCGCGATCTGGCGATCCCGGCGGCGCTGACGGCGGTCCCTGCGCTCCTCGTGCTCAAGCAGCCCGATCTGGGGACGGCGCTCATCCTCGTATTCGTCTTCCTGACGATCGCGGCGGTCACGCGCGTGCGGTGGAGGAGCGCGGCGCTGTTCGTCGTGTCCATCGCGGTGGCGATCCCGATCGTCTGGGAGTACGTGCTGCTCGACTACCAGCGCGCGCGCGTGCTCGTGTTCCTCCACCCCGAGGAGGATCTCCTGCACCGCGGCTGGCACGCCCACCACTCGCGCGTCGCGATCGGCAACGGCGGCCTGTTCGGCAACGGGTACCTGCGGGGCACCCAGAACCAGTTCCTCTTCCTGCCGGATCAGTTCACGGACTTCCCGTTCCCTGTCTTCGCCGAGGAGTGGGGGTTCGTCGGGTGCATCGTCCTCGTGTGCCTCTACGCGTTCCTCGTCGTGTGGGGGATCCGCATCGCGTCGATGGCGAAGGATCGCTTCGGCGCGGTGCTCGGCGTCGGCTGCGCGGCGATCATCTTCTGGCACGCGGTCATCAACCTCGGCATGACGTCGGGCGTGCTGCCCGTCGTCGGCGTCACGCTGCCCCTGTTCTCGTACGGCGGATCGAGCGTGACCACGGTGATGGTGGCGATCGCGCTCCTCATGAGCGTGTCGATGCGCCGCTACTCCGGCGTCGCCTCGCTCGATCGGCTCTGACGGCGCGGCGAGCGTGCGCCCGCCGCGTGGGCTCAAATCGCGCTCTCTGCGAGCCGCGCCTCGAGGACGAACGCGAAGGCCTTGAGCGCGTCGCGCTCGGTGATCTCGCCGCCCGCGCGCGCTCTGCGGACCACGGCGCGAAAGCCGAGGTAGCGGCGCCCGTCCAGGCCGAGCAGCGCCGGCACCGTCGCTGGATCGCGCGCCGCGCCGCTCGAGCCCGCGAGCTCCGCCGCTTTGTCGAAGATCCCCGCGACGAGCGCGTCGCAGCGCTCGAGCGCGACGGCATACCGCTCCGCGGCGATCGTCGCCTCGATCTCCGCGATCGCCTCCCGCTCGGCGGTCGGCCAGAGCGCGACGAACGAGAGGCCCGGCTGGGCGAGGTGCCTCGTCGCCGCGGACGGGCCGTCCGCGCGCGCGGTCGCCGGGGCGTCCGCCGGCGCGACCAGCCTCCGGGCGGCGAGCCGCAGCGACGACGGGAGCCCGCGGCTCACCGGATCCCTGACGCCGGCGCTGCGCGGCGCGAGCTCACCGCCAGGTGACACGGCTACGCCGGGCGCGGCGGCGCCCTCGCTCGGATCGCCGATCGTCGAGTCTGGCGGCATCGTCGACCACGGCTTGCTGGGCGGCGCGAGCCGCGAGATCACCGCGTCGAGCGGCGCCGACGGCGGCGGCGACGCGTCACGCAGGGCGGTGGCGAGCCCGCCTTCGATCGCGTCGAACCCGCCCAGACCTCTCCCCATCGCGTCGGGCAGGCGGCTCTCGAAGGCGCGCAGGACCGCGGCGCTGATCTCCTCGAGCCCCTCGTAGAGGCCGAGCCCCGTCTTCGCCGACGTGGCCAGCGAGAAGACGCGGGACGGGTTCAACATCGCGTCGAGCTCCGAGAGCGGCAGCAAATCGGGCAAATCGCGCTTGTTGTGCTGGAAGATGTGCGGGACATGCTCCAGCGCCCGCCCCTGCTCGGCGAGGTTCTCGCGCAGGTTCTCCATGCTCTCCATGTTGGCGTCGGCGCGAACGGCCTGCGAATCGCTGACGAACACGATGCCGTCGGCGCCCGTGAGCACCAGCTTCCGGGTCGCGTTGAAGTAGACCTGCCCTGGCACCGTGAAGAGCTGGAGCCTCACGTTCATCCCGCGCAGCTGCGGGAGCCGGACCGGCAAGAAGTCGAAGTAGAGCGTTCGATCGACCGGCGTCGCGAGGGAGACGAGCTTGCCGCGGTACTCGGGCTTCGCCGTGGCGTGCAAGTACTCCAGCGTGGTCGTCTTGCCGCCCAGGCCGGGCCCGTAATAGACGATCTTGAAGACGAGCTCGCGCGACAGTGGGTTCACCGACGCCATGGGCGGCGGCGACGATACACGAAAAGGCGAACGAGAGCGTCGGGGTGTGCGCGGGCGCATGAAAGCCAGCCGCGCGCCCGCCAGGGCGGGGCACCGGAGGCGCGGCCGGCGCGGCGCGCCGTCAGCGGAGGCCGACGAGCGGCTCGAACTTGTCCTTCTGGCCGATCTGGAGCGTGAGCGCGACCTGGCCGCGCTGCGCCTGGAAGTAATCGAGCCGCAGCCGGTGCGTCCCCTCCGTGAGGCGGGCCTCGCCGTCCACGGTCTTCGCGCTGTGGACTCCGTCGTTCGCGACCACGCGCTTGTCGTCGATGTAGAGGACCGCGCCGTCGTCCGAGGTGAGCCTGAGCTGGAACACGCCTTCCTGGGGCGCCTTGAACTCGCCCTCGAACCGGAGCGCGAACCACTCGTTCTGCGCGAGCGCGCCCGGGAAGCCGCCGGAGAAGTCCTGCGACTTCACCTCGAACTTGTCCGTGAACAGCACCGCGAACGGCACGAGCCCGTCGAAGGTCGGGAGCTTCTGGGTGTTCTCGGGGATCACGTACGCGAGCCCCCGGAAGGCGCCGCCCTCCCCGTTGCCGAACACGTTCGGGGCGGTGATGCGCGGCGCGTTGTTCGTGGGCAGGCGCCACTTCGGGGTCCTGCGCCGCTCGGGCTCCGGGTCGGGCTTGGCCGGCTTGCGCGTCCGGGAGGCCTTCTTGGCGGGCGGCGGGGGCGGCGGCGAGGCCTCTGTCGGCGTGTTGCCGCTCTGGATGGTGACATGGCAGCCGCTGAGCAGAGACGCGGCAAGCACGCACGAGGCGATGTGCGACGAGGTTCGGACCATGACGTCTCCTGAGAGGGAACGGACGGATTGGCCCGCCCCCACGTGAATGCGAGGATGGCGCTTAGACGTTCGAGCCGTGCGCCGCAATCAGCGTCACGTCGCGTCAGGAGCCCCCGGCACGAGCGAGCCCGCCGGTCGAGCCCCGAGCGCCTCGAGCGCGTCCTCGGGAAGCCCCTTGGCTTGGCCGTGCAGCGCGGGCCCGGGCGCCTCCTGCCGCGCGTTCCCGTCGAGCGATTCCGCGGCGCGCCAGACCGGCGAGCGCTGGGCGAGCGCGAGCGCGGCGAGGCAGGCGAGCACGCTGGCGAGCGCGCCGGCGTTCATCACGCCCTCGTACCGGCCCCGCGCGGGGCCGGCGTAGGTCAGCCCGAGCAGCGCGCCGCTCACAAGGCCCCCGATGTGCGCGGCGTTGTTGATGCGGACGCCCGTGCTCGACGCGTTCACGACGAAGCCGAAGAGGACGATGTAGAACACGGCCTGGAGCGCGAGGTCCTTCCATCGCGGATCGCGGCGGCGGAGCAGCCAGCCGAGCAGGAGGCCCATCACGCCGAACACGGCGCCGCTCGCGCCCGCGGTGCACACGACCTCGGGCTGCACGAAGAGGTTCCATGCGGCGCTCGCGCCGAAGCCGAACAGGCCCGTGAGCACGTACGCGATCGCGAACCGCGCCGAGCCGACGGCGGGCTCGGCGGCGCGGGCGAGCATGCCGAGCGTCACCATGTTCATGCCGAAGTGGAGGACGCCCATGTGGACGAAGACCGCGGAGAGCAGCCGGAACGGCTCGAAGGGCACGCCGGGCGCGAGGAGGAGCGCGCCGAAGCGGAGGTAGCTCGACGTGTCCCACGCCGAGAGGAGGCCGAGATCGCGGGAGTGCGCGGCCATCAGCTGGCCGACGAACACGAACGCCGTGAGCCCGCCCAGGATCTTGGTCGCGAGCAGGCTTCGCCCGTCGAGGCGTCCTCGGGTGGGCGCGGCGTGGGCGGGAGGCGCGAGGAGCGGCGCGCCGCAGCGGATGCAGCGGCTGAAGTCGCCGCCGTTGAGGGCGCCGCAGCGCGCGCAGTGCTGCGAGCGCCTCCGTTCTCCGGACGGCCCCGCCGTCACAGGGCGGTCCCGAAGCGCTGCCCGGCGCCGGGGTGTGGGGGGGACCTGAACGCTGTATCGAGGGTCACCTGGGCTCCTTTCACGCCGGACGCTCGGCGTGGAGGCCGGCACAATGTGGCGGCTCCTGGCCGTAAGGTCCACGGGTTTGGGCCGTTGTCGAGGGGTGAATGCCGTGGCCCTCCCGCGTTCGGTTCCGCCTGCCGCTGGCGAGCCGCCGCGCGCCCTCCTCGCGGGGGGCCCGCGGCGGCTCGCCGGCCGCGCGCAGGCGCTCCTTCCCCGCGGGGCGCGCCGGCCGGAGAGGGGCGCGAGGCGGACACCGGTGCGCTCCGTTCTGCGTCCGGGTATCGTCGCCGCTGTGACGGCGGTGGCAGCAGCGAGGCCCGATCTCGAGGCGGAGCGCCTGCTGTGCGAGCGCGCGGCGCAGGGCGATCGCCTCGCGCTCGGGCAGCTGCTCCGCAAGTACGGGCCAGCGCTGTACCGCGCGGTGCTGTTGCCCCGCCTCGGCTCCGACGCGGCCGCGCAGGACGCTCTGGCCGAGACGTACGCGCGCGTGATCGAGCGGTTCTACCAGTTCCAGTGGCAGAGCTGCGGCATCTATCCCTGGCTCCGCGTCATCGCGCTGCGCATCGCGCTCGACATGCTCCGCGCGCGCCGCCGCGAGGCGCTCTTCGAGCCCGAGGATCTCCAGCGCGAGATCGACGCCGCGGAGACCGACCTCACCGCGCGCGGAGAGGCCGAGCTCTGCGAGAAGCGCGATCTCGCCGACGCGCGGGCGCGCGTCGAGGACGCGCTCGGGCGCCTCAACCCCCGTTACGCCGAGGCGATCCGGCTACGGGTGCTCGACGAGCGGCCCCGCGACGAGGTGGCCCTCGCGCTCGGGGTCAGCGTGGCGACGTTCGATGTCGTCCTGCACCGCGCCATGACCGCGCTGAAGAAGGCGCTCGCCGCGCCGCGCGCGGAGCGCAAGGAAGGCGCGCGATGAAGCCCCGGCCGCCCTCGGATCCGCGCTCGCCGCCGGCCGGCGACGGGCCCCTGGAGCGCCGCGCCGGCGCGGATCGCGGCCGGCGGCTCGCGCTCGTCGTGCCCGGCGCGGAGCCCGTCGCGCCTGCGTCCGACGACGAGCTGGGCGCGGCGCGCGCGCTCGCGGAGGCGCTCGATCGCGGCGAGGTCCCGCTCGCGGACGCGCTCAGGGCGGCGGCCCGCCCGGCCGGGCTCGACAGGGCGGACCACGAGGCGCTGCTCGCGCGCGCGCTCGGCGACGAGGGCGCGCCGCCGACCAAGGCCGAGCTGCGCGCCGCCGAGCGCCTGCGGGAGGCGCTGGAGCCCCGCGCCGCGTCCGGCGGCGGACCGGGGCGCGGCGGCGGCTCCGGCGGCGAGGGGGCGCTCGGCTCGCCTGACTCGCGCGACGAGCTCGCGGAGCTCGCTGTCGCGCTCCGGGCCGCGTGGCGTCCGGCGGCGCTCCCGGAGCTCCCGGGGCGCGCGCTCATCGACCGGGCCTTCCGCGCCTCGCCCGCGCGCGGCCCCCGGCGCATCGCGCCGGTGACGATGGCGGCGCTCTCGACCCTCGCCGCGGCCGCGGCGGCCGTGGCGCTGATCGTCGGCCAGATCAGGGAGGAGCGCGCCTCCCTCGCGCGCGCGCCCGGGGCCGCTGCTCCGGCCGCGGCGCTCGCCGCGCGGCCCCTGCTGATCGAGGCGCGCTCGACCGCCGCGCTCTTCGATCCGGCCGCGCCCTTTCCGCGGGAGGGCGGTCAGACGGAGCGGATCGATCGCATCGCCGCCGCGCGCGCGTCCGATCTGCGCCAGAACCGCTACGCCGCGTGGGGGGTGCGCTGATGCGGGGCCCGCGCCTCGTCGCCGTCTGCCTGGGGCTCTTCGCGGCGGCGCACCTCGGGTGCGCCCCGGGGGACGAGCGGGCGCGCGCTGCCGGGGGCCAGGGCGATCCGGCGTGCGCGTGCGCCCCGGCCCAGGTCGTCGATCCCACGCTCCTCGCCTTCCTCTCGAGGGCGCGCGCGGCGCACCATGCCGCCGACGTCGCGCTCGGCGCGGGCGATCGCGCCGCTGCGCTCCGCGCCCTGGAGGGGATCATCGCCGCGCCGAGGCCGCCGGGGGCGCCGCCGGAGGTCGCCGAGGTGACGGCGGACACGTACGCCCGGCTGGCGGAGCTCCGGAGCGAGGCCGGCGAGTTCGACGCCGCGGCGCGCGACATCGACGCGGGCCTCCGGTTGGCGCCGGCGCCTTCTCATTATCAAGGCCACCTCTACGAGGTCGCGGGCGTGGTCGAGGAGCGCCGCGCGAAGGCGCTCGAAGCGAAGGGGGATCGCGAGGCGGCGACGCAGGCCCGCGCGCGGGCGGTCGGGCTGCTGGAGCGGGCGATCTCGATCCAGGACCAGGTGATCACCGAGGCCCTGGCGGGCCCCGGGGAAAAGCCGCGCTGAAGGGCGCGCTCGCCGTGGTCTGCAATTGCGACGGGCGCGCGTTCGTCGCTAGACTCGAGCGCGAGGGGGCCGCTGCTCGACCCGATGACGTTCCGTGTTCCAAGGCCGAAGCCCGGGTACGATCTCAAATCGCTCCCGCTGAAACCCGCGGAGGCGTTTCTCCTGTCCCGCATCGACGGCGTCCTGACGGATCGGGATCTGTCCTTGATCACGGGAATGTCGCACGTCGATACCGTCGAGGCGCTGCGCCGCTTGCGCGACCTCGGCGCGATCCTCCTGGACGGGGAGGCTTCCGGACAGCCTCCGCCGCGGGACGCCGCGCGGCGCGCGGCCGCGGTGGATCCGGAGAAGACGATGCCGTCCGGGGCCGAGGCCGCTCCGCTCGGCCGGGACGCGCTGCAGCAGATGGAGTCCCTGCCGCTCTACGATCCCGCCGAGCTCGATGAGCCGGTCGAGCTCGCCCCCGACCGGAAGCGGCGGATCCTCGACCTCTACTACCGCCTCGAGGATCTCAGCTATTACGCGCTGCTCGGCGTCGCGGATCAGGCGGACAAGAAGCAGATCAAGAGCGCCTACTACCAGCTCGCGCCGGAGTTCCATCCGGACACCTACTTCCGGAAGCAGCTCGGCTCCTACAAGCCGAAGATCGAGGCCCTCTTCACGCGCATCACGCTGGCGCACGACACGCTGACGTCGAAGCAGCGGCGCGCCGAGTACGACGCGTACCTCGAGCAGACCCACAAGAACCGGACGATGGCGGCGCTGATCGAGCAGACGCCGCGCGACATCGCCACGATAACGACCGCCGTCGACGCCACGGTGCGCGCCGCGTTCGCCGATCCGCGCGACATGGGCGCGTCGCCCGGGCGTTATTCCTCCGATCGCGCGCCCGCAGGGCAGGGCGCGTCCGCTGTGTCCTCCGGTGCCGCCGCGCCGGTTCAGCCGTCGCCGGCGCAGCCGCCCGCAGGAGGAGGCTCGCCCGAGAGCGGAGGCGCGCCGGCGCGGAGCGCAGCGCCGGCCTCGCCTGTCGCGCCTGCTCCCACCGCCAAGGACCGGCGTGAGACGTTCGCGCGCAAGCTCACCGGAGGCTTGAGGCGCCCTCCGCCGGGGGCGCCCTCTGCGTCGGTGGCCGCTGCGTCCGGGGCGGCTGCGACGCCGGCCGCGGCGACCGCTGCGCCTCGGGCGGCCACCGCGCCGGCTGCGCCTGGCATGGCCGCCGTGTCGGCCGCGGTGACCTCTGCGCCTCGGGCGGCCACCCCGCCGCCTGTGGCGACGGCTGCGCCTGGAGCGGCCGTCGCGCCGGCTGCCTCGGCAGGCGCCCCCGCGGCGCCGCCGAAGACCCCTTCCGGCGTGCGTTCGCCGGAGTCGATTCGGGCGGTCGAGGCGCTCAAGGCGCGTTACGAGAACGCCCGCAACGAGGCGCTCCGGAGCCAGATCGCGCGGTACTCCGACGTGGCTCGCGCCGCGCTCGATCGGAGCGAGTTCGCGAGCGCGGCCAACGCGTACCGGATCGCCGCGTCGCTGGCTCCGGAGGACGCCGAGCTCCAGAGGGCGTCGGCCGAGGTGGAGCGCCTCGCGGCGGTGGCGCTGGCGGACGGGTACCTCAAGCAGGCCGAGTACGAGGCACAGAACGGCCGCTGGGTCGAGGCGGCGCTGAGCTACGTGAAGGTGTGCAACGGCCGCCCGGACGACGCCGGCGCGCACGAGCGGGTCGCGCACGCGACGCTCCAGGCCGGGGAGAGCTCGCGGCGGGCGGTGGAGTTTGCGCGGCGGGCGGTGGAGCTCGTGCCCACCTCCGTGGAGTACCGGATCACGCTCGCGCTGTCGTATGCGGCCGCGGGGCTCGCGAAGAGCGCGGCCGGCGAGCTCGAGCGCGCCGCCGAGCTCGCAGGGAACGATGGTAGGCTGCGCGGTCTCGTCGCGCAGGCGCGCGAGCAGGCCAAACAGCAGGGGAAGCAAGTCTAGCGCCGGCCCTTACAGAAGGCGCGCCGGCCTCGGGCAGGCCCGGGGCGGCGCCTTCCGCATGGGCGGCGCACGATTGGCCCGCTCGGCTCCGCGAAACGGTCTAGCATCGTGGCCTCAGCGGCCGTTCGGGCCGAAGATCACAAGAGGAGCAGCGGCATCGATGGAGCGTGTCATCGGCATTGACCTTGGCACCACGAACTCGTGCGTTGCCATCGTCGAGGAGGGCGTCCCGACCGTCATCCCGAATCGCGGTGGGTATAAGACGACGCCGTCCATGGTCGCGATCACCGAGGCCGGCAAGCGGCTCTGCGGGCACATCGCGAAGCGGCAGGCGATCACCAACGCCGAGAACACGGTCTACTCCGCGAAGCGGCTGATCGGCCGGAAGTGGTCGTCCCCGCAGGTGAAGAACGCGATCCTGACCGCCTCGTACAAGATCGTCGAGGGGCCGCACGGCGACGTCCGCATCCAGCTGCGCGACAAGACGTACTCGGTCCCCGAGATCAGCGCGATGGTCCTCCAGGAGATGAAGCTGTTCGCCGAGGACTACCTCAACGAACCCGTCTCGAAGGCGGTCATCACGGTCCCCGCCTACTTCAACGACAACCAGCGGCAGGCGACGAAGGACGCGGGCCAGATCGCGGGGCTCGACGTCATCCGCATCGTCAACGAGCCGACGGCTGCGGCGCTCGCGTACGGGTTCGGCAAGAACGTCGAGAAGACGATCGCCGTCTTCGACCTCGGCGGCGGCACCTTCGACATCTCCGTGCTCGAGATCGGCGCGGGCGGGGTCTTCAAGGTCATCGCCACGGCGGGGGACACGTTCCTCGGCGGCGAGGACTTCGACGCGCGCGTCATCGACTGGCTGGTGCAGGGCTTCAAGGAGCAGCACGACGTCGATCTGCGGCAGGACCGCATGGCGCTCCAGCGGCTCAAGGACGCGGCCGAGAAGGCGAAGTGCGAGCTGTCCAGCGTCCTGGAGACCGAGATCAACCTGCCGTTCATCATCTCGAGCGCGCGGAACGAGGCGCTGCACCTCCAGCGGACGCTCTCGCGGGCCACGCTGCAGGAGCTGTGCGAGGACCTCGTCGAGCGGTGCGTCGAGATCTGCAGCCAGACGCTCGAGGACGCGCGGCTCGACCGCGACGAGATCGAGGACGTCGTGCTCGTCGGCGGCATGACGCGCATGCCGAGGGTGCAGGAGGCCGTCCGCGACTTCTTCGAGCGCGAGCCGTGCAAGGGGGTGCACCCCGACGAGGTGGTCGCGCTCGGCGCGGCGGTGCAGGGCGCCGCGCTCGTGGACGAGACGAAGCAGATGATCCTGCTCGACGTCACGCCGCACGCGCTCGGCATCATGACGTTCGGGTCGAACTTCGAGGAGCTCATCCCGCAGAACACCACGGTGCCCACGAGCCGGTCGAAGATCTTCACGACGAGCCGCGACAACCAGACCGCCGTGAAGATCCTGGTCATGCAAGGCGAGCACCAGAAGGCGACGGACAACGAGCTGCTCGGCGAGTTCATCCTCACCGGCCTGCGCCGCGCGCCGAAGGGGCAGGTCGAGATCGAGGTCACGTTCGAGATCAACAGCGACGGCATCGTCTCGGTGAGCGCGAAGGATCTGGAGACGGGCCAGCAGCAGTCGATCCAGGTCACCGCGTCGAGCGGCCTCACGAAGGAGGAGGTCGGCGAGATGATGGAGGCGGCGAAGGAGTACCTCGTCGATCGCCGCGCGAGCGACCAGTTCGAGGGCGTCCGGCAGGAGGCCGAGAAGCTCATCGCCGAGATCGAGCGGATGTTCCCGCAGGTCGAGCAGATCGTGGCGTCCAGCGACTTCGGCCGCGACGCCATCGGCAAGGCGCGCGGGATCGTGGACCGCTCGCGTCAGGCCATCGGCCGGCGCGACGCGGCCGCGGTCAAGGAGCAGATGGAGGCGCTCTCGCGCACCCACCGGATGTTCAAGGGTGTCGTAGCCAGGCCACAGGGGTGAGGGGTGGCCGCGATGAGGGAAGATGATGCGGTCGGTGCCGCCTGACTCCAAGACCCTGGACTCCTCCTGGGGGCTCGACGAGGTGGACGAGCTCGAGGACACCCAACCGGTCGCCTCGAAGGAGCTCCTCGCGCTCGCCGCGCTCGCCCGCGAGGAGAAGGGCTCACCCCGCATGGAAACCCCGCCCGCCGGCACGCCTCTGCAGCCGGACGGCGAGGGCAAGATCACGCTCCCGCCGCCGATCCCGGTCAGCGACTACGTGGCAAAGATGATGACCCGCCGCTCTCACTCGAGCTCCGAGATCACCGCCCAGCGGCAGCGCCCTCCGGAGACCTTTCCGCCGGAGGGGTACCCGCCCGTCCCGCCGCCGCGCAGGACGATCCCCTGGGAGCCGCCGCCCGGCTCCTCGTTCTCGGGCAAACACGGCGCTTCCGGCCGAGAGGCGGCGCGGCTCGGCCTGGAGTGCGACGAGCCCGGGGTCCCGTCGCGGCCCGGCGGGCGGATGGGGTTCGGATCGCTCGACGCCGAGCGCGACTTCGGGTCGGAGCTCGACGACGATCTCCTGCGCGAGCCGAGCCCGTCGTACCCGCGCAGCTTTGGCGAGATCGACGTCTTCGGTGGCCCGCCGGTCGATGCGCGGGACGTCCACGTCCCCCCGGCGGCGAAGGGGCGCGTCCCTCGTCCGGACGACGGCGGGCCGCTGGGCATCGATTTCCGCCTCGATCTCGGGTTCGAGGAGCCGGGCCCTCCGATGGACGAGCCGCCGATCACGCCGCCGCCCGGCACGCTCCGTTACGGCCTGCTCGTGGAGGACGACGAGCCCGCGTTCCGCGGCGGGACGGGGGCGCTCGCCGGTTCGACCTCGTACAGGGTCTCGGGCGAGGCGCAGGGCGCGGCGCGCGCTCCGCGCCGATCCGAGACCGAGCGCGCGCCTGCGGCCGTCGCGAAGGTCGACAAGGGGGTTCATTCACGCGCGACCGAGCCCCAGCTGAGCGCCCAGGGGCCGCGGGAGCAGATGCAGCACCGGTTCGATCAGGGCGATTTCGGCGGCGCGCTCATCCTCGCGGAGGGCCTGCTCGAGGAGAACCCGAAGGACTGGATGGCGCGGCAGTACGCGGACAGCTGCGTCGAGATGCTCCGGCAGATGTACCAGTCGCGCCTCGGGGACGGCTCGCGGGTGCTGCGGCTCGCGGTGTCGCCGGATCAGCTCCGCTCGCTGAACCTCGATCACCGCGCGGGCTTCCTGCTCTCGTGCATCGACGGCTACAGCTCGATCGACGAGATCCTCGACGTGTCGGGCATGCAGTCGCTCGAGGCCTTGCGGCTCCTGTACGAGCTCGTGCAGGAGGGGATCGTCTGCAGCGTCTAGGCGCCGGCCTCGCCTGACGTCGCGGCGCCGCCTCATCGTTCCGAGCGGACCGCCGCGTCCCCAGACCCGCCTTTCCGTGATGCCGCAAGCTCGCTAGGTTGCACCGGTGCGCACGGCTCTCCAGGCCGCTGTCGGTCTCCTCCTCGCGCTGCTCGCCGGCCGCATGGGCGCGTCGCTCCTCTCGACGGTCCAGCCGATCGAGCCCGACGCTCCGGCGCGGCGGTCGCCGGCCGCTCCCTCCGGCGCGAGCGCCGCGAAGGCGCTGGCAGCTCCGGCGCCCGCGCCTCCGCCGGACGCCGAGCTCGCGGCCCACGCCGATCCGATCGCGAGCTACACGCTGCGCGCGCGCCTCGATCCGGCGCAGCACACGATGCGCGGCGAGGGCACGCTGGTCTGGCGGAACGCGTCGCGCGAGCCGCAGCGCGAGCTGTTCGTCCACCTCTACCTGAACGCCTTCAAGGACCCGCGCACCGTGTTCCTCCGCTCGTCCATCGACGGCTTTCGCGGTGGAGAAATGCTCTATGATTACGGGCATATCCAGGTGACCCGCTTCGCGGTTCGCGAGATGGAAGGCGCGGACGTCTGGCCCCGCGGGAAGCCCACGACGCCCGGCGATCCCGACGACGAGACCGACATCCGGGTGGAGCTGCCGCGGGCCGTAGCGCCGGGCGAGGCGATCACGATCGATCTCGCGTGGGACGCGGAGCTCCCGTCGCTCGCGCTCAGGACGGGTCACCACGGGAGCTTCCACATGGTGGGGCAGTGGTTCCCGAAGATCGCGCGCCTCGATCCCGACGGGCGCTGGGCGCACTTCCCTTACCACCGGCTCTCGGAGTTCTACGCCGACTTCGGGGCGTACGACGTGACGGTCGACGTCCCCGAGCGCTTCGTGGTCGGGGCGACCGGTCGGCTCGTGGAGGAGCAACGGGCCGACGGGCGAGCGATCCGCCGGTTCGTGCAGGAGGACGTGCACGACTTCGCCTTCGCCGCGTGGGACCGCTTCCGCGAGCTGCGCGCCACGACCGGCGACGGCGTCGCGATCCGGTGCCTCTTCCCCGAGGGGAGCGAGCGCGAGGCGGCGCTGGAGATCGACCTGGTCCGGTTCGGCCTCGAGCGCTTCGGCGCGGCGTTCGGCCGCTACCCGTACGGCACGCTCACGATCGTGCACCCGCCGGAGGGCGCCGAGGAGGCGGGCGGCATGGAGTATCCGACGCTCATCACGACCGGCGGCAGCTGGCTCTGGCCCGCCGTGGGCGTGCGCTTCGTCGAGGCGGTCACGGTGCACGAGCTCGCGCACCAGTGGTTCTACGGCCTCGTCGCGACGAACGAGCACCGCTACCCGTTCCTCGACGAGGGCCTCACCACCTACGCGGAAGCGGACGCGCTGCGCGCGCGCTACGGCGACGGCTCGTGGGCGCGCCTGCTCGGGATCGAGATCGACCTCCGCCCGCAGTACCGCGCCGACGCGCTCACGTCGGGCCACAACGGCGCCGTCGCCCAGCCGGCCGCGGGCTTCGTCGATGGAAAGGACTACCTCGGGCTCGTGTACGGGAGGCCCGCGGTGCTCCTCGCGACCCTCGCCGGCGTGTACGGCGAGGACCTCGTGCGGCGAGCCGTCGGCCGCTACGCGCGCGAGAACCGGTTCCGGCACCCCGGCCCCGAGGCGCTGCTCGACGCGGTGCGGCGGGAGGTGGGCGACGAGGCCGCCGAGGCGCTCCGAGCCGGGCTCTTCGAGCGCGCGTGGGTCGACTACACCGTCGAGGCGTTCGACGCATGGCCCGCGGACGGCGCGGCGCCGGCGCAGGGCGAGGCCGGGATCGAGGCGGCGGGCTACCGCGGTCGCGTCGTCGTGCGGCGCCGCGGCTCGCTCGTGCTCCCCGTCGACGTCGCGCTGCACGGCGAGGACGGGAGCGTGCAGCGGGCGCGGTGGGATGCGCGCGAGAGCACCGCCGCGATCCCTTACGCCGGCGCCTCTCCGCTCGTCGCGGTGGTGATCGACCCCGACCACCGGGTGCTGCTCGACGAGGACCTCGCGAACAACGCGCGCCGATCGCGCCCCGACCTCCTCGCGCCCGGCGTGCTCTCGCGCGCGAGCTTCGCCGTGGGGCTCGCGCTCACGCTCCTCGGGCCATGAGCGCGCCGGCGGAGCGGGGCGCGAGCGATCCGGGATCGCAGGGGGCCGCGGTGGCCGAGCCAGGGCGCGCGGCGGGGCGCCCCGCCGCGCACGAGCGGCCAGCCGCTGTCGCGCTGTACTTCGGCTACCGGGCGCTCGCCTCGCTCGTGGTCGCGGCGCCGCTGTCCGTCTTCGTGGCCCAGATCGTCGGCGGATACCCGCGCGGCGACGCGATCCTCTTCGATCCCGGCGGCCTGATGCTCAGCGAGCTCGCGCGTCTCTCGGCGCACGCCGCCGCTGCCCTCGCCACGCAGCTCGGCCTGGGAACCCTGCTGGCCGCCGCGCTCGGGCTGCTCCCGCTCGCGGTGCTCCTCGCCGCGCTGAGCCAGAAGGGACCGCTCTCCGCGCAGGACCTGGGAGGCCGCGCGGCGCGCGCCCTGGGCCCGCTCGCGCTGCTCTGGGGCGTCGCGCTCGCGGCGCAGGTCGCCGCTGCGGCGCTCGTCCTGCTCCCCGGGACGAAGCTCTGCGCGGAGCTCCCGATCCTGCCGCGCGGCCGCGACCTTGCGGCGATCGCCGTCGCCGTTGTCGCGCTGGTACCGGTCGCGGCCATCGCCCTGCTCCACGATCTCGCGCGGGTCGCCGTTGTCGGTGAGCAGCGGGGCTTCTACACCGCCGTCTCCAGAGGGCTCGACGCGCTGCGTGGTGCTCCGCTCGCGGCCGTCTGGGCCTGTGCGTCCCGGGGCGCCCTCGCGGTCGTCGCGCTCGCCGGCGGGGCGTGGGGCATGCACCTCGCCGGGGTCAGCACCGGCCCGCGCGTCGCGGCCGCGTTCGCCGCGCAGCTCGCGGCGCTCGCCGCCGCGGCCTACCTGCGCGCCTCGTGGCTCGCGGCCGCCTTCCGGCTGCTCGATCGCTCCGCGGAGCGCGCCTAAGAATTCCTTGACATTCGGCTACATCCGCGTAACGTAGCCCGCCCGTGACCGACGCTTCCAGCGTAAGCGCGGGGCCCGCAGCAAGCCCAGGTAGCTCAGTTGGTAGAGCAGAGGATTGAAAATCCTCGTGTGGGCGGTTCGATTCCGTCCCTGGGCACTACCGTTCTTTTGCGTAGGCCGGCGAGCAAACGCCGCCGTACAGTCCTCGTCCTCACACGCGAGCGTGAGCAGCCGTTCCGCACGGCGCAGCCGCTTGTCTTGGGTTCGCAGGTTTGCATTTAACTCCTCCTCTCGCCAGCTGGCCTCGGCAGCTCGCTGCGGGTGAGCGCGCAGCGGTCTGTTCAGGAGTACTTTCGCGGGTTTGGCCACATCGGGTGACAGTGGAACTTGGTTCCGGTGCGGTAGCGATCCTGATAAGGTGACGGGGGGATCACTCGTTGCAACCTGAACACTCCGGAGGCGCCCCAGGGAACGGCGCCTCCTCATGGAGGCTCCCTCATGGCCGATCGTCGTGTCGACTCCTCGCGAAAGAGCTCTCCGGAAACGGCCTCCGCTTCCGACTCGGCGCCGCGGAGCCGGCCGTCCGCGCCAAGTAGCCAGGCCAGCGAGACCGCTCGAAAGAAGAAGATCCTCGTCGTCGACGACTCGCTGACTTCGCTGCTGTCACAGCAGCTGACGCTCGGCGTGGACGACTACGACATCATCATCGCGCGCAACGGCAAGGAGGCCATCGCGAAGGCGATTGCGGAGCGCCCCGATCTCATCCTGATGGACGTCGTCATGCCGGCGATGGACGGCTTCCAGGCCTGCAGGTGGCTCCGCGCGTTCGATGCGACGAAGACCGTGCCGATCATCATGATGACGACGAGGAGCGATCAGACGAGCATCAAGATCGGCTTCGCGAACGGGTGTACCGACTACCTCATCAAGCCTTTCGACAGCAATACGCTGCTCACGAAGGTCCGCACCCACCTCGGCGAATAAGCGATCTCGCCCTCTCGGCGCGCGCCAGGCGCTGCTTCGACCGAACCCTGGCGACCGGAAAGGCCCTCCGCGCGCGGGAGCAGCTCGCAGGAAGATGGGACGGCAGGCGCCGCGCGAGGCCCGCCGCGACGCCTACGCGAGCGCGCCTCGCGCGAGGTGCCCTGTCACGAGGGGCGCAGAGCAGCCACGCGGGCGCGCGACAGGCTTGGCGCCGGCCGTCGATCAGAAGAAGAACTGGGCCACGACGGCGCCGGACACCGGCAGTCCGGCGCATTCGCGCAGGTTCTCTATCACCGTGTTGCACCCGGCGATGGCGACGTCGTTGCCGTCGCACACGAACTCATCGTCGATGCAGGAGATGGCCTCGTCGAACTGGTCCTCGCAGCCGTCGTACTCCGCGGATCTCTCGGCGTCCTCGAGGGCGTCAACGCACTCCACCTGGTCTCTTTCGCTGCACGAGCCAGTGCAATCGCACTTGTCCTCGCACAGGCCGGACAGCGAAGCACCACAGCCCGGAAGCATGGCGAGCGCGAGGGCGATCGTGAACGAGGGGGCGAGCTTCAAGGGGTATCCTCCGACCTGGACGCGCAGCGCGCGAGCTACGATGACGGTGGCCCTCTTATCGCGTCCGCGGAGGAGGCACAAGCCGCACGTGCGCCAGGGAGCTGGCCAGTGTGCGATCCCGCCTCCCTCTCAGTTCCGCTGGCCCCGTTTTGCTCCTTCGGACTGCGCCGGCCAGAGCCGGCGGAAGCCGACGCCGAGGAGGGTGCCGTCGTCGCGCCGCACCAGGCCGCCGAAGCGGCACTTCTCCACCAGCGTGCCTTCGGCGAGATCGCCGCCGTCTTGAAACCGGATGCGCTGGCCCTCGCTCAGGGCCGCGAAGACGCGCGCGTCGGCCGCGATGGCGATCAGCGACTCGGGCGCAGCGACGCGCAACGGCGCGAGGTCGGCAGGGCGCGCTCGGTGAACCACGCCCCGGCGGGTCACGGCGCTCGCGAGGCCCAGGCCTCGCGCTTCGTCCGGGGTGGATGATGCCGTTGTGGTGGTGTCAATCCACACATCGACGGTGGTGCCACCCCTGCAAAGGACCACGCCGGGGAGCGCCTTGCCCGTGGCGGTGGTCAGCAGGACCAGCTCGCCCACGCCGGGCTCGGTCGACGCGCGCCCGCCGAGGCGCTCACGCACCGCGTCCACGGTGGGCGTGGCCGACGCAGGCGCCGTCGCGCGGTCGGCGCGGGCCAGGCGGAGCAGGGGCAGCGAAAGCTTGCGCGTCATCGGCCCCAACCATTCTACGCGAACCGACGCGCCCTCGCTCGGGCGCGGCCCCGGAATCCGCGCCTGAAGCCGCCTGCGTGTCTCCCATCAGGCCGACGCTCGCGGCCCCCGGTTACAGGCCGATGGCGCCGCGGTACATCCACCCCGTCTTGCCGCGGTGCTCGATCTTGTACCAATCGTTCTGCCGGCCAACGAGCTTGACCCGAGTGCCACGCACCAGCCGCATCACCACATCACCCTCCTTGGGCGCGCCGCGGACGAGCGCGGTGTCCCAGCTCACCGTGGCCAGGCCGCTCACGGCGGTCTCGCTCGTGGTCGTGCCGGCGGCCTGCTCCTGTTCGCCGCCGCCGGCCTCTGCCTTCGCGGGGTCGGCCTGCGCGCCCGGGGGATAGAAGGTGGCAGTGTAAACGAGGGAATACCGGCGGTACTTGTGCGGGACTTCCTCGAGGGACACGTTCGAGAACTCCCGCGCTGCGCACTGGAGAATGCTGCTGACCGTCGAGGCCGGCAGGCTCGTCTTCTTCCCCTTGACGACCTGGACCTCCTTCTTCTCGAAGTTGAGCTCGAAGCCGATCGGGAGCTTGCCGTCCACGCCGAGCGCCGCCGGACACTGGGCGAGCTCCTTCAGCCGGGGCAGCGCGATCGGATCGAACTGGAGCTCTCCGCAGTCCTCGACCTTCTTGTTCTTCTTGTCGGAGCAGCGCGTGATCCTGCCGGGGCCGACAACGACCTGCTGCTGGTTCTTCGCGGTGGCCTCGGGAGGCTTGGCCTCGGGCTCCGCGGTCCCGGGCGCCGCTGCCGCGGGGGGAGGGGACGCCGGCGCCGCCGTGGCCTCGGCCGTCGCCTTGACGTCGGAAGGCACGCTCGGGCCGATGCGGACGCCGGCGAGCTTGGGCCACGCGACGCCGACGACAAACCCCACCAGCGCGATCACCCCCACCCGCGACCAGACCGGCTGCTCATCGCCGGGACGGGGGATGTCGACCGTCAGCGGGCGCTGCCTCTTCGCCATGTCCGCCTTCGCCATGTCCAGCACGTCGCCTAGCACAGGTGAGCCATCAGAACGAAATAGTCCGTTCGATCGGGCGGCGGACCGCTCAGTCGCCCGCGATGCCCGCCGCCTCGAGGAGCGGTCGCACCCGGGACTGCGCGATGGCGTAGACCGCGCGCACGCCGTCGCGCCGGGCGTAGACGACGTTCGTGCCGCGGAAGGCGTCGCCCGCGCCGATCGCGATCGTGAACGACCCCGACGGCGCCCGCGGCGGGACCGCGTCGCTTTCCTCCGCCGGGGCGGCCTGCGGCCGGGAAAGCTCGACGCTGACCCGGAGGCGCGGCGGGCCGAGGCCATGGCGCCGCTCCGGCTCGCCCAGCGCGGCGGCGCCCTCGGCCCGAAGATCGGCCAGCGCGTCCCGGACGCTCGCGGCCAGCGCGGCGGCGCTCGCCTGATCGGCCGCTCCCGCGATCGTGAAGCCCTCCGGCGAGCGCTCCATCACGACCGGCTTCGCGCCCCGAGGGGCCAGCGTCACCCGCGCGATCTCGTGCGGTGGGACGAGGAAGACGTCGCGGCGGAGCAGCAGGCGACCGGCCGCGGCCTCCAGCGCCGGCGGCGCGACGAACACCGCAGCGCCGTCCCCGGCGCGCGCGAAGGAGCCCGCGCCGGCGCGCGCGCCGAGCGCCACCCGGGCGGCGCGCGTCGCCGCGCCGGTGCTTCCGCCCCCGGGCTCCGGCGCGGGGTCGAGCTCGGCCTCGACCACGAGCCGGGGCGCGCCGAGCCCGTAGCTCTGGCCAGCATCCTCGGCGATCCAGCGCTCGGCCTGGAGGCCGGCGAGCAGCTCGGCGAGCTCGTCCGCCAGCCCGCTGTCGGCCTCGAGGCCCTCGCCGGTCGGCTCGACGAGCCGCCAGGCGCCCTCGCCCGTCCGGCGGAGCCGCTGGACCAGGCCGGGGCGCTCGATCCGCAGCGCGCTGACCCGATCGGGGGTGAAATCGAACACCTTCATGGAGCGCAGCGACACCTCGGAAGGGAGGAGCGCGCCGGCGGCCAGGGCCGGGATCTCGGCGATCGCGCCGTCCTCGAGCCGCCGGACGTGCACCACGCCGGCCTGCTCGGCGCCGATCTCGAGCGTCTCGATCCGCTCTTGCGGCTCGCCCTCGGCGATCGCGCCCGGCGGCGTCGAGACGACGCGGAGGGTGGCGCGAGGCGAGGCGAGGCCGAGCGCCGTGAGATCGCTCGCCCCGGGCAGGAGGCGCGTGGCGCGGATGTCGAGGATCGCCTGGACCAGGGCGCGGCCCGTCTCCGTCGGGACAGGTCGGTCCTGCGGGGCCCGCAGGTGCCACTCGGTGCCGGCGCGCGCGAGCTCCAGCGAACGCTCGCCGGCGGCGAGCTTCACCTCGGCGACCTCGTCGAGCGGCGCGGCGACGAGCGCGAGATCGACGAAGCGCGACGCCTCCTCGGTGAGCGGATCGAGCACGCTCGCGGGCACGCAGGCGGCCGCGCGCGTGGGCTCGCGCCGCGCCGCGACGACGTGATCGGGCCGGCCCGGGCAGGCGCCGCCCACGTCGAGCACGCCGCGCTTCGCGGCGGGATCGCTCGGCTCCAGCGTCAGCGTGACCCGGGGGCCGCCGGAGGACGCGGCCTGCTGCGCTTCCGCCTCGGAGAGGAACGCCTCGGCCTGCATGCGGCCGAGCGCCGAGAGCACGAGGTCGAGCGCCGGTGCGCTGACCCGGACGCCGCTGCCCTCGGGCGAGCCCTCCGCGAAGCGGAAGCCGGCCCCGCGGCCGCCGCCCCAGGGGGCGCGCGAGAACCGCCGCGAGCCGCCGTCGCCGTCGAGCGTGAGGCCCGAGAGCTCGGCGGCGACGTAGGGGACGAAGCTCCGCGAGCGGAAGCGATCCGGCGCCACGTCGAGGGCCGAGGCGAGCTGCTTCGTGATGACGAAGACGCCTCGGCCCGCGACCTCGGCGTAGACCGCGCCGGGCGGCGTCGGGGCGCCGCCGCCGAGCAGCAGGCGCTCGCGGCGCGGGCCCATCGCGAGCGCGATCGAGAGCCTGGGCGAGGCCAGGCCGAGGGGGGCCGGGTCGCTCGCTTCCGCGGAGACGCGCCGCTCCGCGGTCGCGAACTCCAGCGTGCCGAGGAGCTGGTCGACCGTGGGCTCGTCGGCCGGGTAGCGCTGCCCGTCGATCTCGACGTTCCAGGGGCGCTGGCCGGCGTCGTCGACCTCGCCGCGGGTGAGCCGCGCGGTCTGCGGCGCGCCGGGCGCGGCCATCGTCACGGTGAGCTCGGTGATCTCGTCGGGCCGCCACGACTCGATCAGGTGCTTCTTGCGGCGCTCGGCCTCGTCGGTGGACACCGAGCCCCGGTCGAGGACGAGCAGCGCGATGGCCGCCGCGGCGGCGAGCGCGACCAGGAGCAGCGTCGTCGCGTGCCGGCGCAGCGGCCGCATCACGGCGATCCTTCGCGCTCGGCCTCGGCCGACGCGCCGCGTCCGGCCGGCGCGCCGGGGCCCCCTTTGTCGCCGGGGCGGCGCTCGGAGCCGCGCCGCGCCAGGTACACGGCGAGGCCGAGGAGGGCCGCGGCGAGCGGCATGTACACGATGACGTAGCGGAAGATCCCGGCGAGCGAGTCCTCGCTGATCCGCAGGCCCGCCGTGAACGCCGGTTTGTCCGGGATGTCGAGCATGGGCGGGCTCGCCGCGAGCCAGGACAGCGCGCTCTCGACGAGCACGGCGGTCCCGCGGAGCTCGGGGCTCTGCCAGTTCGCGCCGTAGAGCACGCCGGGCGAGCCGACCACCACGACGCGCGGCCCGTGCGCGGCGCTGGACCCCGCGGGCTTCGGCAGCTCCGAGGCGCAGGCGACCGTGAGCGGACCCGGGTGATCGCCGTCGCGCGGCTTCGGTTCGGACGGGTCCCGGGCCCAGCCGAAGAAATCGACCATGCCGAACGCCTGGTCGCTCGTCACGAGCAGGGGCGCCGGGACCACCGGCCCGCTCGCCGTGGGCGCGAGCGAGCTCGCCACCGTGAGCACCGGGCCGAGCCCGAGATCGGCCGCCTTGATGAGCCCCTCGGTGATCGGGTGCGGCCTGACGATCGGCGCGAAGGTCTCGCCGAAGCCCTGCGTCGACCGGAGCTTCGGGTCGAGCTCGAACACGAAGTCCGACCGGAGCTCGACCCCCGCCACGGCGAGCAGGCCCGAGAGCCCGAGGTCCACGTACCGCTGATCGCTCTCGTCCGGCACGGGCCCGAGCGCGATCAGCGCGCTGCCGCCCTTCTCGATGAACGCGCGGTAGCGGGCCACGTCGCTCGCCGGCACCGGCCGGCTCGGCCCGGCGAGGACGAGCACCCGGCAGCGGTCGAGATCGACCTCCGGCGCGGGCTCCCGCGGCGCGGCGAAAGCCTCCTCCTCGTCGCTGTGGCCGTCCGCGCCGTGGCCATCCGCGCCGCGGCCGCCGCCGAGCGCCACGACCTCGTAGTTGTTCTTGTTGAGCCGGTCCTTCAGCGCCGCGAGCCCGCCGGCGCCGCCGGCCTCGATCGACTTCTCGCCGTGCCCGGCCGCGAAGCAGATCAGCGGCCGCTCGCTGCGCAGGACGCTCCGGAGCGCGCCGGTGAGCGCCTGCTCGAGCCGCGGGCGCGACCGCAGGTCGTCCTCGTCCTCGACCTCAACCAGGTCGCTCGCCGCCAGGAAATGGGGCCGATCGCCGCGCGCGACGATGATCGCCGCGTCCGTGACGATGCGCCCGTCGTCCGTCTTGCCCGCGACGACGCCGTAGCGCTGCTGCACCGCCAGGAACTCCGCCGGGCGCCGGTCGGGATCGGTCACCTCGACCTCGATCCGCGGGTTCTCGGCCCGGTACGCGTCGAGCAGGTGCCGCACCGAGAGCGTCAGGGGGTCGCCCTCCGAGAGCAGGACGTAGACGCGGATCGGCTCCTCGATCGAGCGCAGCGTCGAGACGGTCGCGTCGCTCAGCGTGTACAGGCCGCCCTGCGTCCAGTCCCAGCGCCTGTAGTGGCGGGCGACGAGCAGGTTGACGAGCACCGCGAGCACCATCGCCGCGATGATCCCGACGCTCGTCGAGAGCTTCTCGCCGAGCGAGGTGCCCGGCGGCGGAGCCCCGGCTTGCGCGGGCCGCTCTCCGGACATCAGCCCCACCTCCACGCGTCGACCGCGCGCACGGTCACGAACAGCGGCAGCGCGACCACCGTCCCGTCGAACACGAGGCGGCGCAGATCGACGATCCCGCGGGAGAAGTCGTTCATCTGCGTCCACACCGAGACGTAGGCGCAGAGGTCGTGGGCCGGGCCGTCCGGGAAGATGAACTCGCCGATGCCGAGGATGAACATGCCCATCACCGCCATCGTGCTGAGCACCGCGGCCATGAGCTGGCTCTTCGTGAGCGCGCTGGTCATCGTCCCGATCGCGAGGTAGCCGGCGCCGACCGCGAAGACGGCGAGGTAGCTCGACCCCACGACCCGCCAGTCGAGCTCGCCGGTCCTGCCGATGAGGACGACGTAGAGCACCGTCGGCGCCCACATCGCGACGTACGTCACGAGGGCCGCGGCGTACTTCGCCAGCACCACGCCGGCGGAGCCGACCGGCGCCGTCAGGAGCGCCTCGATGGTGCCGCTCCTGCGCTCCTCCGCGAAGAGCCGCATCGTGAGCAGCGGGCAGACGAAGAGCAGCGGCAGGTAGATCAGGATCGTCTGGCCGAAGAAGACCTGCACCGGGCCCGTGTCGGCGGAGAGCTCCACCTCGCCGGCGAACTGCGTCGCGATCAGGAAAAAGTGCACGCCCTGCACCAGCAGGAACGTGGTGATCAGCACCCACGCGAGCGGCGTCACGAAGAGCGAGAAGAGCTCCCGCTTGAAGATCGGCCAGAAGCCCCTCACCGCCGCTCCTTCCCCGCGCCGCCCTCGCCGCGCGGGGCCGCGCTGCCCTTCTTCTTCCGGCTCCCGGCCGCCGGCCGAGGCGCCTCGCCGCCGCCCGCCCCGGGCTCGGCCGGCTCTCCGGCGCCGCCCCGCGCGCCGGCGTCGTCGGCCGCGGTCAGCTCGGAGAAGACCTGCTCCAGCGAAGGGGCCCAGGGGACGAGCTCGCGCACCCCGAAGCCCGCGGCGACCAGCGCGGCGACGAGGCGCTCGGCGGCCTCGCCCGCGTCGGCGCCGGCGTCGAACTCGACCGTGAGCCGCGCCGCCTCGCCGGCGTCCTCCGCCTCGGCCGAGCGGACCTGCGCCGCGCCGCGCGCCACCGCGAGCGCCGCGTCCGCCGCCCCGCGCACGACGACGCGCGCGCCGGACGACCGGCGCATCGCGCGGAGCTCGTCGATGGATCCCTCCGCCACGAGCCTCCCGCGGGCGATCACGAGCGCCCGCGTGCACGTCGCCTCGACCTCGGAGAGGATGTGCGTCGAGAGGAGCACGGTACGGTCGCGGCCGAGCCCGCGCACGAGCGCGCGCACCTCGCGGATCTGGTTCGGATCGAGGCCCGCCGTCGGCTCGTCCAGGATGAGCAGCGGCGGGTCGCCGACGAGCGCGTCCGCGAGGCCGACCCGCTGGCGGTAGCCCTTCGAGAGGTGGCCGATCAGGACGCTCGCGACGTCCTCGACGCGCGCGTCGCGGAGGGCGCGCGCGACGGCCTCGCCGCGGGCGCGCCGCGGCACGAGCTTCAGCTCGGCGCGGAACGCGAGGTACTCCGAGACGCGCATCTCCGGGTAGAGCGGCGAGGTCTCGGGCATGTACCCGAGCGAGGCCCGCGCGCGCATCGGCTCCTCGGTGATGTCGTGGCCGGCGATCCGCACCCGGCCGGACGTCGCGCCGAGGAACCCCGCGAGGATGCGGAGGGTCGTGCTCTTGCCTGCGCCGTTCGGCCCGAGGAACCCGACGACCTCCCCCTGGCTCACCTGGAATGAGAGGTCGCTCACCGCCTGGTGGGGACCGTAGGACTTGGAGAGGTGCTCGACCTCGATCATCGTGGCATCGGGCGCAGGGGGTCAGGGCCGCCGGCGCGGTGCGCGCGGGCAGGCCGGTCGATCGCGCGGAACGCTTAGCGCACCGGGCGGGGCAGGGGAAGCGCGCGCCGGGCTCTGGCGGTGGTCTGGCGACGAGCGGCGCCGGCGAGTAGCCAGAGCCGCGCGTCTCTGGTAACCCTGCGCCGTCGCGCCCGGCGGCCCGGGCGCTCACGCCACGGGCCCTTCTGCAAGGCGACGCACCCGGTGCGCCGAGCGCCGCGGCCCCCTCACACCACCGCTGCACGATGGATCAGACGCTCCTCCGGTCGTATTTCTCGACCATCTACGAGTTCCCCACCCCGGCGGGGACGCTGCGCGTCTCGCTGGACGGCGAGATCGTCCAGGATCAGGCCGGGCTTCCCGAGCTCCTGACCCGCAAGTTCGCGGTGCTCACCGCCTACAACCCGCGCTCGATGCTCATCCCCCGCCGGGTCAACGATCAGCGCCACCACGTCCTCCGCGATCTCCTGATCCTCGGCTGTTACCGGGTGGAGCCGTGTGTCGGCTCCGAGGCGGAGCCGGAGGGCATCTGGCGCGAGCCGGCGTGGCTCGTCCACGGCATGGACCGGGACGAGGCGATCGCCTTCGGCCGCGTCTTCCGGCAGAACACGATCGTGTTCGCGCAAGGCGGCCGGCCGGAGCTCATCATCACCGATCCGACAGCCGACGACATCGGCCGAACTTTCCAGGGGAACTGGCGGGTGCGGTCCTGACCCACGCGGCGGCCGTGGACGCGGATCGCCGATTCCATGTTGAAACGTACCCGCAAAATGTGGGTTCATGCCTAGGCGTTTAGGGATGGGCGGACCGGCCTCGCTCACCACATGAGGAGACACAGCAGAATGCGCACCCAGGTCACCCTCGCAGCGCTCGTCGCAGCGCTCGGGCTCGTCGCCGGCGCTGGCGGCTGCGGCCAGAACAAGGTCTCGGAGTGCAACGCGCTCATCGAGGTCATCAACAAGGGCGTTCAGAGCATCGAGAAAGGCACCAAGGCCGGCACCGACCAGGGCGGGTCGAGCGAGCTGAAGGCGATGGCCGACGCGATGGACAAGGTGGCGGCCGACGCGGCGCAGGTGAAGCTGACCACCCCGGAGCTGCAGAAGTTCTCGGGCGAGTACCAGGCCATGGCGAAGGACGTCGCCAAGGCGGCGCGCGATCTCGCGACCGCGGCGGACGCCAACGACGCGGAGAAGAGCAACGCCGCCCAGGCGTCGATCGAGAAGGCGATCAAGCAGGAAGATCCCCTCGTCGACAACATCAACAAGTTCTGTCAGGCGCCCTGACGGAGCGCGCCCCCCGGAGCGCTCGCCCTCCGATCACCGCGGGCTCGGGCCGCCCCGCAGCGCGGCGCCGCCTTACAGCGGTTTCCGCCCACATGCCCAACAGAGCGACGGTCTCCCGCACAGGAGACGGGCCCAGATCGGCGTTTTCGGCGCGCAAGCGCACTCCGGTCTCAGGATCCTACATATCTCGCTTGATGTGTGCTGGGCGACGTGATCAAAGCTGCGGATGGGTTCACCCGCAGCAGAGCACGCAGCGGCACTCGCCGAGGAGATGAGCGACGCGCACTTCGGCGATGCGCGGCTTTCGAAGCGCCAGACCAAGCTGGTGGAGAAGCTGGCGCAAGCGCCGGACAAGAGCTTCCCTTCGCTGCTGTCCGACAGCGAGCTGGAGGCGGCGTACCGTTTCTTCGGCAACGACGCCGTCACGCCCGCGGCGATTCTGGCGCCGCATGTTCGCGCCACCCTCGCGCGCATGGAGGCCGAGCCGGTCGTGCTCGCCATCCATGACACCACGACCCTCTCCTTCCGCTCGGACGGCCAGCGGCAAGGGCTCGGACGTCTGCGCTCCTCGGGGCAGACGTTCTTCGCCCACTTCACGCTGGCGGTCAGCGGCGATGGAACGCGCCGCCCGCTCGGCGTGCTCGATCTGAGCACGCACGTGCGCGACGACGGCACGACCGACAACGAGCACGATCGCTGGGGAGAGCAGGTGGAGCGAGTCGCGGCCTTGGGCGCTGCTCCGCACGATGTGGTGCACGTCATGGACCGCGAAGGCGACGACTACGGCCTGTTCGCGCAGCTTTTGAGCGCAGGGCATCGGTTCGTGATTCGGCTCGCGCACAATCGCCTCGTCGAGGCTGACGCCCTCGGAGAGGAGGCCAAGCTCGAGCAGGCGCTCGCGCAGGTTCAAGCGGTGGCCGTACGCGAGGTAGAGCTTTCCCCACGGCCGGCGGGCAATCGCAGCCCTCAACAGAAACGGCTGCATCCTCCGCGCGCAGGACGCTTGGCCAAGCTCGCCCTTGGAAGCACGCGCGTGACCCTGCGGCGACCGAGATCCCAGCCGCGCGAGCTGCCGGCGACGCTCTCGCTTCAGGTCGTACGCGTCTGGGAGATCGAGCCGCCGCCGGGCGAAGCGCCGGTCGAGTGGGTGCTGCTGACGAGCGAGCCGGTCGAGTCCGTCGAGCAACTGACGCAGCTGGTCGACTGGTACCGGGCGCGCTGGATGGTGGAGGAGTTCTTCAAGGCCCTGAAGACCGGATGCGCCTACGAGAAGCGCCAGATCGAGGACCTGCACGGCTTGCGCAACGTGCTGGCGCTCTTCGCGCCCATCGCCTGGCAGCTATTGCTGCTGCGCAGCGAGGCTCGGCGCGCTCCGGAGCAGCCCGCGACCGCCGTGCTCACGCCCACCCAGCTCCAGGTGCTGCGGGTCTTCGCGCGCAAGCCCCTGCCCGAGAACGCCACGGCCCGCGATGCCTTCCTGGCCATCGCCGGGCTCGGCGGACACCTCCGGCGAAACGGCGAGCCCGGCTGGCAGACCTTGGGCCGTGGCTACGAGCAACTCCTCACCCTCGTCCAGGGCTGGAGTGCCGCGAGGGAGGTGGGGAAAATATGATCAATCCTGAGACTCCGGTGCGCTGAGCACCGAAAACGTCGAGGTGGGCCCGTATCCGAAGCGGGTGACCGCCGCTCTAGGGGACGAAGCGATAGCCGACACCGCGCACCGTCAGCAGGTGGCGCGGCGTCGTCGCGTTCTCTTCCAGCTTGTTGCGGAGCTGGAGGATGAAATTGTCGATGGTGCGCGGGGTCCCGTGGTGCGTCGGGCCCCAGACCTTGGCCTGGATCTGCTCCCTCGACAGGACCCGGCCGCCCGCCTCGGCGAGGCAGAACAGCACGTCGAACTCGGTCGCCGTGAGCTCGATCAGCGCGTCGCCGCGGCGGACCTCGCGCGTCGCCGCGTTGATCACGATGTCGCCGGCGCGCAGCTGCGCCCCGTCGGCGCGCGCGATCGCGTCGCGCCGGAGCACGGCCTTCACGCGCGCGAGCAGCTCGGCCAGGCTGAACGGCTTCGTGATGTAGTCCTCGGCGCCGAGCTCGAGGCCCATCACCTTGTCCATCTCGGCGCCGCGCGCGGACAGCATGATCGCCGGCAGGGTGCGCCGCTCGTTCCGGAGCATGCGGAGCAGCTCGAAGCCGTTCAGCCGGGGGAGCATCACGTCGATGATGATGAGATCGATCCCGCCGCCGCGGGCCAGCGCGAGCCCGCGCTCGCCGTCCTCGGCCACGACGACGCGGTACCCCTCGGCGCTCAGGTTCATCTCGAGACCCATCGCGATGCTGGGGTCGTCCTCCACGAGCAGGACGGTCCGCGCCGGTGTCTGAGGGGTTCGGCTCATGCTGAGGAGGTCCTCTAGCATGTTCATGTCCAGACCGGCGCCGGCCGCGCTACGGCGGCGCGCTCGCGTCGGCGCCGTGATCCGACGCGTCGTTGTGCGCCGCGGCGCTCGCGGGCGCCGCGTCCTTCGCGCGTCGCTCGGCGCTCGCCTTGGGCATGCTCCGGAGCGGGAGCACGAGGGTGAACGTGCTGCCCTTCCCGGGCTCGCTGTCGACGAGGATCTTGCCGCCGTGCGCCCGGATGACATGCTTGACGATCGACAGCCCGAGCCCGGAGCCCTCCTGCTGCCGGGCCAGGAGATCGTCGACCCGGTAGAACTTCTCGAAGATCCGCTTGTGCTCCGCGCGGGCGATGCCCTTGCCGTTGTCGCGGACCGTGAGCAGCGCCGACCGCTTGAGGAGGTGGGCGGAGACGCTGATCTTCCTCGGCTGACCGGCGTACTTGTAGGCGTTCGAGAGGAGGTTCACGATCGCGTCGACGAGCGCGCTGCGATCGCAGAGCACGGGCGGGAGGTTCGCGTCGATGGAGACGTCGAGGTCGACGCTGCGCTTCTCGCGGGTCGGCTCGAAGGCGTGGATCGCCTCGTCGGCGATCTCTCCGAGGTGGTGCTCCGAGAGCTCGTAGACGCGCCGGCCGCTCTCCATCCGCCCCCAGTCGAGCAGCCGATCGATGAGCTGCTGGAGGCGGGCGCTCTCCTTGGTGAGCGCCTCGATGCAGCGATCCTCGCTGATCGTGTCGCCGCGCCGGAGCGTGAGGGTCTCGGTGAACATCCGGATCGACGTGAGCGGGGTGCGCAGCTCGTGCGAGACCTTGGACACGAAATCGGCCTGGAGCTCGGACAGGTTGCGCTCGCGCCGGAGGAAGACCCACACGAGGATGACCCCGGTCGCGAGCGTCCCGCAGAACGTGAGGACGATGATCCCCATGATGAGGTTGTACTGGGCCTCGCCGAGGACGAGCAGGAGGAAGCCGACGCCCGACAGGAGCACGCCGGGGATGATCACCAGGTAGACGAGGAGCTGGATGATCCGCCGGTAGCCGAGCGTGGTGAGGTCGCGCCTCGGGGTCCGCATGCCGGCAGCTTAGTGGGGCCCCGCGCCGCCGGCGAGCCGCCGCGAGCGCCCGCGCGCGGCTATGCCTCTATCCGCTCCAGCACGAGCGCGGGCGCCTCGGCGGGCGCCGGGCCGATCCGGAAGGCGGCGCGGACGCGATCGGCCGCGGCCCGCGCGTCGTCCGCCCGGCGCGCGTGGATGCGGGCGAGGGGCGCGCCGCGGTCCACGCGATCGCCGCGCACCGCGGCGAGCTCGATCCCCACGGCGGGGTCCACGCGCTGGTCGGCGCGCGTCCGCCCGGCGCCGAGCGCGACCGCCGACAGGCCGATCTCCAGCGGATCGACGGCGGCGACGTAACCCTCGTCCTGCGCGGCGACCTCGACCACGACGGGGGCGCTGGGCAGCCGGCCGGCGTCGTGCACCACGGCCGGATCGCCCTTCTGCGCGGCGATCATCCGCGCGAGGACCTCGGCCGCCGCGCCGCTCGCGATGGCGGCCTCGAGCTTCGGCCGCGCCTCGGCCGCGCTCGCCGCTGCGCCGCCCGCGATCAGCATCTCCTCGCCGAGGGCGAGCGTGCACGCGACGAGGTCGCCCGGCCCGCGGCCGTGCAGCACCTCGATCGCCTCGCGGGTCTCGATGGCGTTGCCGACGGTGCGCCCCAGCGGCGCGCTCATGTCGGTGAGCAGCGCGGAGACGCGCTTGCCGGCCGCCGTCCCGACGCGCACGAGCGCGGTCGCGAGGGCGCGGGCGTCGCCGAGGGTCTTCATGAACGCGCCGCGCCCGACCTTGACGTCGAGCACGAGCGCGTCGATGCCCTCCGCGAGCTTCTTCGAGAGGATGCTGGCGACGATGAGCGGGATCGACTCGACCGTGGCGGTCACGTCGCGCAGCGCGTAGATGCGCTTGTCCGCGGGCGCGATCCGCGCGGTCTGCCCGATCATGCACGTCCCCACCTCGCGGACGATGCGCGCGAACGCGTCGGCGTCGAGCGCGACGTCGAACCCCGGGATCGCCTCGAGCTTGTCGAGGGTGCCTCCGGTGTGGCCGAGGCCGCGGCCGGACACCATCGGGACGGGGACGCCGCAGGCGGCGACGAGGGGGGCGAGGCAGATCGAGACCTTGTCGCCGACGCCGCCGGTCGAGTGCTTGTCGACCTTCCGTCCGGGCACGCCGGACAGATCGAGGACGTCGCCCGAGTGGAGCATCGCGCGCGTGAGCGCGACGGTCTCGGCGTCGTCCATGCCGCGGAAGAAGATCGCCATGAGCAGCGCGGCCATCTGGTAATCGGCGAGCTCGCCGTCGCTGAGGGCGCGGACGATCCGCGCGATCTCGTCCTCGGACAGCCGCCCGCCGTCGCGCTTCTTCGCGACGAGCTCGACAAGGGTCTGCATCGGCGTCGAGCTTACCCGGGTTCGCCCCTATTTGTCCCTGGCGCGGGCCCCCCTATGGTCGGCGGGAGCGCGCGGACCGTCCCCGCAGGAGAGCGGACACGGCGTCGGTCACGGTCGCGCGGGAGAAGGGAGCCGCAAAGGGCCTCATGAACAGCCTCCTCTACGCCCGGGCCCAGATGGGCCTGTCGCTGGCATTTCACATGATCTTCGCCGCCGCCGGGGTGGCGTTGCCGCTGATCATGGTCATCGCGGACGCGCTCTGGCACCGGACGGGCGATCGAGACTACCTCGAGTTCTCGAAGCGCATGGCGAAGGGGACGGCGATCCTGTTCGCTGTGGGCGCCGTGTCGGGGACAGTGCTCTCGTTCGAGCTCGGGCTCCTGTGGCCGAGCTTCATGGGGACGTTCGGAGAGGTGATAGGGCTCCCGTTCTCGCTCGAGGGGTTCGCGTTCTTCACGGAGGCGATCTTCCTCGGCATCTATCTCTACGGGCGCGGCAAGCTCTCGCCGAGGCTGCACCTGCTCTCGGGCGCGATGGTCGCGCTGAGCGGCGCGCTGTCCGCGTTCTTCGTGATCCTTGTGAACGCGTGCATGAACGACCCTGCCGGGTTCACGATGGTCGACGGGCGCCCGGCGAACATCGACCCGGTCGCGGCGATGTTCAGCCCGCCGTGGAAGCACGAGACGCTGCACGGCATCCTCGCGTGTTATCAGGCGACGGCGTTCGTGATGACGGGGATCCACGCGCTGGTGCTCCTGCGGCACCCGTCGAGCCCGCTGTTCCGCAAGGCGTTCGCGGTGACGCTCGTGGTCGCCGGGGTGACGGCGCTGGCGCAGCCGCTCGTCGGTCACTACGCGGCGGTGGAGGTCGGGAGGGGGCAGCCCGCCAAGCTCGCGGCGATGGAGGCGCACTTCGAGACCTCGGCCCGCGCGCCGCTCCTCGTCGGCGGCCTGCCCGACGTGGAGCGGGGCGAGGTCGACTACGCGATCGAGATCCCGGCGGGGCTCTCGGTGTTCCTGCACGCGGATCCTGACGCGGTGGTGCCGGGGCTGGATGCGGTCCCGCGGGACGAGTGGCCGCCGGTCACGGCGACGCACCTCTCGTTTCAGGTGATGGTGGGCGCGGGCTCCGCGATGGCGCTGCTCGCGGTGGTCGGGGCGGTGCTCGCGTGGCGCCGCAGGGGGATCCCGGATCAGCGCCCGTTCCTCTGGGCGGCGATCCTGGCGAGCCCGCTCGGCATCGTGGCGATGGAGGCGGGCTGGCTGGTGACGGAGCTCGGTCGCCAGCCGTGGATTGTGCGGGGCGCGATGCGCACGCGCGACGCGGTGACCCCGTTCCCGCACCTCGCGGCGCCTTTCTGGACGTTCACGGCGCTCTATGTCTTCCTCGGCGTGGTGGTGGTCTACCTGCTGGTGCGCCAGCTCCGCGCGGCGCCGCTCGGGGTGACGGGCGGCGGCGGCGCGCGGCTCGGGGGGACTGGCGGCGGCGGCGCGCCGTTCGGGGGGACTGGCGGCGGCAGCGCGCCGCGCGCGTCCGGGGGAGGCGAGGCCGATGCGCACTGAGTGGTTCATCGGCGGGGTGATGATGGCGGCGCTCGTGCTCTACGCGCTGCTCGGGGGCGCCGATTTCGGCGGCGGCGTGTGGGATCTGCTCGCCTCCGGCCCGCGGAAGCGGGAGCAGCGCGCCCTCATCGAGCGGGTCATCGGCCCGATCTGGGAGGCCAACCACGTGTGGCTCATCCTGGTCGTGGTGCTGCTCTTCACCGCGTTTCCTCCCGCGTTCGCGGCGATCTCGATCGCGCTGCACGTCCCCCTCACGCTGTTCCTCGTTGGCGTCGTGTTTCGCGGCTCGGCGTTCAGCTTTCGCAGCTACGACTCCCGGGGGGATCGGCGGCAGAAGCGCTGGGGGTTCGTCTTCTCGCTCGCGAGCGTGATCGCGCCTGTGCTGCTCGGCATGATCGTCGGCGCGGTGGCGTCCGGGCGGATCCGGGTGGCGTCGGGGGTAGTGACGAGCGGCTTCTTCGCGCCGTGGCTCTCCCTGTTTCCGTTCGTGGTGGGGCTGTTCGCGCTGGCGCTGTTCGCGTTCCTGGCGGCGGTGTACCTGACGAACGAGGCGAAGGAGCCTGCGCTGGTCGACGATTTCCGGCGGCGCGCGCTCGTCTCGGGCTGCGTTGTGGCGGCGCTCGCGCTGGCGTCGTTCGCGGCGTCGTTCCGGGGCGCCCCGCTCATTCGAGAGGGGCTGACGGATCATCCGATCACGTGGCCGCTCCACGTCACGACGGGCCTCGCGGCCACCGCGGCGTTCTTCGCGTTGTGGACCCGCCGTTTCCGTCTGGCGCGCTTCGCGGCGGCGGCGCAGGTCACGCTGATCCTGCTCGGCTGGGCGGCCTCGCAGTACCCGTTCCTGGTGGTGCCCGACGTGACGCTCGAGGGGGCGGCGGCGAACCCGAGGACGTTGCGATTGCTTGTCTGGGTGCTCGGCGTCGGATCCGTGCTGCTGTTCCCATCGCTGTACGTGCTCTTCCGCGTCTTCGGCAGCGGCCGGGCGGGGGCTGCGTCGGACGGCGACGACGACCATTGAGCCGGAGTGGGGCCGACGTACGTGGAAGTCGCGGTGGCCAAATCTGATGCACCACCTCGACCTACCCGCAGGAGAGGCGTGAGGACGGCTGGCTGAACAGTGGCTCTGTGTCCGTCCGGGCGCTAGGGGGCGATGGGGCGATGCTGGTCGCCCATTGCATTCCTGGGACCTGCAACCCGCTCTCGCGGCGCCCCCGAAAAAATGCGAACGCTTTCGCGGGCCTCCCCACGGCGGTCGAACCGTGTTACGCTCGAAGGCGCGAAGTTTCAGGATGCTTGTGGGGGAAGGAGCCCTGTAGAGATGGCGAACATGGCTAGATACCGTCGACACGCGATTGTGGGATTACTTGCAGCGACAGCCGGTGTGACGGGCTCGTTCGCCGCGTGCACGGACTCGTACCGTGAAGGGCTCACCGGCTCCGGCTCGGGCCCCACCGGGACCGGCGGCGGCGCCGGCACCGGCGGCGCGGGCGGGGAGGGGGGGAGCACGGGGACCTTCGGAGAGGGGGGGCGGTGCGATTCGACGTGCTCCAATGATCTGAAGAAAGTCATCAGCTGCAACGGCGTTGCGCTGGAGACTTGCGGCCCAAAGGAGGGCTGCGTCAACGCCGAGTGCGTGCCCAACCCGTGCGAGGCGGCGGAGAGGTCGAAGAGCTCGTATGGATGCGACTACTGGGCGTTGAAGACGGCCCTGATGCCGACCACCAAGGGCGCGTGCTTCGCCGCGATGCTCGCGAACACATGGGAGTTGCCGGTCAAGATCAACGTTGGACGCGACGGACAGCAGCTTCCGGTCGAAAACTTTGCCTACATTCCGACGTGGAATGAGGTGGAGAGCAAGGTAGATTACCAAAAATACAATGCGAACGACGGGCTTGCTGTCGGGCAGGTCGCGGTCCTTTTCCTTTCAAGGAAGTCTGCCGCGGCGAGCGTTGAAGACTGTCCCATGGAGGGAGCTCTCAATCTGGACAGCGGTGTGGCAGGGACCGGACGCGGAAGCGCGTTCCACATCACGACGGACTATCCCGTCGTAGCTTATCAGATGCTTCCCTATGGTGGTGGGAAGGCGGCCTTTACCTCAGCGACGTTGCTTCTGCCTACGAGCGCCTGGGCAACGAACTATGTTGCGATCAATGGGTACTCGGAGTCGGAGTCAGTGTCACCAGAGGACTACGCGGGCGCGTACCCATCGCTGGCTATCGTCGCCCACCAGAACGGTACCGACGTGACCATCCTGCCGAAGGTCGACGTCGTGGGTGGCACGAACGTCGAACCTGCCAGCAGCGGGGTAGCGAAGACGTACACGTTGAACGCCGGCGAATTCCTGCAGATAACTCAGAAAGAGGAGTTGACCGGGAGCCCCATCGAATCGACCAAACCTGTGGGCGTCTTCGGCGCCCATGCTTGCATGGTCGTGCCGAACACCACCGGCGATTGCGATTCAGGACAGCAGCAGATAGCGCCTGTCAGGGCCACTGGCAACGAGTATGTGGGGGTTCGCTATCGGAACCGCATCGCGGATCGCGAAGAGTCTCCCCCCTGGCGAATCGTGGGCATGGTCGACGGTACGGAGCTCACCTGGAAGCCGTCCAAGCCGGAGGGCGCTCCGGATGTCGTCAATCTCGGCGAGGTATATCAATTTGAATCCGGTGAGCCGTTCGTCGTCAAGAGCCAGGGGGTGAACGCTCCGTTCTATGTTGGTCAATACATGACGGGCGGGGACGCGTACATGACGATCGGCGATCCAGACTGGATCAATGTGGTTCCGCCGTCTCAGTTCCTGGATTATTACGTGTTCTTTACAGATCCGACCTACCCGGAAACAAGCCTTGTCGTCACCCGTACGCGGTCGAAGGTGAATGGCGAGTTTGCCGATGTGGATCTGGATTGCGTAGGCACTCTCAGCGGGTGGAAGCCTATCGGCGACTACGAGTACACCATCGTCGACCTCACGACGGGGAACTTCGAGCCGGTCGGCGGCTGCGTGAACGGCCGGCACGAAATGCGGAGCGATCTTCCGTTCGGGGTCACGGTCTGGGGGTGGGGAGCAATCCAGCAGAATTACCGTGTGTCGTACGCTTACCCCGCCGGTGCTGGGTTCCTGCCGATCAACGACGTCGAGATACCTCCGACGGCAAACTAGTCGTGGCAGGTGTACCCAGCCTGCATCGGCATCAGCGATCGTTCCATTCTACAACGTACGACCGCCGAGCGATTGTCAGTTGGCCGAGCAAGCAGCCCTTTCTGCTCGAGCCAAGAGCGTCGGACACATTCATTCTGTGAAAACTGGGATGGCGCCTGCTTCTTCTGCTTGCGCAATACAAGGGACTGTGTTCCTCCTTGATTTCTATGGAAGCACGCAGGCGCGATGGCCATCTGTTCTCGATGAGCCTATCGATCGCGGTAATCATCTCCGTGTCCGGATGCGGTACGATCCTCGGCCTGGATGAGTTCTCTGATGCCGACCGCTCATCAACGGGCACCGGCGGCGGCGCGATGCAAGGATCCGGTGGTTCCGGTGGTGGAGCAGGGACGTTTGAGGCACCGACAATGCCGATCCTCCGGCTTCCGCTAAATGATGCATATGTAGGCACCATGCGGAAGAATGGGTCCAGGCGGCCCACGTTCGTGTGGGAGGCCTCGACGGTGGCGGGCGACGTGCCCATCGAGTACGAATTGCAGTACAGCAGCGATCCGGCGATGACTCACGCCGTGTCGGTCGTTACTGAAGAGGTCGTACACAGGCCGGAGGCGGACTTGGAGGGGTCGCTGCTTCCTCCTGCCGGCCAGCGTTACTACTGGCATGTGCGCGCTTGCTCGCAGCGGCGGTGCTCGGATTTTTCTCCTGCTCGCTGGATTAACGTTGGCCGAACCAAATGCGATTTCAATGCCGATGGGTTCGATGACGTCGCGGTGGGCGCAGTCGGTCTGACCACGACGGCAGGTGCGACCTATTTCTACTACGGGGCGGCTGAGTCTCAGTTTGGTGGGCAGCCCAGCGGGGTAGTTTTCAGCCCCGATGGGGCGGGGGATGGCTTCGGCGCTTCTCTTGCGTGTGCAGGGGATGTCGATGGAGATGGCTACGCCGATGTCGTCGTAGGAGCTCCCCGTGGGGAATCCGGCAAGGCGATCGTCTACCGGGGGAGCGGTCGTGACACCTTTCGCGGAGAGATCATCGCAACGCTTCCTGCTGCGGGGACTTACCTCGCCTCCGCCGGTGACGTCAACGCCGATGGTTTCGGTGATGTGATCGTCAGCAGGGAAGATCCTCCCTCCGGGTATCTCTATTTTGGCGGACCATCGGGGATCGAGAATCTGTCGAACCCCGTAATTTTGGAGGTCGACGTTGATGCGGGCACACAACTATCCGGGGTAATCGTGTCGGCGGCGGGAGACGTCAACGGTGATGAATTCTCAGATGTGATCCTGGCGGTCGCAGCTCATGGACTTCGCGTCATCCGCCTGTATTTCGGGCATCCAGGTCAAGGGTTCGATGTCTCGCCGGCCGTCGAGCTTGAGGCGCCCCCTGACGATCCCGAGTTCTTTTCGTCGATCGCCGCGGCGGGTGATGTTAACGGTGACGGCTTCGGAGATGTTATCGTTGGGTCTTCAACGGCCGATCGCGCATACCTCTATTGGGGCGGCCCCGAAGGCATAGCCTCTACCCCGGATGTCACGCTTGTCGGGGGAGCCCGTACTCGCTTTGGTACTGCTGTGGCCTCGGCGGGTGACATGAACATGGATGGCTTTGACGAAGTGGCTGTGGGGTCGTCTGACGCTGCATCTCGTCCAGGTGTCGTGTATGTGTACGAGGGCGGCCCTGGGGCAGCGTTTGATGGTGTGCCAGATGTTGCGATGTACAGGCCTGGTGACACGCAGCGGGGCTTTGGTAGCGTTCTGGGCTCGTCCGGCGATGTGAACGGCGACGGCTACGCGGATCTCACGGCAGGGGCTCCGTTTGCCAGTGTCGCGTATATATACTTCGGAAGGTCGGATCTCGTGGCTACTCCGGAGGCAGACGCGTCAGTGTCGCAGCCTCATGACTCTAGCCGGCCCTTTGGCGTGGCGGTGACGAAATGGTGACGCTGTAACTGCTGGACCAGCGATGGCCTCTCGCTGCTGGTTGCTCAGCGCTTCGGGGTCGACCCGCTTGGTGCGTAGCTACCTGTGTTCTGGCTCCGGAGCGGCTCCTGGACTCGTCTGATCACTCTCCCTGGAGCTTTCTGGCGCAGCGCACGCCCTGGGTCCGGGTCGTGCGAGCTTCCCTGTTTCTGAACGCTGTATCGTAGAGCGGAGCGATGGCATTCCCGCCGCGAACCACGTATCCTGTTGAGCCCGAGCAGCCCTGGTGCGAGCAGTCCTCGCACGGCATCGGATAGTCTCCGCTGCAATCCAGGGTCCACTCCGAGACGTTTCCTAGCATATCGGCGTGGCCCCACCTCGCATCGCCGGACGGCGAGAACGAGCCAACAGGCAGGAACGCGGCGACGCTGCATCCGCTGGAAGAACCGTTCCCTCTGCACTCGTTGGCAGCGAACCCGCGCTCTCTCGACTCACCCCACGGATACATCCGCTGCTCCGCGCCGCCGGCGGCGGCGTAGTTCCACTCGGCCTCGGTGGGCAGGTAGCCCCCGTCCCATACGCAGAATGCGAAGGCCTCATACCACGTGACGCAATGGATCGGCCGGCGTTCGTTGGGGCCCGGCGCAGCGGTCCATGTCGGGTAGTAGTCGCATTCGAGCTGTGCTTTGAGCTCCTCGGTGTTTGCAGAGAGCGAGGATGTCCAATCGAACTTCCACCCGCTACTGGTCACACCAGGGCGCTCCCCGGCTCCGAGCGCCGGGGGATCCCTCTGCGTCCCCTTCAGCGCCTCCACGAACGCCCGAAATCGCCCTACCGTGACCTCGTATCTGTCGAGCCTGAAGTCGCTGACGGTGGCTGGATAGCTCTCATCATTGCTCCGGTAGAACGTTCCTCCCGGCACGACGTCAGCGGCGCAGCAATCCTTGTCCCGGTCGGCCCCGCAGCTCACTCCCGTACCAGGCGCGTCGCCGCCCTGGCAGCTCGTCGGGACGCAGACCCCGTCGCGGCACCCCGGGAACGGCGTCGCGCACGGCGCCTCCTCGACCCACGCGCCCCCGTCACATCGCCGCGGTTTCTCACCGGAGCACCCGCGCTCGTCCTCGGTGCATGGTACACATCGGCCCTTTGCACAGACTGGCGTCTCTCCGCTGCAAGGCCGCTGGTGAACCCACTCCCCGTCTGCACACTGCCGGGGCGTATCGCCGACGCAGTCGCGCTCGGCCTGCGCGCAGCCTCCGGCGCCCGAGCTCGAGGCGCTGTCGCCGCCGGCTCCGCCTCCCCCAGCACCCGCCCGCGGAGCGTCCTTGAAGTCGTCAAGCCCGAGCACCAGGCCGCAGCTCGTCATCCCGGCCGCAATCGCCAGCGGAGCCATCCGCGCGCCCGCGCCGAAGCCCGTTCGCCGCTCTTTCACCGTCGCCACGCGGCCCACGCTACACACCGTGCTGAGGACGCGGAAGCACCGCGCGCCAAGCCCGCCGCCCCAACCCCGCGCGCCCTGGACACAGCCGCCCGCTTCCGCGGCGGTCCTCGCACCTCCTGGTTCGACCCAGGAGACATCCTCCCCCGGCCCGAGTAGTCTCCCGCCCGGACGCCGGCCCGCATGCGGCGGAACGCCCGCGTCAACCTCGTTTTTCGAGCGTTGCTTGGAGGACAGCTCACCGTGATGGATCGACGAAACCTGCCGGGCCGTGCGCCGCGACGCCCGTCGCGCCTTCGCTGCGCGCTGACCGCAGCGGCCCTGGCCGCACCGGCCCTCGCCGCGCTGGCGCCCTCCGCCGCCCGCGCGCAGGACCGGACCTTCTACCTCGATCGCCTCAGGATGGCCGGCGCCCCCGACGACGGGATCGGCGTCTGGCGCCCGCACATGGGGGAACGGACGCGCTTCTTCGGGCAGCTCGGGCTGGGGATGTCGGTCCACCCGCTCCGCGACGACAACTACGTTGACAACCTCGCCATCGAGGAGCGGGTCGAGGGCGACGGGCCCGTCACCTCCCAGCTCATCACCTACCTGAACGCGGGCGTCGAGATCCTCGGCCGCGGCGCGCTCCAGGTCTCGTTCCCCATCGTCCTGTTCCAGGACGGCAACCAGACCTACCACCGCGAGCTCGGCCTCAACCAGAGCGTCGACCTGAAGACCGCCACCCCCATGGACCTCCGGGTCGACGCGCGCTTCGTCGCCCTGGAGCTCGACGAGCGCCGCTTCCGGCTCGGCCTCACCGGCGCGGTCTTCGTGCCCATCGGCAACAACTACTCCTTCGCCGGCGACCGGGGCGTTAGCAGCTCGTTCGGCCTCGGCGCCGAGTACGACTTCAAGGATTTCTTCGTCACCCTGAACACCGGCGTCGCCATCCGGCCGCGCGTGGCGATCAACGAGCTCGTCGTGGGCAGCGAGCTCACGTACGGCGTCGGCGGCTACGTCCCGCTCCTCGACGGCAAGCTCCGCCTCGGGGCCGAGATCTTCGGCTCGTTCGGCCTCCTCAAGGAGACCGCGGGCGAGCTCGATGCCTCGCCCATCGAGTGGCAGCTCAACAGCAAGATGTTCCTCACCAAGGACAAGGCGGTCTACGTCGGCGCCGGCGTCGGCACCCGCATGAGCGGCGGCTACGCGCCCGATTTCCGGGGGGTCGCCCTCGTCGGCGGCTCGTTCGGCATCGCCGACTCCGACGCCCGCTCGCCCGGCTTCAACTACGTGATCACGGCGGAGAAGGACGCCGACGGCGACGGCTACCCCGACGTCATCGACCTCTGCCCGGAGGACCCCGAGGACGGCAAGCAGCCCAAGCCGAGCGACGGATGTCCGGACATGCCCGACCGCGACGGCGACGGCATCCCGGACGTCGTCGACAAGTGCCCGGACGACCCCGAGGACAAGGACGGCATCGACGATCGCGACGGCTGCCCCGAGGAGGACGCGGATCAGGACGGCATCCCCGACGCGCAGGACAAATGCCCGAAGGAGCCGGGGCAGGTCGTCGTCGAAGACCCGGAGAAGAACGGCTGCCCGTTCTACATCCGCAGGATCACCGGCTCCGCCGAGATCGAGATCATGAAGCAGGTCGAGTTCGAGTTCGACAGCTCCAGGATCCTCCCGCAGAGCTATCCGATCCTCGACGAGGTCGTGCGCCTGCTCAAGGCGAACCCCGAGATCAAGCTGCTCAGCATCGAGGGGCACACCGACAACCAGGGCACCATCGACTACAACGACCGGCTCGCGCACAACCGCGCCATCGCGGTCAGGGTCTACCTGATCAACAAGGGCGTTCAGTCGGAGCGGCTCACCTCCGTCGGCTATGGCTCCCGCCGGCCGCTCCTGTCCAACGACACGCCGGAAGGCCGGCAGCGCAACCGGCGCGTCGAGTTCCATATCAAGTCGCAGACGATCGAGGGCCGGTAAGCTCCAGCCGGAGCGGCTGGCCGATCCTCCCCCCGGGATCAAGCGACGTTTGCGTGCACGTGCCCCGGCATGTGCACGCAAACGTCATCTCCTGAGAGCCGGCCGGGTTCGGCCCGGCCACGCGGGCGCGTCCCACGCAGGCGCGCTCCCGGGGATCGGCGTTCAGTCGTCGCGGTGCGCGAGCGCCGCGCGACGATGGTCGCACTTGCCGGGGATCGGAAAGCCGCAGACCGCCTCTTCCGTCAGGCAAACCTGCTCCGCGGGACACTGCTCCGGATCGAGGACGCCGGGATCGCAGGGACGAGAGCAGAAATCGGGCCTCGCCAGCGGGGCGTCGTAGCGGCCGTTGCCGTCGACATCGATGGTGATCGGGTTGGTGATCGCGTAGGGCGGGACCGGCGACCAGTCGGGCACCGTCGGCGTGGGCGCGAACAGGGCGCTGAGCGCGGGGATCCGGCCGAACGCGTCGCCGGCCAGCCGGGAGAGCTGGATCTCACCGAAGGGCACGTCCAGGGAGACAGGGCTCATGAGGTTCCTGTCCTCGAGCCCCATGGCGATGATCACCACCCAGGAGTCGCGATCCGGCGCCGTGAAGGTGACCTTGCCGCGCACGTCCACGATCGCGCTCGGCGGCATGGCCGGCTCCAGCAAGCGGAGCATCCCGCCGTTCAGGTAGATCTCCACCCGATCGACGCCGAACCAGCTCGCCGTCTGGACATCGAACAAGAGCTCGAGCGGCTCCCCCGCGCTCGCCGCCGCCACCTCACCATACGTCTTGCCGCGGATCGTCGCGCGGATGAAGGGGCCGTACGTCGCGAAGGCGTGCGCGCCCCGCAAGCTCTCGACCGCGGCCGGCGTCTCGAGGGCGGCCGGGGAGTCGGTCGCGCTCCGGAAATAGGTCCGCGGGAAGCCCGGCTCCTTCGACCCGTCGTGGCTGTCGCTGCTGGCGATCTGCGCCGGGGCGAAGCCCCGATCGAGGTAGCGGAAATAATCGTCCACCTGGCCCGCGCGGTACGTGCACGGCGCGTCGCGCGCGTCCTCGGGGACCGGAGCGCCGCCGAGCGCCGCGGGTCCGCAGAGCTCCTGGCTGTCGGAGGTCGTTCCGGAGAAGGTCCAGTTGTTCGCCTGCTCGTCGGGCGTCCGGGCGAGGATGCGCTTCATCAGCGCCCATGCGAGCTCGGTGCGGGCGCGGCGCTTGCAATCGGAGAATGCGATAGCGGCGGCAGCCGCGCCTGCGCCGGGGGCGCCGCCCGGCGCGGACGTCGCCGCGCACGGCGCGCGCAGCCAGCCCGCCACCTCGGGGCACGCGGCCTCGATCTCGGCGGCGCTCCCGGCGGCGTTCAGCCGCGCGAGGCAGCGGTTCCAGTCGACGACCTCGGCCACGCTCGGCGTGCGCACCAGATCGAACCGCTTGCCGTTGATGACCTCCATCGCGTCGAACGCGCAGCTCGCGGTCCGGAAGACGGGGTTGTTCTCCTCGAGGAACGTCGGCGTCCGGCCCATCGTGTAGGTGTCGACGCCGAGCTGGTCGATGTAGCCGAAGAAGCCGTCGCGCGGGTGCGCGACGATCGTCAGCGGCGCCACGGTGCCGTCGCCGGAGGCCCGGATGGCGTCGAGGATCGCCCCGCCGGGCTCGCACGTCCAGTCGTGCGCCCCGTGGCCCGGGACATCGAGCTCGTCGTACTCGAGCGGGAACCCGATGAAGTGCCCCTGCTCCAGCGTGGTGATCTCCGCCCCGATCGCCGTGGCGAGGTGAGGCGCGAGCCCGAGCGCGCGCGCTGTCGGCTGGTAGTCCGTCTCGACGTCGTGGTCGGTCGACACCGCGAGCTCCACGCCCTCCGCCGCCACCGTGGCCACCCGCCGCGGCAGCGCCATGCCGCTGTCGAAGCTCGGCTCGGAGTGGAGGTGCATGTCGGCCGACATCCACCCGCTCGTGTCGACCTCGCGCACGAGCGTGGCGTCGAGCTCCAACGTGCGGCCCGGCGCGAGCGTGACGTCGCGCTCGACGTAGATGCCGTACTCGATGCCGCGCGACACCGTGATCTGGTATCGCCCGGGCTCGATCTCGACCTCTCCCTCGCCGGTGGCCGTGATCTCGACGGCGCGGTTGCCGTTCCCGAGCCGGCCGTCGCCGAGGTAGACCCTGCGCTGGCCGTCGCCCGGGAGCCTCCGCCCCGCCTCGTCGAGCGAGGCGAAGGCGAGCTTGGCCGGCACCCGCTGGCCCGCCTCGTCCGCGACCCGGTAACGCACCCTCGCCGGCGCGGGGAGGCGCGGCGACACCACGACCTCCTGTCCGGCCCGGAGGCTCACCCGGAGGGGCGCCGACATCGCCGTCCCCGCAGCGTTCCTCGCCACGAGCAGGTAGCTGCCGGGCGGCAGGGCGCCGCGGAAATCGCCGTCCTCGGACGGGTCGAGGCCGAGATCCGCGTCGATCTCGTCGACGAGGCCCACGTCGCCGCGCGCCTCCCGGTTGGCCGCCACGAGCTCGTCCAGCGAGGCGAAGGGCCGCGCGGGATCGGGATCGGCGAAGACGAACACCCGGGCGTTCGGCGCGGCCTCGAGGGTGTCTTCCCACAGCACGTGGCCGCTGACCGCGCCGGTCGCGGTCCCGCGGAGCCGGTGCATCACGCCCGTCACGCTCGAGACGTCGCCGTCGCCCACGGCCAGGTAGCGCTCGTAGCTGAACGCGCGGTGGGCGTCGCACGCCTCGTCGTCCTCCTCGCTGAACAGGCACGATCGGCTGGCGGATACGAACGCCGTCGCCGCGCTGGCGAAGAGGGGCACGTTGACCACCGATGGCGCCGCGCCCTCCGCTGCCTTCGTGAAGTAGCCGTAGCTGACGTCCCCGCCCGCCGCGGCCACGAAATCGAAGGTGAGCGGCGCCTGGAAGGAGTTCCGCCCCGCGTTCCACGCGTCCTGGACCGCCGTGTCCTCGTCGAAGCCCGCGCCGGGCGCGAAGACGTCGTTCTGGTTGCCGAAGAACACGAAATCTCCGGCGACGATGCCGGCGCGGCGCGACGACGCCTCCTGCGCGGCCTCCGGCGGATCGCCGAGGACGCCGCCGAACACCGAGACCGGGGCCGTGGCGTTGTCCAGCGGCAGGACCTCGCTGCACGCGCAGGTCAGGCAGCCGCCCGGATCCTGCCGATACCCGTCCGGGCACGGCTCGCAGCTCCTCTGGGGCTCGCAGCCGGGCGGCGGCCTGTCGTCGAGCAGGAGGACCGTGCGCACCGTCACGAACCGATCGCCCGGGTGAAGGAGGTAGTCTGTCCGGAAGCGGATCCTGGAGCGGACGCCGGGGAAGAAGAGGCCGAGCAGATCCTCCTGCGCCCGGAGCAGGCCTATCGCCTCGAACAGGAACTCTCCGTCTCCCTCGACGCGGATCCCGGCCTCCGCGCCGTCGGAGCCGTCCGCGAGCACGGAGACGTCGGTCGCCGTCGGGTCGGGCACGATGAGGTTGGCGAGCGAGAACATCTCCGCGAACCGGTCGCGCCCCTGTCCGCCCTCCTCGCCGATCCGGCCGCGCCGCCGGTCGACGTCGACGATGGCCCCGCCGAAGATCCCCGGCCCGGGCGAGTCTCGCCCGCCCAGGATCGCCACGCGGATCTGGTCGTTCTCGAGGAGGAAGTCGCCTATGTCCGCCATCGCCACAGGGCCGCCGACGAGCTCGGCGCGCTGCTCTATCCGCTTGGCGCGGAGCAGCCGATCGCCCCCGCAGCTCGGCAGCGCGGGGGCGGCGAGCGCGGCGGCGGCGAGCGGGACGAGCGCTACCCGGGTGAGCCAGCGGTGGGTTCGCCGCACAGAGATCTCTCCTACAGCGAGAGCTGGAGTTGCAGGAGGAGCACGTCGTTCGAGAGCGACAGCCCGCCGAGCTCTTCCCGGTGCGTGTATTCGAGCTGCGCCTTCACCAGATCGTCGTACGCGTGGTAGCTCGCGCCGCCGGTGAGCACGAGGTTGTCCCCTTCATCGTCGATATCCAGGTTGGGGTCGATCCACTCCACGCGACCCGATACACCGAGCTTCCGGGCGATGAGCATGTAGCCTGCCTCGAAGACGAGCGCGAGCGACGAGATCGAGGTGATCTGCGCGATTGGCTGGGTGGGCACCGCCTTGGGGCTCGCCCCGGTCCAGAGCACCTCGCCGAGCGCGTGAAGCCCCGCGGCGTGCACCAGGACATCGGCGCTCGCGCCATAGAGCGTGCGCGCGCCGCCGTCGCTGAAGAAGCCGTCGGCGCCGACCCCGAGGCGGAAGGGCGAGCGGGCGACGTCCTGGAGCGTACGGCCGAGCGGGCCCCGCGGCTCGGTGGCGACCCGGCCGGCGACGGCGATCCCCTCGAAGCGGTTGCCGAGGGGAGCGAGGCTCTCGGAGGGACCTGCGTAGAACTGATCCGATCGCTGGAAGGCGTTGTAGACGCCCGCGTGACAGCTGAAGGCGCGGTCCTGGAAGTGCCCTTCGGCCTGGATCCCGACCTGCGTGAACGGGGCGATCGCGCGGACGGCGAGCGGCCGCTCGGCGAGGGCGCCGTCGCCTGCGCCGGTCATCGCCGAGCGAGAGAAGGGCACGGTGCGCGCGCCCGCGATCACCTCGAGCGGGCGCGCCGCCGTGACGCCGGCCCACGCCTCGTGGATGCGCGCCGTCCCCGCGTCGTCCCCGGCGAGCTCCGTCGAGATGGCGAACCGCACGAGCCCCGCGACGTCGCCGCGCAGCCCGGCGCGGACCCGGCGCAGGCGGAAGCCGGGCTGCTCGGCGCTGTCGCCGGCCTGGCCCAGCGCGTCTTCGCCCACGTAGGGCGCGGCTTGCAGCGCGAGCAGCGCGATCGGCGCGATCTCGAGCGGCCCGAGCGCGACCCGCACCCGCTCCCGGAAGCCCGGCGGCAAGAGGTCGCCGCGGTCGCCGCCGCTCGCGGGCGCCGGAGACGCGGGCGCTGGCGCCTCGCGCGGCCGCGGCTCCCGCGCCTGCGCGCTCGCCCGATCGGCCTGCGCCGCTGCGCCTTCCGGCTCGGCGGCCGCCTCGACCCCTTCTGCCTGCGCGTCGCCCGGGCTCGCGACCGCGGCGGCGGGCTCCGCTGCGGCGGGCTCGGGCTCCTGCGCGCGCGGCGTGGCGGCGGCGAGCAGGACTGCGGCGCCGCCTGCGACGCGAGCGAGGTGCCTCATGGATTCGGGTCTCCTGGAGCGCCCCTGCCGCTCCGGCTGGCCAGTGGTCGTCACCTCGTGCCGTGTCCACCCGGCGAGGTGCCCGGGAAACTAGAGGAAGACACGCGGCGCTGCAATCCGCGCGGCGCGCTGTGCTAACGCTCGCGGCCTACCCGAGCCTCGCGCAGCAGCGCAGGGAAGGGGAGCGCCACACTTCTCATGGAAATGCCCGGTTCGAGCCCGTCCGACAGTGATCCCACCTCCCGGGCCGGCGCGTCCGCCGCCCCGCCGCCTCGACCTCCTGGCGCGGAGGCGCCTCCCGCGGTCGAGAGCGGGAATCGCTGGCCCTGCGACAGGGTGTTCGTCGCGACGTTCGTGCTCCTCGCCGTCGCAGCCATCGTGCCGATATGGCGGGTGCGGTTCCTGCCGTTGCTCGATCTGCCGAACCACCTCGCGGCCGTCCATATCTGGCACAGCTTCGACGAGCCGTGGACGCGCTTCAGGGACTTCTACGAGCTCAGCCTCCGTCCGGCCCCCTACGGCGCCTATCACATCCTGACGCACGTGATCGCCTATGGCGTCGGCCTCGAGAACGCGAATCGCGTCGTGCTCTCCGGTTATGTGCTCGCCATCCCCGCGGCGGCGCTCGGCTGGGCGCGCCGGACGCGGCGCAGCCCCTGGCTCTCGGTCCTCACCTTCCCGCTGGCCTTCACCCTCTCCTGGGCGTGCGGCTTCCTGCCGTTCCTCGTCGGCGTCGCGCTGCTGCTCGCCGGCGTGCTCGCGCTCGACGCCTACCTCGATCGGCCGAGCCCCTTGCGCGGGGCCGCCGTCGCGCTGCTCAGCGTCGGCTGCGGCCTCAGCCATCCGCTCATCCTCTTCGGCTATTACGTCTGCGTCGCCGTGTTGATGCTCTGCCACCTGCCCCGGTGGTCGCGGATCGCCGTCGCGCTGCCGCTCTTCGCTCCCGCCGTCGCGCTCGTCCTGTGGCAGCTCGTCGCCTTCAAGAGCCCCATGGTCGATCTGCGGAGCGGCCCGCGGTTCCAGGGCGTCTGGGTGCCATGGCACGAGATGCTCCGATCGTTCCCCGAATACACGCTCGACTCGGTATCGGGCGATCTCGACACCCGGCTCTTCTGGGTGCTCTTCGCGGTGGCGTCGCTGCTGGGCCTCTCCGGCGCCGCCCGGCGCTTCCTCCCTGGCAGTAGCCTTCCCGCGCGCGAGCCAGCTGCGCCTGTCGGCTCGCTTCTCGACCGGCTGCATCGCCATCGCTCTCTCGCCCTCTGCGCTGCGATGGCGATCTGCTATTTTCTCGTGCCGCTGCATCTGGCTCGCCCCTTCGACTGGTGGTTCGTGAGCGGGCGCTTCTCGCCGTTCATCTGCTTCTTCGGCTTCCTGGCCATCACGGCGCCGCTCCAGGGCCGCTCGCGCCTCCTGATGGCCCCCGCCGTGGCGGCGGCGCTCGTGCTGCCGCTCCACCTCTCGGAGAAATATGCGCGCTTCGACGAGCGGGTCGCGCCGTTCGCCCGGATGGTGGAGCGGATCCCGCCGGGCGCCGAGGTCCTCTTCTTGACGCTGCCTCCGCGGACCGATGAATCGCTGATCATCGAGGGCACGAACCACTTCTCCTCGTGGGTGCAGATCATGCATGGGGGCTTCAGCGCGGACGGCTGGCACAATGTGGGTTTCCCCTTCACGCTGAAGCGTCGCCTCCCCGCGCCGCCGTCGAACCGCGGTGAGTGGTTCAAGCCGGATGTCCATGGCGTCGCGTACGATTACGTGATCCTCCGGAACGAGCGGCCGGACAAGCCGGTGTTCACCGCGGCGCACCCCTCGTTTCGCCGGATCGAGCGCGATGGCGCCTTCACGCTCTACGAGCACACGCGTTGAGCGACGCCACCGACCGGGTAGTCTACGATCCTCGCGGTCGGCCACCCCTCGGGTGCGTCGCGCCGAGGAGGGGAGCCGCTTGCCGATGTCGACAAGAACCCGCGCAGTCCGTCGCCGCCCGCTGGCCTGGAGCGGAGGGCTCGCCGCCGTGGTCTGGCTCGCGCTGGCGTCCGGCGTGGCGCCGTCCTGCGCCGGCGCGGCAGGCCCCGACATCCCGCGGGGTGCGGGAGGCGAGGGCGCTTCCGGCTGTCCGGCGGACTGCGCCGCGGACCCGAGCGCCCCGCTGTGCGACCCGGAGACGGGCGACTGCGTGGCCTGTCTGCCTGGCCCTCTGGCGTGCCCGCCCGGTCAGTACTGCGATCCCGAGGCGAAGCGCTGCCTTCCGGGCTGTGAAGCCGAGTCCGACTGCGCAGCTCCGTTCACCTGCGATCCCGCGAAGCACGCCTGTGTTGCTTGCCTCGTCGACGGCGACTGTCCCCTGGGCGCGCTGTGCACCGGAGAGGGCGAGTGCGTTCAGGGCTGCTCGGCGGCGCACCGGTGTGAGAGCGGCGCGGCGTGCTGCGATGGTGTCTGTCGGGATCTCCAGACGGACGCGCTGAGCTGCGGCGCCTGCGGTCGCGCCTGTCCGGAGCTCTCGCACGCCGGGATCGCCTGCGTCTCGGGCGCGTGCGCGCTCACCGCCTGCGAGGACGGGTTCCTCGACTGCAACCACGATCCGGCGGACGGGTGCGAGCACGACGAAGCAGCGCGCGGGCCCTGCTCGTGCGCGCCGGGCGACACGAGGGTGTGTTACGAGGGACCGCCGGGCACCGAGGGGGTCGCTCCCTGCGCCCCCGGGGTCTCCACCTGCAGGTCGAGCGGCCTCTCGTGGGGGCCATGCCTTCACCAGGTGCTGCCGGCGCTCGACGTGTGCGCCGACGGCGTCGACAACGACTGCGACGGCACCGCCGACAACCCACCCGATCAGGACGGCGACGGGTGGACGATCTGCGATGGCGATTGCTGCGACTCGCCTTCGGACGGGTGCGGCACCCCGGCCCTCGTGAACCGCGGCGCGTTCGAGGTGGAGGGCAACGGGATCGACGACGACTGCGACGGCGTGGCAGACAACACCGCGCCTTGCGACGCCGGGCTCACGAGCGACTCGCCGACCGCGCTCGACTATGCCAAGGCGATCGACCTCTGCGTCACCACGACGGCGAGCCCGCCGTCGCGCTCGCAGCGCACGTGGGGTGTCCTCTCCGCGAGCTTCCACCGCGCCGACGGCGCAAGCGCGCCGGCCGCGGCCCAGCGGTCGATCCGCCAGGGCTTCGGCTCCGGCATCACGCCGCTCCAGGGCGCGCGGCTCGCGGTGCTCTCGACCGGCGTCGCCGCGGCCGAGGCGGCGCCGAACAACACGAGGCCGAGCTTCGCCCCGTTCCAGGGCGGCCAGGACATGGGGACGTCGAGCAGGGTGCCCGCGGACTGGCTCGACGCGAACGGCGACAACCTCCCGAACGCGCCCGGGTGCCCTGACCCGCAGGGTGGCGCGACGGCCCACGATCCCGTGATGCTGAAGCTGCGCGTCCGCGTGCCGACGAACGCGAGCGCGTTCAACGTCTCGACGTTCTTCCTCTCGTCCGAGTATCCGGAGTGGGTATGCAGCCGGTTCAACGACTTCTTTCTGGCGCTCCTCGACTCGACGTTCGAGCCCTTTCCGGGCGAGACGGCGAACCCGGCGGACGGGAACCTCGCCTTCTATGACCCGCCGCCCGCCGGGGCGCCGGTCTACCCGCTGGGAACGAACCTCGCGTTTGGCGGCACCGGGCTCTTCACCCAGTGCGTGAACGGGCCGACCGGGTGCGGCGGCGGCGCCACCCCCGGCACCACGACGACCTGCACGAGCATCACCCAGCTCCGCGGGACGGGGTTCGATGCCACCAGGCCGCCCGCCCACGTCAGCGGTGACCCTGGCTGGTGCGGATCGAGCGAGCGCGCGGGCGGCGGGACCGGATGGCTGGTCATGAACGGCAATGTCACCCCGGGTGAGATCATGGAGCTGCGCTTCGTACTTTGGGACACCGGCGATCCCTGGAACGATTCCGTGGCCCTCCTCGACAACTTCCAGTGGTCGACGTTTGCCTCGACGCCCGGCACGCGCGAGTGAAGCGCCGCGCGGGACGATAGCGCGCGACCGCAGCGGACGGACGGCGACCCGATTACACTGCGCGGCGCAAAGAGGACCGCGGCACGCATCCCTCGGCCTCGCGCTCGTCAGGAGCGCTTCCGTTCATCACCCAAGGAGACTGCATGAGGAGAACGATCACGCCGCTCGCGCTGTTGCTCGCGAGCCTGTCTTTCGCCACGCTCGGCTGCGATAGCAAGGGGAGCGACGCGACGGCCCCCGGAGCGGTGGCCGAGGGCAAGCCGACCGAGAGCGCCGCCCCTGCGGCGACGACGGCCGCGCCGGTGGCGACGGCGGCCGTGCCGGCCGCGGCGACCGCCGAGCCGACGGCCGCTGCGTCGGCCGCTCCGGCGGAGACGGCCGCGGCGACCGCCGAGCCGGCGGAGACGGCGGCGCCGAAGGCGACGGCCGCTGCGTCTGCCGCCGCGGCCGCGGGGCCAGCGTCGACCGGCGCCGCGCAGGCGGGCGAGAAGAAGTTCGAGTGCGGGGCGAAGGGCCAGAAGATGTGCCCGATGCAGGCCTGGATGAAGAGCACGATGGCCTCCGCGACCTCGAGCGGCGACGCCGCGAAGATCGCGACGGCGCTGCAGTACGTGGCCAGCAAGCCGCCGCCCGGCATGGGCAGCTGGGTGGCGATCACGAAGGCCGGCATCGCCAAGGCGAAGGCCGGCGACGTCGACGGCGCGAAGGCGAGCTGCAAGCAGTGCCACGACCTCTACAAGGAGCAGTACAAGAAGACGATGCGCGATCGTCCCTGGTGAGCCGCCCGCCGGCGGCGCGGCGGATGCGCTCCGGCTCGCGCCGCTCGCCGCTGCGTCCCCGCGGCTCGCCGCGGCGAAATTCCCGTAACCAAACGATATTTTCGCGGGCTCACGGCGCCGTGGCGAGCGCCGAGCGCCGCTTCCTGGAGCGCCGCGAGCGGCGAGCGTCGCCGCCGCGCGCCCGGTCGGCGATCGCTGCTCGGTCGGCAGGGCGCGGGACAAACATCTTGGACGGGAGGGGGTGATGCGATACAGCGCTGAGCTGATGGCGCGCGCTGTTCGCACAGGCCCTGGGGGTGCCCATGCGCCTGCCACCGCGTCCACTCGCGCGCGGGGGGCCGGCAAATCGAGCGGGGCAGCGGCTGCTCCGCGCCCGCGCGTCGGCCAGACCGCCGACCCGTTCTCGAGCGGCGCGACGCCGCCCCCGAAGCCGCGCGCGGGCGCGGCGCCGCGGCTCACCGGGGACGCGGCCCTCGACGTCAGGTCGAGCACGGCGGCCCCGAGCGTGCGCCCTCCAGCGGCCCCGTCCGCGCCGAGCGTGCGCCCTCCAGCGGCCCCGTCCGCGCCGAGCGTGCGCCCTCCAGCGGGCCCTCCGCGGGCGGAGGCGGGTGCTCCTGCGGCCGCCTCGAAGAGGCCTCCTCCGCCGGACGAGGACGACGACGACGATGACGACGACGCGCGGGGCGGCGCGCAGCGCGGCCGGCCGCGCGGCCCGTTCACCCAGCACCGGCGGCTCGACTCGCTGCGCAGCCTGCTGCAGAAGCACCCTGCTGGCCTGACGATCTACGATCTCGCGCGCGAACTCAACGTCACGCCGCGCTCGCTCCGGCGCTACCTTGTCGAGGTCAAGCGCGAGCTCGATCTCGTGTCGGTCGCCACGCGCCCCGGGGGCCCTCGCCTCTGGCGGCTGTCTCCGAGCGAGGCGCCCCGGCGCGTCGAGGTGCGGCGGACGCAGGCGTACGCCCTGCTCGCCGCCCGCCGGCTGTTCGAGCCGATGCGCGGCTCGACCCTGTTCGAGGAGATCGACCTCGCCGCGCAGCGCCTCCTCGGCGTCGCGCGCAGACCCGGGCGCGGCCCGAACGCCGGCGTCGCCGACGCGCGGCTGGAGGAGCGCTTCCTCTATCTCCCGTTCGCTCCGAAGGACTACGCCGCGCGCACCGAGGAGCTCGACGACCTGTTCCAGTCCGTCGCCGACCTGCGCCCCCTGCGGTGCCGCTACCGCCGCTCGCGGGACGGGCGCGAGGAGCGGGTGCTCATCCACCCGTACGCGCTCGTCCTCTACAAGGACGCGATCTACTGCGTGGGCCTCCACGTGGGGCGCGGCGAGGTGCGCACGTTCCTGCTCGATCGCATGCGCGACACGGAGTGCGCGGTCACCGAGCGGTTCGAGCTGCCCCCGGATTTCTCCATCGACGACTACTTCCAGGGCCAGTTCGGCATCTGGCGCGGGGGCGAGCCCCGGCGCGTCGTGATCGACTTCGACGAGCGCGTCACCGAGTTCGTGCGGACGCGCAAGGTGCATCCGTCTCAGGAGATCACGCCGCTTTCCGGCGGCGGCGTGCGGCTCACGATGCTCATCGGCGACATGACGGAGCTCGCGACGTGGGTCCTCGGCTTCGGCGAGACCGCACGCGTCGTCGAGCCGCCCGACCTCGTGGACCGCGTGAAGCGCGAGCTCGCGGGCGCGCTCGCCCGCTACGAGGATCCGCCGGCCGAGGCCTAGCTCCCCAGTCCAGCGATCCCGGGTGGGATCGCTGACCCACGGAGCTGGCCCGCCTCAGCGCGAGGCCTGGAGCGCCTCGTCGATCATCTTCTGGTGCTCCGCCGGGTCCGCCCAGCGGGCGCGCCCCTCGGCCGGCAGCTGATCGATCGGATCGAAGTACGTGTACCGCTGCCCCGGCTTGACGCTCGGCGCCTCGAACACCGAGATCCCGGTCGTGCGGTCGTAGTGCTCGAACGAGTGCGCGTCGCGCTTGCCTCCGCCGCCGGGCGCGTCGACGACGAACGTCGGCGTGTTGAACCCGGCGGTCGAGCCGCGCACGTACTTCTCGATCGTGAGCCCGGTCGCCAGCGTGGTCCGGAGGTCCTCCACGCCGCGGACGAGGTCGTGGATGTAGACGTAATAGGGGTGCACGTGCACGTGCCCCAGGCGCTTCACGAGCAGCTTCATCGTCTCGGGCGTGTCGTTCACCCCGCGCTGCAGCACGGACTGGTTCCTGACCGTGATCCCCCGCTCGAAGAGCTTGTTCATCGCGTCGCGGGTGACGCCCGTGATCTCGTTCGGGTGGTTGAAGTGCGTGTGGATCACGACCTCCTTGTGCAGCTTCCGGCCGAGCTCGACCGTGCGCGTGACCGCGTCGATCCACTCGTCGTCGGTCAGGATCTTCTGCGGCATCACGGCCGGGCCCTTCGTGGCGAGGCGGATGCGCTGGATGTTCGGCATCCTGAGGAGCGTCTCGCCGATCGCGCCGAGCTGCTCCGGCCGCAGGTTGTACGCGTCGCCGCCGGAGACGACGATGTCCTCGAGCTCGGGGCGCGACGCGATGTACGCGTACGCTCGCTTCCAGCGCTCCTCGTCGACCTTGAAGTGGGTCTTCTCGACCTCCTCCGTGTCGATGCCCACCGCGTAGCTGCGCGTACAGAAGCGGCAGTACACGGGGCACGTGTCGAGCGGCAGGAAGAGCGCCTTGTCGGCGTACCGGTGCGTCAGCCCGGGGACGGGCGCGTCCGCGCGCTCGTGCAGGGAGTCGAGCCCGAGCTTCGGGTGATCCGGCAGGAAGCGCGAGGCCAGCGGGATGAACTGAGTCCGGAGCGGATCGGTGTACGGATCGTTCCAGTCGATCAGAGAGAGCATGTACGGCGAGACCCGGACGCTCATCGGCGCGCGCGCGAAGCCCTCGGTCGCGTCCCGGATGAAGTCGTCCGACACCATCCCGCGCAGCGTGTCGAGCAGCTTGTCGGGGCGGGTGATCGACTTCTTCGCCTGCCACCGGTGGTCATTGAACTGCTCGTCGGTCACGTCGGCGTAGGCCGGGATCCTCCGGAAATCGGGCAGCTCGAGCAGGTTCGCGTGATGGAGGGACGCCGGGTCCACCGGCGGCTTGAGGGGCGCGATGTCGTGGCTTCGCTTGCTGAGTTCGATGAGGCTCGAGGTGGTCGTCATGTCGTGGACCCTTGCTCGCGCGGAGCAAAGAGAGCGTCGAGGGATGGCCGCGTGCCTGCGCCTGCGCGTCTCGGGGCCTGCCCGGGAGAGGCTGCGGCAGCGGTTCCTGGGAGCGTAGCATCGCGGTACCCCGTCGGGGGCGATGTACGCCGCTTGTCGCCGAGCGGCGCCTCTGGCGGGCGGGCGGGGGGCTGGCGAGCGCGCTCGCTGTTGGCGGGCACGATTGGCGGGCGCGCGGGCCGGTCAGGGTTCGATCGACGCGACCGTGGTGTCCCGGGTAGTGCGGTAGCGCGCGTAGTAGGTCCGGACGCGCGTCACGTAGGCCTGGGTCTCTTCGTACGGCGGGATGCCGCCGTGCCTCATGACCGCCCCTTCACCGGCGTTGTAGCCGGCGATGGTGAGATCGAGATCTCCGTTGAAGAGGTTGGCCAGGATGCGCAGGTACCGCGTTCCACCGAAGATGTTCTCTCGCGCGTCGAACGCGTCGCGCACCTGCATGCGGAGCGCGGTCTCTGGCATCAGCTGCATCAGCCCCTGCGCGCCGACGGGCGAGACGGCCCGTGGATCGTAGTCGCTCTCGCACTTGATCACCGCGCGGACGAGCTCCTCGGGGATCTGATAGAGCGCGGCGGCCTGCCGGATCCACGCGTCGTAGCGGCTGAAGCGATCGAGCGATTTGTCGCTCGGCGCGACCGGCGTCACCCCCGCGCGCGTCGTCGAAGAGCGGCGCCCGTCGCCCTTGATGTACAGCTTGAACCGCGCGTCGCCGGTGGGGCGGTTCGCGAAGTGCACCGTTCCATCCGCATCGGTGTACGTGAAGATGTCGGCGAGCGCGCTGCCCGGGTGCAGCGCGAGGACGGCGAGCCCGAGCGCGGCGGCGAGGGCGCGCAGGGGCACGCGAAGGGAAGGCCCGGAGGTCGACGGGGCAGGCATCTCTCGGTTCAGCATAGGTTGCGATCGTCCGCTCGCGCAAACCGCACCGTATCGGCGGAAATCGTGCCGGTGGAATCGGAGGAAGCTGAAGCTGAATTGGAGAGCAACGCTTCGGGCACGCGCCGTCATCCCGAGGACGCCGTCGTGAGGCGATCCGGCGCACCGCCCCCCGTCCTGGAAGCTCGGTCTGGTGAGCACGTCCCGGGCGCTGTAGTAAGGCGGGCGCCATGGACATCGGCTGGCGGCATGTGCTCGCGGGGGTTGCGGCCCTCTTCATCCTGTTCCTCGTCGTCAAGATGCGCCCTGCCCGGCGGCGCCGGGACGCGCTGAGCGCCGAGGTGCAGGCCGCGCGGGAGCGCGCGCGGCGCGCCGCGACCCCGCGCGAGCGGGCCGAGGCCCTGTGCGACGCTGGCGTACAGGCGATGCACGGCGGCCGCCGCGTGACAGCGGCCGTGGGGTTCTTCGTGCGCGCGATGCGCGCCGACCCGACCTCGGCTCGGGTCATCGAGCTCGCGAGCGGCGCGCTGGCCAGGCGCAAGCCCCGGCTCCTCGAGAAGATCCTCTGGCGGAGGCTCGCGGTGCTCCCCTGGGACGGCGAGCACCGCGACGCGGTGCGCGCGGCCGCGGGCGGGCTGGAGGCGCTCTACCGGCGCGGGATCCGTGACCGCAGCCGGGCGGAGATCATGCGCAAGCTGACCCAAACGCTCGGCTGAGCCAAGGCGCGAGGGCGCGTCATCGGGCGCGCCGCCGGCTGGCCGCGAAGGCGTGCGAAGGCGTCAGAAGACGTCACGTCCCCCAGAACGATCGCGGCAGCGCGCCGCGGTTCGACAGCGCGACGAGGTCCATGAGCAGCGCGATCGTGACGTGGACCAGGAAGCCCGAGTAGATGCTCTTCGTGCGCATCGCGAGCGAGCCGAGCGCGATCCCGGCGACCACGGCGCCGGCCGCCTCCAGGTACGGCTTGCCGAAGTGGATCATGCAGTAGGGGACGATCATCGCGAAGATCGCGCCGGAGCCCAGCGTGTGCCGCAGGCCGGCGAGCCAGAAGCCGCGGAAGAAGATCTCCAGCGCGAAGAACTGGGCGAAATACATCGTCTCCCAGGCGATGAGGTCGAACCAGGAGCGGGAGGACTGCTTGTAGAACGGGTAATAGGTCCCGAAGTCGGGCGCGCTCGCGACGACGAACACCGCCGGGACGACGACGGCGAGGCAGAGCAGGTAGATCCACGCGTGCTTCGCGAGCCCCCGGACGCGCAGCCCCATGTCGAGCAGGCTGTCCTTCGGGAAGCAGGCCTTCCACGCGACCATCGGGATGGCGACGTAGCCGAAGACGCGGGTGAACGACCACCAGACGTAGCCGTAGAGCTCGTCGTAGCGGCGGAGCGAGATGGGCAGCAGCGTCCCGGCCGGCGAGAGCGTCTGGGCGAGCTCGAGCTCGCGCAGCCACGGCCGGATGTGCTCGTCGTAGACGGCGCGACCGCCGTAGTACTGCTGCAGCATGAGCACGACGGCGGTGATGGTGAACAGGACCGCGGGGCGGCGGTCGTAGCCGCCGGCGGCGAGGGTGCGCCGCTGGTGCTCGTGGGCCTCGACGTCGAGCTCCCGCCAGGTGCGCCGGAAGAAGAGCCAGAGGACGGGCGCGAGCGCGATGAACGCGACGACCGGGAACAGGGCCTTGAGGACGGTGCTCCCCAGGGCCGACGAGGGCGCGGCGAGGCGGGAGCCGACGTCCGAGAGGGGCGGCTGCAGCGGCCGGAGCCGGTCGACGTGCGCCACGAGCCAGCTCCCCAGGTTGAGCATCGGCGCGCCGTGTACCACGATCCGCGGCCCAGCACAGCGGCGACACTCGGGCGACGCGGGATCTCGACCGCCGCCGGCGCCGCCCCTCCGCAGCGCGCCCTTGCGGCGCCCCGCCCTGCTCTGCTAGATCGCGCCCCTCTTCAAAGCCGCGCGAGTCATCTCGCGCATGTCCGGCGCAGGCCTCGCCTGCCCGTGGGAGTCTCAGCAATGGCCAGCAAAAATCCGCTTGCGATCGTGAAGGAGCGCTTCGGCGACAAGGCGAAGCTCGTCGAGGCCGTGAAAGGGTTCGCGACCGAGGACCTCTGGCTCGGGCGCGTCAGCTCCGATCGGGGCGGCACGAAGGGCCTGGATCACGTCTCGAACGCCAAGCTCCTCCGCCTCCACGCGACGTTCAGCGTTGTAAAGGAGAAGTTCGGGACGCGGGCGAAGCTCATCGACGAGACGCTGACCGTCCTGAACCGGTCGAAGGACCAGGGGTACAAGAAGCGCCTCGAGGCGTACCCCGTCCCGCGCCTCTACGACCTTTACCAGTCGGCCTCGAAGCGGGCGAAGGCGGCCTCGAAGGCCCAGGCCTGAGCGCGCGCTGCTCGGAGCCCCCCTCCCGCCGGTTGTGACCGGGCTGCCTGCCCTTGAAGGTCAGGCGTTCCTATCGTAATGAGCCGCGTCGCCAGCGCGCGGCGTCCAGCCGTCCTGCGTCGGACCGACGATCTGACGTCCCCCTGATGAGCCAGAAGCCCCCTCGTGGGGGCACTCCCAGAGAAGGTGTGGGTGCCGCCGGCCGCGGCCCCCGCCAAGGAGAACGACCGTGAGCAGCGCGCACGAGACCGAGACCGACGTCTGGACGACCGAAGACGCCAAGTCGCTCTACATGATCGACCGCTGGGGTCGTGGCTACTTCGACGTGAGCCCGGACGGCAACCTCACGGTCGCGCCGCTCCAGGAGCGCGGCAGCAAGATCGCGATCCGCGACGTCGTCGACGCGGCGCTCGAGCAAGGGCTCCGCACGCCGCTGCTCATCCGCTTCCAGGATCTCCTCCATCACCGGGTGCGGGCGCTCAACGAGGCCTTCAACAGGGCGATCGCCGAGAGCAAGTTCCGCGGGACCTACCGCGGCGTGTTCCCGATCAAGGTGAACCAGCTCCGGGAGGTCGTGGAGGAGATCCTCGACGCGGGAAAGACCTACCACTACGGCGTCGAGGTCGGCTCCAAGCCCGAGGTGTTCGCCGGCCTGTCGGTCCATACCGACCCCGAGTCGCTGATCGTCTGCAACGGCTACAAGGACGACAACTTCATCCGCACGGCGCTGATCGGGCGCAAGCTCGGCAAGAAGGTGATCCTCATCGCGGAGAAGCTCTCCGAGGTGCGGATGATCACCCGCGTCGCCAAGGAGATGAACGTCGAGCCGATGATCGGGCTCCGGGTGCGGCTGCTCACCGAGGGCGCGGGCAAGTGGAAGACGTCGGGCGGAGAGAACGCGAAGTTCGGGCTCTCCACCGCCGAGATCCTCGCGGCGATCAGGATCATGGACGAGGCGGGCATGAGCTCCTCGTTCAAGCTCCTGCACTTCCATATCGGCTCGCAGGTGCCGGACATCCTGATCATCAAGCGCGCCGTGCGCGAGGCGACGCGCTACTACGCGAAGCTCCGCAAGATGGGGCAGCGCATCGAGTACATCGACGTCGGCGGCGGGCTCGCCATCGACTACGACGGCTCGCGCTCGACCTTCCACTCCTCGATGAACTACTCGGTCGAGGAGTACGCGCGCGACATCGTGCACAACATCGCCGACATCTGCGACGAGGAGCGGGTGCCTCACCCCAACATCGTCTCCGAGTCCGGGCGAGCGATCGTCGCGCACCACTCGGTGCTGGTCGTCCAGGCGTTCGGCTCGATCGAGAAGACGCCGATGTCGCCGATCGACATCCAGACCGAGGAGCACAAGCTCATCCAGAACCTCCTCTACATCAAGGACAACATCTCCGGGCCGAACCTCGGCGAGTCGTGGCACGACCTCCTCCAGATCAAGGAGGAGGCGCAGAAGATGTTCGAGCTCGGCCTCCTCAACCTCGACGTGAAGGCCCGGGTCGAGATCCTCTTCTGGGAGATCGCCGAGGGCATGCAGAAAATCGCGTCGTCGCTCGAGCCGGAGGAGGTGCCGGACGATCTCGGCGAGCTCCGCAAGCAGCTCGCCGACCAGTACATCTGCAACTTCTCGGTGTTCCAGTCGCTGCTCGATCACTGGGCGCTCGGCGCGCTCTTCCCGATCGTGCCGATCCACCGGCTGAACGAGCGCCCCGCGGCGGACAGCACGCTCGTCGACATCACCTGCGACTCCGACGGCAAGGTGAGCAAGTTCATCGATCTGAACGACGTGAAGGACACGCTCCCGCTGCACCCGATCTCGGGCGACCAGCCGTACTACGTCGGCATCTTCCTGACCGGCGCGTACCAGGACATCATGGGCGACATCCACAACCTCTTCGGCCGGGTCAACGAGGTGCACGTCTTCCTCGATGAGGACGAGGAGAGCGGGTACTACATCGAGGAGACGATCGCCGGGAACAAGATCCACGAGGTGCTGGCGCTGACCCAGTACGACAACCGCGATCTCGTGGGGAAGGTGAAGGCCCAGGTGGACGGCGCGATCAAGCAGGACCTCCTCAAGCCGACGGAGGGCATGCGGCTCCTCGCCGACTACGAGCGGGGGCTCAAGGACCAGACGTACCTGAGCCTCACCTCCACGCCGTGATCTCGGAGAGCACGGCGCCCTCGGTCCGCGCGTCGCTCCCCCGGCGCCGGCCCGGCTGGGCGCGCCAGGCGGCGCTCGTCGCGCGGAAGGACCTCGCGATCGAGCTCGCCACGGGCGAGATCGTCACCACGAGCGGGTTCTTCGCGGTGCTCGTCGCCGTGATCGCGTCGCTCGCGTTCTACGCGGGCCAGGACGCGGCCGAGCGGGTCGCGCCCGGGGTCATCTGGGTGAGCGTGGCGTTCGCGTCGGTGCTCGCGCTGAGCCGCACGTGGCAGCGGGAGCGCGAGGACGGCGCGCTCTCGGGCCTGCTCGTGCTGCCCATCGCGAGGAGCGCGCTCTTCGCCGGCAAGGCGCTCGGGCTCTGCGCGTTCGTGTTCGCGGTCGAGGTGATCATCATCCCGGTCGCGGCGCTCCTCTTCGCGGTGGATCTCGTGAAGACGGGCCCGGGGCTCGCGCTCTTCTGCCTCGCGGCGACGCCGGGCATCGCCGCGAGCGGCACCCTCTTCGGGGCCATGACCGTGCGCACCCGCGCCCGCGACCTCGTGCTCGCGAGCGTGCTCTTCCCGCTGCTCGCGCCCACCTTGCTCGCCGCGGTCGCGGGGACGCGGGAGCTCTTCGGCGGCGCGTCGATCGGCGAGCTCACCGACTACGTGGCGCTCATGGGCGTGTTCGACGTCGTGTTCCTCGCGGGCGGGCTCGGCCTCTTCGATCTGATCATCGAGGGCTGAGCCGCCGCGCGGGTCGATCTCGACGCGCGCGCCCGCAGGCTCACGCGGGCGCGCCGCGCGCCGCGCGCACGTCGTCGGCGAGGATCGTCGCCGCCCGCTCGATGCCGGCGAGATCGAGCGAGGCGCCGGTGCACTCGCCGATCGCCCACAGGCCGTCGCCCGCCTTGCAGCGCGCGTCGGCCTGCACCGCGTACCCCGCGCGCGGGTCGATCTCGACGCGCGCGCCCGCCTGCGCGGCGACCTCGAACGCGGGCGCGGCCGGCGCGTCCACCGCGACGGCCACGACGCGGACGTCGCTCGTCGGGCTGTCGGGGGCGAAGGGCGCGTCGCGCACCGTCACGCTCTTCACCTGCGAGATCCCGTTCACCGCGGCGAGCGCGGCGAGCGGGATCCGGACCGCGATGCGGTCGCCGAGGGCGCTCGCGAGCTCGTCGGCCCAGAGGCCCTCGCCCGCGAGCGCGACGGGGCCGGTCGGCTCGACGCCGCACGCGAGGAGCCGGCAGAACGCGCGCGCCGAGAAGACCCCGGGCAGATCGTTGTTCGGGAACGCCGCGACGCCGTCGTGCGCCCCGGTGGCGAAGACCTTGGCGGGCGCCCTGATCACGGTCGCGCCCGCGTCGCCGGCGACCAGGAGCTCGCCGAGGTAAACGCCGGCGGCCACGTGACGGCGGAGCACGCGGACGCCGTCGAGCGGGTATCGCGCGAGGAGCTCCGCCGCGCGGCGCGGCGCGCCGGCGAGCGACCCGCCGGGGGCGAGCCCGTCGTCGACCAGCGCCACGCGGAGGCCGCGCGCCGAGAGCGCCGACGCGGCCGCCACGCCTGCGGGCCCGGCGCCGATCACGGCCGCGTCCACGTCGAGCCGCGCGGCGCGCTCGGGGGGGAGCGCCGCGCTCGGCAGCTGCCCGAGCCCCGCCAGCTTGCGCGCGATCGACTGCATGACCCCGGACAGGCCGGGGACGCCGGCCATCAGGTGGTGGTGGTCGATCCCTTGCGGGAAGAACCAGTCGGTCACCTGGAGCAGGTCGGCCTGCCGCGAGCCCACGACGTTCTGCACCTCGATGCGCTCTCCACCGGCCGCCGGTCGCAGGCAGGTCATCACGTTGGGCACGCCATCGACCCGCGCGAGGCAGCCGTCACAGCCTCCGCGCAGGCAGGTCGGCGCCCTGGGACGGTGCAGCTTCGGGCTCCGCGCGAGCGTCACGCGCCCGGAGGCGATCAGCGCCACGGCCAGGGGCTCGCCCCGCTCCGCCGGGACGTCCGCCCCGTCGAGGGTGATGGTGACCGGATGCTGGAGCGCGCGAGCTCGCCGAAACATGGGCGGACGCTAGCAGACGCGCGCAGCGCCGGCAGAGGAGGGCGCGGGAGCAAGCAGGAGGAGAGAGACGGAGAGAGGCCGGAGCAGGGAAAGACAGACGATCGCCGGCGGCAGGAGCCCGACGCGCGGAGGCGCGCAATCACGGGAGGCGCGGGAGGCACGGGAATCATGGGAGGCAATGGGAGGCCATGGGAGGCAGCCGAGGCGCAGGAAGCGCGCGGAGCGGGCGGAGTGGAGAAGGTGTCCTCACCTTCGCGCGGTGATCTATGCTGTGCCCGATGCGCCTCGGCGTCCTCGGCCCTGCTCAGGGTGATCTGCCCGCGCTCGCTCGCGGCGCGCAGCACCTGCTCGACGAAGGCCACGCCGAGCGGGTCATCTACGTCGCCGAGGACGACGCGCTCGACCGGGTCGTCGTGGGCTGGGCGCAGCGCCTGGTCGGCGCGGACCCCACCGAGGGCGCGTTGTTCGATCGAGCCGCTCGGTGCGCGGCCGCGACCCCGGACCAGATCGACGCCTTCGTGGCGTCCGAGCGCGCTCGGCTGCGCCTCCGGGTGCTGATGAGCCTGCCGTCCGGCCGGCGCACCATCGAGATCCTGGACGGGCGCGTCGCGCTCTTCGTGTTCGACAAGGCCGCGCTCGACGAGGAGGACATCGTGGCGGCGTCGCTCCTCGTCTTCGGCAAGAGCCCGGAGCCGCTCATCAAGAAGGTCGGCTCGCGGACGTTCTTCTCTCCGGGGCCGATCGGCTCCGACGGCGGCACGGCGCTCCTCGACGACGGGCAGGGCGGCGTGCGGATCGAGGTGATGAACGCGAGCGGCGCGGTGACGGCGCGCGAGATCGTGGGCCCGTCCGCCGCCGGCCCCAGGCTGAGGGTTCAAGGTGGCTCGCACGGTTGATGCGCAGGCCTGCGCCCCGGCTGCGCGCGCGCCCGAGGCGCGCCGCGTCGCCGTCTTCGGGGGCAGCTTCAACCCGCCCCACGTCGCGCATGTCCTCGCGGCCACCTACGCGATCTCCATCGCGCCGATCGACGAGGTGCTCGTCGTCCCTGTCTACCGCCACCCCTTCTCGAAGGAGCTCGTGCCGTTCGAGCATCGTCTGGCGATGTGCCACCTCGCGCTCGGGTGGCTCCCGGGCGTGTCGGTGTCGCCCGTCGAGCGCGATCTCGGCGGCGAGAGCCTCACGCTGCGCACGCTGGAGCACCTCGCCGCGGCGCATCCGGACTGGGCGATGCGCCTGCTCGTGGGCGCCGACGTGCTCTCCGATCTACCGAGGTGGCATCGCTTCGACCGCATCGAGCAGCTCGCCCCGCCGATCGTCCTCGGCCGCTCCGGCGTCGTCGCGCCCGCCGCGGAGCGCCTCGACGCGGGGCCGGCCGATGATCGTCCTCTCCTGCGACCCGCGGACGTGGAGCTCCCTCGGATCTCGAGCAGCGACATCCGCCGGGCGCTCGCGGCGGGCAATCACGAGGCCGTCCACCAGCGCGTGCCGCGCGCCGTGCTGGACTACGTGCTCGCGCACCGCCTTTACGGGAGCGGCCCATGAGCGAGATGGACAGCACGCGCCCGTCGCCGGTGCACCCGGAGGACAACGCCCTCCTGGAGGTGTTCATCTATGGCGGCGGCAAGGTGGGCCGCGGGCTCGCGCGCGCGATCCGCGACGCGGGGCTACGGGTGACCCTCCGGCCGGCGCGGGACGGCCTGCCGTCGGAGCGCATCGAGGCGAACTTCGTGATCCTCGCCGTGCGCGATCGGGATATCGCGCCGTGCGCCGAGGCGCTGCGCGACCGCGGGCTCGTTGGCCACAGGGACGTCGCGGTGGTGCACTGCGCCGGCGCGCTCGGCCCGGAGGCGCTCGCGGCGGCGCGAGGCGGCCGCGTCTCGGTCGCGCAGATGCACCCGATGATCTCGTTCGCCTCGCCCTCGTTCGCGCCCTTCCTCGAGCGTGGCCAGCTCCACATCGACGGCGATCCGACGGCCGTGCGCGCCGCTCGCTCGCTCGGGGTGTGCCTCGGCATGACGCCGCGCACGTTCTCCGGTCTCGACCCCGTCGCCTACCACGCGGCGGCGGGCCTGGTCGCCAATGGCGCTGCCGCGCTCGCCGCCGCCGGCGTCGACCTGCTCGAGCGCGCGGGCATCGATCGGAGGACGGCGGCCGAGATGCTCGGCCCGCTGCTCCGCACGGTCGCGGACAACGTCGAGGTCCTCGGCGTGCCCGACGCGCTGACGGGGCCGGTGCGCCGCGGCGACGCGGTCGGCGTCGCGCGGCACCTCGAGACGCTCTGTCGGCTCGCGCCGCACCTCGTACCGTTCTACGTCGCCGCCGCGGCGACGCAGCTCCCGCTGGCCCGCGCCCTGGGCGAAGCACCTGCGGATGCGTTCGACGCCATCCAGCGGGTCCTGGACGGAACACGGCAATAGTACTGTAATTTTCTTATGGTGAGGTGGGCGCCTCATTATATTCAACGGCGGGATCCATTGATGCGAGGTCCGGCGGAGAGGTACGCTTTTGTTGCCTTGGGATCCGTTGCCGCAGCCCGCGTTCCTTCTGTCATCACGAGCGACTCCGGGGGGTTCCGGGCGCTCGATGAGCGCGTCCGTGATGCCGCGTCACGTGGGGTGCTCCACGTCCATGGACAGCGGCCGGTCCTGGACGCCGTTTGTTCCCACCTCGCGCGCCGCGCTCGAGGTGCGGGACGCTCGCTGATCTCGGCCGCACACGCCGCGGATCGGGATCCCTGGCGCGATCTCGCGCTTCGCTGCGCTGTCACCTCTGCCGATCCGGCCGCGGCCGCGCAGGGCATCAGCGCCGCCGCGCAAGGCGCGATCCTGCTGGTCGCCGAGGGAGAGGCCACCAGCTGGGGGAGCCTGGTGCTGGATGAGGTCACGCGCCTCATCGCGGAGGGGTCGTGCTCCGCGCTGGTGATCGTGTGCAGCGACGGCGCGATGCGGCCCTGGACGAGCGCGCTCACGATCGACGGCATCGCGTCGCCGGACGATCTGCACCGCTTCTGGGAGGCGTTCGCGGCGGACGCGGAGCGCCGGGTCGTCGCGAAGATCGAGCGGCTCGACGCGCTGGAGGGCTGGTGCTCCGCCGTGCTGGCCGCGCCGCCGGAGCAGCGCCCCGCGCGGCAGCCGCCGAGCCGAGAGGCCGCGCGCCTGCTCGACCGGCTCGCGCTGAGCCAGCGACCCTGGCCGTCCGCGCAGCTCCGCCAGCTCGCGGCGCGGCGCGCGGAGCCCGGGCCGGGGGACGCGGCGTGCCAGGGGGGCGCCCAGGAGCTCGCCGCCCTCGGCCTGATCGAGGTCGACGATCGAGGGTGGGTCGCCGCGCGGCGCGCGATCGTCGACCCGGCCAACGTCGACCGCGAGGATGTGTTCGCGATCGCGGAGGCGCTCGAGGAGCAGTCGTCCGACCCGTGGAGCCTCTCGCGCGCGAGCGAGCTCCTCGCCTCGCTGGGCCAGGACGACCGGGCCGAGGCCGCGGCGATGCTCGCGATCTCCTCGGTCGGCGAGCCGTCGGCGCGCGCCGATTTCTGGCAGCGCTGGGCCCGGACGATGCGGGCGCTCTCCGGCGGGAGCGCCGGGTCGGGCGAGCGGCTGCTCCGCGCGGCGGAGCTCGCGCTCCGGCTCGGCGACATCGAGTTCGCCATCGACTTCTCCTCCGCGGCCCAGCGCGAGCGGGAGACGTTCGCCGCGCTGCTCGTGCGCGGCCGCGCGACGAGCGCGCGCGGCGACCTCACGACCGCCGCGATGGTGCTCTCGCGGGCGCTCTCGCTTGCCGCCACGCCCGAGGAGCGTGCGCGCGGCGCCGTGGAGATGGCGGAGCTCTGCTGCAAGACGGGCGACCTCGCGGCGGCCAAGGCGCGCGCCGAGGAAGGGCTCGCCGGCGCGGGGGAGATCGCGACGCGCCTCCAGGCGCGCAACATCCTCGGCAAGCTGCTGCTCGCGCAGCAGGCCTGGGCCGAGGCGGAGCTGCACTTCGCGGCTGACGCGTGGGAGGCGGCGTGCGCGGGCGAGCACGTGAGCGAGCTGCGCGCCCGGCTGAACCGCGCCATCGCGCTGCTCTCCAGCGGCCGCCTCGACGAGGCGCGCACGATGCTGGCCGGCGTGCTCGAGGAGGGCGAGCGGCGCGGCGAGCGCGCGGCGACCGGCTATGCGCTCACGAACCTCGCGGTCATCGCCCACCTGAAGCACGAGTACCCGGAGGCCTTGCGCCTCTTCGAGCGCGCGATCGAGATCTTCCGGAGGATCGGCGACAAGGTCGCGCTCGTGAACCTCATCACGAACCTCGCCGAGATCCGGCTGCAGCTCGGGCTGATCGAGGAGGCCGAGCAGGCGCTCGCGTTCGCGCGGAAGGCCTGCGGCCACGTCATCCCTGGCGTTCGGATCACGCACGTCGCCTACGTCGCGGCGCAGATCCACCTCGAGTGCCGCCGCACGGTGGACGCCTGGTCCGAGCTCACGGCCGCCTTCGCCTGCGGCGCCGGCTCGAAGCTCGGCGAGTGCTACGCGATCGCCGCGCGCATCGCGCTGCACGACGGCGACCTCCTGCAGGCCGGCCAGATGATCCAGCGGGCGCGCGCCGAGGCGACCTCCGACCGCCACCGCGCCGAGATCGCCCTCCTCGAGGCGATGTGCTCCCGCGCCGCCGGCGCGCCGTTCGGGAAGATCGCCGCGGAGGCGCTCGCGCTGTCGCGCCGGGCCCACAGCCACGAGTGCGCCCTGGAGGCGCACGTGCTCCTGCACCACGCGTCGTCCGCCGGGGACCGCGCGTCGCGCGCCCCCGAGGACGAGCCCACGGCGGCGCGCTCGCACCTGGAGGCGGCGATTGACCTCCGCGATCGCATCGCCGAGTCGCTCCCGCCCGAGATCTCGCGCAAGTTCCTCGCGCGCCGGAGCTTCACCGAGCTCGCCCGGCTGGAGGCGTGCGCGCGCAGCGCCGCCGAGGCGGAGCCGAGGGGCTGCGAGCTCTGCGGCTCCAGCGCGTGCGCCGGGTGCGCCAGGGGGGCGGCTCGCGCCCCGAGGCCGGCGAGCGTGGGCCCCGCGATCAAGCGGATGGTCGGGACGACGCCGGCGCTGCTCAGCCTCATCCACCAGATCGAGAAGGTCGGCGCGAGCGACGCGACCGTGTTGATCCACGGCGAGAGCGGCACCGGGAAGGAGCTCGTCGCCGAGGCGATCCATGAGGTGAGCGCGCGGCGCGCGGGCCCTCTGATCAAGGTCAACTGCGCCGCCCTGGTCGAGACGCTGCTGCTCTCGGAGCTGTTCGGCCACGAGAAGGGGTCGTTCACCGGCGCGGCGTCGCGCCGTCGCGGGCGCTTCGAGCTCGCCGAGGGGGGAACGCTCTTCCTCGACGAGATCGGGGACATCTCGCCGCGCACGCAGGTCGCGCTGCTCCGCGTCCTGCAGGACAAGACCTTCGAGCGGGTCGGGGGTGTCACGCCGCTGCGCGCGAACGTACGGATCCTCTGCGCGACCCACCGCGACCTGCGTGCGATGGTTGCCCGGGGCGAGTTCCGGGAAGATCTCTATTACCGGCTCCGGCAGGTCGTCCTGGAGGTCCCCGCGCTGCGCCATCGGCCGCGGGATCTGCCCGCGATCGCGGCCGCGATCCTGGGGAGGATCGGCGGCGAGCGTGGCGTGGCGCCGAAGCGCCTGTCCAGCCGGGCCATCGAGGCGCTGTCGCGGCACGCCTGGCCGGGGAACGTGCGCGAGCTCGAGAACGCCCTGCGCGCCGCGGCGATCTTCGCGGACGGCGAGGTGATCGATCTCGAGGATTTCACGACGAACGTCGAAGGGCTGCGGGAGCTCGACGCCGCCGAGCTGGTGAGCGCCCCGATGACGCCGAGGGCTGGCATGCACCCTGCCTTAGAATCGTTAAAAGAATCGTTGAAAGACTCGTTCAGAGAATCGTCGAGAGAGTCGTCCAGAGACGCACCCAGAGAGCCGTCCAGCGGGCCACGCGCGTCGGCGCCCGATCAGGCGACGCTGGTGGCACATCCCCCGTCGATGCCCGTGGATCGCACGCCGCTGGAGCTCGCGTACGCTCACGTCCGCGGAGGGGTCAGCCTCAGCGACATGAAGCGCGAGATCGAGCGCGAGTGCGTTGCCAGGGCGCTCGACGAAAGTCGTGGGAACATCACACGCGCCGCCGTGCTCCTGGGCATGAAGCGCCCGCGGCTTTCCCAGCTTGTCAAACAGTATGGCTTTGGCGGGACTTCGGAGGATTGAAGTGATGCGAGGTTGCTGGAGGAGTTGGCTCTCGGGGGGCTTCGCGGCGCCTTTGCTGCTGGCGGGCTGCGCGATCGCGTCCCCTGAGCACGAGGAGCAGAGCGTCGAAGCGTGGAGCGATCTCGACCCGATGATCTCCGAAGAAGCGTCCGGATCGAGCGAGGGCGCCGACGGCGATGTCGTCGTACCCGTCTCCGACTTCGTCACGCCTGCGTCGCTCCCGCCGCGCGACGTCGCGTCGCCGTCCAGCGGTGACGGCGCGCCCACGACGATCGAGGTGCGATCGCAGGAACGCTGCAACCCGGACCCGCTCCCGTGGAGCCCCAGCAGCGCGGACAGACACGACACCGTTCCCTTCGAGAGCGACGGGACGCGCTGAGCCGCGCGCCCGGGCGGCCTGAGCGCGTCCGCGCCCCGGCGCCGCCCGGCGCCGCTCCCCGGCGCGTTTTGCGGTCGCCGCGCGGCTCGCCGCGGTAGCCTTCGCGCGTGGCGCCGCTCGGGATCGATCTCCGCACACGGACGACCCTGGTCTGCGGGGCACTCGCCCTCGCCATCGCGGCGTCGACGCTGCTGCGAGGTCGCGTCCGCCGCGTCCACCTCTTCTTCGCCGCGTTCGCGGCTGACGTCGGGCTCTGGTACCTCTCGCAGTCGCTCTTCGGCTTCTTCCAGGCCTCGATCTGGGAGCGCTTCACGGCGATCCTCGCCGTGCTGCTCCCGCAGTTCGCGCTGCAGCTCTTCGAGGCGATGATCCCCCATGACCCGGATCGGCGCTCGCGGCTGCTCCGGTTCGCGGGGGTGCTCGTCATCCCGCTGTTCGTCCTCGTGCTGGTGAGCCGGGAGCCGGGCTCGTGGCTCGACTGGCTCACGCGCGGGTGCATTTTCCTCTACGTCTTCGCGCTGCTCACCGCGGGGCTGTACACCCTCGGCCAGCGCGGCAAGCAGAGCTCCTCGCGCGCGACGCAGCGCCGCGTGCGGTTCCTCGTGGTGATCGGCGCGCTCGCTGGGCTCGCCAGCGTCGCCGACTTCGCCTGGTTCCTCGGCGCGGAGCCGCCGCCCGTGGGGGCGGCGCTCTCGATCGTGTTCCTGTTCGTCCTCGCCCAGGCCCTCCGTCACGAGCGCCTGCTCGACGCTTACGAGATGCTCGCGCGCCTGCTCGTCGCCACGGCGGTCGCGTTCCTGATCGCGCTGATCTTCTATCTCCTGCTCACGTTCATCGGCGGCTTCAACACGATGTACCTGAACGCGGTGCTCGCCGCGATCGTCATCCTGGTGCTGTTCGACCCGCTGCGGGAGCGCGTCGAGGAGCAGCTCCAGCGCGTCTTCTTGCGGGAGCGGTTCGATCTCGACCGCTCGCTCGCGGAGGCCCGGCGGCGCCTCGTGCACACGCTCGAGGTGGACGAGATGGGCTCGATCGTGATGAGCGCGCTCGAGCAGTCGCGCCGGGTCACGGCGGCGGCGCTCTACCTGCGCGATCTGGACGGGACGGGCTTCGACCGGCTCGCCTCGCTCGGGCCGCGGGTCCCCGAGCGGATCGAGGTGGCGACCGCGAGGGCGCTGCTCGATCGCCTCGACCGCGGGCCGCTCGCGATGGAGGAGCTGGAGCGGGAGGCGCGCGAGCGGCGGGCGCGCCGCAGCCAGAGCGACGCGGACGACGACGGCAACTTCGCGCGGCGGACGGAGGTTCGGCCCCAGGTCCCCGAGGACGCGGTGCTCGCGGCGGCCGAGGTGCTCGGCAGCCTCTGCTCGGGCGTGGTGCTGTGCGCGCGCGACGAGCAGGGCGAGCCGATCGGGCTCCTGGTCGTGGCGGACACGCGCGTGCGCGACGCGTTCTCGCCCGAGGAGCTGACCCTGCTCGAGACGCTCGCCGCGCAGATCGGCGTCGTCCTGGAGAACTCGCGGCTCTACGCGCAGATGAAGGAGCGCGACCGGCTCGCGCTCCTCGGCCAGATGGCGGCCGGGCTCGCGCACGAGATCAGGAACCCGCTCGGCGCGATCAAGGGGGCGGCGCAGCTGCTCGCCGATCCCGTGCCGGAAGCGCAGATCGACCCGGCGTCGCGCGAGTTCCTCGGGATCATCCTCGAGGAGGTCGATCGGCTCGATCGCGTCGTGGGCTCGGTGCTCGATCTCGCGCGGCCGGCGCAGGGCTCGGCCGTCCCGACCGACGTGAACGCGATCGTGCGCCGCACCCTGCAGGTGCTCTCGATCGAGCGCAGGAACGACCAGCTCGAGGTCGAGGTCACGCTCGATCCCGACCTCCCCCGCGTCGCCATCGATCCGGAGCAGCTGCGGCAGGTGCTGATGAACCTGTTCCGCAACGCCGTTCAGGCCATGAAGGGCCGGGGCAAGGTGGTGATCTCGACGCGCGTCCGCTTCGGCCGCGGCACGCGGCCCGGCTCGGGCTCGGACGAGCCGTTCGTCGAGCTCAACGTCACCGACAACGGCCCCGGGATCTCCCAGAAGGTGCTCGCGAACATCTTCCTGCCGTTCTTCACGACGAAGGACAAAGGGACCGGGCTCGGCCTGTCCATCAGCCAGCGCATCGCGCAGAGCGCCGGCGGTCGCATCGAGGTCCGGTCGTACGAGGGGAAGGGGAGCACCTTCGCCGTGATCCTCCCCGCCGCCGTCGACAAGCTGAGCGCGCCGCAGCCGTCGCCCTCGGCGCTGGCGCCCGCCGAGCCGGCCCCTCAGGAGCGGCCCGGCTGAGGCCGGTGACCCCAGAAGCGCCCGCGGCGTCTGGGCGCGTGCGCGCTGCGCGCGTCGCGTCGAGCGGGGCGCTCAGCCGTAGCGCGAGGTCATGAGCCGCTCGAGCGCGGGATGCTCGCGCACGAGCGCGAGCGTGTGCTCGGCGTGTCCGTGGGCGTAGCCGTTGCCGATGTAGAGGTCCACGTCCTTGCCGATCCCCTCGGCCCCCAGGGCGGCGGCGGTGAAGCTCGTGCTCATCGCGAAGAAGTACGTCTTGCCGCGATCGCGCGTGGCGACGATCGCGCTGAGCTCCACGCCCGGGACGTTCACGCACGAGAGCGTGAGGTCGGCGCCCGCGTCGCCGGTGAACGGGAGCACGGCGTCGCGCACGGCGAGGGGGTCGCGCGCGTCGAGGACCGCGACATGGTCGCAGATCGCGAGCGAGCGCAGATCGGCGGCGAGCCCCGGCGACGCCTCGATCCCGATGACGCGTCCGGCGCGGCCGACGCAGCGCCGCGCCTCGGCCGCGCACAGGAGGCCCGATTTCCCGCCCGCGCCGAGCACCACGACGCTGTCGCGCGGGCCGGTGAGGCGCGCCACCTGAGGCGCGGCGCCCGCGACGTCGAGCAGCGCGAGGGCGAGCCGCTCGGGCATGTCGGTCGGCATCCGGGCGAGCGGCGCCGACCCGAAGAGGATCGCGGTGCCCTCGACGTCGATCTGCGCGGACGCGGGCCGCACGGCGATGATCCGGCGGAGCGAGAGCGGCGTGAGCGAGAGCGACGCGAGCGTCGCGATGCGATCGCCGACGGCGACGCCGCGGTGCTCGGCGAGCGAGCCGACCCGACGCACGACGCCGAGCAGCATGCCGCCCGAGCCGGTGACCGGGTTGTGCTGCTTGCCCCGGCGCGCCACCGTCTCGAGGACGAGCTGGGTCACGCCGTCCGGGCTGCCGCCGGAGGCCTCCTCCATCTGGCGGAAGCTCGCGGCGTCGATGTTCAGCGTCTGCACATCGACGACGATCTCGGTCTCGAAGTGGCGCGAGGCGTCGGCGTCCAGCCGCTCTGCCGGCTGCGGCATGGCCCCCGGTGGATCGAGCACGCGGTGCGTGCCCAGCGGATCGCCTGCGGAGAGGGTGGGTCGCGTCGCTTCGGAGCTCACGCCGAGGCCGTTCAACATGCCGGGCTCGAAAGCAAGGGCAATGAGCCGAGCGACCGCAGGATTCCCCGCTGAGGCGGCCCGGCGCACCGCCCCGGGCCCGGGGGCCTCGGAAACTGGCGGTGCCGACGGTTTCGACGGAGCCAGTCGCCCTCTTTCCCTCAAATTGGATACACTCGCGTGCGCCGAGTACGTTGGCCCCTACCCCCGCGGCGCGCCCCTGTGGCGGCCGAGGGAGGGGGGCCGGCGCGTTGCGTCAGGATCGGACGAGCCGACTCATTTGAAAGAACGGACCGGATCTCTTGACCACCTTTGCTCGGTGAAACTAAGCTTTGCCCCCTGCTGGCGCTCTCGTAAGCGCACGAAGGTTTTTACTCCCTGCGATGGATAACCACGCTCCCAAGGTGTCGGCAACGCGGCAACTAGCGTTGCGCTTCATCTCCGGGAAGTACCAAGGCGGCGAATTCCCCCTCGGGGAGCAGCAGGAGATCGTCGTGGGTCGCTCCAGCGACCTCGACATGGTCCTCGTCGAGGACATGGTCTCCCGGCGCCATGCCCGGATTGCCTGCACCGAACAGTCGATTGTGATCGAGGATCTCGGCTCGACGAACGGAACGTTCGTCAACGGCGAGAAGATCAAGAAGACGACCCTGAAGGAGGGCGATCGGGTGCTCATCGGCACCAGCATCCTCAAGGTCGTCTCCACCGACCCGGGCGCGCCACCGGCGCGGAAACGGATGGACGAACCATCGCTGAGGAGCGGTCAGACCCGGTCGATGTCCGGGTCGATCGACGAGATCCCGCTCCCGGATCTGCTGCAGCTCTTCGGGACATCGAAGAAGAGCGGCGTCCTCGTGGTCCGCTCCGACGACGATGTCGGCAAGATCTACCTGCGCAAGGGCATCGTGACCTTTGCGACCATCAACGATCTGACCGATGTCCCGCCGCTGAAGAGCGTCTACCGGATCCTCACCTGGGCCGGCGGGACGTTCGACCTCGAGGCGGCCGAGGAGCGGGTCATGACCGGCGAGATCAGCGCGACGGTGCAGGAGCTCCTCATGGAGGGGCTCCGGCAGATCGACGAGCTGAACAACATCCGCCACCAGCTCCCGGACCTGTCGGCGCGCCTGGTCATCCCCCAGCCGCTCAAGCCGCAGCTCCGCGATCTCTCGCCCGTCGATCTCGACGTCCTCCAGGTGGTCTACAACCACGGGCACCTCGCGATGGTCCTCAACAAGAGCCCCGCGACGGATCTGGAGACCGCGCAGTCCGTGTTGAAGATGATCAACGCGGGCTACCTCCGCGCCGAGTGAGCCTGCCGGGGGCGTACGGCGCCGCGAAGCCGCGCAAGGCGGCCGATCGCGGCGGCGCGCGCGCGGCGCTCGGCTGAACCGAGATCGATAGGTCAGGGGAGCGCGGTCGACAGCGCGTCGTCGCGCGCCGCGCTCCCGAGGGCGCGGCGCGCCGGGCGGCAGCGCGGTGTCAGGACTGCGACGCGCCGCGCTTGGCGGGGTCGGTCGCCTTGCTCGCGAGGCGGAGCGACACGGCGCGGGCGTGCGCCTGCAGGCCCTCGGCCAGGGCCAGCTTCTCGATGATCGGGCCTTGCGCCCGGAGCGCCGCGCCCGAGTACCGGATGAGGCTCGCGCGCGTCACGAAGTCGTAGACCCCGAGCGGCGCGCCGAAGCGGGCTGAGCCGCCGGTCGGGAGGACGTGGGACGGCCCCGCGAGGTAGTCGCCCGCGGCGACCGGGGTGAGGTCGCCGAGCAGCGCGGCGCCGAGCGTGCCGATCTCCGAGAACAACCCCTCGGCGTCGGTGACGTGGAAGGCCACGTGCTCGACCGCGAGCTGATCGGCGATCTCGGCGAGGCGGGCGCGCGAGCCGACGACCAGCGCCGCCGCGTGCGTCGAGAGCGACGCCTGCACGATCGTGCGACGCGTGAGCTCGGGGAGCGCCGCGTCGAGCTCGCGCGCGACCGCCTCCGCCAGCTTCGCGGAGGTCGTCGCGAGCAGGGCGTAGGACGCCTCGTCATGCTCGGCCTGCGAGAGGAGATCGGCGGCGACGAGCCGGGGATCCGCGGATTCGTCGGCGAGCGCGAGGATCTCGCTCGGTCCGGTGATGCCGTCGATCGACACATCCCCGAAGACCAGCTTCTTCGCGCAGGCGACGTAGGCGTTGCCGGGCCCCACGATCTTGTCGACCGGCGTGAGCTCCGGGAGCCCGTAGGCCATGGCCGCGATCGCCTGCGCGCCGCCCGCGTCGAGCAGGGTCGTCACGCCGGAGAGGTGCGCCGCGGCGAGCGTTGCGTCGTCGGCCGACGGGCTCGCGAGGACGATCTCCTGCACGCCGGCGATGCGCGCGGGGATGGCCGACATGAGCACGCTGGAGGGGTAGCGGGCCTTGCCGCCCGGCGCGTAGACGCCGACCCGGCGCAGCGGGCGCACGCGCATGCCCAGCAGGACGCCCTCTTCCTCGTAGCTGAAGCCGGCCTGCAGCGCGGGCCCGTTCGCCGCCACGTTCGGGGGGCCGAGATCGCCCGCGTCGCGCTGCCGCTCATGGTAACGCGCGATCCTCGCTGCCGCGGTCTCGAGCGCGGCGCGGACCTCCGGCGAGAGCCTCGCGAGCGCCTCGGCTCCGCCGAAGCCGCCCTCCGCCTCGGGGCCTGCGTGGCGGACGAGCGCCTTCGACGTCCTCCGCTCGAACTTTTCGATGTAGCCGAGCACGGCGGACGTCCCCCCACGCCGGACGTTGTCGATGATCTCGGTCACGGCCGGCGTGACGTTCGCGAGGTCGCCCGTGCCGCGGGTGCGCAGGGCTGACAGGGTGGACTCGAACTGAGGCGAACCTTCGATGTAGATGGGCAGCATGGCTTGATATGGACCGGCGCGGTGGAATCTCCGCGTCGACGGCGACACCCCGTACCACACCACCCCGGCCGCCGGTACGTCGGCCGCGCGGCGCGCGCCGCGGCCGCGGCAGCGCATCGCGGCGGCTGCCGCGCGTCGCTCCCCGAGTTCCCCGGCCTGAGCGGATCGAGTAGGGTCGCCCGATGCGGTCCGGCTCGTTTGGTCTCGCCTCTACCGCGCTCTCGGTCGTGCTCCTCGCGCTGGCGCCTGCCGTGCTCATCGGTTGCCCGGAGAACTCCTGCTTCCTCAAGATCTGCCAGGGCAGCAGCTGCCGCTGCTCGATCTCGTCGTGCAGCGACGGCGCCGGCTTCGACACGAAGCAGAACCGCTGCCGATGCCTGAAGGGTTATCTCTCGGTCGCGGGCCAGTGCCTCACGCCCCAGGCGGCGAACGCCTACTGCGGCGTGGGTCGCCACTACGAGGCCGGCGGGTGCGCTCCCGATCGCTGCCGGCCCGGCGACGAGATCGACCAGAGCACGGGCTACTGCGTCTCGCGCGAGCAGGTGGCGACCAACATCGGCGTCGCGGTCGGCGCCGGGCAGAAGCTCGGATGCCCGCCCGGCCAGGAGCTCGTCGTCGACGGTCCGACCGCCGCGTGCGTGCCCCTCTCGCAGACCTGCGCGCGCGACGAGGTCTGGACCGGCCAGGCGTGCGCGAAGGTAGGGCGCTGCCCAACGGGCGCGATGTGGGATCCAGCGCTCGCCCAGTGCGTCCAGTACGCGCAAGGCTCGGGTGAGAGCGGGCTCACGGTCAACGTCGGGCAGTGGGCATCGGCGAACTACGGGCCCGACGGTGGCATGGGTACGAGCGGCTTCTGCGGCGCTTTCGCGAAGAAGCCGTACAGCTTCGGGATCGTCGAGGGCTCCTCGGCCTACGTCCGCGCCACGGTGATGATGTCCTTCCCGGAGGGCGAGATCGCCCGCGGCGTCGTGCAGGCGGTGACGGTGTTCGACGCGAGCGGGAACCCGGTGCCGCCGCGCGGCGCCGCGGAGGTCGATGCGGCGGCGCGCAACATCTTCGGCACGCTCGTCCTGGGTGGCGGGCGGGCGAGCGCGCCGACCTCGTCGACGACCGTCCGTTGCGCGGTCATCCACGCCGGAAAGCCGCAGCCGGTGCCCGCAGTCGGCGGCTTGTGAGCGGCGGCCACCCGCTTCGGATACGGGCCCATCTCGACGTTTTCGGTGCTCAGCGCACCGGAGTGCGCTTCCGCGCCGAAAACGCCGAGCTGAGCCCGTCTCCTGTGCGGGTGACCGCCGCTCTGGAGCGGTCTAGCCCGTCACATCCTCGACAGCGTGCTGACGACGCGCGTGGCGGGGAGGGCGCTGAGGCCGACGCAGCTGACGACCTTGCCGCGCTCCACCACGAAGTTGCTCGTGGAGGGCTCGATCTTCGCGAACTCGACGCTCAGGCGGGCCCCGTCGAAGCTCGCGCGCAGGGGGTGGCCCTCCACCGCGCTGCGGACGTCCTGGCAGGTGCCCCTGGAGCGGGCCGGATCGAACTTGCGCGACTCGGGGGCGATGAAGCGGAGCCGGTCCTCGACGGCGAACACCCCGGTCTCGCCGGGGATCTCGTGCAGCGAGAAGCGGGCCTCGCCCTCGGCATAGTCCTGCGGCGCGAACTGCTCCGGGCGGCGGACCCGGAACTCGAGCGACTCGCCGGCAAGGACGGCCTCGAGCTCGCGCCCGTTGCCGACCCACAGCCCGGTCAGGTTGGCGAGCGGCGACGGCTGCGGCTGCTCCGCGCTGGCCGCCGGGGTGGTGCTGCTCGCGCTGGCTGCCGGGCGCTGCTCCCTCGGCGAGACGGCCCGCCGGCGACCATCGCGCGGCCTGTCGAGCACGCCCAGCCCGAGCAGCGCGGCGGCCCCGCCGAACATCACGAGGGCCCCGGCGCCGATCGCGAGCCACGAGCCGCGTGCGCGCTGTGGCCCCCGAGGCCCGCTCGCCAGCGGCGCGCCCGACGGCGACCGCAGCCCCTCGCGGACCTCGTCGACCGTCGTGGCCGCGGGCGGCGGCGGGCGGCTCGACGCGCCGAGCGGCGCGGCGGCCGCCGCCGGCGCAGGATGGGCGATCGCGTCGAGCGCGGCGAGCAGCTCCTCGCAGCTGGCAAAGCGATCCGCCCGCTCCTTGGCGCACGCCTTCTGGAGGAAGGCGTCGAGCGCCGGAGGGACATCGTGACGCACGGCGCTGACCAGGGGGAGCGGCACCTCCGCGTGCTGCCGCATGATCTCGATGTCGCTCTCGGCGTCGAACGGCACCTGCCCCACCAGCATCTCGTAGAGCACGACGCCCAGCGCGTAGATGTCCACTCGCTTGTCGAGGTCGCGGCGCCCGAGGACCTGCTCCGGCGACATGTAATAGAGCGAGCCGATGATCCCCTTGGTCAGCCCGCGCCCCGCGAGCGCGTCCGCCTCGGCCTTGGCGATGCCGAAGTCGGTGACCTTCGCGACGCCGTCCTTGCCGCGGATGAGCACGTTCGCCGGCTTGAGATCGCGGTGGATCACCCCCTCGCGGTGCGCGGCCGCGATGCCGGAGGCGATTTGGCCGAAGATCGAGAGCGCCTCGGGCAGGGGCATCCGCCGGCTCTCCTCGGCGTACCTGGCGAGCGTCTGCTCCAGGCTCTCGCCGTCGATGTACTGCATGACGAGCCAGAGGTCGTCTCGCTCCGCCACCACCGCCTTCAGGTGGACGACGTTCGGATGATCGATCTGCGCGAGCGCGCGGCCCTCGGCGAGCGTCCTCGCGCGCACGTCCGGCCGGTGCCCGAGCTCCTGGCGCACCGCCTTCAGCACCACGTGCAGGCCGGTGTGGACGTCCCGAGCGAGGTAGACGACGCCCATGCCGCCCTCGCCGAGCACCCGCTCGACCACGTACTTCTGATCGACGAGCGTCCCCGCCGGCAGGTGGCCGCCCGGCGCGCGCCGCGGCAGCGAGCCCGCCAGCGGCGCGGGGACGACATGAGGCGCGTGGACGTTCGCCGCGGGCCCGTTCGCGCCGCCGGCCGCGAGGGCCGAGAGGCTGGCTCTGTGCGCCGGATCCTCGGGTACCAGGGCGCCCAGCAGCGGCTGCCCAGGGACGGTCGTCCGCGGGCCGGGCGCAGGACGCGCCGAGGTCGCCGCGCCGATGCCCGCCTCGTTCGCGGTCAGCGACGCGCCGCACGCCACACAGAACCGGGCGGAGCCCGGGTTCTCGGCGTTGCATACGAGGCACCTGGCCATGGCGCGGTCAGCTCGATCCGCGGCGCGCCCGGTGAGCGGCGCGCCGTGGAGGTTACGTCAGGTCCAGTGGCCCGCGCGGAGCGCCGCGGAGTCGATGGTCTTGATCTTCGGCGCGAGCGCCTCGCGGAAGATGGCCTCATCGTCGTCGTCGAGGCCGCTCTCTCCGAAGCCGGACGCGACCTCCATCGAGGTAGCGAGGATGCGCAGGAACTGCTGGAAGCTCGACGCGCAGAGCTCTGGCTTGAGCGACTCGGTCCCCGTCATACAGCTGAACACGGGGCAGTCCCCCTCGGCGTCGAGCTTCGAGATGTCGAGGAAATAGGGATCTCCCAGCAGGGCGCTGCGAGCGATGAGGATCCAGCTCTTGCGCCAGCCCGCGAGGGAGCTGTCGCCGCCGTTCGCTAGCTGCTCGGCCGCGAGCTTCTCGGAGGGGATGAGGCGTACACGCTCGACCGGGGTCACCGTCTCGACGTCGAGCGGGTCGGCCTCCTGGAGGAAAGCGCGGTACCTCGCGGGCACCCGCAGCGTCTTGCGCAGCTCTTCCACCGCCGCTGGAGCCGCCTTTCCGAACCTCGCAGGGATGCCTCTTCGGACAAAGGCATCCTTGAGCGCCGCAACCGACTCGGCAAGGTCGCTATCCACCGAACATCCCTTCCTTTGCAAGTCCACCGGGACAGCCCGCTGGGCGGGCGCCCTCATCGCTTCGAAACCACTCCGCTCCCGGGGAGAGCACCGGCGCGCACCCGGAGGAATACCCCGCGCCGGGCCAGGTAGTGTAACAGAAAAACGATGGTCGACGTTGCGTACGCTGAGAGTCGATTCCGGCCCCCCGAAATCGCCCACCGGTACGGTCCGGGCGTGCACCTGCTCGATGACCCGCTCGCATGGACTCTGCTGGCTCGAGCCTGCTCTCCGGAGACGGTCCAGCCCGACGTCGGGCGTCTCGTCGGCGTTCTCTACCAGAACCTGGCGCGCGCCGTCCTCGCCGCCGAGCTGGGGCGCGCGCGCGTCGACGTCCCGACCCGGATGATCTCCTCCCACCCGGAGGCCGTGTATCGCGGCGCCGCGCTGTCGCGCGCGACCAAGGCCGTCACCGTGGGCATCGCGCGCGCCGGGACGATGCCTTCCCAGGTGGTCTACGAGCTCTTGAATGAGGTCCTCGACCCTGCGCTGGTCCGGCAGGATCACCTGTTCATGAGCCGGCAGACGAACGAGCAGGGCGAGGTCGTCGGCGCGACCTGGCACGACGCCAAGATCGGCCGCGACGTCGACGGGCGCCACGTGCTCTTCCCCGACCCGATGGGCGCCACCGGCTCGTCCATGGTCAGCGCCATGACGTACTACAAGACCGCCCTCGAGGGGCGGCCGGCCAAGTGCATCGCCATGCACCTCATCGTCACGCCCGAGTACATCCGCCGCGTCACCGAGGCCCACCCGGACGCGATCATCTACGCGCTCCGGCTCGATCGCGGCCTCTCGCCGGCGCGCGTCCTCAAGACCGAGCCGGGCACGCACTGGGACGAGGAGCGCGGCCTGAACAGCATCCAGTACATCGTCCCGGGCGCCGGCGGCGTCGGCGAGATCCTCAACAACGCCTGGCTGTGAGCGCGAGGGCCTCCCCGCGGCGGCGCCCCGCGCCGACGCCGGGGCCGGCGCGGCCACCTCGCACGCCCGCTGTCAGCGGCCGCGCTTCGAGCGTCGGTTGTGGCCGGCGGCGAGCGCGCGGTAGTCGATGTCCGCGTGCGGCCGGCTCACGGCGGGGCGCAGATCGCTGCAGAGCCGCGTGAGCTCCGCGACCATCGCGCCGAGATCGCTCGCGCCCGCGGCCCTGCGCTGCGCGAGCTCGCCGTAGGCGGCCGCGAGGGACGCGATGCCCTTGCCGGAGACGTGCCCGCGGCGCGACAGATCGACGTAGCTCCGCGCGAGCGCGACGCTGTCGAAGTTGTGGGCGACGACCAGCGACTGCGCGACGCGGAGCACCGCGTGCGCCGCGATCCGGCCGTCCTCGTGGAGGACGAACGCCGCCTGAAGGTAGTTGTAGAAGGGGACGACCCGGTCGCCGAAGATCCGGAAATCCGAGGGCGAGGACTGGCGGTCGAGGTGGATCAGGATGCGCTCGACGACGGGGCCCTTCTCGACGTAGCTCGCGAACCGGATCGCATCGACGATGGTGTCGTCGTACGCGTGCCCGAGCCGCATCACCTCGCCGAGCTCCAGCGGGGTGACCCGGCCCTCGCAGACGTCCGCGTACAGCGAGTAGACGAACGCGTCGGCCTCCGCGTCGTCCCCGAGCAGCACCTCGCGGATGAGCGCGCCGCTCGGGTCGCGCTGCTCCGCGAGCTCGCAGCGCCGCTGGAGCAGCGCGGGCAGCTTGTAGCCGAGCTGCCCGCGCAGCGCGCGGAAGCGCAGCCGGAGGATGTTCTGCAGGTTGGGCTTCAGCGTGAGCGACGCCCAGCGCGCGCCGTCGAGCCGCAGCTTCTGCTCGATGCGGGAGCGGAGCTGCTCCGGGCTGCCCGAGAGGATGTGCGTCTCGACGCCCGCGCGGCCGAGCTCGCGCAGGAGCGACCCCGCGCCCGGCACGGTGCGCTTCTGATCCGGCCGCTCGATCGCGGTCCGCACGAGGTCGCGCAGCGTGTCGAAGTCGGTCCGGAGGTAGGTCTTGTCGAGGTCCCATCGCGCGATGAACGGCGCGCGCGGCGGCGATGCCGCTGCGTTCGCCGGCGATCCGGCCCCTCGCGATCGTTCCTCGTCGTTCACCGTCTCTCGCTCAGCGCGCCATCCACTCGCGCCGCATCTTGTCGAGCGACTGCACCACGTCGCTGTCGGCGCCCTGCCGGGCGAGGTCCATCGCCTCGCGGAGGTACATCGACGCCTCGCCCGTGCGCTCGCGCTGGTGCGCCACGTGCGCGAGCGCGCCCAGGACGAGCGCGCGATCAGGCCCGCCTGGGCCGGCGAGGTCGAGCGCCTCGCGCAGCACGCCGTCGGCGTCGGTCAGATCTCCGGCGCGCGCGAGCGCCTCGCCGAGCTTCCGGCTGAAGATCAGGACGGCGCGCACCGGATCGTCGAGCTCGCCACGGAAGATCTCCCGCCGCGCCAGATCGAGGCCGCGGCGCAGCGCGAGCACGCTGCCGGCGCTGTCCCCGCGCGCGGCGGAGCGGTCCGCCGCCTGCTCGAGGAGCATCAGCGCGACGAACGCGTTCTGCGCGTGGTAGGCGTGGATCGCCTGCACCTCGAGCGGCAGCGCGAGCGGGTCGCCCGCGCTGTCGAACGTCGCCTTGGCGTGCAGATCGCGCCGGACGCCGGCCGGGATCGTCGCGAGCGTCACGTCGCGGAGCAGCGGGTGCGCCGTGCGGATGCCGCTCGAGTGCTCCTCGATCATGCCCGCCGCCGCGAGCTTGCCGAGCAGGTCGTCGAAGGCGCGGATGTCCGGCAGCAGGCGCTGCAGCGTGGCCCGGTCCGCCGCGTCGCCGATGACGGCGAGCGCCTGCAGCGTGCGGCGCGCGTCCTGCGGCAGCCGCTCGATCCGCGCGGCGACGAGGTCGGCCATCCGCGCGGGCGGATCGCTGCCCCCCTCGAGCGTGTAGCGGACCAGCTGGTCGATGTAGAGCGGCGGCACCGTGGCGGCCTCGCCGCCGAGGACGGCCGGGCTCGCCGCGCTCGGCGGCAGGGCCAGCGGGGTTTGATCGGCGGCGCCGTCCGACGGGTCGCGCCGCGGCGACAGCCGCAGGCCGCCCATGCTCGGCGGCGTCTTGCGGGCGGCGCGGTGGTCCAGGCCCACGCTGCTGCGGAGGAGCGAGAGCGCGATGTCCTTCGGGAGGCCGCCGAGCGCGCGCACGGCGCCGCCCCACTCAGGCTCGAAGCCCGGCGTGTGGCTGGCGACGATGAGCAGCGCCGCGAGCGGCGGCTCCGCGATCACGTCGGCGAACGCGTTCCGGCTCGCGCCGTCGACGGCGTGCAGGTCGTCGATCGCGAGCAGGACCCGGTGCGGGAAGGCGGTCTGCTGCGCTCGAGAGAGCGCCCAGCGCAGGGCCTCCGCGGCGATGAAGCGGCGATCGTCGGGCGAGAGGCCGCCCGCCGTCGGCTTGTTCCAGGCGTGCCTGCGCACGTCGCTCCCGCGGTCGCCCTTGCCGAAGATCTCGAGCAGCCCGCGCCGCGCCTCCGGCGTCGCGCCGCTCCAGTTCGACGCGTTGCCGCCGTCGGGCGGGAGCTCGGCGAGCCCGGCGATCGCCCAGCGGAGCGCGTAGTAGCCGACCTCCGCGCCCCACGGGTCCGGGCCGGTCTGGATGACGATGTCGCCCCGGCTCGCGGCGACGTCGAGGAACTCGCGGAGGAGCCGGGTCTTGCCGACGCCGTGCTCGCCGACGATGCGCGCGGCGACGACCGAGCCCTCGACGTCGGCGAGGCAGGTGTCGAGCCACGCGAGGTCGTCCTCGCGCGCCGCGAACGGGAGCGGGAGCGTGGGGGCCGAGGGGGCGCGATCGCGCCGGGCGGCCTGGGGCGCCGCGCGCGGCGCAGGGGCGGGCGAGTGCGCCTGCGCGATCCTGGCGCCGCACTCGCCGCAGAACTTCTGGCCGCGCGGCACGATGGCCCGGCACGAGCCGCAGATGACCGTCGCGTCGGCGAACGAGAAGCGCCCCGAGGGGGTGTCGAACGTCCCGAGCGCCGCGCGCAGCGCCGCCGCGAACTCGTCCGCCGACTGGTAGCGCCGCGCGGCGTCCTTCTCGAGCGCTCGGAGCGTGACCTCGACGAGCGGCTCGGGGATCTCGCGCTCCGGCGCGAGCAGGGCGGGATCGGGCGGCGGCAAGGAGAGGTGCATCAGCACCACCTGCGTCGGCGATTCCGCCTCGAACGGGAGCCGGCCGGTCAGCAGCTGGAACAGGATGACGCCGCACGCGTAGAGGTCGCTCCGCGCGTCGATCGGATCGCCGCGCCCCTGCTCCGGGGCCATGTAGTCCGGGGTCCCGCAGACGATGCCGGGGCTCGTGATGTTCGTCGTCGCGACCTCCCCCTTCAGCTTCGCGAGGCCGAAGTCGACGACCTTCACGAAATCGCCGCCCGAGCGCATCGGCTCGAGCACGATGTTCTCGGGCTTGAGATCGCGGTGGATGATGCCGAGGTGGTGCGCCTCGGCGAGCGCCGCGAGCACCTGGCAGAGGATGTCGACGATGCGGCGGAACGGGAGCGGGCCGTCCTCGTAGACGACGCGGGCGAGGTCGCGCCCGCGCAGGAACTCCATGACGAGGTAGAGCTGCCCGCCGTTCTTACCGAAGTCGATGACGCCGACCGAGTTCGGGTGGTTGAGGCGGCTCGCGGCGCGCGCCTCGGTGATGAACCGGACCGACGCGCTCTCGTCGCCGAGCAGGTGGGGATGGATGATCTTGACGGCCACGGTGCGCCCCAGGGCCTTCTGCTCGGCCCTGTACACGCGGCCCATGCCGCCAACCCCGACGAGCTCCAGGATCACGTAGTTGCCAGGGAGCGTCGTCCCGATCAGCGGATCGTCGGACGTCCGGTTGAACTCCGAGATCGGGAAGCCGCACACCGGGCAGAATTTGTGCGCCTGCTCGCACGGATTCGCGCATTGCGGGCAGACCACTGTGGACACGCGCGGGACCTTACCACGTTCGGGATAACGATTGGAGTCGAGGTCTCCCTCGGCTCGCGGGGGCGCCGTCTGGAGGGGGCGGGGAGGCTCGTCCAGCCGTCTGTTAGGTCCTGGATCCTTCTTGGGGTAACCTCGGGCGCGATGGTTACGCCTCGCCTACGTCTCGGTCAGCTCCTGGTCGACGCGCGGATGATCACCCAGGACGCCCTCGAGAGGACCCTGGAGCAGCAGCGTACGGATGGCCGGCGGCTGGGGACGCTCCTTGTCGAGCAAGGGCTCATCAACGAAACCCAGCTGACGCAGATCCTGTCGCACCAGCTCGCTGTCCCCTGGGTGTCGCTCCTGCACATCGAGTTCTCGCGGCAGCTGCTCAACCTCGTCCCGCACGACGTGGCCGAGCGCTACTGCCTCGTCCCGATCTACGTTCGCCACGTCCGCAACCAGGGCGAGACCCTGTACGTCGCGATGGACGATCCGACGAACGAGGACGGCATGAAGGAGTGCATGGCGTTCTCCGGCCTGCCCGTGCGCGCGATGATCGCTCCGCCGAGCGACATCCGGAACGCGATCCGGGTCTATTACGGAGCGCGCGCCCGCTCGGCGCCGCCGCCCGCGCCCGCGGCGAAGCAGGCCCAGGTGAGCGAGCCGCAGTCGCGGGCGCGCCCCGCCGACCCGCCGCCTTCGTCCGAGCTCTCCGGAGCGCCCGAGACGGCGCGCCTTGCCGATGAGCCATCATCGACGTCGACACCGATGCCGACGTCGACGCCGGAGCCCTTGCTGCTCACCAGGCCCGCCATGCGATCCGGGGCGCGGCTGGTCGAGGACGCGGGGCCGGCGATCGAGACCTCCGACGTCGACCCCTCCGACGTGGGCGTCATGGATGACGAGCTGGCGTGGGAAGCGCCTCGCCCCGCGGCCAAGGAAGTCCGCAGCTCCCCGGAGGAGCGGCAGATCCGCGGCCGGCCGGACGAGCGCTCGCGGCCGACGTTGAAGGTCGCGCCGACGCCCGAGCTGCTCGCGGCGGCGCAGGCAGCACGATCCGCGCAGCCCGCGCAACCTGCGCAGCCAGCGCAGGCGCAGTTCACGCAGGCGGCGCAGGCGCCGTCCACGCAGGCGGCGCAGGCGCAGGCAGCGCAGCCGGAGCGCCGGAAGACGATGCGCCCGAGCTCCGCGCCGGGGCCCGTCGCGGCGTCCGCCGGCGACGCGGCGCCGAGCATGGACGGGGCGCCAACGTCGAGCACGCCAGCCGCGGCCCTCCTCGGCGCGGTGCTCGGACGCGCCAGCGTTGCGGCGCGCACCGTCCCGGAGAGCGTGCCCGACTACGGCGACGAGCCCCCGAGCGAGCGCGAGGTGCGCAACATCCCCGCGCCGCAAGGCCGCGGTCGCCGGCGGATGGTCTCGCTCACCCTGCTCGACGGGACGACGATCACGCTCCCCGCGCGCGGGTCCAAATCGCAGCAGCAGCAACCGCAGCAGCGGAAAGAAGCCCCGTCCCCCCGCGCCACCGCGCAGTCGGAGCCGCCTCCGCCTCCCACGGCGGACGATTCGGGCCTCACCGCCCGCGATCTGGTCTCCGCGCTGCGCGCGGTGTCGCACGGCGCCGACGCGAGCGAGATCCTCGGCAACAACGTGCGCTGGGAGGCGATGTTCGCCGCGCTCCTGTCGCTGATGCTGAAGAAGCACCTCATCGCCGACTGGGAGTTCGTCGACGAGCTGAAGAAGATCTGACGGGAAGCAGGAGCTCGGTCGCCGCTGCCGGCGCGCCGCGCGCATCTTCGACGTGGCACGTGGCACGTGGCGCGCTCGCGAACGGCGGCCGTCAGCGCGCCTCCCGCGCCGCGCCAGCGCGGATCAGCGCGTCGATGTCCCCTTCCGAGAAGCCCGCGTCGCGGAGCACGGCGCGCGTGTGCTCGCCGGCGCGAGGCGCCGGCGCGAACGCGACGCCCGCCGGCGTGACCGGCGTCCTCAGCTGGGGGATCCGGCCGCGTGGCGAGGCGATCTCGAACAGGAGATCGCGCGAAGCGAGGTGGGGATCCGCCGCGGCGCTGCGCGGATCGAGGACCGGCTCGAGGCAGCAGTCGCGCTCGGCGGCGAAGGTCTCCCACTCGGCGCGCGTCCGCTCCCGAACGACGGCGGCCAGCTTGCGCTTGAGCTCGGCCTGGTGCGGCCCGGGGACGAGCGCGCTCGGGTCGGGATCGAGCCCGGCGCCCTCGCAGAACGAGGCCCAGAACTTCGGCTCCAGCGCGGCGAGGGCCATCGCGTGCCCGTCCTTCGAGAGGTAGGTGTTGTACGGCGCGAGCCCGCCGGTGAGCGGCTCCCCGCCCGCCCCGCGCGCTGTCTCCCTGGCCGCTTCTCCGCGGCTCGCGAGCGCGGCGGCGAGCGTGGGAAGGGCGAAGCCGAGCACGCCGTCGGTCATGGCGATGTCGAGCACCGCGCCCTGCCCGGTCCGCTCCCGCTCGCGCAGCGCGGCGAGGATGGCGATCGCGCACCACATCCCGCCGCTCATGTCGGCGACCTGGAAGCCTGGTACCTGCGGCGGCCCCTCGGCGGGCCCCTGCGCGCCGAGGATCCCCGCGCGCGCGATGTAGTTCAGATCGTGCCCCGCGCGCGCCGCCAGGGTGCCCGTCTGACCGTAGCCGGTCAGCGCGCAGACGATGAGCCGCGGGTTGTCCGCGCGCAGCGCCGCGTGACCGAGCCCGAGCCGATCGAGCACCCCCGGGCGGAACTGGTCGAAGAGCACGTCGTAGCTGGCGACGAGCCGGCGGAAGGCGTCGCGACCCTCAGGCGTCTTCAGGTCGAGCAGGGCGCTGCGCTTGCCGCGGTTCAAGAGCTGGAACGCCGCGGACTCTCCGGCGACCTGCGGGGGGAGCTGGCGCAGGAAGTCCCCGCCGGCGACGTCCTCGATCTTGTCCACCGTGGCGCCGAGATCCGCGAGCACGAGGGTCGCGAAGGGGCCTGGCAAGAGCCTCGAAAGATCGAGGACGCGCGTGTCGGTGAGGGGGCGCACGGCGGCTTTGCTGTCGTTGCGCGAGATCCGTCGAGGGATCGAGCGATCGAGGAATGATTGAGCGAACGGCGCGCCGTGCGCAGAAGGCACCCGAGGTTGGCTCGGGCGGACGCACGGGCCGCGATCCACCAGTGAGCCGTTCGCCCGCGCCGCCCGCGCCGCGCGCGGCGGCGCAGGTGGGCTCGCCCCCGCTGGCGCCCGGATCAGCCCGCGTTGAGCTGGAACAGCTTCGGGAGCTTCATCGCGAGCATCTGGTTGCCCGTGACCTTCAGCTTGCCCGCGAAGAAGAGCTGCATCGAGTTGGCCTGCGGGTTCTCGTGCAGCTTCTGGAAATCCTCGCTGGTCAGCGAGATCGTGACATCCGCGTTGCCAGGGTTGCCCGAGGAGAGCTTGGGCCCGCTGTCGGACAGGTCGATCAGCCACTCGCCGCCGCCCTCGCCCGTCACGTTGATCTGGTACTTCCCGCCGATCTGCTTGGCCGCGTCCGAATGCTTCACCAGCGCAGCGGGCAGCTCCTCGTTGAACAGTTTCTGGATATCGACGGCCATGGATCGCCTCCGGATGTCGTGTGGGACGTGGTGACTCGAAATCACCTGGATACCGAGCGGTTTACCCGTGCCCGCGCGCGGGAGTCAAGCGAAGCACGATGCCCGCGTGCTGTCTCTTCGCTCCGTCAGGGCAGCCCTGGCGCGCCGTCTCGTCGGCCCATAAGGACAACCCTGGCGCTGGGTTCACGGTGGATGCGTCATGCGCGCGCGCGCGGCGCCTGCGCGGCGGGCCGGGGCGCCTTGTCCAGCGCGGATCGGATCGGGACCATCAGCAGGCGATCGATGGCGACGCGCTGATCGGCGGGCGGCGGGCTCTCCGGTATGCCCTGCATCAGCCGGAGGTCGCGGAGCGCGCCGCGATCGAGCGGGCCGAGCGATGCCCCCAGTCCGTCGAGCGGCGGCGTCATCGCGGGGAGCAGACAGACGAGGGAGATCTCGTTGGTACCCTGGCGTACCCACGTTCCCTGGTACACCGCGATCGCCTGCCCGAGCGCCTCCTGGAACACGAACGCGCGCCACTCGAGCGGCGCCGTCAGATCGAAGACGCGGCCGCCGGCGCGGAGCTCCCGGCTGTCGAGGCCGAGGGCGGCGCCGCGCGCGTCGGTCAGGAGGAAGCGATCGAGGCACCCAGGAGAGCGCAGCGTGAGCTCCTCGAGGAGCGCGGCGAGCGCCGCGGGGCTGAGCGAGATCGGCTCGCCGTCCGGGCCGATCGCCTCGAGCCCGACCTCGTCGGAGCCCACGACGGACGCGTGGTCGAGCAGCGCGGCGAAGGTGCGCCGCGAGGGGCCGTCGAAGCCGGCCCCGATGGAGGACATCCCGGCGCTGGAGCTGAGCAGAGCGACGATACGATCCCGGCGCGGCGTCGCGAGGAGCGTGACGCCGAACCGCTCGCGGGTGGTGAGGAGCACGTGCTGCGCAGCGCTGCCCTGGCTTCGAAGGAGCAGCTGATCGCCCTCGAGGCTCAGCCCGCGCCGGCTCACCTGCGGAGGGGGCACGAGCTGCCGCCGTCCCCGCGCGAGCAGCGCGACCGCCGCCGTCACGAGGGCGACCGGCAACAGCGCACGGAATATCAGGCCGCGCGCGGTCACGACCAGCACGAGCGCGGCCAGGAAGAGCGGGATCGCCCAGCGCCGCCGGGTGTCCGTGCCCCTCGCCGGCGTCACGTCGGGAGCGGTCGCGTCGAACCACCGAGCCCGTGGGAAAGGCGTCACCGCGGCGTCGCTCGCCGGCTCGCCCGCGCGCTGCGTCGCCGGCCTGCCTGTCGCAGAGGGAGGCTCGTGGGCTCGGACCTCGATCGACGGGAGCATCGCGACGGACCCAAGCGGGTCCTTCTGGCCCTTCGCCTCGCGTCCCATCGCACCTCCACCCCGGCCGAAAGTTGGCGGTAGAATAGCATTGACCGAGGCCGGAGCGAGGGGACTTTAGGACAACGCGCTGCGTAGGGTGCTGCGCGTTGTTGAAGGCCCGCTCTGTTACAACTGGTTACGACCGGTTACGACCGGTTACGACCTGCCGAGGACGTCCCCGGCAGGTCGCGGATGGCGCGCGCTGCGCCGTGTCACGCCGCGTGGCGACCCCTCCTCGGCGACGAGGAACCCGACGAAGTCCGCTCGCATGCTTCCTCGAACTCGCGGTTTTCCGTACCCGAGATGGATAGCGCTCGCCCCGGAACGCCTGGTGACGCGGCGGATCCGGTCGAAGCGGAGGTAGCTCTCGGCCATAGGTGCGGGGCCGATGGCGTACGACGCGCTCGCGAGGCGGACATGGAGGTTGTCGACGCCTGCGTCGCTGCAGACGGCGATGCCCTGGAGGCCGGCCTCATGCAGCGATCGGAGGACTCACACGGCGATCTCGCCGCGGTCGGGGAAGAGGACCTTGCGGATCACGAGCCGGCCCTCTCACACGAAATCGCCTGCGCGAACGGCCCGTCGCTCCGCCGCTCCGCGCCGAGCCTCGCCGCGCGCCCGACGGCGGGCTCGCCTGACGCGGGATCAGGCCCGCGAGAGTCTTTCCACAGGCCGAGCAAAAGGGTACGTCTGCCCTGTGCAGCGCCGCGATATCCCGCCCGAGCTCTCGTTCGCGGCCCTTCCCGTCGCCGAGCCTCGCGAGCTCACGGGCCCGCCGCCCTCGCGCCGCCAGCGGGGCGCCGAGCCGGAGGTGGTCTCGGTCGCGGAGCTGGATCGCCGGCTGAAGCGGATCCTCGAGGGGTCGACCGCGGACGTACGCGTCGAGGGCGAGATCTCGGGCCTGCGCATCGTGGGCAGCGGCCACGCCTACTTCACGCTCAAGGACGAGAGCGAAGAGGCGGCCATCGACTGCGTGATGTACAGGACCGCGGCGCCGCGCGCGCGGAAGCTGCTCGCCGACGGCGCGCGCGTCGTGCTCACGGGGCGCGCCACGGTCTACGTGCCTCGGGGCCGGCTCCAGTTCTCCGCGGACGACGCGCGCCTCGCCGGCCGCGGCGCGCTCCTGGAGGCGCTCTTCCGCCTCAAGGAGAAGCTCGCCGCCGAGGGGCTCTTCGCGCCGGAGCGCAAGCGCAAGCTGCCCGTCGATCCGCAGATCATCGGCGTCGTCACGAGCGGCGACGGCGCGGCGATCCACGACATCGTGACCGTCGCGTTCCGCCGCGGCGGCGCGCGGCTGATCCTGGCGCGCACGCCGGTGCAGGGCGCCGGCGCAGGGCAGCGGATCGTGCGCGCGATCGCGCTGCTCGAGGAGTTCCCGGGCATCGAGGTGATCATCGTGGGGCGCGGGGGCGGCTCGGCCGACGACCTCAGCGCGTTCAACGAGGAGATCGTCGTCCGGAAGGTCGCGGCCGCGCGCGTGCCGATCGTGAGCGCCGTCGGGCACGAGATCGACGTCGCGCTGACCGACCTCGCCGCCGACGCGCGCGCCGCCACGCCCTCGCAGGCTGCAGAGATGCTCGTCGCGGACGCGGCGGCGCGGCGCGCGGCGCTGGAGCACCTCGAGGCCCGCATGCGCCGCGCGATCGCCCACCGGCTCCGGGGCGCTCGGGCCGATCTCGACCGGCAGCGCGCCCGGCTCGGCTCGCCCGCGCAGATCCTGGCGGAGCCCCAGCAGCGCATCGACGACGCCATGGCGAGGCTCCGGCGCCGCATGGAACGCATCCTCGTCGAGGACCGCGCCGCGCTCCAGCGCTCCGAGCGGAGGCTCGCCGCGCGCCACCCGCGCGCGGTGCTCGCGGGCGCCCGCGGGGCGCTCAGGCCGCTGTCGGTGCGCCTCGCCGCCGCCGCGCACCGCCACGTCGCCTTCCTGCGGGAGGGCTTCGCGGGCGACGTGGCCCGGCTCGAGGCGATGTCGCCGCTCCGCGTGCTCGCGCGCGGTTACGCCATCGCGACGGACGCGTCGGGGCGCGCGGTCCGCGATCACCGCGAGGTCGCGCCGGGCGATCCGATCGCGGTGCGCGTGCACCACGGCGCGCTGCTCGCGCGGGTCGTCGTCACGGCAGGTCCGGACCAGGCGCTCGTCGAGGGCCACGCGCACGCGCACGCGCCGGCAGCGGCGGCCGCGGCGGCAGCGGCGGCGCCCGCGCCGCCTTCGCGCCAGGGCGGCGGCCCGCGCGCCGCGTCCGGCCGCGCGCCGAGGCGCAAGAGGACGCAGCCCGGCGCGCCCGCGTGCGAGCAGCTCGGGCTCGGCTTCGCGGCCGAGGAGCACGCCCCGACCCTCGGTCGCGCGGGCGCCGCCGGCCAGGTCTCGGTGGGGCAGGGCGGCGCGGAGGCCGGCCCTGAGGAGAGGCACCATGTCGAACGCTGAGCGGCGAATGTTCGGTCTCGTGGGGCACCCGGTGGGCCACTCGGTCTCGCCGGCGATGCACTCGGCCGCGTTTCGGGCGCACCACCTGCCGCACATCTACAGCGCGTTCGACGTGCCCACCGGCGCGGAGCTCGCGCGCTTCGTCAGCGACATCCGGAGCGGCCTTATCTCCGGCGCGAACGTCACGATCCCGCACAAGCGCGCGATCATGTCGATGGTCGACGACGTGGACGCGAGCGCGGCCGACGTCGGCGCCGCGAACGTCCTCTGCGCGACGGAGACGCGGCGCGTGACGGCGTACAACACCGACGTGGTCGCGCTCCGCGACGAGCTCGCGCTGCTCCTGGGATCCGCCCCGCCCCGCGGGGACGATCCGGAGGGGCCGTACGGCGCGCGCTCGAGCCCGCGCCAGCGCGCGGTGATCATCGGCGCGGGCGGCGCGGCGTTCGCGGCGATCGCCGCGTGCAAGCTGCTCGGCTATCACCTCATCAGCGTGACCACCCGCTCGTGGACCGGCACCGAGGCGATGCTCGAGTCGCCCGCGGGGCAGCGCGCGTCCGAGCTCGGCGCGCTCACCGCGCCCTGGCCGATCCCGACCGACAGGTCGATCAGCAGCAAGTCCTCCGTGGCGCTGCGGCTCAACTGGAGCGAGTTCACCGTCGCCGCCGACCTGATCATCCAGGCCACGAGCGCCGGCATGCTCGGGGGGCCGCCCGGGGAGGAGGTCACGGGCATCATCCCGTGGGACGCGCTCTCGCCGAGCGCGTGCCTCTACGACCTCGTCTACAACCCCCCGGTGACGCCCTTCCTCCGGACGGCGCGCGAGAGAGGGCTCCGCGCCGAAGGCGGGCTCGGGATGCTGGTCGGCCAGGCGGCGCAGTCCTTCACGCTCTGGACCGGCCTCCCGGCGCCGGTCGAGGTGATGCGCGCCGCCGCCGAGGATTCGCTCAGGAAGGCAACCGGCGGTCGATGAGCTCGGACGGATCCCGGCGGAATTTTCCGACCCACGACGCGCTCTCGTCCACGCCCGCGGCGCCCCGCGGGCAGGGCGCCGCGCTCGAGCACGCCTCGCCGTGGCCGCACGTCGAGGTGCGGGGCCAGCTCGCGATCGCGCGCAAGGAGTGGCTGCACACGAACGGCGCGGGGGCCTACGCGAGCTCGACGATCGCCGGCATGCACACCCGCCGTTACCACGGCCTGCTCGTCGCGGCCCTCGACCCTCCGCGGCGCCGGCACGTCATGCTCTCGCACGTCGACGTCTGCGTCCGCCCGGTCCGGCAGCAGGGCGCGCCGTCCGAGCGCCGCGCCTCGTGGCCGCGGTGGGACCTCGCCAAGCACCAGTTCCCGGGCATCGATCCGGAGAGCAGCTCGTTCTACCTCGAGCGCTTCGATCAGGATCCGCTCCCGCGCTGGGCGTACGCCGTCCCGGGCGGCGAGCTCGAGGTGACGCTCGGCCTCGTGCGCGGCGAGAACGCCGCCGTCCTCCGCTATGCCTGGAGCGGGGCGGATCCGGTGATGCTGACGCTGCGCCCGCTCCTCGCCGCCCGCCACATCCACCAGCTGCTCCGCGAGAACGGCGGGATCTCCCAGAAGGTCGAGCTGCGCGCAGGGGCGGCGCGCGGCGAGCCCGGCTCGGGGCGCGACCGCCCCGTGATGGGCGAGGTCCGGGTGCAGCCGAACCGCGCGCTGCCGAGGATCTGCTTCCGCTACCAGGGCACGTTCGTCGGCTCGCAGGACTGGTGGCGACGCTTCGAGTACCTCGGCGAGCAGGATCGGGGCCTCGACTTCCTCGAGGATCTCTGGACGCCGGGCCATTTCGAGACGGTGATCGGCGCCGAGCCCGTTCACCTGCTCGTGGCGGTGGGCGCGCTGCCCGACGACGAGCCGGAGAACCTCCTCGCGGCGGCGAGCGCGGCGATCCGCGCCGAGGACCCGGGGCCCCGGCGCCCGCTGCTGGAGCGGAAGCTCTCCATCGCGGCCGAGGCGTTCCGCGCCGACGCGGCCGCGCGGCCCAGCGTCATCGCGGGCTACCCCTGGTTCGAGGTGTGGGGCCGCGACGCGCTCATCTCCCTGCCCGGCCTCTACCTCGTGCCGCGCAAGACCGAGGCCGCGATCCGCGTCCTCCGCGCGATGATCGACGCGATGCAGGACGGCCTCGTGCCGAACCGGCTCCCCGACGCGGGCGAGCCGGCGGACTTCCACGCGGCCGACGCGACCCTCTGGCTGTTCGAGGCGGCTCGCCTGCTCGCGGACGTGGTCGGCGACACGCACCCGTTCGTGGCGGGCGAGCTGCTCGGCGCGCTCCGCGACGCGTTCGAGGCCGCCGTGCGCGGGACCCGGAACGGGATCCACGTCACGGCCGACGGCCTCTTCGCCGCCGGGCGCCCGGGCGAGGGCGCCGTCGACGGGCTCACGTGGATGGACGCGCGCGTCGCGGGCCGCGCGGTGACCCCGCGCGCCGGTTGCCCGGTCGAGCTCACGGCGCTGTGGGCGAAGGGCTCGGAGACGCTCGCGCGCCTCGCGCGGGCCGCCGGCGACGCCCGCCTCGCGGGGCGGGCGGAGGCGGCCGCGAGCGCGGCGCGCCGGGGCTTCGCCGCCCGCTTCTGGTGCGAGGAAACCGGCTACCCGTACGACGTCATCTCGGAGCACGCGGCGGGGGAGGGCGCGTTCCGCGACGCGTCGATCCGCCCCAACGCGCTGATCGCCGTCGCCGTGGATCCCGCCTGCTTCACGCCGGAGCGAGCCGCGTCGCTGCTCGATCGGGTCCGACTGGAGCTCGTGACCCCCGCCGGCGTGCGCACGCTCTCGCCGGCCGATCCGGCCTACGCGCCCCGGTACCAGGGAGGCCCCGAGGCGCGCGACAGCGCCTACCACCAGGGCACGGCCTGGCCGTTCCTGCTCGGGTTCTACGCGCGCGCCGCCCGGCGCTTCTCCACGCTCGGCGAGCACGTGATCCCGCTGCTGCACCGGCTCGCTGCCTCCGCGGCCGCGAACGAGATCGCGCTCGGCCAGGTGCCCGAGGTCGCCTCCGGCGAGCCGCCGCACCACCCTGGTGGCAGCTTCGCGCAGGCCTTCAGCGTGGCGGAGCTCCTGCGCATCATCGCCTGGGATCTCCCTGCGCCGGAGCCAGGCGGCCCCGCCGGCGCGCCGCCGCGCTGATCCACGCTGGCCCGCGCCGCGCCGGCGCGGGCCGTCAGCCTTCGCGTTCCAGCGCCGATTCCTCGCGCAGCGCCTTGCCGCCTCGGGCGGTGAAGCGCAGCAGCTTCCCCGGATCCTCGGCCTCCATGGCGAAGGCCTCGACCTGCTCGAACAGCGCCTCGAGCTTTCGCGGACCACACGTGGGCAGGAAGCCACGGAGCACGCGTGGATCGTAGAACCGGAAATACTGCTGCTTGCCTGTTCTGCTCTCGACCAGGAGAAATCTGTGGAGGTGCTTCCGCACGTCGCTGAACGGGCGGTCGCTCGTCAGGAAGACGCCCCAGCAGTCGCCCCAGCCGCCGTCGACCAGGGCGTCGAGCAGCCTGGACCCGTTCGGGAGGCGCACCAGCGTGGGGCCGACGTCGGCGAGGATCTCGCCCTGGAAGCCGGTATAGAGCGAGGCGCTCTGCTCGCCCGCCTCGCCGAGCAGCAGCCGGATGCGCGGGTCCCGGGCGGCGTCGACCACCGCGAAGAGGGGCGAGCGCTCCTGCCGGAGCCGCGCCCGCGCCGACGCAGCGAACGGCGCCCCCGTCGCCCGCGCCGCGGTCCTCCGCGTGCGGCGCGAGGGCGGGGCGGGCTCGGTCGGCGCGCAGCGGCGGTTCGCCTCGCGGTGCATCACCGCGAACAGGGTCGCCCCCGCGCGGATCTCGTCGCCGTCACGGAGCGACACCTCGCGCGCCCGCTCGCGGTTGACCTGCGTCCCGTTGCGGCTCCCCAGATCGCGGAGCAGGTAGCTGCCGTCGATCTGCTCCACCGAGAAATGCAGGGCAGAGAGCTCACCGTCGCTCGTGATCGAGAGATCCGATTCAGGCGCGCGGCCAACGAGCAATGGACGGTCGCCAGGGATGCGGGCGCTCTGCCCGGCCAGGGGGCCGGAGATGACCCGGAGGACGAGCCCTGCTTCCTGGTCTTCGCTCATGGTCGTCTCCATCGCACAAGGCGCCGATGAGGCCGGCAAGCAAGCGTAGAACACCGATCGGCGGGAAATCCACACGAAGGCGGGAGCCACGCCATGGACGATCGGAAGACTATCAAGCATTTCCCGTGTTCCAGGCGAGGCCTTCCGGCCGAGCCGCGCTTTGAAGCGGGCATGCGCGGATTCCGCGTCCGCAGCCCTCGTGTCGCCGCCCGAGACAGCGAGGGTGCGACGCGCGCGGACGCATCAGCCGTGGCGCCCGCGCAGCGGATCGAGGCGGAGCCAGCGCGCGACGAACGCCCGGTCCTCGGGGGCGAGCAGGCCGGTGATCCGCGCGGCCACGAGGTAGAGCCCCGTATAGAGCGGGGCGCCGAGCGCGAGGCAGAGCGCGGGGCGCCTGTCGGCCGCGCCCGTGAGCAGGAACGCGGCGAGCGGCGCGGCGGCCACGATCGCGGTGGCCGCGACGCGCCCGTAGTGGCCCCACGGGAAGACGCCGCGGAGGCCGACGCCGGAGAAGCGCGCGATGCAGACCACGGTCGAGGTGATCACGACCACCTGGGTCAGGACGGCCGAGAGCGGCGCGCCGACCATCCCGATCGTGGGCAGGAGGGCCAGGTTCGCCGCGGCGTTGAACACCATCGACAGCACCTGGACACGCAAGATCATCGACGTCTTTCCGAACGCCATCAGCGGGATCGCGTACGCCGTCACGCGCAGCGGCAGGAGCGCGGAGTAGATGCGAAACGGGACGGCGGCGCCGGCGTAGGCGTCGCCGTAGATGGTGCGCATGAGCGGCTCGGCGAGGAGGAGGAGGAACGCCGCGACCGGGAGCATGATCAGCGTCGTCTTGCGGATGCCCGAGTGCCACAGGTCGATCGCCGCCCTCGCGCCCTCCGCGGGCGTCCGCCCGTTCTCGACGCGGGCGACGAGGTCGGGGAGCATCGTCGAGGCGACGGAGTAGGCGAGGACGCTGACGAGCGGGAGCTCCTGCGCGCCGACGGCGAACTCCGCGTAGAGCCCCGCGCTGAAGAAGAGGCCGATGACGAACTTGTCGAGCTTCTGGTTGAAGAGGCCGGCGAAGCGCGTCACCGAGAGCGGGAACGCGTAGGCGAGCTGCGCCTTGACGCCGCCCGGGAACGGAGCCGCGGTGACGTCCTGGAACAGCCGCGCATAGAGCCGGTACGAGAGCCAGAGCCGGAGGGCCTGGGTCGCGCACTGGGCGGCCAAGATCCAGGCGATCGAGCACCCGAACGCCGCAGGGACGATCGCGCCCGCGGCGTTCGAGAGCGTGACGACCAGCGCGACGCCCGCGGACTTGCGGTGGTTGTTCGTGGCGATGAAGAGCGGGCCGAAGACGCTCGCCGGGTAGGCGATCATGCTCATGAGGCCGATGAGCAGGAGGAGCTGCGTGACGCCCTCGCGGCCGTCGAGGAAGACGCTGGGGACCACGGCGAAGGCCGAGAACGCGAGCGCGGAGAGCGCTCCGAGGCCGAGCAAGAGCAGCATGCTCTGCCGCACCAGCCCACGGAGCTCGGCGCGGGTCACCTTCGGCGCAAAGTAGAGGAACGACTCCGGCAGGTAGAGCTGCGCGAGATCGCGCCCCGTCATGAACAGCATCGTCGAGAACGCGAGCGTGCCGTATTCGGCCTTGCCGAGCAGGCGCACGACGAGGACACCCTGCACGAGGATGATGAGGGTGCTCACGAACTGCCCTCCGACGATCATCCCGATCCGGTCGGCGAGCGACGTCCCCTGCGCCTCGGCGGGCGCCGGCGCCTCCCGGGCGGCCTGCGGCGCGCTCGACGGCGCGCCTGGATCCACCCGGGCCGGCTGCTGGTGCTGCATGGCGGCTCGGTAGCACATCCTTGCCTGCGCGGCGGCCGCCGTGGCATGCGTGCCGCGATGCCTGATCAACTTCTCCAGGACCGGGAGGGCGGCGGCTTCGAGCGGGATCTCGAGGCGATCAACCGGTACTACGCCGAGCGCTTCCTGCCGGCGAACCCCTGGGCGAGCCTGCTCAATGCGTACCCGTACCTCGTCGCGCGCCAGCGGCAGCGCCGTATGCGCGAGGCGCTCGTCGCGTGCGGCGTGCGCACGCCCGAGGCGCTGCGCGAGATGTCGGTGCTCGACGTGGGCTGCGGAGCGGGCTCCAACCTGGCGTGGCTGGTCGAGCTGGGCGCGGACCCCTCGCGCCTCACCGGCATCGATCTCATCGCGCAGCGCACCGACGTCGCGCGATCGCGCTTCGCCGGTATCCGCTTCATGGCGGGCGATTTCCTGAAGGCCGATGTCGGCGGGCCGTTCGACATGGTGATGATGCTCGCCGTGCTGTCGTCGGTGACCAACGCGGAGCTCAAGCGGCGCCTCATGGACAAGGCGATCGCCCAGCTCAAGCCAGGCGGCATCTTCTTCTTCTACGACGTGATCTCGCGGCGCCACGTGCCCGGCACGCCCGAGTACCAGCGCCTCACGTTCGCGGAGCTCGAGGGGTACGTCGCACCACGAAAGATGCGCTACTTCCGCAAAGATCTCCTGAGCCGCGGCGTCGCGGAGCGGCTCCTGCCGCGCGTGGGCGTGACCGTGACCGAGCTCGTCCAGGCGACCCGGCTGTTCAACATCGACGGGACCTTTGCCTATATGCGCGGCTGATCCCCCGGATCGAGGGGTGGGGCAGCGCTCCGCGGCGGAGGCCCGGCTGGCCTCCGGCGCGTCGGGGGCGCCACGGCAAAGTGGCGAGCCGGGGCCGTGGCACCTCGAGAGCGGCGCCATCGCGCGGGGCCGTGTGTTATCACGCGCGCGGTTCCGACATGCCGCAGCGCCGCTTCCTGTTGATCAGCTACTTCTACCCTCCGCACGGCGGCGCGGGCGTGCAGCGCGCGCTGCACCTCAGCCGGATTGCCCCCTCCCTCGGGTGGGAGCCGGTGGTGCTCGCGTCCGGCGAGCGCGGCAAGACAGCGATCGATCGCTCGCTCCTCTCCAAGGTCCCGCAGGGGGTCCGCGTGGAGCGCACGCGCGCCGCGGTCGGCCTCGGAACGCTCTTCGGCGCCCTGCCGGTCGACGCCTACCTCGGCTGGTTTCCCTTCGCCCTGCAGCGGCTCTCGACGATCCTCCGTGAGGAGCGGTTCGATCTCGTGTTCAGCACGTCGGCGCCCTTCACGGCCCACCTCCTCGGGGACCGCGCGCGGCGCGCGCTCGGCGTCCCCTGGGTGGCCGATTTCCGGGACCCGTGGACCGACAACAACTTCCTGCCGCTCTACCGCGGCGAGGGCCCGATCGCCCGGATGCGCCAGCGCGTGGATCGGCGCGTCGAGGAGCGCATCTTCGCGGGCGCCGACGCGGTGCTGGTCACGGCGGACCCGTTTCGCTCGCTGCTCGTCGAGCGGCGCGGCCTCCCTGAAAGCAAGGTGCGCCTCGTGCGGAACGGCTTCGACGCGGAGGATTTTGCCGAGCCGTACGCGCCCCGGCCGGACCGGGGCGGCCGCTTCCGCCTCCTGTTCGCGGGCAACATGTACGGCGACTACAACCTCGCCTCGGTGTTCCGCGCGGCCGAGCGGCTCCTGTCGCGGCGCGCCTTGCCGGGCTTCGAGCTCTCCATCGTGAGCCGCGCGGTCGCGTGGGCGGAGCGGGAGGGCAGGAAGTACCCGCACCTCCGGCCGCACCTCCGGATCGAGGCGCCGGTGCCGCACGACCAGATCGTGGCCCGCTACCGGGACGCCGACGCGCTCGTGCTGTGCGCGCTGGATCCGCTCTCGACGCCCGGCAAGCTGTACGAGTACATCGCCGCAGGCCCGCCGGTGCTCGCCTTCGTGGTGCCCGGGACCGACGCGGCGCTCGTGCTGTCGCGGACGGGGGCAGGGGAGGCGGTCCCCACGGACGACGTCGAGCTGGGGGCGCTGGCGATCGAGCGCGCCTACGATCGCTTCCGCCGCGGGGAGCCGCCCGCCCGGCGCGAGGACGAGATCGCGAAGCTCACGCGGCAGACGCAGGTCGCCGAGATCGTCGCGCTGTTCGAGCGCCTCGCCGAGGGGCGGCGCGGGGCGCAGGCGCGCTGAGCGCAGCGCGCGCCGGCACGCTACGCGTGCTGGCCCGAGGTCGCGGCGGCGGTGGCGACGGCGGCGCGGTAGAGCGCCTCGAACTGGTCGACGCACCGCTGCCAGTCCGCGCGCTCCACCGCCCACGCGCGCCCGCGCTCCGCGAGGCGCGGGCCGAGCTCGGGCTCGTCGAGCAGCCGGTCGAGCGCCGCGACGAGCGCCGCGTGGTCCGCGGCGGGGACCAGGAGCGCGCGATCGTGAGCGAGCACGCCCTCGTAGGCCGGCAGATCGCTCGCGACGATCGGCACGCCGAGCGCCGCGAGCTCGCAGAACGTGGACGGCACGCCGTCGACCTCCAGCAGCGAGACCGCCGCGTCGGCCATCACGTAGAGGCCAGGGAGCTCGCTGTACAGGCACGGCTCGGCGAACCTCACGCTGTCGCTGACGCCGAGCTCGCGCATCATCGACGTGAGCGTCTGCACGTACGGGAGCTCCTCGGATCGGCCGTGCAGCTTGATCACGAGGACGCCCTCTTTCGCCCAGCGGCTCGCGGCGAAGGCGCGGAGGATGCGATCGACGTGGTAGTGCGGCTTCGTCTGCCGCGGGCTCAGGAGGACGCGTTTGCCAGGCTCGATCCCGAGCGCGCGCCGGAAGCGCGCCGCCCCGGCGAGCGACCTTTGCCGCTCGTACGTCGCGAGATCCACGCCCCAGAGCACGATCTCGCAGGGGACGGCGCCGGCGCGCTCACCCATGCGCGCCCGCGCCCTCGCCAGCAGGGGCACGCTGTCGGCGCTGACGGCCGAGGCGTGGGACAGCACGTGGTCGACCCTCCGGACCGTCCGCCGCGACTTGTGGAGCACCTCCGGGTTGATGTCGGATCCCCACGCCGTGGCGACGATCGGCGGGCCCCCCCGCATCCTCGACCAGAGGTCGTGCCAGGGGCGCAGGAAGTTCAGGTGCACCACGTCGACGCCGAGCTCGCGCACGCGCCGACGCGCCCAGAGGCGCCGGATCGCCTGTGGGATCAGGGAAGAAACGAGCCTCAGCTCCTCGCAGCGCTCCCCGTACTCGCGCTGGATGGCGGCCGCGACCCCGGGCGCGTCGCAGACGATGACCCGGTGGCCCCGGGCGGCGAGCGCGGCGCCGAGGCGGGCCTGCTGCGGGGCCCTTGGATCGCCGTGGAGGAGCACGGTCAGACGCACGCGGCGCGTGTACAGGACGGCCCCGCCCGCGTAAAGCGTCGCGCCGGTGCTCGGTCACCCACGACTACCCACGACGCGCTGGTCGTCGTGGGTGACGCCAGCGTGCTCGCTGGTCGATTGTTCCGCGCGCGGGCGAGCGCTGGCGAGACAAAATTCCCCACCCGGGTGAAAAGGTCCCGCGGAACGTCGGTGCGCGTGCCGCTCAGGGCGCTGAACAGCCCGGTTCCGCCCCGGCGTGGTCTGGCATGAGACGTGCCAAATGGCAGGGGAAACCAAGCGCCAGCCACGTGCAGACCACGTGATGAGCAGCCACAGCCGGTCGGAACAGCGCGCACAGCGCGGCTGCCACCGCAGGAGATGACTCCATGTCTCAACGCGTCCTCCCCCCGTCGGTCGCGATCGCCTGGCACAGCCTGCCTGCCCCCGATGTGCTCTCCAGGATCGAGAGCGCCGAGGCCGGCCTCGCGGGCGACGAGGCCGCCCGGCGGCTCAAGGACGTCGGGCCCAACGTGATCCAGCGCGCGAAGGGCGACGGCCCGCTCAAGCTGCTCTTCCGTCAGATCAACGACCCGCTCATCTACGTGCTGCTCGCGTCGGCGGCCCTCGCGATGGCCATGGGCGAGGCGATCGACGGCGCGGTCGTGCTGGCGGTCGTGGTGCTCAACACGGCGATCGGCTTCGTCCAGGAGCTCCGCGCGGGCAAGGCGATCGAGGCGCTCGTCGACATGGTGCCCCAGACGGCCACGGTCGTGCGCGGCGGCCAGCGGAGCGTGATCCCCGCCGCCGACGTGGTCCCCGGCGACGTGGTGGTGCTCGACGCCGGCGACAAGATCCCCGCTGACGCCCGGCTGCTCTCGGTGAAGAACCTCCACGTGGACGAGTCGGCGCTCACCGGGGAGTCGGTGCCGTCGGACAAACACGTCGCGCCGGTCCCCGAGGACGCCGGCGTCGGCGACCGCAAGAACCTCGCCTTCGGCGGGACGCTCGTGACCAGCGGCGCGGCCACCGCGGTGGTCGTCGCCACGGGCGCCGCGACCGAGCTCGGCCGCATCTCCTCGATGCTCCACGAGGCGACCGAGATCGAGACGCCGCTCACGCGCTCGATGGCCAAGGTCGGCCGCGTGCTGACCATCGCGATCGTCGCGGTCGCGCTGCTCATCGTCGGGGTCGCGCTGCTCCGGGGCTACCCGCCGGTCGACGCGATGCTCGCGGGCATCTCGCTCGCGGTCGCCGCGATCCCGGAAGGGCTGCCCGCGATCATCACCATCTCGCTCGCCATCGGCGTGCAGCGGATGGCGCGGCGCCGCGCGGTGATCCGGAAGCTGCCCGCGGTCGAGACGCTGGGCAGCACGGGCGTCATCTGCTCGGACAAGACCGGGACGCTGACGCGGAACGAGATGACGGTCCGGGCCCTGTGGACGCCCGCCGCCGGCCCGCAAGGGGAGGCGGCGATCGAGCAGGCCGGAGCCGTGCTCGAGGTGACCGGCGTCGGCTACGCGCCCGAAGGTGAGCTCCGCCGCGACGGCGCGCCGGTCGGCGAGGTGCCCGAGGCGGTGCGCGCGCTGCTCCGCGCGGGGCTGCTCTGCAACGACGCCCGCATGACGCGCGAGGGGGACGCCTGCGGCATCGAGGGCGACCCGACCGAGGGCGCGCTCGTCGTCGCGGCCCAGAAGCTCGGCGTGGACGTCGAGGGGACGCGGCGGGAGCACCGCCGCGTCGATGTCGTCCCGTTCTCGTCGGAGCGGCAGCTCATGGCGACGCTCCACGAGGCCCCCGGCGGAGACCGGGTGATCTTCATGAAGGGGGCGCCCGAGGCGGTGCTCGGCCGCGCCGCGATCGGCGAGGCGGGGCGGGCCCAGGCGATGGCGCAGGTCGAGCAGATGGCGGCGCAGGGCATGCGCGTGCTCGCCGTGGCCTCGCGGCCGGCGGGCCGCGACGTGGCCTCGCTCGACGAGGAGCACCTCCCGGAGGGGTTCGAGCTCCTCGGCCTGGAGGGGATGATCGACCCGCCGCGGCCCGAGGCGATCGACGCGATCAAGGCGTGCCACGCGGCCGGGATCACCGTGAAGATGATCACGGGCGACCACCTGGCGACCGCGCGGGCGATCGGCGGGCAGCTCGGGCTCGTGCCCGACGGGGCGCGCGCGATGAACGGCACGGAGCTCTCGCGGCTCTCGGAGGGCGAGCTGCGCGCGGCGGCGACGTCCACGCACGTGTTCGCGCGCGTCGCGCCGGAGCACAAGCTCCGCCTGGTGAAGGCGCTGCAGGCCGAGGGGAAGGTCGTCGCGATGACCGGCGACGGCGTGAACGACGCGCCCGCGCTCAAGCAGGCGGACATCGGCGTGGCCATGGGGATCACGGGGACCGCGGTGTCGAAGGAGTCCGCCGACGTCGTGCTGACGGACGACAACTTCGCGAGCATCCGGGCGGCGGTCGAGGAGGGGCGCCGCGTCTATGACAACCTGGTCAAGGCGCTCGCGTTCGTGCTGCCGACGAACCTGGGCGAGGCGCTGATCCTGCTCGTGGCGGTGATGACCTTCCCGATCGTCGGGGGCGCGCCGCTCATGCCGATCACGGCCGTCCAGATCCTCTGGGTCAACCTGGTCGCCACGGTGGCGCTCTCCCTGCCGCTCGCGTTCGAGGCGATGGAGAAGGACGTGATGAGCCGCCCGCCCCGGGATCCGGGCGAGCCGATCCTGAGCCGGTTCGTGCTCGTCCGTACGGCGATCGTCGCGGTCCTCATGACGGCCGGGGCGATCGGGCTGTTCTTTTACGAGTACATCACGGAGGTGCGCGGCGGCGTCGTCTCGGAGATCGCCTACCGCGAGGCCCAGACCGCGGCGGTCACGACGGTCGTGCTGTTCCAGATCTTCTACGTGCTCAACTGCCGGTCGCTGCGCGATTCGATGCTGAAGATCGGGCTCTTCTCGAATCCCTGGGTCTACGTCGGGATCGGCGCGCTGCTCGCGCTGCAGCTCTGCTTCGTCTATGCGCCGTTCATGCACACGCTGTTCGGCTCGGCGCCGCTCTCGCTCGACGCGTGGGTGAAGTCGACGCTGGTGGCGATGTCGATCTTGCCCGTGATGAGCGCCGAGCGGTGGTGGCGCACACGCCGGGCGCGGCGCTCGGCGGAGCGCGAGCGCAGGTCCGACGCGTCCGACGTGGGCGGCGTCGCGGGCGCGATGGCGAACCGCGGCGCGTAGGTGTCGTAATCGTAAGCAGTGACGATACCGAGCGCCGCGCCCGCGGCTCCGTCAAAACGCTGGTGCTGCGCCGAGTACCACGGCATCATCCTCGGTCGAGATGATCTACCTCGTCGCCGCGACGCGCCCGAACTTCATGAAGCTCGCCCCCATCTGCCGCGCCCTCAAGGCGCGCCGTCTACCGATGCGGCTGCTCCACACGGGGCAGCACTTCGACACGACGATGAGCGATGTGTTCTTCCGGGATCTCGGCCTGCCGACGCCGGATCACACGCTCAAGGCAGGCGGCGGCTCGCACGCCCAGCAGACCGCGGCGGTCCTCGTCGGCGCCGAGGCCGACATGATCGAGCACCGGCCCAAGGTGGTTGTCGTCGTCGGGGACGTCACCAGCACCCTCGCGGGCGCGCTCGCGGCGTCCAAGCTCGGAATTCCCGTCGTCCACGTGGAGTCCGGGCTGCGCTCGCGCGACTGGACGATGCCCGAGGAGATCAACCGCATCCTCACCGACCAGCTCTCCGATCTCCTGCTCACCCCCTCTCACGACGCCCACCCCAACCTGCTCGCGGAGGGGATCCCGCCCGAGCGAATCCGGTTCGTCGGCAACGTGATGATCGACTCGGTCCACTACGCCCTCAAGCGCCAGACGGACGCGCTCTCGCGCTTCGGGCTCGAGCCGAAGAAGTACGCGATCGCGACGCTCCACCGCCCGGCCAACGTCGACAGCGCCGAGCGGCTCGCCGAGACGCTCGACGCGCTCGAGGCGATCGCGCAGCGCCTGCCGACCGTGTTCCCCGTCCACCCGCGCACCGTCGCCCGCGCCGAGTCCTTCGGGCTGTCGGCGCGCCTCCGCGAGACGAAGGGGCTCCGGATCATGGAGCCGCTCGGATACGACGATTTCGTGACCGTGATGGGCAATGCGCTGCTCGTCGCCACCGACTCCGGCGGCATCCAGGAAGAGACGACCGCGCTCGGGATCCCGTGCCTCACGATGCGTCAGGGCACCGAGCGGCCCATCACCGTGACGCAGGGCACGAACATCGTCGTCGGGCTCGACGCCGCGCTCATCGCGCGCGAGGTCGACGCCATCCTCGACGGCCGCGCCAAGAGAGGCTCCGTGCCCGAGGGGTGGGACGGCAAGACCGGCGAGCGCATCGCCGACGCGCTGGAAGCGTTCCTCGCGGGGGATCCGCCGCCCAAGACCGCTGGCCCGCGCGCCTGAGCTCACCGCCCACCCGCGCTCACCGCGCAGCCACATCGCTTCTTCCGTGGCCTACGTGGGAGTCGCGCCGCCCGCACGACCACACTCCCCACAACCCCCGACCAAACAACGTTCCATGGCCCGGAGCGCTCTGGGTTGTGCTTGTTTATCGATGAACAGCCCCGGTATATAGTTGTATCGTGGCAAGAAATTTTCGACCTGGCGTGGAGTGGGCGGATCGAGGGCGAGGTCAACGAGGTTTCTCGCTCGTCGAGGTGATGGTCGCGGGCGGGGTCTTGGCGATCCTGGCCGCCCTGGGGACCCAGGGGGTGTCCAGGTACCTCGTGTTCGCCAAATCGGCCGAGGCCAAGCAGACGATCGGCGGCATCGCCAGGGCGGTCGTCGGTTCGGCCGAGCGCCTCCAGGCGATGTCGGGCACCACGGCGACCCAGCCGCTGTGCAGCGATGCGGTCACGGTGCCCAACGGGTTCTCTCGTGTCCAGGGGAAGAAATATCAGCCCGACCCCGGCCCGGGTGTTGACTACAACACCGGCAGCCCGACCGTTGGCTGGAAGTGCCTCGCGTTCTCGATCAGCCACCCTCAGTCGTACCAGTATCGATATCGACTCGGCGGCTCTCCGATGCCCGTCTCCGTCAACCACTTTCCGGCGGACGTGCCGGAGGATCGCAGGTGGGCCGCCTATGCGCGAGGCGACCTCGACGGCGACAATATTCACGCGTGGTTCGCGCTGGACGGCTACATGAAGGACGGGCAGGTGGTGTTCGCCAGCACGATCGGCACCATCGACCCGGACGAGTAGGCGGCGCCGCCATGGACACCGCAGCTCTCCACACGCTCTTCGGTGCCCTCTCGTCGCGCCGCGGCGGCGAGAGCACCGCCATCGAGCTCCCCGGCGCGGACCTCGCGGCCGCGCACCTGCGCTGCGCCGACCTCCAGGGCGCGAACCTCGCGGGCGCGCGCCTCGACGGGGCCAAGCTCACCGGCGCGAACCTCGGGGGGGCGCGGCTCGACGCCGCGTCGCTCGTCAACGCCGACCTCACCGGGGCCGACCTGCGCTGGGCCGATCTCTCGGGGGCGCTGCTCGGCGGGGCGCTGCTCGCGGCCGCGGATCTGCGCGGGGCCAAGCTCCCGCGCTCGTTCTCCTCGGCGGGGTCGCTCGTTGGCGCGCGCGTCGATCCGTCGGCGTGCGCGCGCTCCGGCTTCGACGAGGAGGCCATCCTGGCGCTGGCGAGCGCGGGCGCGTCCTTCGACGACGTCGCGTCGTTCCCTTCGCCGCTGCGCGACGCCCTCGCGAGCGCCGACGCGGTCCCCGAGAGCGCAGCGCGGAGCCGTCGCCCCGCGGCGCCGGACTCGCGGCAGATGGAGGCGGCGCCGGACTCGCGGCGGGTGGAGGCGGCGCCGGACTCGCGGCGGGTGGAGGCGGCGCCGGACTCGCGGCGGGTGGAGGCGGCGCCGGACTCGCGGCGGGTGGAGGCGGCGCCGGACTCGCGGCGGATGGAGGCGGCGCCGGACTCGCGGCGGGTGGAGGCGGCGCCGGACTCGCGGCGGATGGAGGCAGCGTGGTCATCGCAACGGGTCTCGGCGCCACCCGAGTCGCAGCGGATACCCGAGTCGCAGCGGATGCCCCCCGCGACCGACGGTCCCCGCCAGGGCGTGGCGATCAGCGCCTCGCGCCGCGCTGCCGGTGAGCGCGAGGCTCAGGCGGTCCGCCGCGCCGCCGTGTCCGGTGGCCCTCGGAGGGCGCCGGACGCGTCCCAGCTCGCGAGGTCGACCGAGCTGCGCCTCGCGCTCGCCGGCGGCGCATTGCTCCTCGTCCTCGCGGCCGCCGTCGCCCTGGCGAAGATCCCTCCGCGCGGCCTCCTCCTGGCAGCGCACGCCGGCAGCGCGCTGGGCGCGGCGCTTTTGACGTTCGCGCTGCCTCTCGTCGGCGCCGAGCGCAACGCCCCGCGCTCCCTGGGCGCCCGCCTCGTGCTCGCCGCGTTCGCCGCGACGCTCGTCTACGGCCTCGATCCGTCGCGCCTCGCGGTCTTCCGGCTGCGCGCCACGCTCGTCTCGGGCGACGCCGCGCAACGGTCCACGGCCGTACGCCTCCTCGCGCGGAGCGGTCACCGCAGCTTCGACGGGCTGGATCTGTCGGGACTCGATCTCTCCCGCGCCGATCTCGGCCAGAGCAGCTTCCGGAATGCGCGCCTCGCCGGGGCGGACCTCTCGGGCGCCGCGCTGATGGAGTCGACCTTCGGGACCGCCGATCTGACCGCTGCCAACCTCCGAGGTGCAGACCTCACCGGGACCGACGCCGAACAGGCGACCGGCTGGGAGCTCGCGGTGTGCGATGCGGCGACGGAGCTGCCCGAAGAAGGCGTGTGCCTGCTCGGACACCCGGTGCGGGCAAATCAGCCCTCGGGCGACACCACCGCGCGCTCTGCGCACGAGGGCGCCGCGCCGGCGGGGGCGCTGTAGCGAGCGGCGCATCGACGTTCGCGGGCCGGATCGCTCGGGAGGTCGGGCGCCGGACTGGCCAGACGTCTGGCGGTCCCTGGCCAGGCGCCCGCCCGCCCCGTCACCGCACCGTCGTCAGCCCGGACGCCGCGCCGCCGCGCGGGCTGCGCGTGCCGCCGCCGCGTCGTCGACCGCGAGCGCCTCCTCGGCGACGGCGGCGAGATCGGCGAACGAGGCGCCGGCGAGCGCGTCCTCCACCGCGTCGAACGCGGAGGCGCACATGCTGAGGCGCGTGATCCCGAGCCCGACGAGGAGCGGCGCGACACCGGGATCGCCGGCGGCCTCGCCGCACACCGAGACCGGCCGCTTCGCGGCGTGCCCCGCCTCCACCACCCCGCGCACGAGCCGCAGCACGGCCGGGTGCGCCGGATCCGCGAGCGCGTGCAGCCGCGGGTGACCGCGCTCGGCCGCCAGCGTGTGCTGCGTCAGATCGTTGGTCCCGATGCTGAAGAAGTCGGCCTGGCGCGCGAGGCGCTCCGCCATGAGCGCCGCCGACGGCACCTCGACCATGATGCCCGTGGCCACGGGCCAGCGGTGCGCCGCGCCCGTCGCCGCGAGCGTCGCGTGCGCGCGCTCCAGCGCGGCGCGCACGGCGCTCACCTCCGCGGCGGTCGAGACCATCGGGACAAGCACCCGGATGTCATGGCCGCGCCCCGCGACCAGGATCGCGCGGAGCTGCGCCTCGAGCAGCGCCGGCCGCGCGAGGGAGAGGCGGACGCCGCGGACGCCCAGGCTGGGGTTCGCCTCGGCGTCGAGCTCGAGGTACGGCAGCGCCTTGTCCCCGCCGGCGTCGAGCGTACGGACCACGATCGGAGCGCCGGCGAACGCCGCGAAGATCTCCGCGAGCAGCTCCGCCTGCTCGTCCTCGCCAGGCTCGTCCACGCGGTCCAGGAACAGCATCTCGGTGCGCAGGAGCCCGATCCCGAGGGCGCCAGCCTCGCGCGCGGCGCGCGCGTCCGCGGGGCCAGCCACGTTCGCCCAGAGCTCGACCTCACGGCCGCAGGCGAGGCGCAACCGGCCGTCCCTGGCGCCTGGCGGCCGCCGTGACGCGCGGAGGGCCGCCTGTCGCCGCTCGATCTCGATCGTGGTCTCGGGATCCGGGTCGAGCCACACCTCGCCGGTCGCGCCGTCGAGGCCGGCTCGCGCGCCGCCCGCGTCCGGCACCAGCGCCGCGGCCCCGGCGACCGCGGGGATGCCGGCGCTCCGCAGCAGGATGGCCGCGTGCGAGGTGGGACCGCCGCGCCGGTCGATGACGCCGAGCACCCGCCTCGTATCGAGCCGCGCGGCCTCCGACGGCGTGAGGTCCTCGGCCACGACGACGGCCGGCGGCCCGTCGGGCAGCACCGCCGCGGCGCCGCCGAGCAGGGCGCGCACCACGGCGTCGCCCACGTCGTGGACGTCGGCCTCGCGCGCCCGCAGGTACGGATCGTCGAGCCGCCGGTAGATCGCGGCCGCCGCGTGGATCGCCTGGCGGAAGGCCCAGGCGGCGTTGCAGCGCTCCCGTTCGATCCGGGCGATCGCCTCGTCGACGAGCGCCGGATCGCAGAGGAGCGCCTGATGGGCGTCGAGGATGTCGGTGCCGCGCAGCGCGGTGCCGAGGTCCTGCGCCGCCAGAACGAGCGCCCGCCGCAGCCGCTCGGCCTCGGCCGCAGGGTCGTCGACCGTGGTCTCGGGGACCTCCGGCATCGACCGCACCAGCCGGACCATGGGGCCGAGCGCGACGCCGGGCGCGACGGGGATCGCGTGGCACGACGCGGGGGGCGCCGTAGGAGCGGCCGCCGGCGCGTCGCGCTGCAGGAGCGCAGCGAGCGCCTCGACCGCCTCGGCCGCCTGCCGCCCGGTCGCGCGCAAGCGCAGCACGTCGCCCCGGCGCGCCCCGAGGGACGCGAGCGCGATCAGGCTCGAGGCCGGCACCGGACCGCGCGCGGTCGTCACGTTCTCCAGGGTGATCGCCGCGTCGAAGGCCACCGCGCGCGTGATGAGCCGCGCGGCAGGGCGGGCGTGCAGGCCGCCCGGATCGGCGATCGCGAGCTCGACCGCCGCGGCCGGCGCGGCCGCATCGGTGGCGGCCACCGCCGCCGCAGCGGCCGCATCGGTCGCCGCCACCGCCGCCGCGGGGCGCTCCGCCTCGCCGAGCTGCTCGGCCTTCGGCACGAGCGCCTGCCGCGCCTCCGCGGCGACCTGATCGAGCGTGCCGCCCGCTGCAGCCCGCACCGCCGCCGCGACCGCCCCTTCCACGATCGGCCCGCCGGAGAGGCGCGTGCGCGCGGCGATGGCCGGATCGATGAGCTCGAGCGCCGTCTCGGCGCTCAGGATCGCGCCGCCGATGTCCATCAGCACGACGGCGCCGGCCGGCCCGCAGACGCGCTCGATCGCCGCGGCGATCGCGGTCGCGTCGGTGCCGAGCTCCGCGCCGCCGTCGCCCGCGCCCGCCGCGCACGCGATGGCGACCGCCTCGCCGATCATCTGGCGGGCCAGCGCCTCGGTGGCCTCGGCGAGCACGCGGCTGTGCGAGACCAGGACGAGCCCGACGCGGCCCGCCGCCCCGCTCATACGCCTGCCGTCGCGGCCAGGCTCCGCAGCAAGAGCGAACACGACGTGGCGCCGGGGTCCTGGTGCCCAGCGCTGCGCTCACCGAGGTAGCTCGCCCGGCCCTTGCGAGCGATGAGCGGCACGGTCGCGAGCGCGCCGGCCTGCGCCGCCTCGGCGGCGCGAGCGAGCCCGTTCATGAGCGGGGAGCGCGCCGGGTCGCCCGTGGGCGCCGGCGCGCTCAGCGCGGCCTTGAGCGCGTCGACCGCAGGGGAGAGCGCGTCGACCATCGTCTTGTCGCCGGGCGACGCCTTGCCTCGCCGCTTCACGCCGTCGAGGCCCGCCTCGAGGCACCCGGCCAGGGCCGCGAGGTCCAGCGCCGCCGCGCCGGTCGCCCGCTGGCCCGCGTCGCGGAACAGCGTGCCGTAGAGCGGGCCGCTCGCCCCGCCGACGGTCGACAGCAAGATCATCCCGACGCCCTTCAGCAGCGCGCCGACGTCGCCGTGATCGAGATCGCCGAGCCGGCCGCGCACCGCCGTGAAGCCGCGCGCCATGTTGGTGCCGTGGTCGCTGTCGCCGATCGCCGCGTCGAGCTCGGTCAGGAGCACCTTCTCGCGCTCCATGACGTCGGCCGCGCGCTCGATCCACGCGGCGATGTGCGCGCCGTTCAAGGCGTCCATGGCTCAGGTCCCCCAGCGCAGCGCCGGCGTGTGCACCGGCGCGTCCCACCAGCGGAGCATCTCGTCGTCGAGCTTGAGCAGGGTCGCCGACGCGCCGGCCATCTCGAGCGACGTGATGTACGACCCCACGAGGCTGCGCGCGACCTTGAGGCCGCGGCCCTGCGCGATCGCGCGCGCCTTGCGGTACAGGACGTAGAGCTCGAGGAGCGGCGTCCCGCCCATGCCGTTGACGAACAACAGCACGTCGTCGCCCGGCTCGAACGGCAGGTCGTCGAGGATCGGCTGCATCAGGATCTCGGCCACCCGGTCGGCCGGCTCCAGCTTGGCCCGCCGCCGGCCGGGCTCACCGTGGATGCCGATGCCGACCTCCATCTCCCCCGGGCCGAGCTCGAACGACGGCTTGCCGGCGTGCGGCACCGTGCAGGCGGAGAGCGCGACCCCCATGCTGCGGCCGCGCGCGTTGACCCGTCGGCCGAGCGCCGCCACCTCCTCGAGCGGGCGGCCCGCCTCGGCGGCGCCGCCGCAGATCTTCTCGACGAGGACGGTCGTCCCCACGCCGCGCCGTCCGGCCGTGTACAGGCTATCCTCGACCGCCACGTCGTCGTTCACGAGCACGCCTTCCACCGGGATTCCCGCCTCGCGCGCGAGCTCGGCGGCCATCTCGAAGTTCATCACGTCACCGGTGTAGTTCTTGATGATGTGGAGCACGCCGGCGTCGCCGTCGACTGCCCGCGTCGCTTCGAAGATCTGGTCGGGCGTCGGGCTCGTGAAGACGGCGCCGGGGCAGGCGGCGTCGAGCATGCCGCGTCCGACGAACCCGGCGTGCAGCGGCTCGTGCCCGCTGCCGCCGCCGGAGAGGAGCGCGACCTTGCCCTTGCCCTTCGCCTCCGCGCGCGTGACGAAGCGCGGCGCGGCGTTCACCCGGAGGAGCTCGGCGTGCGCGAGCGCCATCCCCTCGAGCGCCTCATCGACGAGATCGTCCGGCGCATTGATGAGCTTCTTCATCCTGCCTCCGCTCCGTACCCGTTCGGCCCGCGCGCAGGATATCCCCATGCCATTGCCCGCCGCGAGAGGAGATCTTCTGATCGCGCCGTCCTATGATGAGGTCGCCGTGGATCGAATCGCCCCCACGCTCCGCCCCCCTGGCCGTCCGGCAGGCTTCCAGCGCTGGAGAGAGCTGCTCTTCCTGCACTGGGAGACGCCGATCGCCGCGCTGCGCGCCGTCGTGCCGCCTGCGCTCGAACTCGACACCTTCGAGGGCAGGGCCTACGTCGGCGTCGTCGCCTTCACCATGCGCGACGTCAGCCCCTGGTGGTCGCCGAGCGTGCCCGGGATCTCGAACTTCCACGAGCTCAACGTCCGCACCTACGTTCACCAGGAGGGGCGAGCGCCGGGCGTCTGGTTCTTCAGCCTGGACGCGGCCAAGGCGATCGCGGTCGTCGCGGCCCGGGTCGGCTGGCACCTGCCCTATCACCACGCCTCGATGGATCTCGAATCGAGGGACGGGGAGGTCCGTTACCGCAGCGAGCGGCGCTGGCCGGGCCCCGTGCCTGCGCGCTTCGAGGCGCGCTATCGCGTCGGCGCGGCGATCGACGGCGGGGCCGCGGCGCCGGGGACCTTCGAGCACTTCCTGGCCGAGCGTTACCTGCTGTTCGCCGCGAGCGGCGGCGCGCTCAGGATCGGGCAGGTGCACCATGCGCCCTATCCGCTCCGCCGGGCCGAGGTGACCCACGTCGAGGAGAGCGTCGTCGCCGCGGCCGGCCTGCCCGCCCCGGCGGGGGCGCCGCACGTGCTCTATAGCCCGGGCGTGGACGTCGACGTCTACGCGCTGACGCCCGCCGCGCCGCGCGGGTGACGCCGCCGCGCCGCGGCCGCGCCCGCGCGTTAATGCCTCGTGAGCCAGTGGATGACCTGGGACTCGAGGCCGGGCGCCGCCCCGAACCCGAGGCTCAGCGTCCGCGGGAAGCCCACGTGCCCGCCGTGCCGGAGCCACTGCACGTCGAGCAGCGGCGAGCGCGGGCAGGCCTCGATCGCCGGCCGCACCGTGTCGAGCGGCACCATCGGGTCGGCCTCCGCCGCGACGATCAGCGATGGGACGGCGATGTCGCGGAGGCGCGGGGCGGCGCTCTCGCTCGCGTAGTAGGCCTCCGCGCTCTGGTAGCCGAAGCGTCGCGTCATGATGCGCCGGTCCCATTCGCGGATCGTGCGAATGGCGAGCGCCTCGTCGAGGGGCACGGGCACGGCGCGGCGCGAGGCCACGGCGGTGTACATCTCCTTCAGCCCGGCCATCACGTGCCTGCGGTAAACCCACCGTTCGGGCTGATCGATGGCGGCCACGGCTCGCTCCAGGTCGAGCGGCGGGCAGACGGCCGCCACGGCGTGGACGCGCCCGTCGAGCGAGCCCGACGCCGCGTAACGGAGGGCGATATGCCCGCCCAGCGAGTAGCCGAGGACGAGCACGCGCTCGTACCGGTCGAGCTCGGGGGAGGTGATGGCGGCGTGGAGATCGGAGAACAGGCCAGCGTGGTAGATGTCGTCTCCGTCGCCCCCGGCGCCGCGCAGGTTGATGCGCAGGCAGGCGAGCCCGGCGCGCTCGGCCCTCAGGGCGGCCTCGACCACATAATAACTCTCGCTCGTGCCGCCGAGCCCGTGGACGACGACGAGGATCGAGCCCGCGCCTTCTCGGTGGCGGATCCTGCCGAGCAACCGGACGGGCCCGGCAGGAGTCTCATCGACGTGGACCGAGAAGGGGGAAGACGGAGCGAGCCGCGGGGCGCGAATCTGATGCTTGAGCCAGGGAGCGACCGTCCAGAAGTGGCCGTGGAGGATGCGCTGCATCATCCCGTTCGTAACACGGGTGACGCAGCGTTTCTATTTCACCCGCTCGCTCAGCGACACTCGACCTCCGACGAGCCGCTGCAATCGTTCCGGCACACGTCGCAGTGGGCGCACTGGAGTATCGCTTCGTAGAGGGCCGCGCTGGCCGCGTCTGCCGTCCTGCAGGCCGCCTTGCAGGCGTCCGTGTCGCACGTACGGAAGCAGCTCACGTACTCCATGCACGGGATGCTGTCCGTGCACGCCGAGAGCTCGTCGGCGCAGCTGGTCTCGAGCGCGCACTGGGTGCACCCCGAGCTGCCGTCGCCGCAGGTGCCCGAGCCGTCGCATACCGGCGGCGGGACGGCCCGCTTCACGTGGAGCGTGAACGCGCCGTCGCTGGTGTCGGTCGAGCCGTCCACCACGACCACGACGGTCTGACCCGCCGCGAGCGTCACCGTGACCTCTGACTGCTCGACGTCCGTGTCGTCGTTGCACGCGAGCTGAGCCCCCCTGCAGGTCGCGTCGTGCACGTGGAGCATCGTGTCGAACGCCGATCCGAACGTGTCGAAGGTGTAGTCGCCGGCGACCGGCGCCGTGAACGCGTATCCCGCGTCGGGGCTGCTCGATTGGCGGCAGGCCGTCGTCACGGTCGGCCGCACGCTGTTGGGTCGGCCGATCGTGCTGCCGGTGATCGTCTGCGGCACCGACGAGGCGAGGGTCCCCGCCGGGCAGCTCGGCGCGCTCGCCCGCGTCACGCTCAGCTCGAAGGTGCCCGCCTGGCCCTCCGCGCCGTCGACCACGATGTAGACGGTCTGGCCCGTGGCGAGGTCGGCCGTGATGACCGCGCTCGGGTCGGCGCTGCACGCGAGCTCGGAGCAGCCCGTCGCGTCGAGGAGGGCGAGGACGACGCTGTAGCCGGAGTTCGTGCTGTCGAACGAGTAGACGCCCGCGGTCGCGGCGGTGAACGAGTAGATGCGCTCGCCCGAACTCGCGGCGGAGCACGTCGGGGAATACGTGTTCGCCTGGCCCGCGGTCGTGCCGTTGACGATCTGCGGCACGGCGCTGCCGAGATCGTTGCCCGGGCTCACCGTGCACGCGCACGCCCCGGACTGGCAGACCTGCGAGTCGTTGCACGCGGCGCCGCACTCGCCGCAGTGATCGGCGCTGGTCTGGAGGTCGACGCAGACCTCGACGCCGTTGCAGGCCGTGAGCCCGGAGCCGCAGCCGTCCTGGCATTCGCCGGCGACGCACGTCTGGTCGTCCGTGCACGCGGTGCCGCACTCGCCGCAATTCCCGGCGTCGTTCTGGAGGTTGACGCAGGCGCCGTCGCAGTCGGTGAGCCCCTCCGAGCATTCGCCGTCCTGGCACTCGCCGGACTCGCAGGTCTGGCCGTCCGTGCAGGCGACGCCGCACTCGCCGCAGTTGCCCGGATCGGACGCGACGTCGACGCACGTGCCGCCGCACTCGGTGCGCCCCGCGGGGCAGCCGCCCTCGTCCTGGCACTCGCCGGCCTCGCAGGTCTGCCCCTCGTCGCAGGCGTTGTTACAGCGGCCGCAGTTCGCCTCGTCGCTCTGGGTGTCGACGCAGCTGTCGCCGCACGACGCGAGGCCGTCGTCGCACGCGGCCACGGCCACGCACTCGCCGTCGCGGCAGGTCTGATCGCTGTCGCACGCCGTGCCGCACGCGCCGCAGTGGCTCGTGCTCGTGCCCGTGTTGATACAGATGCCGTCGCACTCCGTCTCCGGCGCGACGCACGCGCGCGTGCTGGGGCCGCCGTCCGAACACGATGCCACGGAGGCGAGCGCCGCCGCAGCGAGCCAGAGCAGGGTATACGTCGGCGCGAGCCTGAAGCGCGATTTGAGCTTTTCCATGAACCTTCCCTCGGCAGAGTCGCCGACGACGGGGGTCGTAACGCGGAGCTACCGGGAGGATACGACGATGGCCTTCCAGGATGTCAATGCTTGCAGCCTGAATCCCGCGCGTGGATCGTCGATCGTCATCTGCGTCGGCGCGTGCGCGCGCCGTTTTGCCACCGTCGCACACCTTGACCACAGGGTGCGCTGCTCGGGCTGGCCTAAGCCGCGCGTGGCCAGGCCAGCCCGCGCCGGCGCTCTCCGGAGGGGAGGGAGGCAGCGCGGATTGCCCTGGCGCGGGAGGCGGTCTACGGAGGGATGGCGCGCGCGAGGGCCTGCCATGACGCAAACCGCTCCTAGCACTAGCACCGACCGATTTCCCCCTCAGATCAAGTACATCATCGGAAACGAGGGGTGCGAGCGCTTCAGCTTTTACGGGATGAAGAACATCTTAACGTTCTTCATGATCAACTACATGCTGATCCACGAGCATGTGGCCAAGGCCAATTACCACCTGTTCGTGAGCGCCTGCTATTTCTTCCCGCTCCTCGGGGGATTCCTGTCCGACCGCTTCCTCGGGAAGTATCGGACGATCCTCTGGCTCTCGCTCGTCTATTGCGCGGGGCACGCGTGCCTCGCGGTCTTCGAGAGCCGTCCGGCCGGCTTCTACGCGGGGCTCGCGCTCATCGCGCTCGGCTCGGGCGGCATCAAGCCCTGCGTCTCGGCGCACGTCGGTGACCAGTTCTCCGAGGAGAACAAGCACCTCGTCAAGAGCGTGTTCGCCCTCTTCTACTGGATCATCAACTTCGGCTCGTTCTTCGCGTCGGCGCTGATCCCGAAGACGCTGGAGTGGTGGGGGCCGAGGGTGGCTTTCGGGATCCCGGGCGCGCTCATGTTCATCGCGACGCTCGTGTTCTGGATAGGGCGCGACCGGTATGTGCACGTGCCGCCGACGGGCAAGAACCCCCACTCGTTCCTCCGCGTCCTCTGGGACGCTGTCCGGGTGGGGCGCGACGCGCGTGGCAGCGCCGCGCGCGGCCACTTCCTCGACGCCGCGCTCGGCAGGCACCCCGAGGGCGCGATCGACGGCGCCAAGGCCGTCCTGCGGGTGATGACGATCTTCGCCCCCATCCCGGTGTTCTGGGCGCTGTTCGACCAGAAGGGGTCGACCTGGATCGTCCAGGCGACCCGCATGGATCTCGAGGTGCTCGGCCACAAGCTCGCTCCGTCGCAGCTCATGGCGCTGAACCCCCTCCTCGTGATGCTGATCATCCCCTTCAACACGATGATCCTCTACCCCGCCCTCGAGCGGCGCGGCGTCCGCCTCACGGCGCTCGGCCGCATGACGGCCGGCATGGCGATCGCGGGGCTCTCGTTCGTGGCGGTCGCCGCCATCGAGCTCGCCATGACCTCGGGTGAGCGCCCGAGCGTGCTCTGGCAGGCCGGGCCGTACCTGCTCATCACGCTCGCCGAGGTGCTGGTGTCCACCACGGGCCTCGAGTTCGCCTACTCCCAGGCGCCGCGGGAGATGAAGAGCACCATCATGAGCTTCTGGAACCTCACCGTGACGGTCGGCAACCTGATCACCGCCGGGGTGGCGGCGCTCAACGTGTTCACGGGCGCGCTTCAATACCTCTTCTTCGCGGCGCTCATCCTGATCGCGGCCGTCGTCTTCGGCCTCCTCGCCCGGCGCTACGTGGTTGTCGACTATTTCCAGCGGAGGCCCCCGGGCGCGCCCGCCGCTGCGTCCTGACGCGTCGCGCCGGTTCAGCCCTCGCCGCGCCGCTCCTCGTCCTCGGGCTCGTTCGGATGCGCGGGCGGGATGCGGACCCGCACCGTGCGGATCTGCCGCGGGCTCGCGTCGACGATGTGGAGCTCCGCCCCGTCCGGGGTCGTCACGACGTCGCCGGGCGCGGGGATGCGCCGGGCGAGCCCAAGGCAGAGCCCCGCGACCGTCGACCAGCGGACGTCGTCCGGCAGCGCGATCGCGAGCTGCCGGCTGACCTCGTGGACCGGCATGTCGCCGGGCACGAGCGCCGACCCGTCCGGCTCGCGCCGGATCGTCTCTGCGTGGGGCGGGTGCGCCTCGTTCTCGGCGAAGATCTCGCCGACGAGCTCCTCGACGAGGTCCTCCATCGTGATGATGCCGATCATGCCGCCCTGCTCGTCCACGACGACGGCGAGCTGGAGCCGGCGCCGCTTCAGCTCGGCGAGGAGATCGACGGCCGGCATCGACCCGACAACGAAGTACGCCGGGCGCAGGATGCTCTCCAGCGAGAACTGCCCGTCGCCCCACAGGAGCGCGAGCACCTCCGGCATCGTGACGTAGCCGATCACGTTGTCGTTCGACCCCTCGTAGACCGGCATCCGTGTGTGGCCGTGCTCCAGCACGGCGCGCTGCACCTCCGGGGCGGCCGCGTCGCGCGGGAGCGCCACGACGCGGCCGCGAGGGAGCATCACCTGGAGCGCGGTGAGCCAGCCGAAATCGATGGCGCGGGACGCGATCTCGCCGGCGCGCTTGTCGACCGAGCCCGCCTCGGCGGCCTCGTCGACGATCTGCTGGATCTCCTCCGGGGAGAGGCGCGCCTCGACGAAGTTCGTGCGGTCGCCGAAGAGCCTCAGCACCAGGTTGGAGCTGGCGGTGAGCAGCCAGACGAGCGGGCGGGCGAGCGACGAGAGCCCGCGGAGCGGCGGGCCGACGAGCATCGCGTACCGCTCGGAGGCGCGGAGCGCGAGCGACTTCGGGACGAGCTCGCCGAGGACGAGCGACAGGAAGGAGACGAGCGCGACCACCGCGGCGAACGCGAGCTCGTCCGCCGCGTCCCCGACCCACGGCACCGCGCGGAGGACCGGCGCGAGGTCCTTCGCAAGGGTCGACCCGCCGAAGGCGCTCGCGGTCGCGCCGACGACGGTGATGCCGATCTGCACGGTGGCGAGGAAGCGCTCCGGGTTGCCCCGCAAGCGCTTCACCGCCCACGCCCGGCGGCTCCCCGACTGGACGAGCTGGTCGAGCCGCGTCTTGCGGACCGTGACGATCGCGATCTCGGCGCCCGAGAAGACGCCGTTCACGAGCACGAGGGCCAGGATGATGAGGATTTCCGAGAGAATGGCGGCTCCCTCCGCGGCGTTCCCGGGTGCAGGCATAGCGTGTCGCTCGCCCGGACGGCAGCGGCGCCGGCCACGCGGCGCACGAAACCCAGGCGGCCGTGGCTGCAGCGTGCCGCGGGCCGTGAATTGCGCTTATGATGAAATTTTCTGAAGGGATCCGCCACGCGCGGCGGCCGCCGCGCCGTCACGCACGGCCGCAGGCGCTGCGCGGAGGGCTCACGCCGCCTTGCTGGCTCGCCGGTCCCGCACCGCCTGCGCGAGCAGCTCGAGCACCGGAACGGTGTCGTTCCACCCGAGGCAGGCGTCGGTGATGCTCTGGCCGTAGGTGGGGAGCTTGCCCGGCGCGAGATCCTGCCGGCCTCCCACGAGGTGGCTCTCGATCATCACGCCGAGGATGTCCCGCGAGCCCGAGCGCAGCTGGTCGGCCAGGCTCTCGGCCACGATCCTCTGGCGCGCCGGATCCTTCTGGCTGTTGCCGTGGCTACAGTCGACCATCAGCCGGCGCGGCAGGCCTGCCTTGGTCAGGCGGTCGGCCGCCTCGCGGACGTGCTCGGCCGCGTAGTTGGGCCCGCGCTGCGAGCCGCGCAGGATCACGTGACACGACGCGTTGCCGCGCGTCGCCACGATCGCCGAGATCCCCTGCTTCGTCACGGAAAGGAAATGGTGCGCCTCGCGCGCGGCCCGCACGGCGTCGACCGCGATCTGGACGTCGCCCTCGGTGCTGTTCTTGAAGCCGACGGGGCACGAGAGCCCGGAGGCGAGCTCGCGGTGGATCTGGCTCTCGGTCGTGCGCGCGCCGATCGCGCCCCAGGAGATGAAATCCGCGATGAACTGCGGCGAGATCGTGTCCAGGAACTCGGTCGCGCTCGCGAGCCCGAGCTCGGCGATGTCGCGGAGCAGCCCGCGGGCGACGCGGAGCCCCTTGTTGATCGAGAAGCTCCCGTCGAGATCGGGATCGTTGATCAGCCCCTTCCAGCCGACCGTGGTGCGCGGTTTCTCGAAGTACACGCGCATGACCACGAGCAGATCATCGCTCAGCCGGTCGCGCGCCTCCCGGAGCTGCGCGGCGTACTCCAGGGCGGCCTTGGGGTCGTGGATGGAGCAGGGGCCCACCACCACGATGATCCGGTCGTCGTCGCCCGAGATCACGCGCTCGGCGGCCTTGCGCGTGAAGGCCACGGTCTCGGAGGCCGCGGGGCTGACGGGGATCTCTTCGATAAGGATCGCGGGGGGGATCAAGGGCCTGAGCCCTGCAATACGAAGGTCGTCGGTCGAGTAGTACATCGTTGAGGCTCCAGCATAGCGCGACGACGTACGCCCCGACTACCCGCGCGTGGGCCGGAGGAGCTTTCCGGGCGGCGTACGGCGCCCCGTACTCGCGTATCCCGTGCGGCTTGCGATCGGCCTGAAGATTTGTCTCGCAGGCGCGGGCGGGCTATCGGGTCATGGGGGGCCGTCGGATCCGGGCTGACGCTGGCGTTCGGGCGAGCGCTCGCCCGAACGCGCTGGCGGCCTCCGTCGGTCATAAGCGCGCTGGCGAGTGCGCCCGCTCCCCGCCCGGTCGCCGCAGGAACGGGGCGCCCTTCGGCTGCGCGCGGCAGGGCGCCGCCGGCCGCTTCGTGCCCGCTGTGGTCGAGCGGACGGGTCGCTCTGCCTGCGCCGTCCGGCGTGGGGGGTTCGCCGAGCGTGCGGCGCTCGCCGAGCGCGCCGCCTCGGTGACGTCGCTCGCCGTCGGTCGCGGCGGTCGTTGCTGCCTGCGCTCTGCGCGGGGCTCCTCGAGCAGCGCGCGCAGCGACGCGAGCGCGCGCGTGCGCCACTTGTACGCCGTCGACAGCGGGATCCCGTGTTGTTCGGCGACCGTCGCCATCGGCACGCCTTCGATGTCGTGCGCGATGAGGATCTGCTGCTCCTCGGCCTGCAGCGACCTGAGCCGCGAGAGGATGAGGGAGCGCGTCTGCTCTGCGTCGATCTGCTCCTCGGCGTTCGGGCGCTCGTCGGCGACGCGGCGCGGGGCGTGGCCGGAGGACAGCTCTTCGCGCCGGTGGTGCGCGCGGTCGCGGTAGTGGGCGGCCACGTGGACCGTGATCCTGTTGAGCCACCGCTCCGGTCGCGCGCGGAGCGGATCGTACGATGGGAAGCTCTGGTATCCGGCGAGGAACACATCCTGGAGAATGTCTCGCCGATCACGGCGTGGGACCCCGAGCCGCCTAAGCCAATTCCATACGGAGTCGTAGGTCTTCCCCCGAAAGAGCCGGACGAAGGCCCGCTGTCTATCCAGCGGCATCGACGGTGCGAGAGTGCGATGCGGTTGTCCCATGCTCGCTTAATTAGGAGGACCTGATCTCCCATCTCAAAAAAAAGCCATCGGCTCTGAAAAATGATCTTCTGTGCGCGCGCGATCCACTGCATCTCGCCCCCGAGCGCCAAGGACGGGAGAGCAGCGCTCGGCGGCGCTCGGGATGGAGCGTCTCCTGTGCAGGAGAGCAGTAGTCGGCGGCGGTCGGGATGGAGCGTCTCCTGTGCAGGAGAGCAGCACTGAAGTCGTGGGGAACTGAACGGGGGAATCGCTCTCGGCCGGGCTTCGGCTTCGCCGTGCCCCGGCGGTACCGATAGGAGAGGCGGACGAGAGGTCTAGAGGGGCGAGGGCTCCAGTCTCTTGGTGTCCTCGGCGGTTCAAATCCTCGCCATCCGCGCAGTGCTACAGCGGTTTCCGCCCACCTCTGCACCATGCAGATACATGGAGAGCAGAGCGGCGGTCTCCCGCACAGGAGACGGGCCCAGATCGGCGTTTTCGGCGCGCAAGCGCACTCTGGTGCGCTGAGCACCGAAAACGTCGAGGTGGGCCCGTATCCGAAGCGGGTGACCGTCGCTCTACAGGAGCGGGCGGGGCCCGGCGGCTGCCGTTCTCGCGCGGAGCGCGCGCAGCGCAGCGTTCCTCTCGGCGGTGAGGCGGCCAGCTGGGAACCTCATCCGGTGCTCGATCAGGCGGCGCTTCGCCTCCGCATAGCGACCGCGCGACAACGCCGTGATCGCGCCGTCGATGAGGGTGCGCTCCGCCGCGATCTCCTGGTCATTCGACGCCCCAGACGGCCCCGCGGGGGGCAAGGTCGCTCTGCCCGACGGACGGCGCGCGGCCTTCTGCGCGGGCAGCGCCGCGCTTGTCGCTCGCGGGTTCCCGGCGGCCGCGATCCGGCCGTCCTGCGGGGCGTCCGCCGCTGCAGCTGCGCCGGGCGGCGGCGGCAGCGCGGCCGGGGACGGCGGCACCGCGGCCGGGGAAGGCAGCGATGGCGCGGCCGGGGACGGCGGCGGCAGCGCGGGCGGGGGCGGCGGCGTCCGGATGACCGCCATGGCGAGCCCGGTCGCGGCGCGCGTTCCGGCGGCGGCCGGCGTCGAGGCGGCGCGCAGCGCGCCGAGGGTGAGCGCGATGACGGCGGCGGCGCTCGCCAGCGGGACTGCGATGCTCGCTGCGATATGGAGCGAGCCTGTCCGCGTCGGCGCGCCGCCCTCGATCGGGAGCTTCCATGGCCACGGAGAGAACACCCCGCGGACTCTGCGGTACAGCCTCGTGAGCAACGTCGGCGCGCCCTCGCCTCCCGTGCGCGCCTCCTGGACGAGCGCGCCGGCGCTGAAGGGGATGAGCGCGAGGCCGCGGCCGCGCTGCCGCGCCTGCCAACGGCGCATCGCCGCCTCGATGTCGACCCAGGCGAGCCGGTGCCGGCTCCACGCGGTGCTCAGGGGGATCGACAGCTGCTGGGCGATCTCGGCCATGTCGATCTCCTCGAGCTCATGGGCGACGAACACGCAGCGGCGCTCCATGGGCATCTCCTGGAGCAGCTTGTCGAGCACGCAGCGCCGGTCCCTCGCGATGGCGTGCTGCTCGGAGTCGGGGGTGACGTCGGGCAGCGCCGCGAGATCGTCGAACGGCCGGAGGCGCTCGTGGCGGCGGTGGGCCCGTCGGAAATGGTTCGACGCCTGGTGGGTCGCGATGCCCATGAGCCACGACCGCACGGTGCCCCGGCTGGGATCGAACCGCGGCAGCGCACGGTAGGCGCCGGCGAGGACCTCCTGGGTGACGTCCTCGATGTCCTGCGCGCGAACCCCGAGGCGGGCGAGGTAGCGGGCGATGAACGAGAAGTGCTCGTCGGCGATCTCCGCCATGCGGGCGTGGGAAGGCTCTGCGGATGTGTTTTTGCGTGGTTGTGACCCCATCTCTGTTCCCCCTCGAGCGTGGCGACGGCGTCGTCGCGAAGCTTGTCAATGCGCTGCCTCGGCACCCCGAGGGAGGGCAGCGCGACGCGCAGGCGCCTCGCTCCGCGGATCGAGGTTGACGTCCAGGCGGAGGCCCACGAGCCCGCCGTAGGCGGGCGGGGTCCAGAGCACACCTTCCTGGCTCTCGACGCGGAACTCCGAGAGGCGGAGCACGATGTCGCCATAGAACTGGATGGCGAGCCGATCGGAGATCGGCATCTCGATGCCTGCGCGCGGCCCTGTGGCGAGCCAGAGCGACGAGGTGTCGATGATCCTGGCGTCGGTGCTGGAGGTGGTCACGACCCCGACCGACGCGACGGCACAAGCGAAGAGGTGACGGCGCTGCGAACACGGCATCACGTTCGCCGCCACGAGCCAGGTCGAGATGCTCGTCGCCTCGTCGAGCTGAATCGTGACCGGCAATTGAACGTGGCCTTCCACGCCGAGGGTGAAGGATGGATAGCGGAGCGCGACATGGAGCGCCGTCCCGGCGGTCGTCTCCTGCAGGGTTCCGAACACCGCGGACGCCGCAAGGCCGACCCTGACGTCGGGCCACGCCCGTCCCGCGGGCGCGGCGGCAGCGGCGTCGGGCGGGGGCGGGGCAGGGGAGGGCGGCGGTGGGGGCGCGGCGGGCGGCACGTGGAGGCTCGGATCGAGCGCGACCCGGAGCGAGAGCGCCATGTTCATGACAAGCTCTTTGCAGTCGTCGTGATAGACGACCAGGTGCCGGGACCATGCGATGGATCCATCCGTGTCGTAGAGATCCATGGTGGCGTGTATCTCCCTCCCTGGACCGCGGAAGACAAGGGCTTTGGCCTGCGCGGCCGCCTCGGGCTCCACCGGGTCATAGCCGAGCTGCCTGGCCATCTCCTCGCGCAGGAGCGCCTCGCCCGGGCAGCGCTCGGCCCCTGGCGCGCGCCGGTACTCGAGCTGCACTGCGGCGCGGGGCGGCGCGGCGCCGGCGCGCCAGGGCGACAGCAGGGCCGCGGCCGCAGCGACGAGCCACCACGGCGCTCGGACGCTGGTTCCGCCCGCCCGAAGTCCGGCCAGGGATCGCCGATGCGCGGAGCCGGGTCGGTCCTGCGTCGCCGCGTCAGCCCCGGTGTCTCTTGCTGATGCTGCTGACATGGTGCTCATCGCGGCGTGGTGACCGCTTGTTCAGGCCAGGTGTCATTGGCCGCATTCCCGTCCAGGGGGCGGCCAGGGTGACTCGCTCAGAAGGCATCCACGGGGAGCACGAGCCCCACGCCGACCACGCCGGAGAGCGGAGGGACCCGCCATACCTCCCTGTTGTTCACCCAGAGGGACGGACGGCTGTGGTTCGTGTGCATCTCGGCGAACCCGCGCAGGAACAGCTGCTCGGAGAAGCGCCAGTCGCCGGCGACCCGCAGGCCGACCGAGCTGACCCACGGCTGGCGCGCTTGAATGCTGACGCCGGGGTCGCTCGTGATCCGCAGCTCGCCGGCGTCGAAGACGGCGCACACCGACAGGACCCCGCGATGACCGCAGATGTCGAGCGTCGGCATCGCCAGGCTCGCATGGACCAGCACGCCGTCCGCGAAGGTGTCCGCCAGGGAGGTGAACATCCGCGCCTCGACGCCGATCGACAGGCTGGGCCAGCGGAACGTCGTGGCGAAAGAGGCCCCTCCGCCGAGCGCGGGCAGGAGGCCCACCGCGAGCAGCGGTGACGCGGAGATCTCGCCGCGGAACATGTGGTCGTCCTCCTGAGTCTCCCGTCCCGATTCAGACCGAGGCGTATCCGCGTGCACCGGGGTCGTCGCCATCAAGACAACGAGCACGGCGGCACAACCGGCGCGTCGCATCGGCGTCCCGGCTAGGGCGGGATCGGTGCGGTACGGAGCGGAGTGTACACCTCGACCCGATGCACGCCGCTGTCTCCCGTCCGGCCGCAACACCCCGCCATGTGGCCCCCCTCTTCAACGTCTCCGGCGCCCGTAGGACAGTGCACCTCTGCCGCGTGACGGAGGCCGGCTCGACGTCGCCGCTCCCACGTCGTGATCCTGTAGATACTGACTTTGGAGCGCACGTAAAGGCTTTTGTGTGCGCTCTCGAGCGCGCGGGTCGCATTGCCTTTTGGCTTGTCGATTTCTCCCTATCGAGAGATTTTTCCGTCATGCCACGGATCCATCTACTTGGCGCCTTTGCCTGACATCGCAGGTTCTGGTCAAGCCCGACCGTGGTTCAGGAGAAGCCCGAATCGTGTGGCACGGGCGGCGCTGCGCCGCCCTTCGCGGCGCGTGACCGTCACCCGTTCTCGCCTGGACGTGTTTGGCAGCAAAACGTGCTCGGACCGGTGAGGACGATCTCGCCTCGCAGCTCTCCGCCGCTCGGCTCGCAGCTTCCGGGCTGGTTGACCTGCCAGATAGCCTTCATGCTCTTGGGCGTTTTCCCGGGCACGGCGGCGACGCAGCCCGGGGCATGGCTCGAAGCGGTGCCGGCGGTGATCAGCTCGCCGCACGCGCCGTCCCGGAAGGAAAGGAGCGCCAGGGAACACTCGCTGCCTGTCGGAGGGCCGCACTCACACGGCGTGCAGTGGCGTTCGTCCCTCATGCCGTCGTAAAGGACGACGTCCTCCGGGTAATCTTCCGGGCAGGTCACCTCGCCCTCGCCGAGGTACATGATGCACTGAGCGAAGCCGCGTTCCTGATCGGGCGACACGCACGTCTTCGACGGAGAGGCGCACGTGCGTTCCTGGGGGATGCCTCCGCACGCCACGCCGGAGCGATACCACCGCAAGGTGAACTGTGGCACCGGGGGGGGCTCGATGCTGGCTTCGCAAGGCGTCACCCGGGGCGCGCCGAGGACGATCGATTGATGATCGTTCACAAGGACGTCGCTGGGCACCACGCAGGTGCCGTTCAGCATGTCCCGGGGCTCATGCACCGAGACCGCCGAGCCACCGCACTTCAGCGAGGCGGCCGTCCTGAGATCGTCGGGCAAGGCGCAGGCTGGCTCGCCGCACCGACATGGGCTGCACGCGAAGGGGAAGTCAGCGGTCTCGTACCCCCTGTACACCCTGGTCGGGGCGCTGCCGGGGCAGTTCGGCTCGTCCACCGTCCTGCCGACCCAGAGCAGCGCTGGGCCATAGAAGCCCTCCGGAGCCGGCTCGACACACTGGTCGCCGCTGCAGGTGCCGCAACGCGAGATGCACGCGTCGCGGTCGGGCTGGTTTCTACACACTTTCGCGCACGTCCGGCATTCCGCTATGCAATCCCAACGGTCGGGCCCGAAGGGCTCGCTGTTACATTGATCCACGCACGTCCGGCATTCCGCTAGACACGCGTCCTGGTTGGGCACGTTCTCACACTCGGTGTCGCATGTTTCGATAGTCTCTCTGGTGTAGAACGAGCAGCCTGGGAGGCACACGGCGAACAGCAGCGCAAGCGCGAGAACGGTAGTCTTCATAGACCTCCTGTCGGGAAGAGCTCGCAGCCCGCTTTACTACAGAAGCGACCGTTTCAAGCGAAGATGGGCCGGAATACACCAGGAATGACCTCTCTGGACGCATTGCGATCAGCGCCGGCGAATTCCAAGAGAACGCCAACAGCGGCGATTTTTGTCAGCGCAGCCCGGGCTTGAGCGCAGCGACGCACCTCGTGAAATGAAGACACGCCGGGCCACGTAAGCGCTCTGTGTCGGAGTGCACCCTCGACCCAACTCCTGGGTGACCGAGCGCGCTCCTGCGCTACCCTGCGCGACCGAGCGCAGGCCGCGGCGCTCGGGCGCGAGTCAAGGCGACCGGGCGCACCGCGTCGCGTCGGAGGAGCTCGGTTGGCTCGGATGTGCCCGCGCCCGATCGCAGGAAGGCGAGCCGCGTGTCCCCAGGCGGCGTACTGGGACCGGGCTCAGACGCTTGAACCAGGCGCCGAAAGCGTCGAAAGCGCTCGCGGGGCGTGCGCTTGCTGCGTTAGGCTCCGATCCTGATGAGTGGGGATCCACCCGATAGCGAGCGCGGGCTCCGTCCTCAGGAAGAGATGGGCTCGCGGGGGGCGGCGAGCGGCGCGCCGAGCCCCTCGGCGACCGTCTCGCTCTCCTCCGGGCGGCGCTACGAGATGGAGGTGACGCCCGCGGGTGATCGGCTCGTCGTTCGCGGAAGGACGGGTGAGATCATCCTGCAGATGGAGATCACCGACGCCGGTCCGGTGCTGTCGTTCGCGGCGCCCGACGGCGAGCGCGCCGGCTCACGGCGAGGCGGCCGGGGGAGCGCCTCCTCCGCGCCGCCGCGGCGCGCGGCCTCGTCGCCGCAGTCGGTGATCGTCCCCATGTCGAGCGGAAAACGCCCCCCCTCGGAGGGCGAGGCCGACGAGACCGTCGAGGTGCCGCGGGCCCTGCCGCTGCCCTCGATCAAGCTCCCGTCGGACGCCGAGCCGCTGGAGCTCGATGGCGGCAACGCGCGGTCGGGGGTCACCCTCCGGCGATCTCCCGGCGAGCTCGACGCGAGCGGCGCCGTGCCGGCCGCGTCCGGGGTGGCGACGCCGAGCGTTGCGGCCCCTGCGCCCGCCTCGCGGAGCGACCTTCCGGGCGCGCGGAGCGCGCTGCCCTCGCTCAGCCTTCAGCAGTACGCGGTCCTCTGCGCCGAGTCGTCGATCGGCGCGGCCTCGTCGTTCGACCAGGCGCTCCTGCGCCACGGCATCGCCGACCGCGACCTGTGGAAAGCCGTCGATCGCAGCTGGCAGGATCGGCTCGAGCGCGAGCCGATCCTCACGTTGCGCTGGATGGAGCTCACGACGCGCTACCGCGAGCACCTGACGCGTCGGTGAAGCTCGCCGCGTGATGCCGCGCGGATACCTGCTACAGCAGCGCCCCGCTCATGCCGGGCAAGCTCCCGGAATCTGGAGGACGAGGCAGCGGAAGAAGAGGAAGAAGACGCCTGAACCTCTTTCCGTCATCTTCGTCTTTCTGTGAACATCCCAAGAAGTGGCGCTGGTCCCGGGAGAGCGCGTGAGCTACCGCGGCCAGCCGTCGGTGTCTGGAGTCTCAGTGCAGGGTCTTCTCGAAGCCATCAGGAAAGCCTGTCTTCCGGGCCTCTGGTCCCAGGGCGTCAAGCTCGCCCGTGAGGGCGCTGCCTTCGGACGGGAGGATCGCGGCGATGCCATCGTGGTCCGCATCAAGGCGGCCGGGCAGCCCGTTGCGCCAACCGTCACCCTCTACCCAGCGGACGCCGAGTGGACGTGCGACTGCGGTGGAAAAATCGACCCCTGCGCGCACGCTGTCGCGGCGACGCTGTCGCTCTCGCAACCGGTCGCGCAAGGCCAGCCGGCTGCGCAAGGCCAGCCGGCTGCGCAGGGCCAGCCAGCGGCGCAGGGCCAGCCGGCCGCGCAAGGCGGCGCGACCGGCGCGGCTGCGCCGCCGGCGCGGCTGCGGTACCGGCTCCGGCGCAAGGGGCTCGTGCTCGCGCTCGAGCGGATGATCGTGCACGCGAGCGGCGCCGAGGAGCCGCTCCGGGTCTCGCTCGCCAGCCTCGCTGGCCGCGCCGTGCGGGCTCCAGCGAGCCCGGAGCGGCCGGGGCCGAGGCTGCCCGAGCTCTACCCGACGCACGAGGACCTGGCGATCGACCGCCTCGTGGGCACGAAGCAGCACGGCTACTTCCCCTCGGATCGCCAGCCCGAGCTCTTCGCGGCGCTGGCGGGCGTCGCGGACGTGGAGCTCGACGGCGCGCCCGTGCGCGTCTCGAGCGAGGCGATCGGCCCTCGCGCGGCGGTGCGCGATCACGACGATGGCGCGGCGCTCGTCGTGGAGCGGGACCCGCGCGTCGACGAGGTGATCGCGTCGGGCGTCGTGCGGTGCGGCGGCACGCTGCACCTGCTCCGGGAGATGGACCTCACGGGGCCGAAGCTCGAGCGGCTGCCGCTCCGGCGGGTGTTCCCGCGGGGGGACCTCGGCAAGCTGGTGACCGACGTCCTCCCGGAGCTGACCAAGCGCGTACCGGTCACGATCCAGAGCCAGCGCCTGCCCCGCGCGGGCGGCGCGTCCCGGCCGCGGATCCTCCTGGAGCTCAGCCAGAAGGAGCACACGCTCTCCGTCGTGCCCAGCCTCGTGTACGGCGACCCGCCGGAGGCGCGCATCGAGAACGGCCGGCTCGTGCACCTGTCCGGCGCCGTGCCCGTCCGCGACGAGCCCGCGGAGCGCATGTTGCTGGTCCGGCTGCGCGACGAGCTCCACCTCATCCCGGGCCGCCGGGTCGACTTCGACGGCGTCGAGGCGATCCGCTTCGCGTCGCGCCTCGAGTCGTGGGACGCCCGCGCCTTCGCCGACGCGCGCGGCGAGATCTTCGGCAAGGCCGCGCTCGTGCCGCGCTTCGTCATCCAGGACCGGGCCTTCGACGTCGAGTTCGAGCTCTCGGCGGGGCGCGGCGACGGCGCGGGCGACGAGGGCGACGGCGCCGGCGCGCCCCCGAAGCGCGCGGACGCGACGGCCGTGATCCGCGCGTGGCAGGACGGCCTGCCGCTCGTGCCGCTCCTCGGCGGCGGGTGGGCGCCGCTGCCCTCGGAGTGGCTCGACAGGTACGGCGCGCGCGTCGCCGATCTGCTCGCGGCGCGGCGCGAAGACAAGGAGGTGCCGCCCGCGGCGCTCCCGGCGCTGGCCGCGCTGTGCGACGAGATCGAGTACCCGCGCCCGTCGGGCTTCGACAAGCTCATGCCGCTGCTCGACGGCTTCGCGTCGCTCCCGGAGGCGCCGCTGCCCTCCGACCTGACCGCGACGCTGCGCCCCTACCAGCGACGCGGCGTCGACTGGCTGTCGTTCCTGCGCGACGCCGGCCTCGGCGCGGTGCTCGCCGACGACATGGGGCTCGGCAAGACGCTGCAGACGCTCTGCTCGCTGCGCGGGCGGACGCTCGTCGTGTGCCCGCGCAGCGTCGTCCACAACTGGGCCGACGAGATCCGGCGCTTCCGCCCGGGCCTCCGGTTCGCGATCTACCACGGCACGCGGCGCGCCCTCGATCCTGCGGCCGACGTCACGCTGACGACCTACGCCGTGCTCCGCAACGACGCCGAGCTGCTCGCGACGCAGGCCTGGGAGGCCGTGGTGCTCGACGAGGCGCAGGCGATCAAGAACCCCGACAGCCAGGCGGCGCGGGCGGCGTTCGCGCTCCGCGCCGAGCTGCGCGTGGCGCTGAGCGGCACGCCGGTCGAGAACCGGCTCGAGGAGCTCTGGAGCCTGCTCCACTTCACGAACCGCGGCCTGCTCGGCGGGCGGAGCGCCTTCCAGGAGCGCTACGGCCGGCCGATCGCCGAGGGCGTGCAGGGCGCCGCGGCCGAGCTGCGGCAGAAGATCCGCCCCTTCGTGCTGCGGCGGCTGAAGGGCGAGGTGGCGCCGGAGCTGCCGCCGCGGTCGGAGATGGTGCTCTACTGCGAGCTCGAGGAGGCGGAGCGCGAGCTCTACGATGCGGTGCGCGCGGCCACCCGCAAGGACGTGGTGGAGAAGCTCGCGGAGGGGGCGAGCGTCATGGCGGCGCTGGAGGCGCTGCTCCGCCTGCGCCAGGCGGCCTGCCATCCGGCGCTGATCCCGGGATCGAGCGCCGGCGGCGCGGCGCCGGCGGCGCGGACCACGCCCTCCTCGAAGGTGACGCGGCTGATCGAGGCGCTCGAGGAGTGCGTCGCGGACGGCCACAAGGCGCTCGTGTTCTCGCAGTGGACCTCGCTGCTCGACCTCGTCGAGCCGCACCTCAACGCGGCGGGGATCCCGTGGAGCCGCCTCGACGGCGGGACGCGCGACCGCGCCGGGGTGGTCAACGAGTTCCAGTCGCCGGGCGGCCCGCCGGTGATGCTGATCTCGCTCAAGGCGGGCGGCACCGGCCTGAACCTGACCGCGGCGGATCACGTCTTCCTGCTCGATCCCTGGTGGAACCCGGCGGTCGAAGATCAGGCGGCGGATCGGGCCCACCGTATCGGACAGCACCGGCCGGTGATGGTCCACCGGCTCGTCGCGAAGGACACGGTGGAGGAGGGGATCCTCGCGCTGCAGGAGCGGAAGCGCGCGATCGCGGGCGCCGCGCTGGGCGAGGCGGACAGGGCGGCCTCGCTGACGCGGGAGGATCTGCTCGCGCTGCTGGGGTAGCGCACGTCGATCGCGGCCTTCCGCGCGGCGCTCCCCGCCGTGTCGTCGCTTGCGGGGCGGGCGCATCGCCGCGGCCTCCGGCGGTCGACGCGTTGCGCGTGTTGAGCCGCCATGGGATGAGCGGGTGTGATGCGAACGTTCATCCTCCCCCTCGCCGCGCTGCTGGCGCCGCTCGCTGCGTGCACCGTCAACGGTCCGCGCGAGCCGGCGCCCGAGCCGTCATCACCCGCGGAGCCGTTGTCCACCGCGGCGCCGGGCACGCCCGCGCCGCAAGCTTCGGCCACGGTCACCGCGACGACCCAGGCGCCGGCCACGACAGCGCGGACCGCGACCACCGCGCCCGGCGAGGAAGCGCTGTTCGGCACGTGGAGCTCCGCCGCGTGCGGTCCGCGCAGGTACGAGCGCCGGCTCTCCCTCGCGAAAGACGGCAGCTTCGTCGCCGAGGATCGCGTCTCTCCCTGCCCGCCGAATGTGGCGTGCGTCTGGTCGGGCATCGTCCATCGCAAGGGGGCGTTCAAGCGCGCCGACAGGACGATCCTGCTCTCGGTCTCCGAAGGGTCGCAGGGGCCGGGCGCTCACCCGTTCCCGACCGCGCTCACCATCGATCCTTCGACGGGCGCCCTCGCCGAGACCGGAGAAGGCGGCGCTCCCTGCCCCTACGCGCCCGCCGGCAAGTAGCGTCCTCTGTGCGCGAGCGCACCGCTCTCAGCACCCGCACGCCTTCTGGACCGCTCCGAGGAGCGCCTCGTAGCGGATCGGCTTCCTGAGCAACGGTGTTCCGGGCGGCGGGGACGTGATCGACGCGGCCGACAGGACGACGACCGGGATGCCCGCGAACCGCGCGTCGCGCCGCATCCGGTCGATCAACTCCACACCGTCCATGACGGGCATCAACAGGTCGATGAGCATCATATTCGGCCGCTCGCCGCGCTCGAGCAGCGCGAGCGCCTCCGCTCCGTTTCCAGCCGTCATGACGCTGTAAGCACCGTCTTCCTCCAGCGCGTCGCGGAGCGAGATCTGAATATCCTCGTTGTCCTCCACCAACAGGATGTGCTTCATCGTGTCAGCTTAAGGAGATTTGGTCTCGGTGTCATCGAGGTTCCCACGTTGTCGAGGCAACTCCACAGTAAAGGTCGAGCCGACGTCTGGTTCACTCGCGACGGACACCGTCCCACCCATGGCCCCGACGACCTGCCGCACGATCCACAGCCCGAGGCCCAGCCCCCCGTAGTGCCGCTCCGAGACCGCGCGCTCGAACTGGTTGAAGATGATGGCCTGGTGCTCGGGCGCGATGCCGATGCCCTGGTCCGCGATCGTGAGCCACGCGCGGACATCGCTTGACCACACGGTGATCGTGATCGGACGTCCACGGCCGTACTTGAGCGCATTGGTGAGGAGGTTGTTCACCACCTGGTCGAGCCGCCTGCGATCCCAGCCGCCCCTGGCGTCGGCGGCGAGCTGGAGCGACATCGAGTTCCTGGCGAGGTCGTATTTGTGTTGCTCGACCACCTCGCACACGACCTCCGCGAGGTCGACCTCCTGTATCTGAAGCTCGATCCGTCCAGCGGCGATGCGCGAGACGTCGAGCAGGTCGGAGACCAGCCGTTCCAGGCGATCGATCTGCCGCTCCACGACCGATAGCTTGATGACCAGGCGCTCGGGCGTGAGGCGGTCTGCGCGCGCGGCGCGCGCCGCGCGCAGCACGCTCTCCACCTCGGCGCGCAGCGGCGTGATCGGTGTCTTGAGCTCATGGGCCGCGACGGCGAGGAAGATCTCTCGCGCCCTCACGGCCTCTCGCGCCTGCTGGAGCATCACCTCGCGCTCCTCGGCCGCGATCTTCTGCTCCTGGATGTCGGTGCAGGTGCCGAACCATTTCACGATCCGCCTGGTCGTGTCGTGCAGGGGCAACCCGCGCACGAGGAACCAGCGGTAGACCCCGTCGCTGCGCCGAATTCGGTACTCGATCTCGTAAGCGTCTCCGCTGGCGAAGCTCTCCTTCCAGCGCGCCACGACCCGATCCGCGTCCTCGGGGTGGATGGCGGCCGTCCAGGCCGCGCCGCTGGGCAGACGCTCGCCGACGTACTCCGCAAAGCGCCGGTTGACGTAGTCGAACTCCCCGTCCGGCGTCGCGGACCATACGAGCTGGGGAATGGCCTCCGCGAGCGCCTCCCGCGTGCTCTCGTAGAGCGCCGAGAGCTGGCGGTTCAGCTCCTCCCTGCGGAGCTCGTCCTCGCGTGTGACACGCGCCGCGCCCGCCAGCGCGACCACCTTGGGGAGCAGCGGAACGAGCAGGATCGCGGTGCCGACGGAGGCGATCGCCGTGATGGCCCGGAGGGCCCCATCCAGCCAGTACAACGGCTGCCAGATGACCCACACATCCATGAAGTGCGTGAACCCACAGGCAACGATGAAGGTGCCGAACGCGAGGTACACCCACTGGAAGGGGATGTCCCGGATGCGCCGGACCAGGTGGGCGAGGGTCAGGGAGATCGAGAGATAGGCGAAGCCGATCGCGAGGTTGGTGATGACCTGCAGCCAGACCATGCCCGGCTGCCAGAAGTAGCAATGGCCATGGGGCATGAATTCCGTCGCGAACAGACTGTGTGCCGACTCGAGCATAAGATCCTCTGCTGGAGTTTCCGAGGGCTCAGGGGGATGTGCGGGCATAGTGTACAATCGTCAGCCGGCGAACAGGACGCGGCTCGCGCGACTCGTCCACGGGGCTCTGGGCGCGGCGCGGCGCGGCGCGGCGTGATGGGGCGCGGCGCGATGGGGCGCGATGCGGCGCGGTTATTAGAGGCGTGCCGGCAGGACCCGAAGCGCCCCTGCGGTTCGCGCGCGGTCTCCCGCGTGCTATGCACGCACGCTTCGATGAGTCCCGACCGCGAAGCCGCCGGCGCAGGCCGGCCGTTCACTGCCGCCGATCTCGACGCTTGCCTCAAGGTGCTGGAGGCCCTGGCCCTCGATCGCGCGCAGCTCGCCGCCATCAGCTCCGAGGACCGCCGCCGGCTCCTCCTGGCCGCCGGCCGCGTCTCGCGCCCCGAGCGCGCCGAGCAGCGAGAGCTCGCCAGGGCGTTCCGCAAGCGCGACCGGCACGCGCAGAAATCCGCCGACGCCGCCCTGCTCGATGCGGTCGGCATCCGCGTCGCCCGTCGAGAGCCCGTGTTCCGCACGCCGGACGCGCTCGCCCCGGCCGCGCCCCCGCTGTCGTGGGCCGACCCCGCCGCGGAGCCCGCGTCGCCGCCCGAGGCGACCGAGGAGCCCGGGCCGCCGGCCGAGCCGGGCGCGCCGGAGCTCGCGCGGCCGCGCAAGTGTTACGTCTGCAAGGCCGAGTTCCGCAAAGTCCACTTCTTCTACGACGCGATGTGCGCCGCGTGCGGCGACTTCAACTACCGCAAACGCAGCCAGACCGCGCCGCTCGACGGCCGCGTCGCGCTCGTCACGGGCGCGCGCGTGAAGATCGGTTATCAGGCGGCGATCATGCTCCTCCGCGCCGGCGCGCGGGTCATCGTCACGACCCGCTTCCCGCACGACGCCGCTCGCCGCTTCTCGGCCGAGCGCGACTTCGACGCCTGGGGATCACGGGTCGCGATCTACGGCCTCGATCTCCGACACACGCCGAGCGTCGAGCTCTTCACGCGCCACCTCCTCCACACGCTCGACCGGCTCGATTTCATCATCAACAACGCGTGTCAGACCGTGCGGCGACCGCCGGGCTTCTACGGCCACCTCATCGAGGGCGAGACCGCGCCCGTCCGCTCGCTCCCGCAGGGCGCTCAGCCCCCGCTCCGCGAGTACGACGCGCTCCGCGCGTGCGGCACGCTCCCCCTCGTCGCCGGCGCCGACCCCACCGCGGGCCTGCGCGAGCCCGCCTTGCTCTCCCAGATCCCGGCTCCGGGCGATGAGCGCCTCGACGAGCTGCTCTTCCCCCAGGGGCGCTACGACGCCGATCTCCAGCAGGTCGATCTCCGGACGCTGAACAGCTGGCGGCTCACCCTCGCCGAGGTCCCCACCGTCGAGATGCTCGAGGTGCAGCTCGTCAACGCGGTCGCCCCCTTCGTCCTGAACTCCCGGCTGAAGCCGCTCATGATGCGACGGCCCACGTTCGACAGGCACATCGTCAACGTCTCGGCGATGGAGGGGCAGTTCTACCGCCGTTACAAGACGGACAGGCACCCTCACACCAACATGGCGAAAGCCGCGCTCAACATGATGACGCGCACGTCCGCGCCCGATTATGTGAAGGACGGCATCTTCATGAACAGCGTCGATACGGGGTGGGTCACCGACGAGGACCCCGCGGCGCTCGCCGCCCGCAAGCTCGAGGAGCACGGCTTTCATCCGCCGCTCGATATCGTCGACGGCGCCGCCCGCATCTGCGACCCTATCTTCGCCGGGCTGCTCAGCGGCCAACACGCGTACGGCCAGTTCTTCAAAGACTACATGCCGACCGACTGGTAGGCGCCGCCCGCGCCAGGGCGCGCTCCTCTTCGTCCAACAACCGCCCGCGAGAGGCACCCGGCGACGAGCTGGTCCGGCTGGGCTCGCTCGTCCGCTCACGCGGTGCACCTGCTCGCTCGCTCGGCCTGTCTGACGCGCCTCCGACGTCCTGTTCAGGTCGCTTGACGCTGCGCATCCCTTTCTTGACAGTCGAGACAGCCCGCTGATAAGCGATAACTTAACACTTACCACCAGGAGGGAGCGCTCCCAATGGAGATTCTGATCCACAACCCGCTGACCCGCTTCCTCATCCAGGCGTTCTTGATCATCGCCTGCTCGCGCCTCGTGGGCCTGGTGGCCCGCCGGATGGAGCAGCCGATGGTCATCGCCGAGGTCACGGCGGGCATCCTGCTCGGCCCGTCGCTGTTCGGCTGGCTCTTTCCCGATACGTCGGCGGTCCTGTTCGCAAAGGATTCGTTGCCGCTCCTGAAGCTGGTGAGCGAGGTCGGCCTCATCGTCTTCATGTTCCTCATCGGGCTGGAGCTCGACCCGAAGCTGTTGCGCGGGCGCGGCCACGCCTCGGTCATCATCAGCCACACGAGCATCGTCGTGCCGTTCGCGCTGGGCGGGCTCCTCGCGCTCTACCTGTACCCCCGGCTCTCCGACAGCTCCGTACCGTTCTCGTCGTTCACGCTGTTCATGGGCGTGGCCATGAGCATCACGGCGTTCCCGGTGCTCGCGCGCATCCTCACCGAGCGGCGCCTGCTGCGCACGAAGGTCGGCGCTCTCACCATCACGTGCGCCGCCGTCGACGACGTGACCGCCTGGTGCATCCTCGCGTTCGTCGTCTCGATCGCGCGCGCCACGGGGCTCGTGGGCGCCGTCTGGACCACCGTCTTCGCCGTCGCCTACATCGCCGGCATGCTGTTCCTGGTCCGCCCCTTCCTCGTCCGGCTCGGCGAGCGCGGCTCCAGCAAGGAAGGGCTCTCGCAGGACCTCGTCGCCATCACGCTCCTCCTGCTCATCGTGTCGAGCTGGATGACCGAGATGATCGGCATCCACCCGCTGTTCGGGGCCTTCATGCTCGGCGCGATCATGCCGAAGGGCACCGGCTTCGCGCAGAGCCTCGCCGAGAAGCTCGAGGACTTCGCCGTGGTCTTCCTGCTCCCGCTGTTCTTCGCCTACAGCGGCCTGCGCACGCACATCGGGCTGCTCAACTCGGCCGACGGCTGGATGATGTGCGGCCTCATCATCCTGATCGCCTGCGTCGGCAAGTTCGGCGGCAGCGCCGTGGCCGCCCGCTTCACCGGCCAGAGCTGGCGGGAGGCCAGCGCGGTCGGCATCCTCATGAACACCCGCGGCCTGATGGAGCTCATCGTCCTGAACCTCGGCTTCGATCTGGGCATCATCTCGCCCAAGCTGTTCACGATGATGGTGCTCATGGCGCTGGTCACCACCTTCATGACCTCGCCGCTCCTGCGCTGGATCTACCCGCCGGAGGAGCTCGCCAAGGAGCTCGCCGACGTGCCGGAGCGGACGCCTCTGCCCACGGCAGCAGAGGTGTTCACCGTGCTCATGTGCGTCTCGTACGAGCGCTCCGGCCCCGGCATGGTGACGCTCGCGAGCGCCCTCGCCGGCACGGGCCCCGAGGCGAGGCGCCTCTACGCCCTTCGCCTCATCCCGCCGACCGATCGCGGCTCGTTCTACCTCGACCAGGGGCCCGAGCGGCAGGGGACGGCCGCGCTCGCGCCGCTCCTGTCGCGGGCCAAGGAGCTGGGCGCCGAGGTCCGGCCGCTCTCCTTCGTCTCGCCCAAGCCGAGCCACGACATCTGCAACGTCGCCGACGTGAAGCAGGCCGACCTCGTGCTGGTCGGATGGCACAAGCCGCTCCTCAGCCAGACCGTGCTCGGCGGCACCGTCTACGAGGTGATGCGCGGCGCCCACACCGACGTCGGCGTGCTCATCGACCGCGGGCTCGCCGCGGTCCAGAAGCTGCTCGTGCCGTTCCACGGCACGTTGCACGACAAGGCGGCGCTCGCGCTGGCCCGCAGGCTCGCGCAGCAGGTCGGCGCCGACGTCACCATCCTCCACGTGGTCAAGCCGAAGCGCAGGTCCGACGATACGCTCGGCGCGCAGGAGGCGGTCGACGAGGTGTTCGAGGGCGAGGAGGGCGGCGCGCTGCGGAAGTCCAAGGTGCTGCTCAAGGTGGTGGAGCACGACTCCCCCGCGGACGCGGCCCTCGAGGAGGCGAAGCGCGGCTACGATCTCGTCCTCGTCGGCGTCGGGCCCGAGTGGGGCCTCGCGCAGCGCCGGTTCGGCATCCGCGCCGAGCACATCATCCAGGGGTGCCCGACCTCGCTGCTCGTCGTGCGCCACTACGAGCCCGCCGCCGTGTCCGCCCCAGCCACGGCGCCCGTCCCGAAAGTCCTCCCCGCCGCCCTCGCGGTCGAGCCCGATCGCTCCTGAAGCCCCATGCCAGCGATGTCCGACGCTGACGGCGCCGCGCGCGCCCGCGCGGTCGCCGAGTTCGGGGCTACGCTGCGGCTCCTCCGCGTCGAGGCGGGCCTGAGCCTGCGCGCGCTCGCGCACCGCATCGGCGTCTCCAGCGCCTACCTGAGCCGCGTCGAGCATGGGCACGACGCCATCCCCACGCCCGACCGGCTCACGGCGATCGCGGGCGCGCTCGATCTCCCGCCGGCGGTGCTCCTCGAGCTAGGCCACCAGGTCGAGCCGCTCGTCTCCCGCTACCTCGACCGCGTCCCGTCGGCGAAGGCGCTCTGCGTGGAGCTCGCGCGGCGCAACCTCACCGGCCCGCAGCTCGCGCGCGTCAAGGCGTTCATCGACGCCGAGTTCCCGGCGAGCGCGGCCTTCGGGGGGCGGCCCGCGCGGCGGCTCTGCGAGCTGCTCACGCCCGAGCGCGTCGTGCTGCACCTCTCGTGCGCGGACATCGAGGACGTCATCGACGTCGCGGCGTCCCGGCTGGCGCCTCCCGGCAGCGTGCTCGCGGCGAGCGCGCTCGCCCAGGAGATCCTGCGGCGCGAGCGCGAGTCGCCCACGGCGCTCGGCAACGGCGTCGCGGTCCCGCACGCGATCGTCCCCGGCGCGTGCTTGGCGGCCGCGCTCGCGACGCTGGCCGAGCCGCTCGCGGTGCCGACGCCGGGCGGGGCGCCGCTCCGGTTGTTCGTCGTCCTCGTCTGCGCCGAGGGGGGCCGCGCGCACCTCGAGCTGCTCGCCCAGGCGGCCAGGCTCGCCAGGCTCGGGGCCGCCGATGCGCTGTGTGCCGCGCGCGACCCCGCGCAGCTCATCGACCAGCTCTCGCAGATCGAAGCGGGCTGCGGCTGATCGCCGCGGCCCCCGCCGCGGGCGGCGGGAGGGCCCGCCCGTCACTCGACGCGGACGAGGCGCTGCACCACGGACGAGCCGCCGCGCGCGTCGCGCAGGACCGCGGTGATCGTGGCGACGCCCGGCTCGGCAGGCGGGATCCACCTCACGGCGTGATCGCCGATGTACCCCTTATTCGCGTCGCTCACGAGCTTGATGCTCCCGTCGAGATCGCCCAGATCGGCGAAGTAGTCGACCCAGACGATCTCCTTCAGCGCCTGCTGCTGCGCGCTGGGATCGTCCTCCGCCACCGTGTCGGGGTCGACGATCGCGTCGAGCTCGTAGGCGTCGCACTCGACGAACGGATCCTCCGCGCTGCAGCCGGCCTCGCGCCGCGCCTCCGCGCTCACGCGGCAGCGCGAGACGGTGGGGATGTCGGCGAAGTCCTCTGGCAGGGGCTCGCCGTCGAGCGTGAGCCCCTGCATCTCCGGGTTCGCGTTCTCGCGACCCCCCTCGAAGGCGTAGATCTGCGTGTAGCCGGGCACGAAGCTGTCCGGGCCGAGCCGGCGCCCGCCGCTGAAGCAGGCGGCGGGGAACGTCCCGGCGCGGCCGGTGCCCTGGTCCTCCACGAGACCGAGCTCCCCGGTGCAGGCGACGAAGAAGACGAACGCACTCCCGAAGGCCGGACCCCCGGTGGTGGGCGGCTTGCGGCCGGTGAGGATGTCGTCGCTGATCGTGATCGTGTACGTGTCCCCGAAGCCGGGGCGCACGCCGTTGAGGTCGGGCAGCGGGACCGTCGGGTCGCCTCGCTCCACCCACGCCTCGATCTCGGAGGCGATGCCTTCGAGCTGCGCGTAGCAGCCGTAGTAGTCGTCCCCGACCGGGTTCTCGCACCCGCCGAACCAGTAGACCGAGACGGGGCGCGACCCGTCCTCGGGGCCGTCCAGCCCGTCCTGGTAGTGGATCCGGAAGGTGACCTGGTCTCCGGGGTTGGCGTACGGCTTGTCGGCGACCACCGCGAGGACGCGGAGCCCGCTCACGAGGCTCGGCGCATCGAAGCCCGCGACGCACCCCGAGGCGATCGCCGGCGACGCGATCGCCGCGAGCGCGAGCGCCCCCAGGACCGCACGCCGCCACCGGCGCCCGCGGCGCTCGGGACGCTCGCGCTTCGCCGCGCCGTTCATCGCCTGCGCCCCGCGCATCTCAGAACTCTCCTCGCATCCCGAAGCTCGGCAGGATGGGCAGCCCCGTGACGTACTGCCGGGCTGTGTAGTTGTAATTGTACTGAATCGCCTCGCTGTTCGCGTTGTTGTAGACGTTCTGCACGTCGAGGTAGGCCGAGAGCCGCCAGGTCTTGAACTTCCACGTCTTGTCCAGGCGCAGATCGAGCTGGTGGAACGCCGGGAGCCGCTCGCTGTTCGGGCCGGAGAACGGGATGGGCGTATACGTCCCGGTGGGCGCGTAGAAGAGCGCGTTGGTGCGGTACGGGTCGCAGCTCTGCTCGTTGACGTTGCACACGTTGGGCGTGACCAGGTTGCCGGAGACGAGGCGGAACCGGGCGCCGAACTCCCAGCCGTCACCCAGGCGGTAGCTGCCGAGCACCGTCAGGATGTGGGTCTGATCGAAGGGGACGAGCCGCTCCGGCTCGCCGGGCTCCGGCACCCGCGTGCTGCGGGACAGCGTGTACGCGGCCCAGCCGAAGAAGCGATCGTCGGGCTTGTACTTGAGCAGGAACTCGCCGCCGATGACCCTGCCCGATCCGACGTTCTGGTAGTCGAGCTGGATCGACCCGGGTCGGTTCACGCCGACGACGAGCTCGTCGAGCTGCTTGTAGAACCCCTCCGCCGACGCCTCGATGTGCCGGGTCAGCTCCTGCTCGACGCCGGCCGCGTAGTGCAGCGCGCGGGTCGACTTCAGGCCGGGGTTGCCGAGCGGCGGGATCACCTCCTGGAACTGCGGCGGCTGGTGGAACACCCCGAGGCCGCCCTTCACCGTGGTCCGCGGGAACCCGGGGACGACGTCGAAGCGCCCGTTCACGCGCGGGCTCACGGTGACCTGCTGGTTCAGGTCCTGGTAATCGACGCGCAGGCCCGGGACGATCTTCGCCCGAGGGGTCGGGGCGAGCTCGAGCTCGGCGTACGCCGCGGGGTAGAAGAACTCGCCGTCGCGCGAGACCTCCTGGAGGGTGCGCGTCGAGAACGGCTGGTTCGGCGGCTCGCCGGGGCGGTTCGGCCCGGGGGCGCGGAGGTTCACGGCGTAGAGGCCGGCGAAGACGTCGAGCCCCGCGTTGAACACCGTGCCCTTCGAGATACGCCGCGCGTACTCGAGGCGGCCGGAGATCGTCTTGAGATCGAGCTGGAAGTAGATCGGCCCGATCCCGAAATCGGCGTCGTCGCGCGCGATCGCGAGCACCCCGTCGAGCCGGTCCTTGTCGGTGAGCTCGTGATCATAGCGGAGCTGGAGCCGCTGAAACGCCGTGTGCAGCCCGACGTTGCCGGAGAGGGCCGGCTCGTTCGGCGCCGGGTCGCTGAGCAGCAGCTCGAGGGCGTCGTCGGAGCCGAAGAACGTGAGGCGGAGCCGCGCGGAGGGCGTGGGCTCGGTCTCGAGGAGGACCTGGTAGTCGTAATAGACCGGCGCCTGCGTGACGCCTGCGCCCGCGGCCTCGAGCACGGGGCCGAACGACTCGCCGATGTAGCTCCGCCGTCCTGCCACCATGAAGCGGGTGTTCTCGAGGAACGGCACGGGGCCCTCGAGCAGGACGCGCGCGTCGATGAGGTCCATCTGCGCCAGGCCGTGGAGCTTGCCGTCCTCCTTGGGCGAGCGGAGGGCGACGTCGACGATGCCGCCCTGCACCCGGCCGTACTTGGCGCTGAAGTTGCCGGGGTAGAAGTCGATCCGATCCAGCATCTCGGTCGGCACGACCGAGGAGAGGCCGCCGAAGTGGTAGATGAGCGGCACCTGCGTGCCGTCGACGAAGGTCTGCGTGTCCTGCGGGCCGGAGCCGCGGACGATGAGCAGCCCCGCGATGCTGGGCGGGCGGGCGACGCCCGGCAGGTTCTGCAGCGAGCGCAGGGCGTCGCCGTTCGTGCCGGGGATGCGGTTGATCTCGCGCTGCTCGATCGTGCGCTTCGTGACTTCGCGCGGCGGCCGCTTGCCGCGGACCGTGACCTCGAGGCCGTCGCCTTGCGGCAGGAGCCGGTACTTCACCTCGAGCTGCTCTCCGGGGGCGAGCGCCTCCTCGACGGAGAGCGGCTCGAAGCCGGGCGCCGCGATGGTGACCTGGTAGCGCCCCGGCGGCAGCGCGGCGAAGGCGAAGGCGCCGCCCTCGTCGGTCGTGAGCCCCGGCGGCGCGGCGGCCGTCGCTGCGCCAGCGCCCGCGCCCGCGACGCGCGCGACCGAGATGGTGGCGCCGGCGAGCGGGACGTCGCCCCCGCTGGCGAGCACGGTGCCGCGGAGGCTCTCGGCGGGCTTCGCGGGCTCGCCGGCGGCCGGCGGCGGCGAGGCCGTCTTCAGGGTGAACGAGTAGCGGTACAGGATGCGGGCCGGGGCGGGGGTCCCGTCGGCGCGGCGGGCGGGCTCGAAGTCGAGCTTCTGGGCCGCGGCGAGCGCCGACTCATCGAACCCGTGCCCTGCGCTCTCGACGACGACGGCGTGCTTCACGCGCCCGTCGCGGTCGATGTCGAGCTGCAGGGTGACCGACGCTTCGCGCCCCTGCTTCTCGGCCTCCGGCGGGTACTCCGGGGGCGTGTAGTTGAGCGCCCGCGGCGGCGTCGCCTTCCCCGCCGGCGCGGCCGTGGAGGCAGGCGGCGTGACGATCGCGCCGCCCGGGCCTCGGGGCACGGCCGCACCGCCCTCGGGCGCCTGTGGCGCCGCCTGCCCCTCCTGGCCTGGCTGTTGCGCCCGCGCCGGGGAGGGCGAGAGGGCGGCGAGCAGCGAGAGGAGCGCCGCGGCGGCAGGCCTGCGGTCGCCTCGCGCGCGCAGGCGCGGGCGCAGGTCACCGATGCGGATGGAGGCGGCGGGCTCCTGCGTGGTCACGGCGTCACACCGGGTCGCGCCGCTTCAGCACCGCGCAGAGCGTGACGAGGAGGATGAACGTCATGCCGGCGAGCACCGCATAGGGCATCCAGGTCTGATCGTACGTGGTGAAGCCCCACGCGCCCGCGTAGTTGTCGGCCGCCATCTGCGCGATGGCGCACTTGAACTTGCCGCCCTCGATGAAGTCCGCGGCGCTCGTGTCCGTGCGGTGCAGATCGATGACCCACGCCGGATCCTCCGCGGTCGCGAGCCGCTCCGGCGCGATCGCGCCCTCGAAGCCCCAGCGCGCCGGGATGATGTACATGAGCGGCCGGAGGTGCGGGACGGTCGTTATCGGCACCATGAGCCCGCCGAGGACGACCTGGGGGATGAGCGCGATCGGCGTGAGCGCCATGGCCGCCTCGGACGAGGCGACCACCGTGGAGAGCAGGAGCCCCATCGCGACGGCGCTGAGCGAGGTGGCGGTCAGCGCGGCGAGCTGCATGCCGAACGCCTGCATGCCGCCGTGGAAGCCGAGGGCGAAGAACACGATCGCGAGCAGGACGGTGCACTGGACGAGGCAGAAGCCGGCGAGCAGCAGGTACTTGGAGAGCACGTAGTTGACGAGCCCCAGGTTGACCATGCGCTCGCGGAGGTAGATGGCCCGCTCGCTGACGATCTCGCGCGCCGCGTTCGAGGTCCCGAACCAGACCGCGGCGACGACGAGGAAGAAGATCGCCGCGGTGTGGTCGGTGGTGACCTCCATGCCCTTGATGACGTCGGTGCTCTTGTCCGCGCCGCCGGCGCGGCGGCCGAGCTCCTGGAGCGCGCCGAGGCACCACGCCGGGATCGCCTTCTCCTGCCCGCCGAAGACGATCGCTAGCAGGATGCCGATGATCGGGGCCTGGAGGAGCATGATCAGGGTGCCGCCGATGTCGCGCTTCTTCACCTTGAAGTAGCGCGACAGGAGCAGGCCGAGCTGCCCCTTGGTCGTGGCGCGCCCGGCGGGGATGCCGCGCTGCCCCTGGCCGGTGCCGATCTCGCGCCGGCCGGAGTACATCCGGCGGTACGTCGGGTTGCCGTCGCTGAAGAACTCCTTGCGCCACTCGATGGCGGCGAGCTTCCTGGCGTCGCCGCGCGACGCGTTCGGGTTCCGCGCGCGGAGCTGATCGAAGATGGGCCGCTCGCGGAGCGCGAGCATCTCGAACATGTCGCGCGGGTTGTCGACGTCGTTCTGCTGGCCGTGCCGCTCCTTCCAGCTGCCGAAGAAGCGGTACGCGTCGGGCCGGGTCGGCCCGAAGAACATCGGGATGCCGCCGTAGCCCAGGATGAGCGCGTGGCTGAACTTCTCGAACTCGTCCTTCGCCGGCTGGTGGATCGTCATGATGATCGTCTTGCCGGTGGCCTTCGTGAGGTCATGCAGCAGGCTGATCAGCGCGGTCGTGTCGTCGGCGGCGAGGCCCGAGGTCGGCTCGTCGAGGAAGAGGATGACGGGATCGGTGACGAGCTCGAGCGCGATGTTGACGCGCTTGCGCTGCCCGCCCGAGAGGATCTTGTTCTCGGGCTTGCCGATCTGGAGGTTCTTGACGCCCTCGAGGCCGAGATCCTTGATGGTCTGCTCGACGCGCGCGTCGATCTCGGCCTCGGTGTAGTCGGGCGGGAGGCGGAACTTCGCGCTGTAGCGGACGGCCTCGAAGACGGTGAGCTCCGGGTGGACGAGATCGTCCTGCGGCACGTAGCCGATGGATCCGCGGAGCGTGTCGTAGATGTTGTAGAGGTCCTCGCCGTTGATGCGGACGACGCCGCTCGTCGGCGGCAGGTAGCCGTTCAGCGTGAGCAGGAGCGTCGTCTTGCCGGCGCCCGACGGCCCCATGAGCGCGATCATGTCGCCCGGCAGCGCCTTGAACGACACGTTGTCGAGCAGGGTCTTCTGCTCGTTCGGGTTGTCCCTGTCGGGGACCTGGAGGACGAGGCTCCACGCCTCGATCTCGTAGAGCGGGCGCCCTGCCCACCGATCGGCGGAGTACTCCTCCTGGACGACCTCGACGGCGCCCGCGCCCCCCATCTCGATCTGGAGGGGCATGGGCCCGATGTAGATCTTCTCGCCGCTCTGCACGGCGATCTTCTGGCCGGGCGCGATGCGGTTGCCGCGGACGTAGGTCCCGTTCGCGCTGCCGCGGTCCTCGACGTAGAGCTGCCCGCTGATCGAGTGCAGGAGCGCGTGGTGGCTCGACACCTGGGGGTGGGCGAGCACGATGTCGTTGTCGGGCGTGCGGCCGATCTTCTTGACGTTCGATCCGCCGCCGGAGAAGTCGAGCTGGCCGAGGACCGTCTTGTTCTTCCTCCCGGGCGCGCCGGCGGCGGGCACCGAGGACGCCGCGTGCGCGGGCTGCTGCGGCGGCGCGTAACCGCCGGCGACGCCTGGCGGCGCGTGACTCATGGCGCCGGGCTGCTGCTGCGGCGCGTAACCGCCGGCGCCGGGCTGCTGCGGCGGCGCGTAGCCGGAAGCGGCAGGCTGCGGCGGCAGGACGCTCGCCGCGGGCGGGGCGCCGGAGGCGGCCGGCAGCGCGGATTGCCGGGCGGCCTGCGCGAGCTGGACGAGCAGGCTGATCTGGACCGGGACGGGCCCGAAGGCGATGGCGCCTTGTGGATCGATGGGCGTCGGCGAGCCAGCGGCGATGCGCTGCGCGCCCACGTACGTGCCGCTCGTCGAGTTGTGGTCGATGACCATCATGCGATCGAGCGTGACGGTCGCGTGCTGGCTCGAGACGCTCGGGTGCTGGAGCACCAAGGAGGCGCGCCCGGGGTCTCGTCCGATCACGACCTGGCCGGGCGCGGGCGCGAGGCTCCCGGGCGACGCCAGCATCAGCGTGATGGCCGGATGGTTCAGCGGGACCGGCGTCTGCGCGACCACGAACTGGGTGCGGAAGTCGAACGGGACCTGCTCTCCCGGCGAGAGGGGCCGCCCGTTCGCCGAGGCCGGCCCTTGCCCGCAGGAGAAGAGCAGCTTGCCACCCCCCTGGTTGACGATGCGCGCGTGCTCGGGCAGGACGCCGGGAGCGACGAGCACCACATCGCAGGTGGGGGCGCTGCCGATCGTGATGCTTTGTTTGCCTAGCCCCGGGATCATGCGGGCCGCGTTTCACCACAGGCCGTCGGGGAGGGCAAGGGAAGAGGCGCGTCCCGTGCGCCGCCTCGCGCCACGCTGGCGCGGTGCCGCTCGCGGGAGAGGAGCGCGCTTCTGCACGCGCGCGGCCATGGGCGCCGTTCGGCGGGAGGCTCTCGCCCGCTGGACGAACGGATCGTCGGCGCGGAGCGTCGTGACTTCCGGGAACAGGGGGTTCAGCGGGTCACAGATCGAGCAGCATGAAGCCGGCGCGGGCCTCCTCGAGAGAGGGTGTACGGGTCGACTCCGCCACCTCTTCTTCCAGATCCTCAGGCGCGCCATCCATGTCGTCGCCGTGCTCGATCTCTTGGTCGCCAGGCATGGAGGGACCTCCAGAAAGTTAGGCTAATCCGGAATCCCGTCTTTCTTCAATCGCATTCGGCGAGCGGGGCCGGTGCGCGGTGGTCGTCTGAGTTGAGCGAGCCGAGCTCGGTCCTCGTTCTCGTCTCCGTCGCGGGTTCCGCTCATCCGTGCGGGGCGGTGGGTGGGGGCGGCTTTCCTGCGTTTTCCCGCGTTTTCCCGCGCGCTTCCGCTCCGCGCTCAGCTGCCGAGGAGCTTCCAGAGCAGGAAGACGAACAGCACGAGGAGCACGGCCGAGGCCGAGGCGATGAGGGCGATGTAGACGCCGCGCGGGGCGCGCACGGTGCTCGGCACGCTCGATGCCCCGGAGGACGAGACAGGTCCGGAGAAGCTCGGTGCCGGCGCGGGGCGTGGGCCGGTCGCGGCGTACGCGTGAGCATGCAGCGGCGCGGGCGCGAGGTGTGGGGGCGGGGCGGCGGCGACCGGGGGACCACCGGGCGCTGCTGGGTTGTGCCCCGGGAAGGCAACCGAAGGCGGCGGAACATCCTGCTCGGTCGCGTGAAGAGGTGCACCATAGGCGGCGCCGACGTGAGGCGCTGCGCCGTACGCGGCGCCCGGATGGTGCGGCGTACCGTAAGGGACGCCAGGAGGGGGCGGCGCACCGTAGGCGGCGCCAGGAGGATGCGGTGCGCCGTAGGGGACGGCGGGGTGGGGCGGAGCGCCGTAAGCGGCGCCTGGGTGAGGCGGCGCTCCGAACGAACCAGGCTGAAGGGCCGCGACGCGGCCCATCGGAGGCGGCGCGGGAGCGCTCAGGGGAAGGGGAGACAGCACAGCGGGCGCGTCGGGCGCGTTCGGGTAAGCCACCGGGGGATGGGCGCCTGGCATGGTTGGAGGCAGCGCCAGCGCGGAGTCCAGCGGCGTGGGCGTCATGGCCGACCCGCCGTCGGCCGCCGTGGGGCTCACGGCCTTCGCGCTGGGGGCAGCGGCCGGAGCCACGGGAGGCAGCTCGTCGGTGGCCGTGGGGCTCACGGCCGGCGCGCTGTCGACGGTGGTGGGGCGAAGCGCCGGCGCGCCATGCGCGGCGCCCGGTGCGACGGCCGGCACGTTGTCGGTGGCTGTCGGCGCGACGGCCGGCACGTTGTCGGTGGCCGTCGGCGCGACGGCCGGCACGTTATCGGAGCCCGTCGAGGCCGCGCTCGCCGCGGAGCGGGGGGACGCTGGACGCAGCCCCGGCGCGCCGGTGGAGCCTGCCGGGACCACGGTGACGGCGTCGCTGGTGGACGCAGGGCGCGGCGTGTCGGGGGAGCCCGTCGGGACCACGGTGATCGCGTTGTTGATGGACGCCGGGTACGGCGCCGGGGCGTTTCCCGCGGCCGCCGTGCCCACCGCCGCGCCGCTCGCGGCCGCAGGAGCGCCATGGCCGTGGGGGAGCGGCGTGCTCGTGGCGAGCTGCTGGCCGATCGCCCCCGCCTCGGACCGGGTCATCGCGACGGTCTCCTGAGGCCGTGAAGCGCGCGCAGGATTGACGCCGTCGCCCGGGCCAGCCGCCCCTGGTGGCCCGTGCGCGATGGTCAGCGAGCGGCTGCCCGTCTCGAGCACCCGGACCATCTGGACGGTGATGTTGTCGTGACCGCCGCGGTGGTTCGCGAGCTGCACGAGCATCCGGCACGCGTGATCGACCGAGCCCGATGCGAGCGCTTGCCGCGTGCACCCGAGGATGTCGCCGGGGAGCACGAGATCGGTGAGCCCGTCGCTCGACTGGATCAGCACGTCTCCCGGGTAGAGCTCCATCGGCTCGGGTCGAACCTCGACCTCCACCTCCGGCTTCATCCCGAGCGCGCGCGTGATCTTGTTCGCGTCGGGGTGGCCGATCGCCTGCGCCTCCGTGATCATGCCCGCGTCGATCATCCCCTGCACCATCGAGTGGTCGCGCGTGAGGGGGTAGATCTGGTGGCTCCGGATCACGTACGCGCGGCTGTCGCCTACGTGTGCGACGTCGATGCCGCGATCGTGGAGGACCATCGCGACGACGGTCGAGCCGGGCCGGACGCGGTTCTCCGGCGGCCCGCCCAGCTGGTAGACGCGGCGCCCCGCTTCCTCGATCGCGGCCTTGAGCGCCCCGCTCGGATCCACGGTGGCGGGTGTGCGCTCGATCATCTCGAAGATGGTCGTGATGGCGGTGCGGCTCGCCTCGCTGCCGCCATAGTGTCCGCCCATGCCATCGCACAGGACGCACAGGTAACCGAACTTGGTCTCGGCGTAGCCGCAGGCATCCTCGTTGACCTGCTTGTTCGGGTCCCGACCAGCATCGCTGGCCTGGGCGAACTCGATCTTGAGGTGCGGGGAGGACTCGGTCGGGGGCATCATGGGGGGGCGTCGCTCGGGGCGCGAGAACGGGCCCCGGACACGCTACTCCAAACGGACGCTGAACTCGACGGGGCCGAACCGCAACGACGCGCCGGGTGGCACGAGCGTCCACACGGCCGCGGCGATGCGCTGGCCGTTCACGTAGGTCCCGTTGTTGGAGTTCTCGTCCCGCACGAACAGCTGGCCGGCCTCGAGCTTCACGCTCGCATGGGTGCCGGAAACGCGCGGCTCCGACAGCGCGATCAGGCACGAGGCGCCGTCGCGCCCGGCGCGCACCTCGGCGCCGGGGTGCACGGTGAAGATGCCCGCCGGGCCCGAGAGCGTCGCCCGGCTGGCCCCGCCCATGGGAGCGCCCATCATCGGCCCGCCGCCATAGCCGAAGTCGCCCGGAGGCGGCGGCGCGGGCGCGTAGGGCGGAGGCGGCCCGCTCCCCGCCACGATGGGCCTCGGGGGCGCGGCCGCCACCGTGCCGCCGCGTCGCTTCCCGCCGCCGCGGAAGATGGAGACGAGGAGCAGCACGATGACGACGCCGCCGAAGGTCACGCCGCCAATGAGCAGGTACGGCAGCGGCGCCTCCTTCGCCTTCAGCGTGAGGATCTTGTCGGCCGTGATCGCGCTCGTCCGCCGCGCCTGGTTGTCGTAGATAATGAGGCGCGCCGTCATCTGGTCGCCCTTGCCGACGAGGAACTTGTCGGTGTCCGGGAGCTCGAACTCGACGACGCTGTCGCCGGCCGAGACCGCCTTGCCGCGCATCCCGCCCTCGATCAGCGTCCGCTGGGCCTTCTTCGCGTCCTCGAGGTTCCCGCCCTGCAGCGACTGCGGCGCGGCCTGGTTCTTCGGGACCATGTAGATCTCGGCCCGCTGCGCGTTGCCACCCCAGCAGAAGTTGCCGAAGATCTTGACCGTGCCGCCGGGATAGATCGGCGTCTTCTTCGCCGCGCGGTCGGTCGCGTCGCGGTCGATGTCGAGCGGCCACGCGGTCGGATCGATGCCGACGGGGACGTTCTGGAAGGTGGCGTCGCCCGCGATCGGCGGATCCGTGTTGATGAAGGCGAGCTTGAACGTCTGCGTGATGCTCGGCGCGACGCACGAGACCCGCCACTTCACGATGTGCATCTTGTTGAAGCGGGTGCGGATCGCGTTGACGATGTTGGCCGCGCGCCGCTGCTGGCCGTCCCGCACCACGCTGAAGAAGCCGCCGATCTCGGTGTTCGCCATCCCTTCCATGAACTCGCGGGCGTTCGCCGTGAACTCCTCGACGAGCTGGCTCGGGAACCAGATCGAGATGACGGGCACCGGCGTCTTCGGCAGGACGTCGTTGTTCTCGGGGAACCGCCCCTTCGTCAGGTACTCGCGGAGGAGGTTCGACGCGGCGGCGGTCGAGCTGGGATCAGCGCCGGCGGAGCCGTTCGAGAGGACCACCATCGCCTGGTGCATCGGCACCTGGACGCCCTGACCTGCGTTGCCGAGCTCCTTGAACGCGTCGGTCGCGGCGTTCTTGATGATCGTGAAGAGCGGGCGCGTGCGGCCCTGCGTCGGGTAGGTGCGCGCGACGCCGGCGATCGCCTGCGCCGCCGCCTGCTTGTTGCTCACCCACTTCGAGTCCTCGACGATGCCGCGATCGTTGAAGAACATCACGTCGACGATGTCGTTCGGCTGCATCGCGTTGACGAACGCGCTCGCGACCGCCTTCGCCTCGTCGAAGCGGTTGCCCATGCTCGACGCGGCGTCGATCAGGATGAGCCACGCCGTCCCGACGCCCGGCTGACCGGCGCTGTCGCCCCACCGCGCCTTCGACTCGAACTTCGCCGGCAGATCCGTGCCGTCGACCGTGACGGAGAGGATCGCGTTCTTGTCCGGGAAGTCGAACGACGAGTAGAGCGCCGACGGCTGCTCGATCGCATCGGCGACGCAATCGAGGTTCGCGTTGCCCGTGAGCGCGGCGCAGTTGCGGGTGAGGTCGCTGAGGCGCTTGTTCTGCACGACCTCGAGCACGGTCGTGAGCACGGGCGAGCCGTCCACGGTGCTCGCGCGCGGGTCGATGCGGAGCACGTGCGCCTCGGGCGCGGCCTCGGCGCGGCGCTGTCCGGCGAGGAGTGCGAGGACAGCGGCCGCGAGCGCGAGGAGCCTCGCGCAGCGCAGGGCCTTGCCCTCGCGCCTGCCGCGACGGGCGGAGGCGCTCATGGAGTGGATCGGGCGAGTCGCGTCATGAGAGGGAGTCATGCGTGGGGATCTCCAGCGGGCGCGAGGGAGCCGAGGAGCGCTCCCTGCGCGAGCGGGGCGGCCGCCGCGCGCTGGCGGCGGCTATCCGGTTGGTTTTCACGCAGCCTGGCGGGGCGCCAGGTGCCGGTCGAACGTCGCGGGGGAAGGGGGGCCAGGCTCGGCAACGCCTCTCCTCGTGCGATGGGCCCGTCAGGCCCGCGCGGCCACGCTGAGCAGGATGACGCTGAACCCGCCGAAGCGGATCTTGTCGCCATCGCGCAGCTCGCGTCGGCCCTGGAAGCCGATCGCCTCCTCATTGTGGAATGTCCCGTTGGTGGAGCCGAGGTCGGCGAGGACGAGCCGACCGCCGTCGATCTCGACCGTCGCGTGATGCGTCGAGGTCGTCCCGTGCGCTATCTCGATGTCGACCTTCTGCCCTGTCTCGGCGCGGCCGACGATGTTCTTGCCTTGCCAGAGCGGCCAGAACCTACCGAGCGTGTCGTCCTGGAAGCTGACGAGGAAGCCGGCGAGGGTGCGGCGGCTCTCCTGCCCCGCGGCCCTCGGCGGCGCCGGCGTCGGCGGGCGCACCGCGGGAGGAGGCGGGATGTACGCGGGCGGCGGGCCCGGCGGGGCGATGTTCTGCTGTGGCTGCGGCGGCTCGCCGTAGGCTCCGCTGCCGCTCGCCTGCGGCATCGGCGGCGGCGCGGATGCCCCGTGCTGGTTGGGCGCATAGGCCGTCTGGTTGAAGGGATCGCCGCTCATCTGGATGCCGTCGAGGGCGATCGGGTGGCCTCCTTCCATGCAGAACGAGCCGCCCGCCGGGATCGCGTGCCCCTGCACGCAGCGCGCGCCCTGCGGCTGCGGGGGCGGACCGAAGCCGGGCTGCGGGGGCGGGCCGAAGCCGGGCCGCGGGGGCGGAGGGCCGGGATAGCTGCCCTGCTGCTCCGGGAAGCTCGGGGCCAAGCCATAGCCGCCGCCCGGCGCGCCGTAGATCGGCGGCTCCGGCGGGAACGGCGGCGGCTTCAGCGGCACCGGAGGAGGCGGCTGGGGCGCCCCGTAACCACCAGGCTGCGGCCCGAAGGGCGGAGGCGGACCGAAGCCGGCCGGGCCGCCCTCGGGCGCCGGCGGGAACCCGGGAGGCGAGCCTGGAGGAGCCCCGAAAGGCGCCGGCGGGGGCGGACCAAAACCGCCGCTCGGCGAGCCATAGTTCGGGGGAGGCTCGGGGGGCGCCCCGAAGCCCGGAGCAGGAAACGGCGGAGGAGGAGGCGGCGGCGGAGGAGCCCCGAACGCTCCAGGCCCGGACGGGGTGAGCGGCGAGGCGCACACAGCGCAGAATTTATCGGCGGGGGTCGCGGGCGCACCGCAACGCGGACAGAGCATGGTGATCCTTCTCGGGTTTCGCGGCGCTGGGGCACCGCCGCCGCGAGCATACCGTGGCCGCTCGGCCGAGGATCAAGGAAGAAGTATGCGGGAACCCTTGCTACAGGCCGGCAACGCGGTGCGTGCGCGCGCATGCAGGCGTCACCGCCCAGCGCGCAGCTGCTTCCGCGTTGTGCCATGGATACTTGCGCGCGCGATCGAACCAGGGAGCCGGCTGTCCCCCTGGCAATCTGCGCTGCGGGAGCGCTCTCCTCGCGGCCGGTGTGCCGGCCGGCGGGATCAATCCTTTGCGTCGCGGACGCGAGCGGCCTTGCCTGCCAGGTTGCGCAGGTAGAAGAGCCGCGAACGGCGGACCACGCCACGCGAGACGATCTCGACCTTGTCGATGCGGGGGCTGTGGAGGAGGAACATGCGCTCGACGCCGACCGTGAAGCTCACCTTGCGCACGGTGAAGGTGCTCCGGACCCCGGCGCGGTGGCGCTTCAGAACGACACCCTGGAACACCTGGATGCGCTCCTTCTCGCCCTCGACGATCCGGTAGTGGACGCGCACCGTATCGCCGACCCGGAAATCCGGGATCCCCTCGCGGAACAGGGGAGCTTCGATCTTCGCGAGGATGTTCGAGGTCTGCATGGTCGGTCAATCCTTCAAAGGGTCGGGGATCCGTCTTCGCGGTCCCGTGCCCGTGCTCAAGGGGGCTGGGCCGCCGCCGTTCGTGGACTGCGTCCGGCGGAGCGGGGGCCGCGCGCGGCCCTCGTGCTTCACGCGATGAACGCAGATGGAACCCGGTTGCGGTTCCGGGAGAACATGGGCGCGAGCGCGTGCCCGCGCACCTCCCCGGGGGGTACCGGAGAGGTGCGGCATTATGCATGCGGGCGATCCGGTGTCAACGCCGGCAGCGGAGCAGTCGCGCAGTCGCTCTTGATGCGCGCGCTTCGTGCCGGGCCTGCTGCCTCAGCGGCGGACGGGGATGATTTGCACGCGGCGGGCCTCTCCCTCGCCGTCGCTCTTGGTGACGACGCCCGGGAACTTCGCCAGCGCCAGGTGGACGACGCGGCGGTCCTGCGGGTTCATCGGCTCGAAGGTGATGATCTTGCCCTCCTCGACCGCCTGCTTGCCCAGCCTGCGCGCCATGGAAGAGAGCGTGTCCTCGCGCCGCTGCCGGTAGCCCTCGGCGTCGATGATCACATGACGCCGCTTCTTGCCCGGCCGGTTGATCACGCGGTTGGCGAGGAACTGCAGCGCCGAGAGCGTCTGCCCCTTCTTGCCGATCACGCGGCCCGCGTCCTTCCCCTCGATCTCGAGCCGGATCTCCTCGGGCGGATCCTCCTCCTCGTTCTCGAGGAGGTCGACGGTGCAGTCCATGCCCATCGCCGCGAGCACATCGATGACGAAGTCGAGCGCGACGTCAGCGCGCCCGTCCTCCTCGAACTCGGCCGCGTCGCCAGCGCCCTGCGCCTCGGCATCGACATCCGCTGCGTCGATTCCCCTTTCGGCAACTTCACTATCCACGGACACGTGCTTTTCCCTTTCCGAGAGCAGGGGCCGACTTGTCGTCGTCGCCCGGAGTCTTCTTCATCGCGGATTGGGGCTCCGCGCTCGCGACCTCTCGCACCTGGATGCCGCCGGCCCGTTCGTTCTTCGCCTTCAGGTAGCGCTCGACGAGCACCTGCTGCCCGATGCCGAGCCAGGTGTTCGTCAACATGTAAACGCCGAGGCCGGCCGGGAGGAAGAGCATCATCGCGGTGAAGATGCCGGGCATCAGGTACAGCATCATCTTCTGCTGCGCCGGGTCGCCCTGCGGGGGCATGAGCTTCTGCTGGATGAAGCTCGAGCCGCCGAGGACGATGGGAATGATGAAGTACTTTCCCGGGGCCGACAGGTCCGGAATCACGGGGCCGAACGGGGTGTGGTAGAGCTCCACCGCGGTCTGGAGCGCGGTGTAGAGGGCGAACCATACCGGCATCTGGAGCAGCATCGGGAAGCAGCCGACGACCGGGTTCGCGACCTTGTTCTTGCGCCAGAGCTCCTGCATCGCGAGGCCGCGCTGGGCGGCGTCGTCCTTGTACCTCGCGTTGATCTCATCCATCTCCGGCTTGAGCTTGCGCATCGCCGCGGAGCTCTTGATCTGCTGGATGCTCAGCGGGAAGAGCAGGAGCCGGACCGTGATGGTGAGCAGGACGATCGCCCAGCCCCAGCTGCCCACGGCGCCGTAGAGGACGTAGAGGTACGAGACGAGGAGCTTCGCGATCGGCGAGAACCAGCCGAGGTTGATGACCTCGCTCGCCCCGTGGTCCACGGCGGCGAGCAGCTCGCGCTCCTTCGGCCCGGTGAAGGACAGGAGCTTGTAGGTCACCGCGCCGCCGGGCGCGAGCTCGTGCTCCGGATAGGCGAGCCGCGCGCGATAGATGTGCCCGTAGCTCGGGTCCTTGCTTTTGTCCTGGAACTTCGATGAATCCCAGACGTCCTCGATCTGCGTCTCGGCCGTGGGCTGCCCTGGCCCTTCCAGCGGGATCGCGATCTTGCTGAAGTAGCTGCTGGAGACCGCGGCGAACCGCGCGTTGCCCGGGGTGCGCCGCCAGCGCTCGGCGGTGAACTCCGGGTCCTTGAAGTCGCCGGGCTCGAAGGCGTCGGGGAGCTGGCGCTCGGTCTTCTGGTCGGTCGCGGCGACCGTCTCGGTGATCCACTCCGAGATCAGGCCGAGATGGCCCTCCGTCTCCTTCTGGGTTCGCCACGCGGTCTGCTCGACGGCGAGCCGGTGCTTGCGCGGCTCCTGCGCGAGGTTCTCGACCGTCATCTGCACCGAGAGCTCGAAGGGACGCCCCGTCGCCGCGACGACCTTCGTGAGCCTCGTCGCGCTGTCGGCGTAGGTGAACGTGCAGCTCTTGCCGTCCTGCGCCGAGAGCTTCCAGTCGAGGTCGTCGAACGGCACCTGCGGCGCGCTGCCGCCAGGCAGGTGCAGGTCCGTCCTGAGAGGCATCCGCGACTCGAGCGAGGTCGTTACCAGGTCCATCGGCCTGCGCTCGCCGTTACCCGTCGTGTATTTCGGGTCCGTCATCCAGAGGTGCCGGAGCGACCCGCCTTGCGTCGACAGCTCAGCCTTGAAGCGATCTCCGTCGATAACGCACGTCTCCGCGGGCGCGCGCTCGGCGGGGGCCGTGCTGTCGTTGACGTCGAGCGGCTGGAGCTGCGGCGCGCCCTCACCGAAGAGGAGCGGCTTGCCGAACTGGAAGAACAGGATGATGGCGAGGCCGAGGAACAGCCATTTGGCGATATTGCTGCGTTCCATGAAGTCCTTCGTCGATCCCAGGATCTCGAGCCGCGCCCTTCGCTGCGGGCGTCTCGTGACGCCTCACGACCCTGCTCAGGGTCGCTCCGTGCGGGCTTCGCTCCGCGGCGTGTCGGGCGCCGTGCCGCAGGGGGCCTTGTCGATGGCCGAGCGGGATTAGTCCATGAGGGTGACCCGGCCGCTGAAGCCCGCTCGACAAGGGGATGAGGCGTGCGAGGCGAGCTCCGCGCCAGTAGACGAACAGCGTGTCGTATCCCGCGGGTCAGCGTCCCGTTGACGCGGCATCCGGGCAGCCGCGGCACGGCGAAGACGAGGTGGTGGCGGAGGGTCGAACCCGCCTGGATGAAACGGGTGACACCTACACAGTCGCTTGAGCGAAAGCAAGCTCCCCCGGAGCGCCCCATGGTCCACGATGCAGGCGGCGGCGTAGCGCGAGCAGGAGGGCTCGAACCGACAGACCGGGCCCATCAACGCCACGATGAGCCTGGAGAGCGTCATCTGGTAGGCGCGGATCAGCGCGAGGAGGAGCGTCGCGAGCATGCGGTGAGCCGTGAGAGAGCGAGGAGCTTGGGGCCCAGCGCACCAGGGCGCAAGGTATGCCGCGCCATCTTCCTTCTAGCCGTCGGTCGGGTCAGTCTGGTCTGGCGCGGGCGCTGGCGGATCGCCTGCGCTGCGCTCGGCCATGACCTCCGTTCGCGCGCGCGACGCGGCGGTGAGCGCCTCCTTCGCCCGGCGGCGCAGCACCGGAACCACGCCACGAAGCTCCGTGAGGACGTCTTCGAGGCCGAGCGAGCCGGCGCCAGTGCGGAGGATCACCACGATGTCGACGCGCTCAGGGAAGAGCTCCGGGAATCTCCGGAACGCCTCCCTGAGCAAGCGCTTCGCGCGGTTGCGCGCCACAGCGCCGCCCACCTTGCGCGAGGCGACGAGGCCCAGGCGAGGCGCCCCCGATAGGACAGGCGCGGCAGCGCTCTTCGTGCCGCGGGGTGCCCCACCGCGAGCAGCGCCCTCGGTGGGGGCCGCGACGAGGATCAGCAGGTGGCGGGTGCTGACGCGATGACCACCGTTCTGGATGCGGACAAATTCTGCCCGCCTGCGAATGCGGCGCTCGCGCGGGAATGAGGAGGAGGACGCCGACGAGCGCGGTTGCGCTGGCGCCATCACCGCCGCGTTACTTCTTGTAGATGCTGGGCGCGAGCCGGGCGCGGCCCTTGCGGCGGCGGTTGTTGATGACCTTGCGACCGCCGGCGGTCGCCATACGCGCACGGAAACCGTGGGTCCGGGCGCGGCGGGTGTTATGGGGCTGGTAGGTGCGCTTCATGGCTGGTGGTCCCTCGGTCTGGACCGCGAACGGCGGCATCCTGGCCGCACGTCAAGCGGGCGCGCAAGAAAGCACGGCATTTGGCCCAGGTCAACACCAGACGACGAGGTGACGCGCGGTGACGTGCACGGTTGCGCGTACGGTCACGCGTACGGTTACGCGCCTTGCCCACGTTCGCCGTTCTCTCTCACCTTTCTAGAGGCCTGGGTTAGCGTGTAGCCTCCGATCGACCGCAACGGTCGTTCAAAAGCGGGTCACAGGAGGGAATTTGACGCGCACCGGAGGACATGAGGGGGAAAAGCAGCACGCGCCCGCACGGGGCGTCGAGCGACGCGCGCTGGCGGCTGCTGCGGCGGGAGCCTTGTTCTTGAGCGCGCTCCCTGTGAGCGCGCAGACGAGAACGTTCTACCTGGACCGGCTCTACATGGCCGGCGCTCCCGACGACTCGATCGCGCTCTGGCGACCGCAGGTGGCGCCGGAGACGCGCTTCTTCGGGCAGTTCGGGCTCGGGCTCGGCCTCAATCCCTTCCGGGTCGAGAACATGCTGAATGACGAGCAGGCCGCGGGGCGGTTCAGCAGGGAACACGGCTCGCCGGTGTCCTCGCAGCTCATCGGCTACTTCAACGGGGGCGTCGAGCTGCTCGACCGCTTCTCGTTCCAGGTGGGGCTGCCGATCATCGCCCTCCAGACGAGCAACCCGACGAACGACCCGAGCGTCGCCGGCGCAGAGGACGCGGCGAGCCCTTCGACCGCCGCGCTCATGGACATCCGGCTCGACGGGCGGGCGATCCTGTACCGCACCGAGGATCGCTTCTTCAAGCTGGGCGCCAACGCGACGGCGTGGGTGCCTACCGGCAGCAAGCTCTCGTTCTCGGGCGACAACGCCGCGAGCGCGATGATTGGGCTCTCGGGTGAGATCGATCTCAAGTCGATGTTCTTCGTCCTGAACACCGGGGTGCACTTCCGTCCGTACTCATCGCTCAACGACTTCGCCGTGACGAACGAGTGGAGGTGGGGGATCGGCGGCTTCCTCCCGCTGCGGAACGGGGCGCTGCGGCTCGGCGCGCAGATCTTCGGATCGACGGGCCTCGGCCGCGACACGACGTTCACCGGCGACAACACGCCGCTGGAGTGGATGGCCGAGGGGCGGCTCGCGCTCGATCAGCGGAAGAAGGGGTGGCTCGGGGTCGGCGCCGGAACGCGGCTGTCGGGCGGCTACGCGCCGGATTTCCGGATGGTCGCGGTCGTCGGCTACTCGTTCGGCATCAAGGATGTCGAGCCCGTGTCTCCTGGCAGGCGCTTCCAGGCGGTCCCGCCGCGCGCCGCGGATACGGACAAGGACGGGCTCCCGGACGACATCGATCTCTGCCCGACCGATCCCGAGGACGGCAAGCGGCCGAACGCCGACGACGGCTGCCCGGCGCTGCCCGATCGCGACGGCGACGGCATCCCCGACACCAGCGACAAGTGCCCGGATCAGCCCGAGGACTTCGACAAGATCAACGACGCCGACGGCTGCCCGGAGGACGACGCCGACGAGGACAGCATCCCGGACGCGAAGGACGCCTGCCCCAAGGAGCCGGGCCAGCCGAGCCCCGAGCCGACGAAGAACGGCTGCCCGCAGTTCATCCGCCGCATCACGGGGTCGAGCGAGATCCAGATCCTGAAGCAGGTGCAGTTCGCGACCGGCAGCGCGAGGATCCTGCAGAACAGCTACAGCATCCTGGACGAGGTCGTCCGGCTCTTGAAGGTGAACCCCGAGATCACGCTCGTCGCGATCGAGGGCCACACCGACAACCGGGGCTCGGACCAGCTCAACGAGAAGCTCTCGAACGATCGCGCTCACTCGGTCAGGACGTACCTGATCGAGCGGGGCGGCATCGATCCCGCCCGGCTCACGGCGGCGGGCTTTGGTCCGAAGCGGCCGATCGACGACAACAACACCGAGGCCGGGCGCCAGAAGAACCGGCGCGTCGAGTTCCACATCCGCGAGAGCAACACGGGCGGGAACAAGGCTGGCGGCGACAAGGGTGGCGGTACCGTCACGCCGTAGGTGGCCCATCCGGGCGGCGCGCGCGGGAGCCCTGCTGTGCGTGGTGCTCTCGTCGGCGTGCCGCCCTGAGCAGGGCACGCCCTACCGCTGCAGCTGCACCTTCGTCACGGACTTCGACGACGACTCGAGGCTCGACGTGGAGGTCTGCGCTCCGAGCGACGCCCGCGCCGAAGGCGTCGGACGTGGATGCGCGCAGACCCACGCGCCGGGCCCGGTGTCCGGATGCACCTGCGGAGGCGCCCCGGATCGCGGCCCGTGCGAGCTCAACGCGTGCCGCGTTACGCCAGCAGCGCCTTGAGGTCGGCCGCCGTCGTCACGGGCGCCGAGCACGTCCGCCCGCGGCATGCGTAGGCGACCGCCCCGTCAGGGCGCGCGGGCTTGCCCTCGGCGATGACCTTCACCGCCGCGGCGCTCTCCGGCCGAGCCGGGTCCACGAGCACGATCGCCCGGTTCGGCAGGTACGCCTTGAACGCCTCGCGCGCGAGCTCGGCCGCCGACGCCGAGCCCGCCTCGCCGACCACAACGACCGTCACTGCACCGCGCGTCAGGCGGTCGAGCACGCACACGGTCTGGCCGAGACCGAAGGCGTTCGCGAGCGCCGTCGGCGCGAGGACGTCCAGCTGCCGCTCTGCCGGTGAGAGGTAACGCTCGTCGGCGATCTCGGAGAGGCGCAGGCAGAGGAGCGCCGCCATCGAGGCGGCCGAGGGCGCGGCCTGGTCGTAGATGTCCTGCGTGCGCGCGATCAGCGCGTCGCCGTCGTCCGGCGTGAAGAAGAACCCGGGAGCGGCCTCGTCCCAGTGGTGCGCGATCATCGCGTCGGCGATCGCGCGCGCGACGCCGACGTAGCGCGGGTCGGAGGTGGCCTCGAACAGGTCGAGGGCCGCGTTCCCGAGGTACGCTTGGTCGTCGAGGAACCCTGGCCGGACGTCGCCCACGGCCGCCCCGGAGCCGCCTTGCTCGCTCTTCGCGCCTGCAGGCGCGCCGTCCTTGAGATAACGGCCGACGCGGCCGACGCGGATGAGCTTCCGCTCGAGCAGCGCGAACGCGCGCGCCGCGGCGTCGACCCAGGCGGGCTCGTCCAGCGCGCGCCCGGCGTCGGCGAGCGCCCCGATGAGCAGCCCGTTCCAGCTCGCGAGCACCTTGTCGTCGCGCGCCGGTCGAGGCCTCGCGTCGCGCGCCGCCAGCATCGCGACCCTGGCGCGCGCGAGCGCATCGCGGCACCGATCGAGGTGGGTCGAGGAGCCACCTCCCGCGCCGTCGTCGATGACCGCCGCGGCCTGCTCGAGCGTGCGGTGCTGCGAGAGCACCGTCGCGCCGCTGTCCTCGAAGTTGCCCTCCTCGCTGATGCCGAAGACGAGGCGGGCCACGTCGTACGCGAGCTGATCCTCGCCGACGGCGTCGCGGAGCTGCTCGAGCGTCCACACGAAGAACTTGCCCTCGCTCCCCTCCGAGTCGGCGTCCTGCGACGCGTAGAAGCCGCCCTCCGGGTCGCGCATCTCGGCGAACAGGTAGCCGACGATCTCGCGCGCCGTCTCGGCGTAGATCGGCCTCTTGAACGCGCGGAACCCGTCGGCGTAGAGGCGCAGGAGGAGCGCGTTGTCGTAGAGCATCTTCTCGAAGTGGGGCACGAGCCAGCGCTCGTCCGTCGAGTAGCGGTGGAAGCCGCCGCGCAGGTGATCCCAGATGCCGCCGTCCCGCATCCTGTCCAGCGTGAGCTCGACGCCCTCCGCCGCGACGCGATCGCCCTCCAGCACGCCGCGGCGGAGCAGCACGTCGAGCGCCATCGTGTTCGGGAATTTCGGCCGCGATCCGATGCCGCCGTGGCGGGGGTCGAGGCGCGCGAGCAGCTGCCGCGACGCGCGCCGGAGCAGATCGGACGACGCGGGCGCGACGACGCCTGCTGCGCGCGCCGGCGCGCGCTGCGCGCGCTCGATGGCCTCGGTGATCTCCTGTGCCTGCTGCTCGACGTCGTCGCGCCGGTTCCTGAAGGCGTCGGCGATCTTGTCGAGCACCTTCGGGAAGCCGGGCATGCCGAGCGCGTCCTTCGGCGGGAAGTACGTGCCCGCGAAGAAGGGGCGCTGATCCGGGGTGAGGAACACCGTCAGCGGCCAGCCGCCGCTCCGGCCCATGAGCTGCACGACGAGCTGGTAGATGTGGTCGAGATCGGGCCGCTCTTCCCGGTCGACCTTGATGTTCACGAAGAGGTCGTTCATGTGCCGGGCGATCGCCTCGTCCTCGAACGACTCGCGCTCCATCACGTGGCACCAGTGGCAGGCGGCGTAGCCGATGGACAGGAGGATCGGCTTGTCCTCTCGGCGAGCGAGATCGAGCGCCTCGGCGCCCCACGGGTACCACGCGACCGGGTTGTGCGCGTGCTGCAGGAGGTACGGCGACGACTCGCTCGCGAGCCTGTTCTTGTGGGCTGCCATGGGCCCCACGTAGAGCCGGGCGCGGGGGGCCGCCAGCCGTCCGCCAGCCGTGGCGCGGTCGCCGGCGCTATGCCCGCTCCAGCACCAGCGCGCAGTTGTGCCCGCCGAAGCCCGCCGAGCACTTCACCGCGTGACGCAGATCGACCGCCCGCCGCTCCCTCACGACGTCCAGGGAGAACTCCGGATCGAGCTCATCCACGTTGATCGACGGGTGCAGCAGCTGGTCGCGCAGCGAGCACACGACCGCGATCGTCTCGACGGCGCCGGCGCCGCCGAGCAGGTGCCCGATCATCGACTTGGTCGCCGAGATCGGGATGCGCGCGAGGCGCTCGCCGAACACGCGCCGCAGCGCGAGCACCTCGGCGGCGTCGCCCTGCGGCGTCGAGGTCGCGTGCGGGTTGATGTAGCCGATCGCCTCCGGCGCCGCGCCCGCCCTGGCGAGGGCGCGCTCCAGCGCGAGCGCGAGCCCGAGCCCCCCCGAGTGCGGCCGCGTGAGGTGCTCCGCGTCCGTGGTCATCCCGAAGCCGGCCACGACGGCGAGCGGCTTCGCGCCGCGCGCGAGCGCGTGCTGCTCCTCCTCGAGCACGAGCGCGCCTGCTCCCTCGCCCATCACGAAGCCCTGGCGGCGCCGGTCGAACGGGCGGCTCGCGCGCGCCGGGTCGCCGTCGACGGCCCTGGCGAGCGCCTTCGCATTGCCGAACCCCGCGACGGTGTTGAGCCGCGTCGCGGCCTCGGCGCCCCCCGCGACCATCACGTCGGCCTCGCCCGCCTCGATCATGAGGGCCGAGGTCGCGATCGAGTGCGTGCCCGTCGCGCACGCGCTCGCGAGGTTGTACGACGGCCCCATGAGCCCGTAGCGCATGGAGATGAGCGCCGCCGCGCCGTTCGGCATGACCCCCGGGATGAAGTAGGGCGACACGGCCCGCGGACCGCGCGCCGCGCTCCTGCCCACCTGCTCTTCGAAGATCTCGACCGACCCCATGCCCGTGGACATCAGGCACCCGACGCGGGTCCGGTCGATGGCGCTCGCCGGCGCCGCGGCGGCGAGCGGCGGCGCGCCCTGTGCCCGTGCGCCCGCGCGCTCCGCCGCCTCGTCCTCCGCGGCAGAAGCGCGCTCGATCGGCACGATGCCGGCCTCGCGCAGCGCCTCCACCGCGGCCGCGAGGCTGAAGTGGGTCACGCGGCCATAGATCTCCGCCTCCTTGGGCGACAGGTACTTCCCGACATCGAACCCCTTCACGCTGGCTGCGATGTCGCTGCGGAGCCTGTCGACGGGGAAATCGCGGATGTAGTCCACGCCGGATCGGCCGGCGAGGAGGTTTTGCCAGGTGGTCGCGACGTCGTTGCCCAGCGGGCAAACGGCGCCGATCCCGGTCACGACGACGCGCCTTCGCATCGGACTGCTCTTGCTCGTTGGGGGGGAGGTGGAAGGTTCAGGCGGACAGCGTCTGGGCCGCAGTGTTGTCCAGGTTGGGAGCGCTTGCGAGGCCCTCGATCGAGGGGTCACGGCGCTCACCGCCGCGGCGAAGCTCGAGCGCGGTGCGCTGGGCGGCGAGCATCTCGTGCCGGTTCACGCCGAGGTACTTGAGGATCGGCATGTAGACCTTCTGGATGAACACGTTCCGGTCGACGCCGGCCTCGCGCATCTTCAGGATGCGCGAGTCGTAGTCGGGGACGATCCCGACGCCGGGCATCTCGAAGTTCGCGAACACGTGGGCCATGTCCGTGAGCGTCCCCGGCCGGTCCTCCTCGAGCAGCACCTTGACGACGCTCTGGTAGAAGCGGCAGTGGGCGATCTCGTCGCGGGCGATGTAGTCGTAGATCGTCCGCAGGCACTCGTCGCCCTCCGTCGCGGCCCGCTCCCGGTGCTTCACGTAGATGACGAACGTCGCCATCTCCTGCACGCAGCCGTAGAACGTCATCTGCCGCGGCGTGTGGAACGGGAGGTCCCACTTCTTCGCGAAGATCTGGTGCTGCAGATCGCTGAGCTGCTCCTCCGTGCGCTTTCCGGAGCGCAGGAGGTACTGCATCAGCGTGAGCGAGTGCTTCGACTCTTCATAGGCCCAGTTGGCCTGGAACCACGCCTGGCCGAAGTACTTCCGCACGAGGTTGATGCCGTTCGCCACGTAGTCGGGCAGGTACATCTCGACCGAGCAGAAGGTCTCCGCGCACAGGGCGAGCTCCTCGCTCGCCTCCTTGTTCACGCGCTCCCACGGGATGTCCTGGAAGACGTTCCAGCGGCGCTCGCGCTCCGCCTTCTCGAAGAACGTCATGTACTCCTGGAAGATCTTCTCCTCCAGCCGGCTCATACGATCGCCTCCAGCCGCTCTCCGACCTTCTTGCAGAGGTCGCCCACCGTGATGAGCTCGACCAGATCCTCGTCCGGAATCATGATCCCGAGCTCGGTCTCCATCTCTCCCACGATCTGCATCATCGAGAGCGAGTCGATGCCGAGCTCCGTGATCACAGACGTCGCGGTGACATTGGGGAACTCGCGCTTGTCCACCCGGGCGGCAACCGTCTTGAAAATCTCGAGCAGATTGGTCTTGTCCGTCATGGTTCAGTCGATCCTGCGAAGCTCGTATTGAGCGAGGGAGCTGTAGTGCTTGTCGAACGCGTTCACGCACGTCGACAGGTAACGATCGTAGTCGTCGAAGACCTTGTCCCCCCACGTCGACCGGATGGTCTTCTCGTTCAGCTTGAGGCGGCGGAGCCACTCCGCGGTGGTGCGCTGGTAGTGCTCGCGCCGCGTGTTGACCTGCATCACCTCCCAGTAGGGGTTCGCCGCCTGAATGATGTCCTCGAGCCGAGGGTTCAGGCCGCCGGGGAAGATCTCCTTCGTGACGAAGTAGATGTCCTCCAGCTCTTTCCTCGTGCCGGCGGGGAGCCCGCCCCAGGGCGTCATCCGCGGCGTCCGGTTGCGGAGGATGGTCTGGAGGCCGAACCAGGCGCCCTTGTTCGTGAGCTCCCAGGCCTTCTTGAAGTAAGCCCGATAGATGTCGATCGCCTTGCCCTGGCGCGCCTCCTCCGGCGAGCACAGGTGATCGATCATGCAGATCGAGATGAGGCTGTCGAACCGCTCGGCCGTCGCGAAGGTCCGGAAGTCGCCGCCGATCACCTCGACGCCGGGGATCTTGCGGGCGTTCACCTCGGCGGCCTGCGCGGTGGACAGGGTGACGCCGACCGCGCGCGTCACGCCGCGCGCCGTGGCCACGTACTCGAGCGCCGCGCCCCAGCCGCAGCCGATGTCGAGCACCTTCCTCCCGGGCCCCGCCTTGGCGAAGTCCGACAGGATCCGGAGCTTGTTCAGCTGCGCGGCCTCGAGCGACTGCTCGGGGGACTCGTAGACGGCGCAGGTGTAGTTCATGCGCTCGTCGAGCCAGAGCCTGAAGAACTCGTTCGAGACGTCGTAGCTGACCTCGACCTCGGCCTTACTGGATCCCATCGATGACTCCTTCGACACGTGCCGGGGCGCCGCCCGCGCGGCCCCCTTCGGTTCGCGACACAGGGCCGCCCGCGCGGACCACGTCGCCATGGGGAGAGGGCGTCGCGCCCTCGTCAATGTCCGAGGCGACCTCGAGCTCGCCGGCCTCGAAGCGCCGCTTCATCTCGCGGCGCCGCACCTTCCCGCTCGACGTCTTCGCCAGCGTCCCCCGCTTGATCAGCGCGACCTCCGACAGCTGCACGCCGAGCTGGGCGCGCACGGCCTGGGTGATCGCCTGCGCGACGCCGGCGACGCTCCGTTTGGCCTCGGCGACGACGATCGCGCGCTCGGCCCCCTCGGCGGTGAGGCACGAGAACGCGACGCAGTGGCCGTCGCGCACCCCCTCGACGGAGGACGCGATGCGCTCGATGTCCTGGGGGAAGTAGTTCTTGCCGCCCAGGATGATGAGGTCCTTGGAGCGGCCGCAGAGGTACACCTCGCCGGCGACGGTATAGCCGAGATCGCCTGTCCGCAGCCAGCCCCCTCCGAACGCCGCCGCCGTCGCCTCTGGCTGGTTGAAGTAGCCGGCGGCGACGCTCGGGCCGCGCACCCAGATCTCCCCGACCTCACGCGGGCCGAGCGGCGATCCGTCGGGGCCCGCGATGATGAGCTCGTGGCAGGGGAGGGGGCGACCGCAGGAGACGAGCTCCAGCGAGGCGCCGCCGTTCGCCGGCCACGCCTTGCCGGCCTGCATCGCCTTCGCGTCCACGCGATCGGTGGTGAGCGGGGCCTTGAGGTCGCTGAACGTGATCGCCAGCGTGGCCTCGGCCATGCCGTACGAGGGAAGGATGCTCTCCGGGCGGAGCCCCCGCTCGCTGAAGCGGCGGAGGAACGCGCGGAGCACGTCGGCCTGGATCGGCTCGGCGCCGCACCCGAGCGCGCGCACGCAGGAGAGGTCCCAGTTGCCCGCCTGCGCGTCGGTGACGGCGCGCGTGGCGAGGGCGAAGGCGAAGTTCGGGGCAAAGGTGATCGTGCCGCGGAACCTGTGGATCGCGTCGAGCCAGAGCGAGGGGCGGCGGATGAACGCCGTCGTCGGCAGGAACATCACCGGCACGAGCGCGTAGAGCGGCGCGATGACGAAGCCGATGAGCCCCATGTCGTGGTAGAGGGGCAGCCAGCTGACGCCGCGATCCTCCGGCGTGGAGCGCAGCCCGTCGAACATGATGGCGTGGCTGTTCACCGTCAGGTTGCGGTGGGTCACCATCACGCCTTTCGGCCGCGAGGTGCTCCCCGACGTGAACTGCAGGAACGCGAGGTCGTCGAGGGACACGCGCCAGGGCTCGGCCGCGTGCGATGCCTCGAACGCGTCGAAGTCATCGCCAGCGCGCAGATCGCGCTCGAGGACGACGCGCAGGCCTGGCAGGGCCTCGCGGCTCTCTCCGTTCGCCGCGAGGTAGGCGTCGATCATCTCCTTGAGCTGCTCGTTCGTGACGAGCACGCTGGCGCCCGACGCCTCGAGGATGTGCTGCACCGTCTCGCCGTACGCCTCGAGCTTGGCCAGCGACTGCGGCGGGTACATCGGGACGGCGACGATGCCTGCCGTCAGCGCGCCCACGAAGGTCAGGACGAACTCGTCGGCCTCCGTCAGGATCAGCGCGACGCGGTCGCCCTTGCGGAGCCCGAGCTTGCGAAGCGCGTACGCTCGGCGCCTCGCCTCGAGCCAGAGCTCGGCGTAGCTGATCGCCCGCTCCTCCCCGGAGCTGCGAACGAACGTGACTGCGCGGTCGGCGTGCACCGAATTCTGCTGAAGGACTTCGACGAACGTGCGCATAGGCTCTCTGGCGGCTCAGGTCGGCCGGACGTAGTGATCCGTCCGATAAGGACAGCGGGGGGCCTGAGTGAGCGCAGCCATAAGCGAAAATCGAGCCAGGGCAAACAGAAAACACGGGAATCCAGGGTTTGGGCTTGATTCCGCCGTGAACGCCTCTGATTCCCCCGGGCGCGAGGGTCATAGGTGACGAAAAATCGTGCGCAGAGTGCGTCGAATATTCGTCACATCGGCCCCTGAGTGCGAATCGAGGTTCGCGTGGCGCGGGAGCCACACCGGGCCGAGTGCATCGACCCAGGTTGAGGTTGCCGCCGACCCAGGTTGAGGTTGTCGGTGCTGACCCAGGTTGAGGTTGTCAGGTTGAGGTTGCCGCCGACCCAGGTTGAGGTTGCCGCCGACCCAGGTTGAGGTTGCCGCCGACCCAGGTTGAGGTTGCCGGCGCTGACCCAGGTTGAGGTTGTCTCGCCGACGGGCTTCGGGAGGCGGGCGCACAAAATGCAAGGAGGCGCCGGTCTCCCAGCGCCTCCCGCTCTCATGCGCGACGTCGCCTGCTACTCGGCGTCGTCCAGGCCCATGTGGCCCGCCGCCTCATCGTCATGGGCGTCTTCGCCCTTCTTGTCGTCCTTCTTCTCGGTCTTCTCGAACCTCTTCGGCTCTGCGATGGCCCAGTCGGCCGACCACGACGACAGGACGTAGATCGTGCCGTCGCCGCCTTCCTTCGTGGCGTAGCGGCTCGATCCCTTCGCGGTCTTGCCCACCTTGACGGTGAAGTCGCCGGCGTTGTCCTTCAGCTTGATCGTGATGATGCCGCCGTTCGAGGCCGCCGCGTCGAGCCCCGTGTCCGACTTCTCGTCGCCGAAGTCCTCCGCGCCGAGGTTCTTGTAGGCGCGCAGCAGGTCCTTCACCTTGGCCTCGTCGAACTTCTCCCACTTCGCGGAGGCCGCTCCCAGCTTGCCGCCCTTGTCGCGCTGAGCGAACGTGCCGGCCCACTTGTCGTCGTTCTTCGAGAAGCTGAACAGGCCGTTCTTGTTCTCGACCGAGACCTGGATGGCGTTCTCGTCCTCGAACTTGAGGATCGACGTCTCGCGCCAGTTCTTCGGCTCCCGCGTGTAGAGGTAGCTCGAGTAGCCGCCCGCGACGTAGACGCCGTCCTGCCCGTCGACGCGCGCCATCTGCCCGCGCGAGCCGCTCTTGCCCAAGTACAGGTCGAGCGCCTTCTCCTCGCCCTTGTACGCGACGACGTGGACCGCCTTCTCGTCGGTGAGCTCGTACTGAGGGTACGTGCCGCTCGTCCGGTCGATGACCTCCTTCAGCTTGAGCTCCTTCAGGTTGTCGAGGAGGCTCCGGACGTTCGCCGCGTTCGCCTTGGCGTTGACGGGCTTCGTGACCTCCCACGTGTCGCCCTTCTTCTCGAGCGTCACGTCGGACTTGTCGGCGTTCTTGATCGCGATCTTCGTGACCTTCTCGACGTCTTCCTTCGAGACGCCCACCTTCGGCAGATCCGCCGTGGCGGCGGTCGCCGAGTGCGCGGCGAGCTCGTCCTTCTGCTTCTTCTGCGTGAAGTACACGCCGAGGCCGAGGAGCGCGAGGACGGCGAGGGCGATGTAGATTCTGTGCTCGGTCTTCATGGCTCTTTCACCCGATGGGGCTCTGGCTCAGTCGAGCGTGATGTTCTCGCGGGCGCTCTCGCGAAGCCGCCACCGGATGAGGCCGAACACGGCGAAGAGCGCCGCCGGCAGGAGCGTCAGCGTCCACTGCACGCGCTGCTGCACGGTCTTGCGCTCCGCCCGGTACTCCTCGGCCTTCTTGGCCAGGGTGGCCTCGTCGTCCGTGGCCTCCTGCTTCGGCTTCTCGATGCCCGCGTAGGTCAGGTTCGTCTCGCCGAACATCTTCGCGGTCGCGGCGAGCAGCGTGCTGTCCCCCGCCATCCAGTCGAGGGTGTTCTTGAACGCCAGGATGGTGGCGGTCAGGTACTTCTGCGCGTACGGCTGCGAGAGCATCAGGAGATCCTCGTCGCCGCCCATCCCGCCCATCATCGCCATCTGCGGCGGCATGGGGGGCGGGTTGCCGGAGCGGGCGAACGGGTTCGCGAGGAACTGCGACGCCGAGAGCACGAGGATCCGGCCCTTGTCCGCGCTCTCCGCGGGCGCGCTGATGCCGAGCCCCTCCTGGCCACCGAAGGCGCTCTTGAGCTTGCCCTCGACCGTCACCGCGATCGCGCGCTGCGCGTACTCGCCCTTCGGCTTCCAGTCGGCCGAGAACTTCATGTCGATGGCCTCGGACACGTCGACCGTCGTCTTCGGCGTCGAGCGCGCGACGACCTTCATCGTCGCCTCGGGCTGCTTCTCCGGGTGCGGCACGAGGGTCGACGGGAAGGGGAAGGAGAGCTCGGGGAGGCGGAAGAAGCCAGGGAACGACGAGTCGAGGATCTGCTCCTTCTCGTCGAAGCGGCTGTCCTCCTGGAGCTGGAGGATGCCCGGCGCGCGGAACCACATCATCTGGCCCGACTGCGTCTGCACCGGGATGGCCATCGAGCGGCTCCAGTCGAGGATCGCCTCTTTCTTCATCTCGACGCCGTAGCCGTCGAGCAGCTTCTCGAGGCCCCAGGTGTTGAGCGACGCCTTCATCGCCGGGTCGGACGCCTTGAGGTTCACCGCGCCGGCGAACACGGCGAGCGCCTTGTTGCCCAGCATCATGAACTGGTCGATGCGGCGCAGCTCCTTCTCGGTGAACTCCTTGCCCGGCTGCGTGATGACGAGGCCGGCGAGCTCTTTGTTGATCTCGCTGTCGCCGCCCTTCAGGTCGACGTCCTCGAACTTGTAGAACGGGAAGTGGTGCTCGAGCAGCGCGCGCATCGACGGGCCGCCGCCCCGGCCGCCCTGCGACGCGACGAGGTTTGCGTCCGTCAGCTTGATCTCATCCTTGCCGGTCACGACGCCGATCTTGGTGTCGATGGCGTCCGCCTTGTCGCGGATCTCGCGGATGGTGTTCGTGATCCAGAACTCGAGGCCCTGCGCCTGGTCCGGCGAGAGCATCGGGATCGCCTCCTTCTCGCTGCCGTACTTGAAGGCGATGCCCATGAACCCGCGGGTGATCGTGGCCTGATCCTGGCCGGTCTCGCTCCCCTCGCCGAAGGCGGCCTCCTGCAGGCCCGCCTCCTTGGCGGCGGCGCGCTGCTCGTCCGTCTTCGCCTCGATGATCGCGTAGTGGAGCTTGCCGTTCGAGGCCTGCTCGTACTCGTTCATGAGGTCGGTGAGGTCCTGGATGAACGCCTCGTGCTTCGGGAGCCCCCGGGTGACGTAGACGTCGATCTGGAGATCCTGCTTGAGCCCCTCGCGGACGAGGTGGGCCGAGCCCTTCGAGAGGGTGAACCTCTCGGTCTTGGTCATGTCGAAGCGCTTGTAGGCGCCGTACGAGATGACGTTGGCCGCCACGAGGATGGCGGCGACGATGGCCAGGTAGACGCCTGTCTGCGTCGCGGCTTTGGCTTTCCGTTCCATGGTTGGTCCTTACGCCCACTTCCTGCGCTCGAGCGCCCTGAACGCGGCCATGAGGGAGCCCGCGGTGATCGAGAGGAAGAAGACGATGTCTCGGGTGGACACCATGCCGCGCGCGAACGGCGTGAGGCGGGTGTCGAAGCTGATGAAGGAGAGGACGTCGCGGAAGAGCGACGGGGCGTAGTCGGCGAGGTTGTCCACGCCGTGCAGGAAGCCGAGCACCAGGAAGGTGATGAAGAACGCGATCACCTGGCTGTCGGTCAGCGACGAGATGAGGAGGCCGATCGACACCGCCGCCGCGCTGTAGAGCACGAGGCCGATGTACCCCGAGAGCACCGGCCCGCTGTCGAGCGCGCCGAGGTGCCAGGGCCACACGAACATCATCAGCGGGTAAAGGATCGTCGAGAAGACGAGCACGAGGACGAGCCCCCACGCGCCGAGGAACTTGCCGAGGACGACCTCGTGATCCTGCACGGGCAGGGTGATCAGCATCTCCAGCGTGCCGCTCCGCTTCTCCTCGGCGAGGAGCCGCATCGTGATGACGGGGATGATGAGGAAGGAGAGCCCTATCGGCGCCCAGCTGAACAGCTGCACGAGCGAGGCGCGGTCCGCCTGCCAGAAGCCGCCGTTCATCAGGAAGAAGATGACGCCGAGCGCGATCAGCCCGAAGCAGATCACGACATAGGCCAGGGGGGAATCGAAGTTGGAGCGGAACTCCCGCTTCGCGATGGTCAGGGTGGTGCTCATACCGTTCAGCCCTTCTTCTTGGCGGGCGCTTCTTCCTCTGCGCCTTCGTCCTCGTCGCCGCCGTCGCCGCCGTCCTTGGCTTCGTCGCCGGCGCTGTCGTCGTCGTCTTCCTCGTCGTCCTCGTCGTCGGCCGGTGCGCTCGCCTCGTCCTCGTCGTCGAGGTCGTCGGTGATCAGCTTGCGGCCGCGGTCCTTGCGCTCGTCGCCGCGCGTGAGCGCCTTGAACACGTCCTCGAGGCTCTGCGAGTCGCGCCGCATCTCGAGGAGGAGCCAGCCCTTCTGCACGACGAGCTGGAAGAGCTCGGGCCGGATGTCGCCGCCGAGCGCGCCGAGCAGCTGGAAGCTGTGGGCGCTGTCGCCGGTCGGCAGCTCGGTGACGCTGGTGACCCCGGGCAGACCGGAGAGCGCCTCCTGGACCTCCTGGGCCGTCGGGGGCTTGCGCGCGCCCGACCGGTAACCGTCGCCGCCCTCGAAGACCTTCTTCTCGTGGACGGTGACGACGTACCGGACCTTGCCGCTCTTGGCGCGGATCTCGTCGAGCGGGCCGTCGGCGACGACGCGCCCCTTGGAGACGACGATGGCGCGGGCACAGGCGGCCTCGACCTCGGAGAGGTTGTGGGTGGAGAGGAGGATCGTCCGCTCCTTGCCGATCTCCTTGATGTAGCGGATGACCTCCGCCTTCTCGTTCGGGTCGAGATCGCTCGTCGGCTCGTCGAGGATGAGGATCGGGGGGTCGTGGACGAGCGCCTGGCCGAGGCCGACGCGCTGGCGATAGCCGTGAGAGAGCGTGCCGATGTCCTTGCCGAGCACCTGGGCGAGGCCGCACACCTCGACGATCCCCTTCATCCGCTTCTTGAAGAGCGATTGATCGAGGCCGCGCATGTCGGCGACGAACGAGAGGTATTCCCAGACGTTCATCTCGCCGTAGAGCGGGGCGCGCTGGGGCAGGTACCCGAGCTTGCGCCGGACATCGAGCGGGTCGTCGAAGACGTCGTACCCGTGGACCCGCGCCGTCCCGGCCGACGCCGAGAGGAAGCAGGTGAGGATGCGCATCGTCGTCGACTTGCCGGCCCCGTTCGGTCCCAGGAAGCCGACGACCTCGCCGCGATGGACCTCGAAGCTCACCTTGTCGAGCGCGCGCAGCGACCCATAGCGCTTGGTCAGCGAGCTCGCCTCGATCATCACATCGCTAGCCAAAATGACCTCCTTAGATGGTTCCTTGAGAAGCGGAGCGCCCTGCTCCGTCGTTCGCCCCTGGTGATCCCCCCCCGACCTGGCCGGCGGGCGCGCCGTTGTGGCACCCTGGATCACCCATTACCCAGGCGAATGGCGGCGCCATCGTAGCGGCGGGTGGATCTCTGTCAACAGCGCCGACCCGAAGCGGCTGAACCTGGGGTTTATTCCCGGCGATCGGGGCTGCTCCGGGCACGGTTGTCCGGGCTATCCCCGGTTTGGCGGCGTCGCCGCGGTTTCTCCGCGGCGTGTCGTGCGTGGGACGGGCTCGCCGGGCGCGCGCGGCGGTCGAATTTCTCCTTGACCTGGGCATCTGTGTTGGACTAGTTGGCCACACCTCGCGTGAGCCTCATCGTCCAGAAGTTCGGCGGCACGTCCGTCGGGTCCATCGAGCGCATCCAGCGGGCGGCCGCGCGCGCGCTCGCCACACAGCAGGCCGGTCATGACGTCGTGGTCATCGTCAGCGCGATGTCCGGCGAGACGAATCGGCTGCTCAAGCTGGCGTCGGACATCGCGCCGGTGCCCGACGCGCGGGAGATGGACGCGCTCGCGGCGACCGGCGAGCAGGTCTCGGCCGCGCTGATGGCGATTGCGATCCAGGCGCAGGGGGGCAAGGCGCGGAGCTTCCTCGGCCACCAGCTGAAGATCCTGACGGACAGCGCCTATACGAAGGCGCGGATCAAGGCGATCGACGCCCAGCGGCTGCACGAGGCGCTGGCCGGGGGGAAGATCGCGGTGGTCGCCGGGTTCCAGGGCGTGGACGACGCGGGCAACATCACGACGCTCGGGCGAGGCGGCAGCGACACGAGCGCCGTGGCGATCGCGGCGGCGGTGGGCGCCGAGTGCGAGATCTACACGGACGTCGACGGCGTTTACACGACGGACCCGAACATCTGCAAGACGGCGCGGAAGATCGAGCGGATCAGCTACGAAGAGATGCTGGAGCTCGCCTCGCTGGGAGCGAAGGTCCTTCAGATACGGAGCGTGGAGGTTGCGATGAAGTACGGTGTCCCGGTGCATGTGCGGTCATCGTTCTCGGACGTGCCGGGCACGTGGGTCGTCAGCGAGGAGCAGTCTCTCGAGAGCGTGACGGTGACGGGCGTGGCGCTCGACCGGAACGAGGCGCGGGTCATGCTCGTCGGCGTCGACGACAAGCCGGGCGTGGTGGCGCAGATCTTCGGCGCGCTGGCCGAGGAGAACATCAGCGTCGACATGATCATCCAGAACGCGCCGAGCTACGGCCTGGAGACGCGCGGCACGTCCGGCGAGGTGAAGGCCGACGTCACGTTCACCGTCGGCAAGGCGGATCTCCCGCGGGCGAAGCTCGTGATGGAGAAGGTCGCCAGCGCTGTGCGCGCGATGAGCATCCGTTACGAGGAGGACATCGTGAAGGTGTCGATCGTCGGCCTCGGGATGCGGACGCACGCGGGCGTGGCGGCGCGGATGTTCCAGCTGCTCGCGGCGGATGGGATCAACATCCAGGCGATCTCCACGAGCGAGATCAAGATCTCGTGTCTTGTCTCGACAAAGTACGCCGAGCTCGCCGTCCGTGCGCTGCACGATGGCTTCGGGCTCGGCGGCAAGGCCTGACCGGCCCCGTGTCACCGTCGTGATGCGCTCGCCGTGAGCGGCCCCGACCCGGTCGGTGAGGCTGCTCGCGGCGTGTCGCATTGTGGCGTCGAGTGCACGGACATCGCTTCGCCGAGCGGGGATTGCGCCGCGGCCAATCCGATGTGCCCCTGATGCGGCCCGTGCGGTCGCCGCGCGGGCCCCTCAGGGCGCCAGCATTAGCACCTTCACCTGACTCGGCACGACGCGCACTCCGGGGCAGTTCGTGCTGTTCTGGAGCGACATGCTCGTCAGCCTGCTCGCCGGCATCCCGCGGATCAGCACCGAGAACGCCCCGGTCAGGTGGCGGCTCGGCCCCATCACCGTGCCCGACGCGACCCCCATCGCCACGCCGGCGTTGTCCCCGTTGGTCAGCGGGATCGTCGTCGCCAGGTTGTGCGCCGGCGCGGCCATGAAGAGCACGTTGTACACGGCCGGCACGCCCATCGGCCCGGCGGCGATGTTGGGGTAGGGCACGGGCACCGGCGCGGGCGACGGCGTCAAGCACACGTCCGGGAGCCCCATGTCGATGCCCATCATCTGCGAATTGGCAAACATCGCTGTTCTCCTCCCGTTCCTCTCGTGAGGCTCAGCCGAGGTGGATCTGCGCGCCGTCGAGCTTGACCAGCTCCTCGGCCGTCACGAGCGTGTTCTCGCCGCGCAGGCTCATGTTCTTCTTCGCCACGTAGTCGACGCGCTCCGCCCGGAGCTGCTCGATCTCCTCGACGAAGCGGTACACCCGCTTCAGCCGCTGCGTCACCCGCTCGAACGACGCGTCGAACGCCGCAGCTTTCACCTTCGCCTTCTCGATCTCGGCCTGCACCGCCGTCCCGAGGTACGACAGGCTCTCCACGAGGAGGCTGCCGCGGCGCGCGTTGACCTTCAGCTCGCCGGCCACCACCCCGACCTCCTTGCCCGACGCGAGGGTCACGCCCTCGGCGGCGCCGAGCACGAACCGCCCTCTCGGCAGCTTCACGTGCAGGTCCCCGTCCAGCACCACGCAGAGGTCGCTCCCCTGCCGCTCCAGCACCGCCAGGATGTAGGCGCCGCGCTCCGGCAGCACCGAGACGAGCACCACGTCGCCCGCCGCCGGCTCCACCATGCAGCTCACCGCGCGGCGCGCCTCGACCTCGGCGGAGCCGGTGGCCACCACGAACACGCCGCCCGCGGCGCGCACCACGCGCCCCGCCTCCTGCTTCGCGGCCTCGGGCTCGATCGTCTCGATCTTCCTCGCAACGTTGTTTCGCACCGTGCCTCCCGCGCCGGCTCAGCCGGTCTTGCCTCGAAGCCTGTCCTGCCACGCCTCCGCCTCGGCGAGCGGCTCGTCGTCGCCCAGCGCGAGCGCGCGGCTCGTGAAGATCGCCCCCTCGTCCCGCGTCCGGTGGAAGCGCGCCCGGAAGAGCGCCGCCCCCGTGAAATCCGCCCCTCGCACGTCGGCGTGGGAGAAGTCGGCGTACGTGAGCTCCGCGCCAGGGAACCGGGCGCGCTCGCAGCGCGCGCGGTGCCAGATGCTCTGCTCGAGGCTGGCCCTCGCGAGGTCGGCGCCCCCGAGCGCGGCGTCCACGAAGATCGCCTGCGTCAGCTGCGCTCCGCGCAGGCTCGCGCCCGTCAGATCGGCCTCGACGAAGATCGCGTTCGCCGCCCTGGCGTCGTCGAGCCGAGCGCCGGCGAGCTTCGCGCCCTTGAAGCCGCACTGCGTGAGGTTCGCGCCGGTCAGGTTCGCCCCGGAAAGATCCGCCTCGGTGAACTGGCTCAGGGCGAAGTCGAGCCCCGAGAGGTCCATGCCCGCGAACCGGGCGCCGATGAAGACGACGCTCCGGCAGCGCGCCCCGGCAAGCGCCACCGACGTCATGTCCGCCCGGATCAGGTGCGTGAACTCGAGCCGCGCGCCCGAGAGATCGAGCTCTTCCACGTTCGCGTCGACGAGCACCGTGCGATCCAGGCTCGCGCGCGCGAGCCTCGCGCCCGCGAAGCGCGAGCTCGCGAACGCCGCGATGACCAGGTCCGCCTCGGAGAGATCGGCGAGCGACAGATCGGACTCGGCGACCTGCGCCGCCGCCCAGTTCGTCCGCGCGAGCTTCGCCTGCGCGAGCGCGCACCGGTGCATCGCCGCGTGGTGCAGGTTGGCGCCAGTCAGATCCGCCCCGGTGAGGTCGCACGCGGTGAGGATCGACTCCTTGAACGTGGCCCCGGCGAGGCGCGCCCCTCGGAAGCTCACCTGCTCGAAGAGCCCGCCCGAGAGGTCGGCGCCGCCGAGGTCCTCGCCGTCGAGGCATGCGCCCTCGATCGTCTCGCCGCCCTTGATCTTCTCGATGAGCTCAGCCCTGTCCACGCGGCCTCCGCGGCACGAAGCGCACCTCTCGGAGGTTCGCCTCCTCGAAGCGCGTCCGATCGTCGCCGAGCACCTTCGCGAGATCGGCGCGGAAGAGGTTGGCCCGGGTGAAGTCTGCGCCCATGAGCTTCGCCTTCTGGAGGACGCCCTGCATCAGATCGGCGCACGTCAGATCGGCGTCCGTGAGGTCGGCTCGGACAAACCGCGCCTCGCGCGCCGCGATCCACGCCATCCTGGCGCCGCGCAGGTCGCACTCGCTGAGATCGCTGCCGTTCATCCGCGCCTCGGTGAAGTCGGCGCCGGCGAGGCTCGCCCCGCGGAGGTTCGCGCCCGTGAGCGTGGCGCCGTGGAAGTCCGCGCCGTCGAAGGCGCACTCCTTGACCATGCGCAGGTTCTCCGCGAAGGCGCCCCGGAGCACGGCGCCTCGGCCCTCCGACGAGAAGAACGCCGTCGAGATCAGCCGGGCGCCCGAGAGATCCACGCCGCCGAGCTTGCACTCGATGAAGGTGGACCGCGAGAGATCCGCGCCGGCGAGCTTCGATCCCGCGAGGTCGACCCGGAGCAGCGTGAGCAGCTGCGCCAGCGCGTCGGAGAGGTCGTTGTCGCGCAGCGTGGCCTCGGACAGGTCGGCCAGCGTGAGCTCCGCGCCGCGGAACGACGCTCCCGTCAGATCTGCCTGGTAGAGCACCGCGCCCGACAGGTCCGCGCCAGAGAGATCGGCGCCCACGAGCTTCGCCCGTCCCAGGTTCGCCTCCTCGAGCTTCGCGCCCCGGAGCGCGGCGCGGGAGAGGTCGGCGCGCGCGAGGACCGCCTTCTCCAGGTCGGCGCCCGTGAGGTCGGCGCCCGCGAGGCTCGCGCCCTCGAGCAGCGCGCCGGTCAGCGTCGCGCCCCGGAGATCGAGGCCGGAGAGATCCGCGCCGGTCAGGTCGCGCCCGGCGAGCGAGCGCCCCGCGCGGTGCGCCTCGATCACCTCCTCGCGGAGGCGCCGCGCGGCCTCGCCTGGGAGCCGGCTGGCCTCGGGGCCGAAGTGCGCGGTCTGCCGGTATCCCTCGATCACCTGCGCCTCCATCTGGGCGAGCTTCCGATCGAGGGCCGAATCCGCGAGCGTCTCCTCGATCTCGGCGTTCGGGTACCCCGCGTTCGCGAGCAGGGTTGCGAGATCCTCGAGCCGCTCGCGCTCGGCCTTCGCCGAGAACCTCGGCGGGCCGGCGGCCCGCTTCATCGCCTCTTCCTGGAGCGCGTCATAGTCCATCCCGGCCGCCGCGTAGGCCGCGCGCGCCTCGGCCTCGGCCTTCGCCCGGCGGCCCTCCGCCTCGGCTTGCTCCCGCTCCGCGCGCGCCTCGAGCTCCTCGACGAAGGGCCCCAGCTCCTCGATGTCGGGGATGGTCGGCTCCACGGCGGGCTCGTCCTCGCCGTCGAGGCCGAACTGCGCCGGGTCGAGCCCGAGCTCCACGACGGTCGCGCGCGCCTTCTGGCGGTTCTCCTCCGCCCTGCGCCGCGCGCCGCCCTGGAGGTTCTTCCGCAGCAGATCGTCGCTCTCGAGCAGCCGCTCCACGTCGGACTTGTCGCGCGGCGGCCGCGCTCCGGGCGGGAGCGCCGGCAGCAGATCGCTCTCGCGCAGCGAGGCGAGGTGCCCCGCCTTGGGGTCGAGCCGTTGCCTCAGCACCTCGCGGTAGTGCTCCGCGGGCCTCGGATCGCCGAGCGCCTCCGCGCCGATCACGATCTGCAGCACGTCGGCCGCGTCGTCCTCGTCGACAAGCGCGAGCCCCCGGAACAGGAGGACGCCGCGCTCGGCGTGGGGGAAGAGGTGCACGGTCTCGAGGCGCATCGCCACCTCCCCGAACGTCTCCTCGCCTCCGCTCTTCCGGTTGATGAACGCGCGCGCCGCGACGCCCGGCAGCGCCGCCTCGATGACGGGCCTCTCCGGGTGCATGTTCTCCAGCAAGAGCGGCTCGTCGCCCCGGAAGAACCCCTGGATCTGCTGGTCTTCCGGCGCCGCGTTGAACATGCCGAGATCGGTGTCCTCGGCGAAGCCCGGGAACCGCTCCTTGAGCCACTTCTGGTCGTACGTGCCGATCTTGTCGAAGCGCTGCGGCCACATGAGGTCCATCGGGCCGAAGCCCGCGGGCGCGGGCTGGTCGCTCGGCGATGTGATCAGCGGCCTCGGCAGCTCGATGTTCGGGAGCGGGTGGACCTCGCCCCGTTCGGTCTCGACCGGCTGGGCCCCCTTGCCCACGGGGTTCTGGGCGAACCCCGGGCCGCCGAAGGCGCGCTCCCACGCGATGGGCATCTCGGTGAACGGCTCCGGCTCGGTGGGCACCCCGCGCCGCCAGATCCGGTCGCCGATGGCGTAGAGCGTCTTGTCCACCGCGCCGAGCCGCGCCCGCACCGCGCAGGCCGGCGCGCGGCCCCCGGGCGGGCACGCTCGCCCCGAGATCAGGAGCTCCCCCCGCGGCTTCGGCATCCCCATGTCGAGCACCGCGTCCTTGCCGAGCTCGGCCGCGGTGAACTTCCAGAGGTCGATCTCGGAGAGCAGGGCTGCCGGCGGCCCGAACGAGAAGAACGCGAGGACCGTGACGGACAGATAGCAGTCGCTGCCGTCCTCGAAGACCCTGTGGAGGAGGCCGAGCTTCTGGGGCTTGATCGTCTTCATCGGGGAGGGGGGTCGCGCCGCCAGCGCGCGGGTCCACGGCCCCGGGGCCGACGTCGCCCGGGGCCGGGCGCACTGTCTCCGAGCGACTCGCGTCAGTCAACGCTCACGGCCGCCGACGCTCGCCGCGCGAGCCACGATCGCGCGCCTACTGCTGCTGCGCCATCGCCGCGGCGAAGCGCAGCAGCCCCTCGCCCCAGCCGCCGAGGATGTACGTGCGGTCGTAGAACTCGGGCACGAGCGTGTCCTGGTACCCGGCGACCTGGACCAGGAACACACGCACGTCGCGGTTCACCCGGGCGCGGTACGTCGCCACGAGCTTCGCCACGTCGATGTAGTGCCCGTTCCAGGCGAAGTCCGCGTAGTCCTTCGGCCGCGTACCGTACAGGCCGCCGTGGCCGGCCTGCATGTCGCTCATCACGAACACCGAGTCCCAGCGCTGCCGCTCGCGGATCGCGCGATCCCAGAAGAGCCACACGCCGTTCTCGGTCGCCGTCCCGATCGTGCGGGCGATGTGCTCCGCCTTCTCGAGCTGCGAGAACACGCTCTCCTGCTTGCGCACCGCGAAGGTCTCCAGCCGGTCGCCGAACACGCCGAGGTGCCCGTCGCTCGCGCGCATCCCGGCCACGACCCCCGTGAGGTTCGCGATCGTGGAGATCTGCATCGTCCCGAGGCTGCTCGTGGTCGTGCCCTGCGCGGAGCCGCTGTTGTCGCAGAGCACCATCACGCGGCCGGGGAAGTACGGCACCTGGCCGAGCGAGCGGCTCAGGCACTTCTCCACCGCGTCGAGCACGGCGCCCGGCGCGCAGCCCTTCACGGCGCGGTAAGCGCTGTAGTACCGGAACGGCAGCTGCTTGCCCTCCGCGGCCGTCTCGACGAGCTTCGGCAGGAACTGGTCGAACGGCACGCCCGCCTCGATCAGGTTGCGCAGGTTGCGCAGCAGGGCCATGTGGCCCATGACCGGCAGCGCCTTGCGCCACGCGCACCGGTTCGAGCCGCGCGCCGAGACGATCGCCTCCCAGGTGCGGCCCGTCGCGCGGAGCGCGCCCTTCGCGAGGCGGTCCACGCTGGGGCTCTTCGGGTGCACGAGGTTCATGACGTCCACGGTCTTGCTCCCCTTGCCCTCGAGCCGGTACTTCGCGAGGGCGTGATCGTCGAAGCGCTCGAGCGCGTCGCGCAGCGCGCGCTTCAGCGCGTTCGGCACCGGCTTGCCGAAGCGGTAGAGCTGGTACGCGAGGGCGACCGCCGGCTCGTCCGCGCGCTTCAGGATGCGCGGCGCGTAGCTGCGCACGAGGCCCGTCCCGCGCACGGAGGCGGTGTTCGCCGCGCGCACCAGGATGACCTGGGGCGTCGTGCGCATGTGCTCCTCCTCGCGCAGCCGCGCCGCCTCGGCGAGCGTCGCCTCCGGATCGGCCGCGAGCGCCTCGTCGATCGCCTTCTCGATCAGCGCCGCCGGCGAGAGCTTGCGCCACTCGGCCGGGTCCACGGCGCCGAGCGTCTCGCGCAGGCGCCGCACCTCGGCGTCGGAGAGGCGCGCGCGGGCGGCCGCCTTCTTCGCGGCCTTCGCCGACACCTTCGTCTTCGCCGCGTTCACGGCCTTCGCCGGGCGCGGATCAGCGGGCTCGAGGTGGTAGTACATGGGCTCGCCGAAGAAGCACGACGAGGCCGCGAGGCGCAGGCGCTTCAGCGGATCGGTGATGTCGTAGGAGCGGCCGCCCATCCAGTTCAGGTGCGAGTCGGCGCTGCGCTTGTCCTGACGCTTGAGATGCTGAAAGAACGCCATGATGACACCTCCATCCTCGACGCACGCGCGGCGAGGGGTCGAGAGCGGGGCGCAGATTCGAGCTGCGCCCCGCTCGTAGAAAACGGGCGCAGCGCGGAGGATGGTGGTCACGGGGTTGGTCGTGTCAAAACGAAGGAACCGTGACGCTCACTGCCGCGCTGCACCCTGGTGCCAGAGGCGGGACTCGAACCCGCGACCTCGTCCTGAGAAGGGAAGTAACCCCGGAGCTCACTGCCGGCGCTCATCGCGCCGGAGAACACCGTCCGGAGTTGTTTTCGCGCTCTAACCGCTGAGCTACTCTGGCGTGGACGCTGGAGGGGTATTGCAGGGCGGATGCCAAGGCGGTCTCCGAGGGGGCCGGCCGCAGAAACCCCGGGGGAACGGCCTAGAGCGAGGGCCGCTGACGTCTCCCGCCGGTCTAGTGTCTATCTCATGGGATAAAACACTAGATAGATAGATAGATCCGGGCGATCGCCGTGGTCGCCGCGCCAGAAGGGGGCGCGCAGCCGAGGACCGCGCGCGTAGCGCGAGCAGGCTGCGACGTGGCACAGGGGAGTTGGCGCAGGCTGGCTCATCGGGGGGATGAACGAGATCCTCGAAGGTTGGCTGTGTTCCGTGGCGGCACCGGGTTTGCTGGAGCCGCCTCATCGTCACGCTGGATCCGTCGGACAACCTGCTCGAGGACGCGTCTCCGCTGAATGACGTCGTATTCAACCACTGCGCGCAGGTCTCTCTCGCGGGGAACCCCGGTGACAGCTCGTTCGGCAGCGTGCTGGACGCGCTCTGTGCGAGGAATGTCGTGGTCGACGGCTACTGCATGCCCGCTGTTTGCGACCCCTGGGCGAACCTCGGCTGCGATTGAGCGCCTCGGCTCGACGGAGCTGACCCAGGGCGCCGAGCTCGGGCCGCCGCGCAAGTCAGGGTCCCCATCGAGTGGACAGTGGTACACTCCACAGCCTGCGGGGGATGCGGGGCATGTCCAGCGTGTGGAAGGGGCGAGGTGGCTCTTGAAGTACCAACTTCGTGATGGCGTCGTTTCGGCGATCGCGCTGGCTGCCCTCATCGGCGGTTGCGCGGCCGCGTGCAGCGGAAGCGACGGCGCGAGCTCCGGCGACGGCGAGGCTGGCGGCGGGGGCTCGACCTCCGGAGGGACTTCGGGGGCGGAGGGCGGCTCCGGCAGCCAGAGCAGCGGCGGTAGCAACGGCAGCTCGGGTGGCAGCGGCGGCAGCGGCCCGGCGACGGGCGCTGGCGGCGGCGACCCGAGCGACGGCTGCGCGACGCCGGGCCAGGCAACCGAAGGTTATAGGTCGATCGAGGTGGGCGGCACGACCCGCCGCTACTATCTCGTTCCCGCGACGACGACGACGACGCCCGCGCCGCTGGTCATCAGCTTTCACGGGCACAGCGGCACGGGTCAGGGAGACGTGTCCACCTTCGCCCTCCGCGACACCACGGGGGGACAAGCCGTCCTGATGTTTCCCGATGGCGTGCCGCAGGATTGGTACGGCGATGCCGTGGGATGGGACAATCGCAGCACGACGTCCCCCGACGTTGCGTTCACCAAGGCGCTCATCGACGAGGCCGCGGCGTCGCACTGTATCGATCGCTCGCGCGTCTTCCTGGTGGGCTTCAGCTGGGGTGGCTGGATGTCGGCCCAGGCGGGCTGCGCGCTGGGCGATCAAGTGCGCGCGCTGGTCTCCGCCGCGGGCGGGCCGCCCGCAGGTAACTGCGCCGGACCGGTGAGCGCTCTCATCGTCCACGGCGCGGCGGACGACGCCGAGCCGCTCGACTCCGGCATCCAGACCCGGGACAGATTCGTCGCCTTGAACCAATGCGGCTCCGGCACTTCGCCCGCGGGCTCGGGCTCGTGCGTCGCCTACGAGGGCTGCACCAAGCCGACGTGGTGGTGGCAGCATGAGCTCGGTCACACGCTTCCTGAGGACTCACAGAGAACGATCTGGGAGTTTCTGCTCGCTGCGCCGTAACTCCACGGCGTCGATTTCTTGGGCGAGCTCGCGGGGGGTGATGCAGGGGGCGCAACCAGCATCACGACGTAGGGATGGGAGCGGGTGCGGCGGGGGCCTCGGCTGCGTAGGACAGGAGCTCCAGAGCCAGCGCCGCGTCGCCAGATGCAGAGTGGGGATCCGGAACGTCGCGACCGTGGCGCGCGCTCATCACCGTCGGCGTGAGAGGGGCACGATCCAGGGCTCGGTAGAATTTTGAAGGTACGCCCAGAACCAGGTCTGCGCGATCGTCACCGCCGGCGCGCCGAGAGGAAACCGGCGGCGATCTCGGTTGTGTAGAGTGCCAGATGACGGCGCACGTGGTCGGCTCATGGTGCATCGCGGCGGACAGGTCCCTCGCGCCGAGGCTCCCATGAACCTCGCCGCGCGATCCCGGCTCGGCCCGCAGGCCGGGGCCGAGGAGCTGCTCCCCCGTCCCGCGGACGGCGAGCGGTACGACCCGCCCGAGGACATCGCTCCCATGTCGTCCCAGGATCTCCCGGCGTCCAGGGTGCGGGCCTCGGGCGCAGCGGCGCTGGACGCCGAGGCGCTGTACCGCCGCCACCATCCGCTGGTGTACCGCCTCGCCCTCCGTTACGGCCGCGGCAACGTGGCCTGGGCCGAGGATGTGACGCAGGACGTGTTTCTCGACCTCATGAAGGCACTCGCGACGCTGACCGATCGAGACAACCTCGAAGGATGGCTGTACCGGGCGACCTCGAATCGCTGCCTGAACCGCCTGCGGCGGGACCGGTTCCTCGACATCGCCCCCATCCGCTGGCTGCTCGGGCAGGACGAGGCCGATCCGCGCCCGATGCTGGAAGAGGTGGCCATCGCGCGCGACGATCTGCGTCGGGCGTTCAAGGCGCTGGGCACGTTGCCTCCCAAGGAGCAGGTGGCGTTCTCGATGTTCTATCTCGACGGCAAGGAGCAGGAGGAGATCGGGAGCGTCCTTGGCCACTCCAAAGGGTACGTGTGCAAGCTGATTCAAAGGGCCGTCGCGCGGCTCCGCGAGGCCGGGTGGGAGGTGGGGCCATGACGCGAGACCGCGACCTGCTCGCGCTGCTGCACGAGGTCGACGCGCGGCTCGCGGCGGCAACGCCGTCGCCCCGGCTCGCGGCGCGCCTCGGCGCGCGGCTTCGCGGGGAACGCCCGTCCCTCGCCCGGCGCGTGGGGCGCCCGCTCGCGCTGGCCCTCGCCGCCGGAACGGCCGCGGTCGCCCTCGGCGCCGCCCTCCAGCGCCCCGCGACCCCCGAGGTCTCCGCGCGCAGCCCGGAGGTCGATCCCGCGATCGGGATCGTCGGCGATCGCTCCCGCGCGGACGGCGGGGTCCCGGAGCGCACGCCGGCCGAGGGACACCCGCCGGCGCCGCCCCGGATCCTCGCCCCGCTCCTCCGGGAGCCGCCTCGCCGGCTCGCTCCGCCGCCGAAGCCCTCGCCCCCTGCGCCGCACAGCTCGGCAGCGCCGCCGGACGCGCGCGACGCGCCCGAAGGCCAGCGAAGCAGCGAGCTCCCCGAAGGCCGCACCCCCCCAGCCTCGCCGTCGCGCGCGCGCGCCCAGCCGCCGGCCGTCGCGCTCCCGTCGACCCCCGGGAGGGTCGACGCCCTGGAACGTCCGCCGGTCCACGCGTCGTCGTCGCGCGGCCAGCTCCCCTCGTGGAGCCGAGGCACAGGCGGCGCCAGCGCTCCGGCCGAGGCAGCGGGGCAAAAGGGCGAGCGAAGCGCCGAGAGCAGCGCCGAGGGGGTGGACGGCGCGGCGACCGCGAAGCCCCACGAGAAACCGACGGGTCCGCAGGAAAAGGCGGGCTGCCCGACGGCGGAGGATTTGACGAGTAAGGTCGAGGCGATGTGCGACGCGCAGGGCCTCGTCCTCGGCGACGTCAAGCTGCTCGATCCGTGCAGAGACGGCGGCTACCGCAGCATCGAGCACACGTGCGTCGACGGTGAGCCGACCGCGTGCTGGCGCGGCCGGCTCGGCGACGGCCTCACCTGTCATGACAGCGGCGATCTGAAGGATCAGGCCTACATCACGTGCAGCAACCAGGGCGCGGATCTCACCGAATTCACTTATGACCACGGTGTCCCTGGGTGCGGGCTCAGCGAGACGACCGGTGCCGTCTATGCGTGCTGCCCGGCGGCGGAGCCGCTTCCGTCGCGCCTGTGCTGGACGACCAAGATCGACCACGGGGACGAGTGCCAGGCGCAGTCGACGCTCGGTGACGAGGCCGGCGCCATGTGCGCAGACACCGGGCAGCAGATATTCCGCATCTGGTACAACTCCGGCACCGTGAGCTGCCCCGCGGCGCACGACACGAGCGCGCTCTTCACCTGCTGCCCGTGAGCAGCGGTCGAGGGCCTGCCCGTCCGAGGGACCGTCAGGCCGGCCAGCGCTACAGCGAGCTCGGAGAGCGCCCGACGGTGCGTGTCGTCATGACAAGGCTGCGAGAGGGAGGCTCGGTCAGGTCGCGGTCGCTGGCGCGGGTGTGAGAGGGCGGCTCGGCCAACTCGAGGCGCCGGCGGCTGCTGCGATCGCGTTGACGGCTGGAGCCACGGAAGCCACGGAGCGCGTCAGGGGAAGCGCTTCGTGCTCCGGGGCGGCGCTTTGTGTACGATGCACGCAACGCGCTCCGAGGCGCCGTCGACCCAGCATAGGATGAGCACCGCGACCGTCGAGTTTGCCGGCATCGAGCTCCTGAGCCCATGCCCCCACTGCAGCGCGCCGATGGCGGTCAACACGCTGACCGACCGGTGCCGCTGCTCGAGCTGCCTCATGGAGTCGGCGCTGCCGCCGACGGTGTGGGACGAGGCGCTGAGCGGCGTCGAGAAGGACGTTGTGCAGTTCGGGAACGGGTACCTGCGCCACGGCCCGGTGTGGGGCGAGGGCGGCCCGCCGCCGGGGCCGCACGTCGAGTGGCAGCGCGGCCACGACGCCCCGCCGTGCCCGCGCTGCCAGACGCCGATGCGCCTCGCGCCGCAGGGGGGCTGCGTCTGCCCCGCGTGCGGGGCGGGGCGGGCGATCTTGCCGAAGCCGCCGTGGCTTCCGGAGAACAGCCCTGTCCTGGGCTTCGTGAGCGACGAGCCGGCGGTGGCCGAGGAGCGGCCGCGCGAGCCCGTGCACGTCGCGTGCACCCAGTGCGGCGGGCCGCTCATGGCCGATGGGTCGAGCCGGATCGTGCAGTGCGGCTACTGCTCCGCGCGGGTCGCGTTACCGGATGCGGTGTGGGCTGCGCTGCACCCGCCGCGCGTCAAGAGGCGGTGGTGGCTCGTCGTGTACGTGGCGGACGATCCGCGGCGGGGGCCGGCCGATTCCGGGGATTTCAAGCTGCCGGCTCTCGTGACTGGTTTTGTCGCTGTAGGTGTTGGTTTTCAGCTGTGCCTTATAGCCATCATCATTCGTAATTGGGTCGTCGTCGCTGCGGGCTTGATTGTTTTCCCGATCATCGTCATCACCCTATGGCTCCGAGGGCGTTGGCGCTACCGGCGGATTTGCCGCCCCGAGAACGAAGTCGTAGGCCGTCTGGCCGGTCCTTGGCGATCGCGGCCCGGCGCTGGGGTGCGCCTGACGAAGCCGCACCAGCCGGACGTGATTCTGGCGTACACAGTCCTGCAAACGAGTGCAGAGAAGTTCGCGGAGCTCGGCGGCGATGGGGGGAAGGTTCGCGCATGGTTGGTGCCTGGAAACGCCGAACAAGCGCATGTCGAGGCGATGCCTTCTGCGCTGGAATAGGTACCTTGTTTGGTTCGGGCCGCCACCGAAGGAATGCGGCTCAGCTGGCGGACGGATGCCGATTCATACGATCGAGAAAATGCCCGTTAGCGCCGTCCAGGTCGCGCCCTTTTCGACTTTGGTGCCGATGGTCTTCATGTTGACGGCGTTGTTCTGCATCTTGAATGCGGCGAAGTCGATCTTGAAGGCGGTTATGTCCAGCTTTTGATAGCCGATGTTAATGCTCCTGCCGAAATTCTTCGTCTCGGCGATCACTGCTTTCATATCAAGGCCGATGACCGCCGACTTGTACCAGGTCCTCTCGTTCCAGCTCGCGATCACCGTGTCCACGAAGCCTTTCGTTTCCTTGTGGCTCCCGGCGTTGGTGACCTTGAACTCCGGCGAATCGATGACGAAGCTCGGCGCCTTGATGTAGCCCTTCTCACTGAGGGTCCACGTGAGCCCCTTCGTCTCCCAGTCGAGCGCGCCCACCCTCCACTCGATCTTCCCGCCCTCGAGCTTCATCGTCCCGAACTTCTCTTCGTGCAGCGCCGCGACGGTCGTCTTGAGGCTCGCGAAGTCCTCGTCCACGGCGCCGGCCTTCGTGTGCTTCTTGCCTGCCATCTCGGTGTCCTGGCTGGCGTAGCGCTCGATCACGTCCTTGGCCGTCGTCTCCTGCTTCCCGCCGATGGTCGTCTTCAGCGAGGTGTCGTAGTCCTCCTTGACTGCGCCCTCGACGTGGTCCTCGCGCTTGCCAGCGACGTGGACCTTCTGGTCGCCGCCCACGTCCACGGTTTGGTTGGCGCCGGCGGTGACGAGGTTGTCGCGGTGGGCGTGGAGCTCGAGCAGCTCTTCGCCCTTCTTGTCCTCCATCATGATCTGGTTGAAGCCCTCGCCGCCGGGCGAGGTCTTGCTCTTCCAGATGGAGCGGGTCTTCTCGGCCGGGAGCTTGAGGGGGGCGACGCTCCAGGCGTTGTGGAGGCGGCCGACGACGACGGGCTCGTCGGGGTCGCCGTCGAGGTAGGCGACGATGACCTCCTCGTTGACGCGCGGGAGCATGACGAAGCCGTAGTCGAGCCCCGCCCAGCCCTGAGAGACGCGGACGAAGCGGGTGGGATTGCCCTCGTGCAGATCGCGGCGATCCCAGCGGAACTCGACCTTGACGCGGCCGTGCTCGTCGACGTCGATCTCGTCGACGCCGGCCTTGTTGCCGACGACGAAGGCGGTCTGCGTGCCGAAGATGCGGGGCTTGGGCCGGCGCGCAGGGCGCCACGGATCGCCGGCAGGGACGCAGACGAGGACGTTCCGGCGCACCGGGCGGCCGTCGGCGCCCTCGGTCACGGCGCAGCGGGAGCGGATCACGAGCAGCTGGCCGTTCACGTCGGCCCGCGGGTGCCCCTCGACGGTGAAGCGGGCGCCAGCGCCGAGCGCGAAGCTCGTGTGGCACTCGAAGGTGCGCCGCTCCGACCGGGCCTCCTCCAGGTACTGCTTGGCCAGCGCTTCGCCCCGCTTCTCGGACGCCGCCGTGAACCGGTTCGTCGAGAACTCGTACCGCTCGAGCGTCGCCTCGCGGACGAACGCCCGCTGCGAGGTCTCGGCGCGCTGATCGAGGACGTACTCCGGCTTCTTGAAGTCGTAGTCCCGCACCGTGACCATCGACGTCTCGATCGACGAGGTGATAGCGATGAACGAGACCACCGGGCCCGCCGCGTTCATGCCCGCGTCGACCGGCGGCACGAACGGCACCCGGGGCGCGCCGTCGTCCGTGAACGCCGTGTCCTCGGCGAGGACCCAGTCGCTGCCGCCGGGCCCGTGATCGAAGTACGAGACGAGGCCCTCCTCCGCGAGCGCGCGGAAGATGAAATCGAAGTCGGTCTCCCCGTACTGGACGCGGTACTCGCGCGCTGGCCGGTCCGGCGACGCGACGAGCGAGCTCGGCGCCGGGATGCGGCCGCCGTACGCGCTCGCCACGACCTTGCAGACGCCGTCCGCCGTGAGGCCCTGGAAGATGCGGTGATCCGCGCTCCGTGTGGCGAGCCAGAGGGGCGGGACCACGGCGAGCTCGTACCGCGAGACGCCGCTGGGCTCCGCGGAGACCTGCCGCACCCGGCGCACGATGCCGTGAACCTTCTTGAGGAACGGCTCCGTGCTCAGCTCGACGACGATCTCCTCGCCCACCACGCTGGAGAGATCGATCTCCGGATCGGTGCTCACCACGTCGAGCGTCAGCTCGAAGAGCTCGTTGAGCGCGTCCCGGTACTCGATCTGGTGGACCTCGAAGCCGGTGACTCCGGAACGGGGGAACGTCAGGCTCACGTCGATGGCCATGGTCGGGTCTCCTCGGGGGGGCGCGCGGCCGGGCGCGGCGCTCATCTCGGCTCGTTGCGGCTCTCCCCGGCGGGAGCGGAGCGGGAACGGTGCTGCGAGTAAAGCTCCTGCCAGCGCCGGTGCGCGGCGGGGTCGCGCGTGAGGCGATCACGCCAGAAGGCGTCCACCGCGGCACGCTCCTCGGGCCGGCCGAGCCCGTACCGCGCGAAGAGGGCCTCGGCGTCGCCAGGAGAGGCGGCGAGATCGGCGCAGAGCGACGCGTACTGCTCCAGCGAGAGCACCGGCGCCGGGATCGAGGAAGCGGCCGGCGCGGCGCGCGGGCCGGACGCGAACGGCAACGGCGCGCCGGAGGGCGCTCCGGACGTCGGGTGCGTTCCAGTGAGGCTGGTGAAGCCGCGCATGCCCTTCGGCACCAGGGCCATTGCCGCAGCGGCATCCGCGGGCTCCGGGGGGACAGGGAGGGCGGGCAGGACCGCGGTCGGCGGGGCGGGGCGCGCAGGCTCCGGCGGGGCAGGGGGGCCGAACGGCAGCACGGACGCGCCGGAAGCGGCCGCGGAGGTGGGCTGCGTGCCACGGAGCTCGGTGAACCCCCGCATGCCCGGCGGCACCAGCGACGCTGCGTCGACCGGCGTAGGTGGCGAGCGGCGCGGCTCGGGATGCGCCATGGACGTCGAGGCGTCGCCCGCCTTGAAGGGCAGCGCCGGACCCCTGGGAGCGTCCGAGGAGCTCTCCGTCCCGTGGAGCTTGAAGTGCCGCATCCCCTCCGGCACGAGCGAAATCGACGCGGCCGCGGGCGAGGGCGCGTCCGTCGCTGCGCGCAGGTAGCTCGGCACCGCCGGCGCGCGGCTCGCGGCCGGCTCACCGGTCGGCCGCGGTGCGTGCGCCTCGCTCGGCTCGGGCGGCGCAGGCGCCTCCGCGCGAGCCGCACCGGCTGCGTCCGAGGGGGAGCGCGCCGCTGCCGCCGAGGTCGGCGCGCCAGGCCGGGGTCGCGGCGCGTTCGGCGAAGGGATCATCAGCAGGCTCTTGAGCTGTTTCGTGATCATCGCCGTCGTCGACCGCCCCCGTCGTTCCCACTCTCGCGAGGTCGACTCCTTTCGTCAACGCCGGCGACAGGTATGATGGCGCCCGCCCTGAACGCGCCCGCGCGCGGTGGAGTCGCTCCCATGCCCGATCCCTACATCTACCAGCGTGATATCGAGACGTACGGCCGCTTCACCGCGTCGCAGATCCAGAAGCTCGTCCTGCCGGTCGACGCGGGGTTCGGGAAGGCGCTGCGCACCGTCACGGCGCGCCTCGACGCCGCGACCGAGGCCGTGCGCAAGGCGAAGCTGGACGCGACGGCCGCTCCCGTGCCTCCCAGCGCGTCTCGCGGCTCGAGGGGCGGCCGAGCCAATCCGGTCGCGGCGGGCCGCGGCCTGCTGCGCCGCCTCGTGGAGCGCGCCGCCTCGCGGTCCAACGGGGTCGCGCTGGCCCGCGAGCTCCTCCAGGGCCAGTCGCTCGCCACCGTGCTGCGCCGCCGCCCCGCGGCGCTCGCCGCGGCGCTGACGCACGCGATCGAGGTGCTCGAGCAGCACGAGGGGCAGCTGCCCGAGCGCGAGGCGTGGACGGCCGACCTCGAGCGCTCCCGGGACGCCCTCGAGCCGCTCATCAGGAGCGTGCGCAAGACCCGGCTCGCGCGCCGCACCGTGACCCCGGAGATGAAGGCCGCCCGCGACGAGTGGATCAACACCTATCGCGCGGCGAAGCTCCTCGTGGAGTGTGTGCTCCGGCTCCACGGCAAGACGTCGTTGATGCCGGAGATCTTCGGCGATCTCCCGCGCGCTCCCCGCGCCGCCGCGGTGGCCGCCGCCGCGCGACGCCCGCCGGCCAGCGCGCCCGCGCACGCGTGACGATTCCGCTGCTCACGCCGGAGCTCGACCCGCGCCGACACGTGGCCTCGGGCCGGGCGGCCCGGAACACGCTCGTTTCTACCCGCCCCCGAGGTGCGCCCGGAAGAAACGCACGAGGTGCCCATACTGGAGCACCTGGTTGTCCCGCTTCTGCGCGCCGTGCCCCTCGTCGGCGAACAGGATGAGCTCGGACGGGATCTTCCTTGCCTCCAGCGCCTGCTGGATCTGCACCGACTCGCCCGCAGGGACCCGCGGATCCGACACGCCCTGCACGATCAGCAGAGGCGCCTTCACCCGATCGAGGTACGTGATCGGCGAGAGCTTGAGCAACGCGTCCCGATCCTTCTCGGGATCACCGTACTCGGAGATCCGGAGGATGCGCCGGTAAGGCGCCGTGTTCTGGAGGAACGTCACGAGGTTGCTCATGCCGACGACGGCGGCGCCCGCGTCGTACGCGCCGGCGAACATGGTCATGCCGATCAGCGAAGAATAGCCGCCATAGCTGCCGCCGAAGATGCCGACCTTCGGCGGCCGGCCCTCGTGGCCGAAGCTCGCCTTGACGAACTTCGCGGCGTCCTCGATGTCCGTGATGACGTCGAGCCGCTTCGCGCCGTCGTCGGCGTGCAGCCATGTCTTGCCGTAACCGTCGCTCCCGCGGACGTTCGGCTCGACGAACACGAACCCGGCGTCCACGAAGATCTGCGCCCGCGCGCTGAACCCAGCCCTGGTCTGGACCTCCGGGCCGCCGTGGAAATGGACGATCACAGGACAAGGCCGCTCGCACCGCGCAGGGCGGCGCACGAACATCGGGATCTGCGCCCCGTCGCGCGCCGGATAGGACTCCAGCGTGGCCGCCGAGAACGCGCCCGGCGCCACCTCGGGCATGCTCGGAGCGTGCCACTGCGAAAGCTTGCCAGTCGTCCAGTCGAGGACATGCGCCGTCGCCGGCGACGTCGAGGTCTCCAGGAGCAGCGTCGTGAACCGGCCGTCCCGCGTCGTCGAGACCGGGGTCACGTGATCCGCCGCCGGGAGCGCTGGCAGCTTGATCTCGCGGTGCGATCTCGCGTCGAGCGCGCGGAGCCGCGTGTAGCCCCGCTCGTTCACCGTGTAGAGGATCCGCTTCCTCGCCCGATCGATCGAGAACGCGCTGACGTCGAACGGGATCTCCGGCGAGATCGGCGTGAGCTTCCCCGCCTTCCAGCTGTAGAGCCGGCGATATTCCCCGAGGCGCGGCGTGAGCACGAGGACCTCGCCGGGGGCCGCGCCGTAAAGGGCCCTGTAGTCCTCGCGCTCGCCCTGCCCGAAGAGGGGAGTCAGCGCGTCGGCGCCCGGAGCGGCCTTCGCGAGAGGCGCCCACTCGAAGAGCTCGCTCATGTTGGAGCCCACGTCCTTCGCGAGCAGCAGGCGGCCGTCGCCCGTGGCGTCCACGGCGCGCCAGATTCCCTCGCGATCGAACACGACCTCTCGCTGCCTCGACGCGATGTCGTACCGGTAGATGACGTACGCGTCCTTCTTGACGTCGTTGGCCCGATAGTAGACGTGCCGCCCGTCGTCGGAGATGAACTGGAGCTGCGTCTGCACGCCGGGCATGTGCTGGATGGCGACGAGCGGGCCGCCCTTCGCGTCCTGCAGGTAGAGCCCGGGGTTCTCCTCGCCCTTCCGGTCGCGCGAGAGGACGAGGCGCGCGCCGTCCGGCGTGACGTCCGCCACGACGGTCGGATCCTCGCCGCCCGTCAGCTGCAGCGGGAAGCGCTGCGGCCCGTCGAGCCGGAAGACCTGCCTCGTCCCCGTGATCGTCCAGGTGAAGTAGAGCGCCTTGCCATCCGGCCCGAGGACGCCTCCGGAAGGAGCGCGCACGTCGAGCATGGCCTGGATCTGGCGAGAGACGTCGTCCGGGAGCGGCGGCGGCGCGTAGCGCGCCAGGATCTCCGGAGAGACGCTCGCCGCGCCGTGCCCCGCGTACCCGGGCCGCTCCGGCGCGGGCGCAGGCCGCGGCGGTCCGGCGGGCGAAGGCGGCGCCGGAGGCGCGGACGCGACAGGCCGAGGCGCAGCCACCGGAGGCGCCGGCCGGGCCGGCGTGCACGCCGCTGAGAGGGCGAGGGAGCCGAGCAAGCCGAGCAAGGAGCGCCGCGCGGCGCCATGGCGCCCGCGCCGCGTCGAGGAGGACGACATGCGGCGCATTTCGCCGGAGCGGGCGCACGCCGGCAAGGTCAAAGGCCGCGCGGCGCGGGCCCGCCTCAGTCGGGCTCGCCCGGGAGCTTCGCGCGGCCGAGGGCCGCTTCCGCCGCCGCCAGCTGCGCCGCGAGCTTCCGCAGCTCCTCGGCTTCCTCGCCCTGGAGCGAGATGTTCGGGACGAGCGCGTTCAGGGCGCGGCGGTTGTACGCGAGCCCGAGCGGCGAGCCCTTCTCGAGGTTCATCACCATCGACTCGGCCAGCACCGCCAGCGCCTCGCGGTGCAACCCCTTCGCCGAGAGCACCTCCGCGAGCGCGGCCGTCGAGCGGGCCAGGCCGAGCAGGTCGCCGAGCGCCTCCTCGGCCTCGATCGCCGCGGTCAGGCGCTGCGTCGCGCGGTCGAGGCGGCCGTTGCGGAGCTCCAGCCGGCCGATCGTCTCCCACACCCGGGCGAGCTCCCGGGCGTCGCCGAGCTGCTTGTAGGCGCGCTCCGCGGCGAGCGCGTGGTCGAGGCCCATCGACAGCGCGTCGGACTCGCGCCCGGGGCGGGCGGGGACGTGGAGCGGGATCCGCGCGAAGAGGTGGTCGGTCTCGGCGAGCTCGACGCGCGCCGACGGATCGACCCGGGCCCGCTCCTCGAAGGTCCGGCGCGACTCGATCAGGAGGTGCGTCGCGCGGACGGGATCGCCCATGCGCACGTGGACCGCCGCCTGATCGTTGAGCAGCCGGGCCGCGCCGAGCGCGTCCCCGGCGTCGAGCAGCAGGCGGCTCGCGGTGGCGAGCTCCTCCAGCGCGCGCTCCAGCGAGCGCGCGTCGCCCATGTCGTAACAGACGCCGGCGATGAGCGCGGCGACCTCGGCGTGCAGCTCCGGAGGGTCGCCCTGCGCGAGGAGAGCGCGCGCGGCGTCGAGCACCTCGAGCGCGCCCGCGAGCGTGCTGGCGGGGTCCGGGCCGGCCGCGTGCCATTGCACCCGGGCGATGCCCGCGAGCGCGCCGATGCGGAGCCGGCGGCGCGCGGGCGTGGCCGGCATGCCGTCGAGCAGCGAGAGCGCCTTCCGCCCGTAGCTCAGCGCCTGGGCGTACGCTCCCATGGCCGCCGCCTCGACCGCGGCCGCGCAGTAGCGCTGCGCCGCTTCCTCGTGCTCGCCCGCCTCGGTCAGGTGCGCCGCCGCGCGCACGTCGTGGAGGTGGCGCCCAGCGCCGTGCGCCGCCGCGCTCGCGGCGCCCGCTGCCTCGGCGCGATCGGGCGCCGCGGGCGCCGGGTACATGGACACGCCGAGCGGCGCCGCGGCGCGCAGGGACTCGGCCGCGGCGCGCCCGGCGCCGGCGTCGGCCGCCGCCGGCCAGGAGAAGGCGTGGCGGGAGCCGGAAGACGAGCGCTCGGACAGCGCGGCAGGGACGCGCAGCGAGGCCCCGCGGGCCGAGCGGCTCGGCTCGTCCGGGAAGGCGCCGCCGAGGGACGCGAGATCGCGGGGCACCCGCATCGGCCCCGGGATGGGCGCGTCGAGCGAGTCGGGCGGGGCGTCGAACATGAGGGACTCGGGCGGCTCCGAGACGCGGCGGCTCTCGGGGCTGCGATGGAACAGATCGGCGTAGGGCCACGCGGGATTGCCGGGCCCTGCGGGGGCCATCGGCGCGGGCCTGTCCTGGGTGACGCGCGGCGGCGCGCGGCGCGTGTTGCTCATGGACGCGCCGCCCGCAGGGGCCACGGCAGGCGGCGGCCTCAGCGTCTCGGCCGCCCGCGGCACCCCGCCGCGCGCCACCGAGAGCGTGGGGTCGGCGGTCTTCTCCCACTCGTCCACGTTCGACGCGCCGCCGGCTCCGGGGGTCGGCCCGCCGGCGACGGGCGCGCCGGGCGAAGCGGCCGCTGGTGACGCCGTCGCCGGCGGCGGGCCCGCCGGCGGCGGTGCGGCGGCCATCGTGCGCGGCGTCGCCATGGCGGGCAACGCGGACGGCGGCGCGGTCGAGAGCGGCGGCGCCCCGGCCTTCGCCTGCGCGGCGGTGGCCCTCGTGGTCGGGTCGTCGCCGCGAGGCACGCCGAGGTTCGCTCCGCCGATGACGTGCCGCTCGACGGTCGACGTGAGGATGGCCGCGCTCTGCGTCGGCGGCGCGGCGGCATGAGCTGCCGCCGCGCCATGGGTCGCCTGGTGATCGGCCGCGACGACGCCCGACGCGGCGCGCGGCTCGCGCGCGGCCGGGGCGTCCGGCTCGGTCCGCTCCTCGATGAGCAGCGTCGCGAGACGCCGGTGCCACACGCGGGCGAGCGACGGGAGGATCGAGCCGCGGAGCGCCTCGACGGTCTCGTGCGGAAGATGGAAGCGCCCGTCGCCGCGGTCCTCGACCGGAACACCCGCGTCCGCGGCGCGCTGCAGCGCCTCGAGCACGTCGAGCGCGTCGACGCGGAGGAGCGCGGCGACGAGCTCGCTCTCGAACCCCGAGCCGACGATCGCGCCGGCCCGGAGCACCCGGAGCACCTCGCCGGGCAGCTCGCGCACCGCGACCTGCGGCGGCGGCGGCGGGGGCGTGGTCGCGCTCGTCAGCGTGATCGCGCCGTCGGCCGGCCGGAGGAGCGCGTCGGCTCCGCAGGCGGCGCGCATCGCGTCGACCAGGCCGCCTGCGGGGCCGGTCGGCGCGTGCAGGCGGAAGGAGAGGACCAGCGCGACGCGGAGCGCGTCGGGCCGGGACACCACCCGGCGCAGCACGTCGAGCGTGGCAGGATCGGCGTGCTCGACCGCGTCGAACACGATGGCCCACGTGCGATCCGCCTGCTGCGCGAGGCGGTTGGCGGTCTCGATGAACTCGGCGTCCACCATCAGCTCGTGCACGTCGCCGAGGAGGCGGCGCCGGAGCCCCGAGGCGGCGCGGCTGCGCGCCTGATCGAGCGTCGGCTGCGCCCCGCCGGCGAGGCGCTCGATCTGGGTCCGCGCGTCGCGCAGCGGCCCGAGCGTCATCTCGGGGACGTCGCAGCGCACGCGTACGATCCGCAGCCCGAGCCGCGCCGGCGGATCCCCGGGGACGATGTTCAGCAAGGCCGTGTGCCGGCCCTCGGAAATGCGCTGCCAGAGCTGTTCCACGGTCCGCTCCTCCTCTCTCCGGGCGCACACGGCCCAGAGCGGGGCGCATCGTCGTGCGCTACGGGATCATCCGCGTCGTTCGGCTCGCTGCGGCGTACTTTTGTGCGCCTCGCTCGCCTGCCTCGCGGCTGAGCCCGTATCCTACGAGCCTGCACCCCGCTCTAGTATCCCCAGAGGAACTCCGCGCGGGCGAACGCCGTGAAATAGCTCCCCGGACCGTCGCCCGCGCCAGGGAGGAGCAGCGTGTACTTGCCGGCGAAGCCGGCGGCGAACTCGCGATTGAACGCGTAGTCGATGCCGAACGGGATGGAGACCCCGAACTGCCCCCGGTGGCAGCCCGGCTGGCCAGACGAGCCGCAGGGCGCGAGGCGCACACTGTCGTATGCGCCGGTCATGAGGCCGACGTAGGGGACCCACTGCAGAATATCGATGACGTACGTGGCGCCGGCGGATGCGCCGAGGAGCATGAGATCGCCCCCCGGGTGGGACGCGGTGTTGACCTCGGCGACCGCGTTGAAGGCGTCCGTGAGCCCGTAGGCGAGGTGCAGGCTGCCGCCGATCCCCGGGTACGTCCCGCCATCCGCGAGGAGCGCGTACCCGACGCCGGCGCCGGCATGCCATTGCCGTTCAAAGGCGTCGGCCCGCGAGGGGGCCAGGAGCGCGAGCAGCGCGAGCGCGGCGGAGGTCAGCAGGGCGACAGGGGGGCATCTCATGGTCGGTTGCGGCGAGCAGCCCGGAGCGCCCCCGCGACGAACCATGGATCGAGGGCGACGACGGCGCGCGCCGGGCGCTCGATGAGGGCGCGCGGCGCGAGGCTAGCACGCGCGCCGCAGGACATGTTCAGCGGAGCTGCTCGCGGCGACGGGGGGCCCGCGACGCCCCCGCGTCCTCGTCCTCGATCTCGTCGGCGTAGATGCGCGCCGCGGGATCGGCCGCGCCCTCGCCCGGATCGATGCGGAGCGACGGCTGGGGAAAGCGGACGGCGGCCGCCCCCGAGATCCCGGGGAAGGTGTAGAGGATCTCGCCGCGCTCGCCGATCTCGACGCCCACGTCGCCGGGGCGCTCCTTGGCGAGCTCGGTGAGCAGGGCGTCCGCCTCCGGGGCCGGCTGGTCGAGCGCGACGCCGACCTCCTGCGCCGTGAGCGGGCGGCGGCGGTGCGACGCGAGCGAGAAGATCGCCTGAACCTGGGCGTCGCGCGAGGCCTTCGCCCCGGAGCGGGAGAGCTTCCGTCCGCCCAGCAGGAGGAGCAGGCCGAAGGCGAGGGCGACGAAGCCGATCGGCAGGCCGAGCGCGAGGCCGGCGATCGACCCCGGGAACAGCGCGGCCGCGCCCAGCCCGAGGAGGAGCGCCAGCGCGAGCCCGCCGATGAGGACCAACCAGCCGAGCACGCCGGCGACCGCGCCGCCGACCCTGGACGGCTGCCCCGCCAGGCTGACCGATTTGCCCGCGAACGGCAGGCGCTCCCGACCGCACGCGGTGCAGTACGCGGCGAGCCCGCGGTGGATGACGGGCGCGTTCTTTCCGCAATGAGGACACATGAGGACTCCCCCGCGAGCAGATCTTCGCGAGCCAGGCTGTAGCGTAGGAATGAAGCCCCTCCGCCGCCAGGTGTGCGGCCGCGGGATCTCCAGGTTTTTCGCGGGCACGCCGCGCGGGTCGGCGTCGATCAGCGTCGGTCAGCGTCGGTCAGCGTCAGATTCCGAGGTAGCGCGCGATCTCGGCGCGGGCCGGGTCGGAGGCCACGGCGCGCAGGGCGTCGTACCGGCGTTGCCATGCGGCCGCGCTGCCTTCATCTCCACGCCATCGCGCCGCCTCGGCGCGGGCGAAGGCGTAGCGCCGGAGCGAGAAGCGCGAGGCGTCGAGCGCGAGGAAGGCGTCGAGCCACACCTCGGGATCGCCCTCGCCGTCGCCGAGCAGCTGGGCCGACAGCGCGGCGTACGGGACGAGCGCGGGCGGCGCGTCGCCGCGCCGGCGGAGGGCGGCGTAGCGGAGCGCGCGGCGCGCGGGCGGCGGCGCGTCGCGCGCGGCGCTCCAGGTGGAGAGCGCGCGCGAGAGCGCCGGCTGGCCGTCGCGCGCCCAGGGCGCGTCGAGGCTCGCGAAGCCGACCCACGGCCAGGCGGCGTCCTGGTCCGCGGGCAGCTGGGCGGGCGGGCTGCCCTGGCGGAGCGGCGAGTCGCCCGGAGGGAGCGCGAGGGAGAGCCGGGTCCACCGCGATCGCGCGTCGAGCTCGGCGAGCTCCGCGCGGGAAGGCATCGCCTCGCCGGCGGGGTCCACCGCGCGCGCGGCGGCGGCCTCCTCGTCGGCGAGCACGGCCGCGCGCGCGGCGTCGCGCCGGCGCCCGCTCGAGGCGAGGAGCTCGGCTCGCTGCAGGAGCACGGCCGCGCGGAGCGCGGGCGGCGCGGCGGCGAGGTCGACGCGCTCGACGAGATCGAGCGCGCGATCGCGCTCGCCGACGAGGGCCCACGCGCTCGAGTGCGCGAGCGCGCGGGCCGCCTCCGGCGCGAGCTCCGGGGCGAGCGGGCCAAGGCGATCCAGCGCGTCGACCGCCCGGGGTGCGTCGCCTTCGAGCGCGAGCTCGCGGGCGGCGCGCAGCGCGAGCGCGCCCGCGGCGGCGCGCAGCGCGTCGGCCTGGGACGGCGAGAGCTGGGGGGCGGCGGCCAGCTCGGCGGCGCGCGCGGCGGCGCGCGCGCGCAACGACCCGGCGATCGCGGGCCTCGCGAGCCCGCGCTCCGGGAGCCAGTCGAGCGCGCGCAGCGAGCTCGCAGGCAGCCCCGTCGGCGCGCGGGGCTCCGCGCGCGCCGGGGCGCCGTCGAGGCCTGCCTCTCCGGCCGCGGGCTCGTCCCCATCGTCGTCCGGCCGCGCGAGCGCGGCGGCTTCGGCTGCGTCGAGCGCCCCGTCCTCCGCCAGCACGACGGCGAGCAGATCGCCGCGGGCCTCGGGATCGAGCGCGGCCGAGGTGCCGAGCAGGTCGCGGATCGCGCGCGTCGCGCGCTGCGTCGCCTCGGCGGCGTCCTTCCGGGCGGCGGCGATGCGGGCGCGCTGCGCGAGCCGCACCTCCACGGCGTCGGCCACGCCGGCCTCGGGGGCTTCTGGCATCGGCGGAGGCTCCACGCCGGCCCGGGCGGCGCAGGCGACGAGGACGGCGCGGACCTCGCCCCAGTTGCGCGCCATGCCGGCGTAGCGCCTCGATGCCCGGTCGTCCTGGGTGAGCGTCAGGAGCTCGATGCCGCGCTTCGCCTCGGCGCTCGCGCCGAGGCAGAGGATCGCGCCGGTGGTCGTGCGCAGGTCCTCGTCGCGGGGCTCCATCGCCGCGTACCCCTTGGCGATCGCGAGCGCGCGCTGCAGGTCGCCCTCGGTGAGCGCCGCGCGGAGGGTGTGCACGCGCACGTGCCAGTCGGTCCAGCGGTCCGGCTGCGAGAGGAGCGTGCGGCGATCGCCGAGCCTCGCCGCCTCGCGGCCGAGGCTCGGCACGCCGCAGGCGGGCCCGAGCTCATCGAACGTGACGCGCCCGGTCCCGGCGGCGACCGTTGCCTGGGCCGTCACCACCGCCTCGGTCGCGCCGGCGAGCGCCGCGCCATCCGGCCGGCCGATCGCGGCGTCGGTGTAGTCGGCGATCGCCGCGCGCACGCCGAGCTCCTCGGCCAGCGCGCTCGCCGTCCTGTAGGTCCAGGGCAGCCGCGAGGGCAGCGCGAACCAGCGGATCTCGGGCCTGCAGTCGGGCAGCGCCGGGCCGCGCGGCGCCTCGATCGAGGCGAGGCACGCGGCGGCGGTGCGCGTGCCCACGAGGACCGCCGCGACAGGGCCAAGGAGAACGAGCGCGGGCACGGCCACGGCCGCGGCCGCGAGCGCCAGGGCGAGGGGGCGCCGCGCGGGCGAGGCGTCGCGGTGGAGCGGGGAGCTCCCGTCGCGCTCACGGGGCCGTGGGGTGGGCTGCGCGCACACGGGACGGCTTTTAGCCCACGGCACGGCCGAGCGACACTGCCTCCGCGACGCAGCGTGTCCCACGTCCCTGGAGCCGGCGTCACCCGCGGAGCGCGCGCCGTGCGACGTGCGACGTCGGCGCGCTCCTCGCCGCGGAGGCCGGCGCGCGTGGCTAGGGCGCGCTCCGGCCCTCGGCTGCCCCGGCGTCCGGGGCGAGGAGCGCGCCCGCGAGATCCGAGACCGCCGACAGATCCTCGACGCAGGCGACGTCGAGCTCGAGCCCGCGGGCGAGCTGCGGCGCGCTGGCGAGGGCGACCTCGGCGACGGTGAGCTTCCGCCCGGTGAGCTGGTGGAGCGACGTCACGCCGTGGTCCCGGATGCCGCAGGGCACGATCAGCTCGAACGCCTTGAGGTCCACCGCGATGTTGAACGCGAAGCCGTGCATCGTGAGCCATCGCGACAGGCGCACGCCGATCGCGCCGAGCTTCGCGATCTCGCGCGCCCACTCGGCGCCGCCCCACGCCTCCGGGGCGGCGCGATCGACCCAGACGCCGATCATGCCGTCGACCACGCCGCCCTCGACGTGGTGCTCGCGCGCGAGCAGGATCATCACCTCCGCGAGCGAGCGCACGTACCTGCGCACGTCGCAGCGGTCTGGCCTGAGATCGAGCAGCGGGTAACACACGAGCTGGCCGGGGCCGTGGTAGGTGACGTCGCCCCCGCGCCCCGTCGCGACGAGGTCGATGTCGCGCTCGTCCAGCGCGCGGGCGTCGAGGAGCACGTTCTCGGGGTTCGCTCGCGGGCCGAGCGTGATCACGGGATCGTGCTCCAGGAGCAGGATCGTGTCGCCGATCCGCCCCTGCGCGCGCGCCTCGATGAGCTGCTTCTGCAGATCGTGGATCGGGGCATAGCGGCGCCGGCCGATCCACACGGCGCGCGCGCGCCTCGGCCGGGGCGCCTCGACGGCCGTCGCCTGGCCGCTCGCGGGCTGGAGGAGGTCGCGGAGCGAGGTGGTCGGCATGGCTACTCCGGGACCTTCTCGCCCCGCGCCCGCCGCTCCTCGCGGTAGGCCTCGATGTGCGTCGTGAAGGTGGCCGCGACCTCGGGGTCGAACTGCGAGCCCGAGCACCGCTCGATCTCGGTCACCGCGACCTCGTGGGGGAGCGCGCGGCGGTACGAGCGGTCGCTCGTCATGGCGTCGTACGTGTCGGCCACCGAGATGATGCGCGCGATGATCGGGATCTCGTTGCCCCGCATCCGGAGCGGGTAGCCGCGCCCGTCCCAGCGCTCGTGGTGCAGGTGCACGCCGGGTATGAGCGGGTGCAGGAACTTGATCGGGTCGAGGATGTCGCGCCCGTAGGCGGGGTGCCGCTTGAACACCTCGTACTCGTCGTTCGTGAGCTTGCCCGGCTTGTTCAGGTTGAGCACGCACCCGATCTTGCCGATGTCGTGCATGAGCGCGCTCTGCCGGACGATCTCGATCTCGTGCGGGCCGAGGCCGAGCCGCTGCGCCAGCAGCACGGCGTAGACGGCGACCCGATCCGAGTGGCCCGAGGTGTAGCGGTCCATCTTGTCGATCGCCTTGGCGAGGCCCTCGATCGTCTGCTGGAACGTCGCCTGGAGATCCTGGTAAAGGCGCGCGTTCTCGATCGCCGCGGCGGCGCGCGAGCCGATGATGCTGAGCAGCTTGCGCTGCCCCTCGTCGAAGCGCCTCGTCCGCGTGAACGACGCGACGGCGAGGAAGCCCATGAGCCGCTTCTGGATGCGGAGCGGCACGGCGACGAGCGACTGGAGCGGGAGCGCCGGCTCCGCCGCGAAGAACCTGAGCCCCTTCATGCCTTGCTCGAGCAGCTGCGCGTCGGGGCGGAAGTGCTCGAGCACGAGCGCGGGGTCGAGCCGCCCGAGGTCGGCGCCCGCCGGCATGGACGGGCCGCGGAGGTGCTGGCGCTCGAAGAAGCCGCCCTCGCCGTCGTCGAGCCAGGTCGAGATGAGATCGCCGCACACCTCGTGGAGGCAGCTGTCCGCGACGGTCTCCAGCACCTGGTCGAGCGAGAGGCTGGCCGCGATGGCCTCGCTCACCTTGTAGAGCGACACCGCCTCGCGCAGCCGGATGTTCTCGGCGGCCATCCGTTGCTTCTCGATCCCGCGCTGGACGACGTGCACCACCTCGTCCAGCTTGAACGGCTTGAGCACGTAGTCGTAGGCGCCGCGCTTCATCGCGTCGATCGCGGTCTCGACGGTGCCGAAGCCCGTCATGATGACCGTGAGCGCGTTCGGCGCCGTCTTGCCGATCTCGTCCAGCAGCGCGATGCCGCCCATCCGCGGCATCTTGAGATCGCTGATCACGAGATCGTAGTGACCCTTCGTGAGCTCGTTCAGCGCGCTGGAGCCGTCCTCCGCCGTGCGGACGTAGTAGCCCTCCATGCCGAGGAAGTCGGCCAGCATGTCGCGGATCACCTTCTCGTCGTCCACGACGAGGATGCGAGGGCGGTCTTCTGGAAACGTGGACATGCGGCCGGTAAGCCTACCAGATCCGCTCGCAGCGCATCGCACCAAGGTGGGCGGGTCGGGCACAGGAGCGGACCCGCCCCGCCGGGGTGGCCGAGCGCCGGCGCGCGCCGCTCAGTCCTCGTCGCCGGTCGAGATGATGGGGTGCCGGATGGTCCGGGGCGACTCGTCCAGATCCGGGACGCGGATCGAGATGGGCCCGGGGCTGCGGATGGAGGGAGGAGGCGCGGACTCCGCGTCCTCGGGGCGGAGCGGGATCATCCTGCTGCTCGGCGCGGGCTCGTCGCTCGCGGTCGTCAGGACGGGCACGGCGCGCTGCTCGCCGAGGGCGTGCTTCTGCTCGAGGAAGCGCAGGACCGAGGGGCCGGTCGAGCGCTCCAGCGCGGAGCGCAGATCGCCGGGCAGCGTCGACTCGATGATCATCTTCACCCCGGTGCGGGGGTGCTCGATCTCGATGCGCACGAGGTGCACGAACGAGCGATCGAGCCCGTGCTTCTCCTCGAAGTACCGGTTCGTGGGCACGTGGCCGTAGCGCTCGTCGCCGAGGATCGGGTGCCCGATCGCGGCGAGGTGCCGCCGGATCTGGTGCGTGCGCCCGCCGTCCGGGATGACGCGGAGGATCGAGTGGCCCGAGGCGACGGCGAGGCGGCGGTACCGCGTGCGCGCCGTGTAGGTGCGCGTCCCTTCGCGGAGATCGCGGGTGATCGCGCCCTTGCCCGGCGTGACGCCCTTGGCCGCGGCGAGGTAGATGAGGCGCCCCGTCTTCGCGAGCGCCTCGCCCCAGCGCGCGGCCGCCTCCTCGCTCCGCGCGAGCATGACCAGGCCGCTCGTGCCCGGATCCAGCGGGTGCACGATGATGGGCGTCGTCGTGCTGCCCGGGATGCGGGCGCACCGGGCGAGCAGCGAGCCGAGGTACTCCGGCTGCGTGGCCACCGGCTCGTGGGGGCCCTTCTCGACGACCAGCACGCCGTCGTCGTCGTAGATGACCTTCGGCGCGGGCGGGGGCGTCCGGCGGAGGGCGGCGATCGTCTCGATCTCCTCCGTGAGCGGGATCATGTCGAGCGGCGTGAGCTCCGTCGACGAGTACCCGAGGCGGCAGAAGTGATCGAGGTCGCGCGCGAGCGTGTCGGGATCACACGAGACGTAGACGAGCAGCGGCGCGCCGAGGCGCGCGATCGCCTCGCGCGCCGTCGGGGAGACGCCGCGGCGCGGCGGGTTCACCACGATGCCGTCGAACTTCTCCGAGCTGTTGACGAGGGAGCCGACGATCTCCGCGACGTCGCCGGTGCGCACCTCCACGCGCTGGCTGAGGCCCTGGGCCTCGGCCGCGGCGCGGGCGTTCGCCGCCGCGGGCGCGAAGGACTCGACCATCAGGACCCGGTTGCCGCCCTGCGCGAGGGCGAGCGAGATCGCGCCCGAGCCGCCGTACAGATCGAGGATGCGCGGCGGCTCCTTGCGCCGGGAGGCGGGGCCGAGCGCGGCCTCCCCCTCGATGACGGGTCCGTCGTTCTCGAGCGACGCGATCTCGCGGAGCAGGAGGGCGTGCACGCGCGCGGCCTGCGCGCGGTGCGCCTGCACGAACGAGCCGAACGCGGCGATGTGGTAGGTCTGCCCGATCCGGTCCTCCGCGTGCGCGGTGCCGTCGAGCACGGTCGTCTCGGGCCCGAGGATCTGCGGCGCCTCCGCGTCGTGGAAGTTCGCCGCGACGCCGATGACGCGCGGGAGCATCGAGCGGATGGCGCGGCCGGCCTCCCGCAGCTCGTCGCGCGTGCACGCGCGCTCGCGCTGCAGGACGAACGTGACCAGCACGAACGCCGGGTTGTCCTCTGTCGCTCCCACCTCCGCGAAGAGCGGCGTCCCGGGCGCGAGGTGGACCTCGCGCAGATCGAGGGCGCGGAGCACGCCGCCCCTCGCCGGGTCGTACGGGAGGAGCAGCGGCCGGACCTCCGGCGGCGGCGACGCGATCAGCTCGCGCAGCCGCGAGGTGACGGCGGCGAGGGCCGGGGTGAGGACCCGGCAGCCCGGGATGTCGACGACCTCGTGATGTCCCGTGCGGCCGTACAGCCCGATCGCGCCGGAGGGGGCGACGATGAGCTTCGCTCGACCGCGATAGCCGGTGATCGGATCGGCCGGGATGACCGAGCTCGTCTGGAGCAGCCCGAGCGATGGATAGTGCGCGGCTGCGGACACGACCCGAGCACGCTTGGTGCCGAGCTGCTCCGCGTAGTCACCCGCGATGAGCGGACAGCCCGCGCACTCGACCGAGTGCATGCACTCGATCAGCGTGTTCGGGATCTCGCCTGCCTTCAATGTGCGTCGCACGGGCCCGGACAAAACACCGCCGCCCGATCCCTCTGCGCTGGTGCTCTCGCCCAGCCCGTGCGGTCCTTCGATACCTGCGCCGGAAGCCATTCCGGGGGAGCTTACAGGGGCTCTCGGCCAGCGTCGAAGGTGTAAAGCGGAATCCGTCGAGCTTTTCGTCTGCGGCGCTCGGCGCGCCGGGGAGCGCTCTTGGGTCCTGACGAGATCCCGCGCTTTCGCCGGGGTCTGCGGTATCTGCCCGGACGGTGAGCGGTCCAGGCCCCGCTCGCTCCGTCGAGCCAGCCGCCAGGCAACGCAGGGGCCAATGTGGGCGATCCCTCGCGCTGTTCCTTACCTCGGGCCGCGCCGTTCGCGACATCCGCGGTCGTAGCGTCGCAGCGCCCGGTCCGTCCCGCGCGCCTCGCGGGGGCAGTGGTAGACTGAGCGCCTCTTGCGTCTTTCGATCGCTTCTCTCTTCGGCCTCCTGGCTGTGCTGCTCGCCCCTCCGGTGTTCGCCGGACCCGGCGACAAGGAGGCGAACCAGGGCATGAACGCAGCCAGAGGCGGCTTCTGCAAGCGGGCGATCCCGCTGCTCGAGTCCGCCGAGAGCCAGCGGCATCGCCCGAGCTCGGCGGTTCCGCTCGCCGACTGCTACGTCAAGCAGGGCGATCTGCTGAAGGCCAGCGACATCTATCACAAGGTCGCGAGCGAGAAGAAGGCGCCCGGCTACAACGCGCGGGATGTCGCGGCCATCACATCGGCCAAGAAGAAGGCAGCTCAGCTCGATGCGCGCATCCCGACGCTCGTCGTCACGCCGGCGGAGCCGTACGAGGGGCTGGTGGTCGAGATCGACGGCGAGGTGATCAGCGAGCCGTCGGCGCCGCACCGGTTCGATCCGGGCGAGGTGCTGGTGATCGTCGCCAGGGCCGAGGGCCACGAGGAGACGTCGCAGAAGATCACGCTGAAGGAGAAGCAGCGGCGCGAGATCAAGCTCCGCCTCAAGCCGAAGCCCGGGGGGAAGAAGCCGCCGGAGAAGCCTGTCGCGGAGAAGCCGCCGGAGAAGAAGCCGCCGGAGAAGCCTGTCGCGGAGAAGCCGCCGGAGAAGAAGCCGCCGGAGAAGCCTGTCGCGAAGAAGCCGCCGGAGAAGAAGCCACCGAAGAAGCCTGTCGCGAAGAAGCCGGCGGAGAAGAAGCCGCCTCGCGCCGCCGAGAAGCCTGTCGCGAAGAAGCCGGCGGAGAAGAAGCCGCCTCGCGTCGCCGAGAAGCCGGTCGCGAAGAAGCCGCCTCGCGCCGCCGAGAAGCCGGCCGAGGACAAGCCGCGCGTCGCGACGGGCCCCGACGAGAGGCCGAAGCCCGCCGTCGAGATGCCCGAGCCAACGCCGCCCAGCGCGCGCAGGCAGCGCGATGTGTGGCTCGGCGCAGGCTTCCAGGGCTTCTTCATCCCTCAGCTCATGTTCGGGCTCCTCGGGGAAGGCGGGCGGGACGTCCTCGTCCCCGGCGGAGACATCTCGCTGTCCACGCGGCTCGGGCGGCGGTTCGATCTCGTGTTCTCGGTCGCCTACGCGCGCTTCTGGATGGACGAGACGCCGTTCAAGCCGAAGGGACACCCGGACACCGACTACGAGATCGTCGAGAGCGATCTCCAGGCGCTCCAGGCGGGGGTCCGCCTGGTCTGGAACATCCCGCTCGATCGGGACGAGCTGTTCGCCTTCCGCGTCGGGGCCGGCCTTGGCGTGGGCTGGACGTTCATGGGCGACCTCTACCGGACCCAGGCATATCCCGGCGACGCGGTGCCCGGCGACCCGGGCTCCTTCGTGCCGGGGGACCCGTACCGCTATGTGAAATGCCGCGGACCCAACAACCCGGTCGGGAGCTTCCGGTACTGCAACCAGCTCGATTACGACGCGGATCACTACCCTGGCTACGTCGAGCCGAGCTGGTTCACCCGTCCCAAGGGGCGGCCTCAAGGCCTGCGGCCGCTCGTCTATCCGTGGCTCGTCCTGCCCGAGATCGGGCTCGCGCTTCGCCCGTGGGACCGCGTCGCGTTCGACCTCCGGGTCGGCGCCTCCGTGACGGGCCTGCTCGGAGGGCTCGGCATCCGCTTCGCCCTGTGATGCACCTCGCCCCGCGGGCCGCGCGGCTCAGCGAGCGAGCTTCACGGCGCGGCCGAGCTTCCGGGACAGCACGGCCTCGACCGTGCTCCAGAGCTCTTCGCCCGACTTCTGGGCCACCCAGCGGTCCTCGGACGGCCGGTAGTCGAAGTGCCACGCGGCCCGCTCGGCGGCCATCCAGATCTGCCGCGCCGCGCGGTGGCTGTTGACGACGTACTTGATGCCGTCCTCGAACTCCAGGGTGAGGATGCCGCTCTGCAGGTCGGCCTCGACGCCGTCGGGGATCTCGTTGATCGCTCGATCCAGCGCGCGCAGCGACCGATCGGCCACGTCGTCGAACTCTCGCTCCGATAGGGGCTCTCCGCTCATGCCGATCCGCTTACAACGGCGCGCGCCGAGGCGGTATGGGGAAGCGCCGGCGCCCCCTCACTCCCAGGGGACCGTGTAGAGCTTCACGTTGGTCATCGCCTTCATCGCCTCGACGATGCCCTCCTTGACCCCGATGCCGCTGTCCTTGATTCCCCCGAACGGCGACAGCTCGGACCGATACCCCGGCACCTCGCGCACGTTCACCGTGCCGCAGCGGAGCTCCCGCACGAGCCTGTGGACGCGCCGCAGGTCGTTCGTGCAGACCCCGGCGGAGAGGCCGTAGCTCGTCCCGTTCGCCACAGCGATCGCCTCGTCGATGTCCCTCACCCGCAGGATGGGCGCGTGCGGGCCGAAGGTCTCGTGCTGCACGGAGGGGGCGTCCCGCGGGACATGATCCATCACGGTGGGGCCGTACAGGGCCCCGCGGCGCTCGTTCCCGAACAGCAGCCGGGCGCCGCGCGCGAGCGTGTCTTCGGCCGCCGCCTCGAGCTGCCGCGCCGCGGCCTCGGAGATCACCGTCCCCATGTCGGTCGCCGGATCGAGCGGATCGCCCACCTTGATCTGCGCCGACGCGGCGGCGAGGCGGCCGGCGAGCTCGTCGGCGACGCGCTCGCTTACGATGAGCCGCTTCACCGCCGTGCAGCGCTGCCCCGAGTTCCTGTAACAGCCGTACGTCGCGAGCCGCACGGCCTCGTCGAGATCCGCGTCGTCGAGCACGATGAGCGGGTCGTTGCCGCCGAGCTCGAGCACCGCGCGCCGGTAGCCGAGCAGGCCGGCGATGCGCTTGCCGATCTCGACCCCGCCGGTGAAGCTCACGAGCTCCACGGCGGGGTGGGTCACGAGCGCGCGCCCGATCTCCGCCGGATCGCCGGTCACGACGCTGAGCATGCCGGGCGGCAGGCCCGACTCGTGCAGCACGGACGCGAGGTAGATCGCGGAGAGGGGCGTCTTCTCCGACGGCTTGAGCACCATGGAGCTGCCGCTCGCGACGCTCGGCGCGACCTTGTGGGCGACCTGGTTGAGCGGGTGGTTGAACGGGGTGATCGCCGTCACCAGGCGGAGCGGCTCGCGCAGCGTGTACCCCCGCCGGGGCTTGCCGTTCGCCGAGATGTCGAACGCGAGGCACTGGCCGTCATCGCGGAGCGCCTCGTACGCGGAGAAGCGGAGCACGTCGAGCGCGCGCCGCACCTCGTAGGCCGTGTCCTTGAGGCAGAGCCCGCTCTCCCACGTGATGAGCCGCGCCACCGCCCCCGCCTGCGCCTCGATGTGCGCCGCGGCGCGGAGCAGGATCTCGCTCCGCTCGTGGCGAGAGAGCCGCGGCGGGCCGGAGGACACGCTCGCGAGCGCCTCGAGCACCGCCCCCTCGTCGAGCCTCGGCACGCTGCCGATCACCTCGCCCGTGAACGGGTAGCGCACGAGGATGACCTCGTCCCGGCTCACCGGTCTTCCCCCGATCAGGCACGGAAAATGGAACGCTGGTCGATCGATTGAGAGCATCGAGCCCATCCCTGTCCCCCCTTCAGGCGCTCGATCGTTGGCGCTAGGCCACGGCGGTCGAGAGTCGGTTGAGCACCAGATCGAAGACGTCCGCGTTCGACAGCGCGCTCGGCCGGCCGTGCGCGGCGCCCGCGTCCGCCTTGGCCGCTTCCGCGCCGAGGAGCCAGGCGCGCTCCCCGGGCCGGAGCGGGTGGCTCGCGAGGATCGGCACCTCCGCCTCGTGCAGGCCGCCGTGGGACCTGAGCCCGCGCTGCACGGCGGAGAGGTCGTGGTAGGCCGCGCTCTTGCCGAGCACCGTGCTCCGATCGCCGAGGACCACGAGGTCGCCGATCCGATCCGGCGGCAGCGCGAAGCGCCGCGCGGCCTCCTCCCGGGTCAGGACGAGCTCCACGCCCGGGAGCTGCTGGAGGACGTGAGCGGCGCGCGCGCCGTCGTCGGGCGCGCCGAGGTACACGGTCGCGTACGACCCGAGCGCGCCGTGGTGCACGACGTACGGGTCGGTGATCGGCAGGAGCACGCGGAAGCCCGAGAGGCCGGCCTCGCGCAGCGCGTCGTCCAGGTAGCGCACGTTCGGCGAGCCGTCCTGCGCGGTCTTGTCGTTCATGCCGTGATCCGCGGTGATGCCGCAGACGAAGCCGGCGTCGAGGTACTCGCCGAAGAGGGCGTCGAAGCGGGCATAGAACCGATCCGACATCGGCTCGCGCGGCGGCTCCTTGTGCTGCACGTAGTCGGTCAGCGACACGTAGAGCAGCGTGGCCGAGAGCCGCTCGTGCAGCGCGAGGCCCATCTCCATGGCGTAGTGGGAGATGTCCCAGTCGTAGATCGACGGGTTCTCGCGGCCGACCGCGGCGGTGATCGAGCCGATCCCGTGCTCCGGGATCGCCTGCTCGTGCGCCTTCTCCGCCGACAGCGAGATCGGGCGAGGGCCCCCCTCGCGGCAGGCGCCGAGGAGCGCGCGGAGCTTGTCCTTGGCCGTGACGCAGAGGGTCCTGACGCCCGCCTGCTCCATCTTCTCGAAGAGCGTCGGGACGCGCAGGAACCGAGGATCGTTCATCGGCACCTCCTCCCCCGTGGCGGCGTCGAGGTAATAGTTGCCCGAGATGCCGTGCACGCGCGCCGGCTGGCCGGTGACGATCGACACGTTGTTCGGGTTCGTGAAGCTCGGGACCTGGCCTCGGCCGCGCACGTACAGGCCGCCGGCGGCGAGCGTGCCCGCGAGCCGCGGCATCAGCCCGTCCGCGAGCGCCTGGTCGAGGTACTCCGGCCCGCACCCGTCGACGCAGAACACCACCGTCTTGCGCGCGGGCAGCGCATAGCGCCGGTCGCCGAGTTCGATCATGCCGAACGCTGACACGCGGCGCGCGGGCCGAGAAGGGCCGTCGCTGCGCCGCCACGGCGCTCCTCCGCCTCGAACGGCGGGCCGGCGATCGTCAGTAGCCCGGCCAGGGATCGGCCGGCTTCGGAGGCGCCGGGACCGGCCGCTTGAAGCACATCACGCCGGCGTCGAGCGCCACGAGCTCCCAGCCGCCCTCGCCCCGCGCCTTCGCGATGGCGCGGGCCTCGTCCACGCCGTGCGCCTGCTCGCAGTCCTGCTCCCACCGCGGCGCGGGGACGCTCGGCGTGAGCCCCTGGGCGCGCACCCGCCCCGCCGCGAGCGCGACGGCCGCGCCCAGCACCAGACCGCCCAGCACGAGCACGACCCTCTTATCCATGGCGTCAGGGACATGGTGGTCCGCGCCGGGCAGGACCGTCAAGCGACGCACCGAGGACGTTCGGCACGCCCGGCAGGATTCGAACCTGCGACCCGCGGCTTAGAAGGCCGCTGCTCTATCCAGCTGAGCTACGGGCGCTTGGACGACAAGCGCATCTCTCGTACTGCATCGCGGACGCGGAATCGAGCGTTACAAGCGTTACGAGCGTTACAAGCGCACCGGTGCCGTGGGCGCGGGGAGCGCCCCGGCGAGGTCCGCTCAGGTCGACGCGGCCAGGCGGCGGACCTGCTCGCTGGTCCGGCCGTAACGCCGCTGTCGCCGGCAGTAGGTCGCGACCGCCTCGTCGAAGGTCGCCTCGGTGAAATCGGGCCAGAGCGTGTCGGTGAAGAACAGCTCCGCGTACGCGGCCTCGAAGAGCAGGAAGTCGCTGAGGCGCTTCTCGCCGCCGGTGCGGATGATGAGATCGGGATCCGGCATCGAGCTGGTCGTCAGGAAGTTCCGGAGCGACTTCTCGTTGATCTCCTCCGGGATGACCAGCCCGGCCCGCGCGCGGACCGCGAGCGCGCGCATGGCGTTCGCCATGTCGCGGCGACCGCCGTAGCTCAGCGCGAGCGCCAGGGTCATCTCGGTGCCCCCGGCGGTGTCCTCCACGAGCTTCTCCATCGCGCGCCGCGTCGGCGTCGGGATGTCCTCGAGGTCGCCGACCACCTGGACCGCGATCCCTCGACGGATCAGCTCGTCGTGCTCCCCCTCGGCGAACTCCTGGCAGATGCGCATCAGCGCGTCGATCTCGTCCTTGGGCCTCGACCAGTTCGCCACGCTGAACGCGTAGAGCGTGAGGTACGGGATGCCGCGATCGCGGCAGGTGCGCACCGAGAGGCGCACGGCCTGCGCTCCGTGCTGGTGCCCCTGCATGCGAGGGAGCCCCCGCGCCGCCGCCCAGCGGCCATTGCCATCGAGGATGATCGCGACGTGCTTGGGGAGATTGCTGGACGTCATGGGCTTTCCTGGGTGGGGACGACGAAAGACTCTGCGCCGAGCATGGGCGCGGTGGGGGGGCCGACGGTGATGCGATTGTGGAGGTTCTGTGGAGGATGGCGCGGGAGAGCTCAAGGCGCTCTGCTCGCCGACGGGTGCGCGAGCTCTTTGGCACGCGCCCGCTCGCCCGCCGACCACCGCAGCGCCTTCGCACCACCGATCCGGTGCGCTGTCAAACCGAGGAAACCTCCCGGAAACCAAGAGGGTCGCCGTGGAAGGGCGGCATGGCGAGAGAGCTCATCCTTTCACAGGATCAGGCCCCCGGCAGCGAGAGCTTGAACTCGACCTCGGGCGGCCCGCGGTGGGTGCACTCGGCCGAGCCGCTGTGGGCCTCGGCGATCGCCTTGACGATCGCGAGGCCCAGGCCGGTGCCGCCCCGGTCGGCGCGGGTCGTCACGAAACGGCGGAAAAGGCGGCCCGCGACGTGCCGCCCGATCTCGCCGCGGTTGCGGATCGAGATCGCGACCTGTCCGCCCATGCGAGACACGGCGATCTGGACGGGGGCCGCGGCGCCGCCGTGCGTGTGCGCGTTGTCGAGCAGGTTGTCGAGGGCGCGCGAGAGCCACTGCTCGTCGCCGCGCACCGTCGCCGAGCTCGGCGCGTCGAGCTCGACGCGGCTGCCGCGCTCTCGCGCCCGCGCCGCGGCGGCCTCTGCGATCGCGACCAGGTCGACCACCGCGGCGTGCTCCACGCCGCGCGCCTCGAGGCGCGCGAGCGACAGCAGCTCCCCGAGGAGCGCCTCGATCCGCGTGGTCGCCTCGCGGATGCGCGCGACGAAGCGGGCGGCCTCCTCGGCGTCGTCGAGCGCGCCCTCGGAGAGCACCTCGGCGCTCGCGCGGATCGCGGCGACGGGGTTCTTGAGCTCGTGCGAGAGATCCGCGGCGAACGTCTCGACGAAGGGGCGGCCCTCGATCTGGCGCCGCATCGAGTCGATGGCGCGCGTCAGCCGTTGGACCTCGCGGCCCTGCGCCGGCGGCGTCGCCGCGCGCACCTCGCCCTCGCTCACGCGCACCGCGAACTCGGTGAGCGCCTCGATCGGCGTCGCGATGGTGCGGCCGATCAGGAACGACGAGATCGCCGCCGCGGCGCCGAGCACCGTGCTGAGCACGAGGATCGGCGGGGCGAAGTCGGCGACCATCCGCTGCACCACGATGGTCGGCTTCACGACCTGCACGCTGCCGACGCGCTGGCCGCGGACCTGGATGGGCGCGGTCACGAAGACGGTCCCGGGCTCGCCCGGCGAGGCGCCGCGCGCCCGGAGCACGCGGCCCTCGGGATCGAGCAGCGCGATGCTCTGGGCGGTCGGGCCCTCGGCCTCGCCGTCGAGCGCGCGCACCGCCGCGAGATCGACGCCGCGCACCTCCATCTCCATCGCGGCCACGGCGGCGAACGCGGCCGCCTCGTCGCGCGCGCTGCCCTCGGCGAGCAGGGTCGCGCGCGCCTCGATGCGATCGATGACGAGCAGCCCGAGCCCGAACGCGAACGCGCCGACGATGCCGCCGAGCGCGATGAAGATCTGCATCCGGATGCTCATCCCCGCCGTCCGGGCGCGGACGAGGCGGGAGGCGAACAGCGCGACGAGCAGGATGAGCGAGACCGCCGCCGCCGCGGTGACGACGAGGCGCAGCATGCGTCAGCCGCCGCCTTCCGCGGGGCCCGGCTTGTCCGCGACGCGGTAGCCGACGCCGCGCACCGTCTCGATGAGGTCGGCGTCGCCGCCGGCCTCGACGACCTTCTTCCGGAGCCCCTTCACGTGCGAGTCGATGGTCCGGTCGGTGATCGCGAACCCGTCGCCCCAGACGCGATCGATGAGCTGCGCGCGCGTGAAGACCCTGCCCGGCGCGGCGAGCATGCAGGCGAGCAGATCGAACTCGACGCGGGTGAGGTCGACCTTCTGGCCGCTCACGTACGCGCGCCGCGTGGCCTCGTCGACCACGAGCGGCAGCGGCGCCGGCGCGCCGGCGGACGGCGAGGGCCGCGCGGCGCGGCGCAGGACGGCCCGCACCCGCGCCACGATCTCCCGGGGGGAGAACGGCTTGGTCACGTAGTCGTCGGCGCCGGTCTCGAGCGCGGCGACGCGATCGGCCTCGCTGTCGCGGCTCGACAGGACGATGATCGCGGCGCGCGCCGCGCTCCGCCGGGCCTGGCCGATCAGGTCGAAGCCGCTGCCGTCGGGGAGCATGAGATCGAGGATGATGAGGTCGGCCTTGTCGATCTCCCGCTCCGCGGCCGCGAGCGTGGTGGCGACGGTGGCCGCGAACCCGTCGCGGCGCAGGAAGTAGGCGATCGACTCGGCGATGGCCGGCTCATCCTCGACGACCAGGACCTTGGCCATGGTCGGGGAGCCTAGAACGGCGCGGCGGACGCGTCGACAGGGCTGGCCGGCGGGGCTGGTCAGCGGGCCTGGCCGGCCCCGCCCCTGCGGGGGCTCGCGGGCGTCGCGATCGCCGCGTTCGTGCGCGCTCAGGCGCGCGGGACCGCCGCGTTGACGAGCTCGCGCACGACGCCGAGCAGCCGCTCGTAGTGCTCCGGGATGGGCCGCAGGCCGGCGCAGTGGACCACGAGGCCGCCAGCGCGGAGCTCGAGGTGCCCCTGGAAACCGCGGCGGGCGAGGAGCTTGCGCAGCCGCGGATGGAACGCGCCTGCGGCCTCGCGCTGGGAGGCAGCGAAGGTCGTCACGTGGGCGTCCCAGAGCGCATCGTCGAGGGTGACCCGGGGCGGGGGAGCGCTCTCGATGAAGGCGACGCGCGTCAGGAAATGCTCGCCGACGCGCATCGAGGCGCGGCGCTGGAGCGCCGGGTGCGCCGCGAAGCCGAGCAGCGTCCGCTCGAGGGGCTCGGCTTCGCCCTCGGCGTACCAGGGCTCGGCGATCACCGCGTGCCCGGGGTTCGCCGTCCACGTGCACGCGGAGAGGTACGCGGAGGGCGGCGCGATCGTGTCGTAGGGCTCCCAGCGGCGGAACCAGGCCTCGTCAGGGCGCGCGGTGAAGGCGAGGCCGCGCCGGGCAGCCCACGCCTCGATGTGCTCGTCGGATCCCAGCGGAGGCGGCATGGATGGCGAGGTTAGTCGGCGCGGCGTCGCCTCGGAAGCCTCCGGCGCGATGCGACCGCGAGCGCCCCGGCGCAGAGCGAGAGCCAGGACGCCGCACCCGCGGCCGCGCCGTTCCCGGGCGCGTCGCAGGAGCATCGGCCGTAGATGCCGACCGTCGTCTCGTCGTCGTGGTCGTCGTCGTGGTCGTCGTCGTGGCCCAGCGGGGCTCCAGCGCCTCCGTGGCCTGCGGTCGTGATGGGCGCGCCGCCGGCGTCACCGGCGTCGCCGCCGCTCCCGCCTGCGCCGCCGCGGCCGCCCGTGCCGCCGCCTTCACCGCCGCTCCCGCCTTCACCGCCGCCGCTGCCTGCGCCGCCGCTCCCGCCTGCGCCGCCGCCGCCCGTCTCGCCGCCGCCGTCCGCGCAGCGCGTGAGATGGAGGGGACGTTTGCGCGTGCAGTCCGTCGGCGACGCGCAGCGGGGATCGGAGAGCGCGGGCGGCGCGCCTGTGCCGCCGATCTCGCCCAGGTCAGGGTAGGCGGCCTCGGTCCTCTCCCAGCGCCCCCCGGTGTGCTCCATCCAGCCGAACACCCGCTCCTGGTACGGAACGGCGCCGCCGATCGCCGGGTCGTAGACGCCGCGGCCCGCGTCGTAGTTGGGGTTGTTCGGGTTGTTGACGTACGCGAGCCCGTTGTAGGCCCAGACGGCGCTGTACCAGTGCTCGATGAACGCGGGTTGCCGGTCGCCGACACAGCGCGTGGCCCTCCACTTCGAGGCCAGGATCTGGGTGCCGGTGGCCGCGTTGTAGGTCGGCTCCGCGGCCACGCGGCGCGGATCGAAATCCGGGCTGTCGCCGCGCCGCATGCCGCTCGTGATCTGCGAGGCGCCGTAGCCGCAGTCGAAGGAGATGATCGTCCGCGAGCTCTCCCCCGCCTGATCCATGGGCCGGTCCGGCGCGCAGAACTGCTGCCACCCCGACTCCTGCATGGCGATCGCCTTCAGCAGCTCGCAGGGGAACGTGGCGGGAACGTCGCGCCGCGCCTCGGGCAGATCGCAGCCCTGACCGAGGTGGAAGGCCGGCGGTCCGGCGTCGCCCCAGGCCTCGGGGCCCCGCGAGACGCGGTCGAAGATGGCGTTCCACTCCGCGACGGAGGGGTTGATCCCGGGCACGGCCTCGATCGCGCAGCCGCGATCGTTGTACGCGCTCGACGCGGTGAAGCAGGGGCAGTACGCGGCGCGCGCGGCCGGCGCTACCAGCGCGGCCGCGGAGAGCGCCGCCGGGATCAGGAGAAGGCGGCCCGTCACGGCTCCTCCTTCGCGGCGGTGAAGCCGGCGACCGCGATGCGCGCTCCGGGTGGCGCAGGGATCGCGGCGACCTCGCCGCTCTCCACCCGGATCGCGAAGGGGACGGCGAACGCGGACGGGTTCGTGTGCAGCGCCGCCACCCACGCCCCGTCCTGCGAGACGGCCTGGATGGCGTCGATGCCGGGGCCGAGCGGGCTGCGGACCGCGGCGCGCGCGCCGACGACGAACAAGCCGGTGGCGCGCTCGGGCGTGTACGCGATCCCGCCGCCCGGCCAGGCGTAGGGGGCGAGGGCGTGGCTCGCGCTCGCCTCGAGCCGGGTGCGCTTGCCCCGGGCGAGATCGAGCCGATCGATGACCCACAGGCCAGGGTCGGTCTCGTGCCGCTCCTGGAACACGAGCGCGCCCGCCGCGGCGTCGATCGAGAAATCGCGCGCGAACGGCGGGATCGACGGGGCGATCACCCGCGTCGCGCCGGAGTCGGGGTCCACGAGGACGATGTCGGCCGACGCCGGGGAGACGCGGTAGAGGACGAGCTCGCCGTTCCACGCGCCGGCGAGGAAGGCGAGGTGGCCGGTGTGTCGGTGCACGGCGCGGATCGCGCCGGTGGCGAGGTCGACCTCGTCGATGGTGAGCGCGTCGACCCGGAGCTGCGCGGGCTCGTTGTCGGGCTGCGGCTCCGGGCCGGCGACGCCGCGCGAGACGAAGACGCGCCCCTCGGCGGTGACGAGCGGGCGGCTCGCGTGGACCACGCCGTCGCAGAGCGCGACGGGCTCTGCGCCCGGCTGGATCCGGAAGAGGCTCGCGTTGAACGAGCGGTCGCTGGACGGGCTCGTCTCGGCGGTCGCGACCACGAGCCGCGTTCGCGGGACGACGCGGGCGCGGACCACGGCGTCGCTCAGGTGCCGGAGCGTGGCGAGCGCGGGACCGGCCTTGGCTCCGCCGATCGGCGCGACGTGGAGCGTGGTCCGGGCCGCCCCTGGAGGCGTCGCGAGGATCGCGACGCTGGGTGGCGCCGAGGAATCGGCGGGCGCCGCGACGGCCGTGGGCACGAGCAGACGGCCGACCCGTGAGATCGCGGGCGCAGGGGCGTCGCCATCGGCGAGCACCGCCGTCATCGTACCCGTGAGCGCGGCGAGCAGCGCGCAGGGGAGCGCGATCCTGTGCAGACGGCGCCGTGTCAGGGGCGAGCAGGCGTAGGAGCTGAGACGCACGACAGGAGAGTAGACGATGCGCCGGTGAGCGCTCGCTCGCGAGGCGGCGCTCGCTTGCCAGCCTCTGCCGCCCCGCCGTCCCGTGCGGCCGGGGCGCCCGACGACGTCGCCGTCGAGCGGGTCGCCGGGAAGCCGGCCCTCAGAAGCGGCCGGCCATGCCGAGCCCGGCCGCGCCCGGTCCAGCGACCGGGGTCAGCTGGATCTTGCTGGGCCAGGGCTGGTTGAACCCGAGCTCCCAGATGAGGCCACCGGCGACGCCGGCGGCGCCCAACCCGAGCAGCACGCCGCCGACCGTCGCGTGCGTGCGCCCCTGATTGCCCCGCTCGGCCACCTTTTCCGTGCAGCCCTTGCGCGACGGGCAACGGTCCTCGGCGGCGCCGATGTCCGCGAAGCCGCTCGAGGTCAAGATCCCGCCGACCAGCAGCGTGACGACCCCGGCGCCCGTCGCGACCCACGGCGAATAGCCGTAAGGAGGCTGCGGCGGAGGCTCCTCCTTGGGGCGCTCCGGGATCGCCGAGGCGGTGGGGGCCGTCGGGAGCACCGCCGGCGCCGACGCGGACGCGCTCGCGCTCGCGCTCGGCGCCGGCCGGAGGGCGTTCTTGAGGTTCTGGATCTTGTCCTGGATCGTCTGCGCGTCGCTCGCGTCCGGCGTGCGGGCCAGGTAGGTCTCCAGCGCCGTGACCGCCTCGGCCCGCTCGCCCTTCTTCTCGTAGGCGTTGGCGATGTTGATCAGCACGCCGTGCGCCGAGCAGTCGAGCTGGTAAGCGTCCTTCCAGTACTGGATGGCGCGATCGTAGTCAGCGCGCTCGTAGAACTGGGTGGCGGCCTTGTGCGCCCCCTTGGCGCCTTCCAGGTCGGCGGGGGTCGCCGTGCGGTAGCACTCGGGGTATTCGATGGCCGGATCTCCTGCTAAGGCCAACCCCGCGGCGAGGAATATCCCCGCGCCGAGACCGACCAGCCAAGTCCGAAGCACACGCATCCGAGCCGCCCTCCGAGAAGTGGCCGCAGCATACTGATCCGCTTCGCCGGCAGCGAGAAAAAGGAATAGTCGCGGACCTCGCGGCAATGCGTTCGTCCTGCCGACCGGCGTGGCGAGCGCGGAGCGAAGCGGCGGCCAGGGGAGCGGGACGGGAGCGCGGAGCGAAGCGGCGGCCGGGGGACGGCAGGGAGCCCCGGGGAGGCCGCGGGAGCGGGACGGGAACGCCGCCGGCGCGCCCGCGCGGCGCGAGGGCGGCCGACCGGCCGACCGGAGCGTCGAGGGACGGTCCCGGCGCTTGCTTGGTTTCCGGTTCTGCTAGTCTCGCCCGGTGATGCTCCCCGAAAAGAAGCAGATCCTTGTCGTGGATGACGAGGCGAACCTCCGGCGGGTCCTTAGCGCCCAGCTCGGCCGGGATGGCTACGAGGTCCACACCGCGGAAGACGGCGAGGAGGGGCTCGCGTTCCTGAAGGAGCACCACATCGATCTGGTCATCACCGATCTCCGGATGCCCAAGGTCGACGGCATGGACCTGCTCCGCGCCGCGCTCCGCGACGACCCGTCGCGGCCCGTGGTGCTGCTCACGGCGCACGGGACCGTCGACAACGCCGTCGAGGCGCTCAAGACGGGCGCGTTCGACTACATCACGAAGCCGTTCGATCAGAACGAGGTGCGCGTCGTCGTGAAGAAGGCGCTCCGCACCCGCGATCTCGCGAGCGCGGATGCGACGCGGGACGTCTCCGCGGCGCAGCCCCGGGGGGGCTCCGACCGCTTCGGCATCATCGGCGAGAGCCCGCCCATCCAGGAGCTCTACGCGATCCTCGAGCGGGTCGCCGACACGCCGACCACGGTGCTCATCAGCGGCGAGAGCGGCACCGGGAAGGAGCTCGTCGCGCGGGCGCTGCACGAGAACTCCAGCCGTCGCGACCGGCCGTTCATCAAGGTCAACTGCGCGGCCATCCCGAAGGACCTCATGGAGTCGGAGCTCTTCGGCTACGAGCGCGGGGCCTTCACCGGCGCGGTCGCCTCCAAGCCGGGGCGCTTCGAGCTCGCCTCCGGCGGGACGCTCTTCCTCGACGAGATCGGCGAGATCCCGAACGAGATGCAGGTGAAGCTCCTGCGCGTCCTGCAGGAGAGCGAGTTCGAGCGGGTCGGGGGCATCAAGACCATCCACGTCGACGTCCGGCTCGTCGCCGCCACCAACCGCGACCTCAAGCGGGAGATCGCGGCGGGCACGTTCCGGGAAGACCTCTTCTACCGGCTCAACGTCGTCCCGATCGCGCTCCCCGCGCTGCGCGACCGGAGGAGCGACATCCCCCACCTCTGCACCCACTTCGTCGCGAAGTTCAACGCGCGCCTCAAGAAGAGCATCGAGAGCATCGAGCCCGAGGCGCTCGAGCGCCTGGCCTCGCACGCCTGGCCGGGGAACATCCGCGAGCTCGAGAACGTCGTCGAGCGGGCGCTGCTCTTCGCCGACGGCGCGCGCATCCGCCTCGACGACCTGCCGGAGGAGATCCGCGGCGGCGCCACGTCGGCGCCCGGCGCGACGCTGCCGCTCGCGGCCGCCGCCGCCGACACCTCCGCCGCGCCCTCGACGCCCGACGGCCTCAAGGAGCAGGTGAAGGCGGCGATGAGCAAGCTCGAGCGCGACCTCATCGAGCGCGCCCTCAAGCAGACGCACGGCAACGTCACCCACGCCGCGCGGCTCCTCAAGATCTCGCGCAAGGGGCTCCAGCTCAAGATGAAGGAGCTGAACCTCCGCGAGCGCGACGCCGAGTGAGCCCGTGGGCCTCGGCGAGCAGCGCTCCGTCCGCGCGCCGGGAGGGAAGGCCCTCGCCGTCGCCGCCTCGCTCGCCGGCCTCCTCGCGGCCTCTCCCGGCTGCGATCGCGGCGGCGCCCCGCAGGGCACGGACGCCGATCTCGACGCCGCCCCTCCCTGGGACGTGAGCCAGACCGAGCCGGAGCCGCGCCCCGGCATGGCGTGGATCCCGAAGGGCGTGCTCATCGCGGGCACGCCGCCGGACCGGCTGCCGCGCATCGCCGACGAGGAGATGGCGGGCGCGCAGGTCGTGATGCACGGCTTCTACATCGACATCTTCTCGTACCCCAACGAGGTCGGCGCGATCCCGACCACGAACATCGCGCAGGACGAGGCGCGCGCGCTGTGCGAGGCGCAGGGCAAGCGCCTCTGCACGGAGCTCGAGATCGAGCGGGCCTGCAAGGGGCCGGACAACACCACGTACGAGTACGGCGACACGTACAAGGCGCCGGTCTGCGCGACCGGGCAGAGCCGGGTCCTGACGCCCAACGGGGTGAACGCCGGGTGCGTGAGCGCGTTCGGGGTGCACGATCTCCATGGCGGCGTATGGACCTGGACCTCGAGCCAGTGGCAGCGGGACAGCGGCAAGCAGGGGCTCGTCACGCTGCGCGGAGGCAACGGGCCGACGGGCGAGCTCGTGGGGCGATGCGCCCACGGGCGCGGCGCCAAGCCGGACACGCGCCGCCCCGAGGTCGGCGTCCGCTGCTGTGCCGGCGAGGTGAACAGCTTCGAGGTGGTGCTCGAGGTGACGCGCGATCGCCCGCTCCGGCTGGAGCCGCTCGTCGACGCGCGCGCGGCGGCGCAGCTCGCGGCGCTCGCGCCGGAGGAGGTGCGCAACGCGTCCCGGGCCGGGTCGGCCGAGGGGGCGTTCAGCGTGGAGCGCATGTGGACCTGGCACCCCCGGGGCAACGAGGAGCTCGTGCTCGGCGGCGGCTGCGCGCGGCCGGCCGGGGTGAACGGGGCGTCGCGTAGCCGCGCCAAGCGCGCGAAGCGCTCGCGCCCGGGCGACGGAACGACGTGCGGGCTCCTCATCAGCCGGATGCGCATGAGCGCGCCGGCGCTGCTCGCGTTCGTCCCGTCGGATCTCTGGGTGCCCACGATCGGCGAGACGGACTCGCCGCGCGAGCTCTTCCTGTACGGCGGCGATGCGCTGGGCGCCTTCCGCCGTCGAATCACCTACGAGTGGGGCAAGATCGGCGTCGCCGACAAGGAGCGCAAGCGCAAGCACAAGGGCCGCCGCGGGCTCTCATACGACTGAGGCCCCTCGGCGTCGCGACGAGCGCGCCGGGGCTCGCGGTCGCGACGCCGTCGTAACGGGTGGCGCTGGCGCGCGGCGGCACCACATTCCGGCGGCGCGCTCCGGCCCCGTGGCACATTCACCTTGCGCCCGGGCGCCTGGAAGGGCAGCGCTAGCAGCGCGCGTCGCCGCCGCGCCGTCCGCACGCTCCTCCGATGACCCGCCCGCACGACCCCGAACCGCGCGACGCGCCGAGCAAGCGCCCGGACGATCCCGCGCGGCGGCGCGCGGCCGCGCGGCGCTCGCTGCGCGCAGCCGTCGCGCTCGGCTGCGCGCGGCTCCGCGGCGCGCGCGGCGGGCGGCTCGGCCTCGCCATGGCGGCGCTCATCTCGCTCGGGTGCGGCGTCATGGCGCTCGTGCTCCGGCTGGACGACGGGACGACCTCGCTGGAGGCGCTGCTCGGGTCCGCGGCGCGCGGGCTCGCGTGGGCGGCCGCCGGCCCCATCGCCCTCGCCGCGGCGCACGATCGCCCGGGGGCCGATCGCCGCGACGGCGTCGAGGCGCTCGCCGCCGCGCGGGGGATCTCGCGGGCCTCGCTCCACGGCGTGCGCAGCCTCGCCGCGATGCTCGAGGTCGCGCGCGTCGTCGCGCTCCCGCTCGCCGCGCTCTCGGTGCTCGCGGCGCTCCTCTCCGGCTCGCCGCTGCTCGGCCTCCAGCACCTCGCGTACGGCGCGGCGCTCGCCCTGTTCGGCGCGGTCTCCGGTGTGACGCTCGGCGGCCTCGCGGCGGCGAGCGGCCGCGTCGCCGGGGCGCGAGGGCGCGCCCTGTTCCTGGTGCTGACCCTCGTCCCCTGGGGGCTCGCCGATCTCGCCGGCGACTCGAGGTGGTCGATCCCGGGAGCGCTCGGCGCGTTCCTCTCCTTCGCGGCCCGCTCGGCGGGAGGCCCTGCAGGATGAGCCCGGGCGCTCCTGTAGTGGTGCTCGAGGGCGTGCGCGCGCGCGACGGCGCCGGCGAAGAGGGGCGCCCTCGGGGGGGCCTCTCGGGCCTGTCCTTGGCCCTCGGCCCGGGCGTGCACGCGGTGCTCGGCGCCCCGGAGGACGGGACGCTCGCCCTCGCGGAGGTGCTCGCAGGGCGCGCAGCCCCCCTCGCCGGCCGCGTCCTCGTGGCGGGGCGCGACCCGTGCCGGAGCGCGGCGACGCGGGCGCAGATCGGCGTCCTGGCCGCCACCCCGGAGCTGCCCGACGGCGCGTCGGTGGCGTCGTTCATGTCGGTCGCGCTCCGGGCCCGCGGCGCGCCCGCGAGCGGCGCCGCGGCGCTCCTCGAGCCGCTCGGCGTCGCGCCGCTCCTCGCTCGCAGCACGGCCTCGCTGAGCTTCTCCGAGGCCCGGGCGGTCGAGCTGTCGCTCGCCCTCGGGGTGCCGCGGCCGCTCCTGCTCTGCCTCGTCGAGCCGTTCGCCGACGTCGCCGTGCCGTCTCCGGAGCCGGTCCGAGAGCGCCTGCGGGCCCTCGCTGCAGCTGGCGCCTGCGTCGTGCTCGTCACGTCCTCGACCGTCGACGCGAGCGCCCTCGCCGACCGCATCCACGTGCTCGATCGCGGCGTCATCGCGCGCACCGAGCCCGGCGCCGGCGACCGCCTCGCCGCTGCCCCGGGCGCGGCCCCGCCGGGCGCGGGGCGCCCCGAGGTCGAGATCCACGTGCTCGTCCACGAGCGGGCGCCCGACGCGCCCGGCGCTCGCGCGCTCGCCGCGGCGCTCGCGAGCGCTCCCGCCGTGCGCGCGTGCGCGTGGGAGCAGGGGCCGGCGGAGGCGTCGTCGACGCTGCGGATCCGGGCCGCGGACAGGGAGGCGGCCGCGCTCGCGATCCTGGATGCGGCCGCGAGGGAGGACGTCACGCTCATCGCGATCTCCTCGCCGCCCCCGGCGATGCACGACGTGCGGGCGGCGACCGCGCTGCACCTGGCCGCCGTTCGCTCGCGCCGTCCCTTCGGCGCACCTGCGGTCGAGGGTGCTGCCCCGCTGCAGGGCGCGCCCGAGGGGCCGTTTGCGGTGGCGGCGTTCGACGCACCGGCGCCGCTCGTCCCGGCAGCGCCGCTCAGCCGGCCGTCGGACGGCCCGTCCGCGCCCGCTGGTGTGCCGCTGTCGGCGCACGGCGATGCCGCTGCCGGCGGACGGATCGGGGCCGACCCGCCGGGGGCCGACGGTTCGCCGCACGCCACGGAGACAGGACGCCACGATGGTGGGTGAGAGCGCATCGAGCGACGCGGCGCGGCCGCTTCCTCCCGCGGAAGGGGGGGCCGAGCGGGGCGGGCGCGCGCTGACGGGCGTCCGCCTCGGGATGGAGATGACCCTGAGCCGCCTCCGCGCGCGGCGTCCGCTGCTGGCGTTCGGGCTCGGCGCCGCGCTCGCGGTCGCGGCCGCGGTCATCGAGATCGCGTTCGGGTCTTCCGGGGCCGTGGACCGGGCGCTGCTCTCCACGTTCCGCCTTGCCACGCCGCTCACGATCTTCGCCCTCGCCGCCGACGCCGCCGATCGCACCACGCTGCGCGACGCGGCCTGGCCGGTGGCCCGCTTCGGTGCCTCGTCCCACCATGTCGCGCTCGGCATCGCCCTGGCCACGGCCCTCGCTTCCGCCCTCGTGGGAGCGCTGCTCGCCGTCGTCGTCGTCGCCGCCGCCCATGGTCCCGGCGCTGCGCCATTCGTCCAAGACATGCTCGTCAGTGGGTGGATCGGCGCGCTCACCGGAGCCGCCTACGCTGGCTGGTTCTCGCTCGGTGCGACCTTTTTCCGGCGCGGCCTCGGCCGCTTCGTGCCGCTCGCGGCCGATCTCCTGCTCGGTGGCTCGGCCGGGGTGATCGGCGCACTGTTGCCCCGGGGCAACGCCGTCAACCTCCTCGGTGGCCCGTCGCCGCTCGGGCTCGGGCAGCCCGCGAGCGCCGCCCTGCTCGCGTCGAGCGCCCTTGTCCTCGCGCTCGCCGCGGCGGCTCGCTGCAGGGAGTAGCGCGCGGGCCGGGGCCGCGGGAGCTCGGCTCGCCTTGCCCCGACCGGCTGCTTGACGTTCACGGCGATGGCGTGAGCGGCGCAAGAGGGATGGCTTCATCCGCTCGTTCACGTACTCTTCGGGGAATGACTCAGGAGCACGGGGACGACGAGGCCACCAAGGCCGTCAACGCGCCTCGATCGGTCCTGCTCGTCGGCTCGGCCGAGGCGCTGGCGGCGCGCTGCAGGGGGATGTGCCTGCGGGCTCGCGTCATGCTCATCGTCGAGAGCGACCTGGCGGCGCTGACGAACACGGCGGTGGAGCGGAAGCCGCTCGCGCTCCTGTTCCCCGACGACATCTACGCCTTCGACAGCGCGGAGTTCGACGCCCTGGCGCGCGACATCCAGGCCGCGGTGGTGACCCTCGAGCCAGGCGTCACGGACGAGGTCATCGAGGCGCGGCTCGCGGAGGCGCTGCTCCGAGCCGAGCTCCTCCGGCAGCCCGAGCCGTCGTCGAGCCGTTACGTGCTCGTGCCCGACGGCCCCCGCCGCTCCAAGCGTCGCTGACCGGCGCGCCCTTGCATGATGATGAAAAGGAGCTCCATCCGATGAGCGAGCTGCACCTCGATCCGAACGCGTCCCGCCTGACGATCCACACCCGAGCCGTGGGCATGCTCGCGCGCCTGGCGCACGACCTCGAGATCACGGCGTCCGAGCTGCGCGGTCGGGCGCGGCTCGACGGCGAGTCATGGACCGCCGAGCTCGAGGTCCCCGTGGCCAAGCTCTCCGTCGCGGGGGTCTTGCGCGGCGATCGCGTCGACCCCGACGCGCTCTCCGCGGGAGATCGCGGCGACATCGAGCGGCGCCTGCGCGGCGAGGTGCTCGCGGGGACCGAGATCGTGGCGGTGCGCGCCTCGGGGGCCACGCGTGACCGCGCCGAGGTGCGCGTCCAGGTCGCCTCGGGGAGCGCCTCGCTGGTGGCGCGGCTCTCCGCGCGCGATCGCGGCGACGGCGCGATCGGGGTGACGGGTACCTGTCAGCTGTCGATGGCTGCGCTCGGCGTGCGCGAGGTCAAGGGGCCGCTCGGCGCCTTCAAGGTGCGGGACGAGCTCGACGTCCTCTTCGATCTCACTCTGCGGCCTGCGAGCTAGGCGGCTCGGACGGGAGCTCGGGCGCCGCGTCGCCGCGCGAGCAGGCGCCGTGGACCTGGTAGGGCTTGCCGGCGAGCCGCTTCGCGATCGAAGCCCCGCGCCAGGCGACGTACGCCTTGTTGAAGTCGAGTAGCTGGTCGGGGGCGAAGTACGGGTTCTTCGTCTTGCCCAGCGTGACCAGCGTGAGCACCTGCTCCGCCACGCTCACGGGGCAGCCCTCGAGCCGGAGGGTGGTCTCGTTCCGGGCCATCGCGAGCTTCGTCGTCACCTTCACCATCTTCGCGAGGACGTCATCGTGCTTCGCGGTGTAGGGGTCCCGCGCGCTCCGCTCCCGGTACAGGCTCTCGACGCTGACCAGCTGATCGCCGATCTTCCCTTTGTACGTCGCGCAGTCGCCGATGAAGATCACCTTCTCGCCCGGCTTCGCGTCGATGGGGCCCTCGTAGGCGCCGAACACGACGTGCATCCGCGGCATCTTCGCGTCGCACTCCTTGTCGTACTCGCGCAGGATCTCGATCGCCTCCTCGATGGCCCCTGGACAGCCGCCCCAGCAGTAGTCGGTGCGCTCGGGCTCGGGCGGCGAGCCCGCGTAGGCCGTGATGTTCGTGCCCTCGAAGTACTTCTCGACGCGGACGAGGCCCACCTTGAACCCCTTGGCCTTGTGCTTCGCCTCCTCGAGCGTCACGTCCCCCGTGATCTCGATCTCGCCGAGGTCCATCGGGCCGAAGCCGCGCTCCGACGCCAGGCGGATGTGCTCGACGCTCCTCGGATCGACGCCGATGAGCTGGCAGCAGACCGAGTCGAACGCGACCTGGTTGTTCCCCATGATGATGAGGCCCAGGTCGAACGGCGAGGGCGTGAGCATCCGCCCCTCGCCCGCGGTGATGGCGTCGATCGCGATGAACTGCGGCTGCACGATGTACTGGAGATCGGCGACCTTCTCGTTCAGCCGGTGATCGTGATCGATGAGCCTGTGCCGATCGTCCTGGATCCCGATGTAGTTCTTCATCGAGAAGGTCACGGTGGTCCAGGGGTGCGACTTGAACTTGGGGCAGTTCACGAAGAAGTCGGCCTTCGCGACGGGCTCCGGCGTGAACACGTAGTCGCGCAGCCGGCCCTCGTGCGTGAGCGGGATCTCGACCTGCTGCTCTTCCTCGAAGTGGTAGTGCTTGACCCCGGTCCGGCGGAACATCGGGTAGTAGCCGGCGCTCTCGTACGTCATGCGGGTCGGGAGCGTGATGCCGCACCGCTCCCCGACGGCGAGCTCTCTCACGCGCCCGTCGTCGCGATCCTTGAGCGCGCCGATCACCCCCTCGACGAACTCGGGCCGGGTGTACGCGTGCGGAAAGTGCGTTCCCGACGCGACGACGTTGGGCTTGATGAGCGTCCGGCCGTGCGGGCGCAGCGAGAGCTCCTCGAGACCGCTGCGCACGATGCCGCGGATCTTCGCCACGTCATACGTCGAGCAGCGGCGCAGAATTACACGAGGGCGCGACGTAATTTTCATAGAAAGACAGCGTATGGGCCGCGCCGGGCCATCGCAACACTCGCCGCCGGACGAGCCGCGCCGCGCAGCCGCTGCAGAACAGCCTGGGCGTTCGCTGCAGGACGGAACGTCGTGGCTCAGCCCGTGCGTTCGCCGCCGACGAGCCGCGCGAGCTCGGCGCGGACCTCGCGCGTCGCATCGATGAGCCGGCCTTCGATCTCGTAGGTGCGCTCACCGGGCGCCGCGTCGTTGGGCTCGGTGGGTGTGCGCAGGCGGCACCGGGCGACCTTCACGCGGATCGCCGTCCCTGTCGGCTGGAGCGAGCCCTCCACGCGCGCTCCTGGCGCCGAGGAGGCGGTCGAGTGGAGCCGCACGCGATCGCCGTCGATCTCGACGAGCTCTGCCTCGCCGCCCTTGGACCAGGTGAGGTGCGACGTCATTCCGGCCTCCGCAGCCCGGCGCTCCGCGCGCGGGCGGCGCCGCCGCGGGCCCGCTCCATCGCCGCGCGGGCTTCGCGGGTGGCGTCCTTCTCTTTCAGGCTCTCGCGCTTGTCGACGGTCTTCTTCCCCTTTGCGAGGGCGATCTCGGCCTTCACGCGCCCGTTCTTGAAGTAGAGGCGGGTCGCGATCACGGTCATGCCCTCCCGCTCCACGCTCTTGCGGATCGCCTCGATCTCGCTCTCGTGCAGCAGCAGCTTGCGCGGGCGCTTCGCCTCGTGCCCGAAGGCGGCGCCGGGCATCACGGGGATGTTGACCCCTTTCAGGAACGCCTCCCCGTTCTCGATGGCGCACCAGCTGTCGGTGAGCTCGGCCGCGCCGTCGCGGAGCATCTTCACCTCGCTGCCGAGCAGCACCAACCCTGCCTCGAACCGATCGTCGAGGGTGTAGTCGAACGTCGCGCGCTTGTTGCGCACGATGAGCTTCTCCCCCTCTCGCTCCTTCTCTTTGCCAGCGCGGCTCACGCGGCCGCATAGCGCGCGCGCCGCCGCCTGTCCACACCGCTTCACAGGGCGGCGCCCGCGCGGCCCCGCTGCTGGGCGCAGCTCGCGCGGCGCGTCCCGCTGCGGTGGCGGCGTCATCGCTTGACGCCGATCGCCGCCGCTCGTCCAATGGTCCTTTCGCACGACGTGCCGTCAGCCTGGAGGACTCAGTGAATCGCGGACTGCGCTTTTCGGCCTGGCTCGGGGCGATCGTGGTGAGCTCTGCGCTGATGCCCGGGTGCAGCTGCAGCTGCGGCGTCGCCACGGACTCCGGCACCGTGGACGGCGATGGAGGGTGGGGCGGCGGCGGGCAGGGCGGCAGCGAACAGGGCGGCGGCGGGCAGGGCGGCGGCGAACAGGGCGGCGGCGGGCAGGGCGGCGGCGAACAGGGCGGCGGCGGGCAGGGCGGCGGCGCGCCGACTCCCAGGCGCGTCGGGGCGACCGAGACGGTGACGGCTGGCGAGGTCGCGAGGAGCTCGCGCTACCGCATGGTGTTCACGCTCGGGCAGCCGACGCAGAACCAGGGGACGTCGACCTCACCCAAGGTGCGGATGCGAGGAGGGCTCATCGGAGCCGACGGGAGCTTGCCATGACGAGGAGCTGGCGATGAGGACGTCGATGATCGCGCGATGCATGACGGCATCCGCCCTGGCGGCGAGCGCGGTCGTGGTCGCCGGGACCGCGGCTGCGGCGGTCCCGGCGACCATCACCCACCAGGGCCGGCTCTACGACGAGCGCGATGTGCCCATCAGCGCGACGCTCGATGTCGTGTTCGCCCTTTACGACGAGCGCGACGCTTCGACGCCCCTGTGGAGCGAGGTCCACTCGATCACGTTCGAGGACGGCTTCTTCTCGGTGCGCCTCGGCGCGATCGTCCCGTTCGAGCAGGCGATCTTCGACGGTGCTGAGCGGTACCTCGGCATCACCGTGGGCGACGATGTCGAGCTGGAGCCGCGCGCGACGGTCGCGAGCGTGCCGTACGCGCTGCTCGCCGGCAATGTGAACGGCGACATCACGCCGACCTCGGTCACGGTCAACACCACGAGCGGCACCACGCTGGTGCTCGGCGAGCGCGGGATCATCGTGAACGACGTCCTCGTAATCGACGAGAACGGCGAGTGGGTCGGCTCGCCGACGGGGCTTCAGGGCCCGCAGGGGCTGCCTGGACCGATCGGTCCGGCCGGTGCAACGGGTCCGGCTGGACCGACGGGGCCGGAGGGGACGGTCGGTGCGACCGGGCCTGCGGGTGCTGCTGGTCCGACCGGGCCAGCCGGGCCGATCGGGGAGATCGGGCCGACGGGCGCCGCAGGCCCCACAGGGCCCGCGGGGCCGGAAGGCGTGGCTGGACCTAGGGGGCCGGAGGGCCCGGCAGGGCCCGCAGGGGCGGCAGGGGCGGCAGGGGCGGCAGGGCCCATGGGGCCAGAAGGCCCGGTGGGCGCAATCGGACCGGAGGGCCCGATGGGGCCAGAAGGCCCGGTGGGCGCAATCGGACCGGAGGGCCCGATGGGGCCAGAAGGCCCGGTGGGCGCAACCGGACAGGAGGGCCCGATGGGACCAGAAGGTCCGATGGGCCCGATGGGACCAGAAGGCCCGGTGGGCGCGCTTGGACCGGAGGGGCCCATGGGCCCGATGGGACCAGAAGGCCCGGTGGGCGCGCTTGGACCGGAGGGGCCAATGGGCCCGATGGGACCAGAAGGCCCGGTGGGCGCGCTCGGACCGGAGGGGCCCATGGGACCAGCGGGCCCTACCGGTCCCATTGGGCCAGCGGGCTCTACCGGTCCGACAGGACCAGTGGGCCCTACCGGTCCGCAGGGGCCACGTGGGTTTACCGGCCCTGCTGGTCCGACCGGGCCCCAGGGGGTCGTGCTGACACTGACGGTCCAGGGCGTCGGCCCGCACACCGCGCTGCCGGCCGGGAGGCCTGTCGATTTTTTCGGGCCGACAGCATTGGTGGCGGTCTCATCGACGAGCCAGTCAATCTATGCGACCGCGCATCGGTACCTGGGCACGGACGGCTCGCCTGCGGACAGCCTCAAGCTCTACATGTGCTACCAGCGGGTTCGTTCCGGGCCGTCTGGCCCGGTGCTCGACGAGGTCCAGGCGGTCGGCCTTGGTATGGCCGGCGGCCGTGTCCCCGCGGATACCCGCGTCCCCTTCGGGCTCAGCGCCGTCATCACCGGCCTCACCGCGGGCACCTACAACATCGGGATGTGCGGCCAGACCTTGAGCCCGAACTGGACCAGCAACGACTACGGCTACCTCTCGATCCTCCTCGTCAACGGCTAGCCGCCGCGCCTGCCGGGCGCGCCCGCCGCGCTCGGCTTGTCGGGTCGCCCGAGCGCCGTGCGCACCCCTCGCCACGGACCGTGATAATTCGACGACGCAGAACGCAATGCCGCAGCACGCTGGGTCGGCACGCCGCCCACGTACGATCGTTCGCGACGATGGGCTGAAAGGGGGCTAAACACTCGCGGTTTTACACGCGGCCGTGTCCACTCCGGACGGCGTCCCCGCGGGTTCACCCTACCGCGCGTCCTATGCACTCGATCTGTCTCCGCGGCGCCCGCACGCACAACCTCCAGGGCATCGACCTCGATTTCCGGCCCGGCGAGCTCGTGGCCATCGCCGGCGTCTCGGGCGCTGGCAAATCGTCGCTCGCGCTCGACACGCTCTATTCCGAGGGACAGCGCCGGTTCGTCGAGAGCTTCAGCCCGTACGCTCGCCAGTTCCTCGAGCGGCTCGAGCGGCCGCCGATCGACGCGCTCGAGCCGGTGGCGGCCGGCGTCGCCGTCGATCGACGCGCGCCGGTCAAGAGCTCGCGGTCGACCGTCGCCACGATGGCCGACCTCGAGCCGTATTTCTGCGCGCTCTTCGCGCGCGAGGCGGTGCCTGTCTGCCCGTCCTGCGAGGCGCCGGCCGCGCGGACCGACCCGGCGCGCGCGGCCGACCTCGCCGCGAGCGCGCACGAGGGGGCGACCGCGCTCGTCACGTACCCGATCGCGGTCGCCGGAACCGAGCGGTTCCTCGACGTGCGCGAGTCGTTGCTCGCCGCCGGCTACCGGCGCCTCCTCGTCCGCGGCGAGGCGCGCGACATCGACACCGTGGCGCCGTCCGAGGCGATGAGCGGCGCGGACAAGGTCGAGGTCATCGTCGATCGCGTCCGGGTCGCCCCCCGGGAGCGCCGGCGCCTCGGCGCCGCCATCGAGGAGGCGTGGAAGGGCAGCGGGGGCGACGCCTCGCTCCACCTGCAGCGCAAGGCCGACGATCAGAGCGGCCAGGGGGCGGGGCCCACGCGGCTCCGGCTCGTGCGCGGGCTCGCCTGCCCCTCGTGCGCGCGCGCCTTCGATCCTCCTCGCCCCGGGCTGTTCTCGTACCAGTCCCCCACCGGCGCGTGCCCCTCGTGCCGCGGCTTCGGCCGCACCCTCGGCATCGACTACGACAAGGTGATCCCGGACCCCTCGAAGTCGATCGCAGGCGGCGCGATCCGGCCCTGGAACGGCCGCTCGACGACGTGGGAGCGGAAGCTGCTCCGCGCGTTCTGCGAGCGGAAAGGCATCCGCACCGACAAGCCGTGGCGCGACCTCTCCGACGCGCAGCGCGCGCTCGTGCTCGAGGGGGAGGGCTCATGGACCCAGGGGAAGTACCCCGGCGTGAAGGCCTGGTTCCGCTGGCTCGAGACGCGCACCTACAAGATGCACGTCCGCGTGCTGCTCGCGCGTTACCGCACCTACGACGTGTGCGGCGCGTGCAACGGCAAGCGGCTCGCCCCCGAGTCGCTCCTCTACCGCGTCGGCGGCCTGGATCTCGCCGCGTGGCACGAGCTCGAGCTCCGCGACGCCCGCGCGCGCCTCGAGGCCGAGCGCCCCCAGACGGGCCAGGGGGAGATGGCGCGCCGCGAGCTCATCGCGCGGCTCGGGTACCTCGAGCGGGTCGGGCTGGGCTACCTCTCGCTCGCCCGCCAGGCGCGCACGCTCTCGGGCGGCGAGGCGCAGCGCGTCGCGCTCACCGCGGCGCTCGGCACGTCGCTGACGGGCGCGCTCTTCGTGCTCGACGAGCCGACGGTCGGCCTGCACCCGACGGACATCCCGCCGCTCATCGCGGCCATGCGCGAGCTCGCCGATCGCGGCAACGCCGTGCTCGTCATCGAGCACGAGCCGCTCGTCATCCGGGCGAGCGATCGCGTCGTCGAGCTCGGCCCCGGCGCGGGCAAGCAGGGCGGGCGCGTCACCTTCGACGGCCCGCCCGACGGGCTCGCCGCGCGCGGCCCGCGGGCGTCGGCGCGCCCGGAGCGCCGGGCGCCGAGCGGGAAGATCGCGATCCACGGCGCGCGCGAGAACAACCTCCGCGACGTCACGGTCGACGTGCCGCTCGGCGTCGTCGTGGCGATCACGGGGCCGAGCGGCTCGGGCAAGAGCACGCTGGTGAACGACGTGCTCTACCGGCACATCGCGAGAGCGCGCGGCTACAAGGACGTCGAGGCGCCCGGTCTGTACAGGCGCATCGAGGGCACGGCCGACATCCGCACCGTCACGCTCGTCGACCAGGCGCCGCTGGGGCGCACCTCGCGGGGCAACCCTGCGACCTACACCGGCGCATGGAACCGCATCCGCGCGCTCTTCGCCGAGCAGCCGGAGGCGTCGGCGCGGGATCTCGGGCCCGGCCACTTCTCGTTCAACGTCGCGCTCGGGCGCTGCGAGGCGTGCGCGGGCGAGGGGAGCGAGACGATCGAGATGCAGTTCCTCGCCGACGTGTCGCTGACCTGCCCGACCTGCAAGGGCAAGCGGTTCCGCGACGAGGTGCTCGAGGTGAAGCTCGACGGCCGCTCGGTCGCCGACGTGCTCGACCTCTCGATCGACGAGGCGTTCGAGGTCTTCGTGGGGCAACCCGCGATCCGGCGGGCGCTCGCGCCGCTCAAGCAGCTCGGCCTCGGCTACCTCACGCTCGGCCAGCCGCTCTCGACGCTCTCCGGCGGCGAAGCGCAGCGGCTGAAGATCGCGCGCGCGCTCGGCGAGCCCTGCGCGGGCGCGCTCTTCCTCCTCGACGAGCCCAGCGCCGGCCTGCACCCCGAGGAGGTGACGCACCTCAACGCCGCGCTCTCCGTGCTCGTGGCCGAGGGCGCCTCCGTGATCGTCGTCGATCACGACCTCGACGTCATCGCCGCGGCTGACTGGGTCGTCGATCTCGGCCCGGGCGCGGGCAGCGAGGGCGGGAGCGTCGTCGCCGAGGGGACGCCCGAGGAGGTGGCCCGGACGGCGACGCGGACCGGCGTCTCGCTGGCCGAGTGGTTCGCGCAGCGGGGCGACGGCGGCGCTCGGCGCCCGCGGCGCGGTACGGCAGCGGCTCCTGCCGCCCCGAAGCCCGGCAAGCGCGGCGCCGCCGCCGCGCGCGCGTCGCTCGACCGGGGTCGGATCGAGGTCGAGGGCGCCCGCGAGCACAACCTCGCCGATGTCTCGACCGTGATCCCGCACGGCGAGATCGTCGTCATCACAGGCCCGAGCGGCTCTGGCAAGAGCACGCTCGCGTTCGACGTGGTCTTCGCCGAGGGCCAGCGGCGCTTCCTCGAGACGCTGACCCCCTACGCGCGCCAGTTCCTCCCCACGCTGCCGCGGCCGGACGTCGATCGCGTCACCGGCGTCCCCCCCTCGATCGCGCTCGAGCAGCGCACCACGCGCTCCGGCGCCAACTCGACCGTCGCGACCGTGACCGAGATCGCGCACTACCTGCGGCTGCTCTACGCCAAGGTCGGCGAGGCGCACTGCCCGGACTGCGACGTGCCGATCGCGGCGCGCTCGCCGGACGACGTCTACCGCTCGCTCATCTCGACGCGCGGCGCGCGGACGCTCCTCGCCCCCGCCGTCGTGGCGCGCAAGGGGACGTACCTCGACGTGTTCACCGCCGCCGCCCGGGCCGGCATCACCCGCGCGCTCGCCGACGGCGAGCCGTGCGCGACCGACAGCCCTCCTCGCCTCGACAAGCGCCGCGAGCACTCGATCGACCTCGTGATGTACGAGGGGCGCATGGACGGCCTGGATCGCGCCCTCTTCGATCGCGCCCTCGCGTTCGGGCGGGGGGCGATCAAGCTCGTCGGCGGCCGCGGCGGCGAGCAGCTGCTCTCGACCACGCGCACCTGCCCGCGCTGCGGCGTCGGCGTCCCGGAGCTCGATCCCCGCTGGTTCTCCTTCAACACGAAGCAGGGCCGGTGTGAGTCATGCGAGGGGACGGGCGCCTCGGACTTCGACGACGACGCGCTCGCGACGCCCGACCCGTGCGAGGCCTGCGGCGGCTCGCGCCTCGCGCCGATCCCGCGGGCGGTCCGGCTCGCGGGAGAGCGTTACCACCAGGCGTCGGGCCGCTCGGTCGCTGCCGCGGCCGCGTGGGCGAGGGGGCTACAGTTCACGGGCGACCGCGCGCTGATCGCCGAGGCGCCGCACAAGGAGCTCTGCCGCCGGCTCGACTTCGTCTGCGAGGTCGGCCTCGGCTACCTCACGCTCGATCGGCGCGCTGCCACCCTCTCGGGCGGCGAGATGCAGCGCCTGCGGCTCGCGGCGCAGCTCGGCAGCGGCCTCACCGGGGCGCTGTATGTCCTCGACGAGCCGACCATCGGCCTGCACCCGCGCGACACCGACCGGCTGCTCGGCAACCTCCGGCGGCTCGCCGGGATGGGCAGCACCGTGCTCATGGTGGAGCACGACGCCGACACGATCCGCGCGGCGGATCACCTGATCGACCTCGGCCCCTCGGGCGGGCGCAAAGGCGGCCGGATCGTCGCGGCGGGGCCGTCGCGCGCGGTGCTCGCGAACCCCGACTCGCCGACCGCCCGGGCGCTCGCCGGCGAGGATGCGCTGCTCAGCGCGCGCCCGGCGCGCCCTCCCGTGCGCGACCACATCGAGCTCCTCGGCGCCCGCGCGCACAACCTCCAGGGGGACACGCTCCGGCTCCCCGCGGGCCGGATGACGGTGGTCGCCGGCGTGTCCGGCTCGGGGAAGAGCACGCTGATCCAGAAGGTGCTCTACCCCGCCGCGCGCCGCGCGCTGAAGCTGGAGGCGCCCGAGCCGGGCCCGCACAAGGCGCTGCGGCTGCCGAAGAGCATCCTGCGGGCGGTGGCCGTCGATCAGTCGCCCATCGGGCGGACGCCGCGCTCGATCCCCGCGACGTTCCTGGGCGTCTGGGACGAGGTCCGGAAGCTCTACGCTGCCTGCCCCGACGCGCAGGTGCGCGGCTACGGCCCTGCGCGGTTCTCCTTCAACACGGCCTCCGGCGGGCGGTGCCCCGCGTGCGAGGGGCAGGGCGTCATCGCGCACGAGATGTCGTTCTTGCCGGACGTGACCACGCCTTGCGAGGCGTGCGGCGGCGCGCGCTTCGAGCCGGCGACGCTCGACGTGCGCTACCTCGGTCTGTCCGTCGGCGAGCTCCTGGACCTCACCGCGGAGGAGGCTGTCGAGGTCTTCGCGGCCCACCCGAAGATCCGCGCCCCGCTCTCGACGATGTGCGATCTCGGCGTCGGTTATCTCCACATCGGCCAGGGGTCGCACACGCTCTCGGGCGGCGAAGCGCAGCGGCTCAAGCTCGCGGCGGAGCTGACGGCCGGCGCGCGGCCGAAGCCCACGCTCTATGTGCTCGATGAGCCCACGACCGGCTTGCATCTGGCGGACGTGACGCGCCTGGTCCGCGTGCTCGACCGCCTCGTCGAGCGCGGCGACACGCTGGTGATCATCGAGCACCACCCGGCGGTCATCGCGTGCGCGGATCACGTGGTGGAGCTCGGCCCGGAGGGCGGCGCCGGCGGCGGGCGCATCGTGGCGGAGGGCACCCCGCGGGAGGTGGCGCGTCAGCCGACGGCGACGGGCGAGGTGCTGAAGCGGATCTTCGCGAAGGCTACGTGAGCGGGCGCGCCGCGCGAACCGGCGCGCCGTCCCGGGGAGCGCGGCTCAGCCGCCGGCGCGCTTTGCGTACTGGTACGCGGTGTAGGCGGAGATCAGGTGGCAGATCCAGCCGAGCCAGCCGCCCGAGCCGATCCACAGGCCGGGGGTGACGATCAGCCAGAAGATGCAGCGCAGGAACGCGCCGTTGTAGAGCTGCCCAACGCCCGGAATAATGAACGAAAGCACTGCGGCGATCCCGGATTTGCTCATGGCATCGGAACCTGATCACCGTGACCGCCCTGTCAAGCGGGCTGGGGGAACCTGGGCACGGACCCGCCGCGCCGCGGCCAGCGGCACAGCGCGCGGTGCAGGAGGGCTCAGCGGCTGCCTGGTAGGACGATCCTTCGACGGCCCGTCGAGGACGTAGAAGGGGTCGGCGCAGGGGTCGTCCCCGTGGCGGTGGGTGCAGGGGTCGTCCCCGTGGCGGTGGGTGCAGGGGTCGTCCCCGTGGCGGTGGGCGCAGGGGTCGTCCCCGTGGCGGTGGGCGCAGGGGTCGTCCCCGTCGGCTTGGGTTGCGCTTGTGCCGTCGGCTTCGGGGCTGCCACGGGGGCAGGCGCGGGCGGCTCCGGTGCGGTCGCCGCGGGTGTGGCGGCCGTCGGAGGGGGAGGCGCCGGATCGCCGGCGACCGACGCAGGCGCCGGGGGCGCCTCGATGGGCGTCAGCGCTGCAGCATCTTCGGATGATCCTCGGCTGCGCATCACGAAGAAGACGGTCGTCAGTCCGCCGATGACCACGAACGCGCCGATCCCGATCAGCGCGAGCGTCGCGCCGGAGCTCTTCGCGCGAGGCCGCGCGGGGATCGGCGCCGGGTACAGCGCGCCGCTGCCCGGCGGCTGGGGAGCGCCGCCGGCGTGAAACCCCGGCGCTCCGGCGGCCCCGGGGCCACCTGGGGCCCCGAACGGGGAGCCGCCGTACGGGCTGGGAGGCTGGGGCGGTTGCCCGTAAGCGCCTCCTGCTCCAGGTGGCCCGCCGTAATTCGCTGTCGCACCGGGCCCGTACGGGCCCGGTGCACCAGGTGGCGGCGCGCCGTACGGGCCAGCGGGAGCGCCGTACGGGCCGGGCATTCCGGGAGGCGCGCTGTTGGTCCCGCCTTCGACGAGGGTCCGCGGGACGGCTGCGCCAGCGGCGTTCGGATCGTGCGGCGCGGTGCCGGGCGGCACGGGAAAGGCGCCCTGCGGCGAGTTGGGCCCTGCGAGCGGAGGCTCGCCGGGCACGGTCTTGCCAGGGCCGTACATGCCGCTCGGGGGCGCAGGCCATCCCGGCGGCGGACCGCTATTCTGGTTGCTCATCGAGATCGCATCCTACCTACCGTACGCGCCTGGCGCGTCAGTTGTTGGGTACGATGATCACGCGCCGGCGAGGCCTGTCCGACGGCGTGGTGGTGGTCGGGCTCGTCGTCGGCGGGCTCGTCGTCGGCGGGCTCGTCGTGTTCGGCTGGGGGTTGGCCGGCGGCTGTGCGCTGGTCGGCGCGGGGAACGGGAACGGCGGCAGCGTCGACGGGATGACCCAGGGAAGCTGGGGGATGATCGTCGTCCCGCTGGGGCGTGTCGTCGGCGCCGTCGTGGTCGGCGGCGCCGTCGTGCTCGGCGGCGCCGGTGGCTTCGCCGTCGTGGTCGGCCGGGGCTGCGGCTTGGCGACCACGGGCGGCTCGACAGGAGGTGGCGTCACCGCCGGGGGCGTCACGGCGGGGGGCGTCGTCGCGGGCGGGCTGGGATCCGAAGGCACCGTGTTGGCCGGCTGGAAAGTCGGCAGGGCCGGCGCCACGTCGGCCTGCTCCTTCCGGCTCAGCTCGTTGGCGATGTACAGACCGCCGACGACGGCCCCCGTGATCCCCGTGGCGAGCAGCAGGATGGCGAACAGCGAAGTCCCGCCTCGCGCGGGTCGCTGCGCGCCGTGCGCCGAGGCGCTCTGCGAGATCCTCGGCAGCGGATCCATCGGCGCCGTCCCAGGGATGTAGCCCTGCGCGCCGCCGCCATACGCGCCGCCATACCCGGGCGCTGGGCCGCCGTTGAATCCGCCACCCGGGGCCGCGCTCCGGTCCATGAACGGCGCGCCTCCGACCGCCGTCCCTCCCGGGCGTGGCGACACATCGAAGGGCCCCGGCTCGTGGCTCGTGGCGGGCACCCCCTGGGGGAGAGCGTAGGGGGCGGCGCTCACGGTCGCCGGCTGCGCGATCTGGGGATAGCCCCCTTGAGGGAGGTACGGGCCGGAGGAGGGCTCCGGCCTCGGCGTGAACCCTGGCGCTGACGCCGAGGGACCTCGGGCATCCGAGGAAAAGCCGCCCATGGGGGTCGAGGGCCCGAGGCCGCCCGGGGGGCCGCTGGACGCGTGCTGCGCGCCGCCGTCCTCCGGCGGAATCGTCTTGGGAACGGAGCTGGCGCGACCGTCCCCCATCGCGTTGGTCGCGGGCGCCGCCGCGGAAGGCGTGAGCATCCCGGGCGCCGCGAGGGCTGCCGCCAGGGCGGCCCCGGATGACCGCGCCAGGCTGACCTCGGACGGCGCGGGGGTGAGCGCCGACGGGGCGCGGGCGGCTCGGGCGAACGGCTCCAAGGCGCTGCGGAACTCGGCGGTGGTCGCGAAGCGATCCGGCGGCGAGGCCGCCATGGCGCGGTGGACGGCGGCGCAGAGGCCGGGCGCGAGCTCCGGCGCCAGGTCGGAGAGCCGCGAGATCTGGCCCGAAAGGTAGGCTCCCGCGATCTGCTGGGGCTCATCGCCGCCGACCGGCCGGCGGCCAGCCAGCATCTCGAAGATGATGACGCCCAGAGAGAAGATGTCGGCGCGCGCGTCCACGGAGTCCGCGGAGTAGGCCTGCTCGGGCGCCATGTACTCGGGGGTGCCCATGATCACGCCGGGGCGCGTCAACCCGCGATCGAGCTCCCCCGTGACCTTCAGCTTGGCGATGCCGAAGTCGAGCAGCTTGATGAGCGGCTCTCCCTTGGCGGACTTCGTGATGATCACGTTGTCCGGTTTGAGGTCCCGGTGGACGACGCCCGCGCGATGGGCGGCCTCGACGCCCTCGAGCATCTGCATCGTGTATTCGAGCGCGTCGGGGTACCCGAGGCGGATGCCTGCCCGGTAGAGCTCCTCGTACAGGGTCTGGAGCGTCTTCCCCTCCAGGTACTCCATCACGATGAACGCCAGGCCGGACGCCGTCTGGTCGACGTCGCTGACGCGAACCACGTGCGCGCTCTGGATCTGCGCGGAGACGCGCGCCTCCTGAAGGAAGCGCTGCACCAGGCCGGAGCGGCGGGACAGCTCGGGGTGGAGAAACTTGAGGGCGACCGTCGTCCCCAGCACCTCGTGGCGGGCTTCGTAGACGCTCCCCATGCCGCCATCGCCGATGAGGCGCACGAGTCGGTACTTGTTGTTGATGACCTGGCCTGCCTGCGGACGCATCGATCTCCGTTGAGGGCGCTGGAGTTGCTCGGAGAGTCTCACAGGCTGGTAGACGAACGTCAGCCCCATTTGTGCGACACAGCGTCGCGATGATCGCGATCCGCCCTGCTTTTCGGCGCAGCGACCCCCATCCATGTCCGCCCGCGTCCCGTCCAGGGCGCCCATAAGGCTGAGGTCGTACGCTCCAGGGGGCGCGTGCCACCACAAGGATTCGCAATGACGCGCCGCGTTGTCGTGGCTCGTGTGGGCGCGACAGCGCTGATGCGCGCGTGCGGGACCGAGTATACCTGGGAGCGCCGCGTGGGAGCGGCGCCGAGGAGATGCCCGTGCTGGCTGCGCCGTTGCTCGATGCCCTGATCGATCGCTCTCTGGAGGAAGACCTCGCGGGAGGCGATCTCACCACCGAGGCTTGTGTCGAGGCCTCCGCGCGCGCGACAGCGAAGGCGGTCGCGCGCAAGCCGCTCGTCGCGTGCGGGGGCGACGTGTTCCTGCGCGTCTTTCAGCGCCTGGATCGGCAGGTGGAGGGCGAGGTGCTCGTCGCGGACGGCACCGCGGTCGGCGTCGGCACGGTGCTGTGGGCGGTGCGTGGTCGCGCGCGCTCGCTCCTCAGCGCGGAGCGCACCGCGCTCAACCTCGCGCAGCGGATGAGCGGCGTCGCCTCCGAGGCGCGCCGCTACGCCGAGGCGATCCCGGCTGGGTCGAGCGTGCGCATCACCGACACCCGCAAGACGACGCCCGGTCTCCGCGGGCTGGAGCGCTACGCGGTGCGCGTGGGCGGCGCGCACAACCACCGCGACAGCCTCGGGAGCGCCGTGCTCATCAAGGACAACCACATCGTCGCGGCGGGCGGCATCGCGACCGCCATCGCCCGCGCGCGGGCCCGCGCCCCGCACACGACGAAGGTCGAGGTCGAGGTGGCCTCGCTGCAGGAGCTCGATCAGGCGCTGGCCGCCGGCGCCGACATCATCATGCTCGACAACTTCACGCTGGCCGACGTCAAGGCCGCGTCCGCGCGCGTGCGGTCGGCGCAGCACGGCCGGCCTCTCCTCGAGGTCTCCGGCGGCATCACGCTGGAGCGCATCCCCGAGCTCGTCGCGGCGGGCATCGACGTCATCAGCGTCGGGGCGCTGACGCATTCGGCGCGTGCAGCCGACATCGCGCTCGATCTCTCGCTGTGAGGCGGCTCGACGGGGAGGCGATAGAGCGCGAGCTCTCTCGGCTGGGCGCGTCGTTCGGGCGGCCACTCGCCGTGGCGGCCGAGACTACGTCGACGAACGACGACGCGCGGAGCGCGGCCGCGGCCGGCGCGCCGCACGGGGCTGCGTTCCTTGCCGACGCGCAGACCCAGGGTCGGGGGCGCGGCGGGCGCTCCTGGCACTCTCCGCCCGGCGAGAACCTCTACCTGTCGGTGGTGTTGCGCCCGAGCCTGCCGGCGAGCCGAGTGGCCCCCATCGCGCTCGTCATGGGCCTGGCCGTCGCGTCCGTCATCGAGCGACGGCTCGCGCCTCTTCCGTCCCGCGGCGCGTCGGGCGGCGGCTCCGCCGTCGAGGTGCGGCTCAAGTGGCCCAACGACGTGCTCGCCGGGGGCCGCAAGCTGGCGGGGATCCTCGTCGAGGCCCAGCTGCGCGGCGAGTCGGTGAGCAGCGTGATCGTCGGCGTCGGGCTCAACGTCCATGCGTTGAGCTTCCCGCCGGATCTGTCGGCGCGGGCCACGTCGCTCGCGATGCTCGGGATCGACGACGTCCCGCGCGAGCGCCTCGCCGCGGAGCTGCTCCAGGCGATCGGCGACGCGGCGGCGAGGTTCGAGGCAGGAGAGCTCGCGCCCTTCGCGGAGGATCTCGCCCGGATGGACTGGCTGCGCGGCCGCCGCGTCGAGGTCGCCGGCGTGGTCGGCGTCGCGGCGGGGATCGATCCGGAGGGACACCTGCTGGTCCGCGGCGCGGACGGCATCCTCCGGGCGGTGGCGGCGGGCGAGGTCAGCGTCATCTCCAGCTGAGCGCTCCGCGCCGCTTGCGTTGCGCGCTCGGCGCGGCCAAAGCTCCCGCCCCACCTCGGGTCGCCGGCGGCGTGGCGCCGCCGAGGCGGACCGAGGCTCCTCGGAGGCGTCGCTTCCTTGAAAGAAGACACCCTCGTCGTCCACGAAATCTACGCCAGCGTGCAGGGCGAATCGACGTTCGCCGGGCTCCCGTGCACCTTCGTCCGGCTCACCGGGTGCAACTTGCGCTGCGCCTGGTGCGACACGTCGCAGGCCTTCTACGGCGGCAAGCGGAGCCGCCGCAGCGACGTCCTGGAGCGCGCGCTCGCCCTCGGCACGCCGCTCGTCGAGCTCACGGGTGGTGAGCCTCTGCTTCAGCCCGGGTCGTTCCCGCTCCTCACGGAGCTCTGCGACGCGGGCCGGACGGTCCTCGTCGAGACCAGCGGCGAGGCAGACGTCTCGCGCGTCGATCCGCGCGTGCACAAGATCATGGACCTGAAGGCGCCTGGCTCGGGGGAATCCCACCGGAACCGCTGGTCGAACCTGGATCACCTCACGCCGCGCGACGAGATCAAGTTCGTGCTCGCCGATCGGGCGGACTATGCGTGGATGCGGGACACCATCCGCGAGCGGTGCCTCGACGCGCGCGGCGTGACGCTGCTCGCCTCGTGCGTGTGGGGCAAGCTGTCGCCGAAGGAGCTCGTCCAGTGGGTGCTCGACGATGGCCTCCACGTCCGGGTGCAGGTCCAGCTCCACAAGGTGATCTGGGGAGCCGACGCGCAGGGGGTCTGACCCGCGGGTCGCCCCCCCGCTGCGGCTCGTGGCGGCGGGGGCGGCGCCCTTCTCTCGCGGCGTCAGCGCTCGCCGCGCACAAACTGCTCGAAATCTTCGACGTCGCGGGGCGAGCCGAGGACGAGCGGCACGCGCTCGTGGAGCGACCTCGGGACCCTGTCGAGGATGCGCTCGGCCCCCGTGCTCGCCTTTCCGCCCGCGGCCTCGAAGATGAACGCGAAAGGGTTCGCCTCGTAGAGCAGCCGCAGCTTGCCCTGGCCGCCTTGATCGGCGGGGTACGCGAAGATGCCGCCCTTGAGCAGCGTCCGGTGCGCGTCCGCGACCAGCGATCCCACGTAGCGCGCGCCGTACGGCCGCCCCTCGTGCTTGCTGTCCTCCTTGATCCACGCGTTCCAGCGGCGCACGTCCTCCGGCCATCGCGCGCTGTGGCCTTCGTTGATGGAGTACGTCGAGCCGCGCTCGGGGATCCGGATGTTCTCGTGAGAGAGAAAGAACTCTCCCACGGTCGGGTCGTAGGTGAAGCCGTGCACGCCGCCGAGGCCGGTCGTGATGACGAGCAGCGTCGACGAGCCGTAGAGCACGTAGCCCGCCGCGACCAGATCGCGGCCGGGGCGAAGGAAGTCCGAGGGATCGGCGCCCATCTTGGCGTCGCTCTTTCGGAGCACGCCGAAGATCGTGCCGATCGAGATGTTCACGTCGATGTTGGACGAGCCGTCCAGCGGGTCCACGACGACGATGTACTTCGCTCGCGGGTCCGTGGAGAGGAGCCTCATTTCACCGAGCTCCTCGCTCACCACGGCCGCGCAGTGCCCGCGCCTTCCGAGCACGCTGAGCAGCGTCTCGTTGGCGACCTCGTCGAGCTTCTGCACGACCTCGCCCTGGACGTTGGTCTGTCCCGTGTATCCGAGGACGTTGGCGAGGCCGGCCCGCCGGACCTTGGACGTCACGAGCTTCGCCACCAGGCCGAGCTGGTTCAGGAGGGAGGTGAAGGCCCCTGTCGCCGCGGGGAACCCGAGCATTCCTTCGAGGATGTATGTCTCGAGCGTGATCCCGATGCGTGACGGCGCCTCCGGCGGCTTCCAGCTCAGATCCCGTTGGTCCGACATGATCCCTCCGCGTTGTCGGCGAGGACGTTACCGCCCCGCCACGTGCTCGCGCTCGCGTCCGCCGCTGTGGCCCCGAGGGCGGACCGGCGCAGTTTCGAGAATTGCGTATCCGATGGCTTCGTACAACATCCTCGGGGCGCTGGACCGCCCGCGCGTTGGGCTCGATACGTTCGTCCAAGTCCCGAAGATGCGGCCCGAGCCCGCTCGCTCGAGCACCCTGACACGGCGCCGCGGGCATGACGGGGTGGGTTCACGCCCCGGGCGGGCCACGCGCTTCCTGGCGCAGCAGCACCTTCGACGGAGTGATTCATGGCGCTCACCACCCGTGTAGAGCAGATCCTCTCCTGGTACGCCTCCGAGAACCCAGGCACGCTGACGAACCTCGTCCGGCTGCTCAACCATGGCGCGCTCGCGGGCACCGGAAAGATGGTGATCCTGCCGGTGGACCAGGGCTTCGAGCACGGTCCGGTGCGATCGTTCGCTCCGAACCCCGAGGCCTACGACCCCGATTACCACTTTCAGCTCGCGATCGACGCCGGGTGCAACGCCTACGCGGCGCCGCTCGGATCGCTGGAGGCGGGCGCGGCCAGGTTCGCGGGGCAGGTGCCCCTGATCCTGAAGCTGAACAACAGCGACACGCTGGCGAAGGTGGAGCAGCCCGTGTCGGCGGTGACCGGCTCGGTCGAGGACGCGCTCCGCCTCGGCTGCGTCGGCGTCGGCTACACGATCTACCCCGGGTCCGGCGCGAGAAACAGGATGTACGAGGACCTTCGCGAGATCGCCCTCGAGGCCAAGCGCAGGGGCCTGGTCGTCATCGTCTGGAGCTATCCGCGCGGCGCCGGACTGTCGAAGCAGGGCGAGACGGCCATCGATGTCTGCGCCTATGCGGCGACGATTGCGGCCCAGCTCGGCGCACACATCATCAAGGTCAAGCCGCCGACCGCTCATATCGAGCAGGAGGAGGCGAGAAAGATGTACGAGAAATACAACATTCCCATCCAGACGCTCGCCGACCGGACCCGGCACGTCGTGCAGGCGACGTTCGGCGGCAAGCGCGTGGTGATCTTCTCTGGCGGCGAGTCCAAGGCGACCGATGCCGTCCTGGAGGAGGTGCGCGAGATGGCCGCAGGCGGCTCCTTCGGGTCGATCATGGGGCGGAACGCGTTCCAGCGCCCTCGCGTCGAGGCGCTTCAGCTTCTCGCCGACGTGATCCAGATCTACGGGTCGGCGCGCTGACGCCCCTCCATCCGGCGCTCGGGCCGGGCCGGCTCGGACCCGCAGTCCGGTGGGCAGCGTCGCGCGAGGCGCTCCGACGGCGGGCCGCCGAGCGCGAAGCCTGCGCGGAGCCGCGCGGAGCCGTGCGGGACTGCGCGGAACCGTGCGGGACTGCGCGCCTGGGGGCGCGAGCGCTCTCCCGGCCGCACCTCGGGCCGACCGCCTGCGGGCATCGTCCACGTCGACGGGGTTAGCCCTTCGTGTTTAGATGCCGCGCTGGACCCCTCCACATCCCGGGCTCAGGAGACCGCATGCCGATCAAAGTGAACCTCGCCTCGTCCGACCCGCTGAGCATCGCCGTCGACGTCGTCGTCATCGGCGTGCCTGAAGGCGCTTCGACGGGTGAGGGCGTGCTGGCGAGGCTCGTGGCGGCGCTGGGCGAGTCGGTGACTCACCAGGTCAAGCGTGACGACTTCACGGGGAAGAGGGATCAGAGCATCGATTTCGCGACGCACGGCGCGTTGAAGCCCGGCCGGGTGCTGCTGCTCGGGCTCGGGTCGGGCAAGGTCACCGACGTCGAGTGCAGGCTGCTCGCGGCGAAGGGGGCGCGCTTCGCGAACGGCGTGCGCGCCGAGAGCATCGCGGTCGTCGTGCCTCCCGGCGTCGAGCGCGCGGAGCGGGCCGCCGCGGAGGGGCTCGTGCTCGGGGCCTACCGGTTCACCCGCTACTTCACGGGCGATCGTCTGCCCAAGGTCGCGCTCTCCCGCGGCACCGTGGTCATCGAGGGCAAGGTGGGCAAGGCGGCGCGCGATGCCGTTGCGCTCGGCCAGCAGGTCGGCGAGGCGATCTGCGTCGCGCGCGACCTCGTCAACGAGCCGCCCAACGAGGTTTATCCGGAGGCGCTCGCGCGTGTCGCGGTGGACGTGGGCAAGCAGCACGGGCTCAAGGTGACGGTGCTCGACAAGGCCGCGCTCACCAAGCGGGGCATGAAGCTCATCATGGCGGTGGGGCAGGGGAGCGCGCGGGATCCCCGGCTGGTCCACATGGTCTACGCTCCTCCCGGGAAGCCGAAGGGGAAGCTCGTCTTCGTGGGCAAGGGGCTCACCTTCGACAGCGGCGGGCTCTGCATCAAGCCAGCTCCGGGCATGGAAGAAATGAAGGGCGACATGGGCGGCGCCGCGAACGTGATCGCGCTGATGGCCGCCGTCGCGGCCGCCAAGCCGAACGTCGAGGTGCACGGCGTCATCGGCGCGGCAGAGAACATGCCCGACGGCGCCGCATATCGGCCCGGCGACATCTTCGGCTCTCTGGACGGCAGGACGGTGGAGATCATCAACACCGACGCAGAGGGGCGCCTGGTCCTCGCCGACTGCCTCGCCTATGCGCGCGCGCTCAAGCCGGACCTCATCGTCGACAACGCGACCCTCACGGGCGCGTGCGTCGTGGCCCTCGGGCCGACCGTGTCCGGCTTCTTCTCGAACCGCGAGGAGCTCGCGGAGCGCCTGCGGAGCGCCGCGAAGGCCGCGGGCGAGTCGATGTGGCAGCTCCCGCTCATCGAAGAGCTCCGCGACGGCCTCAAGAGCGACTGGGCCGACATCAAGCACACGGCCGACCGCTGGGGAGGGGCCATCACCGCGGCCTTGTTCCTGCGCGAGTTCGTGGGGGATGTCCCCTGGGTCCACGTGGATATCGCTGGCCCATCCATGGCGAACAAGCCGTACGGCATCTTCTCCAAGGGCGGGACGGGCCACGGCGTGCTTACCTTCCTCCGCCTCATCGAAGGCTTCACCGGCTAAACCGTGCAACTCCGCCGCAAGCTCGCGCGCGCCATGGGGCGCGCCATCACCGACTTCGACATGATCGCCGACGGCGATCGGATCCTCTGTGCTGTCTCGGGGGGCAAGGACAGCTACGCGATGCACGCGCTGCTCGTCGACCTCGCGCGGCGCGCGCCGGTCCGGTTCAGCGTGATCGCGGTCAACATCGACCAGGGGCACCCTGGTTACCCGGGACACCTCCTCACCGACTACATGGCGGCGGGCGGCCACGAGTTCCGGATGATCTCCGAGGACACCTACTCGATCGTCACCGAGAAGATCCCCGAGAACAAGACGTACTGCTCCCTCTGCTCCCGCCTCCGCCGGGGCATCCTGTACCGCATCGCGCGCGAGCTCGGCTGCTCGAAGATCGCCCTCGGCCACCACCGTGACGACGCCGTGACGACGCTGCTCCTGAACCTGATCTTCGCGGGGCAGCTGAAATCGATGCCGCCGAAGCTCATCTCCGACGACGGCGACAACATCGTGATCCGCCCGCTGATCTACTGCGCCGAGGCCGAGCTCGCCGCGTTCGCCGCGGAGGAGCGGTTCCCGATCATCCCCTGCGACCTGTGCGGGTCCCAGGACAACCTCCAGCGCAAGGCGGTGAGCCAGCTCCTCGCGGATCTCGACGCGCGCCACCCCGGGACGCGGCAGAACATGCTCGCAGCCCTCGGCAATGTGCGCCCGAGCCACCTCTTTGACACGGGCCTTTGGAAGCGGCTCGGGCTCGAGGTCGCCCGGGAAGAGGGGAGCGCAGGCGACAAGGCGGACGTGGGTGCGCCAGCGCCGGACGTGCTGCCCGTGGGCAACCTCCTGAGAAACCTGGCCTAGCGCTCGCTCATGAGCACGGATGCCCCCGGCGCCATCTCGATCGGCGCTCCGCGCGAAGAGGAGTCCACCGCGTCGGCCTCCGTCGGTCGCGGCGGTGCGTTGACGCGCGGGGTCGACGGGGCGTCAGGCTCGGACCACCCGGAGGCGCCGCTGCCGGGGGCGGCGCGCTTCGACCTGGGTCCGGCCGGCGGGCGCGCCCCGCAGGCGTTGCTCGCCGCGGTCGTCGCCTGGATGATCACGGTCGCGCCCGCGGGTTTCGGTCGTGGCGCGCCCGTATTCGCCAGCATCGCCGCCACGCTCGCCTTCCTGTGCGGCATCGCTGCGCCGCTGCTCGCCCCCACGCACCGCCGGGTCGCCCGGCACCTCGGCATTTCCGTCTTCCTCGCGCTCGTCACGCTGACCTGGCTGCTGGCCTCTCCTTCCCTTCAGCCATCCCGCCTCGACCCGGTCCGCGCGGCGATCGGCGCGATCGCCTGGGGTATCTTCGCGCTTTCCTGGCGCGATCGCTGGGATGTGCGGCGCCAGCCGGAGCCGGAGCCAGACGCCCCGCTCCTGCAGGCCCGAGCCCACCTCCCTCCGCTCGCGACGGCGATCGTCGCGTTCGGAGCGCTCGTGAGCCTGGCGATCCTCGTGCTCGCCTGGCGCATCCGGGACCCGGAGCGCGCCCTCTTGGCCCAGGCCGTCGCGGTGGCCTGCGCTGTCGCGTTGATCACGGCGGCGTCCGGCGTCGCGGTGGCTCGTGACCGCCGGCACACGGGCGGCGGACGGCGGTTCCCCCACCGAGCCGTTCGGCACCTGGTGGTCCTCATCGTCTTTGCGGTCCTGGGGGCGGTCGCGATGACGCTGCGGTGAGCGGCGGCGCGGCCGTGGCCTCCCGGCTGCCGCCGCTCCCTGGTGTCCCCTGCATCCCCGCCGGTTCCTCACCAAATCGCGTTACACTCATGGGCGTGTCCCGCGCAGTCGATGTGTTCGCGGTTCTGCTCCTCGTCGCCGCAGCGTTCTCCTTTGCCTTCGGGGTTCACGCGCTCGGTGATCGCCAGGATTTCAAGGCGATCTACCTCCTCGTGATCGGCGGCCTCTCGCTCAAGGCGTCCACGGAGATCCTTCGTCCCCGCGGGGGTAGCGCGTGAGCCCTGGGCGCCGAGCGATCGCGGCCGTCGCGTGTCTGTGCGCGTGCGCGGCCTGGGCTGCTCTATCGACGTCCGCGAGGGGGGCGGCGCCGCTGCCGCCCGACGTGGCGGCCCGCGTGGGCGCGAGCGACGTCGCCGTCGACTCGGTAGCGCGCATCGCGGCGGCGCAGCAGATCCCGCCTGCGCAGGCCCGGGACGCGGCGGTCCGCGACGCGCTCTGGGCCGCCGAGGCACGAGCCCGCGGCCTCGAAGAGGAGCCCGACGTGCGGCGCGAGATCAGCCTGGTGCTCGCCCGTCGCATGCTCCACCGCCTGAAAGAGGAGGCGGCGAACGCAGGACCGGTGACCGACGAAGAGCTCCGCGTCGCCACCGAGCGCCACTGGCTCGATCTTGATCGTCCCGAGGGGTACCGCACCGTGCACGCCGTCGTGAAGCTCTCGGAAGACGCTGGCGAGGCTACCCGTGACAAGGCGAAGGCGATCGCCGACGCCATCCGGACGGCCGTCTTGTCTTCGCGCGAGGTCGCTCAGCGCACCGAGCCGCCCCGCGCCGCGGGGACGCCGCAACCGCCCCCCGATCCGGCTGCAGAGGCGTTCATCAGCGCCGCGAAGGGCGTCCCTGCCGAGGGACTCGAGGTCGTGGCGCAGGCGCTCGCGC